>NZ_OZ260078.1:890000-4831021 GCF_965284355.1 Phenylobacterium sp. | reverse complement strand
GCCCGGCACGTCGACCTGCGGCCGTTCATCCTCTCGGGCGAGAAGATCGTGGTGACGCCGGGCGCGCTGACCCGCGTGGCGCTGAAAAAGGGATCGCTGGTGGTCAACTCCAGCCAGGGCGGCGGCTCGAAGGACACCTGGGTGCTCTCAGACGGCAAGGGTGACCGGTCATGATGCTCGCCAAGTCTTTTGTTGAAGGAGAGCGAGCATGATGCTCGCCAAGCCTGTTCTTGAAGGAGAGCGAGCATGATGCTCGCTCGGGTGGCGGACAGCCTGTACTGGATCGGGCGCTATGTGGAGCGGGCCGAGCACATGTGCCGGCTCTCAGACGTGATGCTCTCGGCGACGCTGGACCGTTCGGAGGCGGCCTCGCAGGTGGCGCGCATCGCCCTTTCGGCGGTGGGCGACCCTGACGTGGCCAAGGCCAAGACGCCCTACGACGCCGCGCTGGCGCTGGCGCTGGACAAGGACGACGACGGCTCGATCATCTCGTCGATTTCGCGGGCTCGCGAGAACGCGCGGCAGGTGCGCGACCAGATCACCACCGAGACCTGGGAGCGGCTCAACCTCATCTACCTGCGCATGACCGACCCCGATGCGGGCAAGTCGTTCGCCGAGGGCAGCCAGCTCTTCCTTCATGACACGATCGCCGACCTGCACCTGTTCAAGGGCGCCGGCGACGCCACCATGAGCCACGGCGAGGGCTGGAGCTTCCTGCTGCTGGGCGTCTATCTCGAGCGCGCCCAGCTGATCGGCTCGTTGCTGGAAGTGGTGTTCGGCGAGGGCCGCCGCCGCCGCCCGGTGGGCGACCACTTCGCGCTGACCAGCGTGTTGCGGATGGGCTGCGCGCTGGAGCCCTATCTGCGGGTCTACACGGCCGAGATGCAGCCTCGCTACATCCTGCAGTTCCTGCTGCTGGATGAGGACTTTCCCCGCTCGATCCGCTTCTGCACCCAGGAGATCGAGTCGCACCTTTCGGCGATCATCCGCCACGCGGGCATGGCCGGCAGCGTCGGCCCCGATCGCCTGGCGGGCCGCCTGCGGGCCCGCCTGCAGTATGCCGACCTGGACGAGATCGAGGTGCAGGGCGCCAGCGTCTTCCTCAAGAACGTCCTGGACGAGTGCGCCGCGATCCACCGCAGCCTCTACGACGCCTTCGTCGCCTACTCCCTCGAAGACCGGCTCCCGGCCTAAGGATATCGCAGCGTGCTTCTCGAGATCCGCCACGTCACCCAGTACCGCTACGCCGTCCCCGTGCGCGAGAGCGTCATGGAGCTGTGGATGCAGCCGCAGAAGAGCATCCGGCAGCGGTTGGTGAGCTTCGACCTGGACCTGGAGCCGGCGGCGCAGGTGTTCAGCTACGCCGACAGCTTCGGCAACGCCGTCTACCACTTCGATGTGCCGCATCCGCACGACAAGCTCAGCATCACCGCCCGTGCGGCGGTGGAAACCCAGGCGCCCACGCCCGTGCCCGAGAACCTGGACCAGGGCGAGTGGGACCGGCTGCGCTCGGACTTCCTGCGGGGCGAGTGCTTCGACTTCCTGCGCCCCCACGGCTTCGCGCGCGAGAGCGAAGCGCTGCACAAGTACATGGCCGACCACGATATCGACGGCCTGCGCGGTCGCGATCCGCTGTCGGCCCTGAAAGCCCTGAACCAGACCATCTACGACAGCTTCGGCTACGAGGCCGGCGTGACGCGGGCCGACAGTCCGATCGACGATGTGCTGAAGGCCCGGAAGGGCGTCTGCCAGGACTTCGCCCATGTGATGATCGCCATCTGCCGGTCCTGGGGCATCCCGGCGCGCTATGTGTCGGGCTACCTCTTCACCGACCGCAAGCATGGCGACCGCTCGGACCCCGACGCGACCCACGCCTGGGTCGAGGTGTTCCTGCCCAGCCTGCGCTGGATCGGCTTCGACCCCACCAACAACACGCCCGCCACCGAGCGCCACGTGGCCTGCGCGGTGGGCCGCGACTACTCCGACGTGCCGCCGTCACGCGGCGTCTACAAGGGCGAGGCCGACAGCCAGCTCGCAGTGGGCGTCACGGTGCGCAAGGCGCGCGCCGCGATCAGCGAGCCCGAATTCCTGCGGGTGTCAGCGATGTCGCGCGGCGGCGGCCAGGCGAACCGCCGGGTCCAGGGCGCCGCACAGCACCAGCAGCGCCTTCACCAGATGCAGCAGCAACAGCAGTAGGGGCGCTGCGGCGGGAGAGCGCTCTTGCGATGACGCTCTGACCCACCGTCCTCAACGGGGCCCGGAATGGGCGCGCCGGTCGGCCGTCGTAGCCCGCCGCAGCGGGGCCAATATAGGTCAGCTTTGCTTCTGGAACAGGGTCGCGATCGTGGCGACCGCGGTTTCGGCCTCGACGCGATCGGGCGCCTCGTTGGCGTCGTTGAAGCCGTACGACTCATCCGGCCCGGTCACCTGCACCCCGATGCCGTCCCGACGGCCGACCGTCGCCACCCCCTTGTACGTCACCCCGTAGTTCACCTCGGGCTGCGGGATCAGCCAGGCGATCTGCCCCCGCACCGGGACGATACTCTCATCCCTCCAGAGCGCGCGGGCGCCGTAGCCGGTGCAGTTGATCACCACCTTCTGCTTCAGCGCCGACAGCTGGGCCGGCGTCTGGAACTCCATCAGCTCGAACCGGCCCCCACCGATGAGGAAGTCGTTCATCAGCGTGTGGCCGTAAGCGGCGAGGTTGAACATCGGGAAGGTCGCGCGCCGTACGTACGGCGCGGCAAACGGATGCTGCCCCGCCTCCACGGTGATGGGGCGCGGGGTCAGGTCACCGACCCGACTGCCATAGTGGGCGAACCCCATCGGATCAGGGGCCTGGGCCGGAGGCGTATCCGAGATCATGTAGCGGGTGGTCCATTCCACCGGCGCATCGGCCAGACCCAGGTACTGCTGGTGAATGCGGAACGACTTGCGCGCCATGTCCTCCCAGAGCGCGGGGAACGCAGCATCCACCGACCCCGCCAGGGCGATGCGGCTGTCGGGCGACCAGACCCCCGTGGCGCGGGCCGAGCGGGCGTCGGGCAGGCGTTCCTTGGCATAGATCGTGACCCGCGCCCCGGCCCGCTGGGCCACGGTGGCGGCGGTCAGGCCCAGCGCGCCGCAGCCGATCACGGCGATGTCCCGTTCACCGCCGGCGAGCGCCGTCTTCACGGCGATCAGCGCCGAGCCCCAGCCCAGCGACCAGCCCGAGCCGCCGTGGCCGTAGTTGTGCACGACCAGCTTGTCGCCAACCGTCTCCGCGTCCATGCGGGGGCCGGCTGCGCGGAATGGCCGGAGGCAGACGGTGACGCCCATGATCCGGTCGGCCTTGGCGTCGATCGGCGCCAGCAGGGGCGGCGCCCGGAAGCCCGGCGCGGCCGGCGCGCCCTGCCCGGCCGTCGCGCAGCCTCCCAGCAGGCCCAGGCCGCCGATCGCCGCCGAGCGTTGGAGGAAAAGCCGACGGTCGGCGCGGGATAGAGATTCCATGGGCCGACTGTCGAGCTATGCGGACGCACAAGGCAAGCCGTCTCGCCCCGGCCGAAGGGCTCGCGATTCCCCCGATGCGGAATGAGGCGCATGCAAACGCGCCTGCTCGATTCCGAGACGTTCGAATTGGGCGATTAGAGCTTGGGCCGCTCAGTGAGGTCCGAGCCGGTGATCTGGTAGTAGACCAGTTCGGCCACGTTGGTGGCGTGGTCGCCGATCCGCTCCAGGTTCTTGGCGATGAACAGCAGATGCGTGGAGTCCTCCACCGCGGCCGGATCCGCCACCATGCCGGCCACGATCTCGCGCAGTACGCCGTCGTGGCGCTCGTCGATCTCGGTGTCCTTGAGCCAGACATTGTAGGCGCCCTGGGCGTCTTCGGCGCGATAGGCGTTGACCACCGCCGCCAGTCGCTCGGCCGCCAGATGGCCCAGGTCGGCGATCAGCTCGACCTTGCCTTCCGGCGCGGCCGCGCCCATGCGCCCGACCCGCTTGCCGATGTTCTTGGCCAGGTCGCCGCAGCGCTCGAGCTGCATGGCGATCTTCATGGCCGCGATGGGCCGGCGCAGGTCGTCCGCCATCGGCTGGTGCAGCGCGATGAACCGGATCGCGTTCTTCTCGATCTCGGCGTCCTGCAGGTCCACCGCATCGTCGGCGCGGACCACCTTGGCGGCGTCGGCCAGGTCATGGCGGACGAAGACGTCGATGGCGGCGCGCACCTGCGCCACCGCCAGGTCGCCCATCGCGGCCACGCTGTGAGAGAGCGCGCCCAGCCCCGTGTCGACCGACTTGAGAGTATGATCCATCGGGGACGCTCCTAGCCGAACCGGCCGGTGATGTAGTCGCGGGCCCGGGTGGTGACCGGGCTGGTGAAGAGCTGTTCGGTCTCGCCGAACTCGATCAGCTTGCCCAGGTACATGAAGCCGGTGTGGTCCGAGAGACGCGCCGCCTGGCCCATGTTGTGGGTGACGATCACGATCGTGTAGTCGCGCTTCAGCTCGGCGATGGTCTCTTCGAGACGCGCCGTCGAGATCGGATCCAGCGCCGAGGCCGGCTCGTCCAGCAACAGTATCTCGGGCCGCACCGCGATGCCGCGCGCGACGCACAGGCGCTGCTGCTGGCCGCCCGAGAGCGACAGGCCGCTCTCCTTGAGCTTGTCCTTCACCTCGTCCCAGAGCGCGGCGCGGCGCAGGCTTTCTTCGACACGCACGGCCAGATCCGGCTTGGACATCGGCTCATACAGACGCACGCCATAGGCGACGTTGTCGAAGATCGACATCGGGAACGGCGTCGGCTTCTGAAACACCATGCCGATCCGGGCGCGCAGGGCCGCCACGTCGACGCGGGGGCCCAGGACGTCGACGCCGTCCAACAGCACCTGGCCCGTCGCCTTCTGGCCCGGATACAGGCTGTACATCCTGTTCAGCGTGCGCAGCAGGGTGGACTTGCCGCAGCCCGAGGGGCCGATCAGGGCGGTCACCGCGTTGGCGGCAAACGACACCGACACGTCGAACAGGCTCTGCTTCTGGCCGTAGAAGAAGTTCAGATCCTTGATCTGCAGCTTCACCGTCTCGGCCGGCAGCTCGAGGACCGCAGTCTCCTGCGGGGTTTCCACCTGGACGTTCATGAGCGGTTGGGCTCCCGGGCGAGGATGCGGGCCACGACGGTCACCGTCAGCACGGTGGCTGCGATCAGCATGGCGCCGGCCCAAGCCAGGCGCCGCCAGTCGTCGTAGGCCGAAAGGGCGAAATTGAAGATCACCACCGGCAAGTTGGCCGTGGGCTTGGTGAGGTCAAGACTGAGGAACTGGTTGTTCAGCGCCGTGAACAGCAGCGGCGCCGTCTCGCCCGAGATGCGGGCGAATGCCAAGAGCGCGCCGGTCAGCATCCCCGCGCGGGCCGCCTTCCAGATGACCGCAAGGATGGTCCGCCACATCGGCGCCCCCAGAGCGACGCTGGCTTCGCGCAGCGCCACCGGCTGCAGGCGCAACACGTCCTCCGTAGTCCGGGTGATGACGGGCGCGGCGATGAGCGCCAAGGCTACGGCGCCGGCGAAGCCGGAGAAGCCCTTTAGCGGCGCAACCAGGATGTAATAGACGAACAGGCCCACGAGGATCGACGGCGCCGAAAGCAGCACGTCGTTCAGGAAGCGAATGACCTTGCCGTAGTAACTGTCGCGGGCGAACTCCGACAACCAGGTGCCGGCCAGCACGCCCACGATCACGGCGGCCGCCATCGCCACTGCGCACATCATGAGCGAGCCCAGGATGGCGTTGAGCAGCCCCCCCTCCGAGCCCGGCGCAGGCGTCGACTTGGTGAAGATGTTGAGGTCCAGACCGCCGATGCCCTGGCTGAGCAGCGACCAGAGAATGGCCGCCAGGGCCAGGACCGCCACCAGGGTGGCGATCCAGCAGAAGACGAGGAAGACGCCCTCGCTGATGCGCCGAGACAGGCGCGGGCCGGTCGCGACGGTCATGCGTGCACCTGGCGTCCGATGAGCAGCCGGGCCAGCGCCAGGACCGCAAAAGTGATGACGAAGAGGACGAGACCCAGAGCGATCAGCGAGGCCGAATGCAGCCGGTCGGTGGCTTCGGCGAACTCGTTGGCGATGGTCGATGCGATGGTCGAGCCCGAGGCGAAGATCGAGGTCGGGAAGCCGTGCGAATTGCCGATGATGAAGGTGACCGCCATGGTCTCACCCAGGGCGCGGCCCAGGCCCAGCATGACCGCGCCGATGGCGCCGGTGCGGATGTAGGGCAGGCTGACCTTGGTGATCACCTCGAAGGTGGTCGAGCCCAGGCCGTAGGCGCTTTCACGCACCTGCGGCGGGATCGTCAGAAGCAGTTCACGGGTGGTCGCCGCGATGAACGGCAGGATCATGATCGCCAGGATGATCGAGGCCGACAGGATGCCCGCGCCGTTGGGCACGCCCGCGGTGATCTTCTCCCAGAATGAGCCCGGCTCGACCGACATCATGATCGGCATCTGAACATGCTTGGCGAACCACGGGGCGAAGACGAACAGGCCCCACATGCCGTAGACGATGGACGGGATGCCGGCGAGCAGCTCGACGGCGGTGCCGATGGTCCGGCGCAGGATCGGCGGACACAGCTCGACCAGAAAGATCGCGATGCCGAACGCAAGCGGCAGGGCGAAGAGAAGCGCCAGGGTGGCGGTCACCAGCGTGCCGGTCACCGCGCCTGCGGCGCCGTAGATCTCCTGGACGGGGTCCCAGTTCGCACTCGTGAAGAAGCCGAACCCGAAGGCCTCGAAGGCCGGCCAGCCGCCGATGGCGAGCGAGATCACGATCCCGCCCAGCGCCGTCAGCAGGAACGTGGCGGCGCTGAAGCAGAGGATCTCGAAGGCGCGGTCCAGACCCGTGCCGCGCGCGATGCGCGGCCGGGCCGGGACGTCTGCAGCCGAGACGTCGGCGGCTGAGGTCATTGGGCCGCCGGAGTGTAGACCGGCTTGCCGTCCGGGCCGACGATCGTGGCCCAGCTTTCACGGACTTGCGCCTTCAGAGCCGGCGGCAGGGGCACATAGGCGAGCTCACCTGCGGCGGCGTCGCCCTTGTTGTAGGCCCAGTCGAAGAAGCTGAGGACGGCCTTGCCGGTGGCGGCGTCCGACTGCGACTTGTGGACCAGGATGAAGGTCGCGCCCGTGATCGGCCACGAGGCAGCGCCCGGCTGGTTGATCAGGAGCTGGTAGAAGCCCGGGGCCTTGGTCCAGTCGGCGCCGGCCGCGGCGGCCGCGAAGGCCTCGGCGGTCGGGGCAACGAACTGGCCGTCGGCGTTCTGCAGGCTGGCGTACGGCAGGCCGTTCTGCTTGGCGAAGGCGTACTCGACATAGCCGATCGCGCCGGGCGTCTGCTTCACATAGCCCGAGACGCCGTCGTTGCCCTTGCCGCCCTGCCCGGTCGGCCACTTCACCGCGTCGCTGGCGCCCACCGAGGCCCACTGGGGCGCGACGGCGGTCAGGTAGCTGGTGAACAGGAAGCTGGTCCCAGAGCCATCCGACCGGTGGACCACCGTGATCGGCAGGTTGGGCAGCTTCACGCCGGGGTTCAGCGCGGCGATGGCGGGGTCGTTCCACTTCTTGAGCTTACCCAGGAAGATGTCGGCCAGAACCGGGCCCGTCAGCTTGAGCTGGCCGGGCTGCAGGTCGGGGAGGTTCAGAATCGGCACCACGCCGCCGATCACGGTCGGGAACTGGGCCAGGCCGTCGGCGTCGAGATCCTCAGGCTTCAGCGGCTTGTCACTGGCGCCGAAGGCGACGGTCTTGGCCTTGATCTGCTTGATGCCGCCGCCCGAGCCGATGGCCTGGTAGTTCAGCGTCAGGCCGGTGTCGGCCTTCTGAGCCTCGGCCCACTTGGCGTAGAGCGGCGCAGGGAAGGACGCCCCCGCCCCCACGATCTGAACACCCGCCGAAGGGCCCTTGCCGTCCGCCTCCTGGTTCTGGCCGCAGGCCGTCAGGGCCAGACAGGCCGCCACACCGATCACGATCTTTCGGAACACACGCCACCTCCAGGCTGGGCGATCTTGCGGAGGCTCTACGCGGGCGACGTGACAGTTCGACGAAGCTTTTACGACAGTTCGATGACGCGCCGATCCGCCCTTGCTCGAAGGGCGTCAGATCGCACCCATCGCTGTCCACATCGCCATGGCCAGACCCAGGCCGCGCATGTCGCCCTGGGTCGTGGGCTGCATCTTGTTCATGACGTAGCCGAAGGTCGTGCGGGCATCCATGTCGATGACGATCAGCGACCCGCCGTAGCCGCCCCAGTAGATGGTGTTCGGGTTGGGGAGCGGCAGCACGCCGCCCGCCAGGCCGAAGCCCATGCCGAAGCGCGCGGGGTTGGCCAGGATCAGGTCCTGCCCCTCGACCTGCAGCTCCAGCGCCTTGCGGCAGCCGGCCTCGCTCATGAAGCGCTTGCCCTTGGCGACGCCGCCATTGGCCAGGATTGTGTGGATCTCGGCCACCGAACGGGCGTTGCCCGTGCCGCCGGCCGCCGGGATCTCGGCGCCGCGCCAGCCTCGCGTGTTCGTCGCCGAGACGTCGATGCCGGGGTTCAGCGACATGTTCCGCTGCAGTTCGGTCTGGTTTCGCATGTCGCCGACGCCCCCGCCCGGCGGCGGCGGGATCAGCTCGGCGACGCGATGATCCTCGGAGGCCGGCAGGCCGATCCAGAAATCGGCGCCCAGCGGCTCGGCGATCTCCTTGCGGAAGACCGTACCCAGCGACTTGCCCGTCACCCGACGCACCACCTCGCCCACCAGGTAGCCCTGGGTCAAGGCGTGATAGCCCGGCGCGGACCCCGGCTCCCAGAACGGCGCCTGGGCGGCGAGCAGCGAGGTCATCTTCTCCCAGTCGTAGAGATCCTCGGTGGTGATGGGCTCCTTCCAGCCCGACAGGCCGGCCGAATGGCTCATCAGGTGGCTGACCTTCACGCCGGCCTTCCCGTTGGCCGCGAACTCGGGCCAGTAAGTCGCGACCGGCGCATCGAAATCGATGCCGCCGCGGTCGGCCACCAGCAGCGCCGTGAGCGCGCACATGGTCTTGGTCGTCGAATAGACGTTGATGATGGTGTCGGAGGTCCAGGGCCGCGTCTTCCCGGGATCGGCCCAGCCGCCCCAGAGGTCGACCACCGTTTCGCCCTCGACGGTCGCGCAGAACGAGGCGCCGACGTCATCGCCGTTCCGCAGGCTGCCTTCGAACACCTCGCGGACCTGCGCATAGCGGTCCTGCGTCACGCCCTGAACCGAACCGTCGGCCATGGTCGCCTCCCCTGTTTTGTCGTTGAGCGGCACTCTAGCCGCTTCCGCTGCGTCAGACTCCAGTCGGAAACGCAAAGAGGCCGGCGCCTGCCAGCGCCGACCTCTCTCACCTTATCCGCGTGGGGCGCGGACTAGCGATAGACGGGCTTGCCGTCGGGGCCGGTGACCTTGCTCCACGATTTGCGGACCAGGTCTTTCACGGCCGCCGGCATCGGCAGGTAGTCGAGCTGAGCGGCCGCGCCGTCGCCGTTCTTGTAGGCCCAGTCGAAGAATGAGAGGACCTCGCGGCCGTTGGCGGCGTCGTCCTGCCTGGCCTTCACCAGGATGAACGTGGCGCCGGTGATCGGCCAGGCTTCGCCGCCCGGCTGGTCCAGCAACAGGAGGTAGAAGCCGGGCGCCGCCTTCCAGTTGGCGTTGGCCGCCGCGGCCTGGAAGTTCGCCGCCGCCGGGGCGACGTACTTGCCGGCCTTGTTCTGCAGCAGCGCGTAAGTGAGGTTGTTCTGCTTGGCGAAGGCGTACTCGACGTAGCCGATCGCGCCCGGGGTCTGCTTCACATAGGCCGCGACGCCGTCGTTGCCCTTGCCGCCCAGGCCCGTCGGCCACTTCACCGCGTCGTTGGCGCCCACTTCCGAAGCCCAGCGCGGGGCCTTCATGGCCAGGTAGCTGGTGAACAGGAAGGTCGTGCCCGAGCCGTCCGAGCGGTGCACCACCGTGATCGGCAGGTTCGGCAGCGTCACGCCCGGATTGAATTTGGCGATCAGCGGATCGTTCCACTTCTTGACCACACCGCGGAAAATGTCGGCGGTCAGCGCGCCGGTCAGCTTCACCTGGCCCGACTTGATGCCCGGCAGGTTCACCACCGGAACCACGCCACCGATGACGGTCGGGAACATTACGAAGCCGCCCGCGGCCAAGTCGTCGGGCTTCAGCGGCTTGTCGGTCGCGCCGAAGTCCACGGTGCCGGCCGTGATCTGGCGCACGCCGCCGCCCGAACCGATGGCCTGGTAGTTGAGGCGGTTGCCGGTCTGGGCGCGATAGGTTTCGGCCCACTTGGCGTAGACGGGCGCCGGGAAGGTCGCGCCGGCCCCGGAAATGTCGGCGGCCTGGGCCGAGCCAACGCCGGCCAGCGACGCAGCCGCGACGATGGCGGTCAGATAACGTTTGAACATTGGCTTGTGCCCTCGGTCGATAGACGGCGAAACGCGTCCTGTCGGGGCGGGTTTACGGAGACTGTGCGAAGCTTGCGTGACATGCCCATGTCAATTCGGTGAACGCGGGGGACGGGCCGCAACTGTCATCGTTTTGAGTTCAAACTGTCTTCGAACTGTCGCACACGCAGCCTAGAGACCCGCTCGAAACGGTCGCCGGACGCGCGACACCACAAAGGTCTCTCACATGCCCAGCTCCCGGAAGCGCGGCGTCGCCGCGTGGATGTCCGCCAGCCTTGCCGGGATTCTGCTCTGCAGCGTCTCAACCGCCGCCATGGCCGCGCCGACGTCGCCCAGCGACGCCAAGCTCCAGGCCATGCAGCAACAGCTGGACGCCATGCGGGCCCAGTTGGACGCGCTGCAGGCGGGCGGCCAGGCGAACGCCCAGCTCAACGCCATGCAGCAGCAATTGGACGCCTTCGGCGCCCAGCTCGCGGAGATGAAGACCCAGGCC
Source organism: Phenylobacterium sp. (assembly GCF_965284355.1). Lineage (NCBI taxonomy): Bacteria > Pseudomonadati > Pseudomonadota > Alphaproteobacteria > Caulobacterales > Caulobacteraceae > Phenylobacterium > Phenylobacterium sp. The sequence goes on along the minus strand of NZ_OZ260078.1, from coordinate 4,820,100 downwards.
GAGACGTCCAACGCCGCGATCGCCACGCTTCAGCTGCCGCCGGCGGCCAATGCGGTCGCCACCACGCTGCCAAACGGCCGGCCCACCTTCGCGACGACGGACGGACGGTTCACCGCCAACATCCGCGCCATCCTGATGATGGACGCCGGGAAGTACTTCCAGGACAACAACCTGCCGGCCACGGTCACCAACCGCGACCTGAACGACGGCATCAACTTCCGCCGCGCCCGCATCGGCTTCGACGGCAGGCTGTTCAGCGACTTCGACTATTCGTTCGTCTACGAGTTCGGCGGTTCGGGCGTGGAAGAGGCCGGCCGCCTCTACGAAGCCTCGGTGACCTACACGGCGCTGAAGCCCTTCCGCCTCAAGGTGGGAGCCTTCGAACCGAACATCGGCCTGGCGGCGGCCACATCCACCAGCCAGATGCCGCTGCTTGAGCGCCCCTCGCCGGCGGAAGCCGCGCGCAACGTGGCGGCCGGCGACAGCCGCACCGCCATCCAGCTGTCGGCCAACGACGCGATCGGCAGCGAGACCGGCATCGCGGTGCGCTGGCTGGCCTCTGGGGCCTTCACCGGCAACACGCTGGGCGGAACGCAACAGTTCGACGAACAGACCGCCTGGATCGGCCGCGTGGCGCTCGCGCCCTACTCCGGCGTCGACTGGCAAGCGCACTTCGGCGGCAACATCCAGCACGTCTACCAGCCCAACGACGCCGTCGGCCCGACGGGCGCGGGCGTGCGCTATCCGATCCAGATCCGCGACCGGCCCGAGTTGCGCGAAACCGGCGACCGCCTGATCGACACCGGCGCGATCGACTCGGACAACGCCACCGTCTACGGCGCCGAGGCGGCCATCCAGATCCGCAACGTCCTGCTGGAAGGCGAGCTGTTCCGCTACGAGATCGAGCGGCGCAACAGCGCCCTCCCCAATCCTCACTTCCGCGGCTGGTACGTCCAGGGCTCGTGGGTGCTGACGGGCGAAACCCGAATCTACAATCCGATCGAGGGTCGCTTCGACGCGCCCAGGCAGAGCTACAGCTTCAACCCCGCCGCCGGGACCTGGGGCATGTTCGAGCTGGCCGCGCGCTACTCGACGCTGGACCTCAACTACCGCGAGGGTCTGGATCGCGCGGCGACCCCCGTCGGCGGCATTCGCGGCGGCGAGCAGAAGATCCTGTCCCTGGGCGCGAACTGGTATCTGAACCCATCGATGCGCCTGATGCTGGACTACCAGCACGTGGACATCGACCGGCTGACCGCTGCCGGCGCGCAGGCGGGCCAGGAGTACGACGCCATCGCGGCGCGGGCTCAGGTGACCTTCTGACATTCGTCACGGGGCTGACACGGCGGGCGGGTAGAATCGCCCGCAGTAACCCCTCGCGTATCTCTCCACGTCGGCCACCCGAGGCCGCACGGCCGCGACCGCCCCCCGGTCGCGGCCTTCTTTTTCGTGAGGCTGTGGGCGCGAAGCGCCGTCTATTCGAACCGCAGAGACCGCGGAGCCACGCAGAGGGACCGCACGATTGATCCGCGTACTCTGCGATCTCTGCGGCTTGAATACTGGGGCGCTGCGCGCCTACGCGGCGAGAGCTTCGCCTTCCACGAGCTGGAGCGGCCGGGCGACAAGCGCCTTGCGGGCCTGCAGCCAGTCGATAATGCGGAACTCGCCGTCGAAGCCCTCCACGATCGCCGTGCAGCTCTCGACCCAGTCGCCGTCATTCAGGTAGCGGATGTCGCCGAAGTCGCGGATCTCCGCCTTGTGGATGTGGCCGCAGATGACGCCGCTGACGCCACGCCGCCGGGCCTCGTCGGCCATGGCGGTCTCGAACTGGTCGATGAAGGCCACGGCGTCCTTCACCTTGTGCTTCAGGAACGCCGACAGGCTCCAGTAGTTGAGGCCCAGCAGTCGGCGCGCGCGATTGAAGTGGGTGTTGAGCGCCAGCAGCGCGCGGTAGCTCCAGTCGCCCAGGAAGGCGAGCCACCTGGCGTTCTGCACCACCCCGTCGAACTCGTCGCCGTGGGTGACCAGATAGCGCCGGCCGTCGGCGGCCTCGTGGATCGCGTCGCGCGCGACGACCACGCCCCCGAAGTGCACGCCGCAGAAGTCTCGGATGCGGTCGTCGTGGTTGCCGGGGACGTAGACCACCTTCACGCCCTTGCGGGCCAGGCGGAGGATCTTCTGGACCACGTCATTGTGGGCCTGCGGCCAGAACCACCCCGACTTCATCTTCCAGCCGTCGACGATGTCGCCCACCAGGTAGAGGGTCTCGCACTCCAGTTCGCGGATGAACTCGAGCAGGAGATCCGCCTGGCAGCCCTTGGTGCCGAGGTGGATGTCCGAAATGAACGCGGTGCGGCAGCGCACGGCGGGCGAGTGATCCATCGCTAGGCCCCCAACGGATGCTTCAGCGGATAGGCAGAGTCCGTGACAGGGCGGTGACGGCCTAACCCTCGGTGTCGAGGGCGTAGCCGGCTGAGCGGACGGTGCGGATCAGGTCGGGCTGGCCCTCCTGGCGCAGCGCCTTCCGCAGGCGACCGACGTGGACGTCCACGGTGCGGACCTCGACATAGGTGTTGGCGCCCCAGACGGCGTCCAGCAGGCGCTCTCGGCTGAACACGCGGCCAGGCCGCTGCATCAGGAAGTCCAGCAGCCGGTATTCGGTGGGGCCCAGGTGGATGTCCTTGCCGCCCCGGGTGACGCGGTGGCGACCGCGGTCGAGCAGCAGATCAGCGTACTCCAGCCGCTCATCGACCAGCTCGGGCCGGGTCCGGCGCAGCAGCGCCCGGATGCGCGCCACGAGCTCGCTCATGGCGAAGGGCTTCACGACGTAGTCGTCGGCCCCGGTGTCCAGGCCGCGCACCTTGTCGGCTTCCTCGCCGCGGGCGGTCAGCATCAGCACGGGCGTGCGGCGGGTTTCGGCGCCGGCGCGCAGCTGACGGCAGACCTCGACGCCCGACACCTTGGGCAGCATCCAGTCCAGGATCACGAGGTCCGGCGGCTCCTCGGCGACCCGCAGCAGAGCTTCCTCGCCGTCGGCGGCGCGCTCCACGCGGAAGCCTTCCTTCATGAGGTTGTAGTCGAGCAGGGTCGCCAGCGCGTCCTCGTCCTCAACGACCAGTACATACGGGGTCACGGGCGGCTCTCCGGCTCAACCTCTGGCAAGCTCACCTTGGGCCGTTCGCCCACGAGCTCCTCGCCGGTCATCTGGAAATGCAGGATTTCGGCGATGTTCGTGGCGTGGTCGCCGATCCGTTCGAGGTTCTTGGCGACGAACAGCAGGTGCGCGCCGGCGGCCACCGAATTGGCGCTGGCGGCCATCATGGCCAGGAGCTCGCGGAACAGGCTTTCGTAGTGCTCGTCCACCTCCCCGTCGCGGCGCCAGACGTCGAGGGCAGGTTCGACATCGCCGGCGGCGTAGGCGTCCAGGACGGCGCGCAGGCGCGACGAGACCAGCCGTCCCATCCGCTCGATCGCGCCGGTCAACGGGAGCAGCGGCTCGCCCGCCGACAGCACCAGGCTGCGCTTGGCGATGTTGCGCGCCAGGTCGCCGCAGCGCTCCAGGTTCATGGCCAGCTTCAGGGTCGAGATGGCGCGGCGCAGGTCGGCCTCGCCCGGCTGGTGGGCGGCGATCAGCGCCAGCGCCCGGCGCTCGACCTCGCTCTGCAGCGTGTCGAGGCGCAGGTCACGGACGATCAGGGCCTGAGCCAGGGCGACGTCGCGGCGGACCACAGCATCGACGGCATCGACCACCTGGGCCTCGGCGAGTCCGCCCATGCGGATCACCTCGGCCACCAGCTGTCGCAGCTCGGCTTGGTAGGAACGTGTCACTGAGGCCCCCTCGAATGCGGGCGCAAACTAATGCGGTCTTACGACACTTCTGTGACTGTCACGGTCCCCTTCATGTGGAACCCGGAGCGGTCGGCAGATAGACGCTGAACGTGCTGCCTTCCCCCTCGGCGCTCTCCACGATAAGGCCGCCCCTGTGGCGATTGACCACGTGCTTGACGATGGCCAGGCCCAGGCCGGTGCCGCCGCTGCGCTGGCCCTCGACGCGGTAGAAGCGCTCGGACAGGCGGGGCAGGTGCTGACGCGCAATGCCGGCGCCGGCGTCGCTCACGCGCACAACCACATAACCCTGCCCCTCCCCGCCATCGGGCGAGAGCAGCGAAAGGCCGACGCCGCCCTGCCGACTGGGCTGACGGGCCGCCTCGCCGGAGGCGGCGGCTTCCAGCGTCACGGTGACCTGGCCGCCTCGAGGCGTGTACTTCACCGCGTTGTCCACCAGGTTCTGGATCACCTGCACCAGCTGGTCACGGTCGCCTGTGACCGAGGCCAGATTCGCGCCGCCCGTGATCGCGACCGTCACGCCGCGCTCCTCGGTCAGCGGCCGGATGGCGTCCGAGACGTCCTGCACCGTGCGCGTGAGGTCGACCTTGCCGGACGGCGGGATGTGCTCGTTCAGCTCGATGCGGCTCAGCGACAGCAGGTCGTCGACCAGCCGGGCCATGCGCGTGGCCTGCTGGGCCATGATGCCCAGGAATTTCTCACGCGCGACGGCGTCGTCCTTGGCGTGCGTGCGCAGGGTCTCCACGAAGCCGGCCAGCGAGGCGAGCGGCGTGCGCAGCTCGTGGCTGGCGTTGGCCAGGAAGTCGGCGCGCATGCGCTCGGTGCGTCGCGCATCCGTCTCATCGCGCAGCACCACGACCAGACGCCGGGCGCCGCCCACCTCCGGTTCCAGCGGCTTGGCGAAGGCGCGCCAGAAGCGCGGCTGCACGCCAATGGTCTCGAACGCCACCTCGGCCGGCTTCGACGTCGCCAACGCCTCCTCGATGGCCTCCAGCACCTCGGGCCGGCGCAGCGCCGCGCCCAAGGGGGCGCCCGCCAGCTCGATGCGGAAAACCTCGCGGGCGGCCTGGTTTCCATAGGCGATCTCGGGCGCATCCTCCTCGCCGCCCTGAACCAGGATCACCGGCTCCGGCAGGAGCTCAAGGATCATCTCGGCGGCTTCGCCGGGCCCGACCCGTTCGGCGGAGTTCGGCATCAGCCCACCGGAACGCCAAGCTGCAGGGCCGCCTCCCGCAGCGCCTGCTGGTCGCCCGGCGAGCCAGAGAACGCCTGGCGGGCCGTGCGATAGTCCGCCGCCGCCTGGCTGGATTGTCCCAGCACCATGCGGGCGCGCAGCAGTTGCTCCCAGCCGGCGCGGTCCTTGGGGTTCTGCTTCAGGCGCTGGGCCAAGCCCGAGACCATGCCCTCGATCATCGCCTGGCGATCACCCGCACTCATCTTCTGAGCGTCGGCCATCTGCTGTTGCGTGGGCCCGCGCGGGGCCCCGCCCATCGGCGGCCCCATGGCCGGGGCCTGTGCCATCGCCGGCGCGGGGGGCAGGCGGCCCTTCAGGTCCACGCCGCGCTCGGCGGCGACCCGCTCGACGAACGCGCGCACGTCGGCGGCCCACGGCGCGTCGGGCGGCGCGGACTTCACCAGCGCGATCCAGTCGTTCATGGCGCCGTCGCGGTCGCCGGCCTGATCCTTGGCCACCGCCAGGAAGTAGCGGGCGCGCGGATCATCAGGCTGGACCGCGAGCGTGCGGCGGAAGATCTCCTGGGCCGCCGGCGTCACCTGGCCGTCGGCGGCCAGGACCGTGGCCTCGCCCTGAGCCGACAGATAGTCGCCGTTGTCGGGCGCAAGTTGCACGGCCCGGCCATAGGCCTGCGCGGCCTCGGCGTTGCGGCCGGTCTGCAGGTAAGACCAGCCCAGCATGCGCCAGCCTTCGGCGTTGCCCGGCTCGCGCTGCATCTGCGCCTCGAGCTGGGCGATCATGGCGTTCACTTCGCCCTGCGGATGATCGCCGCCGCCGGCGAGCGCGGCCGCACCCTCGGCGCCGTTCTTCAGCGCAGGCGCGGCCGGGACGTCGGGCCGGCCGATCTTCAGGTAGAGGCCGGTCCCCGCCAGCGTCACCACGGCCACCACGCCCAGGGCGACGTACAGCAGCGTCCGCTCGGACAGCGGCCGCGCAGGGGCGTCATCGTCGCGCCGGCCCTCGGCCAGCAGGCGACGCTTGAGATCGGTCTTCAGCGCCTCGGCCTCAGGCTCGGCGATCGCGCCGGTCGCGGCCTGGGCCTCGATCTCGCCCAGCTGGGCCTTGAGCACGCCGACTGTATCCGAACGCGCCGCGCGCGCCGCGTCGTACCGGCGGACCAACGGCACCGTCAGCCCCACGGCCGCGAGCACCATCATCAGGGTGAGCACAATCCAAAGCATCAGCCCACCTTGTCTCCATCCAGCATTCTGGCCAGTTCGGCCTCTTCGTCGGCGTTGAGCGCGCCCGCCGCGGCGGTCGGCGAGCGGCCGCGGACATACACCGCAGCCCCGATCCCGCCCAGCACCAGCACCAGCAGCGGCCCGAACCAGAGCAGCACGGTGTCCAGCCGCAGCGGCGGCCGCAACTGCACGAAGCTGCCGTAGCGGGCCACGATATGATCCATCGCTTGCGCGTCGGTGTCGCCCGCCGCAATCCGCTCGCGCAGAATCAGGCGCAGGTCGCGCGCCAGCTCGGCGTCGGAATCGTCGATCGACTGGTTCTGGCAGACGACGCAGCGCAGCTCCTGGCTGAGCTTGAGAGCGCGGGCCTCCAGCTTGGGATCGGCAAGCTGTTCATCCGGATTCACCGCCGCGGCCGGGCCGGCCAGCAGCGCCAGGGCCGCGACGATGGGCAGAAGGCGCTTCACGATTCGCTCCGCAGCTTGGCCATCAGGGGCGCGAGCTTCTCTTCCCAGACCTCAGGGGTCACCGCCCCCACGTGGCGATAGCGGACGCGACCCTGCTTATCGATGACAAAGGTCTCTGGCACGCCGGCCACGCCGAATTCGATACCGGTGCGCCCGGTCGGATCGTCGCCGACGCGGACGTAGGGGTCGCCGTTCTGGCTTAGCCAGCGGAAGCCGGCGCCCGGCGAGCGCTCCTTCCAGTCGAGGCCGTGGATGATCACGCCCTCGCTCTTGAGCCGCATCAGCACCGGGTGCTCGACCCGGCAGGGTCCGCACCACGAGGCGAACACGTTCAGCAGCATGGGCTCGCCCTTGCCGAAGTCGGTGTTCGACAATCCGGCCGTGTCGCCGGGCCGGACCGGGCCGACGGTGAAGGCGGGCAGCGGCTTGTCCAGGAACGCCGTCGGCAGCGCCCGAGGGTCACGGCCCAGGCCCAGGAAGAACACCGCCAGCAGAGCCACGAAGCCCACGACGGGGAGGATGAACAGAAGACGCTTCATTCGGCCGGGATGGGTTGGGACGCGGGAACAGGCAGCTTGAGGGCGGCGCCGACGCGCAGGCGGCGGTCGCTGAGCGAGATCGCCCCGCCGATCGACATCACGAAGCCGCCGATCCAGATCCAGACGATCAGCGGATGATCCCAAAGGCGCACGACGACGCCCTGTTCGGACTCCTCGCCCACCGAAACGTAGAGGTTGCCCAGCGGCGTCACGTGGATGCCGGCCTCGGTGGTCTGGCTCTGGGCCGAAGGATGCCAGCGCTTCTCGCTGCGCAGGTTGTAGGTCCCGGTGGGCCCCTTCACCGTGAAGCGCGCCTGCCGCGCCTCGTAGTTCGGGCCCTGGACCATTTCATAGTTGGTCATGGTCAGCGTCCGGCCGGCAAACTCGACCGACTGGCCCGGGCGCATGTTCAGCACCTTGTCCGAGTCCCATGACGTGGTGCCGGTGATTCCCAGGGTGAGAAGGCCCAGTCCCGCGTGCGCGACGGTCAGGCCCACCAGCGCCCGCGGGGTCGTTCGGATCGAGCGGCCCAGATGGGCGCGGCCGGCCCACCAGCGGCGCCCCAGGATCGTCGCCGACCCGACCAGGAGCCAGGCCGAGAGCGCCAGCGCCCCTGCGGTCAGCACGCCCTTGAGCCCGCCGAACGGCAGCGCCGCGACCAGCACGACGCCGGCGATGATGGCCGGGACCTTCAGTCGCCCGGCGGTCTTGCGAACCTCGTCACGCTTCCAGTTCAGCATCGGGCCGAAGACCACAAGGAACAGCAGCGGAATCGCCAGCGGCGCGAAGGTCAGGGCGTAGTACGGCGGCCCGACCGAGATCTTGTCGCCGTTGATCATCTCGATGAACACCGGGCTGAACGTGCCCAGGAACACCGTGGCGGTCAGCACCGTCAGGAACAGGTTGTTGAGCGTGATGCCCCCCTCCCTCGAGAGCGGCTGGAACAGGGCCCCGGCCCGAATCGACGGCGCGCGCCAGGCGTAGAGGGCGAGCGACGCCCCGGTGGTCACCGCCAGGATGCCCAGGATGAAGACGCCGCGCTGCGGATCGACCGCGAAGGCGTGCACGCTGGTCAGGATGCCCGAACGGACCAGGAAGGTGCCCACGAGGCTGAGCGAGAACGTGAGAATCGCCAGCAGGATGGTCCAGCTGACCAGGGCCCCGCGCCGCTCCAGCACGAGGGCCGAGTGCAGCAGGGCCGTACCCAGCAGCCAGGGCATCAGCGAGGCGTTCTCGACCGGGTCCCAGAACCACCAGCCGCCCCAGCCCAACTCATAATATGCCCACCCGCTGCCTAAAGTGATGCCAGCGGTGAGCGGAATCCAGGCAGCCAGCACCCAAGGACGCACCCAACGGGCCCAGGCCGCGTCCACGCGGCCCTCCATCAGCGCCGCCACCGCGAAGCAGAACGACACCGAGAAGCCCACGTAGCCGAGGTAGAGCAGCGGCGGGTGCAGCACGAGACCCGGGTCCTGCAGCAGCGGATTGAGCTCGGTCCCCTCGATCGGCGCCGGCGAAATCCGCAGGAACGGATTCGAGGTGAAGATCAGGAACCCCAGAAACGCCACGCCCAGAACGCCCTGGACGCCCAGAACGCGCGCCTGAAGCGTTTCGCGAAGCGTGCCGCCGAAGAAAGCGACGCCGCCGCCGTAGATGGCCAGAATGAGCACCCACAGCAGCATCGAGCCCTCGTGGCTGCCCCAGGTGGCGGCGAATCGGTAGGCGACCGGCTGGGTCGTGTGGCTGTGCTGAGCCACCAGCGCGACCGAAAAATCGCAAGTCAGGTACGCATACGCGAGGCACCCGAACGCCAGGGCGACAAAAATTCCCTGCAGCAGCGCAGCCTGCCGACCCAGCGCCATCAGCACGCCGTCGCCCCGTTGTGCGCCTACGAGCGGCGCTACAGACTGGACGAGCGCGAGCAGCAGCGCGAGAATCAGCGCGAACTGTCCGACTTCCGCCGACATGGACTTTGTGCTCCCCTGAGACGTGAGCGCGTGGTAGCGCGTTCGGTGAAGATCGGAAATGTTATAGCGCCAGGGAGAGTCGGGAAGGCGCAAGGTGCGGCGAGGCCGGGGGGTTGACCGGCCAGGGTACTGGGGGCGTTGGGGCTATGTCGGAAACGTATAAGATCGCGATCATTGGATCCGGTCCTGCCGGCATGAGCGCGGCTGCGCGCGCGGCGAAGAAGGGCATCTCGCACATCCTTCTCGAGAAGACCGACCACCTCTCGGACACCATCTACCGCTACCAGAAGGGCAAGCACGTGATGGCGACGCCGTCCGTGCTGGTGCTGCGCGCCGAGTGCGAGTTCGACGCCGGCAAGCGCGAGAAGATCCTCGACCAGTGGAACGCCGACACCAAGGCCGCCGGGGTGAACGTGAAGTTCAACGCCGAAGTCGCGGCCATCACCGGCGACAAGGGCGACTTCACGATCCAGCTCAAGAAGGGCGACCCGATCAAGGCCGAGAACATCGTTCTGGCCGTTGGCACCCAGGGCAATCCGAACCTGATGCGGTGTGAAGGGGGCAACCTCCCCCACATTCAGTACCAGCTGGACGATCCGGGCGAGTACACCGACGAGCATATCTTCGTCATCGGCGGCGGCGACGCCGGCATCGAGAACGCGATGGGCCTAATCGCAGACGCCGGGCAGAACAACACCGTCACCCTGGTGAACCGCGGCGCCGACTTCCCCACCGCCAAGAAGCCGAATGTCGACGGCCTGTTGGCCGCGCGCGACGCCGGTCGGATCAGCGTGCTGACCGAGACCAACACCGCCTTGGTCGAGCCGGGCTGGATCACCGTCGATACGCCTCAGGGCCAGTCGCGGCTCAAGTGCGACCGAATCATCGCCCGGATGGGCGCCGCGCCGCCTCGCGCCTTCGTCGAAGCCGCCGGCGTGGAGTTCTCCAGCCCCGACCGCACGGCCTTCCCGACGCTGACGCCAACGTTCGAGAGCACCAGCAAGCCCGGGATCTACGTGATCGGCGCCCTGGCCGGCTATCCGCTGATCAAGCACTGCATGAACCAGGGCTACGACGTGGTCGAGTTCATCAGCGGCAACACCAACCTGGAACCCGCCGACGAACCGCTGCTGGTCGAGAAGCTCAAGGGCCTGCCCGGCAAGCGCTCGGTGTCCGAGTGGCTCGAGTTCCTGCGCAGCAACGTCGAGATCCTGAACGGGCTGTCGCCCCTGCAGATGCGGGAGTTCCTGCTCGACTCGACCGTGCGCGCCTACAAGGCCGGCGACCCCGTCTTCGTGCGGAACGAGCCCGGGTCGTCCCTGTTCGGCATCGCCGAAGGATCGGTGAACGTCGAGGTCGATCCCAACAACGCCAAGATCACTGTGCCGATCGGCAAGAGCTCGATCTTCGGCGAGGTGGGCCTGATCTCGGGCCGCAAGCGCGGCGCCACGATCCGGGCGGCCGAGCCCACCATCTGCGTCGAAATCCCGCGTATGGCGGCCCTGAAGCTGATGAGCCAGGTGCCGCAGGCTCGCGAAACGGTGAACCGCATCACCACCGAGCGCCAGGTGCTGCAGATCTTCAAGTCTGGCCTCACGCCCGCCGACATCCAGGAGGTGCTGGCGGGCTCGGAAGTCATCGAGGTGAAGCCGGGCGAAGCCATCATCAAGGAAGGCGATATCTCGGACGACCTCTACATCATCCGTTCCGGCTCGATGATTGTGGAGAAGGACCTGGGCGGAAAGCCGGTCTTCATGTCGTACGTGCCGGCCGGGTCGTACTCGGGCGAGATGGCCATGATCGAGCGCGCCCCGCGCGTCGCCACGGTGAAGGCCGCCATCCGCTCGACGGTGGTGAAGCTGCCCGCCGATCCGTTCCGCAAGCTGCTCGTGCGCAAGCCGGAACTTGCCAAGCGCATGACCGACGAGATGCGGGCCCGGCGCGAGATCAACGCCTTCATCGAGGAACAGAAGGACGAGTTCGGCGGCGCCGTCGACATGTACTCCTCGGTGGCCAACTTCCTGATCAAGCAGGGGATCGGCGAAGCCACCGACGTGCTGCTGATCGACGAGAGCCTGTGCGTCGGCTGCGACAACTGCGAAAAGGCCTGCGCCGACAGTCACGACGGACTGAGCCGCCTGAACCGCGAGGCCGGCACCACCTTCGCCAACATCCACGTGCCGACGTCGTGCCGCCACTGCGAGCACCCGCACTGCATGAGCGACTGCCCGCCCAACGCCATCCGGCGGGGCCCCGACGGCGAGGTCTTCATCAACGAGACCTGCATCGGCTGCGGGAACTGCCAGCGGGCCTGCCCTTACGGCGTGATCCAGATGGACAAGCCGCCGCCCAAAAAGCCGCCGCTCTGGGAATGGATGCTGTTCGGCAAGGGCCCCGGCCCTGGCCAACCGTCGTATGAATGGCGCAAGAAAGCCGCGAAGGCCGAGGGCGGCGAATCGCCGAAACTCGCCATCAAGTGCGACATGTGTTCGGGCAAAGCCGGCGGTCCGGCCTGCGTCCGGGCCTGTCCGACAGGAGCTGCGATCCGGGTCACGCCCGACGCCTTCCTGTCGGTGGCGCGCCTCGAGAAGACCGGATAGGCCGTGACGCAGGTTGGGGGGCATACCGAGCGCGTGAGGCAGCGGACCCATGAAGGGTTCCTGCGTCACAAGGGCTTTCGCTGGGCGCAGATCGCCACGGGCCTCTGCGTCGTGGCGACGGGCGTCTATTTCTTCGTCGCGATGCGGCTGGCCGAACCGCCCAGCGGCGGCAGCTGGCTGGGCTATCTGCTGGGCACGGCCAGCGTGGGCCTCATCGTCTGGCTGGCCTGCCTGGGCGTCCGGAAGCGGGTCATCACCCAGGGCCACTATTCCTTGAAGGCCTGGGTCTCGGCCCACGTCTATCTGGGTCTGTCGCTGACCGTGCTGGCGACGCTGCATACGGGCTTCCAGTTCGGCTGGAACGTCCACACCCTGGCCTATGCGCTGATGATGCTGGTGATCGCCTCGGGCGCCCTGGGCGTCTGGGCCTACGCCACCCTGCCCCAGCGCCTGCATGGCAACCGGGGCGAGACCACGCGCAAGCAGATGCTCGACGCGCTGGCCAGCCTCGACGCCCAGATGCACGAAGCGGCCCAGCCGCTCGACCGGAACGGCGCCGCCATCGTGAGGCTCTCGATCGAGCAGACCGACCTGGGCGGCGGCTTCTGGAAACGCCTGACCGGCAGCTATGGCGATTGCGCCAATCGCCGCGCGCTACAGCAGCTGCGCGCCCTGCCCTCGCCCGGCAGCGCGGTTCAGGCCGAGGCCCTGACCAAGATCGAGGGTCTGATGACACAGAAGGCCGATGCGCTCGCGCTGGCCCGCCGGCAGATGGGCATCACCGCCCTCCTCGAAGCGTGGCTGTTCGTGCACATACCGGCCACTTTCGCCCTGCTGGCGGCGCTCCTGGCGCATATCGTCAGCGTCTTTGCGTACTGGTGACCGGTGGCTCAAACCTTTCGCCTCAAGCTGATCACTGAACGGGCCGCCGGCGGCGATCCGATCGTGCGCGAGCGTGACGTGGCCGGGCCCGAGGCCACGATCGGCCGCGCCACGACCAACGACATCGTCCTGGCCGACCTCGCCGTCGACCCCAGCCACGCCAAGATGCGGTTCTCCGGCCCCGGCCGGGTCACGATCGAAAGCGTCGGCGGTCTGCCCTTCACGGTGGACGGCAAGTCGACCTCGCGGATCGACGTCGACGTCTCGCGTCATCCTGTGGCGAGTTTCGGCGAATACCGGCTCGCCTTCGAGACGGGCGAGGACGGCGGGGCCGTCGTCACCGTCACCCGCGAAAGCCACGACTATCCGCCGAGCGCCAGCGTGTTCTCGCTGCAGGCGCCCGTGTTCGGTCGCCGCAACATGGCGTGGGTCCTGGGCGCTGGGATCTTCCTCCTGTGCCTGCTGGTCCCGCTGACGCTGTCAGGCATCATCGGGCCGGCGAAGATTCGCCCCGACCAGCAGTGGTCGTCGGGCGCGCTGTCCAAGGCGCACTCGTTCCTCGAAAGCGACTGCAAGAGCTGTCACGTGAAGAACTTCCAGGCGGTGCGCGATGACTCGTGCCTGACCTGCCACAAGTCCAGCGCCGACCCGACGCCGCAGTTCGAGCGCGCCCGCAATCTGGGCAGCCCGTTCCAGCCGCAACTGGCGGCCGAGCACGCCGCGCACGACAAGCTGCAGAAGGCCACGCCGCTGCCGGCCGGCCTCGGCGTCGTCAGCGCTGTGTTCCAGCGTGCGCTGGGCCATCCCACCGACCGCTGCGCCAGCTGCCATATCGAGCACACCAAGTCGCCCAAGCCTGAAGACGCCGACGCCACGGCGCCGCCGCTGTCGGACAAGCCCAAGCTGGTCGTGGTCCAGGACTGCCAGAGCTGCCACAGCCAGCTGAAGATGCGGCTGACCAAGACCGAGCTGATCGACACGCCCGACTGGAACAAGCATCCCGGGTTCCGCCCGCTGGTGATGACCTCGGCGGCCGGTCCGAAGCCGACGTTCCAGCGCGTGGCGCTCGACACGATGCCCCAGGAGCGAAACGGCCTGATCTTCCCGCACCGCATGCACCTTGATCCGCGGGGCGGCGTCGCCCGCCAGGCGATCGAGTTGGGCAAGGCCGGCGGCTATGGCGCGCCGCTGGAGTGCGCCTCGTGCCACCGCCGGGACGCGAGCGGCAAGGACTTCGTCCCGATCGAGATGGAGAAGGACTGCGGCGGCTGCCACAGCCTGGCCTACACCCGTGAGGGCGGGCAGCTGAAGAACCTGCCGCACGGCGAACTGCAGAAGGTGGTCGACACCCTGGCCGGCCGCAGCCTGATGGCCTCGCCGGGCAGCGATCGCCAACGTCCGGGCACGATCCGGCCCAGCGTGTTCTCGGCGGGCGGCGCCAGCGCCTACCGCGCCACGTTCTCGCGCGGCGGCGCCTGCTACGACTGCCACACGGTCAACTGGGCGGGCGACACGGTGCAGATGGCGCCGGTGAAGCTGACGACGAGGTACCTGCCCCGCGGCGGCTTCGACCACAGCGTGCCCGAGCACGGCGGACCCGGCACGTCCAAGGCCGGCGGCTTCGAGTGCGCCGACTGCCATAAGGCTAAGACGTCGGACCGGGCGTCCGACGTGCTGATCCCCGACCTGAAGACCTGCGCCACCTGCCACGGCCAGCCGGCGACCAAGATCGCTGCAGCCGACGACGCCGACTGCACCACCTGCCACGGCTTCCACAAGCCGGGCGAGGCGTCACCGAAGCCGGGCCACCCCCCGCTGGAGGCGCTGCGTTGGACGAAGGTCGCGGCCCGCTGAGCGATCAGGCCCGGGGCACAGCCCCGAGCCGCAGCCTCACGGCCTCGCCCTCCGCGCGGATGGCGGCGTGGTCGTCAGCCATGGCGGCCAAGGCGCGGTACGGCAGCGCCATGCGCGGATTGCCCTCCAGACGTCTCTGATTGCGGATCAGGAAGTCCCAGTAGAGGACGTTGAAGGGACAGGCCCCCTCGCCCCGCTTCCGAGCGACGTCGTAGGCGCAGCCGGCGCAGTAGTCGCTCATGCGATTGATATAGGCGCCGCTGGCCGCATAGGGCTTCGAACCGACGACGCCGCCGTCGGCGTAGATGGCCATGCCGTGCGTGTTCGGCGCCTCGACCCATTCGAAGGCGTCGATGTAGACCGCCATGTACCAGGCGTTGACCTCGTCAGGATGCACGCCGAGCAACAGCGCGAGATTGCCGGTCACCATCAGCCGTTGAATGTGGTGCGCGTAAGCGTGCCTCTGGGTGACGCCGACCACATCGCGCACGCAGGCCATGTCGGTGTCGCCGGACCAGAACGCCCAGGGCAGCGTGCGATCGGCATCGAGCGCGTTGGTGCGCAGGTAGTCTTCGCCCTTGAGGTCATAGACGCCGCGGACGAACTCACGCCACCCGAGGATCTGGCGGATGAAGCCCTCCACCGCGTTCAGCGGGGCCCGGCCCGCGCGATACTCGGCTTCGGCCCGGCGGCAGACATCGAGCGGGTCCAGCAGGCCGATGTTCAGCGCCGCCGAGATACGCGCGTGCCAGAGGAACGGCTCCCCGCCTTTCATACTGTCCTGCCAGTCGCCGAAGCCTGGCAGGATATCGGCGAGGAAATGGGCGAGCAGGGACTCGGCTTCGGTCTGCGATGTGGCCCAGCCGAAGGTCGTCGTCTCGCCGAACTGGTCGGGGAACCTGGCCTCGACCATGCGGATGACCTCCAGGACCACAGGCCTCGGCGCGATCCGCAGCCGTTCGGGCGGGCGCACGTTGCGCGGCAGGCGCTTGCGGTTTTCGGCGTCGTAGTTCCAGCGCCCGCCCGCAGGCTTGTCGCCGTCCATCAGCAGGCCGGTGCGGCGGCGCATCTCCCGATAGAAGAACTCCATCCGCAGCTCGCGGCGTCCCTGGGCCCAGGCCTCGAACACGCCTCTCGAGCAGATGAACCGATCGTCGGGCCGAACCTGAAGGGGGACCGGCGCCTGCAGCGCCAGCCCTTCGAAAGTGCGTGTCAGCCGGTGCTCGCCAGGCTGAGTGACGACGATCCGGTCGAAGCCGCCTTCCCCAAGCGCCCGCAGGATTTCGCCGGGGAGGTCCTGCGTGTTGGCCGGATCATCGAGCCGCACGTAGCGAACATCCACGCCCCGCTCCGTCAGCCGTTCGGCGAACCGGCGCATGGCGGCGAACACCAGGACCAGCTTCTGCTTGTGATGCCGGACATATGTGGCTTCGGCCATGACCTCGGCCATCAGCACACGGTCGCCTGGCGCTAGGTCCCGCAGGGCGGACAGGTTGTCGGATAGCTGGTCGCCCAGGACCAAACGCAACGTTCGGGGCATGCCGCTTCTATCCCGCCTTGTGGGCCCAACGAAAAGCGCCGCCGCAGTCTCCCGCGGCGGCGCTCACGATCAGACAGGATGTGGTCTTAGACGACCCCGAACGCCAGCATGGCGTCGGCGACCTTCTTGAAGCCCGCGATGTTCGCGCCCTTCACATAGTCCGGCACCTTGGAGCCCGCACGGCCGCCGTATTCCAGGCAGGAGGAGTGGATGCCCAGCATGATGTCCTGCAGCAGGCGCTGGAGCTCTTCTTCCTTCCAGGAGATGCGCGCCGAGTTCTGGCTCATCTCGAGGCCCGACACCGCCACGCCGCCGGCGTTGGCCGCCTTGCCGGGCGCATACAGGATCTGGGCGTCCTTGAAGACGTGCACGCCTTCCAGGTTGGTCGGCATGTTGGCGCCTTCGGAGACGCCGATGCAGCCGTTCTTGACCAGCGTGCGGGCGTCGTCGCCCAGCAGTTCGTTCTGCGTGGCGCAGGGCAGCGCCAGTTGGCAGGGCACGCCCCACGGCGTCTTGCCGGCGTGGAACTCCGAGCCCTTGAACTCCTTGGCGTACTCGCTGATGCGGCCGCGGCGCTTGTTCTTCAGCTCCTTCACCCAGTCGATCTTCGCCTGGGTCAGGCCTTCGGGGTCGTAGATGAAGCCCTCGGAGTCCGAGAGCGTCAGCACCTTGCCGCCCAGCATGGTGACCTTCTCGGCCGCGTGGGTGGCCACGTTGCCCGAACCCGAGATCACGACCGTGTGGCCGGCGATGTCCTTGCCCTGGTTCTTCAGCATGTTCTGCAGGAAGTAGGTCGCGCCATAGCCGGTGGCCTCGGTGCGGATCAGCGAGCCGCCGTACTCCAGGCCCTTGCCGGTCAGCACGCCGGTGAACTCGTTCGTCAGGCGCTTGTACTGGCCGAACATGTAGCCGATCTCGCGCGCGCCCACGCCGATGTCGCCGGCCGGCACGTCGACGTCGGCGCCGATGTAGCGATAGAGCTCGGTCATCATGCTCTGGCAGAAGCGCATGACCTCGCCGTCCGACTTGCCCTTCGGATTGAAGTTCGAGCCGCCCTTGCCGCCGCCCATGGGCAGGCCAGTCAGCGCGTTCTTGAAGGTCTGTTCGAAGGCCAGGAACTTCAGCACGCTCTCGGTGACCGAGGGGTGGAAGCGGATGCCGCCCTTATAGGGGCCGATGGCGTTGTTGTTCTGGACGCGCCAGGCGCGCTGGACGCGCACGTTGCCCTTGTCGTCCTGCCAGCAGACGCGGAAGCTGATCACGCGATCGGGCTCCGCGATCCGGCGCAGGATCTGCGCCTCGTGATATTTTTCCTTGTCCTGGATGAAGTCGAAGATGTCCTCGGCCACTTCCTGGACCGCCTGCACGAACTCCGGCTGACCCGGATTGCGGCGCTTCACGCCCTCGATGAAGGTCGGAAGATCGACGTGATCGCTGACTGCCATGCTTGAATCCCCCTGATGTCCGGCGCGTTTTCGCCCGGCCGTTTCCCGCTCAACCTTAGCGGCGAATTCGGTACGGTCTAACGCGAATTGCGGACGCACTCGCCTCTCAGACGTTTCGCCCTTCACAAGTCCTGGGAATTTGCGACAACACGTTGTGTTGGGATGGGGGCTATAAAAATGACCAAGGCGTCTGATCTTTTCGTGCAGTGCCTCGAAGAGGAAGGCGTCGAGTACGTCTTCGGTGTCCCTGGCGAGGAGAATCTCGACTTCCTGGACAGCCTTTCGCGCTCGACGAAGATCAAGCTCATCCTGACGCGGCATGAACAGGGCGCGGGCTTCATGGCCGCCACCTACGGTCGACACACCGGCAAGGCCGGGGTCTGCGTGGCCACCCTTGGCCCGGGCGCAACCAACTTCGTGACGGCCTCGGCCTACGCCCAGCTGGGCGGCATGCCGATGATGATGATCACCGGCCAGAAGCCCATCAAGAAGTCCAAGCAGGGTCGGTTCCAGATCCTGGACGTGGTCGACATGATGAAGCCGATCACGAAGTACACCCACCAGTTGGCGTCGTCGGACAACATCCCGAGCCGCATTCGCGAAGCCTTCCGCCTCGCCCAGGAAGAGAAGCCGGGCGCCGTCCACATCGAGTTTCCCGAGGATGTCGCCGACGAGCACACCGAGTCGATTCCGCTGCCCAAGTCCAACGCGCGCCGCCCGGTCGCCGACGAGAAGTCGATCCGCGCCGCCGCCAAACGGATCGAGCAGGCCAAGTCGCCGATCCTGGTGATCGGCGCCGGCGCGAACCGGACCATGACCAGCCGGATGCTCACCCAGTTCATCGAGAAGACGGGCATCCCGTTCGTCTCGACCCAACTGGGCAAAGGCGTGATCGATGAGACCAACCCGAAGTTCATGGGCTGCGCGGCGCTGTCGGCCGGCGATTTCGTGCACCGCGCCATCGGCGCGGCCGACCTGATCATCAATGTGGGTCACGATGTCATCGAGAAGCCGCCGTTCTTTATGCAGCAGGGCGGCACCGAGGTGATCCACATCAACTTCCGCTCGGCGGAAGTCGATCCGGTCTACTTCCCGCAGTACGAGGTGATCGGCGACATCGGCAACGCCATCTGGCAGATCAAGGAAGATATCCTGCCTCAGGCGGGCTGGGACTTCGCCAAGATGCACAAGGCTCGCGCCGCCGAGGTGGAACACGCGGCCAAATACGATACCGACCAGCGCTTCCCGATTTACCCGCAGTATCTGGTGAAGCAGATCCGCGAAGCGATGCCGCAGGACGGCATCATCTGCCTCGACAACGGGGTCTATAAGATCTGGTTCGCACGGAACTATCCGGCCTACATGCCGAACACCGTACTGCTCGACAACGCGCTGGCCACCATGGGCGCGGGCCTGCCGTCGGCCATGGCCTCGTCGATGGTCTATCCGGACCGCAAGGTCATGGCGATCTGCGGCGACGGCGGCTTCATGATGAACAGCCAGGAGATGGAGACCGCCGTCCGCCTGAAGCTGAACATCACCGTGCTGATCCTGAACGACAACAGCTACGGCATGATCCGCTGGAAGCAGGCGAACATGGGCTTCAAGGACTGGGGGCTGACCTACGGCAACCCCGATTTCGTGAAGTACGCCGAGAGCTATGGGGCCAACGGCTATCGGGTGGAGAGCGCCGCGGCGCTGCCGGCCCTGCTGAAGAAGTGCCTGGACACGCCTGGGGTGAACCTCATCGATTGCCCGGTCGATTACTCCGACAACGACCTCATCCTCAATCGCCAGATCAAGGAACTCAGCGCGGCCGTCTAGGCGCGGAGGCCAAGGACACCGACATGACCGCGCTTCGGGATTCCTATCCCCTCTATCTGGCCAACGAGGCCCAGACTCCGAACCTCGATCTCGAGGTGACGGACAAATACACCGGCAAGGTCGCCACCCGCGTCGCGCTGGCGAACGCCAAGATCATCGACGCGGGGATCGCCGCCACCGTCGAGGCGGCCGAGCCGATGGCCAGAATGCCGGCCTACGCGCGCCAGGAGGTGCTGGCGCACTGCGTCAAGCGCTTCCAGGAACGGTTCGAGGAGCTGGCCTATGCCCTGTGCATCGAGGCCGGCAAGCCGATCCGCGACGCCCGCGGCGAGGTCACCCGCCTGATCGACACCTTCCGCATCGCCGCGGAAGAAAGCGTGCGGATGACCGGCGAGGTTCAGCCGCTCGACATCAGCCCGCGCGCGAAGGGCTATCAGGGCATGTGGAAGCGGGTGCCGATCGGCCCCTGCTCCTTCATCAGCCCCTTCAACTTCCCGCTCAACCTGGCGGCCCACAAGATCGCCCCGGCGATCGCCGTGGGCTGTCCGTTCGTGATGAAGCCCGCCTCGCGCACGCCGCTGGGCGCGATCATCATCGGCGAGGTGCTGGCCGAGACCGACCTGCCCAAGGGCGCGTTCTCGATCCTGCCGGCTCAGCGCGACGGGGCCGACCTGTTCACGACCGACGAGCGCCTCAAGCTGCTCAGCTTCACCGGCTCGCCCGGCGTGGGGTGGGATCTGAAGGCGAGAGCCGGCAAGAAGAAGGTGGTGCTGGAGCTGGGCGGCAACGCCGCCGTGGTCGTCGATGCCGACACCGACCTGGACGACGCCGTCGAGCGGATCATCTTCGGCGCCTTCTACCAGTCGGGCCAGTCGTGCATCGGCGTGCAGCGGATCATCATCCACGCCTCGATCTACGACGAACTCAAGGACCGCCTGGTCGCCAAGACCAAGACGCTGATCGCGGGCGATCCGCGCGAGGAGGCCACGTTCGTCGGCCCGATGATCGACGTGAAGGAGGCCGCCCGGCTCGACAGCTGGATTCAGGCCGCAGTGGCCGACGGCGCCACGCTGCTGGTCGGCGGCAAGCGCGAGGGCGCGATGCTGGAAGCCACGCTTCTGGAAGGCGTCGGCCGCAAGGCTGCGCTCTATGCCGAAGAGGCGTTCGGCCCGGTGGCCATCCTGTCGAAGTTCACCGACTTCAAGGATGCTCTGGCCGAGGTCAACGACTCCAAGTTCGGTCTGCAGACCGGCGTCTTCACGCGCGACCTCTACAAGATGCTCGAAGCATGGGACCATCTCGACGTGGGCGGAGTCGTGATCGGCGACGTCCCCAGCTACCGGGTCGACAATATGCCGTATGGCGGAGTGAAAGACTCGGGGCTTGGCCGCGAGGGCGTGAGGTTCGCGATGGAGGACATGACGGAAATTCGCAATCTCGTCATCCGTCGCCGCTGAGCTTGCGTATCTGACATGGGACGGTGCGCGCTGCTTGGGGAGGCGGCTTGGTGTTGACGATCGCGCAGATCACTGACCTGCACGTGACGACGGACAAAGATCCGCTGAATCAGCAGCGGAACGAAGAACGTTTGCGTCAGGTCATGCGGGCGATACACGAGCTGCGTCCGCGGCCCGTGGCTATTGTCGCGAGCGGCGACCTGGTCGACCGTGGCGAACGCGAGGAATACCTCGAGCTGGAACGGCTTATGGCCGACAGCGAGATTCCGATCTTCTACGCGGTGGGCAATCACGACAGCCGCGAAGGATTCCTGTCCGTGTTTTCGGGCCCGGGCGCCCAGACCGACGCCAACGGCTACATCCAGTATGCGGTCGATTTCGGCCCCATGCGCATGGTGGTGTGTGACACGCTGGAAGGCCCCAACCACGGCGACTACGACGAGGTCCGTGCAGCGTGGCTGGCCGAGACGCTGGACGCCGAGCCCAACAAGCCCACCGCCGTGATCCTCCACCATCCGCCGATCCCGAGCGGCATCCAGTGGATGGACCCCGACCCGGATTCCCCCTGGATCGCGCGTCTTGCCCAGGTCCTGAAGGGCCGCGACCAGGTCCAGGTCATGATGTGCGGCCACATCCACAGGGCGTTCACCGGCCTGTTCGCGGGGCATGTGTTGTCGGCGGCGCCGGCCACCTCGATCCAGCTGACGCTCGATCTCACCGAGGTCGATATGCACGTGCCCGACGGTCGCGAAATCCTGGTGGAAGAGCCGCCGGCGTTCGCGCTCCTGATGTGCCACGCGGGCCACCTGACCACCCACACCTGTCAGGCCGGCGACTACACCCCCGCCGTCACCTACAATTTCCCCTTCCGAACCCTCGCCTGATCCATGGCGGGAGAGACCAAGCGTCGGGGGCCGATGAATCTGCTGCTAGGCGCGGTGCGCCGCCTGCGCGAAGCTGGCGGGAAATTCTGGGCCGACGTGCTGGTTCTGGGCTTGGCCGCCGCCGCCGCCACAGCCGCCGCGCTTTGGATGGGCAGCACCACCCCGGTCCGGTTCGTGGAGAACCTGACGTCCGACCTGCGCATCGCCACCGCGGCGCCGGCCGCCCAATCGAAGTTCGTGATCATCAAGATCGACGACGACGCGCTGAACGCGATGAGCGAATCCTCGCCCTGCAAGTGCCTGTCGCCGATCAACAAGGCCTGGCTGGGCGACCTGATCGCGACCCTGGATTCCAAGGGCATCAAGGCCGTCGCCGTCGACTATCTGCTCGACACGTGGAGCACGCCTGAGGAGTTCGCCGACTTCCAGGCCCGGATCGAGCCGGTGAAGGCGCCCATCGTGGCGGCCGTCGACCCGCAGCTGACACCTGGCGTCGACTTCCCGGTGGCCAAGAAGCTGAACTACGCCGACGCCCGTGCCCTGATCGGCGTCGACTACGACGACGTGATCCGCCGCTACGACCCCTTGCCCGGCAAGGTTCCGGCCCTGGCCACCGCCGCCGGGATGGTCGCCGAGGGCTACAAGCCCGTGAAGGGCGAGTTCGAGATCCGCTACCGCCATGCCGACCCTTCGGTGAAGGCCGAGAACACCGGGGCCATCGCGCCGTCCTACTCCGCCGCCTTCGTGGCCTTCCTGCCCGACGCCTTCTTCAAGGACAAAATCGCCTTCATCGGGCGCGTGACCCGCTCGGCTACCGCCGACTCGACCACGCTCAAGGACGACATGCACACCACGCCGATGCGGTTCATGGCCGGCCACTACGACGGCACGCCGGGCGTCGAGGTGCATGTGCACGCCCTGTCCCAGATGCTGGCCGGCGACCGCATCAGGAAGCCGGGGATCGTGCTGAGCGCCCTCCTGGTGTTCGCCACCGCCGTAGGCGGCGCCCTGCTCGGCCGTTCCACCCAGCGCTGGCTGATCTCGATCGCCATCCTGCTGGTCAGTATCGGCGTCTACGGCGTGGGCTCGTGGTTGGCCTACCAGCAACTGGCCTGGATGGCGCCGATGACCACGCCGGCCATCGGCTTCGGCCTCAGCTTCTTCCTCATGAGCCGGCTGGCCGCGGCCGAGTTGCAGACCCAGCGGGCGTTCTATTCCTCCACCCTCGAACGCTACCTGGCGCCCCAGGTCATCGACCGGATGGTCGACGGCCAGGAAGAGGTGAAGATCGGGGCCGAAGAACGCGAGATCACCGTGATGATCTCCGACCTGGAGAACTTCTCGAACCTGGTGGCCAGCCTGCCGCTCGAGACGTTCGAAGGCGTGATCAACGAGTACTTCGACGGGGTGATCGACATCCTGTGGAAGCACGAGGCCATGATCGACAAGATGACCGGCGACGGCATCATCGCGATCTTCGGCGCCCCCGTGCCCTCGACCGACCACGCCGACCGCGCCATCGCCTGCGCGCGCGAGATCGATCTCTACGCGCTGGAGATCCGCAAGAGGATGATCGAGCGTGGGATCAACTTCGGCTACACGCGCATGGGCCTGTCGTCGGGCATCGGCCTGGTCGGAAACTTCGGCGGCGAGCGGCGGTTCAACTACACCGCCTATGGCGAGGTCGTGGTGATCGCGGCGCGCCTGGAAGCGGCCAACAAGACGTTCGGCACCCGCATCCTGTTCAGCGCCGACACGCTGAAGCTCGCCAAGGTCACCGTGCCGATCGAGGCCGTCGGCGAGATCGACCTTAAAGGCGTGCCGGTGCCAATCCCGGCGTATACGACCCCGATCGACGCGGCGGTCTGATTTCCGAGCTATATTGCGGAACTTGACGGTACCGATATGACGTGAACTTATGGATACCCATGGGTACCGTTAATCCATCGACCGTTGGACGGCCCCGCGATCCTGAGACCACCGCCGGCATCCTCGACGCCACGCTGCGGCTCCTGGCCGAGCACGGCTACGCGGCCACCAGCACCGCCCAGGTCGCCGCCCTTGCGCGGGCCAGCAAGGCCACGCTCTACCGCCGCTGGCCCAACAAGTTCGCGCTGGTCGCCGACGCCATCCGCCACGGCCTGCGGACGGCCAATCCGGTCACGCCACGCACCGGCGATCCACGCGAAGACCTGGTGCGGGTTTTGGAGAACCTGATCCGGGCCATGGCCGACACGCCGCTGGGCGGGGCGATCCGCGCGGTGATTTCCGACGCCGCGCACGAGCCCCAACTGTCGGCCGCGCTGCAGGACGTGACCATCGAGGCCCGCGAGCGCGGACCGATGCGGGCGCTGGTGCTGGAGGCCCAGGATCGAGGGATGCTGGCCCCAGACACCGACATCGGCCTGCTCCTCGATCTGATGCTGGGCGCGCCGTACTTCCAGCTTATCGTCCGGCAGGTCACCCCGCGCCCCGAGCAGGCCCGCGCCTTGGTGGACCAGCTCATTCCCCTGCCCTCCACGCCGCACCCTGGGAGCCGGCCATGAACCTCGACGGACGCACCGCGCTGGTCACCGGCGCTGCGCGCGGCATCGGCCGCGAACTGACCCGCCATCTGATCGCCGCGGGCTGCCACGTGGCGGCGGTGGGCCGTGAAGCCCGGGCCCTGGCCGAACTGGAGGCCGAGCATGTGGGCCAGGTGACCGCCTGGCCGGCCGACCTGGCCCGCGCCGATGAGGTGGACCGGCTGGTGCGCGACGTCCCGGCCCGGCATCCCAACCTCACGCTCCTGATCAATAACGCCGGCGTCCAGGTGACCGCCGACGTGCTGGCCGACGAACCCCAGGCCCTGCGCACGGCGTTCCGCGACGAGATTGCGATCAACCTGGATGCTGTCGTCGGACTGTCGACCGGCCTGCTGCCTCACCTGGCGAAGCAGCCATCGGCAGCGATCCTCAACGTCTCGAGCGGCCTGGCGCTGGCCCCCAAGGCCTCGGCCCCGGTCTACTGCGCAACCAAGGCGGCCGTCCGCAGCTTCACGAAGGCGCTGCGCTACCAGTGCGAGGACGCCGGCCTGAAAGTGCTGGTCGCCGATGCGGTCATGGCCCTGGTCGACACGGACATGACCCGCGGTCGCGGCGCCGGGAAGATGAGCGCCGTAGACGCCGCGGCCGAGGTTCTGGCGGGGCTGAAGGCCGACCGGAACGAGATCTACGTCGGCAAGACGAAGCTGCTGGCGCTGCTGACGCGGGCCGCGCCGAGCGTCGCCGAACGGATCATGCGGCGGGGCTAGGCCGACCTCAGCGGTCGGCCTGCTGCACCATCCCCGGACCCAGCCACGCGGTCATGTCGACCGCGTCGGTGACGCGGTACGGGCGGCCCCAGCGGTCGGTGAAGAACCGTTCCATCTCGTCGCGCTTGAACGGGCGCGAGCCCAGGCGGCCGAAGATCGCCATCTGGTGGCCGCTCTCGTCCACCGCGCGGTCGCGGTCCAGACCCTTCGACACCGACAGCGCCGCCGATGGAGTCCGCGCCCAGGCGATCAGCTCGGGCTTCGGCGCCGGCGAGAAGCCATAGAAGTTCGGCTGCGTCGCCGGTCCGATCAGCTGCACCACCTTCATGCCGTTCTTACCGTCGGCGATGTAGGCGAACAGCGAGGCGTTGGTCGAACCCACGACCACGTCTTCGGCATCGTTGATCGCGCCGCCGGCGTCGAACTTCTGGTAGAGGCGCGGCCGCTCGGGATTGGTCACGTTGACGATGACCAGGCCGTCCTTCTTGGCCGCCACATAGGCGTAGGTACGGGCCACATAGACACGGCGGGCGTCCACCAGCGGGATCGTCGCGCCCTCGATCAGCCTGGGCTGTTCGAGCTTGGTCACGTCCAGAACTTCCAGGCCGCGCTGGGTCGTGACCCAGAGGTAGCGGAACTGGAGCGCCGAGCCACGCACGTTGGGCAGCGCCACGGTCGTCACGTGCCGCGGCTGCAGCGGGTTGTTGAGGTCGACCACCACCAGGCCCGCGTCGGCGGCGATGTAGGCGTAGTGGCCGCCCAGCGTGATGTGGCGCGCGCCTTTGAGAACCCCGCCGGCGTTCCAGGTGACCGCGCGCTTCAGCATGTTGTTGCGCGGATCGCCGTCGGCCAGCGTGTTGACGTTGACGAGGATCAGGCCCTCTTCGCTGTCGGTGATGACCGCGTACGAGTAGAGCGGGTGGAATTCCTGTTCTTGGTTGGCCTGGAGCAGGCTGACGTCGCCGCCCGTGACCGCGTCCTTCACCATGATCGTCTTCATCGCCTCATTGCGAAGCGGGGCGATGTTCTGGTTGGTCGCCAGCGCCATGCAGGTGGCGTTCTTGGACTGCACGCGGGTGTCGTGGCCCAGTGGCGAGAACGGCGCATTGATCACGCGCTGCGAGACGCCCTTGTTGGCGATGCTGGCCGCATCGAGGACGTGGAAGCCGCCCTTCCCTTCCGCCGTGAACAGGTACTCGCCGCGCAGCTGGACGCAGCGGGCCGCGCCCTCGGTCTTATGGGTGAAGTTCGAGAACTCCTCAGCGCTGTCTTCCTCGCCGCCTTTCAGGCCGTCGACGAAGGGCTTGCCGCGGACCCAGTTCTTCAGCTCGCGCTTGTTCTGGTCGACGTGCAGCTTGAAGAAGTCGGGATAGGCATAGCGGTGCAGGTAGCTGCCGATCACCGCCTGCGGCTCGCTCCACTCGGAGACGCGCGTGGCCTGGATGCCGCCTTCGAGACCCACCCAGGCGTTCTGGCCCACGAAGTTCACGAAGTTGGTCCCGAGCAGCAGCAGCTGGGCCATGATGGCGTTGTTGTCGTTGGCCGCGCTCACGTGGCAGTCCGTGCAGGTCTTGGTCTCGGTCGTGCGCACGGTGTGCGGGAAGTGCGGCGCGAACGCCTGGCTAGAGAAGCCCGACGCCGCGATCGGCGGCTGTTGCACGTAGATCCGCTCGCGGTTCACGTTGGTCGAGGACAGCACCAGGGCCGACGACGAACGGACCGGTGCGATGGTCGAGCCCTTGGTCGTCTGATGACGGCCCAGCTGATACATGTCGTCCCGGGCGACCTGCGGGTTGTAGGTCGCGTAGTTCCGGGTCTCCTGCTCTTCGTACTTGTGGGTCTTGGTCTTCCAGTTGGCCTCGATCGGAAGATGGCAGCCGGCGCACGCCGTGGTCCACGAGGTGTGGCAGGCGAAGCATTCCATCTCGTCGTCGTTGTGCGCGCGCTCGCCGGCCGGCACGCCGGGGCCCCAGGCGAACGGCTTGCCGTTCTGGCTGATCTTGCCCATCAGCTTGGCGCGGGCCGACTTGGCGTTGAAGTCCGGCGAATTGCGATCGACCGTGTCCTTGGTCAGCTTGATCCGCCACTCCAGCTTGGGATCCAGCAGCGAACGCTGGATCAGCACCTGACGGCCGTCGCGCTCGACCCACTCGAACCGGCGCTGGCCGTCGGGGTTGCGCAGCAGCGAGAGGTCGTTGCCCTTCGGATCCGCGGCCGGTCCCGAGGTGCGAAGGGTCGGATAGGCCGACGAGCTGCCGTGGCAGTCCTTGCAGCGGATCTCCACCGCGTTGGCGACTTCGCCGTAGATCAGGCCCGTGCCGTGGCTGTCGTTCGAGAAGTGGCAGTCGGCACACTGCATGCCCTTCTCGGCATGGATGTCCATCATGTGGACCGCCTTGCCGGGCGCATTCTGACCGACGGGCGTGAACTCGGGCGCACCCTTCTTGTGGAACTTCTCGGGGTCGTCGTTGGCGACGACGGCGCCGTCCTTGTCGAGCAGGTTGCCTTCGCGGTCACGCTTGAAGATGGCGCGGAAGTTCCAGCCGTGGCCGTGATAGTCGGCGAACTGGGTGTCCTTCAGCTTCCTGTTCAGCCCGAAAACCTCGCGCAGGAAGTCCAGGTCGGCCCACTTGCCGCGCGGCGCGGCGCCCTCGGGGTTGCGGTTCAGGACTTCGCGCATTTCCGCCGTGGACGGATACTTCTGCTTCTCCGGCCACATCGAGGGCGCGTCGGCCTCGTAGTCCCACATCGTGTAGCCGAGGTAGGTGTTCACGAACATATTCGGCTGGTGCATGTGGCAGTTCATGCACTGGGCCGTGGGGATGGCGCGCGTGAAGTAGTGCTTGATCGGGTGGCCCGATTCCTTGCGCTCCACGACTTCGTTGGTGTGGTGGTCGACCGTCCACTTGATGGTCGGGTCCGCCTGGGCGCTCTGGCCATCGCGACCGTACTCGGCCCACGTCACGCTGGCGTGCGGCTGGCGGTTGTTGGCGTAGACCACGTGGCAGCCCGCACAGCCCGACGAACGATAGTCGCCCGGCTGGTCGTTGGTGCCCATGAACCACATGAAGGGGTCGTTCAGGCGGGTCTTGTGGATGTTCAGTAGCGGGATCGCCGCACGCAGGCCGGTGCCCGGGCCGCGGTTCGACTGGCGAATGTCGGGACGGCCCGGCTCTTCCAGGCGCTGGATGGCGCCGTTGGCGTTGGGCAGGCCCACTTCGGCGAACTGGGTGTTGATGTTGCGACCGCCGCGCTCGAACACGCGGAAGATGTCGGCGGGCGGCGTCACCTGCCAGGTGGGCAGCGGATAGAGGGTCGGCAATGCGCCACGCTTCGCCTGCTCGGGCGAAACCGTACCGTGCGGCTTGCCGTGACCCGGGCTGGCGCTCAGCAGCCGCGCCGGCTCGCCATGCGCGGTGTAGGCCTCGCCGAGCACGTAATTCTTATAGGGCACGATCCCGTTGTTGTAGGACGCGCCCCCGAACAGCATCGCGCCGGTGGCCATCAGCGAGCGCTCGGCCTTCTCGATCAGCTCCATGTGGCAGGCGCCGCAGGCCTGGCGCGCGACACGATAGTCAGACGGGTTCACGAACCGGACGAACTCAGGGCTCTCCTTGTTGAGCAGCGTATAGCTGGCCTTCGGATTGGCCGAGCTGGGGTAGTGCCAGGTCTTCGGGTACTTGGGCAGCACGTGGGCCTTGTCGCGCAGCGCGGCATAGCCCGGCGCATTCATCGCCATGCCGGCGGGAGCAAACACGGTCGCGTCGCCGCCGTGGCAGGACGCGCACCCCAGCTTCACCGCCTGCGACAGGTGCATCGTCTTGGCGTCTGAGTCGGTGTGGCACGAGACGCAGCCCTTGCTGGCCGCGTCGACCTCAGCATCGGTCATGCCCAGCTTGGCGGCCGGAGCGGTGACGTAGGTGCGCTTCACCGGCTTCTCGGCGTCGCTGGCCTTGAGAGACACGGGCGCGAAGACGGTCAGCGCCACCAGCGCCCCCAACCCCAGCCATTTTCTCCCGAATTTCAGCATCTTGCCCCTAGAAGGTCAGAATGGCGTTGAGCAGGATCGAGTAGTACTTGTCGTGCCGGGCCGTGTTCGAGAACAGGTCGTTGAAGCCCTTGCCGGCATCGAACACCGCGACCGAGCCGCGGAACACGATGTTCTGCGTCATGTGCGGACGCCAGATGGTCGAGACTGAGGCGTCCCAGCCCAGCGACTTCGGGATCGAGCCTTCCTGGCGCAGGGCCTGGACGATCGAGGTGTTGGCCATGCCGATGTGCTGGACGTTGGTCGAGATTCGCAGTTCGGGCAGGACATCGAAGTCGGCGCCGCCGCCCAGCACCACGGTGCCGGGATTGTTGAAGTTGGACTGCCCCTCTTCCTTCGAGGACCGGAGCGAGTTCAGGATGCCATTGCGCCCGTTCACCCCGATGACCCGGCCGCCGCCGGCGAACGGAATAGTCTGGCGGATCCAGTAGCTGGTGTCGGAGCCGGCGAACTGCGGGTTCTCGAAAATCGAGTCGAAGCCGCGCTCGCGGTTGTCGTAGGGGTCCTTGTCGCCCGAGGCGTACAGGCCCGTCAGGCGCACCCGGATCCAGTCGAAATCCATCGACGGCTCGGCGGCGACGAAGTAGCTGCGGATCTTGGCCGGGCGGCCGGTGAAGATGTTGTTCCGGTCCTCGCCGAACGCGTAGTAGGCCGAGGCGGTCAGGTTGACCCGCCCGATCCGGCCGTCGGCGTTGTAGCCCAGATAGGTGACGTTGTAGTTGCGCCCACGCAGATCGCCGATCAGCGCCGGCCGCACCGGGAAGCCGTTCTTGTCGATCTGGATCTCGTCGCCTTCGCCGTTGCGATTGTGGACGATCGTGACCTGCGAGGTGATCCCCGGCAGCGGCAGATCCTGGCGATAGACGTTGGCCAGGAAAATGTAGTCGTCGCGGAGCCGCTGGGTCAGGTCGTTGAGGCCCGAGTTGGTGTCCTTCTCCACGCGCCAGAAGGCGGCTAGGTTGTACTGGAAGCGATTGTTGTCGCGGTTGCCGAACAGCCGGACGCCGAGTTGGTTGTCCTGGAACAGGAAGCCGCGGAAATCGCTGGAGAACGGCTGGATGCCGATGCGGATCGAGTCGAAGTCGTAGCGGTCCGAAACGTTGCTCAGGTGCTTGTCGACGAACAGTTCCTGCACGCCGATGAACGCGTCGTTCCGATTGGTCTTCTTCGACGGCTCGACGTAGAGCACCCGCTTCTCGGGCACGTCGACGTAGTTGTCCTGGAACGCCAGCGCGATGCGGAACTCCAGGTCCGGCGGCTTGTAGGCCGTCGAGCCCTGGATCAGCGAGGCGGCGGCGATGAAGGTTTGGGCGAGCACCAGGCTCGAGTCGCGCCCGAAGATGTCCAGGCTGCCGGGCCGCGAGGTGGTCTGCACGCTCACGGGGATCGGGAACGTCCGGGGTTCGACCACCGTGTCCGAGATGCCGGTGAAGGCGAAGAACCAGTCGTGCGTCCCCTTGATGGGGATGTCGCCCTTCAGGAAGTTCTGGTTGTAGGGGTCGAACCAGCGCGGCTTGGTGACGCCCAGCGCGCCGGCCAGACGCCAGCGATCGGGGATCGGGACCTCATCGTGCGGGAATGCGTCGGGCGGCGGCGCGCGCACGGCCCCGGGGTTGGTCTGATCGATCGCCGGCGGCAGTTCCTGGATGCGCCCGGGGCGGCGGCGGCCGTCCAGCGGCTTGTCGTCGGCAGGAACCGGCTCGCTCTCGGGCGGCGGCACGGCATCGACGGGCGCGGTCGGCGCGGGCTGGGCCGCAGCGGACGGGGCATGCTCCTGATCCAGAGCCGCCAGCTGGAACCGGCCATCCATCGCCAGGACGTCATCGATACTGCGGCCCTTGTTGCCGCCCCGCACCACGGCCTGGGCGTCCTGACCGGCGACCGCGCCCGAGTCCGTCGCCGCCGCCTGGGCGAGGATCTCGTCGATGGTCAGCGCCTTGCCGGCCCCATGCGCACGCGCCTCGGCCTGGCCGGCGAGGCCGGCGAAAGCGATGAGCGCAATGAGGGACACTTGGCGCATGCCTATTTCCCCTGGCAGGCGTTCTGGTCGTTGGTATCGAGGAACGGCGCGAACGGGCAACCCACATAGCGCAGCCTCGCCGGCGCCACAGGTCCCACGATCAGTTGGTCGGCGCGGATGCTCTGCGCCGCGTTGCCGACCGAGCCGCCCACCTTGAGACCGCCATTGTGCGTACCCAGGAACGCGATCATGTCGTCCTGGTCGATGCCGTCGCCCGAGATTCCGATGCCGCCGACGATGCGGCCGCCGCGATAGATCGGCACGCCGCCCGGGAAGATCTGAATACCGTTGGCCAGACGTTTCTGACCCGGCGCGACGTCAGGCTGGGCGGTGCAGACCTGGGGCGTGTCGGTCGCCGAGGCGCCCGTCACGAAGTTCAGGTGCTGGACCACGTTGCCGATGATGAGCGCCGACTGAAGACCGGTGGAGAGCGGGCTCCACTGGGTGATCGGGCGGGATAGTGGTCCGTTTGGCCGTCCGACCTCACCGTCAGGATAGTAGGGCCGCGACAGGTTGCCGATCGTGCGGGCGCCGAACGCGGTGCGGCCGGTGAACACGTTGGTGTCCGCGAAGAAGTCGCGGGACTTCTGGACGAAGCTGCGCACGTCGGCGCTGGGGTCGGCCAGGAGATCGGACGCCGCGAACGGCGCCGAGAAGAACATCGCCGTGCGCGCCTTCTGGGCCGAGACGTCGATGCCGAACACCGGGGCGTCGGGCGAGCGGACGATACCGAGGATCTGGCCGCGGGTGTCGACCACACTGAGCGAAACCTCGGCGCGGCTGTCCAATGGGCGACGGATTTGGGCCCGCGCCCGGCTCATGATCGTGAAGGCCTCTTCCAGGATCGCCCGGACTTCGGCCTGGGTCAGCGGCGTCAGGCCGTCGGCCCCGTCGGTGCCGCCGCGGATCGGGAAGCGGTTCGCGCCAGAGCCGTTCGACAGCACCATGGCGCCGGCAATCGAGAACTCGGCCGTCGTGGCCAGCCGCAGGCCCGAGGCCTCTGTCCCATAGACCTGGCCGGCCAGGGCGCCGCCGCCGGCGTAGTAGCCGTTGACCGCAGTGAACGCGCCCGTGCCCGCCGGCAGGCTGGCGAAGGCCGGCGCGCTGGACGGCGTCGAGCGCAGCGTGCCCGAGTTGGCGTCGGAGAAGCGCAGCGACGTGCCGTCGACGGTCACCCGGTCGGCGCGGATCTCTTCCGGCGCCAGGAACCCGGTCGCGGCGGCGAAGGCGATCGCCTCCTCCGCGTCGTCTTCCACGTCGAGGATGTTCTTGTCGAAGCCGTAGTCGCCGTCGGCCATGATGCCGACGCCGCCCACCAGGACGCCGCCCTTGTACAGTGGCAGGCCGCCCGCATCGGCCGACAGACCGAGCGGCGAACGGCGAGGCCCGGTCACGTTCGAAGCCACACGGGTGGTCACGTCCGAGCACGGCAGCGACGAGAACTGCACCCCGAACAGCGGGCCGCTCTCCAGGCCCACGGTCGTGGGGGCCGGCGGGAAGTGTTCCTGCACGATCTGGCTGGCGGTGCGGGTCGAGAACGCGTTGCCGCCCGACGACAGATAGGCCCCGGTGATGGCCTTGGCGATCGCGGCCCCGGCCGCGGGCACGACCGCGCCCTGGGCGTCGGTGTTCACGCCAGTGGGGCCGGCGCGCAGCGTCGCGGTCGCGCGCGCGCCGGTCATCGAATAGACGGCCAGCACATTGCCGACCCGGTCGCTGACGGCGATCACGGCCGGCAGGTTGCGGGCGCGCGCCTCGGCCACGGCCTGGGCGATGATCTGCTGCACCTCGGCCGCCGTCAGCGCCTGCGCGCCCGGCAGCGTGTAGACGCCCGTCGCACCCGTGGGCGGTGGCGTCGTCACGGGCGGCGTGGTCGAGCCACCGCCGCCTCCGCCGCCGCCTCCGCAGGACGCCAGCGCCAATGCGGCCAGAAACGCGGCCGAACGGGCCAGTGGCTTCATCGCAGCGACCTCGCGGCCTGGGCGACCTGGGTCAGCGAGGCCCGGA
Source organism: Phenylobacterium sp. (assembly GCF_965284355.1). NCBI lineage: Bacteria > Pseudomonadati > Pseudomonadota > Alphaproteobacteria > Caulobacterales > Caulobacteraceae > Phenylobacterium > Phenylobacterium sp. Next base: position 4,787,013 of record NZ_OZ260078.1, on the reverse strand, counting down.
AGGCCTCGGGACGATAGGCATTGGGGTCCCGCACCTGAGCATAGGCGCGATCCAGGTTGGGGCGGATACGCGCCACCGCGCCACGGTCGGCCTGGCCGGACGAGACCAGCGCGTTGAGCAGAGTGTCGGCCGCCATCACCGCCTGGGCGCTGCCCGTGTAGTCGGTGTAGCGGCGCGCGATCTCGCCCTGGAGGATGGTGTCGACGATCGCCAGAGTCTCAGCCCGCGAGAAGCTGCGCGCGGCGAAGGCGTCCGAAAGCGCCCGCGCCGTGCCCGCCAGCTTCGCCGCGGCCCGCACCGATTCGGCCCGGTCACGGGCGATCGCGGCATGGAACGCGCGGCTGTCCGCGTCGAGCCGGGCCGCCAGCCCCGGGGCCACCACCTTCGCGGCCGCCGAGAGCATGATCATGTTCTCGTCGTTGAACGGCGGCGTGCCCGACGGGATCGGACGGCCTGGGTTGGCCTGCCACTGCGGGCGGGCCTTGGGATCGTCCGAAATCTGCCGGTGGCAGGCATGGCAGTCGAAGAAATAGAGCTCGGGGAACACACCGCGCGTGCGGCCCGGTTCGCCGTAGAGCGTCAGCGCCCGCTCCAGCGCCATGGCCTGGCCCACGGCCCAGGTCTTGACCCCGCCCGCGTGGCCCTTGCGCTTCACATAGTCAGCGTCGACGTCCCAGTGCTGCTGCAGGCTGGAAAACAGGTCGAGCTCGAAGGCGACGCGCGGGTGGCCGGCGGCCATGATCTCGTGCGTCACGAACTGGCCCTGGCGGGACCCACCGAAGTGGCAGTCGAGGCAGACGCTGGCGCGAACCTTGGGGTTCTCAAGAGCCCGCATGCCGCGGGAGACGTTGTCGGCGTGGGTGCCGCCCACGGCGCGGTGGCTGGCCAGCCAGTTGCGCGATCCGCCGTGACAAGCCTCGCAGCCGACGCCGTCGTTCAGCTGGAACTTGGCGCCGCGCAGATTGGCCGGCGCGGGATCGGCATGACAGCCCAGGCATTGGCGAGCGACGCCCTCTTCGCCCAGGCCCAGCTTGCGGATGATCGCCTGGCCGCGGCCTTCGTACAGAACCTTGTAGGCGCGGCTGTGCGCGCCGGTCAGGCTGGACGGGTCCTGCCAGCTGATCAGCTCGTTCTGGCGGACGTTGACGCCCGAATCGACCTGGCGGCTGTGGCAACTGGACCCGGCGCACGAGGCGACGCCTTCGTGGACTGCGGCCATGGACGAATTCTCAGGCGCGGCCGTGGCCGTGCGCCCTCCGCTCAGGGCGAAGGCGGCAACGACGGCTGCGATCGTCGCGCATAGCGCGCCGACGACTCCCGACGCTCGTGCTCCCCCCATAGGCCCTCCCCCGGCGAACAGGTATCCAGTCTTAGCGGGCTCACACCCGCTTAGGTAGCCCGAATACGGCGCATTCCTGTCAAAACCAACCCCAGACGCTTGCCGTGGCGGCACCGTCGCCCAGTAGGAGTCTTCGCTTAACAACACCTTTTGCGAAAGGTAAGACTGTTCGAACTTAGGGTGTGGGGGTGCGCGTATGTTTGGGGGTGATCGTGCCGCGCGGCGCGTCGGCCATTGGCCACGCATTGGGCTGCTCGTACTCGCGACGACCGCCCTGACTTCGCCTGCGCTATCTCAATCTACGCCTGGCGCAGCCGTCCCAGGCGTCACGGCCCCTGAGCTGGATCCGGGAGCGCGGGTGTCACGTCCGCCGCCGTCCCGCGGCGGCGGCGCCTTCACCGCGGAGCCGCCCGGCCCCTGCCCGCTCGAGTCGTCCGACGTTGAAGTCACGCTGAACAGCGTCAGTTTCCGTGGCGCGACGGCTGTATCCGACGCCGAATTGCGCGCCACTTATGCCGAATTTCTGGGCAAGCCCCAGAAGGTTTCGGTGATCTGCGCCATCCGCGACCGCGCCGCGCGAATCATCTTCGAAAGCGGCGTCCTGGCCCGGGTCGAGATCCCGGAGCAGCGGATCGCCGGCGGCGCGCTGACCCTCGAGGTCATCGAGGCTCATGTGGTCAATGTCCGCGTCCGCGGCGATGTGGGGCCCGTACAGGAAGCGATCGAGCGTTACGCGGAGAAGCTCAGGGGCATGAAGCCCTTCGACATGGCCAAAGCCCAACGCTATCTGCTGCTGGCGTCCGACGTGCCGGGCGTTCGCGTGCGGGCCGCGGTGCGGCCGTCGACCAGCGCCGCGCGCGGCGCCGTCGACATCGACTTGAGCGTCGCCCGCGAGGGGCCTTCCGCCTTCGTCAACATCACTAACACCGGCTCCGAAGCCGCGGGCCGCTGGGGCGCCCTGCTGCGGACCGAACTCGCCGGCTACACCGGCTACGGCGAGAGCACCGCGATCACGGCCTTCCACACCATGGACTCCAACGAGCAGTGGCTGCTGCAGGTGGCCGAGAGCGCCCGGTTCGGCTCGGAAGGCCTGACCGGACGCGGCGCCCTCACCTACGGCGAGAGCCGCCCGGGCGGCTCGCTCGGCCCGCTGAACCTCAAGAGCAAGTCACTGGTGGCCAATCTCGAGGCTGCCTACCCGTTCGTCCGCTCGCGCAACCAGAACCTGAACCTGGTGGGCGGCCTGGACCTTGTGGACCAGAAGACCAGCGTCGGCGGGGCGGGACGTCTCAGCCATGACGAGCTGCGTGTGTTCTACGCCCGCGCCGACGGCGACTACCGCACCGAGGTCGGTGGCCGTCCGATGCTGCTGAGCGGCGGGCTTGGGGTCCGAAAGGGACTTTCGATCCTAGGCGGCAGCGACGCTGGCGATGCGCTGCTAACGCGCAAAGCAGCGAAACCCGAAGCGTGGGTGGTCAAGGGCCAGGGCGGCATCGACATCGCCTTCACCGACCGCCTGACCGGCATGGTCCGCGGTCAGGCGCAGTATTCTTCCAGCCCCCTGCTGCCCTATGAGCAGCTCTCGCTGGGCGGCCTCACGGTGGGCCGTGGCTACGATCCCGCCGCCGTGATCGGGGACAAGGGGATCTCGGGCGCGTTTGAGCTGCGTTACGGACCTCTGGCTGTGCACCCCAAGGTGCAGGCCGCGCCCTACATGTTCTTCGACACCGGCTATGTGGCCAACAACAACATCCGGGTCACCGGCGTGGAGAAGAGCCGCTCGCTCTCGTCGGTCGGCGGCGGCGTGATCTTCCGCGTCAACAACCGCGCCAATCTTGAAGTCACCTATGCCCACCCGCTGGACAACACGCGTCCCGGCGGGCCGCGTCGGGGCGACCGCGTGCTGATCCAGCTCACGGCCAGCCTGCTATGATGCGAAGGGGGGAGTAGTAATGTCGCCGCTTATCCGCATCCACGCATCGTCCGAGGGTCGCCGCGTGCGGCTGCTCACGCGCACGGCCATCTGCGGCGCTCTCTGCGGCCTGCAGACATTGGCGCCTTCGGGCGTCTCGGCCGCGCCCGTCGGCGGCATTCCGGAAGTGAGCTCCGGCGGGGCCAATCCGGTCATCTCGACCAGCGGCCTGAACACCAACGTCACCCTGAACGCCCAGCGCACGGTGCTGAACTGGTCGACGTTCGACGTGAAGCCTGAAGAGACGGTCACCTTCAACTTCGGCGCCCGCAACTGGATCGTCCTCAACCGGATCGGCAGCCTCAACCCGACGAAGATCGAAGGGGTCATCGAGGGTAAGGTCGGCAGCGCCTTCGGCGGCAATGTCTGGTTCGTCGGCAACAACAGCATCATCTTCGGCAAGACCGCCCGCGTGGACGTGGGCGGCCTGCTGGTCGGGATCGGCACGCCGGATACGGCCAGCTTCCTGGACCCCTCGAAGAACCTGTTTTCGTTCAGCGGCGACGATGCGCTGCCGGGCGCGCGGGTATACGTCCTGTCGAACGCCGACATCACGGCTCACGGGGGATCGGCGGTCTTCGCGGGGCCCAGCGTCGTCACCCGCTCGGGCTCGTCCATAATTGCGGCCGACGGCAGCGCGGTCTACGGCGCCGCGCGCACCTACCAGATCCGGTTCGCGCCGGGGGTCGGCGGCGATTTCGACCTGGTCGACTTCATCATCCCCAGCGCCAGCGCGGGCACCGACAGCAAAGTGGCCCTGGACCTCGCCGGCGAGAGCCGCGCGAACTCGGTCTTCATCGCCGCGATGAACCGCTCGGCCGTGGGCGGTGCGGTCATCAACCTGGAAGGCATGATCACGGCCACCGGCGCCAAGGCGGACGGCGGGGACATCGTGCTGTCGGGTGGCGGCAGCATCATCGACCGCGCGCCGACCGCGGCGGCCAGCGGCGCCGGCTCAGCCGACCTGTTCCTGAACAGGGCGACCGCGGCGCGCGACCTGCGCATCAACAACGTCGGCCGCATCTTCCCGCGGCCCTGGCTGCGCCCCGCCGAGGAAACCAGGGACCCGCTGACGCTGTCCGAAACCGCCGATTGCGACGCCGGCCTGCTAGCAGGCTGCGAGAGCGGCGGCAATGGGAACGGCAACGGGAATGGGAACGGCAACGGTAACGGTAACGGCAACGGCAACGGCTTTGGCTTTGACTCAATGGTCGAGTCCGTCGTGCTGGACCGGGCTCTGGTGGCCAGCCTGTTCGACGCGACGGCGGTTTCGACCATCAGCAGCGGCCGGGACGCCAAGATCGCCGCGACCGCCAGCATCGAACTGGGCCGCATCGTGGCCGGGCGCGACGTCGATGCGAAGTCCGGTTCGGTCAAGGCCAACAGCCTGATCGCCTCGGGCGCCCTGACCGCGACGGCCACCGAAGGCGACGTCCTGCTGGCGGGCGTCGGCGTCATGCGCGACGGGTCGATCTCGGCCACGGTCGACGTGAAGATCGACGCGGTCACCGCCGTCCAGAAGCTCAACATAACTTCGGGCCGCGACATCACCTTGGGCGACGGCGTTTCGACGGTCACGGGCGCGATCTCGCTGAACGCGCCCCAGAACGTGCTGGTCGACCTGGGCTCGGCCAAGATCGAATCGATCACCGCCGGCAACGTCAATCTGCGCGGCGGCGCACTGGACGTGGGCACGGTCACCGCGCCCCGGGTCTTCGCGCAGGCGGCCAGCGTGAAGCTGGGGACCGTCTCCACCTCGGGCGACCTTTATGTGGTCGCGACGAACGGCGACGCGATCGTGGGCACGGCGCGGGCCGGCGACGACATCTTCATTCTGGCCAACCACGGCACGGCCTCGCTGGGCGACGCGACGCTGACGGGCGCCTCGCCCGACTCCGTCGGCGTCGAGTTCGTGGGCAACCCCGACACCGCGGGCAACGGTCGCGTGGTGCGCGTGGAATCCCAGGACTTCGACGCAAAGCTGGGACTGGGCACGGGCGGCGTCACCGGCGCCACGACAATCGCCGTACGCGGCGGCCGCGATGCGGCGCTGGACATCACGCGCCAGTCGGCCGCCTCAGTCTCGGTTGTGTCCGCGCGCGACGCCACGCTGCGCGCGCCATCCATCCAACTCGACAACGTGACCTCTGGCCGCGACCTGACTGTCGGCAGCACGACCAGCGACCTCACCTTGACCAACCCGCTCGTCGCGGTGCGGAACATCACCGTCACCGCGCTCGGCGCGCTGCGCGTGGGCGACGTGCGCGCCGACGCGGGCTCGATCATCCTGCAGGGCGGCACCGTACAGGCGGGCAATGTCTCGGCCAGCGAAGACCTGACGCTGCGGGCCACCACCGGCGGCGTCACCACCGCCAGCTACCGCACCGGGCGCGACCTGATCCTGCAGGGCACGACGTTGTCCCTCGGCAATGCGATCGCCCCCGTCGTCCGCGACCTTTCGATCACGTCCCTCGGCAACTTCACGGCGACCAGCCCGCTGTCGGCGGGCCGCAACGTCAACATCGACGTCGCCGGCAAGGCGACCCTGGGCCAGACCACCGGCGCGGGCGTCGTCCGCATCGCCGCCAGCGATCTCGACCTCACCGGAACCGTCACGGCGCCCACCGTGCAGATCGAGTCGCGCAGCGGCGCGCTACAGGTCGGCGGGGCCGCCGGCGGCGGCGGATTTGTCCTGGACAACACCGAGTTCGGTCAGATCCGCGCCTCCAGCCAGGTCAAGATCTATGCCGGCCTGACCACCGGCGGCGCGCGAGGCGACCTCTCGCTGCTGGACCTGGCGATCAACACCACGAACACGCCGAACGTGACGTTCCTGGTCGGCTCGACCGCCACGGCCCGGGTGACCGGGATCGCGGCCCCGACCACCAGCGGCGGCATCCTGCGCATCGGCGACGCGACCGACCTCACATGGAGGCCGGGCTCGATTCTGGTGACCGGCGGACTGGGCGCGGCCACGTTCTCCGGCGGCCAGTACAACAACATCCGCGCCTTCAGCGAAGTCCGCCTCGCCGCCCGCCAGGATATCCTGATGGGCTCGCAACGGTTCATCACGCTGATCCAGGCCACGGCGCCCGAGAACATCGACCTCGCGAACCTTTTGCCCACCGGCGTGGCGCCGACCGGCGACGAACTGTCGAAGGTCTATGTCTCCACCGGCCGCCTCGAGGTCTCGGCCGATAACAAGGTGGTCCAGCAGAACGCCGCCGCCTCGGGTAGCCTGCAGTCGGTGGGCTTGCTGTTCACCGGCCAGTTCACGCCTGCCCTGATCATCGACCCGCCCAAGGTCGTGGACCTGTGGGGCGCCTTCGCCAACAACGGCCAGTTCCTGAGCGGCCAGCAAGCCAGCAGCGCGCTGACCTTCACGGTGGTCGACAACAACGGCAACCCGATCAGCCAGCCGGCCGGCGCGACATACCGCTTCAACAGCTGCGATGTCGGCACGGCGAACTGCCAGCTGGCCTCTGGCGGGCTGGGCGACGGCCTGGGCGGCGACGGCGGCACGGGCGGGGTGAGCTCGGGCATGGCCGACGGCTCCCTGCGCATCCGCGACACCCTGGGCGACGGCGACAGCGACCTCTCGGACGAGGGTCAATCCGACGCGGTTTCGTCGGAAAGCCTGATCAGTCCGCCGGTGATCCTGGGCGTGGCGCCCCCCAGCACGGACGAAATCGTCACCGATCCTGTGGTGGCGGGGACCGGCAGCGAAGAAATCTGGCGCAAGCGCAGGCAGAAGAAATGATCGGCAAGACCCTCCTCCTCCTGGGCGGCGCGGTTCTCCTGACCGGCGCAGCATCCTCGGCCGGCGCGCAGACGCGGGCCGACCTGATCCCCCTGGGGCAGAGCGCCGCCTCGGGCGCGGTGTGCCAGGCCGTGCGCGACTATGACGATCCGGCCGTGCAGGCCGCCGGCCGTCGCGCCTGGAACATCCGCTGCCGCGGATGGGAAGGCAGCCTGGGCCGCATCTACGTTCTGCCCAAGGCTGCTGACTCCGGGGTGTGGGAGGCCTCGCTGGCCTCGCGCGCCAGCTGCGACGCCAGCAAATCCGAACAGGTCGCCGGCCTGGGCGGCGTGAGCCGCCGCGCCTGCCGCAGCAACGCCGGCAAGGCGCCCTATCTGGCCTATTCGTCGAACAAGGGCGGCGGGCTCTTCGCCGCCGAAGGCCCGGCCCAGATCGCAGACGTCCTCGAGACGGGCCTGAAGGTGGTGTCGGGCGCGATGAAGCCGCCGTCCGCCTCGGCGGTCCAGACCTCGGCGGCCAGCGCCGAGATCGCCGCCGACTTCGGCGGCTCGACCGGCGGCCTCGCCCGCGCCCAGGCCGCCGCCGCAGCCGACCCGGCGCGCCTGCGCGCGCGCGCCTATGTCCAGAACAACGAGTGGCGCTTCGAGGCGGCCGAGACCGACTTCCAGGCCCTGGTCGCCGACGCCGAAGCCCGCCGCGCCGCGCCGGCGGAAATGGCCGAGGCGCTGCTGAACCTGGCGCTCAACGTCTCGAACAACGGCCGTTTCGCCGAGGCCGACCGGCTGTTCCGCGACGCCGACGCCCAGGTGGCCGCCGCGGCTGATCCGCTGCTCAGCGCCCAGGCCCGCACCTATCGCGCGCTCCACCTGCGCAACGCTGGCCGTTTCGCCGAAGCGGTCGAGGCCGGCCAGGCCGCGCTGCGCGCCAGCCAGCAGGTCCGGACCGATCGCGGTCTGGGCTCGGGGGCGCCTGCGCCGATCGCCAATGCGTCCGGCGAGGTCGCCATCGGCCCCGAGCTCTCGCAGGCTCTCAACCGCCGTCCCGCCGGCCGGGACGTGATGGGCGGCAGCCAAGTCTCGCTGGCGGATCGGCTGGCCGTCCAGGACGCTCAGGCGCTCGAGGTGGTGGGCTCCTCACTCGCCGCCCAGGGTGACGCGGCGGGGGCCCGAGAGGCCCTGGGCCGCGCCAGCCGCCTGCTGACTGCCGCCGAAGCCAGCGGCGCGCTCAACGTCTGGCTCCGCGCCCGCATCGAAGCCGATATGGCCGAGATCGACATGGACACCGGCCAGCCGGTCCAGGCGATCGCCAAGTACAACAACGCCATCCGCATCATTCGCCTGCGCCATGCGGCCACCGCCGCCGAAGGTGGGCTGCTGCTCGACCTGGGCCGCGCGCAGGTGGCCGCCGGCCAGGAAGAGGCGGCGCTCGACACCTATGCCCGCGCCTTCGAACTGTTCCAGGAGCAGCGCGGCGCCCTGGGCGCCTCGGCCGACGACGCCGCGCCCTACTTCGACCTGCTGCTAAAGCGCATCAAGAGCGACCCCGGAAAGGCCGACGAGTACAAGTCGCGCTTCTTCAACGCCGCCTCCAGCGTGGTCTCGAACGCCACGGCCCAGACTGTCTCCAAACTGGCCGCCCGCGTCGCCTCGGGCGACGGCGCCGTCACCGGCCTGGTGCGCGCCCTGGACGACACCCGCCGCGAACTGCGCGCCGCCGAGGCCCAGGCCGCCAACCTCCAGGCCGCGAACGCCTATGTGGGCCAGGAACGCGCCGACCTCGAAGCTCGTCTGAAGACGTTGCAGGAACAGTCCGACAGCCTGGAAAGCCAACTGTTGTCGGCCAACCCGCGCTACTCGCAGCTGGTCTCGTCGCAGGCCTCGCTGGCCGACCTCCAGAAGGTGCTCGCCAAGGACGAGGCCTATGTGAAGGTCCTGCTGCTCGACAGCCGCGGCTATGGCCTCCTGGTGACGCCGACCAAGGTCGAGCCCTACGCCATCGGGCTGAACCGCGGCACGGCGGGCGCCGAGGTGCGCCGGCTGCGTTCGCCGTTCGAGGCCGAAGACACCCTGCCCGCCTTCGACGTCGCCCGCTCGCACCAGCTGTTCAAGCAGCTGTTCGGCCCGGTGGCCTCGGACGTGACGGCCGCCAAGCACCTGATCTACGAGCCCGACGGCCCGCTGATCTCGCTGCCGGTCGCCACCCTGGTGACGGAAGACCCCACCGCTGTCCTGGCGGGCGTCCCCGCGGGCGGCGATCCCGACTACCGCAAGGTGGCCTGGCTGGGCGCCAAGACCGACTCGGCGCTGGTCCTTTCGGCCGCCAGCTTCATGCAGTCGCGGGCCTTCGCGCCCTCGCGGGCGAAGCAGAGCTTCCTGGGCTTCGCCGACCCCTCCACGCCGGCGAAATCCGACACGCGCGCGTATGCCGGCATGGTGAAGCGGGCGGTCAGCCTGCGCAGCGAACGCGACCTCTCGAACGTCTGTGAGAATACGCGGCTGGCGCTGCTGCAGATGCCGCCCCTGCCCGATACGGCCGACGAAGTGCGCGCGGTCGGCGCCAGCATCGGCGGCGTCAAGCCCGAGGACATCATCGTCGGCTCGCAGTTCACCGACGAGAAGGTCAAGGACCGCAAGGACCTGTCCGACTACAAGGTGCTCTACTTCGCCACCCACGGACTGCTGCCGCAGCCGTCGGCCTGCCTGCCCGAGCCGGCGCTGATGACCTCGGTGGGCATCGGCGATTCGGACGGCCTGCTCGACACCAGCGAGATCCTGGACCTGAAGCTGGACGCCGACCTGGTCGTTCTCTCAGCCTGCGACACCGGCGGCGCCGGCGGCGACACCGCGTCAAGCGGCCTGCAGGGCGGCGGTGAGGCGCTGGGCGGCCTGACGCGGGCGGTGATCTACGCGGGCGGCCGCTCGCTGATCGTCTCGCACTGGTCGGTCGACTCGGTGGCGACCGTGCGTCTGATGACCGGGATGTTCTCGGCTGCGGCGCCCAGCAAGGCCGAGTCGCTGACCCGATCGCAGGTCATCCTTCAGCAGAGCGAGCAGTTCTCGCATCCCTACTATTGGGCGCCCTTCACCATCGTCGGCGACGGTTCCAAGCCGCTTCCGGCCGCGGCCACGCGCGAGGCGGATTGATCCGGTAGCGGCGTCCGTGCGACGCCGCGTTCCGTGATGTCCAACGCCGTCATCCAGCTCGATGTGGAGGCCTACGACGCCTCGATCCCCCGCCCGATGGGGCGCAACTCGGCGGGCGAAGGGTTCCTGCGCGGCTTCCTGAAGCATGCCGACGTCGACGCCTTCCACTTCTGGAACGTCCGCGCCCTGCCCCAGGAGGAACTGGAGGCGCTGCTGGCGCGGCTGGGGCCCGTGAACCGCCCCATCCGGTGGCTGGCCCGCGCGGATCGCCAAGAGGTGGCCGCCGCCGGCGCGCTCTACATCCCGACGCCCGAGATGAAGGGCGAGGCATGGGCGCGGCGTGCGCTGGGCGCGCACAACCATTCGCTGACCGGCGTCACCCACACGATCGCCGAGACCTACATCATGGACGAGCTGGCGGCCCTGCTCCTGGCCCCGCTGGAGCCATGGGACGCGCTGATCTGCACATCCGATCCCGGTCGCCGGGCGGTCGAAAACCTGCTGGAAGGCGTGGCCGGGTACCTCCAGGACCGCTTCGGCGCAACGCGAATCCCGCCGGCCCAACTGGTGACAATCCCCCTGGGCATCCACGCGGAAGATTTCGGCCGCGACGACGGCCTGCGCCGCAAGTGGCGCGATCAGCTGGACATCCCTGACGACGCGCCCGTCGCCCTGCACATGGGCCGCTTCAGCGTCACGACGAAGCTGCATCCGGGCCCGTCGGGTCTGGCGCTGCAACAGGCGGCCGAGCGGCTGGGGCGGCCCGTCTACTGGCTGATGTTCGGCGGCGCGCGGAAGACCGAGGAGGAACAGGCGTTCCTGGCCGCCGCCGCCGCCTTCGCGCCCGACGTCCGCATTCGCCAGGCGCCCGACACCACCGCCCGGACCCGGGACGAGTTGGTCTCGGCCGCCGACGTGTTCCTCTCACTTTCGGACAACCTGCAGGAGACCTTCGGGCTGACGCCGGTCGAGGCGATGGCTGCGGGCCTGCCCTGCGTCGTCAGCGACTGGAACGGTTATCGCGACACGGTCCGCCACGGCGTCGACGGGTTCCGGATTCATACGACCCAGCCCCAGGCCGGCCTGGGGGCGGACCTCGTCTACGCCTACGCCATGCGTCTGATGACCTATGAGGACTATGCGGGGTCGGCCTCGCTCATGACCGCCGTCGATGTCGGCCAGACGGCCGAGGCCCTGACGCTGCTGTTCTCCGACCCCGGCCTTCGCGCCCGCATGGGAGCCGCAGGTCGGAGCCGGGCGCGCGAGGTGTTCGACTGGCGCGCGGTCATCCCCCAGTATCAGGCGCTCTGGGCCGAGCTTGCACGTCGTCGCTCGGCCGCTGGACGGCGGCCCGGGATGGAAAACCCCTACCGGCCTGACCCTTTCCGGATGTTCGCCGCCTATCCGACGGCGGTCCTCGAGGCCGACGATCTCGTCGCGTCGGCGCGACCGTTCATCGACGGCGAGGCGGCCTTCCTCCTCGAGTCGCCGGGCGTGCGCAACACAGCCGCGCGCCTGCCCACAACGACCGAGGCCGAATCACTGATTGCGGCCATAACCGATCGGCCGCGAACGGTTGGCGCCCTTCTTGCGGCGTTCCCGCCAGACCGGAGACCCTTCGTCGAACGAGGAATCCTTTGGCTGGCGAAATTTGGGTTTGTGCGTCTGAGCGGCAGACCGCCGCGTAACTGAGGCGACCGGAGGGTTGTTCAGGTACCGTTCAAGCGCTGAATGTGCTAGGTACGGCATCGGGGCGTCCACGATCCGAAATATCGTACGGGGAATGAGGTCTATGATCCGTAAGCTTCTGACTGGACTTGCTGTTTCACTGGTTTGCGGCGGCGCCGCGATGGCCAGCGATTACATCGTCGTTGGATCGACCGATCCGGCGATCAAGCGCGGCCAGGCGTTCGACGCCGGCGCGCGCGTTCAACTGGGGGCGGGCAAGACGATCACCCTGATGCGCGCTTCCGGCGAAGTCACCACGCTCAAGGGCGCCGCCAGCGGCGTCGTGGTGCCGGCCAATCGTCTCGCTTCCGCAGACACGGCGCGGTTCGAGACGCTGCGCGCGCTGGTCGAACCGCCGCCCCAGGGCCGCACGTTCGGGGCCCGCCGCGGCGGCATCTGCCCGGCCGTCGAAACCCTCACGACGCTGGACGACATCCTCCGCACCGCCGAGGCCAGCGGTTGCAAGACCGTCGCCCGCCAGGCGCTGGAAAACTATCTCGCCAAGACCGGCCAGTAGTCGCGGTTTCATCCGGTTTCGAGACGCCGCCCGCACCACGGGCGGCGTTTTCGATTCCAGGTCTGTGAAGACGAAGATTGGTAGGCCGGGTGAGGTTCGAACTCACGACCATTCGATTAAAAGTCGAATGCTCTACCACTGAGCTACCGGCCCTCTTCGCGAGCGATGCTCGGGCGAAGCGGCGCGGAACCTAGAGGGCGCCGCGCCAAAGGCCAAGCGTGTTCTTGTCTCTGCGGCCTTAACAGCGGCGTGGGCAGGCGTATGGTGTCCGCATGCGTAGCTCCGCCTTTCACCTGATCGTCGCCGCGGCGCTCCTGGCCGCGCCGGCCTTCGCCCAGACCAACAGGACCCCGGCAAAGGCCCCGCCCGCCAAGACACAGGCCGGCAAGGCCCCGGCCGCAAAGGGGTCGTCCATGCCGCCGCCCGACCCGCCGCCGGCGTCGGCCGACCGGCTGAAGACCTCGGACCAGATGAAGCGGAGCAGCGTGGAGGGCGCCGCGACAACCCCGCTGCGGGACCTGGGCGTCATGAAGGTGGATATCCCGCAGGTCCTGCTGGACGCGCTGGAAGACCCGTATGCGCGTCCGCCCAGGTCCGCGAAGTGCCCACAGCTGATCGCGCTGATCCGGCCGCTCAACGACGTGCTGGGGCCCGACATCGACACCATCCCCTCCGACGACGAGGGCCTGACCGCCAAGGGCAAGTCCACCGCGCTGGGCGTGGCCGGCGACCTGGCCGGCGGGGCCATTCCGTTCCGGGGCGTCGTCAGGAAGCTGTCGGGCGCCGAGAGCCACGACCGGCAGGTTTCGGCGGCCATCATCGCCGGGCACACGCGCCGCGCCTATCTGAAGGGCCTGGGCGAGGCCCGCGGCTGCGGTCCCCCCGCAACGCCCAGTCACGAGCGGACGGCGTTCAAGCAGGCCGCAGCGGCGCAACAGGCCCCCAGCGCGCCGCCACCGACGCCGCAGCCGACGGCCAAGCGTGGACCTACGCCGAAGTATCCGACCCGGTAGGGCCCTGTCGGGCGGCGAACTCGCGACGGAAGGTCTCCATTCTGCCCTCGGCGATCGCGGAGCGGAGTTCGGCCATCAGGGCCTGGAAGAAAGCCAGGTTGTGCCAGGACAGCAGAACCTGTCCCAGGATCTCGGCAGACTTCACCAGATGGTGCAGGTAGGCCTTGGAGTAGTCGCGGCTGGCCGGGACGTCGCTCTGCGGATCCAGCGGGCTCTCGTCCTCGGCGAAGCGGGCGTTTTTCAGGTTGATCGGCCCGTCCCAGGTCCAGGCCTGCCCGTGGCGCCCCGAGCGCGTGGGCAGCACGCAGTCGAACATATCGACCCCACGATAGACCGCCTCCACGATGTCGATCGGCTTGCCGACGCCCATGAGGTAGCGCGGTCGCTGCACGGGCAGCATGCCGGGGGCGAAGTCCAGCACCTCACACATGGCCTGGTGCCCCTCGCCCACCGCCAGACCGCCGATGGCGTATCCGTCGAAGCCGGTCTCGATCATCCGCTCGGCGGATTCACGGCGCAGCACCTCGGAGGTGCCGCCCTGCTGGATGCCGAACAGATTTTGCGCATCGCGTTCGCCGAACGCGCTCTTCGAACGCTGTCCCCAGCGCGCCGAGCGGCGCATGGCGTCGGCCATCCGGTCGTCCGAAGCCGGCAAGGCCACCAGTTCGTCCAGCTGCATGACGATATCCGAGCCCAGAAGATCGGCCTGGATCTCCATCGACCGCTCGGGCGAGAGCGCGTGACGGCTGCCGTCGAGATGGCTCTGGAAGGTCACGGCCTCCTCGGTCACCTTCGAGATCTTGGACAGCGACATCACCTGGAAGCCGCCCGAGTCCGTCAGGATGGGCTTCTCCCAGCGCATGAACTTGTGCAGCCCGCCCAGCCGCCGCACCCGCTCGGCCGTGGGCCGCAGCATCAGGTGGTAGGTGTTGCCCAGGATGATGTCGGCGCCAGTGGCCGCCACCTGATCGACGGTCAGCGCCTTGACCGTGCCCGCCGTGCCCACCGGCATGAAGGCGGGCGTGCGGATGTCGCCGCGCGGGGTGCTCAGCACCCCGGTTCGCGCCTTGCCGTCGGTGGCGCTGACCTTGAACGGAAACGCGGTCACGGATCGGCCCTCCAGAGCAGGCTGGTGTCGCCGTAGGAGTAGAACCGGTAGCCGTCGGCGATCGCGTGGGCGTAGGCCGCGTGCATGGTCTCGAAGCCCGCGAAGGCCGAGACCAGCATGAACAGGGTGGATTTGGGCAGGTGGAAGTTGGTCATCAGCCCGTCGGCCGCCCGAAAGCGATAGCCCGGCGTGATGAAGATCGACGTCTCCGCCATGAACGGGCGCACGGTCCCGTCCGCATCGGCGGAGCTCTCCAGCAACCGCAGCGACGTGGTGCCGACGCAGACGATCCGGCCGCCGGCGGCGCGGGCCGCGTTCAGGCGTTCGGCGGTCGCGGGGTCGATCTCGCCCCATTCCGCGTGCATGCGGTGTTCGGCGATGTCGTCCACCTTCACCGGCAGGAAGGTGCCCGCGCCCACGTGCAGGGTCACCCACTCCTGTCGCACGCCCATCGCCTCCAGGCGCGCCAGCAGTTCCGGGGTGAAGTGCAGGCCGGCTGTGGGCGCGGCTACCGAACCGTCCTCGGCGGCGTAGACGGTCTGGTAGTCGGTCAGGTCCTGGACGTCCTCGGGCCGCTTGGCGGCGATGTACGGCGGCAGCGGCATCACACCGCGCTCGGCGATGGCGGCCATCAGGTCAGGGCCCGAGAGGTCGAAGGCCAGGGTGATCTCACCGCCCTCGCCCTTCGCTTGCACCGTCGCCTCGAGGGCGCCCAGCAGGCAGGCGCGGTCTTCGGGTTCTCCGAACACCACCCGATCGCCCACCGCCAGCTTCTTTCCCGGCCGCATGAACGCGCTCCAGACGTGGGCCTCGGGGTGGCGATGCAGGGTCGCCTCGACAGCCACCCGGCTCTCGCCGCGCAACCGCACGCCCTTCAGGCGGGCCGGTATTACGCGGGTGTCGTTCATGACCAGCACATCGCCGGCGCGCAGTAGATCGGGCAGGTCGCGCACGTGCAGGTCGGCCATCGGCCGGTCCGGTGCGACCAGCAACAGGCGCGCGGAATCCCGCGGGCTGACGGGCCGGAGCGCGATGCGGTCCTCGGGGAGGTGGAAATCGAAGTCGGCAAGCTGCATGAAGGGCGAGGTGAAACACACGCGGGGGGTCTCGCGTCAAGGTCGGGGCGGGGATGGCGCGGGTCATAGGCTGGGTGAACGTCGCCCTGACCCTGCTGATGCTGACCGTGGCGGTGGCGGCGGGCCTGAGCCTCCTGGGGGGGCAGTTCCACCGGCTGGACCTTCTTTCGCACTTCGCGCCGTTGTACGCGATCACAGCCGCGTTCGGGCTCGTGTGGTCGGTCGTCGCGGGTCGCGGGCCGATCATCGCCGCCTCGCTTCTCGGCCTGCTCGCCAGCGGGATCCTGATCGTGCCCGAGTTCCGGCGCGACGCCGGACCCGTGGCCGACGCGACGGCGCGCGGACAGATCAAGGTGATCCAGTTCAACGCCGGCCGCGACAACGGCGACATCCAGGGCGTGGTGGACTGGCTGATCGCCCAGGACGCCGACGTGATCACTCTCACCGAAGGCCGCCGACAGCTGCGCAGGCTGATCCAGAAGCGAACCGGCTGGCGCACCGCGGGCGGCCACGGCCAGCTGGTGATCTACACCCGCGACCAATACGCCGGCATGGTCCGGCCCCGCCCGCCGAAGCCCGACATCGTCACGTTCGTCAATGCAACCTACGACCGACCTGGGGGTCCGATCGAGGTGGTGACGGCCCATTTCACCTGGCCGACGCGGCCCGATATCGCCCGCCAGGTCCGGGCCGTGGAGTTCGTGGCGGCCGCACGGCCACGCGAACGGATGATCCTGACGGGCGACCTGAACGCCTCGCCCTGGTCGGCGCAGTTGCGAAGGCTGGACGACAGCCTGGGCCTGACCCGTCGCGACCGCGCGATGGCGACGTGGCCCGCGCAGGTGATGGGCCGTGCCTGGCCCCTGCCCTTCCTGCCCATCGACCACGTCTACGCCGGCCCAGACTGGGCGACGGTCAAGGTCGAGCGCGGTCCGCACCTGGGCTCGGACCACTACCCCCTGATCGTCACCCTGGCGCCTGTAGCGCGCTGAGTTCGCGCTGCAGGTTGGCCCGCGCCTGAGGCTCGTGCGCCGCGCGGAACGTCGGGTCGGGAAAGAGCGACGGGGTGTCCAGGAAGCGCTGCAGCACTGCCCCGCGGCCGCGCCGCCACGCCTCGTCGGGCACGTGTGCGTATTCTTCCCGCACCCCGCGCACGTAGGCGTCATAGGCCGTAGGCTCGGCCGCCAGGATGGAGAGATCGATCGAGACCAGGACTTCTCCCAGTCGGTCGCCCGCGGCGACGGCATGGCCGGCGGTCAGCAGGATCAGGCGCGTCACCTCGGCCACCTCATCCGGCGTGGCGCCGAGAGCCGGCAGGTCGCGGCGCGCCCGCTCAGCGCTCCGCGCCTCGTTGTCCGGGGCTTTCGCGTCGTAGACCGCGTCGTGCCACCAGATCGCCCAGGTAAGCACCCGCCGCTCGGCCTCTCTGAGGTCCGGCCAGGCGGCGAGTTTCTCAAGGCACTCCTCGATGTGGCGGCGCGTGTGATAGCGCCGCCCGGGCTCAGCGTAGGCCCGCTCGAGCGCCGGCGTCACGCGTCGGCCGCGACCTTCATCGAGACGATCTTGCCGGGCGCGCGCGGCGGCTCGCCCTTGGGCAGCGCATCGACGTTCTCCATGCCCTCGGTCACCTCGCCCCAGACGGTGTACTGGCCGTCGAGGAAGCGGGCGTCGTCGAAGCAGATGAAGAACTGGCTGTTGGCCGAGTTGGGGTTGGCCGTCCGCGCCATCGAGCAGACGCCCCGCACGTGCGGCTCACGGCTGAACTCGGCCGGCAGGTTCGGCTTGGACGAACCGCTGGTGCCGGTGCCCGTCGGATCGCCGCCCTGGGCCATGAAGCCCGCGATCACGCGGTGGAACACCACGCCGTCGTAGAAACCCTCGCGGGCCAGTTCCTTGATGCGCGCCACGTGCTGGGGCGCGAGATCGGGCCGCAGCTTGATCGTTACCGGACCGGTTTCCAGCTCCACGAGCAGGGTGTTTTCGGCGTCCATGTTCTATTTCACCTCGACAGGAATGTTGACGTCACAGACCGAGACGTTCGTCCCGACCGGAGCTGCGGCCTTGACCCGAGCGATCTCGGCCTTGAACCAGGGGCCCGCCGGGTCGATCACGCGGATCTTCGGGCGGTCCTTCTCGGGCATGTCAGAGAGGATGCGCACGGTCAGCATGCGGTCCTGCGGATCGGCCACGGGTTCGCCCACCTTGATGGCGCGCACCACGTCCAATCCCGAGATCACCCGACCGAACGCGGCGTAGCGGCGATCCAGCGCCGGATAGTGGTCGCGCATCAGGTAGAACTGGCTGTTGGCCGTGTCGGGGTCCTCGCCGCGCGCCGCGCCGGCGACGCCCTGGCAGAAATTGACGTAGCCCGAGACCTTGCCGTCGCGGGTCAGCGGGGCCAGCGCCATCGACTGGGTCTGGACCGGCATGGTCTTGATGAAGCCCAGCTCGGAGACGCTCTGGTCGGCGAGCAGCGCAAACGGCGTGTCGGGGCCGCGGCGGAATTGGAACTCGCCCGGCACGTTGGGCTTGTCGGACTGGCCCGTGCCGCGGTTCTCAGGGTCGCCCGTCTGGGCCATGAAGCCGTCGATGACCCGGAAGAAGGTGAGCCCATCGTAGAACTTGGCCTGCGCCAGTTCCCGCACACGCGCGGTGTACAACGGCGCCGTCTCGGGGGTCATCTCGACGACGACGCGGCCCTTGTTGGTGTCGATGACCAGCACGTCGGCTGGGTTGGGCGTGCGCCAGTCAGCGGCGGTCGGCGCGGGGCCCGCGGCCACGGCAGGCTTCGTGGGCGCGGCGGGCGCCGGCTTCGGCTGGGAGAACGCGGGGCTCGCCGCGAGCGCGGCGCTGATCAGGACGGGTACGAACCTCATGGCGCCTCTCGTAGCGACCGATTTGGGCGGCGGCTAGGCCCTCCGGCCCCTGGATCGGCGACCAGCCGTCAGGCGCCGGCGGCCGTCAGGGCCTGATCCAGGTCGGCGAGGATGTCGTCGATATGCTCGAGGCCGATCGAGAGCCGGACGTAGCCGGGCGACACGCCGGTGGCCAGCTGGGCCTCGGCGTCGAGCTGCGAATGGGTGGTCGAGGCCGGGTGGATCGCCAGGCTGCGCGCGTCGCCGATGTTGGCCACGTGATAGAGCAGTTTCAGCCCGTCGATGAAGCGGCGGCCCGCTTCGACACCCCCCTCGAGCTCGAATCCCACCAGCCCGCCGAAGCCTCCCGACAGGTAGCGATCAGCGCGGGCGCGGGCCTCGCCGGTCTGCTGGCTGGGATGGATCACGCGCGTGACACCGGCGCGGCCGGCGAGCCAGGCGGCGACCTTGGTGGCGTTCTCACAGTGCCGCGGCATGCGCAGCGGCGCGGTTTCGACGCCCTGCAGGATCTGGAACGCGTTGAACGGCGAGAGCGCCGACCCGAGGTCGCGGAGCAGGACCGTCCTCGTCCGCATGATGTAGGCGACGGGGCCCAGCGGCTTGACCGCCTCGGTCCAGACGGCGCCGTGGTAGGAGGGGTCGGGCGCGTTCAGCGCGGGCTGCCGGTCACCGGCCGCCGCCCAGTCGAAGTTCCCGCCGTCCACGATCAGCCCGGCGATCGATGTGCCATGACCGCCCAAGTACTTGGTGGCCGAGTAGACAACGACGGCGGCGCCATGCTCGAGCGGCTTGCACAGGAGCGGCGCGGCGGTGTTGTCCATGATCAGCGGCACGCCGTTGGCCCGCCCGATGGCCGCGACCTCGGCGATCGGGAAGACCTCAAGCTTGGGGTTGGGCAGGGTCTCGGCATAGTAGGCGCGGGTCTTGGCGTCAGTGGCGCGCGCGAAGGCTTCGGGGTCGGCCGGATCCACGAACCGGACCTCGATGCCCTGGTCACGCAGGGTGTTGGCGAACAGGTTCCAGGTGCCGCCGTACAGCGCTGTCGAACTGACGATGTTGTCGCCGGCCTTGGCGAGAGTCTGAATCGCGAGCGCCGATGCCGCCTGGCCCGAGCTCACGCCCAGGGCCGCCACACCGCCCTCAAGCGCCGCGACCCGCTGCTCCAGGACGTCGGTCGTCGGGTTCATAATCCGCGTGTAGATGTTGCCCAGCTCCTGCAGGGCGAACAGGGCCGACGCGTGGTCGGTGTCGCGGAACTGGTAGGACGTCGTCTGGTGGATGGGCACCGCCACCGAGCCGGTCGAAGGATCCGCGCGCCAGCCGGCATGCAGCGCAAGCGTATCCGGATGCAGTTTTCCGTTGGGCATCATCCACCTTGTCGTTCTGGCCGGCGTCGGGATCCGACGCGGTCCGATGAGCGTGAGAGGCGAGCCCCTAGCGCCCGACCTTTTCCAGCAGCCTCGACTTCACCGAGGGGCTGACAAACTTGCCGACTTCGCCGCCGAGGGCCGCGATTTCCTTCACCAGCTTCGAGGCGATGGCTTGGTGGCGAGGGTCGGCCATGAAGAAGACGGTCTCGATCTCGCGGTCGAGCTGCTGGTTCATGGCGGTCATCTGGAATTCGAACTCGAAGTCGGCCACGGCGCGCAGGCCGCGCACGATCACGCTGGCGCCGACCTCGCGGGCGAAGTGCATGGTCAGGCCCTCGAAGGGCTGGACCACGATCTCGCACTGATTGCGCAGCGGATTGACCGCTTCCTCGACGATGGCGACGCGTTCCTCGAGCGAGAACAGCGGCCCCTTGCCGGCGTTGATCGCCACGCCGATCACCAGCTTGTCCACCAGCTTGGCGGCGCGGCCCATGATGTCCGTATGGCCATTGTGGATGGGGTCGAACGTGCCCGGATAAAGGCCGACGCGGGTCATGCGGCAGAGGTCCCCCAACACACCTGTTTGCCCTTTCGCCCGCCGCCGCCGCCTCTGGCAAGCGAAAAGCGCTGTCCCGCTAGGTGACCCTCGATCATGCGAAGGCGCAAGGCCGACAACGGAAGGAACCCGCAAGCGTCGCCACCGCGGGTCCCCGATGTCTCCGGGTTGGCGAGCCCGACAAAGGCCCGGCGTGGCGAGGGTCTACCCCTCCCCGCTCTCCGGCGGCGCGTCGGTCGCGTCCGGCGCTTCGCCGGCCTCGCCCATCGCCTCGACCTCGTCCTCGCCGGCGTCGGCCAGGCGTTCGACCGAGACCACGTGCTCGTCGGCGCTGGTGCGGAAGATGATCACGCCCGAGGTGTTGCGGCCCACCATGCGAACCTGGCTCACCGGGGTGCGGATGAGCTGACCCTGGTCGGTGACGAGCAGGATCTGATCGCTGTCGTCCACCGGGAACGAAGCCGCCAGCCGCCCGCCGCGCTTGGTGAGGTCCTGCGCCAAGAGGCCCTGGCCGCCGCGGCCGGTGCGGCGGAACTCGTAGGCCGACGTGCGCTTGCCATAGCCTTCGGTGGAGACCGTCAGGATGATCTCCTCGGCGGCGCCCAGCTGGGCGAAGCGCTCGACCGACAGGGCGGCCTCGTCGGCGACGTCTTCCTCGTCGTCCGGCGCGGCCACATCCTCGACGTCGTCACCTTCGCCGGTGGCGCGGCGATTGGCGTTGGACTGCTTCACATAGGCCGCGCGCTCAGCCGGCGTGGCCGGGACTGCGCGCAGGATGGCCATGGAGATGACGCTGTCGCCCTCGGCCAGACGGATACCGCGCACGCCGGTCGAGTCGCGGCCTGCGAACACACGGACCTCCTCGGTGGCGAAGCGGATGCAGCGGCCCAGCGCCGTGGTCAGCAGGATGTCATTCTGCTCGGCGTTGCAGACGCCGACGCCAATGATGGAGTCGCCCTCGTCCAGCTTCATGGCGATCTTGCCGTTGCGCTTGATGCCGATGAAATCGCTCAGCTTGTTGCGGCGCACGTTCCCCGACTTGGTGGCGAACATCACGTCGAACTGGTCCCACGTCGCCTCGTCCTCGGGTAGCGGCAGGATCGAGGTGATGCTCTCGCCAGGCTCGATGGGCAGCAGGTTGACCCACGCCTTGCCGCGGCTGGTCGGCGTGCCGACGGGCAGGCGCCAAACCTTCAGCTGGAACGCCTTGCCGCCGCTGGAGAAGAACAGCATCGGCGTGTGGGTGTTGGCCGAGAACACGCGCGTGACGGCGTCCTCGTCTTTCGTCGCCATGCCCGAGCGGCCCTTCCCGCCCCGGTGCTGGGTCCGGTAGATCGCCAGCGGCGTGCGCTTCACATAGCCGCCGTGGGTCACGGTGATGACCATGTCCTCGCGGGCGATGAGGTCTTCGTCCTCGACGTCGGCGTCGCCCTCGATGATCTCGGTGCGGCGCGGGACGGCGAACTGGTCCTTCACCTCGACCAGCTCCTCGCGGACGATGGCCATGACGCGCTCGCGCGACGCCAGGATCTCGAGGTGGCCCTGGATGGTGCCGGCCAGCTCATTGGCCTCGCCGAAGATCTCGTCGCGGCCGAGACCGGTCAGGCGCGACAGGGTCAGCGCCAGGATCGCCCGCGCCTGTTCGTCGGTGAGCCGGATCAGGTTCTCGTTGATCACCAGCGTGCGCGGGTCAGCGATCAGCTCGACCAGGGGCAGCATGTCGCCCGCCGGCCAGTCCTTGGCCACGAGACGCTCGCGCGCCTCGGTCGGGTCCTTGGACGAGCGGATGATGTGGATGAACTCGTCGATATTGGCCACGGCGATGGCCAGGCCAACCAAGACGTGGCCGCGGTCGCGGGCCTTGTTCAGCTCGAACTTGATGCGCCGGACGACCACCTCTTCGCGGAAATCCACGAAGGCCTTGATCATGTCATGCAGGCCCATCTGCTGGGGCCGCCCGCGGTTCAGCGCCAGCATGTTGACCCCGAACGAGGACTGCAGCGGCGTGAAGCGGTAGAGCTGGTTCAGCAGCACGTCGGCCGAGGCGTCGCGCTTCATCTCGATGACGATGCGCATCCCCTGGCGATCGCTCTCGTCGCGCAGGTCGGCGACGCCCTCGATCCGCTTCTCGCGCACCAGCTCGGCGATGCGCTCGACCAGGGCAGCCTTGTTCAGCTGATAGGGGATCGAGTGGATGATGATCGCTTCGCGGTCCTTGCGAAGCTCCTCCACGGTGGCCACGCCGCGCATGATCACCGAGCCGCGGCCGGTCATCAGCGCCGTGCGCGGACCCGTACGGCCGACGATCTGGCCGCCGGTCGGGAAGTCGGGGCCGGGCACGATATCCAGCAGCTCGTCCAGACCGATCTCGGGGTTGTCGACATAAGCCAGACAGGCGTCGACGACCTCGCCCAGATTATGGGGCGGGATGTTGGTGGCCATGCCGACGGCGATGCCGCCTGCGCCGTTCACCAGCAGGTTGGGAATCCGCGACGGCAGGACCACCGGCTCCTGCTCGGAGCCGTCGTAGTTGTCCTTGAAGTCGACCGTGTCCTTGTCGAGGTCCGCCAGGATGGCCATGGCGGCCCGGGTCATCCGGCTCTCGGTATAGCGCATGGCGGCCGGCGGATCGTTGTCGACCGAGCCGAAGTTGCCCTGGCCGTCGATGAGCAGCAGGCTCATCGAGAACGGCTGGGCCAGGCGGACCATGGTGTCGTAGATCGCGACGTCGCCGTGCGGGTGATACTTACCCATCACGTCACCGACCACGCGGGCCGATTTCACGTACGGCCGGTCGGGCGTGTGGTTGTTCTCGCCCATCGAGAACAGGATTCGGCGGTGAACCGGCTTCAGCCCGTCACGAACGTCCGGCAGCGCGCGGCTGACGATCACGCTCATGGCGTAGTCGAGATAGCTGCGGCGCAGCTCGTCCTCGATCGCGATAGGGGCGATGCCCCCGTGGCCGTGCTCGGGGGGTGTTTGGGTGTCGTCGGTCAAGGGAAGGAAAAACCGTGAGAATCGGACGGGGCAGGTAGGCCTCCCAGTTAGCACCTGCAACAACCCAAGGCCACAACGCGCGTACGCACGTGCGTGCGCGTGCGCGTACGCGCGGGTGTTGCGGCGTCGCAGCCCTGGTGACCTTTGCGCCGCCGATGTCTAGGTTGGGCCGCATGACCCTGTCTCCTGGTCGGGCGGCGCCATGGTTCGTCGCGCCGACGCCCTCCAATCCCCAGTTCGTTTTCGACAGCGCTGCCGGGCGCTACGTGCTGCTCCTGTTCATGCCGACGGAGCCCGACGCCCAGGGCCCCGCCATGCGGACCCTGGCGGCTCACCAGCGGCTGTTCGACGACGCCAAGGCCTCGGCGTTCGTTGTGATGCGCAGCGCGGGTCTTGTGACCGGCGTCCGCGACATGCGGGGCCTGCGCTGGATGCACGACCGCACCGGCGCGATCACCGACCGTTTTGGACCCGAGCCGCACTGGGTGCTGCTGGATCCCACGCTGCGGGTGATAGCGGCCGAGCCGATCGAGGCGGGCGAGGCGATGATGGCCCGTGTGACCGCCCTGCCCCCGGTCAACGACCATGCTGGCGTGACGCTGCACGCGCCGGTGCTGATCGCGCCCCGCATCTTCGAGCCCGAGCTGTGCCAGGCGCTGATCGAGCGCCACCAGCAGACCGGGGGCGACTTCACTGGCGTGATGCGCGACGATGGCGACCGCACCGTCGCGGTGATGGACGAGCTCAAGAAGCGTCGCGACATCTGGCTCGACGATCCAGAGCTGCAGGCGGCGATCCGCGCGCGGCTGCAACGGCGCCTGTTCCCGCTGATCAAGCTCAGCTTCGAATTCGACGCCACCCACATCGAGCGCTACCTGGTGAGCTGCTACGACGCCGCCGATCAGGCCGTGTTCCACCCGCATCGCGACAACACCACCCAAGGCACCGCGCACCGCAAGTTCGCCTGCTCGCTGAACCTCAATGACGATTTCGCGGGTGGCGACCTGCGCTTCGCCGAGTTCGGGACCGCCACCTATCGCCCGCCGCCGGGAGGCGCGGTGGTGTTCTCCTGCAGCCTGATGCACGAGGCCCTGCCAGTCACGGCGGGCAAACGCTATGCGTTCCTGCCTTTCCTGTTCGACGCCGCGGGCGCCGAAGTGCGGGCGGCCTACGAGGCGCGCACAGCCGCGCCCCGGGAGACCCAGGCATGAGCGACCGCTGGGCCCTGCCGCCGCTGTCCGAGGGCGAATTCGCGCCGGAATTCTTCGCACCCACCCGGGCGAACCCCAACTTCCACTTCAACACTGTCGCCGGCCGCTACGTGCTGTTGGGGCTGATGCCGCGCGACACGGCGGCCGAGGCCGAGGCCGCCGCCGCGCTCGCCCCGATTCGGGCGCTGCTGAACGATCGCCACGTCTGCGGGCTGATGATCTCGCCGCAGGGCGACTTCGCCAACGTACCGCCGGACGCCGTCCCGGGGGTGCGCTGGTTCCTGGACCCGGACGCCAAGGTCGCGTCGCGGTTCGGCGACGAACCGGGCTGGGTGCTGCTGGACCCGACGCTGCGGGTGATGGCCCGGTCGCCGCTCAGCGAGACCCAGGCGATGCTTCAGCGAATCTCGGCGCTGCCGCCGGTGGCGATGCATGCGGGCGCCCCCCTCATCGCGCCGGTGCTGGTCGTCCCGCGGGTCTTCGAGCCCGAGTTCTGCCGGAAGCTGATGGCCTACTACGACGCTCAGGGCGGACAGGTCTCAGGCGTGATGCGCGACATCGGCGGGCGCACCGTGGGCGTGCTCGACAACATGAAGAGCCGTCGCGACGTCAGCGTGACCGATCCCGAGCTGAAGGCCGGGATCATGACCGGACTGGATCGCAATCTCAGCGGGATGATCCGCCGCGCCTTCCACTTCAACCCGACGCGGCTCGAGCGCTACCTGATCGCCTGCTACGACGCGGGGGAAGGCGGTTTCTTCCGGCCCCACCGCGACAACGTTTCGCTGGGCACCGCGCACCGCAAGTTCGCCGTCTCGATCAACCTGAACGCCGAGGACTTCGAAGGCGGCGACCTGCGCTTCCCCGAGTTTGGACCGCGCACCTACCGGCCGCCCACCGGAGGCGCGGTGGTGTTCTGCTGCAGCCTGCTGCACGAGGCGACACCCGTCACCCGGGGTCGGCGCTACGCGGTGCTGCCCTTCCTGTACGACGCCGCCGGCGAAGCGATCCGTCAGCAGAACATGGACAAGTTGGACACGGGCCCTGCCCTGCGCCTGGACACCCGGTAAGCCACCGTTCATCCGACTCTCGCCACCCTGGCGCCGGAATCCGAAACCAGAGTCCGACGCGATGACCCGCCTCACCGTCCCCCTCTCCCTGGTCGCGGCGCTATGCGCCGGCGCCGCCCTGGCCGCCCCGCCGCCGATCCAGCCAGGCTATTGGGAGTCGACCAACAAGCTCCTGTCGCCCATCAAGCAGAGCAAGACCGAGCGGCGCTGCATCACGCCGGCCGATGTCGACAAGTTCGTTTCGGGCCCGTCCAACCGCCACTACGCCTGCACCTATCCCACCAAGGTGTTCTCCGGCGGGAAGATCGCGCTCAAGGGCACCTGCGTCTCCAAGAAGGGGCACAAGGTGGCCGTAAAGGGCGCGGGCGCCTACACCCCTACCAGCTTCACCCTGACGGCCGAGATCGCCACCGAGTTCCTGGGGCTCGACATCACCGGCAAGGCCTCGACCGACGCCCACCGGATCGCCGACGTCTGCCCGCCGCCCGAGCCGAAGGGCGAAGGCTCCAACTAGCCTTCGACAGCTTGACTTGGAGCGGCCGAGCCGGTCCCTCTCCCGCCCGTGACTGACAAGACCATCACCTACGCGGGCTATCTCGGCCTCGACCGGCTGCTCAGCGCCCAGCACCCCGCCAGCGATCGCCACGACGAACTGCTGTTCATCGTCATCCACCAGACGAAGGAACTGTGGCTCAAGGAGATCATCCACGAGGTGAAGCTGGCCAAACGGCTGATCCGCGAGGGCGACGCGGAGCCAGCCTACAAGGCCTTGGCCCGGGTCTCGCGAATCCAGACGATCATGACGCTGTCGTGGGACGTGCTGGCCACCATGACGCCCGCCGACTACCTCACCTTCCGCGGCGGCCTGGGGACAAGTTCCGGCTTCCAGTCCTGGCAGTTCCGGACGGTGGAGTACCTGCTGGGCCTGAAGGACGCCTCGTTCCTGGCGTTCCAGGAGGAAGGCAGCGACGCGCTGGCCGAGCTGAAGGCGGCGCTGTCGGCGCCCAGCCTCTACGACGACGCCCTGGCGCGGATGGCCACCCACGGTCTGTCCCTGCCGCCCGAGGTGCTGAACCGCGACGTCTCGCAGCCCTATGCGCCCTCCGCCGAGGTGGAGGACGCCTGGCTCGCGGTCTACCGCGACACCGCCCGCCACTGGGAACTCTATCAGTTGGCCGAGAAGCTGGTGGACCTGGACGACGCGCTGCTGACCTGGCGGCACAAGCATGTGCTGACCGTCGAGCGGATCATCGGCGGCAAGCGCGGCACCGGCGGCACCGACGGCGCAAGCTACCTGCAGAGCACGCTCAAGCGCCGTTGCTTCCCTGAGCTGTGGTCCTTGCGGACACGGCTCTGATCCTGTCCGACCACGTCGCTGACCGGCGAGAGCCGACAGGTCGCAGTCGCCTTCCCCTCATGGGCGATTCTGAAGGCGATTTTTCTCCTCACAGGCGAATCTGAAGAACCCGGCAAGGCGTGAAGATGGGTCTTGGGCCATCGGACCGTGGCGCGTGCCCGCGGATAAGACGGCCGACTCTTTCGCAGCCGGCCGCCTGCCTTCGCCTCAGCCGTGTCCGGCTCTAGAACGGGATTTCGTCATCCAGGTTGGCGGAGAAGTCTTCGCTGGGGCGCGAGCCGCCGCCACCCTGGCGTGGCCCCGACGAGAAGCCGCCGCCGCCACCGCCGGAGTAGCCGCCGTCGTAGCCGCCCTCACCCTGGGAGGCCCCCTCACCGCGGCCGCCCAGCATGGTGAGTTCGCCGCGGAACTTCTGCAGCACGATCTCGGTGGAATACTTCTCCTGGCCCGACTGATCGGTCCACTTGCGGGTCTGGATCGACCCCTCGATGTAAACCGTCGAGCCCTTCTTCAAGTAGTTCTCGCAGACCTTCACAATGTTCTCGTTGAACACCACCACGCGGTGCCACTCGGTCTTTTCCTTGCGCTCACCGGTGTTGCGGTCGCGCCAGGACTCGGACGTGGCGATGCGCAGGTTGGCGACCCGATCGCCCGAGCCCAGCGACCGGATTTCGGGATCCGCGCCGAGGTTGCCGATGAGAATGACTTTGTTGACGCTGCCCGCCATCGATCTGGTCCTTGGTTTCCGTAGGAAGCGGGCTCTCTGCCCAAGCGGGCACGCTAGCGCGCCGATCCGCCGTTAACAAGCAAATGTTCCATATTTGTTCCGACTTTTCGGAACCGTCCACAGCAGATAGCTGGGGATTACTGAGGCATGGCCCCCGGGGTGGCCAAGCGGCCGTCGCCGGTGCGGACCAGGGCGACGTAGCGCGGGCCCTCCAGGGAGGTGGAGGTCAGAACCCCTTCCTTCTGCAGGAACAGGAAGTTGGCCTGGTAGGCCCCGTAGATCTCCTGGCGGTTGCCGCCCAGGGTCAGGAACTTGATGCGCATCGCCTCGAGGTTCGCGGCGCATTTCTCGAGGCTGTCAGTCTCTACGAGCTTGTTGTACTTAAGGGACTGATCTTTCTGCGGAACCACGTGGTAGCAAACCCGCGCGTCACCCGGCGGCGTGGTCTTCTTGGCGCAGGCGCTGACACCCAGGGCGGCGGCGCAGACGATGAGGGCGGCGAGCGTCGATTTTACGGGCATGATCCGAGCCTAGCAGCCCTACCCGACCGGCGGAATGGCGCAGTCGGGCGATTGCGCCGTCAGGGTGCGGAACGTGCGATTGTCGTCCGAGACCTCGACGCGGCCGGCCACCAGCCGCAGCGTCTGGCCGCCGAAGCGGCCGTAGCTGGCGCCGGCGCCCTTCTCGCAGCGCCCCGCGAACAGGGTCTGCAGACAGGCGTTCAGGTCGCCCTCCGAGGCCACCTTGCGCCAACGCCCGCCCCCGTGACGCCAGCATATGTTGGCCGGCGGCGGCGCGGGCTCCTCGGCGTCCGCGTCAGCGGGCGGCAAGGCGGACTCGACCTCCACCGGCGGATCCGCCTCGACCGGCGGCAACGGGGTCAGCACCTGGCCGGCCTGCTCGGCCGCCGCCAGGGCCCCGGTCTCGTCCAGGCCCACGTCCAGCGCGTCGGTCGCGACGCCGTTTCTCTGTGCGCAGGCGGTGAGGCTGAGTTCGCCCACGAACTGGCCTTGCACGAAGCAGCGCAGCAGCTTGCCCGGTTGGGCCGGCCCGTCGTCCGGTCCCATGGCGTCGATCACCAGCCCGCCTTCTGACGCCGGAGGGGCGCGCTCGGAGCCGCCGCCGTCGCCGATCAGCATCCAGGCGGCGCCCAACCCGGCGACCAGCGCGGCCAGCCCGCCGACCACGACGACCGGGAACCCGCGTTTCCGCGGCGACTGTGGGGATTCTGGCGGCGTCTCCATCCGCCCTGGCTAGACCCCGCGCCCGGCGCTTTCAAGGCGCCGCACGGGCTGCCTAGCCGCCCAGACGCGAGAGCGCGGCCTGATAGTTGGCGATCTGGTTGTTCAGGTAGGCCGGCACGGGTCCCGAAGCGGCCTTGGCGGCTATGGCCGACTGCGGCTGCGACGCGGCGACGAGGTCCTTGTAGACCTGACGCACGATGCCCATCGCCTTGCCGACCACGGCCAGGGCGTGGTTCCGATCCATGTCCCCGGTCAGGTTCAGCCCGTCCTCGAGGCCCAAGCCGTAGAGCATGGCCTTGCCGTCGGCCGGGAGCGTCTTGCCATCGACGATCCTGGTCTTGCGGACGACGCCCTCGGAGATGCCCAGCATGGCCAGGGCATCGCGGTCGGCCTTGCCGGCCCCAAACTCGATGATGTTGCGGTCGGTCGTGGGCTCCACGCGCAGGCTGCGCATGCCCTCGGAGGTCGAGATCGTGACCTTGGCCTGGAAGCCCGACGCGCGGCGGATCTTGACGGCCAGGGTGTCCAGCGTCTCGGCCGCATCGATGGTGATGGTCTGGGTCCGACTGCCGACCTTCATCGTGAAGGTATCGCCCGTCCGCAGGCTGGACTGGGCCGTCAGGCGCGGCGAGTCGGTCAGGTCCATTTCGCCCTTGGGCAGGCCGATGCGGTCCAGAACGCTGGCGCCCGACGTGTCGACGGCGATCGAGGTGGGCGCGGCGCGCCCGTCCTTGCCTGTGAAGCGCCGCGACCAGTCGATCGAGCCGGCCGCAATATCCAGCTTGGCGAGGAAACCGTCCTTGACGCCCAGCGCCGTGGGGTTCCCGGGCAGATCCGTGCCCGCAGCGCCGCCGATCCAGACCTGACCGCCCGATACCGCGAGCGATGTCGCCCGGTCGTCGCCGGCGCCGCCGTAGTAGGCGATCTGGCCGCCGCCCGAGAGGTCGGCGCTTATCCGCGCGGCGAAGGCGTCGCTGCCGCCGGCGTGGGCGCGCGTGACACTGAGGCCGTTGAGGCCGGGATTGCCCGTGGAGCCCGCCACGACAATGTTCCCGCCATCCAGGGCCAGGCCGGTGATCGTGCCGCCCTGCAGGTCGCCCAGGTCGCGGGTCGAGGTGAGCACCGGCGCAGCGCCCGAGACATCATACCGGCGCAGGACGCCGCGACCGTCTTCCATGCTGGCCACGACGATGTTGGTTCCGTCGACGACCATGCCGGCCGGCTTGTCGACGCCCGCCGTTCCAATGGTCGAGGTGAAGAGGCTCTGGATCTTGCCCTGGGCATCGGCCTTGAAGGCCTGCAGATAGGTGTCGGAGCCCCCTGCCCCCGGCGCGCCGGGCATGCCCGAGCTGGTGCGCCCCTGGACGTAGACCGTGCCATCGGCGCCGAACGCGACTTCGCTGGCCTCGTCGGCGGCGCGGGCGCCGCGGCGCTGGGTCCACAATTCCTGCCCGTCGGCGTCGTAGACCGTGACGAAGCTGTCGGCCTGCCCTTCGAAGGATCCGGTGGAATTGAGCGGACCGTTGACCGCGCCGCCCAGTTCGCCCTTCACCGAGCCCGCCACGGCGATCTTGCCGTCGGCCGACAACGCGAGGCCCAGGCCGCTGGCCTCGTCCGAGGCGCCGAGGGTGCGGGCAAAGATCAGCTTGCCGGCGGCGTCATACTTCAGCAGCGCGACGTCCTGGTCGCCCTTGATCTCCTGGCCCGCCGTCTTGTTGGTCACGTCGGCCAGCATGTAGACCGAACCATCGGCAGCGACCTTGGTGTCGCGGACTGTCT
Source organism: Phenylobacterium sp. (assembly GCF_965284355.1). NCBI lineage: Bacteria > Pseudomonadati > Pseudomonadota > Alphaproteobacteria > Caulobacterales > Caulobacteraceae > Phenylobacterium > Phenylobacterium sp. Next base: position 4,756,170 of record NZ_OZ260078.1, on the reverse strand, counting down.
TGACCTCGGGGCCCATCGTCCGGGCGAACAGTCGGCCGTCGACCCAGTTCGCCTCGGCCGGCGGCTGCAGCGGAGCCGGGACCGACGTGGTGTCGGTCTGGAACTTCAGAAACTGGCTGGCCGCCGTCGAGTCCTTGGTCGACGCCTTGCCGTCAGGATCCGGGTTGCCCGTGTCCTGCGCCACATAGACGGCGCCGGCGGTGGCCGGGGCCGAGAAGCTGATGACCTCGCCGGTGGGGACGTTGAACTTCAGCGAGAACTGGTCGGGATTGGTCCCGATGGTTACGTCCTTGCCGTTGATCTTGGTGGTTTTCGGGCCGCCGGCTGTGCGCTGGGAGGACACCCGGGCATCGACGCCCGCCGCTTGCAGCTGGTCGTTCATATAGCCGATCACATTGACCAGCGAGCGGGTCTGCCCCCCCATTCCGGCAAGGTCGATCGGCACATTAACAGTCGCGCCGGAGCGCTTGATCGACATCGTGAATTGGACGTTCCCGACGAAGGCGGGAACCTCGTTCGCGCTCGACCCGCTGACCAGCGGCGGCGTCACATACTCAGTCTTGTTCCGAGGCACGCCCAGCTTGGTCTTGGCCGACGTGCTGGCGGTCCCCTGGATGATCCGCGACTTCTCGAGGTCGAGGCCGGCGACATAGTCGTTGATCTCGGCGACGCCGCGCTCGAAGGCCTTGTTGATCTTGGCCCGGTCGGTGTCGCTGATGAGCTTGGCGCCCGACTGTTCGGCCACGCCCATCAGGGTCGACAGGCCCGAGTACAGTGCGAACATCTTGCGGTAGTCCGAACTGGCGCCCGGAAGGTCCAGCTTGGCGGCGCTCTCGTTGACGAACTTCCGCCCCTGCAACGCCGACTTCACAGCCGCGCTGGCCTCTGCGGCCGAGGTCGTGCCGTTCCACGGGGCGGTCGGGGCGACTTTCTTGGTCAGACTCGCAGACAGGGATGCGCCACCGGACGTAAGCCCGGCGCGGGATTGGTAAAATCCCAGGAGCGCACTGGTGTCGAGCGGTGTGACCATGACCCGTCCAAGCGGGACTCAGACTCCCGCGCCCCAAACTAGGCCGCACAACCGTAACGGGTCGTTAAGCGGCCGAAGAAAAGGGCTCGATCGCGTGGCGACCGAGCCCCATCTGTACGCTCCCTACGGAAGCGCGGCGCTGCGCCGATACGCTCCTGAATTCAAAGGCTTAGCCGCCGCGGAAGAGCTGGAGGATGATCTGCGGCGCGGAGTTGGCGATCGACAGCGCCTGGGCGCCCAACTGCTGCTGAACCTGCAAGGCCTGCAATCGTGCGCTTTCCTTGGCGAGGTCCGCATCGACCAGGTTCCCTACCCCCGCCTCCAGCACGTCGGTGAGTTTCGAGACGAACTCCAGGTGGGCGTCGACCTGCTTTGCCTGCGAACCGAGATTGCCCAGCGCCTGGTTGACCCGACTGATCGAGGTGGTGAGCTGACCGAGCGCCACGGACGCCAGCGTCCTGGTACTGATCGACGACGTCGCCGGGATGGTGATGTTGCTGCTGCCAAGCCCGAGGCTGCGGGTCGACAGCGTGAGACTGGACGTCGCGTCGGCGTTGGCCAGGAACTGGATATTGCCGCCGGTGCCGCTGAACAGGTTGGCCCCATCGAACTCGGCGTTCTGCACCACCTTGGTGATCTGGTTGAGGATCGAGCGGTAGTCCGAGTTCAGCGCCGTCCGCGAACTGGTGTCGAGCGACGTGTCCATCGCCGCGACCACCTTCTCCTTCAATTCGACGAGCAGGTCCGAGATCGACTCGCCGGCCGACAGTGAGACCTGGCTGATCGAGTTGGCGCGCTCCAGACTTAGCCGCACCGCGCCCAGAGCGCCGATGTCGGCCCGCTGTCCCTGTGCGATCGCCCAGATCGCGGCGTTGTCCTTGGCGTTCCCGATCTTCAGACCGGTGTTCACACGGTTCTGAACGTCGGCCAGCTCGTCGTTGGTCCGATTCAGATTCTGAAGCGCGGTCAGCGCGGACTTGTTCGTGTGGACGCTGATCGTCATCACGCTCTCCTAGCGGCGGCGGCAGTTCCCGGGTGCGACTCGCAACCGTGCCGTGAACAGACCGTAGAAAGACGTGGTGAGCAGATGGTTAATAGGATTAACGACAAGCGCCGCCGCCGGGCGCTCCCGGGGCGGTTGGGACAATATGTCCTATGGGTCGCGCACGCAGGGCGCGCCCAGTCGACTCAGGCTTCGGTCGAGATCACGTCTCCGGCGGCGTACTGAGCTTCATTCCTGAGCTTCAGGACTTCGGCTCTGGGCAGTTGGCTCAGAACCTCACCGGTCAAGCGGTTGATAGTCTTGTAGACGTACGACCCACTGGCCTTGTCCAGTTCGATGACCAGTCGCATCTCGGCTTCGTCCGGCCCCTTTTTGGGGGCGGCGACCTCGGCCTTCTTCTCGGCGGCCCGGGCTTCGATCCGCGCGGACGCGGGAGTCTTGGCGACGGGGACGACCGGTACGAGAGACTTGGGGTCCGGCGTGACTGCGACGATGGCGGCTTTGGGTTCCATCGCTCCTTTCGCTGTTCGGTGCAGCGCTCCTGGCTAAGGCGAACGGCGGACGGGGAAGGCCCCGCCCGCCGACGCATTGAGATCCGCCACGGAGCCGCGAACGGCTCCGCGACGTGCAGGGCTTATCGGAAGAGGCCCAGCAGGATCGACGAGGACTGGTTGGCGATCGACAGCGCCTGAACGCCAAGCTGCTGCTTTGTCTGCAGGGCCTGGAGTTTCGCGCTTTCCTTCGCCAGGTCGGCATCGACGAGGTTGCCCACGCCGGCGTCGATCGTGTCCTGGAGCTTGCCGACGAAGTTGAGGTGGCCGTTCAGGGCCTTGGCCCCGGTGCCGAGCGCCGACAGCTTGCTGGACACTTCGGTGATCGCCGCGTTCACCGCGCCGATGGCCGTGGAGGCCAGCGTCTTGGTGCCGATCGTCGAAGCGGCGATCGAGAGCGCCGACAGGGTCAGCGTCTGCGCCGCAACCGTGATCCGCGAGGTCGCATCGGCGTTCGCCAGCGACTGCACGGTGTTGCCCGCCTGCTTCAGCATGTTGCTGCCGTTGAACTCGGCGTTGCTGACGGCCTTGGTGATCTGGCCCTTCAGCGAAGCGAACTCGTCAGCCAGAGCCTTGCGGCTCGTCGTGTCGAGGCCGGCGTCAGCCGCGGCCAGCGCCTTTTCCTTCATCTGCAGGAGCAGGTCGGAAACCGACTCGCCGGCCGAGATCGCGACTTCCACGGTCGATTGACCGCGTTGCAGCGATTCACGGACGGAGTTCAGAGCATTGGACGAAGCACGCTGGTTCTGAGCGATAGCCCAGACGGCGCCGTTGTCCTTGGCCGACGCAATCTTCTTGCCGGTGTTGATGCGGGACTGAGTGGTCGTCAGTTCGCTGTTGGTCGAGTTGAGGTTTTGCAGGGCGACCATTGCCCCAACGTTGGTGTTCACCGAATTAGACATCGGAGAAGAGTCCTTCTTCTTAAGGATCGACCGCCGTTCTGGCAGCCGAGGGCGTTTTGCCCGGTAGAGAAGGCAGCAAGTCGCGGGCCATGACCTCCGGGGTCAGGGCGACCTACAAGATACTGAAATTACTGCGTTATAGGGCTGTTAGGGTTGCTGGCGCCCGGCAAGAATTGCCTAGCGTGAACCCCCTTGGGGCAAAAAATGCCGACCACCAGACGGCAGAAACTGCCGGGCGGGCAAAGGATCGCCGGGCGGGACTAGCCCGCCCGGCGTTTCTCGACTTAACGGAAGAGACCCAGCAGGATCCCCGAGGACTGGTTGGCGATCGAGAGCGCCTGGACCCCGAGCTGCTGCTTCGTCTGCAGGGCCTGGAGTTTCGCGCTTTCCTTCGCCAGGTCGGCATCGACGAGGTTGCCCACGCCGGCGTCGACCGTGTCCTGAAGCTTGTTGATGAAGTTCAGGTGGCCGTTCAGGGCCTTGGCCCCGGTGCCGAGTGAAGAAAGCTTGCTGGACACTTCGGTGATCGCCGCGTTCACCGCGCCGATGGCCGTGGAGGCCAGCGTCTTGGTGCCGATCGTCGAAGCGGCGATCGAGAGCGCCGACAGGGTCAGCGTCTGCGCCGCAACCGTGATCCGCGAGGTCGCATCGGCGTTCGCCAGCGACTGCACGGTGTTGCCAGCCTGCTTCAGCATGTTGCTGCCGTTGAACTCGGCGTTCGCGACCGCCTTGGTGATCTGACCCTTCAGCGAAGCGAACTCGTCAGCCAGAGCCTTGCGGCTCGTCGTGTCGAGGCCGGCGTCAGCCGCGGCCAGCGCCTTTTCCTTCATCTGCAGGAGCAGATCGGAAACCGACTCGCCGGCCGAGATCGCGACTTCCACGGTCGACTGACCGCGCTGCAGCGATTCACGAACAGAGTTCAGGGCATTGGACGTCGCACGCTGGTTCTGAGCGATAGCCCAGACGGCGCCGTTGTCCTTGGCCGAAGCAACCTTCTTACCAGTGTTGATCCTCGTCTGGGTGGTTCCGAGCTCCGCGTTGGTCGAGTTGAGGTTTTGCAGGGCGACCATCGCGCCCACGTTGGTGTTGACCGAGTTCATCGGCATGGTCGTAGTCTCCATTCTGGAGGGGTTGTCCGGCGTTTTGCCGGGTGAGCGATTTTTCGCTCGAAACAGGCCTCGCAAACGGCGGGCCAGGATTAACCACGACGCGCCACGAGTTTTTCACTGATTTTGTTGAGCTTTTCGCCCAGCAAGGTCCACGAAAGCAGAGCCCACGTTGACTCTTTTCTGCCGCCCGGCAGGACCTGCCTATCAATCCCAACCGGGGTGTCGCGCGCAGGTTGCGGACACGAAAAAGGCCGCGGACGGGGCCGCGGCCTGGGAAATTGTCGGAGGTTTTTGGATCAGGCCGCGGCGGAGGTCGAAGCTCCGGCCGCCAGGCCCTGCATGATCATGCGGTTGATCTCGATCAGAGGTTCGAACTCCTCCTGGTTTCGGATCACCAGGGCGGTGTGCTTGCTTACCCACAGGCTGAGCGAGATGATCGAGGCGCGCAGCGCCGGCGCCATGGCGTTGCCCGACTGCCCGCAGTCGGCGGCCAGCGTCGACCAGAGCCGGCGGTTCCAGTCGAGCGCATCCATCCGCCCCGCGAAATCGAGGGGGTCGAGCTTGGCAGCATCCATCAGCGCGCGCGTGACCTGCGCGAACAGACGGTACTCCATGTCACGCGGGTTCTCAGCCCGCGTTGCCGCCTGCTGATAGGCCTGTAGGGACATTCCCCAACCTTTCGTCTTCGTACTCGATCAGCTTCCGGCACCCCATCAGCGCTTTATAGTATTCGCGCTCCATGCAGTGCTTAGAGATATCCACGCAGTCGGCCAGGATACTGGGGTTCGAAATTACCCCCATGAACTCGGTCAGCCGCGTAACGAATTCGCCGTAGGACTTCTCGGCGTTGCCTTCGTCCAGGTACATCATCATGACTGGGAAGTAGATCCGACGCGCAGGCGTCTGGACGTCTTCCTGTTGCATGATGTCCTTCTCACGTAGGACAGAGGCCTTGTTCTGCAGCACCAGGACGGCGCGCCGGTCGCCATTCTGAACGACGGCGCCGTTCAGAACGAACTTCTCTCCCGGCTTCAGAGACAGCTTTAACGGCAAGTCCAGTCCCTCTTTGCGTAAGCGGTCGACTTCATGCGAATCGAAACGAGTCCATACTTGCGCGAGCCACCAACGAACGCACCTCACGCTTACCGGCGCAGGCGTTAACGCTCGCTTTCCGGGCCCCGATCCGGCCTGCCTGCGACCCTTTGGCACAGCTTAATCCGCGATTAAGCATAACGGGCGACCAAGGGGTTCCACTGCCTGTTCGGAGCATCCGCATGGCCTCCGCCGCCCTGCCAAAGTCCCTTCGCAACGCCACGTCCAGCATCGTACTGGAAGACGCTGCCAAGCCGACGCTGGCGCGCGATTCCATGGCCGAGATGGGCGAATCCGGCGGCAAGGAAGCGCTCGATCGCCTCAACGAGGCGATGCGGGAGCTCAAGGCGCTGGCCGTTGCTCCACTGCTCAAGCGAGCCATCGATGCGCTGAACAGAGAGAACTTCGTCGCGGGTAGCAAGTGGGCGCTAAAGGCGCTCGACAAGGACGATCGCAATGGCGTCGCTTGGTACCTGCTGGCTATGGCCCTCGAGCGCGCCGGCGACTATGCGAACTCCGTGCGCGCTTACGAGGCGGCGTTGCAGCTCCTGCCCGACCATGCCGATGTGTCGAACGACCTGGGCCGCCTCGCCTATCGCATGGGGATGCTGGAACAGGCTGAGAAGCTGTTCACGCACTACGTGAACCACGCCCCGCATGAGCCCCAAGGGTACAACAACCTCGCCTCTGCGGTGAAAGACCAGGGTCGTCGCGAAGAGGCGATCGACATCCTGAAGGCCGCCATCGCCCAGCATCCCGGTTCGGCCATGCTGTGGAACACAATCGGCACCGCCATGCTCGAGGTCGGCGACATGCAGCTGGCCGCCACCTTCATCGGCGAGGCCGTCCGCCTCGACGCGAAATTCCACAAGGGCCGCTACAATCTCAGCCAGATCAAGATGCACCTGGGAGACCTGGAAGGCGCACTGGCCGACTGCAACCAGGCGATCGGCAAGACCGTGACGGCCGACGACCGCGAGATGATGCGTCTGGCGCGTTCGTCCTATCAGCTTGGCCTGGGCCGCATCGCCGAGGGCTGGGAAGACTACGAGGCGCGCCTGTCGCCGCAGTTCGCCGACGTAACGCTTTTCGCGATCGACCGGCCGCGCTGGAAGCCCGGCCAGGACATCGCCGGGAAGCGCTTCCTGGTGGTGGCCGAACAAGGTCTTGGCGACGAGCTGCTATTCGCCAACGTTATCCCCGACGTCCTTGAGGCGCTGGGGCCCAAGGGCGAGTTGCACCTGACGGTGGAACGCCGACTCGTCCCGCTGTTCGAACGCAGCTTTCCGACCGCCACTGTCACCGCGCACGTTACCAATGTGTGGCAGACGCGGCCGCTCCGCCGCGTCCCCGGCGTCGACCAGAACGCCATAGACCTCTGGACGCCGATGGCCAGCCTGATGCGGCAGTTCCGGCCGTCCCTGGAACATTTCCCGACCGCCACCGACGGCTACATGAAGCCGGACCCCGAGCGCGTCGCCTATTGGCGCCAGCAGCTGGAACAGGCTCCGCCCGGACCGAAGGTGGGCCTGCTGTGGAAAAGCGCCGTCGTGACGAACCACCGCCATCGCTACTTCTCGCCGTTCGAGCAGTGGCGGCCCGTGCTGGCCACACCGGGCGTGAGTTTCATCAACCTGCAGTACGGCGACTGCTCGGCCGAGATCGAGCAGGCAGAGCGCGAATTCGGGGTGAAGATCTGGCAGCCGCCGGGCATCGACCTGAAGGCGGACCTCGACGATTTGGCCGCTCTCTGTCGGGCGATGGACCTGATCCTCGGCTTTGCGAACGCCACGTTCAACATCGCGTCCTCGTCGGGCGCGAAAACCTGGTTGATCTCGACCCCGGGGTCATGGCCGCGCCTCGGCAGCGACAGCTACCCGTGGTATCCGCAGACCCGAGTGTTCCTGCCAGACAGCTTCGGCGACTGGGAGAGCGTCATGAACCCAATGGCCGACGCGCTGGCCGAGTACGCTCAGGACCGATAGCGCCGGAACAGGCGGCGCGCGGGCGGGTTCTTCCGAAGCTTTTCGGAAGGAGACAAATATGCCCGGGACGGACTTCGAGAACGACAGCGACGGCTATGATCCCCAGGATCAGGCCGAGGCCTTCGACGAAACCAACTCCACGGACGGCGGCGACGTCGGCGAAGTCCGCAGCTTTGCCGAAGCTGACGAGATGCGGGTGTTCGAGGATCTCCCCGATGTCGAGGACCTGACCCGCGCCGACGGCGACGCCGACGAGGACGAACCGCTGGCGCTCGACGCCGATGAATTCGATCCAGACGTCATCGAGGAAGACGACTTCGACGAGGACGATGAGCTCAACTATCGCGCGGCGACTGAAGAACGGCAGGACGACCTGGATGGCCAGGGGCCCGAGGACGATTTCGACGAAGCCCGCCTCGCCGAGCGCGACATCGACGGCCTGGGCGAGGTGCGCGACGCGTCGGACGTCCAGGGCGGCGAGGACGACGTCACCGACTTCCAACGCCCCGACGTCAGCGACGCCGACCTCCAGGCGATGGGCTATTCCGACGCCGAGGGCCGGGCGACCTAGGGTCAGGCGCCTCGAACTCCCGGAAGGCGCGACGATGGAACTCGCTTGATCCTCGCGCGCGGCCCTATAGGCTGGCCCCAGACAAACAACTGTTCGAATGCGGGCTTGGGCCCGCGCGGGGAGCCTCGATGAGCCGTCAGCGTTTCGAAGGGACCGACAATTACGTCGCGACCGAAGACCTCAAGGTTGCGGTCAACGCCGCGATTGCCCTGGAGCGTCCGCTCCTCATCAAGGGTGAGCCCGGCACCGGCAAGACCGTGCTGGCGGAAGAGATCGCCAAGGCGCTCGGCTCCGAGCTGATCACCTGGCACATCAAGTCGACCACCAAGGCGACGATGGGTCTCTACGAGTATGACGCCGTCACCCGTCTGCGCGACAGCCAGCTGGGCGACGAGCGGGTCAAGGACGTCAAGAACTACATCAAGAAGGGCAAGCTCTGGGAGGCTTTCGAGCACAAGGGCCGCCCTGTCCTGCTGATCGACGAGATCGACAAGGCCGACATCGAGTTCCCGAACGACCTCCTGCAGGAGCTCGATCGCATGGAATTCTACGTCTACGAGACCAACGAGACGATCAAGGCCGAGGTCCGCCCGATCGTGATCATCACGTCCAACAACGAGAAGGAGCTGCCCGACGCGTTCCTGCGCCGCTGCTTCTTCCACTATATCCGCTTCCCCGACAGCGAGACGATGCAGGAGATCGTCGACGTCCACTATCCGGGGATCAAGAACAAGCTGGTCGCCGAGGCGCTGCGCATCTTCTACGACATGCGCAAGGTGCCGGGCCTCAAGAAGAAGCCGTCGACCTCCGAGCTGCTGGACTGGCTGAAGCTTCTGATGGTGGAAGACATCGACGGCGACATGCTGGCCGAGAAGGATCCCACCAAGCTGATCCCGCCCCTGCATGGCGCCCTGTTGAAGAACGAGCAGGACGTGCACCTCTTCGAACGCCTGGCCTTCCTGGCCCGGCGCGAAGGCGCGGCGCGGCCCGGCCAGCAGTAACATCCGGGTTGTAACTTACCGCGAATTCACTCGCCTTTTGGAAGGGCTCCGGCCAGCCTTCGCGGCATAGGACGGAGCCCTTTCTCATGAAGACCCTGTACGTGCTGGCCGCCTCGACGCTCGCGCTGACCACCGCCGCCTGCGGACCCCAGGTCCCGAAGGCGCGCGCTGCGCTGGAGTGTCCGGCCAAGCAGGGCGACCTCACCCGCACCTCCACCGCCCCCGATGGCAAGACGTGCACTTATGCGTCTGGCGACGGCGCCGAGGTGACGCTGCAGCTGGTGTCGGTGCAGAGCGGCGTCGACGCCACCCTGTCCAACATCGAGACCGTTCTGCTGGCCGGCCGCATGAAGCCCGAGGAGAAGGCGGCCGCCGACGCCGCCAAGGCCAAGCTGGCCGGTGAGGCCGCGCCCGGCAGCGCCGCTGAGACCAAGTCCGCTGCCAGCGCTGCCGAACAGGCCGCGCGCGAGGCCGCCGCCGACACGAATACCCCCAGTCTGAACCTCAAGGTCAACGGCAAGGACGTCGATGCCGTGACCGTGGAGATGAAGGCCGGAAAGCCCGTCGTCAGCGACTCGGAGAGCGCGGTGACCCGGGTCGATCTGCCCGGCATCCACATCGTGGCCAACGACAACGACGACACGGCGAAGGTTCAGGTCGGGCCGATCAAGATCGACGCGGGTGGCGACGCCGCCACGATCCGCATCCGTCGCGACGTGCGTCTGCGCGGCGAGGCGCTGAACCCGGAGCGCCGCGGTCTGCGCGCCACCTTCATCTACACCGGCGAGGACCTGGCGGGCGGCTACCGCTTTGTGGGCTACGAGGCCGGCGGCCCGAAGCGCGGCCCTATCACCGTCGCCGTTGTTAAGTCCAAGGCCGAGAACATGGACGAAGACGAGCTGCACCGCGACGTAAAGCGGCTGGTCCGCAAGAACGGCGGCGTCTGATCCAGGCGCGCCCAACGCCAGAAGGCCCGGAGGCCTGCCAGCGGCATGCCCCGGCGCATCCCGAAAGTCATCAGCCTGCGGGTTGAACCTCCACCACCTTGTAGGTCAACGGCCGACCGTCCTCGTCCGTGACGGTCACATACTCGCCGACCGCGAAGCGATGCTGGCCCAGGCGGTGGACCGGCTCGTCGTCGGCGGAGTTGTCCTCGTCGTAGTCGAAGAACCACCGCTGGCCCTTGCGCGCGAGGCGGCCGTCGACCGGGTCCTCGTCGGGGGCGAACCGGCGCACTGTGCAGGCGCTGCGCGCCTTGGCATAGGCCGCCTCGTCCAGCATCCCGTCTGGGGTCAAGGGCGCAGTCAGGGAATAGCCGCGGTGGTCATCACCTCCGGCGAATTCCGTCCCGGGATTGCGGGCGAGCCGCATCACGATGCGCGACAGGGACATGACGTACCTCCTGGCAATTCCGATAAGCAAACTAGTGAGAGAGGAACAGGGACGGACCGTCCGAGCTGAGCAAGGTGCGGGTCGTCCCTCCGAAAATGAATTCCTGCAGGCGCGGGTGCCCGAAGGCGCCGGCCACCAAGATCTCGGCGCCCGCACTGGACGCCGCGCGCAGAAGGGCCGGCGCGGCGTCGCCGGTGTCGGTCAGGAGCTGCACCTCGGACTCTACGCCTCGGGCCGCGTAGTAGGCCTGCAGGCGCGCCGGATCGAAGCTGCGGGAGCTGGCTTTGGGGGCGGCCACGATCACCACCCGCGCGGCCTTTTCCAGCAGCGGGGTGGCCAGGCGTGCGGCTCGGCTGGCCTCCTTGCCGCCATCCCAGGCGACGACCACCGTGCCGCCGACCTTCAGGCCCGGCCGCGCCACCAGAACCGGGCGCTGCTCATCGGCCACCATCTGCTGGAAGGCTTCGGCGAGCGGCCCGCGGCCGCGGGCCGGATCGCTGATGAACACGACGACGTCCGAGAGTCGGCTCTCTGCGGACAGGCCGGCCCAGACGGGCGTCTGCAAGGCCACGAACTGAGCCTTGGCATAACCGCAGGCCGCCGCCTTCCGGGCGTTCGCTTCACCGGCCGCGGTGGCCTCCTTCAGGGACTCCAGCGCCGTTGTCTGAACGCCGCCCAGGAAGCCCTCCCCCATCCAGGGCATGACGTCGGCGACGTCAGCCGGGGTGTAGACCGCCGCCAGCTCTGCGCCGAACGGCTCGGCGATCATCGCCGCGGCCGCGACGGCGGCGGCGTCGCCCTGTCCCCCGGACAGTGGCGCCATGATGCGGGCCCAGCTCATACCTGTCTCCTCTTGTCGCCCGTGTATCGGGTGGCCAACCGACCCGGATTGATCTTTGTCAGTCTCTGGGCCAGTTCACGACCTCGACAGTGGAAGGAATGCACGGGTGAGAAAAGGGCTGCGTCGCACGAAAGAGGCGCCCCGGGCTTGGCAGCGGATGCTTTCGGGGCGCCGCCTGGACCTGCTCGACCCCTCTCCGATGGATATCGAGATCGAGGATATCGCCCACGGCCTGGCCCGCGTGGCCCGCTGGAATGGCCAGACGGTGGGCGAACACGCCTTCTCGGTCGCCCAGCATTCGGTGGTGGTTGAGGAGATCGTCGCCCACATCCAGCCCGATGTGGAGCCCCGCTGGCGATTGGCCGCCCTGCTGCACGACGCCTCGGAGTACGTGATCGGCGACATGATCAGCCCCTTCAAGGCTGCGCTGGGCTATGACTACAAGCTGTTCGAAGAACGGCTGGAGAACGCGATTCACGTCCGCTTCGGCCTGCCCGCCAAGACCCCGGTGGCGATCAAGAAGCTGATCAAGCAGGCCGACCGGGCCTGCGCATTCTTCGAGGCTACCCAGTTGGCGGGGTTCAGCCACGCCGAGAGCCTGGACTTCTTCGGCGCGCCGCCGGCCGGCTACACCCTGACGATCGAGCCCCAGGCGCCCTTCGACGCCCAGGCCCACTATCTGCGCCGCTTTGAGGTTCTGTCCGAGGCCGCGGGCTACGTGACCCACGCCCAGGCGTTCGACACCGAATGAGCGCCTCCCTCGTCATCGGCCTGTCAGCGGTGGTCGTCGCCATCCGCGACGGCGAGGCCGTGGCGCTGACGGTCCGGCACAAGGGCGACGGCGGCGACCTCAGCGGCCTGCCCTTCGGTCCGTTCGATCCGGACGGCCATCGCACCTTCGAGCTGGCGCTCCGGGCCTTCGTGACCGAGCAGACCCGCTTCGATCTGGGCTTCGTCGAACAGCTCTACACCTTCGGCGACAAGGGTCGCGACGCGCCGCTGGCCGACCTGGGCGGCGTCAAGGGGGGCGGCGACGGGGCGGCCCGGGTCATTTCGGTGGGCTACCTGGCGCTGGCGCCGGCGGCGGTCGACACCCACTTCGCCGGCAGCGAGTGGCGGCCCTGGTCGCGGATCTTTCCTTGGGAAGACTGGCGCGCCGGCCGGCCCGGCGCCTTCGACGCCATCGAGGGGGCCCTACGCGGCTGGGCCGGGAACGACGCCCAGAAGCTGGCCCGCGCCCGCCTCCTGTTCGCCCTGGACGGCGCGCCGTGGAACGAGGAGCGGGTGCTGGAGCGCTACGAGCTGCTCTACGAAGCGGGCCTGGCGCCCGAGGCCGCTCGCGACCGTGGCGAGGCCGCGCCCACACGTCCGGACGCCCTGATGGTGGCCCTCGGCGAGCCGATGATCTCGGACCATCGCCGCATCCTCGCCACCGCACTGGGCCGCCTGCGTGGCAAGCTGAAGTACCGCCCGGTGGTCTTCGAGCTGATGCCCGACGCGTTCACCCTCTCGGCCCTGCAGCGGACCGTGGAAGCCATCGCCGGCGTGCCCCTGCACAAGCAGAACTTCCGCCGCGCCCTCGAGCGCGCCGAGCTGGTCGAGGGCCTGGGCCGCCTCGACGCCGAGACCGGCGGTCGCCCGGCCGAGCTGTTCCGGTTCAGGCGTGAGATTCTCGGGGCCCGGCCGGTGAGCGGTCTGAGCCTGCCGTTGCTGCGGGACTGAGCGCCCCGTCATTCGCCAGCGCCCGCGCCTTGATCATGGCGCTGGTCTCCCGGCTCCCATCGTGGCTCCAGCCCGGCGGGCCGAAGATGTAGCCCAGCGCATGGCGCGGATGTCGCACGACGTCCTGGAACGTGGCGATCCACTCGTGGAAGGCCACACGCAGGATGTTGAAGGTGCCCAGGTTCTTCACAAGACCATAGCGGCACGGCTCCTCGTCCAGCTCGGGCTGGAAGGTGCCGAACATCCGGTCCCAGACGATCAGAATGCCGGCGTAGTTCTTGTCCAGGTAGAGCGGGTTGCGGGCGTGATGCACCCGGTGGTGCGAGGGCGTGTTGAAGATGGCTTCGAACCATCGCGGCATCCGCCGGATCGCCTCGGTGTGGATCCAGTACTGGTAGACGAGGCTGATCCCTTTCTGGATGGCGATCATCGCCGGCGGAAAGCCGAAGAAGGCCAAAGGCAGCCAAAGCGCCCACGTACCCGCCACGCCGCCTGTCCAGGTCTGCCGCAGCGCAGTGGAGAGGTTGTAGTGCTGGCTCGAGTGGTGGTTCACATGCGCCACCCACCAGAACCGCCGCTCGTGGCTGATGCGGTGGAACCAATAGTAGGTCACGTCCTCCAGCAGGAAGATCAGCACCCACGCCCAGATCGCCGTCATGGGGATCGTGAACAGCCGGTGCTCGTAGACCCAGATCGTGGCCGCGAACACGAGGCCCGCGGTGATGGTCCCGGCGACCGACGAACCCAGGCCCATGGCCAGCGAGACGGCGGTGTCCTTGGCCTCATAGCGGGCGTCAGCCTTGCGGAAACGGGCCAGCAGGATCTCGAGGATGATGGTGAGGATGAAGAACGGCGTGGCCAGCGCGACCGGATCGAACTCGGGCTTGGTCACGCGGCGAGGTCCTTCGGTGGCCAGGACGGCAGCGAGATCACGGCCGTCGGCGCGGCGATGTCGCCCAGGTTCACCGAAAGGCGGCCGTTCTTGAAGGTGGCCGACACGGCCTGGCCCCAGGGGATCTGGCGGGCCGCGAAGCCGTCGCCGACGCGGCAGATGACCAGCGCCAGGGCGCCCGACTTGGCCAGGGCGCCGCAACCGTCCGAGGCGATCCAGACGGCTTCGACGGTGCGGCCGGGAAACTCCTCGGCCAGCATGGCGCGGGCCTTGTACTCGTCCAGCGGAGCTACCGGCTTGGCGATCTTGGCCCAGGCCGCGAGCGCGATCAGCGCCCCGACCGCGGCGGCCGAAGCGGCCAGCTGGATGAAGAACTCATCGTTCAACGCGTCTCACTCCCCCGAGTTTGCCAAAGCGTGGGCGCGCGCGGAGTGAGGGTCAAGGAAAAGGCCGCTCCTGCGACGGAGCGGCCTTCCCTTCAGGTGGCGGAATCCTTCGAAACGCGGGGGCGTTCGAAGCTGCCGGCAGTCCCTAGAACTTGCGCGTGTAGCCCAGGCTCCAGATGTTCGCGTCGGCGGGGCCGTTGCGGAACTCCTTGCGGGTGAAGTCGACGCGGACGCCGTTCAGGCCGTCGAAGTGGTGCTGAGCGCCCACGCCGAAGTTGAACGACTCTTCCGAATCGGAGGCCGAGACGCCGGCCGCCTTGGCGCGCAGCTTGGTCGTGCCATAGCCGACGCGGGCGATCAGGTCGGTGTTCGCGCCGATCGGGGCGAAGCCCACGACGTAGGCGTCGGCCGAGTGCTTCAGCTTGGTGTTCACGTCGATGCCCGCGACGTTGTCGGTGTCGCTCTTGAGACCGGTGGCGAGGTCGCCCTCGACGCCGATCCAGTTGTTGAAGCGGTAGCCGAGGCGACCCTGGATCGCCTTCAGGTCGACGCCGCCGCTGCCGTCGACGATGCCGGCGTTGATCCCGACATAGGCGCCGGCCTTGGTGGCGGCGGCGTCCTGCGCCAGGGCGGCGGCAGGGACGACGGTGGCGATCGCGGCCAGCGAGGCCGCGGCGATGAGAGCTTTTTTCATTTTGGGGGAGGAACTCCGTACTCGTTCTGGACAGCCCGCCCAGTCCCATTGGGGATCATCTCCAAACGCGGCGAGCCTCGGCCGGTTCTATGGCGGCGCTGTGTTCGCCCCCGGCTGTGTCCCTTCGGCCACATGGGTCGTGACGGGGCGGCAGGGCGTGGTATCAGTCGCCCCTTCGAGTTCGGAGCGTGACCATGACCGACGCGGTGATCGCCGCCACGGGGCTCTACACCCCGCCCAACAGCCTCTCGAATGCCGAGTTGGTCGAGACGTTCAACACCTATGTCGAGCGCTTCAACGCCGCCAACGCCGACGCCATCGCCTCGGGCGAGGTCCAGGCGCTGACCCCCTCCTCGTCCGAGTTCATCGAGAAGGCCTCGGGCATCAAGTCGCGCTTCGTCGTCGACAAGACGGGCCTCGTCGATCCCGAACGCATGACCCCCAACATCCCCGAGCGGCCGAACGAGGAGATCTCGATCCTGGCCGAGATCGCGGTCGAGGCGGCCAAGGACGCGATCGCCCGCTGGGGCAAGGACGTCAGCCAGATCGACGCCGTCATCTGCGCGGCCTCGAACATGCAGCGCGCCTATCCGGCCATGGCCATCGAGGTGCAGCAGGCGCTGGGCATCGAGGGCTTTGCCTTCGACATGAACGTGGCCTGCTCGTCAGCCACGTTCGGCATCAAGACCGCGGCCGACTTCGTGACCTCGGGCTCGGCGCGCGCCGTGCTGATGGTCAACCCCGAGATCTGCTCGGGCCACCTGAACTTCCGCGACCGCGACAGCCACTTCATCTTCGGCGACGTGGCCACCGCGGTGATCGTCGAACGCGCCGAGGACGCCACCGGCGGCTGGGACATCGTCGGCACGCGGCTGAAGACCCAGTTCTCGAACAACATCCGCAACAACTTCGGCTTCCTGAACCGCGGGGCGCCCGAGAGCGTGGGCGCGACCGACAAGCTGTTCGTGCAGGAAGGCCGCAAGGTGTTCCGCGAGGTGGTGCCGATGGTCTCGGAGATGATCGTCGAGCACGCCGGCGACCTGGGCCTGGACCCGCACGCCCTGAAGCGGATGTGGCTGCACCAGGCCAACATCAACATGAACGTCATGATCGGGAAGCGCGTCCTGGGTCGCGAGCCCACCTCGGAAGAGAACGTGATCATCCTGGACGAGTACGCCAACACCTCGTCGGCCGGCTCGATCATCGCCTTCCACAAAGCCAACGACGACTTCTCCGCAGGCGAAACGGGCCTGATCTGCTCGTTCGGCGCCGGCTACTCGGCCGGGACGGTGTTCGTCCGGAAGCGGTAGGGCTAGGCTCCCCGCATTCGTGGGGAGTTCCTGAATGAAGCGCGTCCTGTTCGCCGCGACTGCCGGCCTCGCTCTTGCCTGCGCTCAGCCGGCAGGGTCCGCGGCCCCCGCCTATGACCTCGTCATCCGCGGCGGCGAGATCTACGACGGTTCAGGGGGTCCGGCGCTGAAAGGCGACGTGGGCGTGAAGGGCGACCGCATCGTCTGCGTGGGCTCGTGTCCCGGCGCGGCGGCGAAGACCGTGGACGCCAGGGGCAAGGCGGTGTCGCCCGGCTTCATCAACATGCTGAGCTGGTCCACCGAGAGCCTGATCCAGGACGGCCGGGGCCTGTCGGAGCTGAAGCAGGGCGTGACCCTGCAGGTGATGGGCGAAGGCGACTCGATGGGCCCGCTGAACCCCGAGATGAAGCGCCTGGCCGTCCAGCGCCTGGGCGACATCAAGTATCCGATCACCTGGACCACGCTGGACGAGTACCTGCGCGTCCTGGAGACCAAGGGCGTCTCGATGAACGTGGCCTCGTTCATTGGCTCGGCCACCGCGCGCATCCACGTGCTGGGCGAAGGCGATGTCGATCCGACCCCCGCGCAACTGGCCGAGATGCGGGCGCTGGTGGTCAGGGCGATGGAGGATGGCGCGCTGGGGGTGGGCTCGTCGTTGATCTATGCGCCGGGCACCTTCGCCGAGACTGACGAGTTGGTGGCGCTGGTCACCGAGGCCGGGCGCTGCGGCGGCATGTACATCAGCCACATGCGCTCGGAGGGCGCCCGGCTGTTGGAGGCCATCGACGAGCTGGTCGAGATCTCCCGCCGCTCAGGGACGCCCGCCGAAATCTACCACCTGAAGGCCTCGGGCCGGGTCAACTGGGACAAGCTGGACGCGGCGATCAGGAAGATCGAGGCGGCCCGCGCCTCGGGCCTGCGCATCACCACCGACATGTACACCTATCCCGCCAGCTCCACCGGCCTGGACGCGGCCATGCCCACCTGGGTGCAGGCCGGCGGCTTCGAGCAGTGGGTCGCGCGCCTGAAAGACCCGGCCACACGCGCCAAGGTCATCGCCGAGATGCGCTCGGGCACGCCCAGCTTCGAGAACCTGCAGAAGGGCGCCGGCGCCGAGGGCACGCTGCTGGTGGGCTTCAAGAACCCGAAGCTGAAGCCCCTCACCGGCAAGACCCTGGCCCAGGTCGCCCAGGACCGCGGGGTCAGTCCCGAGGACGCCGCGATCGACCTGGTGATCGAGGACGGCAGCCGCGTGCAGGTCGTCTATTTCTCGATGCTGGAGGCCAACGTCGCCCGCCAGGTCGCCCTGCCCTACATGAGTTTCGGCTCCGACGCCGAGGCCCAGGCGCCCGAGCCGCCCTTCACGCTGTCGTCCATCCATCCGCGCGCCTACGGCAACTTCGCCCGGCTGCTGGCAAAATACGTGCGCGACGAGAAGCGGCTGACGCTGAGCGAGGCGGTGCGCAAGCTGAGCGCCCAGCCCGCCCACAACCTGGGCCTCCGAGATCGTGGAATGCTGAAGGCGGGTTATTTCGCCGACGTCGTGGTGTTCGACCCGGCGACGATCCAGGACCACGCGACGTTCGAAAAGCCGCAGCAGTTGGCGACAGGCGTGAGCGAGGTGGTCGTGAACGGCCAGCTGGCCCTGGAGAAGGGCGAGGCCACCGCGGCGCGGCCGGGAAAGGTGGTTCGCGGCCGCGGCTGGACGGGCTGGGCCGGCGGCGGATGCCGCAAGTCGGCGAAGGACTGGACCTGGTGATCAGGTTCCTCCCCCGATGAGACGGGGGAGGTGTCAGCGAAGCTGACGGAGAGGGCGCTGCGACGCGCCCGGCGGATGGACCAGCGCCCCCTCCACCACGTCGTGGTCCCCCTCCCCCGCGCTGCGGGGGAGGAACTTTGCTACCGGTCCTTTTCGCGCTCGCCGATGGCCGACTGGGCGGCGGCCAGGCGGGCGATGGGCACGCGGTAGGGCGAGCAGCTGACGTAGTCGAGGCCGACCTTCTCGCAGAAGTCGATCGAGGCCGGATCGCCGCCGTGTTCGCCGCAGATGCCCAGCTTCACGCCCGGACGCGCCGCGCGGCCCCGCTCGGCGGCGATCTTGATCAGGTCGCCGACACCTTCCTGATCGAGGCTGACGAAGGGGTCTTTCTCGAAGATGCCCTTCTCGATGTAGGCGTTCAGGAAGCGGCCGCTGTCGTCGCGGCTGATGCCGAACGTGGTCTGGGTCAGGTCGTTTGTGCCGAACGAGAAGAACTCGGCATGCTCGGCCAGGTCGCCCGCGCGGAGTGCGGCGCGGGGCAGCTCGACCATGGTGCCCACCATGTACTCGATCGTGACGCCCTTCTCGGCCAGGACCTCTTTCGCCGTGCGATCCGTGAGTTGGCGCAGGAACTTCATCTCCTCGCCCTTGGCGACGAGGGGGTGCATGATCTCGGGGATCGGCGCCGGGCGGCCCTCGGCGGCCACCTCGCAGGCGGCCTCGATGATGGCGCGGACCTGCATCTCGTAGATCTCGGGATACGACACGCCCAGACGGCAGCCACGGTGTCCCAGCATCGGGTTCACCTCGTGCATCTCGGCGGCGCGACGCATCAGCTTGGCGGCGTCGAGGCCCGTGGCCTGGGCCACGGCCTGCACATCCTCCTCGGTGTGCGGCAGGAACTCGTGCAGCGGCGGGTCGAGCAGCCGGATGGTGACCGGCACGCCCTCCATGATCTTGAAGAGCTCGACGAAGTCCTTGCGCTGCATCGGCAGAATCTTGGACAGCGCCGCCTTCCGGCCGGCGACGTCGTCAGCCAGGATCATCTCGCGCACCGCCGCGATCCGCGCGGGGTCGAAGAACATGTGCTCGGTGCGGCAGAGGCCGATGCCCTCGGCGCCGAAGCCGCGGGCGGTCTCGGCGTCCAGCGCCGTCTCGGCGTTGGCGCGCACCTTGAGGCGGCGCACCTGGTCGGCCCAGCCCATCAAGGCGCCGAAGTCGCCCGACAGCTCGGGCTCGATCATCTTCACCGAGCCCTTCATCACCTGGCCCGTCGAGCCGTCGATGGTGATGACGTCGTAGGCGCGGATGACCTCGCCGCGGGCGCGGAATTCGCCGGCGCGGCCGTCGATGTGGATCTCGCCGGCGCCGGAGACGCAGGGACGGCCCATGCCGCGGGCCACCACGGCCGCGTGGCTGGTCATGCCGCCGCGGGCGGTGACGATGCCCCTCGCGGCATCCATGCCGCGAATATCCTCCGGCGAGGTCTCTTCACGGACCAGGATAACGGCCTCGCCGGAGCCGCCCAGCTTCTCGGCTTCCTCGGCGGTGAACACCACCTTGCCGGTGGCCGCGCCCGGCGACGCCGGCAGGCCCGTGGCGATCACGTCGCGGGGGCTGGAAGGGTCGATCGTCGGGTGCAGCAGCTGGTCGAGGCTGGCGGGCTCGACCCGCATCACGGCCTCTTCCTTGGTGATCAGGCCTTCGGACGCCAGGTCCACCGCCACCTTCAGCGCGGCCTTGGCGGTGCGCTTCCCATTACGGGTCTGCAGCATGTAGAGCCGGCCCTGTTCGACGGTGAACTCGATGTCCTGCATATCGCGGTAGTGGCGCTCGAGCTTGCCCACGACGTCCTTGAACTGGGCGAAGACCTCGGGAAGCGCCTCTTCCATCGAGGGGTTTTTGTCGCCCATCTCCTCGCGGGCGATCTTGGTCAACGGCTGCGGCGTGCGGATGCCGGCGACCACGTCCTCGCCCTGGGCGTTGATCAGGAACTCGCCGTAGAGCCGGTTGTCGCCGGTCGACGGATTGCGGGTGAACGCCACGCCCGTGGCGCTGCCGTCGCCCATGTTGCCGAACACCATCGACTGGATGTTGACGGCCGTGCCCCAGCTCTCGGGGATGTCATGCATACGACGGTAGAACTTCGCCCGGTCGTTCATCCAGCTGGCGAAGACGGCGCCCACGGCGCCCCACAGCTGCTCGTTCGGGTCCTGCGGGAACGGCGCGCCGCGCTCGTCCTCGACGGCGCGCTTGTAGTCGGCGACGACGGCTTCCCAGTGCTCGGCCGAGAGGCCGGTGTCCACGTGGATGTCCAGGCGATCCTTATGATCGTCCAGGATTTCCTCGAACATGTGGTGGTCCAGGTGGAGGACCACGTTCGAGTACATCTGGATGAAGCGGCGGTAGCTGTCGAAGGCGAAGCGGCGGTCGCCCGACAGCTTGGCCAGGCCTTCGACCGTCTCGTCGTTGAGGCCCAGGTTGAGGACGGTGTCCATCATCCCCGGCATCGAGGCCCGCGCGCCCGAGCGCACCGAGACCAGCAGCGGGTTGGAGGCGTCGCCGAACGCCTTGCCGGTGATCTTCTCGACGGTCTTCAGACCCTCGGCCACCTGGTCTTTCAGGTTCGGCGGGTAGGTCTGCCCATTGTCGTAGTAGTGGTTGCAGGCCTCGGTCGTGATGGTGAAGCCCGGCGGCACCGGCAGGCCCAGCGACGACATCTCGGCCAGGTTGGCGCCTTTGCCGCCCAGCAGGTTCTTCATCGACGCATCGCCGTCGGCCGATCCGCCGCCGAAGGCATAGACCCAACGCGTCTTCACCATCGTGTCGGCCATCTCGTAATCGTCCCCTAGCTAGCCCGTAACCTGTGAGAAGTCGGCCACTTGTCCCATGGCGTCCTTGACCTTCGCCAAAAGGCGGAGGCGGTTGTCCCGTTCCTCTGGTACGTCGGAATTTACTAACACCTTGTCGAAGAAAGCGTCGACGGGCCCACGAAGCTTGGCCAATTCGCGCATGGCGCCGGCGAAATCTTCGGCGTCGAGGGCCGGGTCCACCTTCGCGTCCAGCTCTTCCACGGCCGCGATCAGCGCCAGTTCCTGGGGCGATGACGTGGGCATGTGGACCGGCGCGCCGGCGGGCAGGACGCCCTTCTTCTCCTCGGCTTTGAGAATGTTCACGGCGCGCTTGTAGCCCGCCAGCAGGTTCGCGCCGTCCTCGGTCTTGAGGAAGGCGTCCAGGGCGTTGACCCGGGCCACCACGCGGACCAGGTCGTCGTCGCCCAGGGCGAAGACCGCGGCCACCAGGTCGTGACGCTGTCCGCGGTCGCGCAGCCACACTTCCAGGCGGTCGGCGAAGAACGCCACGATGTCGGCGGCCACCTCGTCATAGGGACGGAACTCGAACAGCACTTCGCCGTCGGGCTTCTCGCGCTGCATGCGGTCGAAGACCAGATCGACCTCGCGCTCCATCGCGATCACCTGAGGCTTGCCGTCGAGCAGCGCCTCGTCGAACTCGCGGAGGTAGGTGTCGAACTCGCGGCTCTTGGCGCGGCCGGCGGCGCCCAGGTGGGCGACCAGCTTCGGCGTCGAGACCCACAGCGCCCGACCCGGATCGACGTAGCAGCGCAGCGCCCGGTACCAGTCGGCGACGGCCTCGCGCAGCGGCACGCGCAGTTCGGACGTCAAGAGGACGCGGATCACGCCCAGGGCCGCACGGCGCAGCGCGAACGGATCGCGGCTGCCGGTGGGCTTCTCGTTGATGGCGAAGAAGGCGACCAGCGTGTCCAGCTTGTCGGCCAGCGAGACGGCCATGGTCACGGGGCGGTCCGGAACCTCGTCGGCGGCGCCGGCGGGCTTGTAGTGATCGCGGATGGCCTCGGCGACCAGGGGCGAGAGCCCCTCGCCCGCCGCGTAGTAGCCCCCCATGACGCCCTGCAGCTCGGGGAACTCGCCCACGACGCCGCTGCCCAGGTCGGCCTTGGCCAGGCGCGCGGCCTGCACGGCCTTGGCGACGTCGGCGCCGACGCGCGGCGCCAGGGCGCCGGCCAGCATCTCCAGCCGCTCGACGCGCTCGTACATGGCGCCCAGCCTGGCGTGGAAGGTGACGCCCTTCAGCTTCTCGAGGCGGTCTTCCAGCCGGGTCTTGCGGTCCTCGTTCCAGAAGAATCGCGCGTCGGCCAGGCGCGCGGTCAGCACCTTGGCGTTGCCCTTGGCGATGGTCTTGCCGCCGTCGGTGGCGTCGATGTTGGCGACCGTAATGAAATGTGGGGCCAGCTTGCCGGTCTTGGGGTCGCGCACGGCGAAGTAGCGCTGGTGCACGCGCATCGAGGTGCGGATCACCTCGGGCGGCAGGTCCAGGAACGCGGGGTCCATGTCGCCCAGCACCGGGATGGGCCATTCGACCAGGCCGGCCACCTCGTCCAGCAGGCCCTGGTCCTCGACCAGTTCCAGGTTGCGGGCGAAGCAGAGCGTCTTGGCCGCCTCGACGATGCGGTCCTTGCGCTCCTGCGGATCCAGGACGACGAAGTGCTTCTCCAGCTTCTCGGCGTAGGCGTCGAAGTCCTTGGTCTCGAACGACTGGCCCGAACCCATGAACCGGTGGCCCTGGGTGGTGTCGCCGCTGGGGATGCCGTCGATCTGGAACGGCACGACCTCACCGTCGAAGACGCAGAGGATGCGGCGCAGCGGGCGCACCCAGCGCAGCTTCGAGACACCCGACACCATCGACTTGGGCCACGGGAAGTTGCGGACGATGTCCTGCACGACCTCGGCGACGATCTCGGGCGTGGGCCGGCCGGGCTTGTGCAGGTGGGCGAACCAGACGCCGTCGCGTTCGATCAACTGGTCCTTGGTCAGGCCAGTCTTGCGCAGGAAGCCGTCCAGCGCCTGTTCAGGCGCGTTGGTGCGCGGGCCCTTCAGTTCCTCGTGCCGCTCCTTCTGCGCCTCGGGCAGCCCCTCGGCCACCAGGGTCAGGCGGCGCGAGCCGGCGAAGGTCTTCAGCGCCTCGGGCAGCAGGCCTTCGGCGGCCAGGCGCTCGCGCGCCATGCGTTCCAGGTCGCGCGCGGCGTTCGCCTGCATGCGCGCGGGGATCTCTTCGGAGAGCAGTTCAAGCAGAAGCTGGGGCATGGATCAGGCGTCTTCCGCGACTTTGCTGGCCGCCGAGTGGGGCGCGTTACCGCCCTGGCTCTCGACCCAGGCCTCGGCGCACATCTTACAGAGGTCGCGGATGCGGCCGATGTAGCTCTGGCGCTCGGCGACGGCGATCGCGCCGCGGGCGTCCATGATGTTGAAGAGGTGGCTGGCCTTCAGCACGTGGTCGTAGGCCGGCAGCGCCAGCGGCTGACCCTGGCGACCGCGCTGGGTCAGGATGCGCGGGACCTCGCGCTCCATGTCCTCGAACTGGCGCTTCAGGGTCGCGACGTCGGCGACTTCCAGCTCGAAGGCCGAGAACTGCTGCTCGTTGGCGAGATAGATGTCGCCGTAGGTGAACTCGTCGTTGAACTGCAGGTCGTAGACGTTGTCCTTGTCCTGCAGATAGAGGCTCAGGCGCTCCAGGCCGATGGTCAGTTCGCCGGCCACCGGGAACACGTCCAGGCCGCCCACCTGCTGGAAGTAGGTGTACTGGGTGATTTCCATCCCGTCGCACCAGACTTCCCAGCCCAGCCCCCAGGCGCCGACGGTCGGGTTTTCCCAGTCATCCTCGACGAAACGGATGTCGTGGACCTTGGGGTCGATGCCGATGGCTTCCAGGCAGCCGAGGTACAGCTCCTGCAGGTTCTCGGGGTTGGGCTTCAGGATGACCTGGTACTGGTGGTGCTGATGCAGCCGGTTGGGGTTCTCGCCATAGCGGCCGTCGGCGGGGCGCCGCGACGGCTGAACATAGGCCACCTTCCAGGGCTTGGGGCCCAGGGTGCGCAGCACCGTCATGGGCGACAGCGTGCCCGCGCCGACCTCGACGTCGTAGGGCTGCAGAATCGCGCAGCCCTGACGGCTCCAATAGTCGTGCAATTTCAGGATCAGGCCCTGAAATGAAAGCGGTTTGTCGGGCATTGAATGGGGCTTGTTCGCAGGCGCAAAAAAAGTCGGCGGACCATAGGGCCCGCCGACCTTTGCTTCAACCCAAGGAAGCGCCTGTTTTCTGGCGGCGCTTGAAGGGGTTCTAGTTGCCGCGCGCCGCGGTGCGCTTGCCGGCGTTCGACATGGGCTGGCCGTACTTGGCGCGGTTCTCGGCGGTGTCCGGCACCGGGCCGTTCGTCACCGTCATCGTCGTGTAGCTGGCGTTGGCGGCGGCGCCCGTGTCGGCGGCGGCCGTCGTCGTCGTCACCGAGGCGCTGGTGTCCGCCGAAGCGGGGTCAGCGGCCGGCATCGGCGCGGCCGAGGTCGCGGCGGGCATCGGGCCCACCGGGACGACCACCTTCTCCTGGTACTGCTTCTCGTCGGAGGGCGCATGCGCGCCGTTCCAGTCGCCCGTCACCGAACCGGCGGTCGGACCCTGCGGCGGTTGCGGTTGCTGCGCGGAAGCCGCGCCGCCCAGAAGGGCGACGGCGGCCGTTGCGGTCGCGAGATAGGAAAGCTTCATCGTCGGAACTCCTGAATTGTGCGCTGGGATGCGCCTCAACTCGATGTGCCGACGCTGTACGGCTCAGGCTCGCGTTGGTTCCGCGCGAAGCCCTTATTTCGGGGCGGTAGCGGCTGCGTCCGCCGGCGGCGGGGCGGCGGCGGCCGGCGGGTCGACATTGCCCTGCCCGGCGATCAGCGGCTTGTCGACCACATGCAGCAGGCCGCTGGCGGTCTTCAGGTCGGCCTGAACGATGGTGGCGCCATCGACCATCAGCTTGCCGCCCTCGTCCGAGCCGTCGAGCAGGATCGTGTCGCCGGCGCCGGAGGGGATGGGCCCCTTGGCGCCCTTGATCTTGGTGGAGTCGACCGGCGCGTTGACCAGGTGGTGCAGGATGAACTTCTGCATCGCGGCCTTGTCGGCCTTCAGCTTGTCCAGGTCGGCGGCCGGCATGGAGGCGAAGGCCGCGTCAGTGGGCGCAAAGACCGTGATCTGCGGGTAGGTCTTGAACACGGCGGCGAGGTTCGTCGCGTCGACGCCCGCCACGAAGGTGTTGAACTGGCCCGAGAGCTTCAGGGTGTCGAGCAGGGTGCCCTGGACGGCGACCGGCTTCGCAGCGGCTGGGGCCTGGGCCGAAGCGGCAAGCGGCGCTGCGCCGAGGGCGGCCACGGCGACGGCGGCGAGGAAAAGGCGGGTCGGCGACATTCAGGTTCCTTGTCAGTTCGCACGGCAAAGGCGCCGCAGGTAACGACGCGAGAGACAGCAGTCGGTTCCCATCTCACGCGATGCTGAGACTAGGCGCCGAAAGCGCCGGATTTACGACGACCACCCGGCGCGTCAAGGACAGTTCACAGGCGCTCGACGCCTGTTTCTGCCGCATTTGCAGGCGCCCGCACAATCCGGCGCCCACGAAATGGGCGGACAGGCGCGACTTCACCAATGCGTCATGCTGCCAAGCCGTGCCCCGCGATCCCCCGACATAGCGTTCGAACTGACCGCCGCCGCGGGGATGCAAACAACAAGGCGGCTGTCTTCGACGAACGAGAGGGGTTGGCCCACCCACAGGGCCGGACGCGGGAGAGCGAGCGGATGAAACTCATCATGGCGATCGTCAAACCCTTCAAGCTGGACGACGTGCGCGAAGCGCTCGTGTCGGCCGGCGTGGAGGGGCTGACGGTCTCGGAGGTCAAGGGATATGGCCGGCAGAAGGGTCAGACCGAGATCTATCGGGGGGCGGAGTACCAGATCAATTTCCTGCCCAAGGTGAAGCTGGAGGCCGTCGTCGACGACGCGGCTGCGGGCAAGGCGGTCGAGGCGATCAAAGCCGCCGCCGCCACCGGCAAGATCGGTGACGGGAAGATCTTCGTGCTCGACGTGTCGGAGGCCGTGCGCATCCGGACCGGCGAGACCGGCGCAGCGGCGCTCTAAAGGGGATATGTTCATGAAATTCTTCGGAAAATCGCGGCTGGCGGGGCTGATGCTCGCCGCTGCAGTGGTCGGAGCGCCGCTGGCGTCCACGGCCTTCGCCCAGGAGGCGCCGGCTCCGGCCGCAGCGCCTGCCGCGGCTGCAGCGGCACCCGCGGCATGTCGACACTGCGGCCGACGCCGCGGCCCCGGCCGCGGCGGCGACGCCCGCCCCGGCCGAGCCGGCGGCCGAGGCAGCTGGCCCGGCATCGGTCGACAAGGGCGACACCACCTGGATGCTGACCTCGACGGTTCTGGTCCTGCTGATGATCCTGCCCGGCCTGGCGCTCTTCTACGGCGGCCTGGTGCGGCAGAAGAACATGCTGTCGATGCTGATGCAGGTGTCGATCGTCACCGTCATCGGCATGATGGCCTGGGCCTTCTGGGGCTACAGCCTGGCCTTCACCGACGGCGGCGGCCTCAACAAGTTCGTGGGCGGCGTCAGCAAGCTCTGGCTGAACGGGGCGGTCTTCAACGCCGACGGCGCCTTCACGAACGTCGAGACCTTCTCGAAGGACGTGGTGATCCCGGAAGTAGTATTCGTCTGCTTCCAGATGACCTTCGCCTGCATCACCGCCGCCCTCGTGCTGGGCGGCGTGGCCGAGCGGATGAAGTTCGCCGCCGTGGTCGTGTTCGCGGTCCTGTGGCCGCTGCTGTCGTACTATCCGATGGCGCACATGACCTGGTGGTGGGCCGGCGCGACCTCGGCGTTCGGCCAGACGGCTGACGCTCTTTCGGCCGGCGCGGGCCAGATCTGGGCCTTCGGCGCGCTCGACTTCGCGGGCGGCACCGTGGTGCACATCAACGCCGGCATCGCCGCCCTGGTGGGCGCCATCATCCTCGGGCCGCGCAAGGGCTACCGCTCCGAGCCGATGCCCCCGCACAGCCTGACGCTGACCCTGGTCGGCGCCGGCCTCCTGTGGGTGGGCTGGTTCGGCTTCAACGCCGGCTCGAACCTGGAAGCCAACGGTTACGCCGGTCTGGCGATGATCAACACCCTGCTCGCCACGGCGGCCGCCGGCTTCTCGTGGGCCATGACCGAGTGGGTGACCCGCAAGAAGGCCTCGATGCTGGGCCTGGCCTCGGGTCTGGTCGCCGGCCTCGTGGCGGTCACGCCCGCGGCGGGCTTCGCCGGCCCGGTCGGTTCGATCGTGCTGGGCCTGATCGTCTCGCCGATCTGCGTGATCTTCTGCTCGCTGGTGAAGAACGCCATCAAGTACGACGACAGCCTGGACGCCTTCGGCATCCACGCCATCGGCGGCATTGTCGGCGCGCTGGCCACCGGCGTGCTGGTCAACCCGGCCCTGGGCGGCGCGGGCGTCGTGGACTTCACCAACGGCACCACCGGCTACGACGCCGGCTTCCAGATCATGGCCCAGGTCAAGGCCGTGCTGCTGGCGGTCGGCTGGTCGGCAGTCGCCAGCGCGATCGTCTTCTTCATCATCAAGTTCACCATCGGCCTGCGGTCCTCGCCGGAAGCCGAGGAAGAAGGCCTCGACATCGTGGAGCACGGTGAGCGCGCCTACCACGCGTAAGCATCTCTCGGGGGAGAGAGGGTCGCCGGTCGTGCAGCGGCGGCCCGGAGTGAACGGGGGTCCTTCGGGGCCCCCGTTTTCGTTTGGGCCTTAGCTCCAGGGCCCGCCCAGGCGGCAGCGCTGGACCCACCAGTTCGGCGCAATCGCTTCGATCCGCTCCGCCAGCGTCTCGGCGGCGATGTCGTCGGCGCAGAGGGCGAAGCAGGTGCCGCCCGAGCCGGAGACACGGGCCAGCAGCGCCTCAGGCTCGTCGCGCAGGGTGTCGAGCACCGCGCCCACCTGGGGAGCCACGGCCACGGCCGGGGCTTCCAGGTCATTGCGTTGGGTGGTGAGCCAGGCGGCCAGTTCCTCGGCGCTCTCGAAGGTCTCCGGCATCGGCGGCGGGACCACGTCGCCGAACGCGCCCGAGGCGTCCAGGGCGCGATAGACTGCGGGCGTGGAGACCGGGACACGGGGGTTCACCAGCACGGCGTCCACCACCGGCAGGCCCGGCGCGGGGCTCAGGCGCTCTCCTCGCCCCTCCGCCAGCACCGGCCGCGCCCACAGGCAGGCCGCGCCGTCGGCGCCGAGGCTGGCGGCCACCCGCTCGAGCCGGGCGTCGTCGAACCCCGGTGTGTAGACATCGCGCAGCAGGCGCAGCGCCGCGCCGGCGTCGGACGAACCGCCGCCCAGGCCGCTGGCCACCGGCAGGTTCTTCTCCAGCGTGAAGGTGAGCTCGCCCATCTCGCGGCCCAGCTCGGCCACGAAGGCGCGGACGGCGCGGAAGATCAGGTTGTCCTGTTCAGGTCCCAGCCCCTGGCCGAACGGTCCCCGCACGATGAGGCCGCCCTGCCCCGGCCGCGCGCTCACCACATCGCCGAAGTCCGCGAAGGCCATCAAGCTGCAGACCGGGTGGTACCCGTCCGGCGCAGGCGCGCCCACGTGCAGGAACAGGTTGACCTTGGCGGGCGCCAGAGCCTCGGCCACGGCCTACTGCCCGGCGAGCTTGGGCGTCGGTCCCAGACCCTTGGCGAGCTTGGCTTCGGCGTCGGCCTTGATCTTGTCGTCGGGCTTCAACGTCAGCACGCGGCGCCACTGGAAGCCGGCCTCGTCCTTGCGGCCCACCATCCAGTAGGCGTCGCCCAGGTGGTTGTTGATCTCGGGATCGCCGGCTTCCAGCTCGACGGCCTGCTCCAGGATCTCGACCGCCTTCTTGTAGTCGCCCAGGCGATAGTGGGCCCAACCCAGGCTGTCGACGATGGCGCCCGAGCGCGGGTTGGCGGCCACCGCCTTCTCGACCATGCCCAGGGCCTCCTGCAGCCGCTCGCCGCGGTCGATCCAGGCGTAGCCCAGGTAGTTCAGGATCTCGGCCTCGTCGGGCCGCATCTTCAGGGCCTGGACCAGATCGGCTTCGGCCTCCTTCCAGCGACCGCTGCGCTCATAGGCCTGGCCACGGGCGAAATAGAGCGCCCATTCCGGCGACGTCGACTCCGAGATCAGGCTGCTGAGGATCTTGACCGCCTCGTCGTACTGATCGTTGGCGCGCAAGAGGTCCGACAGGGTCAGACGCCCCTCGGGATCGCCCGTGGCGGCCGCCGCGCGGGCCATCTTCAGCGCGACGTCCTTTTCACCGGCGCTCTGGTAGCTCCAGGCCAGCTTGGCCTGGGCGGCGGCAAACTCGGCGCTGTTGGGCTTCGGGCGGCTGTAGGCGGCGCGCGCGCCCTCGATGTCGCCACGGCTCTGCAGCAGGTCGCCCAGCATCAGCCAGGCGTCGTTGCGGTTGGGGTCCAGACGCAGCGACAGGCGCAGATAGGCCATGCCCGTCGGCTCCTGCTTGGCGCTGATCATGGTGGCGGCCGGCGCCAGCAGGGCAAAGGCCGCGCCTTCCTTGATGGTGGGCGCCGGCGGCGCGCTCTTGCGGGCGCGGGCCGTTTTCAGCGCGGCGTTCGAGGGATTGCGGGCCAGCGCGGCGTCGTAGAGCGCGATCGCCTCGGCCCGGCGGCCACGCCGCTCCAGGAAGCCGCCATAGGCCAGTACGGCGATCTCGCTGGGATTGTCGCCCGAGGTGATGGCCTTGAAATCGGTCTCGGCCTCGTCGTAGCGCCGGGCGCGTTCGAACAGGTGCGCCTGACCCAGCTGGCCGAAGTAGTCGACCCCGGCGTCGCCGCGCAGTTGCGGGCGCACCACCGCCCCCTCGGCGTCGCCGGCCGCGGCGGCCACCCAGGGCCCCAGCAGCGCCGCGGCGCTGCGGTGTGGGAAGCCGATGCCGTCGTTGCCCAGCTCGGCCTTGGCGATCTTGGGCTTCCCCTCGCTCAGCGCGGCGACCACCTTGGTCAGCCGACCGAGGCGCTTCCCGGGTTCGGAGGCGTTGGGGCCGGTGGGCGCGAGCAGCGCGGCCTTCTCGATCTCGCCGGCCATCAGCGCAGCCGTGAAGGCCCGCTCGGACACCGCCGGATCGTCGCCGGCCTGGGCGCGGGCCACCTCGAGGAACTTGGAGGCGTCGCTGTTGCGTCCCTCGCTGAGCGCGGCGTTCCCCGCCAGGAACATCCCGTAGGCCGTGTCCGCGGCAGCGGGCACGCTGGACGCTTCGTCCTTCGCGGCCCTGTCTGTGGTGGCGCAGCCGCCCAGGAGAACAAGCGGGGCGGCAAAGGCGAGCAGGGCAAGACGCATGTTCAAACTCTGGGCGTGACGCGCCGCGGCCGCAAGCGCTGCGTCGTCACAACCTGAAATCCCGCCGCTAATATGGCGTTAGAGCCCGTCCCGATGGATTGGCTGCCACCCACCGGGAGGAACGGGCTCGCCCAGACAGGCCCACCCGAGAGGTGGGCCACGGGGCCGCGCGGCGCCCCCTACATGTTCGGATAGTTGGGCCCGTCCCCGCCCTGCGGCGTGGTCCAGGTGATGTTCTGCGACGGATCCTTGATGTCGCAGGTTTTGCAGTGGACGCAGTTCTGGAAGTTGATCTGGAACCTCGGGTTCTGGCCCGCCTCGTCGTACAGCACCTCGTAGACGCCGGCCGGGCAGTAGAGACGCGCCGGCTCGCCGTACTTCGGCAGGTTCGTGCCGATCGGGATGGTCGGGTCCGTCAGCTTCAGGTGCGCCGGCTGGCTCTCTTCGTGGTTCGTCGACGACAGGAACACGCTCGAGAGCTTGTCGAAGCTGAAGACGCCGTCCGGCTTCGGATAGACGATCGGCTTGAAGTCCTTGGCCAGGCCCGTGGACTGGGCGTCGGTCTTGCCGTGCTTCAGGGTGCCCAGGAACGAGAAGCCGCCCAGCAGGTTGGCGATCATGGCGTCCGCGCCACCCAGCGGCACACCCGGGATCGTGCCCAGCTTCGACCACATCGGCTTGAAGTTGCGGACGGCCTTCAGCTCCTTGGCCACCCACGAGTGATCGTAGGCGTCCTGGTAGGCGGATAGCTCATCACCACCGCGACCGGCCTGGATGGCCTCGAAGGCGGCCTCGGCGGCCATGATCCCGCTCTTGACCGCGTTGTGGCTGCCCTTGATCCGCGGGACGTTGACCATGCCGGCCGAACAGCCCAGCAGCGCGCCGCCCGGGAACGCCAGCTTCGGCACCGACTGGTAGCCGCCCTCGGTGATGGCGCGCGCGCCGTAGGCGATGCGCTTGCCGCCCTCGAGGAAGGGCTTGATCGACGGGTGGGTCTTGAAGCGCTGGAACTCGTCGAAGGGCGAGATCCAGGGGTTGGCGTAGTTGAGGTGCACCACGAAGCCGATGGCCACGTAGTTGTCCCCGAAGTGGTACATGAAGCTGCCGCCGCCGGTCTTGTTGTCCAGCGGCCAGCCGAAGGTGTGCTGGGTCAGGCCCGGCTTGAACGCCGCGTCGGGCACCTGCCACAGCTCCTTGATGCCGATGCCGAACTTCTGGGGCTCCTTGCCCTTCTGAAGGTCGAACTTCGCCAGCAGCTGCTTGGCCAGCGAGCCGCGGACGCCCTCGCCGATCAGCACGTACTTGCCGTGCAGCTCCATCCCCGGCTCGGAATTGGGGCCGAGGGTGCCATCCTTTTCGAGACCGGCGACACCGGCCACCACGCCCTTTACGGCGCCGCTCTCGTCGTAGACCAGCTCGCTGGCGGCCATGCCGGGATAGATCTCGACGCCCAGGCCCTCGGCGTGGGTCGCCAGCCAGCGGCAGACGTTGCCCAGGCTGGCGATGTAGTTGCCGTGGTTCAACATCCACTTGGGGAACGGCAGCCAGCTGATGTTGAGGTCGCCCTGCGGGCCCAGCATCAGGAAACGGTCCTCGGTCACCGCGGTCTCCAGCGGCACGCCCAGTTCCTTCCAGTTGGGCAGCAGCTCGGAAATGCCCTTGGGGTCGATCACCGCGCCCGACAGGATGTGGGCGCCGACCTCGGAGCCCTTTTCCAGGACCGCCACGGTCAGGTCGGCCGACAGCTGCTTCAGGCGGATGGCGGCGGCGAGGCCCGACGGACCGGCGCCGACGATGACGACGTCGTACTCCATCGCTTCCCGTTGGATGGCTTCGCTCATCGTCGTCCCCTCGCCTCTGCTCGCTGCGGCCGGCCCCCCGGCCGTTACGCCTCTGTCTTCGAGGGACTTATCGGAAGGTCACAGTGCGGCGGTCAAGCGCGAAGGCGCTCTAAGAGACGAAGCGCCGCTCAGCGTCGCCCTTCGACCACAACCTTGACCCGGGCCCCGACCCGCGGCTGCTCTCCGGGACGCAGGCCGTTCAGCATCTCGAACCGCGCCAGCCGATCGCGCTCAGGCGGCATCAGCTGGGACAGCGACTCGGCGGTGTCGCCGGACTTCACCGTGGTCACCATGATGCGCCGGCCGCCCAGGGCGCGCTGCTCGCGCTCGCTGAGGCGCCGGAACGAGTTGAACATCGGGTCGAACGTCGACGCCTGGCCCGCCGGCGCCATCGCCACGAAGGAATACGCCTCGTCGCCGCCCAGCGCGTACGCCACCGCCACCAGGTCGACGACCCGCCCGCCCGACGATGCGCGGGCCGGCAGCACCACCGCTTCGACGCCGTTGATCGTGGTCCGGCGCGGGGCGCCCATCTCGTGACGCCCCCGCTGGATCACCCGCATCAGCGAGTCCTGGGCGAAGCGGTCCAGCTGGCGGACCGTCGCACGGCCGCCGGTGAACTCGGCCAGGGTTCCGGCGGGCCCCACGATCCGCACAGCCTCGGGTTCGTTGGAGAGCGCAAAGCCGCGCGGCGCGTCGAAGCGGATGCCGATGGCCGGATGCACATAGCTGCCGCCGCGCACGAAGCCCTGGGCCGGGTCGTCGGCGTAGGGCATGCCGTCGATCGCCGCGAGGTACGCCGCCTCGTCCAGCGCCATGCCCTCGGCCACCGGCGTCTTGGCCACCTGGGCCTGGGCGCGCTGGATGCGGTCGGTGGTCAGCGGATGGGTGCGGGCCCAGGCGGGCGCCGCGCGGGAATCGGACTGGCCGGTCGTCCGCGCATTGAACTCGTCCTCGCGCTGCAGATCGGCGAGCACGCGGGTGAGACCCTCCGGATCGTAGCCGGCCTGCGGCAGGTAGCCGATGGCCAGCTGGTCGGCCTCGTACTCCTGGCTGCGCGAGTAGCTGAGCGTGCCCAGCTTGGCGACCCGGCTGGCGATCTTGCCGGCCGTGTCCGATTTGGTCGCGGCGCCCACCAGGGCCGCGGCGATGCCCGACAGGGCCTCGGCCTGTTCCTGGCGCTGCGCATGCTGGGCCGAGACGTGGCCCAGTTCGTGGCCAAGGACGGCGGCCAGCTCGGCCTCGGAGTTCATGATCGAGAGCAGGCCGCGGGTGATGTAGACGTAACAGCCCGGCGGCGCGGTGAAGGCGTTCACCACCTCGGAGTTCAGCACCGTGAAGATACAGCGTCGGCGCATGCCGGCCGCCTGCGCCATCCGGTCGCCCACCTGCTGCACATAGTCGGCCTGGGGCCCCAGGAACTGGCCGCCCAGGCTGGTGACCAGCCCCATATGCTCGCGCGCCGGCTGCGCGGCGGCGGGCGACGCCAGCGCCAACACCAACGCGACTGCAAATCCGATGACCGCCCTCATCACCCTCCCCGCAGAGGTTGCGGGCTGACAAGCCCGCCGCTTCCAGCCAAGAGTGAACCAGCCTGAACCGCGAGTGAACACCGCAATGTCGGCCGCCGCCGAACCGTCCAACGCCGCCGTGGCCGAAAGCCTGCTCGCCTTCTGGGCCGATGCGGGCGTCGACGCCATGCTGCTGGACGAGCCGTTCGACCGGATCGAGGCCGGCAAGGTGATTCCCCCACCGCGGCCTGCCCCGGCGGCGCCGCTGGCCGCCGTTCCGGCCATGCGAAAGAGCGGGCCGCCGCAGCCCGACATCTCGACCGCCCTGGCCCAGGCCGAGGCCGCCGCGGCCGCAGCGCAGGACCTGGAGGCTCTGGTCGCCGCCATCGCGGCCTTCGAAGGCTGCCCGCTACGCTACGAAGGCGCCGCAACTCAGGCCGTTGTCTATCGGGGCGATCCGAAGGCGGCGTTGATGGTCATCGGCGAAGGCCCCGGCGCCGACGAGGACGCGGTGGGCCAGCCCTTCGTGGGCCGCGCCGGCAAGCTCTTGGACCGGATGCTGCTCGCCGCCGGCCTGCAGGACCGGGTGTTCATCACCAACACCGTCTTCTGGCGGCCGCCGGGCAACCGCACGCCCACACCCGCCGAACAGGCGATCTGCGCGCCTTTCCTTGAAAGGATCATCGCGCTGGTGCGGCCCCGGATGCTCCTGCTGGCGGGCGGCGCCTCAGCGAAATCCCTGCTCAAGCGCGAGGAAGGCATCCTGTCGCTGCGCGGCCGCTGGCTGGATTGGCGCTCGGCGGACGGCCAGATGGAACTGCCCGCGATGCCCACCCTGCACCCCGCCTTTCTGCTGCGGCAGCCCGGGGCGAAGAAGCGCGCGTGGCAGGATCTCCTGACCCTTACGGAAAGGCTTGATCGACCGGACGGGCCCAACTAGCGTCCCGGTTTGGGACTCGAGAAAAGGGACCGCGCTCAACCTTGCGTTAGTCTTGGTGCGCGGATATGGGCCGCATGACGCTAAAACAGCGCCTGCGCGTCGGGGTATGTTCCCTCGTCGCCGCCGTCTCGGTCGCCAGCGTAGCGGTCGCCGAGTCGCCGAAGGCCCTCTCCGACGACGACGCGCGCGCCTATGCGGCGGCTTTCCAGTCCGTGGATCAGGGCGACTTCCTGGGCGCGCAGATTCAGGCGGCCGAGGCCAAGGACCGTTCCCTCGACGGCTACCTGTCGTTCCGCGCCCTGATGCACCCGACCGCCCACAAGGCGACGTTCGAAGAGCTGGCGTCGTGGCTGGGCAAGTTCCGCGACCTGCCCCTGGCCGACCGCGTGTTCTCGCTCGCCAATAAGCGCAAGCCCGCCGACGCCGCCCCGCTGCCCAAGCCGGAGGTGGCGCTGGTCGATACCGCGCGCAGCGAAGTCACCTTCCCGGCCCGCGACGCCTTCTATTCGGGCGACGCCCAGACCGCCTTCAAGCTGGCCGTCGAGGTGGGCGAGCGCTGGATCGCCGGCCTCGCGGCCTGGCGCCTGCGCGACTACAGCCAGGCCCAGGACTATTTCGCCCAGGTCGCCCGCGATGAGGACGAGGACGCGTGGGTCCGCTCGGCCGGCGCCTACTGGGCCTCCCGCTCGGCCATGGCGATGGGCGACGCCTCGACCGCTCACGGCTTCCTGCGCCTCGCCGCCCAGACCCCGCACACGTTCTACGGCATGATCGCCGAGCGTCAGGTGACGCTGAACCGCCTCGCCCAGGCCCCGACGGGGCAGATCACGCTGGCGTCCTACCGCGCGCCCCAGGTGAATACGCCGCGCAAGGTGCTGTCC
This sequence comes from Phenylobacterium sp., assembly GCF_965284355.1. NCBI lineage: Bacteria > Pseudomonadati > Pseudomonadota > Alphaproteobacteria > Caulobacterales > Caulobacteraceae > Phenylobacterium > Phenylobacterium sp. The sequence goes on along the minus strand of NZ_OZ260078.1, from coordinate 4,720,554 downwards.
GATCCGCGCACACACCGCGCCTCGGCCCTGGCCCAGATCGGCCGGCTGGAGGAAGCCCGCCAGGAGCTGCGCGCCGGCCTGGCGCTGGCCCGCAATTCCGAAGAGCGCAAGGCCTGGATGGCGCTCATCTCCGACCTCGGCCCTTCGGCCGGCTATGGCGCGCAGAAGCCCACCTATCTGACGCTGGGCGAGTACCAGACCCCGCCGCTGGAGCCGAAGGACGGCTTCACGATGGACAAGGCCCTGGTCTACGCGATCGTGCGCCAGGAAAGCGCCTTCAATCCGATGGCGGTGTCGCCCGTGGGCGCCATGGGCCTGATGCAGCTGATGCCGACGTCGGCGGCGCTGGCCACCGGCGACAAGACCTATGTCCGCAAGCCGCGCACCCTGTTCAATCCCGCGGTGAACCTGCGGGTTGGCCAGGACTACCTCGCCTACCTCATGGACCGCGGCGTGGGCGCCGACCTGCTGAAGATGGTGGCCGCCTACAACGCCGGCCCCGGCGCGGTGCTGAACACCGTGGCCAAGGTGGGCGACGACGATCCGCTGCTGATGATCGAAAGCCTGCCGGCGCTTGAGACCCGCAACTACGTCGAGAAGGTCATGACGTCCTACTGGACCTACAAGCGGATGTTCGGCGAGGAGACCAGGACCCTTGACGCGATCGCCGGCGGCGCGCGGCGGGTGGACGCCCGCCTCGACCTAACCGATCCGCCGGGCGCGCAGACCGAGATCCCGACGCAGACGCTGGAGATCGGCGCCGCGGCGACCCTCCAGACGGCCTCGTTCAACTAGCACCCCGAAGGGCCGGCGGCCGAACAGGCCGCCTTCCGCCAGCCCGCTAACCACGGCGCCATCGCTGCTGCGCTTCAGGTGGCCTTCCAGTGACCCGATCCAGCCGTCGCGCAGCCGGAAGTCGGCCGGCAGCACCAGCAGCTGGTCGGCCCGCGCGGCCTTGGCCGCCGCCTCCAGGCTTGCGTGCGCCTCGGCCCCCATCTCCTCGCAGAGATCGGCGATCCCCGCCTGACCGCCGGCCGCCACGATCAGCACCTGCCGGACCAGCCCGTCCACGGCGCCCGCCGTCAGCTGCGCGAGCAGCGCCGGCAGGCGCTGGGCGTCGTCACGGGCGTCGATGATCACGGTGAGCATGTCCTCTCAGACCGTGGTTCCCCCGAGGGCGTCAAGAGTTCTAGTTTTGTTCGCCTCATCCGAGTAGGTTCGCGGGGTGTCCAGCGGCTTCACCTCCCAGATCCCCAACGCCCAGCACGGCCGCGGCGCGCGCTCGAACGCCAGCGGGCGCTACGAGAGCCTGGGGCGCGAGGCGTTCGACGACGGCTGGACGCTGGAGGATGAGGCGCCGGCGAAGCTGGAGACCACGCTGACGGCCGAGAAGGCCCGGGTGATCATCAGTCGCAACGACAGCCCGGACGTGGGCTTCTCGGCCTCGATCAACCCCTACCGCGGCTGCGAGCACGGCTGCATCTACTGCTACGCCCGTCCCGCCCACGCCTACATGGGCCTGTCGCCCGGCCTGGACTTTGAATCCAAGCTCTTCTTCAAGCCCGAGGCGGCGAAGCTCCTGGAGAAGGAGCTGTCGAAGGCCTCGTACATCCCCGAGTTCATCCACATCGGCGGCAACACCGACCCGTACCAGCCGCAAGAGCGCAAGCTGCGGATCACCCGCGGGGTCATCGAGGTGCTGCTGCGGTTCCGGCATCCCTTCACGGTGATCACCAAGTCGGCGCTGGTGGTGCGCGATATCGACCTCCTGGCCGAGGCCGCCGCCCAGGGGCTGACGCGGGTGGCCATGTCGATCACGACGTTGGACCGTAAGCTGGCGCGGTCGATGGAGCCGCGGGCCGCGACGCCGGAGAAGCGGATCGACGCCGTGCGCCGGCTGTCGACGGCGGGCGTGCCGGTCTCGGTGATGTTCGCGCCGGCCATCCCGGGCCTGAACGACCATGAGATGGAGGCGGTGCTCGAACGCGCGGCCGAGGCCGGGGCGAACGGCGCCGGCTATGTGGCGCTGCGCCTTCCGTGGGAGATCAAGGACCTGTTCCGCGAGTGGCTCGAAACCGACCATCCGGACCGCGCCCGCCGGGTCATGTCGCTGGTCCGCCAGATGCGCGGCGGCAAGGACTACGACATGCAGTGGCGCTCGCGCATGCGCGGCGAAGGCCCGGTGGCCGATCTGATGGCGGCCCGCTTCAACGCCGCGCGCAGACGCTTCGGCCTGAACCAGAGCTGGAACGCCCTCGACCTCACCCGCTTCCGCGTCCCCGCCCAGCCCGGCGGACAGTTGGACTTGTTCGGGGAATGAAAGTTCCTCCCCCGCTTGCGGGGGAGGGGGACCACGAAGTGGTGGAGGGGGCGCTGGAGACGCCATGAGAGTCACAAGCAACGACGTGAAACGAGCCCGCCAGCTAAGGCGTCGGATGACCCTACCGGAGGTGATCCTTTGGACTGCGCTACGGGGCCGGGGTCCAGACAGGCCGGCCTTCCGAAGGCAGCATCCCTTCGGCCCGTACGTGCTCGACTTCTACTGTTCACGGGCTCGACTGTGCGTGGAGGTGGATGGTGATGGGCACTCGTTCGGCGACCAGCCGCGAAAGGACGCACGGCGCGACGCGTTCCTGCGCCATCAGGGCGTGATGACGGTACGTGTTGCCGCGTCGGATATTCTGGACGAGGCCAGCATGATCGCGAGTTCCCTGATCGAAGTCGCGAGACGTCGCAGCGCCCCCTCCACCACTTCGTGGTCCCCCTCCCCCGCTGACGCGGGTGAGGAACTTATCGCGTGAACACCCCCACCAGCTCCACATGCGGGGACCACAGGAACTGGTCTACTGGCAGCAGGCGCTCCAGCGTGAAACCGGCGTCGATGAGAGTGCGGGCGTCTCTGGCGAAGGTGGCGGGGTTGCACGAGACGCCGATGACGCGCGACACGCCCGAACGGGCCAGCTCGGCGGTCTGTTCGGCTGCGCCCGCGCGCGGCGGATCGAAGACGGCGACGTCTATGTGGCGCAGATCGTGGACCAGCAGCGGGCGGCGGGCGAGGTCGCGGGCCTCGGCGGTGACACCCTTCAGCCCCGGCGCGGTCGAGAGCGCCGACATCAGCGCCGCGACGGCTTCGGGCGCCGAGTCGGCCGCATGCGTGGGCGCGATCTCGGCCAGGCGGAAGGTGAAGGTGCCGACGCCGCAGAACAGGTCGGCGATCCGGGTCGCGCCGGCCGCCTGGGCCGCCACGAAGTCGGCCATCGCCGTCTCGGCGTCCTTGGTCGCCTGCAGGAACCCGCCGGCCGGGAGGATCACCCGCGCCGGGCCCAGCTGTACGTGCGGGGCGTGGGCCATGTAGGCCACCTCTCCCCCCAAGGTGACGCGCACGAACCCGGCCTCCGCCGCCCGCTCGGCCAACTGCATCCGCGCGTCGGCCGACAGACCGCCGCTCTTGGCCTCGACGCCGGTGATGTCGATGTCGAGCCCGGCGTCGGTCAGCGTCACGTGCAGCGACGGGGCCGACTTTGGATGCTCGAACAGGCGCGCCGCCAACCGCTTCAGGGCCGGGATCGCGGCCTGGATGGTCGGGTGAGCGATCGGGCAGACGGCGATGTCCACGAGGTCCCACGATTTGCGCGCCTTGTACCCCAGGCGGGCCATGTCGCGGTCGCCGCGCCGGGCGTGAAGCGTCACCCGCCGCCGGGTCGCCGGACCCGCGGCATAGGGCGCCAGAATTTCGGTCTCGATGCGCTCGCGCGCCAGGGTGCCGGCCAGTCGGGAGACCTTCCAGGCCAAGTAGGGCTCATGACCCCAGTGCTGCAGCGCGCAGCCGCCGCAACTGCCGAAATGCGGGCAGACGGGCGTGATGCGATCGGCGCTGGGCTCCAGCACCGCCATCAGCTCGCGGCGCTCGCCCGAGCCCTGCGCCCTCACCCGCTCGCCCGGCAGGGTGAACGGTACGAACACCGGCCCGGCGGCCACGCCGTCGCCCTCGCCGCCGACGGACTGAATCGTCAGCTCGACGGGCGGCCCCGGCGGCGGCTTCGGACTGGGACGCCCGCCGCCTTGGAATCGACGCTTGGGGCCCCTCATTCGGAGGCCGCCGTCACGGGTGCGATTAGGAAAAGATGAACGAACATGAACGAGATTCTCAACGGCCGTTCAGGTTCGCCGCCGCATCTTCGCGACAAGCGTCGCCGTAAAGCGACCTGAGAGCTTCGAAAGAGGGAATACCGGATGTCGAACGCCATAGCCAATGCGGCCGCAGCCGCCCTCGCCGGCGCGGCCCTGCTGGTGGCCGGTGCGGCCCAGGCCCAGTCGAGCTATCCGTCGGCGGGCCAGGGCCCTGGAAGCCCAGGATACAACTACGATCCCTGCCGCCGCGACGCCAACCAGCGCGGCACGGCCGGCGCCCTGATCGGCGGCGGCATGGGCGCAGTGATCGGCTCGAACGCGGCGGCCCGCAACGCCCGCACCGAAGGCGCCCTGCTGGGCGGCCTGCTTGGCGCCATCGCCGGCGGCGTGATCGGCAACAAGACCGCCGCCTGCACCAATTCCTACGAGCGCACCGCCGCGCTGCCGCCCCCGCCGCTGCCGCCGCGGGCCGATGCGCCCTACTACGAGCGCGACGCCTACGCCGACCGGGCCGCCGCCGACGCCCGTGACGACGCGGGCTGGCGCGACCGCGAGCTGCCGCCCGAGCGCCGCGTGGCCGAGGGCCCGCGCGGCGGCGAGGACTGCACCCTGGCCGAAAGCCCGATCTACATGCCCGACGGCCGCACCCAGACCCGCTTCGTGCGCGTCTGCCGCGACGCCAGCGGCAAGTACGCCGTCGTCGACTGACGGCATCCGAAACTCCAGGCTAGTAACCTGGCCCGCCCTGCGTATTGGGGCGGGCCATTTTCTTTTGGGCCTTTCGGGTCGCCCAGAGCAGGAACTCCCGGTTCCCGTCGCCGCCTGAGATCGGACTGTCGGTCGTCTCGCGGACCGTCCAGCCGGAGGTCGCCAGGAACGCCGCGACGTCGTCCAGCGCGCCCTGCCGGGCGACCGGATCGGTGACCACCCCGCCCTTCCCCACCCGCTCGCGACCCACTTCGAACTGCGGCTTCACCAGGGCCACGAGGTCGGCGCCGGCCTGCGCCAGGGCCAGCGCCGCGGGCAGCGCCTTGGCGAGCGAGATGAAGCTGACGTCGGTGACGATCAGGCCGGGCGGCTCGGGGATGATCTGGGCCGTCAGATCGCGGGCGTCGGTGGCCTCGAGGCTCACAACCCGCGGATCGGCCGCGACCTTCGCATGTAGCTGGCCCCGGCCGACATCGACGGCGTAGACTCGCGACGCCCCTCGGCTCAGGCAGACCTCGGTGAAACCGCCGGTCGAAGCGCCCACGTCCAGCACCACCCGACCCTCGACCGCGACCGGCCACAGATCCAGCGCATGCGCCAGCTTGAGCGCGCCGCGTCCTACCCACGGGTGGGCGGGGGCCGCCTCCAGCACCGCGTCGTCGTCGATCAGCTCCGCAGCCTTGGCGACCGGCCGGCCGCCCGCGACCACCCCGCCGGCCTCGATCGCCGCGCGGGCCTTGGCGCGGCTCTCGAAAAGCCCGCGGGCGACCAGCAGCTGGTCAGCCCGCGTCTTCAGGTCGCCGGCTCTTCGGCGAAGACCTTCTTCAGCTCGCTCTTCAGGATCTTGCCGTTGGCGTTGCGCGGCAGGGTCTCGTGCCAGAACTTCACCGCCACCGGCACCTTGAAGGCGGCCAGGCGCTCGGCCACGTGGGCGCGCAGCTCCTCTTCCGTGGCCTGGGCCCCCGGCTTCAGGGTGACGACCGCGGCGGGCTCCTCGCCAAGGATCCGATGCGGCTTGCCCACCACTGCGGCGTCCATCACCGCCGGGTGGTCGTAGAGGACGTTCTCGACCTCGACGCAGTAGATATTCTCGCCGCCGCGGATCAGCATGTCCTTGGCCCGGTCGAGGATGAAGCAGAAGCCGTCCTCGTCGAGCTTCGCCAGGTCGCCGGTGCGGACCCAGCCGTCGACGAAGGTCTGGGCCGTGGCTTCCGGCTTGTTCCAATAGAGCTTGGCGTTCATCGGCCCCTTGGACCACAGCTCGCCCATCTGGCCGGCGGGCAGCACGGTCTTGCCGTCGGCGGGGTCGCGGATCTGCAGCTCGGCGACCGCGGCGGGCGGTCCGCAGCTGTCGGGGCGGTTCTGATAGTCCTCGGCCACGTTCGAGGTGACGGTGGCGCAGGTCTCGGTCATGCCCCAGCCCTGGCCGCTGGACGACTTGGGGAAGACTTCCTTCAGCCGCCGCACCAGTTCCGGCGCCGAGGGCGCGCCGCCATAGCTCACCGACTCGAGCGACGACAGGTCGAAGTTGGCGCGGGCCGGATGCTCCAGCAGCTGCCAGGCGATGGTCGGCACGCCACCGGCCGAAGTCACCTTCTCGCGCTGGATCAGCTCGAACGCGCGGATCGGCTCCCACTTGAACATCAGCACCAGCTTGCCGCCCACGAACAGCGTGGGGTTCAGCACCGCGAAACAGCCGGTCACGTGGAAGAACGGCACCGACAACAGCGCCGAGCGCTGGGGCGCATTCGGGTCGGGGGCCGGCGGCATCTCGCCCTTGCGCAGGAAGCCTCTCGCGGCGGCCGCGCCGGCGGTGATGATGTTGGTGTTGATCGCCCGATGCGTGGCCAGCGCGCCCTTCGGCCGGCCGGTCGTGCCCGAGGTGTAGAAGATGGTCGCGTCGTCGTCGGTGGCGATGTCGACCGGCGGGATGGGCTGGTCCGGCAGCTTCGCCCAGTCGTCGGTCCCGCCCAGCACGCTCTCCAGCTTGGTGACGTACGGGTGGGCGATCTCGTCGGCCTCGCGGCTGACGTAGACCCGCTTGAGGTCGGGGCAGTTGGCGAAGTGCTCGCTCATGCGCTGGTAGCGCTCGGCGTCCATGACCGCGACCTTGGTCCCGGAATCGGTGAGGCCGTACTCCAGCTCAGGTCCAGTCCACCAGGCGTTCAGCGGGGTGACGATCGCCCCGATCGAGGCGGCGGCATAGAAGGCCACCACCCACTCGGGCACGTTGCGCATGATGACGGCGACGCGGTCGCCCTTGGCCACGCCCTGGGCCTGCAGTTCGATGGCGAAGGCCGCCACCGCGCGGTGGAAGGCGTCGTAGGTGGCGCGCTCGTCCTCGTAGACCAGGAACACCTTGTCGCCGTGGTCCTTGGCCATCTCGGCGACGGCCCGCAGGGTCGACGGCTGGTTCTTCCAGACCTTCATGCGGACGCCGTTGATAGTCTCCTCGCCGACCTCGGACGGCAGGCCAGGCTGGCCGATGAGGGCATGGGCCTGCTGGATGGTCATCGCAGGCCAACCAGGCGGCAGCTCGGCCTCAGGCATAGTCGTCTCCCTAACTCGCGCCCAGAATCCACGCCTGGGCGTCGTCTAGGTGAACAAGCATAACCTAGGGGAAGAGGCAAACGTCGTGGACCGCCGGAACTGGTGCGGCGTGTGTGAACCGCGCCGCCGCTTCGACATTAGGCGTCCGGCCTGCACCAAGGGCCGGACGCCTGCCGAGCTTGAGCGGGACGTCTCGGACCTGGGCGACTCCAGGCGACGGTCCCGACGCTCATCCGAACACTAGTGCGCGAACCTGCGCCGCGGCGGACGACATAGCCCATTCTGAGTACAGGAACTTCGGATTAGGGTTAAATTTCAACGCCTTGTTCGCGCAACAGGCGAAAAAGACGCCTCAGGAGGATGGCGTTCTGTTCCGCCATCGCCCGGACAACCTCGGGGCTGACCTGCTCGTTCGCGCCGATCAGCCCGCCGTCGACTTCGATGAGCGCGCCTTCGTCCAGCAGCTTCTGGATCCGGCGACGCGTGGTCTCGTAGGACAGGCCCAGCGACAGCGCCACGGCGTTGCGGCTGATCGGCCGCTTGATGTCCAAGGGTTCCGGCGAGTCGAGCCCGGCGTAGGCCTGAGACTGGGCCTTGTCGGTGTTGAGATGCGCCACATTGGCGACCGCCACGGTGCTGAGGAGCAAGGTGTCGACCGGGTCGTGGCGGCTGGCGCGCAGGATCGCGCTGTACATCGAGACCACGTAGTCCATGGACGCTCGGGAGATGATCCTGAGGTGGTCCGGATCGTTCACGTGAAGGGCGTCCTGCGCTGGCAGCTCGAATCGAAGCTCTAGCCTACCAGCGCCCACAGGTCGCGCTGAGCCCAAGCCGACGCGGAAAGAAAAACCCCCCGGCCCTTGCGGACCGAGGGGTCAGACATCTTCGCATCGCCCCGAAGAGGAAGCCTTCGGGGCGAGCGATCCCTAGAAGCGGTACTGCAGCTCGACGCCGTAGAGACGCGGCGGGGTCAGCTCGAACACCCGGGCGCCGTTGGGGAGGCCGACGTTGCGCTGAGAGGCCGCCACCGCGGCGGCGTATCCGTCTTCGTTGAACACGTTCTTCACGTACGCGATCACCGTGTACTTGTTGCCGGTGGGCGCGAACAGGGCGCGCAGGTCGACCTGATCCCAGCTGGGGGCCGAGTTGTACTGACGCTCGAAGACGTTGGCGTACGACTTGGACCGGTAGAGGTAGGTGGCGCCGAGGGTCAGGCTCCCCGGATCCGTTTCGAAGGTGTAGCCGGCGTTCAGCGCCAGCTTGTGCTCCGGCGCCTGCGGCAGGCTGTTGCCCACCACGCTGACGGCCGCGGTGTTGATGTTGTCGTTCACGTCGACCAGAAGGAGGCTCTTCTTGATCTTGGTCGGGTTCCAGCCGTAGTCGAGGGTCAGACGCAGGGGCTGGATCGGCTGCCAGATCACGCTGGCCTCGAGGCCCTTCGACACCGACTTCGCGATGTTCACGAACTGGGTGACGTTGGTGGCCCCGACGCGCACGGCCACGGGGGCCTGCAGGTCGCGGTAGTCGAGGTAGAACGCCGCCAGGTTCAACTGAACCCGCGAGAAGTTCTTCTTCAGGCCCACTTCGTACGAGTTGACCGTCTCTTCGTCGGCCTTGGGGACCGCGAGGAAGCCGCCGGCCGAGAAGCCGAACGCCTTGTAGCCGCGGCTGTAGCGGGCATAGGCCATGGTGTCGTCATCCGGCTCCCACTGCACGCCCACCGTGCCGGTCCAGGCGTCGGAGGTGTCGGACAGGTCACGGCTGGCCACGCCCGTCGCCGGGTTGATCGTGTACTGCCGGCAGACCTGCGGCGTGCCCGTGCAGACCGACGGCGTCTTCACGCCTTCGATCAGGCCCGCGGTGCTCTTGGGGGCCAGGGTGTCGGTGAGGTCCATGGCGCCGTTGCCCAGACCGCCCAGCGGAGCCAGGGCGTTGCCCAGACCCAGCGCCTGGCCCACCGCCGGCAGCGCCGCCAGGTTGCCGAGCAGGCTGCCCCAGTTGGCCGCCGTACCGGGTCCGAAGCCGGCCAGACCCAGAGCCGGATAGAGGCCCGGATAGCAGGCGTCGGAGTTACAGACGATGCGGCGGAACTCGGTGCCGAACTTCTTGTCCTTGGTGTAGCGCAGGCCCGCCGTGAACTTGACGGTCTCTGTGGCCTGCCAGTCGACCTGACCGAACGCCGCTGTGCTGCGGGTCGTCAGCGCGTAGTTGCCGGTCGACCAGAAGTTCTGCGGGTTCGGCGCGGCGCCGAGGATGGGCGTCTGCAGGCTGGACGGCCCCACCAGGAAGAAGTCGGCCGTGCTGCCCGTGCCGGTGTACTTCTCGTTGTAGTAGAAGCCGCCCACGATCCACTGGACCGGCCCGTCGCCGTTGGACGAGAAGTTGATCTCGTGGCTGAACCACTTCGGGTACTCGAAGTAGTGGTAGCCGTTGTTCGCGTTCACGGTCAGCGGCGAACAGTTGACGCTGGACCGGCCGGCCGCGAAGAGCGCGCCGACGGTGCCGCAGATCGAGTTGGCCGCGAGCGGGATCTGGAACGACTGGACCGTCGTGGCGTCGGTGTCGCCGTAGAGGTCGTACTTATACTCCTGGTAGCCACCGACGTATTTCACGTCGATCGACGGCAGGTGGTAGACGAAGTTCGCCGTCAGAGAGTTGACGTCGCGCAGGCGCACGCGCTGCGGGATGTTGGTGCTGAAGTCGTGTTCGTCGAGCTGCGCCGGGTTGGACGTGACGGTCGAGCCGTTGAACTGACGCAGGCTGCCCGGGACGATCGCGTTCGAGTAGCCGTGCGCCGAGTTGTAGACGATCGAGAAGTTCGGGTCGGTGCGGCCCGTCTCGTAGGGGTCGGCCAGATAGCCGGCGCGGGCGCCGGGGCCGCCGCGGTTGTGCCAGACGAGGGTCTTGTACGAGACCCACAGCTCGGCGTTCTCGCCCAGGTCGGCCTCGACCTGCGCCTGGACCTGGTACTCGTCGCGCTTGCTGCCTTCCGACGGGCCGCCGCTGACGTTGGTGAAGTAGCCCTTGCGCTGGTCCAGCTTGTAGCCCGAGACGCGCATCCGCAGGTTCTCGGCGATCGGACCCGACACCGCGAACTGGAAGTTCGTGAAGTCGTAGTTCTCAGCGATGGCGCGGACTTCGGCGTAGAGCTCGTCTGTGGGACGGACCGAGATCACATTCACCGTGCCGCCGATGGCGTTGCGGCCGTAGAGCGTGCCCTGGGGGCCGCGCAGGATTTCGACCCGGTCGACGTCCAGCGGAGGTCCGCCGGCCAGCACGGTCGAGGTGGTGAAGAGGCCGTCGATGTAGATCGAGACCGCGCCGTCCACCGCGTGGACGTTGGTCAGGCGGCCGATGCCGCGCATGCTGGCCCGGTCGTTGGACGACTGGTAGACGAAGCCCGGCGTGAAGTTCGTCAGGTCCTGCACCGTCGAGATGCCGACCAGGTCGCGCTGCTTGCTGGTGAAGGCCGAGATGGCGACCGGCACGTCCTGCAGGCTCTGTTCCCGCTTTTCGGCGGTCACGACCAGCTCTTCGATCATGTTGGCTTCTTGCGCCTGCGCCGCAGCGCTGGCGAGCGAGACGCCCAGCAGAACGCTGGACGCGAGTAGCGTATTCCTGAGTTTCATTTCTGACTGCCTCCCCAGCAGCGGATTGAGCGCGTTTAGTTTTTTCTGCGCTTCTCTGGGGGAGGCTGGACCGATCCAAGGCCCGTCGTCAATGCCGTACTTAGTAAAGGCCCTACCGGTTATGCAATTCACATACCCAGTATACTGAATATTGGAATTATACCGGCGTTCTCGGAGTCACGTCTCAGACGCTTTGCAGCCGCGCCAGGGCCGCCTCCAGCTTCGCCTTCGCCGCATCCGCATCGGCCAGACGCTCGCGGTTCTCCTCGACCACCTCTTCCGGCGCGCGGGCGACGAAATCGGCGTTGCCGAGCTTCTTCGCCGTCTTCTCGATCTCGCCGGCCAGGCTCGCCACCTCCTTGGTGAGGCGGGCGCGTTCGGCGGCGATGTCGATGAACTCGGCGACCGGCAGCGCCAGGGTGGCGCCGTCGACGACGAAGGGGATCGATCCGGCGGGCGCGGCGTCGACGAACTCGACGCCCGACACGCGGAGCAACCTCGCGACCAGGGCCGCGCTGGCGCCCAGCACCGCGCGCTGTTCGGGACGGGCCTCGATGACCAGCAGCGGCGGCTGGGCCGACAGCGGCACGTTCAGCCCCTGACGCACCGAGCGGCCCTCAGTGATCGTATCGATGATCAGGCCGATCTCGGCGTCGGCGGCCGCATCGACCAGGCTGGCCGGCAGGTCGGGCCAGCGGGCGGTCATCAGCTGGCTCTCGGCCCGGGCGGCGCCCAGGTCGGCGGTCTGCTGCCACAGCTCCTCGGTGATGAACGGCATCACCGGGTGGAGCAGCTTCAGGATCACGTCCAGCACCCAGGCGGCGGTGGCCTGGGTCTCGGCCTTGGCGGCCTCGTCGGCGCCGGTCAGGAGCGGCTTGGCCAGCTCGACGTACCAATCGCAGAACTGGTTCCAGATGAAGCGGTAGAGGCCGTTCGCGGTCTCATCGAAGCCGCAGCCGTCCAGCGCCGCGGTGACCGCGGCGGCCGTGCGCTGGGTCTCGCCCACGATCCAGCGGTTCAGCGGCGCCTTGATCGAAGCCGGGTCGAAGCCCTCGGCACGTGCGCAGCCGTTCACCTGGCAGAACCGGCTGGCGTTCCACAGCTTGGTGCCGAAGTTGCGGTAGCCCTCGATCCGTTGGCGGCTGAGCTTGATGTCGCGCGCCTGGCCCGACATGGCGGTGAGCGTGAACCGCAGCGCGTCGGCGCCGAACTCGTCCACCAGTTCCAGCGGGTCCAGGACGTTGCCCTTGGACTTCGACATCTTGGCGCCCGAGGCATCGCGGACCAGGGCGTTGATGAACACCCGCTTGAACGGGACTTCGCCCGTGAAGTGGAGGCCCTGCATCATCATCCGGGCGACCCAGAAGAAGATGATGTCGAAGCCGGTGATCAGGGTGTGGGTCGGATAGAAGCGCGCCAGGTCCGACGTCTTCTCGGGCCAGCCCATGGTCGAGAACGGCCAGAGGCCCGACGAGAACCAGGTGTCGAGAACGTCCTCGTCCTGCTTCAGCGGTGTCGGGCGGCCGTAGTGCTCGTCGGCCTTCCTCTGGGCCTCGGCCTCGGTCTCTTCGACGAACGCCTTGCCGTCCGGGCCGTACCAGGCCGGGATCCGATGGCCCCACCACAGCTGGCGCGAGACGCACCACGGCTGGATGTTCCGCATCCACTCGAAGTAGGTCTTCTCCCAGTTCTTGGGCACGAAGACGGTGTCGCCCGCCTCCACCGCTTTGATGGCGGGCTTGGCCAGGACGTCGGCGGCGACGTACCACTGGTCGGTCAGGTAGGGCTCGACCACCACACCCGAACGGTCCCCATGGGGCACGGTGTGGCGGGTCTTCTCCACCTCGCGCAGCAGACCTAGCTCCTCGAACGCCGCGATCACCTTCTTGCGCGCCTCGAAGCGGTCCAGGCCGCGGTACTCGGGCGGGGCGTTGTCGTTGATCCGCGCGAAGTCGTCGAAGATGTTGATCATCGGCAGGTTGTGGCGCTTGCCGACCGCGAAGTCGTTGAAGTCGTGCGCCGGCGTGATCTTCACCGCGCCCGAGCCCTTTTCCGGGTCGGGATACTCGTCGGCGATGATCGGGATCGGACGGTTCACGATCGGCAGCCGCACGGCCTTGCCGACGACGGCCTTGTAGCGCTCGTCATCGGGATGCACCGCCACGGCGGTGTCGCCCAGCATGGTCTCCGGCCGCGTGGTGGCCACGACGATCTCGCCCGAGCCGTCCTCCAGCGGATACGCGAAGTGCCAGTAGTGGCCGTCGACCTCGCGCGCCTCGACCTCGAGGTCCGAGATCGCAGTCTGGAAGTGCGGGTCCCAGTTCACCAGCCGCTTGTCGCGGTAGATCAGCTTCTCCTTGTGGAGCTGGACGAACACCTTGCGGACAGCGGCCGACAGGCCCTCGTCCAGGGTGAAGCGTTCACGGCTCCAGTCGCAGCTCGCGCCCAGCCGGCGCAGCTGGTTGACGATGGTCCCGCCCGATTGCGCCTTCCACTCCCAGACCTTGGCGACGAACTCGTCGCGGCCCATGTCGCGCCGGCTCTGGTTGCCGGCCTGGGCCAGCTGGCGCTCGACCACCATCTGCGTGGCGATCCCCGCGTGATCGGTGCCGGGCAGCCACAGGGCCGCCTTCCCGCGCATCCGCTCGAAGCGGATCAGCACATCCTGCAGCGTGTTGTTCAGCGCGTGCCCGATATGCAGCGAGCCGGTCACGTTCGGCGGCGGAATCACGATCGAGAACGGTTCGGCGTTCGGGTCGTCGGTCGGCGCAAAGCCCCCGGAAGCCTCCCAGGCTTGGTAGAGGCGCGGTTCGGCGGTCTTGGGATCGAAGGTCTTGTCGAGCATTTTGGGCCAGTCAGTCTGAGGGGGCGTGAATACACACGCGCCGTCATGATCGGAAGCTCTCCCTCCCTTAATGGGGAGAGACAGGCCGCGTCAGCGGCCAGGGTGGGGAGGCGTGGGCCGGAGTGCTGAGGTCGGGGAGGATCACACTCCCCCACCCTGCTCGCCTCCGGCGAGCTGTCCCTCCCCCTCAAGGGAGGGAAACTCGGGTCAGCGTACTCGGCCGCGCGAGATGCGATCGACTTCGGCGTCGACGGCCTGCTGGACAATGGCCGGCAGGTTCTCATCCAGCCACTGCTGAAGCATCGGCCGCAGCATCTCGCGGACCACATCCTCCAGCGTGCGGCCCTCGGCCGGCATCAGGATGCCCGACGACAGGCGACCGAAGGTGGCCGCGGTGGCCGCGGCGACCGACGCGCTGACCAGGCCCTCGCCCACGGGCGCCGGCGCTTCGGCGATCGGTTCGGGCAGCGGCGGCGGCGGCGGCGGCGCGGGCGCCGGCTCGGTGGCGACGAAGTCGAGATCGCCGTGGGTCTCGACGACCTGGGTCAGTTCCAGATCGCCGTCGTCGTCATCCTCTTCCGGCGCGACGCCGGCCGCCTCGCGGATCGCGGCGATCTGATCGTCGACGGGAATCTCGATCTCGGGCGCGGGCGGGGCCGCGGCGATCGGCTCAGGCTCGGGCACGGGCGGCGGAGCCTCGGCCGGCGCCTCATCCTCGGAGATGATGCGGCGGATGGAGGCGAGGATTTCCTCCATCGTCGGTTCTTGTGAACTCGTCTCGGACATCGCCCTGCCGCCGCGGTGTGAATCTGACTCTAGAGCCTATGCGCGGAGGGCCGTCCTTGCAATTTCCGCGGATAACGGAGCGTCAACGGGGCGCAGGCGCCGCCGGACCGGGCTGCAACCCCGGCGCGATCGGGGTTTCCAGCGGCTTTTCGCTCGGTTTCGCCGACGGCCAGGGCGTCGCCAGGCCATCGACGATGCTGACCGGCTCTTCCCAGGGCACCCAGCCCCAGGTGAGTCGCAGTTTCCGGAAGTTCTTGCCGGCGTCGTACTGCGGCGAGCTCGGCACCAGATTGCGCCCCTCGAGGCGGCCCATGGTGGCCAGCACATTGGCCGCGGCCACGTACTCGTCGCGCCGCGACGTCACCTGGTTCAGCTCGGCCTGGCGCAGCTCCTGTTCGGCGTTCAGCACGTCGATGGTGGTGCGCAGGCCCACCTGTTGTTCCTGGCGCGTGCCCTCGGCGGCGATTCGCGCCGCGCGGACCTGCTCCTCGGCCGACGCGATGTTGGCGCGCGAGGCGATCAGCTGGCTCCAGAACTGGGTCACGCCCTGCATCACGTTGCGACGCACGCCCTCGACCGTGATCCGGTCGGCGTTGTTGCGCTCTACCGCCTGGCGGATGCGCGACGAGGCGAGACCGCCGGTGAACAGCGGCACCGTCGCAGTAATCTGAGCGCTGACCGTACGGCCGAAGTTGTCGCGGGGGTCGTAGGGGTCGATCAGGCCGTTGTGCTGCACGGCGAGGTTGGCCGACACGGTGGGCATGCGCTCGGCGCGCGCGCCGGCCACACGGGCGCGGCTGGCCTGTTCCAGGTACTGCTGGGCGCGCAGCTGCGGGTTCTGGGCCTCGGCGACCTTGTAAGCCTCGTCGGGATCCGTGGGCAGCAG
The DNA here is from genome assembly GCF_965284355.1 of Phenylobacterium sp. Taxonomy (NCBI): domain Bacteria; kingdom Pseudomonadati; phylum Pseudomonadota; class Alphaproteobacteria; order Caulobacterales; family Caulobacteraceae; genus Phenylobacterium; species Phenylobacterium sp. Next base: position 4,705,019 of record NZ_OZ260078.1, on the reverse strand, counting down.
GTAGGCCAGCGACGGCTCGGGCGCGAGCTCGCCGGGGTTCTGACCGACCAGCGTCGCGTACTGGGCCCGCGTGATCGCCAGCTGGGCGACCGCCTGCTGGTACAGCGCCTGGGCCTGCGAAAGGCGCGACTGCGACTGGGCCACGTCGGTGCGGGTCACTTCGCCCACGTCGAACCGGGCCTGCGATTCCTGGAGTTGGCGCGTCAGGACGTTGACGTTCTCCTGGCGGATCCGAAGGGCTTCCTGGTCGCGACGGGTGTCGGAATAGGCGGTGATCACCGAGGCCATCACCTGAGCCTCGATCCGACGCAGGTTCTCACGCCCGGCGAGAACGTCGGCGTTCGCCGCATTCACCGAAGCGGCCGTACGCCCGCCGGTCCACAGCGGCTGGGTGAAACTGAGGCCGGCCGTGCCGCGGTTCGAGCGACGAACGCCGCCGGCGCCGAAGCTGTCGGGCACGCCGTCGCCGGTAAGGTCGACGCCACGGCCGGCGATCGGCGTCTGGGTCTCGGCCCACTGGGCTGTGAACTGGGCGCCCAGGGTCGGTCGCCAGCCCGTGCGGGCCTGCACATAGCTTTCGTCCAGCGCCCGCTGCGTCGCGCGCTGGGCCTGGAGAGTCGGGTTGTTCTGGTAGGCCAGCGCCAGAGCGTCAGCCAAGGTCTCAGCTGAGGCCGGGACAGTGGCGCCAAGAGCGCCGGCACACACAGTCGCGGCCAACAGGCGGCCACGGAAGTTCATCGACATTCGTTATCCCCGATCTCGCGAGAGACGCAGCCTTATATGCTTCCGTCTGCCGATTGGACCAAGCTCCGTCATCTTAAGCTTTTTTCACGCCGCCGTTTCGGGGGTGTTTCAAAGCCCAACTAGAAGGCGAAACCGTGTTGCGCCTCGAAACCGGCCAGCACGGGCGGGAAGGAATCGAACAGGTCGCGGCGGCCCACGCCTTCGGCGGCGCGGACGATCAGCACGGCCTTGCCGACGGGACCGTCCCGCTCGACCACGCCGAGGCGGCCGTTGATCGCCAGCGCGGAAGTCCACCCGTCGGGCGCGCGCGTCACGGCGCCTTCGCAGACGATGATGTCGTAGCCGTCCCCGGGAAGCGCCTCGCCGGCCTCGGCGCGGGTCACCTGGCCGCCCAGTTCCTCGATCACCGCCGCCGCATAGGGCGCGCTGATCGCCAGCACCTTCTCGCCCGGCATCGGCCGCAGCGCCTGCAGCAGCTTGGCCACGTCGCGCGGCTTCAGCAGCCAGCGGCCGGGGGCGTACTCCACCTCGATGTCCGTATAGGCGAGGTGCGACTTGGTTTCGGGCACGAACCGCTCGCGGGGCAGCCCGCGCATGGCGTCGTGGATGCGCACGTCGGTCACGTCCTGGGTGCGCACCTGGCTTTCCACCATGTTCAGGCGGGCGGCGGCGAAGTCGGCCATCGGGAATCCTTGCACGATACGGCGTACGTCTTGCGGCGGGTTATAGGCCCGCGCGACGGGAAGGCAATTGCGGCCTAAGGGCCGTTCTGTTAGCAACCCGCCCCTCACCTCTGGAGCATGACGGCCCGCCGTCGCGCTCCAAGTCGGTTGGCGGCCCTGACGGGCCTCAGGCGGCCCGATGGCGGAGTGGTGACGCAGCGGACTGCAAATCCGTGCACCCGAGTTCGATTCTCGGTCGGGCCTCCAAAACTTCGATCTACCTCTAGACGCACCGAAAACCGCCGCGTCGGTCAGCCCGGAGGCAGTTCGGCCAGCTTGCGGACCAGTTCCACCTTCGAGTGGACGCCCAGCTTCTCGTAGATCGCGGTGAGATGGTTGCGGACGGTGGCCCGGCTGATCCCCAGGTCGAGCGCCACGCGGGGGGCGGTCATGCCGCTGGCGAACCGCTCGGCCACGCGCGCCTCCGCCGGCGAGAGGGGCAGAGCGGGTTCCGCCGCCAGGCTGAGGATATGCCGGTCCCCGCCCCGGTGCAGGCGGAAGGTCTGTCCGCAGACCCGCACGCTGGTCGCGGCGCCCGTGGTGGCGGCCAGCAGGTCCGGCGGAAGTCGCGGGCCCAGCCAGTCTGGAAACAGGGCGCGCATGCGCAGCCCGAAGGCGGCGTCCGAGGCGTGCACCTGTCCGGCGCCGTCCACCACGGCATGCCCGCCCGGCAGCCCCCCGGGCGAAAGATCCGCCGTCCGCGCATGGCCGGCCACATGCCAGAGCAAGCGGTGCCGCCAAGCGGCGACGAGGTGCGGCATGATCTGGGCCAGCCGGTCCCGCTCGAGATCGCTGAAGGGCGCGCAGCGGTCGGCGCGGAACAGGAACACCAGTTCGCCCACGTTGGTCACAGGGTCGATCAGGGTGACGCCCATGGCGTGCTCGATCCCTGACGGGCCGCAGAACTCACGGTAGATCTCGGACGCATAGTGGTCCTCGACCGGGCCCAGGTCCTCGTTGCGCAGGCACGCGCCCGGCCGGCGCGACACGGCCGACCTCAGGACGTCGTGCCGTTGCCAGTGGACCGAATAGGCGACCAGCCGCTCGAACGGGAAATCGCAGGCCGCGATGCCGAAGATCAGCTGGGGATCCTCCGCGCCGGAGCCCCAGATCGCGGAGTCGAAGGGGATGACGTCCCTCAGCCGCGCGAGGGAGTCTTCCTTGAACCGGTCCACGGCGAGCCGGAATACGTCCTCATAGAGACCCAGAATGGTCTCATTGAAACTGTCCGGACTGTCCCGCTCGGCTCGCTCGCCCATGCCGTCCAACAGACTGCCCAATGTTCGAGGGGCGCGACATAGAGCATTTGCTCTATTCGCCGGAACATTTCCCCTGCCTGGGGAAATACTCCCCAACAGATTGAACATTCTACTGAAATCGTGACGATTCTACAGATCAAATGAAGCATTCGCTCCATGGCGGAGACCTGAACCGCGACCTAGCCTTGTCGTCTACAGCTTGGGGAGCTGATCGCAGAGGTCACCGCTCCGGTCCATTCAGGGAGTAACAGGATGTCTCTCAAAGGTCTCACGCTGGGGGCTCTGGCGGGCGCCGCCATGCTGTTCGCCGCTGGTGCGGTCTCGGCGCAATCTTCACTGGCCACCGGCCGTCTTTCGTTCGTCCAACCCAACGGAACAGCGGGTCCCAACGACATCATCCAAGTCTACCTGCGGCTGACCCTAGACGAGACGTCGGTGGCGCTGAGCGTCGACGAGTTCGGCCAGGTCACATCCGGCGGGCCCAGCCTGGCGGAGATCGCCGACGCCGGGATCGATTTGAACCAAGCCTACGGTGTTGGCATCGGCGGGTACTACGGCTGCGGCGGGTCCTTCTTCCCCACGGGCTGCAGCGGCGGCGAGTACGCGTTCGACTTCCAGCCCGCCCCCTTGAACTTCACGCTCAACGGCGGCGAGTCCCTCGACTTCCTGTGGCTGGTCGCAACGCCGTCCGGAGGCCCTGCGGCGGCGGGCGTCTACAATTTCTACGAGACAGCCATCACCATCGACGCTTACGGCCAGAACGCCAACGGAGACTTCGTGTTCCGCACCTTCAGTCCCTTCGGCGCGACGTGCACGCATGGCGACGACAGCTGTGACTTCAGCCGCACGGTCGCCGCTGGCGGCATTCCAGAACCCGCCACATGGGCGCTGATGATCGGCGGTTTCGGCCTCGCGGGATCCGCGCTGCGTCGGCGACGCGCGGCGCTGGCCTGACCGCGGATCGTAAACGGCGGCGGGTCCCGCGTCTCCCGCGACCCGCCGAACCCTCAACCCGCTGACGGACTCCAAATCCGGGCGCCCGAGTTCGATTCTCGGTCGGCTTTCCAACTTTTGGGGCTACGGCACAGCCTCGGTCTGGACCCGGTCGCCGACGCCCGGCATAGCCGCGAGCGACATGGCGTTTCCCCTCCCCTGCAGTCGCGCGGCAACAGCTCTGGCGGGCGCCGCGATCCTGGTCGGCGCAACGCCGGCGCGGTCACAGACCCCCGAGCCCGCGTCGGCGTCGTCCGGCGTCGTCGCCTATCCCGCCAGCTACTACGAGGAGATGCGCATCACCTCGGCCCGGGAGATGATCGAGCGGACGCCGGGCTTCGTGCTGGACAAGGGCGACAGCTCGCGCGGCACGGGCGGCGGCGGCAACGTGCTGATCGACGGCGAACGGCCGGCCTCCAAGTCCCAGTCCATCGACTCGGTTCTCTCCCGCATTCCGTCGGGATCGGTGGAGCGGATCGAGGTGATCCGCGGCGGCGCGCCGGGCATCGACATGCAGGGCCAGGGCGTCGTGGCCAATGTGGTGCGCAAGGGTGGAACCTCGTCCGATCAGGCCCTCCACCTCTTCAGCAAGACCTATGCGAGCGGGTTCGCCGGCGGCTTCGTGCGGGGCGAGCTCAGCTGGCGCGGGCCGGGCTTCAGCGCCGAAGCCCAGGTGAGCGGCCGTCGGGATCTGGGCACCGACTCAGGCGACGGCGCGCTGCGGCGGGTTGGGCCGACGGGCGCCCTTATCGAGGGGGGCGACTTCGACGCGCGCATCCGCGATCAGTCGGTCACGGCCAATGCCGCGGGCGAGTACAAGCGCGACGGCTCGCTTCTGCGGATGAACGCCTCGGCCGAGCGCCAGAGCATCAAGCGGCGCGAGATCGGCGCCCTGACGACATCGGCGGGCGCCGCGTTTTCGGAGACCACGCGCGTCGGCGAGCGCGACCATGAGTACGAAATCGGCGGCGACTACGAACGCAAGCTGAGCGACACGCTGTCCCTTCGCCTGCTGGCGCTCGCCCGCACCGAGCGCACGACGATCCAGGCCAGCTCGGCCGGCCGCACGCGCCGTCAAGCCTCGACCGAGCGGTCGGTCGCCGAGGAGAGCATCGCCCGCGCCTCGCTGCGCCGGTCCTTTGCCTGGGGCGAGCTCGAAGCCGGCGGCGAAGGCGCTCTCAACACCCTGGACGCCCGCTCGGCGCTCTCCGTCGACGGCGTCCCGGTCGCGCTGCCGTCGGCCAACGTCGAGGTGAAGGAGGACCGCGGCGAACTCTTCACCACCGCCAGCCTGCGTCCGGCGCCCGGCCTCAGCCTGGAAGCCGGTCTGCGCTACGAAAGTTCGACCATCCGCCAGACCGGCGGCGTCAGCCAGTCCAAGACCCTCAGCTTCGCAAAGCCGCGCGCGTCGGCCGCCTGGACCGTAGGCGCCACTCAGATCCGGGCCCGGGTGGAACGCGAGGTGGGCCAGCTCAACTTCGAGGACTTCGCCGCCAACTCGGCTTTCGAGGACGACGCCGTCAACGCCGGCAATGCCGACCTGGAGCCCGAAACGTCCTGGCTCTTCGAGGGCGCCGTCGAGCGGCGCTTCTGGGGCACGGGCGCCGCGGTCCTGACGGTCAGCCATGCCGAGGTCGACGACGTCGTCGACCTGATCCCGATCGCCGGGCGCTTCGACGCGCCGGGCAACATCGGCTCAGGCTCCCGCGACGTGGCCACGCTGAATGTATCCTTCCCGACGGAGCGGCTGGGGCTGCCGGCCGCCGTGGTGCGGGTGACCGGGACCTGGCGACAGTCCGAGGTGTCCGATCCGGTCACCGGCGAGAGCCGCCGCATATCCGGCGAAAAGCCCTTCGAAGCGCAGTTGGAGATCAGCCGCAGCCTGCCGGAGTGGCGCTCTACCGTTGGCCTTGAGGCCGGCTACGGCTTCGAGAGCACCGTCTACCGGATCAACGAGATCCGCCGGATCGAGGAAGACCCGCTCTACAAGTTCTATTGGGACTGGGTCCCTCGGCCCGACGTTCTCATGCGCTTCCAGTTCGAAAACTTCACCGCCCGAAAGCGCACCCGTGACCGCACCGTCTTCAGCGGCCCGCGCTCGGCCGGAGTAGTGGCCTTCCGCGAGCAGCGCACCACGCGCCTGCCGGTGATCGTCACCGCGCGCGCGCGCCTGCTGTTCTGACCGGCCGGGCCGCCCTCAGACAGACCCCTTCTTCTCGATCACGAGGATCCGGGCCTCGCCGAGCGGGCGCGCCACGTGCTCGTCGCCGACGTCGGCCAGGAACATGTCGCTCGGGCCCAGGCGCTGGACATGCTCCTGCCCGTCCTTGCGCCAGTGCATGTCGACCTGCCCGTCCAGCACCAGGAACACCTCTGCGCCGTTGTTGACGTGCCACCTGTAGGGCTGGTCCGTCCAGTGCAGCCGCACGCTGGCGCCCTCGATCTCGGCCAGGTCGCGCGCGCCCCAGGCGCGGTCGGCGGTGAACTGGCGGGCGTCGGTGACGATGCGTGGCATGGGCGGCGATATGGGGCCGCTGGACGGGGAGAGCAATCGCGACAGCCACGCGTGATCCCCTCAGCCGCGATGGCGCGGCAGCGCCGTAGGAATGGAACCACGAATGAACACGAACAGGCACGAATAGCCCGAGCCCATTCATGTTCACTCGTCTGCATTCGTGGAAATCGAAAAGGACCGCCTGCGTCGCCCGTCAGGCCAGGTCCCCCAGCACCGTCGGGATCAGCTCCGAGACCGTCGGGTGGATGTGCATCGTGCGCTGCAGGGTGGTGTAGGGCTGCTTGGCCGCCATGGTGTCGAGGATCGCGTGGATCGCCTCGTCGCCTTCGACGCCCAGGATCGCGGCGCCCAGGATCGCGTCGGTGTCGGCGTCGACGACCACCTTCATGAAGCCCTGCGTCTCGCCCTTCTCCACGGCGCGGCCGACGCGGGTCATCGGGCGCTTGCCGATGCGGATGTTGTGGCCGGCGGCGCGGGCGGCGGTCTCGGTCATGCCGCAGCGGCCCAGCGGCGGGTCGATGTAGAGGGCGTAGGTGTCGATGCGGTCCGACACCCGGCGCGGATCGCCGTCCAGCAGGTTGGCGGCCACGATCTCGAAGTCGTTCCACGAGGTGTGGGTGAAGGCCCCCTTGCCGTTGCAGTCGCCCAGGGCCCAGACGCCCTCGACGCTTGTGCGCAGCTCGTCGTCCACCTGGATGTAGCCGCGCGCATCGGCGGCGAGGCCCGCCGCCTCCAGGCCCAGGTCGTCGGTGTTGGGCCGCCGGCCCACGGCCAGCAGGACATGGCTGCCCGCCACCGACGGCTCGCCGGACGTGCAGTCGACGCCCACTTCCACGCCGTCCGCATGCGGCTTGAAGCTGATGCAGGCCGCGTCGGTGCGCACTGTGATCCCCTCGCCTTCCAAGATCGCGCGGATGGCGTCCGAGACCTCGGGGTCCTCGCGGGACACCAGTCTCGGGCCCTTCTCCACCACCGTCACCTGCGCGCCGAAGCGGCGGTGCATCTGGGCGAACTCCAGGCCGATGTAGCTGCCGCCCACGACCACCAGGTGGCGCGGGACGGTCTCCAGCTCAAGGATCGTGGTGTTGTTCAGGGTCGTGACGTCGTGGACGCCCGGCATGTCGGGGACCACGGCGCGGCCGCCGACGTTGATGAAGATCTGCGGCGCGGTCAGGCGCTGGCCGTTCACCTCGATCTCGTGCGGGCCCACGAAACGGGCCTGGCCGCGGATCAGCTCGCAGCCCTTCATGCCGCCCACCCAGGCCTCCAGGCCGTGGCGCGCGTCCATCGTCACTTTGTGGGCGCGGGCGCGGACCCTGGCCATGTCCACGCCGACCGGCCCCGGCAGGACAACGCCGTAGTCCGCCGCGCGACGCGCCACCTGGGCGGCCCTGGCGCTGGCCACCAGCGCCTTGGTGGGCATGCAGCCGGTGTTCACGCAGGTCCCGCCCAGGTGCTTGCGCTCGATGATGGCGACAGTCTGCCCCGCCGCGCTCAGCCGTCCGGCCAGAGCCGGGCCCGCCTGCCCCGCGCCGATCACGATGGCATCGAAGGTCTTCACAGCAGCACGAAGACGATGAGGGCCGCGCCGCCTACGGCCGTCAGGTCCTCGATCAGGGCCGCCGGCAGGTCACGGCCGAACATCGCCGCCAGCCGACCACGGGCCGCCGCGCCGCCGAAGGTCCCGCCGACCGCGCCCAGTACGCCCAGCGCCGCGCCGATCGCCAGCGCGCCGCCCGACGCGCCGATGGCCGCGCCCGACAGTCCACCCATCAGAAGGCGCGCGCCGAACTGGACCGGAACCTTGCGGCTGGGGGTCATGGGCAGCTTGTCCGAGATCAGCTCGAATACGGCCGCGATCGTGGCGATCCAGAGCGGGATCGCCGTGCCCAGCACCGCCAGCGGCGTACCGGTCAGGCGCAGAATGCCCATGGAGGCCGCCCAGCAGACGGCCGCGGGCGCGGTCACCGCCCGAAGACCCGCGATCACGCCGATGAGCAGGGCTGCGAGGTACAAGGTCATCCGGAAGCTCCTCGGACTTGAACCGCTTGGGCCCGCACCTTAACGCAAGCCATGGCGAACGCTCTCCCTCATGTTCTGGTCACCGGCTCCACGCGCGGCATCGGCGCCGCGATCCTCGACAGCCTGCAGGGACGCGCGCGCGTCGTGGGGCACGGCCGCGCCGACGCGGCCGACGTCATCGGCGCCGACCTCTCCGATCCCGCCGCCGCGGCGCGCCTCTGGGCGGCGGCGCTGGACCGACTGGACGGCCGCATCGACGTGCTGATCAACAACGCAGGCGTCTTCGAGCCCGTCGCCGTCGACGCCTCGCTCGAGGACTGGCAGGCCGGCTGGGGCCGCACGATGCAGATCAACCTGCAGGCCAGCGCCGACCTCTGCCGCGCGGCCATCCTGCACTGGCGCGAGCGCGCCAAGGCTGGACAGGGGGCCGGCGGCCGCATCGTCAACATCGCCAGCCGCGCGGCCTATCGCGGCGATAGCCCGGCCCACTGGCACTACGCGGCCTCCAAGGCCGGCATGGTGGGCATGACCAAGTCGATCGCCCGCGGCTACGCGGCCGAGGGCATCCTCGCCTTCGCCGTCTGCCCCGGCTTCACGATGACCGGCATGGCCGAGGACTATCTGGCCAGCCGCGGGGGCGACAAGCTGCTGGCCGACATCCCGCTGGGCCGGGTGGCCGATCCGTCCGAGGTGGCCAACGCGGCGGCTTACCTGGCGCTCGAGGCGCCGGCCTCGATGACCGGCGCGGTCCTCGACATCAACGGCGCCAGCTTCGTGCGATAGACCGGTCGTCATTCGCGGCCAAAGGGCCGGCGCCCCTCCATCCTGAACGTCATGGCCGGCCTTGTGCCGGCCACCCAGAAGCACCGAGGACTCCAGGTTCGCAGGGGCGCTGCCGCAAACAGCCTTGAAACGCCTGCGTGTCTGGGTGGCCGGCACAAGGCCGGCCATGACGTTCAGACTATGGGTGAAGCAGGGGCGCGTTCGTGAACGTCGGCAGGCTCCGGCGCTCTAACCCCGATTTCCCGCCGGCTGCGTAGTGGTGGTCAGAGGCGCCGAAATCGGAGGTTCCAATGGCCCATCGCCTGCGTGTTGCTTTGCTGACCCTGCTGACGGCTCAGGCCGGAGCGCCCGTCGGCGCTCAGACCGAGCTCGCCATGAGCGGCGGCCCCAGCCCCGAGGCGTGCGCCGCCCTGGGTTTCCAGGTCCAACCCACGGCCGACAGTTACATCGCGCCGCGCCACTTCGGCGGCGTTGCGGCGGTCCAAGCGCCCTACCCCGCGCCGCCCCCGCCCGCGATGGTGACGCCCCTGCCGTCAGTCCCACCTCTGCCCGCGCCATCGATCGAGCGCAGGTCTGCCGATCGCTCCAAAGCCGAGATCTCGGAAATGGTGGTCACGGGGGCCCGCATCGACCGCAAAGTCCGCGCCGAACCCCGGCGCGTCGCCACCCAGGCCTATCAGGCCTACCCGTCGCAGCCGATGGACACCGAGCGCTATCCGAACGCGCAGGCGAACCCCATCAAGCGCGTCGCCGAAGACCCCGTCTCGACGTTCTCGGTCGACGTGGACACCGCCGCCTATTCGAACGTCCGGCGCTTCCTGCAGGACGGCCAGCGGCCGCCCAGCGACGCCGTGCGGGTCGAGGAGCTGGTCAACTACTTCGACTACGGCTACGCGCGCCCCGAGGACCGCACGACCCCGTTCAGTTCGTACGTGGCGCTGGCTCCGTCGCCCTGGTCCGGCGGGCGCCAGATCCTCCACGTCGGCATCCAGGGCTTCGACGTGCCCCGCGCCGAGGCGCCGCCGCTGAACCTGGTGTTCCTGATCGACACCTCGGGCTCGATGATGGGCCCAGACCGCCTGCCCCTGGCGCAGAAGTCGCTGTCGCTGCTGATCGAACAGCTGCGGCCGCAGGATCGCGTCGCGATGGTCGCCTATGCCGGATCGGCCGGCGCCGTGCTGGCGCCGACCGATGGCCGCCAAAAGCTGAAGATGCGCTGCGCGCTGGGCGCCCTGCACGCGGGCGGCTCCACCGCCGGCGGCCAGGGCCTGGGCCTAGCCTATGCGCTGGCCAAGCAGAACTACGACCCGAAGGCGGTGAACCGCGTGATCCTGGTCACCGATGGCGACTTCAATGTGGGCGTCGCCGATCCCGCGAAACTGAAGGACTTCGTCTCCGACCAGCGCAAGAGCGGCGTCTACCTGTCGGTCTACGGCTACGGCCGCGGCAACTACAACGACACGATGATGCAGGCCCTGGCGCAGAACGGGAACGGGACCGCCGCCTACGTCGACAGCCTGCAGGAGGCGCGCAAGCTGTTCCGGACCGACTTCACCAAGTCGCTGTTCCCCATCGCCGACGACGTGAAAATCCAGATCGAGTTCAATCCCGCCCAGGTCAGCGAGTACCGGCTGATCGGCTACGAGACGCGCCTCCTGAACCGCGAGGACTTCAACAACGACCAGGTCGATGCGGGCGAGGTCGGCGCGGGCGCCTCGGTCACGGCCCTGTACGAGATCACGCCGGCCGGCGCGACGGGCTCGTCCGATCCGCTCCGCTATGACCGCGCCACGCCGGCGACGAGCGGCGGTGGCGAACTCGCCTTCCTCAAGATCCGCTACAAGCTGCCGGGCCAGGCGAAATCCCATCTGATCCAACGCCCGATCACCCAGGCCCAGCTGTCGCCCACCCTGCGCGCCGCGCCCGAGCCGACCCAATGGGCCGTGGCGGTGGCGGGCTTCGGCCAGAAGTTGAAGCGCGACCCGCGGGTTTCGGACGCCTTCGCCTGGAACGACATCCTCTCGCTCGCCCAGTCCAGCCGCGGCGCCGATCCCTACGGCGAGCGCGCCGAGTTCGTGCAGCTGGTCCGGCTGGCCGGTGAGGCAAAGGCCACCGGAGAGAACTAGGTCGCTATGCAGGGTGCGCGCTATCCGGCGTCGCCCCACTGCCGATGCAGCGAGGTGGCCACGTGCGACAGGCGGGTGCGGGCGTCCCAGCTCAGCTTGTCGCCCTCCTCAGCGAGGACCTCGTTCAGCTCGAACAGCAGCTCGCGGCCCGTGCGGTCGACGATGCTGCTCTCGATGAAGGTGATGCCGCACAGCCGCTCGCCGCGGGTCACGGGCCGCACCTGGTGGATCGTCGTCGAGGGATAGACCACCGCGGCGCCCGGCGCGGGCTTGAAGTCGACTTCGCGGGTGCCCAGCCGCACCGAAAGCTCGCCGCCGTCATAGTGATCGGGTTCGGTCAGGAAGACGGTGCACGACAGGTCCGCCCGGATCGGCCGCGCGCTGATCGGCAGGAACGCGGCGTCGGCGTGGGCGCCATAGTTCATGCCCGGTCGGTAGAGCGACAGCGCGGGAGGCGCCATCAGCTTCGGGAACGCGAACGCCACGAACGTCGGATGCCGGCTCAGCGCGCCGCGCAGGATTTTCGAGGCCTGGTCGTGGAACGGGTCGCCCAGGTCGCCCTGCAGGTTGTTCTTCACCTGGCTGTCGGGGTTGGTGACGCGGCCGTCGACGAACCGCAGCCGGGCCGCCAGCCCCCGCAGCTCGGCCACCTCGGCGGGCGTCAGCAGGTCGGGGATCTCGCAGAACATCGCCTAGGCTTAGCGTTGGCGGGCGCGCGGCTCAATCGCCGCGCGCCCTGTCCGTCAGTCCATCAGCTGCTGCATCAGGTAGGTGTACTCCAGCGCCTGGCGCACAGCCCGCTCGTTGAGGTTCGCGGCGGCCGCGTGACCGCCGTCGATGTTCTCATAGTAGAGGTAATCGTAGCCGTACTCCTTCAGGCGCGCGGCTGCCTTGCGCGCATGGGCCGGGTGCACCCGGTCGTCCTTGGTGGACGTCTCGATGAACACGCGCGGATACGGCTTGCCCCGAGCCAGGTTCTGATAGGGCGAATAGCTCATCAGCATGGCGCGCTCTTCCGGCGCCTTCGGGTCGCCGTATTCGCCGATCCAGGACGAGCCCGCGCCGATGTGGTCGTAGCCGATCATGTCGAACAGCGGCACCTGGATGACCACCGCGTTGTACAGCTCGGGCCGCTTGGTCAGGGCCACGCCCATCAGCAGGCCGCCGTTCGAGCCGCCCATGATCCCCAGCTTCTTCGGGTTTGTGATCTTGCGCGCAATCAGATCTTCCGAGACGGCGAAGAAGTCCTCGTAGACGGCCATGCGCTTCAGCTTAAGGCCGGCGTTGTGCCAGCGCGGACCAAACTCGCCGCCGCCGCGGATGTTGGCGACGACATAGACGCCGCCCTTCTCCAGCCACAGCTTGCCGACGGTCGCCGCATAGGCCGGCGTCTGGCTCACCAGGAAGCCGCCGTAGGCGTAGAGCAGCGTCGGATTGCTCCCGTCGAACTTCACGTCCTTACCGCGGACCACGAAGTACGGGACCTTGGTGCCGTCCTTCGACGTGGCCCAGTGCTGCTCGGTCACGAACTTCGAGGCGTCGAACCTCGCCGGCAGCGTGCGCAGCTGCGCAGGCTTGCCGCCGCTCGCGTCGGCCAGCCACTGGCTGCTGGGCGTCAGGTAGCTCGAGACGCTGAGGATCAGCCGGTCGTCGGCGTCGGACGCCGAGGCGATCGTGATCGTGGAATCCTTCGGCAGATCCAGGGTTTCGGACGTCCAGGCGTCGCCGTTGCGGCGATAGCTCAGGACCTGGCCCTTCACATTGTCCAGCAGCGCGATGACCAGCCGGCCCTTGGTGGTCGCCACCTGCTCCACGCTCTGGCTCAGGGTCGGGCGCAGCACCAGGCTGGGCTTCAAGTCGCCGGGCCTGGCCTTCAGCGCGGCCAGGTCGAAATCGACGAGGTCGCCCTCCTTCATGCCCTTGGCGGCCCAGTCCTCTTCCAGGCTCACGATCACGCGGCCGTCGAGGTAGCCCTGCACCGAGGACTTCTTGGGCAGGTCGAGCTTCAGGGGCCGGTCGCCGACCAGCAGGTAGTATTCGGCGTTGAAGGTATCCAACGGCCGCTGGATCACCACCGCCTGCACCTCGCCGGCGGCGTCGCGCAGCACGATCGACTGCACGCCATAGCCGCCGTCGGTCTTCTGGCCCGCGAAGACCTGCTTGGCCTGCGAAAGCGGCTGGCCGCGCTTCAAGAGCTTGGCGATGAACGGATAGCCCGAGGTGGTGAGGTCGCCCTTGTTCCACTCGGTGACCAGCAGGATCGTGTCCTTGTCGATCCAGTCGAACCGATGCTTGTTCTCCGGCAGCCGGAAGCCGCCGTCGACAAACTTGCCCGTGGTCGTGTCGAACTCGCGGACCTCGACGGCGTCCTTGCCGCCGTTCGACAGACTGACCAGGCAGAGCCGGTCGTCCGGCCGCAGGCAGTCGCCGCCCTTCCAGACCCAGTTGGCGCTCTCGGCCTTCGCCAGGGCGTCCATGTCGAGGACGGTCTTCCAATCGGGATTGCCCGACCGGTAGCTCTCCACGCTGGTCTTGCGCCAGACGCCGCGCACATGCTCGGCGTCCTGCCAGTAGTCCCAGAGACTGCCGTCGCCGGCGAACATCACGCCCGGGATGCGGTCCTTGGCGGTGGCGATCTTCAGGGCGTCGGCATAGAGGCCGGCATAGCGCGGATCGTTCTGCAGCTGCGGCAGCGACCGCGCATTCTCGGCCTTGGCCCAGTCGAGCGCCCGGGCGCCCTCGATCTCCTCCATCCAGGTGTAGGGATCGTCGTCGGGAGCGGCGGCTCCCATCAACAGGACTCCGGCGACAGCGGTCGCGAGGGCGGCAAGGCGCATGGGCTGGGAACTCTCGATGGCGTCATTGGCCGGGACGCTAGAGCATTTTCCGCCGAAGTGGAGGCCGGTTCGGCGTAGAAAATGCTCCAGGTAAAACAAGACTGAGCAAGATCCTCAGGATCCTGCTCGGGCCCCGCAAGACGCCACCGCGTCACCCTCCCATGGCGGACCGGCGTTCCGCGAGCACGTCGAGCGCCAGAGTCGGACGCACGATCAGCAGGCCCACCCACAGGACGCGGGCGACCAGGCGCTTCAGCCGGCGCGAGGGGCGGTAGTTGGCTTCGTACAGGGCGGCGTAGTCGAGCGTGGTCATGGCGTGTCTCCGTTGGTGAGGAGACCTTTGCGGGGGGATACGTCAGAATCGGACGTGGGTGCGCGTGGCGATCTCCAGTTCCGCGGCCATCATGTCCTTCAGCGCCTGCGGCTCGATCACCTGGGCCTTGTCCTGCCAAGTGAACAGGTGCCAGGCCAGTTCGCGCATGCCGCTGGATCGGAAGCGCACGATCACGCCGCCGTCGGCCTGCTCCTCCAGCTTCTGCCGCGCATGGAAACGCCACCGGCGCGCATCGTCCGCCCCATGCGGCAGGATGCGCAGCACGACGTCGTGCGTGTCGTCCTGATAGATGCCGAAGCTCTCGTCGGCATAGGCCTGCAGCGAGAACGACTCGGGCTTGCCGCCCGCGCGGCCGGTGATCTCCACGTCCTGGATGCGGTCGAGGCGCCAGTTGCGGGGGCCCGTCCCGGCGCCCCACTCCTCGGCCACCAGATAGTTCGAGCGGCCGAACAGGATGCCGTAGGGCGTGACTTCCCGGGTTCGGCCCGGCTGCGATCCGCCCTCGTAGCGGAACCGGATCGTCGACAGCGACTTCAGCGCCTCACGCACGGCCGCCAGCACGCGGTCGTCCTCGAACGGCCGCGGACCGGCCTGCACCGCCACCGCCTCGGCCTGCAGTAGCGCCTCCAGGTCGGGCGCCAGCCTGCGCCGCGCCGCCGCCCGCGTCGCGGACAACACCTTCTGCTCCAGCGAGCGCAGGGCCGCCGCCCGCGCGCCCGAGCCCTGGCGGTCCATCATCTCGGCTGCGGCCGACAGCGCCGTCATCTCCTCGGCCGTCGGAACCTGGAACAGTCCGTCCAGGCCGCCGGGGATCCGGAAGCGCTTGCTGATCCCCTCCTCCACCTCCTCCATCGCGGGGAAGAGATCGCGCACCGCATCGCGCATGCGTTCGGCCGTGCGTCGTCCCACGCTCATGCGCTCGGTGATCTCGTCCAGCGTCACGCCCTCGGCGCTGGCCGCCATCAGCCGCGCCAGCTCGAGAAGCCGGGCGCCTTTTTCGTGTCGCATGGAAAACCTACGTCCGATTTTGTCGTATGGGACAGACAAAACCAGAACCATCGAAACCCCGCAAGGAGTTAATCAGATGGCTTCCTACCGTCGCTTCAAGCCCCGCATCGTCCGCCCGATCGAGGATCCGCGCCCGGCCCCGCTGTCCAGCGCCGTCGTCGACGCCGTGCTCCGGTTCCACGACGTCACGGTCGACCAGGGCGGCGAATGCACCCTGCTGCGCCTGTCGGACCGCCGCCGCCACGAACCGGAAGTGGAAGCCGCCCTCGGCGCCCAGGCCGACCGCGCCGCCCGCGTCGCCATCCTCTGGAACGAGCGCGAGAGCGAGATCATCCGGGTGCTGGAGGCGGCATGAGCGACTTCCCGACCCACCTCTATCGCAGCGTCGTCAGGTCGCTGCGCTCCGGAGCAACGGAGCCCACCGTCGCGCCGTCGCAGCGTCCCGCCCCTTGGCACAGAGAGGGCCGCCACGTGACGAAGGTTGGCCGATGATCACGACGCCAAGCCGTCGTGGCGATGCCCCGCGCTGCCTAACGTCTCGTCGATCGAGCCGTCGGACCACCGCGCGACAGGCGTGATGAAAACCGTCAGCCGTTCCCGGAGTGGACCACCCACTCCGCCGAAGACCGGCGATCCCGGCAGGTTCGCGCCCCAAGTCTCCGCCTCGGTCGGGGGGAGGAAGTACATGAGGTGCGGGCGCCACGGTCCGCCGGAGTCGTCGCCCAGGTAGCCCAGTTTCGACATCATGAAGCACATAGCCCCCACCGCGGGCGCCGATGCTGCCGGTCCTGCTTCGATGCGACGGGCGATCTCGTCCCGCGTGAGACCCGCCAGCACCCACTCCGTGCGCCTCAGGTAAGCCGGCAGCACTGTTTCCGCTGCCGCGGCGTTGAAACAGATCGGCCCGCGGACCTTGGGGTTCCAGAAGTCGCTGTTGTCGAGGTCGTTCGCCCAGGCCCGCTGCACCATGCAGACGAAGCCGTTGGCGCCTGCGACGGCTGTCTCGTAGCCGCGCTCGCCCAGCACCATCACGCTCGCCTTGTCGGCCACGGAGGGCGGCGCCGCGCTACGGGCCATTGCGACCTCTAGCTCCGTCGTCATCCGATACTGAGTGATCGCCGCCCTCCCGGGATAGGGCTGGGCGGCAGCCTGCCCCACCCACAGCGTCGCCAACACCATGCCGCTCAGGGCCACTCGCCTTCTCATTCGCGTCGCCTCGTCATCCCGGGCCCGACGCCCGACGCGACTCCATTAGCGTATTTGCGTGATTGCGCAACTACACGAATGCGCTTGACGATGCGAGGTTGCCGACATATTTGCGCAACTATGCAAATAAGTGACTCCGCCGACGATCTCAGTCGGACATTCGCCGCCCTGGCCGACCCCACCCGTCGCGCCATTCTGGCTCGGCTTGCGGATGGCGATGCGACCGTGTCCGAACTCGCCGCACCGCACGATCTTGCCCTGACCACCATCTCGCGGCACCTACAGGTGCTGGAGCGTGCGAACCTCGTGCGGAAGTCGCGCTCGGCGCAGTGGCGCACTTGCCATCTGAACGCCGAGGCGCTCGCGGCCGCCGATGAATGGATGGCTCCCTACCGCAACTTCTTCGCCTCGCGCCTGGGCAACCTGCAACGACAGCTGGAAGGCGACGGCGCGTGAGCGACGCAGCGACCGGTCCCACCCGCTTCCGCCTCGAGTGGCGGATCCGCACGACGCCCGCCAAGGCTTTCGCCGCCTGGACCCGGCCGGCCGAACTGGGCTGGTTCTTCAACGAGCGGATGCCGCGCCCGGACGAGCCGATCGTGGTCGACCTGCGCGTCGGCGGAGCGTGGCGCCAGATGATGGTTCACGACGCCGAGACCCGTTACGTCACTGGCGGCATCTACCGGGAGATCGTCACAGACCGGAAGCTGGTCTTCGCGTGGGGCGCCGTGGACGGTTGGCCGCTCATCGCGCCGGATCGCCTGGACGAGGCGCCGCAAGTGACGGTGACGTTCGAGCCGATCGACGACGGAACGCTGATCATTCTCGACGTCGTCATTCCCCCCGGCATGTCCGAAGAGTTCGCACGGGAGCGGCTCCTGACCCTGGTGCAGGCCGGCTGGCAGGAGACCGTCGACCGTTTCACGCGCCTGTTCGGGGCGGTCTAGGTCCCGCTCATCGAGCCCTCCGGCTTGTAGCTCGGCTGGTCGATGGCGAGTTGGTTCTTGGCCATCACCTGCAGGGCCAGCATCAGCCCCGGGCTCTCGGTCGTGAGCTCGCCCGAGCGGATGCGCGCGCAGAGCTCCGTGTTGAGCGCCTCGTAGGTCCCGCCATGCCCCAGCACGTCGCTCATCCGCGCCACGGCCTCGGCGTCGGCGGCGGGGCCCAGGGTCAGCTCGCGGGCGATGGTGGCCACGGCGTTGGCGGCGACGCCGGCAAGGAACGCGTTCCTAGGGTCGAGCGTCGGGCGCTCGACCGACTGGGTCACCCCCGTCGCGCCTCGACAGGCGCGATCACCCCATAAGGGCCAGCGTCGGGCGACTCCGGCGGCGCATCGCGACTCCGGTCAGGCCAAGGCCCAGGATCATCACCGCCCAGGTCCCAGGTTCGGGAACCGCCGCGGCGCTCTGGAACTGAGCGTTCACCGAGTCGAACGCCGGCACGTTGGGCAACCCGTTGTTGGTGGCGATGTCGGTGTAGCGGAAGGTGTCGAAGCCGCCGCCGCTGAAGCCCAGCACTGTGCCGGCGGGCAGGTAGGCCGAGCCGCTCCCAACGACAGCGCCTTGCAGGAAGGCCGTCCAGGACACGCTGGCCAGGGCCTGCGGGAGCCCGCTTCCGAGAATGAACTCAAGCCCGCTCAGGACGCCGCCATCAGCCCTTCGAATCTCGAAGTAGCCGCTGCCCGCGCCGTACATGTAGTTTCCGGAGAACCCGGTGAACCCCGCGCTGCCGCCGCATCCGGCGTAGCTGCAGCCATTGTTGTCGAAGCTCAGGCCCGTCCGCGTGAACGAGAGGCCGCCTTCCAGATACGGATTGCCGTTGAGCGCGGCGACCGACTCGAAGGCCGCCGAGGCGTCGACCTGCGAGACGGCCGAGCCTGCGCCCGTGGTCATGGACACGGCGGCGAGCGCCGGAGATGCGAGAGCGATGACGCTCATCGCAGCGGCAGCGGACGCGATGTTCGCCAGCGGACGCAGCGAAAGAGGCAGGATGTGCATGTCGTGTTCCAGTCCTGAAGCTACTCCAGGGCCTGGGAATACGGGGACTGGGCGGGTCCCGGCTTGTAAAAATCGGACATCTGGCCGGGACAAGTCCGGCCGTGACGATCACTTCTGGGACGGCGCCGTCCCCTCCGGCTTGTAGCTCGGCTGGTCGATGGCGAGTTGGTTCTTGGCCATCACCTGCAGGGCCAGCATCAGCCCCGGGCTCTCGGTCGTGAGCTCGCCCGAGTGGATGCGCGCGCAGAGCTCCGTGTTGAGCTCGTCGTAGGTCCCGCCATGCCCCAGCACCTCGCTCATCCGCGCCACGGCCTCGGCGTCGGCGGCGGGGCCCAGCGTCAGTTCGCGGGCGATCGTGGCCATGGCGTTGGCGGCCACACGGGCCAGGAACGCGTTGCGCGGGTCCAGGGTCGGGCGGATCTCGTCGATCCACAGGCGGACGGACTCGGCGAGTTCCTCGGTTCTCGGGTGCGAGATCACAGGCCTTCCTCCAGCAAGACGACCAGGTCGGCCTCGGTTTCCGAAACGCGGCGGCCGATCATCGGGCGCTCGACCGACTTGGTCACGCCGTCGCGCCACGACAGGTACATGGTCAGGCACATCACGCCCCAGCGCAGCGACCCCAGCATCTGCCAGAACCGCACCCGCGGCAGGTCGATCGCCTGCCCGCCCGCCGACGCGTAGCCGGCCAGCAGGTCGGCATACTCGCCGAACCCGCCCACCGGCCGGTCGGGCCGCCCGAAGCGCCACGAATTGGTGCAGATCCAGCCCATGTCCTCGGCCGGGTCGCCCAGGTGCGCCAGCTCCCAGTCCAGGATCGCGGCGACGCCCTTCTCGGGATCGAACATGATGTTGCCGTTCCGGAAGTCGCCGTGCAGCAGCACCGGCTCGACCGGGTCGGGCACGTGGCGGCGCAGGTACTGGAACGCCAGCTCCAGGATGGGTCGCTCGGCGCCGGTCGCGCGATAGACCTCCTCGTAGCGGTCCAGTTCCTCGCTGCCGTTGACGGCCTTCAGCTTCAGCCCCGCCGGCGGCGTGGTCTTGTGGATGGCGACCAGCGACTCGCCGCACTGCCGCGCCAGCGCCGGGCGCACGCCGTCGAAGCGGGCGTCCGAGGTGATCTTGCGACCCAGCGTCTCGCCATCCACGCGGACCATGACATAGGCCTCGCCCAGCCCGTCCTCGGCGTCGCACAGGTGGCGCACGGTCGGCACGCGGGCGCCGTTGGCCCCCGTCGCGCGGATCAGAGCCGCCTCGGTGGCCAGGCTGACCGACCGCGCGGTCTCCTCGTCGAACGCCGTCGCGCGGCGGCGCAGGATCAGGCGCTCGGGTCCGTCCTTGCCCTCGAACCCGAACGCCCAGGTCTCCATGCTGGCGCCGCCCGACAGGCGCTGGGCCTCGGTCAGCGTGGCGCCCTGGCCTCCCAGTCTCGCGGCGAGCTTCTGGAGGCCCGCTCGAACATCAACTTCCATGACCCGGCGGAACCTCTCGGCTGGTCTAGACTGGGTCCGATCTGGCGGGCTTGCCGGGCCGTTGTAAACCGGTCCCCTACGTCAAGGCCGCCCAAGAGAATGTGCGACGACGCTTGGGAGAACGGCCATGGATTTCGACATTCCGCAGGACATCCAGGACTACCTGGACGAGCTGGACCGGTTCATCGACGACGTGATCATGCCGCTGCAGCACGCGGACGATAACGACCGGTTCTTCGACCATCGCCGCGAGCACGCCCGCACCGACTGGGACAACGACGGCCTGCCCCGCCCCGAGTGGGAGCAGCTGCTGGCCAAGGCGCGCAAGCTGGCCGACGAGGCCGGGCACCTGCGCTTCGCCTGGCCCAAGGAGATGGGCGGCAAGGGCGGCAGCCAGCTGGCCATGGCCATCATCCGCGAACACCTGG
The DNA here is from genome assembly GCF_965284355.1 of Phenylobacterium sp. Classification (NCBI taxonomy): domain Bacteria; kingdom Pseudomonadati; phylum Pseudomonadota; class Alphaproteobacteria; order Caulobacterales; family Caulobacteraceae; genus Phenylobacterium; species Phenylobacterium sp. Next base: position 4,684,573 of record NZ_OZ260078.1, on the reverse strand, counting down.
CGGCCAAGGGCCTGGGCCTCTTCAACGATCTGCAGACCGAGCACTCGATCGTCGGCAACAACCCCTTCGTGCTGATGTTCAAGGAGTTCGCCACCAACGCCCAGTACGAGCGCGACGCCGACAAGCTGCTGAACGGCGGCATGCGCACGGGCTTCGGCCTCACCGAACCCAACCATGGTTCGGACGCCACCTGGATGGAGACCCGCGCCGTCCCGCACGAAAAGGACGGTCAGCCCGGCTGGCTGATCAACGGTGAAAAAATGTGGACGACGGGTATGCACGTCGCCACGCATGTCATGGTTTTTGCTCGGACTTCCGGCAAGGACGGGGACGCCACGGGCATCACCTGCTTCATCGTCCCGGCCGACACGCCCGGGGTGAAGGTCGAAGAGTACATGTGGACCTTCAACATGCCGACCGACCACCCGCGGGTGAGCTTCACCAACGTGTGGATCCCCGAGGACAGCTACTGGGGCCAGATCGACCGCGGCCTGGGCATCGGCCAGTCGTTCGTGCACCAGAACCGCATCCGGCAAGCGGCCTCGAGCCTGGGCGCGGCGCAGTTCTGCATCAACGAGAGCGTCATGTACGCCCGCACCCGCAAGCCGTTCGGCAAGCCCCTGGCCGAGAACCAGGCGATCCAGTGGCCGCTGATCGAGCTGCAGACCCAGTGCGAGATGCTGCGCCTCCTGATCCGCAAGACGGCCTGGCAGATGGACCGGATGGAGCACAAGGAGATCGAGAAGACGATCTCGGACAAGGTCTCGATGTGTAACTACTGGGCCAACCGGCTGGTCTGCGAGGCCGCCGACCGGGCCATGCAGGTGCACGGCGGCATCGGCTATTCGCGCCACAAGCCCTTCGAGCACATCTTCCGCCACCACCGCCGCTACCGGATCACCGAGGGCTCGGAGGAGATCCAGATGCGCAAGGTGGGCGCCTATCTGTTCGGCTACCTGGGCCCCAAGCGCGCCGACCCGGTCTTCAAGGCGATGAACGAAGCCGAGAAGGCGTCCAAGACCGAGTATGTCCAACCCGTCCCCGCCCACCACAACGCCTCGCGCTGACGACCACCTCCGGCGCCTGGCGGTCTACGGATCGCTGGCGCCGGGCCAGTCCAATGCGGACCAGCTCGCCGGCTTGTCGGGCGAATGGCAGCCGGGCGTCGTGCGCGGCCGGCTGGTCGAGAGCGGCTGGGGTGCGGCGCAGGGCTATCCCGGCCTAACCCCTGACCCACTCGGACCCGAGGTTCGCGTCCAGGTCTTCATCTCCGACGACCTTCCAGCGCAGTGGGCGCGGCTGGATGCCTTCGAGGGCGACGAGTACGAGCGCGTCGCGATCGAGGTGGACATGGGCACAACGAGCATCACAGCCCAGATCTACGCGCTGCGCCCCGAGCCCTAGGCCGCCGCTTCCCGCCGTCCGTAAAGCGCGTCGAACACCGGCGGCAGGCTGTCGGGCAGGCCCAGCAAGGGGCCGGAGGACAGCAGCAGGACCACCTCGTCGCCCGTCAGCCGGCTGAGGGCGGCGGTGGCGGCCTCGGCGGTCTCGACGCCTTCGACAGGAACGCCCGCCTTCGCCACCCGGTCCAGGATCTCGTCGAAGCCCGACTGCTGATGGCTCTGCTCGCCGTGGTGCGGCGGCGGGATGATCAGCACACGGGCCACCCCTTCGAACACGGTGTCGTACCAGGGCAGCGCGTCGCGGTTGCGCCAGGAGAAGGTGTGCGGCTCGAACACCACCGTCAGCGGCCGGTGCGGATAGTGCAGCAGCATGGCCTCGATGGCCGAGCGGGCCTTCTCGTACGATGAGCCGAAGCCCTCGATCACCGGCACGGCCGAGACCTTGGTCAGCCGGTCCAGGCGCCGCCGGATGCCGGCGAAGCTCTCGACCGCGCGGGCCAGCCCCGCCTCGTCCACCAGGCCGCGCTCGAGCAGGTAGGCGCCGACGCCCACGATGTTCTCGACGTTGTGCTCGCCCAGCAGCGTGGTCGCCAGGGCCACCCGCCGTCCGGCCGGCCCCGCCAGGGTGAACCGCGTGGTCTCGCCGTAGACGATCCCCTCGGGATACCAGCCGTCGCAGGGGGCGGTGTCGTACCAGACGATGCGCGCGGCGGCCTCGCCCGCGATGGCGCGGATGGCCGGGTGCTCGCGCGCCACCAGCAGGCCCTCGGCCGGCAAGAGGCGCATGAGCTCGCCGAACGGCTTCACATAGTCCTCGAAGGTCGGGAAGACGTTGACGTGGTCGTGGATCAGCGAGGTCAGCAGCACGTCGCGCGGATGGTACAGCACGAACTTCGAGCGCCGGTCGTTCGGGCCCACGATGTACTCGTCGCCCTCCAGCACCACCTCGGCCGCCGAACCCCAATGGCCGGTGTCGGGCAGTGACGGCGAGATGGCGCCGATCATCCAGCCCGCGTCGACGCCGTTGGCGCGCAGGACGTGGGACATCAGCGCGGTGCAGGTCGACTTGCCGAACGAGCCCGCCACCACGGTGTTGCGGCGAAGGCCGGTCGCCTCCCCCACCAGCTCCGGGAAGGTGGTCACCCGCACGCCGCGCGCGCGGGCGGCCTGGACCTCGACGTTCTGATCGCCGCCCAGCTTGGCGCTGGCGCCCAGCACCAGCAGGTCGAGCTCGATGGGCAGATTCGCGGCGTCGAACCGCCAGGTGACCGGAAACCCCAGCCCCTCGACGTAGGTCGACATCGGCGGGAACGCGCCCTCGTCCGACCCGGTGATCGCGTGTCCGGCCTCGCGCATCATCAGCGCCGCCGCGGCCATGCCCGCGCCCGCGATGCCGGTGAAATGGATGCGCATCGTCCCTCTTCTCAAAGACTTGCGCCCCGGTTTCGACCGATTGGCGACCGTCGTAAAGGCCCTCGCGGCAAAGCGGCCGCGACGCCGCCGGCGCAAGCTTCACCGTGACCTTTCCCAGAAGTTCCCTGCAGAGCTTCGCGGTTAACCCCGACTTAACCACCACAGCCGAGTCTGAAGGCGTCTTCTTTGAAGACACCCCACCATCACCGACTTTGATCAGCCCGGCGTCCGCGCCGGGCTCTTTTTTCAGCCCTCTGCCGAGGGGCGCGGGGCCGTTCCTGCGACACCTTTTCTACGACGCTTGCACGACCCAGCGACCCGGCGTATACGCCCGCCCTCGGTGTGATCCCCGATAGCTCAGTTGGTAGAGCAGCCGGCTGTTAACCGGCTTGTCGCAGGTTCGAGTCCTGCTCGGGGAGCCACCGAGATTTCCCTCACATCACAGCCCTGTCCCCTCAGTCGGGGGATCCCCGCCCCTGGAGCGGGAAGTTCTCGCGCCAGGGCCGCGCCTCGTCGATGACGCGGGCGATCGAGGGCCGGGCGAGCAGCCGGGCGCGATAGGCCCGCAGCGCCACATGCGATTCGGGGATCGGAAACGCCCAGTGGGCGTAGAACAGCGCCGGCGCCGCGGCGCAGTCGGCGATGCCGAAGGTCTCGTTCGCCGCCCAGGTTCGCCCGGTCATCCACCGCTCGAGCCAGGCGTAGCTCCGGTCCAGCCCCGCCTTTACCTCGTCCTCGATGTAGGGGTCGCGCCGCGCCTCCTCGCGCAGGACCGACGAGACGGCCCGCTGCAGCAGGATCATCACATAGTCGTCGAACACCCCGTCCATCTGTCGCGCCTCGATGGCGGTGCGAGGATCGGCGGGGACCATCGGCGGCGCCGCGCCATGGTGCAGGTCGAGGTACTCGATGATCGCCGCCGATTCGATGACCGTGCGGTTCCCATCGACCAGGACCGGGAACTGCCCTGTCGGCGAGGCCTGGGCGACAAAGGCGCCGTTCTCGGGATGGTCGGGGTCCAGCATCCGGAACTCGAACGGAACCTGGCGCTCGTAGAGCGCGATCAGCGCCTTCCAGGTGAAGGCTGCGAAGGGGTGTCCATAGAGCTGGAGCATCGGCCGGCCGTCCCGCTTACTGATTGCACCGTGCAAGCAGTATCAGTGCGTCTGCCGGACGCAAGCTGCGCTTCGCCCTTGGAGAGCCGCCCCTGGCTACTCGGCGACGGCGGCGAGCCTCCCGGCGCAAGGCCGACTCACAAGCCCGGCTACCAGCTCCCCACGTTCGGCATCGAGGCCCAGGGTTCCGCTGGCGGCAACGCCTGGCCGGCCTGGAGCAACTCGACCGAGATGTTGTCGGGCGAGCGGATGAAGGCCATGCGGCCGTCGCGGGGCGGACGGTTGATGATCACGCCGCCGTCCTTCAGGCGCTGGCAGACGGCGTAGATATCGTCCACCGCGTAGGCCAGATGGCCGAAGTTGCGGCCGCCGGAATAGACCTCGGGATCCCAGTTGTAGGTGAGCTCCACCGTGGGGGCCCTGTTCTCGCGGGCCGCCGGTTCATCGCCCGGCGCGCAGAGGAAGACCAGGGTGAAGCGGCCGGCCTCGTTCTCCACGCGGGAGACTTCCTTAAGCCCCAGCTTGTCACAGTAGAACGCGAGGGAAGCGTCGAGGTCGGTCACGCGGACCATGGTGTGCAGGTATCGCAAGGCTGTCGGGTCCGTTCTCGGGTCCACTGGCGGACGGTTCGTTTGCCGCGTAAGACGGCTGCGAGGATGGGTTCGCGCGCAACGCGTTCCCGCGTCACAGTGCAATCCAGGCTCGCGATGGCGTATTAGACCCGGGTCGTCGTGTGACCGCAATTTCATTTGCGCTGACATAACGGCGGCATCAAAAGCAGGACAGGCCGCGATCAGACGGCGCCTGCGTGTGGTGGGGGCCACGGCGCACTCTGCTGAGACTGGGGATACGGCTCTATGCGTTTGAAGTCACAGTACGTCGTGATCCTGGCCATCGCCGGCGTGCTGCTCCTGTTCTTCGGGATCAACTCGCTGTTCGGTCGCAACAAGGCGGCCAACGCCAAGGCGCCGCCGTCGGCCGCCGCGGCCGGTCCCCCCAGCGTGCAGGTCAAGCTGACTCCGCCCACGTTGCGCGACGTGCAGGTGGTGATGCGGGGCCGCACCGAGGCGGCGCGCAGCGTCGTGGTGCGCTCCGAAACCGCCGGCGTGGTGGCCGCGGTTCCCGCCGCCGAAGGCAGCTTCGTACGGCAGGGCCAGGTGCTGTGCCGCCTCGCCGTCGACGCCCGCCAGGCCAGCCTGGATCAGGCGCGCGCCGTGCTGAAGTCGCGGCAACTCCAGCGCAAGGCTGCCGCCGACCTCGCGGAAAAGGGCTACCGTTCCGAGACCCAGGTGCTGGAAGCCCAGGCCAACCTCGACGCCGCCACCGCCCAGGTGCGGGCCGCCGAGATCGCCCTGCGCCAGGTGGAGATCCGTGCGCCGTTCGCCGGCGTGTTGGACAAGCGTGACGCCGAGGTCGGGACCTATCTTTCGCCCGGCCAGCCCTGCGGCACACTGATCGAGCTGAACCCGTTGCTGGTGGTGGGCGACGTGCCCGAGACGCAGGCCGCGAACCTGCGCGTGGGCGCCCCCGCGACCGCCAAGCTGGTGTCGGGCCAGATGCTGAGCGGCAAGGTGCGCTATGTTTCGCGCGACGCCGACCCCCAGACGCGGACCTACCGCGTCGAGGTAGCGGTCCCGAACGGCCAGATGATCGTCCGCGCGGGCCTTTCGGCCGAGTTGCGCGTCGCCTCGGGCGCCGGGTCTTCGCACCTGGTGCCGGTGTCGACGCTGGTGCTGGACTCGGCGGGTCGTCAGGGGGTGCGCCATGTGCTGCCCGACGGCCGCGTCGCGTTCGCGCCTGTGACGGTCCAGGAAGAGACCGCGCAGGGCATGTGGGTGAGCGGCCTCTCCGGCACGGTCAACGTGATCACGGTGGGCCAGTCGTTCGTGGCCGACGGCCAGAAGGTTCGGGTCGTCCAGACGCGCTAGCGTCCGGAGGATCCTGGAGGAAATCATGATCGGCCCCCTGATCGACGGAGCCATCAAGCGGCGCAAGGTGGTGCTCGGCGTCACCCTGATCGCGGCGCTGTTCGGCCTGTTCGCCTATCTGAACATGCCGCGGGAGTCCGAGCCCGACATCGACCTGCCCTACATCTCGGTGATCGTGCCCTACCCCGGCGTGTCGCCCGAGGACTCCGAGCGCCTGCTGGTCAAGCCGCTGGAGCTCGAGCTCCAGACGATGGAGGGCATCGAGTCGATGAACGGCGTGGCCCGCCAGGGCGCGGCGATCGTCACCCTCGAGTTCGAGGCCGACTTCGACAAGGACAAGGCGCTGGAGGACGTCCGCGCCAAGGTCGATCTGGCGCGCGGCAAGTTCCCGCCCGACGCCGAAGAGCCAATCATTCAGGAGGCCAACTTCTCGGGCGAGCCGATCATCGGCATCGTCGTCTCGGGCTCGGCGCCCGAGCGCGAGCTGCACCGCATCACGACCGCGCTGAAGGAGCGCCTGGAAGGCACCGAGGGCGTGCTGGAAGTCGACATGGCCGGCAGCCGCGAGGAAGTGCTCGAGGTGCTGATCGACCCCCTCCGCATGGAGGCCTACAACGTCACCACCAGCGAGATCGCCCAGGTCATCGGCCGCAACAACCAGCTGGTGCCGGCGGGCAACCTGCGCTCGGGCCCCGGTCAGTTCGCGGTGAAGGTGCCCGGCGTCGTCGAGAAGCCGGACGACATCCTGGCCCTGCCCATCAAGAAGTCGGGCGACCGCCTGGTGACCATGGGCGACATCGGCGAGGTTCGGCGCACCTTCAAGGAAGCCAGCTCGATCAGCCGCTTCAACGGCCAGCCCGCGTTCATCCTGGAAGTCTCGAAGCGCGGCGGCGCCAACATCCTGGAAACGGTCAAGACCGTCCGCAAGGTGACCGAGACCGAAGCGAAGAAGTGGCCTTCCACGGTCAAGCTCGACTACCTCTATGACGAGAGCGACTTCATCGGCCGCACGCTGGTGGTGCTGGAGAGCGGCCTGATCATGGCCAGCCTGCTGGTGATGATGATCATCATCGCCAGCCTCGGCATCCGCCAGGGCCTGATGGTGGGCGTGTCGATCCCGATCTGCTTCCTGCTCGCCTTCCTGCTGATGACCGGCATGGGCGTCACGCTGAACATGATGGTCATGTTCGGTCTGGTTCTCGCCGTCGGCATCCTGGTCGACGGGGGCATCGTGGTGGTCGAGTACGCCGACCGCCGGATGGCCGAGGGCCTGCCCAAGACCGAAGCCTTCACCGCGGCCGGCAAGCGCATGTTCTGGCCGGTGGCGAACGGGACCCTGACCACGCTGTGCGCCTTCGTGCCCTTCATGTTCTGGAACTCGATCGCCGGGAAGTTCATGAGCTACCTCCCGCTGACCCTGTTCTTCGTGCTGGGCGCGTCGATCTTCGTGGCGCTGATCTTCACCCCGGCGCTGGGCTCGATCTTCGCCCGCAAGGCCGCCGTCGACGAGGAACACCTGGCCGAGATCGCCAAGTCCGAGCACGGCGACCCGCGCGAGATGAAGGGCTTCATGGGCTGGTACGCCCGCCAGCTGACGGCGATGACGCATCACCCCACCCGGACGTTCGCCGCCGGGGGCGCGCTCATCGTGGTGATCATGGCGTGGTTCATCATGACGCCCCACCGCACCGAGTTCTTCTTCTCGGACGAACCCGAGGACGTTCAGGTCTACGTCAAGGCGCGGGGCAACCTGTCGCCCGAGGCGCAGGACGCCCTGGTCCAGCAGGTCGAGCGCAAGTTGGTGGGCGTGAAGGGCGTGGAGTCGTTCTACGTGCGATCGGGCGGCTTCTCGTCGAATGGCGGGCCGAATTCCGCGCCGAACGACACGGTGGGCCGGATCCGCGTGGACTTTGCCGAGTACGAGGATCGCATCGCCCAGGGCCTGAGCGGCTACGACATCGAGCGCGAGGTGAAGGCACGGCTGGGCGAGATCCCCGGCCTTCAGCTCGAGGTCCGCCAGCAGCAGAACGGCCCGCCGGTGGGCAAGGACATTCAGGTCCAGCTCTCCAGTCATGATCCGGCGCAACTCAACGCCGCGGCCGAGATCGTGAAGGCCCGCCTGGCGCAGGATCCCCAGCTGATCGAGCTCGAGGACAACCGCACCTCGCCCGGCATCGAGTGGAACCTCGCCATCGACCGCGAGGCCGCGGGCCGCTACGGCGTCGACGTCCTGTCGGTGGGCCAGACGATCCAGTTCCTGACCGGCGGCGTGCTGATGGGCCGTTTCCGGCCGGATGACGCCGAGGACGAGCTGGACATCCGCGTCCGCTTCCCCGCCGTCGACCGCAACGTGGCGGCGCTGGAACAGCTGAAGATCACCACCCCTTCGGGCCCGGTGCCCGCCAGCTACTTCGTCAAGCGCGTGCCCAGCCAGCAGGTCACCCAGATCCAGCGGCGGGATGGTCAGCGCCTGGTCATCGTCCAGGCCAACACCATCTCGGATCAGGTGGCGTCGAACCTCAAGATCGGCGAGCTCCGCGAGCCGCTGACCAAGGCGCTCGATGCCTACCCCGCCGTGACCTGGAAGTTCACCGGGGCCGACGAGGAAGGGCAGGAAGCCGTCGGCTTCTTCGTCGCCGCGATCGCCGCGACGCTCTTCATGATGTTCGTGATCCTGCTGTGGCAGTTCAACAGCTTCTATGGGGTGCTGGTGACCCTGTTCGCGGTCGTGCTGTCGACGGTGGGCGTGTTCCTGGGCGTGCAGGTCAATCTGGGGAACACCTTCCCCTACATCTCGGTGATCATGCTGGGGACAGGGGTCGTGGCGCTGTTCGGGGTGGTCGTGGGCCACAACATCGTGCTGGTCGACACCTTCTACCATCTCCGCCACGAGGGCTACGCGGCCGACGAGGCGGCGATCCGGGCGGCGGCCCAGCGGTTCCGGCCGGTGGTGCTGACCACCCTGGTGACGGTGGTGGGCCTCCTGCCGCTGATGTTCCAGATCCACCCGAACTTCCACACCGGCCACATCGAGTACAAGGCGCCGGGTTCGACATGGTGGGTGCAGCTGTCGGCCTCGGTGGTCTGGGGGCTGTCGTTCGCGACGCTGCTGACGCTGGTGCTGACCCCGGTGATGCTGGCCGCGCCCAAGGTCTATTCCCGCCGGTTCGGCTGGGTGCGCGACCACATGCCGGGCCGCAAGTCCGCGCCCCCGCGGCAGACCGTCGAGACCCCGCACGGCGCCGCCGACATACCGCGCGCGGCGGAGTAGCCGTTGGGCGGACTGACGCACCGGATCGCCACGCCTGCCGACGCGCCTGCGCTGGCCGAGGTGATGGAGGCCGCGATCGCCGAGCTGCAGAAGGGGTTCCTGGACCCCGCGCAGATCGCGTCCAGCCGGATGATCATGGGCCTGGACCGGCAGCTGCTGGCGGACGGAACCTACTTCATGGTGCTGGACGGCGAGGCCATCGCCGGCTGCGGCGGCTGGAGCCGGCGCGCCACCCTCTACGGCGGCGATCACACCCCGGGCCGCGACGCCGCCCTCCTCGACCCCGCGACCGAGGCGGCGCGCGTGCGGGCCATGTACACCCACCCCGACTTCGCCCGTCGCGGCGTGGGCCGGCTGATCCTGCAGCTGTGCGAGGCCGCGGCCGGCGCCGAGGGGTTCAGGCGCGTGGAGCTGATGGCCACCCTGTCGGGCCGCGCGCTCTACAGCCAGTGCGGCTACGAGGATATCGAGGCCATCGAGGACGCCCGTGGGGGCGCGCCCGTGCCCCTGGTGCGGATGGGCAAAGCGCTTGGCTAGGGCCCAAGGCCAAGTTCTCCGTACCGGTACTTAGGGAGCGCACCGCAATGGCGGCGGGGGGCGCGCAGACCTATCTCAGGGTCAGTAGCGGCCAGCATGATTGGCCGATCGCCCAAGGGTTATCCCGATGAACGCTCCCCTCGTAGACCTCGCTGTCCGCCACCGGCCGCGCGGCGCGTCCGACCGCATCGCGTTCGGCTTCGTCAAGGCGCTGCGGTTCTGCGCCGACACCTTCTTCGCCAAGCGCTACGGCCACCGCGCCGTGGTGCTCGAAACCGTGGCGGCGGTGCCCGGCATGGTCGGCGCCACGCTCAATCACCTGAAGTGCCTGCGCCGGATGTGCGACGACCGCGGGTGGATCAAGACGCTCATGGACGAGGCCGAGAACGAGCGCATGCACCTGATGACCTTCATCGAGGTCGCCAAGCCCACCGCCTTCGAGCGGTTCGTGGTCGTGGCCGCCCAGTGGGTCTTCTACATGTTCTTCTTCGGGCTCTATCTCGTGTCGCCCAAGACCGCGCACCGGGTCGTGGGCTACTTCGAGGAGGAGGCGGTGGTCAGCTACACCCACTACCTCGCCGAGATCGACGAGGGCCGCTCGCCCAACGTCGCGGCTCCGGCGCTGGCGATCCGCTACTGGAACCTGCCGGCCGACGCCACCCTGCGCGATGTGGTCGAGGTGGTCCGCGCCGACGAGGCTCACCACCGCGACGTCAACCACAGCTTCGCCAACGAACTAGGCGGACTGGCCCAGCCGCGGGTGATCCCCGCCGCCTGGCCGCACGAGCAGCTCCAGCCGCACTGGCGCGACGCCGCCTGATGGACGCCAAGCCGCGCATCGGCCCCGGCGCTCCCGCCGGGGTCGATGAGGCGCTGATCCGGCGCCAGGTCCACACCTTCTACGGCCGCGTGCGCCAGGACCCCGTCCTGGGGCCGATCTTCAACGACGCGATCACCGACTGGGACGAGCACCTCGCCAAGCTCTGCGATTTCTGGTCGTCGGTGCTGCTGATGACCGGCCGCTTCAAGGGCTCGCCCATGGCCGCCCACGCGCGCCGGCCCGATATCCGGGACGAACACTTCGCCTTGTGGCTCGACCTCTTCGAGCGCACCGCCCGCGAGGTCTGTCCTCCGGCCGCCGCCGACCTGTTCGTCGAGCGATCGCGGATGATCGGCCGGAGCCTTGCGCTGGGCCTGTCGGTGAGCCGCGGGGTCATCCCGCCGCTGGACGCCTAGCGCCCGTCCCGGTTGGCTTGAATCAAGCCAACCGGGAGAAACGGGCTCGTCGTCTTCCTGCTGGAGCGCATCCTTATCGCCTGCGGCGCCTCATCCTCGGCGGGATGCGCTCTAGCCGGTCAGGCCTCGCGGGTTTGCCGACGCCACAGCGCGGCGTACTCCCCGGTCTTCGCCAGCAGTTCCGCATGCGTCCCCTGCTCGGCGATCCGGCCCCGGCGCAGGACCAGGATCTGGTCGGCGTCGACGATGGTCGACAGGCGGTGGGCGATCACCAGCGTCGTGCGCCCGGCTTTCACCTTGCGCAGCGTCTCCTGGATCGCCGCCTCGGTGGGGCCGTCCAGCGCGCTGGTGGCCTCGTCCAGGATCAAGAGGCGCGGATTGGCCAGCAGCGCACGCGCGATCCCCACCCGCTGCCGCTCGCCGCCCGACAGCTTCAGCCCCCGCTCGCCCACCCGGGTCTGCATGCCGTTCGGCAGGCCGTCGATGAATGGCCCCAGCTCGGCGGCGTCGGCGGCGGCGCGCACCTCGTCCGGCGTCGCGCCCGGCCGGGCGAAGGCGACGTTGGCGTAGAGGGTGTCGTTGAAGAGCGCCACGTCCTGCGGCACCAGCGCCACGGCGCGGCGCAGGTCTGTCTGCCGCACCTCGCGCAGATCGACGCCGTCCAGGGTCACCCGCCCCTCCTGCGGGTCCAGCAGGCGCATCGCCAGCCGCACCGCGGTGGTCTTGCCCGATCCCGAGGGGCCGACCAGGGCGATCGTCTGGCCGGGCCGGGCCTCGAAGGTCACGTCCAGCAGGCCCGACGCCCGCGCATCGTGGCGGTAGCTCACGTGGTCGAAGGCCAGCGCTGCGCCCTGCCCGCTGGCCGGCGGCAGGGGCCGGGCGGTCGCTGCGTCGACGATGTCGGGGGTGATCTTCTGGAGCGCCACCATCTGCTCCATGTCGATCAGGCCCTGGCGGATCTCGCGGTACTGGAAGCCCAGCATGCCCAGCGGCGCATAGAGGCTAGAGAGCAGCAGCACCGCCATGGTGATGTCGCCCAGCTGCAGCCGCCCGCCCGCCACCTCGTAGCCGGCCATCACGGTCAGCGCCGCCAGGCCCACGTTGAGGATCAGCGACTGGGCCCCGTTCAGCGCGTTCAGCGAGCCGTTGGCCCGGGCGCTGGCGTCGACGTACGTGGCCATGGCCCGGCCATAGCTGTCGACCAGCCGGTCCTCGGCGCCGAAGGCCTTCAGGGTTTCGTAGTTCATCAGCGCGTCCGACGAGAGCCCCGCCGCGCGCGTCTCGGCCTCGTTCAGCTCGCGCCGGTGCGACAGCCGCCAGTCGGTGATCTTGAACGTCACCACCGCATAGACGACCAGGGTGGCGAAGGCGGTCAGGGCGAACCGTCATCCTGGCGGAAGCCGGCCACCGCCATGGCCAGGATCAGCTCGCGGCCTTCGCGCCCAGGTTGAAGATCAGGCTGCGGATCAGGAAGTCGGTGGATCGCGCCCCCCGGTCGATCACCCGCGAGAGCGCCCCCGTCTGCTTGGTCTGGTGGAAGTCCAGCGACAGCGACAGCGCGTGCCCGAAGCTCTCCACCGCGGCCCGCGCCATGGTCGACTGCGAGACCCGGGTGAAGATCGCGTCGCGGGCATAGGGCGCGCAGGCGGCCAGCAGGCGCAGCGCCGCGAACGCCACCGCCAGGCCCACGAAGCTGGCCCCTACCACCAGCCCGCCCTGCTGGACCGGGCTCAGCGTGTTGATCGCGTCGCCCAGCATGACGGGGGCCAGCACGCCGCAAAGCTTGCCCACGACCACCAGCACCAGGGCGGCGCCGATCCTTAGGCGCAGCTGCGGCGCGCCCGAGCGCATGACCAGCGCCATGAGGTCGCCCATCGAGCCCCAGAAGTTGAACTTGGCGTCCTTGGCCTCGACGGATCCGGGGCCGCTGAAGCGGCCGGTGGCGACATGGGCGTGGACCAAAGCGGGCTCAGGCTCCTGGGCGGGGTTTACTTGGCGCGACTTAACGCTGAACCTAGCTACTCGGGCCTGTTCGCGGCCGACACAAGCGGTTCGTCAGTTTCCCCTTGGAGTATGCGTCATGAGGCGTCACCGCCAACGCCTGGAATCGGCCTGTGTGTTCTGCGGCTCCTCCGACGAGGCGGATCCGGAGTTCCTCAGCGCGGCGCGGGGCGTGGGCAAGGCGCTGGCCGACGCGGGCATCAAGCTGGTCTACGGCGGCGGCGGCGTGGGCCTGATGGGCGCCACCGCGCGGGCGGCGCACGAGGCCGGCGGCGACGTTCTGGGCATCATCCCGACCTTCCTGGTGGGCGCCGAGCGGGCGCTGGAGACGGTCGAGCACATCATCGTCGACAACATGCATGAGCGAAAAATGCTCATGTTCCAGCGCTCGGACAGCTTCATCATCCTGCCCGGCGGCATCGGCACCCTGGAAGAGGTGGTCGAGCTGCTGTCGTGGCGCCGCCTCGACCTGCACGCCAAGCCGGTGGTCTTCTACAACCCTCGGGGCTTCTGGGAGCCGCTCTTCAAGCTGTTCCAGCACACGGTCGACGAGCGCCTGACCCCGCCCCAGTTCATGCAGGCCTGGGTCGCGGTGCCCACCGTCGACGAGATCGTCCCAACCCTGCTGGCCCAGGGCGCCGAGCCCTACCCCTCCGAAGCCGCCGTCGGCCGCCGGGGCTAGCTCACCGCGCGCCGCAGGCGCCGTCATTCGGAACCACGAAAGACACGAAATACACGAAAGGTTCCGGACGGCTGATGCGTCCAAGCGCTCCAGGCGGTTTCGTGTATTTCGTGTCTTTCGTGGTTCCCTACGGGCGGCGCTGACGCGCCATCGCGGCTGGAAGTCTCGCGCGCGACCCGCCCACGCCAGGATTGTGACAAACTCGCCACACAGGCGAAAATCTGCGACAGCCTGCCGCATCCAAGTGACGAAGATCAACGTAGAGGCGTCAACGGGTCGCTATTCTGCCGGCCCGGTTACAACCTGGACGGGCCCTCTCATGAAAACCATTCTCCTCACCGCGGCCGCCCTGTCGGCTCTCTCGTTCGCCTCCGCCGCCAGCGCGCAGTCCTCCGACTGGACCGGCGCGTACATCGGCGTGACCGCCGGCTACGCCGATCGTTCGGAAAGCAAGGGCGAGTCGATCGGCTTCGACACCAACCTCGACGGCAATTTCGGCGACGTCGTGCGCACGGCCGCCGGCGCCGACGCCTTCTCCACCGGCTTCTGCCCCGGTTCGTTCAACACCAACGCGGCGCCCGGCGGTTGCCGGGGTGACGACAAGACCGACGTCGAGCTCTCGGTTCGCGGCGGCTACGACTACCAGATCGGCCAGTTCGTGGTCGGCGGCGTCATCGAGTACAGCCGCCTCGAGCTGCAGGACGCGGTGACCGCGTTCTCGATCACGCCCGCGGCCTACAACTTCACCCGCAAGCTGACCGATGTGTGGGCCTTCCGCGCCCGCGGCGGCTACGCTTTCGGCGACAGCCTCGTCTACGCGACTGGCGGCTATGCGGTCGGCAACATGAAGCACAGCTTCCGGACCACCAACACGGTCAACGCCTTCCCGCAGGTCGGCGGCGGCGACGCCAAGGGTTATCAGCTGGGCGTGGGCTTCGAACACAAGCTGACCCAAAATGTCAGCATCGGCGCCGAATTCCTGCGCACCAGCCTGGAAGACGACGACTTCGGCGTGCGCGCGGCCAATTCGGGCACGACGGCGGCCACGAACCCGTTCCTGCTCGTCAATACGGCGGGCACGGACTTCCGCCGCACCGATGAGGACTTCGAGTTCAACAGTTTCAAGGTGACCGCCAGCTACCGGTTCTAAACCGGGACCTGGCGCGCTGGCGTCTCCCGATCGCGGGTGCAACTGAAGCCTCGGCCTCCGGGGCGTAGGTCAGGAGACGTCGGACACGACTTCGCGGCGCGCCAGTTCGAGGCGCGCCGCGGGGTCTGCCCGCACCTGGTCCAACAGCCAGGTCCGGAACGCGGCGATCTTGCGGTTGCGCCGCCGGTCGGCCGGATAGGCCAGCCAATAGGCCCCTTCCCCGAACACGATCGGAAACGGCTGCACCAGCCGCCCCGCCGCGATGTCGGCGGCGAACATCACTGGCGAGCCGATGGCCATCGTGCCGTTCGCCATGGCCGCGGCCACCTCCAGCACCTGTGAATCGCCCGTGATCCGGATGCCCGTGGCGATGCTGTCGGGACAATCGGCGACGCCGGCGGCGGCGAACCACAGCGCCCACTCTTCCTCCGATCCCACCCGTTCCAGGCCCATCAGGTCGCCCGGCTCCGGCGACGGGCCCAGCCCCGCCAGCGCCTGCGGCGTCGCCAGCACCGTCTGGGCCGTCGGGAACAGGTAGATCGCCTCCAGCCCCGGCCACTGTCCGTGGCGGCTGGACCGGATGCCCACGTCCGCGTCGCCGCGCATCAGGTCGATCATCCGGCTCTCGCTGGACAGCCGCACGGCCACGTCCGGGTTGGCCACCTGGAACGCCCCCAGCCGCGCCGCGAGCCACTGGGTGGCGAAGGTCTGCAGGGCGCTGATGGTCAGCACGCCCGCGCCCTGGTCGGTGATGTCGGCGATGGCGGTCCGCAGCGCGGTGATCGCCTCGCTGGCCGCGCGGTACAGCCGCTCGCCCGCCGCGGTCAGCGTCACCTCCCGCGGCAGCCGGCGGAACAGCGCCTGATCCAGCCGCCGCTCCAGCGCCTTCACCTGCCAGCTCACCGCCGCCTGGGTCATGCCCAGCTCGCCCGCGGCGCGCGTGAAGCTGCCCAGGCGGGCGGCCGCCTCGAAGACGCGGACGGCGCTGAGCGGCACGGTGGCGAGAGGATCGGACATAAGCTTGACTTATGGATATAGCAGGAGAACCGGTTTGAGGTCTGGCCTTCGGAAGACCATTTTCCCTCCACGAGTTCAACCCCGAGACGGGAGAGGGTCATGGAAGACCTGCATCGTATCCATAAGGACGTTCCCTTCGGCTACTGGACCGAGCTGGTGGTCCCCGCCTATCGCGCGATCATGCGACGCCTGCGCGGCCGCAAGGCGACGACGCTCCCGGCCGAGATCCGCCTGATCGGCCTGCGCTAGACCCGCCGGCCGTCCGAGCCTCTACTGGGGGCCTGGAGGGACGATGGACGCGGAGACGCCAAAGGCGCCCGGCGAAGGCGCGCTGATCGAGGAGCTGATCCGCATCCCCCTGCCCAGCGGCCGCGTCCTGGCGGCGCGGCTGTGGCGGCCCAGGGGCGCAGACCCCGTCCCCGCGATCCTCGATCTTTCCCCCTACCGCCCCTACGACATCTTCCGGCCGGTCATCGACCCGCTGCTGCCCTGGTGGGCGCAGCAGGGCTACGCCGTGCTGGCGGTCGACACCGCGGGCTCGGGCAACTCGACCGGTCTGCTGCGGGACGAGTATCTCCCGACCGAGATCGACGACGCCGCGGCCGCCGTCGCCTGGGCCGCCGCCCAGCCCTGGTGCGACGGCGCGGTCGGCCTCTCCGGCCTCTCCTGGGCCGCCTTCACCGCCCTCCGCGCCGCCGCCCGCCGCCCGCCCGCACTCAAGGCCATGGTCCTGGGCGGCGTCTCCGAGGACGGCTGGACCACCGACATCCAGAACCTGGGCGGCCAGGCCTACACGGCCCGCGTCGACTGGGCCGGCGTCATGCTGATGTTCAACGCCCTGCCGCCCGACCCCCAGGTGTTCGGCGACGGCTGGCGGGCCGAGTGGCTGAAGCGGCTCGACGCCGACCGCCCCTGGATCATCCCCTGGCTCAGCCACCCCGAGCGCGACGGCTATTGGCAGGGCAAGGCCGCGCCCATGGGCGACCTGCCGCTGCTGCTCTACTCCGGCTGGGCCGACAAGTACGCCACCTCGGTCCTTCGCATCGCCGCGGCCTGGAAGGGCCCGGTCCGCACCATCATCGGCCCCTGGGAGCACGTCACCCCCGCCACCGCCACGCGCGGCCCCCGCATCGGCTTCCTGCAGGAGGCGCTGCGCTGGTGGGACAAATGGCTGAAGGGGCGCGAGACGGGCGTGATGGACGAGCCCCCGCTGCGCTACTGGGTCGGCGAGCCCGATCGCCAGGGCGGGCTGGAGCGCGGCGCGTGGCGGGGCGTCGCCTGGCCGCTCGAACGCGCCCCCACCGCCGTCTTCCGCTTCGTGCGCGATCCGGTCGTGCTGCGGGCCGCCCCGGCGACGCCCGCCGGGCTGGCGGGCGATCTCTACGAGGAGGCGTCCGGTCCCTGGCCTGCCACGAACCTGTTCGGCGACCTGCCGATCCAGGACGACATGGACATCGTGTCCGCGCCGGTCGTCGCCTGCCGCGTGACCTCGAACCGTGCCGGCGGCCTCATCGTGGCGCGCCTGCTGGACATCGCCCCCGACGGCCGGGCCGTACGCATGACCACGGGCGCCCGCAACCTCGCCTTCCCGGACGGATCCGGGCGGATCGATCCGCCTCGCGCCGGAGAGCCGATCGACCTCGTCCTGCCGCTGCAGGCGACGGCGTGGCGCTTGAAGGCCGGCCATCGCCTCGTGCTCGAACTCTCGGCGCACGGCTGGCCCACCCTCTGGCCCGGCCGCGCGGCCGCCGACCTCACGGTCGAGAACGTCGAGGTCCGCCTGCCGTGGCAGCCTCCGGGCGGGCCGACGCCGGCCTTCCCGCCCGCCATCACCCTGCCCGGCCCGGCCATGGCGCCCGCCAAATGGCTCGACCCCGCCAAGGAGGCCTTCCTGCCCACGGGCCTCACCGGCGCCGCCGCCCACGCCCCGCCCGCCTACGCCTACCACCTGCCCGCCACCGGCACGGACTACCGCCTGGCCTCACGCTTCGAGGTCGCGCTCGCCGACGCGGGCCGGCAAGCCGCCGCGGCCAAGGTCTACCGCGTGGCGATGGAGCGCCCCGGCTGGTCGATCCGCATCGACACCCGCCTCGTCGTCCGCTCCGACCCCAAGGCCTTCAACATCGCCTGGACCGTCCGCGCCACCGAGAACGGCGCCCCGGTCTTCGACCGCACCGACGAAGCCATCGTGCCGAGAAGCGCGGTCTAGCCTTCCGGGTTCACCGTCCTTCTCCCCCTGCGGGAGAAGGTGTCAGCGAAGCTGACGGATGAGAGGTCGCGCTGGCCTCTCGGCGTCGTGCGCGCCGCAGGCGCTGTGTTGTTCGACCACGAACCACACGAACCACACAAACAGAGCCCTGATCGTAGCGCCCGGGAGGCGGAGCGCGTTCGTGTGGTTCGTGTGGTTCGTGGTCAAAAAAATCGAACGGGTACGGCCGCACCGGGTCCGAAGCTTGACACCTCACCTCACTTATGTTCTTCTTTTGTTCATGTCGCACATCGCCGACACGCAGGCCGAACAGGCCCTCCTGATGGAGCTCGCCCAGCTCGGCATGGGCATGGCCCGCAAGGTGCATGACGCCGCGCTGGCCACCGACGACACCCGCGAACTCGTGGCCCTCGCCGGCGCCTACCACCACATGAGCCGAGGCGTCCGCCAGTCCCTGGCGCTCCGCGCCCGCTTCGCCGCCGGAACCGTCGCCGTCCAACGCGCCCAGCCGGCCGAACGCAGCCGACCCGACGCTGAGCGCCCGGAACGCCCCGAGCGCGACGACGCCTACGAACGCCTCGACTGGCACGTGCGCCTCGAAAAGCCCGAGGCCGAACGCCTCCACGCCGACGACGACGTCAACCGCGCGCGAATCCGCCGCAACCTGACCATCGTCTCCCGCACCCCGTCCCTGGCCGCCATCCCGGCCCTCCAGGCCCCCGCGGCCACCCTGGCCGCCCGCACCGCCCTCCTCGGCGGCGCGTCCCTGCGGGTCGTCAACACGTCCTAGGCCGCTCTATCCTAAGCCCCTCTCCCAGGCGCGGCAGCGCCGTGGGGGAGGCCGGGAGAAGGCGGCGCCGACATCGGCCCTGCCCCGCCGTTGAACCCGATCCCACCGCGCACACCCCACACCTCCGTCATCCCGCGACGTGTTCGCGGGACCCATCCCTCGGCCGCGTGGCCGTGGAAGCGGGCCGCCCCGAGCGGCCCGCCGAAAGGCGTTGCGCGAGCGGAACGATGGCAAGGGTTGGAGGTCGACAGTCGACCGAGCCGGACGTCAGACTCCAACCCCCAAAAAAGGTTGAACGTTTCCCCGGGCTTGTCCCGGGGATCCATCCGTCGGCGGCAACGCCGTGAGCGCAGGCCGCCGGGGCGGCCTGCCGGCCAAAGCCTCGCGGCGAAACCATGAATCCCCGGGACGAGGCTCATGGCCGCCTCAGAAGCGCCAAACATCCAAGCTGCGCGGGTCGACGACTTGAGCCCGACGGTGCAGTTCGCCCTGCCGCGCGCGGGCGCGCCAAGGTCGCGCAAACTGCAGAGCCATCTGCAGCGCTTCTGATCCGCGATCGAGGTCCGCGATGACGATAGCGCTAGCGCCGTCCGATGGCGCCGACGCGAGCCATCGTCCGTGCGGACCAATCAGGCCGCTTGGGACTGCGTCACTGCACTGTGCGGGGGCAGCGAACCCGAGCCAGAAGGCCCCGCAAGCGGCGTGTCCTTGCGCTTGGATGGCGAACATTGGATCCCGCGAGAAGCTCGAAAGCAGGACGGCGTCTACGGACAGCTCGGCGTACTCGACGAAGAGTTCGGGGAACTGGATTTCAATGCACAGCGCACAACCGAAGCGAAATCCGTCCACCTCGAAGATCAGCGGATGGGCGCCGGGCGCGTACCATTCCGAGACTTCGGAGTAAGAGAGGAGCCGCTTGTCATAGCGGCCGACCAACTCCCCGGCGTCGGAGATGACGTACAGGCTGTTGTGCGGGCGATTGGGCGGTGTGAGCGGGTGGTTCGATCCGATGACCGTCCAAAGCCGAAGCTCGCCCGCTAACGCGGCTGTGGCTTCGAGTTCAGCGCGCAGCAGCGACCAATCTACTTTCCAGCCGGCCAGCGCGTCCTTTCCCGAGCCAGAGGGATATCCGGACATCGCGCCTTCGGTAAACTGGATCAGCCTGGCGCCGGCGCGCGCGGCCTCGCGCATCTGAGCCCGGATGAGGGCGCCATTCGCCCGCGGATCAAACCCAACGTCCGTCTGCGCGATCGCGACACGGAGGCGCTCTGCCGGTGAGTTGGAGCGTTCAGACACGGCCAATCGATACCCATGCCATTGTCCGTTTCCCACCCTTCTCGGACCCTCTCAACGCCCCCGAGGCCCCGCGCCCCCTACGGCACGTTCGCCTCCAGCTCATCCAGCCACACCCGCGCGTTCCCATCGCTCGGCGCGCGCCAGTCCCCCCGCGGCGACAGCGCGCCACCCGAGATCACCTTTGGGCCGTTGGGCACGGCCGAGCGCTTGAACTGGCTGATCTCGAAGAAGCGGAACAGGAACAGCGACAGCCACTTCTTGATGGTCGCCAGATCGTAGGCGTTGCGCGCCTCGTCGGGGAAGTTCTGCGGCCACTGGCCGGTCTTCACGTCGCGCCACGCATGCCACGCCAGGAACGCCACCTTGGACGGGGCCAGCCCGAAGCGCGTGATGTGGAACAGGTTGAAGTCCTGCAGCTCATAGGGCCCGACCTTGGCCTGGGTCGACTGGATCGCCCCGTCGGCGCCGGCCGGCACCAGCTCGGGCGAGATCTCGGTGCCCAGGATTGAGAGCAGAGTCGCCTTGGCCTGCTCGTCCAGCGGCTGGGTCTTCACCACCCAGCGGATCAGGTGCTGGATCAGCGTCTTCGCCACCCCGCCGTTGACGTTGTAGTGGCTCATGTGGTCGCCGACGCCATAGGTGCACCAGCCCAGCGCAAGCTCCGACAGGTCGCCCGTGCCCAGCACGAAGGCCGCCCGCTGGTTGGCCAGCCGGAACAGGTAGTCGGTGCGCAGCCCCGCCTGCACGTTCTCGAACGCGATGTCGTAGACCGGCTCGCCGTTCGCGAACGGGTGCCCCATCTCCTCCAGCATCAGCCGCGCCGTCGGCTTGATGTCGATCTCCTGGCCGGTCACCCCCAGGCTGTTCATCAGCGCCCAGGCGTTGGACTTCGTGCCGTCGCTGGTGGCGAAGCCCGGCATCGTGAAGGCCAGGATGTTCTCGCGCGGCAGGCCCACGGCGTCGAACGCGCGCACGGCGACCAGCAGCGCGTGGGTCGAGTCCAGGCCGCCGGAGACGCCGATCACCAGGTGTTTCGACTTCGTCGACTGGATGCGCTTCACCAGCCCGTGGACCTGGATGTTGAAGGCCTCGTAGCAGTCCTTGTCGAGGCGCGCCGGGTCGTCGGGCACGAACGGGAAGCGGTCCAGCGGCCGCACCAGCCCCACGTCGTCGAAATGCGGCTGATGCTCGAAGCGGACGCGGCGGAACGCCTTCTCCGGATGGCCGGCCGCGGCCGCTGCGTCGTTGAACGTGGGCGTGCGCAGGCGCTCCAGGCGCAGGCGGCCCACGTCGATGTCGGCGATCGCCATCTCGGACTTCGCCGGGAAGCGGTCGGTCTGCGCCAGCCGTCGGCCCAGTTCGTGGATCGAGGCCTGGCCGTCCCAGGCCAGGTCGGTGGTGCTCTCGCCCGGCCCCGCGGCCGAATAGAGGTAGGCCGCCTGGCATCGCATCGACTGGCTGGCGCACAGCGTCTCGCGGTCGTCGGCCTTGCCCACCACGATGTTGGACGCCGACAGGTTGCAGAGGATCAGCGCGCCCGCCATCGCCCCCGCCGTCGAGGGCGGCTGCGGCGCCCAGAAGTCCTCGCAGATCTCCAGGTGGAACACGAAGTCGGCCAGGTCTTCAGCCTCGAACACCAGGTCCGTGCCGAACGGGACGTCCTGCCCCGCCAGGCGCATCGAAAGGCCGGTGACGCCCGCGCCCGGCGCGAACCAGCGCTTCTCGTAGTACTCCCGGTAGTTGGGCAGGAAGCTCTTCGGAACCACGCCCAGGATGCGGCCGCGCGAGATGGCGACGGCGCAGTTGTAGAGCCGCCCGTTGTGGACCAGCGGCGCGCCCACGATCAGCACCGGCTTCAGCCGTTCGCTGGCGGCGACCAGACCCGCGATCTCGGCCTCCACCCGCTTCTGCAGGGCGTCCTGCAGGAACAGGTCGTCGATGGCGTAGGCCGAGATCCCCAGCTCGGGGAACAGCACCAGGTCGCAGGCCTCGACATCGGCCTCCTGCGCCATGCGCAGGGTCTCGGCGGCGTTGAAGCCGGGGTCGCCCGGCAGCACCGACGGCGTGCACACCGCCGCGCGGACGAAGCCGTGCGTGTGGATCGAATGGAACGCCTGGGTCACCGATCGCTCCCGTCCCGGGTAATGCTCACTTTGAGCATATATAGGCTGACTGAGTGTGAACGGCAAAGCCGCCGCGACTCAGGCCCGCCGCAGGTTGGCGAAGCCCGGCGGGCCACGCTACGGGTTTCCGGTGGCCGGTGCGGCCTCAGTCGTCGCGGTGGACGCGCTCGCGGCGCTCGTGCCGCTCCTGGGCTTCAAGGCTCAGCGTCGCGATCGGCCGGGCCTCCAGGCGGCCCAGGCCGATCGGCTCGCCGGTCTCCTCGCAGTAGCCGTAGCTGCCGTCCTCGATGCGCCGCAGCGCCTCGTCGATCTTGGAGATCAGCTTGCGCTGACGATCCCGCGTGCGGAGCTCAAGAGCGCGGTCAGTCTCCGAGGACGCCCGGTCCGCCAGGTCCGGGTGGTTCTCGGTTTCCTTCTGGAGGTGCGACAGCGTCTCGCGAGATTCGCGGAGGATGTCCTCTTTCCACGCGTTGAGCTTCTGCTTGAAATACTCAAGCTGACGCTCGTTCATGAACTCCTCGTCCTCGGAAGGACGGTAGCTCGCATCATCAGCCAGTACAGCGGCTGTCTTCATGAAAACCTCACGCCCCTGGACACCCTGAGACACGCGCGGGCTGTATAGGCATATCGCCCGCCGGATTCAACGTCGCCGATGAGGCGGGCGAACTTAGGCGCCGCGGCCCGCCATTTCGAACTTGGCCAGTTCGACCGCGGCGCGGGTCTCGATCTCGTCGAGCACCGCCTCCAGCTTGGGATCGTCGGTGGCCGCGCGCTGCTCGCGAACGGCGCGGGCCAACCGGTCGAGCTGGGCTTGCGAGAGCTCGCCGCCGAGCAGCGCCACCTTGAGCTTGTCGAGCTCGTCGAGCATGCGGCCGGCCCGCCCCACCGAACGCCGCCGCCGCTCGGTGGGCGATTCGATGTCCTGCAGGGCCAGCAGGGCTTCCACGCCCATGACGCCCGACACGTTCGAGACGCTGGAGACCTGGGAAGGCGCCGCGGGCGTGCTGACGCTGCTGACCTGGAAACCGCCGCCGCTCGCCGCCCCGCGCGCCGGCTTGGCGCCCGACGTCTGCGACAGACCGCCTGTTCCGGTGACCTTCATGTTGGACGCGCTCGGCCTCACAAACTCACGACCGAGATTGACCGGCCAAACTTGCAGCATGGTTAACGGAGGGAGGAATCTGCCTAGTCGATCTTTGCCGCCCGCAGCGACGGGCAGCTGTTTTTCCACGACTTTTCGATTGGCACAGTTCTCGCGAGGTGGCGGCGAACTCTGTGCCCGAAGGTCGCCGATGCGTCTGCTCTCCGCCCTCTTCCTCGCCGCCAGCCTGGCCCTCTTCTCCCTTGGGGCCGGCCCTGCGTTCGCCAAGTCGCGGATCAAGGACATCGTCGAGTTCGAAGGCGTCCGCGAGAACCAGCTGATCGGCTACGGCATCGTGGTGGGCCTGAACGGCACGGGCGACGCGCTGCGCAACGCCCCCTTCACCAAGCAGAGCCTCGAGGCGATGCTGGAGCGGCTGGGCGTCAACGTCCGCGACGCCAACCTCAACACCAAGAACGTGGCCGCAGTGATGGTCACCGCCAAGCTGCCGGCCTTCGCCGCGCCGGGCTCGCAGATCGACGCGACGGTCTCGGCCATGGGCGACGCCAAGAGCCTGCTGGGCGGCACGCTGCTGGTCACCCCGCTGCTGGGCGCCGACGGCGAGGCCTATGCTGCGGCGCAAGGCACCGTGCAGACCGGTTCGATCAGCGCCGGCGGCGCCTCGGGCTCGACCGTGCTGAAGGGCGTGCCCACCGCGGGCCGCATCGCCGGCGGCGCGATCGTCGAGCGCGAAGTCCGCTTCCAGCTGGCCGCGATGGGCCAGATGCGCCTGACGCTTCGTAATCCCGACTTCACGACCGCCCGCCGCGTCGCCGAGGCGATCAACGAGGCCTTCCCCGGTTCAGCCCGCGCCGAAAGCCCGACGATCGTCGCCGTCCGCCCCGCCGGCGATCAGAACCTCGTGCAGTTCATGGCCCAGATCGAGAACCTGTCGGTCGAACCGGACTCGCCGGCCAAGGTGGTGATCGACGAGGTCGCCGGCGTGATCGTGATGGGGGATGCGGTGCGCGTCTCCACCGTGGCGATCCAGCAGGGCAACCTGACCATCACGGTCCGCGAGCAGCCCGCCGTCAGCCAACCCAACCCCTTCTCGCGCGGCGGCGAGACCGCGGTGATCCCGCAGTCCGACGTCTCGGTCGAAGAGGAGAAGGGCAAGCAGTTCCTGACGGTAAAGAGCGGGACCTCGCTGTCGAACCTGGTCGCCGGCCTCAACGCCCTGGGCGTCACCCCGCGCGACATGATCTCGATCCTCCAGACCATCAAGGCCGCGGGCGCGCTGCAGGCCGAGATCGAGGTGATGTGATGGCCGACCTGATCTCGCCGACGACCCTCTCGCCGACCCTGCTGCGGCCCATCCCGACCACCGACCTGTCGAAGACCCAGGCGCCCGTCACCGATCCGGACGCCGTGGAGCGTATCCGCACGCGCGCCAAGGAGACGGCCGAGAAGTTCGAGGGCCAGTTCCTGTCGTTCATGTTCCAGCAGATGTTCGAGGGCGTGAAGACCGACGGCCCATTCGGCGGCGGACATGGCGAGGAGATGTTCCGCTCTCTGATGACCGACGCCATGGGCAAGCAGATGGCCAAGAAGGGCGGCATCGGCCTGGCCGACACCATTCAGCGCGAAATGCTCAAGATGCAGGGGCTCACCTGATGGCCATCGCCGCGAACGGCGCCGACGACCGCGTCGAACAGCTCGTCATCCTGACCGAGCGCCTGACCGAACTGATCGCCGCACAGGCCCAGGCCTTCGAGGAGCGCCGGCCCCAGGACGCCGCCGGCCTGATGGAAGAGACCTCGCGCCTGGCCAACCTCTATCGCCACGAGAGCGCCAGGGTCCGGGCCGACACCCGCCTGGTCGAGGGCGCGCCGCTGGCGTCGCGCACCCGCCTGATCCGCGCCACCGAGGCCTTCGACGCCGTGCTCGCCCGCCAGGGCCGCGCCATCGAGGCCGCCCGGACGGTCACCGAAGGCCTGGTCAAGTGCATTGCCGACGAGGTCGCCAGCCAGCGCACCAAGGCTGTCTCCTACGGCGCCACCGGCACGCAGAACCCGTCGCCCGCGGCCGTGGCCACGGCGATCACGCTCAACCGGCGCGCCTAGCCGCCCACGGACGCGTCAGTGCATCGTCCCCGCGACGATCTCCAGCTTGTTGCCGTCCGGATCCAGGATCACACAGCCGTAGTAGCCTGGGGCGATATCGGGATGCGGCCCGGCGGCGCGGATCGCGGTGGCGCCGTGGGTCATCGCCGAGGCGTAGGCCGCATCGACCGCAGAGCGCGTCTCCGCCGTGAACGCCAGGTGCGCCCCCAGACCCGCCACCCGCTCGCCCTCGACCGGATACAGGTAGAACAACCCCGCCGCCCCACCGGGCCCATAGCCGATCTCGCCGGGCTTCTCGGAGGCGATGCTGGCGCCCAGCGGGGCGAAGAAGGCGTCGTAGAATCGGCGCGCGGCGCCCAGGTCACGGACGCCAAGAGACAGGTGATCGAACATGAGAAGCCTCTGCCAAACTGAGCCTTGATGTGCGAGGGCGATGGCGCGGCCGCAAGCGCCAATCCGACGCCGTCGAACAGACCGCTCGAAGCGTCGCCTTGCGGTCACACGCCCGATGTACAATCTTAGCTTGCATCCCACCGGACCTTTGCCTGAGCATTACCCCGGGTCGCATCTGCGACTTCTATAACTCATGAGTTGTGGCTCACCGCGTTCCCGGGGGAAGCTCTTGACCGTTCATACCGTCACCACAGTCGCCCAGTTCAACACCGCCATCGGCGCCGCCGTCGCCGGCGACCGCATCGAGATCGCGACGAACACCGCGCTCAGCAATCTCAACATCGGCAGCAAGAACTTCGGCGCCGGGATCACCATCACGTCGGCCTCGGGCTACGACGCGGTGATCGACGTGATCCTCATCGGCAACAGCAACGGCATGACGTTCGAGAATCTCAAGTTCGTGCGCACGTCAGGTGACAGCTCGGCCGACGCCGCCAAATTCACGAACTGCACGAACATCACCGTCACAGGCTGCGAGTTTGCCTCGACGGAAGACGCAGACAACACCAACAACAGGAGTGGCCTTGAGTTCGTCAGCTGCGACAACGTCAATGTGCTGGGCAACACGTTCCATGACGTCAAGACAGGGCTGGTGGTTCAGCTCAGCGAGAACGTGGTGGTGGACGGGAATACAGTCCATACGCTGAGCGGCGACGCCTTCGTCTTCGCGCAGGTCGACACTGTCGAAATTACGAACAACCTCGCCTACGGCTTCCACCCCTATGGCGGCAGCCACAACGACTTCATCCAGTTCGTTTCATCCGGCGCTATGGCCGGGTCCAGCAATGCGGTGATCAGCGGAAACGTCCTGCTTTCGCCAGACGCGGTCGTCCAGGGCGTGTTCGTCGATACCGACAACACCAGCACCTATGACAACTTCCTCATCACCCAGAACGTCATCTACACGCAGGCGCCGAATGGCATCGTGATGGACGGCGGGTACGATTCCGAGGTCTCCAACAACACGGTCATCGGCACACAGGGAGTCGGCTCGGCCGGGCGGATCGTCATCACAGACGGTACGATGGGTGGAACGGTCGTGAACGTCTCGCAGAACGTCACAGTCACCGACAACATCACCACCGCCGTCTCCAACACTTCGACGGGCACGCACACGATCTCGGGCAACGTGGTCGTTCAATACACGAACCCCTACGGGGCCAACTACGTGGGCAACCTGTTCGTCGACCCGCTGAACGGCGCCAGCCTCGACGATATGCGGCCGATCCCCGGCTGGTCCCGGCCCTCAGGCGTCGGAGCCTCTGACCCCTACACGGCCGCCGCTCCGCCCGTGGCCTTCATCTCCCACGCCGCAGGTAGTGGTACGCAGCCGCTGACGCCTTCGTTCTCCGCCGTCGATTGGGACGGCTCGGTTGCGCCGGGGACGACGTACTCGTGGAACTTCGGCGACGGCGTGACGGCCGAGGGCGCCAACGTCTCCCACCGCTTTGCCGCGGCAGGCGAGCACAACGTCGCGCTCACGATCACGACGCCCGGGGTCGGGACGGTCACCGTCGACAAGAAGATCGTCGTGACCCACCCTGAGTTGCTGAAGCTTCAGTTCGAGAACGACCCGGCAGCGAGCAACTCGTCCTCGACCGGCGTCCTGGATTCCTCGGTCTATGCGCGAACGGTGAACTGGAAGCCCGACTCGAGCGCCGACGTCTACGTGACCGGGTCCGGCGGAGGCTCCGCGGCCGACTTCGGCGGCACGAACACCTACATCGAGGTCCCAAACGCGCCGGAGTTCAACGCCCAACGCCAGTTCACCCTGGCGCTCGACGTCAACATCGACACCATCGCTACCGACCGCATCCTGAAGAAGCACGGCTTCATCGGTCTCGATGTCCAGTCGGATGGCAAGCTCAAGGCCTACGTCTGGCTTAACGACGGCACCGCGACGTACCAGGAACTGACCACGGCCAGCGCCGTGTCGGCCGACGCCTGGCACTCTGTGGTGGTGGTCTTCGACGGCAATGCCGATCCTGTAAACGGAAAGGGCGCGCTCTACATCTACGTTGACGGAACGCTCGCCGGCAGCAAGACCAATATCGCCACGCGGCTCGATACACAGAACCACACTGTGAAGATCGGCTCGGGGAACGGCGACGGCTTCCTCGACGGAGCCATCGACAACGTTCGAATGTACTCGGGCGCCTACAGCCCCTCCCAGCTGGCGACGCTACAGACCTACCTGGACAACACCGCGCCCACCGACATCGCGCTCGGCGGTGACGGAGTCTTTGAGCGGGCGACGTCGGGGACGATCGTCGGGGCGCTCTCCACGGCCGACGGCGGTGACACGGCGACCTACACTCTGGCTCCTGGTTCCAGCCCCTACTTCGCGATCAGCGGCTCCAATCTCGTGGTGGCGAGTGGGGCCAGCCTCGACTACGAGACCGCGTCGAGTCATCAGGTGACCGTCCGGGCGACCGACAGCGGCGGCAACGTCCGCCAGGAGACGATCACCGTCACCGTCAAGGACGCGATCGAATTCGACGCGGCAGGCGGCACGCTTTCGGGCACGTCGGGTAGCGATCTGATCTATGGCGGCGCCGGCAACGATCAGTTCAACGCCGACGCCGGGGCCGACACCTTCTCCGGCGGGGCCAACCTGGACACGGGCAGCTATCTCGCCTCGACATCCGCCATCGTCCTGGACCTCATCAACCCCGCGGCCGGCCAGGGCGATGCCGCGGGCGACGTCTATTCCGGGGTCGAGCGCATCTACAGCACCAACTACAACGACTCCCTGGCCGGCGACGCGAACGCCAACACGTTCCTGGCCCAGGACGGTGCGGATACGCTCGACGGGCGCGGCGGCAATGACGGACTGTTCGGCGGCGGCGGCAACGATGTCGTGTTCGGCGGCGACGGGTCCGACTACCTGCACGGCGGCGGCGGGTCGGACACGCTGTCCGGCGACAACGGCGCCGACACCTTCGAGGGACTTTCCGGCGACGACGTCTTCATCCTGGGCCTTGGCCATACAGGCGGCGACCGTATCGTCGACTTTACCGGCAACGGCTCTTCGGCGGGTGATGTCCCGCGGCTCGTGGGCTTCGGGGTCGGCGCATCTCTGAGCAACGTCGGCGACCAGTGGACCGTCACCTATACCGGCGGGTCAGAGACGTTCACGCTCGTGGGCGTCACCAGCCTCGATCCTTCCGACTACATATTCGTGTAAGCGCAGATCCGGCTCCCGGATGGCACGAACATCCGGGAGCTCGGCGCTCGACGCGTTCAAACACTTGTTTGATGTCGCAACTTCGGCCTATGCTGGTTTTCGCTGCCGGATCGTCCGGCGGCCTACGTTCTCAGGGCGGGGTGTAACTCCCCACCGGCGGTAATGCCCTCCCCTCGCAAGAGAGAGGGACGAGCCCGCGGGCGCTTCGCTTCGGCGAAGGACGAGCAGAGCCGGTGCGATCCCGGAGCCGACGGTCATAGTCCGGTTATGAGAACGGCCAAGCTGCGTCAGGCGGAGCTCCGCCTTGCGCATGCGTGGCCTGCCCCCTGAGTCGTGGTCCTCGAAACTCCCAAGGGAGACGAACCATGACCCAACTGAAGACCTCCGAACTGAAGACCCTGGAATTCCCCACCGCCAACGGCGCCTACCGCGCCGGCCGCATCGCGTTCGTTCACGCGCTCTGGCACGCCGACATCGTCCGCGAGGCCCACACGGGCTTCGTCGACGAGATGGCGAGCCTGGGAATCCCGCCCGAGGCGATCGAGAAGTTCGAGACTCCCGGATCCTTCGAGATCCCGCTGCATGCCCAGACGCTGGCCCGCACGGGTCGCTACGCCGCGATCGTGGCGGCGGGCTTCGTGGTGGACGGCGGCATCTATCGCCACGACTTCGTCGCTCAGACGGTGATCCAGGCGCTGATGCAGGTGCAGTTGGCGACCGAAACGCCGGTGTTCTCAGTGGTGCTGACCCCGCATCACTTCCATGAGCACGAGACGCACCAGGGCTTCTTCCACGCCCACTTCCGCCAGAAGGGCGCCGAGGCCGCGCGCGCCTGCCACGGCACGCTGACCAGCCTGGCGCAGTTGGCGGGGGCGGTGTGATGGAGGCCCTCCTCGACGTCCCGGCGGGCTTCGAGCGTCACGATCGCAAGAGCCCCGTCACCGATCCCTGGGAGCCGCTGTGGAGGCGGGTGTCGGGCGACACGGTGGTCCTGGGCCTGCGGGTCGGCACGCCACACTGCAACGGTCGCGGCTTCGTCCACGGCGGGCTGATCTCGGCGCTGGCCGACAACGCCATGGGCCTGTCGTGCGTGCGCAAGCTGGGCGAGGTCTCCAGCCTGGTGACCGTGAACCTGACCGTCGACTTCCTGGCGTCGGCCCACACGGGCCAATGGCTGGAGTTCGACACGGTGTTCGTGAAGCCGGGCGGCACGCTATGCTTCACCCAGGCCTTCGTCACCGCCGACGGCCAGCCGTGCGCCCGGGCCAATGCGGTGTTCCGCGTCGTCAGGAAGGCTGCCGCATGACCCACTACATCGTCGCCCGCATCGCGATTCACGACCGCGAGCGCTACGGCCAGTACGAGGCCGGCTTCATGCCGATCTTCGGCAAGTACGGCGGCCAGATCCTGGCCGTGAACGATGCGCCCGAGGTGCTGGAGGGCCCGCCCGACACGCGCCGGCTGGTCATCCTGGCCTTCCCGGACCGCGACGCCGCCCTCGCCTGGGCCGGGTCCGCGGAATACCGGGAGATCGCCAAGCACCGGCTGGCCGCGTCCGAAGGCGAGATCGTGATCACGCCGGGGTTCCCTTCCCTCCCTTGATGGGAAGGGAAATCTCTCGCTCGATCCCGATCGCGGCCAGGAAGTCCCGGTCGTGGCTGACCACGAGCAAGGCGCCGTCGTAGCCCGCCAGGGCGGCTTCGACGGCGCCGATGCTGTCGAGGTCCAGGTGGTTGCTCGGCTCGTCCAGGATCAGGAGCTGGGGCGGCTCGTCGCCCAGCAGGACCGCCGCCAGGGCCGCGCGCAGCCGCTCGCCGCCCGATAGCGCCGCCACCGGCTTCTCCGCGGCGGTGTTGCGGAACAGGAAGCGCGCGAGTGCGGCGCGGGCCGCGTTCTCGCTGGCGCGTGGATTGAGCCGGCGAAACGCCGCGACCAGAGTGGCGTCGTCGCCCAGCAGCGCAGTCTGCTGGTCAAGGAACGCCGCCTTCGCCCCGCGGGTGATCCTGCCCGTGGTCGGCGTGAGGTCTCCGGCGATCAGTCGGATCAGCGTGGTCTTGCCCGACCCGTTGGGGCCGGACACCGCCACGCGCTCCGGACCCACGATCTTCAGCGAAACGCCCTTCAGCACGGGCAGGCCGCCCGGCCAGCCGAAGGCCACATCGTCGACTTCGGCGACCATCTTGCCGGCCGCCAGTCCTGACGGCGGCAGGTCGAAGGCCAGGCGGCGCACACGCTCAACCTTTGCATCAGCATCGGCCAAGGCCTCGGACGCCTCGGCGCGCAAGCGGTCGGCGACGTGGAGAGCCCGGGCGCCCGACGTCTCGGCCCGCTGCTGGCGGGCGTCGAGCAGGATCTTGGGCGCATCGTTCTTGCTCCGGGCGCGCTTGCCGGCGGCGTCCTTGCGCTGCTTGCGCTCGGCGGCGACCTGGACCTCGCGGGCGACGCGGGCCACCTGTTTCTCGGCGTCGGCCAGCTCGCGGGCGGCGGCCGCCTCGGCCTCGGCCTTGCGCCGGACGTAGAGGTCGTAGTCGCCGCCGAACACCTGGGCCCCCAGACTGGAGAGTTCGACGATGCGGTCCATCTGCCGGAGCAGGGTCCGATCGTGGCTGACCACGATCGCCCCGCCCCGCCAGCGGCCCAGCACCTCGGCCACCAGGTCGCGGGCGGCGGCGTCGAGGTTGTTGGTCGGCTCATCCAGGATCAGCAGGTCGGGCTCGGCGGCGAGCAGCCCGGCCAGCGAGGCCCGCGTCACCTGACCGCCGCTGAGCGAGGCCGCAGGACGTTCGAGGTCGAGACCGGCGAGATCGACATCGGCCAGCGCCTGCTCAAGTCGGGTCTCGAGCGTCCAGTCGGCCTCGGCGACGTCGTCCTCGGTCCCCTCCCCCGCGTCCAGCCTGCGCAGGCGAGAAAGCGCGGTGTCCACGCCCATCAGCGCCGCCACGGTGGCGCCAGCGGGCGGGATCAGCGCCTGGCGTAGCACGCCCAGGCGCCCGCGCACGCTGAACGCGCCCGCGGTCGGCGGCAGTTCGCCGAGCAACAGCCGCAACAGCGTGGACTTGCCCACGCCGTTGCGCCCCACGAGGCCGGTGCGTTCGGCCCCAAAGGAGAGGGTCAGGTCTTCGAAGAGGCAGCGGCCGTCAGGCGTGGAGTAGCTGAGGCCGTCGAGCGTGATCAGAGCGGGCATGGCGGAGGGTCATCGCGACGTGGACGGATCGGGTGGTCGGATTGTCCAGCGCGCGCCGCATCGGCCTGCTCCTCGGTTCAGGGCGTGAAATCTAGGCAAGCACCCTGCGGCGCGCAATCGCGGGACGCTGGCGCCGACGCGGCGAACGTGTTCGGATCGCCGCCGGGGTTGGGGGAGTCAGATGATGTCTGGTCACGGCGGCGCGCTCGCGCGCAGGCGCTTTCTGCAGTTCGTGGGCGCCAGCCCCCTTTGGGCCGCACCCGCGCTGGCCGACGGCGCGACCGCCCCGCCGATCACCAGCGCCGCCCAGGCGCTCAATGTGTTCGAGCTGCAGGAGGTGGCCGCCAGGAACATCCCGCCGGCCCACTATGGCTACCTGATGACCGGCGTCCACGACGACAAGACCGTCGCCGCCAACGCCGCCGGCTATTCCCGCTGGGGCCTGCGGGCGCGACGGCTGGTCGATGTCAGCCGGATCGACATCGGGGTGACGCTGTTCGGGCAGAGGTTCGCCTCGCCGGTGGCGCTGTGCCCCCTGTCGGCGCAGCGCGCCTTCCACCCCGACGGCGAACTCGCGTCCGCCCGGGCGGCCAAGGCGCGCGGCGCATTGCAGATGCTGTCGACGGTCTCGTCCACCAGCATCGAGGAGGTCACCAGGGCCCGCGGCGCGCCCGTCTGGTTCCAGGTCTATCCCACAAGCGACATCGACGTCGCCAAGGCGCTGGTCCGACGCGCCGATGCGGCAGGCGCCGGCGCCATCGTACTGACCCTCGACCTGCTGGGCGGCGGGATGCGGCGCGAGACCATGCAGCGCCTCGCGCGTCTGGACGACCGCCCATGCGAGGCCTGCCACGGCACGCCCGCCGAGCGCGCCACCCAGAACCTGCGGCGACCCAACTACCAGGGCATCGACACAAGCCGGGTCCGCACCTTCTCTGCGCCGGCCTTCACCTGGGACTATGTCTCGACCCTGCGGGCAGTCACGAAGTCGCCGCTGCTCGTGAAGGGGATCATGACCGGCGAGGATGCGAAGCTGGCGCTGCGCCGCGGCGCCGACGGCATCATCGTCTCCAACCACGGCGGCCGCTCGGAAGACAGTCTCATCGCGACGGTCGAGGCGCTGCCCGAGGTGGTCGCCGCGGTCGGCGGCAAGGCCCCGATCATCGTCGACGGCGGCATCCGGCGGGGGACCGACGTGTTCAAAGCCATGGCCCTGGGCGCCGACGCCGTCGCGATCGGGCGGCCCTACATCTGGGGCCTGGGCGCGTTCGGCGAGGACGGCGTCGCCGCCGCGATGCGCCTGATCGACGACGAGCTGCTCGAGGCCATGCGCCAGTGCGGCGTCACGCGCCTGGCCGACCTGGGGAAGGCCAACATCCAGCGGCTGATCTAGCGGCTTACGGACCTGGCGTCCGCATGGCGGGTTGAACGCGCCGTACGCCGGCGCGATGTCCCGGCCATGACCGACATCGACTGGACCGCCGTCGCGGCCGACCTGGACGCTCACGGCTGCGCTCGCATCGCCGGCCTTCTGGACCCCGCCGCCTGCGAGGCGATCACGGCGCGCTACGACGGCGACGGCTATCGCTCAACGGTGGTGATGGCGCGGCACGGGTTCGGGCGCGGCGAGTACCGATACTACGCCTATCCCCTGCCCGAGCCGGTCCAGGCCCTGCGCACCGCGCTGTGGCCGCCGTTGGCCCAGATCGCGAACCGCTGGAACACCACGCTGAGCGAAGCCGCCCGCTATCCCGCCGAACACGCCGAGTATCTGGCGCGCTGCCACGCCGCCGGTCAGGTGCGGCCGACGCCGTTGGTGCTGCGCTATGGGCCGGGCGACTACAACTGCCTGCACCAGGACCTCTATGGCGAGCATGTCTTTCCGCTGCAGGCGGCGATCCTGCTGAGCGAGCCCGGCCGCGACTTCGAAGGCGGCGAGTTCGTGCTGACGGAGCAGCGACCGCGCATGCAGTCGCGCGTCGAGGTCGTGCCGCTGCGCCAGGGCGACGCCGTCATCTTTCCGGTGCACCACCGCCCGGTCCGCGGGGGCAAGGGCATCTATCGCGTGAATATGCGCCACGGCGTCAGCCGCCTGCGCGCGGGCCGACGTCACACCCTGGGGATCATCTTCCACGACGCGCTGTAGCGGCTTTCGGACATGTGTTGGCATCGCCACATTGGCCCGGGCGGCGCCGCGAACGATCTTCCGGGCAAAGGAGATCACCTATGACATTCATCGTTTCCGCCCTGCCCGCCGCCCCTTTCCAGCCGCTGTTCGGATTGCCCGACGACGTCCTGGCGGCGCAGAGAATCCAGCGCCGCACGATCGACGGCCCGGGCTCGCCCTGCCGCCTCACGCTGGAAGACGCTCAGCCCGGCGAGACCGTCCTGCTGATGAACTATGAGCACCAGCCGGCCGACACGCCGTTCCGGTCGCGCCACGCGATCTTCGTCCGCGAGGGCGCGTCCGAGCGCCGCTTCGCGCCCGGCGAGATCCCGCCTGCCTTCTCGGCGCGAGAGTTCCTATCGCTGCGGGCGTTCGACACGGCCGGCATGATGGTCGACGCCGACATCGTGGCGACCACCGTACTGACCGAGGCCATAGACCGCCTGTTGGCCAATCCGGACGCCGCCTACCTGCACGCCCACTACGCCGGCGCCGGCTGCTACGCCGCGCGCATCGACCGCGCCTGAACATCCAAACGCGTCGCCTGAAGGAGACCGCACATGACCTACGCCGTGACTGGACTGCCGCTCGACGACTTCCGCCCCCTGTTCGCCCTCTCCGATGAGGCCCTGGCCGCCCGCGGCGTTATCCGCAGGACCGCCGACTACAGCCCCAGCTATCCCTGCCGCATCACACTGCAGGACGCCCAACCCGGCGAAAGCGTCCTGCTGCTCAACCACGAGAGCCACAGCGCCCCGACGCCCTACCGCTCGGCCTACGCGATCTTCGTGCGCGAGGCGGCGGACGCCACCCTGAAGGTCCAGGACGGCCTGCCGCCTGTGCTGAAGGGGCGCCCGATCGCGCTTCGGATCTTCAACGATCAGGGGATGCTGATCGGGGCCGACCTTTCCCGCGACGAGCCTCTGGACGCCGCGATCCGCAACGCGTTCGAGAGTCCTGCGACAGCCTACATCCACGCCCACAACGCGGCCCACGGCTGCTTTGTGGCGCGCATTGATCGAGCCTGAGCCCTGACGAAGCCGTGAGGAGGAAACCAAAGTGATCTGAGGGGGTTCAGGGGGGCGGTTCCATACTGGAGGCCCATCGTGCACCGCCCGCTCAAGTTCATCCTGGCCGTGACCTGCCTCGCCGCAGCGCCGGCTTCCGCGCTTGCCCAGACCTGGCCCGCCAGCGTCGTGGCCGCCGCACCGACGATGGCGGCGACCACGGCACAGCCGCGCGCTCCGGCTCGCGCCGAGCGGACGCCCAAATCCCTGCGCCGGGTGAACCTGGCGCGGCCAAGCGCAAGCATGGTGCTACGCCTGTCCGCGGCCGAAGATATTCCAGAGGTCGATATCCGCCCCAAAGGCGAATGGTCGGACGACCAGGGCCTGCGGGTCAGCCCGACGCGGGTCGCCTTCAAACGGCGCTTCTGATCCCATAGGCAGATGAAGCTTTGCCTTGCACTCGCGATCTGCGCCCTGGCGACAGGCGCCGCCGCGGAGGAGATGACCTGCCAGCCCACTCAGGCCGACGTCCAGCGGTACGCGCGCCTGGACGAGGCCTGGAAGGCCGCCCGCCACGACGTCGTTGCCGCCGGTCACGGAGATGACCTTCGCAGACTGGGGCCCGTCGCCGACCCGCGCATAGACCTGAAGCGTCCTCAGCCGACACCCGGCCGCTACCAGTGCCGAACGATCAAGCTGGGCTCGGCGGGCGACGGCATGCTGCCCTACATCGCCTACGGCTGGTTCCGCTGCATGGTGACGCTGACGCCGGGCGGAGACCTGATCCTGAAGAAGACCACCGGATCCCAGCGTCCCGTCGGGCTGATCTGCCCGGACAGCCGGCGCGCGGCGAGATTCGTCGGCGTTCTTGAACTCGGAAACGAGGTCCGCACGCCGCGCTACGGGTCGGAGGCCGATCGCAACATGATCGGCGAGGTGCGCCGCGTGGGCGACGAGCGCTGGCGCGTCGCGTTTCCATGGCCAGCCTACGAGTCCAAACTGGATCTGTTGGAAATGCGCCGCGTGCGATGACTTGAGCCCATGCACTTCGCGGGGTCTAACCCGGAAGCCAGTTCGGGGGACAGCGCGTGACGACAGCGACGGGGGCCGAGGCCCGGCGGGTAGAGCTTACGGTCCGGGGCGTGATCCTGGGCATTCTGATCTGCCTCGTGTTCACAGCGGCGAACGTCTACCTGGGCCTTCGGGTCGGCCTCACGGTCGCCACGTCGATCCCGGCGGCGATCATCTCGATGGCGCTGCTGAGCGCCTTCAAGGACTCCACCATCTGGGAGAACAACATCGTCCAGACCGTCGCGTCGGCGGCGGGGGCGATGGCGTCGGTGATCTTCGTACTGCCGGGTCTGGTGATCGTGGGCGCGTGGACGGGCTTTCCCTTCTGGACGACGTTCGGCCTCTGCGCGATCGGGGGCGTGCTGGGCGTGATGTACACGGTGCCCCTGCGCCGCGCCCTGGTGACCAACTCGCCGCTCCCCTACCCCGAGGGCGTCGCCGCGGCCGAGGTGCTGAAGGTGGGCTCCGGCGTGCGCGGCGGCAGCGCCGAGCAGGCGGCGGACGGCAAGCGGGGTCTGACGGCCATCATCCTGGGCAGCGCCGCCTCGGCGATCTACGCCTTGCTCGTCGGCATGAGGGTGTTCGCGGGCGAGGTCGCGGGCTTCTTCCGGGTGGGCGCCGGCGCGACCGGGGTCGGCGCGTCGATGTCGCTGGCGCTGCTGGGCGCCGGCCACCTGATGGGGATCGCCGTCGGCATGGCGATGCTGGCCGGCCTGCTGATCGCCTGGGTCGTGGCGGTGCCGATCCTCAGCACGCTCTATCCCGACGCCGCGGCCTCAGCGGCCGATGCGGCCGGAGCGGTCTGGACCACCAAGGTGCGCTTCATCGGCGCGGGCGCCATCGCCATTTCCGCGATCTGGACCCTGGCCAAGCTGGCCGCGCCGGTGTGGAACGGTCTGGTCGGGGCGCTGGCCGCGCAGGCCCGCCGCGGCGCGCCGGGCGCGGGCGCCATGGCCCGGGCGGAACAGGACATCCCCATCGGCATGGTCGCCGTGGTCTCGGGCCTCTGCCTGATCCCCATGGGCGTGCTGATCTTCAACTTCCTCCAAGGCGGACCGCTGGCGGGCCTGGCGATCCCGCTGACCCTGGCGACCCTGGCCTACATCGCCATCGCCGGGTTCCTGGTCGCCGGGGTGTGCGGCTACATGGCTGGCCTGATCGGATCGTCCAACAGTCCCGTGTCGGGCCTGGCCATCCTGGCGGTGCTGGGCGCCTCGCTGATCGTGGCCACCATCGGGGCCAGCGCCATGCTGCGCGATCCGATGCCGCTGGTCGCCTTCGCCCTGCTGGTGACCGGCGTACTGCTGGCCGTGGCGGTTGCGGCCAACGACAACCTGCAGGACCTCAAGACCGGCCAGCTGGTCGACGCCACGCCCTGGCGGCAACAGGCGGTGCTGGTCATCGGCGTGATCGCCGGATCGGCGGTGATCCCGCCAGTGCTCGAGCTGCTGAACCGGTCGAACGGCTTCGCCGGATCGCCGATGGCCGGCATCTCGGACCAGCCCCTGCCGGCTCCGCAGGCGACCCTGATCTCCACCATCGCCAAGGGCGTCATCAGCCACGACCTGGACTGGGGCCTGATCGGCGTGGGCGTGCTGGTGGGCGTGGCGCTGATCGTCATCGACGAGCTGCTGCGGCGGACCCGGCGCTACAGCCTGCCGCCCCTCGGCGTGGGCATGGCCATTTACCTGCCGGCGACGCTCACCTTGCCCGTGGTCATCGGCGCGGTGGCCGGCTGGCTGTACGATCGCCGGCTCGCCGGCAGGCCCGATAGCGAGTCCGCCAAGCGCCTGGGGGTGCTGGTGGTCTCGGGCCTGATTGTGGGCGAGAGCCTGTTCAATGTGGCGCTGGCCGGCCTGATCGTCGTGACCAACTCCGGTTCGCCACTCGCCCTGGCTCCCGAAGGGTTCGGACCCGCGCCGGTGCTGGCGCTGGCAGGCTACGTCGGCGTGATGGCGTTCCTCTACGGCTGGGCGGGACAACGGCGGGCCTAAGGGATTCCCGGCCTGTTCTTCCTGCTGCCACCGTGGTGTCAGCAAGCCTCGCGTGCGCGATGCCGCAGGATCTATGTTCGCTTTGCGTTCCTGTGTTATGCGTGAGTCCCGTCACCTACATTAGGCGGTCTCGCGGATGGACCTTTCCGTGGGCTCTCCGTGTTTCCGGGACCTTATGGCTGACCAGCACAATCTGATCCGCGTTCGCGGCGCTCGCGAACACAATCTCAAGGACGTCAACGTCGACATCCCGCGCGGCGAGCTCGTCGTGATCACGGGGCTGTCGGGCTCGGGCAAGAGCTCCCTGGCGTTCGACACCATCTATGCCGAGGGTCAGCGCCGCTACGTCGAGAGCCTGAGCGCCTATGCGCGCCAGTTCCTGGAGCTGATGAGCAAGCCCGACGTGGACCTCATCGAGGGCCTCTCGCCAGCGATCTCCATCGAGCAGAAGACCACCAGCCGCAATCCGCGCTCGACGGTCGGCACAGTCACCGAGATCCACGACTACATGCGCCTGCTCTGGGCGCGAGTGGGCGTGCCCTATTCGCCGGCCACCGGCCTCCCGATCGAGAGCCAGACCATCTCGATGATGGTCGACAAGCTGGTCGCCCTGCCGGACGGCACGCGGCTCAACCTGCTGGCGCCCGTCGTGCGCGGCCGCAAGGGCGAGTACCGCAAGGAGTTCGCCGAGTGGCAGAAGGCGGGCTTCCAGCGGGTCAAGGTCAACGGCGAGCTGATGCTGATCGAGGACGCCCCCGTCCTCGACAAGAAGTTCAAGCACGACATCGACATCGTCGTGGACCGCATCGTCACCAAGCCGGGCCAGGAGCAGCGCTACGCCGACAGCCTCGCCACCGCGCTGAAGCTGGCCGAGGGCATCGCCGTGGCCGAATGGGCCGACCTCGCCGAGGGCGAGACGACGCCGAAGCAGCTGCTGTTCTCCGAGAAGTTCGCCTGTCCGGTCTCAGGCTTCACGATCAGCGAGATCGAGCCCCGGCTGTTCTCGTTCAACAACCCTTACGGCGCCTGCCCAGTGTGCGACGGCCTGGGAGCCAAGCTGGCCTTCGACGCCGACATGGTCGTACCCGACAAGGACAAGAGCCTGCACAAGGGCGCCATCGCGCCCTGGGCGAAGGGCCCCTCGCCGCTCTACACCCAAACCCTGCAGGCGCTGAGCCGCCACTACGACTTCTCGATGGACGAGCCGTTCTGGAAGCTGCCCGAGCCGGCCAAGAACGTGATCCTCTATGGCTCGGGCGCGGAGAAGATCCGCTTCATCTACGACGACAACGCCCGCAAGTACGAGGTCAACAAGACCTTCGAGGGCGTGCTGCCGAACCTCGAGCGCCGCTGGCGGGAGACCGACAGTTCGTGGGTCCGCGAGGAACTGGGCCGCTACCAGTCCGAGACGCCGTGCCTGGCTTGCGAGGGCTATCGCCTGAAGCCGGAGAGCCTGGCGGTAAAGATCGCCGGCCAGCACATCGGCGAAGTCTCCCGGCTGGCGATCCGCAACGCCCAGCAGTGGTTCGAGGCGCTGGAAAGCCAGCTCACCCCCAAGCAAATGGAGATCGGCCGCCGGATCCTGAAGGAGATCAACGATCGTCTCCGGTTCTTGGTGAACGTCGGTCTGGACTACCTCAACCTCTCGCGCGCCTCGGGCACCCTGTCGGGCGGCGAGAGCCAGCGCATCCGCCTCGCCAGCCAGATCGGCTCGGGCCTGACCGGCGTGCTCTATGTCCTGGATGAGCCCTCCATCGGCCTGCATCAGCGCGACAACACCCGCCTGCTGGAGTCGCTGCGCGGCCTGCGCGACCTGGGCAATTCGGTGCTGGTGGTCGAGCATGACGAGGAGGCGATCATGACCGCCGACCACGTCATCGACATGGGTCCGGCCGCGGGCGTCCACGGCGGCCACGTCATCGCCGAGGGCAAGCCGGCCGACATCATGGCCAACCCCGACAGCATCACGGGCCAGTACCTGGTGGGCACGCGCGAGATCGCGGTGCCCGAGGATCGTCGCCCGATCTCGAAGAAGAAGGTGATCCGTGTCGTCGGCGCGAGCGGCAACAACCTGAAGAACGTCACCGCCGAGATTCCGGTGGGCACGTTCACCTGCATCACCGGCGTCAGCGGCGGCGGCAAGTCCACCTTCACGATCGAGACACTCTACAAGGCCGCCGCTCGGCGGCTGCACAACGCCTCGGACGCGCCGGCCGCCCACGAGCGGATCGAGGGGCTGGAGCACTTCGATAAGGTCATCGACATCGACCAGTCGCCGATCGGCCGCACGCCCCGGTCCAACCCGGCCACCTACACCGGCGCCTTCCAGCCTATCCGCGACTGGTTTGCCGGCCTGCCCGAGGCGAAGGCGCGCGGCTACGGGCCGGGCCGGTTCTCGTTCAACGTGAAGGGCGGCCGCTGCGAGGCCTGCCAGGGCGATGGCCTGATCAAGATCGAGATGCACTTCCTGCCGGACGTCTACGTCACCTGCGATGTCTGTCACGGCAAGCGTTACAACCGCGAGACGCTGGAGGTCCTGTTCAAGGGCAAGAGCATCTCGGACGTCCTGGACATGACGGTCGAGGAGGCGGCCGAGTTCTTCAAGGCGGTGCCGGTGCTTCGCGAGAAAATGCTGACCTTGAAGCGCGTGGGCCTGGGCTACGTGAAGGTGGGCCAATCCTCCACCACCCTCTCGGGCGGCGAGGCGCAGCGCGTCAAGCTGTCCAAGGAGCTGTCGCGGCGGGCCACGGGCAAGACCCTCTACATCCTGGACGAGCCCACCACCGGCCTGCATTTCGAGGATACGAAGAAGCTCCTGGAAGTGCTCCATGAGCTGGCGGACCAGGGCAATACGGTAGTGGTCATCGAGCACAACCTCGACGTGGTGAAGACCGCCGACTGGATCGTCGACTTCGGCCCCGAGGGCGGGGACGGCGGCGGCGAGATCGTGGCCCAGGGCAGTCCCGAAGATGTGGCGGCCAACCCGAAGAGCTGGACCGGCCGTTACCTCCACGACCTGTTGGAGCGGCACCGCCAGCGTAAGGGCGAGCGGAAGAAGAAGCTGGTCGGGGCGTAACCGCGCAACCTAGCCCCCACGTCGGAGTTGTCCCGTCTCCCAAACAGGAGGCACACCGATGGGCATCTTCAGCTCGATCATGGACAAGATCTTCCACCGCAAGCCGAAGGTCGCTGCGGCCGCCGCCGCTCCGGCCAGCACGCCGGCCACGACCCAGGCCGCGCCGGCTGCGGCCCCCGCCCCCGCGCCCGTCGACGTCGAGGCTATCCTGACCGAGATCGCCGCCGAAAAGGGTGGCGGCGGCAACTGGCGCACGTCGATCGTCGACCTGCTGAAGATGCTGGACCTCGACTCCAGCCTGGAGGCCCGCAAGGAGCTGGCGGCCGACCTTGGCGTCAACGCCGGCGCCCATGGCAGCGCCGAGCAGAACATCGCGCTCTCGAAGGCGGTCTGGGCCGCGCTGGCCAAGAACGGGGGCAAGGTTCCGGCGTCCCTCCGCGACTAGCGTTGGCTTTGAACGGCCGTTCGAAATAGCCTCCCCTTCCAGTTCGAAGGGGAGGCCTAAAATGAAGCTCTACGGCGCGCCGATGCCGGCGCCAAATCCGCGACGCGTGCGGATTTTCCTGGCCGAGAAGGGCATCGACCTGCCCGAAACGCCGGTCGACATGATGAAGCGCGAGCATAAGAGCGACGAGCACAAGGCGCGCAACTCGCTGGGTCAGGTGCCGACGCTGGAGCTGGACGACGGGACCTGCATCTCGGAGACCGTCGCCATCTGCCGCTACTTCGATGAGGTCCAGCCCGATCCGCCCCTGTTCGGCCGGACGCCGGTTGAGAAGGCCAACGTCGACATGTGGATCCGCCGGGTCGAGTTCCAGGTGATGAGCCCGGTCGGCATGTACTGGCGCCACGCCCACCCCTTCACGGCGCGGCTGCTGACCCAGTTCAAGGACTTCGGCGAGTCCAACAAGGCGCTCTACGTGGGCGCCCAGACGTGGCTGGATCGCGAACTGGCCGAAAAGCCGTTCGTGGCCGGCGAGACCTACACCATGGCCGACATCTGCCTGCTCTCGACGGTCGACTTCGCCACCTGGATCGGCCTGCCGATGGAGGCCGAGTTCGCCAACCTCAAGGCCTGGCACGACCGGGTCACGGCGCGCCCCAGCGCGAGCGCCTAGATGGCGGCGGCGGGGGCGTCGTTCTGGAGGCCCTCGCCCCCCGTCAGGCCCCGATAGGCCCACGCGCCCGGCGCGGCGATGACGGCGTAGTAGATGGCCGTGAACACACTGCCGACCATCATGTAGGCGATCATGAACGGGTTCAGATAGCTGGAGAGCTTGGTCTCGTCCGGCTGGAAGATCCCCGACAGGTCGGCGAGCGTGCCGCCCGTCGCGAGGACCGCTAGTCCGGCCAGCATGCTGAACAGCATGATCGCCAACAGCGAGACCACCACGACGCAGCAGATCGCAAGGACGTACGCGCCCAGCAGCCGCCAGAACTGCCCCTTCGTGAGCGCCCACGAATCGAGGATCGCGAGCCTGCCGCGGTCGAAGGTGATCACCGGCGCCAGCGACATCCGGATCGCGACATAGAAGAACATGCCGATGGCGAAGAGTTCGGCGGCCGAGAATACGAACGCCATCACCGCCTGACCCAGGAACGAGGCGATGAAGACCACGATGCCGATGCAGAGCTGCGCAACCGCCAGCAGCATCACGCCCAGGACGACGTAGATCAGGGTCAGCGCCATCAGCCGCAGCTCATCCTTGCCGAGGCGCAGGTAGCTGAACTTCTCGTCCGCCGGCTTCAGGATGATCCGATACACGGCCGCTGCCATCACGCACTGGACCGCCAGCCCGAACGCCAGGATGGGCGAAAGCACCAGCAGCGCCGAAGTCAGGGCATCCATATCCGGCGCCTGGCTTGGATCGGTCTGTAGCGACGCCATGGCGTCACGGGCTTCCTTGGGCATGTTGACCGAGATCAGGATGCTGGCGACGTTCACGAGGAAGCAGAACACTGTCCACGCCAACAGGGCCTTCGGCCGTTCGCGGGTGATTCGAAACCCTTCGAGCGCGGCGTCCGTCGCCGAAAACCCAGTCATCCTCGTCCCTTCGCCCCCGCATGCCGGGGGACCCTTATTGCCGCGCGCCGCCTTGACCGTGCAAGCGCTCGCAAGGCCTCGCTCGCGATCCCGGCGGATCGTTGCTAGGACGTCACGCATGTCTCCCACCCCTACGACAACAACCCCGATCCACGTCGTCGGCGGCGGCCTGGCCGGCTCCGAGGCCGCCTGGCAGATCGCGAGCGCCGGCGTCCCCGTCGTCCTGCACGAGATGCGACCCGTCCGCG
Source organism: Phenylobacterium sp. (assembly GCF_965284355.1). Classification (NCBI taxonomy): domain Bacteria; kingdom Pseudomonadati; phylum Pseudomonadota; class Alphaproteobacteria; order Caulobacterales; family Caulobacteraceae; genus Phenylobacterium; species Phenylobacterium sp. The sequence continues at coordinate 4,640,767 of NZ_OZ260078.1, read as the reverse complement.
GCACCGACGCCCACCAGACCGACCACCTGGCCGAGCTGGTCTGCTCGAACTCGTTCCGCGCCGACGACTGGACCAGCAACGCCGTAGGCCTGCTGCACGCCGAGATGCGCGCGCTGAACTCGATCATCATGGCGTGCGGGGACGCCCATCAGGTGCCGGCCGGCGGCGCGCTCGCGGTCGACCGCGATGGTTTCGCCCAGGCGGTGACGGCCAGGCTGGAGGCGCATCCACTGGTCACCATCGCCCGGGAGGAGATCGCGGGCCTGCCGCCGGCCGAGTGGGACAGCGTGATCGTGGCCACCGGTCCCCTCACCTCGCCCGCCCTGGCGCAGGCGATCCTGGACCTGACCGGCGAAGGCCAGCTGGCCTTCTTCGACGCCATCGCGCCGATCGTGAACTTCGACTCGATCAACATGGACATCGCGTGGCGGCAGTCGCGCTACGACAAGGCAGGCCCCGGCGGCGACGCGGCCGCCTACATCAACTGCCCGATGACCAAGGAGCAGTACGAGGCCTTCATCGACGCGATCCTCGAAGGGCCGAAGTCAGAGTTCAAGGACTGGGAGAACGTGCCCTACTTCGACGGTTGCCTGCCGATCGAAGTGATGGCCGAGCGCGGCCGCGAGACGCTGCGTCACGGACCGATGAAGCCGGTGGGGCTGACCAATCCGCGCGACCCGCTGGTCAAGGCCCACGCCATTGTCCAGCTGCGCCAGGATAACGCGCTGGGCACGCTGTGGAACATGGTCGGCTTCCAGACCAAGCTGAAGCACGGCGCCCAGACCGACATCTTCCGGATGATCCCGGGCCTGGAAAAGGCCGTGTTCGCCCGGCTGGGCGGCCTTCACCGCAACACCTTCATCAACTCGCCGCGCCTGCTGGATACGAACCTGCGCCTCAAGGCCGATCCGCGACTGCGGTTCGCCGGCCAGGTGACGGGGGTCGAGGGCTATGTGGAGAGCGCCGCGGTGGGTCTGCTGGCCGGCCGCTTCGCCGCAGCCGAACGCCTGGGCAAGCCGATCGAGGCGCCGCCCGAGACGACGGCGCTAGGCGGCCTGGTGGGCCACATCACCGGCGGGCACCTGGAAGGCGGCCCCCGAGACGGTGGGAGGGGCAGCTTCCAGCCGATGAACATCAACTACGGCTTGCTGCCGCCGATCGCGCCGCCGAAGCGCGACGCCGAGGGAAACCGCCTGGGCTCCAAGGAGAAGACGCGGCTCAAGAAGCGGGCCATGGGCGAGCGGGCGCTGGCCGATCTGAAGAGCTGGGTCGAGAACGCCAAGGCGCTCGAGCCGGCCTGACCTTCCTTCCTTGATGGGGAGGGAGGGATCAGAGCTTCCCGCGCGCCACGGCCCAGGTCAGGCGCAGGCGCCTGCGGACTTCCGACCCGCCCGGACGCAGGGCCAGCGCCGCGTGCGCCACGGCCGGAAACGCGGCGGGACTCAGAGTGCGGGCGTCGGCTCGCGCCACCCCTGCCTGTCCCGCGACCAGCTCCGGCTCGCGGCGGCCCAACGCCCAGATCACGCCGCCAGACACCGCCTTGTCGGAGCGTGGCCCCGGATCGAGGATCTGCGCCGAGAGCCGAGCCGCCTCCCCTCCGGTCCCACGCGCCCATTCCAGCGCCTCGTCCGCCGTCATCGGCGTCGCATCCAACTCGCGGTAGCGCGCGTCGATCATCGCCTCCAGCGCCTCTCGCGGGAGGTCATGGCGCTTGATCACATCGGCCAGCGCCTGAGCGGTCGGGTGGTGACGGACGTGACGGCCTTCGTAGGCCTCGTCCAGCATCTCGCGCCACCAGGTGAGCCGGATCTCGCCCAGCAGCGGATTGCTGGCCACCTTGGGCGCACGGGCCAGTTCGTGATCGTAGGCGTAGATCGCAATGACGTCGGCGCGGCGACCCGCATCCCCGATGAACCGGCTGGAGAGCCAACGGTCGGGGTCCATGCGGCGGATCAGGTCGTCGAGGTCGTCGCTCATGCCCAAGCGTCTAACGAAAAAGGCCCGCCAATACGGCGGGCCTCTCCGTATCCTGTCTTCGTGGGTTAGGCGAAGATCGTCTGGCTCATGGTCATGGTGACCAGCATCGGCACCGACAGCAGCGTGTTGGTGCGCGAGAACAGCATCGCCTTCTTGCCGGCGGCCGCCTTGGCGTCGGCGTCGCCTTCGACGATGCCCAGGGCGATCTTCTGGGCGGGCCAGATGAACACCCAGACGTTGAAGAACATGATCGTGGCCAGCCACATGCCCAGACCGATGAAGGTGACCTGGGGATTGGCGAAGCCCTGCAGCGCGCCCAGCGTGAAGGCGTCGACCAGATAACCGCGCGAGAAGGCCAGGATGACGCCCATGATCCAGGTGGCCAGCGCCGCATAGCGGAACCAGAACAGCGCCTCGGGGGCGATGTACTTGGAGACGGCCGGCTTCAGCTCGGCGGGAATTTCCGGCATTTTCCGGATCTGGACGAAGTTGAAGTAGTAGAGCAGCCCGATCCACAGGATGCCGAAGAAGGTGTGCAGCCAGCGGAAGACGGCCTGCCAGAAGGTGGCGTCCATCGAGCCGTGGTGGACCTGGTAGCCCGCGACGATGACCAGGGCCAGCAGGAAGCTGACGATCATCGTGTTGCGGAAGTTGGCGAGTAGTCCGGCCATGTAACTTTGCCCTCGTTAATCCTGCCCTGGCCCCGAGGTATAGGGCGTTTCGTGACGGGCTGGAAGCGACGCCGCAGATGCCCCCGCGGCAGGATCAGACGGCGATCAGGGCGGCGGCCAGCCGGCGGCCCTCGGAGGTCAGCAGGTTGTAGAGCTTGGCCGCCGCGGCGGTGTCCATGAACTCGAGCCCCATGCCCGCCGCGCGCAGGCCGTCGCGGATCTCTCGCGAGGGGAGCGCATTGCGGGCCCCGGTGCCCAGCAGGACGAACTCGACATCCGCCGCGCCGGCTTCGATGACGGTCGCGAAATCGGCCAGGGTAAGATCGGCCATGGCCTTCACGCCCCAGCTGTGGGGTTCATCCCTCACGATCAGCACCGAGCCGTCATGCCTGGCCCCGGCGAGGCGGAAGCCGCCATCGCCATAGGCGTCGATCGTCGGCGCGTTGCGGGCCATGGCCTAGGGCCGGGCGTCGACCGGCTTCAGGACCTCGGCCTCGTCGCCGCGCTTGACGCCCAGCCACAGCAGGACCACGGCGGCGACGAAGAACGACGAGTAGGTGCCGACCACGATCCCGAAGATCATCGCGATCGAGAAGCCGAACAGCGACTCGCCGCCGAACGCAGCCAGCACGCCCAGGGCCATCAGTCCGGTGACGCCCGTGATCGCCGTTCGCGACAGGGTCTCGTTGATCGACAGGTCGATCACGTCGGCCAGCGGCATGCGCTTGTACTTGCGCAGGTTCTCGCGAACCCGGTCCAGCACGACCACGGTGTCGTTCACCGAGTAGCCGATGATGGTCAGGATGGCCGCCACGGTGTTCAGGGAGAACTCCATGCCGGTCACGGCGAACAGACCGAAGGTCAGCAGCACGTCGTGCAACAGGGCCGCGGCCGCGCCGACGCCGAACGTCAGCCCGAACCGGAACCAGATGTAGGTCATCATCATGCCGATGCCCAGCGCCAGCGCGAGCACGCCGTTACGGAACAGCTCGCCCGACACCTTGGGTCCGACCACCTCGGTGCGCTTGAACTGGACGTCGCCCAGAACGGCGACCAGCGCCTGCTTTGCGCCTCCGACCACCAGAGCTGGGTTCTGGCCCTCCGGGGTCTCGAAGCGGACCATCACGTCCATCGGACTGCCGAAGGCCTGCACCTGCACGTCGCCCAACTGGCGGGCGCTCAGCGTCTCGCGGATCTTAGACAGGTCGGCGGGGGTCTTGGTCGTCAACTCGAGCAGCGTGCCGCCCCGGAAGTCGACGCCGCAGTTCAGCCCGCCGCAGGGCGGGGTCAGGGGATAGAGCGTCAGGATCACGGCCGCGATCGTCGCGATCAGCGAGACCGCCCCGTAGACCTTGGCGAACCGCATGAAGCGGAAGTTGGTCTTGGACGGCAGCAGCTTGATGAGCGGCCACCAGCGAGATTCGGATTTGCTCATGCGGGCGCTCGTTCGATAGGCAGGGTCTTGGGCCGCGCGACCTTCAGCCAGAAGGCCAGCAGCACCTGAGTCACCAGCACGGCGGTGAACACCGAGGTGAACACCCCGATGGCCAGGGTCCAGGCGAAGCCCTTCACCGGACCCGCCCCCAGGCTGAACATGATCGTCGCCGCGCCCAGGTGGGTGATGTTGGCGTCGAAGATGGTCAGCATGGCGCGGTTGAAGCCGGCGTCCATGGCGGTGATCAGCGAGCGGCCATTGCGGTACTCTTCGCGCATGCGCTCGTAAATCAGCACGTTGGCGTCGACCGCCACCGCGAGGGTCAGGATCAGGCCGGCGATGCCGGGCAGCGTGAGCGTGGCCTGGGTCATGGACATGGCGCCCACGATCAGGAGACCGTTGACGATCAGCGCGATGATCGAGACGCCGCCGAACAGCCACCCGTAGGCGACGACCATGAAGATCAGCACCAGCACGAACGCGCCGATGGCCGAGATCTGGCCGGCGGCGATAGCGTCGGCCCCCAGCTCGGCGCCGACGGTGCGCTGCTCTTCCACGTTCAGCCGGGTCGGCAGGGCGCCGGCGCGCAGCACTAGCGCCAGGTCGTTGGCCGACTCCGTGGTGAAGTTGCCGCTGATCTGTCCGCTGCCGCCGGTGATCGGCTCGTTGATGACGGGCGCCGAGATGTACTTGTTGTCGAGGACGATCGCGAAACGCTTCTTCACGTTGGCCGTGGTGGCCTCGCCGAAGCGGCGAGTGCCCAGGCCGTTGAAGCGGAAGTTCACGTTCGGCTGGCCGTTCAGCTGGTCGAAGCCGGCCTGCGCGTCGGTGAGCATCTCGCCGGTGACGAGCGAGCGCCGCTCGACGACGATCGGCGGATCGCCTGCGGACCCGCCCTGGATCAGCATGCGGCCCGGCGGGATGCGCCCGGCCATGATCTCCTCGGGCGAGACGCCCTCGTCGACCAGGTGGAAGGTCAGCTTCGCGGTCTGGCCCAGGACGGCCTTCAGCCGCTCAGGATCGCTCTCGCCCGCCGCGGCCACCACGATGCGGTTCGTGCCCTGGCGCTGGATCGTGGGCTCGCGGGTGCCGAGTTCGTCGATCCGGCGGCGGATGATCTCCTGCGATTGCTCCACCGCGCGCGCGGCTTCCGCCCGGAGCGCGTCCGGCACGAAGGTCAGCCGCAGCTGCCCTCCCGGCTGGCTCTGGACGGTGATGTCCCGGCCTCCGGTCGTGCCAGCCATCGGCGCCCCGATCGAGTCCCGCAGCAGCTTGGTCGCGGCCTCGGTCTTGGTCGGATCGGTGATGCGGACGTTCACGCCGCCGTTCACCACGCCCAGGTCGCTGAACAGGATCTGTTCTTCGCGGAGGCTGGTCCGGACATCCTCGACCATGTTGGTCAGGCGCTCGACGCGCAGCGCCTCGGTGTCGACCTCAAGCAGGAGGTACGAGCCCCCCTGCAGGTCGAGACCCAGGTTCATCACTTTCTTGGGCATGAAGCCCGGCAGACTCTCCCGGACGTCCTGCGGCAGGGCGTTCGGCAGGGCGAAGAGCACCCCGAACACCAGCGACAGAACGACGAGGATGATCCTCCAGCGGGAGATGCTGACCATCGTCGGAGTTCTTTAGGCCTTGGAGTCGTTGGCGGGCGCGGGCGCGCCCTTGGCGTCGACGTTGGCGATCATCGACTTGACCACCTTGACCGTGACCCCCGTGGCGATTTCAAGGCCGACCTCGGCGTCTTCCACCCGGACGATCTTGCCCCTTACGCCGGACGAGAGCGTGACCGTGTCGCCGCGCTTCAGGGCCGCCAGCATGGCCTGATGCTGCTTCATCCGGCGCTGCTGCGGCCGGATCATCAGGAAGTAGAACAGGATCACCAGGGCGACGAGCGGAAGGAACTGCATGAGCAGCGCCTCGGGGCCTGCGGCGGCGGCGCCGGCGGCTTGGGCGTAGGCAGGGGTGGCGAACATGGCCTCTCCGAAAATGCGCGACGGGCGCCGCTCGCATATGGGCGCCCGCGAAAGTCGGCGGAAGCTATGCGCAGAGCCCTGCTTTTGCAATGGAACCAGGGCGTGTGATAGGCGCCACGGTATGGAGCGAGACGTCACACCCCTGCTGACCCGCATCGCCGAGGCGTTGGAACGGCTCGCGCCGCCTCCGCAAGCGGCCGCCGACTTCACCGGCGCGCGCCTTTTTCGGCACGATCCCGCGACCGGCGCCTTCCACCCGGCGCCCGACTACCCGTTGGAGCTGGACAGCCTAGTGGGCGTCGAACGGCAGAAGGCGCGGTTCGTCGAGAACCTGGACCGCTTCGCCCGGGGCCTGCCCAGCAACCACGCCTTGCTGTGGGGTGTTCGTGGCACGGGAAAGAGTTCGCTGGCCAAGGCGGCGTTCATGGCGGTCGCCGGTGACGCCCTGAAGCTGGTGGAGGTCGACCGCGACCAGGTCACCGCCCTGCCCGCGCTGTTCGATGAACTGCGGGCCCGACCCGAGCGCTTCGTGGTGCTTTGCGACGACCTGTCGTTCGAGGAGGGGGCGGCTGCGGCCAAGGCGCTGAAATCCGCCCTGGAGGGCGGCGTCTCAGGACCGCCCGCCAATGTGCTGTTCGTCGCCACGTCGAACCGCCGCCATTTGATGCCGCGCGCCCATCAGGAGGATCGCGGCCTCGTCGCCGCCGCCGAGGACGCCGAGGAGGAAGTCAGCGTTTCGGATCGCTTCGGCCTCTGGATCGGCTTCCCGCCGATGGACCAGGCCAACTACCTGGCGGCCGTGAACGCCTATGCCGCCCAGTTCGACCTGCAGGTCCCGGACCTGGATCGCCGGGCCCTGCAGTGGTCGCAGTTGCGCGGCGCCCGGTCAGGCCGCGTCGCCTGGCAGTTCATCCGCGACCTGGCGGGGGGACTGGGCAAGGGCCTGCCGCTCTAGCCGAGCGCGCAAAGAAAAAGGCCGGCGCACGCGCCGGCCTCGTCCTTGCGTCAGCCGTCGTGGCTCAGGCGCTTTGCAGCTGGCCCGCCGACATCTTGCCGCTGCGCTTGTCGCGCTCGAGCTCGAAGGAGACCTTCTGGCCTTCGTTCAGGCCGTTCATGCCCGCGCGCTCAACCGCCGAGATGTGCACGAACACGTCCGCGCCGCCGTCGTCGGGTTGAATAAAGCCGAAGCCCTTGGTTCCGTTGAACCACTTCACAGTACCGGTAGCCATTTTTGTTCCCTTTCCGGGTGCAAATAATTTCCGCCGCAGAGCGGCGTTCGCATCAAAATCTCGGAGAGGGTCGTGGGCATATCTGCCTAGGAAACTTCTGGAAGTTCCGTGGAGAAATTTCGCGAGCCAGTGCGATATTCGATCTCTCCAACTTACGAGATTTTGGCATCCCTCGCAAGAACATGCGGAATACGGCTCAACGAGAGGGACTCTGTGACGCTTTGACTATAGATTGGCGCGCCGCGTCGAACGCCTGCCAGGCGCTCCGCGGCAACCTGGAGCCTGACCGCATGAGAAACGCACCCGAACGCGCCGTCTTCACCGTGGTGCGCCACCCGGGCGGCTGGGCGGTCGAGTATCTGGGCGAAATCACCGACGCCAGCCCGGACAAGGAAGTGGCCAAGGCCGCCGCCAACCGCAAAGCCCGCGTCGCGCAGGACGCCGGCCAGCCCTGCCTCGTGCGCGTCGTCGGCGAGCACGGCTTCTTCAACGCGGCGTAAGGTCATGGCTCGCGAACCCGCCCGCCGCGGCCCGGCGTCCGCCCACTTCCGCAAGCAGATCGAGGCGGCCGAGGCTGACGGCGTGAAGCGCGACGACATGCTGCTACGCCTGACGCTCAGCGACGTCAGCCATCTCAAGCGCGATCGTGACCTGGCGGTCACCGACATCAGCTTCAAGGACGGCGTGATGCGCTACCTGGGTGTGCGCGTCGAACAGGGCGGCGTCACCGACAGCGCCCTCGACCTGACGTCCAAGGCTTAGCGGGGGAGCACCAGCGCCGGGTCCACGGGCCGGGCGCGTTCCTGCGGGGTCGGCGCGTAGCGGACCTCGAAGTGCAGCTGCGGCTCGGACACCCCGCCGGTGGTCCCGGCCTGGCCGATCGACTGGCCCTGGGTCACCTTCTGCTGCATCCGCACTTCGATGCGGCTCAGGTGGCCGTAGGCCGTCACCCAGCCGTCGGCGTGCTTGATCAGCACGAGATTGCCGAAGCCCGGCACCTGGTCGCCCGCATAGACCACCTCGCCCGAGGCCGCCGAACGGACGGCGTCGCCGAGGTTGGCGCGGATATTGAGGCCGTCGTTGCGCGGCCCCTGCCCTCGCCCGCCGAAGCCCGAGATCACCTGCCCCTGGATCGGCCAGACGAAGAGGCCACGGCCCATTTCGCTGATCTGGGCGTCGGACACGGGCGGCGAGGCCACGGGCGCACCGGCGACAGGCCCGGTGCGCGGGAACGGGGTCTGCCCCGGGGCGACGCCGGGCGACGGCCGATAGGGTTGGGCCGATCCGGGCGTGACTCCCGGCGACGGGCGATAAGGCTGCGGCTGGTCGGGCAGCGCGTTTTGCGTCGGTCGTGACGGAGGCTGGCGCGGCGTCGGCGTCTCGACGGTCGTGGGCGGCGCGGTGCGCGGAGCCGCCTCCGGCGTGCGTACGGTGGTCGTGATCGGGCCGCGATCGCGATAGCCAGCCGGCAGCCGCAGGCGGCGGCCCGGCGCGACGCTGGCGCCGCGGCGCAGGCCATTGGCGCTGCGCAGCTGGGCCTCGGTCACGCTGAAGCGTTGGGCGATCTCGGCGACCGTGTCGCCGCGGCCCACGACATAGCCCTTGGCCGAGGTTCCCGGGCCCCGGATCGTCTGGCCGGGCTGCAGCCGATAGGGCTTCTTCAGCTTGTTGAGGCGCGCGAGTTCGGCCACATCGCTGTCCAGCCGGTTGGCCACCCGCTCCAACGTGTCCCCCTTCTTGACCTTGTAGGCCTTGCCCGGGACGTCGATCGAGACCACCCGGCCGGTCACCTGGCGCTCGGTCGAAACCCGCTCGCCGGTGGCCTCGGACGCCGATGGCGCGCGCGGCTCGTTGCGGGGCGAGGCGGCGTTGGCCATGCGTTCGGCCAGTTCGGCGTCTTCTTCCGGGGCGTCAGCGACCTCGGGTTCATTCGCCCCGCCGGGCAGCTTCAACTTGCGACCGGGGACCAGCGATGTGCTGCGGCCCATGCCGTTGGCGGCGCGCAGGGCTTCCACCGTTGTGCCGTTGCGTTGCGCGATGGCGAACAGGGTGTCGCCGGACTTCACCGTATAGGTCCCGCCTGACGCGCCGGACTCGGACCGCGGCTTGCGGGCGGGAGCCGCCTGGGCGGCCTTGGGGTTCTTCAGTTTCTGGCCGGGCTGGAGCCGGTAGGGCTTCTTCAGTCCGTTGGCCTTGGCCACCGCCTCGATCGTGACGTTCATCCGGTCGGCGATCTCGGCCAGGGTGTCGCCCTTGCGCACCGTATAGGTCGACGACGACGCGCGGCCTTTCGCGCGGGCGGCCACGTCCTCGCCCGTCGCAGCGACCGCGCCATCGGCGGCCGGCGCAATGAGCAGCAGCGGCGCCAGCGCGGCGTCGGCCGCGGGCGCCTGGGCATGGGCCGACGCGGTCGTCAGCGCCGTTGTGGCCAGGAGGATCAGGGCCGTGCGTTCGAACAGTTGAGGCATCGCCGCTCCGGGTAGCTCACAGAATCAAGCGGGGCGTAAGGGTGAATAGTGGCCGCGTGCCGACGCCCCCGCCAACCCGCAACCCGTCGCAACGCGAACACGAAAAGGTCAGAGTTCCTTCGCCACGCCGTCCAGCAGCGGCACGAAACGCACGTCGATCAGGTCCTCCACGGTGAACCCGCCCTGCCCGTCGCCGGTGTAGCGGCGCAGAACCTGAACCGGCCCCTTCCCGATCGGCGCCACAAGAACCCCTGTCGGCTTCAGCTGCGAGAGCAGAGCCTTGGGCTCTCCTGGCGCCGCCGCCGTGACCATAATGCGGTCAAAAGGCGCCTGCTCGGGCCAACCCTCGCCGCCATCGCCGAACCGGGTGATGATGTTGGTCAGGGCCAGCGTCTTGAAGCGGCTCTCGGCCTCCTTCATCAGCGTCCGGTACCGCTCGACCGTGTAGACCAGCCGGGCCAACTTCGAGAGGATCGTCGTCTGGTAGCCGCTGCCGGTGCCGATCTCGAGCACCCGGTCGCGCCGGTCGATCTTCAGCGCCTGGGTCATCAGGCCCACCACGAACGGCTGGCTGATGGTCTGGCCACAGGCGATGGGCAGGGCCGAATCCTCGAACGCGCGGTCCTTGAACAGGTCCTGGGTGAACAGCGGCCGAGGCGTCGTCTCAATGGCCGTCAGCACCTTGGGCTCGGTCACGCCCTGGCTGCGGAGCGCCAGGATCAGGCGCGCCATCTGGGTTTCGGGATTGTCGTCAGGATCCGCCATCTCAGACTTTCGGCGGGACGCCACCCAGCTTGCCCTTCAGGTCGTGGACCGTGGCGGCATGGGTGAGGTCGATGTGGAGCGGAGTCACCGAGATGCGGCCTTCGTACAGCGCGCGCAGGTCTGTGCCCTCGGCCGGGTTGGAGCGCAACGGCTGGAAGCCCACCCAGTAGTACTCGCGGCCGCGCAGGTCGGTCCGCTTCTCGTTGTGGCGGATCTGGAAGTCACGGAAGCCCTGCCGGGTGACCTCGACTTCCTTGATGTTCTCGATGGGCCCGTTCGGGAAGTTGACGTTCAGGACCACGTCCTTGGGCCAGCCCAGCTCGAACAGCTTCTTGATGATGCCGGGGCCGAACGTCTCCGACGCCTCGAAGCTGGTCCCCTCCTCATAGAAGCCCATCTGCGACAGCGCGATCGACGGCACGCCCAGGGCCATGCCCTCGATCGCGCCGGCCACCGTGCCCGACATGGTCACGTCCTCGGCAAGGTTGGCGCCGCGGTTCACACCCGACAACACCAGGTCCGGCCTCGGTCCCGGGATCAGATCGTTGACGCCCAGCATCACACAATCGGTGGGGGTGCCGGTGGTGGCGAAACGGCGCTCGGAAAGTTGCCGCACGCGGATCGGGTCAGCCAGCGTCAGCGCCCGACTGGCGCCCGACTGCTCGTACTCCGGCGCGACCACCCAGACGTCGTCCGACAGCTGCGCTGCGATCCGCTCCAGCGCCTCCAGGCCGTCAGCGTGGATGCCGTCGTCGTTGGTGAGGAGGATGCGCATCATCCCTCCCCTTTATTGGAAGGGATAGGCCGCGGAAGCGGCCAGGGTGGGGAAGTGTGGGCCCGAGTGCTGAAGACCGGGAGGATCGTGACTTCCCCACCCGTCTCGCTTCGCTCGCCACCCTCCCCATGAAGGGGAGGGATACTCATGACTCACCCCCGATGTGCATCAGCCCCGGCAGATACCGGTGCAGCGCCTGCGGAATGGCGATCCGACCGCCCTCGTCCTGGTAGTTCTCCATGATCGCCACCAGGGTGCGCCCGACGGCCAGACCCGAGCCGTTCAGCGTGTGGACGAAGCGGGTGCCCTTCTCGCCGGCCTTCTTCGCGCGCGCATCCATACGTCGGGCCTGGAAATCACCACAGTTCGAGCACGAACTGATCTCGCGGTACTTGCCCTGGCTGGGCAGCCAGACCTCGAGGTCGTAGGTCTTACGCGCGCCGAAGCCCATGTCGCCCGTGCAGAGCAGCATGGTGCGGAACGGCAGCTCCAGGCGCTTCAGCACCGCCTCGGCGCAGCCCACCATCCGCTCATGTTCTTCCTCGGATTTCTCCGGGGCCACGATCGAGACCAGCTCCACCTTGTTGAACTGGTGCTGGCGGATCATCCCGCGCGTATCGCGGCCCGAGGCGCCGGCCTCGGAGCGGAAGCAGGGCGTCAGCGCGGTGAAGCGCAGCGGCAGTTCCTCCTCGGCCACGATCTGGTCCATGACCAGGCTGGTCAGCGGCACCTCGGCGGTCGGGATCAGCCAGCGGCCGTCCGTGGTCTGGAACAGGTCCTCGGCGAACTTGGGCAGCTTGTCGGTGCCGTAAGCGGCCGCGTCGTTGACCAGCAGCGGCGGCGCCACCTCCAGGTAGCCGTGCTCCTGCGTCTGCAGGTCCAGCATGAACTGGCCAATGGCGCGTTCCAGCCGCGCCAGCTGGCCCTTCAGGACCGTGAAGCGCGCGCCCGACATCCGGGTGGCGGCCTCAAAGTCCAGCAGGCCCAGGCTTTCGCCCAGATCCACGTGGTCCTTGGGGTTCGAGATCGCGAAGGGTTCGCCCCAGCGGCGGACCTCGACGTTGTCGTGCTCGTCGGCGCCGACCGGCACGTCGGGGAACGGGATATTGGGCAGCGAGGCGAGGATGCCGCGCAGTTCCTCAGCCGTAACGCGCTCGGTCTCGGCGTGCTCGGCCTGGCCGGCCTTCAGCGCCTCGACCTGAGCCATGAGGGCCTGAGCCTCGGCCTCGTTCTTCTGGGCCTTGGCCTGGCCGATCTTCTTCGAGGCCTCGTTGCGCTCGGCCTGGGCCGCCTGCCCCGCCGTCTGGGCGGCGCGCAGCGTGGCGTCCAGCGCCAGGATCTCGGCCACCTTCCCGGACGAGCCCTTCACCGCCCAGGCTTTCTCGTAAAGCTCGGGGGTTTCGCGAATGGCTCGGATGTCGTGCATGGGCGCCGCTGGGGATGAGGGAAGCGGTTTCTCTAGAGCGCGTCGAAGGACCGGCCAAGCCCTTCCCTCCCTTGATGGGGAGGGACAGGCCGCGCCAGCGACCAGGGTGAGGCAGTTGGGGCCAGAACTCAGCGGGTGGGGAGGATCGACGCTCCCTCACCCTGGCGGCTCTCGCCGCCTGTCCCTCCCCATCAAGGGAGGGAAGCGACGTCCGTCCCGGCGGCTTCGTCTTCCTTCTTTCGGCGCATCTCGATGAGCTTCACGCAGCCGATTGAGATGAAGTAAAGCAGGATGATGGGGGTCGCGAGCAGCAGCTGGCTGATCGGGTCGGGCGGCGTCACAATGGCGGCCACCACCACGACGGCGAACACGGCGTAGCGCCAGCCCTTCCAGAGCATCGCTGAGTTCACGATGCCGGCCAGGCCCAGCAGGGTCAGCACGACCGGCAGCTGGAAGCAGAGACCGAAGGCGAGCAGCAGCGTGGTGACCAGCGTCAGGTAGTCCGACACCTTCGGCAGCAGCTGCACCGCAATGCCCTCGGTCATGATCTGCTGGCTCAGCGAGAACCACAGCACGAACGGAAGGATGATGTAGTAGACCAGCGCAGCGCCCATCGAGAACAGCACGGGCGCCGCCACCAGGAACGGCAGGAACGCGTGGCGTTCGCGCTTGTAGAGGCCCGGCGCCACGAAGGCGTAGACCTGCCAGGCCAGCACCGGGAAGGTGAGGATCACGGCGCCGAAGCCGGCGAGCTTCAGCTTGGTGAAGAAGAACTCCAGCGGCGCGGTGAACATCAGTTCCAGCGTGCCCGTAGCCGCCGGGGCCGCCTTGAGCCCGATGAGGACGAACAGCAGATCGAAGGGACCCGCGCCGCCATGGCCCTTTCCGGTCGCCGCATACATCTGCGCGGCCATTTTGAAGGGGTGCAACAGCACCGTGTAGATCTGCTGCGAGAATGTGAAGCAGATCGCGAAGCCCAGGATGATCGCGGCCACGCAGATGATCAGCCGCTTCCGCAGCTCGATCAGGTGGTCCAGCAGCGGGGCGCGCGAGGCCTCGATTTCGGAGTCGTCGTAGTCGCTCACGCGCCGCCCTCGACGGTCTTGGGCGCCCGCTTGCGCCGGGGGGCTTCAACGGTCGGCGGTGCGACCTTGGCCTTGGCGACGCGCTTGGGCTTCGGGGCGGGCGGGGTCTCGGCCACTCCGGCCTCGGCGACGGTGGCCGCCTTCTTCGCCCGCGGCGTCTTCGGCTTCGGCTCAGGCGCCGGCGCCTCGGAGATCTCCAGCGGCGGCGCGGTCGAGGTGTCGTACTGGTAGCTCATGGGCGGGTGCAACTGGACGCCCACGTCGGCCATCGACTGCTCGATCTCGCTGACGGTGGAACTCATGTCGGCGCCGAAGTCGGTGCTGCCGAACTGGCCGCGCCGCATGGCTTCGACTTCCTTGCGCAGGTCGTCCAGTTCGGACTGCCGGGCCATTTCGTCAAAGCTGGCGCGGAACTCGTTGGCCATGCCGCGCAGCTTGGCCATGTACTGGCCCATCCGCCGCATCATCACCGGCAGGTCCTTCGGGCCGATCACGACCAGCGCGACGATCGCGATGACGAGCCATTCCAGTCCGCCGATTTCGGGAAGCATCAGGGACGCCTAATGAGAAGCGCCGGCCGCGGCAAGGCAGCCGGCGCAATTACCTTTGCCGCACGGCCGATCAGGCGCGCGTGCTGTCCTTCTCGTCGGCCGGAAGAGTCTTCTTGGCCTCTTCCGTGCCTTCGTCGCCCTTCAGGCCGTCGCGGAACGCGCGAATGCCCTTGGCCGTGTCGCCCATCAGGCTGGAGATCTTGCCCCGGCCGCCGAACAAGACCGCGGCGACGACGACGATGAGAGCGATATGCCAAATGCTGAGGGCGCCCATGCGCTGAACTCTCCTTGGACCCCACCCCAACGGCGCGGGTCCGTAATCTCAGGGGCTATATAGTCGTTCCGTGGCCGGCAAGCCAACGTCCCTCCCATCAGGGAACGGAATCCTCGCTCAGAAAATCGACATGGAATTCCGGCGCGTCGGCGTCCAGCGGGTCCTCGTCGGTGATCGGGGCGTCGGGATTGGGCACCACGAAGTCGGGTGGCAGGTCCAGCGACAGGAGGCCCGCCGCCTTCATCTCCGCCATTCCGGGCAAGTCGCCCAGCGTCGCGAGCCCGTAATGCTCAAGGAAGGCGTCCGTCGTGCCGTAGGTGACGGGACGGCCCGGCGTGCGGCGGCGGCCCCGCATCCGCACCAGACCCAGCTCCAGCAGGACATCCAGCGTGCCCTTGCTGGCCTGGACCCCGCGCACCGCTTCGATCTCGGCGCGGGTCACGGGCTGATGGTAGGCGATGATTGCCAGGGTTTCCTGGGCAGCCTTCGAGAGCCGGCGTGGCTCCTCGCGCTCCTCGGTCATCAGCCAGGCCAGATCCTCGGCGGTCTGGAAGCGCCAGCCGCCCGCCACGTTGGCCAGCACGACTCCGTGGCCCTCATACCGTCGCGCCAGCAGGGCCAGCGCGCCCACGACGTCCGCGCCCTCTGTCAGACGCTTGGCTAGGTCGGCCTCGGTCAGCGGCCCGGCGGCCGCGAACAGCAACGCCTCGATCTCGCGGGCAGTCTCCAGGGCGTCGCTCAAGCCGTCGCCTCCCCCTTCTTGGCGCGCAGGTAGATGTCGGCGAAGGCCTCGATCTGCCGGGCCTCGAGCGCGCCCTCCTTCACCAGCTCCAGGCTGGCCGACAACGTCGAGGCCACATACGACGCGCGGGTCGGCCCGGCCGTCGGCGTGCCCATCGGGGCGACGCCCGTCAACGGCGTCCAGCGGTCCAGGTCGGGCAGCAGGCGGCGCAGGCGGTCGCGCGCGTCTTCCAGCGGGTAAGCTTGCGGGACGGCGGGCTTGTAGCTGCGCTGCGCCTCCTTCTGGCGCTGGCCGATGTAGGCGCTCATCAGGCCGTAGAGGTCGCCCTCGATCCGCCCCGACGGGACGATGCGGATGGCCTCGGGGTCGCCCCGCCCGAATACGTCGCGGCCCAGCTGCGGCGCCGTGCGCAGGCGTTCGGCGGCGTCGCGCATGGCCTCCAGCTTGGCGAGGCGGAAGGCCAGCCGTGCGGCCATCTCCTCGGCGGGCGCCTCCTCGGCCTTGGGCTGCTCGGGCTTGGGTAGCAGCAGGCGCGACTTCAGGTAGGCCAACCACGCCGCCATCACGAGGTAGTCGGCCGCCAAGCTGAAGCGGCGACGCCGCGCCTCCTGCACGAAGACCAGGTACTGCTCGGCCAGCCTGGTGATCGACAGCTTCAGCAGGTCGACCTTCTGGGTGCGGGCCAGCGCCAGCAACACGTGCAGAGGGCCTTCGTAGCCCTCGACGTCGATGATCAGCGCCTCGCCGTCCTCGGCGGCGGTGGCCGCGGCCGCGAAGTCGAGGGATGGCTGGAATCCGCCGCTCATGCCGCGAACCTTCCCTCAAACGCGGAGTCGAAGCGAGCGCGGCCTGCCGCCGCATCGAAGGGCTCCACAGCTTTCGGCCGCCGCGCCAGCGCCGCCTCCGCCCGCCGGGCCGCTCGGCCGCGCAACCGCCCTGCCCCGTCGGCCACGGCAGACATCTCGGCCAGATTACCGTTGCAGTGCAGGACCACGTCGCAGCCAGCGGCCCGCGCATCGGCCGCGCGTTCGCGCAAGCCGCCCTGCAGCGCCTTCATCGACAGGTCGTCGGTCATCACCAGTCCGTTGAAGCCGATCGCGCCACGCACTGCGGTCCGGATGACACTGCGCGAGGTCGTGGCCGGGCGCTTGCGGTCGATGGCTGCGTAGACGACGTGGGCGGTCATCGCCATCGGCATGTCCGACAGGGCCCGGAACGGCGCGAAGTCGCGCCCGTCCAACTCGTCCCACCCGGCCGCGACCACTGGCAGCTCGAGGTGGCTGTCGGCCTGTGCGCGGCCATGCCCGGGGATATGCTTGATCACCGGCAGCACGCCGCCGGCCAGCAGGCCCTCTGCGATGGCGCGGCCCAGGAGCGCCACCTCGTCGGGGGTGTCGCCATAGGCCCGATCGCCGATCACCTGGTGCGCGCCGGGCGCCGGGACGTCCAGGACGGGAAGGCAGTCGACGTTGATCCCAACGGCGGCCAGGTCGTGCGCCAGAAGCCGCCCACCCAGGCGTGCGATCTCTCGGCGGAACAGGGGATCGGCGGCCTTCAGCGTGCCGTAGGCGCGGCCGGACGGATAGCGCCCCCAATGCGGCGGCCCCAGGCGCTGCACGCGGCCGCCCTCCTGGTCGATCAGGATGGGGGCGTCAGCCCGCCCCACCGTCTCGCGCAGCGACGCAGTCAACGCCCGCACCTGTTCAGGGGTCTCGACGTTGCGCGCGAAGAGGATGAAGCCCCACGGCCGCGCCTCGGCGAAGAACGCCCGCTCCGGCGCGGTCAGGACAGGTCCCGAACAGCCCAGGATGCAGGCGCCGGCGCTCACCGGACGAAGCAGCTCTTCCCGGCGGCCTGGAGCCTGGCGCAGAACGCCTGCGCGTCGCCGCGAGAGGCGAAGCCGGTGACGAACGTGCGGTACAGCGTGCCGCCCTCGATCTTCTCTACGGCCTTGCCCTTGCCCGCGCCGAGGCCGGGCGCGGCGGCCACGGCGTCGCTCCAGGCCTTGTCGGCCAGCGCGGTGGACGAGACGGCCCCCACCTGCACGCGCGCACCGCCGGCAGACGCGACGGCCTTGGGTTCAGGCGCCTTCTTCTCCGGCGGCGGCGGCGCGGCCTTCGGGGGTGGCGCAGGCGCGACAGCGACCTTCGGCGCCGGCGGCGCGGCGGCCTTCGCCGGCGCCGCGGCCGGGATGGCGGGTTTCAGCGCCGCCTGGGTCGCGGCCGGCGGCGGCGCGACCTTGGCGGGCGCGGCCTGCACGGGCGGAGCCTGGGTCACCACGATCGGCGTCGTCGGACGCGCCTGCGGCGTTTCGGGCGGCGGGGTGAACTTGGGTTCGGCCGGCAGGGTCTGCAGCTGGCCCGCGGTCTCGTCCGAGCGGTAGATCTGGAGGCCCGCGGCGGGGTCTTGCGGCTGGGCGTCGGCCTTGGCGGCTTCCTTGATGCCGGCCACCGGGGCGCCCACCGTCTGCGGCGCCTCGCCCGCCTGACGCACGCCCGACTGGTAGAACCACAGGATCGCCGCCACCAGCGCCGCAAGCACCAGAACCGACAGGATCAACGTCAGCGGGATCGGCCGGGCGCCGCGCACGGGCTGGCGCGGATCGAAGCTCAGCGGAGCGTCGGCGTGCGGCGGCGTATAGGCGCCGCGCTCATGGTCGGACATCGCGAAGGCTCCGAGGCGAATCAAGTGCGCAGAGTGGTGAGCTTATTCCCTCCCTTGATGGGGAGGGACAGGCCGCGAAGCGGCCAGGGTGAGGAAGTGTGGATAAGGCGATGGGGCAGGAGTATGGCCCCCACGCCATCACCCTGCTCCCTTCCAGCGAGCAGTCCCTGCCCATCAAGGGAGGGAAGGGATTATCGCCGCCCCAATTCCTCGATCTCGCTGGTGTCCATGCCGTAGCGATGAAAAAGGGCCCGGAACTCGCGCTGCTCGTCCGTCGAGACCTTCCCCGGCCGCAGCTGGATATGCAGGTTCTGGCCGCGGGTCTGCACGCCGTTCACCGCCCGGATACGCTTCAGCCAGCCGGCGAACGCCGCCTCGTCGCCCGGCGAGTGGTACATCGGCGCCCTGACGATCAGCATGTCCAAGGCGGTCAGTTCCAGACGTCGAGGTGGAACAGCTTCTTGTGTTCCTCGATGGCGAAGCGGTCGGTCATGCCGGCGATGTAGTCGCAGACCACCCGCGCCCGCCCGGCCTCGTCGCGATGCTGGGCGCGGGCGAACCATTCGGCCGGCAGCACGTCGGGCTCGGCCATGAACAACTGGAACATCTCGGCCAGGATGCGGCGCGCCTGGCTGCGGGTGCGGTTGACCTTCCAGTGCCGGTACATCCGCTCCATCAGGAAGCGGCGCAGGACCGCCAGGTCCTCGACCATGTCGCGCGAGAACGACACCAGGGCGTGGCCCAGCATGCGGACGTCCTCGGCCGTGCCCACCTGGCCGGCCTCGGCGCGGCGACGGGTTTCGGCCATCACGTCGTCGACCATGGCCCCGATCATCCGGCGCACGGCCTCCAGCCGCACGATGCCGGGTTCACAGGCGGGATAGTCGGCCCAGGTGCTGCGAATGTGCGGCCCGATCAGCGGCACCTCGGCCAGCTCATCCAGGTTGAACAGGCCGGCCAAGACGCCGTCGTCGACGTCGTGATTGTTGTAGGCGATGTCGTCCGACAGAGCCGCGACCTGAGCCTCGGCCGACGCCCAGGTGTCGAGGCGGAGGCCATACTGCCCATCGAACTCCGAGATCGCGCTCCAGGACGGCTTGCTCAGCTGGTCGATCACCGGCCCGTTGTGCTTGATCACACCTTCCAGGGTCTCCCAGGTCAGGTTCAGGCCGTCGAACCGGGGATAGCGCCGCTCCAGCTTGGTCACGACCCGGAACGTCTGCACGTTGTGGTCGAAGCCGCCATAGCCCTGCATCTGGACCTGCAGCTCGTCCTCGCCGGCGTGGCCGAAGGGCGGATGGCCCAGGTCGTGCGCCAGGGCGATGGTCTCGGCGAGGTCGGCGTCAAGGCCCAAGGCGGTGGCCAGCGAACGTGCGATCTGCGCCACCTCCAGGCTGTGGGTCAGGCGCGTACGGAAGTGGTCGCCCTCGTGCGCCACGAAGACCTGGGTCTTTTCCTTCAGCCTCCGGAAAGCCGTCGAATGGATGATGCGGTCGCGGTCGCGGGCGAAGTCGGTTCGGGTCCGGCTCGCCGCTTCCGGGACCTTGCGGCCCCGCGACTGCCCGGGCTGTTCAGCGTAGACGACACGAGGAGGGAGCGTTGAGGTCATCAAACCGTTCTGAGCGCATGGCCTCTTGGTCGAAGCCGCTTGCGCCCTCATATAGTCCAGGGCAGTCGTTCGTCTAACGGAAGCATGAACACCATCGACGTCACCCTCTCGCCGGCCGCGGCGAAGCGCATCCAGGCCATCGGCGCCACCGAGGGTCGGCCCGTCATGCTGCGCGTGGCGGTGGAGGGCGGCGGCTGCTCTGGCTTCCAGTACCAGTTCGACCTGGTGGACGAAGCGCAACCGGATGACCTCAAGGTCGAGCGCGACGGCGCGGCCGCCTTGGTGGACGTCATCTCGCTGGCCCTGCTGAAGGGGTCGGAGATCGACTTCGTGGACGAACTCGCCGGCGCCGAGTTCCGGATCCGCAATCCCAACGCCAAGTCCAGCTGCGGCTGCGGCGTCAGCTTCTCGATCTAGGGTTTCGGCGGCGCGGCCGGTCCGGGCGCCTTGAGCGGCGCTGCTTCCGTGATCTTCATATCCTTGGGCGGCGCGAACAGTGCCGGCCGGTCAGGCAGATCGCTACGGAACTCGTCGTAGCGCATCATGAACACGCCCTTGCCCGCCCGGGAGTACGCCACCAGCAAGGGCGCTTGCCGCCGCTCGGTCAACAGCATGCTCAGCATGTGCTCGCCCACCGTCAGCTGATGGACCGTGGCCTTCCCCTCGCCCCAGGGAACCACCTGACGCGGCGTGTCGGCGCCGTTGCGCCGCAGGAAGTCGAGCTCGCAGCCGAACTCCAGTGAGCGGAACTGTGGCGGCGTCTCGGCCGTCATCGGAAGCACCGGCGCGCGGACGACGAACTCCGGCCCCGGATCGACCTGATGCTGACCCGTCCGAGTCGCGAGATTGACCATCCAGATGTCGGGTTCGGCGACGATCACCACCGGCTGGCCACGCGTGGGATCGGGGCTCTCCTCGCTGCGCATGTACAGAGCGCCTTGGCGATACAGCGTTCGCGGCTGCGCGGCCGGCGCGGCCGCAGCCAGTCCTGGCGAGATGTTGCGCACGACCATGCGGGTCAGCTTTTCAGGCGCGCAGAGCGGCTCTCCTGACGGCGTGGTCGAAGGCGGAGCCAGTTGAGGCAGATCCAGCTGCGGCGGCGGAACAGGCTGGGCCCAGGCCGGGACGGCCAGCAGCGCTGCAAATGCGATGACGCCGGCTGTACGCATGGCTCCTCCTGGCGCACAGGCGGCCACGGCAGGGCAGCAAGGTCAAGCCAGGGCGCCGTGCGTCGGCAAACCCGGCATTGAGCAACGCAGCCCTCGCCACTAGCTTCACGCCCGAAACGGGAGCCCTGGATGCGTATCGCCACCTGGAACGTCAACTCTGTGAACGCGCGGCTGGAGACCGTCGTGCGGTGGTTCGAGGAGGCCAATCCCGACGTCGCCTGTCTGCAGGAGATCAAGTGCATCGACGAGAAGTTCCCGACCGAAGCCTTTGAACGACTTGGCTATAATGTCGCGGTGCATGGCCAGAAAACCTACAACGGCGTGGCCCTGCTCTCCAAGTCGCCGCTGGAGGACGTCCGTCGCGGCCTGCCCGGCGACGACGGCGACGAACAGGCCCGCTACGTCGAGGCTGTCGTCTCGGGCCCCGAGCCGGTTCGGGTGGCCTCGATCTACTTGCCCAACGGCAATCCGGTGAGCACCGTGAAGTTCGGCTACAAGCTGGCCTGGATGGAGCGGCTCAGCGCCCATGCCCGCGACCTGCTGGTCCTCGAAGAGCCCTTCTGCCTGATGGGCGACTACAACGTCATTCCCGAGCCGCGCGACGCGGCCCACCCTGAGAACTGGACCGACGACGCCCTCTTCCAGCCGCAGACCCGCGGCGCGTTCCGGGCGCTGAAGAACCTGGGCCTGACCGAGGCCTATCTGCAGGCCGACGGCGCCCCCGGCGCCTTCACCTTCTGGGACTACCAGGCCGGCGCCTGGCAGCGGAACAACGGAATCCGGATCGACCACGCCCTTCTCTCGCCCCAGGCGGCCGACAAGCTCACGGGGGTGGCGATCCACAAACACGTACGCGGTTGGGACAAGCCGTCCGACCACGTGCCCCTCATGGTCGAACTGGATCTCTAGCCCATGCTGTCCGAAGGCTTTCACGACGTGCCCGCGGGCGCGGCCGCCGCGATCGTGACCTCGCTGGAGATGTTCGAGCGCCCGACGCCCCGACCCGAGGTGGAGAACCCGGGTTGGACCCTTAAGCGGATGCCCAGCCCCACGATCGAGGACTACCGCGCGCTCTATACGGCGGTGGGCCGCGACTGGCTGTGGTTCATGCGCCTGCGGATGCCCGACGCCGAGTTGGCGGCGCTGCTGGCCGACCCGGCGGTCGAGGTCTACCGGCTGGAGGCGCCTGGCGGAGAGCTCGGCATCCTGGAGCTCGACTTCCTGGAGCCGGAGACCTGCGAGCTGGCCTTCTTCGGGGTCACCAAGGGGCTGGTGGGCGGTGGGGCGGCGCGCTGGCTGATGAACCGGGCGATCGAGATGGCCTGGTCGCGCCCCATCAAGCGGTTCTGGGTGCACACCTGCACCTTCGACCACCCCAACGCGCCACAGTTCTACATGCGCTCGGGCTTCAAGCCGTTCCGGCGCGAGGTGGAGATCATCGAGGACCCGCGGCTGGCCGGCCTCACGCCTATGGATTCGGCGCCGCACATCCCGGTCATCCGCCCGGCTTAGGCGACTCACAGATCGAGCGTAACGTCGGTCCATGGACGAGATCGCGAGGCTGCTGACCTTGCTCGCGCTGGCCGGCGGCGCGATCTCGCTGCTGGGCGCGGCGGTGGTCTGGTTCATGGAGGAAGGCCGGCGCATCCGGCGCACCCTGACCCAAGCCCTGGGCGCCCTGCCCCAGCCGCTGCTGATCGCCCGCGGGCGTGGCGCGGGCATTGGCTTCGACCTGGCCCAATCCAAGGTCTGCATCACCTGGGATCGCGGCGCCTGGCGGCTGGACTACGGCCTGCAGGAACTGCTGGGCGTGGAGCTGATCGTCGATCGACAGGTGGCGGCCCGGGCGTTCCGCGGCGAGCCGCGCCGCGCCCTAGACCAGCTGGCCCAGCCGCAGGAGCGCGTGCGGCTGCGGTTCGTGTTCGATGACCCCAACCTCCCGGATTTCGAACTCGACCTCTGGCGGCCGGAGGACGCCGGGCGCCGCGGCCGTTTCGAGCCTGACGAGGCCCTGACGGAGGCCAACCGCTGGATGGCGCGCATGGAGTCGGTTCTGCGGCGGCCGGTCACGCCGCGTGTCACCGCCGCGGCGCCCGTTCAGGCTCCCGCCCCGATGCCGCCCCGTGCCGCGCCGGCGGCTCCGATCGCCGCGCCGGTCGGCCCCCTCTTCGACGACCTCGACGATGACGCGATTGAAGACGATCCCGAAGATGCTATAAATTGACGACGTAAATCATAAATTGAAGGCCCCATGTCGAACCTGATCGCCGCCGCCGCCTTCTTCGTCCTCCTGCATCTGCTGGTCTCGGGCACCCGCCTCCGCGACGCACTCACCGGCCGGATCGGCCAGGGCGCCTACATGGGCCTTTTCTCGCTGGCTTCGGTGGCCGGCCTGACATGGCTGGGCTTCGCCTTCGCCCAGGCGCGCGGTGAGCAAGCGACCGCCTTCTGGACCGTGGGCGACGCCTCGCGCCACGTGCAGGTGGTCCTGCAGTTGCTCGCCATGCTGCTGATCGTGCCGGGACTCACCACCCCCAACCCCACCAGCGTGCGCCAGGAGGGCGTGCTGGAGCGGCCCGATGCGGTGAAGGGCATGGTGCGGATCACGCGACACCCGTTCCTGTGGGGCGTCGCCGTCTGGGCGTTCGGCCATCTGGTGGTGAACGGCGAGCCCGCGGCCCTGGTGATGTTCGGCGCGATGCTGGCGCTGGCGCTGTTCGGGACCGTCAGCATCGACGCCAAGCGTCGCCGCGCCCTGGGCCCCGTCTACGACACCTTCACCAACCAGACCTCAAACGTGCCGTTCGCCGCGATCCTCGCGGGCCGCCAGACGCTGAACCTGGCCGAGATCGGGGCCTGGCGGATCCTGGCCGCGGTGGCGGTCTGGGCGGCTCTGGCGCTCGCCCATCCCTACCTGTTCGGGGTGGCCGCCCTGCCCTGACGGTCAGGCCAGCGCAAAGTCCACGGCGGCCTCGCAGTGGACCAGCGCGGTGTCGACCACCGGCACGCCGATATCCTCGGGCTTCAGCAGCAGGCCCACCTCGGTGCAGCCGAAGATGACTCCGTCGGCGCCGGCGGCCAGGCCGCGCTCGACCATCATCATGCCTGCCGCCGTCGAGGTGGGCTTCACGACGCCCTGGCACAGCTCGTCGTAGATGATCGTCTGCAGGCGGTCGCGGTCGGCCTGCTCGGGGACCAGGGGATCGAGGCCGGCGGCGATCAGCCGATCCGTGTAGAACGCCTTTTCCATCGTGAAGCGCGTGGCCAGCAGCAGCGGCCGCTTCACGCCCTTTGCTTTCAGCGCCGCCGCCGTGGCGTCGCCGATATGCAGGAACGGTACGCCGACCGCCGCGCGGATCGCGTCGGCGTTCAGGTGCATGGTGTTGGTGGCCAGGATAATCGCCTCGGCCCCCGCCCCTTCCAGCCGCCGCGCAGCCTCGGCCAGCAGCGCCCCGGTGACCGCCCAGTCGTCCCGCGCCTGCAACGCGGCGATGGGCGCGAAGTCCACCGAGCGGATCAGCAGCTCGGCCGAGTGCAGCCCGCCCAGGCGCTCGCGCACCAGCCGGTTCAGTTCGCGGTAGTAGAGCGCGGTGGACTCCGCGCTCATCCCGCCCAGGACGCCGAGCGTCTTCACAGCGTCAGATGTCGGCGAAGACGTGGGTCTCGGCCGCGGCTCCGGGGTGGGTCGTGGCGCCCAGGTGCACCGGGCCCACCATCTGGGCGAACTTCCAGATCGCGCCGGTCTGATAGTTGGTCTTGCGCGGCTTCCAGTCGGCCTTGCGGCGCTCCAGCTCGGCCGCATCGACCTCCAGCTCGATGGAGCCGGTCTCGGCGTCGATGGTGATGATGTCGCCATCCTTCACCAGACCGATTGGGCCGCCCGCCTGCGCTTCTGGGCCCACGTGGCCAACGCACAGGCCCCGGGTCGCGCCCGAGAAACGGCCGTCGGTGATCAGGGCGATGTTCTCCACGCCCTGGCCGTAGAGGGCCGCGGTGGTCGACAGCATCTCGCGCATGCCGGGCCCGCCCTTGGCGCCCTCGTAGCGGATGACCAGGACGTCGCCCTCCTTGTAGTCGCGCGCCTCGACGGCGGCGAAACAGGCCTCCTCGCCGTCGAACACCCGGGCCGGGCCGCGGTGCTTGATGTGCTTCAGGCCGGCCACCTTGGTGATGCAGCCGTCGGGGGCCAGGTTGCCCCAGAGACCCACGACGCCGCCGGTCGGCGACAGCGGGTTCGAGACCGGGCGGATCACCACCTGATCGTCGCGCCATTTCACGTCGGCCACGTTCTCAGCCAGCGTCTTTCCGGTCACGGTCATGCAGTCGCCGTGGAGATAGCCGCCCTCCAGCAGGGTCTTCAGCAGCATGGGCGTGCCACCGGCCTCGCCCATATCCTTGGCCACAAAGCGACCGCCGGGCTTCAGGTCGGCGATGTACGGCGTGCGCGCGCAGATCTCGGCAAAGTCGCGCAGGGTGAACTCGATCCCGCACTCATGGGCCATAGCCGGCAGGTGCAGGCCGCCGTTGGTCGAGCCGCCGCTGGCGGCGATCACCACCGCCGCGTTCTCGAACGCCTTGCGGGTGCAGATGTCGCGCGGGCGGATGTTCTGCTCGATCAGCCGCACCACCGCGGCGCCCGAGGCGCGAGCGTACTCGTCGCGGTCGAGATAGGCCGCCGGCAGCGAGGACGACAGCGGCAGGGCCAGGCCGATGGCCTCGGAAACCATGGCCATGGTGTTGGCCGTGAACTGGCCGCCGCAGGCGCCGTCGCCCGGACAAGCGTGCTGCTCCACCTGGCAAAGCCGCTCCTCGCTGATGGTCCCTGCCGAGAATTGACCGACCGCCTCGAACACGTCCTGGACGGTGAGGTCCTTGTCGTCCAGCCGGCCAGGCAGGATCGAGCCGCCGTACAGGAACACGCTGGGCACGTTCAGGCGCAGCATGGCCATCATCATGCCCGGCAGGCTCTTGTCGCAGCCGGCGATGCCCACCAGGGCGTCATAGGCATGGCCCCGAACGCTGAGCTCGACCGAGTCGGCGATCACCTCGCGGCTGACCAGCGACGAGCGCATGCCCTCGTGGCCCATGGCGATGCCGTCAGTGACCGTGATGGTCGAAAACTCGCGCGGCGTCGCGCCCGCGGCCTTCACGCCCTCGGCCGCAGCGTGAGCCTGGCGCTCGAGCGCGGTGTTGCAGGGCGCGGACTGGTTCCCGCAATGCGCCACGCCGACGAACGGCTGGGCGATGTCGCGGCTGCCGAGGCCCATGGCGTAGTAGTACGACCGGTGCGGGGCCTTCGACGGGCCGATGGTCGTGTGGCGGCTGGGCAGCTTGGATTTGTCCCAGGATCCGTCCGGGTTGCGATGCATGGGCTGGGCCTCCGACTTGAGCCGCCCTCTCTAAGGGCGCCCCGCCTCCGGCGAAAGAGCCCACCGACTCCAGGTGGCCTGATCAACCTGAGGCTGCACGAACATCCTCCGGACGTAACATGTTGCACCGCGCATAACGTCGGTACGCCGGTCGACGCGTTCCGTTGTTACGTAAGGTTTCGAATTGTTTCGCATCTGCGAAATGGCCGCCCAACATGGCCATAGCGCGGCGCATCAAAACAAAACGGGCGCGCTTTCGCGCGCCCTTAGGTTGTCATTGGGATGAACAAAGTCAGAAGCCTGATGAGGATCACCCATAACTGCGACGCTTACAAGACGATATCGCCCGATAACTTCCCACCATCCGAGTTTGTATACGACACTTATCAAATTCTGGCCGCCCACAATTCCGAATGTACGTTGACGGCTTCACGGACCTGCTTCAGCTTGGCTCGCAAGCGCAGAAAATAGCGCTGACATCAAAGCTGCGGGGAGGCAGTTCAGATGGGGTTCAGGCCATATCTGTTGGCGTCCAGTGCTATGCTGGCCGCCTTCGTCGGCGCATCCGCTCATGCTCAGAGCAGCGCAAACACCAACACCATCGCCGAGCTGGTCGTTACGGCCGAAAAGCGCGAGCAAAGTCTTCAGGACGTGCCGGTCGCCATTTCGGCATTCACGTCCGAACAGCGCGACATCGTCGGCATCCAGTCCATTCAGGACATGACCAACTTCACGCCGGGTCTGCAGTATTCGACCTCGACCGACCGGGTGTCGTTGCGCGGCCTGGGTCGCCTGACCAACGTTCTGTCGGCGGATGCCTCGGTCGCGAACTATGCAGACGGGGTCTACGAGACCTTCGCGGTGCGCGCCGGGTCATCGACGCTCTTCCTGGACCGGGTCGAGGTGCTGCGCGGACCGCAGGGCACGCTGTACGGGCGCAACTCCATCGCCGGCGCGATCAACATCCTGTCGCGCCGTCCGACGGAAACCCCATACGCCGAGGCGCGCGCCACCTACGGCAACTACAATCGTTCGGTGCTGGAAGCGGCGGCTTCGGGCCCGATCAATGACCAGGTCAAGTTCCGGGTCGCCGCCAACTGGGAGCGCCAGAGCAAGGGGTGGGCCAAGAACATCGTCCCGGGCATGCCGTCTGAAGGCAACGTCCTGGACACCTTCTACGGCGAGGTGCAGCTCGACGTGAAGTTCTCCGAGCGCGTCGAGATGTGGACCAAGCTGGGCTACACCAACTGGCGCAACGGCGCGGGCGGTCCGGGCGCGGCCTCTGGCGGCTGGTCGCCCTACATTTACGACCTGAACGGCACGATCCGCCCGGATGTCAGCGCCACCAATCGCAACGGCGGCAACGGCTGGGACATCAGCCAGTTCTATGATGCGGCGAGCCACTTCAATCCCGGTTTCGGCTGCAGCGGACTGGCCGTCAACGTGGTCGGCGCCGGGCCCAATCCTTGCGTCAACGCCTCGAACGAAAGCCCGTGGCTGTTCAACCGGCCCCAGAGCTACACGGTCCGTGTGCCCAACGCCTACACGGTGGCCAGCCATTGGACCTACCACGCCGACACCTTCGACATCCGGTACATCGTCGGGGGCACGCGGTATTGGTACCATCTGAACGGGTCGACCCCGAACGGCACGCGTGACCCCTCGATCCTCCAGTACAGCCTGAACTCGGCGGTCGGCGGCGCGCCGCTGGTGGTCTATCCGCAGGAGCGGTTCGACTATCAGGAGCGCAACGGCTTCATCTCCAACGAGCTGAACTTCGTCTCGACGAAGGATGGCCCCTTCCAGTGGATCGGGGGCGCCTACTTCTACCACCAGGCCTATAAGCAACCGGTCTCGACGACCGAAGATCCGCGTCAGGTGCAGTGGCGTTCCACGCCGCCCGCCGTCTGCGCTTCAGGCGGCCAGACCTCGCTGCCGGTGACGGCGCCTTGCGTGCCCGGCAATGGGCGGCGCTTCGACAACCGCCCGGACGTGAAGAACACCTCCTACGCCTTCTACGGTCAGGTCAGCTACGAGCTCTCGTCGAAGCTCACGCTGACTGGTGGCATTCGGTACTCGCATGACCGCAAGTACGGCACCGAGTCGACGCGCATCCTCTGCTTCGGCCTGCCAGCCTGCGTCGGCCTGCCGCCGGAAGTCTTCCCGCTCCTGATCGACCTGACCGGCCCAGGCGCGGGCGTCGTCGCCACCGGACAGGGCGGCGCCGGCATCAACCGGATCGACAGAGGGGTCGAGGGTCGCACGACGTACGATCCCGCCACCGGCTTCGCCAGCCGCGAGTATGATGCGAGTTGGTCGGCCGTGACGGGCACCGCCAAGGCCGAATGGACGCCGGACGACGACACGCTGGTCTACGCCAGCTACGCGCGCGGCTACCGCTCGGGCGGCTTCAACATCGGCATCTTCACGGTGATCAGCCAGCTGCCCTACTCCGACAAGGAGTCGGTCGACTCCTTCGAGCTGGGCATGAAGCGCACGTGGGGCAGCTCGCTGCAGACCAACTTCGCGATCTACAACTACGACTACCAGAACCTCCAAATCCCGATCACCCGGATCGCGGGCACGGCGATCGGCTCGACGACCACGTCCTTCTACAATGTGCCGAAGGCGCGCTCACGCGGGTTCGAGGCCGAGGTCCTGTGGCAGCCGATCGAGAACCTGCAGATCATCGGCACCTACGCCTACATCGACGCCAAGATCCGCGAAGGCGCTGCGGTCGACGGCGTGGACCGGACGGCGATCCAGCCGGGCGCGCAGCCGCTTCTGACCTTCGCCCAGTGTGTCAACAACTCGGCGTGCGCAGTGGATGACTTCACCGCGGGCCTGCCGAACAACGGGTTCATCCGCGAGCAGAGCCTGAAGGGCGGAGACCTTCCCAATGCGCCGCGGCACAAGTTCGCGATCGCCGCCAACTACACCTGGGAGTTTGAACCCGGCTCGCTCACCGCCAACATCTCATACGCCTGGCGCGACAAGGCCTACGGCGGCCTTTTCAAGCGCTGGTACTACGAGGCTCCGTCCTGGGATCAGGTGGACGCCCGCCTGCTCTGGAAGTCGGCCGACGACAAGTACGAGTTCATCGGCTACGTGAAGAACATCTTCGACACGATCGGCTACGATCAGGGCGCTACGGCCGAGCGACTGCACGGCGGCTATTCAAGCGTGTACGGCGCCCAGCCGGTCGCCGGCCTGACGTGTTCTCCGGTCGCGGGCGCGGCCGGCACGATCAACTGCGTCCAGGGCATCCGCAAGACGTTCTACGTCACGCCGCCGAGGACCTACGGGATCGAGCTCCGCTACAAATTCTTCTGATCTGGAGAGCCCGCTACGGGATGGGGCGTCCGGCCGAAAGGCCGGGCGCCCTTCTCATTGGGTGATCGCGGTCACCCGCGCGATCTGGGCGTTCCAGGCCGCTTCCTCGGCCGCGGTCCAGTCGGACCCCAGCAGGTCGCGGCAGGTCTCCTTCACGATCTGGAAGAAGCTGTCGAACTCGTCGTTGGGCGTGCCGTAGCCGTCGTGGTTCACACGCTCGGACTTCACCAGGTTCACCTGGTAGGGCCCGGCCGGGTCCATCAGGCACCCGAACACCATGCTCAGCATCTCGCCCTTGATGTCGCCCGTGACGTCGCGGGCGAAGCGCGCCTCGGCCTGCGGCAGCCGCGCGAACAGGCGCTGGTAGACCTGGGGCGTGGGGTCCCCCACCCGCTCGGCCAGCCGCTCCAGGCTCTGGGTCACAATGTCGGTTGTCGCGTCGCCCATGCGTGCTCCCTTCGCGCCTTCACGTCACCCTGCCTATAGTCGCCGAAATGCACAAAGGGAGGGGCGTGATGACGTTCGAGGAGATCCTCTACAGCGTCGAGGCCGGGGTTGGCGTGATCACGCTCAATCGCCCGCGCTATCGCAACGCCCAGAGCTGGAAGATGCTGGACGAGATCGACGCCGCCTTCGACCTGGCGCGCGACGATCCCGACGTGCGGATCGTGCTGGTGCGAGGCGCGGGCGGCGTCTTCTCCACGGGCCACGACCTGGGCACGCCCGAGGGCGCCGCCTACCGCCAGGCCAAGATCGGCGCGGGCGGCATCCAGCACTACGACGCCTTCAAGAAGTACAACCTCGACCTGCTGCTCAAGTGGCGCAATTTCGAGAAGCCGACGATCGCCATGGTCGAGGGCTACTGCATCTACGCCGGTTGGATGCTGGCCGCGGCGATGGACGTGGTCTTCGCCGCCGAGGACGCCCAGTTCCTGCCAGGCTTTGTCGAGTACATGTCGATCCCGTGGGACATCGGCATCCGCCGCGCCAAGGAGCTGTGCTTCGAGAGCCGCTTCATCACGGCGCAGGAGGCGGCCGACGACGGCTTCGTGAACCGCGTGCTGGCCCCCGCTGATCTCGAGCGCGAGACGTTCGCCTGGGCGCGGCGCGTGGCCGAGAACGACCCCGGCTATCTGCGCTTCGCCAAGCTGCAAATGAACAAGGCCCAGGACGCGCAGGGCTTCAGCCAGGCCGTCGAGGACTCCCTGGGCGACTACGTCGCGATGATGTGGATGCCCGGCAACCAGATGCGCATGGACGGCGAACGCCGCCTGCTCACCGTCGATCTCGCCGTGAAGGGTCGCAAGGGCGACCGCCACGGCCTCACCCCTGTTTCAGCGAGCGACAAATGACCAACACGTTCCGCGCCCTGCGCCTGCACAAGACCGACGGCGCGCCCGAAGCCCGCTTCGAGGACCTGACCGACGCCGACCTGATGGAGGGCGACGTCACCGTCCGGGTCGAACACTCCACCATCAACTTCAAGGACGGCCTGGCGCTGACCGGCCGCTCGCCGGTGGTGCGGGTCTGGCCGCTGATCCCGGGGATCGACTTCGCCGGCGTCGTCGAGACGTCGAGCCATTCAGGCTTTAAGGCCGGCGACCGCGTGGTGCTGAACGGCTGGGGCGTGGGCGAGACCCACCACGGCGGCTATGCCCAGCGCGCACGGGTGAAGGGCGACTGGCTGGTGAAGCTGCCGCAGGGCCTGACTTCGACCCAGGCGATGGCCATCGGCACCGCGGGCTACACCGCCATGCTCTGCGTGATCGGGCTGGAGCGTCAGGGTGTGAAGCCTGACGCGGGCGATATCCTGGTGACCGGCGCGGCCGGGGGCGTGGGCAGCGTGGCCATCGCGCTGCTGGCCCGGCTGGGCTACCGCGTGGTGGCCTCGTCGCGCCGCAAGGACAGCGAGGGCGACTACCTCACCGGCCTGGGCGCGGCCGAGGTGATCGACGCCGCCGAGTTCCAGGGCCCGGCGCGGCCCATCGGCAAGGAGCGCTGGGCCGGCGCCGTCGACTCCGTGGGCAGCCACACCCTGGCCAATGTACTCTCCCAGACCCGCTATGGCGGGGCGGTCACGGCCTGCGGTCTGGCCCAGGGGCTGGACCTGCCGGGCTCGGTGGCGCCCTTCATCCTGCGCGGCGTCACCCTTGTCGGCATCGACAGCGTCATGCGCCCCGCCCCGGACCGCGTCGAAGCCTGGGGCCGTCTGGCCCGTGACCTCGACCTTGCGAAGCTGGAGGCCATGACGTCGACGGCCACGCTGAGCGACCTGCCCCGCCTGGCCTCCGAGATCCTTGAGGGCAAGGTGCGCGGCCGGGTGGTGGTCGACGTGAACGGCTAGGCGACTCCCCTCCCCGCTCGTCATCGCCGGACTTGTCCCGGCGACCCAGATGCGCAACCGGCGCCGGACGGATACGGCAGCGCCACCGCTAGCCCTTGTAGGCCTGCGTTTCTGGGTGGCCGGTACAAGCCCGGCCATGACGTTCTGAAGGCGTAGGGCTTAAAGCGCCGCCTCGATGGCGGCGACGAGGGCCGGGTCCTGCGGGTCGGTGCGGGGGCCGAACGCCTGCAGGGCCTCGCCGTTCTTGCCCAGCAGGATCTTGTGGAAGTTCCACACCGGCACGGCCGGCTCGCCCAGCTGCTGCTCGGCCCACTTGTAGAGCGGGTGCGCGCCCGCCTCCTTGACGTCCACCTTGGCGGTCATCGGGAAGTCGATCCCATAGGTGGTCCGGCAGAACGTCTGGATCTCCTCCTCGGAGCCCGGCTCCTGGCCCATGAACTGGTTACAGGGCACGCCCAGCACCACCAGGCCCTTGTCCTTGTAGTCGGTGTAGAGCTTCTCCAGCCCGTCGTACTGGGGCGTCAGTCCGCACTTGGAGGCCACGTTCACCAGCAGCACCACCTTGTCCTTGAAGGTGGTCATCGGCAGCGGGCCGCCGGCGATGGCGTCGAAGCTGTAGTCGTGAGCGCTGGACATTTAGGCCTCCGGAATGGGTCGGGCCGGACGCTAGCGCTGTTACGTGGCGTCTTCCAACGCCTGTTCCACGGCGATCGCCAGATCGAGCGCGGCCATGGCCTCCTCGGCCGTCACCACCGGACGCGGCGCCTCGCCGCGCACCGCCTGCAGGAAGCCCTCGACGCTGGCGCCCAACGGATCCGACGCGGCCGGGGTGTCGGCGAAATCGGCGTTCAGTTCGAACGGCGTGCTGTTGCGGAAGGTCCGGGCCACGAAGTCGATCTCGACCTCGCCCGAGGGATAGACGATCCGCATGGTGCGCCGGCGCGCGGGCGCCTGACGCGAGACGTCCAGGATCGCCGTGAAGCCGCTTTCGAAGCTGGCCTCGGCCCGCACGACGTCCCAGACGCCGTCCGGCCCCCGCGCGCCTTCCGCCTCGGCGGTCACGGGGTTCGAGGCGGCGATCGCCAGAGCCAGGTCGATGTCGTGCACCATCAGATCCAGCACGGCCGAGACGTCGCGGCTGCGGTCCGACGGCGGGCCATGGCGCAGCGCCTCCAGCAACAGCGGCTGTTCGGGCACGTCCAGCAGACCCATGGCCTGAAACACCACGCGCTCCTGGTGGCCGCAGGCGACGACCACGCCGGCCTTCGCCGCGGCGACGCGCACCCGCTCGGCGTCGGCGATGCTGATCGCGATGGGCTTCTCGATGTACACGTGCTTGCCCGCCGCCACCGCCGCCAGCGCCTGTTCGGCATGGCAGGTCGCCGGCGAGGCCACGGTCACCACGTCCACCGACTCCAGGAAGGCCTCCAGCTCGGCAAAGGCCCGCCCGCCCAGCGGCTCCGCCACCGCGGCCGCGCGCCCGGGGTCGATGTCATGGACGCCCTGGAAGGTCACCCCGGGCAGACGCGCATACTGGCGGGCGTGGTATCCGCCGAAGACGCCCGCTCCGATCACGCCCGCGCGCAAGGTCTCGCTCATGGGCCGGGCTGCTAGCACGCGCCGCGGCCTCGACGCCACCCGCCCAAGGCCATACAGCTGTTTGAACAATGAGACCTGGGAAGGAAGCCTGCCATGACCGCCGTCCGTGAGATCCGCCTCAAGAGCCGGCCCAACGGCATGCCGACGGCCGACAACTTCGAGCTCGCCACCGTCGAGCTGCCCGCCCCCGCCGCGGGCGAGGTGCAGGTGAAGAACCTCTGGATGACGGTCGACCCCTACATGCGCGGCCGCATGAATGACGTGCAGAGCTACACCCCGCCCTTCGCCCTGGGCAAAGCCATGGACGGCGGCGCGGTGGGCGAAGTGACCGCCTCGGGCGATCCGGCCTTCAAGCCCGGCGACCTGGTGCAATCGGGCTTCGGCTGGCGCGAGGGCTTCAATGCGCCCGCCGCCCAGGTGCAGAAACTCGACCCCATGGGCCTGCCGATCCAGGCGTTCCTGGGCGCCGCCGGCATGCCCGGCCTCACCGCCTATGCGGGGCTACTGAAGATCGCGGCGCTGAAGGACGGCGACGTGGTGTTCGTCTCGGGCGCGGCCGGCGCGGTGGGCTCGATGGTCGCCCAGATCGCCAAGGCCAAGGGCCACACCGTCATCGGCTCGGCGGGCGGACCCGACAAGATCGCCTTCCTGAAGTCGATCGGCGTCGACCACGCCATCGACTACAAGGCCGAAAAGGATCTGACGGCGGCGCTGCTCAAAGCCGCGCCGAACGGCATCGAAGTCTACTTCGACAACGTCGGCGGCGAGCACCTAGAGGCCGCCCTGACCGCCGCCCGCCCCTTCGCCCGCTTCGCCCTGTGCGGCGCGATCTCGATGTACAACGCCACCGAGATGCCGGCCGGCCCCCGGAACCTGGTCCTCATGGTCGGCAAGCAGCTGCGGATGGAAGGCTTCATCGTCTCCAGCTCGTGGGACATGATGCCGGCCTACCTGCGCGACCTGTCCCAGTGGGTGAAGGAGGGCAAGGTCACCTGGAAGGAGACCGTCTTCGAGGGCATCGAGAAGGCGCCCGACGCCTTCCTCGGCCTGTTCAAGGGCGAGAACCTGGGCAAGATGCTGGTCAAGCTGGGCTGACGCGGCGGCGCTCGCCGCCTCTCCAATAGCCCTGCCCTTCGGCGAAGGGATGTCGTACAAGCCTGCCATTCCCGTTTTCTCAGTACCTGGAGCCCGGCCTTGCCGCGCCTGTTCAGCGCCTACGTGATCGTCGACTGGAGCGCGGCGGCGAAGCCGACGACCGGAGCGGATTCCATCTGGATCGGCGTGCTCAAGCGCGACATCCGCTTCCGCATGGCCTTCGAGAGCTTCAACCCGGCCACCCGCGCCGAGGCCGAGGTGCGGCTGAACGCGATCCTCGACGACCTGAAGAAGCGGGGCGAACGCGCGCTGGTGGGCTTCGACTTCCCGCTGGGATTCCCGCGCGGGCTGGCCGCGGCGCTGAACCTGCCGGGCGACGAGCCGTGGCGTGCGACGTGGGACCAGCTGAACAAGATGGTCAAGGACAAGGCCGACAACACCAACAACCGCTTCGGCGTCGGCTCCGAGATCAACCGGCGGATCACGGGCGGCCCGTTCCCGTTCTGGGGCTGCCCGCCCAAGGACACGCTGACCACGCTGCAGCCTAAGCGCAGCCGGGAGCACGGGCCGGACGACCTGCCCGAGTTCCGCCACGCCGACCTGGCCGCCAAGGGCGCCTCGTCGATCTGGAAGCTCTACTACAACGGCTCGGTGGGCGGTCAGGCGATCCTGGGCATCCCGTTCGTGCGCCGGCTGAAGGCGACCCGCGGCGACGGCGTGAAGGCCTGGCCCTTCGAGACCGGCTTCAAGGCGCTGACCGAGGCCGACCTGGACGGCGTCGAGGCCGTGGTGGCTGAGGTCTATCCGTCGCTGCTGAAGCCCACCGTCGCGCCGGGCGAGGTCAAGGACCTGGTCCAGGTGCGTTCGACCGCTGAGCACTTCGCCCGGCTGGACGAGGCGAACAAGCTGGGGGCGCTCTTCGGTCCGCCCAAGGGCACGGCCGCCGACGTCGTGCTGGACGCCGAGCGCGAGGAAGGCTGGATCCTGGGGGCCGGGGCGTAGCTTCCCCCCTCCGGGAGGGAAACGGCTCAGCGATCCCGCCGGCTCAGCATCCAGAAGCGCGCCAGCAGCAGGCCGCCCGACAGGAAGCTGGCGATGATCACCGCCCAGACGATGCCGTTGACGCCCATCTTCAGCGGGATGGCCAGCCACCAGGCCAGGGGCATCATCACCAGGACGTAGCTGGTGAGGTGGGTGTAGGTGGGCAGCCAGATGTCGCCGCGGGCGCGCAGGGCCTGGGCCGCCACCACCTGCAGGCAGTCCGGGAAGAAGAACAGGCACGACAGCACCAGGGCCGGCGCCGCCAGGGCGATGGTCGCCGCGTCGGTCGTGTAGCCGCTGACGATGAGCTGAGCGGTGGGCCAGATGGCCAACGAGACCACCAGACCGAACGCCGCGGCCACCGCGAACGACACGGCGCCGGCGCGGTTCACCCCGGCGGCGTCGCGCGCGCCGTAGGCGCTGCCCACCAGCACCGCCGCCCCTGTGGCCAGGCCCAGCGGCACCATGAAGACGATGGCGGCCACGTTCAGCACGATGGCCCAGGCGGCCACGGCCAGGCCCGAGATCCAGCCGGCGAAGATGTTCATGCTGGCGAAGGCCGAGACCTCGAGGAAGTTGGAGGCCCCCGCGCCGTAGCCGATGCGCCGCTGCTCGGCCTCGGCGGCGCGGTCGCGCTCGGGCTTGGCGAACACCCCCAGGGCGCGGGCCTCGGGCATCAGGGCGATGTAGCCCAGCATGGCCACGGCCAGGAACGTGCGCGCGCCCGTGGTGGCCCAGGCGGCGCCCACCGCGCCCAGGGCGGGCAAGCCGAACGTGCCCGGCACCAGCAGCAAGACGAGGCCCAGGTTCACGACGTTGGCGATCCACATGGCCCACGCCGCCGGGCCCGGCCGCGACAGGCCCTCCAGCCAGAAGCTGGCGGTGACGCTCATGGCGTAGCCGGTCAGCGACAGCGAGAAGACCAGCAGCGCGCGGGTAGCCCCGTCGGCCAGGTCCTTCTCCAGCCCGATCACGTGCATGAAGGGCGGGCCGACCACGGCCAGGAAGACGGTCGAGGCCAGTCCGATCCAGATGGCGTAGGCCAGACCCCGCCGCAGGACCGCGCCGGCCTTGTCGCGCCGCCCCTCCCCGATCGCGCGGGCGGTCATCACCTGCACGCCGGTCAGCAGGCCCACCACCATGGTCAGCACCACGCTGGTCGGGGCCCAGCCCAGGGCGTGATAGCCCAGCTCGGTCGCCGAATAGCGCCCCACCACCACCGCGTCGGTCAGGCCCATCGCCATGATGCCCAGGCGCGACATCACCACCGGCCCCGACAGCTTGAGCAGGGTCGCGAGGTCTTGTCGGACAGGCGAAGGCGCGTGGGCCGCTGGGCGGTCCATGACGGAGTTCCGGGCGTTTCAAAGAGGCGCGGAGACTGGCGGACGCGTCAAAACCTGGCAAGGGCGGCTTGGCCGTCGTCAGCGGACTGTGCTGTGGCGTGGCCCCGGGGTCACAGGCGCGCGCGGGCGCCGGCTGGCTTCACCAGCCGGAGCCGCCGGGCATGCGCTGACCGGGTCGGAGCCGTTCCCAGGGTGGTATGTAGGGCTCGGGCGGGGGATCGGGCTCTCCCCTCCCCCTTGCGGGGAGGGGTCGGGGGTGGGGGTGCGAACCTTCGGGCTCAGAGCTGACACCCCCACTCCCAACCCCGCAAGGGGGAGAGGGCTTTTGGGGCTCGGCGTCAGAGACCTCCGGCTCCGGAACAGCCTCGGCCGATAGGAGCTCCGTCTCCGGCTCGGGTTCGTCGTTCAGGCCGATGTCGTCGGCAAGCCGGGTGATCAGGTCCTCGAGGGGCGTGTCGAGGAAATCGTCTTCGTAGACGAGGTCGGACAGGCGCTGATCGACCTCGTGACAGAAGGCGTCGGCGTCATCGGCGTCGTATTCGTCCCAGACGAGGTTCTCGAGGTGGCTGCGAACGCGCTTGCGCTTGAACTCGATCCTGGCGTGACGATCGCGCTCGGCGGCCTTGCGGTCGGCCTCGGCGGCGGCATACGCCTCGCGGGCCTTGGCGGTCTCCTCGCGGTCGAAGCGCTGCTTCAGGGCGATGGTCTGGAGCAGGTTGCGGCAGGCCTGGTTGAGGGCCCGGCCGGAACGCTCGAAGGCCTCGTCGTCAGGGGCGGCCTTCTGGCGCTGCCCCGCCTCGACCACCGACCCCAGGCACACCTCCGCCATGATCGACAGCATCGCGTCGATGCGTTCGGGGGTGAGGACCGGGGGAGCGTCCATAGGGAACAAATATAGAACATTGTGGCGCAAAAGTCAAGGAATCGCGGTCGCTGAAGCGCGAGATGCGGCCTAGCGGCGAGTTCGCGTGCGCGCCACCCGCGAAGATCGCATGTCCCAGAAGGGTAGAAATGGGGCGCTCAGTTCAGGGGGAAGACGGTCACTTCGTCGTGCTCGATTGAGCTGAGAGCATCCTGCCATTGGCTCCGCGTTGCGACCTCTCGGCGGGATGCTTTGAAGGCTTCGGTCGCGACGACGCCCGAATAGAGCCTGACCAACAGACCCGCGTAGGGAAGCTTCAGTTCCTTGTTGAGGTCGCGGAGCGCCGCGTTCCAAAGTTCCAGGCTGTCTGAGCCACCCCCGCTCGGTCGCGCATCCGCCTCGCGCATATCGTCCATCGCTCGGGCGATCTTGCCCTCGGACCAACCCTTGCGCCTCAGGCGCGTCGCCTCATTGGCGAGCTTCCGCTCGAAGGCTTCTGGTGTGTCATGTCGTGGGGCAAGGACGGTGCCACAGTCACAATGGCCGGGCGTGGTTAGGTACTGACGCTCACCGTCGCGCAGCACCTTGCGCACCGAGGGGTTGTCAATGGGATCGGCAGCGCGCCCATGGCGCTTCATCACCACGCGAACGGCGTCCGCATCTTCAGTTGGTGCGATTAGGGTGATGAAGTGACACATGCTGGAAGGTTAGGCTCCCCGGTCCGATGACCGCAACGGGTCGGCGCCGCGGGGTGCACTGCACACGTTGACAGGACGCCCCCCGCCACGCTCGGATCCGCAACATGCAGCCTCCCTGGCAAGAGTTCCCGCAAATCCCCTTAGGCTCAATTGGATGGCGCATGGGCGCGGGGGAGGACTACGCGCGGAAGTTCTATGCCTGGTTCCGTGCGCAAGACCATGACGAGCAGGTTCAATACGCGGCTGACAATCCCGAGCCACCGGAGTGGCGTGGCTATTACGAGGAAATTGCGACCTCGGGATAGGCGTCCGCGAAGGGTAGGCTGTTGACGCTCGGACCTAGCGGTTCCTGTGCCGCCTTCCGGTGTAGATCAGGACTAGTCCCCAAATCGACGCGATGAGAGCCAGGCCCAGAGGAATGACGGAGAGAACCGCGCCGTCCTGATCTCAAGGCCTGATGCGCGAGGGGCAGACCAAGCGGCGCATGCCACCCAGCCCGCCGCGATCACGGCAGCGAACACGATGAAGCTGATGCCGGTCGCGACGCGTGACCTGTAGGGCGACATTCCCGCAGCTTGTCGGACGAGGGTTGAGGGCCCGCTAAGGGTCGAACGCGGACAGCGGCTTCTTCTCCGACAGGCTCGGGGTGCGACCGGGTCCAACGTCGCGCGGGCGGCTAACGCGGGCGCCGCCCTCTCCCGCCCTCTCCCACGGCGCTGCCGCGCCTGGGAGAGGTGAACGGTGGGTCTGTCAGATCGCCTGCGCGAGGCGTTGGTTCAGGTCGACGCGGTCGTCCTTGAGGCGTTCGGCCAGGAGGAAGGCGAGTTCCAGGGCCTGTTCGCCGTTGAGGCGGGGGTCGCAGTGGGTGTGGTAGCGGTCGGCGAGGTCGCCTTCGCTGAGCGCGCGGGCGCCGCCCAGGCATTCGGTGACGTTCTGGCCGGTCATTTCCAGGTGCACGCCGCCGGGATGGGTGCCCTCGGCCATACAGATGTCCACGAAGGCCTTCACCTCCGACAGGATGCGGTCGAAGGGCCGGGTCTTGTAGCCGTTGGTGGCGGTCAGCGTGTTGCCGTGCATCGGGTCGATGGCCCAGACCACGTTGCGACCCTTGGTGGCCTTCAGGAGGTCGGGCAGGCGCCCGGCGATCTTGTCGGAGCCGAAGCGGCCGTACAGCGTGAGGCGGCCGGCCTCCTCGGCGGGGTTCAGCACGTCGATCAGGCGGTTGAGCTCGTCGCCGTCCAGGGTCGGCCCCACCTTCATGCCGATCGGGTTCCTGATGCCGCGGAAGAACTCGATGTGGGCGTGGTCCAGTTGGCGCGTGCGCTCGCCGATCCACAGCAGGTGGGCCGAAGTGTCGTACCATTCGCCCGAGGTGCTATCGACCCGGGTCATGGCCTCTTCGTAGCCGAGCAGCAGGCCCTCGTGGCTGGTGAAGAACTCCACCTGGTGGATGGTCGGGTGGGTCTGGGAGTTGATCCCCAGGGCCTCCATGAAGCTCAGCGAATCCGAGATCTTCTCCGACAGCTCGCGGTAGCGGGCGCCCAGGGGGCTGGCGTCGACGAAGCCCAGCGTCCAGCGGTGGATGTTGTAGAGGTCGGCATAGCCGCCGCCGGCGAAGGCGCGCAGCAGGTTCAGCGTCGCCGCCGACTGGCTGTAGGCCTGGATCAGCCGCTGCGGATCGGGGATGCGGCTTTCGGCCGTGAACTCCATGCCGTTGATGTTGTCGCCGCGGTAGCTGGGCAGCTCGACGCCGTCGATGGTCTCGACCGGCGATGAGCGCGGCTTGCCGAACTGGCCGGCCATGCGGCCCACCTTCACGATCGGCTTGCCGCCGGCGAAGGTCATCACCACGGCCATCTGCAGGATCAGGCGGAACATGTCGCGGATGTTGTCGGCCGCGAACTCCTTGAAGCTCTCGGCGCAGTCGCCGCCCTGCAGCAGGAACGCCTTGCCCGCGGCCACGTCGCCCAACAGGCTCTTCAGGCGGCGCGCCTCGCCGGCGAACACCAGCGGGGGCATCTTGCGCAGTTGGGTCTCCACGCGCGACAGCTCGGCCAGGTCGGGATAGTCGGCCGGGATGTGCTTGGCGGGCTTGCTTCTCCAGGAGGCGGGTGTCCAGGCGTCGGTCATAGGTCTGTACTCAGGAACCGCCGGGCGTTCGGCGGGCCGGGCGTTTTACTCGACGCGGCCCGGGGCGTCACCTCCCCTGCGACGCAGCCTCTTCGCCGTCGCCCAGGGCGGCGATGACGGCGACCAGGGCGCCCCGCGCCAGCCACCACTCCTGCCAGACGCCGAAGCTGATGGCGCCGAAGAAGACGTAGACCGCGGCCGAGGCGGCGGCCCCGACGGCGACGTAGCTGCGCGTGTCGCGGGCCAGGCGGCGGAAGATGAACACCCACACCAGCGCCGCCGCCAGCACGCCCGGCAGGCCCAGTTCCAGCCACAGCTGCAGCGCGCCGTTGTGGGGGTGGAGCTGGATGTAGGGGCTGAAGGCGCGGCTGGCGTCGAGGCCCCAGCCGGTCCACGGCCGCTCGGCGATCCGCTCCAGCGCATAGGTCCAGTAGCCGACGCGCTGGGCCCAGGAGACCGGCAGATGCTGGCCCGCGCCCAGCGCCTCCACGGCCAGGATCAACAGCGGCATGGCCACGATCAGCAGGGCGACGCCGACGCCGAACACCTTGGGCGCGGTCTTTGGCCACACCATCGTCAGGCCCGCGATCAGGATGGCGAACCCGACCGCCAGGGTGGGCGCGTCCGACAGGAAGCGGTTGGCCAGCAGCGCCGTGCCCGCCGCCATCGGCAGGGCCAGCCATACCGGCGCCCCGGCGCGAATCCCCGCCGCCAGCGCCACCGGCCAGAGGAGCGCCAGTACGAAGCTGCCCTGGGCGACATTCTTGCGGGCGAGATCGGGGCGGATGGGGTCGCCGATGGCGTTGCGCACCGCCTGATAGATGGCCCCGCCCGTGACGGCCTCGACCAGCAGGATCACCCCGTAGATCGCCAACCCCCAGGCGAAGATCCGCAGAATCCGCTGGCGGTAAGGTGGGGACACCCGGCGCGCGGCGCTCCAGGCGGCCCAGTAGAGCGGGACCTGCAGGGCGATCTTCAGCGCCGTCGAGTCCTCGAGTTCGCCCGGCTTGTGCGGGCTCCAGAGGCCCGACACCGCCGCCCAGGCCGCCGCCAGAGCCAGCACCACCAGCAGCGGCGCCTCGCGCAGGCTGACCCGGAACGCCGGGAGGCAGAGCAGGCCGGCCAGGCTCAGCAACAGCGCAAAGCCCAGGGGCCCCAGCCAGGCCATCAGCGGAGTCAGCACGGCGGCGCCCGTCAGCACCCAGCCGCACCAGATCCCCAACCCGTCCCGCGCCGCCGGCGCCGTGTCGCTCATGGCCCGCGTGATACGGGGCTTCGCTCGGTTAGGCCACCGCGCCCAGGGCCGGCGGGGTGTACTTCTCGCGCATCGTCACCAGTTCCTCGGCCAGGGTCGGGTGGACGGCGCAGGTCGAGTCCCACTGGGTCTTGGTCACGCCCATCTTCAGCGCGATGGCCGCCATCTGGATGATCTCACCGGCGTCGGGGCCCACGACGTGGCAGCCGAGGATCTTCTCGGTCCCCTGCTCCACCACCAGCTTGATCAGCGCCCGCTGGTGGCCGCCGTAGAAGGTCTCCTTCATCGGCCGGAACTTGGAGAGGTAGATATCGACCTTGCCGTGCTTGTGGCGCGCGTCGGCTTCGGACAGCCCCACCGAGCCCACCTGCGGCTGGGTGAACACCGCCGAGGCGACCATGTCGTGATCGAAGGTGGTCGGGTTGTCGTAGAAGACGGTCTGGGCGAAGGCCGCGCCCTCGCGGATCGCGACGGGGGTCAGGTTGATGCGGTCGGTGACGTCGCCCACGGCCCAGATGTTGTCGACGCTGGAGCGGGAGTAATCGTCCACCTTCACGGCGCCGGTCTCGGTGAGCGCCACGCCCGCGTTCTGCAGGCCCAGGTCGTCGGTATAGGGCACGCGGCCGACCGCGAACATGACGACGTCGGCCTCCAGCGCATGGCCGTCGATGCAGTGGGCGACGAGGCCCGTGGCCGACTTCTCGATGCGGCCGATCTGGGTTCCCAGGCGGACCTTCACGCCGGCGGCCTCCATCTCCTCGGCCACATGGCTGCGGATGTCGTCGTCGAAGCCGCGCAGGACGTTGGGGCCGCGGTGGACCACCGTCGTATCGACGCCCAGGCCGTTGAAGATGCAGGCGAACTCCAGCGCGATATAGCCGCCGCCTACCACCACCACCCGCTTGGGCAGCTGTTCCAGATGGAACGCCTCGTTCGAGGTGATGGCGTGCTCGACGCCCGGCAGGTCGGCAGGCATCCAGGGGCGGCCGCCGGTGGCGACCAGGATCTTGTCGGCGGTGACGCGCCCCCGGCCCTCGACCTCGACGGTGTGGGCGTCGACCAACCGGGCCTTGCCGTGCACCAGCTCGGCGCCGGCGTTCTGGAGGTTGCGGACATAGATGCCGGAAAGGCGGGCGATCTCGTTGTCCTTGGCCATCAGGAAGCGCGGCCAGTCGAAGGTGGTCTCGGGGACGGTCCAGCCGTAACCGCGCGCCGTCTCGAAAGCCTTCGAATATTCAGAGGCATAGACCATGAACTTCTTGGGCACGCAGCCGCGGATCACGCAGGTGCCGCCCACGCGGTGCTCCTCCGCCACCAGGACCTTGGCCCCGGTCATGGCGGCCAGCCGCGAGGCCCGAACGCCGCCGGAGCCGGCGCCGATGACGAAAAGGTCGTAGTCGTAGGCCAAAGGTGGCCCTCCTAGGGTTCGAGTTCGATCACGCCGTCGGGCGTGCCGACCAGCGCGCGGTCGGCCAGGTCGAGGAAAAGGCCGTGGTCGACCACGCCGGTGACGCTCTTCAGCGCCGCCGCCAGGGCCGCCGGTTCCTCGATCCGGCCGCAGTGAGCGTCATAGATAAGGTTGCCGCCGTCGGTTTTGACAGGTTCGCCGTCCTTGCGCCTGAGCATCGGAACGATGTCGAGTTCGCATTCGGCCAGCGCGTCGCAGATCCGGTTCGCCGTGGTCTTGTGGCCGAACGCCACGACCTCGATCGGCAGCGGGAATTTTCCCAGGAATTTTAGGTTCTTGGCAGCGTCTGCGATCACGACGCACGATCTGGACGCTTCCCAGACCAGCTTCTCGCGCAGGAGCGCCGCGCCGCCGCCCTTGATCAGCGACAGGCCTGGTCCGATCTCGTCGGCGCCGTCGACGGTGAGGTCGATGCCCTTGGTCTCGCCCAGTTCGCCCAGCCGGATGCCCAGGCCCGCCGCCAGCTCGGCCGTGGCCTGGGAGGTGGGCACGCCCACGATGTCCAGCCTGCGCGCCGCCAGGGCGCGCACGAACCACGCCGCCGTCGAGCCGGTGCCCAGGCCTACGACCATACCGGGCTTGACCAGGGCCGCGGCGGCTTCGCCGGCGGCGCGCTTTTGGTCCTCGCTCATATCCTCCCTCCCTTAATGGGGAGGGACAGACCGCCGTAGGCGGTCAGGGTGGGGAAGTCGCGATCCTCTCCGACTTCAGCGCTCCGGCCCACACTTCCCCACCCTGGCGGCTTCGCCGCCGGTCCCTCCCCATTAAGGGAGGGAAAAGGAACGCGCCCGCTCATTTCCGCGCCGCCTTCTTCCGCGCGCCCATCACCTCCCGGAAGCGCGCCGCCCAGCCCGGCTTCTCCACCTGGGCCGGCCGCGAGAGGGCCAGGGCGTCGGGCGTCACGTCCTTGGTGATCACCGAGCCCGAGCCGGTGAAGGCCCCGGCCCCCACCGTCACCGGCGCCACCAGGGCCGAGTTCGAGCCGATGAAGGCGCCCTCGCCCACATGGGTGTCGTATTTGAAGAAGCCGTCGTAGTTGCAGAAGATCGTGCCGGCGCCGATGTTGGCGCCCGCCCCCACCGTGCCGTCGCCGAGGTAGCTCAGGTGGTTGGCCTTGGCGCCCTTGCCCACCGTGACCTTCTTCACCTCCACGAAGTTGCCGATGTGGGCGTCCTCGCCGATGTCGG
This sequence comes from Phenylobacterium sp., assembly GCF_965284355.1. Classification (NCBI taxonomy): domain Bacteria; kingdom Pseudomonadati; phylum Pseudomonadota; class Alphaproteobacteria; order Caulobacterales; family Caulobacteraceae; genus Phenylobacterium; species Phenylobacterium sp. The sequence goes on along the minus strand of NZ_OZ260078.1, from coordinate 4,596,230 downwards.
CGCCGGGACGCAGGCGGGCGTAAGGGCCGATCAGCGCATCCTCGCGCACCACGCAGCCCTCCAGGTGGCTGAACGCGCGGATCACGGCCCCGGTCGCCACTTTCACGCCCGGCGCGAAGACCACGTACGGCTCCACGGTCGCGCCGGGCGCGATCTCGGTGTCCCAGGAAAAGTAGACCGTCTTCGGATCGGTCATCGCCACGCCCTCGGCCAGGAAGTGGGCGCGGCGGCGCTTCTGGAACTCGGCCTCGGCGTCGGCCAGCTGCATGGGCGTGTCGGCGCCCATCACCGCGGTCTCGGGCGCGACGTGGGCGCGGACCAGCTTCTCCTCGGCCACCGCCTCGGCGACGATGCCGGTGAGGAAGTACTCGTTCTTGGGGTTGTCGTCGGTCAGCCGCGACAGCCAGCGGAACAGGTCTTCCCGGCCCGCCAGGTACATGCCGGCGTTGCACAGCTTGACCGCCTTGACCTCGTCGCTGGCCACGCTGGGCTCGACGATGCGGATCACGTGGTGGTCGGCGCCGCGCAGGATGCGGCCGTAGAGCAACGGGTCGACCGGCTCGAACCCGAGCAGCGCCAGGGCCGCGCCGCCGCGCCGCAGCGTGAAAAGCGGCTCCAGGTCCTGGGCGGTCAGGAGCGGCGGGTCGGCGTTGACGACCAGGACGTCGCCGTCGAAGTCGGCCAGAGCCGCCTCGGCGCACATCACCGCGTGGCCAGTCCCCCTCGGCGGGTCCTGGACTACCACCGCGGCCTCGCCCAGGCGGTCGACCACCAGCTTGCGCACCGCGGGGATCGTGCCCACCACCACGTGGATCCGCTCGCAGCCGGCCGCCTGGACGGTGTCGATGATGCGGTCCAGCAGCGTGCGCCCGCCCACCTTGTGCAGCACCTTGGGCGTCTTGGACTTCATCCGCGTGCCGTGGCCGGCGGCCATGATCACGGCGGCTCTGGCGGTCATTCGGGCTCTCCGGCGGCAAGGCGAGTCTTAAGTGGTCCCTCGGCTTAGCAAGCCTTGTGAGCCGATGCGACTGCGGGCTAGCGTCCGCGCCGTCCAGTCGGGGAATCTCCATGTCATCTCGCTCGCGCCTGCTCTTCGCCGCCGTCGCTGTCGCGGCGCTGCTTCCCGCCGCCGGCCTGGCCGCCCCCGACAAGGCGCTGGAGGCGAAGTTCGACGGGATGATCGACAACGCCGAGATGGGCGGCTGGCTGAAGACCATGTCGGCCGAGCCGATCCACGTGGGCGCGCCGCACAACAAGAAGAACGCCGAGATGACCCTGGCCCAGTTCAAGAGCTGGGGCTGGGACGCCAAGATCGAGACCTTCTGGGTGCTCTATCCGACGCCGAAGGAGGTCGCCCTCGAACTCACTGCCGGCGCCGGCGCGCCGTTCAAGGCCACGCTGAACGAGCGGCCGATCCCCGGCGACGAGAGCTCCAGCCGGACCAGGGACCAGCTGCCGGCCTATGTGGCGTTCCAGGGCGACGGCGATGTCACCGCCCCGCTGGTCTACGTGAACTACGGCATGCCCGCCGACTACGACGCCCTGGAGCGCCTGGGCGTCTCGGTGAAGGGCAAGATCGTCATCGCCCGCTACGGCGCAGGCTGGCGCGGCCTGAAGCCCAAGCTGGCGCAGGAGCACGGCGCAGTGGGCGCGATCATCTACTCCGACCCGCGCGACGACGGCTATTCGGTGGACGACGTCTATCCCAAGGGCGCGGCCCGGCCGCCGCAGGGCTTCCAGCGCGGCTCGGTGGCCGACATGACCGTTTTCCCGGGCGACCCGACGACCCCCGGCTACGGTTCGACCAAGGACGCCAAGCGCGTGGACCGCGCCGACGCCCAGACCATCCTGAAAATCCCCACCCTGCCCCTGTCGTACGGCGACGCCCAGGTGCTGCTGTCGGCCCTCGACGGCCCGGTGGCGCCCGCCGCCTGGCGCGGCTCGCTGCCGATCACCTATCACGTAGGGGGCGGCGATACGGCCAAGGTCCACATCAAGGTCGAGTCCGACTGGTCGCTGAAACCGGCCTACAACGTGATCGCCACGCTGAAGGGCAAGGAACGGCCCGACGAGTGGATCGTCCGCGGCAACCACCGCGACGGCTGGGTGTTCGGCGCCTCTGACCCGCTGTCGGGTCACGTAGCCATGATGGGCGAGGCCAAGGCCCTGGGCGCGCTGGTGAAGGCCGGCTGGAAGCCCAAGCGCACCATCATCTACACCAGCTGGGACGCCGAGGAGCCGATGCTGCTGGGCTCGACCGAGTGGGCCGAGGAGCACGCCGCCGAGCTGAAGAAGAAGGCGCTCGTCTACATCAACTCCGACTCCAACAGCCGCGGCTTCCTGGGCGTGGGCGGCAGCCATTCGCTGCAGCACTTCGTCAACGAGGTGTCGGCCGACGTGATCGACCCGCAGACGGGCGTCTCAGTGCGCGACCGTCTGCGCGCCGGGCTGGAGGTGGACGCGGCCTCCCCAACGGCCACGCCACGGCAGATCGGGCTAGGCAAGATGGCCGCCGACCACGGCCGCGACCTGCCGATCGAGCCCCTGGGATCGGGATCGGACTATTCGGCCTTCTTGCAGAACCTGGGCCTGGCCAGCCTCAACGTCGGCTTCGGCGGCGAAGGCGACTCGGGCGGCGTCTATCACTCCGCCTACGACACCTATGAGCACCACAGCCGCTTCGTGGACCCCGGCCACGCCTATGCCGGCGCGCTGGCCAAGACGACGGGCCGGATGGTCATGCGCCTGGCCGACGCCGACACGCCGGTGCAGCGGTACGGCGATCTGGCCGACGTCGTGGGCGGCTATGTCGACGAGGTGAAGCGGCTGGCCGATTCCCGGCGCGACGAGGCCCAGACGCGGGCCAGGCTGCTGGCCGCGGGCGCCTACAAGATCGCCGACGATCCGCGGGTCAGCCGCGCCGACCCCTCGCCGCTGGCCGCGTCGCCCAAGATCGACTTCGGCAAGCTGGAGGCCGCCGTGGCCCGACTGAGGACCAGCGCGACCACGTTCGACCAGACGCTGGCTGCGAAGGGGCCGAGGCTGACCAAGTCCCAGAAGGCCAAGCTGGATGCCGCGATCCTGCCCCTGGAACAGCGCCTGCTGCGCGACCAGGGTCTGCCGTTCCGGCCCTGGTACAAGAACATGCTCTACGCGCCCGGCCGCTTCACCGGCTATGGCGCCAAGACCCTGCCGGGCGTGCGCGAGGCCATCGAGGAGCGCCGCTTCGACGACGCGGTGACCTACATCGGCCTGACCGCCGAGGCGCTCATCGACTATGCCGCCGGGCTGGACGCGGCGACCGCGGTGATGAATGGCGGCTAAGCGACTGGACGGGGCCACGATCGCCTTCGACCTCGACGGCACGCTGGTCGACACCGCCCCCGACCTGATCGGCACGCTGAACCACCTGCTGATGGCCGAGGGGCTCCCGCCCCTGCCGCTCGACCAGGCGCGTCCGTTCATCGGCCACGGCGCGCGCCACCTGATCCAGCGTGGCTTTCGCGCCGCAGGGCAGGACATCGCGCCTGAGCAGCTGCAACAGCTCTTCGAGCGATTCATCCCGCACTACCTGGGGCGGATCGCGCAGGAGAGCCGGCCTTTCCCCGGCTGCGAGGCCGCGCTGGACGTGCTGGCCGCCGAGGGCGCCACGCTGGCGGTCTGCACCAACAAGCCCACCGACCTGTCGGTCGCGCTGCTGAAGGCCCTGGGCCTGGCCCCGCGCTTCGCCGCCATCGTCGGACCTGACGCAGCCGGCTTCGCCAAGCCCGACCCGCGCCACCTGCAAGCCGCCGTCGATGTCGCCGGCGGGTCGATGTCGCGCACGATCCTGGTGGGAGACGCGAACACCGACGCCGGCGCCGCCCGCGCCGCAAAGGCCGGCCTGATCATCGTCAGCTTCGGCTACACCGACATCCCGGCGGCGGACCTGGGCGCCGACGAGCTCATCCACCACTTCGATGCGCTGCCCGATGCGTGCCTGCGTCTGTTGGGCGCTTGCGGCGAACAATCGGGTCCGCTATAGCGCGCCCCTTCCTGCGGCGGATGCGTAGCTCAGCGGGAGAGCACCTCGTTCACACCGAGGGGGTCACAGGTTCAATCCCTGTCGCATCCACCATTCTTCTCCCTCTCAAGTCAGTCAGCCCCGAGTGTGGGGCCGCGACGACGGTTACTCAGGCGCAGACGAGCCCCGCGACAGGCCGAGGTCCTACCGCTGGCTTGCAATGGTGGAGCTCCAGACCTACTTTTCGGCTGTGGGATCCGGGCCCCTCTGACGGTCAATGGTGATCGTGATGTCGGACCTCACCGGTGCGCCGGGGGTCCGTTTCGATTGTTCCCCAGAACGAGTCCAGGCGGCTCCCAAGCGCACCCTCCATCTCGGAGGAGCACATGGAACATCGTCACTTTCCCGCGGAGCCATCGCAGGCCGCATCTGTTCAGAGCGCCGACGTCGGGCGGGAGGTCCGCTCATGAAGGACCTGCTGCTCCACATCTACAGTTACCCCGACCCCACGCCGCCCGAGGCTATCGACCAGGCCGTGCGATTTGCCGCGGCGGTGGGCGGCCACCTCACCGCGCTAGCTGTCCAGGTCAACCTGCAAGCGTCCAGCAACTACCTCGCGAGCCGGCTCATCAATCTCACCGCCGTGTGTGCTGAGCAGGAAGCGAAAAGTCTGGCCGCTTGCAAGAGCGCGGTCGCGGTCTTCGAAGAGAAGCTCGCCACCTACAAGGTCACCGGCGGCAGCCTTCTGACCCAGGCAGACCTTTACGCGGTCGGCAGCCATGTGGCGCTCCATGCCCAAACGCGAGATCTGTGCCTCGTTCCAATGGTCGATGGACGAGACGGCCAGCGCGCCGTCACCGAAGCCGTCGTCTTCGGCTCGGGGCGTCCGGTTCTTCTATTCCGGCCCGGAAAGGCCGAGTTGCTCGGCGGCGGCCTCAGTACTGTCGTGGTCGCCTGGGACGGCAGCCCGACCGCCGCACGCGCCCTGGCCGCGGCGCTTCCGCTTCTGCCCAAGGCCAAGCAGGTCAGGGTCCTGACCGTGCTCAACGAAAAGGCCGAGGCGCGGGCGGGCCTTGGCGCCGAGGTGGTGCGCCACCTGGGTGTCCATGGCGTCGAAGCCGTCGCAGACGAAGTTGACGCGGGTAACAGAAAGGTGGGCCAGGTCCTGTCCGACTACGTGGCCGAGCATGGGTCTGATCTTCTGGTCATGGGCGCCTACGGTCGCTCGCGGATCCAGGAGTTCATTCTGGGCGGCGCCACGGAGTCTTTGTTGGCGAACCCCAGAATGCCGCTTCTGCTGGCCCACTAGAGCGTGACCGCTTCAGCATGGAGCGTATCCGGAGTTGACGAGGTAGTTGGCACACTCGGCGGCTGAGAAGTGGTCGAGGAGGAGGCCGATGCGTCGCCAGGTGGCTTCGACGGTGCGCTCGGCGGCTTTGCGCAGGAGGGTCTTCAGCTTGGCGAAGACCTGTTCGATGGGGTTCAGGTCGGGGCTGTAGGGCGGCAGGAAAATCAGGTGCGCGCCGGCGCGCCGGATGGCCTGGCGGACGGCCTTGCCCTTGTGGCTGCCGAGGTTGTCCATGATCACCACATCGCCGGGGGCGAGCGTCGGGACGAGGACCTGTTCGACGTAGGCCCGGAACCACTCGCCGTTGATCGGCCCATCCAGGACGAAGGGCGCGTCGATCCGATCGCATCGCAGTGCGGCCAGGAAGGTCAGGGTCTTCCAGTGGCCGTGAGGAACCTTGCCGACCAGCCGCTGGCCACGCGCGCAGCGGCCGTGGGTGCGGGTCATGTTGGTCTTCGCCCAAGTCTCGTCGATGAAGACCAGGCGGCGCGGATCAAGCCGGCCCTGATGGCGTCGCCAGCGGTCCCGCTTCCTGGCCACGTCCGGTCGGTCCTGCTCGATGGCGTGCAGGCTTTTTTTTGAAGGTCACGCCCTGGCGCAGGTAGAAACGCCACACCGCGTCGTAGCTCACAACCACGCCGCGGTCGGCGAGCTCGGCCTGGATCGCCCGGAGCGTCAGGTCCGGCTGCTCCGCGATCCGCGCCAGCAGCCAGTCCCGCTCGCCCGCCAGCACCAGCGGCCGATGACCGCCCATCCGCCGCGCTGCGGCGCTGCCTTCGCTCCGCAGACGCTGCGACCAGCGCACCGCCGTCGCCACCCCGACCCCGAACCGCTCCGCCGCCTCACGGCACGTCCCGCCCGCCACCACGAAGCGCGCCACTCGATCCCGCAGATCAAGCGAGTAGGGTCGACCCATGCGAGCTGGCCTCCCATCCAGCCCACATCTTGAATCATGATCCGCCCAAACCCGGAATCCCGATTCAGCTAAGCGCGGTCACGCTCTAGGCCCGGCGCACCTGCGTTCCAGGCGCCTTCCGCGCGTCGGCCTTCGGCCTCCCGGTCGAAGGCCGACCGCCCCTCGCTGCGAATTGCCCCTGGCTCTCCCCTCACGCCCGGAACGGAAACACGCCCAGCAGCATCGCCGCGAGCGCCATGACGGCGCAGGTCGCGATGGCCCAGATGAACGTGAAGCGCTGGTGGGCGGCGAACTCGACGCCGGCGAGGCTGACCAGCAGGTAGGTGGACGGCACCAGGGGGCTCAGCAGGTGGAAGGGCTGGCCGACCAGCGAGGCGGCGCCGATGGCGGCCTTCGAGACGCCGTACTGCGCCCCCGCCTCGGCCAGCACCGGCAGGACGCCGAAGTAGAACGCGTCGTTGGAGACGAAGAAGGTCATCGGCAGGCTGAGGGCCGCGGTGATCGGAGCCATGTAGGGGCCCATGGCCGGCGGGATCATCGCGATCAGGCTCTGGGGCATCGCCTGGGCCATGCCGGTTCCCGAGAGCACGCCGGTGAACACCCCGGCCGCGAAGATCAGCGCGGTCATGGCGATGACGTTCGGGGCGTGGGCGGCGATGCGGGCCCGCAGGTCGGCCGGCTTGGGGTAGTTGATCAGGGTGGCCACCGCGAAGCCGGCCATGAACAGGATCGGCAGCGGCACAAGCCCCGACACCAGCGCCGCCAGCAGGCCCACCGTGAGCACGGCGTTGACGATCAGCAGCCGGGGCCGCAGCGCCGCGGGGTCGGACGAGACGGTGACGCCGCCGTCCGCGGTCAGGGTCAGGTCGTCGAAGCCGCCGGGCGGATTGTCGCCCACGATCCGCAGGCTGCCCAGTCGCTTGCGTTCGGCGCGCCCGTAGAGCCAGGCCAGCAGCAAGAGGAAGCCCACCGCCGTCGCCATGGCCGGGACCATCGGCAGGAACAGCGCCCCGGCGTCCAGCTGCAGCGCCGTGGCCGCCCGCGCCGTCGGCCCGCCCCAGGGCGTCAGGTTCATCACCCCGCTGGAGAGCATGATCAGGCAGGCCATGATCAGCGGATTGAGGCCCATGCGCCGATAGAGCGGCAGCATGGCGGCGACGGTCACCATGTAGGTCGTGGAGCCGTCGCCATCCAGCGACACCAGCACCGCCAGCACCACCGTGCCGATCACCACCCGCACCGGGTCGCCGTGGACGATGGCGATCAAGCGGCGCACGGCCGGGTCGAACAGGCCGGCGTCGATCATCACGCCGAAATAGAGGATGGCGAACATGATCATCACGCCGGTGGGCGCGATCTTCTTCACGCCCTCCAGCATCATCGGGCCGAGGTCGAGGCCGTAGCCGGCCAGGAGGCCGAAGACGATGGGCGTGACAATCAGCGCGACCACGGGGGCGAGCCGCCCGGTCATGATCAACGTCATGAACGCAGCCACCATCGCGAAGCCCAGGAGGGCGAGGCTCATGCGCGCGGGCTCCGTCCCCGAAATGGCTACGCGGTGAAACATCCATAGCCGGATTCCACACATGTGGCCCTTTCCCGGCCCTGCCCGCCCCCATATCCCTGGACGCGACAGCCTGGGGGAGCCGCGATGATCCTGATCGGACAGTACGACAGCCCGTTCGTGCGCCGCGTGGCGGTGGCGCTGCGGCTCTATGGCTTCGACTACGAGCACCGGCCCTGGTCGGTATTCGGCGACGCCGAACGGATCGCCGCCCACAACCCGCTAAGGCGCGTGCCCACCCTGATCGCCGACGACGGCGAGGCTCTGTTCGAGAGCGGCGCGATCCTGGACGGGCTGGACGAACTGGCCGGCCGCGAGCGCGCCCTGATCGCCGCCTCAGGCCCGGAGCGCCGGCATGCGCTGAAGACGATCGCGCTGGCCACCGGCCTCGCCGACAAGGCCGTGAGCCTCGTCTACGAGCGGGTGATCCACGAGCGCGGGACGGCGATGTGGGTCGAACGCTGTCGGGCGCAGATCGCGGGCGTCCTGCAGGCCCTGGAGGCCGACCGCGCGACGCGTGGGCCCTGGTGGTTCGGCGAGCGCATCGGCCATGCCGACGTGGCGGTGGCGTGCGTCCTGCGGTTTGTGAGCGAGGCCCTGCCCGAGGTCTATGCGGCCGCGGACTGGCCGGCGCTGGCGGCCCACGCCGCCGCCTGCGAGGCGCGGCCGGAGTTCGAGGCCGTGGTGCAGCCGTTCCACGTCACGCCCCCCGCGTCGTGACGTCGTGCGGGCCCCCTAATACGGCCGCTGAGTCGTGATCGGCGCGTTCGGGTCAGGGGTCGTGCGCGGCACGTAGGCCGGCTGCGGCGCAGCGCCTGGCTGGGCGACAGGCGGCGCGGGCGGGAGGGCCAGCACCGGCGCTGCGGCCGCCTCTTCGACAGCGGCGGCGGTGGGCGCGGCGGGCGCCCGTGAGGGCGTTCGCACGGGCGTCACGGCGGCGACCCTGCGGGCCGGCGTCGGCGTCGAGGTGACCGCCGATGAGGTGGCGGCCGGCGTCGCGACCTGAGACGGCGCAGGGGGCGTGATCGGGGGCGCCGCGACGACCACGGGGGCCACCGTGGGCGCGACCGCCACGGCGGGCGCTGGCGCCGGAGCCGCGGGCGGCGGGCTGCGGGTCAGCAGATAGGCCAGCCCCGCGACGCCGGCGACACCCACCGCGCCCGCAGCCCATGCCGACGGCGAGATCGGGCGACGTTTCGGCCTGGGTTTGACCGGCGCCGGCGATCCGGGACGGCGCGGCGCCTCGACGATCACCGGCTCGACCTCGAAGCCCTCGGGCTCGGGGTCGACGATCTGCGGCGGTGGCGGGGGTTCGGCCGGCGGAGCCCGCGCGATGATCGGCGGCGGATCGGCGCGGATCGGCCGGGGCGGCGGCGTCACGGGCGGCATCGCGGTCGGGATGGCGCCGCCGCTCCCCAGGCCCTGAGACGGCGCCGCGCCCACGGGGCGGACATACAGCGGCGTCACCCGGGTCGGCGGCGGCTCAGGCGCGGGCGGCTCGGGCGTGGGCTGCGTTTCGGCGTCGGTCTGGGTCGGGCCCGCGCTGCGCGACAGCGGCCCGACGCGGAAAGGCGCCTGCGGCATCTGCGGCCAGGCGCTGTTGCGGAAGGGATTCTGCGGATCGGAAGCCATGGCCCGAACCTCCAGGGCGAGTGGGTCAGCACTATGACAGAAGCCGGCGTCGCTGTGCGGCGACCAGGACCACGTCGTACGGAATGGCCGGGATCTCGCGCAGCGCCATGCCCAGCCGATGCTTGAGCGCGCCTCGCGGCCCGCGCTGGGGGCCGGCGACGCTGCGCACGCCCAGCACCGTCAGCATCAGCCGGATCCTGGGCAGGTGGTACCCATCGCTGCAGGCGACGACGAACGGGCTGCCGCCGCCCAGCGCCAGGCGGGCCGCGACGGCCACGCTCTGCAGGGTGTCCAGGCTGGCCTCGTCGGGGATGAGCCGCCGGGCCGCCACGCCCTCACGCGACAGCACGTCCAGCATCACCGAGGCCTCGGAGGGTCCGACCCGCCCCACCCCGCCGGAGCAGAGAATCGGGGCCTCGGGCCAGGCGCGCGAGGCCTGCAGGCCATAGCCGATCCGGCGCAGCAACGCCGCCGACGGCGACCCGTCCGCGCGCACCGCGGCGCCGAAGATCACGATGAGAGGCGGCCCGTCCACGCGGCCAGCATGGCGCACGCCGCGCCGTCCGCCAAAGCGGTCTCAGCCGTTCAGCGGCGGATGGTAGTGGTCGATCAGGTCGCGCCGCTCGGCCTCGCGCACCGCGCGCGTCACGTTCAGGCGGGTCAGCACCGTGACGGCCGCGTACTTGCGCCGGGCCTTCTCCAGGTCGGCGCGCCAAGTCTGGCTGGCCAGATTGTCGGTCTCGCCCGCGTAGACGACGTTCGCGCCGCCGTCGTCGGTGATCTCGGCGATCACATAATTCGCCCCGGCAGGCGGCAGAAAGCGGTTCTCCTCCAGCGGCGAGTACCGGTAGCGGGCGCCGGAGGCCCCGGCGAGATCGATCTGGCGGTTCACGGGGCTCTCTCCACTCTTACTCGGGTCGTATAGGCCGGGATGCTTACCCGCCCGACTTGGACTAAATCTTGGCTGAGCGTGGCCGTAGCTGTGCACGAACCGCGCTTCGAACGGGAACAGCCTTCGCCATACGCGCGTTGGCGGCAGGTCGCCCGGACGGGGGCGCGAACTTTCGAAGGAGCATCCGTCCCGGACGACGAGGCTGGACAGTCGCCGCGTACACCGGGACAACCTTTTGCATGGAGAAGCCGGCCGCCCTTCAGTTGCAGCCCGCGACCGATCGCCCCACCGTCGCGCTCAGCGGCGACTGGACGACGGCGCAGCTCGGCGACGCGGCCGATCGCCTGGCCGCGGCGGTCAAGGGAATCAATGGGATCGGCCTGGATCTGAGCGGCGTGCGCCGCATGGACACGGCCGGCGCCTTCGCGATCGTGCGCGCGGTCGGTTCGGATCTCAGCCTCGACCGCGTGGCGGGCCGCCCCGAATCGCGCCGTCTGCTGGAGCTGGTGAGCGACGCCACGCAGGTGGAGCGGGTCGTCCGCCGCGAACCCGTGGGCTTCCACAACATGGTCATCCGCATCGGGCGCGGCATGACCGACCTGCTGGCCGAGTTCCTCGACACCATGGCCTTCTTCGGCCACCTGCTGGTCGTGACCGGCCGGATGTTCGGGAACCTGGTCCGCGCGCCGCGCCGCGTGCGCTGGGCTCCGATCTTCACCCAGATGGAGCGGGCCGGCCTCGACGCCATCCCCATCGTGGCCATCACCACCTTCTTCATCGGCGCGGTCGTGGCCCTGCTGGGCGTCAACATGCTGCGGCAGTTCGGCGCCGAGGTGTTCGTGGTCGAGCTGATCGGCGTGGCGGTGCTGCGCGAGTTCAACATCGTCATCACGGCCGTGCTGCTGGCCGGCCGATCGGCCTCGGCCTTCGCCGCCGAACTCGGCTCGATGAAGATGCAGCAGGAGGTCGACGCCATGCAGGTCATGGGGGTGGACCCCTACGACGCGCTGGTGCTGCCGCGCTTCCTGGCCCTACTGCTGACCATCCCGCTGCTGACCTTCGTCGCCACTCTGGCGGGTCTGGCCGGGGGTCTGCTGGTGACCTGGACCGTGCTCGACCTGGGCCCGACGTTCTTCCTGCAGCGGATCATCGACAACGTGGGGCCGAACCACTTCTACATCGCGCTGTCGAAGGCCCCGGTGATGGCCGCCGTGGTCGCCGGGATAGGCTGCCGTCAGGGCCTGCTGGTGGGCGGTGACGTCCAGTCGCTGGGCCAGCGCGTGACGGCCGCGGTGGTCCACGCCATCTTCGCCATCATCATGATCGATGCGGCCTTCGCTCTCCTCTACATGCAGCTCGACCTATGACCGTGGCCTCGGACACCCTCGACGACGACGCGTCCGGCCTGGACGGCAGCGGGCCTGCGATCGAGGTGCGCGGCCTGGGCAACCAGTTCGGCGACCATGTGGTGCACGAGGATCTCGACCTCACCGTCCAACGTGGCGAGGTGATGGGCATTGTGGGCGGCTCCGGCACCGGCAAGTCGGTGCTGCTCAACACCATCATCGGCCTGCGCTCGCCCACGTCAGGGACCGTCAAAGTCTTCGGCCAGGAGCTGAAGCGCGCGTCGCGGCGGCGCTGGAGCGAGATCGAGCGCCGGTGGGGCGTGCTGTTCCAGGGCGGCGCGCTGTTTTCGAACCTGACGGTGCGCGAGAACATTACGGCCCCGATGTACGAACACACCGACCTGAGCCGCAAAGAGGCCGACGAACTGGCCGATCTGAAGATCGCCATGGTGGGCCTGCGCCCCGAGGCGGGATCGCTGAAGCCGGCGGAGCTGTCTGGCGGGATGAAGAAGCGTGCGGGCCTGGCCCGGGCGCTGGCGCTGGACCCCGAGCTGCTGTTCCTGGACGAGCCCACCTCGGGCCTGGATCCCATTGGCGCAGCCGCCTTCGACGAACTGACCCGCGACCTGGCCGACAGCCTGGGCCTGACCGTGTTCATGATCACCCACGACCTCGACTCTCTCTACGAGATCACCGACCGCGTGGCCGTCCTGGCCGACCGGCATGTGGTTGCGACCGCCCCGGTGCGCGAGCTCGAGACGTCCCAACATCCGTGGATCCGAGAATACTTCCTGGGTCCCCGCGGCCGCGCCGCGCGCGCCGCCCGCGAGACGACGGAGTACTGATGGAAAAGAACGCCAATTACACGCTGGTGGGCCTCTCGACGCTGATCCTCATGGCGGCGCTCGTGGTGTTCGTCGTCTGGCTCGCCCGGCTCAGCATCGCCCGGGACTACGACATGTACGACATCGTCTTCCAGGGCCCTGTGCGGGGCCTGAGCGAAGGCGGCGAAGTCCACTTCAACGGCATCAAGGTGGGCGAGGTGCAGAAGATCGCGCTGGACCAGACCAACCCGCGCAACGTCATCGCGCGCGTCCGGGTGACCGAGGAAGTTCCGATCCGCATCGACAGCTACGCGACGCTGGAGCCCCAGGGCATCACCGGCCTGAACTACGTCCAGATCACCTCGGGCACCGGCACCCGGCCGCTGCTGAAGCAGTCGGCATGCGAACGCCAGGGCCTGCGCGAATGCATCCCGATCCTGCGCAGCCAGCGCAGCGCGCTGTCCGACCTGCTGGAGGGCGGCGGCACGGTGCTGACCCGCAGCATCGAGGCGCTGGACCGCGTGAACCGCGTGCTGTCGGACGAGAACATCAAGACCTTCTCGGCGGCGATTTCCGACGCCCAGGCGGTCACCGCCGAACTGCGCGAACGCAAGGCGATCATCGCCGACGCCCAGAGCGCCCTGCAGCGGATCGATGCGGCCGCCGACGGGATCGCCAAGCTGTCGGCCTCGACGCGCAACGTGGTGGACGGCGACGGCAAGCGCGCCATCGCCAACCTGGCCGACGCCGCCGAAGAGGCGCGCGTCGCTTCCCGAGACGCCCGGGCCATGATCGGGCGGCTGCAGGGTCCCACCACGGACTTCGCCACCAACGGCCTGCCGCAGATCACAGCGGCCGTGGTTCAGCTGCAGACCGCCGCCGAGTCGCTGGAGCGGCTGGTCAACGACGTCCAGTCCAGCCCGACCGGCGCCCTGGGCAAACCCGCCGCCGAGGAAATGAAGGTGCCCAAGTGATGCGCTCCCCCCTCCTCCGTCTCGCCGCTGTCGGCGCCGCCGCCCTGGCGCTCTCGGGCTGCGTCTCGCTGCTGCCCAAGAGCAAGCCCGCCGACCTCTACCGCTTCGGTCAGCCGGTGGCCGCCGAGGCTGTCGCCGCGCCTGCGGGCACGGTGGGCGTGCTTCGCGCCAACGCCCTGTTCCAGCGGGAGTCTTCGGGCGATCGCCTGCTGACGATCAGCCAGGGCAAGGCCGCCTACATCGCCGAGACGCGCTGGGTTGCGCCGGCGGCCGCGCTTTGGGACGCGGCCGTCCTCGCCGCCTTCGATACCGACCCCGGCCACGTGCGGATCATCTCGCGCGGCGAACCGGCCACGGCCGCCTACATCCTGCGGCTGGACGTGCGCAACTTCGAGACCCAGTACGACCGCGGGCCCAAGGCGGCGCCGGTGGTGGTGGTCCGCGTGCGTGGCGCCCTGACGTCCGGCACGAGCGCGGGCGTCATCTCCGAGCGGATCTTCGAGAAGCGCGTCCGGGCCGCCGACAATCGCGTCAGCGCGATCGTCCCGGCCTACGACAAGGCCGTGGCCGACGTGCTGGCCGAGGTCGTGGCCTGGACCAGCGAGAACGCGAAGGCCAGCTAGCGCGGTCGCGCCGAGGGACTCAGGCGACCCCGGCCAGCCGCTTCGCCGCCAACACGGTGTTGTGCAGCAGGACCGCCACGGTCATCGGGCCGACGCCCTTGGGCACCGGGGTGATCGAACCCGCGACCTGCAAGGCTTCCTTGTAGTTCACGTCGCCGACGATCTTGGTCTTGCCGGCCGCCGCCTGTTCCGGATTGTCGAACGGCACGCGGTTGATGCCCACGTCGATCACGCAGGCCCCGGGCTTGATCCAGTCGCCGCGGATCATCCGCGGCTGGCCGACCGCGGCCACCAGGATGTCGGCCTGGCGGCAGATCCCCGGCAGGTCGACGGTGCGCGAATGAGCCATGGTCACGGTGCAGTTCTCGGCCAGCAGCAGTTGGGCGATCGGCTTGCCCACCAGCAGCGAGCGGCCCACCACGACCGCGTGCTTGCCGGTCAGGTCGCCCAGCGTGGCCTTCAGCAGGATCAGACAGCCCGTGGGCGTGCAGGCCACCAGGGCGGGCAGCCCGGCGACGAGACGCCCGGCGTTGACGACGTGCAGGCCGTCGACGTCCTTGTCGGGTCCGATGAGCTCGATGACGGGCTTCTCGTCCAGGTGCTTGGGCAGCGGCAGCTGCACCAGGACGCCATGGATGGCAGGGTCGGCCGCCAGATCGCGGACCAGCGCCTCCAGGGTCTCCTGCGTCGTGTTCCCGGGCAACAGGTGGGTCACCGAGTGCATCCCGGCCGCCTTGGACTGCTCGCCCTTCGACTTCACATAGGCCTGGCTGGCGGGATCGTCCCCCACCAGCACCACCGCCAGCCCCGGCTGGAGCCCATGCTGGGCGCGCAGCCGCGCCACCTCCGCGGTCACGTCCGCCCGCAGGCGGTCGGCGACCGGCAGTCCTTCGATGATTTGCGCCGTCATGGGCAGCGCTGCTAGCCGGTCAGGCGCGCGCACGCAATCTCAGCCATGCGGCGACCGCCCAGGCGTGGGACTCGCGCTCGAGCTGAACGACCGCCTCCGACGGCGATATCCACACCAACCGGTGGTCCGGCTCGGTGACCCGCGCCGGATCCTCCGCCAGGACGCGGCCCGCGAAGAAGGCGCCGCGCGTGTTCCGGATCATCCCGTCGTGATGCAGGAAATAGTGGTCGGCGCGGATGAACGGCTCGGCGTCCAGCGTGACGACCAGCCCGGCCTCCTCGCCGCATTCCCGTACGGCCGCTTCGGCCTCGGTCTCGCCTGGGTCCAGGCCGCCGCCGGGCAGGTGCAGCAACAGGCCGCGCCCCTCCCAAGGCACCTCGACGAGGGCGACCAGGCCGTCCCGCTCGATGACGCAGAACGCCGCCGGCCGATCGGGCGGGACCTGGCCGGGCGGCGGCGCGCCGAACTGGGGCGGCATCAGTCGACGCCGTAGAGCGCCGGATACGGATCGACCTTGCCGGAGAGCACGTCCTGCACCGCCACCGGCCGCCAGCCGATCCTGACGTTGGCGCTGGCCCGCCACGCCTCGACGACCAGGTCGCGCAGTTCGGAGGCGCCGACGGCGAGGCGCTCGGTGGCCATGGCCGTGCCGCGCGGGTCGCCGGGCGCGAGGCCGCCGGCCTTTTCCATTTCGTAGAACGGGATCACGAACGTGCCGGTCTCGGTGAGGTAGGCGCCGACCCGCTGCTCGATGGGGCAGTTGCACGACTTGAACGGCATCATCTTCGCCGCCACGGCATCGGCCTTCACGGTTTGTTGCACCAGTTCGCTCTCGAACGGGCCATGCAGGCGCGCCGTCGAATAGCCCTTGGGGTTCGGATAGTCGCCCCAGCCGTTGTAGTGGGTGGTCACGTGCAGCGGCTGGCTGCCGTCGCCCACGAAGTGCGACAGCTCGCCGATCGACTTCAGGATCAGCGCCTCTCGGCGGATCCGATCCTGCCGGAACCACGCCCGGTTCTTCTTCCAGGCCGGGTTCTTCTCGGCGGCATTCAGCACGCGCCAATAGGCCAGGTCGGTGGTCAGCTGCTGATAGCGGTCGATGATCGTATACGGGAGGTAGCCGCCCTTCCACTGGTCGAGCCCGGCGGCGCGCAGGGCCGTCTCGTAGTCTGCCCGGGTGGCGGCCAACGGCAGCATCGGCGGCCCGCCCAGGATCTTCCCCTCTTCGTCCAGGTCGACGAAGTGGCCCGCGTCGCGGTCGTGGCCGTGCAGCTTGCCCGAACCCTTCGAACGGTCCGGCTCGCGCGACAGCTCGCTCACGTCCGCCGCCGCCTGTTGCGTCCGCAGGAACTGTGGGACCTCGGCCGGCAGCGCCCGCATCGCAAGGTCGCCAACGATCCGGTGACCGGTGTTACCCCAGGCCAGCAGCGAAGTGGGGGTGGCGATGGCCAGGGCGGCCAGCGCGGCGACAGCCATTCTGGAGGAAAAGGGGCGGCGTTTCATGCTTCTGGGTGTCGCTTGCCGGCCGCCGGATGGCAAGCCGGCTCAGCGGATGTTGAGCGCCTGCTCCACCCGCGTCACCCAGGCCTTCACTGCAGGATAGCCATCCAGGCTGAATCCGCCCTCGTGCGCGAGGCGCGTGTAGGCCACCAGCGCCACGTCGGCGAGCGTGACGCGGTCCCCCACCAGAAAGGGCGAGCTCTGCAGGCCCTGCTCGAGCCGCGCCAGCGCCGCGTTCCCACGCTCCACCAGCCGGGGCTCGAGATCCTCGACCGGCTTGCCCTGGTAGGCGCACCTGGAAGCGCGCGACGGCCACATAGGGCTCGTGGCTGTACTGCTCCCAGAACATCCACTCCAGCATCCGGGCCCGGTCGTAGGCGTCGGCAGGGATCAACGGCGAGCCCTCGGCCAGGTGCAGGATGATGGCGTTCGACTGGGCCAGCGCGCGGCCGTCTTCGAGCAGGACTACCGGCACCTGGCCGGCCGGATTCATCGCCAGAAAGTCGGCCGTGCGCGACTCGCCCTGCAGGATGTCGACGTCGATCCAGTCGTAGGGTCGGCCCAGGAAATCGGCGGTCCAGCTGACCTTCAGGCAGTTGCCGGACTTGCTGTCCCCATAGATTTTCATGCGCCGGACTCCAGGATTGAAGCGTGGCTGTGCGGCGTTTTCCCCTGCGGCGCAAGCGATCCTGGCTCACGCGCGCTGTTAGGTAAGCTCACAGCTTGCGACAAACCGCCGTTCCGGGGTTGCCCCCGAAGACCTCAGCCGGTAGGACTCCGGCCACCCAGTTCAACGACGAAGGAGACGCCGTCAATGCGACGCCGCCTCGCCGCCCTGGCAGTAATCTCGGCCCTCGGATTCGGGTCCAGCGCGTCTGCCGCGCCAAACGACCCTGTGGGCGACCTCATCACTTCGGTGATTTCCGGGGCGCTTCCCGGGACCGGCGTCTTCAATGTGAAGGCGACCCTGTATCATGCCGGCGCCAAGGGTGTCGGCGTGCTGGACAGCCTTGGCTGCAAGGTCGTGCCGATGCGCACGCTGGCGGTCGACAAGTCCATCATTCCGCGCCGCACCGTGGTCTTCATCAAGGAGACCGTGGGCCTGAAGATGCCCGACGGCCAAGCGCACGACGGCTACTGGTACGCCTCCGACATCGGCGGCGCGATCAAGGGCCAGCGCGTGGACCTCTACACGGGCCACAACGCCGCCTCGATGAAGACCCTGCGCCAGCTCAACCAATCGACCCTCACCGCCGTGAAGGTTGGCCAGTTCAAAGGCTGCCCGCCGAACTAAGCGCCTTCCCTCCCCTCCGAGGAGGGACAGATCGCGAAGCGATCAGGGTGGGGATGTCACGATCCTTCCCGGGCTCAACACTCCGACCCACACTTCCCCACCCTGGCGCGCTGCGCGCGCCTGTCCCTCCCCGGAGGAGGGAAACATGCACAAACCCAACTTCTTCGTCTTCACCGGCGGCGGCGGCACGGGCAAGACTGCGCTGATCGAACACCTGCGGGCGGCGGGCGAACTCACCGTCGACGAGAACATCCGCGCCGTGATCCGCGAGCAGGTCGAGGCCGGCGGCTCGGCGGTGCCCTGGATCGATCCGAAGGCCTGTTGCGATCTCACCACCGCCCGCGACATCGCCGACTTCGACCGACTTGAGGCCGAGCCGGGCCGCGTGTTCTTCGACCGCGGTCTGATGGACATGTACGGGACCAACGGCGTGCCGCCCTCCCCGGCCCTCGTCGAGGCGATCCGGACGCGGCGGTACAACCGGCAGGTCTTCGTCTTCCCGCCGTGGCGCGAGATCTATGCGACCGACGCCGAGCGCCGGCAGGACTGGTCGCAGATGGAAGCCGTGTTCGCGCAGATCCTGCGGACGCTGCCCGAGCTGGGCTACGAGCCGGTGATCGTGCCGAAAGGCAGCCTGGAGGACCGTGCGGCTTTCGTGCTCTCGCACGGAGGCTGAGGCCTTTAACGCCACTGGAAAACGTCCTGATTCACTCGCGTTATGGATCTACGACGACGAGGGCTACTTGGAAGTTCGGAGCGCGGCGTCCGTAGCAGGGGCCGCGGGTTGCTACAGCTGCGACTAGCGTCGCGACGCCGGCGTCACAGCGCACGCCGCGCGCGTTCGGCTGTCCTGCCAAGCGCGCTGTCCCAGGATCTTCTCCCCCTTCGCGGAACCCACCGACCGCCGCACCCTCCGCCACTCGACGTCAGCGGCGGCGACCCAGTAGGGCCCCTGTGGCGGCGCCACACGGAGGCGGAAGTTCGCACTCTGGTTAACCAGAAGCGGCAGTTGGACGTTGTTCGCCTGAACACGGCGACTGTCGGTCGCCTCAGGAGAGGCGTAAGCGGGAATGGTCGCATGCCGGAAGGCGCACACTACCCCAATCGGAGCAGGCTCCGGCGGGTCCGCGAAGGGTGATGTGGGCACCAGAGCAGCCGCCGCAGCCGCAGCCGCGGCCGCACGCCATTTCCGTAGGAACACGTTCATCATTGGGCCTCGGGTCGCCTGCGCAGAAGCCAGCTTAACTATTCGCGCTGGTACAGTACCGATGTTCATGCAAACATGCACGCATGGAGGTTCGGGGGTCTCCTCAAAAGCTTGAGGTTGAGCGATCGCTGCGCGCGCGACTGCAAGTTTGGGTTCTCCAGTTCCGGAGGAACTTGCTTGCAGCGCTAGTGCTGGCCGGCGGCACCGTAGGCCTGCTGGCCTTGAACCCCTTCAATCTCTTCACCGCCTTCGATGGCGGTCTGCGCAACCTCATCGGCGCGACAGTCGCTGTTGACTACGCCGACCGCGCCCGCCCTCGGATCGCAATGGTTACAGCTAACGACGACTATCTCACCCTCTGGGATAAGCGTTGGCCACTCGGCGGCCGGGACCACGCCGAGGTCATAGATCAGATCATCGCCACCAGACCGAAGGCGATCTTCATGGACTTCGCGTTCATCGGCAGCCCAGCAGACCCCGCCGACGCGGACGCGCTCGTGGCTTCCCTTGAGAGGGCGTCGCAGCATGCAATGATCTTCATCGGCACACCGGGCAATCCCGATCAAGGCGCGAGTGCCACTTGGCCAGAGCTAGTGTCACTCGCCAACCTCAATCCCTCCGTGCAGCTCGTTTCCATCGCGGTGGCCGCCGATGCCGAGCCGGGCACTTATCCAACCGATGGCCCGGTCGACGCGCAGTACCCGACAGCCGCGATCGCTATCGCCGAGTACATCGAGCCGGGGAGCACGCAAGAACTGAGGCGGCGAGGGATACGTAGCTTAGACATCCAGTGGTCTGCACCGCCCCCCGTGAACTGCCGCGCCCACGTGGAGCAGGAGGCGCGCTCCTGCGAGAACATCTCGGCCGAGAGCTGGCTACGGGGGACGCGTCTCTTGCTCGGGGGAATTCTCCGCGCTCCCATTCCGTCGCTCAACTACCCCGAGCCATTCCGCATCGCCAACACGCCGCTGCCGACGATCGAGGCCGCTGACCTCACGGCGCTCGAACCGGAACAGGCGGAAGCTCTACGCGGAGCTGTAGTGTTCTACGGGGGCGCATTCAAGTTCACCGGCCAAGACACCATCGAGGCGGCGCCCTACGGGCCTCTGCCGGGCGTTTTCGCGCACGCGATGGCACTCGACAACATTCTGACTCTGCGGGACTCGGCTGTTCGCAGCGACTCCCCGCTCGGAGGTGACCGGCAATCCTACCGTCTAATTCAGGCGCTCACGATCGTTACACTCGCGCTGACGCTCAGCTGCTTGGCGATGACCCCGCTCGTCCTCGGCTTCACTCCGCACACCGCCATGCGGAGGGCGCTGCAGATCGAAGGCTGGGTGTTGGTCGGCGGCGCGATCCTCGCGCTTCTGGAGTGGAAAGTGCTCCACGTCAGCCCTGGCCTCTGGTTCGGCGCTCTCGTCGCGACCCGCGCCGTGGCCGCGTTTCTACCCCACGTTGGGCGGCTGCAGGACTCCGGGGAATTCTACACGCGAGACGTGGGGGAATGAGCTGGCAAGGTCTGCGCGCGACGCGGAACGTCGGCCATCGCCTGATGCTCGGTCTGGGCGGGCTCACCCTTTCTGGCTGCGCGCTGCTCCCTCCATCGGTCACCAATCTCTACTCCGGTCCGCCGATTCCGTCTGAGACGGAAAGGTCCGCAGAGGCGATGAACCATACGTTCTTCAGCGCGGACGAGGCACGGGTCTATGGCGCGCCACCGCCAGTTCCGACCCCGCTGTCGAACAACATTGCCGCCATCGCCGCGCCTATCGAGCAAACTCTCGGTGAAGACGTCGATTTTGTGATCTGGGACTGCGACGCCCCCACCGCCTTCGTCAACAGCGCCGGCG
Organism: Phenylobacterium sp.; assembly: GCF_965284355.1. Lineage (NCBI taxonomy): Bacteria > Pseudomonadati > Pseudomonadota > Alphaproteobacteria > Caulobacterales > Caulobacteraceae > Phenylobacterium > Phenylobacterium sp. Next base: position 4,575,347 of record NZ_OZ260078.1, on the reverse strand, counting down.
AAGTCGGGATATGCCGGGGACTGCTCGAAGAAACGGATTACGACGATGAACTAGCTTTCGTTATCGCTCATGAGGTCGGCCACTGGAAGCTCGGTCACGCCAGTCTTCTGGCACAGCTTGAAGCGAAGCACGGCGAGCGTCAAAAGCGGCGCGATCGGACAACTGGCGCAATCGGTGCGGGCTCCGCGGCAGCGACCGGGGCGCTCCTCTTCGGCACGACGATACTGTTGCCGATTCTGTGGCTCAGCCGCCAGGGCGATGGTGACGACTTCGAGTATGGCTACGACGCTGGCGACGAGCCGTCCGAGCTGTCGGACAATCTCGTCGAAGCTCTCCTCGCGACTACGATCCGGGCAGGCCAGGCCGCCTACAAGCGGGCTACCGAATTCGCGAATCAGCGACAGCGTGACGACAGGATCGCCGAGGCCGCGAGGACCAAGTACCGTGCCCCCTCCGACGAGATGGCGGCGGACACGTTCGCCTTCGACCTTCTCGACACGGCAGGGTATGACCCGGGAGCTGGCGCTTACGCGCTGTCCAAAGTGCCAGATGCGGGGTCACCGGACGCGTACGAAGCACCGGTCAAGGACTGGGACCTCCTCGGCTTCGCCTTTCCCCACCCGGCATCGTCCAATCGCATCCAGAAGCTTGCCGAAATGACGGGCGGCGCGAGGAAGATTGGGCCGCAGGCGTTCGCGCCTTGCTACGGATCGCCGGGCCAGACGGACTGCAGCAGCTGGATCGACGCGCTTGAGGAGCTGAAGCGACTACAAGAGTTGGCAGCGATAGTAGCCCGGTCGACGGCGGCGAAACAGATCGAACTACGGACTGCAGCATGCCACGACGCGGAAACTTCCCTGAGCTTGATCGTCAAGGCACTGGGTCCTGACCGCAAAGCCGCAGTCCTCGCAAGCTACCTCGCGCTCTATTGCCCAGGCGACACCTGGAACGCTGCCGCCATGGCCCCCCTTAGGTCAACTGGGTACGGCGGCTACCGCTATCTTCGCCAGCTCGCGACCGTGCTCTGGCTTCGAGGTCAGCCAGGGGAAGCGTATGAGATGGCAACCCTGGCCGCCGACTTGGCGGGCGAGAGCGCCGTAGCGTACATCGATTTCACCACTTGGGCGCGCGGCATAGGCTTCTTCGATCTGGCCGAACGCGCGATGGAGCGTTGCGTTACCGTCACCATGACGATTGCCCTCGCCGATAGGGGTGAGTTCTGTACGGAGATGGTCAGCGCCGATCCTGCGGAGCGCGAGCAGACATCCATCCGCTACGGCTTCGGCCCGACCCGTCGAACTCGCAAACTCATGCTTGAGCGTCTCGATGCGCATTTGGCGGCCACCGAAGGTCTCGAGCTCGGGCCGGCGTCCGAGATTGCGGCTTGGCTGCTCGACAACGCTGGGCAGCCCGGCGATGCGAAGCCGCCCCAACCGACATGCCTCAAGCTGCGTCGTATCGTTCTGGCCACGGCCGAACTCTCCGCCGCCAGCCTTTGGACGAATCCGCACCCTGGCTGCTTCGTCCTGCCTGGGGCAGCGTCGCCAAAGCCCAGCACCCCCCTTCGCGACACGTCGGCCTCGCCCACGTCGCTGGCAAACCCGGCAAAAGTAGTGCTTACCCGGCGGCCGGACGCCGCTCCCGCCGCGCCGCCAGAGGTTACAAGAGAACGGGCGCTCTCTAGTTCGTCGATCTCAGCGCTCCTGATGGCCGCGCCGTTCAAGTACAATGGCCCGATGCTCCCATCAGCGTTCCGAGAGTCTGCCGGCCATCGCTAGGTCTCGACGAACGCCCGCTCCAGGACGAAGTCGCCCGGCTGGGCCAGCGAGCCTTCCACATAGCCCAGGTCGAGCAGCTGCTGCTTCAGGTCGGCCAGCACCGAGGGGCCGCCGCACAGCATGACGCGATCCTCGGCCGGGTCGAACGGCGGCAGGTCCAGGTCGCGGAAGAGCTGGCCCGAGGCGATCAGGTCGGTGATGCGGCCCTGGGTGCGGAACGCTTCGCGGGTGACCGTGGGGTAGTAGCGCAGCTTGTCGCCGATGATCTCGGCAAGGATCTCATCTTCCTTGAGGTCCTTCTCGAACAGGTCGGCGTAGTTCAGGTCCTGGACCTCGCGCACCGTGTGGGTGACCACGACCGTCTCGAAACGGTCGTAGACCTCGGGGTCGCGGGCCAGCGACAGCCAGGGCGCGAGGCCCGTGCCGGTGCCCAGCATGTAGAGGCGCTTGCCGGGCTTCAGGCCGTCCAGCACCAGCGTGCCGGTGGGCTTGCGGCCGATCAGCACCTGGTCGCCCACCTTGAGGTGCTGCAGGCGCGATGTCAGCGGGCCGTCCGGCACCTTGATCGAATAGAACTCGAGCTCCTCGTGCCAAGACGGCGAGGCGACGGAATAGGCGCGCACCAGCGGCTTGCCGTCCTCCTTCTGCAGCCCGACCATCAGGAACTGGCCGCTGGAGAAGCGCAAGGCAGGGTCGCGGGTGCAGCGGAACGAGAACAGGGTGTCGGTCCAGTGATGGACCCACGTCACCGTCTCGACGAAGAAGGCGTTGGAGGCCTTGGGGGCCGCGGCGGCCGGCTGGACCAGGGACACGTCGTTCATTCCGTAAAAGCCTTAGATGTCGCCGCCGACGTTGTTGGGCGTCCCCGGCGCACGCGCCACATGGATGCCGCACTCGGTCTTGTCCATCCCCTTCCAGCGGCCGGCGCGGGCGTCCTCGCCCTCGTCCGCGGGTTGGGTGCAGGGCCAGCAGCCGATCGAGGGAAAGCCCTGGGCGACCAGGGGGTGGGCGGGCAGGTCGTGCTCGGCCGCATAGGCGTCGAGGTCGGCCTTGCCCCAGTTGGCGAGCGGATTGAACTTCACATGGCCGTCAGCGTGCTCGACGACCGGCAGGTTCAGGCGGTCGCCGCCGTGGAAGCGCTTGCGGCCCGTGATCCACGCGTCGAACTCGCCGAGCGCGCGGTCCAGCGGGATCACCTTGCGGATGTTGCAGCACGCGTCCGTGTCGGTCTGCCAGAGCTTGGCCTGGGGGTCGCTCACGGCGAGGTCCTGGTAGGCGGGACGCAGGTCGCGCACGTCGGTCAGGCCCAGGCGCTCGGCCAGGGTCTTTCGGAAGTCGAGGGTCTGGCCGAACAGCATGCCCGTGTCGAGGAACAGCACCGGAATGTCGGCCTTCACCTGGGCCGCGAGGTGCAGGAGCACCGCCGATTCCGCCCCGAAGGACGAGACCAGCGCCAGCTTGTCGCCGAAGCTCTCCACGGCGGCTTCCAGGATGGTGCGTGGGTGCGCGCGGCGCAACTCGGCGTCGAGGCGCAGGGCCGCCGCGGTTCCGGGGTCGATGCTGTCGTAGGCCACGCTCATGACTGCCGCTCTGCAAACGCCGGGGCGCGGCCGTCGGCCGACCGCTGATAGACATGACGATAGCGCCCGATCGCGGCCTGCCACTCGTTGGCGCTGGCGTCGTCGGCGGGTTCGAAGGCGTCGAAGCCGACCCGGACCATGAAGCCCGCCTGCTCGCGCAGGACGTCGCCGACGGCGCGGACCTGGCCCTTGAACTTCAGACGTCCGCTGAGGACGTAGGCGTTCGTATAGGCGCGGCCGTCGCGGTACTTCGGGAACTCCAGCGCCACCACCGCCAGCCGCGGCAGGTCATAGGCCAGCGCCTCGGCCTCCTCATGGCTCTGCAGGCGAACGCCCACACGCCGCCCCTCGGCCAGCAGCCCCTCGCCGTCGGCCTGGAACCGCGACAGCGAGACGATCACGTCGCCGGCCGGGATGTCCTGGTCGTCCGCCACATGGGTGAACGCGTCCTCGGCGGCCTTGCAGACCCCGTCCTTCAGCTCAATGAGCGTCGGCATATACAGCCTCCTTGAAGGGGGTGACGCCGGTGCGGCGGAAGGTGTCGAGGAAGCGTTCGCCGTCGTGGCGTTCACGCAGGTAGACCTCGACCAGCGTGTCGACCGCGTCGGCCACCTTGTCGTAGGGCAGCGCCGGGCCCAGCATCGAGCCCACGGCCGCGTCCTCGGCGCCCGAGCCGCCCAGCGTCAGCTGGTAGAACTCCTCGCCCTTCTTATCGACGCCCAGGATGCCGATGTGGCCCACGTGGTGGTGGCCGCAGGCATTGATGCAGCCCGAGATCTTGATCTTCAGCTCGCCGATCTTTTCGGCGCGGTCCTGATCCTTGAACTTGGCCGCGATGTTCTGGGCGACCGGGATCGCCCGGGCGTTGGCCAGCGCGCAGTAGTCCAGCCCCGGGCAGGCGATGATGTCGCTGACCAGGTTGATGTTGGGCGTCGCGATGCCGGCCTCATGCAGCGCCGCCCAGACGGCCGGCACATCGTCCAGCTTCACGTGGGGCAGCACCAGGTTCTGCTCGTGGGTGACGCGGATGTCGTTCTGGCCGTAGCGCTCGGCCAGGTCGGCCACGACGTCCATCTGCTCGGAACTGGCGTCGCCGGGCGTGTCGCCGATGCCCTTGAGGCTGATCTCGACGATGCCGTAGCCGGCCTTCTTGTGGGGCTTCAGGTTGTTGCGCACGAAGCGGGCGAAGGCCGGGTTCGAGGCCTTGGCCGCCTCGAACGCCTCCGACTGGGCCGGCAGAACCTCGAAGTTGGCCGCCGCGAACGCGCCGCGGATGCGAGCGAGCTCGGTGTCGGGCAGGTCCGCGCTGTCGCCGATCTTGGCCCACTCGGCCTCGACCTGCTTCGCGAACTCTTCCTTCCCCAGGGCCGCGACCAGGATCTTGATCCGGGCCTTGTAGATGTTGTCGCGCCGGCCGTGGCGGTTGTAGACGCGCAGGATCGCTTCCAGGTAGCTCAGCAGCCGGTTGACCGGCAGGAACTCCTTGATCGTCGGGCCGACGTAGGGCGTGCGCCCCATGCCGCCGCCCACGATGACCTCGAAGCCCAGCGAGCCGTCGCGGGCCCGCTTCAGCACCAGCCCGATGTCGTGGACCTTGGCGGCCGTGCGGTCCTTGGGCGCCGCGGTGATGGCGATCTTGAACTTGCGGGGCAGGAACGAGAACTCGGGGTGGAAGGTCGACCACTGGCGGATCGCCTCGGCCCACACCCGCGGATCGTCCACTTCCTCGGCCGTCGCCCCGGCGTAGGGATCGGTCGTGGTGTTGCGGATGCAGTTCCCAGACGTCTGGATGACGTGCATGTCCACCTGGGCCAGGTGGTCCAGGATATCGGGCGTGTCGGCCAGCTTGATCCAGTGGAACTGGAGGTTGGTCCGCGTCGTGAAGTGGCCGTAGCCCTTGTCGTAGGTGCGGCCGATCCAGGCCAGTTTGCGCAGCTGGGTGGGGTTCAGCGAGCCGTACGGGATGGCCACCCGCAGCATGTAGGCGTGGAGCTGCAGGTAGAGGCCGTTCATCAGCCGCAGCGGCTTGAACTGGTCTTCCGTGAGTTCGCCCGAGAGACGCCGGGCCACCTGCCCGCGGAACTCCGCGGAACGGTCGGCCAGCATCTCCTTGTCGATGACGTCGTACTGGTACATCGGCCCTTACTTCCGCTTGATCAGGTTGACGCGGCCGGTCGAACGGGCCGCGCCGTGGGCGTGCTGCAGCGCCTCGATCACCGCCCCGCCCTCGGCCTGCTTGCCGTGGTGGAGGTGGTTCGTCGGGCCCAGGGCGCGGATGCGCTCCCGGTAGCTCAGCGGGGCCCACAGCCCTTCGGATTCCACGAGATCGATCAGGTAGGCGTCGACCACGGTCGTGGGTTGCGTCTTGCCCTGCCCTTCGGCCTCGGCGGCGGCGGGGTCGTCATCGGCCCACAGCTCGGCGTCGGCGAAGCGGGTGACCCACTGCCCGGACTTCCAGAACACGACCTCGCCATCGGTCAGGCGGTTGGCGGTCAGCGCCTTCATGCGCGGGCCCCTCGGATAAGCGTTTCGACTTGGGCGCGGCCGTTGCCGGCCGGCTCTTCACCGGCGCGGGCCAGCGCCATCGCCTCGCCCACGATCAATAGGGCCGGGCCGCCGAGCGAGGCGGCCGCCTCGGCCAGGCCGCTCAATGTGGTGACGATGCGGCGCTCGTCGGCGCGGCTGGCGTTCTCGACGATCAGGGCCGGCGTGGCGCCGGCGCGGCCGGCGGCCATCAGGCGCGCGGCGATCGGCGCAGCCATCGACAGGCCCATGTAGATGACGACCGTCTGGTTGGCCCGGGCCAGGCTGTCCCAGTCCAGGTCGGGCTCGGCGCCGGCCTTTGCATGACCGGTGACGAAGGTCACCGCCTGAGCCGAGTCGCGGTGGGTCAGCGGCGCGCCGGCGGAGGCCGCAGCCGCCAGGGCCGCCGTCACGCCGGGGATGATCTGGCAGTCGACGCCCGCCTCGCGGCAGGCTTCCAGCTCCTCGCCGCCGCGGCCGAAGATGAAGGGGTCGCCGCCCTTCAGGCGCACGACGTTCAGGCCTTCGAGGGCGAAGGCCGCGAGCATCCGGTTGATCTCGTCCTGGCTGTAGCTGTGGCGTGACTTGCGCTTGGCGACGCTGATCCGCCGCGCCGAGGCCGGCGCCAGATCGAGGATTTCGTCCGACACCAGGCCGTCGTGGACGACCACGTCGGCGGTCTGCAGGACCTTCAGCGCCTTCATCGTCAGGAGCTCTGGGTCGCCCGGTCCGGCGCCCACCAGCCACACCCGGCCGACACCCGGCGCAGCGCCGCGTCCGCTCAGCACCACCAGGCGCTGGCTGCGTCCTCCTAGGTCGTTCCTCGGGGCCATGATTAGCTTCTCTATCGACGTACGCGCCCTGAAATCATGACGGGGCGGACTTGCGCCCGCCCCGTCTGTCGTCCGCCGGCGAAAAGGGCCGATACACCAGCGGACGCTTGCAATAAGGGCGGCGAGGGGCCAATTCGCAACCCAAGGACTTCTGCCGGGGCGTTCAGAGATTCTCGAACGGAGCGATCATGGATAGGGGCGCCCAACAGCGTCGCCGACTGCCGCCACTGAACGCGCTCCGGGCGTTCGAGGCGGCCGCGCGCCACCTCAATTTCAGTCGGGCCGCCGACGAGCTGTCGGTGACGCCGGGGGCTGTGAGCCAGCAGATCCAGAACCTGGAAGACTATGTCGGCGCGGCCTTGTTCAAGCGCACGCCCAAGGGCCTGCTGCTGACCGACGCGGCCCAGACCGCCCTGCCCGCCCTGCGCGAGGCGTTCGACCGTCTGGCCGAGGCCGCCAGCCTGCTGACCGCCGCCGTGGACGGCCGCCGCCTGACCATCACCGCCCCGCCCTCGTTCGCGGCCAAGTGGCTGGCGCCGCGCCTGGGGGCGTTCGAGCGGGCGCACCCGAATGTCGACGTCTGGCTCAACGCCGGAATGGAGCTGGTCGATCTGAGCGCCGGCGAGGTCGACCTGGCGCTGCGCTACGGCGCCGGGCGCTATCCCGGGCTGGAAGTGAAGCGCCTGGTGAGCGAGGCCGTGATCCCGGTGATCAGCCCCGATCTGCTGGCCCAGACGCCGCTCTCGACGCCCGAGGACTTGGCCGGTCATGTGCTGCTGCACGACGGCTCGCCCGAGATCGACGACAGCTGCCCCGACTGGCCGATGTGGCTGGCCGCCCGCGGCCTGCGCGGCATCGACGGCCACCGGGGTCCGCGCTTCAACCAGTCCAGCCTGGTGATCGAGGCCGCCGCCAACGGCCGCGGCGTGGCCCTCGCCAAGCGCACCCTGGCGCAGGCCGACCTCGATTCCGGACGCCTGGTGGCGCCATTGCAGATCGCCACGGCCGTCGACTTCGCCTATTACCTCGTCCATCCCAAGGCCAAGGGACGGCTCCCGCAGGTCAAAGCCTTCATCGGCTGGATCGAGGCGGAAGCGCAGGCGCACGAAGAGGCGCTGCGAGCCATCGACAACGGCGCGGGGATTTAGGGGCGGCGCAATCTCAGCTGCGCGTCACCACATTGACCAATCCGGCCTGAATTAGAGCCTGAATCTTATCAGCTAGCTGTAGCCGCAGCGCATCTGACAGACGGCCATACCGCCACCAGGCGCCGTTCGGTGTACGAGCGGCCCGGAGATCATGCCCCGGCCACAGGGTGACGTTCAACTCCGAGACCACGATCCAGCTCGGACGCTCGAGTCCAAGGCGCCCGCCCCGGAGCGGAATTCTATCGCTGTGCTTAGGTTCGGTCCCCGTGATTGGAGCGACCACGACGCGCCGGCCTTCGGCCAGCACAGCTACAACAACGCAACGTCGGTCCTTCACGCCTTCGAGGCGACCGGCGTCACGCTCATGCTTCCAGAGAAATGAAAACTCGATCACATCGCCCGGCTCAGGGGCACGTGCGTCAGTCGATGATAGTGTCGCCATCTTCCGTGGTTCCGCGAGGAGCCCGGAGTTTGTCTAGGTCCGCAAGGATGGCGCCGGCGAGATCAGCTGGAAGACTGTCGCTCCGATAGACTTGCCGCTCTTGGTCGCGAAGACGCTCATAGTCTTCGTAAGCCAACAGGACGTGGCGCGGGCGCCCGTGGGCCGTGATGACGACGGGTTCTCGCAAAGCCTTGTCTGTTACCGACTTCCAGTTCCGTAGGGCTTCCTTGGACGTGACAGTCCGAACTGAGGTTGGCTCTGTTACCGTCGTCAATGAGTTACCCTCCATCTCGCCTAGCCGAAGCGCCTGACCGCATGGATTGGACGTAAAATACGTCCTTTACGACCTTTGTCAAGTTTCGACGTCCCCTATAAGTAGCGACACATCTGCGATCAGGCTCTCGAGGCCGCGCCCAATTGTGAAGTTCGTAGGAGTCCTGGTGGCGACCTTCGTTGATGCGGTCCGCCCGGTATCGGCGCAGGAGCCGCAAAGTCCCTATGTCCAACGCCTGCGCCAACTGGCGCAGCTGCAGACGCTGAACGCCGAGCTGCTCAGCCGCGACAGCGCCACCGCCGTCCTGCAGGCGCTGTGCGACCGCCACGATCCCGAAGCGCCCCGCGTGCGCGCCCGCCGCATCGAGACCCCCGACAGCCCGCAGGCCGCCGCCGCCGCCCGTCGCGAGCTGGGGGCCGCCGCCAACGAGCCCATCCGCCTGCGCCGGGTCGAGCTGATGTGCGGCGACGTGGTGCTGTCGAAGGCCGACAACTGGTACCTGCCCGGCCGCCTGACCACCGAGATGAACACCGCGCTCAACACCACCGAGGCGCCGTTCGGGGTGGTGGTCGCCCCCCTGCGCTTCCAGCGCCGGACCCTATCGTCGCGCCTGCTGTTCAACCCGCTGCCGGCCGGCTGGGAGGCTCGTGGCGAGCTGGCGTTCGACGCCCCCGCCACGCCGCCCCCTCACGTGCTGCAACACCGCGCTCTGCTGCAGACCCCCGACGGCCGGCCATTCAGCCTGCTGGTCGAGACCTACACGGACGCCGTTCTCGTCCCCTGACGCCCTTGCCGAACGGCTGTCCGGACACGATTTTCCTGTCGCAGATCCCGCAAATCGGTTTCGCTCCGCCCATGAAGACGCCCCGGCCGCCCAAAAAGAGCGAGTCGCTCGAGATCCGCCTCCCCTATGACGCCAAGCTGGCGTTCATGGAGCGCTGCCAGCGCGACGGCCGCTCGGCCAGCGAAGCGCTGCGCGGCTTCATCGACCAGCAGATCGCACCGCCGCGCGCCACGACCCGCCGCAGCCGCCTGGTGGTGGGCGCCCTGATCGCCGCGGCCGTGGGCGCCGTCGCGCTGCCCTCGCTGGCCCGCCAGCCTGCGGCCGCCGACGCCCTGCGCCGCGCCTCGTTCGTCCAGCAGGACGCCAACCATGACGGCGTGCTGAGCTTCGACGAGTTCCGCCGCTAGCGGACCAGTTGGCAGAAGCGGCCGAGATCGACGTGCAGCCACGTCCAGGGCTTCAGGATCGAAGCCCCGTGCCAGGACAGCAGCACGATCCGCGCCTGGCCCACGATGTTCTCGGCCGGCACGAAGCCCACGCCCACCGAACCAGGCCAGCGGCCGTCCAGCGAGTTGTCGCGGTTGTCGCCCATCATCAGGTAGTTCCCCTCGGGCACGCGATAGACGCCGGTGTCGTCGCCGTCGTGGAACGGGCCTCGGTCGAAGGTCACGTAGGCGCGGCCGTCCGGGCGATGCTCGAACTTGCGCTGGACCGTGACGTCGGGCGCCCCGGGGTCCTGTGTCAGGCCGTCGTCGCTCTGGACGATGGGCCGGTCGTTCACGAACACCGTCCCGTCCCGCACCTGCACCCGGTCGCCCGGCAGGCCGATCACCCGCTTGATCCAGGTCTCCTTGGGGTCGCGGGGCAGCTTGAAGACGACGACGTCGCCCCGCTGTGGCCCCTTGGACTGCAGCACCCGCCCCGAGAACAGCGGCAGGCCCAGCGGGATGGAATAGCGGCTCCAGCCGTAGTCCCACTTGGAGACCACGATGTAGTCGCCGGTCTGCAGGCCGGGCTCCATGGACTCGGAGGGGATGGTGAAGGGCTCGAACAGGGCGACCCGCAGGACCAGCGCGATGGCCATCGCCGTGGCCAGGGTGACGATCAGGTCGAGGGCCTGGGCGCCGAAGGACGGCGACGCGGCGGCGGTGTCTTGTGCGGTGTTCATGGCCCCAAGAGGCCGGCGGCCCGCTCACCCCGCAATCGGCGTCCCGTCCGGACGCCTGCGAAACGTGTCCGGACGCGTCAGCCGCCCTTGCGGGCCAGATAATCCGCGATGTCGGCGAGGGTGTCGCGCAGCGCGCCGCTGAGTTCCGGCTTCAGGCTCTCGTCGCCCCGCTCGGCGCGATCGGCCACCTCGCCCAGCTTGTTGGCGCCGATGCCGCGCGCCGCGCCCTTGATGGTGTGGGCGAAGTCGCGCCAGCCCTCGGGCGGGTGGTCGATGCGGGCCAGCCACCCCTCGGCCTGGCCCTGGAACAGCGCCAGCACCTCGGTGACGACCGTCATGTCGCCGGCCGCGAAGCCCTCCAGATAGTCGAAGTCGACCGCGCCGCCGCTCATGCTCACCCCTCCCGGACCGCGCAGAGAGAATCACCCCTGGCGTAGCGCCGTTGTTGGCACAGAGCGCAACGGCCGCGCTACCCGCAAAGGTTGCTTTGCTGGCTTACGCTATTATGACGAGATTTGCCGCTGGCCGAGGGCGCGGCGATCGGTCGAAGCAAATAGTTTGCTGACCTGCCTTGCCAAAGGCGCGCATTTGCGTATTTTCCGCGCCCTCGCCGCCGGGCCTCCACGAGGTGCGGACTAGAGCGGGTGCTTAGCTCAGTTGGTAGAGCAGCTGACTCTTAATCAGCGGGTCGTGGGTTCGAATCCCCCAGCACCCACCATCTTTCCAAAAGTTGGTGTCGTCCGAAGCGCCGGTGGGTCAGGCTTTCCCCCGGCAAGCGCAATGCCTTGACCCCGCCTCCGCAAGGCGAGATCACTCTTCCGACAGTTGCGAGGGGTAGCGCCATGCGGACCGTGGTCCTGGGCATTCTTCTGGCGTTGGGCGCCGCGGGCGCCGCCAGCGCCGGCGACTACGTGATCGTCGCCTCGACGAATCCCGCCCTCAAACCCGGAACCGAAGTCGACGGGGGCCAACGCCTTTCGCTGGAGCCCGGCCAGACGCTGCGCCTCATGAACGCCACGGGCGAGGTCAGCACCTTGCGTGGCAGCGCGGCCGGTGTGGTCGCGCCGAAGCCGGGCGCGCCGATCGACGCGACGCGCATGGCCCAGCTGCGCGTCCTCATCGACCCGCCGCCCCAGGGCCGCACGTTCGGGGGCCGCCGCTCGGGTGTCTGTCCCGACCCGGCGACGCTGACCAGCCTGGACCAGATCCTGGCCGTACAGGCCGCCGGCTGCGCCCCGCAGGCCCGGGAGGCCCTTGAGGCCTACCTCGCGGCCCGCTAGCCGCCTCAGGGACCGGTGTAGAGCTCGCCCAGGGCCATCGCGGCCTGGCCCTTGGCCTGGTCCAGCTCGTCGCGCACCAGGCCCGCGGCCACCATCGAATCGCGCTTGCCGTCGATGCGCTTCAGCGCGGCGCGCAGCACGGTAGGTTCGCCCGGGGTGACCACCGCCACCACGTTGTCGACGCCGAACGGGGGGACCACCTTGGTCCGCGCCATGACCACGCGGGTCTGGCCGGCCACCATCTGCCCGTTCCCGTCTCCGTCCAGCGGGTAGAGCATCTGCACCGTGCCGTCGCTGGCGAGGTTGAAGGCGGTGAGGAAGCCCGCGCCGCCGCGGTGGGTGACGGCCAGGTCGACGGCCTCGCCCTTCTTGTAGAGCTGGCCCTTGGGCCGCGGCCCGATATCAACCTTGATCTGCCGCTCATTGGCCGACCCGGCCAGCTGGCTGATCGCCCGGCGCTTCATGATCACGCCGCTCAGCTGTTCAGGCGTCTTCAACCCCTCGGCCACGCGGTCGCCGCGGTTGTCGGTGACCCAGCCCTCCTGGGCGTTCCAGGTCAGGTCGGGCGTGCCGCGCGGGATCGAGGCCCAGGGCCCCTTCCCGCCCAACAGGTCGGCGGCCGCGTCGTCGGCCGGCTTCACCTCGATGGGGCGCTCGTCGGCGGGCGGCGCCTTCAGCGGCTGGAAGATCACGCTGCGCTCGTTGCGCGGCGGCACCGCGGCGCTTGACCACTGCTGGGTCGACGACAGCTCGCGCGTGCGGCTCTCCAGCGTCGAGGCCAGTTCGGCGAGCGAAAGCTGGCCGTTGTTGTCCAGGTCGGAGACCAGGTTGCCGTTCGGCCGCCGCTCCTTCAGCGCCCCCTCCAGCGCATAGGTCAGCAGGCCGCGCGAGGGGCTGTCGCCGCGCGGCAGCGGGCCCTCCAGCGCGAACTGGTTGTCCTGGGCGGCGCCCACATAGACCAGGTTGGGCGGATCGATCGCCGAGGGCGGCAGCCGCGCCGGGTCGGCCGGCGGCGGCGGCAGGCTGATGGCCATGGGGTTGTCGAGGGCCGAGCGCTTCTTGAACACCGACCTGGCGACCGCCGAGCGGTTCAGCGTGCCCGAATGGCAGGCGTCGGCGATCTGCAGCACGTTCACGCTGGTCGGGAAGAAGTTCACCAGCCAGCCGCGCAGGTCGTCGTCGAGGATGTAGGTGTTCGTGTCGGGCTTGCTCACCTTGAACCCGCCCAGCGCCATGAACTCGTCCATGCCGTCGGTCTCGGTGGGATCGTTGGACTTCGCCTGGGCCCCGTGGCCGGCATAGAAGAAGATCACCCAGTCGCCGGGCTTCGAGCGCTTGCCCAGCCCCTCCAGCGCCGCGCGGATGTTGCTGCGCGTGGCCTGACCGTCGGCCAGCGAGGTGATGTCCTTGGCGCCCTGCTGCTCCAGCAAGGTCTTCAGCGCCGCGGCGTCGTTGGGCGGCCCCTCCAGCGAGGGAATCGGGTCGCTGTACTTCGAGATCGCCACGATCAGCGCCCGGATCTCGGCCGAGGCCGGACTGCCCGCCGCCGCCAGGATGAAGACCAAAATGGCTGCGAGCACACTTCGCATGGACGCTTCCAACTCCGCCGGGGCGCCCACAATGGCGCCGCTGCCCGCGGCCGAGAAGCCGCCCTCTGGAATACTACGGACGCCACGACCCGGCGGAGGCGCGTGATGGGGTGGATCTCCCCTCTCGCACGGCGCTGCCGCGACTGGGAGAGGAGACGCCGTGCGCCCGCCGGTCGCGCCCGGCTTTGCGCCGACCCGCGCTAGGGGGTACTTGAGGGCGCGCCGCCGGTTCGGGGATGGCGTGATGGAGTCGTTGAAGAGCGCATGAGCGCGTCCCAGGCGGAACAGATCGCCGGCGTCCGGCCGATCCTGCGGCGGGTGGTGGCCAACGCCGGCCTGCTGCTGGGCGGCCGCACGGTCAACGCCGTGCTGGGGCTGGTCGCGGTGGCGATCGCAGCCCGGGCGCTGGGCGCCGCCGAGATGGGCGTGCTGGTGCTGATCATGGCGTTCGGCCAGTTCCTGGGCGAGGTGGCCAAGTTCCAGTCGTGGCAGACCATCCTGCATTTCGGCGCCCGACCGCTGGCCGAGGATCGGGTCGCCGACTTCCAGCGCGTGCTGCGCTTCAGCCTGGCGCTGGATCTGGTCAGCACCGCCTTCGGGATCGTGGTCGGCATCGCGGGCGCGTTCGTGTTCGCAGGCCCCCTGGGCTGGGGCGGCGACGATGCACCGGCCGCCGCGCTCTACATGCTCTCGATCGCCTTCATGGTCTCGGCCACGCCGCTGGGCCTGCTGCGCCTGTTCGACCGGTTCGACGTGCTGGCCTGGCAGTCCGGCCTGATCTCGCTGTTCCGCGCCGTGGGCAGCATCGCAGCCCTGCTTCTGGGCGCCGGCATGGAAGGCTTCCTGCTGGCCTGGGCCATCGGCACGGTCGGCAGCTGGTTCTACCTCGCGGGCTCTGCCTACGCCGAGCTGCGCAAGCGCGGGCTCACGCAGGACTTCTCGTGGCGCGGCCCGCTGACCGAGGGGATGCCCGGCGCCTGGCGTTTCGCCTGGAACACCAACATGGCCGCGGCGCTGGACGTGGCTTTCACGCACGTGGCGACCCTGATCGTAGGCGCCATGGTGGGACCCGCGCAGGCGGCGTTCTGGCGGGTGGGCCGCCAGGTGGCCGATGCGCTGGCCAAGCCCGCCAAGCTGCTGACACCCGCGCTCTATCCCGAACTGGCCCGCCTGCGCGCCGACGACCAGCCGCACGCCATGTGGCGGCTGGCCCGCAACGTGGGCCTGCTGGCCGGCGGCATCGGCCTCGTCATGCTGACGATCAGCGCGCTCGCCGGCCCGCAGCTGCTGACCCTTGTGATGAGCAAGGACTTCGCGCCCGCGGCCGATGTCATGACCTGGCAGGTGGGCGCCGCGGTGATCGGCATCTTCGCGCTGCCGCTGGAGCCGATGCTGATTTCGCTGGGCAAGCCGGGGGCAGCGGTGCGCGTGCGCCTGGCGGTGGGGATCGCCTTCCTGGCGGCCATGCCCTTCCTCGTGACGCAGTTCGGCCTTATAGGCGCGGGCGCCGGGCTGGCTGCGGCCGCCGCCGCGCTTGCCCTGGGCATGCTGTGGTTCATCCTCAGAGAGAACGGGAATCGACAAACGGCGACCACGCCCGCCGACGCCGACCCCGTTGAACGACTGAAAGGCGACGATTGACTACGACGACCCCTATTCCGACGGCGCCGGACAGGCGCTTCCAGGAGGGCGGCTTCGAGACCCTGACCGCGGCGCTGGATTTCGCCGCCCGGGGGCCGACCGGCCTGACGCTCTACGGGCTGCGGGGCGAGCTTGTCGAAGCCCTGCCCTACGCCACCCTGCGCGACCGCGCCCGCGCGATGTCTGCGCGCCTGCTGGCCGCGGGCCTGAAGCCGCATGACCGCGTGGGCCTCGTCGCCGAGACCGACGCCGACTTCATCACCGCCTTCTTCGCCTGCCAGTACGCGCGGATCACACCCGCGCCGCTGCCCCTGCCCGCCCCTCTGGGCGGCAAGGACGCCTATGTCGAGCAGATCGGCCGCATGCTGTCCTCGGCCCGCGCCGCGGCCGTGTTCGGACCCGAAACCCTGCTGCCCTGGCTGAAGGACGCCGCCGCGACCGCCGGGACCGAGCTGGCGATGACCGTTTCCGAGCTGCCGGACGCGCCGCCTGCGGACCTGCCGGCGCCCACGGCGGACGATCCCAGCTACGTCCAGTTCTCGTCGGGCAGCACGCGCAACCCGACCGGGGTGCTGTGCACCCATCGCGCCCTGATGGCCAACGCCCTGGCCTCGACCCGCGACGGCCTGCAGGTGACGGCGGCCGACCGCGCCGTCTCGTGGCTGCCGCTCTATCACGACATGGGCCTGGTCGGGTTCCTGCTGATGCCGCTTTCGGCGCAGATGTCTATCGACCTGATGCCCACGGGCGCCTTCGTGCGCCGGCCGCTGCTGTGGCTGGACCTCATCTCGAAGAACCGCGGCACGATCAGCTACAGCCCCTCGTTCGGCTACGAGCTCTGCGCCAAGCGGGGCGACGGCACGCGCGAGGGCCTCGACCTGTCGTCCTGGCGGGTGGCCGGCTGCGGCGGCGACATGGTGCGCCCCGGGCCGCTGCTGGCGTTCGCCGAGCGCTATGCCGCCGCAGGCTTCGCCGCCACCGCCTTCGTCCCCAGCTACGGCATGGCCGAGGCCACCCTGGGCCTGACCATGGCGCCCCTGCACAAGGGCCTGATCTTCGACACGGTCGACGTCGAGCGCATGGAAAAGGACGGCGTGGTCCAGGCGGGCTCGGGCCCGCGCTCGCGCGCCTTCGTCCGCTGCGGGGCGATCTTCCCGGGCCACGAGCTCGAGGTGCGCGACGAGGACGGCCGCGTGCTGGGCGAGCGCACCGTGGGCCGCGTCTTCGTGCGCGGGCCCAGCCTGATGCGCGAGTACTTCGGCGATCCGCAGGCCACGGCGGCGGCGATGTCGGCCGACGGCTGGCTCGACACCGGCGACCTCGGCTACCTCGCCGACGGCCAGATCGTGCCCACGGGCCGCGCCAAGGACCTGATCCTGCTGAACGGCCGAAACGTGTGGCCGCAAGACCTGGAATGGACGGCGGAATCCGAGATCGAGCGCCTGCGCAGCGGCGATGTGGCCGCGTTCTCGGTCGACGCCGACGCCGGCGAACAGCTGGTGGTGCTGGTGCAGACCCGGTCCGGCGACCCCGAGGTGCGCCAGGCGCTGACCGACGACGTGGCCGCCCTGCTGCGCGCCCGCCACGGCGTCGAGGCCCGGGTCGAACTGGTGGGCCACAACACCCTACCCCAGACCTCGTCAGGCAAGCTGTCGCGTTCGAAGGCCCGCGCCCTGTTCCTGGCCGGCGCCTTCAAGCAGGAGGTGCCGGCCTGACCGCCCCTTCTTCGACCGCCCCGCTCGCGGCGGTCACGGGGGCCACGGGCTTCCTGGGCCGCCAGGTCGTCCGGGCCCTGGGCGAGGCCGGCTGGCGTGTGCGGATCCTCTCGCGCCGCGATCCTGTCGACAGCCTCTGGCGCCATCTCACGCCCGAAGTGGTCGCCGGCGATCTTCGCGATGACGACGCCCTCGGCCGGCTTTGCCGGGGCGCAGACGTGGTGATCCACGCCGCCGGCCTGGTGAAAGCCCCCAGCCGCGCGGCGTTCGACGCCGTCAATGTCGAGGGGGCGCGCCGCGTGGCCCGCGCGGCCGAGTCGGTCCCGCACACGGTGCTGGTCTCCAGCCTGACGGCGCGCGAGCCCGCGCTGTCCCACTACAGCGCCAGCAAGCACGCCGGCGAGCGCGCCATGTCCGAGATGCTGGGCGAGCGCCTGACGATCGTGCGGCCCTGCGCGATCTACGGCCCCTCCGACCGCGAGCTGCTGCCGGTGTTCCAGGCCGCCGCGCTCAGCCCCCTGCTCCCGGTGATCAGCGAGTCGGCCAAGGTGGCGATGATCCACGTCGAGGACGCCGCGGCGCAAACCGCGGCCCTTGCTGCAGCGCAGCCATCAGGCCGCACGTTCGCGCTCTGCGACGACCGGCCCGAGGGCTACGGGTGGCGCGAGCTGATGGCCGAGGCGGCGCGCGCCTGCGGCCGTTCGCCGCGCTTTGCCCCCGCGCCGAAGGCCCTGATCCGCGCCGTCGGAATCACAAATGATTTCACTGTGCTCGCCGGCGTGACCCCCATGCTCACCTCGGCGAAGGTGCGGGAACTGCTGCATCCAAACTGGGCGGTCGCGCCGGAGGAGCGGGCAGAAGGAACGCCAATGGCCAAGTTTGATCTTCGGGCGGGATTCGAACACACCGTGGCGTGGTACCGCACTGCGGCATGGATGAAACATTAGTAGCTGATTTGTGACCGACCCTTGATCGCCACGGTAGAAAAAGAGGTCGGACATGGTTAGGTACGCGGCTTGCGTAAGCTGTTAAGAGCCGATGGGGGGCTCACTTATGGTGGAACTGGCGACGGACCTGACCGTCCGCGAAGTCGCGCGGGCCGCCGAAACGGTCCTCGGCCGTAGCGTGCAGGTGACCCCGGATACCGACATCGCCCGCGACCTCGCGGTCGACTCGCTTGCGCTCATGAACATCGTGATGGAGCTTGAGGATCGGTTCGACCTATCGATTCCTCTCGATCGCCTGGCTACCGTGCAGACGGTGGGCGACCTCTCCGACCTGATCAACAAGCTGCGGATAAAGGCTTAAGGATGGGGCTGCTCGACAAGCACCTGGGCTATCGCGCCCCGTTGGACGGTATCCGCGCTGCTGGCGCCGATCCGTCCGCCGTTCGATTCGACGAAATCCTCTCGCCCACCGAGGGCATGCTGGATGGCAAGCAGGTCATCCTGCTCGGCACGAACAACTACCTGGGCCTGACCTTCGACCCGGAGTGCATCGAGGCTTCGGCCAATGCGGTGCGCCAGTGGGGCACGGGGACCACCGGTTCGCGCTTCGCCAACGGCACCTTCGCGGGCCACACGGCGCTCGAGACGGCGCTGGCCAAGTTCTACGGCCGCAAGCACGCCATGGTCTTCACGACCGGCTACCAGGCCAACCTGGGCGGCATCTCGGGCCTCGTCGGCCGGGGCGACCACCTGATCCTGGACGCCGACAGCCACGCCTCGATCTATGACGCGGCCAAGCTGTCGGGCGCCGAGGTCATCCGCTTCCGCCACAACGATCCCGAAGACCTGGCCAAGCGCCTGCGCCGCATGGGCGACGCCGCCAAGGGCAGCCTGATCGTGGTCGAGGGCATCTACTCGATGATCGGCGACGTCGCGCCGCTCAAGGAGATGGTCGCGGTCAAGAAGGAGATGGGCGCCTACCTGCTGGTGGACGAAGCCCACTCGATGGGCGTCCTGGGCGAGAAGGGCCGCGGCCTGGCCGAGGCCGCCGGCGTCGAGGACGACGTCGATTTCATCGTCGGCACCTTCTCCAAGAGCCTGGGCGCCGTCGGCGGCTTCCTGGTCTCGAACGAGGACAACTTCGACCTGCTGCGCATCGTCAGCCGGCCCTACATGTTCACCGCCTCGCTGCCGCCGGCCGTGATCGCCTCGACCCTGACGGCCCTGAAGCGCCTGGAAGAGGACTCCAGCCTGCGCGTCCGCCTGGCCGCCAACGCCGACCGCCTCTACGACGGCCTGCGCGACATGGGCTACGCCGTGGGCCCCCACGCCAGCCCGATCACCGCCGTGGTGATGCCGGACCAGGCCATGGCGGTCACCATGTGGAACGCCCTGCTCCAGAACGGCGTCTACCTGAATCTGGCGATCCCGCCGGCCACGCCCGAGAACAAGTCGCTGCTGCGCTCCAGCGTTAGCGCCGCCCACACCGCCGAGCAGATCGACGCGGTGCTGGATATCTTCGAGCGTCTGGGTCTCGAGTACGGCCTGCTGCAGCGTCCGCGTCGCGCCTCGGCGTAAGCGCTGCATCCCCGCGTCGCGCCGGGAGAGGGCTGGAGCACAATTGAGGTCTCGATTGCGCAGCCGGGTCCTGTTCGGAACCTTCGTTGTCGGCACCTTGACCGCGGCGCAAAGCTCCCTTGCGGCTGTGGCCCTGCAAGCATCCGGTCCGGCGGCTTCGGCGTCCGCGCCGTCGTCCCACCTGGGGACCTTTCCTCCCCATGCCGCGAGTTGCATCCGGAAACACTTGAACCCACAGGTCCTGCGCGACGCCGTCGCGGTGGCGCCCGACCCCGGCGCGACGCTTGCCTCGTTTGAGCGCCACGTGCGCTCGATCGACAGCGCTGCGGACAAGTGCGGGTTCGCCGCCACCGAGCAGGGCGGTGAACAGCTCGGCAGCATCGTGACGAACCTAGCCCTCAAGGAATGGTCGGAGGGACGGCTGAGGACGGAGTTCTCCGTCTCACCGGATCAGCTCTCCGCCGCCATGAAAGAGATCCCCCAGAGAGACGTCGCGACGATCGGAGCCCTCGACGGCCCACGCATGTCGGACACGCAGAAGGAACGGCTTGCAGATGTGTTGCCGCAGGTCGCTGCGAAGCTCGGCCTGAGGGACCAGAAGGCGAGCGCGCTCCTCGCCGCCTACGTCCTTTCTGCGGCGCGCCTCGCGCCTTTCGAGTAACGGAAGCGGGACGTAGGCCAGCGCGCCCATGCTGGGACCTGGGGGTCAGCTCTTCTCCTGCTTCGGCTTCAAGGCCACCTCGCGCCGGCGCCTCTGCAGCTCCAGCCATGCGCCCGGCGCGGCCAGGAACGGATGGCGCTCGCGCCACGGCGTCACCGCGATCTCGATGCCCGTGTGGCGTTCCACCTTGTAGGCCGCGTAGCGGGCTGCGCCGTCGAAGGTGAAGGCGGCCTTCAGGATGCGCGCGACGTTCAGCGGCTTGCCCATGAGGTTCGGCAGGGTCCAGCCCGGCAGGCCCGCCTTCACCGGCCGCAGGCCCTCCCCGACGGCTTCGAAGACCACCCCGCCCGCCTGCCAGGCCAGCGGCAGGATAGCCGCATAGCGCTGAGCGAAGGGCGCGACGACCGTGTCGGCCCGGCTGGTGGTCTCCATCCGGAACTCGGCGGCGTAGGTCTGACGGAACAGCGCCAGCCAGTAGGCCTCGACAGGCCCGCTCTCCGGCCCCAGGGCGGCGGCGAAGCGGGAGGCGGTCATCACAGCCGCCGAAACCGCTTGGGCGGCGTCCTGGGCCTCCGCAGCGTCCGCGCTCCACACCCGCTGCACCGGCTGGACGAACCGCGCCCAGATGGTGGTGTCCAGGGTCTGGCCCGCCGCGGCCCGCCGGAAGGTCGCCATCGGCAGCGTCGCCACCTTGGCCCGCAGCCGCCCCGCCGAGGTCTCGACCTCGTGGTAGCTCACCTCGGGCCATAGCAGCCGCTCCACCAGACCGTGGAAGCCCCGGCGGTGGGGCCCGCGGGTCAGGCGGTAAAAGTCCAGAATCCCGGTCAGGTCGCCCGTGCGCAGGGTCGAGCCATAGTAGAGGATCGCCGCGTCCCGGGCCGGATCGGCCAGCGCCGCCGCCAGTTCGACCACCGCCGCCGGCGCCGGCGAGGCCAGCTCGGCCTCGATCACGGCCGCAAGGTCGCTCACGGGATCACGAACTCCAGCGACGGCCCCTGGCGCACGGTCAGGTCCCCGCCCGGGTATGGCTCGCCGTCCAGCACAAAGTCGCCCTCCCAGCGGATCCCGAAGCTCGTCAGGTCGTCGCGCCGATAGCCGTGGTCCGCCAGCCACGACGTCTCGTCGCCCCGGATGATGCGCGGCAGCGCCTGCAGCAGGTTGCGCGGCGGCGCGTCGACGGTCAGCACTTTCAGGCCCTCGCGCGGCTCGCCGTACGGCTTGAAGCCCATCGGGAAGCGCTTGAACGTCGAGGCCATGACGATGAACCGCCGCGCGGCTTCGGGACCGTCATACGACAGCGCCATCGGCTCGCCGCGCCGCCAGCGATCGCCCGCCCCGCCCAGCAGCGTCCGGAACAGCCCGCCGGCGATGGTGACGCCCACCGCCGCGTTGTCGAAAAATCCCCGGCCGTGGTTCTTCTGCGCCAGCTTGGTGGCGCGCACGAAGGCGCCGACCCCGAACAGGAAGCCCCGCCGCTCGGGCGTCGTCTCGCCCGCCCGCAGCACCTCGAGGCACTGGCGCCGCTTGGTAGGCTTGCCCGTCTCGACCGAGGCCAGGATGTCTTCGAGCGTGGTCCCCAGCGGCGTCTCGATGTCGAGCGCCAGCGCGTTGGTCTTGCCGTTGGGCAGGACGGCCAACCGGGGCAGTTTGCCGCCGCCATAGGCCTCGGGCAGGCGCGTCAGCACCTCGCGGATCGTGCCGTCTCCGCCGTCGATGACCACCAGCTCCACGCCGTCGCCGGCCAGGCGCTTGAGCCCGGCCATCAGGTGGCTGGGCTGTTCGGGGACGATGTCGATGACGTCCTCGGGCAGCGGCGCAGGGCCGCCCGAGCCGCGATTGCGGTGGCTGTGCTGGTTCCAGATGAGGCCGGCGCGGATCAACGCGACAGCCAGGAGACCACCCGCTCGCGCGGCATAGCCATGGCCTGGACCAGCTGGACGGCGTGGACGATCAGCGACAGGCCCGTCCAGATCGCCACGAGATAGAAACCCGCCACCGGCTGGCCGATCAGCCAGGCCGGCGTCAGGATCAACAGATTGGGGTTCCGCCGCGCCGTAATCAGCCGGAAAAAGCTGTCGAACGATCGCCACGAGTGCACGTGGAAGCCGAAGCGGCGCATGAAGACGCCTTCGATGACCCGCTGGACCACATAGCCGACCAGGATCACCCACAGCGCGATCCCCGCCGCGTCGGTTCCGATCGCCCAGATCCCGAAGCAGCCCGCGTACCAGGCCCACCACCAGAACGGCGGGTGGATCAGGTCGATGCCGTGGTCGAAGACGTTGCCGATCGCCGACGAGGTCAGCGTCACCCGGGCCAGCTTGCCGTCGACAGTGTCGAGGAAGGTCATGATCCAGGCGCAGACCAGACCCCACCCGAACTGGCCCTGCCAGAACAGGTAGAAGGCCGCCAGCACCAGCAGAAACCCGATGAAGGTCACATGATTGGGTCGCAATCCCGCGACGGCGCACCAGCGGGTGACGATGCGCGCCGGCACGGGCCACCAGTACTTGGTCACCACATCGGTGACGCCCTTGTACGAGCCGGCGAAGGTGCGGGCCTCGACGGCGCGGACGTTCTCGGGCGTCAGGCGCACCAGCACCGGCGTCTCGCGCTTGCGCAGGGCCTCGTTGTACGACAGCTCGGCCAGCGACAGGCGCTGCAGGCCCGCCGGCTCGCGCCCGGCCTCCAGCGCCGCCGACGCCTCGGCGACCTGCGCGGCGGGCACATGGGCCGCCACCGCCTCGCCGTCGTCGGTGACCAGCACCGCGCCCGGGCGCTTGGCCAGAGTCGCCAGCAGGCTTTCGGCATAGACCCAGCCGCCCAGCGCCAGCACCACGCCGCCCGAGGCCGGCGCGGCCTCGACCACCGCCAGCTTGGCGCGCGCAAAGGTCCGGCGCAACCGCTCGCGCGCGGTCATGCCCCATATGCGGACGTCGCCCGCGCCGAGGATCATTCCTGCCGGCGTCACCGCCGCGTCATCCAACGTCTGCAAAAGCTAGCCTTACGCCTCACGCAAATCGGTGGAACCTGATACCGGGGGCCGTTCCGTTAGGAAAGCTCGTGACCGCCTTCCGCCTCGCCCATCTGTCAGACCTGCAGCTGCCGCCGCCGCCCCTGCCCTTCCGCTGGCGCGACGTGGCCTCCAAACGCTCGCTGAGCCGGTTTGCGTGGCGGCGCAAGCAGCATCGCCACGACCAGGTCGTCCTGGACGCAATCGCCGCCGATATCGCCGCGCGTCGGCCCGACCACGTAGCGATCACGGGCGACATCATCAATTTCTCCACGCCGGAGGAGTTCGCGGCCGCCCGCGCCTGGCTGGCCACCTTGGGCGACCCGGCCGGGGTCACGGTCAGTCCCGGCAATCACGACGCCCTGTCGGCGCGCGGCGCGCCCGAGGCGTTCGCCCCCTGGCGACCCTGGCTGGGCGACGAGGGCGCGGATTTCCCCTACCTGCGCGTCCGCGGCCCCGTGGCCCTGATCAACCTGTCGTCGGCCGTGCCCACGGCGCTGCACCTGGCCCAGGGCGAGTTGGGCGCGCCCCAGATCGCCGCCGCGCGGGCCCTGCTGCGCGAGACCGCCGATCGCGGCCTCTATCGCGTGGTGCTGGTCCACCACCCGGTGGCGCCCGACGTGGTGTCCGGCCGCAAGGAGCTGATCGACGCCGAGGCCCTGCGCGCCATGCTGGCCGAGGCCGGCGCCGAGCTCATCCTGCACGGCCACGCCCACGAGGCTCTGCTGACCACCGTTCCAGGGCCCGCAGGCGCCATCCCCGTCCTGGCCGTCCCCGCCGCCTCCACCCCCGCCGGCGGCCGCGGCCAACCCGCCCGCTGGAACGAACTCGAGATCCTCCGCGAGGGAGCAGGCTTCCGCACCACCGTCACGGCGCGCGGCATCACCCCGGAGCTGACTGTCGAGCACAAGGGCAGCTTCGTGCTGGGCTGAGGCGGCGCGTGTCGGCTCCACATCGGACTTCATCAACGTCTGCGAGGGATGGATTGCGGACTTGAGCTCCCCTCGCTCCGCGGGCGGTCAATGCCCGAGCGGCGATGGCGCTCGATAGAAATGGCGTGCGACGAAACTCGAGCCTAAGGAAGGCTTGCAGACAGCCCCGCTGAACTGTCTCGCCAACCGCCTGGGACGGGCGGCTGGCGTCTTTCGAATGGAGGCCCGGTGAGCAAGCCCGACAACCCCAATGAGACGGTCTCCGACAGGATCCGCGGTCGACTGAAAGCCTCCCGGAAACGCTTCCATGCCAACGACAACATCTCCGCCTTCCTGGAGCCCGGGGATCTCGAAGCGCTCCTCGCCGAGGTGGAGGGCAAGTTCAAGAGCGTGCTGGAAAGCCTGGTGATCGATACCGAGAGCGATCACAACACGCAGGAAACGGCCCGGCGTGTGGCCAAGATGTATCTGACCGAGGTTTTCCGGGGCCGTTACACCAGCCCGCCTCCGGTTACGGAGTTTCCGAACGCCGCCGCGTTGAACGAGCTCATGATCGTGGGTCCCATCACGATCCGCAGCGCGTGCAGCCATCATTTCTGTCCGATCATGGGGAAGCTCTGGGTCGGGCTGATGCCCAACGAGCATTCCAATCTGATCGGCCTGTCCAAATACTCCCGTCTCGCAGAATGGGTGATGTCACGCCCCCAGATCCAGGAGGAAGCCATCAGCCAGATGGCCGATCTCTTGATGGAGAAGGTGCGGCCCGACGGCTTGGCCGTTGTCATGGAAGCCGATCACTTCTGCATGCACTGGCGCGGGGTGAAGGACAACGAGACCATGATGATCAACAGCGTCATGCGCGGCTCCTTCCTCAAGGATCACCACCTGCGCAGCGAGTTCCTCTCGCTGCTGAAGCAACGGAGTTCATGATGCTGGTACGCTGCCTGTACGCCAGCCGTCCTGTCGCCGTTCTGCAAGGAACCGTCCTCGACACGATCCTCGCCCAGTCGCGTAAGAACAACCCGGCGCTGGGCATCACCGGGTTGCTGTGCGTCTCGGACAACCTGTTCATCCAGGTCATCGAGGGCGGTCGCGACGAAGTCTGCGACCTGTTCAACGCCATCGTCCGGGACGACCGTCACCAGCAGGTTCGACTGCTTGCCTACGAGGAGATTACGGAGCGGCGCTTCGGAAGCTGGTCGATGGGCCATGTGAGCATCAACAAGCTCAACCCCAGCCAGCTGCTGAAGTACTTCAGACGGGTCGAGCTCAACCCCTTCGAATGCTCGGGCGCGGCGACCATGGCGCTGCTTGGGGAACTGGTGGCGACCGCCTCGATCCTCAACCGGCCGGAGTAGTGTCCGGTTCAAGGGTTGCGACGCCGGTTCGGTCGACAAGTTTGTCAGGTTGAGGGGGTCGGTTCCGGGCCCATGTTTACGGGACCCATCCATCCGCCGCGAGGCGGTGGGAGGAGGCGCCGTGGGGCTGCCCGCCGCTAGGCGCGGAAGCCGCTGAACCATGGGTCCCGCGAACAAGTCGCGGGATGACGTTCGAAGGGGGATGCGCCGGGACGTCTTGACCTTCCAATCTTTATGTTCTATTTTTGTTCTCATGTCGACCGAGGCCGCCCGCAACGCGCGTGAGCTCCAGATGCTGGAGGGGCTGGTCGACTGCGCCTATGGGCTCGCGAAGACGCTCGCCGCTGCGGGGCAGGCCGAACCGGATACCCGACACAGCCTCCAGCTTGTCGAGGGGTTCACCAAGTGCACGTTCGCGCTGCGCATGGGCATCCGCCTCTGCCGGACCCTGCGCGCCCCGCCGAAGGCGGCGCCTGCCCTCGTCCAGGAGCGCGCCGAGACTCCCGAGCGGGAGCCGGCGGAGCATGAGCCTGTCGAACGCGGCGAGCGCCCGGAACTGGAGCGGGAGCGCGACCGCGACTACGAGCCCGTCAGCCTGCCGAAGTTCCTGAGCACCCTGGGCGTCGTCGCCCGGGACGCGGCCCGCCTCGAAGATCGCCTGCCCCCCGACGCCGCCCGCCTCCTGCCGACCCTCGAGGGCCTCCTGGCGGAGGCAAAGAGCGAGCCGCTATCGCCCGAACCAAGCCCCTCAAGACCAACCGGCGTCGCCGTCCTGGCCCGCCCGCCGCAAACCGCGACCCGCCACAAGCTCCTGGGCTCCGCCGCGCCGCCAAGACCCGGCCCCCGCGCCCCGCCCCCCTGGCCCAACTCCGGCTGACGGCCGAGCCTGCGCGAAGCGCCCTCAATTCAAACCACGAAATACACGAAATACACGAAAGCGAGCCGGCTCCCGCCGCCCGCGGGCCGCCCCATGCCCGTTCGTGTATTTCGTGTATTTCGTGGTTCTGGCGAAGCCGTCTTCAAACCACGGATTGCACCGATTTCACGGATTGTCAGACCAAGCCCGGCGGCTGCACCCGGCACGGCCGCCCATCCGTGAAATCCGTGAAAGCCGTGGTTCAATCCAACGGCGCCTGCGGCGCGAGAGACCTGACCGCGTGCCGCCCCTTCGCCCTTTCACGCCGGGGGCCGCCTCCCTATGATGGCAGCGCGGCGCGGCCGCGGATTCCCATGGACAACCCGTGACCAACCCGACGGCCCGCAAGTTTGGCTTCCCTGACACCCTGGTGGCGGAAACGCCCCACTGGCTCGTGCTCGTGCGGCCCCAGCAGCCGACTTACGGATCGCTGGTGCTGGTCTGCAAGGAGGACGCGAAGGCCTTCTCCGACCTGTCGGCCGGCGCCTTCGCCGACCTGAAGACCGCCGTCGACGGCATCGAGGCCCTGCTCCGCCACACTGTCGCCTACGAGCGCATCAACTACCTGATGCTGATGATGGTCGACCCCGACGTGCACTTCCATGTGCTGCCCCGTTACGAGGGCGAACGGCGGCATGGCGGCCACACCTTCGCGGATGCGGGCTGGCCGGGCCAGCCGCAGCTTGCGTCTCACGTCGCACTGAGCGAGGAGGAGGCCAAGGCGATGGCCGCCGAATTCGCCGCCCGCTGGCGGGCATGACCGCCCCGTCCATCCCGGGCGTCCTTGGGGGGACCGCTTGAGTCTCATCGATCGCTACCTGCTCCGCCTGGCCTTCTGGCCCATGGTGGGCGCGACCGGGGTGACCCTCATCGCGCTCCTGCTGGAGCGCACCCTGCGTCTGCTCGACATGCTGGCCGCCTCGTCCGACCGCTTCGGCTTCGTGGCCCAGCTGGCCGTAAACCTCGTGCCGCACTACGTCGGCCTCACCCTGCCCGCCGCCTTCTTCCTGGCGCTTGTGGTGGTGGTGAACCGGATGAACCAGTCGTCCGAGGTGGACGCCCTGCTGGCCGCCGGCGTCTCGCTGACCCGGCTGGCCGCGCCCTACCTATGCCTGGCCGCGGCGCTCACGGCCGTCAGCCTGCTGGTCTTCGGCTTCCTGCAGCCCTACAGCCGCTACGCCTACCGCGCCGTCCTGCACACCGCCCAGAACGCCGGCTGGAACGGCCTGGTGCCCGCCGAGACGATCCTGATCCCCTCGAAAGACCTTACCGTCACCACTGACGCGGCCGACCCCGCCGGCCAGCGGCTGGAGCGTATATTCATCCGCCGGATCGACGAGAAAGGCCGCGAGGAGGTCACCACCGCCAGCATGGCCGAGATCCGCCGGACCGCCGACAACGCCAACGTCAGGCTCGAGCTGCAGAACGGCCAGCAACTGCGCTTCAACGCCGAGGGTCATCCCCAGGTGCTGCGGTTCGACTCGTTCACGATGCAGCTGCCGATGACCGGCCCCGCCAAGCTCCTGCGGGCCCGCGGCGGCGATGAGCGCGAGCTTACGCTGTTCGAGCTCTGGAACCAGGCCAGCTCCAACCGCTCGACCCTGCCCAAGGAGACGCTGAAGGGCGAACTCTACGGCCGCCTGGCGCGCGCGTTCGGTCTGATGCTGCTGCCCCTGCTGGCGGTGCCGCTGGGGATGGCCGCCAAGCGCAGTGGCCGCGCGCCCGGGGCCATAGTGGGCGGCATCCTGCTGCTGGCGTTCCACCATCTGGTCCAGCTGGGCCAGGGCCTGGCCGAGACCGGCCGCGTGCCCGCGAGCCTGGCGGTTGGTGCGCCCTTCCTGGGCTTCGCCGCCATCTGCTTCCTGGTCTTCTTCACCAGCCGCAAGCGGCCGGGCGAGACACCCATCGGGCTGGCCATGGAGCATATCTCGGCCGTCATGGCCCGCATGCGCCCGCGCAAGGCCGCCACCGGCGCCGCCGCATGACCCTTTCGAGCTATCTCCTCAAGCTGATGGCGACTCGGATCCTGACCGCGCTGCTGGTCCTGGTCGGCATCCTGCAGATCCTCGACCTCCTGGACGTCACCACCGACATCCTCGAACGCGACCTGGGCGCCGCCGGCGTGGGTTACTATGCCCTGCTGCGCCTGCCCCGGCTGATCGAACAGGCCGCGCCGCTGGCCGTGCTGGCCGGCGGCCTCTTCGCCTTCGGCAAGCTGGCCGGCGAAAGCGCGGTCACCGCCATGCGTTCGACCGGCATCTCGGCCTATCGGCTCACTCTGATGGCGCTCCCGGCCGCCGTGCTCATCGCCCTGGCCCAGCTCGCTATCGTCATCGTCATCGCGCCCAGGACCGACGCGCGGCTTGGCGAATGGTGGCAGGCGTCCACGCCCAAGGATCCCGCCATGATCGTCGACCCGGTCACCTTCCGCGTCGGCGATGAGATCGTGGTCGCCGTGCCCCGCGACCCTGACGGCCGCAGCCTGGAGAAGGTGACGATCTATCGCCGCGACCAGGCCGGCCGCCTGACCCAGCGCACCACGGCCCAGGCGGCCGTGTTCGAGAACGAGCGCTGGCGGCTTATCGAGCCCCGCTTTGAAAGCCTGGGCGGTGACAGCATCGCCGAGGGCGCCGCCCGTTCCCAGGACTGGACCGCGAAGCTGACGCCCACCGATATCCGCACCCTGGCCATGGGCGAGACCTCGGTCACGCCGGCCGAGGCCAGCCGGGCGCTGGCGGGCGGGCTGTCGGTCAGGCCCCGCACCTTCTACGACACCCAGCTGCAACGGGCCTGGGCCGCGCCCGTCGCATGCATCGTCATGCTGCTGCTGACGGCGCCCGCGGCGATGGCCAACTTCCGGGGCGGAGGCGCCACTCTGATCGTCCAGTGCCTGGCCGCCGGACTGCTGTTCCTGGTCTTCGACGGCGCGTTCACCGCCCTGGGCGAGAACGGGGCCGCGCCGCCGATCCTGGCCGCCTGGGCCGCGCCCGCCATGTTCGCCGCCATGGCGGTGACCGTCCTGCTCTATCTGGAAGGCTGACGATGCCGGGGGGCGTCTCCATCGTGCCGGTCGAGGGCAAGGCGGGCCTAGATCGCTTTATCCGCGTCGCCATGCGGGTCGGTGCGCGCGAGCCCAACTACGTCGCGCCGCTGATGTTCGAACGCGGCGAAGCGCTGACCGCCAAGGGCAACCCGTTCTTCGAGCACGCCGACGTCCAGTTCTGGCTGGCGGTGAAGGACGGCCGCGACGTGGGCCGCATCAGCGCCCAGATCGATCACCTGAACCCCACCGCTAACGACGGCGTCGGCCACTTCGGCATGATCGCCGCCGAGGACGATCCCGAGGTGTTCGCCGCCCTCTTCGCCACGGCCGAGGCGTGGCTGAAGGACCGCGGATGCAAGATCGTCCAGGGCCCGGTGAACCTTTCCACCAATGAGGAAGTGGGCCTGCTGGTCGACGGGCACGACACCCCGCCGATGTTCATGATGGGCCACGACGCGCGCCACATACCGGCGCGGATCGAGGGCCAGGGCTACGCCAAGGCCAAGGACATCTTCGCCTACACCTGCAGCGTCGCCGACGACCTGCCCGGCCCCATCCTGCGCCGGGTGCGCAAGCCTGCGCCCGACGGCGTGGTCCTGCGGACTCTGGAGATGAAGCGGCTGGACGAGGAGGTCCGCACCCTCACCGGCATCCTCAACGACGCCTGGTCCAACAACTGGGGGTTCACGCCCACCACCGCCGCCGAGACCCAGGCGCTGGCCAACAACATGAAGCTGCTGCTCGATCCGCGGCTGGCCTACTTCGCCGAGATCGACGGCGAGGCGGCGGGCTTCATGATCCTGTTGCCCAACATCAACGAGGCGATCGCCGACCTGGGCGGCAAGCTCTTCCCGTTCGGCTGGGCCAAGCTGCTCTGGCGCCTGAAGGTGAAAGGGCCCAAGACAGGGCGCGTGCCGCTCATGGGCGTGAAGCGAAAGTTCGCCGGAACGATGCGCGGCCAGCTCCTGCCCTTCCAGCTGATCGACGCGGTGGCCCAGGCCGCCCGCAAGCAGGGCTACGAACGCTACGAGCTGTCGTGGATCCTCGAGGACAACACGGCCATGCGCCGCATCTGCGACGCCGGCGGGGCCAAGGTCTACAAGACCTATCGCGTCTACGAGAAGGCGCTGTGACGGGGTTCAAGGCGCTGGTCCTCGCGGGATCGCGGGGCGGCGCCGATCCCGTCGCGGAGTACGCCGGCGTCGCCCACAAGGCGTTGATCCAGCTTGACGGCGAGACATTGCTGGCCCGTGTGGTGACCGCCGTCCGGGCCGCCGGCGCGAGCGAGGTCGCCGTGATCTCCAGCCATCCCGAGGTCCGCGCCGAGATCGCCCGCCTGGGCGCCCAGGCCCTGGACGAGGCCGCCGGCCCCAGCCTCAGCGTCGAGCGCGCCGCGCAGCAGTTGGGCACGCCCCTGCTCGTCACCACCGCCGACCACGCCCTGCTCCAATCGGTCTGGATCCAGCGCTTCATCTCCGAGCTTCCCGGCG
Source organism: Phenylobacterium sp. (assembly GCF_965284355.1). Lineage (NCBI taxonomy): Bacteria > Pseudomonadati > Pseudomonadota > Alphaproteobacteria > Caulobacterales > Caulobacteraceae > Phenylobacterium > Phenylobacterium sp. The sequence continues at coordinate 4,544,654 of NZ_OZ260078.1, read as the reverse complement.
ACGCCGACGTGGCCGTGCTGGTGGCCAAGCGCAACACGGTCGAAGCCGCCGCGCCCAACACCAAGCGCACCTGGCTGAAGCTGGCCGACGGCCACTGGTCGGGCTGCAACCTGTTCTGGCTCGCCAACGAGCGCGCGCTCGGCATCCTCGACCTCTGGAAACGCGTCGAGGCCGAGCGCAAGCGGCCCTGGCGGATGGCCTGGATCCTGGGCCCCCGAATGCTGCTGCGGTTCATAACGCGCCAGCTGGCCCTGCGCGCGGCCGCCCAGCGCCTGGGCGAAGTGGCCGGCGTCCGCGCCGCGATCGTGGTGACGCCCTACGGCCTGGCCTCGGTCGACGTCGACAAGCCCGCCGACCTGGACCTGGTGCGCGAGATCGTCAGGCGGCCCTAGTCCGCTACAGGCTCCAGCCCGAGGAGAGCCGGGTCAGGTTGTCGACATCCTGGGGGAAGTCCATCTCGCCCCACTCCAGCCCCTCAATCGAGGCGACCTTCACATCGACGCCCGAGCGGGCCAGTTCGTCGATGACCGACAGGTACCAGCGCCGCAGGCCCTCGGGCGTCTGCAGCACCTTCTCGACGCCGTCCCGGAACTTGGCGGCGCCCTCTGCCGAGAAGCGCAGGAAGCCGATGCTCTCGGCGTCGTAGGCGTCGATGGTCTTGCCGATGGCGACCAGGCGGCCGTTCTCGGTCAACACCTTCATGTCGTCGGCGTCGTAGGCGGGCTTGCGGTCGATCGTGACGGTGATCTCGGCCGGCGGCGCGGCGATCAGCTTTTCGGCCACGCCGGGGCCGAACAGGGTGTCGCCGTTCAGCACCAGCACCTGGCGGTCGAACTCGCGGCGCACGATCCAGCACGAGGCGGTGTTGTCCGAGACGGTGTAGAATGGGTTGAACTCGAGCCGCACGGGCATCGTCAGCTGCAGCGCGGCGACCTCGGCTTCGACCGCGTCGGCCCGGAAGCCGGTGACGATCACCGCCTCCTCGACCCCGGCGGCCTGCAAGCGCAGCAGCTGCCAGGCCAGCAGCGAGCGGCCCGACAGCTCGATCAGGCATTTCGGCCGGGCCTCGGTCAGCGGCAGCAGGCGCTTGCCCTGGCCGGCGGCGAGGATGATGGCTCGGGTGGGAGGGGTCACGAAGGCGTCCGTGGAAGGCGTTCTGGGTGAAGGCGTTCGGGCTGAAGGCTTCTTTGCCGGGTCGCGCGGGTCGGCCCTTATCTCCGGCTCTGACCCGAAAGTGAAGACGCGCGCGGGTCACGAACGGTGACGAATTGCGATAGACCCGACTACGAAAAGACCCCGCGAGGCGAGCGGCCCGCGGGGTCTTCCGTTCTCAACCAAGAACCGGCGCCTGGCGCCCGAGGCGCCAAGGCTTAAGTCCTACTTCAGATGCTTCGCCAGATGCTTGTTCATTTCGAACATGCTGACCTTGTCCTTGCCGTCGAAGACCGGCTTCAGCTTGGCGTCGGCCAGGATCTCGCGCTTGTTGGCGGGATTCTGCAGGTTGTTCTTCTTGATGTATTCCCAGATCTTCGACACGGTTTCGCCGCGCGAAAGCTGGCCCGCGCCGACGACAGCGGCCAGTTCGGCTGAGGGCGTCAGCGGCTTCTGCAGGGCGTTCGTGTTCTTACCAGTGGCCATGGGCTCCCCCAGCTAGTGATGTTGGCGCGACTTCCTGGCGGGGGTCGCCAGGGCTGAGTCGCTTGACGCATCCTAACGCGGCGCACGCCTCGCGCTACTGAAGATAAGTCATCTCAGGCGCCTAAGGGTTGTAAGCCGCGCCGCTTCGCTCCATCCCGGGGCGCCGTCGCGGCAGTCGGCGCGGCCAGCGTTCGGGCGAAGAAGTCCAGCAGTCCCGGCCAGTCCGGCTGTTCGCGATAGACTTCGATGTCGAAGTCGACGCCGGCTTCGCAGAGCGCACCCTCAAGGATGCCCAGTCGCGGCGGCGATTGTCCCACGGCATAGCCGATCCGCACCACTCCATTGATTCGGTTAGCGATTTCGCGGGCCGTCCGCGGTCCAAGGCCCCGCCCGCCATAGGCGCCGACAGCGGCGATCCGCTCGGCCCGGGCCGCCGCGAGGCTGACCGCAAGGTTTGCGCCCGACCCGAACCCCAGCAGGCCGACCCGGGCGTCATCGACCCGCCGCTCGTCCGCCAGATGGTCGAGACATGCCGATGCGGCGTCCCGCCGATCCTCCGCCGGCCGCTGCGACAAATCGGGCGCGAGCACAAAATAGCTGTGGGCGGATAGCCGTCGGGCGGTCGTCTCCACGTCCGCCGACAGGCCGCGGCGGTCTGGCAGCAGCAGAATCGGCGCCTTGCGGCCAGGGGTGGCGGGACAGGCGACGAAGGCGTCAACGGCGCCGTCTTCCAGCTCGATCTCGATGCGGGCTTCAAGCATGCCCACATCTTATTCCTACTTATTTTATAGGAATAACGGCAAAGTCTGGCATCGGTTTCAGATTTGCTGGCCCCGCGGCTCAGCCGCCTTCTTGGCCGCGTCGCCGGGCACTAGCGCTCCCTAGAGGCAAGGGCCTAGCGTCGGGGCAAAAGGGAGGGCCGCGACCATGTCCGACACACCGATCCTGTACGAGACGCCCGCCGACCACATCGTCCGCATCGTCCTGAACCGGCCCGAGAGCCGCAACGCCCAGGACACAAGCCTGCTCTATGCACTGAACGACGCTTTCGACCGCGCCGCGCGGGACGACGAGGTGAAGGTGATCATCCTGGCCGCCGCCGGGCCGCATTTCTCGTCCGGCCACGACCTGCGCGAGGGCGGCTCGATCGCCGAGCAGATGTCGCCGTTTGACGTGGTTGGAACCTGGTGCGGGTTCGGATGCGCGGGCGCCGAGGGCCGGATGGCGCGGGAGAAGGAGATCTACCTCGGCCTGTCGGAGCGGTGGCGCAACATCCCCAAGCCCACCATCGCCCAGGTGCAGGGCAAGTGCATCTCGGGCGGACTGATGCTGGCCTGGCCCTGCGACCTGATCGTGGCCAGCGATGACGCCGCCTTCTGCGACAACACCGTCGGAATGGGCGTGGGCGGCGTAGAGTACTTCGCCCACCCTTGGGAACTGGGGCCGCGCAAGGCGAAGGAGCTGCTGTTCACCGCCGACTGGCTGACCGCGCAGGATGCCAAGGCCCTGGGCATGGTGAACCATCTCGTGCCAGCCGATGAGCTGGCTGCGTTCACGCTGGCGCTGGCGATCCGGATCGCCGCCAAGCCCCTGTTCGCCCTGAAACTGGCAAAGGAAGCGGTGAACGCCGCCGAGGACGCTCAGGGGCGCGTGGGCGCCATGACCACCGCGTTCGCGCTGCATCAACTGGCCCACACCCACAACGTGGTGGTGCACGGCGTGCCCGTGGACCCCAGTGGCCTGCAGGTGCGCCGCAAGACATAGGTCTGGTCACGGCCCTGCCGCTCTGTAGAATTCCATTCTCCACGGAGGGGCTCACCTATGGAAATCGTTCTGGACCCCATCGATCGCCGCATCCTGCGCGAGCTGCAGCGCGACGCGACCGTGCCGATCGCCGACCTGGCTCTGCACGTGGGCCTGTCGCAGACCCCCTGCTGGAAGCGGGTGAAGCGGCTGACCGACGCCGGGGTCATCACGCGGCGCGTCGCCCTGCTGGCGCGAGAGAAGCTGGACCTGGGCCTGGTCGTGTTCGTTTCCGTGCGCACCAGCCGCCACGACGCCGAATGGCTGGACGCCTTCGCCAAGGGGGCCGCGTCGATGCCCGAGGTGGTCGAGTTCTACCGGCTGTCGGGCGACACCGACTATCTGCTGAAGGTGCTGGTGAAGGACATCGCCGCCTACGACGCCTTCTACAAGCGCCTGATCGCGGCTGTGCCGCTGTCGGATGTCTCGTCGGCGTTCGCGATGGAGCAGATCAAATATACCACCGCCCTGCCCGTCTGATCCGCGCATTGCGGGCCTGAAACCAGCCGCCGTTTGACTTACCCCCGCGGCAGGCCTCCACTTTCGTCCAAACGACAAGACTTGAGTGGGAGGCGTGATGATGGCTTGGACCCTGGCGAACGTGTGGGAGGCCATCGCGGCGAGTCAGCCCGAGAGGCCGGCCCTGATCCAGGCCGACCGAGTGATCAGCTGGGCCGAGTTCGACGCCCGCTCCGACGCGCTCGCCGCCCACTTCATCGCCAGGGGCATGGGCCATCAGGCCAAGGTGGCGGGCTATCTCTACAACGGTCCCGAGTACCTCGAGAGCTACTTCGCCGCGTTCAAAGGCGGGTTCGCGCCGGTCAACACCAACTATCGCTATGGCCCTGAGGAGGTGCGCTACCTCTTCGACAACGCCGATGCCGAGGCGGTGGTCTTCCACGCCGGCTTCACCGAGCTGCTTGAGAAGATCCGGCCCCAGCTGCCCAAGGTGAAGGCCTGGGTGGCCGTCGCCGAGCCGGGCCACCCGGTCCCCGCCTGGGCCGACGACTACGACGCCGTCGTGGCGAAGGTCCCCGCCCAGCGTCCCGTGCGCGCGCCATGGGGCCGGTCGGGCGACGACCTGCTGCTGCTCTATACCGGCGGCACTACCGGCATGCCCAAGGGCGTGATGTGGCGCCAGGACGACCTGTTCCAGGTGCTGGGCGCCGGCGGCAACGCGGCGCTGGGCATCCCCCCGGCCACCTCGATCCCCGAGCTGATCGAGAGGATCCACGGGCCCGAGCACCTGCGCGCCACCATGATGACGTGCGCGCCGCTGATGCACGGCACCGGGCAGTTCTCGTCCTTCATCTCGCTGAACGGCGGCGGCACGGTCTGCGTCCTGCCGTCCCGCAAGTTCAATGCGATCGAGCTCTGGAACGAGGTCCAGCGGCTGAAGATCACCAACATCGTCATCGTGGGCCTGGCCTTCTCGACGCCCATGCTGGAAGCGTTGGACGCCAACCCGGGCGGCTGGGACCTTTCCAGTGTCCGCTCGATGAGCTCGTCGGGCTCGATGTGGAGCTACGAGAACAAGAAGGGCCTGCTCCGCCACATCCCGCAGGCCATGATCGCCGACAGCTTCGGCTCGTCCGAGGCGGTGGGACTGGGCGCCTCGGCCTCGGCGGCGGGCGCCGAGGCGCAGACCGCGGCCTTCATGCTGGGCCCGAACACCGCGGTCTTCACCGAGGACGGCAAGCGCGTCGAACCCGGCTCGGGCGAGCGCGGGCTGGTGGCCGTCAGCGGCTTCCTGCCCATGGGCTACTACAAGGACGAGGAGAAGTCGGCCAAGACCTTCAAGGTCATGGAAGGCGTGCGCTGGAGCGTGCCCGGCGACTGGGCCGAGGTGAACACCGACGGCACGCTGAAGCTGCTGGGTCGCGGCTCAGTCTGCATCAACACCGGCGGCGAGAAGGTCTTCCCCGAAGAAGTCGAGGAAGCGCTCAAGCGCCACGCCTCGGTCCGCGATGCGGTGGTCGTGGGCGTGGCCGATCCCCGCTTCGGCGAGCGCATCTGCGCCGTGGTGGAGCCCGAAGCCGACGCCCAACCGACGCTGGCCGAGCTCTCGGCCTTCGTCCAGTCGCAGCTGGCCGGCTACAAGGCGCCCCGCGAGCTGGTGCTGGTGGACAGCATCGGCCGCGCCCCCAACGGCAAGGTGGACTACAAGGCCATCAAGGAGCGCGCTCTGGCGGCGCTGGGAGTCGCGGCGTAGTTTCGTCGCCGACGTGGCGATGGGGTCGCGGATGCGTGCTCTGAGAGGCTTGCGCTCGGCGCTTACGTTCCTGGTTCCGGTGGCGGTGCTCTTGCTTGCGCCGGCGGGCCTCGTCTCCGGCGGGTCGTGGATATGGCCCCAGGCGCTGGTGTTCCTCGGCCTGCTGTCGACGGTCGTCATCGGCGCCCAGGTGGCGATGGCCGTATACCGGCCCGCCAGCTTCGAGGTGCGCCAACAGGGGCTCGTCGCCGACAAGGCGAAGCGGCAGCCCCTGCTCGATGTGATCGCGTTGTCGGCCTACTTCGTGTTGCTGGTGTCCTGGCTAGTCTTCATCCCTCTAGACACCTTCGCCTTTCAATTTCTTCCGCCACCGCCCGGTTGGGTCGCAGGGCTGGGCCTGGTCACCGCGCTCGCCGGCGTCACGGTCGCCTATGCCGCCGTCTGGCAAAACCAGTTTGCGGCCCCCACCATCCATGACCAGGCTGGCCAGCAGGTGATCGACAGCGGCGTCTACGCCTTGGTCCGCCATCCGCTCTATGCGGGAAACCTCATGCTGTTCGCGGGCGGCGCGCTCTGGCTGGGCAGCACGGCGGCGGCGCTGGCGACCGTGGCGCAGCTCGCCGCCACCCTATGGCGGATCCGAATGGAAGAGGCTTACCTGCGCCAGAGCCTGCCGGCCTATGCCGACTATGCGCGCCGGGTGCGGGGGCGGCTGATCCCCTACGTCCTCTAACGCTTCGGACGCGACTCCTTCGACAGCCGGGTCATCAGCAGCGCGGCGCGCTTGGCCTGGCGATCGAGGCTCTTGAGGTCGGCGGTCTCCCCGGGCGCGTGGCTGCCCTCCCCGGCCATGCCCATGCCGACCAGACCGTCGATGAAGGCCACGAACGAGATGTCGCCCGCGCCGCGGTTGGCCGGGTCGCCCGCCGGCATCTGCGGCAGACCCAGCGTCGCGTTGACCTCATTCAGCTTGGACAGCAGCGCCTTGTTGCCCTCGGTCGGGGCCATAGGCGGATAGCCGTCGTCCGAGAACTCGAGCTCTGCTTGCGCCTTGTCCAGATGACGGCCGACGATGGCCTGCATCTTGGCGCGCACGCGTTCTTCCTGCTCGGGCGACAGGGTGCGGATATCGCCGCGAGCGATGGCCTGCGCCGCGATGACGTTGGGCTTGCCGGTCGCGCCGCCCCCGGTGTCGCCGGCGTTCAGCTCGGCCGACGTCCCGCCCACGATGAGGCCGACGTTGTAGGTCAGATTGGGCTCGGGCAGTTCGACGCGGAACGCATCGACGATGCGCGCCAGCTCGTAGATCGCCCCACAACCCGCCGACGGCTTGCAGACCCCGGACGAGTGCCCGGACTTCGCCGTCGCGGTGATCGTCCAAGACGTCGAGGAGCGACGCGCGATCGAGCCGATGTCCTGGCCGCCGCTCTGCGAAAGGCCCTCGAAGTCGAGCGCCACGTCGCTGACCTTGGCCGCAGCGATCAGGTCGGCGCGGGCGTCGGCCAGCGGCTCGCCCGGCTTCTCTTCGTCACCTGTGAGTACGACCGTGATGTCGGCGGTCTTGAGCGTGCCGGCGGCATGCATGGCGCGCAGCGCGGCCACGATCACGACGTCGCCGCCCTTCATGTCCCCGACGCCGGGCCCTTCCACAATGTCGCCCGTGCGCTTCCAGCCCTGGAAGGGGCTGTCGGGTTCGAACACCGTGTCGAGGTGGCCGATCAGCAGCATGCGCTTGCCCTTGCCGTTCCCCTTGTGGGTGGCGATCAGGTGCCCGGCCCGGCCCACCTTGGCCATCGGAACCCAGCGGACCGTGAAGCCCAGCTGCTCGAACTCCGGCGTCAGCATGCGGCCGACCTGTTCGACGCCGGCCAGGTTCATGGTGCCGGAGTTCACCAGGACCAGCGTCTCGAGCAGCTTGACGTTACGGGCGTGGTCGGCCTCGACGGCGGCGACCATCTTCGCCTCGGCGGCGTCCCTGGGGGCCGCGACGGCGGGAACGCAAAGCGTAAGCGCGGCCAGAACAGCCGCGCCCGGAACTCGATGACGCATAGATCAGCTCGGTTGGCGGAGACTTCTCACGAACTCTACGAGAGCCGAGCGGGAGACGCCACGGGGCAGGCCCGCGTAAGCCTTGAGAAGTTCCAGCGCCCCCGGCTCGGCCAGGAGGGCGGCGACCTCGTCCACCGCGCCGCTGGACGCCGACGCTTCGCCGAACATCTCGGCGACCGGCACGTTCAGAGTCTTGGCGATGCGGGTCAGCATCGACGCAGAGACGCGATTGGCGCCGCGTTCGTACTTCTGGATCTGCTGGAAGGTGACGCCGGCGGCTTCGGCGAGGGCTTGCTGTGAAAGGCCCCGTACCTTTCGCAACAGCCGGATCCGCGCGCCTACCGCAACATCGACAGGGTCGGCAGCGGCTTCAGGTTTATTGGCCATGGGTGCTCTTGTCTTCTTAGCGGGGGGCAGGTTGTTGTTTTTTGGGTAGCTCGCACTTGGGGGGAACGCGGTACTTTGGGGGGTTTAACGCCTACTGCTCCTGGTTTGATAGACCGTCCGCCGGCGGCACCAGGTTTGCCTGCGGCGAGGGTAGGTCGGAGATGACGTAACAAGCCTCCGCCATTGCGATGCCCACAGCCCGTCGCAGTGAAGCAAAGACCGGGGCTTCGCGTTCGAGGAGGATCAATTCCTCTTCATAGGGCGCCAGCAGCTCCACCAGGTTCTGGGCCAGCCTTTTGCCGTGCTCCTCGTCCTGAATCATCTGGCCCCCTTTTGTCGCAAACTCGACCATCACCTGGGGGATTGCAAGCAACCGCAGCGAGCGGCTGGGGTAACAGCGATCATTCGTCGCAATGGGGCCGGAACTCTCGGACGATCAGAGGGTTAACCGCAGCCAATGAACTCCGATCACCACGCTGAAAGGCCCTCACGGGCCTGCGAAATCGTCGACTTCGACACGGTCATGCTGCAGGCTTGCAACGCCGAAATCCTCTCGGATCTCCTCCGGGAGGCGAGGCTCGTCGCGCGCGTTTTCGCACCCGGCGGCGACGCCGTCGAACTGATCCAACTGGCGGATCAACTGTCGTCGGGATTTCGCGACGACGAGATGGATCGCGCCCATGCCCGCCGGCTCGCAGCGGCCCTCAAACGGCTCGCTCGCGAGGGTTGTCCACACCCCATTTCGGGTAGTTAGGTGGTGCTCAAAGCCTGCCAGACGCGCCTGAGAACGCCCTTACCGAGCGGGCAGGCCCATCAGTGACGTCCGGGCGTTCCGCGTCGGCGGATTCGAATTGGACATAGAAACAAGCCCTTACAGCCCAACAGCCGGCAAGACGCCCGACTCAACCTTTAGACGCGCCCCACATGCCTCTCTCGCGAGTATCGGGCCGATGTCGCAAGCAGATCGCCGCCGCCATCGACTGCGTAGGGAGTTCTCCAAGGGCTATAGCGAAGGCCACCTAGATCGAAGGGTCATCCACCTGCGCGACCGGCTCTATATCGCCGTGGGCCCGGCCGCCGCCGAGCCGACGTCCTCGACCGGTTCGCGCGGGCTGCCCGCAGGCAGGATGGCGAGGCCAAACCGGTCTAAAAAAAAGCCGCGCCCGAAGGCGCGGCAGTTCATTAGGGAGGAAACGCCCAAAAGGGCAAGGCCACTAATGAGCCTTTGCTGCACTGCACGCAAGTGAAAAATATCATCGCCGCGAGAATTTTTCGGAAACCGGTGTCATTCCGCCCTCACCGAGGGAGATGCCGTTACGGCGCCGTCTGTTGCATCGCAGCGTAGTGATGGATCAGGCGACCCAGTCTCGCTTCAGGCCGCGGGCGGCGAGCGCGAACAGGGCCGCACTCACGACATAGAAGCCCAGACCTGAGTAGATGGCGTAGCGCAGCGCCTCGGCCCCGAAGCGCGGGGTGAGCACGTCCGACACCGCGCCGAAGTACCAGGTGCCAAGGCCAAGCCCGATCAGGTTGTTGACGAACAGGAAGCAGGCCGAGGCGGTCGAGCGTTGGGCGGCCGGGACAAGGTGCTGGACCGCCGTGATCACGGGGCCGAGCCACACCAGGTTCAGTCCGGTCGGGATCAGGAACAGCGCGAAGGCCACCGCCAGCGACTGGGCCTGCACCGCGAGAACGAAGCACGGCAACGCGAGCAGGAACGCCGCGGCCGGCACGAGCAGGTAGGCCGCCGGCCGCGCGCGCCCCAGCCGGTCGCCCAGCACGCCGCCGGCCCAGACGCCGATGACGCCGCCCACCAGGGTCATCGAGCCCAGGAACAGCGACCGGTCCACGAGGCCCATGCCCAGGCTGCGCTCGAAGAAGCTGGGCAGCCAGAACGCGACGCCATAGCCACAGACCGACGAGGCGGCCGCGCCCAGCGAGATCAGCCAGAAGCTGGGCTTGGCGAGCAGCGCGCGCAGGCCGACCACGACCGGCGTGGGAGCGGCGACGGGGGTCTCGCGCGGCGGCTCCTTCACGACCAGCCGGAAGATCGGCGCCAGCAGCACGCCGGCCAGACCCACGATGATGAAGGCGGCCCGCCAGTCTATCGTGGCTGCGATCAGCCCACCGAACAGGATGCCCAGGGCTGAGCCGATGGGGATGCCGAACGAGTAGGCCGCCAGCGCCCTCGCCCGCTGTTCCTTGGGGAAGTAGTCGCTGATCAGCGAATAGGCCGGGGCCACGCCGCCAGCCTCGCCGACGCCGACGCCCATCCGGCAGAGGAACAGCTGCCAGAACCCCGTCGCCAGGCCACAGAGGGCGGTGAAGCCGCTCCACATCGTCAGCGCCCCGGTCATGATCCAGGTGCGGCTGGAGCGGTCGGCCAGCGCGGCGATAGGCACGCCCAGGCCAGTGTAGAACAGCGCGAACGCCAGCCCGCCCATCAGGCCCAACTGGCTGTCGGTCAGGCCCAGGTCCTTCTTGATCGACCCAGCCAGGATCCCCAGGATCTGCCGGTCCAGGAAGTTGAAGGTGTAGGCGAGGATCAGGACCGCCAGCACGACGATCCGGTAGCGCTGGGTCATTGAGGCCACCCGCAAAACGAAAGACGCCCGGCTCCGTGGGATCCGGGCGTCTCGCTATGTCAGAACTTCGCTTCGACCGTGAGGCTCACGGTGCGCGGCGGGCCATAGTAGGCGTTGACCGAGTTGCCGAAGAGGACGCCGGCCGACTGCGGGAAGTTGTAGCCGCCGATGCGGTACTCCTCATCGCCCAGGTTCTTGCCGTGCAGGCCGACGCGGTAGCGGTCGTCGGAGGACGTCCAGACCACGCTGGCGTCCAGCAGCCAGTAGCTATCCTGGTCGAGGCGCGAGGGGACTTCGAACATGTTGAACGACGAGCGGTAGGACGCCGACGGGATGAAGGCGATCGAGCCGCTGTCGCCCAGGTCGGCCTTGTAGGTCAGGCTGACCGAGCCGTTCCACTTCGGCGTGTTCTGGAAGACCCGCTCGTCGGCGAAGTCGCGCACCACCGGCGGAGTGCGGGTCAGGTCCAGCGCCCGGTACTCGTCGAACTCGGCCTTGGTGTAGCCCAGCGAGAAGTTGGCGAAGAGGCTATCGGTGAAGTTGGCCTGGCCCTCGAACTCGGCGCCGTAGATGTGGCTCCTGCCGACATTCAGCACCTGCGAGGCGATCGATGCGCCCACAGGGGTCTGCTGGGTGATCTGCTGGTCCTTGTACTTCGAGTAGAAGACCGCGGTGTTCAGCGACAGGCGTCGATCGAAGAAGTAGCCCTTCAGGCCACCCTCGTAGCTGTCGACCTTCTCGGGGTCGTAGCCATTGACCGAGGTGGGCGTCAGGATCGCGTCGGCGCGCATGTCGAAGCCGCCCGACTTGAAGCCCTGGCTGAACGACACATAGCCGTTCACGTCGTCGGTGATGTCGTACTTCACACTGACGCGCGGAGTGAACCGCTCGTAGGTGTCGGAGCTGACAAAGTTCGAGCGGATCAGGCCGGGAACGGCCAGGCGGTTGCCGAACAGCGGGCTCTTCAGGCCGGTGAAGTTCTGGCGATAGACCTGCCCGGTCTTCTTGTCCTTGGTGTAGCGGCCGCCCAGCGAGATCGAGAGGCGGTCGGTCACGTCGTAGCTCACGTCGGCGAAGGCCGAATAGCTCTTGGTGTCGACGGCGCCGGCGGTGGCGATCGACAGATTGGCCTGGCTCAGCACGGTGTCGAAGGCGCCCGCCGCCGTGGCGTTCAGGTAGTACAGGCCGAACACGCCCTGGATCCGGTCGCTCGTGTAGAGCAGCTGGAATTCCTGGGTGAACTGGTGGTCGTTGTAGCGTGCCGGGATGTCCAGGATCGCCGCCGGCAGGGTGTCGAAATCGATGACGCCCTCGGTCTCGCCGGCGCGGTAGGCCGTGATCGACTTGAAGGTCAGCGTGTCGCTGGCCTTCCACTCGCCCAGCAGCGACACGCCGCGGGCCTCGACCTTGTTCTTGTCACCGGCGCCGGCGCGGGTGTCGTAGATGTCCGACAGCACCTCGCCGCCGGCGATCGGCTGGCCCAGGGCGTTCAGGGCCGGAACCTCGCGGTGGCCGTGACGCGGGTTCGAGCGGTCGGTGACGATGTCCCCCGACAGGCGGAAGAACAGGCTCTCGGACGGGGTGACCTCGACGGTGGCGCGGGCGGCGACCACGTCCTTGTCGTAGTGCTCGGCGCCGGTCGTCAGATTCTTGCCGAAACCATCGCGATTGAACGTGGCCCACGTCAGGCCCAGGCCCAGCCAGTCGGTGACCTGGCCCTTCGCCGAGGCGACGAGATCCCTCTGGTCGTACGAGCCGTAAGCGCCCTTGATCTTGAACTGCGGGTCGCCCTCGATCTTGCCGGTCACGTACTTGATCGCGCCGCCGATGGTGTTGCGGCCGTAGAGCGTGCCTTGCGGACCGCGCAGCACTTCCAGGCGCTGGACGTCGAAGATGTCGAGCACGGCGGCCTGCGGACGCGCCACATAGACGTCGTCGATGTAGAGGCCGACGCCGGGCTCGAAGCCCCACAGCGGGTCCTGCTGGCCGACGCCGCGGATGAACGAGATCAGCGTCGAGTTCGAACCGCGCGCCACCTGGACGGTGAGGTTGGGCGTGGTCTGCTGCAGGGTGGTGATGTCGACCGCGCCGGTGGCGGCCAGACGTTCGCCGGTCACGGCGGTCACGGCGACCGGCACGTCCTTCAGGCTCTCCTCACGGCGGCGGGCGGTGACCACCACCTCTTCGACACCGGAGCCCTCTTCGGCGGCCTGGGCGAACGCGAGCGTGGGGACGACGGACCAGGCGGCGCCCGCAAGGAGGGCGGCTTTCACGAAGCTTTTCATGTTCTTCCTCCCAGCGCCGACCTGCCCCGATGGCTGGAGCGGCGCCGCACATTTTCACTGACCAGTGAATTGGAGGCCGTTGTGAGCCAAGCGCGCGCGATCCGCCAGGGGGCTGATGCCTGGGTCGCGCACATTTTAAGTAAGTGATGAATTTATGGCACAGTTTCCGCCCTGCCCGTTCAGTGCCGGCGGCGCACCACCTCGGTCAGGCCGGCCGCACACCAGGCGTAAAGCCGGTCCCGCACCGCCTCCAGGTCGGTCGACCGGCACAGACCGTCCGACAGCTGGTCGATGCGTCCGGTCTCGGACAGGGTCAGCATCATCGCCCCGGTGAGGAACTGATAGCCCCAGTAGAGGTCGCGCATCTCGGCGCCCGGCAGCGCGATCTTCAGCATGTCGACCAGCTGATGGACCACAGGATCGAAGAAGCGATGCATGGTCTCGCCGCCCCAGGCCGGGGTGTTGTTCACCAACGCCACCAGCCGGAAGTAGTTGGTCCAGCCCTCGTCATTGGTCATCGAGCGCTGGATCAAGGGGTCGATGAACGCCCCGATGATCCCCTCAGGCGTCATGGCTCCGACGTGGGCGTCGGCGTAGGCCTGCATGGCCGCCACCCGCTCGTCGTTGAGGATCTCGGCGCGGCGGGCGAACACGCTGTCGAACAGCTCGCGCTTCGCGCCGAAATAGTAGTGGATGAGCGCGGTATCGACGCCGGCCTCGGAGGCCACCTGGCGGACGGTGACGCCGTAGAAGCCGTGGCGCGAGAACAGCGCCTCGGCCGCGTCCAGGATAGACTGGCGCAGGTCGGGGCCCTGCCCCTTCGGACGCCGCCCGCGCAGCGCGCCCCCTGCCTGTCCGTCCGCCCGGGCCAACCGTCTCTCCACCTTGCCGCCGGCGCATCGCTAGCATTGTTCGCCCGCGTTGACAGCGCGCGGGCCTGGACCAGAGTTGCGGATCTGACGGCGGACGGGGGAATCGGATGACCAGCGCGAGCGCCGAACGGCACCTCTCCATCGACGCCGTCCGCGGCTTCGCGGTGCTGGGCATCCTGCTGATGAACATCGTGGGCATGGGCCTGCCCTCGTTCGCCTACCTCGACCCCACCTACGCCGGCGGCTCGACGGGCGCCGACATGTGGACCTGGGCCGTCAACAACGTGCTGACCGACGGCAAGATGCGGGCGCTGTTCACGATGCTGTTCGGCGCCTCGATGGTGCTGATCGCCGATCGCGCCGAGGCGGGATCCGGCCTCAGCCCAGCCGCCACCCACTATCGCCGCATGCTCTGGCTGCTGCTGATCGGGCTGATCCACGCTGTCTTCTTCTGGTTCGGCGACATCCTTGTCCCCTACGCGATCGCGGGCGTCCTGGTGTTCCCGTTCCGCAAGCTGAGCCCGCGGGTGCAAGTGGCGATCGGCGTGACGATCCTGGCGGCGCTGCTGGCCAAGAACGCCATGAGCCACGAGATCCTGTCGGTCCCTCCCGGCGCCAAGGAAGCTGAGCTCAAGGGCTTCAGCGGCGGCTTCGTGGAGGCGACGCAGGCGCGGCTGAACATGCTGGTGCTGTTCTACCTCGTCATCCATCCGTTCGACACGATCCCGGAGGCGATCGGCCAGATGTTCCTGGGCATGGCGCTGTTCCGAACAGGCTTCTTCACCCTGGGATGGTCCAGCCGCGCCTATGCCCTGACCGTCGTCGTCGGCTACCTGCTGGCGGCGCCGTTCACGGCCTGGCTGGCCTACGGCATCGTCCAGAGCTGCTTCGACGCGAAGGTGCTGCACGAGAACGAGGTGTGGCAGCAGATTGGCCGTCCGCTCATCGCGCTGGCGCATGCTGCGGCGCTGCTGCTGGTGATCCGGGCGGGCGCCCTGACGTGGCTCATCAACCGACTGGCGGCGGCCGGGCGCATGGCGTTCAGCAACTATCTGATGACCTCGATCATCACGAGCCTGGTGTTCTGCGGCTATGGCCTGGGCCTCTACGGCGAGCTGTCGCGCGCCCAGCAGCTGTGGGTGGTGGCGGGCGTCTGGGCCTTCATCCTGGCCTGGAGCCAGCCCTGGCTGGCGCGCTTCCAGTACGGCCCGTTCGAGTGGGTCTGGCGCTCTCTGGTGCAGTGGAAGCGCCAGCCGTTCGTGAAGCGGAAGCCGGCCTCCGCGAGCGCCTAGGCCCCGAAGATCCAGCCGGCGGTGAGCGTGTTCATCTGCACGCCCACCAAAATCAGCTGGCCGCCGCCGTTCATGCTGATGACGGTGTCGGCGCCGACCTGAGCCAGCGTGTACTGCGTGCCCGCGACCAGCATCACGCGGTCGCCCTGCGACGCGCTGAAGTCGGTGACGCGGTCGACGCCAGCCTCGGCGAAGGTATGGAAGACGTCGGCCCCGGCCCCTCCGGTCAGGGTGTCGTTGTCGCGATCGCCCGACAGGAAATCGTCGCCCGACCCGCCCAGCAGCACATCGTCCTGCTGACCGCCGCGCAGGGTGTCGTTCCCCGATCCGCCCTCACAGGTGTCCGCGCCCAGGTTGCCGTAGACGAGGTCGTTCCCGTCGTCGCCGAACAGCAGGTCGCGATCCTTGCCGCCCACCACCCAGTCGTCGCCAGCCCCGCCGGAGGCGGTGTCGTCACCGACGTTGCCGTTGATGTCGTCGAAGCCGATCCCGCCACCCAGGCTGTCGGCCCCATCGTCGCCGCGCAGGTAGTTCGCGCCGTCGCCACCGCGGACCGTATCATTGCCGCCCCCGCCGAACAGGCGGTTGTCGCCCGCGTCGCCTGTGAGGTTGTCCGCGAACGCAGAGCCGATCAGGTTCTCGACGCCGTTCATGGTTTCGGTCTGCCCGGCGGTGGCGCGGGCCCCGTTGATCGTGACCTCTATGCTCGACAATTCGCCGGAGTAGTCGACCGTGTCGATCCCGCTGCCGCCCCAGATCTCATCCGCCCCCTCGCCGGGCAGGATCACGTCGTCGCCGGCCGAGCCATCCAGCAGATCGGAGCTGTCTCCGCCCGACAGGGTGTCGTTCCCGGTGTCGCCATAGAGTTCGTCGCCGCCCCCGCCGCCCGATAGGGAGTCGGCGCCGGCGTAGCCCATCAGGAAGTCGATCAGATCGCCGCCGACCATCGTGTCGAGGCCCTGGCCGCCGTACAGCGCGATGGCCTCGATGTTGGCGTAGGTCCCGCCCCCGGCTGTCAGGGTCGCGTAGGTGGTGAGCCCGGGCCCAGCGGCGAAGTACCAGAGCTCGTCGTAGCCCTCCCCGCCGTCCACGAAGCTGGTCCCGGCCGAGATGGTCAGCGTGTCGCTGCCGGCGCCACCAAACAGACGGTTCACGCCCGAACCGCCACTGACGTAGTCGTCGCCCTCGCCGCCATCCAGCGTGTCAGCCCCGGCCATGCCCCACAGCTCGTCGTCGCCGGCGCCGCCCAACATGGTGTCGTTGTCGTTGTCGCCGTCGAGGATGTCGTTCCCGGCGCCGCCGTTCAGCGTGTCGTCGCCCGCCCCGCCGGCCATCGTGTCGGCGCCCTCCTCGCCGTCGAGGCGATCTGCGCCGGCGCGCGCCATGACGTAGTCCGACCCGGCGCCCGCCCGGATCCGGTCGTTCACCGCCACGCCGGCCAGCGTATCGTCGCCGGCGCCGCCCGACTGAGTCAGCGTCAGCGATGGAGCGTCCCACGACCAGCTCTGCGCCTGGGTCCCGTCGGCCGACTGCAGACCGTAGAGATGCTGGATGGCCAGCACGTCCAGGCTGCCCAGCGCCGTCGCCGGGCCGCCCACGGGATTGTAGGTCATCACCGTATGGACGAGGTCGTCGATCGCGGTCTCCAGCGTCGGCTCACCTTCGAAAGGATGCTTGAGCCCCAGCGCGTGGCCGATTTCATGCACCAGGATATCGAAGTTCACCTGGCCGAGATCGACGAAGACGTCCCCGCCGAAGTCCTCCTCCCAGGCGCCATCGGGCAGGTTCAGGACGTAGGGATTGTAGGCGAACGCCGCGCTGTCCTGGATGCTCTCGGGGCCGAAGCGAAAGTCGTAGACGCCGAACCGGATGTCGCCCATCCCCGCCGGGACTTCGATGAGGGTCAGTCCGCTTACGTCAGCCCATGCGCTGAGCGCCTGGCGCGCCACGTCCTGGTCGGCCGGCGTGAACGCCTGAAAGCTGCTCAGGAAGGCGGCCGAGAAGCTGCTGGTGAACGCCGATGAGAACGTGGCGTCGAAGGAATAGGTGACGAACACGGGCCGGCCGGCCACGCCCACGCCGTTCCAGCTGATCCCGGAGATCAGCGCGTCAAACGTGGTCACCGTCGGCAAGCGCGCCCATCCCCAATACCTGCGCGGGCGCGCGACGCCCCGCGCGACCGGCCTCCCCAAGGCGGCGCGAGTTCATCCCTTGTGGTTGAGCTTGGCAAGCTCGCTCGCCGGTAGAGGGAAGTTCTCCGAATTGTTCAGGCGCGGGGCGATCCCGCTGGACAGGCCTAGTGCTGTCCGCCGTCGACTCGCACGATCGTTCCCGTGGTGAACGAGGACATCGGGCTGGCCAGGTACAGCGCCGTCGTGACGATCTCCTCGGGGCGTCCGGGGCGGCGCAGGGCGTTGTCCGAGGTCTCCCGCGCCTCGGGCGTCCAGGCCTTCGAGATGTCGGTGAGGAACGGCCCGGCCGAGATGGTGTTGACCCGAACATTCGGCCCGTACTCGTGCGCCAGCGAGACGGTCATCGCGTTCAGCGCCGCCTTGGCCCCGGAATAGGGAATCACCCGCGGCAGCGGCACCAGCGCGCCGGTCGACGAGATGTTGATGATCACGCCCCCTTCGCCCTCGGCCATCCGGTGCGCTACCTGCGAGGCCAGCCGGAACGGGCCCTTGAAGTTCAGGTTCAGCACGCTGTCGAATAGCTGCTCGGTCACTTCGTGGCTGGGCATGGCGGGGCTCATGCCGGCGTTGTTGACCAGGATGTCGATCCGCCCGAACTCGGCGTAGGCGGCCGCGATCAGGCCATCCATCTCGTCCCAGCGGCCGGCGTGGACAGCTAGGGCCAGGGCGCGGCGTCCCATCGCCCTCACCTCCTCGGCGACGGCCTCGCAGGCGTCCAGCTTGCGGCTGGCGATGATCACATCGGCGCCGGCCTTCGCGAAGGCGCGCACCATCTGCAGGCCCAGGCCGCGGCTGCCGCCGGTGATCAGGGCGACCTTGCCCGAAAGGTCGAAGAGCTCGTGGGTCATGCCGTTCCCTCGCGTTTCGGCCACTGTGGCGGCCGTCCGCAGGGGAATGGAACCGCGATCAGCCGCCCGCCGCGGCCTTGGCCTGCGCCCAGTAAGCGTCGCGGATGAGGCGCTTGTAGAGCTTGCCCGTCGGGTGGCGCGGCAGTTCCTGCATGAAATCGATCTGCCGCGGGAGCTTCACGCCCGACAGGCTGCCGCGGCAGAAGGCGGTCAGTTCGGCGCGGAAGTCGTCGCCGGCGTCGGCCCAGTCCATCGGCTGGATCACCGCCACCACCTTTTCACCCATCTCCTCGTCGGGCGCGCCCACCACCGCGGCGTCTGCCACTTTCGGATGGGTGATCAGGAGGTTCTCGATCTCCTGCGGATAGATGTTCACCCCGCCCGAGATGATCATGAAGCTCTTGCGGTCGGTGAGGTAGAGGTAACCCTCCTCGTCCAGCCAGCCCACGTCGCCCAGGGTCGTCCAGCCGTGGCGGTTGGTGCTGTCGGCCGTCTTTTCAGGCGCGTTGTGGTACTCGAACTTCCCGCCACCCGCGAAGAACACCATTCCCTCGGATCGGGGCGGCAGCGGCTCGCCATCGTCGTCGCAGATCTTCACTTCGACGGGCAGCGTCGCGCGCCCCACCGAGCCCTTGTGCGCCAGCCACTCGTGGCTGTTGATCACGGTCCGGCCGTTGCCTTCGGTGCCGGCGTAGTACTCGTGGATGAGCGGGCCCCACCACGCGATCATCTGTTCCTTCACCGGGACGGGGCACGGCGCGGCGGCGTGGAAGACCACCTTCAGCGAGCTGTGGTCGTACTTGGCCCGCACGGCCTCGGGCAGCTTGAGCATGCGCACGAAGTGGGTCGGCACGAACTGGACGTGGGTGATCCGGTGCTTCTCGATCAGCCGTAGGCAGTCCTCAGGATCGAACTTCTCCATCATCACGACCGTGCCGCCCAGGCGCTGGACGTTCATCGACCATGCCAGGGGCGCGGCGTGATAGAGCGGCGCGGGCGACAGGTAGATCGTCTCGGCGTCCATCCCATAGCCCTCGCGGGCCCAGGCCGTCACCGCCTCGCCTTCGAGCAGCGATCCGCCGGCGAGCGCACGCTTCACGCCTTTCGGGCGTCCCGTCGTGCCCGACGAATAGAGCATGGCTGCGCCCGGCGTTTCGTCGGGCACGGGCGCCGCTGGATGCCTGGCCCGCTCGGCCTCGAACGAGCCGAACGGAGCCACAGCGTCGTCGACCATCAACAGGGTCACACCGGAGAGGTTCGCGGCCGTCTCCAGCGCCACCGGCGCCATGGCTTTGGAGACCACGAAGACCTTCGCGCCAGAGTCCTTCACGATGTACTCGACCTCGCCGGCCGTCAGCCGCGAAGAGATGGCGGTGTAGCGCAGGCCTGAGCGTTGGGCCGCCCAAAGCACCTCATAGTAGATGGGGTGGTTCTCCATCATGATGGCCACCCCATCGCCCACCCGAAGGCCCAGCGCCCGGAAGAGCTGGGCCCCCTGGTTGGAGCGGTCGTTCAGCTCGCGGAACGTCACCGTGTGACCTGAGCCCGCCATGATGAAAGCGGGCTTGTCCGGGGTGGTCTCCGCGAAGACGCTGGGGTGCATCAGGCGTCGATCCGCGCTTCCGCGTATCCTGAGAGAACCTCGACACCGTCCTGGTTCTTCGTCGACACATCGAACTTCACCAGACCGTTGGCCACCTCGGTGACGGTCGCGGTGGCGTCCAGGGTGTCGCCCGGCCAAACCTGGCTGGTGAAGCGCACGCCGTACTTGGTGAGCCGGGTGTCGCCGACGTAGTCGGTGAGCATCTTGCCGGTCATGCCCATGGTCAGCATCCCGTGGGCGAACACCGACGGATAGCCGGCGACCTTGGTCGTGAATATCTCGTCGGTGTGCAGCGGGTTGTAGTCGCCCGAAGCGCCCGCGTACTGGACGATCTGAGTGCGCTTCAGGTCCTCGACCAAACGCGCCGTGTGGACGTCGCCCACCTTCAGCTTTGCGGCGGAAAGGGCCATCGCTCAGGCCTCCTCTTTCTTGGCAGGCTGTTCGACGGGGCGTTCGGTGCGGACGCCGACGCCGCGGGCGGTGACGACGAGTTCGCCATTCTGGTCGCGATACTCGGTGACGCTCTCCGAGAACACCAGCTTGCCCGAGCGCTTACCCTCCTTTTCCCAGGTCTTGCCAGGGAGCGTGGTCGCAGTCAGCACGTCGCCGGCGCGCAGGGGTCGGTGATACTCATAGTGCTGCTCGGCGTGCAGGCCGCCGCCGCCTCCGCCTCCCCCGCCGCCGCCGCCAGGCGCGCGGACGATGCCGGTCGGGTTCTTGCCCGAGCCGAACCAGGGCTGGCCCACCTTGGGGCGCAGGAAGTAATCCGGGTCGAACTGGGCGCTTGCCTGAACGAAGGTGGGCGGGGCGATGATGCCGCCGGCCTCGGTCTTCTTCGCCGCTTCCTCATCGGTGTAGACCACGTTCTCGTCGCCGATCGAACGGGCGAACATGAGGATGTGGCTCGCCTCCACCGGAAATCTCTTGGCCGCCATGGCGCTCCCTCTTGGATTGACGGCATCTCAGGGTACCGCCTCTTCTAAATGAAGGCGGACTCGCGCAGCGTCAGTCAACCCGTCACGCCGCCGTCGCCCCTCAACCCGACATGACACCGGTTTCCTCCACACCTGCAAGATGCGCTAGACTGAGGCGTCAGGAGGCCCAACTGTGAGCTTGAGCGTTCAGCCCGCCCCGCCGGTGATCCGGTTGCACCCCCACGACAACGTGCTGGTGGCCAGCCGTCGCGTTGCCAAAGGCGCCGTCGTGGAGGCCGTGACCGTGCTGGCCGACATCGGCGCCGGACACAAGATCGCCGTGGCCGCTGTGGCGGCCGGTGAACCGATCCTCAAATATGGCCAGGTGATCGGGGTCGCGACCGAGGCCATTCCAGCCGGCGCCCACGTGCATACTCACAATCTCGCCGTCACTGCCGAGCGCCGCGGCGCCGAGGCGGCGGCGCCCATGGCCCGCCACGAGCCAGCGCGCAGCTTCATGGGTTTCCGCCGAGACGATGGACGGGTCGGCGTTCGCAACTACGTGGGCGTACTGACTTCAGTGAACTGCTCGGCCACCGTCTCGCGGCTGATCGCGCGAGAGGCGGAGCGCTCCGGCCTGCTGGACGACTTCCCGAATGTGGACGGCGTCGTGCCGATCACCCACACCTCGGGATGCGGGATGGCCTCCAGCGGAGAGGGCTTCGACCTGCTTCGCCGCACACTCTGGGGCACGGCGGCCAACCCGAACTTCGGCGGGGTGATGCTGGTGGGGCTGGGCTGCGAGGTGATCCAGACGTCGAAGTTCGCGGAGGACTTCGGCCTGACCGGCCGCGAGGGCTTCCAGAGCTACACGATCCAGGATGTCGGCGGCACGAAGCGGGCCGTCGAAACGGGCCTGGAGCGCCTGCGCGAGATGCTGCCGATCGCTAACCGCGCCCGGCGCACCGAGACGCCGGCGTCAGAACTCGTGCTGGGTCTGCAGTGCGGCGGCTCGGACGGATGGTCCGGGGTGACCTCGAACCCGGCGTTGGGGGACGCCGTCGACCGACTGGTGGCCCTGGGCGGTACGGCGATGCTGTCGGAAACGCCTGAGATCTACGGCGCCGAGCATCTGCTCTACGCCCGCGCCACGGATGAAGTGGCGGCCAAGCTGCGCGCGCGGCTGGACTGGTGGGAGGCCTACACGGCCCGTCATGGCGCCGAAATGGACAACAACCCCTCGCCCGGCAACAAGGCCGGCGGGCTCACCACCATCCTGGAGAAGTCGCTGGGCGCCGTGGCCAAGGCCGGCTCGTCGCCGCTGGTCGACGTGATTGAGTATGCTGAACAGATCCGGGCGCGCGGCCTGGTGTTCATGGACAGCCCCGGATTCGACCCCTGTTCGGCCACGGGCCAGGTGGCCTCGGGCGCGACCATGATCGCCTTTACCACCGGCCGTGGCTCGGCGTTCGGCTGCAAACCCTCGCCCTCGATCAAGCTCAGCTCGAACAGCGACATCTACCGGCGCATGGAAGGCGACATCGACGTCGACTGCGGCCCGATCGCCGACGGCGCCGCCACCATTCCGCAGAAGGGCGAGGAGATCCTGGATTATCTGCTGGACGTCGCCTCGGGCCGACGCAGCAAGAGCGAGGCCCTGGGATACGGCGCCGACGAGTTCGTCCCCTGGCTCATCGGAGCCACGATGTAGCGATTATCTGCCGAGAAAACGATGGTACCGCCCTCCCGGATCGAACGGGAGACCTCCAGAGCCACAATCTGGCGCTCTAACCAACTGAGCTAGGGCGGCGCATCGCGAGCGCGCTTTCTAGTCGCGAGGCGCGGTCCGATCAAGCCGCGCCTTCACGGGTCGAGCAGCGGCCTTCTGTAGCGGCGCGAACCGGCGAGCTCCTGGCCGCCGGAAAGCCGCACGACATAGTCGCCGGACGGCTTGGATTCGACCTCGGCGATGGAGGTGCGACGAACAAGGCGCGAGCGGTGAATTCGCACGAAGCCTGCGCTTTGCAGTCGCCGTTCCATCTCGGACAGCGGCGCGCGAAGAAGGATAGGCGTTCCGCATCGGTGCAGCTCGACATAGTTCCCGGCGGCTTCCACCCACTCGATCTCGGACAGACACACGAAGCGACGGCGGGCGCCGTCCCGGACCTCAATGGCCGCCTCCACACCCTCGACGGGCAAAGGGGCGTCTGCGGAGGCCAGACGGCGCCAGATCACGTAGGTCGCCACCAGCGCGAAGTAGACCACGAGGTCTTTTCGGAACTCGTAGGCGAAGTCCCCCAGCGGGGACCACGGCACGTAGAGCTTGCCGACCGAGGCATAGATCGCCCATCGCAGGACGCCCATCGCCGTCACGTGCAGAACCGAGAAGACGGCCGCTCCCAGCAGATGACCTGCAATGACCTGCGGCCAAGGCGCGGCGAAGGGAAGCAGGCGGCGGGCGTAGGCCATGATGGCCGGCGCGAGCGCCGTCATGACCGCGACGCTGGTCGTTTCCCAGACCAGCGGCTCCCAGAGCGGGATGGGGTCGCCTGCCTCAGCGCGATCATGGGTGACACTGAATGCGCCAACGATTGCGATGGCGCATCCGGCCATGGCCACCGTGGCGACGAACACAGCGTCGCGGCCCCACCAATCCTTTGCTGAAGCCTGATCGCTCAAGCGACCTCCACCGCTTCGCCCGCCACAGCTAGCCGAGCCTCCGGGCAATGAAAAAGCCCCGGTCGCGTGCGCGGCCGGGGCTTTGACTTAGTCAGTTCTCGCGAACCGCGAGGTCAGCCCTTGGGCAGGACGAAGCGGATCGGGATCCGCACTGTACCGCCGTCGACGGGCTGGCCGTCTTTGGTCTGCGGCCGCATCTTGAAGAGTCTCGACATCTTCTGGGCGGCGTCGCCGAAGCCCATGTCAGCCGGATCCTCCGAGATAACGGAGCAGCCGTCTAGCGTGCCCCGCGCATTAACCGTGCAGCTCAGGGTCGCGCGCCCCTCCACTTCCATCCGAGACGCGCGGTCTGGATAGTAGCGGTTCATGTCATCAGCCGACGGACGGCGGAGCCAATCCGGATTGGTGATAACCGACGGACGCGGCGGCTCCGGCGGCGGCGCAGCGGGCGGCCGAGGCTCCTCGATCCTACGCTCGACCGGGGGTACCGGCAGAGGCGGGATCGACGGCATATCGGGCACCGCGACGGGCGGCCGGGGCTGCAGCTTCGGCGGCGGCGGCGGCGGCGTGTTCGGCGGCGGCGGCGGAGGCGGCGGTGGAGGCGGCGGCGGGACAGGCTTGATGATGTCCACGTCGGTCACTTCATCCGAGTACTCTTTGTACTTCGGCTCGAACCGCGTTTTCCACAGATAGACGCCCAGAGCGCCGTGAACGATGACCGCCAGGAGCAGCGCGATGATGGTCCCGGGCCGGCGTTTCGGCTTGGGATCGTCAAACGGGTTGTGCCGGACGATGGCGTCGGAATGAGGTGATGTCTCAGACATGGGTCACCACCTAATTATCGTCTTCGCCGACGAGAGCCACGCTGTAGAAGTTGTTGTCCTGCAGCATGTTCATCACGCCCATGAAGTCCCCGTACATCACGTCCTTATCCGCGCGGATAAAGATGCGTTCCTTTTCAGGATTCCGGGAATCGCCGAGTTGCTTGCGAAGATCTTCGCCGAGCATCGACAGGTCCGTCTTGAAGTCCTGAATGTACAGGTTCCCGTTCGGTTGGATCGAAATATAGACGGGTTTCGGCGGATTGGTGCCGGGCGGTGCGACGGCGGGTGGCAGAACCACCTTGACCGTCACGGCCGCCATCGGCGCCGCAACCATGAAGATGATCAGAAGCACGAGCATTACGTCGACGAACGGCGTAACATTGATCTCGGCGTTCTGCTCTTCCTCGTATCGCCCGCCTCCGGAACTGGAGATCTTGGCGGCCATCTAGGTTAGGCCCCCTTGTCGAGCTGCCGGGAGATCGCGTTCATCAACTCGGCCACAAAGCCTTCCGAACGGGCGCCGTAGGCGGAAATCCGGGTCTGGAAGTAGTTGTAGAAGATAACCGAGGGGATGGCGGCGAACAGGCCCAGACCGGTCGCCAGCAGGGCCTCGGCGATGCCGGGGGCCACGACGGCGAGGTTGGTCGTGTTGGTGTTCGCGATCCCGATGAACGAGTTCATGATCCCGTAAACCGTACCGAACAGGCCGATGAACGGACCGTTCGAACCGACCGAGGCCAGGTACTGCATGCCGCCCGAGAGGCGACGAGCCAGCGAGGCCTGGACGGCGCTCACCGCGTGCGAGGCGCGATCGATAGTGGTGTCACGGTGCTCGCCGGCGATCTGGAGGCCGGCCTGCTTGGAGAGTTCGATCTCCTGAGCAGCCGCGGCGGCCATGTCGGCCAGCGGGTTGCCGTCATACTCTTCCGAGAGCGCGATGCGGCTCATGTCGGTGATCGACTTGGCGCCGCGGAAGTTCTCCACGAAGCCGTCCGAGACCTTATTGAGCGCGTTGAACTCGAGGATCTTGGTGACGAGGATCGTCCAGCTCAGCACGGAGGCGAGAGCCAGGCCGATCATGATCACCTTAACGACGGGGTCGGCGTCCATGAACATGGTGCCGACGTTGAGCTTGCCGGCGCCCTTGATGGTCGGCGGATCGGCGGGCGCCTCAGCAGCCGGCGCGGCCGGCGCAGCGGCCGGGGCCGCAGCAGCGTCAGCGGCCGGAGCGGCGGCGGCGTCGGCGGCCGGAGCAGCCGGGGCGGCGGCGTCCTGAGCGAACGCCGGTGCGCTCACGCTCAGCGCCACGGCGCCGAGGAGAGCGGAAAAGGTCATCTTCAGTTTGTTGTCGAGCATCTGTCGCCAGTTCCTGGTTGGTCTAGCACGATTGGCCGGAGGGTCGTCGCGCGAGAGCGTCTCCACCCTAGTTGAAACAAGCCCGGCGACCCAGTCCGCTTTCGCGGGCCCAGGACTCCAGAGGCGCTGTCGTGCGCCCGACCCGGAACGCGGCTCCCGTCTTTGCGCAGGGATGGCGTTTCGAAGGTGCGAGCGGCCTTGAACTCCCATGAGGGGAACCCAAAGTCTTACCGTCTTGTAAGAGAGCGGCAGGACCCTTTGGCAACCCCTTGTCGAGGCGTCAAGGGGCATGAGCTTGCCATCCCGCGTCAAAATACTGACGCATCCGCACGGATTGTGCGCTGCACACGCAACAAGCGTCTTGAGCCGCGGGATTCAGCACCGTTCGTCGCAATTTCATGCTGCAGCGCAACAGCAGGCGGAACCGCAGTACGTCAAACGGCCATAGTGAGGGCGCGACGCCCGTCGCCGCGACGCGCGGTCGCGCTCATCACCGCGGCGAAGGCGCGACCGAGCGACAGACCGTGCGGTCTGGCGCGAGGCTCGACGTCCGTCCGGGAAAAGTGGTGCCTGGGGGCAGCTTAGTGCGGGCCCCCAACACACTTCCCTTGGATGTTTTGAAAGGGATCTGTTTCGAATGGCCGATCTCGCCGAGGGCGGCCGCCTAGTTGAGAGAAGCTTGGCCGAGAAAGTGTCTTGAAACCAATCCCCTTCACGGACTGACGGCCTAGCCACTCCTGGCACGGACATCGGTGACCTCGTTGGACGATAGCGGACTTTGGAACAGCCCTAGCCGTCAGGCCCCAGGAGCTCTCGCCTCCCCAGCGCGTGATGGAGGGGCGTAACGAAGGCGCCGCTGACGCTGATATGGTCTCAAGGCACGGCGAATTCGAAGCCTGCGTGGAGCGCCTCGAACTGTCGCCGGGCGTAGTTGCGGTCCCGGGTCTGAACATCAATGTAGAAGCTCAGCACCTTTCGCTGCGTGACCCAGCAGGTGAACATCGAAATCGAAGCGTCGTCCGCTGCCTCGTAGGTGACGTGCCAGACGTGCCGATCGTCCTCCTTCTGCGTCCAGTAGTCAGAGAACCTAACGTTGCGGGCCGCCCTGATGTCCTGTTCGGCCTCCCGCCGAGCATTGGCCATTACTTCCGCGGTGCCCCGCATTTTGTCGAGAGGTAGGTCCACGAGCATCATTGAAAGTGTGATGCTCGCCTGATGAAACTCGGAATGGAAGAGCCATTGTTCGGCCTCATCTGACGCATGCTCAGTCCAGTGGCTGGTGAGGGTAAGTTTGAAATGGCCATCCGCCTCGAAATACCACTCGGCAGGTCGGACAGGACCCCTGGGCCGCTCCCTATTTGGTTCAGGCTTCTTCAGTGCGTGCCGCGATAACGTGTTGAGCAACTTCCTCAGCACCGCCCCTGCTCCCCCAGTTCTGAACGCGGGCATTAGCATACACGCTCCCGGCCATCCGAAAGGTCCGGTTACCGCCGAATCCGCATTACGCGAAATCCGTTACCTTGGCCGGACGAGGTCCGCCGGCTCGGCCCCTAGCGCAGCCGCGAGGCGAGCCATGGCGAGTAGGGATGGGTTGCGGCGACCGCGCTCGATGCCGCCGACATAGGTAAGATCGAGTTGCGCATCATGGGCGAGCTGTTCTTGCGTCATGCCGCGGGCCTGGCGCAAACGCCGCACATTCCCCCAACGACCGCGCGCCAATCCATCGGCGCATGGGGTGTAGGAAGTTGATTTGGCTCTAGGGACTATAGTCACTATTCACTCTCCATGACCGGGAAACGACGCGGTCGACCAAAAAAGCCCGTTGGAGACGCTGCGCTCGCCGAAGCGGCGGTGATTCTGATCGCGGAGGCTCTCGCCGAGATTCAGGCCCGAAGAGACTACGCCAGATTAAATCCAAGCTCCGGCAGCTTGAAAAAGCCGGAAAATCAGGACTGATGATTGAAATGACACACGAAAACACCGTTCGAAGAACGGTGGTGCCTGGGGGCGGATTCGAACCACCGACACGCGGATTTTCAATCCGCTGCTCTACCAACTGAGCTACCCAGGCCCGCGGGAGCCGCGTCTATAAGGGAGCCGATCCGCGAAGTCCAGCGAGGTCCGGAGAGGATTTTCGCCGCGGCTCAATCCTCGTCAGAAGCCGCGGTTGGACCACCCTCATCCTCCTCGGCCGGAACAGCGTAGCTACCGCTGAGCCAGCGCTGCAGGTCCACGTCGGCGCACCGCCGCGAGCAAAACGGCCGGTACTCAACGACCCGCGGCCTGCCGCAGATCGGACAACCGGCGCCGCTCATGCCGCGGCCACGTCCACGCGTTCGCGCGGACACATGGGATCAGAGGTGATTACAAAACGGGCGCCGATGCGATCGGCCAGCAAGCGGGCAAGGGGTTCAGCCGTCTTGGCCACCGTGGGTGAGCAAGCGGCCACTAGGCGCGCACCCGGCTGCGCCTCGGCCTCAGCCTGAACGCGCCGGATCAGCCGCTCGGCGAGCGTGCGGTCGTTCAATGTGCCGTCAGCCTGGCGCAGGCGCTCGAGGAGCGGCCGCGTACGGCGCGGAATCGAGAGTTCCATGGTCCCGAACCGGCCGACCGGCCCGATCGCGACACCGGGATTGTCGGGGCCGAAGGCGAGCCGCGCCGCCGCCAGCAGGGCCGTACCGTCATGGCCGCGTCCCACGAGGTCCAGCACCACCAGTCCCCCCAGGCCCTTGAGTCGAAGCAGACGGGCTGATTCAGCAAGCGCCGCATGGTTGGCCTGCCGGGTGACGCGCTTGGCGTCCGCACCCTTGCGCTCTCCCAGGTCGACGTCGATTGCCGTGAGCGCGCGCGTGGGCTCGATGGCCAGTGTGCCGCCGCCCGGTAGCGGATGCACGGTCTCCAGCGCCTCGGCCTCGGCGTCGTCGGCCACGTCACGGGCCTGACGTCCCTCGACGATGGAGACATCGTGGACCAGCATCTGCAGGGCGCCGGCGACATCCGGCGCCTGGGCGATCAGGCGCGGAGCGCCCTCCCCGTCCCCGATCAGGCGGGCGACGGCAAGCTTACCGTCGCGCGGCTCACTCCGAATCTCGATCTCGACCGCGCCGCCCCGAATCGGACGCGCTTCAGATTTGAAAGGCAGGATCGCCTCGTGACCGCCGCCCAGGTCCAGGAATGCGGTGGCGATGGCCGGTTCGACGCTGGCCACGCGCGCAACCATGCGCGCGCCGAGGGTCAGACGAGGCTCGTCATCGTGGCGTTGCAGGAGCAGGCGTTCGGCGCGGCCGTCGACGGTGACGACCCCACGCGTCACCCCGATTCCGCGATCCAGGAAGAGGCGTCGCTCGCTCATGGACGCCGAAAACCCATTCCAGCCAGGAGGTTCGCGGTTTCATAGAGGGGCAGCCCGACGACGCCTGAGTAGGAGCCATGCAAAGAAATCACCAGCGCGCCGGCATGCCCCTGGATCGCATACCCCCCGGCCTTGCCGATTCCCTCTCCGCACATCACGTATGCTTTGATGTCCGCTTCGCTGAGGCGCTTGAAGTGGACACGGCTCTCCACCAGCCGTGCAGCGACCCGGCCGCCCGGCGCGACCACCGCCACCCCTGTCAGCACGCGGTGTGCGCGCCCTGACAGGAGGCGGAGGCAGGCGCGCACTTCGGCCGCATCCTCAGCCTTGGGCAGCACGCGACGGCCGACAGCGACCACCGTGTCGGCGCCCAGGACGTAGGCGTCCGGCGCGCGCGCTGCAACGTGCGCCGCCTTGGCTTCGGCCAGACGGAGCGCCAGCCGGCGCGGCGTTTCATGGGGTTGGGGGGCTTCGTCCAGATCGGCGGCCTCGACGGCATCGGGCGCGAGGCCGATCTGACGCAGGAGGTCGAGCCTTCGGGGGCTCGCAGAGGCCAGGACGAGGCGCGGCTCAGAGGCCAAGTCGCAACCTCGGACCGGTCAGCGGACGCGGAAGGTGATGCGGCCCTTGGTCAGGTCGTAGGGCGTCATTTCCACGAGCACCTTGTCGCCTGCAGAGACCCGGATGCGGTTCTTGCGCATCTTGCCGGCGGTGTGAGCGATGATCTCGTGGTCGTTCTCGAGCTTTACCCGGAACGTGGCGTTGGGCAGCACTTCACTGACCGTGCCTGGAAATTCCAACAGTTCTTCTTTCGCCATGCGGCTCCCTTGATCCTTCGACGATCCGACGGCGACGCGCGCCGTCCAACAGGGTGCGCATATAGCGCATCGGCGGCGGAAAGGTCGATGGGCCGTGACCTAGACGCGGAATCGCGTCCGAATCCGCTGGGCTAGACTGTCGCGGACCTGACGATAGGCCTCCAGCCGATGCTCCCTGGAGCCTTCGCTCAGGGTCGGGTCCATCGTCGGCCAGTACTCGATCTCCGCGTCGCGCCCGCGGGCGATCTCGATCGCGCGGTGCTGAGCCTCGGGCGTCAGCGATATGACCAGGTCGAAGGAGTCGTCTTCAAGGTCGTCGAACACCTTGCACCGGTGCCGCGTCAGGTCGACGCCCATCTCCTGCATGACCGCGGCCGCCAAAGGATCCACTTCCATGTCGTCCTCATCGGGATCGAACGCGGCGCGCTTCAGACCGCAGCTGTCGACGAAGATCCGAGTCCCCGCGATGTGCTTCAGCAGCGACTCGGCCATCGGCGAGCGGACCTGATTGAAGTTGCAGCAGAAGAGGACCGCGTCAGGCAGCCGCTTCGCAGGATAGCCGGTCATGCCGGTCAACCCCGCCAGTGCAGCGCGCAGATCAGGGTGAAGAGGCGACGCGCGGTGTCCATGTCGGTCTCAACCTTGCCGGCGAGACGCGTGCGCAGGAGTTCCGACGCCTCGTTGTGCAGGCCGCGCCGACCCATGTCCAAGGCCTCGATCTGCTGCGGCGTCGAGTTGCGGATGGCCTGGTAGTAGCTGTCGCAGATCATGAAGTAGTCTTTGATCAGCATCCGGAACGGCGAGAGAGACAGGATGTGGCGTCGCTCGTAAGCCGGCCCTCGCACATCCAGCACCAGCCGGTTCTCCAAAAGGCCCATCCGCAGGTCGTACGGCCCTGCCTCAGCGCCCTCCGGGTGGAAGAAATTCTCCTCCAGCAGATCGAAGATCGCGATCTGCCGTTCCTGTTCCTGGTCGCGCGAAACCGCCGCGAGGGACTGCTCGTCCAACTCGACGGATTGCAGGCGGTGGCTCTTCTTCGGATCGTCGACCATGGGCTTCAGGTCGAGCTTTATTGCAATCCGGGGGCCGGCGTCATCCCACCGCGTCATCGGCAAGGCCCAGATACGAAAAAACGCCCGGAGCGCGGAGGCTCCGGGCGTCGTTCAAGATCAGCAAGTCCGTTCCGTTACCGGGAGGCGTAGCGGTCCAGCGGATGGACAAAATCGCCGCGCACATAACCAGCGCCGACGCCGTTGACGCCGACCAGCACCCAATCCGAGCCGCGGACAGCCGCGAGGGCCTGGAACCGTTCGCCAGCCTGCAGGCGTCCAACCCTTGCCGAATTGGTCGTCGGAGCAGCCCGCAGGTTCACCCCGCTTTCGGCCACGAACGTCTGGCCGATCCGGTTGTAGCTGGCGGGCTGAACGTTCGAGTACAGCCGGTAGCCATCGCGCTTGTAGGTGGCCGCGCCCTGCTTCTGGGCCCGGTTCTTCTGCGCTTCACATCCAATCGCGGAGCCCGCAGCCGCGCCCGCGGCCGCGCCAGCCACGGTTTCGCCGGTGGCATGACGGCCGCCGACCTGGTTGCCGATGAAGCCGCCGACCAGCGCGCCGATCACCGCGCCGCCTTCCTGCTTGCCCCCTGGGGCGGAGCAGCCCAGCACCCCGGCGCTGGCGCTCGAGGCGCCGCCCAGCGCCAGACCCGCAGCCAGTGCAGCCGCCGTCAGGGCGCCCCCCATCCTCTTGGTGTTCAGGATACGCATGATGATCTCCGTCCTCTGCGTTCATTCGATGACGCAGGTTTAGACGGACCAGCCTGAACGGCTTCGCAGACCCGGCAGTTAGGAGCCGTTCAGGTTGACGGCTTGGTTTCCGACGGCGGCGGCGCCGGCCCTTCCATCGCCGGCGCGTGACGATCTTCCAGGGGCTGGGCGGCCACGGGCGTTGTCTTTACCGGCGTCAGGATGCGCTCTGCGTCGAAGGCGTTCTTGAGCCGGCGGTTGAACTCCCTGCCGACGTCCCACTGGGTGCGGGGCACGGTGACGAAGCGTGCCTTCAGATGAACCGCATTGTCGGCCAGGCGGTCCACCCCCATCACTTCGAACGGCTCCGTGATCATCGGGCCGAATCGCCGATCTTTTCGAAGCCCATCGCCGACCGTCTGGATCACCTTCAGCACGTGATCGAGGTCGTTGTCGTAGCTCACGGGGATCTCGGCCAGGTACGAGGAGAACACCTTGGTCCGGTTATGGATCACCTGGGCTTCGCTATAGGGGAAGACGTGAAGCGTGGCGTTGGCGTCACGAAGGCGGATCGTCCGCAGCGTCATCGCCTCCACCACGCCGGCAAAGCCGCCGATCTCGACGTTGTCGCCGACCGACACGACATCTTCGGCGATCAGGAACAGTCCCGTCAGGAAATCCTTCACGAGGGTCTGGGCCCCGAAGCCAATCGCGATCCCGAGGACGCCGGCGCTGGCCAGGATCGGCCCCACCTTCAGCCCCAGCTCAGTCAGGACGGTCAGCGCCCCGACGACAATCAGAACGGTCTGCGCGCATCCGGTAAGGATCGGGCCAAGGGTCCGAAGTTGCGCCGCCCGACGCGCGTCTCCGCTCCGTCGCGCGAAGCCTCCAATCAATCTGTTGATGGTGTAGCCGGCCAGCTCCACCAGCCCGGTCGCCAGGACGATGACCATAGCCAGTCGCACAAGGCGCAAGCCCACCTCGCTGGATAGCCACGCGCGGGTATCGATGCCCCAAATCTGCAGGACAAGCGCGACGACGGCCGCCGTCATCGCAAGCCGGAACAGCATCCAGGTGAAGCGGGCCGCCTTCTGCGTTCGGGCTTCCTCGCGATCCGGCGCATCGCCGCCCTTGACGGTGACCCGCGCCAGCCAGCCGTCCAGAAGGCGGCGGCTGCCCCACACCAGAGCCCAGGCGACGACCACCACAACCCCAGTGGCGACTAGATTCATCCCCGCCTCTCGCGGGCCCATGCTGATGATGTGGTCGATCCCGTCGGTCACGGAATCGACCAGCCGCTCGGTGAAGCCCGGCTCAGGAGGTTTTGCCGGGGGCGCGGCGGCGGTCGTCGGGGTTTCTGCGGCGAACACGAGAGCGGCTTAGCCCCTGAGCGCCCTGGGGTGCAACGCCCTCGACCTACTGGCCCATCCGGATGGCGGCTGAACGCGCATGCGCCGGCAAGCCTTCCGCCTCGGCGAGCGCGATGGTCGCAGGCGCCAGCGCGGCGAACGAACGGGCGTCGCACTTCACGATCGAGGTGCGCTTCAGGAAGTCGTAGAGCGAGAGCCCCGACGAGAACCGCGCTGCGCGGCTGGTGGGCAGAACGTGGTTTGACCCCGCCACGTAGTCGCCGATCGCCTCAGGCGCGTGGCGACCCAGGAAGATGGCCCCCGCGTGCCGGACACGGTCGGACAACCGTTCGGGCTCGTCCAAGGCGAACTCCACGTGCTCGGGCGCGATCTCGTCAACGAGGCCAGGCGCTGCGTCGAGCGGGGCGATCACCACCGCGCCGTGATTCTCCCAGGACGCGCGCGC
Organism: Phenylobacterium sp.; assembly: GCF_965284355.1. Lineage (NCBI taxonomy): Bacteria > Pseudomonadati > Pseudomonadota > Alphaproteobacteria > Caulobacterales > Caulobacteraceae > Phenylobacterium > Phenylobacterium sp. The sequence continues at coordinate 4,511,389 of NZ_OZ260078.1, read as the reverse complement.
GTCGACGCCGGTCGCCAGCCCCTGAAGCTGCGACTCGATCGCGGCCTCGACCTTGGCGGCGAAGTCCTCGTCGTCGGTGATCAGGATGGACTGGGCCGCGGGGTCATGCTCGGCCTGAGAGAGCAGGTCGGCGGCGATCCATGCGGGATTGTTCATGCCATCGGCGACCACGACGATCTCGGATGGTCCGGCCAGGGCGTCGATGCCCACGGTGCCGTACACACGCCGCTTGGCCGCCGTCACGAAGGCGTTCCCTGGGCCAACGATTTTGTCCACCGGACGGATCGGACCGGCGCCGTAGGCCAGGGCCGCCACGGCCTGGGCCCCGCCGACGCGCCAGATCTCGGTGACGCCTGCGGTCTGAGCTGCGGCGAGCACCGCCGGCTGCAGGCGCCCAGGGGGTGTCACCATGGCGATTCGCCCGACGCCCGCCGCCCTGGCGGGCGCCGCGTTCATGAGCACCGTCGAGGGATAGGCGGCGCGGCCGCCGGGCACATAGATCCCAACGGCCTCGATGGGCGTCCAGCGCCAGCCGAGTTCGACTCCCGCCGAGTCGGTGAAGCGCTGGTCGGCGGGTCGTTGTCGCTCGTGGTAGACGCGGATTCGTTCGGCGGCGAATGTGATCGCCTCGCGCACGTCCGCCGGGCAATTCGCGGCGCCCTCGGCGATCTCGTCGGCGCTCACCCGTAGCGTCGCCTCGGTCAGTTCGACGCGGTCGAACTCGCGGGCATAGCGAAGCAGAGCCCCGACGCCTTCGGCCCGAACCGCCGCCAGCACATCACGAACGATCGTATCCACCTCTTCAGGCGTCTCGCGACGTTCGGAGACAAACGCGGTGAAGGCGTCGGCGAAGCCGGGCTGGTCATATCGGAAGCGGCGCATGGCGCGCTCTCTTAGCGGCGCCAGGCGTCCAAGGCTATCGGTTCACGCTTCGTGGCGGGGCGCGCGCGGCGTCGGCCAGGGCTGCGAGACGTCAGCCAGAACGGCATCCACACATTCCACCGTCGCCCGCAGATCGCCGCCGCCGGCAAAGCTCAACGTCAGGATCCCACCGGGCGGCTCACCTGGCTCGAAGGCGATCGCGAGCAACTCAAGTACGCCCTCACGGCGCTCGCGCCGGATCCTTCGCGCCTGCACCGACAACACGCCGCCGATCTGCAGGGCCGAACGAACGCGCTGCCGCTCTCCGGCTTCCCAACGGAACCGGTTGAGCACGACCGTCAGCCGACGCGCCCGAGCCTCGTAAGAGATGTCCCCCACCTTGGCCACAGCATCCTGGAGGGCAGCCGAGATTACGTTGAGATCCTCGGGATCCTCAGCCAACAGGTGGAGCATCGCGCCATCGGCCATCAGCCTACTCGACTTCCGCCTCGACGCCCTCGCCCTTGAGGCGCCGGACCATGGCCCCACACGCGCCGAGCTTCTCCTCGAGACGCTCGAAGCCGCGGTCCAGGTGGTAGACACGATTGACGATCGTCTCGCCCTTGGCCGCTAGGCCCGCGATCACCAGGCTGACCGAGGCCCGCAGGTCGGTCGCCATCACCTGGGCGCCTTCAAGGCTGGCGACGCCCCGAACCCGGGCCTCGCCGCCATGCACCGAGATGTCCGCGCCCAGGCGACCCAACTCGGGGACGTGCATGAAGCGGTTCTCGAAGATCGTCTCGCGGATCACGCTCTCGCCGTCGGCGAGCGTCATCAAGGCCATGAACTGCGCCTGCAGGTCGGTCGCGAAGCCCGGATAGGGATCGGTCGTCAGTTCCACGGCCTTCAGTCGTCCGCCGTCGCGCTTCACCGTCAGGCCGTCACTGTGCAACGTTACCTCGACTCCGGCCTCGATCATCTTGTCGATAAGCGCCTGGATGAAATCGGATCGCGTGCGCGTCAGCCGCACCTCACCGCCCGCCATGGCCGCAGCAAGGGCGTAGGTGCCCGTCTCGATGCGATCAGGCAGGACGGCGTGTGTCGCGCCGCTCAGCCGGCTGACGCCCTCGACCGTGATCGTGGGCGTGCCCGCGCCCGTCACCTTGGCGCCCATCTTGTTCAGGCAGTCGGCAAGGTCGGTGATTTCCGGCTCACAGGCCGCGTTCTTCATCACCGTCACGCCCTGAGCCAGGACGGCCGCCAGCAGCGTATGCTCCGTGGCGCCGACCGACACGAACGGAAAATCCACCTCGCCGCCGGTCAGCCCACGCGGCGCCTGGGCGTAGACATAGCCCTCGTGCAGATCGATCTTGGCGCCCAACGCCTCCAGCGCCTTGAGGTGCAGGTCCACCGGCCGCGCGCCGATCGTACAACCGCCGGGCAGCGACACCTTGGCCTGGCCGTTCCGGGCCAGCAAAGGGCCCAGAACGTTGAACGAAGCGCGCATCTGGCGGACCAGATCGTAGGGCGCGAACCCGCTGACGATTTCACGGGTGGTGAGCAGCGTCTCGGCTCCGTTGGAGCCATCCGATTCGATCACTTCCGCGCCCAGGCGCTGCAGGAGCCGGCCCAGGAACCGCGTATCGGCCAGACGCGGCATGTTCGTCAGGCGCAAGGGCTCCTCGGTAAGCAGGCTGGCCGCCATGAGCTTGATGGCCGAGTTCTTGGCGCCGCTGATGGGGATTTCCCCCTCCAGCCGCGCGCCGCCGGTGATGGCGATGCGATCCAATAGCGATCCTTACGAGGCACGGGTCGGCCGCCCTCCGTTGGCGACCGCAGACGACGTATCTAGCGCGCGCGCCGTTGACGCGCAAAGCGGTCAATCCGTGGAGGTTTCTTGCGCCTTCGGCGCAGGGGCAGCCGGAGCCCCCTTTCGACGCCGAAGGTTCGCCCGCAGGGCCTTCGCGAGCTTCGCTTCCCGCGAATCCACGGCGCTTTTCGGGGGCTTGTCCTGGTCGGCCATCTCCTGCAGGTGCGGCGAGGCGTCTCGTGCGTCAAGCGCGGGCCGGTGGATTTGGGGGCTTCACGCCGCGCTCGGCTACCGCTATAGCGCCCGCCTTCGCCGCCGTAGCTCAGTGGTAGAGCGCATCCTTGGTAAGGCTGAGGTCGGCAGTTCAATCCTGCCCGGCGGCACCATCTCAAAGGGGTCCGGACATCCGTCCGGGCCCCTTTGTCCTTCATGAAGCCGATTCATTTGACGCGTCCGCCAACCGCGGGGTTCGCTTTGATCGTGCTCAAGCTCGCCCTCGCCTCACTGATCTTGGCCCTGGCCATCGCCCCGGTGGCGGTTGCACAGACCCCGGAACGGCCGAGGCCCGAAGACGGCTACTTCCAGGAGACAATCCAGGTCGCGCCCGGTGTCTGGACGTTCGCCGAGCCACGGTTCCAAGTACAGCCGATCGGCAACGTGACCTTGATCGAGCAGGCAGACGGACTGGTGCTCGTCGATTCGGGCGGGTCGCCCGGCTCAGCCCGGCGTCTGATCGCCGAGATCCGCCGCCTGAGCGCCAAGCCCGTGAAGGCGGTGATCATTACGCACTGGCACGGCGACCACCCTCAGGGCCTCTCCGAGATTCTCAAGGCGTGGCCCGCGGCGCGCACCATAGCGACGAAGGCCACCCAGGCGCACCTGCGCGACCGTAAGACCATGAACACGCCGGCCGTCTTCGACCCTTCCGCGGACGACGCCTTCTACAAGCAGACCCAGCGCTTCCTCGCCCACACCCGGACCATGGCGGATAAGGCCCCCGATCCCGCCAGCAAGGGCGGCTGGTCTGCGGCTGCGCGGCTATTCGCTCAGTATGCCGAGGACATGCGCGGCGCGGTCACGATCTCGACGACCGAGGCCTTCGACGACCGACTCGATATCCCCGATCCGCACGCGCCCGTTGAGGTTCGCTATCTGGGACGCGCCAACACCGACGGCGATGCCATGGTGTGGCTGCCGAAGCAAAGGGTGCTCATTGCCGGCGACATCGTGGTCGCGCCCGTCCCGTTCGGCTTCGGCAGCTATCCGAGCGACTGGCTTCGCACCCTGGAGAAGCTCCAGGCCTACGACTTCAAGGTGCTCATCCCCGGGCACGGCGAACCCCAGCATGACCACACCTACTTGGCGCGCCTCGTCACGGCCATTGAAGAGGTCCGCAAAAGAGTCACGCCCCTCGTTCGCCAGGGCGTCAGTCTGGATGATGCGCGCAAACAGCTGGATTTTACCGACCAGGCGCAGGGCTTCGTCGGCGCCGATCCCTGGCTACGGCGCTGGTTCAAGGAATACTGGATCGGCCCGTTGCTAACGTCGGCCTACAAGGAAGCCCGGGGCGAACCCATCATCCAGAGCCTGGCCGGTGAATAATTTTACCCGGAACTTATTGATTCGAGCGGCTGTCGGGCGCATCCAAGCCTGAATGAGCGATCACACGACATTTACAGCATTTCAGGGACACCGACGGCTGGCCCAAGGGGGGCTTGCCGCCGTCGCTGAGGCCTTGTCCGGTCACCCTCAGGGCTCCGTCCTGGTCTTCGATGACGCCACGGGCCGCGCCATCGACCTTGACCTACGCCACGGACCGCAGGGCGCAGTGACGGAGTATCAGGCTCGCACGGCCCGGGCAGACGTCGCCCCCCCTCGTCCCGGCCGCGGGCGCCCTAAGCTTGGCGTCGTGGCTCGGGAGGTGACCCTCCTGCCCCGTCACTGGGACTGGCTGTCCAACCAGCCTGGCGGGGCTTCAGCGGCGCTGCGCCGGCTCGTGGAGGACGCACGTCGAACCACCGGCGCCGTGGAGAGCACACGCGAGGCTCAGGAGGCGCTGTACCGGGTCATGTCCGCCATCGCGGGTGACCTGCCAGGTTTCGAGGAGGCCAGTCGCGCCTTGTTCGCCAACGACGACACGAGGCTGGATGAGACGCTGGCGACGTGGCCGACCGACGTCGCAGCCTACCTTGCGAACTTGGCCCACCGGGTCCGCGCCGCCCGCGGTGCGCCCTGACCGCCTAAGGCCGACGCTTGCGCGCCTCCTCCTCCAGCGCATGCTCGGCGTCCAGCGTCTCGACCGCCAGCCGACGCGCCGCATCGCAGGCCACGATCTGGGCGCCGCGCGTCGCGTAGCCCACCTCAAGGTCAGCCTGCGTCGGGCTCGGCGGCAGGCGGTGCAGCTCGCAGGGCCGCTGCGCCTCGGTCGGCATCTCCAGCCGCGGCGCAGCCGGCGAGGCCGGGGGCCGCGAGGCACAGCTGGTCGTCGTGAGCGCGCAGGCGAGCAGCGCGAGCGGGGGCAAGGGGCGCATGGGCGTCCTCCGATGTCTGAGCGTCATGAGTGATCCGGATGATCGAGCGGGTCGCGGCCACCCGGGTGCGAACGGCGGCGTCCACCCGCGCGGCGCTTTCCCGCTCGCCCCGCGTCTCCAGGCCGGCGATCGCGGCCTGGGCGCGGGCGGCCTCGAGTTTCGGCCGCCCACGAGCCGCGCCCTCAAGGCGACCCTTCCAGTAGAGCGCGGTGGCGCCGGTCGCCAGGATCGCGACGCTGACCAGCCCAGCCGTCAGCCGCGGCGTCACGACCGCAGCCCCAGCTCATAGCCACCGCCTGGCGCCTTGGTCATCACCTGCCGCCGCAGGCGCGGATCGAACGACAGGTGGATCCAGGACCCTTCCTCGATCAGTTGGTCAAAGGCGAGGTTCGAGCCGGCGACCGCCCGACAGACGTCGATGGGCGCGCCGTATCCGTAGCAGTTGAAGTCGATCGCATGCCCGGTGAGGTGCGCCGAGGTCCGCGCCCCGCCGACGGCCCTGTTCAGCTCCGGACATCGATAGCCGCTGGAGACCGAGATCACGCGATCTCCCAGAATCCGGCGCACCTCTTCCATGCGCGCGGCTGTGGTTCGCAGCGTGGCCACCACCTCGGGCGGCGGCCGGTTGTCGATCTCGCGATGCTGCGTAGCCGTGAGCTCTTCCAGCGCGAAGTGCGCTGTCAGTCGGGTGGTCATGACGATGTCCTTGAAAGTGGGTTAGTCGCGGGGTCCGCGAGCAGCCGCGGCCAGCTTGGCCCAGTCGGTGACTGTGGCGCCGGCGAGGTAGAGGGTGGCCATCACGACGTTGGCGCCCACCAGAGAGAGCCCCAACCACTTGAGCGCGTCCGGGTCGCTCAGACGCCAGATGATCGCCGCGACGCCGGCGCTATTGAGCAGGGTCGCCGCGCACGCGTAGATTCGCCGCCAGAGCCAGCGGACCTCAACGGTCTGAGACATCGATCGCCTCCTGAGCGAAGACCGGACGGGAGGCCTCAAGCCGCTCCATCCGAGCAGAGCTCGCACTCCAGACCTGCGCCAGCGCCCAGGCCAGCAGCGCCGCGGCGACGCCCCACGAACGGCTCTTCAAACCCTCCACCGCCCGCAGCGTCGACGCGGCCGTCGCCTTGATCTCGCGAAGCCGCTCCTCGCATCGCGCCTCATGGTCGGTCAGCCGTTGCTCCAGCGCGGCCAGCCGTTCGGATTGCGTGGTCATCACCAGCCGACCTCACCGCCAACCTTCACATCCTTCGATTTCTCGACCGAGTGCTTCGTCTCGACGCCCTGCTCGTTCTTGACGCCGAAGAGGCTCAGCGGCAGCCCATTCAGGCTGGCCACAATCCGCTCGACGCTCGTAAACGGCGCGTCTCGCTGGGCCTGATCAATTCCACGCAGGACCCCGCCTTGGGCGGCCCTCGCATCGATATTGGCGCGCCGGTTTGCGTCCAGACCGGTGGCCAGGGCGCCCAACTGGTTGGCGGCGTTCATTTGCAGGCCCCGGGCCTGAAACCCGAACCCCACTTTCTGAGCCTGATCCTGCAGCGCCGTGTTCGCATTCGAAATTCTCGCCTGGGTGGCCCGATCAGCGTCGCCGGCCGCCGCCGATAGGGCGGATTCGAAGGCTCGCGACCGCAAGCCTGACAAAGTCGAAGCCCGTCCCCGCGCCAACTCGCCCTCGGTCATGCTCTGCGTCAGGGCCGCGCCGGATCCGCCAAATGCGCCCGCCCCCGCGAGATCCAGCGCCTGCTGGGCCCGGACCTGGCCGGCGTGTGCGTCGAACTCCGCCTCGTGCGCGCCCAGGAGGTCGTTGATATTGCGCTCATATTGGCGGACGTAGTCGTAGGCCTTGCCACCCGATGCGAATGGCGCGTTGGTGTGGAGGTGAGGTTGCAGCCACGAGGTGTCCGCGACGCCCCGGGTCACATCGGTCGCCAAGCCGAAGTTCCCATCATAGCCGCCCAGGTCGGTGGTGTCGGCGGCGGCGCGACGCTGCAAGTCGTGCGCAGGAGCTGTCAGGTCGGCAGGTTTGTAGTTGAGCAGGCCGCCGATGCGCGCAGCCGCGCCCTGAACCGGCGTCACTCCCCATTCCGGCAATGTGGATGTAGTCGTGTTGTTGAACGTCCCAGAACTGTCGGTCGTTCGCTTGCCCGTACTGATCGAGCCGTTGATGCCGAATGAAGGCATGTCCCCACCTTTCTGAATTGGAATCTTGGTCGGTCTGCTGCGTCACCGGCTCAAAGGAGTCCGGCCGGCGCCGCGTCGAACACCGGCTTGCCGATCCGACAGCCGGTGGGCGCACTCGCGCCTGAGAAGCGCAGCCGGAAAAGTCGCGCCGCAGCGAGCAGGTCGGCCTTGGCCTGCTGTGGCGTCACGGGCGACGCCTGCACGATGCCTTCGGGGTCCTGCGGGTGCATGCGGCCTGACAGCGTCACGGTGACGGGCCCCACCTGGTCCCGAAAATCAGGCCACACTCCGCGGACCAGCAGGGTCGCGTCGGGATCCAGATAGCTGTCAGCCGTCTCCACGAACCAGCTGAAGGGGCCGCCGTCGGCGGACCTGCCTTTCTCATGCAGGTAGACCGTTCCGTCGTACGCCACCCCGATCGGATAGGCCGATGGGCCGGCGTCGACGAAGGCCGTCCGCGCCATGACACCGCGATGCCACGCCCCGGCGTCGGAACCGGCCACCGCCAGCGCCAGGTAGCGGCTGTTCTCGTAGCCGTCCCGCCGGTCGGGATAGTCGAATCGGATCTCCGAGAACTCGGCGTTGGACGAAGCGACCACCTTGTCGCCCTGGCTCGCCGCCAGTTCCTCGGCGAAGTCGCGCCGGATCGGACACGATACCGGCTCCGGCTGGCCGCCGATCGCATAGCTGTAGAACTGGCGGTCAGGGCTGGCCCAGAACGCCGTCTGCCCCACGATCACCGCCGCGTTCGGGCCGATCAGCCCGCAGTTGCGACCGACGCGGTCGAACCGCCACGGCTGGTTCAGCGCCCCGACGAACGTGCCCAGAAACAGCGCGTCGCCTGTCCAGACCAGCATGTAAGGCCCGGCCATCCGGCCCGCCACGATGCGGCCGCCGCCCGTCAGGATGTACTCCCGCGACGTCGAGCCGCTGGCGCTGGTGCTCCACTGCGTGTTGTTGCGGATCGAGGAGTGGCGAATGCAGAGCGGATTGAAGGTCCCTGAGACCTCCTCGTTGCAGCCCAACGCGAAGACCTGGTAGCCGCCGTTCAGGGGCGCGATCAGCATGTGAGTCACGCTGGCCGGCGCATTGGCCAGCGCCGCGGCCGGCGCGGCGGTATTGTTGGTCCAGGCGAAGATCGTCTGCCCGCGCGGGCTCGCCAGCAACTGCTGGCCCCAGGCGCCCATCGACCAGGTCATCGGAAAATAGTCGCTCACCGACGGCTGGCCATACCCGCCCACGCCGTACCCGCCGGTGCCATAGCCGGCCGATCCCGCGCCATCGATCGCGCCGGCCGTGAACCCCGACGCGGGCGTGACGTCAAACAGCTCGCCGCCCCGCCAGACCTGCAGCTTTGAATGTGTTCCGAACCCGACGTTCAGCACGCCGCCGTTATCCGTCCAGGGAAAGACCGCTCGGCACACGCCGGTCAGCGGGTTGCTCATCAGCCGCTCCCAGCCGCCGATCGTCTCGGGTCGGCCCAGCCGGAATCGCACGTTCGACCCATCTGCCCAGCGACCGCCGGCGGCGAATGTGGTGTCGTCACCGTACAACCCCGGTGCGAGCTCGAGGGGAATCTTCATTTGTGTCTCGCTGTCGCCGACCGCGAGTCGCGGCCGCTTGTGTCGAGGCCCCGCAGGCCCCATTGAACCGACGCAATTCCAGACGACGTCCAAGGTGTCCGTGTCCGAAGCTTCATCGACGATGGCGGTCATTCGCGCCGAGCCCGACGGCTACGACATGGCCAAGATCCAGCTCATGGGACGCCAGGCGGCGGGCCATGGGTTCCTCCGCGCCGCCGTCCAGGCCCGGGGCGAGAATCCCGTCCACGCGTTCACCGGCACGAAACGGGCCGCCGAGGGGTTCAAGGCGATTGTCGCCAAGATCGACCCGACAGCCACGGTCGAGTGGATCCACACCGAGCATCTCCACCGGGTGGCCGACGTCGGCGTGTTGTTCCTTGCGGACGCTACGGTCGCGACCCACGCCAAGGTGCGCCAGCGCGTCGGTCTCACCGCCTTCTCATTCTGCGGCGTGACCCACACCACCGCGTCCCAAGGCGCGATGGACGAGATTGCTGGGCTCCTGCGGGAGCCTGTAGCGCCCTGGGACGCCCTGATCTGCACCTCGACCTCGGTCGCCGAGACCGTCCGGCGCATCCATGAGGCCGAGACGGACTACCTCCGGTGGCGCCTGGGCCCCGATGTGCGGATCCAGGGGCCCCAGCTGCCGCTCATTCCGCTGGGCGTCCATTGCGACGACTTCGTCTTCAGCGAGGCGACCCGGACGGCGGCCCGAACCGCGCTGGCCCTCGATGCGGATGAGGTGGCCTGCCTGTTCACCGGCCGCCTGGTGTTCCACGCCAAGGCCCACCCGCACGCCATGTTCCGCGGCCTCCAGCTCGCGGCCCAGCGAAGCGGCAAGCGGCTGGCGCTGATCCTCTCCGGCTGGTTCCCCAACGCCGATATCGAGGCCGCCTTCCGCGACGGCGCACGAGACTTCGCGCCCGACGTCAGGCTCATCGTCATCGATGGCCGCCAACCCGTGGGGCGCGAGCACAGCTGGGCCGCCGCCGACCTGTTCATATCGCTGTCCGACAGCATCCAGGAAACCTTCGGCCTCACGCCGATCGAAGCGATGGCCGCCGCCCTACCCGTCGTCGTCACCGACTGGGACGGCTACAAGGACACGGTCCGGGACGGCGTAGACGGCTTCCGCGTTCGCACCTGGGCGCCGGACGCGGGCGCTGGTGTCGCGCTTGCGAGGGCGCATGAGAACCAGACGCTGAACTATGACTCCTACTGCTGGGCCGCGACCGCTGCGACCGCGGTCGATATCGGTCAGGTCGCCGAGGCGGTCGCGACGCTCGCCGCCGATTCCGATCTGCGACGGCGCATGGGCGAGGCTGGCCGGGCAAGAGCGCGGGCGATCTACGACTGGTCGGTCGTATTCCGTCAGCATCAGGAGCTGTGGGCCGACCTGAACGCACGCCGCCGCGCCGCCGCCGCCGATCCCGCCCTTCAGGACCATTTGCAGCGCATGCCCCGCGCGTCGTCCGCCCGCCTGGACCCCTTCCACGCGTTCGGCCACTACCCGACCGAGCTGCTGACGCCGCAGACCCGCCTGGCCCTCGCGCCCGGCGTCACCCGCGTCGACCTGGCCGCCGTCCTGGAACACGCCCTCTTCAGCGGCCTGGCGTTCCCCGTCTCGAAGGCCCAGGACGTCTTCGGCGCCCTGGAGTCAGCCGGCCCCGCCACCCTCACCGAAACCGCCACCCGCCTGAACGCCAACCTCGCCCTCACCACCAGAGCGGCCGCACTGCTGTTGAAGGCGGGAGTGGTGGAGGTGGCGGCCAGCCAATAGAAAACCAGACCGATGGATCAGAAGGCGACCGAACTGTTTCACGCCGGGCGCGAGGCGTGGCTACGGAACGACGTATTGCAGGCAGCTGCGATGTTGCGCGGAGCGTTGGACCTAGCTCCAGGCAATGCAGCTATTGAAGTCGCCTTGGGGGCGGCTCTGCTAAAGTCGGGACGACTCCAAGAAGGCCTCCCCCTCTTTGACCGTTGGCGCGCGTTGCGTCCTAGTGCACCCGCGCTTCCCTACCAGCGGTGGCGCGGAGAACCGCCTGCCGGGAAGCGGATCCTTGTGTGGTCGGAGCATGGATTTGGCGATCAGATACAGTGGGCAAGATACGCCTTGGCCCTCTGCAAGGCCGGTGCAATTGTCACGTGGCTTTGCCCTCGAGCACTCGCTTCACTGATCTCAGATTTGGGAATCGAAACACTTCCCGTTGATCAAAGCGTGAAACTAAACGACTTCGACTATTACTGTCCCTCCAGCACACTCCCGCTGCACTTTAATCTCACTATAGATAATATTGATGGTACGCCGTACTTGGTTCGACCAGACCCAGATCGGCGCGGGCAGCTCATTGGGGTGATGACTGCCGGCAATCCCAACAATATTGAAGGTCGCCCACGCACGTTGACAAGAGATCAGGCCACGCGCCTTGAGTCTTTACCCAGTGCCATCAATCTCGCGCCGGAATCAACTGGCGCTCGTGACTTTCGCGAGACCGCCGCAATCGTGACTTCGCTTGAGATGGTGATCACGGTCGATACGGCGGTCGCGCATTTGGCAGGCGGGCTCGGCATTCCGACGATCGTGCTGCTGCCATTCGTAGCTGATTGGCGTTGGTTCACAGACCGCTCGGACAGCCCCTGGTACTCAAGCGTCCGCATTGTACGGCAGGGTCCTGATTTAGATTGGGAAAGCGTAGTCGACCGCGCTCTTGCCATCTAGATTGCTTTAACGCGAACGGCTACGACCAGTCCGGTACTTCCCATCTCCTGGATGCCAGTACCGCTGAAGGCTCCAGCGCCGCCACCAGGTGCCTGACCAACGCGTCCGATTCCGCTCCCTCCGGCACCACCTAAGTACTCACCAAATGACCCAGCGGCCCCGCCGCTGTTACCGGAGCTGTTTGAACCCGATATATTCGTATCCCCTCCGCTGGCGGTGCCGCCAAGGCCAGGAGAACCGAATGCCCCACCTCCGGCAACCAGTATCACACCTGGCAGCGTTACGGTGCTTGATTGTCCAACACCCCCCACGAATATTGGGACTTGCTGACCATCACGCAAGTAAACATCCTTGATTACTAGCGCACCACCACCTCCCGGTTCTAGAGACCCGCCTCCACCCCCGCCCCAGGCGACGAACCTCCATAGCCCGGTGCCTTCGCGCGGAACCGTGAATGTCTGCGCTCCGGCGCTAAAGACAAAGGGCGTGACGGCAGTTTGAGACCGCGCTGCAGTCAGACGCTGCCCAACAAATCCACGAAGCCGTTGATCACGCATTAGTAGTCGGCCCATTCAGCGACGACATTCACCGCCTCTGTCTGCCCTTCAGAAACATAGAGTCGCTCGTTGGCTGTCATCACAAGCGGATTGCTTTCGGAGTATCCAAAATCGGTCGGCGCATTCGCGACCGCCGCGCCTGGCGTGATGGTCGCCATCAGCTTCGAGTCGAAGAGGTACTTCGTCGTCCCACCGTCGAAGCTCCGATAGAGCTGGATGTTGTTGGCGGTGTTGATCTGCTCCAGCGGCACCGCCCACAGGCGCGTGACGCGCGCGCCATTCGGGCCGGCCGTCACCAAAAGCTGCGTGTTCGTCGGCGAGACCGTGAAGTTCGTGTTCGCGGTGGTCAGGCCGACGGCGCTGGCCCGCGGCGTCTGCGGCGTGATGATCGAATTCGGGGTGACGGGCATGTTCTGCGGCTCCTAAAGCGCGACCGCCAGGGCCACCTGCAGGCCCTTGATCGCGGTCTGGTAATCGGCGAGGTCGGCGGCGGACGGCGCCTGCCAGGTGGCGTTCGTCCCGTCGGTCTTGAGGTACTTGCCGGCGTTGGCGGCCTGGGCCGGCAGCTCCACGGCGGAGAAGCCCGCGGCGGCCACGTAGTCCTTGATCGAAAGGCCGCCGTAGCCCGGCGTGCGCACGTTGGCGCCGTCGCAGGCCACCCAGACGATGTCGCCCGGATCGATCGCGACCGACGTCCCGCCGGCGGTGATCGTCACCACCCGGTCGGTCGCGTTCCACACGAGGTACATCTTGCTGACCGCCGGGATCGACACGGTCGCCGGCTCCGTCAGCGTCCCGGTGAACTTGATCATCGCCGCGCGCGCCTCGTCGACGCCGTCGTTCAGCGCGCTCAGCGCGCTCAGCGCGGCGTGCCCGGTCAGCGGCTTGGTGAGCCAGCCGGCGATCGCATAGTCGGCGCGTGACAGCGCCGTGTTCAGCTTCTCGCCCCAGAGGTTGATGTTCTCGCCGGTGAACTGCAGCTCGAACCGGAGGGATGGAGACCAGGAAGAAGGCATCAGACGATCACGGCTCCCGTGTCTTGGCGGATCCAATGGGCCCCGTCCGAATGGGCGAGGATGTTCAGGTCGGTGACGAGCACCAGGGTTCGGGGATGGTCGGCCGCTGGCGGCAGGGCCGCGATCGCCACAGCGAACAGCGGCGTGGGCGCAGCCGGCGCCAGCAACGCCGAGATCGCATCGTGGAACGACTTCAGCACCGCGCGCACCGCCTCGGGCGCGCCGGGTCCGACGGGCGTGAGCATCTAGCGACCCCGCTCAAGGAATAGGTCCGCAAGCTCGACGCCCAGCGTCCGCGGGGCCCGCGACCGCGCATCCTTGGCGTTCAGCTCGGCGATGGCCCGGTCCAGCTTGGCCTCGTAGGCGCCCGCCAGTTCGGCGTCGCGCAGGAAGGGGCCGGCCTCGCACAGCGTGGCGAACAGATAGACGTCGGGCGCCTCGGCCAGCAGGCCGTTCGTCGGCGCCGAGTCCGACAGCGCGTGGCCGCGCAGCATGCGCAGCGTGAGCGGATAGGCCTGGTCGCATGGCCGGTCGAACGCGAGGGTGGCGCCGTCCACCGTCCAGGCGGCGGGCTCGCCCTGCAGCGACGCCGCGCCGATCAGCTCGGCGGCGACGAACCGCAGCTTCGTGCGCCCCTCCCCGCCCACGATCCACAGCGCCAGCGCTTCGGTGAGGCCGGCCGGCAGGGGAATGGTTCGCACCCCGATCACGGCGCTCAGCGCCACGTCCGTCTCGGCCAGCCGCGTGCGCAACACGCGGTTCAGCCGCGCCTCGGCCAGGGTGATGAATTCCGGAATCCGCGCGGTGAGATCCCCACGCACAAGCCAGTTCGCCGCCGCAGCCTTGAGCTCGGCGTAGGTCGTGATCGCCATGTCGGTCTCGCGATTTGGAGAAAACAGGGTGCGGCGGGCGCGCACGCGCGCCGCCGCCAGACCGTTCCGCCTTGGGGAGGGCGGCGCCAGCGGAACAGGTCTGAGGGGGAGACGCCGGCGGCTACTTGTTGGCCAGGCGGCAGGCCAGCTGGGGCCGGATCGTCTTGTAGCCGTAGAGAACGTCCAGGCGGCACGGGAAGCGGTCGTTGTTGATGTCGTACTGGCGCACGATCCGCATCGACACCCCGTCGAACACCTCACGGCTGGCGAAGTCGACGCCGCGCGGCATCACCATGTCGGCCGTGGCGAAGGCGAACGCCCCCTTCTGGTAGGCCAGGCTGACGCCGTGCGAGTTCGTGCCCGTGCCGGCCACCGTCACCGCCGCGGTGGCGGACGTGACCGCGACGGTCACGTTCTTCGACGCCCCATCCGTCACGATGGCGGGGGCGAACTTCAGCACGCCCGGGCCGGCCAGCGCCTCGGTCACCACGAACTGCTGCGTCACCGACGTGCTCTGCTTGGTCTCAGGGTGCACCCGCATGACGTTGGCGATCTCGAACACGTCCCCCACCGCGAAGGCGCCCGAGCCAGTGGCCACCGTGATCTGCGACAGCGGGGTGGACGAGAGCGGGATCGCGGCGATCAGCGTGCTCGTCGTGTAGGCCCCGTTGGCGCCGCCGCGAACGTGCCGCGGCCACAGCGTGTTCTCGACGAAGTCGAAGCCGGCGGTGCGGCCCATGAAGCCTTCGCGATTCTGCTTCGAAATCGTGGCCTTGTCGTTGAACAGGCCCTTCAGGCCGTCCACCAGATCGACGTTGTCCTGGGTGTTGAGGTTGCAGGTCCGCGCGTTCAGCGGCGCCAGGTTGTCCACGAGGATCTTGCGGCCCTCGAGCACCTTCGTGAACGAAGCCGCCACGCCGTGGTTGTTCACCTGGTTGTAGACGTCCTTGTACATGCTCATGGCGTCCGCCTCGATGTTGGCGGCCAGCACGCTCATGGCAGGCTCCAGGATGCGCTCCGAGAAGTCGTCGAGGCCCAGGGTCAGATCCATCGAGGTGAAGTTCAGGTCGACACCCTTCTGCGTCTGGACCTTCAGGTCGACGCTCGATTCCACGGTGTCGACATCGGCCCCGACGCCCAGCGTGGCGCCGGTGCGCACCTTGTACTGGTTGGGCAGGCGGATCTTGAGCGTGTCGCCCACCTTCGCGCCTTGCTGGGCGAAGCGATCGTCATAGTCGCGGGTGATGGTGCCGACGAAGTTCAGCTTCTGGTGCAGCACGCGAAGCGCCTCCCGCGTCACGGCGGTGGCGGTCAGGATCGTATTGGGCATGTGATGTCCTTGGATTGTTGGGTTCTGGCCGCGAACCGGCGTCCGAGGCGCATGCGCGCGTGCTCGATCGCCGCCGAAGTTCGGCGCGGCGGGGCAGGTGTGCAGTCGAGGCCTGGTGTTCTCGCCCGCGATTGGGCGAGAGGAGGCGGTCGAACTCGGGTCGAAGAAGGTCTTACTTGGCGGCTGGCGAGGTGGCGTCGCGGGAACGCTCGCCGTTCGGCCAGGAGTGGTCTGCGCGCACAAGCAGCGTGGCGGCCGTCCCGGATCACGAGCGAAGCGACGACGAACAACACAAGGTGGCGGCGCCCCCTTGCGCAAGCGGCGCTTCAGAGGCTAGCGTTCCGGAACAAATTGCGAACAAGATATGACGCGCTACCGTATTCCCTTGATCGTCTCGGTCGCCGCCCTGGCCGGCCTCGTCATCACGCTTGTCGCAGACGGCTCAGACTGGGGGCCGCTCTTCTGTGGGGCAGTCCTGCTGGCCGGCTTGGTGTGGCTTGCGGTGGCGATAGGCGCCGATCCCGCGGGTCTTCTCGTCCTGCTGTTCCGGGCGAGCTGGTCGCCCGATGACAAGGCGCGTTGAGAGGGCTTCTGCATCGCGTCAGTAGGGCGAGCCTCGCATCGCCGGCGAGATATCGAGCGGCTCAGACCTGACCCGATGGGCCGACTTCAGGCGTTGGCCGGAGCCCCAGGTGCGCCCGTCTCCCGGGCGTTGGCCGGTCAGAGCTTCGGTCACGTCGGCCGCGTAGCTGTTGGAATTGGCGTTCGCGCCATAGCGGCGAGGGTCGCGTGCGAGATCGGCCGCCAACCGCCGAGCAACTTCGGCGGCCCGCTGCGCGCCGACATCGGGCAGAAATCCACGCTGGACTACGCGTTCGCCCTTCCCGTAGTCCCGGCTGTCTCGCGCCGGTCCCACGCCGCCCGAAACGGTCCACTCGTCGCTCAGCGCGGCGCCGGCGGAGGTTTTCGGTCCGCCTCGGGCGATGAGCTGCTCGTGACCGTCATCCAGTTCCACGTACATGTGCTCGGGATAGGCGTCCTCCACGATTCTGGGCATGCGCGGCGCGCCGTTCTTCCTGGGAATGTTGTAGCTGCGGACGGTTACCATCGTGCCTTGCGGAACGGTCTTGCGCGGCGCGGCCTGCAGCGCCGCCCAGGTCTCAAGACTGAGGGGTGAACCGGTAGTCAGCGCGCCGGTCGACCTAGGCGGCGGAACGTCGGAAAGGATCCTCGCCATGTCAGCGGCCTCCCGTCATCTGCGCGTTGCGTCGGCGCATCCACTCCCGGGTGCCCAGTTCGTCACGCACCCCGCCTCCGCCCGCGCCGCCGCCGGCCAGCGTGATGGCCGGCCGAATACCGACCGCCTCAGTCTTGGCGCCCGCCTCGCCGGCCTGATCCGCGCGCCACGCCTTGTGCAGCAGCTTCCAGAGCCTCGGGTCGGCCATCTCCGCCAGTTCCTCGAGCGTGACGCCGAACGCCTGGGCGTAGTCCACCAGCTTCGCCGCCACCTCCGGCGACCAGCCCTCGATCTCCTCGCGCAGCTTCGCGCCCGTGGCGGCCATGGCGTCGGCGGCTTCGCGCGCCGCTTTCAGGGCTTCACGCTCCTTCGCGTGGCTTACGGCGTAGGCCAGCCGATCCCGGGCGTCGCCCAGCTCCTGATATCGCGCCCACAGCCCGTGGGCGGCGCTGGGGTCTTCCTCGACGAAGGCCTCCCAATCCACCTGTTCGAACTCGAGCAGCTGCTCATCCAGGGCCATCAGGCGTAGCTGATCGCGATGAGCGCCGCGCATTTCGGCCGCCTCTCGGCCGAACGCCTCGCGCTCTCTGTCCAGGCCGCGCCGATGTTCGGCCAGTTCCTGGGTCTTGCGGGTGTAGTCCGCCTGCCGAAGGAACGCGCCCTTCAGCGAGGCCGGCAGCGTGTGGACCTCGCCGTCGAGGTCCAGCTCGAACATCTCCGGCTCAGCCTCGAGCCCGTCGGTCTCGATCAGTTCGCCCTCGAGCGTGGCGTCGTCCGGGCGCGCGAAATCCTCGCCCTCGATCATGGGGTCGTGCTTGTGCATGTGTATCCTTGGGATTGCGCCGTCGAGCGGCGTTGAAGCCTGGGCGTTATCGAAGCAGCGGCCTGACCAGCGGCGGCGCGATGGGCGAGATGATCTGTTCCGCCGAACGCGAAGCGTCCGCGTTTCGACGTCCCCAGTCAGTTCGCGTCTGAATTTGTCGTTCCATCTGTCCTCCATGGATTGCGGTTGAGCTTCGCAGCGGCGCAGCTAGTGTGAACGAATGACGAACAATGAGCCGCCCTGGGAGCAGACGCGCACCCGCGTGGACAATCGGCTGGACGGCGTCCTGCTGCTGCCCTGGTTCGGCGACTTCGGCGGTGTGCTCGACAGCGACCCGGGAACGATCGGGTTTGGGCTCATGGTCTGGTTGCTCGCCGTCGTCATCTGGACCCCCTGGATCGTGCTGCGGGTGCGGATGAGCCGACCGACGGGCGATACGGCGCGCGCCGCCGCGGTGCTGGGGCTGGGCCTCCTGCCCTGGGTCGTGGCGGTCCCGCTCACGAGCGCTCCGATCACGCTCGCCGGGGCGCTGATCGGCTTTCCCCTGATGTACCTTTGGGGCGCCGGCGCGATGGCGGCGGCTGCGCTTCAGTGGCCGGCGCGACTGCCGCCGCGTCGGCGCACCGCGATCCTGGTCGCCGGCGGACTGTCGTATGCCGTGGTCGCGGCCGGCCTCCTGCTCTTCCTGCTGGCCGACATCCGCATCGGAGCCCGCATCGTCACGCCGATCCTGGTCCTGCTGAGCGGCGCGACCGCCCTGGCTGCGGTCATGGTCCTGCTCTCGGCGCAGCGCCCCTGGACGCCTTACAAATACTAGCCACCCCTCGCGAGCGGCCGCTTCGCCGTCAGGACCGCGCCTGCATCGCCCGCATCCGGTTCGTCTCGGCCTCGAACGCCTCGATCTCCAGCTTGCGCGCCTCATGCGCCCGGTCCTGCTTCAGCGCGGCGATCTCGGCCTTCGCCGCCGCCAGCGCCTGGCCCAGTCGCGCCATCTGCGCCTGCGCCTGCTGCGCCTCGGGCGAAGCGCCCTTCAGCTGCGGCGGCAACAGCGCGCCCAACCGCTGGGCGATCTCGTCGGCGCCCGGCCAGTCCAGGTTCCGCGCGAGCAGGTCGCCCAGCAGCGGCGCCGCCGCCGGATAGGCCCGGATCAGCTCGACCATCTGGGTCGCCGCCTCTTCCCGCCGGCTGGTGAAACTGGGCCCGGATCGCACCGTCAGATCGTAAGTCCCGGCGCTCAGGTCGTAGATCCGCGCGACGGCCTTCAGCGGCCCCGCGCCGGTCTGGCCGCCCTGCCCACCTCCTACGCCCTGCCCCACCCCCACGCTCTGCGCCGTCCCGTCCGGCCCCAGCACCCGCACCACCCGCGCCGTCCCGTACACCTTGGGGATAAGGTCCAGCAGGATGCGCCCGGCGTGCCGGATCGCCCGCGTCAGGTTGTCGATGTAGTGGAAGGTCGAGGTGTCGCCCTCGCGCTGACGGGCCATGATCGCCCGGCCCGAGGTCTCGTTGGATCGCGCGCCCAGGCTGGCGTCGTACAGACCCATGATCGATTTCATATCGTCCGAGGCGTTCATCGCCTCCTGCAGCGCCCCGGCCGGTACGCCGGCGAACCCCTGCCGCATCGGCGGCTCGGGCCCGTCGTACTCGATGTAGGCGTGGCTCTGGACGTTGGCCGTCGCCCACTTCTCCGCGTCGGTCTCGAACGCGCCTTTGCGCCCGATGAACGGCGCCTTGGGCGCCAGCGCCACCAGCTCGGTCGATGTGGTCCGCCAGTAGTTGAACATCCGCTGGGGGTCCTTGGCGTCACGCACCAGGCTGCGCAGCCGACGCCGCCCGTCGATCATCAGCTCCTCGCCATAGACCGGCACGATCGGGATGAACCGCCCGGCCCAGTCCACCGTCTCCAGCACCTGCGCGCCGGACAGGATGCGCTGCGTCACCCGGTGGCTGCCCACCTCCCGGGGCCGGCCCACCACCGTCACGCCCAGGGCGTCGAACATCGCCTTCTGCGCGGCGTAGGCTTCCTCCTCCACCACCTGTCCGTCCGACAGCGCCAGGATCGTCCGCGTCACCCGCTCGCGGCGCCAGAACTCCGCGACCGCGACGCGGTCTGCGGCTTCACGGCCGGCCGAAACGGCGCCGCCGTCGCGATCGCCCGCCCAATCCACCGCGTCTGCGCCTTTCCAGCGCGCCTCGAAGGCGGCGCGCGGTAGGCTGTCCACCACGAAGGCCGTGTTCCAGTCGCTGCTGTCGGCAGCCGTCGAGTCCGGGTCGCCATAGATCGAGAACGGGTTGGCCACCCGCTCCACCGCCAGGTCCTGGTTGAAGGTGTCGTTGGGCGCCCAGCGGGTGTTGATCCGGAAATAGCCCAGCCCGCACGTCACCGCGAAATCCAGCGCCGTGTCATAGGCCACCTCGGCGTCCGAGCACTGCTCGATGTGCCGGATCAGCCCGTTGAACACCTCCGCCGTCTCCGGGTCGCCGGCGCTGTCGACCGGATGGACCGCGATGGCCGGCTTGTTCTGCCGCGCGTCATTCACGACCTGGCGGATGAAGGCCGGCAGCCGGTTGATCGTCAGGCACGGCCGCCCTTCCAGATCCCGCTCGCGCCGCACCCGCTCGGGCCACTGCTCGCCCAGCCGGGCGAACCGCAGGTCGTCCAGGGCCTCGCGCCGGTTCTCAGCCTCGGCGTCCGCCGCCAGCTGAAAGGCCTCACGGGCCTCCTCCAGAATATCTTCATCAGACAATGGCTTGGCCCCATGCGTTAAGGCCCGCAGCGGGCCAGGCCCGGCGGGTGAAGGCGGCCCCGAAGCGCCGCATCGAATGTCACTGAACCAGACCGCCGCCCCTCAGGGCGACGCGTCCGCACCGATCAATCCCGGGTCATCGCCACATGGGCCGCCCCGCCGCATCCGCCTCCGGACGCACTGATCAACTCTGACAGAACTCTCTCAAATTCGCGCGCAAACGTCAAGAACAAATTGGCAACTACTCGCTGGCGACACCAACGCCTGCGCGCTATGCTGCAGATGATCCGAGCGAGGGCCCATGCGCGCATTCCTGGTGGCGGTATCCGCCCTTGCCTTCGCAACGGCGCCGCTTGCGGCCGAGCGACTGCCGCGATTCAGGGAGGAGACACCCTACCCCACCGTGCGTGCGCAGCTGATCCGGATGGGGTACACGCCCCAGATCGTTCGAACCCGGCCCGGCGCCCACGTAAACTGCTGGCCGGAGGACCTGATGTGCCGAACCTTCCCGGAGATCGTGAGCTGCACCGGAGGCGGCGCGCTCTTCTGCTTGATGCTCTTCAAGCGGCGATCCGATGGACGGCTGTTCCTGGTTACCACAGGCGGCGAACCCCTTGACTACAAGACACCGCCGGACTTCTCGACGGTCGGCTACATCTTGCTGTCTCCCGCGACCTCGAATGATCTGCGGGACGTCGTCATCGCCAACGATGCGCGTAAGGGTCGGCCCCAGTCTCGGTGATCCGCCTCTGAGCCTCGGCTTTTGCTTTCGCCAGTTCGGCCTGCATCTGCTCGGTGGTTGTGCCGATGCGCTGGTTGTACCGCGACTTGCCGGTGCTGATCTGTGGGACAGATGCCCACTCGGCCGAGAGATTCTCCTGCAGAGTTGTCGCGTCGATTTTGCCGGACAAGTAGTCGCCGTAACCGCGCTGCTGGAGCAGTTCGCGCGCCATCATGTCCTGTACGCCAGGCGTGAAGATGTCCGTCGACTTGAGCCTCAGCGCCTTGCGCATGCGCTCGACGGTCTCGGGCTGGAACTGATATTTGCCGACGGGCCGGCTCTTCCTTCCGCTCGCGCCGGATTGCCGCCGCAGCATTTCTTCCTGCAGTTCCGCGAGTTCAGCGAAAGACATCTGCGTCACAGGCTTGGATCCAGGCGGCACGAAAGCCCCGTAACCATACGTGGTGTCGTAACTGACCGGCTGGTCGGGCGCCTCGCCAACAGCGATCCGGTCAAGGATGAACCTCGCACCCAGGTCCAATGCGGCGTCGCGCTTCGTGTAGATTCCCTGTTTCGTACCCGGGACTTGAGCCTTCACGGCGCCCGACGGCTCGGAGCCGACCATCGGTGGACGGGGTCCCGGCCCTGTCGCCGCCGGAGCGCCTTGCTGAAGCGCACGAACACGCTGCCACTCGGCCGACGGCATCCCATCATTCAGCACCCAGACCGGTGCAGCGGGATCGATGCCGCCGTTGGGATCGCCGTTCCCGACCTGCAGACTCCGACGCTTCTGCCATTCATCCGGCGCCAAGTCGTCGTCGAGAAATGTCGCCATCCAGTCCTCCCAGGGTGTCAGATCATCGCGGAGCTCGGCAAAGTCGATCTGCCGGTGAAGCAAGAAAAAGCCCGCGCGAGCCAGGCCCGGCGGGTGAAGACGGCCCAGAAGCGCCGCATCGAATGTCACTGAACCAGACCGCCCGCCATTCAGGCCGGCGCGTCCGCACTGATCAGTCCCGGGCCGCCCTCACCTGGGCCGCTTCGTCGCATCCACCTCCGGACGCACGGATCAACTCTGACAGAGCTCTCTCAAATTCGCCCGCAGATATCAAGAACGAATCACGAACATTGGCAGTGGCGCCGACGCGCGAGGTTCGCTATTCTGCGGCCGCATCACACGGATGATCCGTTACATGCGGCTCACGGCCCTTGCCCTGGTGATTTCACTCTGCGCCGCAAACCCCGGCGCGGCGGAGCCTGCGTCACATCGCGCATCTGTCGCGGAGCCGCTACCGGCGATTCCCAAGAACACGCCATACCCCGAAGCCCGCGGACGCCTCATCCTCTCGGGCGTCGATCCCGTCCCCGTCGGACCGCGGCCCGGCCACCTGGCGCCCTGCCCCTACGACACGCTGTTCTGCCAGACCTACAAGGAGATCGTGGCGTGCGGCGTGGGGGGCTGGATGCAGCACTGCATGTTTCTGTTCCGTCGGCGGTCCGACGGGCAGCTGCTGATCGTCCATACGTCTGGCGAAGCCGACACGGCGGTCTTTCCCGCCGACTTTCGCGGCATCCGCATCAACGGGATCGAGAAGGCCACGCTCGACGACATCCCCTATGACGCCGTCATCGCCAGCGGCGCGCGTAAGGATCGGCGTTGAACGTCGTTATGCGCTCCTGGGCTTCCAGCCGGCTCTTCGTCAAGACCCTCTGCATGTCTTGGGTCGTCATTCTGAGCGGCTGATGGTGCCTAGACTTCCCGGTACTGGGCTCCGGGATGGACGACCACTTCGGCGCGATGCGCGCTTGGAACGTCGGCCCGTCGATCTTCCCCGTTAGGAAGTCGCCATATCCCTTCTCGGCGAGGATCTCGCGCGCCATCATGTCCTGGACGCCGGCTGTGAAGCGATCGGTTTCTTTCAGTCCCAGTTTGACCCTCAGCCGCTCGGCCTCGCCTTGGAGGAACTGGTACTTGCCGACGGCGGAGCTTCGCATATCGGCCCCGGCTTGACGGCGCTGCATCTCCTTCTGAAGCGCCGCGACCTCGCGAAACGTCATGTCCGTGAGCTTCTTGGAGCCTTCTGGCACAAAGGCCCCGAAGCCGTAGGTCACGTCATAGCTCGGCGTACGACCCTTCTGCTCTCCGATCCCGATCTGGTCGAGGAGCGTCCCCGCGCCCAGATCCCGGGCGGCGTCCCGCTTCGAATACGTCGCAGGCCCAGCGACCGGCTTCGCACCTACCGCCTGTTGCGCACGAACACGCTGCCACTCCGCCGTCGGCATCCCGTCGTCGAGCACCCAAGTCGGCGCGGCGGGATCGATGCCGCCATTGGGGTCGCCGCTCCCGACCTGCAGACCTCGACGCTTCTGCCATTCGTCCGTCGACAAGTCGTCGTCGAGAAATGTCGCTATCCCGTCCTCCAAGGACTCAGATCATCGCGGAGCTCGGCAAGCTCGACCTGCCGGCGAAGCGTCAAGAAGAAGCCCGCGCGGGCCAGGCCCGGCGGGTGAAGGCGGCTGCGTACGCCGCATCCAATGTCACTGAACCAGACCGCCCGCCCTTGAGGCCGATGCGTCCGCACCGATCAGTCCCGGGCCGCCACCCCTTGGGCCGCCCTGCCGCATCCGCCTCCGGACGCAGTAATCAACTCTGACAGAACTCTCTCAAATTCGCGCGCAAATGTCAAGAACAAAGCGCGAACATCACGACGTGTGGTCATCACCGTCGAACAGGCTGAACCTTCGCGCCAGCGCGACATAGATCAGCGTCGCGGCCAGCGCGACGACCTGCACGTAGACCGAGGTCACGTACCCGTCAGGCTCCAAGCCATGGATCGCAGTCTCGACGATGAAGAGGGTGGCCGCCGCGCCGAGATATCCAAGCCGCAGGAAAGGCGGATCCGGTCGGATAAGGCGCTGGCGAAGCAGCACTGCGGGGACGCCCAGAAGCAGCCCAGCCATCACTGCGCCGTAGGACCAGAATACTGATAGCGCCAAAGGGTGGGCGTAAAGTTCACCGCCGTCCCAGCCGCCGCCCAACGCGATCAAGGCCGCGAGTTCCAGCAAGAGCGCCAATACCAAAGGCGCGAGACCCAAGGCGGCAAGCAGCACCAACCAACAGGCCAGGAAACGTCGAACACGGCTGAACAGAAGCGCCAGTTCGTCCGGTTGGCCTGCAGTCATGCGCAGAACACACCATGAACTAATCCGCGGCGCAATGGGCATCAACGGAGCGGGCGACCTCGCAGATCGGTACGAAACAGGATGGTCTGCTCGGTCGATCCCTGAGGGCCCGGGCGCGACCGCTTCGGGACGACAGGGAGCCCGACCTTGCGCGCGATCCGGCCAGCATAGAAGGAGGTACGATCCATGTCGTTCTCGGCCCACCAGTCGATCTCGTCGCCTCGCCTCTGGCCCGCCAGGGCAAAGGTGCCGATCACATGCGACGCCTGGTTGCCCGCGACAGCGTCTTCAATGAACTCGCTCACGCCGAAATCCGCCCGCCTTGGGTTGACGAACATGTCCACGCCTCCGTTTCTCTGTTTCCAGAGCCCAAGCGTGTCCTGAACGTGCTCTTGCACACTCGGCGCCATCGCAAATTCTCTTGAGAATGCGGATTGCGGCCCGAGTACGCGGCGTTGCGGCCCGTCGCCCCTGCGAAACTCCTCGTAGAGACGACCGGGCCCTGGATCGCCCACGGCGCCTTGCCGCAGGAACGGTGCGGGCGGCATAGTGACAAGGCGAGCACCAGTCTCGGCCGCGCGTACCCGCTGGGCTTCCTGGACCTGCGCCATACGCGTCTGCGCTCGAGCGGCCGACGTGACGGCGGAACCTGCAACCGCTGTGAATTGCCGGACAGCGCGCTCACCCCTTCGCAGTCCTTCGCCCACAGCTTCCTTCACTCGATCGCCGGCTCGTTGGGCTTGCTCGACCTGCCGTTCATGAGCGCGTCCAAGCGCTTCAAGCTCAAGCTCCGTTCGGGCCTTGATATCGCGTCCCGCGCGTGTGCCGGACTGCCAGACCTGACGTCCCACATCCGCCCAACCTCGGCGAAGGTCTGCCAGGTCTTGCGCGGAGACCTGAAAGCGCCGGCGCCAGTGTAGGGGGCCATCTTGGGTCATCGGACCCATCCCTGTCGCGCCAGCGGGTTCGCAACTCCGACGCGGCCGCCACGACAGCCATGAATCCCTCGAGAATGTCGTCGTCAGACAATGGCTTCGCCCCATGCGCTAAGGCCCGCGAAAGGCCAGGCCCGGCGGGTGAAGGCGGCCCCGAAGCGCCGCGTCAAATGTCACTGGATCGGACCGCCCGCCCCTCAGGCCCACGCGTCCGCACCGATCAGTCCCGAGCCGCCCCCCTGGGCCGCCCCGCTGCATCCGCCTCCGGACATTCAGATCGGCATCGCCGCGCGGTCGGCGCCGCTACTCGTCCTCGCCGGCGTCCAGCTCGGCCACCAGCCGCCGCAGCCGCGCCAGGTCGTCGGGCGACGGTCGTCGCTCATGGGTGACGTGGGCCACCATCGCCGCCACCTGGCCGCCGAACAGCCGGTCGACCACACCCTGGCTCTCGGCCGTCAGCCAGGCGTCACGCGTCAGCTGCGCCGCATACGACGCCCCGCCGCCCGGCGCCCGGGTCGAGGCCAAAGCGCCCTTCAGCATCAGCCGGTGGACCAGCGTGCGACACGTGCTCTCGCTCCACCCTGTCTGCGGCAGCACGGCGCCCAGCAGGTCGGCGGCGGAAAGTCCCTCGGACCCCGCCGCCCAGACCGTCTCCATCACCCGCATTTCCGCTTCGGTGATGCGCATGGCCATGGCGCCCTTAAGCCGCCGCTCGCCGGATCCGCGCTTCGAGGTGGCGTTCGCACAGCACCCCCACCGTGGTGGCCAGCAGGCCCAGCATGAGCGCCAGCGCCGCCTCGGCCCAGCCTGGCGCAAGCACCCCGATGCTGGGCGTCGGGCGCACGTTCGCAAGACCCACGAAGCCGGCGAACAGCACGTAGCTCGCCCCCAACGCGCCCAGC
This sequence comes from Phenylobacterium sp., assembly GCF_965284355.1. Taxonomy (NCBI): domain Bacteria; kingdom Pseudomonadati; phylum Pseudomonadota; class Alphaproteobacteria; order Caulobacterales; family Caulobacteraceae; genus Phenylobacterium; species Phenylobacterium sp. Next base: position 4,485,381 of record NZ_OZ260078.1, on the reverse strand, counting down.
GGCGCGCCGCCCGACCGCACGATCCGCAGCCGGCCCAACGCGCCGGCCAGCGCGCGGGCGTCGCCCTTGCCAACTTTCGGCAGGTTCAGCGCCCAGATCGCCAGAGACGCTAAAGCCGCGAGGATCAACAGCGCGAGCAGCACCTGCATCTCCAGGGCGGCGTCGGCGAACACCCCGCCAACGGTCAGTCGCTCCGCGGGCGGAACAAGGGTCAGCCCATCCTCCGCACAGCCGCCACATTTCGCCGCTTCCTGCGCCTGGGCGGCGCCCGTCGCCAACGCAACGGCGCCGCCCAGGATCAAGGTCTTCAGGTTCAGACGCCGCATCGGGCGATCTCCTTTTTACAGTTGTAGCACGCAAATTGCTACACCTGTAATTTTCAGAGTCAACCGCCTTGCTACGGCGCCTGGCAACCTGCGGGGATCAGGCCGACCGGCGACGGAAGAACCCGACGATGAACAGCAGCAGGATCGCACCCACCGTGGCCACGAGCAGGCTCGGGATCAGGCCCGAACCCACGCCGATGCCCAGCGTCGTCGCAAGGAAGCTGCCCAGGAACGCGCCGACCACGCCGACGATCAGGTTCGTGAGCAGGCCGTGGTTCCGCCGCATCACCTTTTCCGCGATGAACCCGGCCAGAATGCCGATGATGATCGCGCCAATTATTCCAACACCGCTCATGGAAATCTCCTCCTGCATCGAGAGCCCTCCCCCAACACTGAGCGGGGCTGTAGGTTGCATCGGAAGATCGTGATGAGAGGGATGGGGGTCAGTACGAGCGGGGTCCCGACAGCATCAGACGCATATAGAGCACCGTCGCGATCGCCACGCCCACGCTCGTCAGTGGTCGCGCCTCGACCAGCGACAAGAGTTCGTGAATGAAATTCGGCATTCGCCTTAACCCTGCGAGCGCCCCCGACACCCCCTTGTGCGCCGGCCATGCCTAACGCGTCTTCAACCCAGGCCGTTAACGTCACGCGCCATCCCGACGCAGGGCTCTATCCCATCCACGACAGGCCGCCGCTGTAGGACCGCCTCACGGACCGCGGCGCCCCGTCGCCGACCGCCGCGCGGCCCGCGCCCAGGCGGTTCAGCGCGAACTCCCCGAAGGCGTCCGCCCCATGGCTCGCGTGGTCGTGCAGCGGGCCGCCATAGGTCATCGTCGCCCGGCTCCAGCGCTTGCGGTAGGCGCGCAGGCGCTCCAGCCCCTGCGCGCACCGCTCGGCGTCGAACCAGCACATCGGGATCATCAGGCGCGCGGCGTTCACGCGCTCCTCCGGATCGGCCGCCGCCCCCACCACGATCCGCGACAGCCCCAGCGACCCCAGGGTCTCGTACCGCGACCGCCCGGTGGCCAGCTCGCGCACCATCACGTCGTGCGGCAGGTGGTGGCTGCCCCAGGCGTAGGGCTTGGCCGCGATAGCCTGCCGCACGATCTGATCCAGACCCTGGCCGTTGGTCTCGAAGTAGTCGACCACCCGAACCTCGCGCCCCACCTGCTGGAAGAACCAGATGGCCGTGTAGTCGTCGATGCCCAGATCCCACGCCGTGTCGACCCTCAGCGCCGGGTCCACCGGCACGCGCCCGATCCGCCCCGCCACGTCCGCCTGGCCCAGCGCGCTGGCGTAGTAGGCGCCGGGCGCCGCCGCATCAAAGTCCACCAGGTACTCCGACGCGAACCGCGCATGCCCCTCCTCCTCCGACCCCAGCTCGGCGACCAGCTCGCGCCGCTCGCGCTCCAACTGCTCGGGCGTGAACACGTCGGTGTCGCGGGCCGAGGCGCGGATGCACAGCCACTCGTCGGGTTCCAGGTTCCGGCTGTCGAACGCCCGCGTCGCATGGTTGCGCCCGCGCGGCGTCCAGAGAAACAACGCCCAGCCGCCGTTCTCCACCAGGATCGGCCGGATGTGCGCCCACGCCTGCGGATCGGCCAGCGACCACTCAGAGAACACCACGCCCCGCGGCGGCGCGCCCATCAGGCTGTTGTAGTTGTCCGAACCCAGCACCTGCCAGACCGAGCCGTTGCTCAGCTCGATCCGCATTTCGTCCTCCAGCGTCCGCGTCCGGAACTGCGGCGGAAAGGCTTCGTCGATCCGCTTCAGCCCGGTGTGCGGGTTCACGGCGGTCCAGATCGCCTTGCGTCCCTGCGCGGCCTCGGGCAGCAGGTGCCAGTAGACGCCGGGCTTGCTTGATGCCGCCGCCGCAGCCCAATGCAGCGCCACCTCGTCCTTGCCCCAGCGCCGGTGCGCCGCCACGTCGGCCCGCAGCCGCCCCGCCAGCAGCGCCTCCCAGACCTTCGACTGATACCCGCGTGGCACCCATGTCAGCGGCAGCCGGCAGATGTCGGGCGGCGCCTCCGCCGTCCCCGCGACCGCCTCGGCCGCCGGGGCCGCGCCCGCCGTTTCGAAGGCGTCGTCGGCCTCGGGGCCGGTGTCGTCCAGATCAGCGGTCATAGTCGATCGTGCTCCCGTCCGGCAGAATCTCGCGCGTCACCAGCTTCCCGTCGGGGCGCTCGAACGGCACGAACCTGCGAACCTCGATGATCACGCGCCGCGGTTCGGCCTTTGCCGTAGCCGCAGCCGCCGCCCCCGCCCTCGCCCCATAGCGGTGCGGCGCCCCGTGCGAGGCGTGCCAGAGCAGCGTGTTCACATGCAGACGGTCGGCCGTAGCCGTCGCCGAGGTCGCCCGCTCGGCCACCTCCAGCGCCTTCTCGGCCCGGTTGTCGGCGGCGATGTCGCGCGCCCGCGCCAGCCTTTGGGCGAACTCGGGATGCTTGTCGCGCCAGCTGTAGAGCGTCGCGTACGACGGCATGCCGTCGGTGTTGCAGAACGAGCGCCACGCCTCGCCGTTGGCGATCCGGTCGCACAGCCGGCGACCCAGTTCGACGCCATACCGGGCGTGGGTCACGCTGCCGTCCGCGTTCAGCGGCTTCTTGGGCGGCGGCTTCTGCGGCGCGCGGGGCTTCGGCCCCTTCGACGAGCCTGTGGGCATCGCATTCTCCTTGAATGGCACAGTATGTTCTGTTTTTGTTCGAACATGACACCCCGCCGGCCTGCGCCACGCCGCTATCTCAGCGACCGCGATATCGCCCGGATCCGGGCCCTGGCCATGTCGGTCAGCGAGACGTTCCAGCCTGAAATCCTCGAAGACCTCGACGCGCCCATCCGTGTCGGCGCCTGCCTGCCCGGCGGCGAGCACCACACGGGCGCGCAGGTCGTGATCCCCTGGCGTGGCCGCGTGATCCTGGGCTGGCGACTCAGCGCCGGCGCCCGGGAACGGCGCCGCCGCGCCCGGCGCTACGGCGGTCGGGCGGACTGAAAAAGTCGCGCTTTGCGACTGTGACCGCAACCGAAACGGGTTTCGGAACCCCCTTGGACCGTGGCACATTGAGGGCTGGCGTGACGTGGCCGGAACTTCGCGCAGTAACCGCCGCCGTCTGAGCGGCGCCTGAGACGAGCGTTCTGATGTCCACCGCCGCGCGCCCGCTCTGGGGCTGCAGGGCCCTCATCGTTGAGGACGACGGCCTGTTCGCCCTGGCGATGACCGAAATGCTGGCCGACCTGGGCTGCATCATCGTCGATGTCGCACCGGGCCTTGCGCGCGCCCTGGCCTCCGCGGAATTCCACGAACTCGACCTCGCGGTCGTCGACGTCAATCTCGGCGACGAAAAGGCGTTCCGCGTCGCCCACATGCTTATGGCCCGCGAAGTGCCATTCCTCTTCGCCACCGGCGCTGGCCGCGACGCTATTCCCGCGGCCTTCGACGACGTGCCCGCGCTCGCCAAGCCGTTCACAGCGGCGCAACTCGCCACCGCGCTGGTCGCCCTTGTCCCCCGGGATATCGATCGACCCCGGCCGAGGGGCAACGCTCCGGACGCCAAGTCCGTGCGCTATTGACGACGCCCGTGGCCCGACCGGGTCAGAACCCCGCGGTGTTCGTGGGCAGGTCCAGATACAGCCGCCCTGCCGTCTCCATCACGTTGGGCGAGACCATGAAGTGCTGGGTCGCCACGTGGATGTCCCGCAGCCGGCGCTGCAGCGAAGAGGCCGCATAGACCGAGGTCCCGCCCGCCAGCGTGTACATGGCGTCCACCACCGCCCGCGCCTCGGTCACCGCATACGCCACGGCCAGCCGCATGTCGCGGCTGTGCGACACGTCCACCGTTCCCGGCCCCTGCGCCGCCCTCCAGCCGGCGTCGATGGTCTCGTAGAAGAACGCCCGCGCCGACCTCAGCCTGGCCTCGGCGCGCGCCACCTCCAGCTGCGTGTGCGGCCGCTCGGCCAGCGGCGCAGACGAACCGCCACGGCGCTTCTCCTTCACCACCCGGACCGCCTCGTCGATCGCCGCGCGACCGATGCCCAGGGCCACCGCGCCGATCCCCTGCGCCAGCGGCGAGAACGGCGGGAAGCGATAGAGCGGAATGTCCGGCGGCGTCTTCACCTGCACGCCCGCGGCGAATCGCTCCTCGACGAAGACGTCCCGCACCTCGAACGCCGTGCTCCCCGTGCCCTTCAGGCCGAAGGCGTCCCAGGTGTCCAGCGAGGTCACCTGGTCCCGCCGGAAGAACAGCATGTGGTTGCGCGGCGTCCCCGCCGAATTGGCCACCGGCTGACCATCCTCGTAGATCGCACAGCCGCCCCCGATCCAGTCGGCGTTGGGCGAGCCCGAGCCCCAGTCCCACCGGCCCGTCACCCGGAAACCGCCCGGCGCCCGCTCGGCCCGGCCGTTCGCGGCGAAGACGCCGGTGGCCAGCGCGTCGGGACGGCTCATGATCGCGGCCACCGCCTCGTCCGACAGCCGGCCGAACGCCAGGCTCGTCGTGATGGCGATGAACGTCACCCAGGCGCAGGCCGAGTCCCCCGTGGCGATCGCCTCGACGATCTCGGCGCCCAGCCGCGGCGAAACCTCGTGACCCCCGAACGGCGCCCGCACATACAGGCGGTAGAACCCCGCCTCCCCCATCGCCTTCGAGACATCCGCCGGGATCCGCCCCGCCGCCTCGATCTCGGCGCTGCGCGGCGCGATCTCCACGGCGAAGGCCCGGGCCCGGGTCAGGAGGTCGTCGGTCATCGGCCAGGATCCGTAGCGAAGGTTGTCAGGCCGCGACCTTAGCGCCCCTCCGGCCAAAGCCGAACAGCGTCTCAAAGGGCTTCCCCTACGACGCCGCACCCGTCCGCAGCGCGCGCACCAGGGTCCGCAACAGCGCGACGGTCTCGGCCTCGGCGGCCGGGTCGCTCGGCTGGCGCCACGCACTCTGAATCACGACCACCACCTGCTCGGTCGGGTTGATGTAGATTCGCTGGCCGAACGCCCCCAGCGCCAGGAACGCGCCCGCGTGGAGGCCCTCCGCAAAGGGCGCCCCCGGCAGCGCCCACCAGTGGTAGCCGTACCCCGCCGGACTGCCGGCCATCAGCCGACCGAACGCCGTCGCCGCACAATCGGGCTGCCTGGCAAGATCACGCCAGCCGGTCGGCAGGACGCGTCGGCCGTTCCACGCCAAGCCATCCTCGAGCACCAGCAGGCCGAAGCGCCCGATGTCGCGCAGGCAGGCGCTGACACCGAACCCGCCCAACTCCAGGCCCTCGTCGGAGTCCAGCTGCCAAAGCCCGTCCGCCTCCATGCCCGCCGGCCCCCAGACCGTCTCCGCGAAATAGTCGGCCAGCGGGCGGCCTATGGCGGCCCGGACAACGGCCCCCAGCAGCACGCTGTCCCCGGTCGCGTAGTTGAACACCGCGCCCTGCGGCGCAGCCCGCGGCAAGGTGCGCAGCAGGTCCAGGATGGCCCCCGGCCGCCGGCTGGCCATCGCCCGGCCCAGGTGCGCCAGGTCAGGCCCGTCAGAACTGGGCCCCTCGTCCCAGGCCACGCCCGAAGCCATCCGCAGGATATTGCGCACCGTCACGCCCTCGTAGGCCGACCCGCGCAGTTGCGGCAGAAAGCGGTCGCACGTTTCGTCCAGGCTGCCGATCGCGCCGTCGCGCAGAGCCGCGCCGACCAGCGTCGCCGTCATCGACTTCGCCGTCGAAAAGCTCGCCCATCGGCTCTCCGGGCCGCTGCCCATGCCGTAGCGTTCCAGCGCGATCTCGCCGTTCTTCAGGATCAGGAACCCGGCGGTGCGCCGCCGCGCCATGAAGTCGTCGAGGGCCACCATCGCCGCCCCGACCGCATAGGCCGGCTTTGCGAGCGGCCGCGCGTGCGGCGGCAGCGGCCGCACCGCGCCGTCCCGCTGGATCACCCGGTGCGGCCAGATCTGATCCTGGTTGCGAAACGTCGCCGCCTGGTTCTCAGGCGTCGTCTTCATGATGTTGGGAGCGGCCTGCTCCGGATCTGCGGCGTCGGCGCCCATCGAAATCCCTCCCGTCGCGAGCGGCCAGATCGCGCCGGATGAAGGGCCCTTCAACGCAAGTTAAGTTGGCTTGCCGAGGTCGCTTCCGGCTGGCACGGTTGCGCCCTGATCGTCACTCCCTTAGGCCCGCGTAACCGGCTGGCTTTGGTCTGACAGACGCACCATCCCCTCGGGAAACGCCATCCATTCCGCCTGCTCGTCACACCAGACGACGACCTGCGGCGGCGGAAATCTCGGATCGGCAAACGCTCCGACCGGGATCCCGACGACCTCTGGCATCGCGGCCAGATGGGTGACGATGGTCGATCCGCAGGTCGGACAGAAGGACGTTCTGACCCGGCCGCCGGAAGACCCCACCCTCTCGAAAACTGAGAGTTCGCCGCGACGGGAGGCGATCTGCTCCACGGTCCATCGGGACGCGACCGAAAACACGCTGCCAGACCGTCGCTGGCAGCAGGTGCAGTTGCACGCCGTCACCAGCACCGGTTCGCCGGTGACCGTGACGCTGGCCTGGCCGCACAGACATGTCGCGGTGCGCTGCATCGTCGGACCTCCGCTTCCGGCTGTATCAGCGCCTGAGCTGACGTTCGATGTCCACCTCTTACTGACGCGCACCGACGAAGGCCCGTCGCAGCAGCACCCTCGACCCAATCGCCCTGTGCTCGCGGCCATCCCAACCATTCCCGCACAAGCAACACCCGACCGGTTGCACTTTCGCATCAGTCAGGCAATCTCCCCCGCCCATACATGCAGGAGCCGCCCCCATGATCACCGTCTTCGGCGAAGGCCGCGGCTTCCGTGTGGTCTGGCTGCTGGAGGAGATGGGCCTGCCCTATCGCCTCCGCCCGGTCGACATGCTCGCCGGGGTGGAGAACGATCCCGAGTTCCTGGCCATCAACCCGTCCGGCTTCATTCCCGCGATCCGGGACGGCGATGCGACCATGGTCGAGTCCATCGCGATCATGGAATACCTGATGGCCCGCTACGGCCCCACGCCGCTCGCGCCCGTCCCGCACGACCCCGCCTTCCCCGCCTACCAGCAGTTCCTGCACCTGGGCGAAGCGGGCCTCGCCGCCTCCACCTTCTTCGTGATCGTCACCAACATGCTCGCCCCCGAGGCCGAGCGCGACAACTGGACCGCCCGCAAGGCGCAGTCGACCTTCGAGAGTCGCCGCCGCCTCGTGGCCCGCCAGCTCGCCCGCTCGCCCTACGTGGCGGGCGAGGCCTTCACCGCGGCCGACATCTCCGTCACCTACGCGCTGCAACTGGCCCAGCGCACCGGCAACGCCGTCCTGACCGACCTTGAACAGGCCTACGTCGCCCGCACCACAGACCGCGATGGCTACCGGCGCGCCATGGATGCCTGCGAGGCCACCAAAGCCTGGGTCGCCGGACTGGCGGGCGGCTGACGGGCCCGAGCCACGCGAGACATTCCCGGCGCGATCCCCTACAGCCGCGTGACGGGTTCAAGGGGGCGCGAATGCCGAAACCTATCGCCGCACTGGCTGCAGTCTGCCTGCTCGCGGCCGCCGCCGGCGTCCAGGCCCAGACGCCGCCGGTTCCGGCGCCTTCCGTCCCGCCAACCAAGGCCGTCCGGCTGCTCGCGACCGGCGGCACGATCGCCGGCGCGGGCCAGGGGCCGGGCGCCAGCTACCGGGCCGGCGTGGTGCCCATCGGCGACATCCTGCGCGCCGTCCCAGGGCTGGGCGACGTCGCCAACGTCACCGCCGAACAGATCGCCAACGTCGGCAGCTACGACGTCGACGAGGCCATCTGGCGAAAGCTCCTGGACCGCATCCAGGTCGCGATCGCCGATCCGCAGGTCTCTGGCGTCGTCATCACCCATGGCACCGACACCCTGGAGGAGACCGCCTACTTCCTCAGCCTGACGACGCCCTCGACGAAACCCGTCGTCGTGGTCGGGTCGATGCGGCCAGGAACCGCGGTGTCGGCCGACGGCCCCCAGAACCTGCTCGACGCCGTGCGCGTCGCCACCGCCGACGCGGCGCGTAACCGCGGCGCGATGGTGGTCATGAACGACACAATCTTCGACCCACGCTCGGTCACCAAGTTCGACGTGCGGCGGGTGAACGCCTTCGCGGCCCCCAGCCGGGGCCCGATCGGCGACGTGCTCACCGAACGCCCGCGCTTCTTCGCCGGCGCCACCGCCCACGACGCGGCCCTCCCGGTCTCAGGCGCCCCCCTGCCCCGCGTCGCGATCGCCTACGCCTATGCCGGCGTTCGGGCGGAAGACATCCGCGCCGCCGCGTCCGGCGCCCGGGCCCTGGTGATCGCCGGCGTCGGCGCCGGATCCCTCTCGGTCGGCGCGCGCCAGGCGGTCAAGGAGCTCACCGCCGCCGGCATCCCCGTCGTCCGCACCGCCCGGCAAGGGGTCGGCGACATCTGGTACAACCCGGCCGCCGTTGGCGACCTGAGCGACGACGCCCTGGGCACGATCGCAGGCCGCGAACTCACGCCGGCCAAAGCCCGCATCCTCCTGATGCTGGCCCTGCAGACGCCCCGCGGCCGCCAGGACCTCCAGGCCCTCTTCGACCGCTACGGCGTCGCTGGCCCCTGACGCCCTGGCGGGCCGAGACTGCGCCGGACGCACTGATCAACTCTGACAGAACTCTCTCAAATTCGCGCGCGAATGTCAAGAACAAAATGCGAACATCAATGCATCGCCAGCAGATCCAGGGCCACCTTCAGCACCGCCTCCAGCCGGCCCGCATCGCGCTCGCCGCCCGCCGCCTCACGCGGCGTCTGTTCCTCGCCGCAGATCGCGTCGCAGGCCGCCACCAGGTCGGGATGCCCCGACAACCGGCGGCGGAACTCGGCCAGCCGCCGGCGCGCCGCGTCGGTCGCCTCGCCGTGGGCCAGCACATCCTCCAGCGCCGGCGGCACGAAGGGCCCGCGCACCCGCACATCCAGGGTCGAGGGGATGGACTTCTCCAGCTTCACGCGCCGGTAGACCCAGCCATAGCGCTCGCCCGCCGCCTTGGCCTCCTCGCTGATGCGCCCCTTGGCCGCCAGCCAGTCCAGGCCGTTCAGCCGCCTGTAGGGCGTGTCGCGTGGCGCCCGGCGGCCGGGCTCGGGCCCGACCACCGCCGCGCCCCGGGCGCGCGACAGCGCGACCGTCTCGGCGACGCCGTCGGCCACCGCCGCCGATTCGGCCCGCGCCCTGGCCTGTTGCTCCAGCCGGACCAGCCGGTTGCGCGCCGCCCGCTGGGCCTTGAGCGTGGGGTCCTTCGCCTTGCGGTCCCTCATCGCGCCAGCCCTCGCGCCACCACCGCGTCGGCCAGCCGGTAGACCGCTTCCGAGGCCTCGGCCTCGCCTTCGATGACCACCAGGCCGGCGGCCGAGTGGGCCAGCAGCTCGCGCAGGAACCGCCCCCGCTCCCCCGGCTTGCGCCGGCTGAGCTCGCCCGCGACCACCGCCGCGGCGTCCCGGGCCCCGCTCATCGCTTCAGCACCGGGAAGCCGCCCGCCGCCAGGGCCGCCTTCACATGCCGCGCATGCCGCGCGAACCGTGGGCGCACGGCGTCCGGGTCCCGCCGCAGAAACGACGCCTCCAGAACCAACCCACGTCCGGAACTGACGCCCAGTTCTGCGCAGGCTCGCCCCTGGGAAGCTCCGCCGCAACGGAGCACGGAATAGTTGAGAACTTCGATGTTCGCCATACGTTCTGTATATTTTCTACACCTTCTTGAGTCAAGCGGGTCCGCATGTAATCTACAGCCATGGACGGTCGCGCCGAACGGCTCAGGCAGGCCCGCATCGACAGGGGCTTCGAAACCGCCGCCGCGGCGGCGGATGCGCACGGCTGGAGCCGCAACACCTTCGCCTCGAACGAGAACGGCAACGCGCCCTTCTCCTATCGCCGCGCCAAGGAATACGCGGCCGCCTTCGGGGTCAGCGCCGAGTGGCTCTACGACGCCGCCGGTGCGATGGCGCCCACGACGCCCGTGGGGTTCGTGCCTGTGATCGGCCAGGTGGGCGCCAATCCTGACGGCACGGTCCTCTACGCCTTGGGCCAGGATCCCGCCGAGCTCACGCCCGTGCCCCCGGGCGGCACCGACCGCGCCCGCGCCCTCAAGGTCGTGGGCCATTCGATGCGCGGCCTGGCCGATGACGGCGCCCTGATCTACTTCGAGGATCAGCGCACCGCGCCCACCCCCGACATGCTGGGCCAGGTGGTGATCGTCGAGACCGATACCGACGAGGTGCTGGTCAAGCGCCTGCTCCGCGGCTCCCGCGCCGGCGTCTACGATCTCGAGAGCGTCGCAGGCCCCATGCGGCGCGACGCCCGGCTGCGCTGGGCGGCCCACATCACGGCCATCATCCCGCCCTTCCAGGCGCGCCGGATCATCCGCGGCGCGGCCTGACCGTATATTTCCTACGGCGCTTGGCGCCGGGTCTTCTGTAGATTTATTGTCAACCCATGTGCAACGAATACGCCCAGGAGCGGTCGCTCGACGAGCTGCTCAAGGAGTTCGCCCAGCTGGACCTGTCGCTGGCCTGGGACGGCGGTGCGCCCAACATGGAGCCGCGCCCCTCGATCCGCCCTACCGACCCAAGCTTCATCGTCACCGGGCGTGACGGCGGGGCCCACCTGCAGCAGATGCGCTGGGGTTTTCCGAGCCCGCGCGGGCCCATCATCAACTTCCGCTCGGACGACCGCAGCTTTCCCAAAGGCCGCTGCCTGGTCCCGATCGACGCCTTCTTCGAGTTCACGGGCCCCAAGGCGCCCAAGTCGAAGTGGCGGTTCACCCCGGCCGGCCAGCCGTTCCTGGGCGTAGCCGGACTGATCCGCGATGACCGCTTCACCCTGCTCACCTGCCCGCCCGGACCCGACATCGCGCCCTACCACGACCGCCAGATCGTGATCCTGCCTCTTGAGCACTGGGCCCAGTGGCTGGACACGACCCAGCCTGCGCCGCCCATCTCACCCGCGCCGGCCGGTACGTTGAAGGTTGTACAAATCCGATAGCTCGTGAGGGTCCGTCGGACGCGATAGCGCGCCGGCGCTGGAAACGAACCCCGGAAAACACCGAAGACCACGGAAGGCAGACCAAGCCGCGGAGCCCTTTCCGTGGCCTTCTGTGTTTTCCGGGGTTCAAATGGCAGCGCCTGCGGCGCGCGAAATCCCTCCGGGGTCAGCGCGCGCCCTGCGGCCGCCGCCTCTTTCGCAGCGAAAGAAGACTTGTCGCGTCGCCTACGGCAGGTCTTCGGCCAGGATCGACATGTTGAAGACGTACGAGCCGTCGCCGTCCTCGTCCTCGAACACCACGCCGATGAACTCCTCGCCGACGTAGACCTCGGCGCTGTCCTTCTGTTTCGGACGGGGCATCAGCGTGATCCGCGCGTTGGCGAAGGTCCCGCGCAGATGCCCTTCGATCTTGCGGATAGCTCTTTCGTCCACGCGAACGCTCCTCGAGGTCAGTTTCGGCGCGAACCTACAGAAACCCGCGCGGCGGCGAAACCTCAGATGACGTAGTCGTACACAGCCTCGGCGAGGGTGTGGTCCATGCTGCGCGCCGGCTCCTCGCAGGTCGGGCAGTTGACCAGGCGCGCAGGCACGCCCGCCGCGGTGCAGCCGGCCGGCACGTCCTTCAGCACCACCGAGCCCGACGCGACCTTCGCGTAGTCGCCGATCTTGATGTTGCCGAGCACCTTGGCGCCTGCGCCCAGCAGCACGCCCTTGCCCACCTTCGGGTGGCGATCGCCCTGCTCGGCGCCTGTGCCGCCCAGCGTCACCCCCTGCAGCATCGAGACATCGTCGCCGATCACCGCGGTCTCGCCGATCACGATGCCGGTGCCGTGGTCGACAAACACGCCTCGGCCGATGCGCGTGGCCGGATTGATGTCGACCTGAAACAGCTCGCTGCTGCGGCTCTGCAGATAGAACGCCAGCGTCTGGCGTCCCTCGCCATAGAGCCAGTGCGCAACCCGATGGGTCTGCAGCGCCAGGAAGCCCTTGAAGAAGAGGAACGGCTGGACATAGCCCTTGCAGGCCGGGTCGCGCTCGAACACCGCCTTGAGGTCCGCCTCGGCGATCTCCACCAGTGCGGGGTCGCCGTCATAGGCTTCCTCGATGGTGTCGCGCAGGCTCATGGCCCGCAGCTCCTGGTCGCCCAGCTTGCGCGCCAGCTGATAGCTCAGCGCGTCGCCCAGCGTGTCGTGGTTCAGGATCACCGCGGCCAACAGGCTGGCCAGGGCCGCCTCGTTCTTGGCGGCGGCGTAAGCTTCGTTGCGGAGCGCGGCCCATACGGGCGGCGGCGCTTTGGGGTTCACGACCTCCAGGCGCTGGCTCATCGGTTCCTCCCGACCCATGGGGTCGTCTCCCTACCCTAGTATGGCGCGCGCGAGCGCAGGCGCCAAATGCCCTTCCCTGGCCATATGGGAGGCCTTCAGCAACATCGCCACTGTCAGCACGTCCTTCAGGTCTCCGGCCATGGCGGCGTCCAGCGCCTCGCGGAACGGCACGCGGACCTTCTCCAGCGCTTCGGTGTCATCCGCGTGATGGTCCCCGTCCGCCACCGAAAGCCCCGTAGCCAGGTAGCCGAAGGCGCGCTCATCGCTCACCGAGTTCGAAAGCTGCACCTGCAGGATCTCGCGCCAGTCCGCCGCCTGCAGGCCCGTCTCCTCAGCCAGTTCACGCCGGGCGCTCTCCAGCGGATCCACGTCCAGCGGACCACCGCCCTCGGGGATCTCCCAGCTGTAGTCCCCCAGCGGGAAGCGGTGCTGGCCGACCAGCAGGGTCGTGCCGTCGTCGAACAGCGGCAGGATCGCCACGGCGTAGTTCTTGAAGCTCACGAGGCCGTAGGTGGCCGGACTGCCCGTCGGCGCCGTCGCCGCATATTGCGTGACCGCGATCCAGGGATTGTCGAAGATCGGCGTCGCCGGGCCCCGCGCCCAGGGCTTTCCATGCGACCGCAGCCACCCCGGCTTGCCACTCATCTCGGCTCCCTCGCCTTGCGGTTCGTGTCTCCGCCCCCATAAAGAGGGGCTCGTATCGCTATCCTTAAGCGCCGGAACCTGCCTTGCATCACGATCTCCCGTCCGCGCCGTCGTTCGGCGACGCCCTCCCGTTCGCCGCGGCGCCCCAGGTGCTCGACTTCCTCGCGCTGCGGCGCTCGACATCGGCCGCCACCCTGGCCGCGCCGGCCCCCAGCGAGGCTCAGCTCGCCGACCTTCTGCGTCTCGCCGCCCGCGTCCCCGACCATGGCAAGCTGACCCCGTGGCGCTTCCTGATCCTGGACGGCGGCGGCAAGGCCGACCTGGTCCAGCGCCTGGAACAGCTCGCCGGCCGCAAGGGCGAGCCGCAACTGGCCGCCAAGCTGGCAAAGCTGCGTATCCCGCCCATGGCGGTGGTGGTGATCTCGTCCCCCCGCCCCGGCGCGTCGATCCCGGAATGGGAACAGGTCCTGTCGTCCGGCGCCGTCTGTACCAGCCTGCTGTACGCGGCGCTCGCCATGGGCTTCGGCGCCAACTGGATCACCGACTGGTACAGCTACGATGCCGAAGCCTGCGAGATCCTGGGCGTGAAGGACGGCGAGCGCGTCGCCGGGGTCATGTTGCTGGGCACGCCCAGGGAAGCCCCGCTGGAACGTGAACGCCCGGCGCTCCCCCCGCTCGTCACGCGTTGGACGGCGTGAGTTCCGGCTCGAAACGAAATGCCCAGAAACACGACGGCCGGGCGACGCGTCGCGCCGTCCGGCCTGAAGTGACACGCCCGAGGAGAGATTGGGCAAGTCAGGTATAGGCCTCTCCCCAGCTTTTGGGAAGCCCGCAGGGGCGAGGTTGCAGCAGTCGGCGCCGAATTCGCCTCTCGCGAGAGTAAGGCGCCTGCGATTTGCACAAGACACTCCCCGCCGGTTTTCTGTAAACCGCCCCGGAAAGCTTCACCATTTGCTTGTCGCGCAGCAGTATTGCCGCGGTCACACAAGTGTATCCATCTTGCAACTTGCGGCGGGCTGGCTCAGCCACGCCCCCGATACGGCGCGACGCCCTGGTCCGGCATCCACAGACCGGCGGGCGCCGGCCCGGTTTGCCAGAACACGTCGATCGGGATGCCGCCGCGCGGATACCAGTAGCCGCCGATCCGCAGCCAGGCAGGCGACAGTTCCGCCACCAGTCGCCGGCCGATCGCCACCGTGCAGTCCTCGTGGAAGGCGCCGTGATTGCGGAACGCCCCGAGGTACAGCTTCAACGACTTCGACTCGACCAGCCACTCGGCCGGCACATAGTCGATCACCAGGTGGGCGAAGTCGGGCTGTCCCGTCACCGGGCATAGCGAGGTGAACTCGGGCGATGTGAACCGGACCAGATAGGTCGTGTCGGGGTGCGGATTGGGGACGCGCTCCAGGACCGCGGTCTCGGGACTGTCAAAGCCCCGCACCTCGCGGCCCAACTGCGTGAGATGGGTCTCTTCCATGCCCTGGCGTTTAGCGGGTAGTACGCCTGCAAACAACGAAACGAACGGGAGTGCGCACGATGGCCCAGGGCGACTATCAGGACTTCGTGGTGGTGGTGACGGGTTCGTCCACCGGACTCGGCCGGGCCGTGGCGGTCGAGGTCGCCTCGCGCGGCGCCAAGGCCGTGGTCATCAACTACGCCCGCAACAAGGACGACGCCGAGGAGACGGCGCGCCTCTGCCAGGCCCACGGCGCCGAGACCGTCCTGGTCCAGGGCGACGTGGCCAACGACGACGACTGCCGCAGGATCGCCGCCGCCGCCGAGCCCTACGGCCGGATCGACGCGTTGTTCAACAACGCCGGCACGACCACCTTCAACAACCACGCGAACCTCGACGGCGTGTCCGCCGACGACTTCCACAAGCTCTACGCGGTGAACGTGATCGGGCCCTATCAGATGGTCCGCGCCTGCCGCGCGCTGCTGGAGGCCGGCCCCCGTCCCGGCGCCGTTGTGATGACCGCCTCGATCGCGGGCGTCACCGGCATCGGCTCGTCGGTGCCCTACGCGGCGTCCAAGGGCGCGCTCAACACCATGACGCTCTCGCTGGCCCGCGCGCTGGCCCCGAAGATCCGAGTCAACTCGGTCTGCCCCGGGTTCATCGACACGCCCTGGTTCGGCAAGGGCATGGGTGAAGCCGCCGCCGCGAAGGTCCGCGACAATGCGGCGGCTGGGACGCCGCTCAAGGCGGCCTCGACCGCCGAGGATATCGCCGTGTCGGCGGTCTTCCTGGCGTCGCCCCACTCGCGTCATGTGACCGGAGAGACGCTGCTCGTCGACGCCGGCTCTCACCTGGGATTCGCGCCGCTCGTTGCACGCTAGGGTATTGGTGGAGGCCCCATCTGCCCATTTCTGAGGCGCCGACGCACTGAGGCGCCCATTCCTTGGTCACCCCTCCCACGGCAGGGCTGTCATCGTCCCGTCGCGTTGATCTGCGGCCCGCGCAGACGACGATGGCTGCGCCGACCGGCTCGACTGGTCGGACACTGAGAGGGGATATCAAAAATGAGAACGCTCAAACTCGCGCTGGCGGCCACGGCCGCTTCGCTCTGCTTCGCCGGCGCCGCCAACGCACAGGAGGACTCCGGTCCGTCCTTTTCGTTCAACATCGGCGCGAACACGGACTACGTCTTCCGCGGCATCAGCCAGACGGACGAGGACCCGTCGGTCTTCGGCGGCGTCGACGCCACCATGGGCATCGGCTACGCGGGCGTCTGGGTCTCGAACGTCGACTTCAGCAATGGCACTGACGCCGAGTACGACCTCTACGCCGGCATCAAGCCGACGGCCGGCCCGGTCACCTTCGACCTAGGCGTGATCTACTACGGCTACGTCGACAGCCCCAAGGGCTCGAACCAGGACTACGTGGAAGCCAAGCTCGCCGCCTCGGTGCCGGCTGGTCCGGCCACGCTGGGCGCCGCCGTGTTCTACTCGCCTGAGTTCTTCGGCGACACCGGCGACGCCTGGTACTATGAAGTCAACGCCGCGGTGACCATCCCGGACACCAAGGTCAGCGTCTCGGGCGCCCTCGGCCGCCAGGACATCGAGGTGGGCCCCGGCTACACCACCTGGAACGCCGGCATCGGCTACGCCTTGACCGACCACATCGCCCTCGACCTGCGCTACTGGGACACCGCCAAGGACAAGTTCGGCGCGATCTCGGAAGGCCGTGTCGTCGGCGGCATCAAGTTCGTCTGGTAGCACACCGAACATTAGCCCTTCGGGGTCTAGGGAAGCCGTCGCGTCACCGCGGCGGCTTTTCTGTTTGCGCCGACGGCCGCCAGTTCCTACGTTCCTGCGCTCGTTCAGCGCCCATTCCCGTTCTATTTCGGGCGCTTGCGCCGCGGAAATCACCCCACGGCCCCAAGTTTCGCTAGCGGCGTCGCCCTCGGCGCTTATGGTTAGGAATCGATACGTGAGTGGAGTGCGACGCATGGAGCGGATGGCCGTCCGGGCCCAGACCGTCGTGTTCGACGCCCTGCTGGCCTCCCTCGCCTTCGCCATCGCCTTCTTCGTCGCCCCCACCCAGCCCGAGCTCGGGTTCGGCGAGGCGGGCGCGCTCAGCTTCTTCCAGTTCGCCGCCCTCTACGCCGCGATCGCCGCGGCCTTCAGCCTGGCGTTCAGGAGCGAGCTTTCGCCCTGGCGCTACGTCTCCATCCCCGACGCCCTGGTCCTGGCGCGCATCGCGCTCCTGACCGTCGGCGTGTTCCTACTGTTCGTCTTCGTGCTGGACCGCGCCGAGGGCCTGCCGCGCTCCACCCTGGTGATGGCGCCGCTGTTCCAGATGGTCATTTCGATGGGCGTCCGCATCCTGCGCCGCGCTCTGCACGAGCACGCGCTCGAGAGCTTCTCGCCGCTCAAGCCCATCACCGACCGCCTGACCCAGGCCCCCCACCTGCTGCTGATCGGCCCGCCGTCGCTAGCCGACACCTATCTCCGCGACGCCGCCCGTGATCCCGACCGCACGTTCAACGCCGTCGGCATCATCGGCACCGACCGCAGGGACGTGGGCGCCCAGGTGCGCGGTGTCTGCATCCTCGAGGCCATCGACCGCCTGGACGAGGCGCTGGCCGACCTGCGCCGCTGGAACCGCTACCCCCGCGCCATCCTGTTCCTGGAAGAGCCTGGCAAGCTGAAGGGTCTCACCGCCGACCAGCTGGGCCGCCTCAAGAACGACGGCATCCGCCTCCTGCGCCTGCCCTCCATCGTCGAGTTGTCGCAGCACGACGGCCTCACCTTGCTGCCGATGCGCGACATCAACATCGAGGAGTTGCTGGCCCGCGAGCCCATCGAACTCGACCGGATGGCCGTGAGCCACCTCCTGGCCGGCAAGCGCGTGCTCATCACCGGCGCTGGCGGGTCGATCGGCTCGGAACTGTGCCGCCAGGTCGCGAACTTCGGCTGCGCGCACCTCACCGTCCTCGACTTCTCCGAAACGGCGCTCTTCGAGATCGAGCGCGAGATGCGCGAGACGTTCCCGCACATGCCGGTCAAGGCGGTGCTGTGCGACGTGCGTCATGCCGCCAGGACAGTCGCGATCTTCCAGGAAGAGCGCCCCGACCTCGTGTTCCACGCCGCGGCGCTGAAACACGTCTCGATGGTCGAACGTCATCCCCGCGAGGGGCTGCTCACCAATGTCGTGGGCACCTGGAACGTCGCCGAGGCCGCGAAGGCCGCGAACGCGGGCCAGATGGTGCTGATCTCCACCGACAAGGCGGTCGATCCCACCAATGTCATGGGCGCGACGAAGCGCCTGGCCGAGGCGGTGATCCACGCCCAGCAGGCCACCAGCAACAGCGACACCCGCTTCTCGGCCGTGCGCTTCGGCAACGTGCTGGGGTCGTCGGGCTCGGTGGTGCCGATCTTCAAGTCGCAGATCGAGCGCGGCGGGCCGCTCACCGTGACCCACCCCGAGATGACCCGCTTCTTCATGACCATCCCCGAGGCGGCCCAGTTGGTGCTGCATGCCACGGCGGCCTGCCATGAGGACGACCGCCACGACTCGCGGCTGTTCCTGCTGGAAATGGGCGAGCCGGTCAGCATCCTGGACCTCGCCCGCCAGATGATCGCGCTCAGCGGCCGCCGGGACATCGAGATCGAGATCACCGGTCTGCGCCCCGGCGAGAAGCTGACCGAGGCCCTGCTGGATGAGACCGAGACCTCGCTGCCCGCCGCGCCCAAGGTGCTGGAGGTGATCTCCAACTCGGCGCTACGGATGACGGCCGGCCACCTGGAAGATCTCGCCCGCATCGCGCGCGACGGCCCGTCCGAAGAGGTTCGCCGCGCCCTGTTCGAGCTGGTCGCGCAGGTCCGCGGGGAGAAGCCGGCCGGCCAGCCCAGCCTCCGCGTGATCGCCGGCTCCGGCAGCTAGAGCCCGTCCCGGTTGGCTTGAATCAAGCCAACCGGGAGAAACGGGCTCGTCGTCTTCCTGCTGGAGCGCACCCTTCATCGCCTGCGGCGCCTCATCCTCGGCGGGATGCGCTCTAAGCGCCCACAACGACAAAGGCCGCGGGCGAACCCGCGGCCTTCTCGATTCAGGACCGGATGCGGCGGCCTACTCGGCCGCCACGATCCGCTCGCCCTCGGCGTCATTGGCCGCGGCCTGCAGGCGAGCCACCAGGGCTTCGTATTCGTCCCACAGCGCCTTGGGCGTGGCGTCCCCGAAGCGCTCGTAGAACTCGGGGATCAGGGCCGCTTCCTTGGTCCAGATCGCCGGATCGACGGTCAGCAGCAGGTTCAGTTGAGCGTCCGTGAGGCTCAGGCCCGAGAGGTCCAGGCTGGCCTTGGTGGGGACGCGGCCGATCGGCGTATCGACCGCCTCGGCCTTGCCGTCCAGGCGCTCGGCGATCCACTTCAGCACGCGGCTGTTCTCGCCGTAGCCCGGCCAAACGAACTTGCCGCGCTCGTCCTTGCGGAACCAGTTCACGAAGTAGATCTGCGGCAGCTTCGAGGCGTCGTGGGTCTCGCCCATCTTCAGCCAGTGGCCGAAGTAGTCGCCCATGTTGTAGCCGCAGAAGGGCAGCATCGCGAACGGGTCACGGCGCAGCTCGCCGATGGCGTTCTCGGCCGCCGCGGTGCCTTCAGAGGCCACGTTCGAGGCCATGAACACGCCGTGCTGCCAGTCATTGGCCTCGGTCACCAGCGGCACCGCCGAGGCGCGGCGGCCGCCGAACAGGATGGCCGAGATCGGCACGCCGGCGGGGTCTTCCCACTCGGGCGCGGCCACCGGGCACTGCGAGGCCGGGACCGTGAAGCGTGCATTCGGGTGCGCGGCCGGCTCGGCGCTGTCGGGGGTCCAGTCGCGGCCCTTCCAGTCGATCAGGTGCGCCGGCGGCTCTTCCGTCAGGCCTTCCCACCAGACGTCGCCATCGTCGGTCAGGGCCACGTTGGTGAAGATCGAGTTGCCCCAGAGCGCGTCGACCGCGTTCTTGTTGGTCACCTCGCCGGTGCCCGGCGCCACGCCGAAGAAGCCCGCTTCCGGGTTGATCGCGTAGAGGCGGCCGTCATCGCCGAAGCGCATCCAGCAGATGTCGTCGCCGATCGTCTCGGCCTTCCAGCCCGGCAGCGTCGGCTGCAGCATGGCCATGTTGGTCTTGCCGCAGGCGCTGGGGAACGCAGCGGCGATGTACTTGGCCGCGCCCTCCGGCGACGTCAGCTTCAGGATCAGCATGTGCTCGGCGAACCAGCCCTCGTCGCGGGCCATGACCGAGGCGATGCGCAGCGCGAAGCACTTCTTGCCCAGCAGGGCGTTGCCGCCGTAGCCCGAGCCGTACGACCAGATCTCGCGCGTCTCCGGGAAGTGGACGATGTACTTGATCTCGTTACAGGGCCAGGCGACGTCCTTGACGCCGTCCACCAGCGGCATGCCCACCGTATGCACCGCCGGGACGAAGAAACCGTCGTCGCCTAGCATGTCCAGGGCGCCCTTGCCCATGCGGGTCATGATCTTCATCGACACGGCCACGTAGGCGCTGTCGGTGATCTCGACGCCGATCTGGCTGATCTTCGAGCCCAGCGGGCCCATGCAGAACGGCACCACATACATGGTGCGGCCGCGCATCACGCCCTTGAAGAGGTCCTTCAGGTCCGAGCGCATCTCGTTCGGGTCGAGCCAATTGTTGGTCGGGCCGGCGTCTTCGGCCTTCTCCGAACAGATGAACGTGCGGCTCTCGACGCGCGCCACGTCACGCGGATCGGACGCGGCGTAGAAGGAGTTGGGACGCTTTGCCGGGTTCAGGGGCTTCAGCGTGCCTCCGGCCACCAGTTCGCCTGTCAGGCGGGTCCACTCTTCATCGGACCCATCGCACCAGACCACACGGTCGGGCTGCGTCATCTCCGCGATCTCACGCACCCACTGTACGAGTTTGGCGTGTTTTGTCGGCGCGGGTTCGAGTCCCGGCACGGTCTTCAGGCTCATGAAAGACGACTCCTCGAACCCCATTTTGGCACAACAGGCTGGCCCGCCCGCTCTCTTACCGAGAGCAAACGTCATACTGACTGATTGCTGGTCTGCATACCGTGGGCCAACTGTCAGCCGGTCGACTCGACGTGATCAGCCGATTTCGCCTGTGGAAATAGCGGCGTGACCCAGCGGCGCCCCACCGCGGAGGGCGCCGGCGGTCCATCTCTCGCGAATCAGAGGCCGTGGAAGGGGACGTGCGGGCCGCTCCCCCGCGACCCGCACGCCGTGACGACACGCCCCAGGGCCGGCGACGCGCGCCGCAATCCTCGTGTCGTCGTGATCAAGACGCCGCCGATCGCGACCGCCCCCCACTCCGCGACGCCACGCGACGTTGGCGGCGGCTCCGTAATGGGGCATGTCTGGGACTGGAATTTCAGCCGCCGCGCCACGGACCTATGGATCAACCGCGCCCCATGCCGTCGCTCAGCCCCCATGGGCGGCCCTCGGCATGAGCATCGTGGCCGACTTCGGCGCCAAGCGCCCCACCGACCCGCTCCTGGAAATCTACCTTGAGCGCCGGACGAACCTGGTCCGGTTCTTTGCCGTGCGCACCGGGTCGGTCACCGCCGCCGAGGACCTGGCGCAGGAACTCTACGTCAAGCTCGCCACCCGCGACCCAACAGTGACCGCTGAGAACCCGGTCGCCCTCATCTATAGGATCGCGACGAACGTCATGCTGGACCGCGCCCGCGGAGAGGCCCGTTCCGTCGCCCGCGAGACCGCCTGGCGTGTGGTGGCCCACGACACCGTGGGCGGCGACGACGTGGCCGACCAGGCGCCCGCCGACGAAGTGGCCGCTTCGCGCCAGCGCCTGCGCCAGCTGGTCGAGGCGGTGGCTGAGCTGCCGCCGCAGATGCAGCGCGCCTTCCGATTGCATAAGCTGGAGGGGCGCAGCCACGCCGACACCGCCCGGGTGATGGGAATCTCGGTAAAGTCCGTGGAGAAGCATATCTCCGCCGCCTTGAAGGCCCTCACCACGAGGCTGGGCCGTTGATCTACCAGAAATTGTATCAAACAAGGTGGGGGCGAGCGCGGTCGGTGACGTCTTACGAGGCAACGGGACCCGCATCGCGGGGTTGGCGGAAGGGCTGATGGTCCAGGCTTGGCGAAATGGCGACGATGCGCGGCGTGAAGACGCCGCCGCATGGGTCGTGCGCCTGGAAGCCGGCGATCTGACCGATGCCGAAGCCGTCGCTTTCGATGGCTGGCTCTCGGCTGGGCCGGAGAACGCGCTGGCCTTCGACGCCGCCCTGTCGGTTTCTCAAGCCTATGCCGCCGCCGGAGAGGCGGTCACCCGGGAGCTTGGCGCACGACGCTCGCCGCCGCCGGCCTACGGTCGCCGCGCGGTGATGGGTGTCGGCGCCATGGCTGCGGCCGCGGCGCTGGCCGTCGTCATCGCCCCGCAATTCGCGACCGCCGACACCCAGACCTACGTCACCGCCAAGGGCGAGCGGCGCACGGTGCAACTGGCGGACGGCTCGACCATCGACCTCAACGGCGGCACCCGCCTCACCGTCACCCTTGACCGCGACGCCCGCCGCGTCAGCCTCGACCAGGGCCAGGCCGTGTTCGACGTAGCCCATGCGCCTGACCGCCCGTTCACGATCGCCGCCGGCGACCGGACGGTCCGCGTCGTGGGCACCCAGTTCGACGTCCGCCGCCTGGAGGGCAAGCTGTCGGTCACCGTGGCGCGCGGCGCCGTGGAAGTACGCCCTGCCCAGGGCGCGCCGGGCCGCGCCTATCGCCTGCACCCGGGTCAGCGCCTGGATCATCGGGAGGGTGCGACGATCGCCCAGATCGCCCCGGCGACGGCCGAAGAGGTCCTGGGCTGGCGTCAGGGCCGGATGGTCTATCGCGAACAGCCGCTGAGTGAGGTCGTCGCCGATCTCAACCAGCAGTTTGCGACGCCGATCCGCATCGAAGACCCGGCTTTGGCCCGCACACCCATCTCCGGCGTACTGGTCATGGACGATCAGGCGGCGGTAATCCAACGCCTGGCCTTGCTGGTTCCCATAAGAGCGGTACGTTCCGACGCGGGCGTGGTTCTGCGGCGCGATGTTGCGTCCGACCGCTGACAAGGGCGTGGAACAATACCGAGGCGAAGTCTGCCTCTATCGGTGTTGCTGGGCGGCGTGGCCCTCGCTTGCGGAGCGGGGCGCGTTGAGGCCGCCGACGCGCGCTATCGTTTCACCATTCCGCCCCGCTCCTACGCCGACGCCCTGATCGACCTGGGCCTGCAGGCCAACGTCTCGGTTCTGGGCACCGCCAGCTGCGGGACCGGCGGCCGGGCCGCCCTCACCGGCCGCTACACCCTTGAGCAGGCGCTGGAACAGCTGCTGGCGGGCGCACCCTGCCGCTACCGGATCGTCGACGCCCGCACGGTGCGCATTTCCCCGGCCGCGCCGCCGCCCCAGGCTCTGCCCCAGCGAGATCCCAGCCGCCCGCCCTCCATCGTGGCCGAGGTGGTCGTCACCGCCACGAAGCGCCCCGTGGCCCTGGAACGCCTGCCCGCCGGCGTCAGCGCGATATCCCGCGATCAGATCAGCGCCACCCGCGCCAACGACGTCGGCCAGACCGTCGGCCAGCTGGCCGGCGTCCTGACCACCAATCTGGGCCCCGGTCGCGACAAGCTTCTGATCCGCGGGCTCTCGGACGGCGCCTTCACCGGCCGCACCCGCTCGACCGTCGGCACCTACCTCGACGACGCCCCGGTCAACTACAATGCGCCGGATCCCGACCTGCGCTTGGTCGACATCGACCGGGTCGAGGTGGTTCGGGGCCCACAGGGCGCACTGTACGGCTCGGGCGCGGTCGCGGGCGTCTATCGCATCGTCACCACCAAGCCCGACCTGAAGGACTTCGAGTTCGGCGGCTCGGCCACCATCGCCCACACTGAAGGCGGTGAGGAAAGCCACGAGTTGGACGGCTATCTCAGCATCCCCCTGATCAAGGATCATGTGGGGCTGCGCCTTGTGGCCTACGAGGAGGTGCAGGGCGGGTACCTCGACGACGTGAACCTGCGGGTGCCCAACGTGGATCAGACGCGTCGCGACGGCGGGCGGGTGGCGCTTCGAATCCGCTTCAACGACAGCTGGCGGCTGGACGCCCATGCCGCGACCCAGCACCTGCGCTCTGACGATACCCAGTATGTCACCTCGGCCATGAGCACGCCGGGCGCTCCGACAGCGCGCCGCAGCGAGATCCGCGAGACCCACAACAACGACTTCGCCTACGCCGGCGTCACCACCCACGGCGAGTTTGATTGGGGCAGCATCACCTCATCGACCAACTACGTGCACCACGTGTTCTCGAGCCAGTTCGACGCGACCGCCCGCCTGCCCGAATTGTCCCCCGTCCCGCTGGGCGCGCTCGGCGCCTACGTCGAGACGACGCGAGCCAACATCCTTGTGCAGGATCTCGTGGTTCGCTCGTCGGGCGCGGGACGGTTCAGCTGGCTGGCCGGGGTCAATGCCGCGCGCACCGTCGAGCGGGCGCCGTCGCGGCTGGACGCTCTAACCTCTGTCGGGTCGGGCGTGGGCGTCGCCACCGCCTACACTGAGGACCGCAAGGATCGCCTCAGCGAGTATGCCCTCTATGCCGAGGCCACCTACGACCTCGGCGGCGGCTGGAGCGCGACGGCCGGCGGACGCCTGTTCGCCACGAACGTGCACACCACGGCCGCTGTGGTCGCCCTGCTCGGACCGCGAGCGTTCGATCGCAAGGACAGCTTCGACGGCTTCTCGCCCAAGCTGTCGGTGCAGCGCGAGTTCGACAATGGGGACCTGGTGTATGGTCTCATAAGCGAGGGCTACCGGCCCGGCGGCTTCAATTCGTCAGGATTCTTCCCGATCCGGGCCGAACGCGCCGTCTTCGCGCCCGATCGCCTGCGGAACTTCGAGGCCGGCGTGAAGCTGCGCCGAATGGACGGCCGACTCGCCGTCCGGGCCGCCGCCTACTACAGCGACTGGTCGAACGTGCAGACGGACCAGTACCGGGCCTCGGGTCTCCCGTTCACATCCAATGTCGGCGATGCGCGCATCCTGGGGTTGGAGGGCGAGCTGAGCTACGAGTGGTCCTGGGGCCTGACCGTGGCCTTGAATGGCTTGGTCTCGAACTCGTCCGTTCGCAACTTCAACCCTGATTTTGCGAACCGCGTGTCCAACGACCTTCCGGGCGTGCCCGACACCTCCGGGGGCATCCTGGCCGTTTACGAGCGTGCGCTGGACGATCGGTTCTCGCTGCGGCTCGTCGGCGAGGCCAGCTACGTGGGCCGTTCGCGCATCAGCTTCGATGCCGCCTCTACCGCCCGCACAGACAACTATCTGCGCTCCAAGGTGGCGGCCGAGCTCTCGACCGACCATTGGCGGATCACCGCCTTCGTCACCAACCCTTTCGACTACGACGCCGACACGTTCGCCTACGGCAATCCATTCAGTTTCAGCGGCAACAACGGCGTCCGCCAGGCCACGCCTCAGCGCCCCCGCACGGTCGGCCTACGACTCGGGTCGACATTCTGAACAAAATCCTAAAGCCACGCTTGGGGGGCTGGGGCCTCGGGCGGCGTCTTATCCAGTGATGGGTTCGGGGACGGGGTTCCGCGGTGGTTAAGCTATCCGCTTTCGTATGCGTGCAGAACCAGGACACGCAGCTATCCGACTGCCTGCGCAAGCTGTCGTTTTGCGATGAGGTCGTGGTGGTCGCTGACCGCTGCACCGATCGCTCGCAGGAGATTGCGCGCCGTAACGGCTGCGTGGTGATCGACGGCATTTTTCCGCTGGAAAGCCAGCGCAAGGCGGCCGGCGTCGCGGCTTGCACCGGCGACTGGATCCTTGAGATCGAGCCCGACGAACTGGTCGACGCCCATCTGGCCTGGGAAATTCGCGCGGTCCTGCAGATGCGCCAGGACGGCGACCACTACGACCTGCCCATCGACAACTACGTAGGCGAAACCCTGGTCCGCGACGGCTGGGCCGGCCAGCTCAGCGCGCGCCGTGAAGTGCGCCTCTACAAGCGCGGCCTGAAGAGCTGGCAAGCGCGGCGCCTGCATGCGCCCTCCACGCTCTCGGGTCGTTCGGGCGGCGCGCTCAAAGGCGCAGTCCGCCGTATCCTGGGCCGGGACACCGGCGGGCTGGTCGAGCGTCTCAACCGTCTCACCGAGATCGCCGCCGAGGACATCGCCGACCGTAAGCGCCAACCCTGGGTCATCCAGAGCATGCTCGCCGGAGCCGGCTTGTTCGCGCAGGGATTCGTACTGCGGGGCGGCTGGCGCGAGGGCCGGATGGGGCTGCTGGTCGCCACCCTGTCGGCGACGTTCCCGCTGCTGGCCCAGACGCGGGCGCGGGAAGTGCTGGAGGCCCGCAAGGCTGCGGTCGCCGCCGAGACCGCCACACGTGTGTCGCGTCTGCGCGACCTGCGCTACGGAACCCGCTGAACCTTAAGGGCCTTGCAACCCGGACTCCTCTAGGCCCACCTCTGCGCACCCCGCAGATCTGAGGCGACGTCTTGGCGATTCTGGTCACCGGCTCGGCCGGCTTCATCGGCTTCCACCTCAGCCGCAGGCTCCTGGACCGCGGCGATGAGGTCGTGGGCCTCGACAGCCTCAATTCCTATTATGACCCCAAGCTGAAGGCCGCGCGGCTCACGATCCTGCAGGGCTACCCAGGCTATCGCCACCTGCAGCTCGACCTGGCCGACCGTGAGCGGATGCCCGCCGTCTTCGCCGAGACGAAGCCCAGTCACGTGGTCAACCTCGCCGCCCAGGCGGGGGTGCGCTACAGCCTCGAAAATCCCGACACCTACGTCGACTCCAACGTCGTGGGCTTCCTCAACATCCTGGAAGGCTGCCGCGCCCATCCGCCGCGGCACCTGCTCTATGCCTCGACCAGCTCGATCTACGGCAACCACGCCAACATGCCGTTCAGCGTCCACGACGCGGCCACCCACCCGATCACGCTCTACTCCGCCACCAAGGCGGCCAACGAGAGCATGGCCCACGCCTACGCCCACCTGTTCGGCATCCCGGCCACGGGCTTCCGCTTCTTCACCGTCTACGGCCCTTGGGGCCGGCCCGACATGGCCCTGTTCAAGTTCACCGACGCGATCCTCAAGGGCCAGCCGATCGACGTGTACGGCCAGGGCAAGATGCAGCGCGACTTCACCTACGTGGACGACATCGTCGACGGCTTGGTCGCCGCGTTGGACCGCCCCCCGGCGGCGGACCCCGGCTGGGACGCGACGAACCCTGACCCGGCCACCAGCGCAGCGCCGTGGCGCGTGCTCAATCTCGGCGCCGGCCGCCGCGAAGAGCTGATGCGCTACGTCGAGGTGCTGGAGCAGAAGCTGCAGAAGAAGGCGCTGATCAACTTCCTGCCCATGCAGGCCGGCGACGTCACCGCCACCGAGGCCGACACCGCCGAGACCCGCGCCGTCCTGGACTATGCCCCCTCCACCTCGATCGAGACGGGCGTCGCGCACTTCGTGGACTGGTATCGCCAGTACTACGGGGTCTGAGCCGATGGACTTCGCGGAGGCCGCGCAGCGAGCGGCGTTCTCCGGCGTCCACTCGCGGGCGACCGGATCGCCGAAGCGGCGCCGGCCGAAATCGGCGACGAGATCGACTTCCGCCGCGCCCACCTTGACGCCTACGGCTACCTCTTCCTGGTGTTGCGGGCTTAGACCGGCGTTTCGAGCGACACCGACGGCTGCGAGAAATACTCCGCCCCCTGCTCCGTCATGTGGAAGCAGTCCTCAAGCCGGATGCCGAACTCGCCCGGGATGTAGATGCCCGGCTCGTCCGAAAAGCACATGCCGGGGGCCAGCTTGGTCGTCTCGCCGCGCACCAGATTCACCGGCTCATGGCCGTCCATGCCGATGCCGTGGCCCGTGCGATGCGACAGTCCCGGCAGCTTGTAGTCCGGCCCGTAGCCCAGGCTGACGTAGTAGTTCCGCGCCGCATCGTCGACGCTGCCGGCGGATACGCCCAGCTTCGCCGCCTCGAAGGCGATCTCCTGGCCGCGTTTGACCTCGTTCCACACCTTGCGCTGCCGCGCCGTCGCCTCACCGAACACGAAGGTGCGCGAGATGTCCGACTGATAGCCGCGGAACGTGCAGCCACAGTCCATCAGCACCACCTCGCCCGGCTTCACGGTCTGCGGCTTGCCAGAGCCGTGCGGATAGGCCGACGCCTCGCCCAGCAGGACCAGGGCGAACTCGGGCTCGCCGCCCAGCGCCGCCGTCGCGCGGTTCATGATCGCCCCGATGTCGCGAGGGGTCATGCCCGCCTCGATCTTCGGGATCGTGTGGCGATAGGCGGCCATGGTGATGTCGCTGGCCCGCTGCATAAGCGCAATCTCGGGCGCGGTCTTGATCATCCGGCAGCCGCGGACCACCGGGGCGCCGTTCTTGAGGGTCGCCGTCGGCAGGTTCTTCTTCAGGCCGTCGACGATGAAGTAGCGGTTGGTCTCCTCGATCCCGACCACCGCCGAGCCCAGCTTCTTTTCCCTGAGCCAGCCAGCAACGAGGGCCGTCGGGTCCTCGTGCTCCTGCCAGGTGCGCACCTGGGCCGCGACGCCCAGGCTCTCGCGCACCGACGGCTCCTCGAAGAAGGGCGTGACGATGCACACCTCGCCCTCTGCGGGGATCAGCGCGCAGGTCAGCCGCTCGCTGCGGCTCCAGCGCACGCCGGTGAAGTAGATCAGGCTCGACCCGGGCTCGACCAGCAGCGCGCCGAAGCCCTGCTCCCGCATCAGCTTCTGGGCCTTGGCGATGCGCGCCGCCCGCTCCTCACGCCCGATGGGCGCGGGAGGGTTCGGCAGAGGCGAGAGTTCCTGCGTCCAGCCGAACCCCGGCGCGGCCAAGCCGGCGCCCACGAAACCCGCAGCGCCCAGCGCCAGCAACTTGCGACGATCCATGCGGCGCAAGCTCGCGCGACTCTGGCCGGGGCTCAAGCCAACGCTTGTCGCCGGTCAGGGCTTCTTGGCGGCCTGGACCTCGATCTCGACCATCATGCCCGGACGGACGAGGCCGGCCACCTGCGAGGTGATCCGGGCGGGCTTCTTCTTCAGGCTGCCGTAGACGGCGTTGTAGCCTTCCATCATGCCGGCGAAGTCCATGCCGCCGCCCTTGGTGGGGTCGCCCACCAGCAGGACACGCATCATGACCACGTCTTCCCAGCCATAGCCCTGGGCGGTGAGGATCGCGCCGATCCGCTTCAGCACGCTGTCGGTCTGAGTCTTGGTGTCGCCGAACGAGCGATCCGCCGGCGCGCCCGGCACAGTCTCCGGCGTGATCCCGCTGACGTAGAGCATCTCCGACCCGGCCGGCACCTTCACGGCCGAGGAGATGAAGCCGTTGCTCGGGTTGATGTGGGTGTTCTCGGCGCTGGCCGAGCCGGCGGCGAACGCAAGGGCGGCCAGGGCGGCCGGGAGCAGCAGGTTACGCATTCGATTATCCCCTAGGTGAATTGGTCTCAGGCCGCAGGCCGCGCGCCGCGGCGTTCCGCCACCGACTGTGACACGCGCGACGCGATCTGGCCTAGGGTACGATGCGCCGAGAGCACCGCGCCTTCCTGCCAGCCGGGCATCTGAGACAGATGGGCGCCTGAGAAATAGACCCGTCCGTGCGGCGCGTTGAGCAACCTGTAGGCAGGATGGTCCAGATGGCCCTCCTGGCCGCCCTGCCCCTCCCAAGCCGGCCAGGGCCCGAGGTTGAACGGGATCTTGCTCCAGTTCACGACCGCAGGGCTGGTCAACTCGCCCTCGTGCCCAGGATGCAGGCGTCCCACGACGCCACGGGCGATGGCCACCTGTTCCTCCAGCGGCCGAGCCGCGAAGCCCTTGGCGTTCGGTCCTGACCCATAGCAGGCCAGCAGCATCCCCCGCGCCGTGTGGAGGTCGTTCGACGGGTACCAGACCAGGCTGGTGTCCCCGCCGACGAAAGAGATGCCGCCGTAGATCTGCTGCTTTTCCCAGAAGCGCGGCGCGTCGAAGCCGATCTTGTTGGAGTAGTCGTAGGGCACCGATGCGATCGCGGCCTTCACCGGCTTGTCGAAATTGGTGTCGACCTTGGCCAGGATGTTCAGCGGGATCGTGACGATGGCGAAGTCGGCGCGCGTGGCTTGGCTCGCCCCGCTCGTGCGATCGCGCCATGCGACCTCCACGCCCGCCGCGCCCTGGCGGATCTCCAGAACTTCGGCGTTGAGGATCAGCGGGCTCCTGATGGCCCTCTGGAAGCCCGCTGCTATCCGATCCATGCCGCCGGTCGGCTGGAACATGGTCGCCTGCATGTACAACTGGTCCTCGAACAGCGTGGCGCGGAGTTGTTCGTTGGCCAGCAGTTCCTTCAGCGGCAAGGGATCCCGGCCCTTACCGAACTGGTCGGCCGCCCCCGGCAGTTGCGCGAAGCCCGACCGCTCGGTGCCCTTGAACGCCATGTTCTCGTCGAGGTCGCCGTAGGCGCGCAGGAACGGCAACAGCCGCTCGCGATCTTCCGCCGTAAGGTCCTGGTCCAGCGCCCCCTTGTTCAGCGCCTTGGCCAAAAGCTCGGAAATATAGCCGCGGGTGTCGTTCACCCCCTGGCGCATCTGGATCGGCCGCCCGCCATTCGAGCCCGCCGACCAGAAGTAGGCGCTGCGGCTGGAGTTGATCTCCACCTCGAGCGGCACGCCCAGGCGGTCGCAGTATCCCAAGAGGCCGGTGTGATGGCTCGGAATGCGGGCCGGGCCGGCGTTCATGTAGAGGCGGTCCGAGAAAGCCACCGTCTGCGTGGCCTCGCCCACCATCTCGATCTTGTCGCCGGAGCGAAGGGTCCAGTTGCGGCCACCCACCCGGGCGCGCGCCTCCAGCACCGTCACGTTGAAACCCGAGCGCTCCAGCTCGTAGGCCGCCGTCAGCCCGGCGATGCCGCCGCCCAGGACCACCACGCTCTTGCCGGCGCCCAGGTTGGCCGGCAGCGCCAGCGGCGCCGCCCTGGCCGGAACCGCCATCAGGCCCAGGCTGACCATCGCCGAGTATGTCGCCGCATACCCGCCGGTCATACCGATGCGTTGCAGGAACCCGCGACGACTAAGACCCATGACCCACTCCGAACTCTGACGCCTCCGCCACACGGCGAACGCCTTCAGTCGGATCGGGGGCGGGAGGCCTGACAAGCCGGTCGGCCAGGATCGCCGCCAAGTCGTGAGTCCTGCGGTCGGAAGAGGCGCCGGCTGCGCAACAATTCGACAATTGACGGCCTCGTCGAATTGACAAAGTCGAGAATTCGCAGGAACTGCGGATTCTTCGTCGGCGCTCAATACAGTATCCCTGCCTCTATTGCGATCATACTGGCCGCAGATGTGATCAGTTGAGAAGCAGTCCCGCGATCGATCACTTGGGTGTGTTGACACTCTCCGGGGCGCGGCGCGCTCCTGACTTGTTCTCGGGGGAGACGCTTTGAAGGGCCCAACATCGAAAACGAGGGGTCCATCTTGAACAAGAAGTTTCTGGGCGCGAGCGCGCTCATCCTGAGCATCGCCATGGCGGGCGGTGCGCAGGCGGCGGACGGCGATGCAGCAGCGGAATCCGAGCTGGAGGGCATCATCGTCACCGGCACACGCACCACCGGCCTGCGTGCGGTCGACAGCCCCGCGCCGATCACGGTGCTGGATTCAACGGCCCTGTCCCGCGTCGGCCAGACTGACCTTATTCAGGCCATCGCCCAGAACGTGCCGTCGTTCAACGCTCAGGCGTTTGGCGGCGATACGGCCAACCTCACCCTGTCGGCCAAGCTGCGCGGCCTGTCGCCCAACCACGCGCTGGTGCTGATCAACGGCAAGCGGCGTCACGGCACGGCCAACCTCGCGGTCCTGGGCGGGCCGTTCCAGGGCGGCGCGTCCGCCGACCTCAACTTCATCAGCCTGGGCGCGGTCAGCCACATCGAAGTGCTGCAGGAAGGCGCCGCCGCCCAGTACGGCTCCGACGCCATCGCCGGCGTCATCAACATCATCCTGAAGGACGCCCCCGAGGGTGGCGGCGCGACCGCCAGCGCCGGCAAGTACATGTCGGGCGGCGGCGAGACGGCCGACCTGACCCTCAATGTGGGCTTCGCGCCGTTCGAGAATTCGTACCTGAACCTGAGCTACCAGACGCGCTACCACGACTACAGCTTCCGCGGCGACGTCGATCCGCGGGTGACGAATACGCCGTTCAACATCAACTCGAGCTCGCGCCTGTCGCGCTATCCGCAGCTCGTGAACCACCCCGACTTTCCGTACATGAACCGGATCGCCGGCGACGCCGAATACCGGCTCAACATCGGCAGTTACAACTTCGGCATCACCTTCGGGGAGGTCGAGGTCTACAGCTTCGGCACTTACGGCGACAAGTACGCCTCGGCCTTCGAGAACTATCGCGTGCCCAACCTGATCGTCGGCCGCGACGGCTCAATCCCGCGTCCGTTCGGGTTCAGCCCGCGCGAAGTGATCTACGAGACCGACTACGCCGCCACCTTCGGCCTCAAGACCAAGACCGAGGACGGCTGGAACGTCGACATCGCCACGACGTACGGCAAGGACAACGTCTCGATCTACGTGAAGGACTCGTTCAACCGCTCGCTCTACATCGACACGTCGACGCCCACGACGCCCGGCTCGTCACCGACAGACTTCTATGCGGGCGCCTTCATTTTCAGCCAATGGACCAGCCAGATCGACGTCTCGAAGGAGTACGACGTGGGCATGGCCGCGCCGCTCAACGTCGCGTTCGGCGGCGAGTACCGGCGGGAGGAATATGAGATCAAGCCGGGCGATCCGGCCTCGCGCTACAAGGAGGGCTCGCAGTCGTATCCGGGCTTCCAGTTCACCGACGCCGGCAAGCACGATCGCCGCAGCTACGCCGTCTACGGCAACGTGGCGCTGTCGCCATCCGAACCCCTGAAGTTGGACCTGGCGGCCCGCTACGAGCACTTCAGCGACTTCGGCAGCACCTTCATCGTCAAAGGCACCGGCCGCTACGATTTCAACGAGATGATCGCGATCCGGGGCACGGCCAGCACCGGGTTCCGGGCGCCGACGCTGGCGGAAAGCTACTACTCGGCCACCAACGTCTCGCCGACCTCGGCCTTCGTCCAACTGCCGCCCAACTCGGCGGCCGCGGCGCTGGTCGGGGTCAACGGGCTGGATGCCGAGAAGTCGCGCAACTTCAGCGTCGGCTTCGTCGCGCATCCCGGCTTCGGCATCACCGCCACGCTTGACGTCTACCAGATCAACATCAAGGACCGGATCGTGGGCTCCGGCTCGCTGTTCGGCTCGGGCGGCGACGTCAACATCCCGGCGGTGCGGGCGGCGATCATTGCCAACGGCAACGTGCTCGACCCCACCGTCACCCAGACCGGCATCAACATCTTCACCAACGGCCTCAACACCCGCACCCGCGGCGCCGAGCTGGTGGTGACGACATCGACCGACCTGGCCGACATGGGCTCGATCCAGTGGTCGCTGACGGGTAACTTCACCGACACCAAGGTCACAAAGATCGCGAAGCCGCCGGCTCAGCTGACCGGCGCCTCGCTGTTCGACCTGACCTCGATCGGCAACCTCGAAACCACGTCGCCGGACTACCGCTTCGTGCTGGGCGCCCTTTGGACCTGGGACAAGCTCTCAGTGAATCTGAAGGAGACCCTGTACGGCCCCGCCTCCCGCTTCGACAGCCGCACCGGCTGCTCGCTGGCCACCGGGGCCACCTCGCCGACCTGCTTCAAGAACAAGATCGACGCCACGTTCATCACCGACCTGGAGATCAGCTATCGGATTCTCGAGCCGGTGAAGATCACGATCGGCGCCAACAACCTGTTCAACAAGTACCCGGACAAGCTGAACCCGGCCTACCGGAACACCTTCCTGACCGGCAACGCCAACGGCTTCGTCACCCAGTATCCGACGTTCTCGTCCTTCGGGATCAACGGCGGCTACTACTACGGCAAGATCGCCTACACGTTCTGATCCGCCGCATCGAAACGGCGAAGGCCGCGGGGTTCGCCCCGCGGCCTTTTCGTTATGCGCCATGCCCCAAAAAAAGAAAGCCGCGCCCATCGGCGCGGCCAAGTCAAAGGGAGGAAACGCCCCGAAGGGCAAGACCTGTATGCGCCGGCGCGGGCGGCGGCTCCAGTGACGGTTTTGCGAAACGCCGACCCATCGAGCGGGCGCCCTAAGATTGGGCGCCGCGCCACAAATTTCGGCGCCGCTTTACAGCCGCAGGTCAGACGCCTCCTTCGGCAGGGCAGACTTCACGTCGAACAGCACCGCGCCGGGCTTTCCGAACCCGCGGATCACCTCCGGCCCGAGCACCTGAAACTGGCGGTGCGCCACAGCCAGGACGACGCCGTCGTAGATCGCGGCCGGCGGGTCCGACAAGAGGGGAAGGCCATACTCGGCCGCCGCCTCTTCAGCGGGGATCCAGGGGTCCCAGACATCCACGTCCGCCCCGTAGTCCTCGAGCTCGCGCACGATGTCGATCACGCGAGTGTTGCGCAGGTCGGGCGTGTTCTCCTTGAACGCCAGGCCCATCACCAGCACGCGGGCGCCCTTCACCAGCACGCCGCGCCGGATCATCTCCTTGACCAGCTCGCGGGCGACATAGCCGCCCATGCCGTCGTTGATCCGTCGGCCCGCGAGGATCACCTCCGGCCGATACCCGACCGTCTCGGCCTTGTGGGTCAGGTAATAGGGGTCGACGCCGATGCAGTGGCCGCCCACCAGCCCCGGCCGGAAGTTCAGGAAGTTCCACTTCGTCGCCGCCGCGGCGAGCACCTCGTCGGTGTCGATGCCCAGGCGCCGGAAGATCAGCGCGAACTCGTTGATCAGGGCGATGTTCAGGTCGCGCTGGGTGTTCTCGATCACCTTGGCGGCCTCGGCCACCTTGATGGACGTGGCCCGGTGCGTTCCGGCACGCACCACCGACGCATAGAGGGCATCGACGAAGTCGGCCGCCTCGGGCGTCGAGCCCGCCGTCACCTTCACGATGTCGGCCAGCCGGTGGTTGGCATCGCCCGGGTTCGCCCGCTCGGGGCTGTAGCCGGCGAAGAAATCACGGTTGAAGGTCAGCCCCGACACCTGCGCCACCACGGGCACGCAATCGTCCTCGGTCGCGCCCGGGTAGACGGTGGACTCGTAGATCACCACGCCCCCCCGCCCGATCGCGGCGCCCACCGAGCGGCTGGCGGCCATCAGCGCCGACAGGTCGGGCCGCTTGTGATCGTCGATCGGCGTGGGGACGGTGACCACGAAGACGTTGCAGCCCTTGAGCGCCGCCGGGTCGTCGCTGAACGACAGGCGGCCCGCCGCCTGCAACGCCTCGGACGACACTTCCAGCGTCCGGTCTTCGCCCCGCGACAGCTCGGCCACCCGCGCCGCGCTGAGATCGAAGCCGACCACGTCGTGCTGCGCGGCGAACGCCACCGCCAGGGGCAGGCCGACATAGCCCAGGCCGATCACCGCGATCGTCGCGGGCGTCTGTGTGAAAGGGTTCTGCACCATTCGCCGGGCCTCTAGCACGGTTCGGCCGCGAACCGCGTCAGTTCGCGGATCGCCAGATAGAGGTGATACAGCGAGGTGGCCGGGGCGGGCTGCTCGATGAAGCCGCCATCCGCCGCCATGCGCTCGCGCCACACGCCGCGCACCGGCGTGTCCAGGAATGCGGCGGCCGCGTTCGCCGCCTCCAGCGCCGCGGTCTCGTCGCGCAGGATCAAGGCGGCCTTCAGGTGCTCGGTCTGCGGCCACAACCGCGCCGCCGAGTCCCGGAGGGTCAGGTCAGGATGCAGCGCGTTGACAACCACGCCCCGTCCGCGGTCGAAGCCGCTGCGGCCTACCTCGAACAGCCGTTGCGCCGCCGCCATCCGGCGCGCGTTGGGTCGCCGGGCCAGCAGCCAGGCCCACTCGAACTGGTGCCCGGGCTCGATCAGCCCCGCATCACCGGCCAGCGGCCGCCACTCGGCGTCAAAGAACTCGTGCAGCGCGCCCGACGCGGGGTCGATGAAGCGCGTGAGCGCCAGCTCCGTCAGCTCGTCCGCCAGCGCGGTCCAGACGCCGCCGCCATCGGCCTGTTCCCACGCCATGGCCGCTTCCAGCAGATGCATGTGGGCGTTGGCCTGGAACGGGTGCTCGCCCGCCTCCCGATAGCCGCCGTGAGGATGCCGGAACGGATCGAGCGCGCTCAGTAGGGTCTCGGCGGCCGGGCCGCGCCCCAGCGCCGACAAGGCGAGCAGGACGAACGCATGCTCGTACAGATGCGGCTCGGGCGTCGTCTGCGCACCCGCGATGTCCAACGTCGTCGCGAACAGCCCGTCGTGCCGTCCCGCATGGGTGGCGAACCAGTCGAACCCGCGCTCCGCGATGCTCGCCCAGGGCCCCGGAAGTCCGTCGGCCGCGGCCCGCGCGAAGACGAACGCCTGCCGCGCCTGCACCCGCGCGCGCCGGCGCGGGTCGAACGGATGGCCCGCCAACGTCAGGCCTTCGCGGAACCCGCCCGTTTCGTCGTCGGTCCCGACCGTGCCCCACAACGGCAGCGCCGCCGTCCGCAGCCACGCGTCGAGCTCGGCGGCCGCCTGTGGCAGGCTCGTGAAGCGCCCGCCCGCCGCGCCCGCGTCGCGGACCGCCTGGGCATGGTCCAGGTCCGTCACCAGAACGGCGTCCCGCTCGGCCACCACCGCCAGCCGCGTCGCGCCGACCACGGCGACGCGCACGCCGGGCGCCGCACGGACCAGAACCTGGCTCGAACCCGGCGCCGTGGCCGCGCCCTGCAGAACATTCCCCGCGTCGTCAGGCGCCTGCGCCGCCATCACCGCATCCCAGGCGCCCAGGTCCGACCACACGAAGTCCGCAGGCAGGACGGCGCCGCGATCCGTCCTCTCCATCACGGCGCGGTCGAACGCAATCTTCGGCGCCCCAGCGACCGCCGGTCCCAGCCAGGTGGCCCCACCGCGCTGGACGGCCTCCGCCAGCGCCGCGGCCACCGCGTCAGCCACATCGGGCGCCCAACGCACGACTTCGGCGGACAACGTCGCGGCCCGCGCCACGAAGGTTCCGCTGTTCCACAGCGCCCCGGCCGCGATCAGGCCCGCAGCGACCTCAGCGGTGGGCTTCTCCTCGAACGCCAGGATGGGCTTCACCGCACCGACGGCTTCGCCCGGCCGAATGTAGCCCAGCGCCTCGGAGGCCGATGACGGACGCAGACCCAGCGTCACGATCGCGCCGTCCTCGGCCGCCGCCAGGGTCTCGCGCACGGCGGCACGAAACGCCTCGGCGTCGGGCATGTGATGGTCAGCCGCCAGGATCGCCACGACCGCCCCAGGGGATTGCGCAGCGACCCAGCCCGCAGCCGCGGCGACCGCCAAGGCGGTGTTGCGGCCTACCGGCTCCAGAAGCACGGTCGCCTCGATGCCGATCTCCGCCAACTGGTCGGCGATCAGGCCCGCATGGGCCGCACCGCCCACCACGACCAGCGGCCCCAACGGGGCCGCCCGCAGCGCTGCAGCCTGGAACGGCGATCGGTCGCCGGTCAGGCGCAGAAAGGGCTTCGGATGCGCGGCGCGGGACGCCGGCCACAGGCGCTCGCCCGAACCGCCGCAAAGGATCACCGGATAGACGGGCGCTGGGATGGAAACAGCCTCCGCGCGCCCCGACGGCGCGAACGCCCCTGCCTAGCGCCGAGACCCGACGACGGCAAATGATGGTGGCCCGTTGCCGCTCGTCGAACGCCGTTGATTGACCCGAAAGGCCTCTGCCGGGTAAAATATGGCTAACTACAGGAGCCGCGGGGGTATTTCCCTGCGCCGCGAGCGCTAGGCCAGAAGCGCCCGCAGACTGATGCCGATGACGGTCCACAGGGCCACCGACGCGACAGCGCCGATGGTCAGGCCCACGCCCACAGGAAGGCGTCGGGCCGCGCGGGCTTCGACGGCGCTATGTGCGACGAGGTCGATCGACACGTCGGACGGCATGATCCTACTCCGGCACGCCCAATTCTTGGGCTGTGTCGCAAAATGTACCGATGAGCGTGAACAGTTCGTTGGAGAAGACGATTAACGAGTGGTGGACTGGTGGCGGGGGCGTCCAGTCAGTTGCGTTGATTGGGGCTGGGTTAGATGACCGATATCGCCGAAAGGACGATGGGACCGCTTGCGCAGGCTGAAGAGCCCGCCGCCTGGGTCGCCTCGAATCCGCTCGGCTACGAGGCCGCGCACAGTTGGGGCAAGCGCGCCATCGACATCTTGGGCGCATCCCTCGCCCTCTTCATCTTCCTCCCCCTGCTCTGCTTCGTGGCGCTGGCGGTTCGCTTGGAATCGAAAGGTCCGGTGATCTTCAAACAGCGCCGGACCGGGCACCGCGGCCGCATCTTCACGATCTACAAGTTCCGCACGATGACCGTGACGGAAGACGCCGGCGACGTTCGCCAGGCCACCCGCAACGATGCCCGCGTCACCGCGATCGGGGGCCTGCTGCGCAAGCTGAGCCTCGACGAGCTGCCTCAGTTCCTGAACGTGCTGAAAGGCGACATGTCGATCGTCGGTCCCCGCCCGCACGCGCTGGCGCACGACGACTTCTATGGCGAGCGCATTCCAGCGTACGTTGATCGCTTCCGGGTCAAGCCGGGGCTGACCGGCCTGGCGCAGGTGAACGGGCTGCGAGGTGAGATTCAGGACCTTCGCGGCATGCGAGACCGCATCTCCGCCGACAATCTCTATATCGAGAGCTGGTCGCTGGGCCTCGACATCGCGATCCTCGCCAAGACGGCGCTGATTATCTTCCGCGATCCGCAAGCCTATTAGCCCTTTCGCCCCAGGGCGGTCACATTTCCTCAACCCTGTCTGCAACCAAACGGCCGGCTCGACCGAATATGGTTCAGATCACGCAGCGCCGGGACGGGAAGCTTGGCGCGGGTTTTGCTCCAGATGGGGCGTGGTCCACGGGACGGTCGGGGATGATGTCCGGATTTGAGACGCGCTTCGCAGCCGAGGACGACGCGGACAAGATCCGCGCAGCGTTCTACGGGTTTGTCAGCCGCCACGCCGACGTGGCGGACGGCCCGGCCAACCTCAGCACGGAATTCGACGGCCAGGGCTCGCGCCTGATGGTGCGTCTCTGGAGCGCCGAGGCGCTCTCCGCTTTCCTGAGCGGCCTCGACAAGCCAGATCGTCGGCGATGCTATGAATAAACCTGCGGAGTTCCGAGCGCATGCCGAAGCCGCCAACTGGTCGCCCGCGGGCGGGCACAGGCCGCCTATCGCAGCCAACGCGCCCGTGATGCCCGTGGCGACCAGCAAGCGGAAGCGCGCGTTCGACATCATCCTGTCGGCGGGCGCACTGCTGTTCTTCCTGCCGCTGCTGCTGACCGTGGGGCTGCTGGTGCGTCTGGAATCGCCCGGGCCCGCGCTGTTCCGCCAGCGCCGCACCGGCCTGAACGGCGTGATCTTCACCGTCTTCAAGTTCCGCACGATGACGGTGACCGAGGACGGCGACACCGTTCGCCAGGCCACCCAGGGCGACAAGCGCGTCACCCAGCTGGGCGCCATCCTGCGCAAGTTCTCGATCGACGAGCTGCCCCAACTGCTGAACGTGCTGCGGGGTGAAATGTCCCTGATTGGTCCACGCCCCCACGCCGTCGCCCACGACGAGGCCTGGGGCGAACAGGCGCCGGGCTACAGCCTGCGCTTCCGCGCCAAGCCCGGTCTCACCGGCTACGCCGCCGTCTGCGGCTTCCGCGG
Source organism: Phenylobacterium sp. (assembly GCF_965284355.1). NCBI lineage: Bacteria > Pseudomonadati > Pseudomonadota > Alphaproteobacteria > Caulobacterales > Caulobacteraceae > Phenylobacterium > Phenylobacterium sp. Next base: position 4,445,868 of record NZ_OZ260078.1, on the reverse strand, counting down.
CGAGGTGAAGGAACTGCAAGCGATCATCGATCGCGTCGGCGCCGACAACGAGTACATCGACACCTGGACGTTCGGGCTCGACATAAAGATCATCTGGCGCACGATCCCACTGATCTTCGGCGACGAACGGGCCTACTAAAGCCGACAGAAGCCCGCGCAATCGACCGGTAATGTCCGTCGCGAGATCGACGGGGCGCGTCCGCGTCATCTAACCTTAACGCCTGCGGAACCAGATACCTCTCGATCATGCGCGCCTTGGACGGACCGAAGGGGAAGGACCTACCTTGAAGCCAGCAAACCTCAAGGGACGAGTTCTGGCCGTAGACCTGGACGGCACGCTCATCCGCACGGACATGCTGTTCGAGACCTTCTGGTCGGCGCTCGCGCACAACTGGACGACGCCGTTCATCGCCGCCGCGGGCCTCGCCAAGGGCCGCGCGGCCATGAAGCAGCGCCTCTGCGAGATGTCGGATGTCGACATCACGGTCCTGCCTTACAACGAAGACGTCGTGAACTACGTCCGCGCCTGGCGCGAAGCCGGCGGCCGCACGGCGCTGGTCACGGCCTCGGATCAGAGCCTGGCCGACAAGATCAGCGCGCACCTGGGCATCTTCGACGAGGCGCACGGCTCCGACGGCGCGACCAACCTGAAGGCGTCGCGCAAGGGCGCGTTCCTGGAAGAGCGCTACGGCCAGGGCGGCTTCGCCTACATGGGCGACACGACGGCCGACCTCGCCGTCTGGTCGAAGAGCGCCCAGGCGATCACCCATACCAACTCCAAGGCCCTGCGGGCCCGCGTCGACAAGCTGGGCTGCGAAGTCGAGCACCTGTCGCCCGAACCTGTTTCGGCCAAGGCGGTGCTGAAGGCGCTGCGCCCGCACCAGTGGCTCAAGAACGTGCTTGTGTTTCTGCCGGTCTTCACGGCTCACGCACTTCAGCTCGCAACCCTGGCTCAGGCGCTGATGGCCTTCGTGGTCTTCAGCCTCGTAGCCTCCAGCGTCTATGTGCTGAACGATCTGCTCGACCTGTCGGCCGACCGGTCGCACCCGCGCAAGCGCAAACGGCCGTTCGCGTCGGGCGCCATTCCCCTGGCCTACGGAACATGGCTGGCGCCGTCGCTGCTGATTGCGGGCTTCCTGCTGGCGCTGCCGCTGGGGCTGAATTTCGTGCTGGTGATGCTGGGCTACTACGTCACCACGACGGCCTATTCGCTCTATCTCAAGCGACGGATCATCATCGACATCTGCGTGCTGGCCGGCCTCTACACGATCCGCATCTTCGCGGGCGGCGTGGCCACGGGTATCCCGCTCTCGATCTGGCTCCTGGCCTTCTCGGTGTTCTTCTTCTTCTCGCTGGCGGCGGTGAAGCGTCAGGCCGAGCTCGCCGACGAGGTCGCCTCGAACACCGTCACCAAAGGCCGCGGCTATCGCGGCGAAGACCTGCAGCTGATCACCAGCATGGCGACCGCCTCGGGCTACGTCTCCGTGCTCGTCATGGCGCTGTACACCAACTCGCCCGAGGTGAAGGCGCTGTACCCGCGGCCCTACATGTTGCTGGGCATCTGCCTTGTGCTGTTCTTCTGGATCAGCCGCATGGTGTTCGTCACCCATCGTCGGCGCATGCACGACGACCCGGTGGTGTTCGCGGTGAAGGATCGCGTCAGCCAGATCTGCGGCGTCGTCATCGGGGCCATTGTTGTGGCGGGCACGATCCCGTGACCCTGGGCAGCCTTGTCGTCCGCTACTCCGCCTTTGCGGTCATCGCCACGATCGCCAACCTCGCCGCCCAGCGGGTGGTGCTGGCGATCAACGCGTCGGCCCTCGGGTTCACCGCCGCCGTCGCGGTGGGGACGCTCGTCGGCCTGGCGATCAAATACGTGCTGGATAAGCGCTGGATCTTCTACGACACCGCCACCGGCGTGGAGGCCCACGGCAAGAAGTTCGCCCTCTATACGGCCATGGGTGTCATCACGACGGCGATCTTCTGGGGCGCAGAGACGGCCTTCTGGCTGATCTGGCACACGGACCTGATGCGCGAGTTGGGCGCCATCCTGGGTCTCGCAGTCGGCTATGTCGTGAAGTACCAGCTCGACCGCCGGTTCGTCTTCGCGCCAGCCGCGGCGGCCTCCAAGGGGGGCGCATGAACGTCGAAGGCTGGGGACGCTTCCCGCGCCGCGACTGCCGGGTCACCGGACCGCGCAGCGAGGGTGAGCTTCGGGCGCTGGTGGCCGCCGGCCCTCTGATCGCGCGCGGCAACGGCCGCGCCTATGGCGACAGCGCCCAGAACCCGGCCAATACCGTCGACATGCGTCGCATGAACCGCATGCTGGCCTTCGACGCCGAAGCCGGACAACTGACCGCCGAGGCCGGCGTCCTGCTGGGCGATGTGATCGACGCTTTCCTGCCCCGCGGCTGGTTTCCGTGGGTCACGCCCGGCACCAAGTACGTCACCTTGGGCGGCGCCATCGCCGCCGACGTCCACGGCAAGAACCACCGTCGCAACGGCTCGTTCCGGTCATTCGTCGACTGGATCGACGTGATGGGCGCCGACGGTCAGGTCCGCCGCTGCTCTCGCACCGAGAACCCCGACCTGTTCGATTTCACCCTGGGCGGCATGGGTCTGACCGGCGTGATCCTGCGCACGGCGATCCGCCTGCGTCCGGTCGAGAGCGCCTGGATCCGCCAGACCGCGATCGCCGCCCCCAACCTCGACGCTGCGATGGCGGCCCTCGAGGCCGGCAGCGACGCGGCCTACGCCGTGGCCTGGATCGACTGCCTTTGCACCGGCCGCGCGATGGGGCGCTCGCTGATCACCCTGGGCGAGCACGCCACCCGGGCCGAACTGCCGGACGCCAAGCGCGCCGACCCCTTGCGCACGCCGGTGAAGCGCAAGCTCACCATGCCGCTCGACGCGCCCTCGTTTACGATCAACGGCCTTTCGGTCCGCGCGTTCAACGCGCTCTACTATCGCAAGGGCGCCTGGGCGAGCGGCGTCGATTACGTGGACTGGGACACCTACTTCTACCCCCTCGACGCGATCCTCCACTGGAACCGCATGTACGGGCGCAAGGGCTTCGCCCAGTTCCAGTGCGCCCTGCCCCTGGCCTCCGCGCGGGAAGGGCTGGAGGCGATGCTGAAGGCGATATCTGGCGCTCGCCAGGGCTCGTTCCTCACGGTCCTGAAGCGTCTGGGGCCACAGGACAGCGCGTTCTCGTTTCCGATGGAAGGCTACACGCTCGCCATCGACTTCCCCGTGAACCCCAAGAGCCTGCGATTGCTGACCGAACTCGACGCCATCACAATCGACCATGGAGGTCGATTCTACCTCGCGAAGGACAGCCGGATGAGCGCTGAGACGCTGCGCCGGTCGGATCCTCGTGTAGACCGGTTCCTCATCATGCGCGCCGACGGGGGTCGTTCCGGCGCGTTCGTTTCAGGTCAATCCGAGAGGCTAAGCCTATGACAAAGCCGCCGGTTCTGATCCTGGGCGGTCGCTCGGACATGGGCCTCGCCATCGCCCATCGCTTCGCAGCGGCCGGCCACCCGATCCAGCTCGCGGCGCGCGGCGTCCAGGGCCTCGAGGCCGACCGAAGCGATATCGCTTTGCGCTACGGCGTGGCCGCCACCCTGCATGAGTACGACGCGCTCAAGGACGCGCCTGACGCCTGGATCGACGCCCTGCCCGACCTTCCGGGCGTGGTCGTCTGCGCCATCGGCTACATGGGCGATCAGCCGACGTCCGAGATCGACCAGGCCCAGGCCGCCATCGTCCTGCGCAGCAACTTCGAGGCGCCGGCGCTGATCCTGGGCGCCTTCGCCAACCGGTTCGTGACCCGGGGCTCGGGCGCGGTGGTGGGCATCAGTTCTGTGGCCGGCGATCGCGGCCGCGGCTCGAACTACGTCTACGGCTCGGCCAAGGCCGGCTTCACCGCCTTCCTGTCGGGGCTGCGCAACCGGCTGTCGGGAACCCCGGTGCAGGTTCTGACCGTGAAGCCGGGTTTCGTCGCCACCCGAATGACCGCAGGCATGAAGCTGTCGCCCGCCCTGACGGCGCAGCCCGCGGCTGTGGCCGCCGCCATCGAAAGGGCCGTGCGGGCCAAGCGCGACGTCATCTATGTGAAGCCGGTATGGGCCCTGGTCATGCTGATCATCACCCACCTGCCGGAAGCCGTGTTCAAGCGCACCCGCCTATGACGCTGAGCCGCACCGCCCAGGCCACTCTGGTCGCTGCGCTGGCGTCCGTCCTGGCCGCGTTCCTGATCCTCGACCGCTGGATCGTCACCGACCTGGGCGTGAAGTCCTTCGGGCGGGTGTGGCCATTCTACGTGAACTATGGCGAGTTCGGGTTCGTGCGGCGCGGCCTCGTCGGCACGCTTCTGCAGGCGACGCCGTTCCCTGGGCTGTTCGACAACGCCTATCACTTCGCCATCACCGTCCAGCACCTGGCGCTTCTCGCGCTGATCGGCCTGACCACCGTGTACTTCCTTCGATCGAAGTACGACCAGGGCTGGCTCTTCAAGGCGGCCGTTTTCCTGTCGCCCGCTTTCATTCTCCAGGTCGCCTACACGACCGGATCCATGGACGTCTTCATTCTCATCCTGGCGTTCCTGAACATCGTCTTTGTGCGCAACGTCTTCCTGTTCAGCGCCCTGATGTTCGTGGGCCCACTGGTGCACGAGCTATTCATCTTCACAGCGCCAGCCCAGTTCACCGCCTACCTGCTGCGCAACGACCTCCAGCTGTTGGCCCAGCCCGGCCGGTCCGCGAAGATGCTGGCGCCGCCCGTTCTGGCCCTGTCGGTGAGCGCGCTGATCGTCGTCCTGTTCGGCGTCACGTCCATGCCCCAGGCTCAGTACGAAGCCGCCATGGCGCGGCTCATCCCGCATGCGGTGGGCCAGATGGACCTTTGGAGCGGCTACTTCGAGGTGGGCTCGTCGATCGAGCAGAACCAGCGCTCGCTCAGCTTCCTGGCGATGCACCTGCTGCGCCACGCGGGCTTCCTCGTCATCCCGGTCGGATACGCGGCCTTCGTTTTCATCCTGCTCGTGCGCAACGAGCCGCGCTGGTTCCAGCGCCTTCTCCTCGCCGCCTCCGCCGCAGCGCCGTTCCTGATCTATGTGATCGCCACCGACTTCTACCGTTGGGTCGGGCTCAGCGCCTCGATGTCGCTGCTGCTTTTGATGGCCTATGGCGCTGACCAGCCCTTGAAGCTGGGCAAAGGCCCGCTCATCGCCCTGTTGCTCTTCTCCCTGTGCGCCCCCTTCGGGGGACCGGTGATCCAGAACCCGTTGCCGATGCACCAGTTCGTGCTGAAGAAGTTGGGCGTCGCGCCGCCTGTTCCTGCCGCGATTAACTGATCCGTCAGGGGCTGCCGCTAGGGTCCGCCGCAAAGGTGGGGATCCGAATGCCGGACGACACGGGCGCGCACCGCGCCATCGCAGACTCTGAGTCGGCCACCCCGGCTCATCGCCGCGGTCCGCTGCGACCCGAACGCCTGCAGAGCGTGCGCAACCGCGTGTCCGGCGCCGGCTTGGCGCGACTGTTCCAGGCGGGTGACACCGCCGGCCTCATCCTCGCCTCACTGATCGCCAGTCAACTGATGACGCTGCCGGAACCGATGTGGCTCGGCGCGCCCGCGCTGGCGCTCGTCCTGCTGGTCGCCACCGGCGCATACTCGATGAACACGCGCGAGCGCCTGCGCCGCCGGCTAGGCCGGCTGCTGATCGCCGCCGCCGCGGCCGGGGGCGGCGCGGGCACCGTCTGCGGACTCATCGATCCCACGTTCCCCGCCATCGGCTGCGCGGCCTGGGTCGCCGCCGCCTCGACGGCCCTCTTCGCGACGCACAGCATCTGGATGCTGGTCCTGCGCCGCCTGCGCGCCCTGGGCCAACTCACGCCGAACCTGATCATCGTGGGCGGGACCGCCGCGGCCCAGCGCCTGATCCGCCGGGCGCTCAAGACCCGGGACGTCAACATCCTGGGCGTCTTCGACGACCGTCGCGAGCGGGTCGGTCCCGAGGTCTGCGGCGTGCCCGTGCTGGGCAAGACCGCCGACCTGATCGACCACCGCATCCTGCCGTATGTCGACCGCATTGTGATCACGGTGCCGCCCAAGGCCAGCGCCCGCATCGCCCAACTGCTGGAGCGTCTGGCGCCCATTCCCAACCCGATCTCGCTGCTGCTCGACGGCGAGGACGAGGAGAACGAGGCGAAGGCCGTCGGCCGCATCGCCGACTTCGATCTGATGCATGTCGCCGGCGCCGCCGAGCGTTCGGGCTATCTGCTGGCCAAGCGCGTCCTGGACCTGACGCTGAGCGTCGTGGGCCTCATCATTCTGGCGCCCCTCATGGCCGCCGTGGCCATCGCCATTCGCCTGGACAGCCCGGGGCCGATCTTCTTCCGCCAGCGCCGTCACGGCTACATGAACGAGGAGTTCCTGGTCTGGAAGTTCCGCTCGATGCGGACCGAGGCCACGGACCACAAGGCCGCGCGCCAGGTCACCGCCAACGACGACCGGATCACCCGGGTTGGAAAGTTCATCCGCAAGACCAGCCTGGATGAACTGCCCCAGATCCTGAACATCATCACCGGCGAGATGTCGATCGTCGGCCCCCGCCCCCACGCCATCGGGATGCTGAGCGGCGGGGCCGAGGCCTCGAAGCTTGTCGAGACCTACGCTCACCGCCACCGGATCAAGCCCGGCCTGACCGGCTGGGCCGCCGTCAACGGCTCGCGCGGGCCGGTCGACACCGCCGAGGATGTCCGCCGCCGCGTGGCGCTGGACCTGGAGTACGTCGAGCGCCAGTCGTTCTGGCTGGACGTGTCGATCATTCTTCGCACGGCGCCTTGCCTCTTGGGCGACAGCGGGGCGGTGCGCTAGCTTCCGGTCGTTCCACGGAGGCCGGCATGTCCAGGATCCTGCTCACGACCCTGGCCGCGGCCGCCATCGCCGGGCCCGCCGCGGCCGGCGAAGTGTTCGCCGGCGTCTATGCCCATGACGTCGACGACGGCATCTCGTACGGCAAGTTCGAGGACGGCGCTCAGATCGTCGTCGGCGCCCGCACAACGGCCCTGGACGAGCTCGAGTTCCTGGGCCGGGCGCGGGTTCATCTGCTGGCGGGCGTCAACACGTCGAGCGGCACGAACTATGTCGCCACCGGGCTATCCTGGCGTTTCGACCTCAATGAGCGGCTCTACATCCAGCCTGGCATCGGCGTCGCCGTCCACGACGGCCGCGTGAACCTGCCCTCGCCCAACGCGCCGGGGCTCACGCCGGAGGAACGGCTGAAGCGCATCAGCGACCGCCAGACGAAACTGGACCTCGGCTCCCGCGTGCTGTTCGAGCCCGAGCTGTCGCTGGGCTGGAAGGCCACGCCGCGCCTGTCGATGGAGCTCTCCTGGATCCACGTCAGCCACGCCCGTCTGGCCGGGCATTACAATCCGGGCCTGGGCGATGTCGGCGTGCGGCTGATCTACCGCTACGGCCTTGATCGCTAGTTCTTGCTAGGCGGGAACTTCAGTCCGAACGGCTTCAGCACCAAGGCGACGTAGAGCAGCACGCCGGCCACGATCAGGAACGAGACCAGGCCCTGCCCCTCATTGCCGAAATAGTTTGCGACCGCGCAACCCACCGAAGGCGGGAGATAGTGCAGGATAGTGTCCTGAGGCTCGCCGGGTTGCACCGAGCGGTGCAGAAACAGCACAACAAGCCCGCCGAAGATCGCGACCGTGATCCAATCGTAGACGGTTTCCACCCGCGTCCTCCGTCAATCCAACACGCACTTACGTATCAGTTGAGCCGCAACGCGCAATTGCCAGCGTGCGTCCAACCTCTCTCAAAGCGACGGGACCACGCCAGCAAGATGCGTGCCGCCTTCCCCAGAGCGATAAACCCATGCTCTGTCTCCCCTTAACGAACCGTCGCCTCGACGCGAGGAACTGTGAATCCGCCGACTGAACGCGCCTCCCGTCGCTCTTCCTCGCTAGCGGCAGCCGTCATCCCGGCGGTCGCGGCGATTCTCGTCGGCTGCGGCGGCGAACAGGGCGCCACGGCGAAGGACCGCCCGGATCAGCTGGTCCAGATCTCGGAAGGGCGCCGGCTCAACTTTCACTGCACAGGCCGCGGCGCGCCCCTGGTGATTCTCGAGTCGGGCTACGGCGCCGGGGTGAACGGCTGGTTTCGCGTGCAGCCGCAGATCGCCAAGACCACGCGGGTCTGCAGCTACGACCGCGCCGGCTACGGCTTCAGCGACCCCGGCCCCCTGCCCCGTGATGGCGCGGCCACCGCCCGCGACCTGGACCAGGCGCTCGACGCGGCGGGACTGCAGGGGCCGTATGTGGTCGTCGGCTTCTCCGCCGGGGGGCTGTACAGCCGTCTCTTCGCCGCCCGCCGACCGGGAGAGGTCCAGGGCCTCGTCCTTTTGGATCCGACCGTCGAGCGGGTCGCGCCATCGCGCGAGGCCGATGGTCTGCAGAGCCTTCGCCGGACCGTGACCCGATGCCTCGCCACGGCCGAGCTAGATCCCACGCCCCCAGCCACAGACCCGCGCTGGTCCGGCTGCCTGCCGCGTCGCGGGACGCCCGAGGAGATGACACGCCTGCGCCCCGCAGAGGCTTGGCGCAACCAGCTGTCGGAACTGAATGAGATCTTCGGCGACACCTCGGCCCAGGTTCAGCGGTTGGGGTCGCTGCTTCACGAGGTGCCGATCTATGTGATCACCGCCTCTGAAACGGCGGCGACATCCTCCACCGTCGGCTACGGACGCGGCCAGTCCCTCTGGGAACTCGAGCACCTGCGCCTGGCGCTCAGCTCGGACCGCGGCTTTCAGCGCACGATCCTGTCGTCGCACCAGGTGCCGGCTGATCGTCCGGAGGTGGTCGTAGAAGCGGTGGTGGCGATGGTGACCGCGCTACGGGTCGGAACGCCGCCCGAACCCCTGCCAGTCAGCGAAACGGCGCCGCCGGAGGGCGACGCCGCGTTCCCCGAGTCACCTCGGTAAGATCCGCTCGTCTCAGCGCCCGGCCAGTTCCTTGAGCTTGCGCGCTTCGGCGGGCTTCATGCATTTGGGCGCCGCCCAGGCCGAGCTACTCTCGGCGACGGCCTTTGCCGTGACGAACTCCATGGCGCCGTGCTCACGCGTAAACGCGCGCCGGGTCATCGCGGAGTTGTCACAGACATAGACGGTGCGGGCGGCTTTGGTCGTGTCGGTCGAAACCGGCGCATCCTTGGCTAGAGCCGGCGCGGCGGCGACGGCCGAAAGGGCGATGGCGCAGGCGATCAGGCGCATCATTTCCTCCTCAGAACGGCTCAATCCGTCTCTGAGAGGGAGGAAAACCTCGTTTTCTAGCGATGGCACGTGAAACTATTGTGACAGTCTTACGAAATTCTCGCTGAAGTTCTGAATCCTTTGCAAGACCAGAGACTTGGCGTGTGACATTCACACACACGTCGCAATCGCCCGGCATAGTCGCGCTTCGCTAGGGGCGCAGGGGCGTTTGCCTCACCGGCGCCCTCCGCCAGGGAGGGAAAGACACGGATGCGGTATGGCGTCGTTCGCGTTTCGCCGGACCTTCCCCAGCCGACCCTGCAGCGGCGACTCATTGAAGCCGCGGGCTGTGACGTGGTCCTGGAGGAGCGCCAGGCCACGTCGGCCAGCCAACGCAATCTGTTTCAGCTGCTTTATGGGCTGCGATCGGGCGACGAGGTGCTGGTCCATGCCCTTGCGGCGTTCGAGGCGACCACGGGCGAGCTGGCGCGCCTGCTGCGCCACTTCTTCGAGGCCGGCGTCACGCTACGCGTGACGGGCGGCTCGCGGGTGGAGAGCCTGGCGCCCGATGGGGCCATTCCCCGGGCCCTGGTAATGCTGGCCGACCATGAGACCAGCCGCCCGATGCGCGAAGCCAGCCGGCGACGCGCCCGCGTCAAGGACACCCCCCTCACCCAGCATCAGCTGAAGTTCGCCCGCGACATGCATCGGCGCGGCCATTCGATGCGAGCGATCGGCCTGTTGTTTCAGCTGGCGCCCAACGAGGTCGCCGAGCTGATCCGCACGCCAACAGTGCGGCCGTCGTACGACGCGGAAGCCGAGGCCTGAGCCGGCGCCCCCGCCTCGCGACGGGGGGCGTGAGCAGCTCTAGAAGCGCGCGGTCAGGCCGACCGAGAACGTCCGGCCCAGATCGTAGCTGTTGGTGTCGAACCGATTGCCGCCGGCGGACTGGTACTCTTCCGAATCCGTCCCCAGCAGATTGCGGGCCTCGAACGAACCGCTGAACTCGCGCTCCATGACCGTGAAGGTCTTGCGATAGACGAAGTCCAGTCGGACGCCGGGCTTCGCGACAAGATCCGGCAGGTCGATGCTGCTGGCCCGCGCCGTGACGCGGGTGCTCGCGTAGCTGACCAGCAACGTCGCCTGAGACTGCGCCTCATCATCCTCGAAGCCCAGCTGCAGGTTCGCCAGGTGATCCGACGCGCCCTGCAGACGGTCGCCATCGACGAGGTAGTCGCCGGCGGGCGGGGTGGTGCGGATGCCGGTGGTGTTCAACACGATCGTATCGCCCGAGCCCACTTTCAGCTTCGAAGAGGTGTAGGTGTAGTTCACCGCCACCAGCCAGCGCTTGCTGTCCAGGAACGGATTCCCGAACTCGTGCTCGAAGTACTTCTTCAGCTCGATCTCGGCGCCATAGATCTCGGCCTTCGGCGCATTGTAGAAGGTCTGCTGGAAGTTGCCGTCCGAGCCCAGCACAGCGAGGCTCTCGACCGGCTTCTTCAGCTCCTTATAGAAGGCGCCCGCCGTCAGGTACTGGCCGCGATCGAAGTAGTACTCGTAGCGCAGGTCGGCGTTCGTGAACTTCGTATCCTCGAGGAACGGGTTCCCGGTCAGGATCCGATCGGTCTCGGTGTCGCGATAGCGCTGCGGCGCCAGTTCCCGGAACTGCGGACGCCCGATGGTCTTCGACAGACCGGCGCGCAGTTGCTGATCCTCGGCGAAGTTCCAGGTCAGCGTCGCCGTCGGCAGGAGATAGCTCTCCGAGATCTTACGCTGGAAGGTCGGCCCGGCGGTGACGTTGAAGATGTCGCGCGTCAGGATCGTCTCCTTGGCGTCCTCGTAGCGGAGGCCCACGCCGGCGCGCAGCAATTCCACGATTTCGGCGTCGACCTGGACGTAACCCGCGTGCACTTCCAGGCCGGCCTCGTACTGGGCGGAGTCACCCGTAAGCGCCGAGCCGGACAGTTCGCGGAGCACCACGATGTCGTCGTTTATGTTGCGGTCCGAGACCAGGAAGTCGATCCGCTCGGTCCCGTAGCGCACGGGGTCCCAGTTGCGGCCCTGGTCATAGGTGAAGTCGCGGCGCACCGAGGCGCGGTCGTTCTTCTGCCAGGCATAGCCGACCTTCAGTTCGGCCTGGCGGACGAAGTCGACCGGCAGCTCGTAGCGGAAGTCGATGTTCGCCGAGCCGATGTTCTCGTCCAGGTCCGAGAACGAGACCAGCTGGTTGGCGCCCGAAAGCAGCGCCGTGCGCTGGCCGTCCGCGCGCAGGCCGTAGCGATAGGACCGCTCGTAAGGCGCCTCGCGGGTGGTGCGGCCGTAGGTGCCGCGCCAATCGATGTCGATGTCGCCCAGCTTGTGCTTGCCCGACAGCTGGCTCAACTGCAGTTCGCGCCGGTACCACTCCGTGGCGTACGCGTTGACGTTCGAGTTGCCCTGCGAAATCGCCGAGTTCTGGGTGATACGGGCCCGCTTCGAAGTCGAGCGGATCCAGAGCCCCGTGTACCGGATCTCGTTGTCGCCGAACTCGAGCGCCACGCCGCCCAGGCCGCTCCAGGAAATGTCGTTCTGGGTGGCCTGGAACGTCGAGTCCGTCGCCAGCGCGATGCCGCCCACATCGGGAAGCGTCGTCTGGCGCACGCCCTCGCGGTTCAGCCAGCTGTTGCGATAGCCCAGCACGCCCACCACGCCGACGCGGCCGAAATCGGTCTCGAACGACTGGCCGGCCGAGAGATCGACGTTGCCGTTGGCCCAGGGCTTGTCGCTCTGGATGACGTTGACGGAGGCGTTGGAGAAGCTACGCGCGACCGCCTTGTACTCGGCCTGCGTCAGGCCGCCCGTCGCCCCGCTGAACACCACCGGGCGGTTGGCCGCGAACTGGCGGACGCCGACGGGCAGCTTGCGCGTGCCGTCGTCGAAGCCCAGCTCGTCATACTTCGATCCGTAGTAGGTCAGACCCCGCTTGTCGGTCGTCTCACTGTCGTAGCCTAGGCCCACGCTCACATTGAGATAGGCCTCGTCGGGCACGCCGACCGTCTGCAGGTCGATGATGCCGCCGCCGAACTCGCCCGGGTAGTTGGCGGAAAACGTCTTCTGCACCGACGTGCCGGCCAGGATCGACGAGGGGAACAGGTCCAGCGGGATCACGCGCTGAAGCGGCTCGGGGCTGGGCAGCGGCGAGCCGTTCAGCAGCGCCTGCGAATAGCGCTCGCCCAGGCCGCGGACATACACGAACTTGCCCGAGACCAGCGACAGACCGGTCACCCGGGTCAGCGCTTGGGCCGCGGTGTCGTCGCCGGCCCGTTGAATATCTTCCATCGTCAGGAAGTTGGCGACTTCCGGAGTGTCGCGGATCTGGTCCGGGATGAACTTCCCGTTGACGACGATCTCCTCGACCTCGGTGCCCGGATCGGAGGCCGGCGCGGCGGGTTGGGTCTGAGCGAGCGCGGGCATGGCGGCGCTGAGCGCGGTCCCCGCGAGCAGCAGCGCGCTGAGATTGCGGATGGTGGCGTTCATCGGTGTGTCTGGCCTTCGTCGGAAGGAAATGGGATCGGGCGGCGGAGCTGGCTCCGCCGCCCGGCAGGGGCCGCAATCAGCAGGAAGCCGCGCCGGCGAGGCCGCAGGTCCAGCCCACGTACCAGGTGTCGTTCGGGCCCGAGACGGCGCCGATGTAGCTGGTGACGAGGAAGAAGGCCGACACGGCGGTCGGGTTGCTGGCCACGCGGCCGCTCTCGTTGCCGCCGTTGATGAACACCTGGCTGAAGGTGGGCGTGAAGCCCGTGGCGATGTTGTTCGCGCCGGCCGTGAACAGCTGTTCCGCCGCCGCGTCCTGGTTGCCGTCCGTCGTCCGGAAGGGGCCGGCGCCGCAGGCGAAGGCCACCGAGCGGAAGGTCGGCGCGGGCGCCGCGATCGTCGCCGCGTCGTCGATATCCAGGCAGGGGATACGCGTGTTGGCCGAGTAGATCACACCGTTCAGCAGGTCGTAGCCGGTGCCGGAGTTCAGAACCATGCCCTGGTGCTGGCGGGTGTCGAAGTTCGTCGTCGCCAGGCCCTGGCGGCAGACGAAGTTCGAGACCTTCGGCCGCGAGCGCAGGAGCGGCACGCCGCCCGACGTCGAGCCGGCGGACGAGGCCTCGAAGCAGCGCGATTCCTCGGTCGGGTTGTCGGAGAAGATGACGGCGAACTGGATGGAGCCCGAGAAGCCCTCGTCGGTGTCCATGCCGTCGTCGTCGTACTGGTCCAGGACCAGGTGGCGCGCATTGACCGTACCGCCGAAGAACTCGACGGCGTCGTCGGCCGAGCCGTGGACCTGGACGAAATCGATGGTGGTGCCGCTGCCGACGCCGCCGAACGTGATGCCGTTCAGCTCTTCGTTCGGCGCGACTTCGTAGCCGGCTTCCTTGACCTGGATGTAGCGCAGCACGCCGCTGGAGTCCGTCGGCGCGTTGCCGCCCCAGTTGATGGTCTGGATGGCCTCGAAGCGGAATTCGCAGTTGTTCGGGTTGGCCGGGAAGGCCGTCGTGGTGGGCGGGCAGCGGTTGATCGGCGCGCGGCCGGCGATGACGATGCCGCCCCACTGGCCCGACAGGTCGGGGCCGCCGTTGAGGTCGTTCAGGCTGGTGAAGATGATCGGCCGCGAGGCGGTGCCGTCAGCGATGATCTGCGAGCCGCGGTTCACGACCAGGTACTCGGCGACGCCGCCGAAGATGGTCACGCCCGGCTCGATCGTCAGAACCGCAGAGGCTGTGCCGGCCCGCGGGTTGGCGCTGTCCGGGCCCCGGTCCTGGCCCACGGCGGCGACGCCATCGATGCGGTAGGCGGTGCCCGGCCGGAACGGGATGGTCAGGTTGGTGGTGATGGCCCGCGGGATGCCGCACGAACGCAGCGTGCCGTTGGCGACCGTGCCCAGGTTGATGAACCCGGTCGGGCAGTCGGCCGAGGCCTGACCGTTGCCGCCGGTCGTCCCGCCCGTGCCGCCCGTCCCGCCGGTGGCGAACTGGCCTTCCCCGGGCGACGCGATATCCGAGCCCCCGCCCCCGCAGCCGGCGAGCGACACCGCGGCCAGCGAGGCCACGAGCAACATCCTGAAATTCGAGCCGGTCATCCGTATCTCCCGACGAGGCGACGCTAATGCGCGCACGCGAGATTGACGGCCGAAGCCCACCCCCGGACCTGTCCCCCGCTTGCTGGGCTCGTTCTAGGAGCGGGCCATGACGGCTCCCCGACAGATGTGTGACGTTCTTGTTGCAGCGCTGTCGCGCAAGCGCCCGACTGCGGCGCCGGAACCTCACCTAAACCGCCTTGCGACGAAGTGGTCTGGTCGCACGACGCCCGGATGGGCTAGTCTTGAGGCCGTCGATTGGGGGCGAAGGCATGTTTCGCGGCGCGTCATTCGCGTGGATTTCCGGCGCTGCGCTCGCGCTGTCCGTGAGCGCGTTCGGTCCGGCGATGGCCCAGGTGCTCGAGATCGGCGACGACGGCGCCGTCACGACCTACGCGGGCCCCGCGGTCTATACCGCCCAGGGCGCCGCCCCCATCCTGCCGCCCGAGCCGACGATGGCTCAGACCGCGCCGCCCGAGGAAGTGGTGCGCCTGATCCGCGAGTCATCGGCTCGCCACGCCGTGCCGGCCGAAGTGGTCGAAGCGGTGGCCTGGCAGGAGTCACGTTTCAATAACGCTGCGGTTTCGTCAAAGGGCGCGCGCGGTGTCATGCAACTGTTACCTAAGACCGCTAGCGACCTCGGCGTGGATCCGGGCGACCTTAAAGGCAATATCGACGGCGGCGCGGCCTATCTGGCCCAGCAGCTGCGCCGCTACGACGGCGACCTGCGCCTGGCGCTCGCGGCCTACAACGCCGGGCCCGGGGCCGTGGATCGCCATCGCGGCGTTCCGCCCTATGCCGAAACCCAATCCTATGTGCGCGCCATCCTGGCCCGCCTTTCGGCCACCCAGGCCGTTGGCGCCCGCGCCGAGTAGAGGCTGATGAAGACGTTCGTACCGCTGACCCTCCTGGCCGCTCTGGCCGCCGCGCCCGCCCATGCTCAGGGCCAGACCGATCCGGCCGGCTCCTCGCCGCTGCTCGGGGCGTTGAACTGGGTCCAGGGCACCCTGCTGGGCAACCTGGCCACCACCGCCGCCGTCATCGCCGTCGCGATCATCGGCTACATGATGCTGGTCGGCCGGTTCGACTGGCGCCGCGGGATCGTGACCCTGGTGGGCATCTTCATCATCTTCGGCGCGGTGACGATCGTCGCGGGCCTGCGCAGCCTGGCCGGGGGCTAGCGCCATGACCCGGCTGGCCTCGGATCCCGTCTTCGCGGCGCTGACGCGGCCCCAGATGATCGCCGGCGTCACCTATCCGTACATGGTCCTCAACATGGTGGTGACGGCAGAGGCGTTCCTGATCACCCGCTCGTTCTGGGCGCTGGCGATCGCGGTGGTGATGCACGGGGTCGGCTACGTCGGCTCGCTGCGTGAGCCCCGCTTCTTCGATCTCTGGGTCACCAAGCTGTCCAGCTGTCCGCGGGTGAAGAACTTCAGCTTCTGGGGCGGGAACTCGTACCAGCCGTGAGCGACACCTTCCTCACCACCGGCGCAGCCAGGGTGCTGGCGCCCCGCGAGGCCAAGGTCGGCGACCGCCTGCCCTATCTCGGCCATGTCGACGATGTGACGCTGCGCACCAGGGACGGGCTGCTGGTGCAGACGCTGCACCTGGCCGGCTTCCCCTTCGAGACCGCGCCTGATGAAGAGCTGAACTACCGCAAGGCCATCCGCGAGACCGTCCTGCGGGGCGCGGCCAGTTCGCGCCTTGGCGTCTACCACCACGTGGTCCGCCGCCTGGTGACCCCCGCCTACCCGGCCTCGCCGCAGGAGCCCTTCTGCGGCACGCTCGACGCCCGTTGGCGTGCGCAGCTCGAAGGCCGCCGGCTCTACGTCAACGACATCTTCCTGACGCTGGTGCTGCGGCCCACCCAGGGCTCGGCCGGCTTCATCGAGCGGCTGTTCCGGGGCCCGCGGGCCAGCGATACGGACCTGCCCCGCGACCTGCGCGAACTGCACGCCACCCGCGAGGCCTTCTCCGCGGCGCTGTCGCCCTACGGGGCGCGCACGCTGGGCCTCTATACCGCCGGCGGCGGCGCCCAGCGCTCAGAGTGCGCCGAGTTCCTGGGCCTGATCCTCAACGGCGAACTGCGTCCGGTGCTGGCCCCCAGCGGCGACTTCGCCCAGGCGATCGGCACGCGCCGCCTCAGCTTCGGCCTCGACGCCATGGAGTTCGGCCCTGGCCAGGACGGCCAGCCCACCTTCGGCGCCATGGTGTCGATGAAGGACTATCCGGCCCGCACCGCGCCCGGCCTGCTGGACGGCGTGCTGCGCCTGCCGATGGAGCTGGTGCTCACCGAAAGCTTCGCCTTCGTGGATCGCCAGGCGGCGCTGGATCGCATGGGCCTGGCGTTGCGCCGTCTCAAGGCCGCCGAGGACGACGCCTTCAGCCTGCGCGGCGAACTGGCCCAGGCCCGCGACGACGTGGGGTCGGGCCGCGCGGCCTATGGCGAACACCACCTCACCATCCTGACCAAGGCCGACAGCCTGGACGCCCTCGATTCCAACGTCGCCGACATCCAGTCGGCGCTGGCCGAGACGGGCGCGGTGGCCGTGCGTGAGGACGTCAACCTCGAGCCGTCGTTCTGGGCCCAGTTCCCCGGCAACTTCAAGTTCATCGCCCGCCGGGCGCTGATCTCCGCCGGCAATTTCGCGGGCCTCGCCAGCTTCCACAATCACCCGACCGGCCAGGCCGAAGGCAACCATTGGGGCCCGGCCATCGCCGTGCTCGAGACCACCGCCTTCGGGCCCTATCACTTCAACTTCCACAACGGCGACCTGGGCAACTTCACGGTCATCGGCCCGTCCGGCTCGGGCAAGACCGTGTTGCTGACCTTCCTGCTGGCCCAGGCCGAGCGCCTGAAGCCGCGGATCGCCTATTTCGACAAGGACCGCGGCGCCGAGCCCTTCATCCGCGCGATCGGCGGCCGCTATGACGTGATCAGCCCGGGCGAGCCCACGGGCTTCAACCCGCTGGCCCTTCCCGACACACCCGGCAACCGCGCCTTCCTGGCCGAGTGGGTGGCCCAGCTGCTGACCGCCGAGGGCGAGACGCTGGACAGCGAAGACCGGCTGATGATCGCCGATGCGATCGACGCCAACTACGCCCAGCCCGCCGGCCACCGCCGCCTGCGCTACCTGCGCGAGCTGTTCCGCGGCGCGCGCCGCCCCCACGCCGGCGACCTGGCGGCGCGCCTGTCGGCCTGGTGCGACGGCGGCGACCACGCCTGGCTGTTCGACAACGAAGCCGACCTGCTGGACATCGAGACCCGCATCGTGGGCTTCGACATGACCCGGCTACTGGACAGCCCCACCATTCGCATCCCGGCGATGATGTACCTGTTCCACCGGCTGGAGCAGCGCCTGGACGGCGACCCGGCGATTATCGTCGTCGACGAAGGCTGGAAGGTTCTGGACGATCCCGTCTTCGTCCGCCGCATCAAGGACTGGGAAAAGACCATCCGCAAGCGCAACGGGGTGGTGGGCTTCTGCACCCAGAGCGCCTCGGACGCCCTGGACAGCCGCATCGCCTCGGCGATCATCGAGCAGGCGGCGACGCAGATCTTCTTCCCGAACAATCGGGCGAAAGCCGCGGATTACATTGATGGTTTCGGCCTGACCGAGCACGAGTTCGAACTCGTGCGGAACCTGCCCGACACCTCGCGCTGCTTCCTGATCAAGCGCGGCGACCACAGCGTCGTCGCCCGCCTCGACCTGACCGGGCTCTCGGGCGAACTGGCCGTCCTGGCCGGCACCGAGCGCGCCGTGCGCCGCCTGGACGCCCTGCGGGCGCAGGTCGGCGACGAACCCGCCGCATGGCTGCCCAGCTTCATGGCCGGCGACACGGCCAAAGGCCGGAGCGCGGCATGAGCCAGGCCTGCGCCGCCATGGTCGATGACGGGGTGATCCGGGGCGTCCTTGCCACGGTGGAATGCCAGACCCGCGTCTACGCCGAGAGCGGCTACCAGGCCCTGACCCAGGGCTCGCCGGTGTTCCAGGGCGTGCTGACCGCGGTGCTGACGATCTACGTCGCGCTGATCGGCTACCGGATGCTGTTCGCGCAGGGCGCGGCGCGGCTGTCGGATGCGCCGGGCATCGCGGTCAAGATCGGCGTCATCCTGATGATGGTGACCAGCTGGTCCGCCTTCCAGACCCTGGTCTTCGACGTCGCCGACCGTGCGCCGACGGAGATCGCGGCCATTGTCTCCGCGCCCCTGACCGAGGGCGGCGCGGCGTTGGCCTCGCGCCCGGTCGACGGGCTGCAGGCGGCCTATGACGAATTCAGCGAGACCGGCGCGGCCTATGGCAAGCTCGCAGGCCCCAACGCCAAGGGCTACTCCAGCCCGCAGGCCGCCGCCGCCGAGGCCTCGGCCGGAGCGGCCGGGCTGCTGTTCCTCTCCAGCGCCGGCGTGATCTCGGCCGCCACCCTGGCCATCGGCGTGCTCACCGCCATCGGCCCGGTGTTCATCGTTCTGGCCCTGATCCCGGCCACCCGCGGCCTGTTCGTGGGCTGGGTGCGGGCCATGACCGCCGCCGCGCTGACCCCTCTGGTCGCCTGGCTGCTGATCGTGCTGATGCTCTCGGTGATCGAGCCGTGGATCGCCACTCTGAGCGCCCAGCGCGCCGCCGTGCGGCTGGATCCGCAGACCGCCATGAGCGCCGCAGCCCTGGTGTTCGTCTTCGCCGCAGGCCAGGCGGCCCTGGTCATAGGGGCCTGGATCATGGCGCTGAGCTTCCGGCTGCCCTCGCTCACCCGCGATCGCGACACGCGCCGCACCGAAGGCTCGCAAGCCACCGCCAACGCCCAGGTCAACGCGGCGGCCATGCCCTCGCGCGCCGAGCGCCTGGCCATGGATCTCCAGCGCGACCAGGCGCAGTCCACCGAACGCAGCCGCGCCGCCCAGGCCGCCACCGCCGTCATGTCCGCCACCAGCCGCCAGGTCTCGGTCTCCGTCGACGAGAGCCGCCGGCTGGGCGACGCCTATCGCCGCAACACAGTCACCGCGCGCCGCGCGGGAGCCGCCCGATGATCCGCGTACCCACTCTCGTCTTCCTGGCCGCCCTTGTGGCCACCCCTGCCCTGGCCGTGGTCCCGCACCCCGGCCCCGGCGACCCGCGCATCCATGTCGTCGAGTACGACCCTGAAGCCGTGGTCGAGCTACGCGTGGCCCTGGGCTACCAGCTTTCGGTCGAGTTCGACCCGGGCGAGAAGATCGAGAACGTCGCGATCGGCGATTCCATGGGCTGGCAGGTCACCCCCAACCGCCGCGCCAATCTGCTGTTCCTGAAGCCGATGTCGCAACGGCCGGCCACGAACATGACGGTGATCACCAACCTCCGCCGCTACAACTTCGAGCTGGCGCTGCGCCCGCGCGCCGCCGCCCGCAACGCTCCGTTCAGCGTGCGTTTCCTCTACGCCCCGCCGGTGGTGGCCTATATCGCGCCGCCGCCGCCGCCGCCGCCGCCGGTCGAGCGCAACGCCGCCTACTCGTACGAGGGATCGGGCAAGACCCTGCCCATCAAGGTGTTCGACGACGGCCAGGACACCTACTTCAGCTTCCGCGCGGACGAGGACCTGCCGGCGATCTTCGCCGTCGATCCCGACGGCGGCGAGGCGGTGGTCAACACCCGCCAGCGCGACGGCTATGTGGTGGTCGACCGGGTGGTGCGCGGCTTCGTGCTGCGGCGTGGCAGCGAGGTCACGCGGATCTACAACGACGGCTTCCGCGTCGAGGAAGCCAGCGCGCTCAGACAGCGCAAGAAGGACCCCTGGTGGCGTCGATGAAGGCCAAGCAACCCAAACCGCAGGACCTGAGCCCGGTCTTCGCCAAGGGCGAGGCCGCCCGCCCCCGCGTGCAGGCGCCCGACTCCCCGATGACCCTCTGGGTCGGCGTCGGTGGCGCCCTGGTGCTGGGCTTCATGGTGTTCAACGGCCTGTCGTCGGGCCGCGACGCCAAGGCCCAGACGGCGCCCGCGCCGGCCGCGACCGCCCCGGTCCCTGCCCCCGCCGCGCCACAGCCGGCCACGCCCGTTCCGCCGCCGCCGATGCAGGCCGCGCCGGCGCCGATGGTCATGCAGTCCGTCGCGCCGGCCAATCCCGAGGCCGCCCACTGGCGGGCGCCCACCATGGTCGTCGACTTCAGCGGCGCCGAAGCCGGGGCGGTTCAGGTCGCCCAGCAGACCGCGCAGCCCGGCACGCCCATGGCGCCCGCGCCGGGCGGCGGCGCCGACCCCCGCGATTCCGCCGAGGAACGCTTCTCGGCCCGCGTCACAGGCAGCCTCGGCAACACCGCCCGCGCCAGCCAGATGCGCGACCTGGGCCGCACGATCCCCCAGGGTACGGTGATCGCCGCCGTTCTCGAGACCGCGATCAACTCCGATCTGCCCGGTTCCGTCCGCGGCGTCGTCAGCCGCGACGTCCGCAGCTTCGACGGCAGCCGGGTGCTGATCCCACGCGGCTCGAAGCTGGTCGGCCAGTACAAGAGCGCCGCCGCCCAGGGACAGACCCGCGCCTTCGTGGTGTGGGAGCGGATCATCAGCCCGACGGGCGTGACGATCGAGGTCGGCTCGCCCGGCACCGACCGCCTGGGCCGCGGTGGCCTGGCCGGCGAGGTCGACCGCCACTTCTTCCAGCGCTTCGGCGCGGCGATCCTGCTCACCACGCTCCAGGCCGGAACGACCGCGCTGGCGTCCGACGGCAACGGATCCACCGTGATCATCGGCGGCGCGTCCAACCAGGCGACCCAGGTGGGCGCCACCGCCCTGCAGGCCCAGGTCAACATCCCCGACACCATCAAGGTGGCCCAGGGCGTGCCGGTGCAGGTGTTCGTGGCCCGCGACCTGGACTTCGCCGCGGTCACCCGCTGAGCCGGTCATGAGCGCCAACGTCTATCTCTCGGCCTATTTGGCCCCCCTCGCGCCCTGGCTCTCGCGGCCGGACGTCACCGACGTGCTGATCAATCGCCCCGGCGAGGTCTGGGTCGAAACCACCGGCGGCGGCATGACCCGTGAGCCGGCCGACGAGCTGACCGAGACCGCGCTCCAGCGCCTCGCCCGCCAGATCGCCGCCGCCAGCCACCAGGGCGTCAACCGCGAGCAGCCCCTGCTGTCGGCGACCTTGCCCGACGGCTCGCGCGTCCAGGTCGTCTCGCCGCCCGCCACCCGCGGCGGCCTGGTGCTGGCCGTGCGCAAGCATCTCATCTCGGACATGTCGGTGGGTGACCTGGCCCGCGACGGCCTGTTCGACACCGCCGCCCGCACCGACCCCGCACGCGAGAGGGCGGTGGACGCCGAGCTGGAGGCCCTGCTGGCCACAGGCGACATGGCCGCGTTCCTGAAGGCGGCCGTCCAGCGCCGCAAGACCATCGTGATCTCGGGCGGCACCGGCAGCGGCAAGACCACCCTGCTGAACGCCCTGGTCAAGGAGATCGACCGCGGCGAGCGCCTGGTGGTGATCGAGGACGCACCCGAAGTGCGCCTGGACCATCCCAACAGTGTGGGCCTGGTGGCCGTGCGCGGCGAACTGGGCGAGGCCAAGGTTGACGCCGACGCGCTGCTGGCCGCCTCGCTTCGCCTGCGCCCCGACCGGATCCTGCTCGGCGAGCTTCGCGGAAAGGAGGCCTTCGCCTTCCTTCGCGCCGTCAACAGCGGCCATCCGGGTTCACTGACCACCATCCACGCCGACAGCCCGACCGGCGCGCTGGACCAGATCGCCCTGCTGGCGCTGACCTCCGGCGTCGATCTCGGCTGGGACAAGGTGCAGACCTACGTCAGCAGAGTGATCGACATCGTGGTTCAACTGGACCGCCAGAACGGCGCGCGGCGGGTCACCGAGGTGCTGTTCCAGCCGCGATAGTTCGCGCTGGGCGCGACTACCCGTCGCAGAAAAAATGACCCTCGGTTGCAGGAATGCGAACGAGTTCTCAACCAGACTTGCGTAAAGTCTGGGCATGTCATCGCGGCCGATGCCCCACCACTCAGAACGCCGGGTCGAGCCCCGTCTGCCTGCCAGCGCGCCCGGACGGGTGATGCATGGCGAGCGGCTGGCGCTTTGGGCGGACTGCCTGATCAAGGATCTGAGCGCGTCGGGCGCCAAGATCGAGCTTTCGCACTTCTACCGTCTGCCGCCGCGCTTCGTGCTGCTGCACTTCCACGAGGCCGTGGCGTTCGAGGTGGTGCTGAAGTGGCGCCGGGGAGACTTGGCCGGCATGGCGTTCGAGCATCGCCATCGGCTGGACACGCTGACCGATCCGGGTCTCGCCCCCGTCGCCGAGGCCTGGCGGGCCTTGCAGCCCGGCCTGGGCCCTCGCAGCGGCGATCCCGGGATGATCGGCTAGACGAAACCCAGGTACTTCGAGGGGAAGTTCCGCGCGCGCGGGAAAATCAGGTCGACATCGCTGTCGGACACCCCGAACCAGCGTCCCAGCGTCGCCCCGTACTGATCCACCGACGTCGTCGGGATCTGGGCCCCGCCCACGCCGTCGGGATTGTTGAAGCCCGCCACGTCGGCGCCCAGCGTCGGGTACTGGCCGTACATGTCCCCGCCATTCACGGCGCCGCCCATGATGAAATGGTGGGAGCCCCAGGCGTGGTCGGTGCCGTCGCCGTTGGTGTTGAAGGTCCGCCCGAAATCCGAGGCTGTGAAGGTGGTCACCTGGTTGCGGCGGTCGAGGCCGCCCAGGTTCGACAGCGCGCCATCGAAATAGCTGAGCGCATGCGCCACCTTGGCCAGCAGGTTGGGCTGGGTGGCGTTCTGGAAGTCATGCGTGTCCCAGCCGCCCAGGCTGACGAAGAAGACCTGCCGTCGGACGCCAAGCGAAGGCGCGGCCGCGATCATCCGGGCCACCGTCTGCAGCTGTAGGGCCAGCGTGTTGGTCTCGACCCGTGCGGTCAGCGGATTGGTGTAGGCCGGCGCGGTCGCCACGCCGGTGACGGCCGACTGGGTGAAGGCGTTGTTGATCGTCGCCGATGCGTTCAGCGAGCGGGTCACCACCGACGCGTAGTCGGCCGCAAAATTGTTGGTCAGGTTGGTTTCGGTGATCAGGTCGCGGACCCGCGACGGACCCAACGATGAGCCGAACAGCGTGGAGCCCTGCGCGCCGGACACCACGACCGCCGGCTGCGAGCCGGTCGACAGTTGGTACTGCACCACCGACTGGCCCGAGAGGAACACCGCATTGCCCGACGTCGAAATGGCGGTGAACAGCGTGTTCTGGCCGTTCATCCCCGCCATCAGGTCGGCGAACCGCCCGCCCCACCCCGACTGCGCGCCCTCTGCGGACAGCGCCTGCCAGGTGGACTGCTGGTCGTTGTGCGAGAACAGGCTGGTGGGCAACGCCACCGACCGGGCCTGATACTGGGCCTTGGTGGTGGGCTGGATGAGCGGCCCGACGTTGGCCAGCACTGCGAGCCGGTTCTGGCCGAACAGGGTCTGCAGCGAGCCCATGAACGGGTGCAGAGCGAAGGTGCGGCTCGATGCATTGGTGCCGGGCGGCACGGTCTGGGCCGTGCGGGGCGTGATCGGCAGCACACCACCCCAGGCCTCGGGCGAGCCCAGGTCCGAGACCCGGCCGGTGACGGGGTTGGTCTGCCCTACAGGCGTGGGCGCCGTTCCCACCGGCAGCAGGGCGATCGGGTCGGTACCGGTGTTGCGGGCGTTGAAGTAGCGGGTCCAGGAGTCGTTGTCGGTCGCCAGGACCATGTTGTGGGCGTCGTTGCCCCCGAACAGGAACACGCAGACCAGGGCCTTGTAGTCGGGCGCCGACTGCCCCGCAGCCGAGCCGGCCGCGGCCAGCTGCAGCGCCAGCGGCGCGCCGACCCCCAGGGCCGAAAAGGCGCCGCCTACACGCAGGAAATGGCGTCGATCCATCGGGCTCATCGCTGCACCAGGTATTCGGGCGAAGCCATCGACATGTAGGCCGCCAGCTTCACGCGGTTGGTTAGCGCCGTGGTCTGGTTGGTCGCCGGCACGTTGATCGCGGATACAGCCTCGACGATGCGCGACCGTGTGGTCGGCGACATCCGTCCGCTCAGCAGGATCAGGTTCATCCGGTCGACCAGCACGCCGGCGTCGTTGGCGAGGGCCATCTCGGGCGCATAGTTGGGGCGTACATCACGGACGCCGTTCGATGCGGTCCCGATCCCGGCGTCGATCGTGGTCTGCAGGGTGTTGAGATAGCCGGCGACCGTGATCTCATCGACGATCTGGAACTCTGGCGCCACCAGCCCGGCCGTACCCACCCGCGAGTTCGGGGGCGAGTAGCCCGGTCGGAAGAAGTTGAAGACCGACGGCGAGGTCAGCGCGGACTGTCCCAGCGAGGTGTTGGCGCTGGTCGAGGTGATCAGCCAGTCGCCCGACGACGAGGTCGCCCCGAAGGCCCTGGCCCAGTGCGCCATCCGCACGACGGGCTCGCGCACCTTGCCGTAATTCAGGCCGTTCGAGACCGTCGCGCTGCGGGCCTCTTCGTCCAGGAGAATGGCGCGGACGACGGCGGCCATGTCGCCGCGCACGCCCCGGCCGTTGTTGTTGAACACCGTCGCCACGCGCGCCACGTAGGCTGGGCTCGGATTGCTAGTCACCAGCCGCTGGATCAACTGCT
The DNA here is from genome assembly GCF_965284355.1 of Phenylobacterium sp. NCBI lineage: Bacteria > Pseudomonadati > Pseudomonadota > Alphaproteobacteria > Caulobacterales > Caulobacteraceae > Phenylobacterium > Phenylobacterium sp. The sequence goes on along the minus strand of NZ_OZ260078.1, from coordinate 4,420,905 downwards.
TGCCGATGAACGGCCCTACGTTCGGGTGGTTGAACAGGGTGTCGAGCGCGATCTTGAGGTCGCCGGCGGGGTTGGACACGTTTGAGGCGGGAATGACCGTCCCCAGAAACGCCTTGCTGCTGGTCGAGTGGAACTGGGCGTAGGGAATCATCGAGCGCGTGAGCGCCTCCGGCGGCAAATTCCCGCCCCGGAACGTCGTGTTCGATGGCGCGGTCGAGAAGTAGCTGTAGCCGGTGAACACCTTCGCCAGGCCGCTGATGTCGTCGGCGGTGTAGGTCTGGATCGGCCGGCCCGAGAGGTCCGTCTTCTGCGTGCCGTCGAGGTTCAGCTCGTAGAGGCCGATGGTCATCAATTGCATGACCTCACGGGCGTAGTTTTCGTCAGGCTGGCGCCCGGTGGCCGGATCCTCTTTCTGGTTGCCCAGCCAGGTGAGGTAGACGCCCATCTGGGGGTGCAGGGTCACCTGCTCGAGCAGGGTCCGGAAGTTCCCGAACGCATTGGCGCCAAGCATGTCGTAATAGGCGCCTGCGCCTCGATAGGACACGTTGGAGTCCGCCAGCGAGATCACGAAAATCTCGGACAGCGCCAGCTTCATCCGCTGCCGCAACTGGTCCGGCCCGGTCACCGCCTGGCGCCAATAGGAATAGTAGAATTCCGAGTTGCTGGGCGTGGCGCCCGCCGCGACCCGCGCATCGATCTCGGTCAGGTGGCTGGTCGGCGCCGGCGTCGTCATCTGCTGGTCGAGCCACTGGGAGTATCCCAGGGCGCGCACCTTGCTGATCTCGCTCTCGGTGGGGCCGTAGCTGGCCTGGGCCAGGAATCGCGAGGCCTCGACGGCCGTCGGCGGCGCGGTGTTGTCGGCGCCGGTTCCACGTGCGCCACTGCATGCGGCAAGGGCCAGCGCCGCCAGGACGCCAAGCCCGCGCAACCACCTGCGCGGCATCGAATCCCCCACGTGTAGCGCCCCTTCCGCTGAAGCTTGCCGGTCCCGCGGGCCGGTGTACACCCATCGAATATACGACGAATGCGACTTATTGGCTTCCACGGACGGTGAAGCTTTTTCCGTCGGAACTGGTGATTGTGCGCGTGTAAGAGCCAGCTAGGATCGCGCAGGGCAGGAAACCGGGCATGGGCACTTTCACCGCGGGCGCGATCGGCGTCGACTTCGACATCCTGGACCTCGGGCCCCTGGCTCTCGCCCCGATCGCCGGGGCGACGCCCACGTCGGTCGCCCTGAACCTGGCCGGCGTCTCGACCCAACTCTACGGTGTCGGCTTCACCTTCGGCGCGTCCGGGCCGCCCACCGCCGGGACCATCCAGCGGATCATCGTGGGCGTCGACGCCGGCACGGTCTACGACATCGCGGGCATCTCGATCCCGGCGGCCACTTTCCGGAACTGGGTCGCGACCGGAGACAACGCGTCGGCCAAGGCCGGCATCTTCGCCGGCTCGGACCTGTTCACCGGCTCCGGCTCCGACGACCGCCTGCGGGCCTATGCGGGCGCCGACACCCTGAACGGCGGCGGTGGGGCCGATGTGCTTGATGGCGGCGACGGCGACGATCAGGCCTTCGGTGGGACCGGCGCCGACACCATCGTCGACTCCAGCGGCGCGAACTACCTGCGTGGCGAGGACGGCGACGACTACGTCGTGGGCGGCGTGGGCTTCGACGACATCAACGGCAACATGGGCAATGACACCGCCGATGGCGGCCCGGGCGACGATTGGGTCGTGGGGGGCAAGGACAACGACCTGCTCTACGGCGATACCGGCAATGATCTCGTCTACGGCAACCTCGGGGACGACGTCCTGTTCGGCGGAGACGGCGCCGACACCATGCGGGGCGGCCAGGCGAACGACAGCTTGTCGGGCGGGGCCGGCAATGACTTCGTCTCCGGCGACCGCGGAGAGGACACGATGACCGGCGGCACGGGCGCCGACCTCTTCCACTCGTCGAACGACGCCGGCACGGATCGCGTGCTCGACTTCAGCCTGGCCGAAGGCGACCGGGTGCTGCTGGACCCGGGCACGACGTTCAGTGTCGCCGTCGTGGGCGGCGACACCGTGATCACCGTCACCGGCGGGCAGATCATCCTCGTCGGCGTGACGACGCCCCTGCCGGCCGGAACCATATTCGGCGCCTGAGGCGCCGCGCTACGCCGTCAGATGATTGGCCAGCCGCAGGCTCAACTGCACGATCGGCAAGGTCGGGTTCGAATGTCCGCCTGAGGCGAACACCGCGGCCCCCGCCACGTACAGGTTCTTCGACCCGTGGACCTTCAGGTTGCGGTCGACCACGCCGGTGGTGGGGCTGTCCGACATCCGCGCGCCGCCCATGTGGTGGTGGCCCGCAAGTTCGTCGTCCTTCGGATAGTCGCCACGCCCCAGCACCCAGTCGTCCAGCTTCAGGCGGCCCAGCTTGCGGGCCATCAGCCACTCGTTGAACTGTCCGGTGGTGGCCGTCAGGGTCCTGCGCTCGAGCGGGCTCTTGCGCCAGGTCAGGACGGTCGACGGAATGCCGAACCGGTCGCGGGACTTGGTCGACAGCGTGATCCCGTTCTCGAGCTTGGGCCCCTGCTCCCACGCCGCGCGCAGCTTCACGCCGCACACCAGGTTCTCACCCATCAGTTCCGACGCCCATGAGCCGACGGCCGGCGCCACGCACATGAGGTCCTTGACCAGTCGCTTGGCTGCGCTGGGGCTCAGCGGTTCGAACCGCAATCCGCAGTTCAGCACGCCCAGCTCGGCCTGCTTCTGCGGGGTCAGCGAGAAGAACCGGCGCTTGCCCGGCAGACCGAAGTCCACCAGCGCCGCGCCGATCGTGAAATGCGGGTGTTCCATCCAGTAGCGGCCCACCGGCGCGCCCTTGGCGTACAGCTGTCCGTTGTTGCGCGAATTGTGCCACAGTAGCTGCCGGCTGTTCTCGATCCCGCCCATCGCGAAGACGTACCTGCTGGCGACGATGTCCAGCTTCTTGCCGGTGTAAGATTGGAACGTCGCGTTGACGACCTGGCCGCCGCTCACCTTCACGTCGGTGAGGTTGGCGTTCACGAACAGGGCGATGTTCTTCGAGTCGGTCAGCGTCTTGCGGTACTTCGTCCCGAACCGGGTCGGCGGCGAGAACGAGAAGTAGACCTCCTGGATTCCCTGCTTCGTCGACAGATGCCGGGTGGCCCGCGGGGGCTTGATGTCGAGGATTGTGCAGGCCGGCGCCAGGTATGGATCCAGGTCGGCCTTGCTGATCGGCCAGTGGGCCAGCGGGTTGATGCGGTCCTTCCGGCGGAAGTCGACCTCTTCCAGGGTGTGACACCACCCGGCCCAGTGGCCGCTGGTTCCGCCCAGGTAGCGCAGGCGGGTCGCCATCAGGTCGAAGTAGGGATCGCCGACGGTCTCGCCGGAATAGCACCCCTGGGATTCCTCGCTCAGCTCGAAACCGCCGGCCTCGCAGAGCGCGACGCGCTTGCCCTTCTTGGCGAGTTCCAGCGACAGCGAGATGCCCGCCGGGCCCGACCCCACGACGCAGACATCGAACGTCTGCGCGGTCGTGGGCGCATTGATATTCAGATCTGTCAGCATGGCTCGCCCCTAAAGATCTTCAGGCTTCAAGATCCAGCCATTCTTTTCGACGTACTTGGAGCCGACGCCGAAGTGCCGAAGGAGCCCCAGCGACAGCGGGACAAGCATCGCGAACAGGAAGAACTGCCGTCTTTTCATGTACCGTTTCCTCTCCGTCAGCGACGTCCCTACGAGTCGTTGTCCTCGTATCGAGGGAGGACAAGGCTTCGAAACGTCGGCGCAGTAAAGGCGATTCGCCCGCGAAGCGCTTCGCCTTGAATCGACTGAACTCCCGAGGCACAAGGTTCGGTAGTTGGGGGCGGACCGGAACCCTCGGATGCTTGCCCTGACAGCGAACCCATGATCCCACGTAGACTTATCTGCGCAACGCCCGCCGCCGCGATTCTGCTGATCAGCGCCGGTTGCGCGCAAAGCGCGCCGCAGCGGCTGACGGCGTCCCCCAGCACACTGCCTGCCATCCTTGCCGCCGCTGGCGACGGAGATGTCGTCGTGCTGGCCAAAGGGGAATACCAGGACGTCGCGATCAAGAACCGCACCTTCGAAAAACCACTCACCATCGACGCCCGCGCCGCGACGGTCTTCGGCTTCCGAACGACCAATGTGGACGGATTGAAGGTAATCGGCGGCGAGTATCGCTTGCCGCCCCCCACCACCAACGCGAAGACCGGAAAGGTCGGCTACCATCAAGCTGTCAGGTTCGATCGCAGTCGCAACGTGACCCTGACGGCGGCGACCGTGAAGGGCACGGCCACGGTCCCCGGAGCGCCCCAGGACGCCTATGGCGAAGGTATCGGGACGCTCGTCTATCAGAGCGAGAACGTCGAAGTCTCCGACAGCCAGTACTCCGGACTGAAGACCGGCATCTCCGTGGGACGCACGGAGGGTTTCCGGTTCTTGCGCAACACGTTCTCGTTTCAACGCTCGGACGGCATCGGCTTGACCGACGCGAGAGACTCGATTGTCCGCAACAACAAGATCCGCACCTATCCCGGGGCCGAGTATCGCGCTTCCATCGCTATTCGCGGCAAAGGGTCCGTCCAGCGGTGCGGCAACGTGGTCGCGCCTGGTGTCGGCAAGTCCGGAGACAAAGATCCGCCGTGCTCAAACCGCTAGCGCGAGGCTGACCCGGACGTGAGACGCGGCGCCAAGATCTTCCTCATCGCCTCGCTGGTGGCGCAGGCCGCGGCGCTCGTGCGCTATGTGATCCTGGCCCGGATGCTCGGGCCGGCCGAACTCGGCCTCGCCGCGACGTTGATCCTCACCGCCCAGTTCTTCGAGAGCCTGAGCGACACAGGCGCCAACCGCTACGTCGTCCAAGACGCCCGAGGCCATACGCCCGAGGTAATGGGACTGGTCCACATGATCCTGGCCGGGCGAGGGATCCTGCTGGCAGCCGCCCTGGCCCTGACGGCCGGCCTAGTCGCCGATCTCTACAAAGCGCCGATCCTGGCCCCCGGACTGATCGCGCTGGGGCTGACTCAGGTGATTTTGGGCTTCCAGAACCTGGAGGTGCGCCGCGTCCAGCGCGACGGGGACTTCCGTCCCGAAGCGGTGATGACCATCGCCGGCGAGGTCACGTCGGCCATCGCGATCGCTGCGGCGGCCTGGATCGTTCGCGACCATACCGCGGTCATCTATGGCCTGACGGCGCGGGCCCTGATCATGCTGATCGTGTCGCACGTCATGGCGAAGCGACGCTATCGCTGGGCCTTCGGCAAGGCGGACGCGGTGGCCTTCTCGCGCTTCGCCTCCCCGCTCTTCCTCAACGGCTTGCTGCTGTTCTTCGGCTCGCAGGGCGACCGGATCCTGGTCGGCGCGTCGCTGGGCGCCGAGGGGCTCGGCTACTACAGCGCGATCATCCTCCTCATCTATTATCCGGCCGCCGCGCTCTCCCGGTTCGTGGCGAGCCTGCACATGCCCAATGTGGCGCGCACCCGCGATAACCCCGAGAAGTTCGCCCGCGAACGCGAGCAGCTGGGCGGCCGGGCCGTACTGCTGTCTACCGGGATGCTGCTGGGCTTCTGCCTGGCCGGCCCCCTATTCGCGCCCCTCCTCTACGGTCACGCCTTCGCCCAGCCCCTGCCGATGTTCGCCGCCCTGGCGTTGCTCCAGGCCGTTCGCCTGGCCCGTTGCTGGCCCACAACCCTGGCCCTGGGCACTGGTGACAGCTTCAGCGTGCTGGCCGCCAATGTGGTCCGCGTCGTCGCCCTGCCCGTCGCGATCTTCGCCTACAAGGCCTGGCCCTCGGTGTACGCAATCGTGGGCGCCTTCATTCTTGGCGAGTTGCTGTCGCTCGCCACGGCCCTCATCTACCAGTGGCGGCGCCGCGTGGTGCGGGCCCGCCGCGAGTTCGTGCGCTCGTTCCTGTTCACCCTCGCGGGAAGCCTCGCGGTGGGGCTGAGCGCCACGCTGCAGGAGCGCATGTGGGGCTGGTCAGCCGTCATGACCGTGACCCTTCTGGTGGCCCTGGCCTTCCACGCCTGGACCGAGCGGCCGACCATTCTGCACGCTTGGGGGCTGGTGAAATCTCGGGTCTTCCGGCGCGGCTGACCCAGCGCCGCCGAGATGCCTCGGGGCCCCTCGCCGCGGCGGCGTCGTATCAGCCCAGCGCGTTCGAGAGCTTGGTGCCGATGAAGGCCTTGCGGCGCGCCGTCGGGATCGACCGCAGGAACTGCGGGATGAACTTGTCCAGCATCTTGAAGGACTCGTTTGAATCGTCCCCCAGGGCCGAAAGACGCACGAGGATGCCGTCCGGGACGATGCCTTCGATGGACTGATCGATCCGCGTCTGCCGCTGTTCGCCGGCACTCTGCGGCAGCGCCTCGCCGAGGCGGGTCCAGTAGACGATGTTCTCGGTACGCTCTTTAGTATAGGCGATCACCCGGCGCGCGGGCAGCATCACGCCGCCGCCCAGCGCAACCGTCGCAGGCTCGCTCAGGCGCACGTTGAAGCCTACGGCCGGATAGCAGGACTCGGGCCTGTGCAACTGCAGCAGATCGCTCTGCGTGTCGCCATAGGCCGCCAGTAGCATCACCCCATCGCCCGTCTCTTCGTCGAAGTACGTGCGCGGAACGATCTCGCTGTAGAGTGAGCGGGTCAGGCTGCCCTCGAGCTCCGGTCCGATGTAGTCGGCGCTGCGCTCCGACGTCCACGCGCCGAACGAGTCCGGCAGCGACTTGTCGATCGTGACGCCGCCTTGCAGCAGCCGCAGCTTGTGCCGCGGCCGCAGGGCTTCGGCCGTGCCTAGTGCGGCGACACCCAGCGCGCCAAAGACGACATACCGACGGTTCATGCGGGGGCTCCCGAACGCACCCGCAGCAGGCGGGAGGCCACGTTGTCGATGGCGAACATCAGGACCAGAGCCACGGCGAAGAGGAAGAGGCCCGCCGTCACGTGCAGGAAGCCCTGCCCGACCGCGTCGCCAAAATGATAGGTCAGCAGGATCAGGGTCACGATCCGCAGCACGTTGGCGAGGATCGCGACCGGAACGATCAGGCAGAGCAGGAACAGCGAATAGCGCCAGCCTGCGTTGCGCAGCAGGTAGATGTAGAACAGCGTGATCGCGATCAGGCCGATCAGCGAGTTCAGGCCTGAGCAGGCGTCCTCGACCAGGAGCTGGTAGGGACCGGCGGTCATCGTGACGCCCTCGCGGACGATGGGGATGCCCATGGGTTCTACGACCCCGAACGAAAGCACCGAGACCAGCAGCTTCAGCGGCGCCGTGAACTGGTCGATGATCCAGCCGGGAAGCGGCAGCAACAGCGACAGGTAAAAGAGCGGGAACCAGTTCTTGGCCATCGTGCGCACGCCGAAACGGTCGTGCATCAGCGATATGGCGAAGCCGTACAGGCCGGCCGCTTCCAGGCTGATGATGTCGTAGGCGCGCCCGAACACATAGATCGGCAGCGAAGCCAGCACGCCCAGGGTCGTCAGGGCGATGTGGCCCGGCCGGGCCTCTTCGCTCATCGAGGGCAACTTGCGCCAGACGAGCCAGAGACCGGTGGCCAGGACGATGGGACCGTGCGCGCCGATGTCCCTGGACCAAACCTGGACACCCAGGCGGTACAGCGTGGGCGCAGCAAGCGCCACAGCCAGCAGAATCCAGGGTCCCCGCGACAGGAGCCACGCCCTGTCGATCGTCTGTACGTCTCCGGCGGCCGTCACGATTGCACTCTCAAGCCTGATTAAGGACCGCGCCGATCACACGGGCGCCATCTTCCTGCAAGTCCCTTGCCAGGTGCTCGACGTCCTTGATCCGCGTGATGTTGGTCCGCGCGACGACCAGGGCGTAGCCGATGATGCTGGCGACCCGCAGCGCATCCGAGCTGTCGCTCGTGGGTGGCGTGTCGATGATGGTGAACTCGAAATCGCGCAGGCACCGGTCGATCAGTCGGCGGAAGCCGCCCCCGCCCAGCAGTTCCTCGCCGATGTCCAGCATGCCGTCGGCATAGAGTAGCGACAGGTTCGGGAGGACCTCGTTGTGCACGTTCTCCGTCGGCGAGATCGCCGCGGCGGCTTCACGCCGCACGTCGGAAGCGTCGTCGGGACGAATGAACTCGCGCAGGCCGGGCGACCGCAGATTGGCGTCGATCAGGAGCGTGGATATGCCCACCTGAGACGTCGCGACGGCGAGGTTCGCCGCCGTGAACGTGCAACCCACGCCGGGCCTCGGCCCACAGATCGCCAGCCCCCGGCGGCCATCGTTCAGATGCCGCGCGATGACGTGGGTCCGGATCGTGCGGACGGCTTCGGCCTCGCCGGGACGCCCGTCGGAAAGGGTGACGAGATCTGGTGAGAAGACGTATCGCCGCTCGGCGGGTTCAGCCTCGGCCTTGATCGTCAGTTTGTGAGCTTCCTGCGACATCAGGATTTCGCCGATTGTGGTCGGAGCGCCGCCAATGACGGCCTTGCCGGGATAAGACCGCGCCAGCCAGCCGCCCCGCGACTTGGGCTTGTCGCCCTGGATCACGCCCAGCACAGGGGCCTTGATGGCATGCGCTACGTCGTCTGCGCTCCGGACGCGCCGCCCCACCAATTCCAGTAGCAACCCGATTAGCAGGCCGACCACGGCGCCGACCGGCAAAGCCGAGCCAACGATCAGCGGCTTGTTCGGGAAGATCGGAGCCTGGGGAGTCACAGCGGCGCCCAGCGGCGTCACGCCCGTCACCGCGACTTCGGCTTCCTGACGAAGTTGGGCTGCTCGCGTGGCCGCTTGATTGTACTGATCGCGACGCAGATTCACCTCTGCCTGCATGAGGCGAAGGCGCTCGACCTGTTCGCGTTGGGCCATGACCTTGGCTTTCTGGGCTTCCAGCATGCCGCTGGTGGCGCGGGCCGCGCTGACCGCGGCGGCGCTGGCCGCGCCCCCGGCGCTGCGCTCGCGGGCGACCTGGGCCGCCAGAAGTTCCCGGCGGCGGCGCATTTCCAACAACTGCGGGTGGTTCGGGCCCAGCGTGCGGCTGGCCTGGTTCAGCTCGGCCTCCAGCAGGGCCAGGCTGTTCTCGCTGGGCGAGGCGGCCACGGCGCTGGGCGTCATGATGGGCGCAGCGCCCTGCGTGGCCAGCGCGGCGAGGCGGGCAGACTCGAGGTCGACCTGCCCGTCCTGCAGGACGATGCCGGTTTCACGCTCGAAGTTCGCCTTGGCCTCTTCCGAGCGCAACAGCAGCCCCTTGGCCTTCTCGGCCTGAGTTTCATACCATTCGGCGTTGCGCTTGGCGGCTTCCTGGCGCGACTGCAGCGCCAGATCGACATACGCCTTCCGCAGCGCCTCACTCACTTCCTTCGCCCGCGTCGGCGACGCAGAGGCGTAGGTAATCTCGAGGATGTTGGAGCCCTCGATCAGGCGGGCGCTGGTGCCGTCGACAACCTCCTTCGAGGCCCACGTACGGAAGTCTACCTTGCTGTCCTTCTGGTTGTCCTTGAACCAGGCCTGGACGCTCGGGTTCGTCGCCCAGCCCAGATTGTCGACCACACGGCCGGCCACCTGGTAGTCCTTCACCAGCTCGACTTGGGTCTTCGAATAGGCGCGCACGAAGGGCGAGGAGATCACTTGGCCCGTGACCGGGTCGGGCTTGACGATGTCGAGCATCACCCGCGACTGGGCCTCATAGCGAGGCGGCGCCAGCTGTACGAAAATCAGAGCGCCAATGAGGGCCGCTGCGGCGCACCCGCCTATGATCAGCCGGTAGGCCCAGAGAATCCGGAGGAATTGAAAGACGTTCATCGCGCTCTCGCTAGAATAGCCGTTCGCCGATTTCGATCACGTCGCCCGGCTCGACCTTCGAATCGAGATCGACCTTCGTCTTCTTGCCGCCGCGGCTCACGGTGACTTTCTTGTCGGAACCCGACTCGGCCAGACCACCGGCGCGGGCGATCGCCGTGCGCACCGTGGTATCGCCGGTCAGCGTCAGCTGCCCAGGCGAATTCACCTTGCCGGAGACGTAGAACGTCTCGGCGAGGGGCGCGAAAATCTTGTCGCCGGCCCGAACGAACGGATCCTGAGCGTCGCCGCCCGTCGAGAGTTCATGGATCGGGTACTTGCGCTCTTCGCCGTTGGCCGAGCGCACGAGCAGGTAATCGGCCGCAGTGTCGCGAACCCCGCCCACGCGGGCCAGGATCTCGGACAGGCGATAGGGCCGGTTGATCGGGATGAGGCCGGGCGAGCCGATCGAGCCCAGGACGGTCACATAGCGGCTGGCGTATCCGACCACCTCGACGGTCACCACCGGGTCCGCGAAGAACCCGCCGGAGACCAGCGCCTTGCGAACGGCTTCCGAGACCTCGGCCGTCGTGCGATCGGCCACCGGCACCTTTCCGATGAGCGGAAGCTGGATCGTGCCGTCAGCCTGCACGCGCGTGCGGCCGTTGAAGTCCTGGCGCCCCAGTAGCCCAACCTCGATCACGTCGTCGCGGCCCAGGATGTAGGCGGACGATGCGGAGTCGGCGATGCCGGCCGCCGGCGGCGGGCTGGTGGCGTTCGTCGTGGAGGCGGCGGGTTGTTGCGCCTGCGCGCTCGCGCTCGCCGCGGCGAAAAGGCCGGCAGCAAGGACGGCGCAGAAGGTACGGGTGCTCATGTTCGCCTCTTCTAGAAACTCGTCTGGGCCGAGACCCCGATGCGGGTGGCAGTATAGGTGAATTGCGGTAGATTGGCGTCGCGCTCCTCGTACCGAACGTTCAGCGAAAGGCTCAGTCTGTCGTTCGGCGAGAAAGATACGTTGCCATATATGGCGTCGGTTTCAGCGTCGGTGACGACCAGCAGCGCCGAGGCCGTATCGGCGTTGGAATTGATCTTCTGCCAGGAGTAGCCGCCCTCTAAGCTCAGGCGGTCCCCGGCCTTGTAGCGAACGAGCGCGTCGGCCTTGGTCGTCTTGTCGAACGTTTTGCCCACCTGCTGCGAGGGCGTGATGTTGCGGCTGCCACGAACCTCGAATTCGATCCGCTCGCCCAGACCGTAGGTGACGTCGGCGCTGTAGGTCTTGGAATTGAAGCTCTGGTCCACTCCGGCCGGCGAGAATTCGCGCTTCAGATGCGTCAGTCCGCCCTGTCCGCTAACGGTCAGCCGTTGGCCAATCTTGCGGCTGTACCCGACGAAGTATGACTGAGTGAAGAAACCGTCGCCGACAGGTCGGCCCGGAATGATGCGATTTGGGAATTCCGAGCTGCTGTAGCCGAAGCCCGCCGAGAAGGTTCCCAGAGTCGGCCGGGAATAGAGTAGCTGGACATTGGCGACCTCGGTGGTCGTGTCCGACTCCTTCACCCTCAAGGCCGAGTTCTTCACATCCGAACGCTGCACCATGAATGAGGCGCCGGGGCCCGACGAGCGGGCGCACTGCGCGCCGACACCCGTCGCGAAGACCTGCTGGAGGTTCTTGGTGGTGCCGACGTCGAGGTTGGCGAGGTCTGATTGCGCGGCCTGATAGCTTCCGAACAGAACCGGACGGCAGGGCCCGAGAATACCCCCGACGCCGCCGGAGACCTTGGCGCGACGGCGATTCAACTCGTCATTGTACCGGTGGAAAGCGTAGCCGACGTCGCCGTTCAGGAAGACGGATTGGCGGCCGAACGGCTGCACCAGCGTGGCCGTTACGGCCGGCAGCAAGACATAGTCGTCCTTGGATAGATTGCGTTGGGACGTGAGCAGGGAGCTCGAACGCGAGATGTTGTTGTCGTAGTAGCTTTCGGCCCGCACCCCGACCTTCCACTCACGCTTGGTCTGCACGGTCGGCATCTCCTGCGCCATCGCCAGCGCAGGCAGAAGAGTCCCAAGAGTTAAGGCGGCTCCTCGTGCCAACGCCTTCAATCGCATCTTACAGAGCCCCCGGACTTCACGTGTGTTTGACCCATCAGTTGCTAACTATCAACTAAGGCGAGAACGTGTATAGGCGCAGGCCCCGCATCTAGAGCCGGCTCCGCCGCCCCTGGATCGTGCGGCGCACCGTGCCCAGCAGGTTCTTCAGCGCCTCGACAGGCGGAGCCTGTCGAGCGGCTTCCGCCACCTTGAGACCCGGCATCCGAGGACGCGGCTGCGCCACCAGGGGTAGCGCCGCCGTCCGCGCCAGAACCAGCCGCTTCCGCCGCGCCTGAGAGGGCTGCATCTTGTCGATCTCGCCAGGCGCGAGCGGTTCGACCTCGATGGCGCGGACGTCCAGCGCGCTTTTCAGCAGGGCTTCGCCGGCTTCGGTCCGCGCGATGATCAGGCTGCGGCCCTCTTCTTCCTCGAAACTGGGATAGCCGGAATCGTCGCCGTACCAGGCGTCGGCGCAGGCGATGTCGGCGACGCCGCCCACCGCATCAGGACAGATCTTGCACCGGAACTGCACCTCCTTTGAGAGGTGCGCGCCCCAGCTGTCGGCGTACGACATCTCGCCCACCCGCCCGTCCGACGTCTCGGCGGCGCAATTGCCGGGCCAGCCTCGGCCTCGGAACCGGAACGCCGAGAGCGGCTCGCCTGCCAGGCCCATGGCGCTCAGGATGCGGCCGACCCCGTCATGACTGGGAATGCCGCCGCAGAAGAACGACAGCACGATCGGCACGTGGGCCGCGATCCTCGGGTCGTGACGGGCCAGCCGGCGCAGCGCCGAGGCGTCGCAGGGCTTTCCCACGAACGCCGCCTTGCCGCCCTCGGCCACGAGGGCATCGATGTCGGCCAGCGGCGATGAGGCGGTGTAGCGCGAACCTGCGGCGGCCAACACCTCCGCCGGCGACCGCGAGACGACCGTGACATTGCGCGTCGGCTGGGCGGGGTCGGCGGCGATGTGGACCACCCGGTCGATCAGGCCCGTCTCCAGGGCGTGGATCAGCAGGCCCGAGATCGCGCCGCCGGACGAGCCTTCGAACCGCGTGTGCTCGTTCGTGGCCGCCCCAGTCATCACCTGGCGCAGGGGCCCCCAGTAGGGATGAATTTCGGGGGCGCCCGCCCATGGTTCGACAACGGCGCCGGGGCAGGCGTCGGCGATCGTGCGCTCAGCCTCGCGGCTCACCGGTCCCTGAACCACAGGACGATTATAGCCGGGAGGCGTCGACTCCATGCGGATGGCGCCGCCGGCCACGCCGGCGCACAGGCCGCAGCCGGTGCACAACTCTCCGGCAAGAACCCGGCGGACGGTCGGCGAATCAGGGAGGTTCTCGGACATCGGGCTCCGCTTCGAGACGGCTTGGGACCTCTATGGTCTTCACCGCCGGCTGTCATCTGCGCCAAACAACCCTCGGTTAGACGGCATAAGGTTCACCGGTCCTTTACGCTGTCGCGTTCGATAGATAGGCGAACAAGCAACGGGGTGGCTTCGGCGATGGTGAATTCAGGCGACAAGGATGCGGTCCAGGGCCCGGAAAAGGGCCGGCGCCTGCGCCTTTGCCTGGCCGCGTCGGGCGGCGGCCACGTGCGTCAGCTCCTCGACCTGCAGCCGGTCTGGTCTCAGCACGATTACTTCTTCATCACCGAGGACACCGCCCTAGGGCAGACCCTGAAGAACGACCACCGCACCTACTTCGTCCCACATTACGCCTGGGGTCAGGTCAAGTTCGGCACGCCGTTCAAGATGATCGGACGCGCCATCGCAAGCTTCTTCCGCACCGCCGGGATCATGCTGCGCGAGCGGCCCGACTTCGTGATCAGCTCGGGGGCCGGCGCCGTCTTCTTCGCCGTGCTGTGGGGCCGGCTGCTCGGCGCGCGGATTGTCATCATCGAAAGCTTCGCGCGCTTCGAGAAGCCGTCGTTGTTCGGCCGGATCGCCGCGCCGTTCGCTCACGACATGGTCATCCAGTCGGCCAAGCTGGCGTCCGTCTATCCGAAGGCCCGTGTTTACGATCCGCTGAAGTATCCGGACACCGAGCCGCCCGCGAAGCAGCCGCTGCTGTTCGCCACGGTGGGCGCCACCCTGCCGTTCGACCGCCTCGTGGACTCGGTCGCCCAGCTGCACGCCGAGGGCGCGATCCCGGAGCGAATCCTGATCCAGACCGGCATCGGCGGCCGCTCGCCCGAGGGGCTGGAGGTGCACGAGACCCTTCCCTTCGACCAGATGCAGGCGCTGCAGCGCGACGCCTCGATCGTCATCTGCCACGGCGGCACCGGGTCGCTGATCACCGCGCTGCGCCAGGGCTGCCACGTCATCGCGCTGCCGCGCCTGTTTGCGCTGGGCGAGCACTACGATGACCACCAGCTCGAGATCACCGAAGCCTTCGAGGTTCGTGGCCTGGTCAAGGTGGCCCGCTCGGTGGACGAGCTGCGCACGGCCCTGGCCGAGATCCGCGACCGCCCCCGCCGCCAGGCGACCACCGATCCGCGCGAGCTGATCGACTTCCTGAACGGCCTGATCGCCGCCAGGGCCGGGGCTGCCTAAGGCTGCGTCGCTCTAGGCGCCGAAGGCCGGTTCAACGACATCGCCACCGAGACGATAAGGCGCCGGCCGGGGATCTCGACGAGCCTGTACGTGATCCACGACAGCACCGTCGTCGCCGCGAGAACCAACGCGATGGCCCCTAGCGCGACACCGGTGTTGTCCGGGCGGAAGCCGGGCAGCAACAGCTCGAACACGCAGATCGCGACCAGAAGGTGGATCATGTAGACCGAGTAGGAGATCTCGCCGAGCAGGACCAGGAACGGGTTCGACAGCACGGGGAAGATTCCGTGACGCTCGCAGTCGGCGGCGAAGAACACCACGAAGGCCATGCCCATCACCGCGAGCGTCGCGCCCGGAACCTCCAGGCCCGGTGAAAGGGCGCCCAGGTACACCCCGGCGACGGCGACCAGCACGCTGGCGATGAGGCCGGTTCTCGCGCCCCTGCGTCCCGCGCTCCAGCCGACGCCAAACTGGTACAAGGCGACGCCCAACATGAACTCGGGGACGATGCGCAGGATGCCGATGTTCCACGACATCTTCGTCAGCTGCAGATCCATCAGCCCGGCGGTAGCCGTGGCCATGCCCAGGAACAGCGCGATCGCAAGGGCGAGCTTAACGCCTGCGCTCCCGCGCGCGATCCGGAACAGCAGCATGAAGACCGGGAACATGAGGTAGGCGAACCACTCGGCGCTGATCGACCATGACGGGAGATTGAACAGGAGCCCTGGCGTCGCGCCCCAGGCGTGAATCAACGTCACGTGCGCCATCAGCGCGCGGATCAGGACGCCGCGTTCCAGGTGCTCGAACGGGTAGCCTGGGTTCCAGATTTCGTACTCGAGCCCGGCCAGCGCCGAGATCACACCCAGAACGAGGAACAGCGCCAGGGTGAAGAGGTGCATGGGATAGATTCGCCCCAGGCGCTTGGCGATGAAGCTCCAGTAGTCGAAGCGAGCCTGGTCGACCTGGCTCTTGTAGACGTGCGTCAAGACAAAGCCGGACAGCACAAAGAAGAAGTCCACGCCGAGGTAGCCGAAGAGGACGATAGGCGCTTCCCTCAGGGGAATGGCGTGGGTGAATTCCTTGAGATGGAACAGCACAACCCAGGCTGCGGCCAAGTATCGGATCGACGTCAGCGCATTGATCTGCGCCGGATACTCTAGTGTCTTGCCGTCCACAGACCACCCCCCTGCACGCCCACCTCAGCTTCCCTATTCGTGGGACGCTGCCTGCGCAATCGCCTTGCAAAGGGGGCGCCGCTTGATCCCGCGGCGCTATGCGATAGAGAGGCGGTGGCGCCTGCCCAAGGATTGCACGGCCCAGGCGTCATGCCGCGGAAGACCTTCGCGGATTGCGCCGGAGCGCATCGCCGCAGTTGAAACGGTAACTTTACAAGTGCGACTTACTCCGGCGATTCACGCCGCCGCCTCCGCGGCTCGGCCCACTCAAGAGTACGACGGTGAACACGATGTCCTCAGACGCCATCCTGCATGACCTCCGCGAGATCATGATCGACGTGTTCGACATCGATGAGCTCGACCTTACGACGGCTACGACAGCGGAGGACATCGAGGAGTGGGACAGCCTGAGCCACGTGCGTCTGGTGGTCGCCGTCGAACGTAAGTTCGGCTTCAAGTTCAAGAATTCCGAGATTGAAGGGCTCAAGACGGTCGGGGACCTCGTGACCCTCATCGAAGCTAAGAAGGCGGCCTGACGGCCGGCTCAATCGGAGCGCAAATGCTTTCGGACCTGGCCTGGCTTCCGCGCCCTCCGGCTGACTTCCGCGACCGCGTAAAGGCGTTTCGCGCCGAGGCGGCCGCCCCGGGCGAGGCCTTCTTTGAACGCGTTGTGGGAATGGCTACGGCCGCCCTCGACGAGAACCAGTTGGGTCAGGCCGCCCGCCTGGCCCGCGAAGTCTTGGCCGGCGGATCGCCGCCCGCATCGTTCGCCAAGGTCCAGCTGGGCCTGATCGGCGACGGGACGCTCTCGCTTCTGGCGCCGGTGATCGCCGGGTCGGGTCTACGCCACGGTCTCCTGATCGACGTCGTAGAAGGCGCTTACGGAAGCGCCGTGCAGCAGGCCATGGATCCTTCCAACCCGCTGCACAGCGCGGGTCTGGACATGCTGGTCGTCGCCTCAGACGTCCGAGGCCTGGGCCTGCACCGCGCCGCAGACTCCATCGAGGACGCCGGGCAACGCGTGGAGGCGGCCCTGGGTCAGCTTCGGCTCGTGGTCGATGGCCTGAAGCCGGCAGTGTCCGCTGCAATTCTCGTACAGACGGTCGCGCCGCCGCTTGAGCCCCTGTTCGGCAGCTTCGACCGCGTCGAGCCCACGTCCAGCTACGCCATGGTCGAGGCGTTCAACCGCCGGCTCGCCGAGTGGGCGTCCTCTGGCCAGGTTGTCCTGCTGGACATCGCCCGCCTTGCCCAGTCGATCGGCCTCGAGCGGTGGGACGCGCCCGGTCACTGGAACGCCTCGAAGCTGCCCTTCGCGCCTGAGATGGCTCCCGTCTACGGCGATCTCGTCGCGCGCACCGTCGCCGCACTGCGCGGCCGGGCGAAGAAGTGCCTGGTGCTCGACCTCGACAACACCCTCTGGGGCGGCGTCATCGGCGACGACGGCGTGGCCGGCATCGCGCTGGGCCAGGGCTCGGCGGCCGGCGAGGCCTTCCTGGCGATCCAGCAGACCGCCCTGGAACTGCGCCGCCGCGGCGTCGTCCTGGCCGTCTGCTCCAAGAACGAGGAGGCCGCCGCACTCCTGCCCTTCCGCGAGCATCCCGAGATGATGCTCAAGGAGGACCACATCGCCGTCTTCCAGGCCAACTGGACCGACAAGGCCGCCAACCTGCGCGCCATCGCCGAGACCCTGAACATCGGCATCGATGCGCTGGTGTTCCTGGATGACAACCCGGCCGAGCGCGAGCAGGTGCGCCGCGAGCTGCCGCTGGTGGGCGTGCCCGAACTGCCTGAAGAGCCCGCGCTCTATCCGCGGATGCTGATGGCCGCCGGGTACTTCGAGGCGGTCGCCTTCACCCAGGACGACCGTGATCGCGCCGGCATGTACCAGGCCAACGCCGCCCGCGCCGCCGCCGTGAGCGCCTCGGGCGACCTCGACAGCTACTTGGCCTCGCTGAACATGGTCTGCACCATCCGCACCGTGGACGCTGTCTCGCGGCCGCGTGTGGCGCAGCTGATCAACAAGTCGAACCAGTTCAACCTGACCACCCGGCGCTACACCGAGGCCCAGGTCGAGGCCGCCGAACAGGACCCCCGCCGTCACATCAGCCAGGCGCGCCTGGTCGACAAGTTCGGCGACAACGGGATCATCTGCGTGATGGTCGCCGATCGCCAGGGCGAGGCCTGGGAGATCGACACCTGGCTGATGAGCTGCCGGGTGCTGGGCCGCCGGGTCCAGGAGGCCTGTCTCGACCATCTGGCGCGCGCCGCGCAGGCCGATGGCGCCCAGCGGCTGATCGGACGCTACATCCCGTCCCCCAAGAACGCGATGGTCCGGGACCACTACGCGAAACTGGGGTTCACCCAGACCGGCGACGAGGACGGCGCAACGGTGTGGGAGCTGGATCTGACGGCCTACGCGTCGCCGGACCTTCCGATGACGATCGACGATGAAGCGCGCGCGCCGCTCAAGGCCGCGGTCTGAAAATGCAACGGGCGGGGGAAGCATGAGCGCGGCGAACACGGTGGACGGGGCGCTTGAGACGGTGGCGGCCCGGTATCCGGCGCTGGGGCGGCTGCTGACGGCTGTGCTGGAGGTGTGGCCCGAGCACGAGGGCTTCCTCAGCAAGAGCCTTGAGCCTCGAACCGGGTCTCTGCTGGAGACCAGCGACCGCATGGCCGCCGCGGTGCTCGAGCTGGCCGGCGACGGCGTGCGGGAGCACGCGGAGGACTACCGCTGGCTCTGCGACCAGATCCGCGACGAGGAACTCGAGTTCGCGCGAACCGAGCGCTACCGCTACTCGACCTTCGCCGAGACCAACGCCAACGTCTATTCCGACGCGGCCTTCATGCGGCGCTACATGCACGGGCTGCTCTACAGCCACGTGCTTTGGTTCATGCACATTTCCAGCCTCCATTTCTTCTCCCAGCGCTTGGCGGCGCGGGTGAAGGCCGGCGGCCGTGTGCTGGAGGTCGGCTCAGGCCACGGACTCCTGCTGTTCCTGGCGCTGCGCGACCTCGGCATGGCCGAGGCCGTGGCTTGGGACCTGAGCCAGGTCTCGCTCGATCAGACCCGCGAGGCGCTGGCGCGCCTGGGCGCCTTGGACCGTGCGCGCTTTGCCGTGCAGGACATGCACAAGGCCGAGGCCGGCCAGGAGACCTTCGACCTCATCATCCTCAGCCATCTCCTCGAGCACCTCGAGGATCCCGTGGACGCGCTGCGCAAGCTCAAGCCGCTGCTCAACAAGCGCGGACTGGTCTACGTGAACGTGCCGCTGAACGCGCCAATGCCCGATCACCTGATCCTGCTGCAGAGCCCGGCCGAGGCGGAGAAGCTGCTGGTCGACGGCGGCTTCCGCGTCCTTGAGATCGCGTCTCACACCACCCAGGCCGTGACGCTCTCGCGGGCGCTCAAGCAACGCACGGCGGTCACCTGCTCCATCATCGCTGAACCCGCGTGACGGCGTTCGACACACCCTGCCAACGGTAGCCGACGCGGATGCTCTTCAACTCCATCGTCTTCATCTTCGCGTACCTGCCGATCGTCCTCGGCGGCTACTACCTGATCAGCGCCTCGCCGATCCGGCCGCTGCGCCTGCACTTCCTCGCGATCGCGTCACTGTTTTTCTACGGCTACTGGGCGCCGCAGTATGTGCTGCTGCTGCTGTTCTCGATGACGGTGAACTACCTCATCGCGCTCTTTATCCGGCGATTTGACGGGCGCGACGGCCTGCGGCGTGGCGCGGTGATCTTGGGATTGATTTTCAATCTCGCATTGTTGTTCTATTTCAAATACTTCAACTTCTTCATCGACAACGTGAACGCCGCCTTCGGGACGAGCGTCGAGATCGCGAAGATCGTTCTGCCGCTGGCGATTTCGTTCTTCACCTTCCAGAAGATCGCCTTCCTGTTCGACCTCTACCGGCGCCGCATCCAGCTGGGCTCCGTGGGCGACTACACCGCCTTCGTGCTGTTCTTCCCGCAGCTCATCGCCGGCCCCATCGTCCATTACTCCGAGCTTGCCCCGCAGTTGAAGGAGCGCCCCCGGCTGAACGCCGCGCTCGGCAACATCCTGATCGGCCTGACCATCTTCGGCATCGGCCTCTTCAAAAAGACCGTGCTGGCCGACACCTTCGCGCTCTATGCGTCACCGGTGTTCAACGCCGCCGCCGAGGGCTCGGCGCCGGGCTTCGGGGGGGCCTGGATGGCGGCCTTCTCCTACACGCTGCAGATCTACTTCGACTTCTCCGGCTACTCCGACATGGCGATCGGGCTTGCCCGGATGTTCGGGGTTCAGCTGCCTCTGAACTTCCATTCGCCCCTGCGCGCCAACAACATGTCCGAGCTGTGGCGGCGCTGGCACATGACCCTCAGCCGCTTCGTCCAGACCTACATCTTCCAGCCGATCCAGGTGCCGATGGCGCGCCTGGCGGCCGAGCGTACGAAGACCCGCTTCGGCATGTTTGCGTTTTCGACCGCGGCCCCGACCTTCCTGTCGATGCTGATCATCGGCGTCTGGCACGGCGCCGGCTGGAACTTCGTGATCTTCGGCGCCCTGCACGGCTTCTATGTGGCCGCCAACGAGACCTGGACCTTCCTTCGCCGCAAGGCGCGCAAGAAAGGCGCGGTCAGACCCGCTTACCAGACGGTTTTCGCGCGCCTGCTGACCGTGACGGCGTTCGTGTTCGCAACGGTGCCGTTCCGCGCCGCCGACGTCGGCGTCACCCTGGATTTCTTCTCGGCGATGCTGCCGGTCACAGGCCTTCGGGCGGACGGCTTCGACTGGGTTTCGGCTGTCCCCTTCGGCCTCGGCGGCGCCCTGATGGCCCTGCTGGTCGGCTATGCGATCGTCTCGTTGGCCCCGAACACCCAGCAGATCATGTCGCGGGCCGAACCCGCGCTCGAGTGGGACAAGTGGGCCAAGATCGACACTCCCCCGATCCGGCTCGAGTGGAAGCCGACCGTCGCGTGGACGGCGATCGGCGCGGCGTTCTTCTTCTTCGGCGTGGCCTTCATTTCGAGGGGCACCACCGAATTCATCTACTTCAACTTTTAGGGGCGGCGCATGGACACCGTTCAAGCCGACGCCAACCACGTCCGCCCCGGCCTGGAGCCCGGCCGCGCCGGCCTGCTGCTGCTCGCTTTGGCCGCCGTTTTCGTGCTGCTGTCGGTTCTCACCGCCCTGCTGCCGCACGATCCCTACATTCGCTATCAGCAGCTTCGCGACACCATCCAGTTCCGCAGCCAGTGGATCTACGAGCGCATCGAGCTGGACCGAACGCCGATCCATGTCGCGATCGTCGGCAACTCGCGCATGGGCGCAGGCGTCAGCGCTCCGCAGCTCCAGGCGCGGCTTCAGGCGCTGACGGGACAGAACATTCAGGTGGCAAACGTGTCGCTGCCCCAGGAGGGTCGTAACGTCCACTATGCGGTGGCCAAGCGCCTCATAGAGGCCCACCCCGAGCTGAAAACCATCGTGGTGTCGGTGGTCGAGGAGATGCCGCGTCGTGGCCACCCCGCGTTCCGCAACCTGGCTGACGTGGGCGACGTCGTCTCCGCCCCGACGCTGATCAACTTCAGCTACGCCGACGACGTGGCCATCCTGCCCTACCGGCAGATGTCGCTCTGGGCTCAGACGCTGGCCCCGCAGTTGTTCGGCGTCACCCGTACGCGATCGCCCGACTACGCCGGTCCGGGCTTCGATACGACGAAGACCTTCGAGCTGCCGGACGGCCGGATTGTCGAGCGCGATGCGATCGTCCCCGAGGACTACCTGCGCGCCACCGCAGAGCGCGAGATCCTCTCGCAGAGCCCACAAGTCCTGCCGGATGCCCTCGCCGACTACGAATTCGCTGTCGAGCGCGCCTTCACTCGACGGCTCGGCGATCTCGCGCGGCGCCATGGCGTTCGGATCGTCTTCCTCCAGCTGCCGATCTACAGCGACACACGCTCGGTAGGGAACGCCGCCTTCTATGAGAGCTTCGGCCCGATACTCTCGGCCAACGCACTCTCGGGCGAGCCGACCTATTTCGCCGACTACGGCCACCTGAACCGCTACGGCTCGGCCAAGGCCTCGGCCTGGCTGGCCGACGAATTGGTCTCGAAGAACCTGGCTGGAGCGCCCGCCCGATGATTGCTTCCGTTGAGGCCCCTGGAATCGATCATCCGATCCTCCACCACGTCGGCATCGTCATGCCCGACGAGGAGGACGTGGCCAACATGATGGCCCTCATGGGGCTTGAGGAAGACTATCGCGGCTTCGTGCCCGAGTGGCAGGCGCTGTGCATTTTCACCACCCCACGCGGCGCCTCGCCGATCGAATTCGTGGTGCCCAGCGGAGGCCCGCTTGCCAACTTCAACAAGGGCGCCGGCGGGCTCCACCATGTGGCGCTGCAGGTGCCCGACCTCGACGCCTTGGCCGCCCGCCTCGCCACCGACGACATGAAGCTTCTGGAGCCCAAGCACGTGAAGGGCGCCGGGCCCTTCCTCTGCAACTTCCTGAGCCCGATCTACACGCGCGGGATCACCATCGAATACGTCCAGTTGCTGGCTGACTGATGGCCGCCCCCCGCGAGATTCGCATCGGACTTCTCTGGCACGGCCGCGGCTCGGGCAACCTGGGCATCGGCGCCCTGACAGTCGGCAACATCCTGTGCGCGCGCGCCGCCGCCGAGGCGCTGGGCCTGACCCCGCGCTTCACCCTGCTGGAATTCGCCAACGACTTCGACCAGCCCTATGTCGAGGGGCCCGACATCGACGCGTTCGAAATCACCACAAAGTCGATGTTGTCACCGGCCGGCTACTGGTCGCGCATCGGCAAGCTGGACTGCATCCTCGACATCGGCGCGGGCGACAGCTTCACCGACATCTATTCGTCCAAGCGTTTCGGCTTCCTCTGGCTGTCCAAGGCGATGGCCTGGCTGCGCGGCGTGCCGCTGTTGTTCAGTCCGCAGACGATCGGCCCCTTCAAGCGCCAACCGCACACGGCGCTGGCCAGCTGGGCCATGAAGCGCGCCTTCGCCGTCGTCGCACGCGACCCGCAGTCGTTCGCCGCCATCGGCCAGATGGCGCCGGGCGCCAAGGCGGTCCAGGCCGTGGACGTGGCGTTCCGCCTGCCCTTCGACCGACCGGCACGCGCGGCCGGCGGCCCGCTGGAGATCGGCGTCAACGTCTCGGGCCTGCTGTTCAACGGCGGCTACACCGGCGGCAACGAGTTCGGGCTGCAGGTCGACTATGCCGACCTGATGCGCCGCTTCATCACCGAGATGCTGGCCCGGCCCGGCGTGCGGGTGCACCTGATCACCCATGCCACGGGCGACAAGCTGCCGATGGACGACGACGGCCGCGTGGCCGACCGTCTGGCCGCCGAGTTCCCCGCCGCCGTGCGGCCGCCCAACTTCCCCTCGCCGTCCGCGGCCAAGTCCTACATCGCCGGCATGGATTTCCTGGTGGCCGGGCGCATGCACGCCTGCATCGGCGCCTACTCCGCCGGCGTGCCGGTGGTCCCAATCGCCTACAGCCGGAAGTTCTCGGGTCTATTCCAGGGCGTGCTGGGTTATGATTTCGGCGTGCCGGTCTCCGGCATGAGCACGGAGGAAGCCTTGGGCTACCTGCGGACCTGCGTCGATGATCGCGCCCGCTTGGCAGAAGCGGTTCGCGCAGGCCACGCGGTGGTCGAGGGCGCGCTCGCCGCCTACGACGCCGAACTGCGCGCGCTGTTCACCTCCGCCACGGAGAGGAAGTCCCGTTGAGCGCCCGCGCCAAGAGCAAGGCGGCGGTCGTCAAGGCGGACAAACCGCCGAAGCCGGGGCGGGTAAAGGAAGACCGCCCGCGCCGGGCGCTTTTTGGCCGGCGCACGGCGGAGCCCAGACCCACAGCTCCGGCCGACGGCGCGCTCATTGCCGGCTATCGCAAACCGGGCATGTCCCGCAACAAGCAGATCATGCTCTACGCGGCGCTCGCCGCCACATGCATCAGCTGGGGCGTCATGTTCGGGTTGGCGGCGCCCTTCAAGATCATGCCGCTCATCGCGCCGATCCCGCTGATGCTGCTGCTGCTGATCTGGGTCCTGCCGGATGGGGAGTATGCGCCGGTGGGCGCGCTGGAACCGTTGTTCCTGGCGTTCATGACGGCGCTGATCCTGTGGCCGAACTACATCGCCGTGGCGCTGCCCTATCTGCCGTGGCTCACCCTGCTCAGGATCATCGGCGGCCCGATGGTGCTGATCCTGCTGCTCTGCATTTCGATCTCTCCAAGATTTCGCACGAAGCTATGGGACATCCTCAGTTCGGATCCCTGGATCTGGAAACTTGCGCTCGCCTTCGTGGTGATGCAGACGGTTTCGCTGGGATTTACGGAAAGATTCTCACTTTCTCTGAATGAATACATCGTCCATCAGCTGAATCACACAGCCATATTCGTGATCAGTTGCTACCTCTTCACAATCCCCACCTTTGGGATGCGGTGGACATACCTATATCTTTCGGCCGGATACATCTTCTGCTTCTTCGGTTTGTGGCAGAAGGCGCTGGATAAGCTTCCCTGGGTCGACCACATTCCCAGCATCTTCAAGATCGAGAGCGATCTGCTTGAAATGATGTTCGCGGGCCTGGCGCGCGCCGCGATCGGGGTGAAACGCGTACAGAGCATTGCGACATCGCCGTTGGGCCTAGCCGAACTTCTGGGGCTCAGCTCGGCCTTTGCGCTCCACATCGTGCTGTCGCGAGGCCATCTGGTGGTGCGGATTCTAGCCGCTGCCTACCTGCCTCTGATCCTCTACCTCATCATCCTCAGCGACTCCCGCCTCGGCATTGTCGCGCTGATGGGCGCGATGCTGTTCTACACTCTGATCTGGAGCCTCCGTCGCTGGACCAGCGACCGGCAGAGTCTGCTGGGCCCAACCCTGGTCCTTGCCTATCCGGCCTTCTTCGCGGCGGCGCTGGCCGCCAGCTTCGTGGTCGGACGCCTGCGCAACGCCATGTGGGGTGGCGGCGCCGAGGCTTCGAGCACCCAGAGCCGGTTTGTGCAGTGGGAGATGGCGTGGCCCAAGATCCTGTCGCACCCGTTGGGTCATGGCATCGGGCGGGCGGCGGCGGAGGTCGGCTTCCGCAATCCGGCGGGTCGCGGGACCCTGGATTCCTACTACATCGTCCTTTTGATGGACTACGGCATCCTGGGTTTTCTGCTCTACCTCGGTTTCTTCATCCGGGGCATCTGGATCGCCGGACAGACGACCGTCCGGTATCTCCCGCAGGGAGAGCTTTCCCTGCTGCTGCCGCTAGCCGTCGCGCTCGGAAACTTCCTGGTCGTGAAGTCCGTCCTGGTGCTCGAGCCCAACCATCCGCTGGTCTTCATGATGCTGGGCGCGATCGTGGCCCTCACCTATCGCGTCAAGAAGATGAACGAGGCCAACGCGGTGGGCGCCTAGCCCCCTGTCACCTTCTCGATCACGCCCCGGTAGGTCGCCACGACACCCGCACGCTTGTACGGATCCAGCCCGCCGTCGGCGTGCAGCTTGGCGATGTCGGTCTTCAGGCGCGCTTCCTCGGCCAGCAGGTACTTGAGCGCCGCCTGGACGTCGGCGTTGTCGTGGCTGCGGCACGCGTAGCCCACCTGGCCATGCTCGAAGAGGCCGTCGACGCTCCATTCACGGGTGTAGAGGATCGGGAGGCCCGAGAAGAGCGACTCGATGAAGACCATGCCGAAGGTCTCGCGCAGCGTCGGCATCACGAAGGCCACGTAGCCATTCAAGATGCTCTCGAATTCGCCCTCGGGCAGCGGCCCCTTCATGAAGACCCGATTTTCTGCGCCGGCCGCGGCGATGATCCCGGCGACCTCGTTGATCGCCTCGGGCCCGCCCTTGCCCCAAAGGTCCAGCGTGATGTCCGGGACGGTCTTGGCGACCTCCATGATCGCCTGGACCAGGCCCTCGAAGTTCTTCCGCTTGTGGACGTCGAGGTTGAACAGGCTGACGAACCGCGGCGCGCCCGCCGGCTTCGACACGCCGTAGAACGTGTCGTGCCAGACGATGGGCGGCAGGACGGTGGCTTTCGTCCGATCCAGGCCGTAGCCCGCCTCGAACTTGTCGGTGGCCCACGGCGCGCACGGGAACACCGCGGCCGCGTCGGCCAACACCTGTCGCCACTTCGGACCCAGGTCCTTGCGCGCGCCGGCGATTTTCAGGTCGGTGTCGGCCCAGATGTCGACCACATAGGGCGCACCCAGCGCCTTGGTCAGGTCGAGCGCGATCAGGCCCTCCACCGTCATCTTGTGCGCATGGATCACGTCCGGCTGGATGCCCTGGGCGCGCACGTCGGCCAGGATCCAGTCGGCGACCGGCTTCAGGCGCGTGGCGTGGTACAGGCCCTTGGGCGGCGCGCCATAGGACAGCGCGGTGCGGTCGGCGCCGAAGCGCAGCGCATGCACGCCGGTCTTCCAGTTGGCGCGGTTCAGCGAATAGACGACGTGGCGGTACTCGGGCGTGTTCTCCACCAGGTTCTGCACCGAGCGGGTCTTGGCCCCCACCATCGGGTCGGGGAAATCGCATGTGACGTGGAGGATCGTTTTCATGCGGTCGCCGCCGGCCCCTGGGAATCTGCTCAGTCGTTATCCCGCCCAGTCCCTACGGGGTCCTTAAGCGGGCCGGCAAGGAAGCCCACGGGGCCGGCAGGGTCAATGCGGCGCCCGCAGCGCGTTGGGGTTCTCTTTACGCCCCACGGGATACCTGCTTAGGGCAGGTCGCGAAGCAGGGTGTGTGCGAATGACGATGATTGTGACGGGCGCCGCCGGCTTCATAGGCAGCCAGCTGGTCGACCGCCTCCTCGCCGACGGCCACCGGGTGGTCGGCGTCGACAACATGAGCCGGGGCACGCGCGAGAACCTGGCGCTGGCCCTGCCGCACAAGGACTTCACCCTCATCGAGGGCGACTGCGCCGAGCCCGCGACCCTGACCGCCGCCATCGCCGCGTGCGGGCCGGCCGACATGGTCTGGCACCTGGCCGCCAACTCCGACATCGCCGCCGGCGTCGCCGACACCCGCATCGACATGCGCGACACCTTCATGACCACCTGGGGCGCCGTCGAGATCGCCAAGGCGTCGGGCGCGACGAAGATCGCCTTCGCCTCCACCTCGGCCGTCTACGGCGCCCACCCCGACCCGCTGGTCGAGACCCATGGGCCGATGCTGCCCATCTCCAACTACGGCGCCATGAAGCTCGCCGGTGAGGCGCTGATCAGCGCCGCGGTCGAGTCCCACCTGAAGCAGGCCTGGATCTTCCGCTTCCCCAACGTGGTCGGCGACCGCGCCACGCACGGCGTCATCAACGACCTGTTCCTGAAGCTGAAGCGCGACCCGACCGAGCTCGAGGTCCTGGGCGACGGCAAGCAGCAGAAGCCCTACCTGCACGCCTCCGACCTGATCGAGGCCATGCTGTATATCGTCGACAACGCCGACGAACCCCGGGCTCTGTATAACATCGGCCCCGAGGACGAGGGCTTCGACGTGGCCGGTATCGCCGCCGGCGTCATCGCCGCGTCGAAAACCGGCGCCAGGATCCGTTACACCGGTGGGGACCGCGGCTGGGTGGGCGACGTGCCCAAGTTCTCCTACTCGGTCGAAAAGCTGGCCCGGTTGGGCTGGCGTCCGTCGATGTCGTCGGCGCAGGCCGTGGCGCGGGCGATTGCGGAAGTGGCTGTTCAGCGGGGGTTTGCTTGACCCAGGTCGTTATCCTGGCCGGGGGCATGGGCACCCGGCTGAAAGAGATCACCGGCGACCTGCCGAAACCCCTGGCTCCGATCGACGGGACCACCCTGCTCGGCCGCCAGCTCGAGCTGGTGGCGGCCTCGGCCATGACGGACGTCGTGATCCTCTGCGGCTACAAGGCCGACGTGATCGCCGAGTACTGCGGCGACGGCTCCAAGTGGGGCCTGAACGTCCGCTGCGTCGTCGAAGCCGGCCCGCGCGGCACCGCCGGCGCCGTTCTGGACGCCATGGGCGAGCTGCAGGACCGCTTCATCGTCATGTACGGCGACGTGGTGCTGGACGTGGATCTCGACCGCCTGGTCGCCATCCACGAAAAGCACAGCCCCGCCGCGACCCTGCTGGTCCACCCCAACGATCATCCCTTCGATTCCGACATCGTCGAAGTCGACCGCCAGGGCTTCGTCACCCAGATCCGCGGCTATCCGCACCCGCCGGGCCTGGACCTGCCCAACCTGGTCAACGCCGGCCTCTATGTGCTGGAGCGCGACGCGCTTCGGGGGCTCCAGGGCCTCCCCGAGAAGCCCGATTTCGGCAAGCACGTCTTCGCCGCGATGGTGGCCCAAGGCCTGCGCCTCTACGGCTACCGCAGCCCCGAGTACATCAAGGACGCCGGCACGCCCGAGCGCCTCGTGAAGACGGGCCGCGACATCACCAGCGGCAAGGTCGCCGGCCTGTCCCTGCGCAACCTGGCCCCGGCCATCTTCCTGGACCGCGACGGCGTTCTCAACGAGGAGGTCGGCCTGATCTCCAAGCCCGAGAACCTGCGCCTGATCCCCGGCGTCGGCGAGGCGGTGGTGCGGATCAACCGGTCCGCCTATCGCTCGGTGATCATCACCAATCAGCCGGTGATCGCGCGGGGCGACTGCACCGAGGACGAGCTGCAGGCCATCCACAACCGCCTCGACACCCTGCTGGCCGCCGACCACGCCTATGTCGACGCGCTCTACTACTGCCCGCACCACCCGGACAAAGGCTTCCCCGGCGAGGTGCCCGAGCTGAAGTTCGCCTGCGAATGCCGCAAGCCCGAGCCGGGCATGATCCGCAAGGCCGCCGAGGAGCTGCGCATCGACCTGTCGCGTTCCTGGTACATAGGCGACACCACCACCGACATGGAGCTGGCGCGGCGTTGCGGCCTCAGCTTCATCCTCGTCGAAACAGGCCACGCCGGTAAGGACGGCAAGTTCCCCGGCGAACCGCAGCATCGCGTCCGCGATCTGGCGGCGGCCGTAAATCTCATTCTGGGAAAGCCTGTTGCGGTCGCCGGTTGAGGCGGCGGCTTCAGAGGAAAGTAACGTTAGCTGTCCTAATCGGGATCGAGACGTCGGCCGCAGGGCCAACGAGGGGTGCGAGCGATGATCATCTCGAAGACGCCGCTGCGGCTGAGCTTCGTGGGCGGCGGCAGCGACCTGCCGGCCTTCTACCGCGATGGCGTGGGCGCGGTGCTCTCCACCTCGATCAACAAGTTCGTCTACGTGACGATCAACAAGCGCTTCGAGCCGGGTATCCGCCTCAGCTACTCCAAGACCGAGGAAGTGCTGTCGGTCGCCGAGATCGAGCACCGGATCGTCAAGGCGACCCTGGGCAAGCTGGGCGTCGACGGCGGGGTCGAAATCACATCGGTGGCCGACATTCCCTCGCGCGGCAGCGGGCTGGGCTCGTCCAGCTCGTTCACCGTGGGCCTGCTGCACGCCCTCTACGCCTATCTCGGCCAGTACCGGCCCAAGCTGGACCTGGGCCGTGAGGCCTGCGAGGTCGAGATCGACCTGTGCGGCGAGCCGATCGGCAAGCAGGACCAGTACGCCGCCGCCGCCGGCGGCCTGAACATCATCAAGTTCTATCCGGACGAGACCGTGACCGTGGAGCCGGTGATCGCGCCGGCGGGCGTGACCGACACCATCGAGTCCGAGATGCTGATGTTCTACACGGGCATCGTCCGCTCGGCCTCGAACGTGCTGCAGCAGCAATCCGACGCGGTGGCGGCCGACAGGGCCAAGAAGCAGGCGCTGGTGCGGATGACCGAGCTGGTCGATGTGCTGCGCGACGAGATCTCCAGCGGCAACACCGATGCCCTGGGCGAGATCCTTCACGAGAACTGGATGCTGAAGAAGGGGCTGACCGCCGCCATCTCCAGCGGCGACATCGACGACTACTATGACGCCGCCCGCAAGGCGGGCGCCCGCGGCGGCAAGCTGCTGGGCGCCGGCGGCGGGGGCTTCATGGTGTTCTCTGCGCCGAAAGAGCGCCACGCCGACATCAAGGCTGCACTCTCGCACCTGCGTCATGTGGACTTCGGGTTCGAGAACATGGGCACGAGTATCGTATTCTATCAGTGACGCCGAACGCGCCGGCCCGGCCGGACGCGTGAGCACAAGGGGCTGCGCATGACCTTCTTCCCCGACCGCCTGTTCGACGGCGCCGGCGCCTACGCGACGGCCTATTTCGAGCAGTACAGCCACGCGGCGGCCACCCTCGACCAGGACGCGTTGAAGCGCGCCGGCGAGCTCGTAGGCGACGTCATCGCCCGCGGCGGCACCATCTATTCCTGCGGCAACGGCGGATCCGCGGCGATCGCCAACCACCTGGCCTGCGACTGCCTGAAGGGCATCCGCGCGGGCACCTCGATCCGGCCCAAGGTGTGCAGCCTGTCGACCACCGTCGAGCTGATCACCGCCATCGCCAACGACATCAGCTATGACGACGTCTTCTCCTACCAACTGGACTCGCTGGGCCAGCCCGGCGACCTGCTGATCGCCATCAGCTCGTCAGGCTCCTCGCCCAACATCGTCAAGGCGCTGAAGCTGGCCAAGGAGAAGGGCCTGAAAACGCTGGCCTTCACCGGCTTCGGCGGCGGCGAGTCGGCCAAGGTCGCCGATGTCAGCCTGCACGTTCAGGCCGAGAACTACGGCGTCGTCGAAGACGTGCACCAGTCGCTGATGCACCTCTTGGCCCAGTACACGCGCCACCGGAGCCTGGACGACACGTCCACGCTCGGCAGCGTGAAGTTCTGAGCGGCCTCAAGCCCTTGCACGTCTCGATCTCGATCGTCGGCTACCGCAACGCGGACGACATCGCCGCGTGCCTGCGCGCGCTGGAGGCCGGGACCTACGCCGACTTCTCGGTCTTCATCTGCGAGAATGGGGGGGACGAGGCGTTCCAGCGGCTGGTTGCGGCCGTGCCGACCAGGCTGGCCGGCGGCCAGTCCGTCACAACGCACCAGGCCGGCGGAAATCTAGGCTTCGCGGGCGGGGTCAACGTCTGCCTCAAGAGCACGCCCGACGCCGACGCGTGGTGGATTCTCAATCCCGACACCCAGCCTGACCCGGACGCGCTGGGCGCCATGGTCGCGCGGCTGAAGGTCGGCGATGTCGACGCGGTCGGTTGCACGCTCTATCGCGAGACGGGCGAGGTTCAGTCGCACGGGGGCCGCTGGCGCGCCTGGCTGGCCCGGGCCGAATCCATAGGGAACGGCTCGCGGCTGGAGACGCCAGTGGATGGGGGCGCCGTCGAACGGGCCCAGTCGTTCCT
Organism: Phenylobacterium sp.; assembly: GCF_965284355.1. Lineage (NCBI taxonomy): Bacteria > Pseudomonadati > Pseudomonadota > Alphaproteobacteria > Caulobacterales > Caulobacteraceae > Phenylobacterium > Phenylobacterium sp. Next base: position 4,390,033 of record NZ_OZ260078.1, on the reverse strand, counting down.
GAACGGCGCCTCGATGCTGATCGGCCGCCGGTTCCTCGAAACCGTCGGCCTCATGCGCGAGGACTACTTCCTCTATGCCGAGGAGGGCGAGTGGTTCCTGCGAGCCGCGCGCCACGGCATGCGGCTGGGCTTCGCGCCGGGCGCCCGTGTCAAGCACGCGCACGGGGCGACCACTGGCTCAAACGCCGGCCTGAAGAGCCGTCCTCGCCTGCCGATCTACCTGGACGAACGCAACCGCATGCTGCTGACCCGCGACCTGTTCCCAGGCCGCCTGCCGGTGGCCGCGTTGGCGGCGCTCGGACAGCTCTTCATGCGCTATGGTCGGCGGGGAGCCTGGACGCAGTTCGGTTACGGCTTCTCAGGCTGGGCCGCCGGCCTGCGCAACGAACGCGGCCCGCCCTCCAACTGAGGGCTCAGCCCTCGTTGAAGATCGATCCGATAATCTCGGTCCGGTCGAGGCGAAGATCCTTGATCAACGTCCCCAGGTCTTCGGCCATGGTCACGTCACGCCGCGCCACCAGGACCGCATACCCGGCCACCGCCGCGATCCGCCGCGTCTCAGCGCAACGGTTGGCCGGCGGTGTGTCGATCAGGGTCAGGTCGTAGGTGCGCAAGGCATACTGCATCACCTGCTCGAACCTCTCGGTGTCGAAGAGGTCCTGGACGCCCTCGCCCGCGCCACCGGCGTAGATCGCCGACAGATTGAACTCCACGTCGGCCTGCACAAGGGCGCCCGGGTCGTCCAGTTCACCTCGAAGGTATTGAAGGAGCCCATGCGCCGGCGTGGACGGCGGGCGGATCATGTCCATCAGCGCCGGAGTCCGCAGATTCGCGTCGATGACCAGCGTGCGAAGGCCGCTCTGAGCGACGGTCAATGCAAGGCCCGCGGTCACGAAACTCACGCCGGCGCCCTTGGCTGCCGCACAGACGGCCAGGCCCCGGCGACCGCTGATGGCGTGCTGTTGGATGGCGGCGGCCGAGCCTTGCAGGAGGGCGGCGGCGCGCGAATCCACACCCAGCTTCGCAATTCGCGTCAGCAGGCTTTCCTGCACGGCCTCGCCTGGCGCGTCGGAAGGCGCAGTGGGCTCCATTACGCGGTGGCGGGCTTGAGTTTGCGCAGGCGGGGCCGGCGCCGCTGTCGCTTCACGGCCGGCTCGCGAAGAGCAGGCATCGAGCCCAGCACCGGAATGGGCGCCGCCGTGCGCAGACCGGCCAGAGTGCGGACACGCAGGTTGAACATCTCGGTCAGCAAGGCCGCAATCACTCCGGCGACCAGACCAATCCCGCCGGTGCCGCCCAGGATCAGGGGGGCGTTCGGAAAGGCGACGCCAGGGACGATGGCGACATCGCCCATCGAGGTCAGGCCGCTCTCGGTGGTCGTGGTGAGCTGGCGAAGATAGGCCACCTGCTGCAGTGAGGTTTTCAGCGCCTGCGCCTTCGGGTTGATCTGGTCCTGAATGAGTCGCAGACGCAGGGCGTCCTGACGCTGGCTTAGCACCCGCTCGCGCTGTGCGTTGAAAGTCGCGGCCTTAGCCCTCTCGTTGGCGGTAACCACCGCAGCGACGCCGCCCGCTTCGCGATCCTCGGCATCGGCCTGCGACGCCAGCTGGGCCCGCATCTGACGCATCTCCAGGATCCGCGGATGATTTGGTCCCAGCGCCTGACTGGCCTGCATGAGCTCGGAATCGATGACCGCCAACCGGCCGCGCAAGGTGGCCGGCTTGGCGAAGATCGGGAGATTGTTGGCCAGCCCGGGAGCCGGTGGTTGCGCAAGGGTCAGCAGACGTTCGCTGTCCACGTCAGCCCCGCTCGGCGTCAGGATCACGCCGGTCGCTTGCTCCATGGCGTACTTCCGCGCCTGCAGAGCCGCGAGTTCCGCACGGATGCGCTCTGCCCGCTCCGCCTGAGCGGTCGCATCCACCTGGGCCGCATTGCGTCGCTCGGCAATGCTACCGGCGATGTAGGCGTCGCGCACGGCCCCGGCCACAAGCGCCGCAAGTTCCGGGGAGGCGCCGCGATAGCGGATCTCGATGATATTGCTGCCATCGACCAGCGAGGTGTCGAGAGCTGCCGCCACCGACTGCGCCAGCCAGAGGACGAGCGGCCGCGTATCGCTGGATGGTCGCGACGCATAGGTGTTCAGGATCTCGGGATCGTCCAGCCAGCCGACGGCCTCGACGGCGGGGGCCACGACCTGAGGGTCACGGATGAAGGCGAGCTGCGATTCCAGGTAGGGATCGATCTGGCGGCGGCCGATCAGGACGCCCGTGATGGGGTCTGGCTTGTAGATGTTCAGCATGACCCGGGCGGTCGCGTCGTACTGGCGATCAGCAGTGGCCACAACCGCGGCGCCGCCCGCCAGCGCGCCGAAGGTCACGATCGCGATGATGGGCCACCGCGCCCAGAGGATCCTGCCGACCGTAAGCCAGAACATTTTCTCGAGATCCGCCGCCTCTTGAATCGCGGACATGCAGACAGCCGTTTGGGTCCGCACGCAACCCTGGCAGCCTATCTACCGGACCTCACCAAAATGCAAAGCCGCCGCCCCCGTGCGGACGGCGGCGCAGCCTGGAGCCGGTGATCAGCGCTGGTAAACCGGACGCCAGAAAGCAAAGGCCGCCGACCCGAGGGTCGGCGGCCTCCGCAATTCAGGCTTGGTTGACGCTTACGCGTAGACCGAGCGGCGGCGACGGATCATCGCGCCGGCAGCGCCGAAGCCCATGATCATCAGAGCCCAGGTGCCGGGTTCCGGAACCGCAACGGCCAGCGAGGTCGGCGAAGCCGAACGCTGAGCAGCGCCAGCGGTAGCCGTGATCGTGTACTTCTGGGTCCAGGAGTACACGCCGCCGCCACCGATGTCGAAGGTGCTGTCGACGCTGTTCGAGCCGAGGCCGGTCTTGGTGATCGAGCTCAGCGACACGCCGGTGTACTTGGCGTTCGACGACGAGAAGAGTTGCTCGATCGTCGAGGTCAGGCCGTTGGCGTTGTTGTTGTTGGTCGACGACAGGAACGCCGCGAAGTCCGAGATCAGGCCCGTACGCGTGACCCACACGGTCAGGTTGGCAGCCGTTTGGCCGGCCGTCACTTCGACCGCGGTCGAGTGCAGGATGCCCTTGCCCACGGTGTCGGCGTTGCCTTGGACCAGCACGGAGGCGAAGCCGCCGACCGAGCCGAAAGCTTGGTTGATCACGCCGTCGTCGAGGTCGACGAAGGCATCGGTCACGCCGTCGAACGAGATGTAGACGGCCGCGCTGGCCGAACCGGCCGTCGCGAGAGTGGCAGTGGCCGCAGCGACCGCCAGAGCCTTAGAAAACATGTTCATTTGTGCACCCCTATTTAACTTGCGATTCACCCTAGAGGTCCGGAAATACCTTGTCATCCGGGTTCCCCTAAGGGGCGAGTAAGCCTTGCCTTCTGCCTGAACTCCCGCTGGCCGGGCCCGCTTTGGGCCAGAAGCGCAACGAAACTCGAGCGACCACCATGGCGCTGCAAACTCCGGGCCAACTCATAGCACCGGTGGTTAACAGCTGCCAGAACCTTATACCGCAGCGCGGCATGAAAAGATGCAAGGCGCCCTAGAATCGACTTCTGGGGGTGGTTAAGCAAACAGAAGGTAGAAGGCGTGCACCCTGCGCGTCCAAGTGCGGATCGCGCGCGTACGCGTCTGTATGATCCCTGACGAACCGACGATGGAGAACGAGTTGGCCGGCTGGAACCCGTTCAAGCGCAAGACGCCCGCAGCGGCGAAGGCGCCGCGCCAGCAGGCGGCTCAGACTGCCGTGGTGAAGCCGCTGGTCCGAGAGGCGCACCGCCGCGCGCCCGAGACCGGCACGCTGCCCCGATTCAATACAACCGCCAGCGATCAGATGAGCGGCCGCAGCGCCGATCGATTCGCCGCCGTGCGCGCCAAGCTGCGGCACGCCTTCACCCCCTCGCAGCCCGTCGCCGACCGCCGCCTGTTCGCGGGTCGCGACGACGTGCTCAAGACCATCATCCGCTCGATCGAGGACCAGCGCCTTCACGTGGTGCTCTACGGCGAGCGCGGCATCGGCAAGACGTCGCTGATGCACATTCTCACCCAGGCCGCCACCGAGGCGCGCTACATCGTCGTCTATACGTCGTGCGGCGCGAACTCGAACTTCGACGAGACCTTCCGCGCGGCCGCCGCCGAAATCCCCTGCTCTTCCACTCGGGCTTCTCGCCCACGGGGTCCGAGGCTGAAAAGGGCTCGTCGCTGGCCGACCTGCTTCCCAACGAGCCGCTGACGCCGCGCAAATTCGGCGATCTTTCGGCGCGCCTCACGGGCACGCGCGTGCTGATCATCCTGGACGAGTTCGACCGCGCCGAGTCCAGCGCCTTCCGCCGCGACGTCGCCGAGGTCATCAAGAACCTCTCCGACCGACTGGGCCGGGTGCAACTGGTGCTGGCCGGCGTCGCCGCCGACCTGACCGAACTGGTCGAGCATATCCCGTCGATCCGCCGCAACATCTTCGCCCTGCGCGTGCCCAAGATGTCGGAGTCCGAGGTCCTGCAGATCGTGGCCAACGGCGAGCGCGAGGCCGACCTGAAGTTCGACAGCCAGGCCAGCGCCTTCGTGGTCGAGGTCGCCCGCGGCTCGCCCTATATCGCCAACCTGATCTGCCATCACGCCGGCCACGCCGCACTGGACGCCGGTCGCAGCACGGTGACGCCGGCCGACGTGGCCAGCGCCGTGGACCGTACGATCCAGGAGTTCCAGGGCCGGATCGCCACGCCGGCCCAGCAGCATGTGCGCCGCCTGTTCGATCAGGGCCGCCAGGACGTGCTGGCGATGACCTCGCGCGCCTCGCTGTCCGCCGACGGTGTTTTCGACGCGCACGACGTGGAGACGGTCAACACCATCTCGGCCCGCAAGGCGCAGGACGCCATCGAGGTGCTGCTGAGCGAGAATCTTCTGAAGCCCATGGCCGGCGGCGAGAGCGGCGCGCGCTACGCCTTCGTCGAGGAAGGCCTGCCGACCCTGATCTGGATGATCTGGGCCCAGCGCAATCTCAACCGCGAAGCCACGGCGCCGCGCGCGGCGACCGCCTCGTAGGGGCGATGGGTCGACGTCTTCGGGCGACGGCCAAGACCCAGGGGGCAACGCGAAAAACAGAAGGGCCGGCGCTGAGGGCCGGCCCTTTTTCGTAGCCCGGTGACGCCGCGGTCTACTTCGCGGCCGGCTCGGCCGGCGCTGCGGCCGGAGCCGCCGCGGGAGCCGCCGCCGGAGCCTTGGCGGCCGGGGCCTTCTTTTCAGGCGGCGGCTTGAACGCCGGATTGTAGACGATCTTCGACTCGGCGGCCTTGCGCATGTCGGTGATCTGCTTGGTCACCACCTCGCCGGCCTTCTGCTGGCGCAGCGCGTTCATCGCGTAGGCCGTGGCCATGTCGCCGGTGAACGGCACAGTGCGAGAGTCGCTCACGTGGTTGAACAGGATCGCGCCGCCCTGCGGGATCACGAAGATCTCGCCCGGGGGCAGGTTGGCGATGCCCTGGACCAGGCGCGGGTCGGCCGAGAGGGTATCGAGCACGACGGCGTTGGTCTGGTACTGCACGCCTTCCGAATCGAGCAGCGCCTTGACCTGGTCGAGGGTCTGCAGCGGACGCAGGCGTTCCGGCGAGATCTTGTTCGGCGCGGCGATGACCTGGTCAACGAAGAGCACCTTGCGCTGGAAGAAGCGCGCGGGGTTCGCCGCGACATAGGCCTCGGCCTCGGCCTTGGTCGGTTGGGCCGCCTTCGACGCCAGCTTGCGCTGATACAGCTGGGCCAGCAGGGCCTCCTGGCCGCGCTCGACCTGCAGGGTATAGTCGGTGCCCTTGTCCAGCTTCTCTTCGCGGGCCTTCTTCGCGATCAGCTTGCGCATGATGATGCGCTGCAGCGCCTGTTGCTGGGCGGCCTTCATCACCTCCGGGTCGCGCGACCCGAAGTTGCCCAGTTCGGTCCGGAGCTGCAGGCTGGTGATCTCCTCGCCGTCGACGGTGGCGACGACCTGGCCGCTCGCCTTCCCGCCGCCCATGAGCTTCTTGACCTGGTCGCAGCCGGACAAGCTGAGCCCGGCGCTGACAGCGGCCACAATAACAAGTGCTCTGATCTTCAAGGGCCCCTCCCTAGAACCGCGCCGCGCTCAGCGGCCTCGGCGGGTAGATGATGCGAAATTCCTTACGAAACTCAGACCGGCGCGGATGCCGGCGTCTCCGCCGGTCGGCCTCGCCGCCGAATTTTTCTGGGTAGATGCCTAACAGCCTCCGCCCATCCTGGCGAGTACCGCCCATAGCGTCCACCTGCGGTGTTACGCGCCGCGACCGGCAAGGTCGCGAAGATAGCGCCCGTACTCGCTCTTTCCCTGGGCGTCGCCCTGCTTCATGAGCTCGTCGCGGCTGATCCAGCCGTTCTCGAAGGCGATCTCCTCGAGGCAGCCGATCCGCAGGCCCTGGCGCTGTTCGTAGGTGCGGATGAGCTCGCCCGCCTGGATCAGGCTGTCGTGCGTGCCGGCGTCCTCCCAGGCGAAGCCACGCCCCAGCAGTTCGACGTGCAGTTCGCCCTGCTGGAGATAGAGGTCGTTCAGCGCCGTGATCTCGAGTTCGCCGCGCGCCGAGCGCTCCAGCGTCTTCGACATCTCGCTGGCCCGGCCATCGTAGAAATAGAGGCCGGTGACCGCGTAGTTCGACTTGGGCTTCGCGGGTTTCTCCTCGATGGACAGCGCCTTGTTGTCGGGCGAGAGCTCGACCACGCCGTACCGCTCGGGGTCGTGCACCGGATAGCCGAAGACCGTCGCGCCGTCCTTGCGGGCGTCGGCGGACTTCAGCATCTGCACGAAGTTCTGCCCGAAGAAGATGTTGTCGCCCAGGATCAGCACACTGGGTTCGCCGCCGACGAATTCCTCGCCCAGCAGATAGGCCTCGGCGAGGCCGCCGGGCGTCGGCTGGATCACGTACTCAAAACGGGCGCCGAACCGCGAGCCGTCGCCCAGCAGGCGCTTGAAGCCCGCCTGATCCTCGGCCGTGGTGATGATCAGGATCTCGCGCACGCCGGCCAGGAACAGCACCGACAGCGGGTAATAGATCATCGGCTTGTCATAGACCGGCAGCAGCTGCTTGCTGACCGCGATGGTCAGCGGGTGCAGCCGGGTGCCGGCGCCGCCGGCGAGAACGATGCCTTTTCTCACGCCTTCACCAGCCCCAGACGGTCGGAATGGAAGCCACGGGTGCGAATGCCTTCGACCCAGGCGTAGTTGTCGACGTACCAGCGCACGGTGTCCTCAAGCCCCTCGTCCAGCGGCATGCGCGCCTTCCACCCCAGTTCGCGCTCGAGCTTCGAAGCGTCGATGGAGTAGCGGAAGTCGTGGCCCGGGCGGTCGGTGACGAACTTGATCTTGTCGGCATGCGGGGTGTTGGCCGGCGCCATCTTGTCGAGGTGGGCGCAGATGATCTTCACCACCTCGAGGTTCCGCTTCGTGGCGTCGCCGCCGATGCAGTAGGTCTCGCCCAGGAGCCCCCTTTGCAGCACCAGCAGCAGCGCCTCGGCGTGGTCGTCCACATGCAGCCAGTCGCGCACCTGCCGGCCGTCGCCGTAGACGGGGATCTCCTTACCTTCCATTGCGCGCGTGATCACCGTCGGGATCAGCTTCTCGGGGAACTGGTAGGGCCCGTAGTTGTTCGAGCAGTTCGTAATGACCACCGGGAACTTGTAGGTGTGGCCCCAGGCCCGCACGAGGTGGTCGGACGACGCCTTCGACGCCGAATAGGGCGAGCGCGGGTCGTAGGGCGTCTCCTCGGTGAAGTCGCCGTCCTCGCCCAGGGCCCCGAACACCTCGTCGGTCGAGATGTGGTGGAAGCGGAAAGCGGCCTTCTTCGCCGCGTCCAGCTTGCCCCAGTAGTCGCGGGCCACCTCCAGCAGGATCGCGGTGCCCAGGATGTTGGACTTCACGAAGTCGAGGGGGCCCTCGATGGCGCGGTCGTTGTGGCTTTCAGCCGCCAGGTGCATCACCGCGTCAGGCTGATGACGGGCGAACACCGCCTCGACCTTGGCCCGGTCGCAGATGTCGACATGCTCGAACGCATATCCCGGATCGTCGGCCACGCCGGCCACGTTCTCCAGGTTGGCCGAGTAGGTCAGCGCATCGAGATTCACCACCTCGTGGCCGTCTGCGATGGCGCGCCGGACAACGGCCGAGCCGATGAAGCCGGCGCCGCCGGTAATCAGGATCTTCATGCTGGCCTTCCTGTGGGGGACTTCCGCCGCCGTCAACCGTCTCGGCATGGAGAATCCATGCAGAGGAGGCGTTTACAGGCCGTTGCCGGCGATCCGCCGCCGACCATTAGCGGGGCTCGGTCGCCGCTTGCCCGATCGTGGTCTCGAGCTCCGGCCTGCCATGCCGGCGTTCGATGTCCCTTTGCAGCGCGCGGGCGGCGAAGGCGTGGCCCGTGAACAGGGTGTCGACCACCCAGCCCACGATCGGAACGCCTGAGCTGAGGCTGTCCGCGCCCAGATAGGCGGCCATCCGCAGCAGCGTGGCGCGCGAGGCGCCGGCCTGGAACGCCTCGTGCAGCAGAAGGCCGGCCGCGCCGACCGAGTAAACCGTTCCCGCGACCGGAATCCAGGCCACCACGCCATCGACGCCCAGACCCCACGGACCGACGCCGATGAGCCGGTCGGAGAGCTTGCGGATGCGTTCGGCCCGGCGCCACGCGATGTGGGCGCGCTCACGTTGACTGTCCATCTCACCTCAACGCCGCTGCGGCCGGCCCGGGTTCCGCCAGAGCACTTGCGCCGAAACGCGCTCAAGCTTCCGACGGAGAGCCGGTTTCATCCGATCAGGCGACCCCGCCAGATCCGAACAGGCTCTAGATGGTGTCGCCGGCGGCGGCGTCCAGCAGCAGGAACGTCCGCCCGCCCTCGGCCTCGAGCAGGCTGGCCAAAGCCAGGCCGCCCGGGTCGCGCGCCGTGGCGTCGTCGGTCAGGGTGCGGAAACGACGCACGTAGATCTCGGTGCGGCGGCGGATGTCCTCGTCGGTGAACAGTCGCCGGGCGATCCGCCGGGTCGCGGCCGGCGCCAGCTTGCGCACCACCTCCCGCGCCCCGTCGAGGTCGCCGGTCTGCAGGGCGGCGGCGATCTCTTCGATGCGTCCCTGCGGCAGGAGCTTCGCCGGGTCGACGCCCATCTGGGCCAGTTCGCCCGCCAGGGTTTCCTCCAGCCGCTCCCCGTCGGTGTCGGAGCCGTCCAGCGACGCCAGAAGGTCTTTCCAGGTCCAGGCCTCGCCCGTCGGCTCGTCGCCATCGTCACCCTCCGGCGGCGCAGGCGGCGGCGCCCCCGCGGCGGTCTCGAAGACAGCCGAAAACTCGCGGTCGGTCGCCGTGGGCGTGAAGCGGATGCGGTTGCGCAGGCCGATGCGGTCGGCCAGCTCGCCCGGCTCTTCGACGGGAAGAGCCAAGTCCGGCTCGGGGGCGCGGCGTGGCTTGCGGGCCGGAGGCGGCTGGTCGGGTGGCGGCGCGGCGGCCAGAGGCGCGATCGGAGCGGCCGGGGCGCGGCCGCAGCGACCCCCATGATGCGGACGGCCTCGGACAGCATCTGGAAGTTGCGCCGCACGCGGTCCTGGAAGGCCGCGTCGATCGCCTCGGCCTCCTGCGCCGTGCGCCGGGCCTGGGCCATCAGTTCGTCCATGCCGTCGGCGACGATGGCCCGTACCTGGTCGGCCTGCCCCGCGGCGGCGGCGGGGAGCTCTCGCGCCCGCGCCTCGAGGTCCGAGAGCATGGCGGCCAGTTCGTCCATGGCGGCGCGGGCCGAGGCGGCGCCCTGCTCCAGCTTGCGCGCCGTGTTCTGCCCGGCGGTCTCGACCAGCTTCGACGACTCCTCGATCAGCGCGCGGGCCTCCTCGAGCCGGGCCTCGAACACCTGATTGGCCTTCTGGCCGGCGCCGAAGGCGGCCTCGGACAGGTTGTCCACCTGCTCGCGCGCGGCCGCGGCGTGGCGGGCGGCGGCTTCGCGGGTCTCATCGGCGGCCTTGGCCAGCGCGGCGATCGCGGCGCGCGTCTGGGCGTCCAGCTGCGCCCGCTGCTCGGCCGCCGCGGCCGAGACGGCCTCGAGCGACTGGAGGGTGGACTGGCCGAATTCCTCGCGCTCGGCCTTGGCGGTCTCGGCCAGGTCTCGGAACTGCAGAGCCGCATCGCTCATCAGGCGGCGCAGCTGCTCGCCGCCCGCCGACGCCCGCTCGCCCATCTCGGCCGCCGACGTGCGCGCCTCCTCGATGAAGGCGGCCAGCTTGGCGGCATGCGCTTCGGCCTCGCCGGCGAAGACATCCTGATCGGTCTTGAGCGACTGGCTGAGCGCCACCAGCGCCGTGCGCTGCTCGGACAGGCCTGCCTCGACCGCCCGCACCTGCTCGGTGACGCCGGTCCCGGCGGTCTCCAGCCGGGCGATGTGACGGGTGAGATCTTCTCCCGCCGTGCGCGCGGCGCTGCTGGCTTCGCCGGCCGCGGCGGCGAGGTCGGCGGCGCGGGCCGACAGCGCGGCTTCGGCCTCCCGGATCTGGGCCTCGGCGACGCCCGTGGCGTCGGTGACCATGCGGGCCTGCAGCGTGATGGCGTCGGCCACCTTGGTGGCCTGCGCGTCCAGGGTCTGAGCCAGAGCGCTCATCTCCGAGCGCTCCCGGCCCAGCGTTCCCGCCAGTTCGCCGGCCGTGCGCACCGTCTGGGCAGTGGCCCCGGTCAGCTTGTCGGTCTCGAAGGCCAGGGCGTCACGCATCGCCAGCAGCGTCTCGCGCGCCTCCTCGGCGGCGGCGCCGGCGCGTGCGATCTCGTCCCGCACCGCCTGGGTGACGTCCCCGGCGCGGGCTGCGGCCACCAGGGCGGGCGACAGCATGTCTTCGGCCATGGCGCGACCGCGGCGGGCCTCGAACGCCAGCTTCTGGGCCTGGCGGATCATGTAGGCGGCCAGCAGAACGAAGGCGGCGGGGCCGATCGACAGCAGCGCGAACACACCCAGGGCGAACGGGTCGTACTGCAGCGGCGCGATGTTGGCCCGGTAGCCCACCGCGAACGCGATCGGCGCGGCCGCCCAGAGAACCGCCACGGCCGTGGCGATCAGCCAGATCGGCCAGCCCGCCGGCGGCGTCTCCTCGATCTCGACAGCATGGGCGTAGGCGTCATCGGCCGCCGCCTCGAGCTCGGCGCGGTGAGGGCGCAGCGCGGGCGACTGTTCGGCTGCGGGGTCGATCCGGCGGAAACCCACGGCCTCGGCGTCCAGCAGCGGCGCGTCATGGTCGTCGTTGTTGGGCGCGTCCTCGACGGGGCGCCCGAAGTCCATCGGTTGCGGCCGCTTCGAGAACTTCATCAAGCCCATTCCTTCCCGTCCGAGGGACCGGCGCATCCAGCCCCGCCCGGCCCCCGAAGTCCCCGCCAGAACCTAGCCGGGCGCGAGGCGGACGCAAACAGGCGCGCCGTCGATTCGGGCGTTCTCGGGCGGAATGTCGCGCTAGGCGGTCGGTCGCGCCGATCAGGCGCGGACCACGCGCGCCTTGGCGTCTTCGGGACAGATCGAGGTCTTCTCGACGCGATCGGCGGCCTTGCGGGGCGTGCGGGCCACGATGCGCTGGTCGACCGGAACGGCCGGGCGCTCGACGCGCGGCGGCTCCAGGGTGACGCCGAAGTGCGAGAAGGCGGCGGCCGAGGAATGCACGACCACAGCGGCCACCATTTCCGTCAACGACGCCATGGGCCCTTCCCCGACGATTCCACCTGCGGTCGCTATACGCTCCAGCCTGACGCGAGGCGAGCGGGGCATCGTGAAATCTTCGTCATGTTCGTGAAGCCGCAGAAAACGCAAGACGCGGCGCCCCTGGGGGACGCCGCGCCGCGTTCGATCCGAGAAGGCCAGATCAGAGCATGAAGTCTGTCGCCTGGAAGCTGGTGACGTTCTTCATAAGGACCCGGAAGTCGGCCACGCCGTCGCCGTTCAGGTCGCCCATCACGTAGGAGTCGGCGCCCGAGACCTCGTAGCGCAGCTGACCGGCCACCTTCGAGAAGGCGGCCGTGCCGATGAAGGCGAACGCCTGGTTGCCGTCCGCCACCGTGTTCGCATCCAGCGCCGTCAGGATCACCTTGTCGCCTTCCGCCCGGCTGAAGTCGAAGATGACTTCGCCAGAGCTTTCGATGTTGTTGTAGGTGAACTGGTCGGCGCCCAGGCCGCCAGCCATGACGTCCTGGCCCAGGCTGCCGTCGAGGATGTCGTTGCCCGCCCCGCCCGACAGCGAGTCGTTGCCGCCGTCGCCGCGCAGGCGGTCGGCGCCCGCGTCGCCGGCGATCGTATCGTTACCGTTGCCGCCGTAGACCGAGTCCGCGCCCTCGCCGCCGAAGACCCGGTCGTCGCCGTCGTTGCTCTGGATGTTGTCGTCGCCGCCCATCCCCGAGATGGTGTCGCCGCCCGTCGAACCGCCGATGCTGTTGCCCAGCGCGTTGCCGACGCCGACCCGCGCTTCGCCGGTCAATGTCAGCTTCTCGATGTTGTCCGAGAGGGTCACGTTCACCGACGAGATGACGTGGTCGTTGCCGCCGTTGGCGTTCTCGATGACCACGTCGTTCAACGAGGTCAGGCGATAGGTGTCGTCGCCCGCGCCGCCGACGAGGGTGTTGTGGCCCACGCCCACGCTGTCCAGGAGGTCGTTGCCGTCGCCGCCTTCAACGCGCGTGTTGCGGTCCGCCAGGGTCTTGAGCTGATCATTGCCGGACGTGCCGGTGACGACCGCGGACTGGATGCGGGTCGCCTCGATGGCGCTGAGCGCCTTCGTGACGAGACCCTGCAGTTCGGTGGTGGACGAAATCGCCAGCACGTTCGCGTTCTTCGCGGTGAACGCGGCGACGAGGCTGGCGCCGCCGTCGCTGACGCCCGGGAGCACGACGTTGTTCGTGTTCGCAACATTCGTGGTCGAGGACTGGATCGAATAGATGCTGGCCTGATTGCCGGTCAGCGTGGCGCCGTCCACCTTGGTGAGGCTGACCGTGGCCGTCTGACCCGGCAGCGCGGCCACCACGTTGTTGGTCACCGTGATGCCCTGCCCACCGATCACGGTGATGCCGTTGGCCGTGCTGCCAACCACCAGGTTGTTCGAAATCACCACGTTCTTGAACGGGAGATCGCCAACCTGATCGCGGAAGAACACCCCCTGAGTCGCCTCGCCTTCGCCACGCAGGATGAGGTTGCCGCTGACGGTGATGTCGGTCGCCGACGTCGTGGTGTTGCGCGTCCAGAACTGGATGGCGTCGGGGTGGTCGCCGTCGACGGGATCGAAGTTGGAAAAGACATTGTTCAGGATCTTGATCTGAGACGTGCCGCCGCCGCGGACGGCGTCTTCCTGAATTCCGGTGAACTTGTTGCCGTCGATGGTGATGTTGCGCGAGTCGGCGTGGGTAATGCCGAACTCCAGTTGCTCGAATTGCGACTTCGTCACCGTGACGTTGTTGCTGCCGCGGATCAGGATGCCAGCCGGGTCGTTCTGAGCATCGCCGTCGAGCGAGCCATGCACAAAGAGCTTGTCGAGGTTGATCCGAGCCGAGTCCAGGACCTGATAGGGGTTGGCCTTGGTCGGGTCGGCGGCCAGTTCGAGATCACGGAAGGTGATGCCTTCGCAGCCGCGAAGCTCGAACGCCGTCAAGCGCGCGTCGTTGTTGGTATCCAGCGACGTGATGGTTACGCCGACGCCGCCGAACTTGATGCCGTTGAGCGTGAACGATGAATAGTCGCCGGCCGCCAGCTTGATGGTGTCGCCGGCCTGGGCGCTCTTTAGCGCTGTCGTCAGGCCAATCGTGTCTTTGACGATGATGGTAGCCACCCGGTATCTCCAAATTCTCTCGTCTCGGGTGCGCTCGACGACTTAGGTGCGCCGAATGTCATCACCCCACCAACTGTCGTGAGAATGTGGAATGCCGGTTCCGATCGCATTAAATTGGGTGGTTAACTTAACCTTATTGTATTTCTTCATTAACCACGCCGACTTGCGCCTGGCTTTACTTTGCAGCCCGCGTCCGCCGAGGCGAAGAGCTTGACTCCCCAGGGGCGCGCCCGCATGCACGAGGCATGGAGCAGTACTCCCTCCTCATCCTCTTCGTGGCGATGATCGTCGTCTGGCTGTTCGCTTGGCAGCCATGGAACAAGCGCCCTGACGACCTGTCGCAGGGGGAGCCGGATCACAAAGATGAGGACAGAGGCCGACGGCGCTGACCGCCGACCCTAGAGCCCGTCCCGGTTGGCTTGAATCAAGGCAACCGGGAGAAACGGGCTCGTCATCTTCCTGCTGGAGCGCATCCTTATCGCCTGCGGCGCCTCATCCTCGGCGGGATGCGCTCTAGCGAAACCGTTAAGCTGCGGCGCGGAAGCTCGCGCCCTCGTGCTCCAGCAGCCAGCGCTTGCGGTGCAGGCCCCCGCCGTAACCGGTGAGAGAGCCGTTCGAGCCGATCACCCGGTGGCAGGGCACCACCAGCGCCACGGGGTTCGACCCGTTGGCGAGACCCACGGCGCGCACCGCGGTCGGGCGGCCGATGCGCTCGGCCAACTGAGCGTAGGTCCAGGTCTCACCGGCCGGGATCGAGCACAGGGTCTTCCAGACGGTGCGCTGGAAATCGGTCCCCGCGCCTTCCCAGGCGATGTCGTCGAACGCGTCGGTCTGGCCTGCGAAATAGGCATCGAACACCGCCCGCAGCGGCCCCTGCCCTTCGAGCAGCCTCGCCTTCGGATAGCGGCGGCCGATCCATTTCAGCATCGCGGGCTCATAGTCGGTCCAGTTGAAGGCCCGCAGGACGCCGGCCTCGTCGGTGACCACCAGCGCCGTGCCGATCGGCGTCGGCGTACGGTCCAGAGTTAAGGTCTCAGGCAGCTTGGCGGTCATCGGGCTTGTCCTTCTTGGATGGTGTGCTCTTGGCGCCCGCCGGCGTCAGGCCGGGATCGTGCGCCCAGAGGTGTTGGGCGGCATAGGCGCGCCAGGGCGTCCAGGCGGCGCTGCGGGCGAGCAGCTCATCGGCGGTGGGGCGCACTCCGTTCTCGTCGGCCATCGCCCGCATCAGGCCGATGTCGGCCTGTGGGAAAGCGTCGGGCTCGCGCAGTTCGCGCAGCGCGATGTACTGCGCCGTCCACTCGCCCACGCCCGGCAGGGCCTTCAGAGCATCGATGGCGCTTCGCAGGTCGCCGCGCGGGGTGAAGATGCTGCGGTCGGCGGCGACCGTCCGAGCCAGACCCTCCAACGCCGCGCCACGGGCCCGGGGCATGCCCAGCGCGGCGATGTCTTCGCCCACCAGGCGCTCGGGCGTCGGGAATACGCGGGTCAGCCCGAGGTCGGCCGCGGCGCGGTTCTCGATCGGCTCGCCGTAGCGCTCCACCAGCTTGGCCGCGAGGTTGCGGGCGGCCGTGACGGTGATCTGCTGGCCCAGGATCGCCCGGACCGCCAGCTCGAAGCCGTCCCAGGCGCCAGGCGCCCGGAGACCCGGCCGCGCCGCGATCAGCGGGGCGAGCGCCGGATCCTGCGACAGATGGGCCCCAATCAGCGTCGGATCGGCCGAGAGGTCGAAGACGCGCCGCACGCGCGCGATCACCGCCGGCAGGGCGTTCATCTTCGGAAAGCGGATCTCGGCCGAGAGCGCGCCGTCCTTCCGGGGGGTGACGATCACCACGCCGGTCGCCCCGTCCACCGCGAGCGTGCGGGCGTAGCGCCCCGGCTCCACCCGCTCGACCCCGGGGATCGCCCGATCCGTCAGGAAGCGGATGATCGCCTCCCAATCGTAGGGCGGCTTGTAGGGCAGCCGCACCGTGATCCCGTCGGCGGCCGGGATCTCGGCCTGGCGCGAGCGCCGCAGCTCGCCGGGCGGGCGGCCGAACAGTTGCTGGAAGGTCTCGTTGAAGCGCCGCACGCTGCCGAAGCCCGACGCGAGCGCCACCTCGCTCATCGGCAGGCGGGTTTCCTGGATCAACTGCTTGGCCAGCAGCACCCGACGGGTCTGGGCCACCGACACCGGCGAGGCGCCCAGGTGCTGGCGGAACAGGCGGCGCAGCTGTCGCTCACCGACCCCCAGACGCGAGGCGAGAGCATCCACGTCGCCGCTGTCCATCGCCCCGGCCTCGATCAGAGCCAGCGCCCGCGAGACGGTGTTGGACGTGCCGCGCCACGCGCCCAGGTCGGGCGAGGCCTCGGGCCGGCAGCGCAGGCAGGGACGGTAGCCCGCCTCCTGCGCCGCCGCCGCGGTCGGGTAGAACGTCATGTTCTGCGGCTTGGGCGTGCGCGCGGGGCAGATCGGCCGGCAGTAGATGCCGGTCGTCTTCACGGCGCCGAAGATGCGCCCGTCGAACCGCGCATCGCGGGTCTGAAAAGCGCGCCGGCAAGCTTCGAAATCCATGTCCATGCCCCGAAGGATGAGGCTTCAGCCGCGAATAGTCTCGCGGTTTTCGGACATGGATCGTCCCCGGATCGCGGCTTTCGGACGGTGCTAGAGGGCCGCCGCCAGGCGCTTGTCCCGGGCAATGGAGTATGACGCCGCGAGGTGAGCGACCACCGTCAGCAGCACGAACGGGATCACGCCGGCATAGCCATAGACCAGCGCCTGGTCGCCGTGAGCGGGCTCCATCCGGTCGGCAATCCAGCCCACGTAGACGGGCCCCACCCCCAGGCCCACGAGGTTGAGCACGAACAGCAGGATCGCCCCCGTCATGGTGCGCTGCGCCGGCGGCACCGCGTTCTGGGCCACCGTCAGGGCCGGCGCCAGATAGGCCTGGTTCATCAGCATCGGCCCCAGCAGGAACAGCATCGCGATCTGCCAGGTCGGCGCCCAGAGGATGCCGAACCAGAACGGGATGGAGAGCGTGAACGCGATGGCCGGAACCCAGGCGAACCAGCGACGGTCCTTGTGGCCCAGTCGGTCCACCAGCCAGCCCGACACGACCGTGCCGACGATGCCGGTCACACCGAGGGCCAGCGCGTAGTAGGTGGCGACGTCCGCTGCAGCCATGCCCTTGGTCGTTTCGAGGAACTGCGGGTTCCAGACCAGGCCGGCATAGCCCACGAAGGCGGACATGGCGCTGGACACCGCGGTGAGCACCAGGGTCCGGTTGGCGAAGAAGGCGCCGATGGCCTTGAGAAGCGGCGGCGCCGGCGGATGCTCGGTGGCCCCGTCAACGAAGGCGTCCAGACCGCCCCGCTTGGGTTCGCGCACCAGGATCAGCGTCAGGATGCCCAGGAAGATCCCCGGCAGGCCGATGATCACGAAGGCCATCCGCCATCCGTACTCCAGGGCAAGCTTGCCGCCGAAGAACGCCCCCAGCATCGAGCCCACCGGCACGCCCAGCGAATAGATCGCCAGCGCCGTGCCGCGTTTCGCCGCCGGGAAATAGTCCGAGATCAGCGAGTACGAGGGCGGCGAACCGCCCGCCTCGCCGAAGCCGACGCCCATCCGGTAGAGCAGGATCTGCGTGAAGTTCTGGGCCGTGCCGCAGAGCGCGGTGAACACGCTCCAGATCGCGCAGGCCACGCCGATGATCCATTTGCGGCTGACCCGGTCGGCCAGGTACGCCACGCCGATCCCACACGTCGTGTACAGCAGCGCGAACGACGTGCCGCCCAGCAGGCCGAACTCGGTTTTCGACAGGTTGAGATCCGCTGATATCTGCTTGCCCAGGATCGAGACGATCTGCCGGTCCAGGAAGTTCAGCGTGTAGATGAGCGCCAGGAACCAGACGACGAACCAGCTGTAGCCCGCGGACGCCTGCTTCGGCGCCGTCGCTGCCTGCTCACTCATACCGATAGCCCCCGACCTGATCCGCCTCCGGCCGGTGTTCCGGCTCGAAAGACGGGTATGCGCTTCCGTCGATCGCTTGTGCCACGCCGTGGCAGGCGACTCCAAGCGGCATTGCATTGCAGGCCTGACGCCTTGTTGCGGGGAGGCGCGGCGGACCAGAGGCGCTGGACGCCCGTCGAGAAATCCTGGGGTCCGGTCGCCTTGCGCGCCCCAGAGCCGACAGCTAACTCATCGCCCGGGCCGACCCCGCACGCATCCGCGAGCGGGTTTCATCAGCTTTGTGTAGGGGCCCGCCCCATGGACGTCAGCGTCCTTCCCCATGCAGCCGCCAAAGGCGTTCAAGAGCCGGCCGTGTTGTCACCCAAGACCCTGACCCACCTGCAGCGGCTCGAGGCCGAGAGCATCCAGATCTTCCGCGAGGTCGTGGCCGAGTGCGAGCGCCCGGTGATGCTCTACTCCATCGGCAAGGACTCGGCGGTGATGCTGCGCTTGGCGCAGAAGGCGTTCTACCCGTCCAAGCCGCCCTTCCCGCTGCTGCACGTCGATACGACGTGGAAGTTCCGGGCCATGTACGAGCTTCGCGAGCGCATGGCCCGCGAAAGCGGCATGGAGCTGCTGGTCCACCAGAACCCGGAAGCCCGCGAGCGTGGCATCAATCCGTTTGACCACGGCAGCCTACACACCGACATGTGGAAGACCGAGGGCCTGAAGCAGGCGCTGGACAAGTACGGCTTCGACGCGGCCTTCGGCGGCGGCCGCCGCGACGAGGAAAAGTCGCGCGCCAAGGAGCGCATCCTCAGCTTCCGCACCGCCGAGCATCGCTGGGACCCGAAGAACCAGCGGCCCGAGCTCTGGCGCCTCTACAACACCCGCAAGAGCCAGGGTGAGAACTTCCGCGCCTTCCCGATCTCGAATTGGACCGAGCTCGACATCTGGCAATACATCTACCTGGAAGATATCCCGATCGTGCCCCTCTACTTCGCCGCCGAGCGGCCGGTGGTGGAGCGCGACGGCAACCTGATCATGGTGGACGACGACCGCTTCCGGCTGCGGCCGGGCGAAGTGCCGCAAATGCGCTCGATCCGCTTCCGCACCCAGGGCTGCTATCCCCTGACCGGCGCCATCGAGAGCACCGCCGCCACCCTGCCCGAGATTATCCAGGAGATGCTCCTGGCGACGACGTCCGAGCGCCAGGGCCGGGTGATCGACCACGACCAGTCGGCGTCGATGGAGAAGAAGAAGCAGGAGGGCTACTTCTGATGTCGCACCAGTCCGCCCTCATCGCCGAAGACATCGAGGCCTATCTCAAGGCCCACGAGCACAAGAGCCTGCTGCGCTTCCTGACCTGCGGGTCGGTGGACGACGGCAAGTCGACCCTGATCGGCCGCCTGCTCTACGATTCCAAAATGATCTTCGAGGATCAGCTGGCCGCTCTCGAAGCCGACTCCAAGAAGGTAGGGACCCAGGGCGGCGACATCGACTTCGCCCTGCTGGTGGACGGCCTGGCCGCCGAGCGCGAGCAGGGCATCACCATCGACGTCGCCTACCGGTTCTTCTCGACCGACAGGCGCAAGTTCATCGTCGCCGACACGCCCGGCCACGAGCAGTACACGCGCAACATGGTCACCGGCGCCTCCACGGCAGACGCGGCCATCATCCTGATCGATGCGCGCAAGGGCGTGCTGACCCAGACGCGCCGCCACAGCTATCTGGTCAGCCTGCTGGGCATCCGCCACGTGGTCGTCGCCATCAACAAGATGGACCTGGTGGGCTGGAGCCAGGAGCCCTTCGACACGATCGTGGCCGAGTACCACGACTTCGCCGCCCAGATCGGGATCAAGGACTTCACCGCCATCCCCATGTCGGCGCTGAAGGGCGACAACATCACCGAGCCGTCCGACAAAGCGCCCTGGTACACCGGCCCCGCGCTGATGCGCTGGCTGGAGAACGCGCCGGTCGAGGACGATCTGCAGGGCAAGCCGTTCCGGATGCCTGTCCAGTGGGTGAACCGGCCGAACCTCGACTTCCGCGGCTTCTCGGGCCTGATCGCCTCGGGCGTCATCCGCCCCGGCGACAAGGTGAAGGCCCTGCCCTCGGGCCGCGAGAGCACCGTCGACCGCATCGTCACCTTCAACCGCGACCTCGACGAGGCCGTCGCGGGCCAGTCGGTGACCCTGACGCTGAAGGACGAGATCGACATCAGCCGGGGCGACGTCCTGGCCATCGCCGGCCAGCCGCCCGAGGTGGCCGACCAGTTCGAAGCCACGATCGTCTGGTTCGACGACGAAGCCCTGCTGCCTGGCCGCCCCTACCTGCTCAAGGTGGGCGCGCGCACCGTCCAGGCCCAGGTCCACGAGCCCAAGTACAAGGTCAACGTCAACACGCTGGAGAAGCTCGCGGCCAAGAAGCTCGAGCTGAACGAGATCGGGGTCTGCAACCTCTCGCTCGCCGCCCCCATCGCCTTCGACGCCTACGCCGACAACAAGGACCTGGGCGGCTTCATCCTGATCGACCGGATCACCAACCGCACGGTCGGCGCCGGGATGCTGCACTTCGCGCTACGCCGCAGCCAGAACATCCACTGGCAGGCGATGGACGTGGACAAGCAGACCCGCTCGTTCGCCAAGGGCCAGGTGGCCCGCGTGGTCTGGTTCACCGGCCTCTCGGGCTCGGGCAAGTCGACGATCTCCAACCTCCTGGAAAAGCGGCTGCACGCCGAGGGCCGCCACACCTATGCGCTGGACGGCGACAACGTCCGCCACGGCCTCAACAAGGACCTGGGATTCACCGACGCCGACCGGGTGGAGAACATCCGCCGGGTCGCCGAGGTGTCCAAGCTGATGGTCGACGCCGGCCTGATCGTGCTGGTCAGCTTCATCAGCCCGTTCCGGGCCGAGCGGCAGATGGCGCGCGAGCTGCTGGGCGAAGGCGAGTTCGTGGAGGTGTTCGTCGACACGCCCCTGGCCGAAGCCGAGGCGCGCGACGTGAAGGGCCTCTACAAGAAGGCCCGCGCCGGCGATCTCAAGAACTTCACCGGGATCGACAGCCCCTACGAGGCGCCCGAGACCCCCGAGATCCGCATCGACACCACCGCGCTCACCGCGGAACAGGCGGCCGAGCAGATCTTCGAGTGGCTGGAACGCGGCTTCGACCCGGGAATCTGACGCGCTACTCCGCCGGCTCCAGGGCCCGCGCGGGCTCGTGCGCCACGTCCTCAGGACGGAAGTCCCGGAGCGTGGCGGCGAACTCCAGCATCACGCCGTTGGGGTCGCGGAAATAGACCGAGCGCACCCAGACGCCCTCGTGCATGTCGCGCGCGACGCCCATCGGGCTGTCGTCGTGGTTCACGACGATCGGGACCGACACGTGCACGCCATTGGCCTGCAGCCGCGCGATCGAGGCGTCCAGCTGGTCCTCGTCCAGGTGGAAGGCCACGTGGTTCATCGAGCCCACCGCCGTCTTCGGCTGGGAGGGGAAGTCGGCGACCGAGGCGATCCCGGGCGCCGCCGGCGGCGCATCGCCCCACCAGAAGAACGCCAGCAGCGAGCCGCCGCCGCAGTCGAAGAAGAAGTGCTGCCCGCCGTCGGGCAGGACCACCGTCTTCACCAACGGCATGCCCAAGGCCTCGGTGTAGAACTTCACCGTCTCGGCCATGTCGCGGCACACGAGCGCCAGGTGGTTGATCCCCTTGGTCTGCATCGCGTTCCCCCTCCCTGGGGTCTCTAGAATTCCAGAACGATCTTCCCGAAGTGCTCGCCGCCCGCCATGGCCGCGAACGCCGCCTTGGCCTCGGTGAACGGGAAGACCTTGTCGACGACCGGGGAAATCTTCCTCAGGTCGATCATCCGCCCCATGGCCTCGAACATGTCGCGCGAGCCCACCGACAGGCCCTGCAGCTTGGCCGAGTTGCCGATCAGGGCGGCCGGATTGAACGGCTCGCCCGCGCCGGCCACCACGCCGATGATGGCGATGTGGCCGCCGATCTTGATGGCCTTCATGCTCTCCTGGATCGTGCCGCCGCCGCCCACTTCCATGATGAAGTCGGCGCCGCGGCCGTTCGTGGCGGCGCGCACCGGTCCCGACCAGCCGGGGGTGGTCTTGTAGTTGACGACGTGGTCGGCCCCCAGCGCCTTGGCCCGCTCCAGCTTCTCGTCGGACGACGACGTGATCACGGTCCGCAGGCCCGCCGCATGGGCGAACTGCAGCCCGAAGATCGAGACGCCGCCCGTGCCCTGCAGCACCACGGTGTCGCCGGGCTCCAGCCGGGCGTCGACGAACAGCCCGCGCCAGGCGGTCAGCGCCGCGCACGGCAGCGTCGCCACCTGATGGTCGGTCAGGAAGTCCGGGACCTTCGACAGGCCCTCCTCGGTGAAGGTCTGCAGCTCCGAGCCGGCGCCGGGAATCGGGAAGCCCAGGGCGGTGACCAGCTTCTCCAGGGTCGGCGGGCCCGAGACCCAGCCCTGGAAGAACAGCGTGGCGACGCGATCGCCGGTCTTGAAGCGGGTGACGCCCTCGCCCACCGCCTCGACCACGCCGCAGCCGTCCGAGAAGGGCGTGATCACGTCGGTCGTGGACGCGGGCCCGCGGCCGTACATCCCGTTGACCATCAAGAGGTCGCGGTAGTTCAGCGACACCGCCTTCATGCGCACCAGCACCTGCCCCGGCCCGGGCTTCGGGTCCGGCAGGTCCACCACCTTGATGGCATCCAGGCCCCACGGGGCCGCGACGTTCAGAGCACGCATGACTTTCCTCCTGCGCTCATCTGGCTCGGCTGCCCGGTCGGCCGCAAGCGTGTCGCCACGTCAGCCGCCCCGAGGTCAGGCCCTCGCGAGAGGCAGCACCCGCTGCGCGCCCCACTGATCCGGGTCATGGCCCCAGACCATCACGGTCTCCGGCCCGCGCAGGGCCAGCAGCGCGTCCAGCGCGCGGTTCATGGCCGCGTGGTCCGCGTGCTCGGGGAACCGCCGGGTCTCGACCACGCCGCAGTGATAGCAGGCGTCGCCCACCAGCAGATGGTCGCCCTGCTCGCTCCTCACCCGCAGCGACTGGTGGCCCGGCGTGTGGCCATAGCTGGGGATCAACACCGCCGAACCGTCGCCGAACAGGTCGTGCTCGCCGTCGACCAGGGTCACGGGGTGTCCATGATCGAAGTAGCGCTTCCGCAGGCCATACCGGTTGGCGACCTCTTTCTCGAAGCCGGCCTCCCACTCGCGCCGCTGGACCACGATGGTGGCGTTGGGCAGCTCGCTGAGCCCGCCCACATGATCGAAATGCAGGTGCGAAAGGGCGGCGAACCGCACGCGGCCGGGATCGATGTCCAGCCGCTCGAGGTTGGCCGTCAACGTCTCCTCGGCGGAAAGCGTCGCGTCCAGGTCCTGGGTCCGCAGCGCCGCGCGATAGGTGTCGTCTTCGTCGATCATCGCTGCCGGCAGGCCGCAGTCGAACAGCGCCACGCCATCCGGATGCTCCAGCACATAGAACGGCACCGGCACGCTCACCCGGTCGCCGTCCATGCCCATGCCCGCGCCGGGACTGCGGAACTGGCCGCAGAGGCAGCCGAACAGACGCAGGCTCATGGTCGCCCCCTCCTCATGCCGGATCCAGCCGACGCACGCCATATAGCCGCAGCGCGAAGATCACGCCTGCCACGCTCATGGCCGACATCAACAGATAGCCCTGGGCGCCGAAGCGGTCGAACAGCGGGCCTGAGGCCATGGTCGCCACGCCCATCAGCACGCCGGCCGACAGCGCCGAGTTGATCGTCTGGGCCGCAGACGCGTTGCGCGGCGTCGACAGCCGTTCGATCAGCTGCAGCGAGGCCAGGAACGTCGCCGCATAGCTCAGCACGTGCAGCGGCTGCAGCAGGAACAGCGCCCAGAGCGGCGGCGAGAACGCCATCACCGTCCAGCGCAGCACCGCCGCCACGCCACCCAGCACCAGCAGGTTCCGCGGGCCCACCCTCCGCCGCCAAGGCTCCATGAACCACATGAACGCCACCTCCACGGCCACGCCCACGCCCCACAGGACGCCGGTCAGGCTCTCGGGGATGCCCTGCTGCTTCCAGGCCAGGGTCGAGAACCCGTAGTAGAAGGCGTGCGCCGACTGGATCAGGCCGGCCGCCGCCGCCGCGGTCATGAACGCCGGATCGCGCAACAGCTCTCCGATGCCCGCGAACCGGTCCGAGACCTTGGCCGTGTGACCTTCCTCATGAACCGGATCGGGCGGCAGCAGCAGCCGCGCCCCCAGCGCCGTCAGCGCCACCGCCGCGGTGATCCAGACCAGCACCAGGTCGGGTGAGCCCCAGGTCAGCACCGCGCCCATGCCGATATTGGCGACGATGAAGGCCGCCGAGCCGATGCCCCGCGGCCAGCCGTAGTTGAATCCGTCGCGCCGCGCCCGGTTGAGCACGATCACGTCGGTCAGCGGCGAGACGGTGGAAAACGCCGACGAGGCCGCGAACCAGACCACCGTCCAGCCCCCGAACCCCAGCGGCAGGGCCATCAGGATGTAGGCCGCCATCACCGCCAGGCTCAGGAACGCCAGGGCCGTGCGGCGAAGCTTGAAGCTGTCGGCCCAGACCGCGATCAGCGGCGCGGTGAACACCCGCGCCAGCATGGGCAGCGACAGGATCAGCCCGATCTGCGCCCCGGACAGACCGCGGTCGGCGAACCACACCGGCATATAGGGCGAGCTGGCGCCGGTCCCGACAAAGATCGCCGAGTAGAACAGCCCGAGCCGGACGGGGAGCGACATCGGTCCGCCTTACAGGAGTCGCCGTGACAGGCGCCAGCCCAGCGCCCCGAGCATTCGCCTGCGAATGCTCAGGACTTGGCTTAGGAATGCCCATTCGTCGTGCTGAACCTGTATCGACCCGAGCGACGAATGGGCTAGCGTCGCCTCAAACAACACACGGGGGAAACGACGATGCTCAGCTGGCGGATCGGCGACGTGAAGATCACGCGGGTGGTGGAGATGGAGATGCCCATCCCCTACAGCCCTGACACGGTCTTCCTGAAAGAGGCGACGCCGGCCGAGCTGCGCAAGCTGCCGTGGCTCTACCCCAACTTCGTCAACGCCGACGACCACCTGCTGCTGTCGATCCACGCCCTGCTGGTCGAGGGGCCGGGCCTGCGCCTGGTGGTCGACACCTGCATCGGCAACGACAAGCCCCGCGGCATGACCGGCCCCGGCGGCCTGCAGACCAGATTCCTGGAGGCCTTCGAGGCGGCCGGGTGGACGCGCGAGAGCGTGAACGCGGTGGTCTGCACCCACCTCCACGTGGATCACGTCGGTTGGAACACCATGCTGGTCGAAGGCAAGTGGGTCCCCACCTTCCCGAACGCCCGCTACCTGATCGGCCGCACCGAGTTCGAGCACTGGACGGCCGAGGGCGACGACGAGCAGCAGGCGATCCTGTCCGACTCGGTCCAGCCGATCCTGGACGCGGGCCTGGCCGAGTTCGTGGGCCTGGACCACGTGATCTCGCCCAACGTGCGGCTGACGCCCACCACCGGGCACACGCCCGGCCACGTCAGCGTCGCCATCGAGTCCCGCGGCGAGCGGGCGGTGATCACCGGCGACATGACCCACCATCCCTGCCAGCTGGCCCATCCCCACTGGTCGCCGTCGTTCGACAGCGATCCCAAGGCGGCGGCGGCGACCCGGGCCCGGATGTTCGGCGAATGGGCCGACCAGCCGATCCTGGTCATCGGCACCCACTACGCCGCGCCCACCGCCGGCCACGTCAAGCGCGACGGCGACGCCTTCCGGTTCGTCGCTTGAAACTTCACTTGATGCTCCCCTCCCCCTTGCGGGGAGGGGTCGGGGGTGGGGGTGCGAACCTTGAGGCTCGGAGCTGACACCCCCACTCCCAACCCTCTCCCCGCAAGGGGGAGAGGGCTTCGCCAGGGCGAGGAGGTAGACGGATCGACGGCTGCGACTACACTCACGTGAACAACGATAAGGGAGAGGCGCGATGGACCGGACGAACAGCCGCGACCGGGAGCTGCGCGACCGCGCCGCCGCGGTGATCCCGGGCGGCATGTACGGCCACCAGTCGGTGGGCCTGCTGCCCGACGACTATCCGCAGTTCTTCGAACGCGGCGAAGGCGCCCACCTGTGGGACGCCGACGGCAACCGCTACCTCGACTTCATGTGCGCCTACGGGCCGAACCTCTTCGGCTACGCCCACCCCGAGATCGACGCGGCCTTCGTACGCCAGCTCGAGAGGGGCGACACGCTGACCGGCCCCACGGCCCTGATGGTGGAGCTCGCCGAGGCGCTGACCGGCATGGTCACCCACGCCGACTGGGCGATCTTCTGCAAGAACGGCTCGGACGCCACGACCATGGCGCTGACCACGGCGAGGGCGCATACGAAGCGCCGCATCGTGGTGCGGGCCAAGGGCGCCTACCACGGCGCCCTGCCCTGGTGCACGCCCCGGCCGGCGGGCGTGATCGACACCGACCGCAGCCACCAGATCTTCTACGACTACAACGACGTGGCCAGCCTGGAGGCCGCGGTGGCCGAGGCCGGCGACGACCTCGCTGCCGTCTTCGCCGCCCCCTTCAAGCACGACGCCTTCATCGACCAGTCGGATCCGACGCCGGAATACGCCCGGAAGGCCCGCGAGCTCTGCGACCGCACCGGCGCCCTGCTGGTCGTCGACGAGGTGCGCGCCGGCTTCCGTCTGGATCGCGACTGCTCCTGGAGCCGCCTCGGCGTGCAGCCCGACCTGTCCTCCTGGGGCAAGTGCGTCGCCAACGGCCACCCGCTGTCGATCCTCCTGGGCAACGACAAGGCCCGCGCGGCGGCGGCTTCGATCTATGTCACCGGCTCCTTCTGGTATCAGGCCGCCACCATGGCCGCGGCGCTGGAGACGCTCCGGCTCATCCGCGAGACCGACTATCTCGAGCGCATCACCGCCCTGGGCCAGCGCCTGCGGACCGGCCTGGCCGAGCGGGCCTCCGCCGCCGGCTTCGGCCTGCGCCAGACCGGCCCCGGCGTCATGCCGCTGTTCCTGTTCGACGACGACCCCGACCTGCGGAAGGGCTTCTGCTGGTCGTCCGAGATGCTCAGCCGCGGCGTCTACGTGCACCCCTGGCACAACATGTTCCTCTGCGCGGCCATGACCGAGGCCGACATCGACGGCGCGCTCGACGCCGCCGAGGCCTCGTTCGGCGCCCTCAAGCGCCAGGTCCGCGACCTGACCCCCGTCGAGAAGCTCGCCTTCCTATCCGCCGGAGCCCGCTGATGCCCAAGATGACCACCTTCTCCGAGTACGACGGCCTGGGCCTGGCTGAACTGGTGAAGACCAGAGCGGTGACGCCCGGCGAGCTGGTCGAAGCCGCCATCGACCGGATCGAGGACCACAACCCCACCCTGAACGCCGTGGTCTACAAGGGCTTCGACGACGCGCTGCGCCAGGCCACCGAGCCGCTGCCGGACGGGCCGTTCAAGGGCGTGCCCTTCCTGATCAAGGACCTCGGCATCTCGGTCGCCGGCTGGCCCCGCACTCACGGCAGCCGGTTCGGCAACCTGATCGACGCCGCCGACAGCGGCCTGATGGCCCGCTATCGCAGCTCGGGCGTCATCGCGTTGGGCAAGACCAACACCCCCGAATACGGCATCACCGGCACGACCGAAGGCGCGCGCCTCGGGCCCTGCCGCAATCCGTGGAACCCCAACCACATCGCCGGCGGCTCGTCGGGCGGTTCGGCCTCGGCCGTGGCGGCGGGCATGGTCCCGCTGGCGCACGCCTCGGACGGCCTGGGCTCGATCCGCATCCCGGCCGCCTGCTGCGGGCTGGTCGGCCTGAAGGTCACCCGCGACCGCAACCCCAACCTGCCCGACGGCTACGACTACGCCATGGGCAATGTGGTCGATCACGTCGTCAGCCGGACGGTTCGGGACTCCGCCGCCATGCTGGACGTGACCGGCGTGCCTGAGCCGGGGGCGCCCTACCCCGCACCGCCCAAGGACCGTCCCTATCTGGAAGAAGTGAGCCGCAGTCCGGGCAAGCTGCGCATCGCGTGGTCCAGCGAGACCCCGTCGGGCCGGCCCATCGACGATGAGATCCAGGCGGCGCTGGAGCGCACGGTCGCGCTGCTGACGGGCCTGGGCCACGAGGTGTTCGAGCGCGGCCTGGGCGTCGACTACCGGGCCCTCTACGCGTCGCGCGGCGCCGCGGCGGCCGCCAACTTCGCCGCGGGCATGGCGCGGCTGATCGAGGAAGTCGGCCGCGAGCCCGAGCCCGACGAGCTGGAGCCGCTCACCTGGGCCTCGCTGAAGGCCGGCCGCCGCCAGACCGGCGCCGACGTCATGCGCTCGCTGCAGGAAACGCGGATGCTCAACTACAAGACGCTCGCCGCCTTCGAGGACATCGACGTCTACCTGTCGCCGGTCATGGGCACGACCGTCCCCGAGATCGGCCACATCGATCCGGTGAACCTGGAGCCCAAGGAAGTGAACCGCCGCCAGGGCCGCGTCTTCCCCTTCACCCCGCCGTTCAACTTCTCGGGCCAGCCCTCGATGAGCCTGCCGCTGGAGATGTCCGCGAACGGCCTGCCCATCGGCATGATGTTCACCGCCAAGTTCGCCGACGAAGCCACGCTGTTCCGCCTGGCCGGCCAGCTGGAGAAGGAAGCCCCCTGGGCGGGCCGCCGTCCGCAGGTCTGGGGCTGATGGGGTTCTGGACGCGGCGCAACTGGATGACGCTGGCCGCCATCGGCGGTTTCGTGGCCGTGGCGGTGGGCGCGTTCGCAGCCCATGGCGTGAAGGATCCCAAGGCGGCGGAATGGCTGCGGACCGGGTCCACCTACGGCTTCATGCACACCATGGCGACGTTCGCCTGCGCCACCTTCATGAACATCGGCGCGCGGCGCGCCCGGCTGGCTCCGGCGTTCTTCCTGTCGGGCGTGGTGCTGTTCTCGGGCTCGCTCTATGCCATGGCGGCTGGCGCGCCGCGCTGGCTGGGCATGGTGACGCCGCTGGGCGGCCTGCTGTTCCTGACCGGCTGGGCCATCCTGGCCTGGGCTGCCCGCGGGGTCGATCCAAAATAGGATGTCATCCCGGTTTCGCGGCACGCGAAGACCGGGACCCACGACCGGGCGCGGTGCTCACGCCATCCGCTCCGCTGTGCAACGGGTGGATCCCGGTCTTGGGCTGCGCCCAAACCGGGATGACAGTGGTTAGGTGGAGGTCCGCAGCGCCAGCGCCCGCAGGCTGATCGCCGAGCCCACCAGCGATATCAGCATCACCACCGCCATGGTTCGCGGCGTGCCGTCATGGAACAGCGCCGCCAGGCTGGCCGCGCCCGCGCCGACGCCGAACGACAGCGTCCCCATCAGCGCCGAGATCGCGCCCGCCCGCGTCGGGTCGACGTTGAGCGCGCCGGCCATGGTGTTGCCCTGCATGAAGCCGTAGCTGGACAGCAGCAGGAACAGCAGCGGCAGCACGGTCCACTGCCCGCCGACCCCGGTCACCGCCGCGAGCGTCAGGGCCAGACCGAAGACCGAGGCGACGAGGCTGGCGCGCAACAGCACCTGGTCGGGCGTCGCATAGCGCAGGACCATCCGGTTCACCTGCCCCGCCCCGATCACGCCCAGGGCGTTCAGGCCGAAGATCCACGGATAGACCGCCGACGAGTAGCCATATGTCCCCATGATCAGCCCCGGGGACGACGAGATGTAGGTGAACAGCGTCGCGCCGTTCAGCGCGCCGCACAGCGCATAGCCGATCAGCCGCGGGCTCTTGAGCACCGCCGCATAGGACTGGAAGGGGTTCTCCTTGGAGGCCTGCAGGGCCGTGGCCTCGGACCGCGACTCCTTGAGCCGGACCAGTGCGGTGATGCAGATCGCCACCCCGAAGGCGGTCATGAACCAGAAGTTCCACTGCCAGCCGCCCAGCGCCAGCAGCGCGCTGCCCAGGATCGGCGCCAGGATGGGGGCCAGGCCCATGATCAGCATCATCAGGCTGAGCATCCGGGCCGTCTCGGTGTGGTCGAACCGGTCGCGGATCACCGCGCGCGACACCACCCCGCCCGCACAGGCGCCCAGCGCCTGCAGGAAACGCGCGGCCAGCATCAGCTCGATCGAGGTCGCCGTCGCGCACGCGATCGACCCGGCAATGAAGATCACAGCGCCCAGGATCAGCGGGATCCGCCGCCCGATCCGGTCTGACCAGGGGCCGTAGAACGGCTGGCCCACCGCCATCCCGGCCAGGAACGCGGCCACCGTGGTCTGCGCCTGGGCCGGGTCGGCCTTCAGCCCGGCGGCGATGGCCGGCAGACTGGGCAGGTACATGTCGATCGCCAGCGGCCCCATGGCCGTCAGCGCGCCCAGCAGGATCACCAGGCCCCAAGGGGTCGCGACCGGCGCGGGGACGGGCGTTCCCGGGTCGGGCGCCGAAGACGGATTGGCGGACGTCACGGCGCCTGCCCTACTGGTTCGCGAGCCAAGCAACAACCCAAGGGAGTCGGAAATGTCGGCGCTGGAGACCATGATGCCGCCGGTGCAGCGCGCCGCGGTGAACGGCGTCGAGATCGCCTGGTACGAGGCCGGCCCCCGCACGGGCTTGCCCATCGTGCTTTGCCACGGCTTCCCCGAGCTGGCGTTCTCGTGGCGACACCAGATCAAGGCCCTGGCCGACGCGGGCCGTTGGGTGATCGCCCCCGACCAGCGCGGCTATGGCGCATCGTCCAAGCCCGCCAACGTCACCGACTACGACATCGACCATCTGACCGGCGACATGGCCGCCCTGCTCGACCACCTGGGCGTCGAGAAGGCGATCTTCTGCGGCCACGACTGGGGCGGCCTGGTCGTGTGGCAGATGCCGCTGATCCATCCCAGCCGCGTCGCCGGCGTGATCGGCCTGAATACCCCTTTCATGCCCCGCGCGCCGACGGACCCGATCGCGGCCATGCGCGAGCGCTTCGGCCCCGACATGTACATCGTCTGGTTCCAGAACCCGGACGAGCCCGAGGCCGTGCTGGGCGCCGACACCCACAAGACCATGGATTTCTTCATGCGCCGGCCCGCGGCGACGCCGGTGGAGCCGCCGCCCTCCAGCTCGGGCTCGACCTTCGCGTTCCGCGACCTGCTGAAGATGTGGAGCCCGGGGGTCGATCCGCGCGAGCCGCTGCTCACCGCCGAAGAACTGGCCGTCTTCGCCGACGCCTTCCGTGACGGCGGGTTCTTCGGGCCGGTCAGCTGGTATCGCAACTTCACCCGCAACTGGGAGCGAGCCGAAAGCCTGCCCACGCGGATCGACGGCCTGCCCTGCCTGATGATCACCGCCGAACTCGACGCTGTACTGCCGCCGTCGGCCGCCGAGCACATGCCGGCGTTCATCGGCGATCTCGAGACCAAGCTGGTGCGCGGTTCCGGCCACTGGACACAGCAGGAGAAACCGGACGAAGTGAACCGACTGATCTTGGACTGGTTGGACAGGCGGTTCCCGAAGTAGAAGGCCCGTATGGATCGAACCCTCGCCGCGCCTTCCGTCTCCTCTTCGCAGCACCGTCGCGGCCTGTTCCCCGACAACGAGCCGTTCGCGAGCGGCTGGCTGTCCACCGGCGGTCCCCACGAGATCTTCTACGAGGAATGCGGCAATCCGAACGGCAAGCCGTGCGTCATCCTGCACGGCGGTCCGGGGGGCGCGATCAACCCCACCATGCGGCGGTTCTACGACCCGTCGAAGTGGCGCATGGCCCTGTTCGATCAGCGCGGCTGCGGGCGCTCGCGCCCCAACGCCAGCCTGGACGACAACACCACCTGGTCGCTGATCGACGACATCGAGCGGCTGCGCGTCCACCTGGGCGTCGAGAAGTGGAGCGTGTTCGGCGGCTCGTGGGGCTCGACGCTGGCCCTGGCCTACGCGATCAAGCATCCCGAGCGGGTCGAGAGCCTGGTGCTGCGCGGCATCTTCCTGCTGACCCCGCGCGAGCTGCGCTGGTTCTACCAGGACGGGGCCTCGATGCTGTTCCCCGACGCCTGGGCCCGCTTCGTGGCGCCGATCCCCGAGGCCGAGCGCGGCGACATGATCAGCGCCTACCACAAGCGGCTCACCCACCCCGACCGTCAGGTGCAGGCCGAGGCCGCCGCCGCCTGGAGCCAGTGGGAAGGCGACACCATCTCGATCCGCGGCCCCGAGGCCCGGCCGTCGAAGTTCAACGAGATCGACTTCGCCATCGCCTTCGCCCGGATCGAGTGCCACTTCTTCGCCAACGGCGGCTTCTTCGAGAGCGAGAACTGGCTGCTCGAGAACGCCCATGTGCTGAAGGACATCCCGGGCTGGATCGTCCAGGGCCGGTTCGACGTGGTCACGCCTATGGAAAGCGCCTGGAAGCTCAAGACCGCCTGGCCCGGCGCCCGGTTCGAGGTGGTCTGGGACGCCGGCCACGCCTCGACCGAGCCCGGCATCGTCGACGGCCTGGTCCGGGCCACCGACCAGGCGCTGAAGCTGTAGGCCAGATGCGCCGCGCCGACCTCGTCCGCGCCTATCTGAAAGCGATCGAGGACCGCAGCGACTCGCTCGCCTTCTTCGCCGACGACGCGGTTCAGGAGGAGTTCCCCAACGCCCTGGTCCCCGCCGGCGCGCGCCGCACGCTCGCCGACCTCCGCGAGGCCAGCGCGCGCGGCCAGGGCGTCCTGACGTCCGAGACCTATGAGATCGTCAACCTGGTCGAGGCCGGCGACCTGGTGGCCTGCGAAGTGCTGTGGCGCGGCGTCCTGGCCGTCCCGATCCGCAGCCTGAAGCCCGGCGACGTCATGAAGGCCCGCTTCGGCGTCTTCTTCGAGTTCGCCGGCGACAAGATCCGCCGCCAGCGCAACTACGACTGCTTCGAGCCGTTCTGACGCTTGCAATGTGTACGATGTGCGCCAACAATACACATCATGCGCACGAATATCGAGATCGACGACACCCTCATGTCCGAGGCCCTCGCGGCGACGAAAGCTCGCACAAAGCGCGAGGTCGTTGAGGAAGGTCTCCGCACGTTGGTTCGCCTGGCCAGGCAGGCGCGCATTCGCGAGCTTCGCGGAACGCTCGCCTGGGAGGGCGATCTCGACGCCATGCGCCGGGATTGATCCTCGTCGATACCAGCGTCTGGATCGACTACTTCCGCGGCCTGCGCTCGCCGGTCACCGATGAACTCGACCGCCTGCTTGGCGCCGACGACGTCCTCATGGGCGACATCATCCTGACCGAACTGCTGCAGGGCTTCACCGACGACCGCGCGTTTCGCCTCGCCCAGACGCGCCTGGACGCCCTGACCATGATCGAGATCGGCGGCCGCGACATCGCCGTGGAAGCTGCGCAGAACTATCGACGCCTACGCGGCTTCGGCGTCACCGTCCGGAAGACGATCGACACGTTGATCGCGACCCGGTGCCTCGTCTCCGGTCATTCTCTGCTCTACAGCGACCGCGACTTCGACCCGTTCGTTGAGCATCTGGGACTGCAGACCGCCAATCCCTGACGCCTCTAGACGAACGACCCCTTGCCGCTCGTCACCTCGGCGTAGCGGTGGACGCGGACCGACTGGACCAGGCCGAAGCCGATCATCACCGTCAGCATGACCGTGCCGCCATAGCTCAGCATCGGCATCGGCACGCCCACGACCGGCGCGAGCCCCATCACCATCGCCCCGTTGATCAGCACGTACAGCGTGAACGTCGCCGTCACCCCCGCGGCCGCCAGCCGGCCGAAGTGGCTGTGACTGAGGTACGAGGTGCGCAGCGCCATGAAGATCGCCGCCGCGTACAGGATCAGGATCGAGATGCAGCCCACGAAGCCGAACTCCTCGGCCAGGGTGGCGAAGATGAAGTCCGTCTGCTTCTCGGGCAGGAAGTTGAGCTGGCTCTGCGAGCCCAGGCCGTAGCCCTTGCCCAGCAGGCCGCCCGAGCCCAGGGCAATCATCGACTGCAGGATGTGATAGCCCGAGCCTGACGGATCGCTCTCGGGGTCGAGGAACGTCAGCACCCGCTGGCGCTGATAGTCGTGCATCACGAACAGCACGAAGGGCGGCACGACGGCCAGGAACGCCGCCACGCCGGCCCCGATGATCTTCCACGACAGCCCCGCCATCACCACGATCGCCACGCCGGTCAGCAGGATCAGCATGGCGGTGCCCAGGTCGGGCTGGTGCGCCACCAGGCCCACGGGCACGGCGATCATCAGCGCGGGGATCAGCAGCCACCAGGACAGCCGCGCCCGCTCGGCCGAGACGCCGTGGTAGAGGCGCGCCAGCGCCAGCACGATGCCCAGCTTCATCACCTCCGAGGGCTGGAAGCTGAAGCTGCCGATGGAGAGCCATCGCTGCGCCCCCAGCCGCACGTCCCCCACCGCCTCCACCGCGATAAGCAGCAAGACGCCGACGCCGTAGATCGGATAGGCCAGGGCGAACCAGACCCGGATGTCGATCATCGCCAGGGCCAGCATCAGGACCAGGCAGAAGGCGAAGCGTCCCACGTGCTGGGCGGCCCAGGGATCCCAGGACGATCCGGCGATCGAGAACAGCATCAGCGCGCCGGCGCCTGCGATGAGGCAGAGCACCAGGACGAAGATCCAGTCGACCTCGGAGAACTTGACGACCAGCCGGTCGCGCTCGCCGGGACGGGTCAGGGCCGAAACGGTCATGTCGGGCGTCCGGGAGCGGGCGCCGGAGCCGGCGCAACGGTGGGAATCGCGCGGCCCCCCGGCGGCAGTACGGTCGGTGTCGTAGGCGCCGAATCCTGCTCGATATCAGGCGCCACCTCGGGCATCGGCAGCGGCTTCTGGACCCGCGCCATCATCTCGGGGTCCTTGAGCAGCGCCGTGCGCATGATCTCGCGGGCCCGGGGCGCGGCGGCGGTCGATCCGCCCATGCCGTGCTGCACGATCACCGCGATCGCATAGCGGGGCGCATCGATGGGCGCGAAGGCGACGAATAGCCCATGGTCACGCAGGCCCCATGTGCCGCCCTTCCCGCGCGACCCGCCCGAGTCGTAGTTGCGCACCTGGGCCGTGCCGGTCTTGCCGGCCATCAGGATATCGCCCAGGCCCAGCTGGCTGGCGCGATAACCGGTGCCGCCCACATCGGTCACGGCGGCCATGCCGGCGCGCACGCGGTCGATGTGGTCACGCGGGAACGGCAGGACAGGCACATCCGAGCCTCGCGGCAACTCCTTCCCGCCCACCGACTTGATGAGCCGCGGGTTCAGCGCCTTGTACTCGGGATTGGCCAGCCGCGACGTCATCACGGCCAGCTGCAGGCAGTTCACCTGCAGATAGCCTTGGCCGATCGCGTAGCTGAGGTTCTCGCCCGGCCACCAGGGCTGCATGGCCTCGTTCTTCTTGAAGTAGCGCTTCTTCCAGGCCGGATCGGGCACGATGCCCTTCTTCTGGCCGGGGATGCCGATATCGAAGGTTTGCCCCAGGCCGAAGGCGCGCGCCGCCTGGGCGATCCGGTCCGGCCCCACCCTGAGCGACATCGAATAGAAGTAGGTGTCGCAGCTGTTCTTGAGCGCATCGTTCAGGTTCTGCGACCCGTGGCCGCCACGCTTGTGGCAGTGGAAGTAGCGGCCGCCGAAGTTCATGCCCCCGCCGCAGGTGACCCGCGCCTCGGGATCGATCCCGGCCATCAGCACCGCCAGCGCGGTCATGGTCTTGAACGTCGAGCCGGGCGGATAGAGGCCCGACAGGCACTTGTCGAGCAGCGGCTTGCGCTCATAGCCCGCCAGCGCCCGGTACTCGCCGCCCGTAAGGCCCCGCACGAAACGGTTGGCGTCGAACGAGGGCGCCGAGGTCATGCACAGGATGTCGCCGGTGCGACAGTCCATCATCACCGCGCCGCCGCTCTCCTCGCCGAACACCTCCAGCGCGCGGTTCTGGATATCGACGTCGAGGGTCAGCTGGATTTCGGCGCCGGGCGTGGCCGGGATGTCGCCGCTGTCGTCGTGGCGCACCTCGCGGCCGTTGGCGTCCACCTCGACCTTGCGGGCGCCCGGGCGGCCGCGCAGCGCGTCGTCCAGCGCCTTTTCCACCCCCTGCTTGCCGATCCGGAAGCCGGGATGGAGCATGATCGGGTCGGGCGTCTTGCCGGCCTTGGTGATGGCGTCGATGTCGTCCTTGTTCACCTTGGCCACGTAGCCGATCACGTGGGCGAAGGCGCCGCCGTGCGGATAGACCCGCACCTCGCCCATGTCGGCGGTCACGCCGGGCAGCTCGGGCGCGCGGACGTTGATGGCCGAGAACTGCTCCCAGCTCATGTCTTCCATGACCGAGACCGGCGCCCGCTTCGGCGCGGAGTTGATGTCCTTGAGCAGGCGGCGCTGACGGGTCTCGTCCAGCGGCACATAGTTGGCCAGGGTCTTGATCGTGGCCTCGGGATCCACGCCCTTGTCGCGCGCCACCATCAGCCGGAAGTTCGGCCGGTTGGCGGCCAGCACCGCGCCGTTGCGGTCGACGATGACGCCGCGCGGGGCCGGCTGGAGTTTGAAGTTGAACTGGTTCGATGTGGCCAGCTTCTCGTAGCGCTGGGTCTCCAGCAGCTGGAGGTAAGCCAGCCGCGCGCCCAGCGCCGTGATCCCCAGGCCGGCGAAGCCGCCCAGCAGGATCGCGCGGCGATGGAACACGCCCTGCCGCTCGTTGACCTCTTCGAAGAAGATGGCGGGTTGGGTCATGGGCTCTAGCGGAACCTCACGTCGGCATCCTCGAACCGCTCGATCAGCAGGTTCGCGAAGGGATAGAGGACGACTGTGGCGAGGAATTGCCAACCCACGGTTACGAGATCGGGCGTGCTCTGGGTGTGGAGCATCGTGAACAGGTAACCGGCGCCCATCGCCATGACCGTCGACAGCGCATACCAGATCCACATCATCAGCTGCGACTGGCCGGCCAGGATCGAGCGGGCGGCCAGCACCACCCCGTAGGGCAGCAGCAGACACACGGGCCAGAAGCCGGTGGGCGCACCCCACAGGAAGTCCAGGAACAGGCCCAGGACCAGGATCGCAATCGGGCCCAGCATCGACGGCCGGATCACCGCCCACGCGAAGGCGACCGG
The DNA here is from genome assembly GCF_965284355.1 of Phenylobacterium sp. Lineage (NCBI taxonomy): Bacteria > Pseudomonadati > Pseudomonadota > Alphaproteobacteria > Caulobacterales > Caulobacteraceae > Phenylobacterium > Phenylobacterium sp. The sequence continues at coordinate 4,353,203 of NZ_OZ260078.1, read as the reverse complement.
CATGGCGAACAGGGGTTCAGGCAGCCCCAGGCCCCAGAAGCGCAGCGGCAGGGCGAAGATGAAGGTCACGACCATGACCAGCAGCATCGGCAGCCCCAGCCAGCGCCAGGGCGCGAGCCCTCGGGCGGCGGTCGTGCTCACCGGGCGGCCCCCGCGGTTTTGGGTGCGGGCGTCGCCTTGGGCGCCGGCGTCGCGGCCTTGGCGGGCGGCGTGGTCGTCTTCGCCGGCGGCGTCACTTTCGGCGCCGGCGTCGCAGTCGCCTTCGTGGGCGGCGTGGCGGTGACCTTCGTCGGCGGCGTCGCGCCGGCCGCAGCGGGCGGCGGGGCGGCGGGCGCCGGGGCCACGACGGTCGGCGCCGGCGGCAGTGTCGAGTAGCCGGGCGTCGGCGGCGGGGGCGCCGCATGCTCCAGCCGCTTGGCGTCGGCCACCTGGGTGAAGTCTTGGAACAGCAGGATGCGGACGTAGTCGACGGCGGCCTTGTCCGAGGCCAGCGCCACCCGCCAGCGCCCGTCCAGACCCTTCACCGCCACGCCCACCGGCAGGCCGCGGGGGAACACCCCGCCGTCGCCCGAGGTGAGGATGCGATCGCCCGTCTTCACCGGGTCCTGCCCGCGCAGGTACTCCAGCTTGGGATTGGGCCCGCCGTCGCCGGTCAGGATGGCCCGCGCATTGGTCCTGTCGATCATCACCGGCGTTCGCGCCGCCGCGTCGGTCAGCAGCAGCACCCGCGACACCCCGGTGGTCACCCCCACCACCCGGCCCACCAGGCCGTTCTCGCTCATCACCGGATTGCCGGGCCGCACGCCCTTTTCGCTGCCCGCGTTGGCCAGGCGCGAGTTGGCGAAGGGCCCGCGGCTGTCGGTCACGATCCGCGCCGTCGCCATCGGGATCGGCGGATCGGTCTTCAGGCCCAGAATGTCGCGATAGCGCTCGTTGGTGTCGCGCAGCGCGATCGCCACGTCGCGCCACTGACGCATGTTCTCCAGCTCGGCGCGCAGCCGGCGGTTCTCGGACACGGCGAAGAAGTATCCGCGGATCCCCTCGACCCCCTGCCCCGTCAGCCGGCCCGGAGTCGACAGCGCATCACCCACAGGCGCCATGACACGGTCGGAAAGGGTGCGCGGATTGCCGTACTCGTCGGTGTCGAACGACTCGCGGCTGTCGCTCAGCAGCATGGCCACCGCGGCGATGAGCACCACAATGAACACGACGCCCGCCGTCCAGGTCAGCGGGACCTTCAGTTCGCCGAGCGGGTTGTCCCTCAAGGACATCTAGCAGCTGCCCCTAACGTCGCGCCCCCCGACGCGCCGTGACTTACGCCAGCGTGGATTCGAGGACGCCCTTCATCCACTTGGGATGCTCGAGCACCTTGCCGCAGCCCAGGGCCACGCACGACAGCGGGTCATCGGCCACCGTCACCGGCAGGCCGGTGTGGTCGCGGATCTCGGCGTCCAGGCCGCGCAGGAGCGCGCCGCCGCCGGTCAGCATGATGCCCTTGTCGGCGATGTCCGAGGCCAGTTCCGGCGGCGTCGCTTCCAGCGCCATCTTCACCGCGTCGACGATCTGGCCGACCGGCTCCGACAGGGCGTCCGACGCCTGCTTCTCCGAGATGCGGACTTCCCGCGGCACGCCCTGCATCAGGTCGCGACCCTTGACCTCGATCGACAGGCCCTCGCCGTCGGCCGGCGCCCGGGCGGTGCCGATCTCCTTCTTGATCCGCTCGGCCGTCGTCTCGCCGATCAGCAGGTTATGGTTGCGGCGCATGTAGCTGATGATCGCCTCGTCCATCTTGTCGCCGCCGACGCGGACCGACCGCGAATAGACGATGCCCGACAGCGACAGCACGGCCACCTCGGTGGTGCCGCCGCCGATGTCGACCACCATCGAGCCGGTGGGCTCGTGGATCGGCAGGCCAGCCCCTATGGCGGCGGCCATCGGTTCGTCGATCAGGCCCACGCGACGGCCGCCGGCGTTCAGGCAGCTGTCGTTGATGGCGCGGCGCTCCACGGCGGTGGCGCCCGACGGCACGCACACGATCACCTTCGGGTTCACGAAGCCCTTCCGGTTGTGAACCTTGCGGATGAAATACTTGATCATCTCCTCGGCGACTTCGAAGTCGGCGATCACCCCGTCGCGCATCGGGCGGATGGCTTCCATGTGCCCGGGGGTGCGGCCCAGCATCTGCTTGGCCTCTATGCCCACGGCGTGCACGACCTTGCGCCCGCCCACGTTGCGCAGCGCGACGACCGAGGGCTCGTTGAGCACGATGCCCTTGCCCTTCATGTAGATGAGCGTGTTGGCGGTGCCGAGGTCGATGGCGATGTCGTTCGAGATGGCGCCGAAGAGAGACGAGATCATGCAGGGCCCTGAGGGGATAGGGGCTAAGACGTTCCGACAGAGGAACCAAAGGCGGTTCGACTAACGCGCGAGGATGCGGCGAGTCGGTACGCTTTGTCTGGCGGGCTTAATCCGTCCCTCTGCCCTGCGCCATTCGGCATTTCAAGGCTTAATGAGTGGTGTGCGCTTTCGCGTCGCGCGCGAGTTCGCCAAGGGCCTCCGCCCCGGTCCCGCCATGATTTCGCGGCAGCCGCCCGGGGCCTCATCTAGAGTGGCGCTTCGATGCGACAGCGGACCCCTTCGGGCGCGTAGACGTGCTCCAGCCGGCCCCCCAGCTCACCGCCGATCGCGCCGGCGATGAAGCGTGCGCCGAAGCCCTGATGGGTCGGCGGCGCCACCGGCGGTCCCCCGATCTCTTCCCAGACAAGAACCAGCTGGTCGGGCGCCGCGACGGTCCAGGCCAGGAGGACATGGCCCGTGGGGGCCGATAGCGCGCCGTGCTGGGCGGCGTTGGTCGCCAGTTCGTGCAGCACCATCGAAAGGCTGATGGCGGTCTTCGCCGACACGTTCAACGCCTGTCCCGACAGGGTCAGCCGGTCCTGCGCGAGGTAGGCGGCCAGCACATCCTCGGCCAGGGCGCGCAGGTCGGCGTCCTGCCAACGCCGGCCGGCCAGCTGGTTGTGCGCGTTGGACAGGGCCAGCAGCCGCGCCTCGAACCGCTCGCGCATCTGTACGGGCTCGACGCCGCCTCGCAGGCTGTGGGCCGCCAGCGACTGGACAGAGGCCAGAGTGTTCTTCACGCGGTGGTTGAGCTCGTCCACCAGCAGCTTCTGGCGCTCCTCGGCCAGCTTCCGGTCGCTGATGTCGACCAGCATGTTCACGGCGCCCATCAGGGCGCCCTCGCTGTCGTGCAGCAGGGTCGGATAGGCGAGGAAGGCGCCCCGGTGGCCGTCGGGACGCTCGAAGATCACCTCGAGCCCCTGCGTCGCCTCGCCGCCCTTCAACGCCACGGCCATCGGACAGGTGTCCAACGGCATCGGCCGGCCGTCCGGGTGAAAGAGGCGATGGGATCCGCACCAGGCGTCCTCGCCGATCACGGGCGTCCGGCCCCACAACTGCGCCGCCGCCGGATTGAAGCTCTGCAGCAAGCCCTGCGGGTCAGTGACGTACATGGCCACCGGCGAGAGATCGACCACGCGGCGCACCCATGAATCCAGCCGGATGGCGCGCTTGCGGGTCTGCTTCACCTCGCTGACGTCCTGGAAGCAGGTCACCACCCCCAGCAAGGCGCCGTCGCTGTCCCGCAGAGGTTGCATGCTGGCCAGGATGTCGATGCGCGATCCGTCCGGGCGCTCGAGGATCGCCTCGACGTCGCCCACGCCCTCGCCCGAGCTCAGCACCCGGCCCACCGGAGAGTCCGGCTTCTCCACCGGCTGGCCGTCGGGCCAGTAGACCCCCAGCTGCCCGCCGAACCGGTCCGTGGGCGGGCGGCCCCAGAGCGACACGGCGCGGCTGTTGAAGCGCAGCACCTCGCCCCGCAGGCCGCAGACATAGACGCCGACCGGCAGCGCCTCGAGAAGCGAACTCCAATGCTGGAACGCAGCATCCAAGCGCTCAGCCGACGTCGCCGCGGTGGCGCGGCTCATCGGCAACGGCTCGGCGCCCGTCACGCGGAAGCCCTCGCCATATGACACCTCTTGGGCCTGACGAAAGCCGTCCCGACACGACTCCGCCCGCCCGTGAGTCCATCTATGAGGTGCATCGCCCCTCAACCGCAAGGCGTAGAGCGGTCGCCCGCTGATTCAGCGGTTCGCAGAGCCCGAACCGGGCATTCGCCGCTCCAGGGTCAGAAGCGACAGCACCACGGCGAAGCCGAAAACCAGCAGGATGCCCGCCAGCATGTGCGCGCGATCCCAGGCCAGCGCCTCGACGTCGCGGAAGATCTCCACCGACAGCACGTTGGTCACCCCGGGGATCGCGCCGCCGATCATCAGCACCACGCCGAACTCGCCGATGGTGTGGGCGAAGGTCAGGATCGCGGCCGCCACATAGCCGGGCGCCGCCAGCGGCAGCGCCACCCGCGTGAAGGTCTGCAGGCCGGTCGCGCCCAGCGTCGCGGCGGCGTCGAAGTGCTCTTCCCCGATGGCCCGGAAGGCGTTGCGCAGCGGCTGCACGGCGAACGGCAGCGAATAGATCAGCGAGCCGATCACCAGGCCGGTGAAGGTGAAGGCCAGCGTGCGGACGCCGAAGGCCTGCAAGGGCGCCATCAGCGGGCTGTTCGGCCCCAGCGCGATCAGCAGGTAGAAGCCCAGCACCGTCGGCGGCAGCACGATGGGCAGGGCCACCACCGCGCCCACCAGCTCACCGGCAAAGCTGCGGCTGCGCGCCAGCCACCACGCCAGGGGCGTGGCCGCCACCAGCAGGATCAGCGTGGTGATCCCCGCCAGCTTCAGGGTCAGCCAGATGACGGAGGCCAGTTCGCTCACCGGACCTCGTAGCCATACCGCTGGATGATCGCCCTGGCTTCCGGCCCCTTGAGAAACCGGATGAAGGCCTGGGCCGCGGCGCTGTTCGCGCCGGTTTTCAACAGCACGGCCTGCTGGTCGATCGGCGTGTGATCGCTGGCCGGGACCAGCCAGCGCGACCCGCCCTTCACGCCGATCAGCTGCGAGGCGGCCACAAAGCCCACCTCGGCGGCGCCGGTCTCGACGAACTGATAGGCCTGGGTGATCGAGGTTCCCTGCACCAGCCGGGGCTGCAGGGCCTGGTACACGCGCCGCTTCTTCATCGTCTCCACCGCCGCGACGCCGTAGGGCGCGGTGCGCGGATCGGCGATGGCCAGCTTTTGGAACCGCCCCTGCGACAGCACCGCCCCGCGCCCGTCCACCAGCCCCGGAGTCTTCGAGTACAGCACCAGCCGGCCGATCGCGTAGGTGAAGCGGCTGCCCGCGACGCCCAGTCCCTCGGCCTCGGCCTTCTCGGGCCGCTCGCGGTCGGCCGACAGGAACACCTCGTACGGCGCCCCGTTGGCGATCTGGGCGTAGAACTGGCCCGACGACCCGAAGCTGAGCGTCGCATCATGACCCGTCCGCGCCGTGAACCGCGCCGCGATCACCTTCGCGGGCTCAGCGAAGTTGGCCGCCACCGCCACGCGGGTCTCCGCCGCCGCCGCGGGGCTCGCCGCAAACAGGACGATCAGCACGGCGATCAGGCGTGTCATCAGGCGCATGGTGCGTTATGTACCTCGACTGCATATCGGAGGAAACCATGCTGAGCGCGACCGTCACGCTCGAGCGTCCGGGACTGCCGCGCGTCGCCCTGGCCCGCATGGCGCTGGTCGAGGCGATCGGCGACCTGGGCTCGATCAGCGCGGCGGCCCGCAAGGTCGGGCTCTCCTACAAGGGCGCCTGGGATGCGGTGCAGGCGCTCAACAACCTGTTCGACGGGCCCCTGATCCAGGCCGCGCCGGGCGGCAGCCGCGGCGGCCAGGCCAGCCTGACGCCGCGAGGGACCGCTGCCCTGGCTGCCTTTCGCCGGGTCCAGGCCGAGATGGACGCGGCGCTGGCCAAACTCGACGGCGCCTTCGAAGCCGATGTGTTCTGGAGCCTTGGCATGAAGACGAGCGCACGCAACGCCCTGCGCGGCACGGTGTCCCGACTGGCGCCCGGCGCGGTGAACACCGAGGTGGTCCTGCGCGTCGCCGACGGGCTGGAGATCGTCGCCGTCGTCACCGGGCAGAGCGTCGAAGACCTGGGTCTGCGCGTCGGCGCGCCGGCCATCGCGCTCATCAAGTCCAGCTTCATCGTCCTGGCCAAGGGCGAGGGCCTGCGCACCTCGGCGCGCAACCAGATCGCGGGCGTGGTGGCCAGCCGCGAGGACGGCCCCGTCACCAGCGAGATCCGCCTCGACATCGGCGCCGGCAAGACCCTGGCCGCCACCATCACCACCGAGAGCGCCGATGTTCTAGCACTGGCCGTCGGCGACGCCGTGACCGCGCTGATCAAGGCGCCGCACGTGATCCTGGCCGTGGAGTAGACGATCTGAAGCCGAGGGTCCGGCCGGCGTCAGCCCAGGGCGCAGAGCAGCAGGCCCGCCCCGGTCAGCGCCCCGCCGACCCACTGGCTCACCCGTAGCTTCTCGCGGAACAGCTTGCGGCCGACGGCCGCCGCGATCGGCCCCTCGATCAGCCCCACGGCCCGCACCGGCGCCGCCGGCGCGAGCGCCAGCGCCCCGAACCAGCAGACGGAGGCCGCCGAGCCGAAGAACCCCGCCGCCAGCGACGGACGCCAGGCCCCGCGCACCGCCCGCAGCGCCTGAGGCCGCGTGACCGCCAGGATCGAGGTCAGCACGCAGGCCTGCATCGCCTGGGCCACCACCAGGGTCGCCGTCGCCGAGAAGATCGGATGCGCCGGGTCCAGCGCCCGGCCGCCCTCGCGGAAGCCGTTGAACGCCACCGCGAACGCCGCCCCCGCCGCCAGGCCCAGCAGCGCGCCCGACAGGTCCGCCTTGCCCTGCCCCGCCCGCGGCCACGACAGCACCACGAGCCCCGCGCTGGCCACCGCCACGCCCAGCCACACGGCCCCGCTGAGCGCGTCGCCCAGCACGAACCAGCCCATGATCGCCGCCAGCGGCAGCGACGACTGCTGCAGCATGGTGGCCACCGCGAAGCCCGACCGGCTCATGGCCATCAGCAGCACCGCGGTCGCCGTCACCTGGGCGATCGCACCCAGGATGGCGGCCGTCCAGAACACCGGCGTCCAGTGCGGCGTCGCGCCCGGCGTCGCCAGGAACACCGTGAGGAAGATCGCGATCGAGAACGGCAGGCCGAACAGGAAGCGCACAAGCGTCGCCCCCCACGGTCCGGCGTCGCCCACCAGCCCGCGCTGCATGGCGTTGCGCGCCACCTGCAGCGGCGCTGCGGCGACGGTCAGAAGGATCCAGAGCAAGGCAAGGCTCCTTCCCTCCCCTGTGGGGAGGGACAGACCGCGCAGCGGTCAGGGTGGGGAAGTGTGGGTCGGAGTGCGGCGCAAAGTGATTGGCGGCAGGGCGGGTCTCCTGAGAGGCGGCGCCTGATCGACGCTTCCCCACCCTGCCCGCCTCTGGCGAGCTGTCCCTCCCCGGTGGGGAGGGAAGCGCCCGCTAGAACCCGCTGGCGACGCGGGCGTCCGGGGCGCTCTTTTCCTTGCGCGCGAAGAGGTTGTTGAGCGCGTTCACATACGCCTTGGCCGAGGCCGTCAGCGTATCGGTGTCGACCGCTGAGCCCGTGGCGATCCGGCCATCCTCTTCGAGGCGCACCGAGACCTGGGCCTGGGCGTCGGTGCCCTCAGTCACCGCGTGCACCTGGAACAGCCGCAGGATCGCAGCATGCGGCGCCACCGCGTGGATGGCGTTGAACACCGCGTCCACCGGGCCGTCGCCCTGGGCGTTGGCGCTCTTCTCCTCGCCGTCGATCGACACCGTCAGGAAGGCCTCCTGCGGCCCCTCGGTGCCGGCGATCACGCGCAGGTGCTTGACCTGGATCTTGTCCGACCCGCTGGCCAGGGCGTCGTCCACCAGCGCCACGATGTCGTCGTCGAAGACGTGCTTCTTCTTGTCGGCCAGGTCCTTGAAGCGCTGGAACGCCTCGTTCAGCGCGTTCTGGCCCAGCTCGTAGCCCAGGTCCTTCAGCTTCTCGCGGAAGGCGTGGCGGCCCGAGTGCTTGCCCATGACCAGGTTGGATTCGATCTGGCCCACGTCCTCGGGCTTCATGATCTCGTAGGTCTCGGCGTTCTTCAGCATCCCGTCCTGGTGGATGCCGCTCTCGTGGGCGAAGGCGTTCTTGCCGACGATCGCCTTGTTGAACTGCACCGGGAAGCCGGTGATGGCCGAGACATAGCGGCTGGCGCGGGTGATGTGCTGGGTCTCGACGCCGGTCACGAACGGCAGCCGGTCACCGCGCACCTTCAGCGCCATCACGATCTCTTCCAGCGCCGCGTTGCCCGCCCGCTCGCCGATGCCGTTGATCGCGCACTCGATCTGCCGCGCCCCGCCCTGCACGCCGGCGATGGAGTTGGCCACCGCCAGCCCCAGGTCGTTGTGGCAATGGGTGGAAAAGATCACCCGGTCGGCGCCCGGCACGTTGGCGATCACGTCGCGGAACAGGTCGGCGTACTCGGACGGATAGGTATAGCCCACCGTGTCGGGCAGGTTGATCGTGGTGGCGCCGGCCTTGATGGCGGCCTCCACACAGCGCAGCAGGAAGTCGCGCTCGGTGCGGGTGGCGTCCTCGGCCGACCACTCGACGTCGTCGGTCAGGTTGCGGGCGTGGCTGACCGACTTGGTCACCAGCTCCAGGACCTGTTCCGGCTCCATCTGCAGCTTCCACTTCATGTGCACCGGGCTGGTGGACAGGAAGGTGTGGATGCGGCCGCGCTTGGCCCTCTTGATCGCCTCGCCGGCGCGGTCGATGTCGCCCTGCCCGGCGCGGGCCAGACCGCAGACGACGCTCTCGGTGATGATCTCCGAGATCCTGGAGACGGCCTCGAAGTCGCCGTTCGAGGCGATCGGGAAGCCCGCCTCGATCACGTCGACCTTCATGTCTTCGAGGATCTTGGCCAGCTCCAGCTTCTCGTCCAGCGACATGGAGGCGCCGGGCGACTGCTCGCCGTCGCGCATGGTGGTGTCGAAGATGATGACGCGGTCGCTGTCGGATGCAGGCGCCGGCGTGGACTCGGTGATGGGGGCGGTCATGGTCAGGTCTTTCGCGGTGTTTTCTCTACAAGGGGCGAGGATCGAGTCCCCTGGTCGCCCGGCCGCGAACGATGCGCGTGCCTAGAGAGGCGCCCAGGGGCGGCTAAGCCCCAGCGAGAGAAGAAGCAGGCTGTCGAGCCGCGTGCGCATGGCGCTGCATCTACCGAATGGACCGCTTCAGGGCAAGCATCTTGCGCGCAGCGTGGCCATTCGGCGCATCCGGGGCAAGAAACGTCCCCACTTCCCTGCGGACCGGCAGCCCCCTGCAGTTGGCTTAGGGTCGGTCGGTCCTGTTGTCAGCCCGCCCCCGGAGCCACCGACGCGCGAACCAGCCGATGGCCAGCCACAGCGCCGCCACCGCCGCGATGGCCCAGGCGTGCCGGCCGATCTCGCCGCGCATGAGCTGCAGGATCGAGGCGCCGGCGAACGCCGTCAGCACGATCTTCGGCACGATGCCGATCCCGGTGCCGGCCACGAAATGCGACGCCCGCATCGGCGTCACGCCCGCCGCCATGTTGACCACGATGAACGGCGCCGAGGGCACAAGCCGCACGATCAGGCTGGCCAGGAACCCGTTCTCGCCCACCAGCCGCATGAACCGCTGCACGCCCTCGCCCGAGAACCGCTCCAACGTCTTCGCGCCCGCGCTGCGTCCCAGATAGAAGCCCACCAGCGCCGAGGCCATCGTCCCGATCCAGCTGTAGGCGGCGCCCGTCATCGGCCCGAACGCCACCACCGCCGCGGCGATCAGCACGATCTGCGGCGTGCCGATGAACGCCAGCGCCGCGAACGCCGCCACCGCCACCGGCAGCGACCACGGCCCCCGCGCCGCGCCCAGCCAGCCCTCCAGCGCCCGCTCGCCGTCGAACCCCAGCACCTGGGCCCCGAAGAAGAAGACGATCCCCACCCCGCCGAACAGCACGAACGACACCGCCAGCGCCCGCAGGGCCTGGGCGTCCATGTTCGAGAGAAAGGCGAAGAGCCGGCGCATCTGGCGCCGAGGCGTCGCGTGTTCGTGCGGCGGGGTCAAGGCGGTGGGCGGGTGGCCCGTTCGTCCGACCGCTCGTCGCAATTGCGTAATCTCATGTTGCGTTTTTACGCAACATGCGCCATCTGACGTCGCCCAAGCTTGACGGCGGAGGCTCTTCCCTTGCTGGCGTACGCGTTCGACACCATCACCGCGGACCAGGCGCTGAACATCCAGGCCGGTGACACCCTGACGTTCAACGGCGGCCCGGCGCGCGGCGTGACGGTGGTCTACCAGAGCTACGACCCCCTGGCCCTGTCGCCTGAGGTCCCACGGGTGTTCGTGACCTACGAAGGCCGCACGGTCGCGTTCTCGACCAACCTGGTGCAGCTGTCCAAGGCCGGCGCGCTGGTGATGGCCGACGGCTCGAAGCTCTACATCGGCGACACCAGCGACGAGCGTTTGACGGGCTCGGCGCTGGACGACGGTCTGTTCGGCGGCCCGGGATCGGACACGGTCAGCGGCGGTGACGGCCGCGACCTGCTCCAGGGCAATGCCGGCGACGACCGGCTGGTCGGAGGCGCGGGCCGGGACTCGATCTACGGCGGCCAGGGGAACGACACGATCTTCACCGGGTCCGAGACCGGCGGCGGCGACACCCAGGGCGACTGGGCCCACGGCAATTTGGGCGACGACGAGATCGTGGGCGGCCAGGGCGGCGACACCCTGCTGGGCGGCCAGGGCGACGACTTCATCGGCGGCGTCGATGGCTCGGACTTTCTATCGGGCGACCTGGGGGATGACGAGCTGCACGGCGGCATGGGCTCCGACACCCTGATCGGAGGCGCCGGCGACGACATCCTGCAGGGCGGCTTCGGCCTGGATTTCCTGAGCGGCGGCGACGGCGACGACCGGCTGGTCGCGCAGGGCCCGGAGATCGCGGTCCTCGCAGGCGACGCCGGGAACGACACGCTGACCGCCGCCGGAGCCGACAAGGAAATCCTCCTGGGCGGCTCGGGCCGCGACCGCTTCGAGATCGTCGCCAAGGCCGACCCGGCGACGCGCGTCGACGCCGAGATCCAGGACTTCGAGGCCCACGACACCCTGCACTTCCCCGAAGTCAGCATCTTCGCCGCGGCCGACGCGGCCATCCTGCCCCGCAGCTACTCCGAGTTCGTGGCCGACAGCTACGAACAGGCCCTGCGTATCGCGAACGAGCATATCTCGGCGGCTGGTGCGAAGTACGTCGCCGCGCAGGTGGGCGGCAACGTCTTCGTCTTCGCCGACCTGGGCGACCCGGCCGACGGCGCCGACGTCTCGGTGCTGCTGACAGGCCGCACCCTCGCCGACATCGGGCTGTCGAACTTCGTCTAGAGTCGGAACTCGTCCCTCAGGCTCTGGAGAGCGGCGCCCGGCGGCGCGGCGGCTTTGGCCGCGTCGCCGGGCCAACGCCGATTGGCGCCTACTCAGGCCGACGCCGACGCTTCCAGATAGGCCGGACGATGACCTCGCCCCGCAGGGCCGCCTGGTAGTGCGCGAGCACCGTCTGCGCCTGGCCGAACCCATCGGCGGCCGTGGGCACGCGCAGGACGCTCTGGAAGCGCCGGAAGCCGAAGCGGTTGGCGGCCGTGGTCACGATCCGAAACTCCAGCATCGGCGGGCTCGAGCGGGTCATCGCGACGCCGTAGAAGCATTGCAGCCCCGTGCGGGCGAGACCGAAGTAGTGGTCGCCGATCAGGACCCCGTCGCGCGAAAAAGCCACCGGAACGCCCTCGCCGGGCGCGACCGCAAGGGCGCGATAGTCGTTCTCCTCGGCAAAGGCGGCGTCGATGGTGCGAAACCGGTCGTAGTCCGCCGGCGCAATGCGCCACGCCTCGAACGTCGTGCGGCCAGCCTGAAGCGCCTGGATCACGCGATGGCCCAGGAAGAACACCACGGCCATCGCCAGGCTCATGATCAGCAGGAACAGGCCGATGCCGATCCGTGCGGCGGTGCTGATGGTTTCGTGGCCGAGCGCCGTCATCTCCTGCGCCCCCGTCCCGATCGAGGCGGCGCTCACGGCCGCGACGCTCAGGCAAATGAGGGCCCAGCGCCTCTGACTCCGCACGTGCATGGCCGCCCTCGTCCTGACCCGCTCTCTTACCTCTGCGCAGCCCCCGACGGCCACCAATACAGGGCCTGCCATTGGCGCGGCCCAAGGGCGCCGCTAGCATGCCCGCAACCGTTCGGGGGATAGAGTGGCCACTTACACGTTCAGCACGATCACGCCGGCCGAAGCGCTGGCGATCACGGCCGCCGACGCGGTGCTCTTCGGAAACGTCGCCGCCAACCAGGTGACCGTCATCTACAACCCGGCGGGAACCGTCACCGTCACGGCCGCCGGGCGTACCGTGGAGTTCGGGTCGGCGTTCGCGACGCTGGGCGCCAACGGCCGGACGCCGCTGTCGACGGACGCCCGGCTGTTCGTGGGCGACAACGGGGCGAACGCATCCCCGGCCCCCAACGGCGTGGTCCTCAGCGACGGCCTCTACGGCGGCGGCGGCGAGGACACCCTGGACGGCGGCCTGGGCGACGACCTGCTGCAGGGCAACCAGGGCGCCGACTACCTGCTGGGCGGCGGCGGACGCGACGTGATCTACGGCGGCCAGGACAACGACCGGATCGTCACGACGGTGGAGGCCCTGGACGGGGTCACCCTGCCCGCCAATGACGGCGGCGACTTCGCCCAGGGCAACCGCGGCGACGACGTCATCGTGGGCGGCCCCGGCGCCGACACCCTGCTGGGCGGCCAGGGCAACGACTCGATCAGCAGCCTCGCGGGCGGGACGGACATCCTGAACGGGAACCTGGGCGACGACCGGATCGAGGGCGCGGGCACGCTGCTGGGCGAAGGCGGCGCCGACACGCTGATCGGGACGGGCGCGGCTGACAGCCTGTTCGGCGGCGACGGCGACGATCGCATCACCATGGCGCAGGGCCAGGCCGACGGCGGGCTGGGCGCCGACCGCATTGAGGTGCGCCTCGGCGCCGGCGAGGCGGTCGTGCTGGGCGGCGACGGGGCCGACACGCTCCAGGCCCAGTTGGCCAGCCGGGCGCTCAACGTCCGCTTCTCGGGCGGCGAGGGACAGGACAGCCTGCAGGGCTCGGGCGGCGTCGACACCCTGGCGGGCGACGCGGGCGGCGACACCATCGACGGCCTGGGCGGCCGCGACCGCGTGACCGGCGGCGAGGGCCAGGACCAGTTCCAGATCCGCAGCTACGCCCAGGACAGCGACGGCGCGCCGGCCGACCCGATCTCGGTGCTGGACTGGGAGACCGGCGACCGCCTGAAGTTCGCGTTCGAGGGCTTCACCTTCGGCAGCGCCCTGAACTACCGCGAGATCACGGCGGGCAGCTATGCTGCGTCGTTCGATGCGGCGAAGGCCGCGGTGGCCGCGGCCCAGGGCTCGCAGTACGTCGCCGTCCAGGTCGGCGCGGATGTGGTTGTGTTCGGGTTCGGCGGGGGCTCGGACCCCGCCTCGGTGATCCTTGTCGGACGCGGCCTGGCCGATATCGCGTTCGACAACTTCGTCTGAGGCCGGTTCGCTGAAACCGGCGGTTTGAATGCGGCGCAGCATGGGTTACACCCGCGCCCGTTCAATCTCAGCCGGGAGTCTCGATCCATGTCCCTGGAATCCGCCGCGCTTGCCCGCGTAAAGCCGTCCGCGACCCTCGCGGCCGACGCGAAGGCCCGCGAGCTGAAAGCCCAGGGGAAAAACGTGATCGGGCTGGCCGCCGGCGAGCCCGACTTCGACACGCCCGACAACATCAAGGAAGCGGCCATCAAGGCGATCCGCGACGGCAAGACGAAGTACACCAACGTCGACGGCATTCCCGAGCTGAAGGAGGCCATCGTCGCGAAGTTCGCGCGCGAGAACGGCCTCACCTACAAGCCCAGCCAGGTGAACGTCTCGCCGGGCGGCAAGCCGGTGATCTGGAACGCGCTGCTGGCCACCCTGAACCCGGGCGACGAGGTGATCGTGCCCACGCCCTACTGGGTCAGCTACTGGGATATCGTGCTGCTGGCCGGCGGCGCGCCGGTGGCCTGCGCCACCTCGGCCGAGACGAGCTTCAAGGTCCAGCCGGCCGACCTGGAACGGGTGATCACGCCCAAGACCAAGTGGATCATCCTGAACTCGCCGTCCAACCCCTCGGGCGCGGCCTACACCAAGGCCGAGCTGCGCGCCCTGGCCGATGTGCTGCTCAAGCATCCGCACGTCTGGATCCTGACCGACGACATGTACGAGCACCTGGTGTTCGGCGACTTCGAGTTCTTCACCATCGCCCAGGTCGAGCCCGCGCTCTACGACCGGACGCTGACCATGAACGGGGTCTCCAAGGCCTACGCCATGACCGGCTGGCGCATCGGCTACGCGGCGGGGCCCGAGCCCCTCATCAAGGCCATGGCCAAGGTCATGAGCCAGACCACCTCCAACCCCTCGTCCATCAGCCAGTGGGCGGCGGTCGAGGCGCTGAACGGCCCGCAGGACTTCATCAAGCCGAACGCCAAGCTGTTCGAGCAGCGCCGCGATCTGGTGGTCTCGATGCTGAACCAGGCGCGCGGCATCAAGTGCCCGACGCCCGAGGGCGCGTTCTACGTCTACCCGTCGTGCCAGGAGCTCATCGGCAAGACCGCGCCCTCGGGCAAGGTCATCACCTCGGACGCCGACTTCGCGGTCGAGCTGCTGGAGACCGAGGGCGTGGCCGTGGTGCACGGCGCGGCGTTCGGCCTCTCGCCGCACTTCCGCATCAGCTACGCCACCGCCAACGCGGTGCTGGAAGACGCCTGCCAGCGCATCCAGCGCTTCTGCGCCAACGTGAAATAGGCCGGACCGGGGAGGCTTCCGCCTCCCCGTCCCGTGCCCGCTAGTGCTTTTCGCGCCAGCCGGCCTTGGCCGCGTCCTTGGTCATGTTCAGGCAAACCTTGTCGTCGCGGATGCTCTCGACCCAGCTGAGCGGGATCAGGTGGTGCTTGAAGCCCGAGCCCAGGTCCAGCTTGGCGAGCTCGATCTCGTCGCCCAGCACGTGGTCCACCTTGCCGACATGGCCGCCGTCGGACCCGATGACTTCCATGTGCTCGCGGATCAGAGTGGCTTGGATCATGATGGTCTCCTCGATAGGGGACCGCGTAACGGGCCGATGAGGACGGGGTTGCGATGGCCGAGCTGATCAATCTCAACAAGGCCCGGAAGGCCCGCGAAAAGGCCGCCGCCAAGACCCGGGCCGCCGAGAACCGCGCGAAGCACGGCGTGACCAAAGGCGCCAAGGCCGCGACGAAACTCGAAGCCGAACGCGCCAGACGCAATCTGGATGGCGTGAAGCGCGAGGACTGAGCCGCCGCGATGGCGCGTCAGCGCCGCTAGAAATGAACCACGGAAAACACGGAAGGCAGGTTCAGCCGCGGAGCCCTTTCCGTGTCATTCCGTGTCTTCTGTGGTTCCAAATGACGGCGCCTGCGGCGCGTACGGAACGGGACGGGTATCGCCGCGGCGCGACCCTACGCCCCCTGCGGGACCACGCCGTCGCGCACGTTGGCGGGGATCGAGTCGTAGATCGTCGCCGGGGTGATGCCGAGGCGCAGCCTCGCGGCCTCCAGCGGTTCGGCCATCAGGCGCTCGTAGTCCTCGCCCAGCAGCCACTTGGCCGCCTTGCCGCGCTTGTAGCCCTGCCAGATCGCCTTGATCGCCGGATAGCCGGTGCCGCGCGAGCGCGACGCCGCGCCGAAGGCGATCAGCGCCCAGCCCAGGCCGCCCGTCTGGGCGTAGGAGAACGCCACCAGGCAGGCCTCGCCCAGCGCGTCGCGGTGATAGCCCGACAGGATGTGCCAGATGTCGTGCACGTCGCGGGTGCGGCGCCCGAACCAGGCGTAGGGGTGCGGGTTGTCGACGTCGCTGATCCCCTCCCGGCTCACCTCGGCCAGGCCGTCGGCCGACAGCTGCTCGGTGCGGATGAACGTGCGGTACGCGGCGCCCACGCTGCCCTCGGGCAGGCTGTCCAGCCACGCGTCGTCCATTAGGCGATCGGCGAACTCCTTGCGCTCGAACGCGATGCGGCCGCCCTCGGCGGTCTCCAGCAGGCGAAGGTAGCCGTGCGCGGTCGACTTGCCGTTCAGCGCCCGCATGATCTCGAAGACCTGGCGGGTGTCTTCCTTGTCGGCCAGCAGCTTCTGCAGCGAGCGCCAGGCGTGCGCCCAGTCCAGCTTGGTCGAGACGTCCCGGGCGCCCTTGCTCGGCGGAGCGCGGAAATCGGCGGCGTCGGCGGTCATGGCCATGGGGGGAAGCCCTAACTAAACAGTGTCCACATAAAAATGACGCAGGCGTCACCTTTTGGCAAGAGGCTATCGGCGCAGGCCGAAAAGTTCGTAAAGAACGGGCATGGCCGGCCTGAAAAAGCGTTCCCTCCTGCTGTCGGGTCACGCGACGTCGATCGCGCTCGAGCCCGAGTTCTGGGCCGTCCTCGACGCCATGGCCGCCGAGCGCGGCTCCAGCCTGGCGCAGCTGGTCATCAGCATCGACCGCGGCCGCGAGGGCCGGCCCCTCGCCTCGGCCTGCCGCGTCGCGGCGCTGAAGCACGCGCAGGGCTGACGATGCGCCGTTGACGCCGGGCCCAGATTGCGTGCGTCCTGACGTGGGGCCGTCAGAGCCCATCGGGGGGAGACCAGCGTGAACAAAGACATCCTGGCCACAGTCGGACTGTGGCTCGCCCTGGCGCTCGCCGGCCCGGCCGGCGCGCAGACGGCGACCCTCTGGCGCGGCGGCCCCATCCTCACGATGGCCGGCGACGCCCCCCAGACCGTCGAGGCCGTCGTGGCGCGCGACGGCAGGATCCTGTTCGCCGGAAGCCTCGCGGCGGCGCGAAAGGCGGCGGGCGCGGGCGCTCTGGAACACGACCTGGCCGGAAAGACCCTGCTGCCCGGCTTCGTCGACGCCCACTCCCACTTCGCCTTGGCTGTCCAGGAGGCGGGACGGCTCAATCTCGCAGGGCCCGAGGCCGGGCCCATCACCGACAACGCGTCCCTCATCGCGGCCGTGCGGCGCTTTGCGGCCAACGTCCCCAAGGGACAGTGGGTCGTCGCCACCCGCTACGACCAGGAGGCGCTGGCCGAGAAGCGCTACATCACCCGCGCCGAGCTGGACGCCGCCCTGCCCGACCACAAGGTCGCGCTGCTGCACGTGTCCGGCCACGGGATGGTGGTCAACAGCCGCGCCCTCGACGCCGCAGGTCTCGCCGACGGCCAGCCCGCGCCCGAGGGCGGCGTGGTGACGGCCGACGCTCAGGGCCGGCTCACGGGCGGACTGTTCGAAACCGCGATGGGCCCGGTCAATGCCGTGCTCCCGCAGAAGACCGCCGCCGACAAGCTCGCCGCCCTGGACGACGCACAGGACCTCTACCTGCGCGAGGGTTTCACCTTCGCCCAGGACGCGGCCACCTCGCCCGCGGACCTCGCCTTCCTCACCTCGCAGGGGGCGCGCGGCAAGCTGAAGCTGGACCTCGCCGTTCTACCGCTGTCGCTCACCGGGCTCGACGAGCTGTACGCGAACCCCGCCCTCCGACCCCACGCCTGGCTGGGCCGCGTGAAGCTCCAGGGGGTCAAGTTCATCTTGGACGGGTCGCCCCAGGCGCGCACCGCCTTCTTCACCCGCGACTATGCCCGAGGCGCGCCAGACGGCAGCCATCCCTGGCGCGGCAGGCCGCTGGCGGGCGACGCCCAGGTCCAGGCCATGATGAAGGAAGCCCACGCGCGCGGCTGGCAGATCTTCGTGCACGCCAACGGCGACGCGGCCATCGACATGGCCGTCCACGCTTTCGACGCGCTGGGGATCAAGGCGGCCGACGACCGCCGCCCCATCGTCATCCACTCCCAGTTCGTGCGGCCGGATCAGCTCAGGGACTATGCGCGCATCGGCGTGGGGCCCGCGCTCTTCTCCAACCACACGTTCTATTGGGCCGACGTCCACCGCAGCAACTTCGGCCCCGAGGTCACCGACTTCATCAGTCCGTTCGCCGCGGCCCGCGCCGCCGGCCTCACGCCCTCCAACCACTCGGACTACCCCGTGACGTCGCTCGACACCCGGTTCCAGCTCTGGACCGCCATGGCCCGCACCTCGCGCACCGGCGTGGTCAGCGGCCCCGGCCAGCGCGAGAGCGCCTACCGCGCGCTACAGGCCCTCACCACCGGCCCCGCATGGCAGACCTTCGAGGAGACCCGCCGCGGCCGCATCGCCCCCGGCCTGCTCGCCGACTTCGTAGTGCTCGACCGCAACCCGCTCACCACGCCCGTCGCGTCCATCCGCGACATCGCGGTCACCGAGACGATCAAGGAGGGCAAGACGGTGTGGCGCCGGGCGAAATAGCCCGCGCACATCATCATCCCAGAACGTCATGGCCGGGCCTGTCCCGGCCACCCAGATACGAGGCGCTGGCAGCAAGGCGCACCGCATCCCCGCCCGAGCCCCTCCGGACACGGCGGCGCTTCTGGGTGGCCGGGACAGGCCCGGCCATGACGATCTGAGAAAAATCGGAAGCGAAGAGCGCTTCTACGACCGAATCTGTCGTAGGGGCGTGTTCCACTCCCGATCATGTCCGAGCCTACGCCCGACATCTTCGAGGAAGACCAGCTGCTGGCCCGCGCGGCCCGCATGGACTTCACCTTCGCCGAGCGCCTCCATACCAGGGCGTTCGCCACCGAAGACACGGCCGAACTCGCCGACCTGGCCCGCGCCTACACCCGCCTGACCCGTTCGCTCCGCCAGACCCTGGCGCTCCTCAGCAAGCAGAGGGCCGATCGCGCCAAGGCCGACCGCGAGGCGCCCCGCCGTTCCGCACGAGACCTCCACGACCAGGCCATCGATGAGCGCACCGCGCAGGTGCAGGACGCCGTCGAGCGCGTGATCTCCGCCGCCGCCGACGGCGACGAGCAGCTGCACACCGACTGGTGCCACCGCTTCGACCGCGAAGTGGACGACTGGACCGAGAAGCCCGACTGGATCGTGGACGACGTCGACGCCGTCATCCGCCGCGCCTGCAAGACCCTGGGCCTCCCCGACGGCTACGCCCAACGCTGGCGGGATCTGCCGACCCCCACCTTCTTCCCCGACCCCGAACCCGCCACACCCGAAGACGTCGCCGCCGCCAACGCCGCCGCCCGCGCCTTCACCGCCGGCCTGCGATCGTCCGCCGCGGACTCCGCGCCCGCGCGTCCCCCGAAACCGCCCTGGCGCCCCTCCGGCTGACGCGCCGCCCGCGCGAAGCGCCCTCGACATCGAACCACGGACCATCACCGACCATCACCGACACCCACGCGACTCCGTCCGTGCTGGTCCGCGATGGTCCGTGGTTCCGCGCGAAGCGCCCTCCATTTCGAACCACGAACCACACGAACGCTCCAGGTCCACCTCCGAGCGCGCCGCCGCATGTTCGTGGGGTTCGTGTGGTTCGTGGTTGAGTCCAAACAGCGCCTGCGGCGCGCACAGCGCCCGAGGCCCAGCGCCTTCCGTCTTCTCCGTGTTTTCCGTGGTTCAAACCGCAGGCCGTTCCGCCCCTTAAGCCCGGGCCCCGTTGTGCTACATATGTTCCAAATGTCCCTTTTCGACTCGACCCCCTCCCCCCGCATCTCCGACCTGGCCCGCGTCGACGCGCGGCCGGACGACTATCTCGCGGGCCTCAATCCCGAACAGCGCGAGGCGGTGGAGACCGTCGACGGCCCCGTGCTGGTCCTCGCCGGCGCGGGCACCGGCAAGACCAAGGTGCTGACCACCCGCCTGGCGCATATCCTCGCCACCGGCCGGGCCAAGCCCTGGGAGCTGCTGGCCGTCACCTTCACCAACAAGGCCGCGCGCGAGATGCGCGAGCGGATCGCCCATATCATCGGCCCGTCCGCCGAGGGCCTGCGCTGGCTGGGCACCTTCCACTCGGTGGCCGCCCAGATCCTGCGCAAGCACGCCGAGCTGGTGGGGCTGAAGTCGAGCTACACGATCCTCGACACCGACGATCAGGAACGCCTGATCAAACAGATCCTCGAAGCCGAGAACATCGACGCCAAGCGCTGGTCGCCCAAGATGCTGGCCGGGCTGATCGACCAGTGGAAGAACCGCGGCTGGCGGCCCGACCAGCTGCCGCCCGCCGAGGCCCAGGCCTTCGCCAACGGCAAGGGCCAGGCGATGTACCGGCTCTATCAGGAGCGGCTGCGCATCCTGAACGCGTGCGACTTCGGCGACCTGCTGCTGCACAACCTGACCATCTTCACCAGCCAGCCCGACGTGCTGGCCGAGTACCACAACCGCTTCCGCTACCTGCTGGTCGACGAGTACCAGGACACCAACGTCGCCCAGTACCTGTGGCTGCGTCTCCTGGCCCAGAAAAGCCAGAACCTCTGCTGCGTGGGCGACGACGACCAGTCGATCTACGGCTGGCGCGGCGCCGAGGTGGACAACATCCTGCGCTTCGAGCGCGACTTCCCGGGCGCGAAGGTGGTGCGGCTGGAGCGCAACTACCGCTCGACCAGCCACATCCTGGCCGCCGCCTCGGGCCTGATCGCCACCAACAAAAGCCGGCTGGGCAAGACCCTGTGGACCGAGGCCAACGACGGCGAGAAGGTCGTCGTTCGCGGCATCTGGGACGGCGAGGCCGAGAGCCGGCTGATCGCCGAGGAGATCGAGCGGGCCAGGCACAAGGGCCGCAAGTATTCCGACATCTCGATCCTGGTCCGCGCCTCGTTCCAGATGCGGGCCTTCGAAGAGCGGTTCGTCCTGCTCCAGATCCCCTACGTGGTCATCGGCGGCCCGCGCTTCTTCGAGCGCGCCGAAATCCGCGACGCGATCGCCTACCTGCGCCTGATCCAGTCGCCGGCCGACGACCTGGCTTTCGAGCGGATCGTCAACACGCCCAAGCGCGGCATCGGAGACACCACCGTCCAGCGCCTGCACGCCCTCGCGGGCATGCGCCCCACCCGGCTGCACGACGACGCCCCGCTGTTCGACGGCCGCACCGGCGAAGTGGTGAACGAGGCCGAGATCTCGGGCGCGACCCGCTTCCGCACTTTGACCCAGGCCGCCGAGGAGATCGTCCGCACCGACGAACTGGCCGCCCGCACCCGCACGTCGCTGGCCAACTTCCTGCGCGACCTCGACCGCTGGCGCGGCCAGGCCGGCCAGGTCCACCACGCCCGCCTGATGGAAGCGGTGCTGGAGGAGAGCGGCTACACCGACGCCCTCAAGCTCGACAAATCGCCCCAGGCCCAGGGCCGGCTCGAGAACCTGAAGGAACTGGTCCAGTCGATGGGCGCCTACGAGACGCTGGAGGCCTATCTCGAGCACGTCTCGCTGGTCATGGAGCTGGAACGCGGGCCCCAGGCCGACAGCGTCCAGGTCATGACGCTCCACCAGGCCAAGGGGCTGGAGTGGCCGCTGGTCTTCCTGCCCGGCTGGGAAGAAGGTGTCTTCCCGTCCCAGCGCTCGATGGACGAAAGCGGCGAGAAGGGCCTCGAGGAGGAGCGCCGGCTGGCCTACGTGGGCATCACCCGGGCCCGCGAAGAGGCCCGCATCAGCTTCGCCGCCAACCGCCAGGTCTACGGCCGCTGGACCAGCCAGCTGCCCAGCCGCTTCGTCGACGAACTGCCCCTGGCCAACGTCGAGGCAAGCTCCGAGACCGGCTACTACGGCGGCGGCCCCGGCATGCAGCAGCACGGCAGCCGCTGGGACGAGGACCCCAAGTTCGGCAACGGCTACGACTCCCCCGGCTGGCGCCGCGCCCAGGCCAACCAGTACCGCGGCAGCCACCCGGGCCGACAGCAGGTCATCGAAGGCGACGGCCGCCTCGTCGCCACCTCCGCCAGCTCGGCCGCCTCGGACTACAAGCGCGGCGATCGCGTCTTCCACATCAAGTTCGGCTACGGCTCGGTGAAGGCCGTCGAAGGCAACAAGCTCACCGTCACCTTCGACAAGGCCGGCGAAAAGAAGGTCATCGACAGCTTCGTGGAGAAGCAGGGGTAGGTGCAGCGCCCCCTCCACCACTTCGTGGTCCCCCTCCCCCGCAAGCGGGTGAGGAACTGGGGGCCATCGAACCACTTCAGTTCCTCCCCCATGCCAATGGGGGAGGGGGACCGCGAAGCGGTGGAGGGGCGCTGGCGCCGCGCCAAGGCGTTGCCATCCCTACCCCTTTGCCCTCACATCCCTCCGGGGATCGGGACATCGCATGCCAATAGCGGCCGCCAGGGTCTACTCGGAGGGACATCGTCTGCGGCACCTGCGGGTGCATGACGTAGACGACCGGCCGGTGCAGGCGCACCAGTTCGCCTGGATCGGGCTGGTCGATCCCGAGCCCGCCGAACTCGCGATGCTCCAGGCCAAGTTCGGCCTGCATCCGCTGGCGGTCGAGGATGCGCTCTGCGACCACCCGCTGCCGAAGGTCAGCGTCTACGGCGACCAGATCTTCGTGGCCGCCCGCACGGCCCGGCTCGACGGCGAGGAGATCCTCTACGGCGAGACCTGCGCCTTCGTCTGCAAGAACACGATCATCACGATCCGCCGCGGCTCGGCCAAGGCCTACACCGAGGTGCGCCGTCGCCTGGAGGACGCGCCGACCCTGCTCAGCACCGGCGTCGCCTATGTGCTCTATGCGCTGCTCGACTTCATCGTCGACAGCTACCAGCCCATCGTCGACGAGATCGAGGAGGAGGTGCTGCTGATCGAGCGCCGCTGCCTCGACGCCTTCCTCAGCCGGGACGACGTCACCCACCTGTTCAACCTGCGCCAGGAGCTGACCCGCTTCCGCCGCATGCTGGGGCCGATGGAGGAGGTCTGCGCCAGGCTGGAGCATCTGCACCTGCCGTTCATGGACGCCGCGATCCGCCCCTACTTCCGCGACGTGGGCGACCACGTGCGCCGCGTGTCCTCGGCCATCGAAGGCCTGCGCGACGTGCTGTCGTCGGTGTTCGAGGTGGCCAACCTGTTCGAACAGCAGCGCCAGAACGATGTCAGCCGCCGCCTCACCGCCGGCGCCGCGATCCTCGCGGTGCCCACCATGATCTTCGGCCTCTACGGCATGAACTTCGACGTGATGCCCGAACTGCGCTGGCAATACGGCTACCTTGTCGTGGTCGGGGTCGTCGTCGGGATCTGCGTGGGGCTCTACGTCGCGTTCCGCCGCGCCAAGTGGCTGTGAGCATGAAACCAACCTACGCCTCGCGCGTATCTCTCGCATGGGGAAGCTCATCCACAGCGACGATCTCAAGCGCATCTTTACCGGCGCCGGCCTGGCCGTACTCGCGGGCCTGCTCCTGGGCGGAGCGGCGCAACCGCCCCTGACGGACGGCCTCCTGGCCCCGCAGCAGGAATGGGCCGGCGGCGGCGCCCGAAACTACGCCCGCGGCCCCGAACCCGGCGTGAGCGCCTACGCCGCCCAGGTCCCCGACTACGTCGTCGGCACGAACTATACCCAGGCGCCGCTCGTGGCCGACCGGGTCCTGGCCTACGAGGACCGCGCCGAACCCGTCGCCTACGACGTCGCCGAACACGCTCAGACCGCCGAGGCGACGGCGCCGACCCGCTGGGAAGACGAGCCGCGCGCGCCGCCGCTCTACCCCTCGCAGGTCGGCAACGCCTACAACCCGTCGGACCTCCCGGAACCGCCCGAGCCGCCGGTCGAGCTGTTCGATCCCGCCTGACGCGAGCGCCTGAGGCGTATCGCCCCTCGCCTTTCAGCAGCTCTGCCTATAGAGCCTCCCGCCCATGAGCGACGAGGCCATCCAGATCATCGCCCGCGGCCCCCGCGCGGTCGCCGAAGCCGCAGCGGCCGCCCTCGAGGCCGACCCCGCGACCGAGGCCCTCACCTTCTCCATCCTGGAGGAGGACGAGGACCACGACGTCTGGCGCATTGACGCCTTCCCCACCGAGGCCGACGAGCAGACGGCGATCGTGGAAGTCCTCAAGGGCTACCCGGAGCTGCGCGTTCTCGTCGAGAAGCTGGCCGACGCCGACTGGCTGGCCATGGCGCTGTCCGGCCTGCCGCCTGTCCGCGCCGGCCGCTTCTTCGTCTACGGCGCCCACGACAAGGGCCTGGCGCCCGCCAGCACGGTCAACCTGCGCATCGAGGCGGGCGCCGCCTTCGGCACCGGCCACCACGGCACGACGGTGGGCTGCCTCCAGGCGTTCCACGACCTGCTGAAGGCCAGGCGCTTCCAGCGTGTGCTGGACGTGGGCTGCGGCACCGGCGTGCTCGCCATCGCCGCCGCGCGGACCGGCACGCCGATCGCCGTCGGCACCGACATCGACGCGCCGTCGGTCCGGATCGCCAACGAGAACGCTCGGCTGAACCAGTCGACCGCCCGCTTCGTCCACGCCTTCGGCCTGAACGACGCCCTCGTGCGCAAGGACGGTCCCTACGACCTGGTGTTCGCCAACATCCTGGCCCCGCCGCTGGTGGCGCTGTCGCAGGACATCAAGCGGGCGCTGAAGCCGGGCGGCCTGACCATCCTGTCGGGCCTGCTGCGCACGCAGGAGCGGCGCGTGACCGCCGCCTACACCTCCAAGGGCTTCCGGCTGGTCCGCCGCCTGCACCGCGACGCCTGGGCCACGCTGGTCCTGCAGCGCCCCTAGCCAACCGCCTTCTTCGCGCCCAGCGTCGCCAGCCAGTGACGCTCGCGGGCCTTGATCAGGTCGGCGCGTCCCAGCGGCGTCAGGTCCTCATCGTCGATCCGCTCCAACGGCTCGAAGCTGAAGGCCTCGGCCCCGTGGGCGTTCCAGGCGGCCTGCAGGTCGCGGTTGCCGTGGCCGCCGGTGCGCAGGCTGAACCAGAGCGAGTTCTGCTGGGCGTCGAGGTTGCGCGAGCCCGCGACCCAGACCTCTCCGGTGGGCGCGCAGCGGATCGCATAGACGCCGACGGCGGCCTTCTTCTCTTTGTAGTCGCGGATCGCGTCTCTTCGGGCGGTCTTGTCCATGTACGAAGCATACAGACGCCGGGGGTGCATGTCCAATATGATCCGGGTAAAATACGTCGGCGGGCAGGGCTTTGCCGAGGGGGCGGGAAGGGCTTACATCCATGTCCATGCGTCAGACCTTCGATGAGACCACCGACCGCTCCTTCGGGCCCCGCCATGTGCCGCTGATCCGCGCGGCCATGGCCCAGCAGGGCCTGGACGGCTTCCTCGTGCCCCATGAGGACGAGCACCAGAACGAGTACCTGCCGGCGGCCAACGACCGCTTGGCCTGGGCCACCGGCTTCACGGGCTCGGCGGGGGCCGCGGTGATCCTCAAGGACAAGGCCGCGGTCTTCGTGGACGGCCGGTACACCCTGCAGGTCCGCGATCAGGTGGACGCCCAGCTGTTCGAAATCCGCGATCTGGTGGAAGGCGGCGTGCCCGCCTATTTGGAAACGGCGACCGCCCGCGGCCAGACGATCGGCTACGACCCGCGCCTGCACAGCCCCGACGCCCTGGCGCGCCTGAAGGAGGCCGCCGCCAAGGCCGGCGCCAACCTGGTCGCGGTCAACGACAACCCCCTGGACCGCGCCTGGGGCCAAGCCCGCCCCGCCCAGCCGACCGCCCCGGTGGTCCCCCACCCGGCCGAGTTCTCGGGCGAGGACTCCAGCGCCAAGCGCGCCCGGGTCGGCAAGGCGGTGGCCGCGCGCGGCGGCGACGCGGCCGTGCTGACGGCCCCTTCGAGTATCGCCTGGCTGTTCAACGTGCGCGGCGGGGACGTCATCCGCTCCCCCCTGCCCCTGGGCCAGGCCATACTGAACAAGGACGGCACGGCGCGCCTGTTCCTGGACCCCGCCAAGGTGACGCCGGACCTGCCAGCGTGGCTGGGCAATCAGGTGCGGCTGGAGACCCCCGAGGAGCTCCCCGCCGCTCTGGCCGAGCTGAAGGGTCAGAGCGTCGTCGTCGATCCCGCGCAGTCCTCGGCTTGGTACTTCGACACCCTGGCCGAAGCCGGCGCCACCGTGATCCGCGCCGACGATCCCTGCGCCCTGCCCCGCGCCTGCAAGAACGCCGTGGAGATCCAGGGCTCGCGCAACGCACACATCCGCGACGGCGCCGCCCTCACCCGCTTCCTCCATTGGGTGGCGACCGAGGGGCAGACGACCCCGCCCGACGAGATCACTGCCGTCACCATGCTGGAAGGCTTCCGGGAAGCCACGGGCGCGTTGAAGGACCTGTCGTTCGACACAATCGCCGGCGCCGCCTCGAACGGGGCCATCGTCCACTACCGTCCGACCGAGCGCCTGAACAAACGGACCGAGAGCGGCTCGCTGCTGCTCATCGATTCCGGCGCCCAGTACCTGGACGGCACCACTGACGTCACCCGCACGATGGCCATCGGGGAGCCCACGGCCGAGATGCGCCAGCGGTTCACGCTGGTGCTGAAGGGCCATCTGGCGCTGGCGGGGATCCGCTTCCCGGCCGGCACCACCGGCTCGGCCCTCGACATCCTGGCGCGTCACGCGCTGTGGATGCATGGCCTGGACTACGACCATGGCACCGGCCACGGCGTCGGCAGCTACCTGGGCGTCCACGAGGGCCCGCAGCGGATCGCCAAGGCGCCCAACGCGGTGGCGCTGCGCCCGGGAATGATCCTTTCGAACGAGCCCGGCTATTACAAGGAAGGCGGCTACGGCATCCGTATCGAGAACCTGCAGGTCGTTACCGAGGCCGCGCAGATTCCGGGCGGCGAGCGGCCGATGCTGGGCTTCGAGACCCTGACCCTGGCGCCCATCGACCGCCGCCTGATCGACCGCGACCTGCTGAGCCCCGATGAGCGCGCCCAGCTCGACGCCTATCACGCCAAGGTGCGAGACCTGATCGGCCCCCTGGTGGAGCCGGAGGTCCGCAGCTGGCTCAACGACGTCACGGCGCCGATCTGATGAGCCAGCCTCCCAACGCCCAACAGGCCGCCTATTGGAACGAGCAGGCCGGCCCCACCTGGGTCGACATGGTCGATCCGCTGGACCGGCAACTGGCGCCCCTCGGCCGCGCCGCGATGCGGGCGCTCGCGCTGCGGCCCAGTGAGGCCGTACTAGACGTGGGCTGCGGCGCGGGGGCGACGACCCTCGAGTTGGCGCAACAGGTGGGCGCCGCGGGCCGGGCCACCGGCGTGGACATCTCGCGGCCCCTGCTGGAGACCGCGCGGCGACGGGCCGAGCGGCTGGCGAACGTCGAGTTCCTTGAGGCCGACGGCCAGTCCCACCCGTTTCCGCCCGCCAGCTACGACGCGCTGTTCTCCCGTTTCGGGGTGATGTTCTTCGCCGAGCCGACTGTCGCCTTCGCCAACCTGCGGCGCGCCCTCAAGGCGGGCGGGCGGATGGCGTTCGTGTGCTGGCAGGCATCGAGCGCGAACCCGATCATGACCCTGCCCATGCAGGCGGCGCTGGCGCACGTGCCCGCGCCCCCGCCGCCGGCCGATCCCACGGCTCCGGGACCTTTTGCATTCGCCGATGCGGACCGCCTGCGAGGCATTCTGGACGCCGCGGGCTTTCGGGACGTGGTCATCACGCCGCATCTGGAGAAGATCGGCAGCGGCGATCTCGAGACGGCCCTGGCGGTCTCTTTGAAGGTGGGCCCGCTGGGAGCTCTCCTCAGGGAGAACCCCGATCAGCGCGACGCGGTGATCGCCGCCGTCCGCGCGGCGCTGTCGGCCCATGACGGCCCCGACGGCGTTAGGCTCGACTCGGCGACCTGGATCGTGACCGCCAACAACCCGGGCTGAACCGCGCGGTCACATGCCGCGGTGGATCGGGACGAGATCGGGGAAGTCCGGCTCGCGGCCCTCCTGCTTGGCCTTGAACGCCTCGGCCATGTGCGGGCCCGCGAACATGCCCGCCTGCCAGGCGCCCAGGTAGTCCAGCGACGCGGCGGTTCCATGCTCGCGGGCATGATTGATCATCACCTTCGATCCGGCCACCGCGAGCGGCGCCTTCGTGGCGATTTCGGCGGCCGCCGCCAGCGCATGGGCCACGACGGCTTCGTGGTCGGGCAGCACGGCGTTGACCAGGCCGATCTGCAGCGCCTGGGCGGCGGGCATCCGTCGCCCGGTGTAGGCCAGCTCGCGCACCCAGCCCTGCGGAATCAGCTTGCAGAGCCGCGGGAACGTCCCCGCATCGGCGGTCATACCGATGTTGATCTCCTGGACGCAGAAGAACGCGTCGGCGCTGGCGTAGCGGATGTCGCAGGCGCTGGTCAGGTCGACGCCGCCGCCGATGCAACCGCCCTGGATGGCGGCGATCACGGGGATGCGCGCCTCGTCCAGACACGAGAAGGTGTCCTGCAACGAACGCAGGTGGTGGCGCGAGGCCTCGGCCTGCACCCAGCGATCTCCCGGCCGCGCGCCAGCCTCGCCCACGCCGGCGAAGTTCTGCAGATCCATGCCGGCGGAGAAGTGTTTCCCGGTGGAGGAGATGACGATGGCGCGGGCCCGGGCGTTATCGTCGATGTCGCGCACGATGGCCGGCAGCTCGTTCCAGAACGCCCGGTTCATGGCGTTGTACGCCTCAGGCCGGTTGAGCCGGATGTGGGCGACCCGACCCTCCAGGGTGACGGAGAAGCAGCTCCAGGCCGTCTCGAACGCGTTGCTCATCTTGTCTCCTCCGGGCGGGGCCCCAGCCGTTGCCACAAACCACCAGCTTCACGAAGCGGAAGGGAAGCCCTGGCTGACCGATCAGCCCTTCACCTGCATCCAGAACGAGGCGCCGTAGAGGTCGACCGTCTCCAGTGGGCCCTGGCAGATCGCCGCGCGGGCCTGGCTTCTAAGCGCCGGATCACGACCGGCCCACCAGCAGGGGAAAAGGATCTCGAACCGATCGGGCCCGAACAGCAACGCGACCGCCAGCAGGTACTGCTCGTTCCACAACTGGCGCAGGTGGCCCGAGATGTAGTCGTCGGGCAGGTAGATGTCGTGGACCTGCACAATCACCCCGGGCGTCAGCCGCGGCAGGATCTCGGTAAAGAAGACCGTGACGTCCGAGCCCTGGAAGGCGCGGTGCGAGCTGTCGAGGAACAGGATGTCCCCCGGCTCCAGCGCCTGGAACATCGCCGGGTCGCACTGTTCCAGCGGCCGGCGGATCACCTGGTCGCAGAGCTGGTCCACGGCGTTGCGCGGTTCGGGATCGATCGAGGTCAGCCGCGTGCGCAGTCCGTAGAGGTCGATGGCGCGCCGCGCGAACTTGGTGGAGACGCCCGAGCCGATCTCCAAGAAGCGCTTCGGGTTGCGCCGCTTCAACATGGTCGTCAGGGCCATGCCGTCCAGCGCGTGGAACCAGGCATTGAACCAGAACGGGTCCACGGACTCGTAGCTGCCGCCTAACGGAATCTGCGCGAAGTCGCCCTGCAGCGCGCCCATCTCGCCGATGAAGGCGGCGTAGCGGTCGCGCCCGCGCTCCAGGATCGCCGAGAGCTCAGGGTGCGATGCCCGGCCGGCGCCGTGCCGCAGGGTGGCGGTATATCGGTAGTCGGCCAGCTCGAAGGGGTGGACCGCACGCTCGCTGGCGAACACGAGACCCGCCAGCGGCGCGAGGGGCGCGGCGGCCGGATCGCGCAGGGCGACGGCCCGCGCGCGGGCGGCCTCGGCGTCAGGCTCGCCCGCATCGCGCAACGCCACGGCCAGGTCGTTCCAGATCACCTCGAGGCCCGGCGCGCGCTGGGCCGCCTGACGGAGCAGCGTGACGCCGTCGTGCCCGCGACCGAGCTTGCAGCGGACGACGCCCAGCAGGCGCAGCGCGGTCGGGTTCTCCGGCTCACGGGCCAGCACTTCGAGAAAGATCAGTTCGGCCAGGTTCAGGAGATGACAGCGCAGCCGGTCGAAGCCGATCAGCAGCATCTCTTCGGTGGTCGCCATCAGCCGCCCACCAGGGCGATCCACTCATCCTCAGTCAGCACCTGGACGCCGTGCTTCTCGGCCTCCTTCAGCTTCGATCCGGCGCCGGGGCCGGCGACCACCAGATCGGTCTTCTTCGACACCGAGCCCGAGACCTTGGCCCCCAGCCGCTCGGCCTGGGCCTTGGCCTCGTCGCGGGTCATGCGCTCCAGGCTGCCGGTGAAGACGACCGTCTTTCCGGCCACGGCGGTGTCGGTCTTGGGGCGTTCGGCGTCGATAACCCTGAGTTCGGCCAGCAGGTCATCGACCAGGGCGCGATTGTGAGCCTCGGCGAAGAACTCGGCGATCATCCGGGCCGCCACCACGCCGACCGCATCCACCGAGGCCACCTCGAGGAAGGCGTCGCCGGGGGTCTCCGCGGCGGCCTGCCGGGCGCCGGCCTCGAAACTGGCCCAGTCGCCGAAGCGGGCCTCCAGGGCGGCGCGGGCTCTGGAGTTCAGCTTGGGAATGGCCAGCCGCAGGTGGGCTTCCAGCGAGAGGTCCGGCGGGACCAGCAGCCCCTGCCCCGACCGCGCGAACTCCAGCACCGCCGAGACCGCCGTGGGTCCCAGGCCGTCCAGGTCGGACAGCTCGGCGTAAAGCGGCCCCGCCATCTGGTCCGCCGCCAGCTTCGAGGTCTCGACGAACCGCGCCACGGTCTCGAAGTGTCGCGCCAGCGCCGTCGAGGTGGTTTCGCCGACGTGGCGGATGCCCAGGCCGTAGATGAACCGGTCCAGCTCGATGCTGCGGCGATCCTCGATGCTGGCCAGCAGGTTGCCGACGCTGGTCTCGCCGAACCGGTCCAGCGTGAGAATCTCGTCTCGGCGGTCCTTGAGGCGGAAGATGTCGGCCGGCGAGTTGAGCCAGCCCTTTTCCGAGAAGGTGGTCAGCTGTTTCTCGCCCAGGCCCTCGATGTCGAAGGCGCGGCGGCTGACGAAGTGGCGCAGGTGGGCCAGCCTCTGGAACGGGCACGCGAACTCGCCGGAACAGCGGCGCACCACGGTCTCGGCGCCGGCCGCCGTGGTCTCGCGCACCAGTTCGGTGTGGAGCGGGCACGGGCAGTGGGTGGGGAACTCGAACGGCTCCGGCCCGCGGGGCTCATCCTCGACGACGCTGACGATCTGGGGGATCACGTCGCCGGCCCGCTGCAGGATCACCGTGTCGCCGACACGAAGGCCTTTGCGGGCGATCTCGTCGGCGTTGTGGAGCGTGGCGTTGACGACGACGACGCCGCCCACCGTCACCGGATGCAGCCGCGCCACCGGGGTGATGGCGCCCGTGCGGCCCACCTGGATGTCGATGGCTTCCAGAATCGTGCGGGCCTGCTGGGCCGGGAACTTGCGCGCGATGCCCCAGCGGGGCGCGCGGCTGACGAAGCCCAGGCGGCCCTGCCAGTCCAGGCGGTCGACCTTGTAGACGACGCCGTCGATGTCATAGGCGAGATGCGGCCGCACCTGTTCCATCGTGGCGTAGGCGGCCAGAAGGCCGGCGGCGTTCTCGACCCGCACGCTCTGGGGCGTCGTCTGGAAGCCCCAGGCCTTCAGCTTTTGCAGCGCCTCCCACTGGGTCTGGGCAAACGGCTGCGAGTGGGCGCCCCAGGCATAGGCGAAGAAGCGTAACGGGCGGGCCGCCGTGATGGTGGGATCGATCTGGCGGAGCGAGCCCGCGGCGGCGTTACGGGGGTTGGCGTAGGTCTTCTGGCCGGCCTCGGCGGCGGCGGCGTTGAGCGCCGCAAACTCCTCATGGCCCAGGTAGATCTCGCCCCGCACCTCGATCTCGTCAGGCCAGCCTGACCCGGCCAGCCTGTGCGGGATTTCGCCGATAGTGCGGACGTTGGCGGTGACATCCTCGCCGACCCGACCGTCGCCGCGGGTGGCCGCCTGGACGAGTTCGCCTTTCACGTAGCGGATCGAACACGACAGGCCGTCGATCTTCGGCTCGGCCGTGTAGCCGACGGTCTCGGTCGGCGAGAGCCGCAGGAAGCGGCGGATGCGGGCGTCGAACTCGGCCGCCTCGTCGTCGGCGAAGGCGTTGTCGAGGCTGAGCATCGGCACGCCATGCTCGACGGCGCCGAACTTCTCCGACCGCGCCGCGCCCACCTTCAGCGACGGCGAGTTCTCGCGGACCAGATGCGGGAAACGCGCCTCGATCTCGGCGTTGCGCCGCTTCAGCGCATCGTAGTCGGCGTCCGAGATCTCGGGTTCGTCGTGCTGGTGATAGGCGATGTCGTGCCGCGCGATCTCGTCGGCCAGCGCCGTGAGTTCCTCGACAGCTTCGGCTTCGGTGAGTTGATCGACGGGACTCAGGGCGGCCATGGCCGAAGCTGTAGCCGTGGAGCGCGGATCGCGTAAGGCCACATTGCGCGGCGCCCGACGCGCGGACGCTACGCCGAGTCTTCCGAAGGGCGCCTCAGGCCCGCGCCAGAGCGCACATCGGGTCGAAGTCCAGAAACTCAATCTCAGGTTTCTGAGAGTAGACTTCATGAAGCGCCGAATTCAGGCTGGCCGTCTCGAGTTTTCGCCTCGAGTGCGACACCTCGCATGACTTGCAAAGCACGGTCGCAGTTCCCGCTCCACGCGATCTCAATTGCCAACTGTGTTCGATTGGCGAAACTTGTGACGAGAACCGGAAACATCCGGTCTGAACAACGGGGGGTTCATGAGGATCAGTTTCAAAGCGGCGGGCTGGCTGTACACGCGGTCGGCGGTTTCGGCGGCGGCCATCGCGCTCGCCTTTGCCGCGGCTCCGGGCGCGGCGGCGGCAGAGGACGTCTACGGCTCAGGGGCCGTCGTCACCAATCGGCCGTGTCCGACGTCCGTGACCACCTGTGTTGTGGGCGCGGCCCGGCTGCAGCCGCACCAGTACTTCGGCGGATATGGCCAGGGTCTGTCGGCCAACCCGACCCTGCTTGGCGGCGCGTCCGGGGCTGCCGAGGTGACATTCAGCGACGACTACCTTCCGACGGTGCGGCTGGCCGCCGGAGCTGGTGCGGAGACGCGAACGGGCGCCTCGGCCACGGCCTTCCGCAGCTTCACCTATGAGGGCGAAGCGGCGATCGATTTCGCCCTAGAAGGCCTGTTGCACTTCCAGACGACCGGCGACCAGGCCGGCCCGCAGGGCGCCAATGAGTTTGCCGGCGACGGCGGGCTGAACGTTGTGCTCTCCCTCCTGCGCGTCAGCACGGTGACCGCGGCGTTCGGGCCTGGCGCATCCGCCATCGACATCATCAGCAACTCAGGGATCGGCTTTCCGGACTGCGGGGCCGCTGGCGTGATCGCTGTCGGCGGCTTCAATAGCTCGGGCCTCGCGGCGGGCGAGTATCACCAGAGCATCGGTCTTTCGCAGAGCTGCAGCGGAGGCGCCATCCGTCTCAATCCGGGCGACAGCTTCGTGGTCGTGGCCAGCCTCCAGGCGATCTCGAACCGCAACGGCCTGATGGACGCCATGAACACGTTCCACGTCGTGTACGATGAGGAGAAGACGGTGTTCGCGGGCACGCAGGACAGCGTCGGCGCCGGGTTCCTGAGCCGCAACGTCGCCGTCGGGGCCGCTGTGCCCGAACCGGGCGTCTGGGCGCTCATGGTCGGGGGCTTCGGCTTCGCCGGCCACGCGCTCCGCCGCCGGCGGCTCGCGGTGTGACCTCGTCCGGCGGAGGGCCCTGTCCTCCGCCGCCCTCCGCTGACCTCTGCCCCGTGCGGAGGCGTCTGCTCCCGCCACGAAAGGCGGCGACGCTCAAGCTTCCATCAGCGCTCGCGCCGCGGCCCGCGCGGCGTCGGTGATCTGGGCGCCGGCCAGCATTCTGGCGATCTCTTCCTCGCGGTCGGCGGGAGAAAGGACCTCCACCGCCGTGCGGACATGGCCCTCGCTTCCCTGGCCGGCGCCGCCGGCCTTGGCGATGCGCCAGTGGGCTTCGGCGCGGGCGGCGACCTGCGGGCTGTGGGTCACCACGAGAACCTGGGCAGCCGATGCGAGGCGCTTGAGGCGCAAGCCCACCGCGTCGGCTACCGCGCCGCCGACGCCCTGGTCCACCTCGTCGAAGATCATCAGCGGCTGGGGCCCCGTCCCGCGGCCGGCCAGGGCCGCCTTCAGGGCCAGGGCGAAGCGGGCCAGTTCGCCGCCCGAGGCGATGGCGCCCAGGTCGCCGAACGGCGCGCCGGGGTTGGTGGCGATCTCGAAGGCCACGCGGTCGAGGCCGGTGGGACCGGCGCGATCCTCGGGCAGGGCTTCGACCGCGACGCGGAAGCGGGCCTTCTCCAGCTTGAGCGGCGCGAGCTCGGCCATTACGGCGGCGGCCAGGGCGTCCCCGGCGACGCGGCGGTCAGCTGACAGGGCCCTGGCGGCGTCGAGGTAGCCGGCGCGGGCGGCCGCGGCCTGGGTCTCGGCGGCCTTCAGCGTCTCGTCGGCGCTCTCCACGGCCCGCAGGCGCTCAGCGAACTGGAGCCGAAGGGTCGGCAGCTGCTCGACGGCCACATTCAGCTTGCGCGCCAGGCCGCGCAGGTCGAACAGCCGCTCCTCGGTCTTCTCCAGGCGGTCGGGCTCGAAGTCGAAGGCGGCGGCGGCGCTGTCGATGGCGGCCTCGGCCTCGCCCGCCTCGACCAGCACGCGGTCGAGAGCCTCGGCGGCGGCGGCCAGGCGGGTGACGGCGGGGCCGTCGGTAGCGGCGCCGGCGGTCAACGCGCGCTCTCGGGCGCGCTCCAAGGCGCGGATGGCTTGCGCCACCTTGCCGCCCAGCCCGTCGAAGGTGTCGCGCGCCACGCCGATGTCCGACAGCGCCTTCTCGGCGGCGCCCAGCAACGCACGTTCCTCGGCCAGCGCGGTTTCCTCCCCGTCGCGGGGATCCAGCCGGTCCAGCTCGGACAGCCGGAAGGTCAGCTCCTCGATCTCGGCCGCCGACCGGTCGGCGTCGGCGCGCAGGGTCTCGACCCGATCTCGCGCGTCGCGCCAGGCGGCCCAGGCGCCGGCGACGGCCTGGCGCCGGCGGTCGAGGTCTCCGTAGGCGTCGAGCAATGGGCGATGCGTGCGCGCGTCGAGCAGGCCCACGGTCTCGTGCTGACCGTGCACTTCCAGCAGGGCCTCGCCCAGCTCCTTGAGCACGCCGACGCCCGTGGCCTGATCGTTGACGAAGGCGCGGCTGCGGCCGTCGGCGCTGAGCGAACGGCGCAGGACCAGATCCTCGTCCTTGGCGTAGGTCAGGCCCTTCTCGTCCAGAATATCCCAGACCCGATGCGCGGGCGCCGGCGCGAAGATGGCGGTCGCGACCGCCTGCGGGGCGCCTCGGCGCACGAGGCCGGCGTCGCCGCGCGCGCCGGTGGCCAGCCCCAAGGCGTCCAGGATGATGGACTTGCCCGCGCCGGTCTCGCCGGTGAGCGCAGTGAGGCCCGGCCCGATGGACAGGTCCAGGGCCTCGATCAACACCACATCGCGGATCTGCAGACCGATCAGCATCGCTGCGGAGGATCGCCTGGAATCAAGTGGGTTAGAAGGGCCGCGGCGTTATTCCGCCGCCAGGTTCAGGACGGGGGCGTTTCCGGCGCGGGGGCCGGCAGCGGCTTGTCTTCTTTCTTGCCGAACGGCAGGCGGAAGATCGTCTTCTTGTCGGCTTCCTTGCTGGCCTGGACCGCGACGTTCGTGTCCTTGGCCTCGGGCGGGGCGACCGTCTTGCTCTTGTCGCGGGTGAACGGCAGCCGGAACATGCCCCCACTGCCCGACTTGGGCTCGACCGCCGGACGCAGGCCCTTGGACGTCAGCAGCTTGTAGGCGTCGTTGTACCAGGGATCGCCCGGATAGTTGTAGCCCAGCACCGCGCCGTTGCGCTTGGCCTCTTCCAACAGACCCAGGGTCAGGTAGCTCTCGACCAGTCGGTACAGCGCCTCGGGCGTGTGACTGGTGGTCTGGTAGCGGTCGACCACCGTGCGAAAGCGGTTGGTGGCGGCCAGGGTGTCGCCCTGGCGCAGGTACCAGCGGCCGATGGTCATTTCCTTGCCGGCCAACTGGTCGTTTACCATGTCGATCTTCAGGCGGGCGTCCGAGGCGTACTCGGTGCGCGGATAGCGCTGGACCACGTCGCGCAGCGCCGCCAGCGCCTGGCCGGTGGCGGCCTGGTCGCGGTTCACGTCGACGATCTGCTCGAAGTAGCAGATGGCCTTGATGTAGTGGGCGTAGGCCGCCGTCGGGTTGCCCGGATACAGCTGGATGAAGCGGTCAGCGTCGGCCACCGCCTCGGCGTAGTCGTTGCCCTGATAGTGGGCGTAGGCCTGCATCAGGATCGAACGGCGCGACCATTCCGAATAGGGATGCTGGCGTTCCACTTCCTGGAAGTAGTTCACCGCCTGATTCCACTGCCGCCGGTCCAGCCGGTCGGCGCCCGTGGAATAGAGCAGCTCCACCGGGCGCTCCTCATAGGCCAGGCGCGGCTTCTTATTGCTGTTTCCGGCGCAGGCGGAGAGGGCGAGTGCGCAGGCGGCGGTGACAAGAACCACCTTGGCGGACGTTCGGACCGAAGACACCTTCACCTCAAGACAGACGCGCGCCCCCACGCGGGAGTCGCTTCTACACTACCACTTGTGGCGAGCAAACGGCGGCTGGGTCGCAGGGCGCCTTTCCCGGGACGGGCGTGCGGCGGGTCAGAGCGTCTGCTTAAGGCTCTCGACCTGTTCCGCATGCGTGGTCTTCGGACGGTCCACCCCGAGTTGGTCCGTGATCATGTCGGAGAGCGATGGCAGAGTCGCGCGATCGATCCGGTGGCTGTCGCCCCAGAGGTCCGATCGCATCAGCGCCTTGGGGCAGTGCAGATAGGCCTCGCGCACCTCGATCTTCAGCAGGGTCTTGGGGACCTTGCCGAACTCTTCGAAGGTCTTGGCGAGATCCGCGTCGACCACCAGGCTGGCGGGGCCGTTGACACGGTAGATGTCGTCGACGCCGGGGATCATGAACATCAGGCCCACCTCGCCCGAGCCCTCAGCGATGTTGCGCAGCGAATCCAGGCGGTTGTTGCCCGGCCGGTCCGGCATCAGCAGACTCTTGCCGTCCTCGGCGACGCGGATGAAGCCGGGCCCGCCGCCGCGCGGGGAGACGTCCACCGTCCCATTGGGACCCACGGTCGCCAGCGCGACGAAGGGCGAGAGTTCGATGAAGCGGCGACCGTGCTTGTCGACGACACCGATGTCCTTGGCCACCGTCAGCTTGTGCGGCGGGGCGTAGAGATCGTCGAGCTTGGCGCTGGCGTCGTCGGGCATGGGGGCCTCCTGCCTGAGCATTAGGCCTCAGTTGCGAATTATTCGCAACACCCCCTCTTCCACCCAGCCCTAGACGGCTTCGCGAAGGTCTTCGGC
The DNA here is from genome assembly GCF_965284355.1 of Phenylobacterium sp. Lineage (NCBI taxonomy): Bacteria > Pseudomonadati > Pseudomonadota > Alphaproteobacteria > Caulobacterales > Caulobacteraceae > Phenylobacterium > Phenylobacterium sp. Next base: position 4,315,959 of record NZ_OZ260078.1, on the reverse strand, counting down.
CAGGGTGCAGACGCGCCAGGCGTCGGGGCGGGCCAGCAGCGCGCGGACGAGGGCGTTGTTCAGGGCGTGGCCGGCCAGCACGCCTTCGAAACGGCCGATGACCGGGCCGCCCAGCACGTAGAGGTCGCCGATGGCGTCCAGCGCCTTGTGGCGCACGAACTCGTCGGGGCGACGCAGGCCCTCGGGGTTCAGCACCCGGTCGTCGTCGATCACGACGCAGTTCTCCATCGAGCCGCCGCGGGCCAGGCCCATGGCGCGCAGAGCCTCGACATCGCGGAGGAAGCCGAAGGTGCGGCAGTCGGCCAGCTCGTCGCGGAACGCCGGCTCGTCCATCGCCATGTCGATCGACTGACGGCCGATCGCGGCGGTGGGGAATTCGATGGTGAACGCCACTTCGAAGCCGTCGGCAGGCTTCAGCGTCGCGCGCTTGTCGCCCTCGATCACTTCGACCGTGTCGAGGATCTCGATGTAGTTGCGGGCCGCTTCCTGGGGGCGCAGGCCGGCGCGGTCCAGAATGCGGACAAACGGCAGCGCCGAGCCGTCCATGATCGGCATCTCGGGCCCGTCGACCTCGACCATGGCGTTGTCGACGCCCAGCATGGCGAAGGCCGCCATCAGGTGCTCGATCGTCGAGACGGTGACGCCGGCGGCGTTGCCGATGACGGTGCCCAGCTGGGTCTTGCAGACCGCCTCGCCGGTGGCCGGGATCAGGTTGTCACGGTCGCGCACGTCTGTGCGGACGAAGACGATGCCGGCGCCGACCGCCGCGGGACGCACATTCACGCGGGTATAGGCGCCCGTGTGGACGCCGACACCGGCGAACAGCGCGGGGGCCCGGACGGTGTGCTGGAACATATGCGCGGTCAAAGTGGACCTTCCTGCAGCGATACGCGTCGCGAAAGCGACGACTCCAAGTGCCCCAACGTCCGGCTAAGGCGATTGATGCACCGCAGCAAAACACTTGGTGTTTCGCAATGTTTCGCTTGGCTGGTCACGGCTCGCACGGCGCACCAAGCGACGGATATCACGAAGGAATTCGTCCTGAAGCCGGCTGTGGCTCAGGGGTCTCACATGGCCGGGTAAAGCTGCGCTCCGACAAGGTTTCGCGACCGGTCGAGGATGCGTACCTGCACCGCGCGGCCCAGCTTCGCCAGGCACGCCGCGAGCCGCTTGGCCTGCGCCTCGGCGCGCGCGCCCGACTGGAACACGAGGGGCTCGAGACCCGCGCAAAGCACGGCCCAGCCGTCGGCCAGGGGCGAGACCAGGATGATGCGATGACCGCTCATGAAAAGTCCTCCCGGAGGGGTTCCGGGAGGACTTCTAGCAACGCGCGCCTGGGCGCGGTGTGACGATTTCGTGGAGTTTTCTAGTTGGCCAGTCGGCGCAGGAACGAGGGGATTTCGAGATCCTCGTTCTGGTCGGCCTCTTCCGGTTGGGCAGCCTCCAGCGGCTGGGCGCCGCCACGGACCGGAGCCGGTTGCGGCGCGCGGGCCACCGGAGCCGGCGCGGGCGCGGGCTGGGGCGCTTCGAAGCGCGGGCGACCGCCGAAGATCGACAGGAACCCGCCGCGCGGCTTGCGGGGCTCGAAAGCGCTGTCGGCGAACAGAGGCTCGTCGCCCGGCTCGGCCGCGGCCGGATCGACGATCCGGCTGACGGGCGCGGGCGCCGGCGCTTCGTACGAGGCCGCCGCCGCGGCGATCTGCGCGCCGATGTCGTCGGCGGCTGGCTGGGCGAAGATGTCGGGCTGCTCTTCCTCGGCCGTCGCGAAGCTGGGCTCCTCGGCCGCAACCGAGGCGGCGACCGGCTCGGCCTCGACCGGGGCCGGCTCGGGCCGCGGGGTGACCGTGGCCCGCAGGGGCTCAGCCATCAGCGAGCGGCGCTCGATCTTGGGCTCGATGGCGGCGATGGAGGCGCCGTCCATGCCGGTGGCCACCACCGACACGCGGATCATCCCCTCCAGCGACGGGTCGAAGGCCGCGCCGAAGATGATGTTGGCCTCGGGGTCGACCTGCTCGGAGATGGCGTTGGCCGCCTCGTCGACTTCCAGCAGGGTCATGTCCAGGCCGCCGGTCACGTTGACCAGCACGGCCTTAGCGCCCTTCAGCGAGACTTCGTCCAGCAGCGGGTTCTGGATGGCGTTCTGAGCGGCCATCAGGGCGCGATCCTCGCCCGTGGCCTCGCCCGTGCCCATCATCGCCTTGCCCATCTCGGTCATGACCGTGCGGACGTCGGCGAAGTCGAGGTTGATCAGGCCCGGCAGCACCATCAGGTCGGTGATCGAGCGGACGCCCGAGTGCAGGACCTGGTCGGCCATGCCGAAGGCTTCCGCGAACGTGGTCCGCTCGTTGGCCACCCGGAACAGGTTCTGGTTCGGGATGACGATCAGGGTGTCGACGTAGCGCTGCAGCTCGGTGATCCCGGCGTCGGCCAGCCGCATCCGGTGGCGGCCTTCGAAGTGGAAGGGCTTCGTCACCACGCCCACCGTAAGGATGCCCCGCTCGCGGGCGCACTTGGCGATGATCGGCGCGGCGCCGGTGCCGGTGCCGCCGCCCATGCCGGCGGTGATGAAGACCATGTGGGCGCCGTCCAGGTGCTCGCCGATCTCGGGAATGCTCTCCTCGGCGGCGCTCATGCCCACCTCGGGATGGGCGCCGGCGCCCAGCCCTTGCGTGACCTGCACGCCCAGCTGGATGCGGCGCTCGGTCTTGGCGAACTGGAGCTGCTGGGCGTCGGTGTTGCCGACGACGAACTCCACGCCCTCGAGGCCCGCCTCGATCATGTTGTTGACCGCGTTGCCGCCCGCCCCGCCGATCCCGAACACGACGATCCGGGGCTTGAGTTCTGTCGCGCGCGGCGCGGAAAGCGAGATGGCCATTGGGACGTCGTCCTTCCGAAATTTGCGGTCTGCGCGCCTGACACCCCCGCGTCCGACGCACCCTGGTAACGATGCGTTAAGTACGCGCCGACACCCTTAATCGAGTGTTAACCGCATACTGTGAGTCGGAACTTGGTCGAGCTTTGCCGGACAGGTTTTTCAGCACTGTCCCCAAGGAAACCCGACCCGAACCGACAGTAACGCCGTGACACGGTGACTCAGGGCGTCGGACGGCGGGGTCAAGGGCTCAACGGGCTCTCACGTCATGGGCTCTGGAGCAGCCGCATGGGCGTGGCGTCAGAGGCGCTTGCGCCAGACGAGGGGGTCCCGGCTGCCGTGGAAGCAGGCGATGAGGACGACGTCCTTCTCCCGCTCACGGAAGAGCAGGCCATAGGGGAAGCGCCGCAAACGCGCGCGGCGGACGTCCCGCAGAACGGGTGGAAACTGGCGGGGATTGTCGAGGATGCGGCCGATCTGCCGATCGACCTCTGCGCGGAATCCTAAGCCCAGCCCGGGAGAAGCCGCCTCGTACCAGTCCTGTGCAGCGCCGAGTTCCAGTCGCGCCGCCGGAAGGACGAGCAGCCTTCCCGTCACGGTGCGCGAGCGGCGAGTTCAGCCTTCAATTGATCCCAGGTCACGGCATCGGCCAGATCGTCCTCGAAGGTATCGAGACGGCGCTCTAGCTCCGAGGCTTGGGCCGCCGTCAGCGGCGCCTCCTCGAGGCTGTCCCAGAGGTCGCCGATCAGCGTCAACCTCTCAGAAGGGCTCAGCCGTCCGATCTCGGCGCGCGTGAGTATTTTCATGGTCGATAAACTAGGCGCGGTTCGAGGCAGGCTCAATAAGGCCCCTCAGGAGGCAATACCGCCCGCTCTTCATCACGGAGCGAAGCGTCGATGTCACAGCCTCAGTCCGGCGTCAGGGCCGCCAATGCGAACAACCGACCCTCGGTGTCCGACAACCACCAGCCACGGTGCATGAAGACCCGGCCCTCCCGGAAGTCGCGGGCGGCCCGGGCGCGGAGGCGCGCGGCGGCCGCGTCGGTCCATCCGTCGGGCAGGAGTTCGGCCCTGAGGCGGGCGGCGTCGAAACGCCGGCCCGGGTGAGCGTCGAGGTAGGCCTGGCCCACAACCCGGGCGCCTTCGGGATCTATCTGCGGCGCGGCGAGGGCCGGGACAGCGGCGGCGGCGGCAAGGCCGGCCAGCGCCAGGAGCACGGTGCGGCGATCCATCAGGCGGCCCTCTTCATTTCAGTCTTCAGGTGATCCGACAGCCGCAGGGTCATGGCCAGCAGGGTGAGCGTCGGGTTGCCGATCCCCGAGGTGGGGAAGACCGAGCTACCGGCGACATAAAGGTTGGAGACGCCGTGGACGCGGCTGTCGGCGTCGACGACGCCCTGGGCCGGGTCCTGGTTCATGCGGGTGCTTCCCATGTGGTGGCGCGAGGCCGCGCTTCGGGCCATGGCCACGAACTGGGAGCGGTCGGCCGGGAACTGGAAGCGACCCAGCCCCGCCTCCCCCAGCGCCTGCGCGAAGGCTGCGACCGTGCTCTCGAGGCTGCGGAAGTCGGCTTCGCTCCAGGCCCAGTCCAGCTTCACGCGCGGCATGCCCAGCGCATCAGACGTCGAGCCCAGGGTGATCCGACTCTCGGGATTGGGCATGTGCTCGGTCATCATGAAGTAGCCCACCTCGCGGCCGGCGGCCCCAGACATCGCCTGCAGGGTTTGGCGGATGGCGGCGGTTTCGGGATCGGGCGGGACCGGCGCCATCTCGAACAGGGTCATCGTGGCGTTACCGGCCCGACGCCGGCGTTGATCGGCCAGGGTGGGCGCGAAGACGCAGTGAGTCTGGCGAAGCGAGCCGTCGGTGTAGAGGCGCAGGTCGAGCCCCGCGCGCGTGAAGCAGATCCGCGACGCCCGCCCCTTGGCCGCCTCGCCGACACTGAAGGTGACGTGACCCTGAAAATTGCGGCCCACTAGGCCGGCGCCGTTGCCGACACCGTCCTTGGCGACGCTGTTGGACGCCAGCATGAGCCGGACATTCTCGATGCCGCCGGTGGCCAGCACATAGGCGCGGCCCCTAGCGGTGTGCCGCTTGCCGTTCAGGCAGGCCACGTCCAGCCGCTCCAGACGGCGGCCGTCGGGACGAAGCTTCAGTTCGGTGACGTTGGCGTTCAGGTAGACCGTGACATTGGCGGCCTGGGCTGGGGCGAACCGCCAGCGATCGAAGGCGGCCCTGTCCGTGCCGCCCGACAGCTTAGAGACGTGTCGCGCGGCGGAGAAGAAGCGCCCGCTGTCGATCTCCAGGGCCGGCTTGCCCGCGACCTTCAGGTCGGTCTCGCCCGGTGGAAAGTGCGGCAGCTCCAGGAGGTCGCTGGCGCGGTCGTAGTAGGGCTGGATCTGCGCGCGGCTGATCGGCCAGCCCGAGCCCGGCACCCAGCTGCGCTGGGCGAAGTCGGCAGGGTCCAGCGCCACGCACTTGCCGCCCCAGACGTTGCCCGAGCCCCCCAGCATGCGCCGGCGCGACTGATGGACGTAGTCGCTGAAGGGCTGGGGCGCCGTGCCTGGCCCCCGCATAGTCCCCTCCCCGCGGTAGAGATCCTGCGTCGCCAGGTCCGGGGTCTTGTCGCCGCTCTCCAGCACCGCCACCGAGCGGCCGCTTCCCGCCCACTCCCGGGCCAGGGCGAGGCCCGCCATGCCGCCGCCAATGACGATGAGATCGGCCGCGATCTCGCTGCCGGCCGGGAGCTCCCGGGCGTCTATGAAGGGCATCCTTCGTCTCCTTGGAGGGCTAGCGGCGCGCGCCGTGTCGACGGAGAAGGTCCGCGATCGCGGGATTGGCCGCCATCGACAGGGGCGAGCGCATCTCTCCTGGTCGATTGCCGGAGGGCACGGCCAGGTTGGGATCGGCGCCCTGCTCGATCAGGTAGGCGACGACGCTGAGTTCGCCGCTCCGCGCCGCGGTGATCAGCGGCGTCTCATCGCCGAGCACGAAGCCGTTCACGTCGGCGCCCGCGCGGATGAGCATCTCGACCATGTCGCGACGGCCATGGGCGGACGCCGCGATGAGCGGGCTGCCGTCGCCGGGCGCGGGCTTGTTCACGTCGGCGCCGCTGCGGATCAGCAGTCGCGCGGTGTCCATGTCTCCGAGCCGCGCGGCCCGCAACAGCGGCGTGCCGTCGCCCGGCACGAAGTGATTTACGTCGGCCCCGGCCTTGACGAGGCCCCGGATGGCGTCCGGGTAGCCCTCATCGATCGCCTCGACCAGCTGGGCGCCCAGCTTGCGACTGCGCCCGGGATCGACCGGACCGGCCCCCATCACGCCCGGCGCATAGGCGATCGGGGTCAACGACGTCGTCTGGCGCGTCTCGATTCGCGCCGGCTGCGCGGCCCAGGCGATGGCGCCCGCACAAAGGCTGAGGCCCGCCACCGCCGCCGCGCCGCCGAGCAAGCGTTGTCTTGTGGCGATGGGCGCCTTGAGGAGCGCGATGCGTTGCTTCATCGGCCGCGCGGTGCGTCCAGGCCAGTAGCAGGCCAGGGGCGCCGACAGCGGCGCAATCTGGGTCTTCAGCATCGCCTCGGCGTAGGTGCGACGCGAGCCGGGGTACCGGCCGATCACCGCGGCGTCGCAGGCCAGTTCCTGGTCCATCCGCAGATAGTGGGCGGCCACGTGCACCAGCGGATTGAACCACGCCAGACAGCGCGTTGCGGCCACGGCGGCGTTCACCAGCGGGTCGCCGCGGCGGAAATGGGTCTCCTCGTGGGCCAGCACCAGGCGCCGCTCGTCGGCGTCGAAGCGGTGCTCGAAATCGGCCGGCGTCACGATGCGCGGGAAGATCACGCCCACCACCGCGGGCCCCACGCCGGGGGCTGCGGCACGGTAGATGCGGCCGTCGGGCGTCAGCGCGCCCAGCGAGCGGCGGAAGCGCGCCTGTCGCCAGGCCAGGACGCCCAGACTGACCGCCGCGCCCGCCAGCCAGACGCCGAAGAGCCAGGGCTCGGGATCGAAGGTCGGCGCGATCGTCCGCACCGGATCAGGCAGCAAGGCCTCGACGGTGAGCGGCGCCGCCTCGGAGCGCTCAGCCACCGCGACGCCCAGAGCCGAGTCGGCCTCGACCACGGCGCGACGGGCCGGCAGCAGGCTGGCCAGGACGGCGAGCGGGGCCATCGCCCAGAGCAGGTAGGTCGTCTGGGCGCTGAAGCTTCGGGTCATCATCGGTCGGAGCGCCAGGATCAGCAGGATCGCCGCGCCCAGCACCAGGTTGGCGCGCAGCACCAGGGCCAGCACCTCACTTGTCATCGTCATCGAGCTCCGCGATGAGGCGCTTCAGGTCGGCGATGTCCTGGGCGGTGAGCTTCTGGCGCTCGGAGAAGTGGCTGACCAGCGGGGCCAGGCGGCCGTCGAACAGGCGGTCCAGCAGCCCCTGGCTCTCGGACTCCACATACTCGTCGCGGGCCACCAGGGGCCGGTAGAGATAGCGCCGTCCGTCCTTCTGGGCGGACACCGCATTCTTGTTGAGCAGGCGGTTCAGCAGGGTCTTCAGCGTCGCCTCGGCCCAGCCCTGGGCCTCGCCCACGTCGGCGAATATCTCCTCGGCCGTGAGCGGCTCACGCCGCCACAGGGCCTCCATCACCAGACTTTCCGCGCCGCTGATCCGCATTGTCTACGCCCGTAATCGTTGGCGTACGTTCACGCGCGTAATCGTTGGCGTCAAGCCGAGGGCGGATGAAGATTTCGCAATGTTGCGGCCCGTTCCGCGCAGGCCTCACCCAAGTTCCTCACCCGCAATGGCGGGGGAGGGGGACCACGAAGTGGTGGAGGGGGCGTTGGGGCCGCGCCCCGCATAAACGATCTGCCTTGCCGCGAGCAGCGCCCCCTCCACGACTTCGTGGTCCCCCTCCCCCATCGTCATGGGGGAGGAACTTTAGGGCCGTCGCCGGCGGCTGGGTGGGAAGGAAAGCCTACAGCCCCAGCGCGGCCTTCACGCGGTCCCAGTCGACCAGCTTGAAGTTCTGACGCGCGCCGGTCGGGCCCGTATCGACGTCGTCCTGGACGACGATCAGACCATTCGGGAAGCCGCCCACCAGCCGGCCGGCCGCGGCCACGCCGTCGGTGCCGGTCACGGCGTCGACGCCGTTGCCTTCCACGACGCTGAAGCGGCCGTAGTACAGCGCCTCGTCGGCGTCGGTGACCTTCCAGACCGCGAAGGCCGAGTCGCCCTGGCTGGAGGCGATCAGCCAGGTGGCCGCCCCGTCTTCCAGCAGCGCCAGGCCCTCGACGTCGGGCATCAGCATCTGTGACGGCGCCTCGGCGATCAGCACGCCGGGCGTGGCCGTGGCGCCCAGGTCGTAGCGCCAGACGCCGCGGCCTTCCTCGCCCAGGTATAGGCGGCCCCGGGTGTCGTCGGCGACGCAGCCCTCGGGCTGGGTGGCGACCGCGAAGCGGCGCTCTTCGGTGAGTTGGGGCTTGCCGTTGGGGCCAGTGGCGACGCGCAGCTGGCGCACCTGGCCGTCGGTGCCGTTGACGATCATCAGGAACGCATCGCCCCGCCGCGCCAGGCACAGGCCATAGGGCTCGACCAGGTCGATGGGGACGGCGCCCCACAGCGTGAGTTTGAGGGTCGCGGGATCCAGGAAGAACAGCGCCGCGCCGGCGCCCGGCCGGCCGCGGTCGGACGTCGCCACCAGCACCTTGGGGCCCGAGGCGGTCGGGAAGCCCTCGCGCAGATCGACGTTGTTGGGCTTGCCGCCGGGCAGGAACTGCAGCTGCTTGCCCGCCAGGTCGTAGACATAGAGCCCAGCCTGCTTGTCGGTGCCGATGATCACGCCGCGCGTGCGGTCGGCGGGGTCGACCCAGATGGCCGGGTCGTCGGCGGCGTCGCGGGCGGCGGTGCCCACCGGCGGGGTCTCGGCCGAGGCCAGGACGGGTTTGCCCGCGCCAACGGTCATGCCGCCGGAGTCGGAGACGTCCTCCGGACCCAAAGTCGCGCACGCGCTCAGCATCAGGCCGAGCGCCGAAACCAGGACCGCCATACGCATGAAGAGCATCAACCCCGACCCGATCGCCCGCTTTCCGGGGCGTCGCGCGCCGTATGCACCGGCGCCGGCGACAGTTTGATGACGCGGCGATGACAGCCGCCGCGGCGGGATCCGCCGGGACCCCGGGTCGTCGGCGCGCGCGGGACGTGCGCCGCCTCGCGAGTCCCCGCGCAAGTCGAGCGAGGAATTCACGCGCCTTGGCGACAATCGAAGCTCGCAAATGTGAGTAGTTATTAGGCGCCTCGGGTCCCGCGACCCACCGCGGATGGAGACGTCCAGGCAACTCACAATCTTCAGGCGGAAGGGGCGCGTCGGAAGGACTGTGTTCGCGCGGCAACACCCGCCTCGAGTGTCGTCAGTCTGTCCTAATACTGTCGCCGCGCCGTCGTGGTCCCTGACTAAAGCCCGAGCCCGGCTAAGGGGGCCACGACATGCAACAGATCAAGAACATCACCCGGACGTCTCTCATGACAGGTGTCGCGCTGGTCGCCGTGCTCAGCGCCGGTGCGGCGTTCGCCGCCGACGACGCCGCGGCGCCTTCGGTCGAGGAAGTGGTGGTCACCGGCCGCCCCATCGCCGAGTCTCAGGCGGCCGCCCTGCAGATCCAGAAAGAGTCGCCCTCGCTGGTCAGCGTCATCGCCGCCGACGCGGTGGGCCGCCTGCCTGACCAGAACATCGCCTTCGCCATCGGCCGCCTGCCGGGCGTCGCCGTGGAGCGCGACCAGGGCCAAGCCCGCTACGTCAACCTGCGCGGCGCCAAGATCAACTGGACGACCGTGTCCTTCGACGGCCTGACCATCGTGAGCCCTGAAGGCCGCCAGTCGCGCTTCGACAACATTCCCTCGGCCCTGGCCAGCCAGATCATCGTCACCAAGGCGGTGACCCCCGACATGCCGGGTGAGACCATCGCCGGCAACGTCGATATCCGCACCCGCAGCGCCTTCGACCGCTCGGGCCTGTTCGTCGCCGGCAAGGCGGCCCTGGGCTATGTGGAACTGGGCGGCGGCGAGGAGTCGGACGTCTCGCTCGTGGTGTCCGACCGCTTCCTCGATGACCGTCTCGGGGTGCTGGCGCTGGGCTCATTCTACCACCGCAACATGGTCACCGATAACTGGGAGACCGACCCCTACCAGACCGCCGGCAACGGCCGCGACGCGCGCCCCGGAAACGAAGACCGCCGCTGGGCGCGGGAGTTCGAGAACAAGGCCTATCGACTGACCCGCGAGAACGTCGGCGGCGTCTTCAAGGTGGAGTACGAGTTCGACGAGAACAACAAGGTCGAGTTCAGCTCGATCTACACCGCGTACATCGATGAGGAGCTGCGCTCGAACTACATCTTCCGGATGGACAACGGCGCGACCACCACGGCCGCCACCGCGTGCCCGGCCGTCGTCGCGCCGCAGACCACGAGCGGTTTCGCCGACATCTGCAACGGCAATACGCCGCAGAAGGGCACCGTCTACGGCACGCAGATCACCGCCAATTTCAACTCTCTCGAGACCAAGGAATACACCTGGACCAACACCGTCGGCGGCAAGCACCGGTGGAACGACTGGGACGTGACGTGGAAGCTCAACTACACCCAGGCTGAGGACGGCCAGGACGCGCCGGCGCGGACCAACTTCGCCAGCCCCACCGCGACCACCGACCGGCCCACGGTGGACTATGACTTCACCGATCGCGACAACAACACCGTCCGGCTGTTCCGCACGGTGGTGACCGGCACCGGCGCCACGGCAGTCCGGTCGAAGGGCGCCGCGGTACAGTCCATAGACGGCTTCCTGCTGCCGCCGGTCACGGGCACCGCCGCCGCCATCTCGACCACGGACGGCGGCGATCCGACCTTCGCCTACACGGCCAAGTTCGACGCCGAGCGCGAATTCGAAATGTTCGACGCGCCTTTCAAGCTGAAGTTCGGCGGCCTCTACGGCGCGCGCACCAAGAAGCACGAGGAAAAGGTCTACGCGGCGACTCTCGCCCAGATCACGGCCGCCGGTCAGACCTTCAACTTCGACCAGATCCGCAATCTCAAGCCCTACCAGGCGGAACTGAAGCTGGGCTACGACTTCAACTATTTCTCGAAGGACGCCGTCGACAAGCGCGCCAGCGACCTGCTCAAGGCCGGGGTTCTCGTCCGCCAGAACACCAACGCCAACTACTTCCGGGTGCAGGAAGAAATCTTCGCCGGCTACGCCATGGGCACCTGGACCCAGGACTGGGGCAACATCGTCGCCGGCGCCCGCATCGAGCGCATCAAGAACACCGGCAGCGCCTTCGGCGGCGTAGGTGCGACGACGGTGCTGGTGTCGGCGAGCAATGACAGCGTCCTGGTGTTCCCGAGCGCCCACATCAACTGGGACCTCAACGACGAGATGAAGGTCCGCGTCGGCTTCACGTCGGGCGCCGCGCGGCCCGACTTCGACGAGCTGCGCCCCAACCTCGTGGCCAACGACTCCACCCAGACCATCTCGGGCGGCAACCCCGACGCCAAGCCCGAGCGCGCCTACGGCGTCGATGCGTACTACGAGTGGTACATGGCCTCGGGCGGATATCTGTCGGCGGGCGTCTACTACAAGGACATCAAGGACGCGTTGTTCAGCCAATCCGGCGTCTTCGGCCGCGATATCCTGAACTTCGGTGGCGTGGATCGCTCGGGCTATACGCTCAGCACCCTGCGCAACGGCGGCACGGGCCATATCCTGGGCGCCGAGGCCGCCATCGCCCAGTCGATCGAACCGTTCCTGGAAGACAGCAGCGCGCCTGACTGGGTGAAGGGCTTCGGCATCCAGGCCAACCTCACCCTCAACGACAGCGAGTTCAACGTCCCGAGCGTGGGCGGCGTGCCGAAGCGCAAGATCCCCGTGATCGGCGCCTCGGACGTGGCCTACAACATCTCGCTCTACTACGAGCGCTATGGCCTCTCGGCGCGGCTGGCCTACCAGTTCCGCACCGAATGGGGCCAGTCGGTCGGCGACTACCAGGTGCTCAACGGCAAAACCGTGCCGGTCACCAACGGCGATATCTACTGGAACGACGACGAGGAGCTCGACCTGTCGATCCGTTACCGGATCAACGACAATTTCGAGTTGACCTTCGACGCCGCCAACCTGACCAACGATCCCGGCCGTCGCTACGGCGACAGCGCGGCCTATCCCATCGAGTGGGAGCGGTTCGGTCGTCGCTTCATCGCCGGCGTGAACTTCACTTTCTAAGGCCCTCACACATGTCGCGTCGCCTGGGCGTCTCGTTCCTCGCCGCCGCCGCCCTCACCGGCGGCGGCCCCGCCCCGGCCCTCGCCCACCCCGGGCACGACGTCGAGCCGGTGGCCCCGGCCTCGGCGAAGGCGGCCAAGGTCGATCCGGCCTCGCGTCGCTGGCTGGCCGGCGATCACCACGTCCACAGCTGGTACAGCGCCAGCTGGAAGCCCTCGGCCGACGGCAAGTCGCCGCCGACGCCGATCAAGGCGGGCGACGCCAGCAATCCCATCACCACCAACGTCCGCAAGGGCGCTGGCTTCGGTCTGTCGTGGATGGTCTCCACCGACCACGGCGGTCCGAACCATTCGCAGTTCAACCGCGAGCAGGCCTATCCCGAGGTGCTGCAGGCGCGGCGGGAGAACCCCAACGTGCTGGTGTTCTACGGCATGGAGCTGAACGTTCCGGCCGCCGAACACGCCAGCATCATCATTCCGCGCACGCCCGCCGAGCGCGACGCGCTGTTCGGGATCGAGAAGGGTTACGACCGCTCGGAAGCCTGGCCCGCCGACCCGGCGCGCAGCACCGAGGGGCACATGATCGCGGCGCTGAAGCACATGGACGCCCTGGCCGACCGGCCGGTGGTGATCGCCAACCACCCGGCCCGCACCGCGAAGGGTGACGGTCAGTACGGCCTCCTGTCGCCGCAGGAACTGCGCAACTGGAACGATACGGCGCCGCAGGTCTCGGTCGGCATGGAGGGCGCCCCGGGGCATCAGGCCGAGGCCCTGCAGCGCGACGGCTCGCGCAAGGCCGACGGCGCGCGTGGCGGCTATGACAACGGCTTCCCGACGATGGGCGGCTACGACCAGATGACGGCCCGCCTGGGTGGTTTCTGGGATTCCATGCTGGGCGAGGGCCGGCGCTGGTGGGTGACCTCCACCTCGGACTCGCACCGCCACTACACCGAGGGCGGCCACGACTTCTGGCCGGGCGAGTATTCCAAGACCTATGTGAAGGCGGCTCGGACCTACGACGACGTGCTGGACGGCCTGCGCAACGGCCGGGTGTTCACGACGCTGGGCGACCTGGTCTCGGAACTCGACGTGGTCGTCCAGACGCCCGACGGACGTCGCCGCGCCGAGATCGGCGAACGGCTCAAGGTGGCCGAAGGCTCGGACGTCACCGTCGTGATCCGCTTGCGTGATCCCGCGGGCGCCAACTTCGGCGGCCAGACCCCCGAGGTGGCGCGCGTCGACCTGATCCGCAGCGAGATTGGCCCCCGCGTCGCCGACCGCACGACCGACAGCAACCCCCGCGCCCGCGTCGAGAAGCGCTTCACGCCCCGCGACTGGGTCCGTGACGGCGAACGCATCTCCATCGCCTGGACGATCCGGAACGTCACCGAGCCCACGTACCTTCGCCTGCGCGGCACCAACCGCGCCGACGAGCTGGAGCCCCAGCACGACCCGCTGGGCGAAGACCCGTGGTCCGACCTGTGGTTCTACGCCAACCCGGTCTTCATCGACGTGGACTGAGGCTTCCTTTCCCACGTGGTGGGAGTGGAAGAGGCTCCTACAGGTTGTCCCGCAGCCAGACCGCCGCCTTGGCGAACGGGTTGGCGGTGGGGTCCAGGGGCTCGCGGCGCAGCTTCGAGGACGAGAGCTGCTTGGTCGAGACCGCCTCCCGCGGGCCGAAGGCCGAGCGGTGGAGGATGCCGGCGGCGGCGGTGAAAGCCGGGCCCGAGGCGGCGTCGGCCAGGTGCGGCACGCGGCGCGGACGGCCCAGTCGCACCGGTCGGTCGAACACCCGGACAGCTACCTCGCGCACCCCGGCCAGTTGGCTGGCGCCGCCCGTCAGCACCAGGCCCGCGCCCGGCTCGATGGGCGCGCCGGCCGACTTCAGGCGGTCGCGCAGCAGTTCAAGGGTCTCTTCCACGCGCGGCGCGATGATGCCCTTGAGCAGGCTGCGGGGCGCCACGACCGGGCCCGCGCCGGGATCGTCGCCGCGCGGCGGGGCTTCGATCATCTCGCGGTCCTCGTTGGCCGAGGCGATGGCGCTGCCATGCAGGGTCTTGATGCGCTCGGCGCCGGCGATGGACGTCGATAGGCCGCGGGCGATGTCCTGGGTCACGTGCTGACCGCCCACCGGCACCGTCTCGACATGCACCAGCGAGCCGCCGCGAAACACCGAGGCCGAGGTCGAGCCGCCGCCCATGTCGATGCAGACGCTGCCGAGGTCGAGTTCGTCCTCTTCCAGGGCCGCCAGGGCCGAGACGAACGGCGCGGCGACCACGCCCTCCAGCTGCAGGTGGGCGCGCTCGACGCAGGCCCCCAGGGTGTTGAAGACCGTCTCGGCGACCGACACGACCAACAGCTCGACACCCAGGGTCTTGCCGAACATGGCGCGCGGATCGCGCACCCCGCCCTGCCCGTCCACGGCCCAGGCGATGGGCAGGATGTGGATGGCGCGGCGGCCCGGCAGCTTGATCTGGGCCAGGGCGTTCTGGATCGCGCGAATGAGGTCGTTGTCGCTGATCGGGCGGGCGCCGATGGACACCCGGCCGTGGACCCGCGACGAGCTGAGCATCCCGCCGGCGGTGGAGATGGTGACGCCCTGGACGTTCACGCCGGCCACGTTCTCGGCCCGCTCGACCGCCTGGGCGATGGCGTCGGAGGCTTCGTCGAGATTGACGATCGCGCCCCCGCGCACGCCGCGCGACTGGACATAGCCGACGCCGCAGGTGGTCAGCGTGCGGTCCCCGCGGCGCACGCCGTCGGGCTTCATGATGAAGCAGGCCACCTTCGACGCGCCCAGGTCGACCGCGGCCACAACCTTCGGCGGGGCCAGTGCGGCCTTCAGGCCGTCTCGGCTGTCCTTCTTGCCGGTCTTTTCCACGGACTTGGCTTTCGGCGGGCGTTCGGCGGTCATCGACATGCGTTCGGTCTCGTTACGCACCCTCCGCCGGGGGCGGAGCAGGCGCGGTGGCGACGGTGGGCGGTGCGGGCGGGCGCGGCCGGACGGCCACGACATCGGGATTGCGCAGGTCGATGCGCTCGAAGCCGAGATCGAGGATGCGCGAGCGCAGGTCCAGCTGCTCCAGCTGCATCAGCGCCTGCTCTTCTTCGACGGCCGGGAGCTGGATCAGGGCGCCGTCCTTCAGGCGAAGATCCCAGCGGCGGTCGTCGACCCGCACCAGGGCCTCCAGGCGCGCCATCAGCTTGGGACGCTGGACCAGGGTGGGGAGAATCTCGCCGGCGTGCTGGGCGCCGCCCGCGCCCACCACCAGCGGCAGCGTGGCGAACCGCGCGGGGTCGGCCTCGCGGATCACCTCGCCATGGTCGTCGATCACGACGCTCTTGCCGTTGTGCTGCCACACGGCCAGTTGGCGGCGCTCTTCCACGGCGATGACCAGGGTGTCGGGCAGCAGACGGACCACGCGGGCTTCCTTGACCCAGCCCACGGCCTGCACGCGCTGGCGCAAAGCTTCCAGATCCATGCCCATCAGCGGGTCGTCCTTGTGGACGCCGGCGGCGGCGATGATGTCAGGGGTGGCCATGGCCGAGGCGCCCTGGACGTGGACGGCGGCGAGGCGGAAGCCGGCGTCGCCGAACTTGCCGTCGATCCCGTGGCCCACGGCCTCGGCGATGTGCTGTCCCCGGCCGCCGGTGGCCAGGGTGACGCCCAGCGCGGCGGTCAGCACGCCGGCGGCGATCATCAGGATGTGGCGGGGCGTCAGGCGCGGCGCAGCCGCCGGCTCGGCCTTCGCAGAGCCGCGAGCCCCCCGCGTGCTTTGGGCCGAATTAGCGGGCGTCTTTACTCGGGGCTTCGCTGCGACTCGCGACTCCCCCCGCACCGCCGCGGGCATACGCATCCTCCGTGATCCAAAGCACCAGCCGGTCGAAGTCCACCCCGCCCGCGGCCGCCTGCTCCGGAACGAGGGAGGTGGGCGTCATTCCCGGCTGGGTGTTCACCTCCAAGAGGACCAAAACATCGTTAACGTCGTCATAACGAAGGTCCGACCTGGTAACCCCTCGGCAACCTAGGGCGGCATGCGCCAGCTCGGAGAGTTTCTTCGCCTTTTCAATCGCATGGGGCGGCATTCTGGCGGGCACGATGTGCTCCGAGCCGCCGTCGCCGTACTTCGCCTCGTAGTCATAAAAGCCGGTTTTCGGCACGATCTCGGTAACGGTCATGGCCTTGCCGTCCATCACGCCCACGGCCAGCTCCATCCCGGCGATATAGGGCTCGACCATCACCTCCTCGCCGAAGGTCCAAGACGGGGCCACGACCTCCTGCGGCGGGCGATTCGCGCCGTCGAAAACCAGGAACACGCCCACCGACGAGCCCTCGGCATTGGGTTTCACGACGTAGGGCGGCGGCATGACGTGGTCGCGCGCGACATCGAAGCGGTTGAAGAGCCCGCCGCCCGGCACCACGACGCCTGCCGCGGCCAGCACCGCCTTGGCCTTGGCCTTGTCCATCGCCAGCGCCGAGGCCAGCACGCCGCAGTGGGTGTAGGGCAGCCCCAGCGTCTCGAGCACCCCCTGGACACAGCCGTCCTCGCCCCATTCGCCGTGCAGGGCGTTGAAGCAGACGTCGGGCTTCAGGGCCGTCAGCACCTGAGCCAGGTCGCGCCCGGCGTCCACGCGGCTCACCCGGGCGCCCAGGCGCTCCAGCGCGTCGGCGCACTCGCGGCCCGAGACCAGGCTGACCTCCCGCTCGGAGGACAACCCGCCCATGAGGACGGCGACGTGGTGGCCTGAAAGGGGCAGCGACATGGGCGACTCGTAGCGGCTGGAAGCAGTCGTCTGCCCGTGACGGACGGGCGGCCACGGGTCAAGCCAAGAGCCGGCGCAAGCCCTGCGCAGAACCGCTGCAGCGCCACTCACCGTCGAGCTGCGAGCGCACCGCAGGCGCTGTATTGTCTATCCACGAACCACACGAACCACACGAACGCGACCAATCTTCCGAAGCCTGCGAGTGGCCCACTCCGTTCGTGTGGTTCGTGGTCAAACTAGGCGGCGCTGACGCGCCACCGCAGCCCAACGGCTCGCGCGACCTACTTCGCGGCCCCCGCAGCCGGCTTGGGCCGGAAGTCCACGTCGGAATTGGCCACGGTGTACAGGAAGGCCGCCCAGACCGCGGTGTTCTGCGCCAGCTCCTTCGGGTCGATCTTGTCCAGCGTGTCGTCGGCCGCGTGGTGCAGGTCGAAGTAGCGGCTCATGTCCTGGTTGAAGTCCACGAACGGCACGCCGGCCGAGATCAGGCCCGAGATGTCGGCCCCGCCGCTAACGGGCGGCGCGCGGCTCACCGTCACGTTCATCTTGGGCAACGCCGCGCGGAACGCGGTCATGGCTGGGTGGCCCGCCGCGGCCGGCGGGGTGCTGACGCTCCAGATGCGCCCGGCGCCGCCGTCGCTCTCGCCCGCCACGATCATCTGGCCCACCTCGGCCTTGTGGGCCGCGAGATAGGCGCCGGACGAGCCGCCCTGCTCTTCCGAGCCCCACATGACCACCCGGATCGTCCGCTTCGGCTTGCCCGCCTGGGCCACCAGCTTGGCGGCGGCGGTGGTGATGCCGATGCCGGCCGCGTCGTCGACCGCGCCCGTGCCCGGATCCCAGCTGTCGAGGTGGCCGCCCAGCACGATCACCTCGTCGGGCTTCTCCGAGCCGCGGATCTCGCCCGAGATGTTCCAGGCCGGCGACGCCGGGTTGGTGGACGAGGTCATGTCCAGCTTGACGGTCACCGGCTTGCCGCGCGCGGCCAGCCGCTCCAGCAGCTCGGCGTCGGGCGGGGACAGAGCCGCCGCGGGGATCCCGCCCGGGGCGCCGCCGCCGGTGTGCGGCAGCCGCGTGTCGTCGGTGGAGAGCGAGCGGACCAGGTAGCCGACCGCACCGCGCTTGGCCGCCTCGGGCGCCCCGGACCGTCGCTGGACGCCGACGGCGCCGTAGCTCGACCCGTCCTGCGTGCGGCCCATGGACTGGGTCACCACGGCGATCTTGCCGTTCAGCGACCCCACGGGCTGGTCCAGCATGGCCTGGTAGGTCTTGAACACCACGATGGGCGCGGTGATCCCGCCCGCCGGGGTCGACGACGAACCGCCGAGGCCCAGGATCGCCAGCTTGTGCGGCCACGGCCCCACCACTTCGGCGGACTCCGCGCCGCGCGACCACGTCGGGGTCGTGAAGGCCTCGACCTTGATGTTCTCGAAGCCCAGCGCCTTGAACTTCGCCACGGCCCAGTCCCGGGCCCGCTCCATGGCGGGCGAGCCGGTCATCCGGGCGCCGACCTCGCTGGTCAGGCTCTCGGTGATGTCCCAGGCCAGGGTGTCGGTCAGGGCCTTGTCGCGGACGGCGATCGCGCCGGCGGTGAGATCCTGGGCGGAGGCGGCGGTGGCGGCCAGCAGGCCGGCGACGATCAGAGGGAGGATGCGCATGTGCGCCGGTCCCATCGCACGGGATTCCCGTCAAGAGCCACTCACAGCATCACCGGCAGACCACGTCCGCCTGCCGCTGCCGCCACCACGTTGTCAGCATCCTGGCGGCAGGATGCCTGGGCAAAAGGAGATCCCATGCCCGTTCCGACCGCCCTGGACGGCCTGCCCCGCCCGGCCTGCGCCGAGCTGCTGGGCTGGGAAGTGGTGGAGGCCCGGCCCGCCGACGGCTGGATCCGCATCCGCTTCGAGGGCCGCCCCGAGTTCGTCAATCCGGCGGGCCACATCCAGGGCGGCTTCCTGGCGGCCATGCTGGACGACACCATGGGCCCGGCGATGTTCATCTACGCCGAGGGCAGGATGTTCACCCCCACCATCGAGCTGCACGTCAGCTACCTGGCGCCCGCCCGCCCCGGCCCGCTGTACGGCGAGGGCCAGGTGGTCCAGGCGGGGAAGACGATCGCGTTCCTGGAAGGTCGCCTGATGGATCTGTCCGGCACGGTGGTGGCCAAGGCGACCGCGACCGCGCGGCTGGTGCCGGCGGGGAAGGCGCTCACTCCCTCCCTTAATGGGGAGGGACAGGCCGCGTGAGCGGCCAGGGTGGGGAAGTGTGGGCCGGAACTCAGAGGTCGGGGATGATCAACACCTCCCCACCCTGATCGCTTCGCTGTCTAGCGGCATGATGGGTAACAGATTAGCCCGGTTGGATAGGTAACAGTTTGCGGCCGTGTGGATCGATGAGGCCGATGGGTTGGCGGTAGAACCAGACGCGCCAGCCGTGGTCGATCTCCTCGATAGCCACGCCCTCGCCGGCGAGGGCGTGGCTGATCTGGACGAGTTCGCCGCGCCACTTGATCTCGCCGGTGGTGCGCACCTTGCGGACCGCGAGGTCTGATCCGTACTCGGGCTCCGGAAGGCGGCGGGGCATGGGCCGGGGCGAGGGGCTGTAGAACCGGGCGGGGGTGAGCTGGTCGAGCGCCTGATGAGGCCGGTCGTGATTGTACTCCGCGCGGAAGGCGGCGAAGCGCCGGGCCTGAGCCTTTCGATCGGCGGCCGGCGGCGAGAGCGTCTCGAGCAGGGTGAGATGCAGGCGCTCCAGGCGACCGTTCTCCTGCGGCCGGCCAGGAAGGATGCGCTCGGGCTGGATGCCCAGCTTGATCCACCAGACCGACAGCGCCGAGAGGCCCGTGGGGCTGGCGGTGGCGAAGGGCGGGCCGTTGTCGGAGCGGATCACCTGCGGCAGACCATAGGTGCGGAAGGCCCGCTCCATCACCGGCCGCGCCTCGGCCGCCGACGTCCCGCCGCCGGCCGAGACCGTCAGCAGGAAGCGGCTGTAGGCGTCCGCCAGCGTCAGCGGCTCGCAGCGCGACCCGTCGCCCAGTCGCACCCAACCCTTGTGATCCACCGCCCACACCTGATTGGGCCGCTCCGGCGTCACCAGCGCTCCAGCCCGCACCGGCGCCCGCCGCCGAAGCCGCCGGCCCTTCACCAGCCCCGCCTTGCGCAGGATCTCGTCGGCCGTCGAGTGCGAAGGCCACGCCAGGTCCGGATGCAGCGCTTCCAGCCGCGCCACGATCTTGCGCGGCCCCCAGTGCGGCCGCGCCCGCCGCAACTCCACGATCTTCTCAGCCAACTCCGGCGACGTCGAGCGGCCATGCCTCAACGGCGCATGCGAGCGATCCGCCAGCCCCGCCGGACCCTCCGCCGCATACCGACCCAGCCACTTGTAGCCCACGCGCCGGCTAATCCCGTACGCTTCGCAAAGCTCCGTCATCGAAGCCTCGCCCGCCAGACACTCACCCACAAACCGAAGACGCTGATCCATCGCGAACGCCTCAAGCCACGGCATCGCACAGCCCCCAAAGCGAGAACTGTTACCCCTCTATCCGGGCTGGTCTGTCACCTCTCTATCCGGGCAGGACAGCGGCCTGTCCCTCCCCATTAAGGGAGGGAACTAGGAAATCCGCTCCACCAGCCCGCCCTGCGCGTCCAGCACGAAGGCGTCCGGGGTATGCAGGTTGCGCCAGAGGTCGTGGGCGTCGAGGCCCAGGAGCTTGGCGACGTAGAGGCTGAGCACGGTGCCGTGGGTCACCGCCACCAGGGGCCGGCCCTTGTGCTGGGCCAGCGCGCGGGCCAGCCGTTCGCCGGCCTCGTCCGCCGTCTCGATGCCGCCGACCGCCTCCCCGGGCGAGGCGAAGATGCTGGCGATCCGCTCGCGGAACGCCGCCTCCGTCCCGAACGACAGGTGCTGGCGCTTGTGCTCGTGCAGGCCGGGGTCGATGCCGACGGTCAGGCCCAGGCGCGACGCGATGATGTCCGCGGTCTCCTTCGCCTTGGGCTCGGGGCTCGCGACGACGGCCACCGGCCGGTAGCCCGCGATCTTCCCGGCCAGCGCCTCGACGGCGGCGCGGCCCTCGGGGCACAGCGGCCAGGTGGTGGGCGGCGTGTCCGGGTCGATCGCCGGGCGGCCGTGCCGCACCAGGATGAGGGACGCAGCCGTCATCTCACGCCGTCCCGATCCGCTTGATCTCCCAGTGGAGATCGATGCCGGTTTTGGCCTTCACATCGGCGCGCACGGCCTCGCCCAGACCCTCCAGGTCGGCGGCGGTCGCCGTCCCGGTGTTGATCATGAAGTTGGCGTGCAGCTCCGAGAACATGGCCCCACCGTACAACTTTCCGCGCCAGCCCGCCTCATCGACGAGTTTCCACGACGAATGCCCGGGCGGATTCTTGAACGTGGAGCCGCCGGTCTTCTCGCGGATCGGCTGGGTGGTCTCGCGCCGCGCTGTAATCTCGTCGATCCGCGCCTGGACCGCCGCGGGATCGTCAGTCCGGCCCTCATAGGTGGCCTCGACCCAGATGATGTCGGCCGGCGCCTCGGAGTGGCGGTAGGTGTAGCCGAAGTCGGCCAGCGCCAGCTCGCACCGTGCGCCGGTGCGGTCATAGCCCCAGGCCGACACCAGGACGTCCTTGGTCTCCGCGCCATAGCAGCCGGCGTTCATGGTCAGTGCGCCGCCGATCGTGCCGGGGATGCCGGCATAGAACTCCAGCCCCGCGATCCCCGCCTTCGCCGCCGCACGCGCCACCGCCGCGTCCAGCGCCGCCGAACCCGCGGTGATCCGCGTCCCCTCGGCCGAGACGCCAGCGAACTGACGCCCCGCCAGCCGGATCGTCACGCCCGGCACGCCGCCGTCGCGGATGATGACGTTCGACCCCACGCCCAGCACCGTCACCGGCACGCTGGCAGGCAAGGCTTTCAGAAAATCCCGCAGATCCTCGTGGTCTGCCGGCAGGAACAGCGCCTCGGCCGCCCCGCCCACCCGGAACCAGGTGAACGGCCCCAGCGGCTCGTCCCGAAGCAGCTTGCCGCGGACGGACGGAAGGGCGTCGCGCCAGTCGCTCACTTCGCCAGGGCTTCCAACTCGCCGGGCAGCGCATAGGCCCAGCTGGTGATGTCGCCGGCGCCCAGAAGCACGACGAGGTCGCCCGGCGCGGTCTCGTCCTTGATCAGCCCCGCGAGCTCGGCCGGGCTGCCCAATGGCAACACGCGGCGGTGGCCGTAGCGGCGCAGGCCCGCCACCAGCCCGTCCTTGCTGGCCCCCTCGATCGGCTGCTCGCCGGCCGCATAGACGTCGGCCACGATCACCGTGTCGGCGTCGTTGAAGCAGGCGCAGAAGTCGTCGAACAGGTCGCGCAGGCGGCTGTAGCGGTGCGGCTGCACCACCGCGATCACCTTGCCCTGGCTGACCGCGCGCGCGGCCTTCAGCACCGAGGATATCTCCACCGGGTGGTGGCCATAGTCGTCGACCACCCGCACGCCGTTCGCCACGCCGGTGGTCGTGAAGCGCCGCCGCACGCCGCCGAACTCGGCCAGCCCCTTCCGGATCGCCGCCTCGCCCAGGCCCAGCTCGCGCGCCACCGCCACGGCGGCCAGCGAGTTCAGCACGTTGTGGTGCCCGGCCATCGGCAGGTGCAGGTCGGCGTAGCGGATCGGGGCGCCCGTGAGCGGCCGGATCACCGCGTCATAGCGGGCGCCGTCGGGGCCCATGGTGATGTTCTCGGCCCGCACCTCGGCCTGCGGATTGACGCCATAGGTGACGAGCCGCCGGTTCTCGACCCGCGCCGCCATCGCCTGGACCTCAGCGTGGTCGGTGCAGACGGCGGCGAAGCCGTAGAACGGGATGTTCTCCACGAAGTCGCGGAAGGCCTTCTTCACGGCTTCGAAGTCGCCATAGTGGTCCAGGTGCTCGGGGTCGATGTTGGTGACCACGGCGGCCGTCGACTTCAGCTTCAGGAACGTGCCGTCGCTCTCATCGGCCTCGACCACGATCCACTCGCCGGTCCCGACCTTGGCGTTGGTGCCATAGGTGTTGATGATCCCGCCGTTCACCACCGTCGGATCCAGTCCGCCGGCGTCCAGCAGCGAGGCGATCATCGACGTGGTGGTGGTCTTGCCATGGGTGCCGCCCACGGCGACCGAGAACTGCAGCCGCATCAGCTCGGCCAGCATCTCGGCCCGCCGCACCAGGGGCAGCCGCTTCTCGCGCGCGGCCACCATCTCGGGATTGTCGGCCTTCACCGCGGTCGAATAGACGACCGCATAGGCGCCCTCGACGTTCGCCGGGTCCTGGCCGATGAAGATCTTCGCGCCCAGCTTCTCCAGCCGTTCGGTGTTGGCGCTGGCCTTGGCGTCCGAGCCCTGCACCGTATAGCCGGTGCGCATCATGATCTCGGCGATGCCGCTCATGCCGATCCCCCCGATGCCGATGAAGTGCACGGGACCGATTTCGAAGGGGACGGGACGTCGGGTCATGCCGCAGTCCTAAGACGCTTCCCGGCGATGGGAAAGTAGCGAGAGCTTGCGCTCGCAATAGGTCAGTGGGCTGAGCCAACTATCGAGTTGTGCAGGTCGTCACACCGCCGAGCGTACTGCACGTCGTGGTCACCACCGGTGGCCTTTTGAGGCTCTCGGCGTAGGCCTGAATTGCCGCGCGAAGAATGCTCGTCGCCTTGTCACCTCTCTGACGAGCCGCCTCGATGTTCCGCTCCCGATCGCGCTGTTGCGCATCTATTCCTTGTAGGAGGATCACAAACTTTGCATTCAGCCTCGCCGCTTCGGCTCCGAACTTCTCAGACGTCCAGCGCTCTCGGTCGGCTACTTCGCCCAACCGCGCCAACTCGTAGAAGTGCTGATCATAGAAGTAAGTGAGCCCGGGGCGGTCTCCCATGAAATCGGCACGTCCGACATCCCGGATGCACCGAATGGCGGCGGCGTAGCCCTCGGATCTTAGAGGAGCGCAGACTTCAGCGGCAACCGAGGCGTTGGCCGCAGATGGCGCGCCCAAGAGCAACGCCGCGAATAGTAGTGCCCGCATGGACGCCCCCGAAGAGCCCACGCAGTTCTACCTCGTATCCGCCGTCTTCTCCACCACGTCCGCCAACCGCTCCGCCGCATCGGGGATCGCCACAGAGCGGGAGGCGGCCGCCATGCGGGCCAGGCGATCGGGGTTGCCGAGAAGGACCGTCAGAGCCTTGGCCAGGCTCTCGACGGTGAGCTGGCTCTCGCGGGCGATCTCGGCGCCGCCGGCGTCGGCCAGCAGCTTGGCGTTCTGGCCCTGGTCGTCGTCGATGGCGATGGCCAGCGGGACCAGGATCGCAGGCTTCCCCGCCACCGCGAACTCGCAGACCGACCCCGAGCCCGAGCGGCCGATCACCAGGTGGGCGTCGCGCAGGCGGCTGGCCATGTCGCGGAAGAAGGGCGCGATCTCGGCGTCGACCAGGGCGTCCTGATAGGCGCGGCGCGCGGTATTCATGCTCTCGGCGCGGGTCTGCTGCTGGACGGTCAGGCGCCGGCGCAGGTCTTCCGGCAGGGCCTTCACCGCCTCAGGCACCAGTTCGGACAGCAGGCGCGCGCCCTGGCTGCCGCCGGTGACCAGCAGGTGCAGCGGGCCGTTCGGTTCGGGCGGGATGTAGGCGACCTCGGCCAGCGCCCGGATCGGCGGGCGCACCGGGTTGCCCACCACGATGGCGCGGGCGGCCACCTTCGGCGGCGCCTTCTGCAGGGTGGGAAAGGCGCAGGCCACGGTCTTCACATGGCTGGCCAGCATCCGGTTGGCCCGACCCATCACCGCGTTCTGCTCGTGAATCACGGTCGGCAGGCCGCCCAGCACCGCGGCCACCAGCGACGGCGCCGAAGGATAGCCGCCGAAGCCCACCACCACCTTGGGCGCGACCTCCCGGAACGCGGCGCGCGCCTGCAGAACGCCGCGGGTGATCGCGAAGCCCGCGCGCATCATCCCGATGGGGTCGCCGCGCTTGAAGGTGGCGGCCGACAGGCCGATGCGGCGCTCGGCCGGGAAGTCCTGCGCCAGCCCCGCCACGCGCTCGTCCGACGCCAGCACCACGCCCCAGCCGCGCGCGATCAGCGCCTCGGCCAGCGCCTGGGCCGGAAACAGATGGCCGCCGGTGCCCCCGGCGGCGACGACCGCAATCCTACGCATGGCGGCCCCTATACACGGCGGCGCCGCTCAACTGTACGCGCCGGCCTTGGCCAGGCCCTCGTTCGGCGCGTAGGCGCCGGGGCGGCGGCGGGTGAGCGCGAGAGCCAGACCCATGGTCAGGCCCATCGCCAGCATCGACGAGCCCCCATAGCTGATGAACGGCAGCGTCATGCCCTTTGTCGGCATCATGTTGAGGTTCACGGCCACGTTGATGATCGCCTGCTGGCCCACCAGCACGAAAAGGCCCGCCGCCGCGATCTGCTCGAAGGGGTCCGACAGCTTCATCGCCCGCATCAGGCCGCGGACCACGACGAAGGCGAACAGCGAAACCAGCAGCAGCTGGAACACCAGCCCGAACTCCTCGGCCCCCACCGAATAGGCGAAGTCGGTGTGGAGGTCGGGCACCTTGCGCTTCATCACGCCCTCGCCCGGGCCCCGGCCGAACACGCCCCCGGCCGCCTGGGCGATGGCCGCGGCGTCGACCTGGTGGGTGTCGGCCTTCTCGGGCGAGAAGAAGCGGTCCACGCGGCTCTGCACGTGCGGAAACAGGAAGTAGGTGGAACTGAGCCCCGCGACGGCGGTGGCGCCCAGCAGCATCACCCAGCTCATCGGCACGCCCGCCATCCAGAAGGCCGCGCCAAACGCCACGGTGATCAGCACCGTCTGGCCTACGTCGGGCTGGATCAGCAGCAGGCCTACCGAGACGGCGAACAGGCCGAAGGCGATCGAGACACCGGGCACGCCCTGCCCCTTCTGGCCCTCGGCGAACATCCAGGCGACCAGGATCACCAGGGCCGGCTTCATGTATTCCGACGGCTGGAAGGTGAAGCCGCCGAACTCGATCCAGCGGGTCGCCCCCTTGGCGTTGTGGCCGATGAACGGCAGCGCGATCATCACCGCGATGGCCGCCAGCCAGATGACGAAGGCGGCCCGCCTGACCCCCTTCACGTCCAGCATCGAGATGCTGACCAGCACCGCCATCGCCGCGACCGCGAACACGCACTGGCGCACGGCGAAGTGGAAGGGGTCGCCGATATTCATCCGCGCCGCCGCCGCCGGACTGGCGGCGAAGGCCACGACGACCCCAATGGCGATCAGCACCGTGACGACGCCCAGCATCCAACGGTCGACCGTCCACCACCAGACGCCCAGCGGCGTGCGGTCGGATCGGGCGAAGGCGTGAGCATTGGAGTGCGGATTCGGAACGGTGGTCATGGCGCGCTCCTGCTTGTGCGGCGGCAACGCCCCCTCCACCGCTTCGCGGTCCCCCTCCCCCGCAAGCGGGTGAGGAACTGGCATGTCGATCGCTCTAGTTCCTCCCCCATGCCAATGGGGGAGGTGGCAGCGAAGCTGACGGAGGGGGCGCTGGGGTCGCGCAAAGTCATCAGGACACCCCTTCCCGCGCCAGAGCCTGGACGGCGTTCCGGAAGGCTTCGCCCCGCTGTTCGAAGTCGGCGAACTGGTCGAACGAGGCGCAGGCCGGCGACAGCAGGACGATCGCGTCCTGGCCGCTGGCGGCGGCGTCCTTGAACGCGGCGGCCGCGGCGGCGGGGATCGTCCCGCAGGCCACCGTGTCGGCCTTGCCCTTCAGGGTTTCGGCGAAGGCCTCGGTCGCCTCGCCCACGAGGTAGGCCCGGATCACCCGCGGGAACAGGTCGGCCAGGTCGGCGATGCCGTCCGTCTTGGCCCGCCCGCCCGCGATCCAATAGACCTTGGGATAGCTCGACAGCGCCTGGCGGGCGGCGTCAGCGTTGGTGGCCTTGCTGTCGTTGACGAAGCGCACCTTGCCGAGCACGCCCACGGTCTCCATCCGGTGCGCGAGCCCCGGGAAGGTCATCAGCGCGCGCGACGCCTGCTCGGACGAGACGCCCAGGCCGCGGGCCGCCGCATAGGCCGCCGCCGCGTTCTGCCAGTTGTGCCGGCCAGGCAGCGAGCGGGCCCGCTTCAGGTCGGCGGCCTCGACCGCGCGCTCGCCCGAGGCGTCGTACAGGAGTCCATCCAGCGCATAGACGCCCCGGCTCATCGCCTTGCTGGCCGAGATCGGCACGATGGTGCGGCGGTTGGCGGCGGTGATCTCGGTGCAGATCCGCTGGCCCCAGGCGTCGTCGACGCCGATCACCGCGGTGTCGCCCTTGCCCTGGTTCCGCAGGATGCGGCGCTTGGCGGCGACATAGCCCTCCATGTCGCCGTGCCGTTCCAGATGGTCGGGCGAGATGTTCAGGATGATGCTGACGTCGGCCTTCAGGCTCGAGGTCAGGTCCAGCTGATAGGACGACAGCTCCAGTACATAGACCGCGCCGCCGTGCATGTCGTCCAGCGCGAGCACGCCGGTGCCGATGTTGCCGCCCACGCGCACGTCGCGGCCCGCCTCGGCGAAGATGTGGCCGATCAGGGCCGTGGTGGTGGACTTCCCGTTCGTGCCGGTGATCGCCACCACCTTGGGCCGCTTGTGCTCGGGCGCGGCGTTCACGGTGCGGGCGAAGAGCTCGATGTCGCCCAGGATCTCGACGCCCGTGGCGCGCGCCTTCTCCACCGTCCAGTGCGGCTTGGGGTGCGTCAGCGGCACGCCGGGCGACAGCATCAGGGCGGCGAACTGCGACCAGTCGGCGACCGTCAGGTCCGTGACGGTGAAGCCCTCGGCCTCGGCGGCCTCACGCGTGGCGGCCTTGTCGTCCCACAGCGCCACCTTGGCGCCG
The DNA here is from genome assembly GCF_965284355.1 of Phenylobacterium sp. Lineage (NCBI taxonomy): Bacteria > Pseudomonadati > Pseudomonadota > Alphaproteobacteria > Caulobacterales > Caulobacteraceae > Phenylobacterium > Phenylobacterium sp. The sequence continues at coordinate 4,288,225 of NZ_OZ260078.1, read as the reverse complement.
CCGGCCACGAGGGCGCGCGCCGCCGCCAGGCCCGTGCGGGCCAGGCCGAACACGGCGACCGTCTTTCCCTCAAAGCCACGGACCGGGATCATGACGGCGTGCCAGCCCTCCCTAGCGCAGCTTGAGGGTGGCGAGGCCCAGCAGGGCCAGCATGATCGAGACGATCCAGAAGCGGATGACGACGGTCGACTCCGACCAGCCCAGCTTCTCGAAGTGGTGATGGATCGGGGCCATCAGGAAGATCCGTCGGCCCGTGCGCTTGAACCACGCCACCTGGATCACGACGCTGAGCAGCTCGGCCACGAACAGGCCGCCGATGATGGCCAGCACGATCTCGTGCCGGGTCGCCACCGCGATCGTCCCGACCGCGCCGCCCAGGGCCAGCGAGCCCGTGTCACCCATGAAGATCTTGGCCGGCGGAGCGTTGTACCAGAGGAAGCCCAGTCCGGCGCCCAGCAGCGCCCCGCAGAACACCGCCAGCTCGCCCACCCCCGGCACGAAGTGGAGCTGCAGGTAGGTGGAGAAGACGTAGTTGCCGACCAGGTAGGCGATCAGGCCGTAGGCGGCGGCCGCGATCATCACCGGCACCGTCGCCAGCCCGTCCAGGCCGTCGGTGAAGTTCACCGCATTGGCCGCGCCCACGATCACGAAGGCGCCGAACAGCAGGTAGCCCCACGACAAGTCCACGAAGTATTGCTTGAAGATCGGGAATGTCACCGAGGTGAGCAGCTCCGGGCTCTCGGGCGGCTTGGCGGCGAACAGGATGATCAGGGCGATCGCCGCCATGGCGATCGCGGCTTCCAGCACCAGCCGCACCCGGCCGGAAATCCCGGCCGTCGATTGCTTCGTGACCTTGGCGTAGTCGTCCAGGAATCCCAGGACGCCGTAGCCCGCGGTCACCAGCAGGACGGCCCAGACGTAGACGTTGGTGAGGTCGGCCCAGAGCAGCACGCCCGCGAACAGGCCGGCCAGGATCATCACGCCGCCCATGGTGGGCGTGCCCGACTTCTCCAGCACGTGCCGCTCGATGCCGTCGGTGCGGATCGGCTGGCCCTTGCCCTGCTTGGCCTTCATCCAGCGGATGAACCGCGAGCCCAGCGCCACCACGACGAACTGCGCCGTCACGATGGCGAGGCCGGTGCGCGTGGTCTGGTACTTGAGCAGGTTCAGGACCGGCACGTACTCCGTCGACGCGAACGTCAGATAGAGCCAGTAGAACATCAGCCGATCTCCCCGGAGCCCGAACCGGTCGCGCCCAGCGCGAGAAGAGCCTGGGCGATCTGCCCGGCCTTCGATCCGTTGGACCCCTTCACCATCACCACGTCGCCGGCCTCTACGGCCTGTGCGAGCTGGGGCGCGAGGGCCACAGCGGTTTCGGCGTACCCGCCGCGACGAGTCGGAGGAAGGGCGTCCCAGAGCGATTTCATCAGAGGACCGGCGCAGAAGACGAGGTCGATTGACGCAGCCTCCAGCGGACCGGCCAGACCGGCGTGGAAAGCCTGGGCCTCGGGGCCCAGTTCCAGCATGTCGGTGAGCGCCACGATGCGGCGGCCCGACGTCGCGCGGGCCCCCAGGGTCTTGATCGCCGAGGCCATCGAGATCGGATTGGCGTTGTAGCTTTCGTCGATCAGCGTGAAGGCCCCGCCGGCGCGCGCCACCGTGCTCTCGGCCCCTCGGCCGGCCAGCGGCTCGAAGCTCTCCAGCGCCGCAAGTCCATGCTCCAGGCTGACGTCCAGGGCTTCCAGCATCAGCAACACGGCCATGCTGTTCAGGCCCCAGTGGAAGCCGGTCTGCAGGATCGGGAAGTCCAGCGCCTGGCCGTGCAGGCGGGCCTGGATCACGGCGCGACCACCGGACACCTGGAAGTCGATCAGGCGGGCGTCACAGCCCTCGCCGGTCCCGAACGTCCTGATGACGGCGCCCGCCTTCACCGCCTCGGCCTTGAGAAAATCGAACCAGTGATTGTCGGCGTTCAGCACCGCGACGCCGCCCGGCTCCAGGCCCTCGAAGATCTCGGCCTTGGCGCGCGCCACACCGGCCTCGCCGTCGGGGAAATTCTCGGTGTGCACCGGGCCGACCGTTGTGATCAGCGCCGCATGCGGACGCACGAAGCGGGTCAGCGGGCGGATTTCATCGGCATGGTTCATGCCGATCTCGAAGACGGCGCGTTCGGTGTCGCGGGGCATCCGCGCCAGCGTCAGCGGCACGCCGATGTGGTTGTTGTAGCTCTTCACCGACGAGTGCGCCCGACCGGCCAGCATCAGCCCGGCCATGATCGCCTGCGTCACCGAGGTCTTGCCGACCGATCCGGTCACCGCGCCGCGCCGGGCCCCCGTCGCCCGCTCGCGCGCGGCGACCCCCAGCGTTTCCAGCGCCACCAGCGTTTCCCCGGCGACTTTCACCGAAGGCCCGTCCACATCCTGGTTCACCAGCGCGCCTGCGGCCCCGCTCGCCAGCGCCTGGGCCACGAACTCATGGCCGTCGCGCACGCCGGCCAGCGCCACGAACAGGTCGCCGGGCTCGATCGAGCGGGTGTCGATGGAGACGCCGGTGGCGGAGAACCCACCGCCGCTCGCCGTCCCGCCCGTCGCCCTCGCGATCTCATCCGAGGTCCAGAGCGGGTCAGCCATGGACCAGCTCCAGCGCCTGGGACGTCTCGACCACGTCGTCGAACGGATGGGTGACGCCGGCGACGGTCTGGCCTTGCTCATGGCCCTTGCCGGCCACCACCAGGACGTCGCCGTCCTGGAGCATCGCGACGCCGGCGCGGATCGCCTCGCGGCGGTCGCCGATCTCTTTCGCGCCCTTGGCGCCGGCCAGCACCTCGGCGCGGATGGTCGCCGGGACTTCCGAGCGCGGGTTGTCGTCGGTGACGATGGCGACGTCGGCGAGGGCCGCGGCCACCTGGCCCATCAGCGGGCGCTTGGTCTTGTCGCGGTCGCCGCCGGCGCCGAACACCACGATCAGCCGGCCGCGCACGTGGGGGCGCAGCGCGCGCAACACGGTCTCCAGGCCGTCCGGCGTGTGAGCGTAGTCGACATAAGCCTCGCCGCCGCGCGGGCCGGCGCCGACACGTTGAAGTCTCCCGGGCGCGCCAACCAGCTTCTCGAGCCCGGCGAAGGTCTGTTCCCATGACAGGCCCGCCGCCCGGCAGAGGCCCGCGGCCACCAGCGCGTTCGAGGCCTGGAACCCGCCCGCCAGCGGCAGGCGCACGTCGTAGAGGTAGCCGTCGGCGCGCACCTTCAGGCGTTGGCCGTCCGGCAGCAGCGTGCGCTCCACCAGCTTCAAGGCCTGGCCGCCCTCGCCCACGCTCATCACCCGCTGGCCCGAGACCACCGAGGCCGCGGCGAAGAACGGGAACGCGTCGGAGTCGGCGTTCAGGACGGCCGTCGCGCCCCGCGGCATCAGCTGCTCGAACAGGCGCAGCTTGGCCTTCAGGTAGGCGTCCATGGTGATGTGGTAGTCGAGGTGGTCCTGGGTCAGGTTCAGGAACCCGGACGCCGCCAGCCGCACCCCGTCCAGCCGCCGCTGGTCGATGCCATGGCTCGAGGCTTCCATGGCGAAGTGCGTCACGCCCTGCTCGGCCACCTGGGCCAGCAACTGGGCCACGTCGCCGGCGTCGGGCGTCGTCAAGCCCGGCGGCGTGACCTGGACGTCTTCGCCGTTTGGCCTGGAGATGGTCACGCCCAGGGTGCCCATGCTGGCCGACATGTGGCCTGCGCCCGCGAACACCTGGCGGCAGAAGTTGGCGACCGAGGTCTTGCCGTTGGTGCCCGTGACCGCCACGCAGGTCTGCGGCTGCCGGCCCCAGAAGTTGGCCGAGGCCAGCGCGTAGCCCCGCCGCGGATCGCGGCACACGATCGTCGGAACCGAAAGCCCCAGGTCCTGGTCGGCGATGATCGCCGCGGCCCCGGCCTCGATCGCCTTCTGGGCGAACGTCGCGCCGTCCACCTTCGCGCCCGGCAGGGCGGCGAACAGGAAGCCCGGCCGGACCTTGCGGCTGTCGGCGGTCACGCCCGTGATTTCGGGATCGCTGCCGACGTCGCGCTTCACCAGCTTGGTCAGGCGGACGCTCATAGGCCCGCACCCACGTCTTCCGGCTTCGGCGGCTCGACCGGGATCGCCTGGCCGACGTCGTTGCGGCGCTTCACGCCCAGGAACGGGGCGATGCGCTCGATCACCCGGCCCGCGGCCGGCGCGGCCACCCAGCCGCCCGTCGAGTAGCCCGCGCTGTTCGCCGAGGCGCGCGGCTCGTCCAGCAGCACCAGCACGAAGTAGCGCTTGGCGTTCACGTCGCCCGTGGTCGGGAACACCGCGGCGAACGACGAGACCTGCTTGTCGTGGTTGTAGTTGCGGATCGCCGGGTCGTACTTCTCACCGGTGCCGGTCTTGCCGCCCACCGAGAGGCCCGTGATGTTGGCCGAGGTGCCGCTGCCGCCCGTCACGTTGGCCCGCATGATCGACAGCATCTGCAGCGAGGTCTTCTCGGACATGACCCGAGTACCCTCGACCTTGGCGCCGGGTTCCAGCTTGCGGATGGTCAGCGGGATCAACTTGCCGCCATTCAGCACCGCGCCATAGGCCCGGGCCAGGGCCAGCGGGGTCACGTTGATGCCATGGCCGAACGAGGTGGAGGCCACCGCGTCCTCGTTCCACACCTTCGGCGTCAGCGGCCGGGCGTTCTCGATCAGCTCCACCTTGGCCGAGCGGGTCAGGCCCAGGCCGTCGAAGTACTTGCCCATCCGCTCGGGGCCGATGCCCACGGCCAGCTTGGCGGTGCCGATGTTCGACGAGTGCTGGAACACCTCGACCAGCGTCAGCACCTTCCGGGCCGCGTGGTAATCGTGGATGGTCCGGTAGCCCAGCTTGAACGGCTGCGTGGCGTCGAAGGTCGTCTCCGGATTGGCGACGCCGGTATCGAGGCCGATAGCCACCGTGAAGCCTTTGAAGGTCGAGCCCATCTCGTAGACAGTGGCCGCGGCGCGGTTGGTCTGGGCGTAGACGCCCGCCTTGCCCGGCTTGTTCGGATCGAACACCGGCCAGCTGGACAGGCCCAGGATCTCGCCCGTGTGGACGTCGGTCACCAGGGCCACGGCGCCTTTCGGCTTGAACTCGCTGACGGCCTTCCAGAGCTCGTCTTCCAGCGCGCCCTGGACGCGCAGGTCGATCGACAGCGGCACGGCCTGGCCGCTGCGGGCCTGACCGCGGATGTCCTCGTTGAACGCCGCCTCGGCGCCCGACAGGCCCTCGCCGCCGGCGTCCGAGAAGCCGATGATGTGCGCCGCCGACGGACCCAGCGGATAGACGCGCCGCTGCTCCGGCTCGAACGTCACGCCGGGCAGGCCCAGCTCGTGGACGCGGTTGCGCTCCTGCGGAGTCATCGCGCCCAGCACGAAGATCCGGCGCTCGCCGCGCAGCGCGCGCTCCAGCCGCTCGGGCTCCAGGTTCGGCAGCGCGGCCAGCAGGCTGCGGCGGGTCTCGGACGGGTCCCAGATTTCGCGCGGATCGATGTAGAGGCCGTAGTGCAGCAGATCGGCCGCCAGCAGCATGCCGTTGCGGTCGACCAGGTCGGCCCGCGACGCCCCGATGTAGGCCCCCGCGCCGGTGGCCCGCGCGTCGGAGAACAGCGCCGCCCGCGTCGCGCCGATCGCCAGGGTGATGAAGCCCAGCGAGAACAGCACCATCACGAAGAAGATGCGCAGCCGGGTGTCGTCCTCGACCTTGCCGGAGGCGCGGGCGCGCTCGAAGGCGTGCTCCAGGCCCCACAGGCGCTCGGTCAGCCAGCGCGGCAGGCCCGTGCGGCCGAAGGCTTGCTGGCCCAGGCTCATCGGCGAACCTCGGCGGCGACGGGGGTCGACTGGACCTCGGCCACGCGCATGACCGGATCGGCCTCGGCCGGCGGCGGCGGCGGGACGCCCGGAATGGCGTCAGCGCCGTTGACCATCGCGGCCACGGCCGACGGGGCCTTGGCCTTCTTGGGCGGCCCGGCGCGGGCCACATCGACGATCTGCTCCACGGTGGCTTCGCGATGGGCGCCGACGGTTTCCATCTGGAGGTAGGTCACGGCCAACCGCTCGATCCGGCCGGGCTGCTCCAGGTGCGCCACCTCGGCCTGCAGAAGGCGGATGCGGGCCTTCTCGGCCTTGATCTGGCGCTCGATCGTGGCGATCTCGGCCCGCTCGCGGCCGGCCATGGTCTTGGCCAGGTAGACGCCCAGGATCACGGCCACCAGCAGGCCCAACCCGATCAGGTCGACCAGGCGGAATCCGCGGATCTTGCGCGTGAACAGGCCCATCATGCCGCGTCCCTCCAGACCGGCGCATCGGTGCGCACGGCCGCCCTCAGCTTCGCCGAGCGGGCGCGGGGATTGGCCTTCGTTTCCGCCTCCGACGGACCCTGGGCGCCGTTGAAGAGAAGTCGGAAGCTGGGATCGGCCCCCTTCGCCAATGGAGGCGCGTGGCGCGATCCCGCCGGCGTCCGGCCCGCCCGCACGCTGAGGAAACTCTTCACGATTCTGTCCTCGAGCGAATGGAACGTTACGACGCACAGCCGCCCGCCCACCTTCAACGCCCGCTCGGCGGCCACGAGGCCCGCCTCCAGCTCGGAAAGCTCCTCGTTCACGGCGATCCGCAGGCCCTGGAAGGTCCGCGTCGCCGGATGGATCTTGGCCCCGCGCCGGCCGCCCAGCGCCTTCTCGACGAACTCGGCCAGTTCCAGCGTCCGGGTGAAGGGCTGCTCCTCGCGCCGGCGCACGATGGCGCGCGCGATGCGGCGGCTCTCCCGCTCCTCACCGTAGACGAAGATGATCCGGGCCAGCTCGGCCGCCTCGGCGGTGTTCACCAGGTCGGCTGCGGTCGGGCCGTCACCCCCCATCCGCATGTCGAGCGGCCCGTCCTGCATGAACGAGAAGCCGCGCTCGGCCTCGTCGATCTGCATGGATGAGACGCCGAGGTCGAGGGCTACGCCATCAACGCAGCCCTCGCCCAGCACCGCGTCCATTTCCGAGAATCGCGCCTCCACCAACTGGAAGCGGTCTTCCGGAAATCCCGCGGCAAAGCGACGGACCGTAGGGTCGCGGTCAAACGCCACGACCTTCGCGCCTGTCGCCAGGATGGCGCGGGAATAGCCCCCCGCGCCGAAAGTGCCGTCGACGATGGTGTCGCCCGGCTTTGCAGCCAGGTTCTCGATCACCTCGTCGAGCAGAACGGAAACGTGCGGGGATTCGCTCACTTCGCGCCCCCGCCCAGACGTGCGGCGCGTTGCTGCACCCGCATCTCGGCCAGGCCCGCCCGGGCCTTCTCGCGGTCGGCCGCCCGCTGCGCCCGATACGCGTCGCGCTCCCAGATCTCGAAACGGTCGCGCAGGCCCACGACGGCCACCCAGTCGGTGATGCCGTACTGCTCGCACAGGGTTTCCGGCAGGGTGATGCGGCCGGCCGTGTCGAAGCTCAGCTTCTGCATTTCGCCGAAGACGTTGCGTTCGATCGAGTCCCGCAACTCGTCGCCGAACTCCAGCTCGTCGGCCATCGCGCCATAGCGGTCGAACAGCTGCTGGCCGCCGCCCTCGATGCAGTCTGAACGGATCGAGGGGAAGACGAAGACGCCGTCGGCGACCGTGGCGCCCGGACCCGAGAGCGCGGCGCGGTACTCCTGCGGCACAACGATGCGCCGCTTCGCGTCCAGCTGCTTCTCAAAGGTCGAGAGGAACATCCTCGGCCCCAAGCCCCCTCCCTTCGCCAGCCCCTGAACCCGCGCCCGACCCGCTGTTCGACTGCCGAATTACATTTGGGTTAACATGGGACCCAGTGGGTTTCAATGACACTCACTGACTATTTCAGCCAATTCAGTGGGACAAACTGCCACTATGGTTAATCGCCGTCAGTTATCCACAGAACATACTCAGAACTGTTAGTTAACGCCGAAGCTTTCCCTCCCCGCTGGGGAGGGACAGACCGCGAAGCGGTCAGGGTGGGGAAGTGTGGGTCGGAGTTCTGAGGTCGTTGAGGATCGTGACTTCCCCACCCGGCTCGCCTCCGGCGAGCTGTCCCTCCCCGGCGGGGAGGGAAAAAGATCAGACGGCCTGTAAGCCGGGTTCTGTGCCGCCCTGCTCGCGCAGGACGCGGCGGCCATTCCTCTGGACCGATCGTTGCCGACCGGTTCTCGCGACCTACCCGGAGCCCTCAGGCCGGCGACGGCCCTACCAGCAAGCTGGCGCGGGATCCCTATTCGGTCTTGCTCCTGGCGGGGCTTGCCATGCGACCCCTGTCACCAGCGGCCCGGTGGGCTCTTACCCCACCCTTTCACCCTTACCTCCTCCGGGGAGAAGGCGGTCTGCTCTCTGTGGCGCTATCCCTAGGGTCACCCCCGGTGGGCGTTACCCACCGCCATGTCGTCGTGGAGCCCGGACTTTCCTCGAGCTTGCGCCCGCGACCGCCCGGCCGTCTGATCCGCGAGCGCCATAGCACTTCCCTCCCGCTCACGCGAGCGAGCGCAGCAGGGCGATCAGGCGCGCCCGCGTCTCGCCGTCAGCGATCCCGTCCACCTTGTCCGGCCGCCAGTGCCGTTGGAAGGCGCGCACCACCGCGGTCGTGTCGGCGTCGAACTTGCCTGACGGCGGCAGGTCGTAGCCCAGCCGCGTGAACCCGGCCTGCAGGGCGAACACGGCCGCCCCCTCCTCGCCCTCGCCGATCGGCTCGCCCGGCGCTGCCGGCCATTCGGCCCACAGGCCGTGGCCCGCTTCCGACAGCCGCTTCCAGGGGAACAGTTCGCCGGGGTCGTCCTTCCTCGCAGGCGCCACATCGGAGTGGCCCACGATGTCACGATCCTCGATGGCCCAGCGCGTGCGGATTTCCGTGATCAGCGCCGTCACCGCCACGATCTGCGCCTCGGGGAACGCGCGGTAGCCCCACTCGTGGCCCGGGTTGACGATCTCGATGCCGATGGAGTCGCCGTTGATGTTGCGCCGGCCCCGCCAGAACGAGACCCCCGCGTGCCACGCCCGCCGTTCCTCGGGCACCAGGCGGAAGATGCGCCCGTCCTCTTCGACGACGTAGTGCGCGCTCACCTTGGCCGCCGGGTCGCGCAGGCGGTCGATCGCCTCCTGCCCGCTCTGCATGCCGGTGTAGTGCAACACCAGGATGCTGGGCGGGACCGTGCGCGGGTCGAAGTTGGGCGACGGGGCCTCGATCACGTTCATTCGGCGCGGTTCCGCATGGCCAGCAACATGGACATCACCTGGCTGCCCCGTAGCGCGATGATCAGGACGCCGGCCAACGCCAGCGCGCTGCCGATAATGAGGCGCGGCCCGATCGGGTCGCCCAGCACCACCACGCCCAGCACGATTGTGGCCAGCGGCGTCACCAGGATCAACGCCGAGATCAGGTTGGCCTCGTACTTCTGCAGCATGGTCACGTAGACCGTGTGCGCCACCAGCGACACGATCAGCGCCGAGAACGCCAGAGCCGCCCAGAAGCGCCACCCCGCCGCCACCGCCGTGTCCAGCGCGTGCGGCTCCAGCCAGAACGACAGGGCGGCCATCGGGAACAGCGACGAGACGCCGACCCAGGCCTGGAATGCGATCGGGCGGATGCCCTCGATCTGCTTGGTCATGACGGTGCCGGCGGCCGACAGCACGGTCGAGGCGGCGATCAGCATCAGCCCGTTCGACAGGGCCAGGCCGCGCGGGTTCCACATCACCGTCAGCACGCCCGCGAAGGTCAGCGCGATCCCAAGGCCGCGGCGCCAGCGCACCCGCTCGCCCAGGAACAGCATCGACAGGACCAGGGTCGCCGGCATACCCATCTGCAGCACCACCGCCGCCGACGACGGCGTGGCGTCCCGCAGGCCCACGAACATCAGGCCGAAGCTGCCCGCGCCCATCAGGAAGGCGGTGACGATCAGCTTCCACAGCGGCTTGGGCGCCGGCAGCAGGAACGGGAACAGACACGCCGCCACGATCAGGAACCGCCCGGACGCGTAGAACAGCGGCGGCACGTCCAGGATGCTCACCACATACTTCGAGATGATGTTGTTCACCGCCCAGATCAGGCACATGGCCATGAGCAGGGCAAAGTCGCGGACGGCCATGCGCCCGACCTAGGACGCGTCAGGCGAAAGTGGAAGCCGGTTTCGGCGCCCGACGCGCCCTCTGACCCAATCCTTGCTTCGTCACGCTTTGAAGAAGGTCTCCAGGTCGCGGTTCAGCTGTCGCATGTGGGTCACGAACAGGCCGTGGGGGGCGCCGGGATAGACTTTCAGCTCCGAGCCCCGAATTCCCGCCGCCAGCCTCTGTCCGGTGATCGCGAGCGGGGCCGAGGCGTCCTTGTCGCCGTGAACGATCAGGGTCGGGCGGTCGATCTTCGGCAGGTCGGGCCGAAGGTCCTTGCCGATCAGGGCCTTGAACGCGGCGATCGCCACCGGAACCGGCGTCTCCAGCAGTTGCTCGGTCAGCCAGGCCTTCATCGCGGGCGAGGTTTCGGGCGTGAAGAAGGGCGCCTGATTGTCCATGGCCCACTTGGGGAAGTCACTGGCGTACTGCCCGAGCGTGTTCTGATGAAAGGCCATCGGCGCCCCGTACGGATTGTCGGGCGTCTGGACGATGTAGGGCGCGACTGTCGCGACCAAGGCCGCCTTCTTCACCTTCGCCGTCCCGTGCCGGCCGATGTAGCGCACCACCTCGGCGCCGCCCATCGAATGGCCGACGAGGATGGCGTCCTTCAGGTCCAGGGTGTCGATCACCGCGGCCAGGTCGTCGGCCAGAGTGTCCATCTCATAGCCCTTGCCCGGAACGTCCGAGCGGCCGTGGCCGCGCCGGTCGAAGGCGATGCAGCGAAAACCGCGCTCGGACAGGTCGGCCACCTGGTAGGCCCACATCTCGCTCGACAGCGCCCAACTGGAGACGAACACCACCGGTTGGCCCTCGCCCCAGTCGCGGTGGAACAGCCGCGCCCCATCCTTGGCCTGAATGACGGTGGCCCCCTTCGGCCGTGCGGCGGCGGGCCCGGCCTGGGCTAACGCAGCCAACGACCCGGCGGCCAGGCCCGAAGTGAGAATGTCGCGACGGTTCATCAAGCTACTCCCTTGCTGGCGGGAGATGACCGCAGGCCCATGGGCCGGTCGATTACGCGCGGGGTAAAGGGAGCGGCGCGGCATCCTTCCTTTCCCACGAAGTGGGAGAGGAAGATCAGGTCTTGCGCCTCGTGAACCGCAGCGCCGTCAGGGTGTCGGAGAACCCCACCACCTTGTTGTCCACCAGGCCGAAGGACTTGGCCGCCGCCATCACCTCCACGTCCTTCACCGTGGCGGCCTTGCCCTTGCGCGAGACCACCCACAGCGCGCCCTTGTCGGCCAGGGCGGGGACGAGGTCGCCGATCCGCGCCAGGTCGCCTGCGCTGTCGGCGGCGTAGAACAGGATGTCGAGCCCCTCGAAGTCGTTGACCAGCAGCGCCCCTCGCCCCGCGAGCTCGCCCGCGATCGCTTCGTCGGCGACGCCCAGGACCGCCACGCGCATGCCGGCCTTCACGCCCAGCTTGTCGAGCCGACTCTTCGGATTGTTGATCGCCTCCGCCCACCGCGGCGCCTGGACCTCGCCCAGCGCGAACCGCGACCCATCCGCCAGCACCAGGTCCCCGCCCTCCGACCGCACGCCCTTCAGCGCCGCGGCGTCCCAGACCCGCCGCTGAGCGCCGCGAAACAGCAGCTTCGGCGCCTCGTACTGCAGACGGCCCTCGTCGGCCCCGTCGGCGAACCGCGCCGCCACATGTGCGTCCTTGCCCATGGCCAAGGTGTGCCGCGCCCGGGTCGTTCGGACAACCCGAAGCGCTCCCTTCCCTCCCTTGATGGGGAGGGACAGACCGCGCAGCGGTCAGGGTGGGGAAGTGTGGGCCAGAACTCGGAGGTGGGGGAGGATCGACACTTCCCCACCCTGGCGGCTCCGCCGCCTGTCCCTCCCCATTAAGGGAGGGAAACGAAAACGGCCGCCCTGGAGGACGGCCGTCTCGAAGTCTCACACTAGACTGGAATGCCGCCTAGGCCGCCTTGCCCAGGCTCAGGAACTCGTACCGCGCCAGGTGGTGATCCACCGAGCCGAAAGCGCTCTCGATCATCGTCGCGCGCTTGAAGTAGTGGCCGATGGCCATTTCGTCGGTCATGCCCATGCCGCCGTGCAGCTGGATGGCGTTCTGGCCCACGAACTTGCAGGCCTTGCCGATCTGAACCTTGGCGGCCGAGGCGGCCTTGGCGCGTTCGGCGTCGTCGCCCACCTTGATGTTGGCCATGTACGTCATCGACACGGCCTGCTCGACGTTGATGAACATGTCGACCATGCGGTGCTGCAGCACCTGGAACGAGCTGATCGGCACGCCGAACTGCTTGCGCTGCTTGGTGTACTCCAGCGTGCCCTCGTGCAGCTTGCGCAGCACGCCGCAGGCTTCGGCGCAGGTGGCGGCGATGGCCTCGTCGACCACCTTCTCCACCAGCGGCAGGCCGCCGTCGGCCGGGCCCACCAGCGCGTCGGCGCCCAGGCTGACGTTCTCGAAGTAGACCTCCGAGGCGCGGTTGCCGTCGACCGTGGGGTAGTCGCGGGTGGTGACGCCCTTGGCGCCCTTCTCCACGATGAACACCGACACGCCGCCGGCGTCGCGCACGCCGCCCGAGGTGCGGGCGGTCACGATCAGGTGGGTGGCGAACGGCGCGCCCAGCACCACGGCCTTGTGGCCGTTCAGGGTCCAGCCCGCGCCGTCCTTCTTGGCCGTGGTCTCCAGCGCCGCGAGATTGTAGCGGCCCTTGGGCTCGGCGTAGGCGAACGCGAAGATGGTCTTGCCCTCGATGATGCCGCCGATCATGTCGGCCGCGCCGGCGTGGCCCGAGTGCTTCAGGAACCCGCCGCCGATGACCACCGTGCCGAGGTAGGGCTCGACGACCAGCGCCTTCCCGAACTCCTCCATCACGACCATGTTCTCGATGGCGCCGCCGCCCAGGCCGCCCAGCTCTTCCGAGAACGGCGCGCCCAGGATGCCCAGCTCCTCGGCGAAGGCCTTCCAGACGTCAGGCCGCCAGCCCGGCTCCTTGGAGACCGCGGCCCGACGCTTGTCGAAGTCGTAGTGGTCCGCCAGGTACGCCGCGACCGTGTCGCGCAGCATCGACTGTTCTTCGGTGAAGCTGAAATCCACGGCCGTCTTCCTCGGTGTTTGTCGTTGTCGCTAGAGCTTTAGAGCGAAGGCCCCTTCCCGCAAGGTCTCCTAACGGGAAGGGCCGTCCTCAGCCGTTAGAGGCCCAGGACCATCTTGGCGATGATGTTGCGCTGAATCTCGTTCGAGCCGCCGTAGATCGAGGTCTTGCGGCCATTGAACATTTCGCCCGCCGCGCCATCGGCGTAGTCAGGGCCGACGGTACGGTTCGAGCCCGACAGGTCGTGCAGGAACGGCGCGCCGTAGTGGCCCACCGCCTCCAGCGCCAGCTCCTGCAGGCGTTGCTGGATCTCGGTGCCCTTGATCTTGAGGATCGAGCTTTCCGGGCCGGGGCCCTTCCCGCTCGACTCGCCGGCCAGGGTGCGCAGCTCGGTGAACTCCAGGGCCGTCAGGTCGATCTCCAGCTCGGCCACCTTGCGGCGGAAGAAGGCGTCCGACAGCAGGCTCGAGCCGGTGTCCGACCGCTCGGTCGACGAGATGGTCCGCAGCTTCTCCAGGTTGCGCTTCGAGCGCGCCACGCCGGCGATGCCCGAGCGCTCGTGCGCCAGCAGCGCCTTGGCGCAGGTCCAGCCCTGGTTCTCGTGGAAGATGCGGTTCTCGACCGGCACTTTCACGTTGTCGAGGAACACGTCGTTGACCTCGTGGCCGCCTTCCAGCGTCGTGATCCGGCGCACCTCGATGCCCGGCGTCTTCATGTCGATCAGCAGGAACGAGATGCCCGACTGCGGCTTGGCGTCCGGGTCGGTGCGAACGAGGAAGAAGCCCCAGTCGGCGTGCTGGCCCAGCGTCGTCCACGTCTTCTGGCCGTTGACGATGTAGTATTCCTTGCCATCGTCGGCGGTGATCCGCTCGGCCTTGGTCTTCAGGCTGGCCAGGTCCGACCCGGCGCCCGGCTCGGAGTAGCCCTGGCACCACCACACGTCACCATTATAGATCCCCGGCAGGAACTTCTTCTTCTGCTCGTCGGTGCCGAACGTGTAGAGCACCGGCGCCAGCATCGACAGGCCGAAGGGCAGCAGGCCCAGGCAGTCGGCGCGCGCGGTCTCTTCCGACCAGATGTACTTCTGGGTGGGCGTCCAGCCCGTGCCGCCCAGCTCCTTCGGCCAGCCCGGCGCCACCCAGCCCTTCTTCGCCAGCACCTTGTGCCACAGGAGGTATTCCTCCTTGGTCAGCGCCCGGCCCTCGTCCTGCGCCTTGCGCAGCTCGGCCGGATAGTTCTCCGCGATAAAGGCCCGGACCTCGTCGCGGAACGCATTTTCTTCTGGGGTGAAGTCGAGGTTCATGGCCGTCCTCCGGATGCGCGCGTGGGCTTACGCCGTATGGGTTTTGACGACCCTATACGCATGGACGCGAAGGGAAGAAAAGATGACGCTAACGTCAACGTAAGTTTGACCGTCAGGTTGGCGGCGCGGCCGGCCTCTGACGCAAGCCCGGGAAACGACAAAGCCCCGCCAGCCTGTCGGCTGACGGGGCAGTTGCCGCTGGGGGGCAGCTCCGTCCGAGGTCGCCCTGGCTTGCACAGGGCGACCTCTCGCGGCGGGGGGCCGGGAACTGGGAGGGGGGTGTCCCGGCCGCCTCCGATTAGAACGTGTAGCGCAGCGTCGCCGAGGCGGTCCGGCCGTTGTAGGCGCGGCCGAGGACCACGCCGGTGGCCGGGATGGAGCCCTGCTCGCTGTCCGAGAGAGCCAGCTTGTTGAACAGGTTGTTGACGTTCAGCATCAGCTGCACGTTCTCGGTCGGGCGCACCTGCACGAAGGCGTTCACCAGGGTGTAGGCCGGCAGCTCCAGCAGGTTGTTGTCCTGCGCGTAGCTGACGGTGGTGCCGAGCACGTTGACGCCGACCGTCACGCGCTCGAACTCGACCTGCGGCGTCACCGAGTAGATGAAATCCGCCTGGTGGCGCGGCGTGTTGCCGATAATGGCGGCGTTGGCGGCGTCGCTGGAGATCTTGGCGTCGGTGTAGGTGGCCCCGGCGGTGACGCTGAACGGCCCATGGCGGACGCCGGCTTCGAGTTCGACGCCCTTGGCCTTGTAGCCGCGGACGATCTGCAGGACCGCGGCGGAGCCGTCGGCGCCGCTGACGATCTGGGTGTTGCGTTCGCCGGTCCGGGCGGAGAAGCCCGTCACGTTGAAGGTCACGCCGCCCGCACGGTACTTCAGGCCCAGTTCGGCCTGCTTGACGGTGTCATAGGCGCTGCTGTCGTCGACCAGCTTGCCGGTGTTGTAGTTGACCGCCGGGGTGAACAGGATCTTGTCCGCCGAGGCGCGACCGCCGCGGCTATAGCGGCCGAACACGGCCAGTTGTTCGGCGACGCGGTAGTTCACGCCCGCCGAGTAGCTCAGATAGTTGTAGTCGTAGTTGACGCGGCCGGGCTGGCCGAGCGGCAGGATCGCCACCTTGGTTTCGGCCGTGGAGATCGCGCCGTTGCGGTTGATGTCGAACGACGTCTGACCCACGCGGCCGCCGCCCAGTTCGGCCCCGAACAGCGTGCCCCGCACCTTGCCCATGTCGTAGCGCAGGCTGCCGCCGACGGCGATCTTGCCCACGTGATAGTTGATCGAGGCGTAGGGCGCATCGACGCCGTAGTTCATGTCGTAGACGCGGTGGAAGCTGTTGCCGAGACCGTAGGCGATGTAGCCGTCCTGCGTGAACGGGACGCCGGCCGCGTTGGCGACGTTGATCAGCGAGGTGCCGCCGTCGCCATTGACGTCGGTCAGAACGTTCAGGAACGTCAGATACGTCGAGTAGTCCTGCGACGACTTGTAGAAGCCCACCGTCGTCGTCAGGTTGCCGCCGCCGACTTCCCACACGCGGCTGGCGCGGATGTCGTTGACCGCGTTGTTCAGGCTCTTGATCTTGGTGTCGAGCTGCAGCGCGTTCGTCATCAGACCGTTGCCGTTCAGGGCCGCGGGGCTGGCGATCGCCTGGCCGGCCAGCGGGCCGGTGGCGTAGCTGAGCCGGGCGCCGACGCCGCCATAGAGGGCCGCGTAGGTGGTCGCGTTGTTCACGGCGATCGGACGGATAGTCAGGTTGCCGCCGCCGATGTCCGAGAAGCGGAACTTCTCGGTGATCGTCCAGCCGCCCACGTCGAACTGGGCGTCGAGGCCGATCGACTTCACCACGGCGTGCTGGCCGCCGCGCAGGTCGTCGTTGGCGATGTTGTTGTTGCGATCCAGGGTCACGACGTTGCTGACGTGGGGCGACAGCAGCGAGTCGGTCTTGGGATTGAAGTTGGCCGGGCCGGAGAACGTCGGGTCGTCGTTCGTGCCGGTGACCCGGATCGGAACGAACTGGTAGACGGGCGTGCGGTCGTCCAGGAACTTGGCGTTCAGGCGCACGTAGCCGTTGTCGAAGGTCTTGGTGATATTGGCCTTGATCTGGCCGCCCTTGTAGGCCGTGTAGCCGACGTCACGCGGGCCTTCGCCCTCGCGATAGAAGCCGCCGATGTGCATGCGCAGCGTATCGCTGAGCTTGTAGCCGTAATCGCCTTCGACGCGCTTCTCGCCGTAGTTCAGGCCGTAGGTCGCCTGGACGGCGCCGCCTTCGGTGTCACCGGTCTTGGAGATCAGGTTGATCACGCCGCCCGGCGAGTTCGACGCGAAGGTCGAGGCCGAACCGCCGCGGATGGTCTCGACCGCCGACAGGTTGAGGTCGGCGCGCATGAACATGTCGACGCCGAGCTGGTACATGTCGCCGAATTCCAGGACCGGCAGGCCGTCTTCCTGGAACTGGACGTACTTCGAACCGGTGCCCGACAGCGGCAGGCCGCGGATCGAGTAGTTGTCGTTGCCTTCGCCCACCGCATACTCGGCGCGGATCCCGGGGATGTTGCGCAGCACTTCGCCCAGCGAGCGCGCGCCCAGCACTTCGATCTCCGAGGCGCGCAGGGCGCTGGTCGAGGTCGCGCTGTCGAGACGGTCGCGGCCCTTGGCCACGCCGGTGGTGAAGGCCGCTTCGGCCGCAGCCTTGGAGCCGGCGCTCTTCACGGCCTTGTCAGCCGGCTTGGCCTCCTGGGCGTACGCCGACGAGAACAACACGAGGGGCGCGATCGCCGCCGAGAGGTAAAGGCGCTTCATGGACTCTGATTCCCACTTCCGTTCTGGAACAGCTCAAATTGTGGGAATCTTCTGCCATCTGATGTCTAACCGTAAGGTAAATTGCGACCTTTGGCGTTATGTCAAAGACAGACGAATTGCGGAAATCCACCTGCGACATTTTGTACATGTCGCCTAAGGTCAATTTACCTTAGATCACAAACTCACCTCGCCAACGATTTGAATTATACTGATCTGAAATGCTCAGGCGTCGGAGAGTAACCTCCACGCAGCATTCAGTGCGCGGCGCAACCGGAACAACAAAAGCCCCGCCAACCTTGCGGCTGGCGGGGCAGTTGGCGCGGGAGGAAGTCCGTCGAGGTCGCCGCTGCTCGCGCAGGGCGACCTCTCGTGACGGGGCGGCTGGAACAGGAGGGTGGCGTTCCAGCCGCTCCGATCAGAAGGTGTAGCGCAGCGTCGCCGAGGCGGTCCGGCCGTTATAGGCGCGGCCGAGCACCACGCCGCTGGCCGGGATCGCGGCCTGCTCGACATCGGACAGAGCGAGCTCGTTGAACAGGTTGTTGACGTTCAGCATCAGCTGCACGTTCTCGATCGGACGGACCTGAACGAACGCGTTGACCAGCGTATAGCCGGGCAGCTTCAGCTGGTTGGTGTCCTGCGCGTAGCTGCTCGTGGTGCCGATCACGTTGACGCCCGCCGACCCGTACTTGAACTCCACCTGCGGCGTCACCGAGTAGATCAGGTCCGCCTGGTGACGCGGCTTGTTGCCGACGAACTCGGGGTGAGTCACGTCCTTGGAGATCTTCGCGTCGGTGTAGGTGGCGCCGGCGGTGACGCTGAACGGACCGCGGCGAACGGCCGCTTCCAGTTCCACCCCCTTGGCCTTGTAACCGCGGATGATGTTCTCGACCCGGATAGCGCCGGTGGCGTCGCTGTTAACCTGGACGTTCTGCTCACCGGTCCGCGCCGAGAAGGCGGTGACATTGAACGTGATGCCCGAGACCCGGTACTTCAGACCCAGTTCGGCCTGCTTGACGGTGTCGTAGGCGCTGCTGCCGTCGACCAGCTTGCCCGTGGCGTAGTTGACCGCCGGGGTGAACAGGATCTTGTCGGCCGAGGCGCGACCGCCGCGGCTGTAGCGGCCGAACACGGCCAGCTGTTCGGCGATGCGGTAGTTCACGCCCGCCGAATAGCTCAGGTAGTTGTAGTTGTAGTCGACGCGGCCAGGCTGGCCCAGCGGCAGGGTCGCCACCCGGGTTTCCGGCGGCGAGATCACGCCGTTGCTGTTGATGTCGACCGTCGCCACGCCGATCCGGCCGCCGCCTAGTTCGGCGCCGTAGAGCGTGCCATCGACATTACCCATGTCGTAGCGGAGGCTGCCGCCGACCGCGATCTTGCCGATGTGGTAGTTGATCGACGCATAGGGCGCATCGACGCCGTAGTTGACGTCGTAGACGCGGTGGTAGAGCGCGCCGCCGATGCCGTAGGCCACATAGCCGTTCTGGGTGACCAGCGCGCCGGCCGCCGTCCGGACGTCGATCAGCGAGGTGTCGCCGTCGCCGCGGACATCGGTCAGGGCGTTCAGGAACGACCAGAACTGGTTGTAGTCCTGCGACGACTTGTAGAAGCCGACGGTGGTGGTCAGGTTGCCGCCGCCGACTTCCCACACCCGGCTCGCGCGGATGTCGTTGGTGAAGTTGTCGAGGCTCTTGGCCTGGGTGTCGATGAGCACCGTGGTGGTCATCAGACCGTTGCCGTTCAAGGCGGCCGCGCTCGGGATCGCCTGGCCGGCCAGCGGGCCCGAGCCGAAGGCGAGGGTCGCGCCGGGACCGCCGGTCGCGAAGGCCAGGCCGAAAGCCGGGGCGACCGCGATCGGGCGCACCCCCAGGTTGCTGCCGGAGATATCGGCGAAGCGGAACTTCTCGCTGAGGGTCCAGCCGCTGACGTCGAACTGGGCGTCGAGGCCGATCGACTTCACCACCGCGTGCTGGCCGTTGCGGATGTCGTGCTGCACGATCTCGTTGTTGCGGCCGAGGGTCAGCACGTTGCTGGTGGCCGGCGACAGCAGAGAATCGGTCTTCAGGTCGAAGTTCGCCGGGCCGGTGAAGGTCGGGTCGGCGTTGGTGCCCGTGACGCGGATCGGAACGAACAGGTACGCGGGCGTGCGGTCGTCCAGGTACTTGGCGTTCAGACGCACATAGCCGTTCTCGAACGTCTTGGTGATGTTGGCCTTGATCTGGCCGCCCTTGTAGGCCGTGAAGCCCACGTCACGCGGGCCTTCGCCCTCGCGGTAGAAGCCGCCGATGTGCATGCGCAGCGTGTCGCTGAGCTTGTAGCCGTAGTCGGCGTCGACGCGCTTCTCGCCGTAGTTCAGGCCGTAGGTCGCCTGGACGGCGCCGCCTTCGGTGTCACCGGTCTTGGAGATCAGGTTGATCACGCCGCCCGGCGAGTTCGACGCGAAGGTCGAGGCCGAACCGCCACGGATGGTTTCGACCGCCGAGAGGTTGAGGTCGCCGCGCATGAACATGTCCGGGCCGAACGACTGCATGTCGCCGAACTCGAGGACCGGCAGGCCGTCTTCCTGGAACTGAACGTACTTCGAACCGGTGCCCGACAGCGGCAGGCCGCGGATCGAGTAGTTGGCGTTGCCTTCGCCGCCGGCGTACTCGGCGCGAATGCCCGGGATGTTCCGCAGCACTTCGCCCAGCGAACGCGCGCCCAGCACCTCGATTTCGGACTCGCGCAGGGCGCTGGTCGAGGTGGCGCTGTCGAGGCGGTCGCGGCCCTTGGCCACGCCGGTCGTGAAGGCCGCTTCTTCCTTGGCCGGCTTGGCAGCATCGGCCGCCTGGGCGACCGCGGGCATGATCAGCAGCAGGGGCGCGATCGCCGCGGACACGTACAGGTGCTTCATTGGAATATATCCCTTGGTTCTCACGAGAGAGTCTTGTTGTTGCCGAATGTTATTGACACCCAAAATCTGACTTATGAGTAAATCGAGCCGACTCACGCGCGTGGATGACCTGCGACATTTTGCATCACCTGTGACGCACTCACGTGTAGAGGTTCACAACTTAATCGCGACAATAAACCCCGCGAATTTACTTCACGCAACGTGGCTGCGTCGGCATGTCCGGCGTTGCATACTGAAGGGTGTCTGGCGCGCCTCAGCGGCGCTCGGGTCCGGCCGCAGCGGCCAGGACCGGAAAGGTCGGCCGCGCCGCCCCGGATCGCTCCGCGGGCGGCGCGCGCCAGAACCCGTCTGTGGCTATCCCACGGCCCGCAGGGGCGCGGCGTAGTCCTCGTCCTGGTACTGCGACATCGATTGCGAGCGCAGCCGGAACCGGGCGACCAGCGTGGTGAGCTCGTCGGCCTGGGTCGCCAGGCTCCGGGCGGCCGCCGTCGCCTCGTTCACCATGGCGGCGTTCTGTTGCGTCATCCGGTCCATGCTGGTGACGGCGCCGCTCACCTGCTTCAGGTTCTCGGCCTGGGTCTCGGTGTTCTGCGCGATCTCGTTGATGAGGTCGTTGGTGTCGCCGATCTTGGCGCCGATGAGCGTGAGCATCTCGCCGGTGTGTCCGACGCGGCCCACGCCGCTGGCGACCTGGTCAGACGAGGTCTGGATCAGGGCCTTGATGTCCCGCGCCGCGTCGGCCGAGCGCTGGGCCAGCGCACGGACTTCCGAGGCCACGACGGCGAAGCCCTTGCCCGCATCACCCGCTCGCGCCGCCTCGACGCCGGCGTTGAGGGCCAGCAGGTTGGTCTGGAAGGTGATGCTGTCGATCAGGCTGATGATCTGGCTGATCTCTTCCGAGCTGGTCTTGATCGCGTCCATGGCCGAGATCGCCTCGTTCACGATGGCGCCGCCGTCCACCGCGTTGCCGTTCGCGACCTCGATCGCGGTCCGGGCCTCGGCGGCGCGTTTGGCGGTCTCGCCCACCATGTCGGTCACCTGCTGGGTGGCCGCCGTGGTCTCTTCCAGGCTCGCGGCCTGCTGCTCGGTGCGGCGCGACAGGTCCTCGGAGGCGGCGTAGATCTCGGCCGCGCCCGAATGCACGCTCTGCGCGGACCGCACGACGCCCGAAATGCTCTGCTCCAGCCCCTCCACGGCGCTGTTGAACGACTGGCGCAGGCGCTCGTACTCGGGTTCGAACGGCGTGGTGATCACATGGGTCAGGTCGCCCGACGCCAGGGCGGCCAGGGCCGTGTCCAGCGTCTCCACAACCCGCCGCTGGGCCGCCTCGGCGCCCAGCTTGGCGCGATCGGCCTCTTCCTTCGCCCGTTCGGCCGCGGCCTTGGCCTTGTCGGCCTCGGCCTTCGCCAGCGCCGCGTCACGGAACACCAGCACGGCGCGGGCCATGTCGCCCAGTTCGTCGCCGCGTTCGGCGTCGACCGCGATGTTGTTGTCGCCTTCGGCCAGCTGAGTCATCGCCGCAGTCAGCACCGTGATGGGTTGCGCGATCGTGCGGCTCAGCATGCGCGACAGGGTCATGGCGATCGCGATCAGGGCGACGCCGCCGATGACCAGGGCCGCAATGGCGGTCACGATGGCCATCTCCTGGCGCTTGCCGTTCGCTTCGATGTTCTTGGCCTCGGCGGTGCGCACGTCGCGCAGCGGCAGCACCGCGGCGCTGACCAGCACCTTGCTGCCCGCGTCGCGGACTTCCTGCTGCGCCTGGTCGCGCCCGCCGGCCTTGACCACCTCGATCAGCCGGTCGCCCCAGTTCTTGCGCCACGCGAGGGTCGCGTTGCGAGAGGTCTCGACCGCCTTCAGCATCGCGGGATCGGTCAGCGTCTCCGACAGCTTCTGCGAGACCTGATCGTACTCGTCGCGCCCCTCGTAGTACGACTTGAGATAGCTCTTGTCGCCGGTGACCAGGTAACCCCGCAGCTGGCTGTTCTGCCTGAGGACCGCGGTCTCGAGCGCCAACGCGTCGGCATGAATGGCCTGGCTTCGGTTGCTGCTCTCGGTCGACGCACGGATCATCAGAATGGTCGCGAGAAACACGACCATCATGACAGCTGCGGAAACGCAGATGAATACGAACGACAAGCTGAGTTTCTTCGGGATGCTCATTTCGATCTTCATCATTCCAATACTTGTAACCGGCGGTCTTCACGTCGCACCGGAAACATCTTGACGTTACGATACTGATGTCAAACTGCGAGGGGTGGCCGCTCGAAGTCGAGGGTCACACCTAGATGAGTAGAGCTTGCCCGCCCGTTAATGACGTTTCCGGGCCGTCGCTTTCGACCTGCGACATAAAGTCTCTGCAAAGATCGAACGCGGTTTAGAGCCCCTTAAGAGCCGCTGTTGCTCAGTGCGGACCGCAGGGAGCGAGACCAGATCAAAAGGCGAAACGCCTGGTCCTGACTAAACTATCGGGCGGAGCGCGCGTCACTCGGACGTGGGCCTACGCCAACCAGTTTGTCCCGAGTTGTGTGGGACGTGTTGCTCGTTTGGATTGTATTTCATGAATATGCTCGCGACGACCGGCGCCCGGCACTCGTTTGTGCGACAGGCCGAGAGCTGCCGTTCGTCGGGCTCGGACTTCGTCGCCGCCGTGCTCGAGGCCGTTGATCGCCAGCTCGCCCTGGCCCCCATGAGCAGCCGCATGGTCCAGGACTGGACCGGCGATCCGGCCGCCGCCGCCGTCGCCCTGCGCGTCAACGGCGCGCTTCATGCGCTCGCCCGGCGCGGCAGCCCCCAGTATCTCGCCGATCTGTACCGCGGCGAACACGACGACTTCGACGGCGCGATCGCCGAGGCCTTGCTGCGCGAGGACCAGTTCATCGCCGACTGGATCCGCGATCCGACCCAGACCAACGAGGTCGCCCGCGGCGCGGCGATCATGTCCGCGCTGATGACGATCGCCGCCGAGCGGCAGATGCCCTTCCAGATCCTGGAGCTCGGATCCAGCTGCGGCCTCAACCTCAACCTCGCACGATATGCCTATCGGCTGGGCGGCGTGGCGGCGGGCGATCCCGCATCCCCGGTCCACATCGAGCCCCAGTGGCGCGGCGCCGATCCGCCCGCGGCCCCCGTGTCGATCCTGTCGGCGCACGGCGTCGATCTGAACCCGCTCAGCGCCCAGGACGCCGCGCATCGCGAACGCCTGCTGTCGTTCACCTGGGCCGATCAGCCCGCGCGGTCGCGCCGCCTCGAAGCGGCGCTCGCGGTCGCCATCGCCCATCCGCCCCAGGTCCACCGCGGCGACGCCAAGCTCTGGCTGACCCAACGCCTGGCCGAGCGGCAGCCCGACCGGGTGTGCCGCGCCGTCGTGCACACGATGTTCCTGCAGTACCTGAGCGATCGCGATCGCCAGGAGATCGCCGCGATGATGGCCGCCGCCGGCGCCGGCGCGTCAGCCGACCGACCGCTCGTCGAGATCAGCTTCGAATGGACCCCCGACCGCCGCGAGGTCCAGCTCCGCTGCACCCGCTGGCCCGACGGCCACAGCGCCGTCCTGGCCACCTGCCACCCCTACGGCGACTGGGTGGCGTGGCGCGGCGGGGGCGACGGCGGCAGGGTCTGAGCCCGGATGACACCAAGATCGACCCGGGAGGGCCGCTAGCGAAGCGGGACCTTCCCGATCGTATCGATGATCGAGGTGAAGCCGGTGGCGAGATCCGACGGCAGGGCGGCTTCGCAGGTCGCGACCTCGGCCGGCGTCAACGGCTCGGCGCTCGTCCGTAACACCCTCAGGCGTTCGTCGATCTCAGCGGGCGGAAGCTTTTCTGACAACAATCTCAGTTCGAGAACCATGCGCCACAGTAGGAACGGCGCCTGTAAGGCGGGATCGGCCGGCGCCTTCTCCAGCTTACCCGCGGCGACCCGGTAGCAACGGGTCATCACCTCGACGGTCGGCGGAGCCATCGGTCCCTTAGGCAGCATGAAGCGGATGGGTATTCTCACCGTGCCTCCGGCGACAGCCGTTCCGTCCCGTGTTTGTGGGCGCATTCGGAAGAGCGTGCTCATACCCATCGCCGCCGCTCCGAAGTCGTAGCCTACGGGATCCTCGCTGACCGCCGAGCACGCAACCAACGTACCCTCTACGGAAACGCTGCACGACAGGGTCGCACGCCCCTCCACCTCCTCGTGAGCGGCCTTTTCCGGATAGAACCGCGCCATGTCTTGACTGCTCGGACGCCGAAGCCAGTCCGGGTTGGATATGATGCTGGGCGTCGGCCGCGCCGGCGGAGCCGGCGCGCCCTGCATGGCCATGACGATCCAGAGTGCGAGCATTTGAGTTCCTGGGAGAGGGCGGAGAACGGAATTGCGCGCCTCTAGCGCGGCGGCGTCGATCCCTTCGCGAAGTCGACGGGTACGATGACGCGACTGAACTCATCCGCTGGCTCGGCGAACCTCATCCGCGCGCTCAGCCGCAGCGCGATATCCCCCAACCCCTTGCCGTTCGGCGTCTCCGACGTCACGACGCAGTTGTCTAGGCGTCCCTCATCGGTGACGCGGCAATCCAGGGCGACCTGCCCGTCGGGCAGGTTGGGGTGCGCGGCATGAATGACGTCGAGCCGCACCGCGTTCATCAGAAACCGTATCGGAATCTGGATTGGCGTGCCTTCGACGATCTCGCTGCCGTCAATCGCCTTTGGGCCCATCCTGAACTTCGGCGCGAGGCCGAGGGCCGCCGCGTCGAAGCCTTCGTTGGCGGGCTTCGCCGTGGCCGAGCAGGCCACCAGTCGACCATCAGGACCCGCTCTGCAGTCCAGCACGGCGAAGCCGGCCATCTTCTGCTTCCAGGCCCGTTTGGGATACGCATCTGATAGCGCCAGGTAGCCGGGTGTCTCGCGCCATTTCACGGCCCCGAAGCGTAGACCGCCCGGGGGCGGCATTGAGATGGGCAGGTCGGGCGCGCCGACCCGCATCGCGACGTCCACCGAGCGCCCCGCCACCAGCTTCTGGTCGAGGTCGTAGCGGCGCATTCTGTAGCGGGAGCTGAGGCTCAGCAGGATGTTGCCGAACCCGGCCCCCACCGGGGCTTCCTTGATCAGGACGCATTTCTCAAGACTGCCGTCCCGCTTGACCATGCATCGTATGGTCGCCGTTCCGCCGCCGTTCCTTATGATGAGCGAGGGGGCCGAGGTTCTGGCCAATTCCTCGGCGCTTGGCCGCTGGATCCAGTCAGGGCGCAGAACTTCTTGTCTATCCGCAGCAACGACCGGCTGCGCTCCGCCCTCGATCAGAGTGGCGGCGATTGCGCCCACAAGCATCGGAACCCCCAACTCCCCACGAAGCTTAGGGTTGAACGGCGGCGAAGCGCTACTGCTTAGTAGATCTTCAGCACGCCTTCGGATCGGCGTCGAAGGCCGCGGGGATCAGGACCCCGGGGGTCTCGCCCGGCGCCTGGCGAACGCGAACATGGCCGATCTTACGGCGAAGCGGGGGTGGCGTAGGCCGTCGGGTGACTTGACGTGCGCCACGCAACGTTCTATTTTTGTTCACATGAACGCAGAGACCCGCCAACTCGAAGACATGCGCCAGGCCGCGTTCGGCCTGGGCATGTCGTTCGCCGAGGCGGCGCAGGTCGAGGACGATCTCGACCGCAAGCTTCGGCTGTTCGACGCCTACAGTCGCAGCTTCGCCTCGGTCCGGCTTTCGATCGCGCTGGCGATGCGCCTGCGGCAGGAGGCGCGGCTGGCTCTGCGGGCCGACGCCCCACAGACTGAGATCGAGCGCGAGGTCGAGCGGGACGAGAGGCCGGAACCCTCGGACTGCGCCCAGCGCCCCGAGCGCTATGACGAGCGCGATCGCGACCGGGAGACCGAGCGCGCCAGCCTGCCCCTCCTCCTTCGCACCCTGGAACAGGTCGCCGACGACGCCCGGGCGCTGACCCCGCAGGCCGCCGAACTTCCCACCTTGCACGAACTCCTCGACCGGGTCCGCGCTCAGCCCGCGGCGGCGAAGCCCGCTGCGGCGCCGGCACAGGCGGCAAGCGCGCTACGCACCCGCCTCTCCGGCGGAACCGCGGCCCTCACCCTGGCGCCGCCGGCCATCCGGCCCTCAGGCCTGCCCGGTCTCCCGCTTCGCCGATCCACAGGCCCACCACACCGCTGACGAGGCGCCCGGCGCGAAGCGCCCTCGAAATCGAACCACGAAATACACGAAATACACGAAAGCGAGCCGGCTCCCGCCGCCCGAGGGTCGTCCCGTGCCTGTTCGTGTATTTCGTGTATTTCGGGGTTCAGATCATGACCGCGCCTGACGGCGCCGGGCGAAAGTTCCTGGCTCAGTCGCCCGTGGTCACGATCGAGAACATGATCGGGATGCGCACCGTGCGCCCGGCGACCAGGCTGCCGTCGGGGGCCTTGTCGGCCATCTTGAACAGCGGGGCCAGCTCCAGGGCGGCGAGGCCGAACTCCAGGCCCACCGGATCCTCGATCTGCACGCGGCAGGCTTCCAGCGACCCCGCCTGCGCCACCTTGCACTCCAGCAGCACGGCGCCGCCCTTGCCGGCCTGAACGGCGCTGGGCGGATAGACGTTGGCGATGTCCTGGCCGGAGGGGGTGGCGACCCAGTTGACCGACAGGAGGTCAGGGCCCGGCGCCGCATTGATGGCGGCTGCAGACGAAACGGCCGCCGTGGCCAGCGCGATCCATTGGAGCATTTCGGTCCCTAACGCTTTGGTTACTGAACCGTTAAAGCAAGTCCGGCGCCAAAGGCCAAGGCGAGCGGCGCCGTGGGCCCGGATCAGCGGCCCTGCGGCTTGACCTCGACCACGAGCATCATGCGCGACCCGGGCCGGGCGGACGCCGGGGCCTTGGCGCGCTGCACCGCCTCGCCCGCCACCGAGAACAGGGTTGTCCCGCGCGGCTTCACATCCACGACCACGCAGTTGTCGAAGGCGCGCTCGTCGCGCACCCGGCAGTTGAAGCCCACCGAGCCCTGGCGGCCGGCCTCGTCGTAGATCACGATCGGCTGGGCCTCGCCCTCGACCGGCCGGATCCACTGGATCGGGAAGCGCACGGTCCGCCCCACCGTCGAGGCGCCTGACGGCGCCCGGGTGGGCATCTGGAACTTGCCGGCGACCGCCAGCGACGCCGTCCCGAACCCCGAGCCGACCGGGACCTCGTCCCCGGCGACGCAGGCGGTGAGCTCGCCCGCCGGCCCCACCGTGCACTCCAGGCTCGCCGATCCGGCCAGATTGGCGCGGCCCGGCTCCGGCGGATAGGCGCGCATCATGTCCTCGGGCCGCGGCGCCTTGGACCAGCCGGGCATGTCGGTCATCGACGGGGGCGGCCGCTGTGGCGGCGGCGCGGCCTGGAACAGCAGGGCCAGGGCGATTGCGACGCTCATCTTCCCCTCCTCCCGATGATGCTCGGGGTTGGCGGCAGGCAACGGAACGCGGCGGTTACGAGTTGCGCACCTTGCCACTGCGGCGGCCAGCCGCCAAACCACGGCTCACATGCCCCGCATCGTCACCTACAACGTCCATCGCTGCGTCGGAAACGACCGCCGCCTCGACGTGGCCCGGGTGGCCGCGGTGCTGGCCGAGCTGCAACCCGACATCGTCGCGCTCCAGGAGCTGGATGTCGGCCGCCGGCGCACCAACCACGTCGACCAGGCCCACGAGATCGCCCAACGCCTGTCGATGACCCACCACTTCCACGCCGCCATGCAGGTCGAGGAGGAGCGCTACGGCGACGCCATCCTCACCGTCTATCCCGAGCGGCTGGTGAAGGCCGGCTCCCTTCCCGGCCTGCCCCGTGTGCGCGGGCTGGAGCCGCGGGGCGCGCTCTGGGTCGAGGTCGAGATCGACGGGCGGCCGGTGCAGATCGTCAACACCCACCTGGGTCTGGTGCCCCGCGAGCAGCAGCTGCAGGCCGCGGCCCTGGCGGGTCCCGGCTGGCTGGGACATCCCGACTGCCATGGGCCGGCCATCCTGCTGGGCGACTTCAACGCCACCGCCAGCTCGGTGGTCTACCGCACCCTGGTCAAGCGCCTGCAGCCGGCCCGCCAGCTCGCGCCGCGCAAGTCGCCCACCTCGACCTTCCCCTCGCAGCTCCCCGTGCTGCGCATCGACCACCTGTTCGTCAGCCCAGGCGTGGAGGTGCATGACGTCACCGCGCCGTTCACGCCCCTGACCCGCGTGGCGTCCGACCACCTGCCGCTGGCGATGGACTTCGCGCTGTCCTGAGCTAGAGCGCGTTGGGCGAAAGTGGACGCCGGTTTCGCCCCGAAACGCGCTCTAAATCAAAGAGAGCGAGCCTGTTCATCCGGTTCAGATGATTCCATCTGAACCGGACAGGCTCTAGATCGCCGCCGGGGGCCGGGCGTGCAGCGTACGGGCCTCTTCGAACAGCCGCTCGCGCCGCCGCCAGGGCCGCATCGAGTCGGCGGGGCTGGACGGATCGCCCAGGTGATAGGCGGCCACGAACTCGGACAGCGGCGTTTGCCGGCCGGGGTGGATCTCGCGCAGGCGGCCCTCGCGGTTGAGGGCGTCGATGGCCCGGACCAGGCTGCCGCCATGCTCGGCCCGCGCCTTCGCCACGGCGTCGCCCGTGTGGCCCAGGAAGTGGCCGATCAGGCGGTCGCGCATGGCGCCCAGGATGATCCGGTGCTCGTCGGTGTGGGCTTCCACGGCCAATTCGATCTCGCTGTCGAAGCCGAACGAGCGGTTGTTCAGGTTGGCCGAGCCCACCCGCGCCAGCCGGTCGTCGAAGAAGCTGGTCTTCGAATGGACGATGATCGTCGAGCCGGCCGGCGTCCGCGGATAGAGCGCCCGGAACCGGTGGAACACGTCGGCCACCCGCAGCCGCCAGACCATGGCGCCCCGGGCGTTGTCCATGGCCAGCTTGTCGAACCAGCTGGGCGAGAACCCGGTCGAGATCAGCACCACCTCGGGGCCGTCGGGCTCGTGCAGCCGCCGCGCCAGGGCCTCGGTGATCACCGGCGAGGTGAAGTACTGGTTCTCGAGGTAGATCGTCTCCTTGGCGCTGGCGATGGCGGCCAGCGCCAGGCGCAGCAGTTCGTCCGCCTCGGGCTGCCCGCGCCAGGGCGGCCGGGTGCGCGCGATCCCGACGTCCACCTGCGTCAGGTGGGCCGGGACGTGATCTGGCCAGGGGTCGCCGCCGGCGTCGGGGGCGGCGTCATCACGTCGCCGTCGCAGCCGGCCTGCCAGCGCTCGCGGAAGTGGTCGCCCAGGGCGCGCGCCGCCGCGCCGTCGACCATCATCATCACCTCGTGACGCGGGTCATGGTATTCCTGGTCGGGCATGATCCGGCGCAGGTCGATGTCCAGATGGCCGGGCGTGTCCCACCGATCGACGGCGATGTCGCCCCCGCCGCAGAACGCCAGCCGGTCGTCGATGACCACGACCTTCTGGTGGTGGCTCGCGCCGAACGGCACCTGGTCGTCGAGGCGGAACCGCACCCGGCTGCCCTCGAACCACTTGCGCGCCTTGTGCGGGAAGAACTCCTGGGTCGCCGCGATCGGCAGCGACGATTTCCAGATCAGGATCCGGACATCCAGCTCCGGCCGCTCGCGCGCCAGCCGCAGCAACACATGGCCCACCTCGTCCGGATCGTCGGGGCCGTCGTAGCCGTCGGGGAACATCCGGGTGCGGGGATCGAACGACCAGCCCAGGATCAGGATCGAGCGCCGCGCCTTCTGGAACGCCTCGTACAGCGCCGTGAAGTAGGCCTCGTTGTCGATCAGGAACGCGCAGCGATCCGCCGGCTCGGTGCGCCAGCAGGTCTCGCCCGGTCTAAGTACGCTCATCGGGCTCGCCCTCACCACAGGGGGCTCAACCCTATGGCCAAGCTCCGGTTCCCGCGAGAGCCGGATTTTCGCCCGTGCTGCACGAAAAAGGCGCGCCGACCGAGGTCGGCGCCCCCTCCCAGATGGCCGACTAGCGCGCCGACTGGAGGCGCCCCTCCCAAAGGCAAAAGAAGCGCGCCGACCGGAGGTCGGCGCGCTGGCGAGGAGCCAGTTGGGCTTGGGTAGGCTTACGGGTTCGCGACGTCCTTGCCTTGCTTGGCGACGCTGGTCGCGCCACCCAGATAGGCTTGGCAGGCGCCGGTCAGTTCGGCGGTCAGGCGTTCCTTGCGATCCTGGCCCTTGGCCTCCTTGCGGGCCTTGTTGAACTCTTCCTCGCCGCGGTCGACGACGTAGGTGGCCCGCGCGCCGCGCTCGGCCTTGATCACGCTGTTCAGGGCGGCGGGGTCGACCACGCCTTCGATGGTGGTGGCCAGGCCCTTGCAGCGGTTCGCCCGCAGGTAGTCGACGTCCGTCATCTTGCCGGCAGCGACGGCCGGGGCGGCGAAAGCGGTGATAGCCAGTGCGACAATCGCGTACTTCATGGGGTGTCTCCCTAAAACCTGCACGAATGCTGACGGCCAAGGGCGGTAAACTCAAATGAACAAGCCGCAATGATCAGTAGTTGCGGATTAATATTAGGTCAGAAATCGTAACTGTTACATGGATACATAAACGGCTTGTAATGT
The DNA here is from genome assembly GCF_965284355.1 of Phenylobacterium sp. Lineage (NCBI taxonomy): Bacteria > Pseudomonadati > Pseudomonadota > Alphaproteobacteria > Caulobacterales > Caulobacteraceae > Phenylobacterium > Phenylobacterium sp. Next base: position 4,257,525 of record NZ_OZ260078.1, on the reverse strand, counting down.
TCCTGTAACACGGGCCAGAACAGGGGATGGCCAAGCTCGAACCCGTTCTGGATGCCGAAGGCGTCAACGCCCTGCTCCGCCGCGCCTTCCCGCAGTCGCCGCAACAGGGGTTTCCGCAGGTGACCTCGGTGACGCCGGGGCGGGTCCGGCTGGTGTCGCCCTACCGGTCCGAGATGCTGCGGCCGGGCGGCGTGATCGCCGGGCCTACCCTGATGTCGCTGGCCGACACGGCGGCCTACGCCCTGGTCCTGGCCCACATCGGCGATCAGCTGATGACCGTCACGTCCCAGCTCAACATGAGCTTCCTGCGCGGGGCCCAGCCTGGCGAGTTGCACGCCGAGGCCGAGATGCTGCGCCTGGGCCGCCGGCTGGCGGTGATGGACGTGCGCCTGTGGACGGAGGGGCCAGACCGGTTGGCCGCCCAGGCGGGCGTCACCTACGCTATCCCCGGCTAGCCGCCCCTTCCGCTGGGTCGGCTGGCGGCACGGGCGAACGTCGCCTACCTTGGGCGCATGAGCGGCCCCCCTCCTCCCATCAAGACGCCTTGCATCAAGGTCTGCGTGGTCGATGGCGAGAGCGGGCTCTGCATGGGCTGCTACCGCCGCCTGAACGAGGTGGCCGGCTGGGCCCGGCTCACCGACGCCGAGCGCGATGCGATCCTGGCCGAGCTCCCTGACCGTCGAAGCCTGATCCGCCCCGAGAAGCTGGCGATGTTCTGAGGCCCTGGCCTCGCTAGCCGGTCGGCTTGGCGCCGAAGAACGACGTCACGGCCGGTTGCGGCATGAAGTGGGCCGCGGCGGCGTTCATCGCGTCTGTGACGGCCAGAAGCACCAGGTAGTCGGCGCTGGACGGCCGGCACTTCATCATCATCCGCACCGTCACATTGTAGGCCGGCCGCAGGGCTTCGAACTCGCGCGCCGGGTCGATCAGGCCTGTATACGTCATCTTGGTCATGGCTCACCCCTGGATGAACAAAACCAGAACATTTGGATTTGCGCGAGTCATATCAGCGTGCGGCGGGTGCGCACATCGCGGGCGCGCCGCGCCTTCTACTCATGGTTTAAATCCGGAAACCGTGTCGATTCACGGGATTCGAACCTCGTCCGCCTTAGCCTCCACCCAACGAGACAGGCCAGAAGGCCGCTTTCTTTGGTGATTGAGGTGTCTTCACTCGGCAAGCTTGCCGCCGTGGCGGTGGTGTCGGCGCTCTGCAGCGCCTGCGCCGTCCAGGCGATGGCCCCGGCGCCGATGCGCATCGCGCGGCTCGAAGCGCAAGGCTTCGCGATCGGTCCGCAACCGTCGGGCACGGGCGCCGTGACCAAGGCCGCCGACGGCCACTTCTGGGCCGACGCCGACGTGGCCGGCCAGGAAGGCGGCGCGGGCAAGGTCCACTTCCTCGTCGACACCGGCGCCACCGCCGTGGCGCTGACCCCCGCCGACGCCGCCAAGCTGGGCTTCAAGGCCGCCGACCTCAAGTACGGCTACAACGTCACCACCGCCGGCGGCTCGTCGCGCGCCGCGGCGGTCACCCTGGACTCGGTGTCGATCAACGGCGCCCGGCTCGAGAACGTGCAGGCGCTGGTCGTCGCCGACGGCCTGGACGTCTCGCTCCTGGGGATGAGCTACCTAGGCCGCCTCACCCGCTTCGAGGCCACGCGCGAGACGCTGCGCCTCCAGCCCTGACACGACGGCCAGGGCCTCGTCGATCACCTCGAGGCCTGCGCCCGGCTTTACGCCCTCGACCGTGAGGATCCGCCGCCACGTCCGCGCGCCCGGCCGGCCGTGGAACAGGCCCAGCATGTGCCGCGTCATGCCCGCCAGATGCGCGCCCTTGGCCAGTTCGGCCGCGACATAGTCTTTGTAGGCCTCGACCGCCGCGTACGGATCGACCGGCGCTCCTTCCCCGAAGATCCGCGCATCCACATCGGCCAGGATCGCGGGCGTGTGATAGGCCGCCCGACCCAGCATCACGCCGTCCACGTGCTGGAGATGCTCTTCGGCCTCGTCCAGCGACCCGACGCCGCCGTTGATGACGATGGTCAGGTCCGGCCGCTCCCGCTTCAGCCGCCACACGAGCGGATAGTTCAGCGGCGGGACATCGCGGTTCTCCTTCGGCGACAGGCCCTTCAGCAGCGCCTTGCGGGCATGCACCACGAACAGCTTCACCCCCGCCTGCGAGCACAGCTCGACCAGCCGGAACAGGCTCTCCTCGGGGTCCTGGTCGTCGACGCCGATCCGGCACTTCACCGTCACCGGAACCTTCACCGCCGCGCCCATGGCCGCCATGCACTCGGCCACCAGTTCGGGCTCGCGCATCAGGCAGGCGCCGAAGCGGCCCGACTGCACCCGGTCGGACGGGCAGCCGACGTTCAGGTTGATCTCGTCATAGCCTTCCGCCTCGCCGATCCGCGCCGCCTCGGCCAGGTCGGACGGATCCGACCCGCCCAGCTGCAGCGCCACCGGATGCTCCTGCAGGCTGAACGCAAGCAGCCGCGCCCGGTCGCCGTGCAGCACGGCGCCGGTGGTCAGCATCTCGGTATAGAGCAGCGCGCGCGACGACAGCGTCCGATGCAGGACCCGGCAGTGCCGGTCGGTCCAGTCCATCATGGGTGCTATACACAGTAAATGATGTTGATTTTTCAATGTCTTCTCGTTATCTTTCAACATCTAACGCGAGCCTCCGGGGTCGCCAGAATGCGACGTTTCACGACCCCGTTCGCCACGTTTCGAAATCCCTCTGCACCCGATTTGCACGCGAAAAATGGCCTCGATCCGTAAACAAAAGTCCGGCGGCTGGCGGGTCCAAGTCCGACGCAAAGGCCGCTCACTGAGCGAGACCTTCGTCAGTCATGAAGACGCCAAGCGATGGGCTGTCGACGCGGAACGCCAGATCGACCGCGGCCAGAGCCCGACCAAGTCGCGCATCGCCCGGCTAAGGACCTTCGGCGACCTGATCGACCTGCATATAGCAGATATGAAGGCGGTCGGCCGCGCGCCAGGTCGCACGAAGACCGCGACCCTGGCGATGCTCAAGCGCACGCTCGGATCGAGAAGAATCGTCGACATGGATCGCGAGCGGCTCCTCCAGTTTGGCCGCATGCGCGCGGACCAGGGCGCCGGCCCGCTCACGCTGGCAATGGACCTCGGCGCCATCAAGCTCGTGATCTCCCACGCCGCCGCAGTGCATGGCTTGCCTGTGAGCGTGGAGCCGGTGGACCTCGCTCGAATCGCCCTGCGGCGGTTGGGATTGATCGGCAAGAGCGTCGAGCGCGACCGACGACCGACGGAAGAAGAACTCACCGCGTTGTTCGCGCACTTCGACGGCAATGACCGCCAGCTAATCCCGATGACGCGCATCATGAAGTTCGCGATCGCCACCGCAATGCGCCAGGAAGAGATCTGCCGCGTGACCTGGGAGGACTACGACCCCAGGGTAAAGATGCTGCTGATCCGCGACCGCAAGGACCCTCGCCAGAAGAAGGGCAACGACCAGCGCATCCCCTTGCTTGATGTCTCTGGGTATAGCGCTGTCGCCCTCATCGAGGAACAACGGGCGATCCGCGCGAACCGCGACACCCGCATCTTCTCCTATAACCACAAGTCGATCAGCGCCGCCTTCACGCGGGCCTGTCACGCGCTTCGGATCGTTGACCTGCACTTCCATGACCTACGCCATGAGGCGACGAGCCGGCTCTTCGAGTTCGAGTTCGAGATCCAGCAAGTGGCGCTCGTCACCGGGCACAGGGACTGGAAGATGCTGCGCCGCTACACCCATCTGCGGCCGGAATCGCTGCACGAGTTCGTCGCAAGGCGGAACGCGTGAATATCGCGAAATCGCCGAGGCCTCGTGACCTATTGCCCATTAGGCAACCCGACCCTAAATTTGGGGTTGGGTTAGGAAATCCGATGCCTGCACAGTCCCAATCTGCACCTGAAGGCTGGACCATCGCCCAGGCCGCCTTTCTGCTCGGCGAGCCTCTGGACGCCTTTAAGAAGGCCGTGGAACGGTCCCCTGTGAAGCCGCGCATGGTGCGTCGCGCAGGCCTAAAGGTGCGGTACTTCGCCTTCCACGATCTCGTCTATCTGCGCGCGGTCGACGAGCTCAGGGGCTGGATTGGCCGGGAGAGCCGGCCGGCATTCTACGAGGCGATGACACGCACCCGGCTGGAGGAGATCGACGTCATCGCATTCGGTCCGATGACGGTGAAGGTACGCCCCTATGTGACCTACATCCAACTGAAGACCAGGGAACTCGGCGCGCTCGCGGCGAAGATCGACGAGTCCGGCGGCGATGCCCTCATCAAGGGTACGACGATCGAAGCGCATCGGATCGCTTCGCTCCTGGACGGTGGGATGACTGTTGACCAGGTGCTTGCCGACTATCCCTCCCTCACGGAGGCTCAGGTGCTTGCGGCGAAGGCCTACGCTGACGCCAATCCGAAGCCCGGCCGCCCCTACCCAGGCCAGACCGCCAAGGCCGCCCTGCGGAACGCGGACCTGAAGCGGCTGGGTGAGTTCCTGGACTCCTAGTGGCGCCTCGCTATCTGCTCGACACCAACGTGGTCCGCGAGATCCTCCTGGGCGAGGACGGACACCCGAACGTCGCGACATGGCTGAAGTCCGTCGACGACCATGAGCTCTCGATCAGCGTCCTGACCATTCAGGAAATGTGGAAGGGCGTGGCCGCCGCCCAGAAGAAGGGGAAGGACAAGGACGGGAGCCTGAAAGCGGCGGTTGAGGCGGTCGAAGCCGCGTTTGCGGGCAGGGTTCTGTCGTTGGAGGCGGACGCCGCCAAGCAGTGGGGCCTGCAGGTCGGCCAACAGGACAAACACGTGATGGACAAGGGCATCGTCGCCATCGCCGCCAGCCACGGCTGCACGCTGGTGACGCGGAACGTCCAGCACACCAAGGGCCTCGGCGTAGAGGTGCTGGATCCGTTCAAATCACCGCCAGCCGTCTACGCGGCACAGTCGTGAGGGCATCAGCGCACTAGAACTAGGGCGTCTTAACGGATTCGGCGGCCACGCCGGCGGGCCGCCGTGCATAGATGCCGAACGCCAGGATGACGGCATAGCAGAAGGCAGGCACCACCAGCGCGACCTGTAGGCTTGCCAGGTCTGCCGCGCGTCCCATCAGGACTGGGACGATCGCGCCTCCAACTATCGCGACGCAGAGGATGCCCGAGCCGTCGGCCGCCCTCCGGCCCAAGCCTTCGCAAGCCAGCGAGAAGATCGTCGGGAACATGATCGAGTTGCAGAGGCCGATGGCCAGCAGCGAGTAGGCGGAGACGGCGCCAGTGCTGTTGGCCGACACCAACAGGAGCGAAATGGCGGCGGTCGCCGCTGTCGCCAGAACCATCCCTGGTCGGGAAACGCGAAGGATGTAAGCACCAACGAACCGCCCCAACATCGCACCGCCCCAGTAGAGGGCGACATGCTGCCCGGCGGCGCGCTCTCCGAGCGCCAGGACATTCGATTGCATGAGGTAGTTGACGATGATCGAGCCGATCGCGACCTCGGCGCCGACGTAGAGAAAGATGCACAGCGCCCCGAAGGCAAGCCTTGGACGGCCCAGGAGAGCGAAGGACTGGAAGGCATTGGCGTCTTCAGACAGCGTCTCCACAAGGCGGCGGCGGCGGACCCAGACGACCGCCGCCATGACCGCCAGTGCGGCGGCGAGGCCGAGATAGGCCGCCACGACTGTACGGGTCTCCTGCGTCCGATAGGCGTCCAACGCCGCTCCGCTGAGTCCTTCGGCATCCACGTTGGCCAGCGTGCCGAGGATTAGCAGGGCGCCCACGTACGGGAAGACCGTGGTGCCGAGGGAGTTGAAGGCTTGGGCGAACGTCAGCCGGCTGTGTGTTGTGGCCGACGGACCGAGCATCGATATGAGTGGATTGGCGACGACCTGCACCATGGTGATCCCCGCGGCGAGGACGAACAGCGCCAGCAAGAACGGAATGAAGTCGGCGGATAGCGACGCGGGAATGAACAGCAGGCACCCCGCCGACATGGTCGCCAGCCCCACGACTGCGCCACGCATATAGCCGACCCGCTTTACGACGGCGGCAGCTGGCGCCGAGACGACGAAGTAGGCAGCGAAGAAGGCCGACTGGACCAGCATCGCTTCGGCATAGGAGAGCGTGAACAGGTCCTTCAGCTTCGGGATCAGTACGTCGTTGAGGCTGGTGATCCCGCCGAACACGAAGAACAGCCCATAGACGAAGTATCGCAGGTCCGCCGCATTGGGCGGGACCGATCCCCCCTCCTGTTCCGCGTCGCTCACCGGACGTGACGGGGCCTTCAGCTGCATCTGGATTTCGCTCCCCGTCTAGCTTCCGACCCTGATTAGAAACGTTCCCAATTCATTTGACAACGTTTTCAGTTTTTGATGGAAACGTTTCCAAAATGCCGCGAGCGCACCTGAGGCTCGGCGGAAACGAGGGGAGGATCTGTTGAAATCATCAACCTATTGCGCGGGGTGCAGCCTCATCGCGCTCATGCTTTCGTCGCCGGCTCTCGCGCAGTCGACGAGCGCTCCCGAGACCATTGAGGAAGTTGTGGTCACCGGGTCACGCGTCATCACGAGCGGCGAGAACTCGCCAACGCCGCTGACGGTCGTCTCTGCTGAACAACTGCTCCAGACGACGCCGACGAATGTGGCGGATGCACTCCGGAAGCTGCCCGTCGTCAGCAACTCAAATAGCGTCGCCTCAGTCAACAACTCGGGCGCCAACAACGTCGGCAACTTCATCAACCTGCGGGGTTTCGGCGCGATCCGGACGCTCGTCCTGTTCGATGGCAAGCGGCTGACGCCCTCGACCTCGACGGGCCTGATCGACACCAACGTCATCCCAGAGATGCTGCTGGAGCGGGTGGACGTCGTGACCGGCGGCGCGTCCGCCGTCTATGGCTCCGACGCCGTGACGGGCGTCGTCAACTACGTGATCGACAAGCGTTTCACGGGTCTCAAGCTGCAGGCCCAGGCCGGCGTCTCGGACTACGGCGACGGCGAATCGTGGCGAGCCGGCGCGGCCTGGGGCGCCGAGGTGCTCGAAGGCCGCGGCCACCTTCTCGTCAGCTACGAGCACTTCGACCAGGACGGCATCGACACCAAGCTCGGGCGCAAGAATGGACGCCTAGTCTATACGCAGCAGGGCGCCGGCACCGCGTCGAACCCCTTCACGCTGGTCGCCAATACACGCTCCACCTTCGGCTCCTTCGGGGGCCTCATTCTTCCAGGCTTCCTGTACGGTCTTCCGAACAGCCCCCTCACGGACATGCAGTTCGCCGGCGATGGCGCGACGCTCGTGCCGTTCGTCCACGGCACGCCCACGGGCTCCTTCGGCGCCGAGAGCGGAGGCGACGGCTTCTACAACTCGATTTCGGCGCTCACGGCGGCCCTCGAGACCGACCGCGCCTTCAGCCGCTTCGACTATGAGCTCACGGACGATATCAAGGCCTACGTGCAGGCGAGCTGGGCGCGGAGCGAGAACAGCAACACCGTGCTCAACTACTCCATCTATCCCGGCACCGCGGTCATCTCGCCCACCAACCCTTATCTGTCGCCCGCCATCCAGGCTCAGCTGGGCGGCGTTCCCTTTGCGATCGGACGCTACTACGACGACCTCCCCGGCTACCGCACCGCAGCCGTCACCCGCAATATCCAGGGGACCATCGGCCTGCAGGGCAGGTTCGGCGACGCTTTCGACTGGGACGTCTTCTACTCGCATGGCTGGTCGAAGGCGCGGGTCTCGAGCATCGGCAACGTCAACACGGGCCGCCTCGCCGCGGCGCTCGACGCCGTGAACGTCGGCGGCACGATCCAATGTCGCGTGAACACGGGCCCTTACGCGGGCTGCTTTCCCTACAACCCGTTCGTGTCCGGCCGGGAAGCGTCCGCCGCGATCAACTACGTGCGTGGCACGACCTCGTTCGACCTTACGAACAAGCTAGACAATGTCGGCGCGGCGGTCACAGGCACGCCGTTCGAGACCTGGGCGGGCCCGGTCAAAGTCGCCTTGAGCGGCGAGTATCGCCGCCTATCGCTGCGCAACGTCAGCAATGCGCAGCCATCCGAGCATCCCGACTGCACGGGGGTCCAGTTCTGCAATCCGTTCCTGCCGCTGTGGCTCTCCAACACCACGGCAGACGCCGACGCCAGGCAAAGCGTCAAGGAGGGGGCGTTCGAGGCCGTTGTCCCGCTGCTGCGCGACGCCCCATATGCGCGCTCGCTCGATCTGAACGGCGCGGTCCGCTACACCCACTACAGCACGAGCGGCGGCGTCACGACCTGGAAGGTGGGCGGCGACTGGCAAGTGAACGACATCCTGTCGTTCCGCGCGACGCGCTCGCGCGATATCCGCGCCCCTAACCTGAACGAGCTGTTCGCGCCAGAAACCGCCTCGCTGACCGGTTTCACGGACATCCACACCACCAATACCGCGGTGACGAGGCTCTTCACGCGGAGCAATCCGGACCTTAAGCCCGAGGTGGCAAAGACCCTGACCGCCGGCATGGTCATTAAGCCGGCGCCCAGGCTGAGCCTGTCGATCGACTACTATCGGATCAACATCGCCAACGCGATCGCCTCGGTCGGAGGAGCCGACGTGGCGACCCAAAAGGCCTGCGAGGACAGCGGCGGCGCTGCGGACGTCTGCGCCTTCTACGTCCGCCCCTTCCCTTTCAGCGATACGTCGGTGACCAACTTCCCGACCGCCGTCATCGCGCAGGTCCAGAACATCGCATCGCACAAGATCGAAGGGGTCGACACCGAGATCAACTACTGGGCGCCGCTCGCGAACGGCACGCTCACCCTGCGTGGCCTCCTGAGCTACCAGCCCAAGTTCGAGCTCAGCAGGTTCGGCACGACGATCGACAACGCCGGTGTCGCCGGCCAGCAGGCGGCGGGCGGTGTGCCGAAGTGGCGTGCGACGCTCTTTGCGTCCTATCGCACCGACTACTGGGGCGTGGATGTCCAGCACAGGTGGCGGGCCTCGCTCAAGCAGAGCGGCGATCCCACGCTTGTCTTCGACACGCCGGAGGTCCCCTCGGTCGGCTTCACCGACCTGACGCTGACGGCCCATCCCGGCGGAGACAGGAACCGCACCCTGTTCCTCTCGGTGCAGAACGTCTTCAACAAGGACGCCCCCGTCTACATCAACCCGAGCTGGGCGGCGACGCCCGGGTTCTTCTACCCGGTAGCGGGAGACGACGACGTGATCGGCCGCTACTTCACCGCGGGAGCTCGCCTCTCCTTCTAGTTCTGGCGCCAGTCCAATCGCGGCGGGTCGCATCGCGTGACCCGCCGCCACTTTCTCGACTGTGATCAAGCATCGCGCCAAGCACGCCACAACGTTGATCGTCCAGCTGGCGGACTGTACTCAGCGAAGGGTGAGCAGGGGCAAGCCAACCATCATCGACGTCGCCAAGGCCGCCGGCGTTTCCGTGTCGACAGTCTCGCGGGTCATCAATGGCGAAGCCCATGTGCGGCCCGCTAGGATCGAAGCGGTCCAGCGTGCGATCGCATCGCTCGGATTCACGCCCGATCCGGCCGCGCGCTCACTACCGGGCTCCCGATCGTTCATCATCGGCGCGATTTTCGAGAAGCTGTCGCCTTTCTACCTGGCGCATCTCCAACTGGGGGCCATGGAGGCTTGCCGGGCGGCGGGCTATCTCCTGGTCGTCGAGCAACTCGACCTCGTGCGCGATCCTGACCTGACCGCGTTCGCGCGCACCCTGGCGACCGCGCGCTTCGACGGCGTCATCGTTGCGCCTCCAGTGGCCGACCACCCGAAGATCATCGACCTGTTGTCTGCGCGCGGGATCCGGATGGCGCGGATCGCGCCCGGCAATGAAGTCCCCGGAACCTGCCACATCGAGTGCGATGACGAAGGCGGCGCGGCGGCCCTCGCGAAGCACCTGCTGGAGCTTGGTCACGTCCGGTTCGGCATGATCGCCGGGCCACCCGGCAACGTGGCCTCGGTCCGGCGCCAGTCAGGCTTTCAGTCTGCGCTTAGGGAACATGGGCTGGATCCGTCCTGCGTCGAGACCGTGGTGGGCGACTTCACGTTCGAAAGCGGCATGCAGGCCTGCGAGGCCCTGCTTGAAAAAGGCTCCTTCACGGCCATTGTCGCGGCCAACGACGACATGGCCGCAGGCGTCCTCGCCGTGCTCCATCGCCGAGGCATCGTCGTACCCGACCAGATGTCCGTCTGCGGGTTCGACGACAGCCCGACGGCGCAGCTCGTCTGGCCGCCGCTCACGACGGTGAGGCAACCCATCATGGAGATGAGCGCCGCGGCCGCCAATTTCCTCATCAGGCGCGATACCGAAGGCCACGAGATCGGCGTGTTTCCCACCGAACTCGTCGTGCGGAACTCGACAGGGCCTGCAGCGGCCCCGAAAGGCGCCTAGCCGGCGACGCCACGCCTCCCCCGACAACAATCCGCCCGCCAAGCGCGTTGATAACGTTTCCTGAACTCGCTATTGGAAACGTTTTCAGAAACGAGGAAACGCCTTGCTCAGGATCACTCTTCTCGCCGCCCTCGGCGCCACTCTAGTCACCCTGTCCTCCGCGCCTGCCTCCGCTCATCCTGCTGTACCGCGCGCTGAGGCGTCGGCTCCGGTCGAAATCGACAAGAAGAGGATCGACGCGGCCCTCGAGGCGATGGTCGAAAGCGGCCGCGCCGTTGGCGTATCCGCGCTCGTCTGGCAGGACGGGCAAGAGCGCTATTTCGGGACCGCCGGCATGGCCGACCGCGAGGCCGGAAAGCCCATGCAGCGCGACACATTGGTGCAGATCTTCTCGATGACGAAACCGGTCACCGGGGTCGCCCTCATGCAGCTCTGGGAGCAAGGGCGGTTCGGCCTGGACGAGCCCTTGTCGCGATACCTGCCGGAGTTCGCCAACATGCAGGTGATCGACGGACACGGCGGCGTGCGCCCCGCGGCCCGACCGATCCTGATCCGGGACATCCTGCGCCACACCGCAGGCTTCTCCTACGGCATGCGGGACACCGCCGCCGACGCAGCCTTCCACGCCGCCAAACCCCTGGATCTCAGGAACGACCTCAGCGAACTGGGCCGCCGCCTCGCGGGCGTGCCGCTGCTCTTCGACCCGGGCGAGGAGTGGAGCTACAGCGCCTCTGTGGACGTCCAGGCCCTGCTCGTCGAGAAGCTCACGGGCCAGCCGTTCGAGCCCTATGTGAAGGCCCAGATCCTCGACCCCCTCGGCATGAAGGACACCGCCTGGACACGGGCCGAAGCCGACTTCCCCCGCCTCGCCGCCGTCTACAACAAGGGCCCCGACGGCAAGCTGGCGCGGGAGGCCACGGCCGAAACCCGGCGGATGAACTTCGACCCGGCCCGTCGCTTGACCATGGGCGGCGCCGGCCTGGTGGCCCCGATCGACGATTACGCCCGCTTCTCGCGCATGCTGCTCAACGGCGGATCGCTAGATGGCGTGAGAATCCTGAACCCGTCGACCGTGCGGCTGATGGCGACCGACCACCTGGACCCCAGCATGACCCGGCGCTGGTTCCTGCCGGAAAAAGGTTCGGTCGGCTTCGGATTCAACTTCGCCGTCCGCAATCGCCAGCCGCAGACGCCGACGGAGAACCGTGGCGCTGTCGGAGAATTCTTCTGGGACGGCCGCGACAGCACCCTCTTCTGGGTCGATCCCGCCAACAAGCTGACGGCCGTGTTCTTCGTCCAGACCTACCCGTTCGACGCGACGCTGCACCGTGACCTGCGCGCAGCGGTTTACGGGCCGAACTATCTCGGCCCCAAGGGCGACTAGGACATGCCCGTGAGCCCGGCCGGCGCCTGTGTCATGGCAGGCTCCGGCCGACTGCTCCGCATCCATCGGCCCACAGCCGGGCCTGTCGGATGATGGCCCCCGACGCAGAAGCCTGGACGCACTCCGCCGGCAGCGACCAGCGCATCCTTTCGCAGGCCTGCAGGACGGTCCTGCTCGTCGCCCAGGAGGGAAGCTTCAGCGGGGCGGCCCGCCATATGAGGGTCCGCCAGTCGACGGTCAGCCGACAGGTCCGCAGCTTCGAGGACTGGATCGGGGTGTCGATCTTCGAGCGCATAGGAGCCGGCGTTCGCGTCACCGACGCCGGGCGCCAGTTCCTGGACCGGCTCGACCAGATCGGCGGGCTCGCCCGGGTGGCTCTCTCCGAGGCTCGCGACGCCGGCACCGCCCGCTCCGGCAGCCTGCGCCTGGGCTTCATCGGTTCCTTCGCAAGCTTGCCCGCGAAGGAGATCCTCGGCCGGCTGAAGGCCCTCCACCCGCACCTCAAGCTTCAGCTGACGGAGCTCGGATCGAGCGAGCTCGTCCGCCAGGTCCTGGCCCATGAGTTGGATTGCGCCTGGGTGGCGACCTGGCGCTCGCCCGATCCGGTCCTGGTCTTCGAACCGCTCTGGCCGGAGCCCTACTATCTCGCGATGCCCGCGGATCGCCCCGGCGAGGACCGGGTGCGCTGGAATGCGCTCTCCGGCCAGACCCTCCTCTCGCGGCCGGAGGCCGAGCTGGACCTGCTCTCTGCAGCCCTGGCGGAGGCCAGGGTCGCCCCGCCGGAGGTGCAGATCCACGACCTGTCGCGAGAGAGCCTGGTGGCGCTCGTCGCCGACGGCGAGGGCGTCGCGATCCTGCCGGAGAGCTTTGCGAGGACCGGTCGGCCCGGCGTGCGGTTCGCCCGCATTGACGAGCCGGGCGCCGCCGCCCCGATCTCGAGTGTCTTCCGGCGCGACCGGGACAATCCCGCTCTGCGCCGGCTCCTGGCGATCGCGCGGGATTGGCGACGCGAGAGGCTGGCTAGCGGGGGCCGCGGACTCGCCCGCGAGTGAAGGCCCGGTCGCTCGACATGAAACGCGCGAGCATGGGCGCGACCAGCCGCGTGGGCTCGACGGCCTCCCCGCTCTCGCGGGCGACGGCCTCGGCGTAGGCGACCAGCATCCGGTGGGTTTCGGCCGGCAGGTCGACGGTGATCCGCACGGGCTTGTCGTCGGGGACAGAGGAGAGTTTCAGCTTCGGCATGGATCAGCTCCCGAGGGCCTCGAGCACCAAGTCGCGGGTGACCAGGACGCGGACCGGGAAGCCCGGCCGCACGGTCAGGGTCGGCTGCACGTCCAGGGTCTTCGCCACCACCTGCTGCCCGGCTTGGTTGGCGGCGTTGGCGCCGCCCTGCCGGACCGCTTGGGCGAGGTCGCTGTCGTCGGACCCCTGCCCCAACTCGGCTCCGACGCCCAGGATCGCGGACAAGACCGCTGCCGACGCCAACTGCTTCCAGTGGCGGTCGACGCCGTCCTGCAGGCCAGCAAAGCCCTGGGCGTCGCCAGCGGGCTGGCGGTCCAGGACGATCGAGCGGCCACCGGGCAGGATCAGCCGGGTCCAGGCCAGCAGCACGCGGCTTTGGCCGAACGCCACCTGGCTGTCGTAGACGCCCAGGAGGCGCGCGCCCTGCGGGATGAGGAGGATGCGGCCGGTTGGACTGTCGTAGACGTTCTCGGTCACCTGAGCGGTGACCTGGCCCGGCAGGTCCGACCGGATTCCGGTCAACAGGGCGGCCGGCACGATCGATCCCGCCTGCAGGACGTAGGGCGAAGCCGGCGGCTCGATGCGGTGTGGGCTGGTCGTCGACAGGTCCGTCGGAGCCGCGAGGAACGACGGCTTGGGGTCCCCGGCTGCCAGCAACGTGGCCGCCAGCGCCCCGGCCGCGGGCGCGCCTAGGGCATCCGGCGCTTGAGGGACCGCCGCCTCGGTGTCGGCCACGAACAGGCGGCTTGTCCACGCGGCCTGGCGCTCCTGGTCCCGGAGCCGCTGCGCCGCGTCCCCGGCCGCCGATGTCGCCGGCGCCGAGGGCTCGGCAGCGCCTGGCGCGCCACCCTGGGCGTTAAGGATCGGCCGCCCGAGGTCACCCGGAAGCGGCGGCCCAAGCCGTGGCACGTCGCGCGGCAGGCTCGCATAGTCCTGCGGCAAGGTCCCCAGACCATCCGTCGGCGGCTTCGAATTTGTGGCGACCAGTTCTGGCTCGGCCGCCCGTCCCGGCCGCTCATGGACAGCGAAGGCGACCGCTGCCGCGATGGTGGCGGCTGCGCCGCCGCCCAGCACCACCAAGGCCCGGCGGGATAGCCGCGTCACCCGCGGGGGGTCCCCGCGCAGGCGTAGCTCCGCAGCGATCGTCTTCTCGGCGTCATGGCTTTGCATCATGGCGACTACGGCGCCCCGATCCGGCGGATGGTCACGCGTTGCCGGTCGTTCCTGCCGCCGAGCCGAAGCTCCGCGGCCTGGAAGAGGCGATCGACGATCATGCGCCGGCCGCTGACCCGGTAGTTGACGAGCTCGGCGGCGCCCTCGGCGCCGCGGATGAAGAGCGGCGGCATCTCGCCCTGGGAGACGCCCCCGGGGAACTCGATGAACACCTGCCGGCCGTCGTCGAAGACACGGATGGGTCGCCAGGACGCGCGCCCCTCGATGCGATAGTCGAAGTTGAGCCGGTCGAGGTCGATCCCCTGGGCGACCGGCCGCGCCGCCGCGTCCGCCTGGGCCGCAGTGCGAAGCGCCAGGAGGTCGTCCTGCGGATAGCGCCAGGACACCGACGCCATGTACGCCTCCGGCGTGGCGCGCAGTTCCAGGTGGTAGGTCCGCCGGTCGGTGTTGATGACCAGGTTCGTCACGAGCTTCGCATCCGTCGGCTTGACGAGGATGTGCACGCGCCGACCGATCCCCTGCCCGCTCTCCGTATCGCCGATGATCCAGCGGACCGTGTCGCCGGCGGCCACCGGGCCGGTTCCCGCGAGTTGCTCGCCAGGCTGCAGGGCGATGTCGGTCACCCGGCCCGGCGCGGCATAGACCTGGTAAAGCGCACCCTCGGTCCAAGGATAGACCTGCACGCCGTTGACGTAGCCAGCCTGGCTCGGCTCGACGCGGGCTGCGGCGTTGGCGGCCGCCACGCGCGTCGGAGGGCTCCGCAGGTCCGGGGCCGGCGCTGTCGCCAAGGGCTTCAGCTGGCCCGGCAAGGGCAGCGGCGTCGGCACGGGCATGACCACCAGCTTTCGGGGTGGATCCGGCAGCCGGACGGCGGCGATCTCCGATGCGGCCGCGGGGGCGGGCTGCAACGAAGCGCAGGCGGCGAGCGCCGGCATCGCCGTAGCGGCCAGCACGATGGAGAGGGGGCGGCGCATCAGCTGAGCTCCTTTGACCAGTCGAGGGCATGGACGAAGACGCCGAGGGGGTTGCGACGCAGCCCGTCGGCGTCGTGAGGGGGCTGCAGGACGACGGTGAGGATCGCGGTCCACTGCTCGGTGGTGGCCAGGACGCCATCCTGGTAGCGGCGCTCCGTCCAGGCCACGCGGAAGCTGGTCGGCGAGGCGCGGATGACGCTGGAGACGTCCACCGCCACCTGCACGCGCCCGACCTTTCCGAACGGGTCTGCGCCCCGGGCATAGTCGTTGAGCGCCTGCGCGCCCTTGGCGGTGGCGTAGTCGTAGGCGCGCAGCCAGTCCTGCCTCAGGACCACGGGGTCCGCCGGGATGGAGCGGACGTCGCGGATGAATTGGGCGAGGTGCCAGGCGACCTGCGGATCGGTTGGGCGGTAGCCATGGTCGGCCGGAGCGACGGCCTCGGCGCGACCCAACTGGTCCACCTGGACCACCCAGGGGGTCACTGTCCCGCGGGCGCCCTGCCAGACCAGCCCGCCGACCGCACCTGCTGCCAGGGCCAGACTCGCGAAGGCGGCCGATCGCCAGTTGCGGGCCTGCACGCGGGCGGAACCAATCCGCTCGTCCCAGGCCTGGCCGGCGCGCTGGTAGGGGGTCTCGGGCTGAGGCGTGCGACCATAGCGCGCCTCGCTTCGCTTGAAGAAACTCATCTCAATCCTCGCTGAGGGAAACGACGCCGGAGCCACCGGCCTGGTCCCCGGACCGCACGCCATGGGCAGAAGTCTGAAGGCCGTGGCGGACGCCCCGGAGGGCCTTGAGCCGCTTGGCCCATGAAGGCGCGCCCTCTTCCGCCGAGGCCGCCGGGGACATGGGGAGCGCAGGCGCGGCTGCGCCGGGACTCGCAGGGCCACTTGCCGGCCGGGGGCCGCCGCCACCCGACGGACCACCCGAGGTTCCGCCGCCCGGCGGGTTCGGCGCGCCACCGGCAGGTCCGCGCCGGACCGCTGCGGCCGTGGCGGCGGCGCGGGCGGAGCCGGCTGCACCGGCGACCGCGCGTACCCCCATGCCGCCGGCGACGGCGAGGCCGCCCACGGTCAAGGCCGTGCCGACCGCAGCGCCGGCGCCCAGCTGCGGCGCCCCGGAGACCAGGGCCGTGGCGATGCCCGGGCCGAAAATCCCGAGGCCGAGCAGGCAGAGCGCTGCGAGCGCCGTGGCCAGCACCTGCTCAAGGCTGGGTTGCACGCCGGAATAGGCCTGGACGAACGCCTCGAAGAGCGTCGAGCCGATGCCGACGATGATCGCCAGCACGAGGACCTTCACGCCTGAGGCGACCACGTTGCCGAGGACACGCTCGGCTAGGAAGGCGGTGCGCCCTAAGAGTCCGAAGGGGACGAGGACGAAGCCCGCGAGCGTTGTCAGCTTGAACTCGATGAGGGTCACGAAGAGCTGCACTGCCAGGATGAAGAAGGCGATCAGCACGACCCCGAAGGCGAGCAGCAGCACCGCGATCTGGACGAAGTTCTCGAAGAAGCCGGGAAAGCCCGCCAGCTCGCCGGCCGCCTCGAGCATGGGCTTGCCGGCGTCGATGCCCGCCTGGGCGATCTTGCCGGGATGCAGGAAGTCGGAAGCCGACATGCCCGCGCCGGCCGCCTTGAGGCCCAGGCCCGAGAAGCTCAGGTAGACGACCTCGGCGAGCGCGTTGAAGTTGCCGATCAGGAAGGCGAAGAAGCCGACGTAGAGGGTCTTCTTGACCAGGCGCGCGAGGATGTCCTCGCCAGGCGCCCACGCCCAGAAGAGGGCAGCGAGCGTAACGTCGATCGCCACCAGGACCTGCGCCAGGTTCGCGACGTCTCCGCGGATCAGGCCGAAGCCCGAGTCGATGTAGCGGATGAAGACCGCAAGGAACTGGTCGACGACGCCGGTGTCGGTCATGACGCCGTCTCCGCGGGTTGGCCGAGAAAGCGCCGGCGGCTGGCTCGCCAAGCCCGGCGGCACGCCGCGTCCTCCTGGGCCGCTATGCCGAGAGCTCGGCAGCGCGCGAGCTCGGCCGATAGCGGCGAGGCGCTCACCGCCGCGGCCCAAGGGACGACAGTCGAGACACGGCTCGCAGCGATGGCGGCGGCCACGGCCGCCATGCCCAGGAGTGCGATAGCGGCCAGCCGCGCAGGGCGGAGGGTGAGGCGCCCGCTCATGGGTAGAACATCTGCACGGGCTGGGCCTGGTAGGCCTGCCCTGGCGCGAGGAAGCGCCGCAGGCGCTCCTTCGCCTCGGCCGCGCTCTGCCCCTGGCGCGCCTGCTCGAGGGCGACAGCCCGGCCCTGCGCTGCCAGGAGGGCCGTAAGGTCGGCGAGCTGCTTCGACTGCAGCGCCAGGAGCTGGTTGCCGGCCTGGGTGGCCTGCAGCGCGCCGGCGGCGCCCTGGCTCTGGCCCACGAGTTCGCCGGCCTGCGCCTGGGTGGAGCCCAGCGTGCCCACCACGCCCGCCTGGACGTCGAGGACGTGCCGGAAAGCCCCCATGGCGTTCATCCACCGCGCCCGGGCGGACGCCGTCAGCGCCTGGTCCGTCGCGGACGCATCAAAGGCCGCAGGGTAGTTCTGCTGGAACTCCCGCCGGATCGCCTCGACGTCGTAGGCGACCCTTCGCGCCTGGCCAAGCAAGGCGGTGATCTCGCTCATGTCGCGCTGCAGGTCGGAGAGGGCCGAAAACGGCAGTTGCTGCAGGTGCTTCGCCTGGTTCAGCAGCATGGTCGCTTCGTTCTGGAGCGAGCTGACCTGGTTGCGGATCTGCTCCAGCGCGCGGGCGGCCTGGAGCAGGTTCTGCGCGTAGTTGGTGGGGTCGTAGACGACCAGGGCCTGGGCCGGCGGCGCGGCGAGCGCCAGGGACAGGGCGGCGACGCCGGCCATGACGGCGCGGCGGGCAAGAGGTGGAGTCACGACGAAGTCTCCCTTGAAGACGAGGACAAGGCGGGGGTGAGAACGGGGATCAGGTCAGCGGCCCAGGCGAGGCTGCGCCGCCGCAGCCAGGCGGCGGCGAAACCTGCATGGCCGTGCTCTGCCAGGACGGCGGCGATCGCGGCTTGGTCGGCCTTGCCGGATGCTGCGCAAAACGCCAGGGCGACCGGTCCTAGGCCGAGTTCGAAAAGTCGGTTGCCGCGTTGCGACTGGCAGTAATAGTCGCGCTTCGGCGTAGCCCGGCTCAGCACCTCGAGCTGGCGGTCGTTGAGCCCGAAGCGCCGGTAGACGGCTGCGATCTGTGGCTCCAGCGCCCGCTCGTTGGGCAGGAAGAGGCGCGTGGGGCAGCTCTCGATGATCGCGGGGGCGATCGTGCTGCCTTCGATATCGGCGAGCGACTGGGTGGCGAAGACCACCGAGGCGTTCTTCTTCCGAAGGGTCTTCAGCCACTCGCGCAGCTGGCCGCCGAAGGTGGGATCGTCGAGTGCAAGCCAGCCTTCGTCGACGATCACCAGCGTCGGCCGGCCGGTGAGGCGCGCCTCGATGCTGTGGAAGAGGTAGGCGAGCACAGCCGGCGCCGCGGCCGAGCCCACCAGGCCCTCGGTCTCGAAGGCCTGGACGTCGGCCTCGCCCAGCCACTCGGCCTCGGCGTCGAGCAGCCGCCCCCAGGGCCCGGCGATGGTATAGGGCGCGAGCGCCTGCTTGAGGCTCGACGACTGCAGCAGGACGGAGAGGCCTGTGAGGGTGCGTTCCGAGGGCGGTGCGGACGACAGGCTGCCGAGCGCGGACCAGAGATGGTCCTTGGCCTCCGGGGTCACGGCCACGCCTTCGCGGGCCAAGATCCCGGCCAGCCACTCGGCGGCCCAGGCCCGCTCGGCCGGCCCGTCTGTGCGCAGGAGGGGTTGCAGGGCGACACCGCCCTCCTCCGCGCCGGCGAGCGCGCCACCGAGGTCATGGAAGTCCCCGCCCATGGCGAGCGCCGCCGCCCGGATCGAACCCCCGAAGTCGAAGGCGAACACCTGCGCGCCAGGATAGCGGCGGAACTGCAGGGCCATGAGCGCGAGCAACACGCTCTTGCCCGCCCCGGTCGGGCCCACCACCAGGGTGTGGCCGACGTCGCCGACGTAGGTTGAAAGGCGGAACGGCGTCGAACCGTCCGTGCGCCCGTGGAGCAGCGGCGGCCCGCCCAGGTGTTCGTTTCGCTCCGGCCCCGCCCATACGGCCGAGAGCGGGATCATATGGGCGAGGTTGATCGTCGAGACGGGGGGCTGGCGGACGTTGGCGTAGGCTTGGCCCGGCAGCGACCCCAGCCAGGCCTCGACCGCATTGACGGTCTCTACCATGCAGGTGAAGTCACGCCCCTGGATGACCTTCTCAACCTGCCGCAGGCGTGCATCGGCGGTGGCTGCGGCCTCATCCCAGACCACAACGGTGGCGGTCACATAGGCGTGGCCGACCAGGTCGGCGCCGAGGTCCTGCAGGGCCGCGTCCGCGTCGAGGGCCTTGTTGTCCGCATCGGTGTCGAGGAGGGCGGAGGCCTCGTTGGTGAGGACCTCCTTCAAGATCGCCCCGATCGACTTTCGCTTGGCGAACCACTGCCGGCGAATGCGGCCCAGCAGCCGCGTCGCGTCGACCTTGTCGAGGCAGATCGCGCGAGTCGCCCAGCGGTACGGAAAGGCCAGGCGGTTGAGCTCGTCCAGCAGCCCGGGCCACGTCTGCGCCGGGAAGCCGTTGATGGTAAGGACCCGCAGGTGCGCCGCTCCGAGCCGCGGCTCGAGCCCACCCGCCAGCGGCTCGTCGGCCAGCAAGGCATCAAGCTGCATCGGCGTCTCGGGGACGCGGACCTTCTGGCGCTTCGTCGAGATCGTCGCGTGCAGGTAGCCGAGGGTCTCCTCGTCCGAGAGCCAGGCGATCTCGGCGGCGAACCCCTCGACCAGGGCAAGCATACGGTCGGTCTGGTCGGCGAAGCCGCGCAACACCTCGCGCCAGTCGACGCGCCGCGTCTCACGGCCATCGTAGAGCCAGCCTTCGGCGGCGGCGCTGCGCTCGGCCGGCGGCAGGTACTGGAAGGTCAGGAAGTATCGGCTCTCGAAATGGGCCCCGGCGGCTTCGAACTGCGCCCGGCGCTCCTCGTCAACGAGTTGCGAGACCGCGTCGCCGAAGGACGATTGTGGATAGCTCTCCGCAGGGACACGCTGGGCCTCGACGAAGATCGCCCAGCCCGAGCCCAGGCGGCGAAAGGCGCTGTTCAGCCGGGCGGCCGCGGCGACCAGCTCAGCGCCGGTCGCAGAGTCCAGGTCCGGGCCACGAAAGCGCGCCGTCCGCTGGAAGCTCCCGTCCTTGTTAAGGACGACGCCGGGGGCGACCAAGGCGGCCCAGGGCAGGAAGTCCGCCAGCAGGGTGGCTTTGCGCCGGTATTCGCGGAGATCGAACATGGCGACCTCAGATCGCGAAGTGGGAGGGAAGCCGGACGTGCCGGCTCGCGACATCGACGAAGTGCGGATCACGGCGCGCGGCCCACACCGCAGCGGCGTGACTGACCAGCCAGAGCACGGCGCCTATCGCCCAGAGCCGAAGGCCGAGGCCCACGGCCGCGGCTAGTGTGCCGTTGAGGATGGCGACCGCGCGCGGCGCCCCCGCCAGCAGGATCGGCTCGGTAAGCGCCCGGTGGACCGGCGCCGTGAACCCGGGGATGTCGACGGCTTCATCCATCAGACCAGCGCCCCGCCGCCGAAGGAGAAGAACGACAGGAAGAAGCTGGAGGCGGCGAAGGCGATCGACAGGCCGAAGACGATCTGGACCAGACGCCGGAACCCGCCCGAGGTGTCGCCGAAGGCCAGGGTGAGCCCGGTGACGATGATGATGATCACCGCAATGATCTTGGCGACCGGGCCCTCGATGGACTCGAGGATCTGCTGCAGCGGCGCCTCCCAG
This sequence comes from Phenylobacterium sp., assembly GCF_965284355.1. NCBI lineage: Bacteria > Pseudomonadati > Pseudomonadota > Alphaproteobacteria > Caulobacterales > Caulobacteraceae > Phenylobacterium > Phenylobacterium sp. The sequence goes on along the minus strand of NZ_OZ260078.1, from coordinate 4,236,477 downwards.
GGCATGGAGGCGCCGGCGGCGTGAGCCGGCATGGCCACAAGCGCGCTGAGCGCCACCGAGTAGGCGAGTGCGCGCCGCAGGATGAAACGAGGGGACATGGGAGTTCTCCGAGGTCAGGGTTGAGACGGGATGGCGCGGGAGAGGCGGTAGTCGCCGGCGGGGTCGAGGCCCTCGACGCGGACGAGTTCGACGAGGCGGCGTTGGGATCCGTGGCCGGACAGGACAGCCACGAGGTCGATGGTCTCGGCGATGAGGGGCCGCGGGACGGTGATCACCGCTTCCTGGATGAGTTGCTCGAGCCTGCGGAGCGCGCCCAGCGCCGAGCCAGCGTGCAACGTGCCGATGCCGCCCGGATGGCCGGTGCCCCAGGCCTTCAGGAGGTCGAGCGCCTCGGGGCCCCTCACCTCTCCGACCGGGATCCGGTCCGGCCGCAGGCGAAGGGCCGAGCGCACCAGCTCGCCGAGGGACGCGACGCCGTCCTTGCTGCGCAACGTCACCAGGTTGGGCGCCGCACACTGCAGTTCGCGGGTATCCTCGATGAGCACGACCCGATCGCCCGTCGCGGCGACCTCCGCGAGGAGCGCGTTTACGAGTGTGGTCTTGCCCGTCGAGGTGCCGCCAGCGACCAAGATATTGCGCCGCGCAACCACGGCCTCGGCGAGCGCCGCAGCCTCGCCCGCCGTCATGACGCCCGTGGCCGCGTAGTCAACGAGGCTGAAGACGGCGACGGCCGCCTTGCGGATCGCAAACGCCGGGGCCTGCACGACCGGCGGGAGCAGCCCTTCGAAGCGCTCGCCCGATCCCGGCAACTCGGCCGAAACCCGTGGGCTTTTCGGGTGGACCTCGGCGCCCACATGGTGGGCCACCAGGCGCACGATCCGCTCGCCATCGGCCGGGCCCATCCGCTCGCCGGTGTCCATCAGGCCCCCGGTGAGCCGGTCGACCCAGAGCCGGCCATCGGGATTGAGCATCACCTCGACGACCTGCGGGTCCTCAAGCCACCCGGCGATGCCGCCGCCCAGGGCGCTCCGCAGCATCCGGGCGCTGCGCACAAAGCTCTCAGTGTGTTGGGGAGCGAGATCCACGAATTGTCTCCAGCAACTGCGGAGACACGGAGAGAAGGCTGGATCGGCCCGAGATCAACAAGCCGCTAGGCGTAGTAGCAGCGCAGCGTGGAAAGACAGGTCCGCTCGGTATCTAGCTTCATTGAGGCTGAATGGTCCCGGGGCGCTAATCGCAAACATGGGTGCATGAGATCGGGTCCTGGTGAGGCACCTTGAACTGGCGAGCGCCGGCGTTGTCCGCTCGGGAGGATTGAGTCGACACAGGTCGCAAACCATTGGACGAATGCGCGGCCTGCGCTCCGGGGGGAACTGTGGTTGGCCTGTCAAATCCGCTATCTAAATAGCGCCGGAATTCAATCGGCTGAGATCAAGGGGGTGAGCGCGCTCGCCGCCGCGTTCCCGCCGCACTGGCTGATGTATGCCAGCCTGACCTGCTACCCGCCGCGTCAGCATCCGATCGAGATCGACGTCTTTGTGGTTACCGATGATCGCGTGTTGCTGCTCGAACTGAAGGACTTGAACGGGACCCTGACTGCAAAGGGCGATAAGTGGCTGCTGAACGGCGCGCCGCGAGGCCGTTCTCCAGTAGCGCTGCTTGCGGAAAAGGCTCGCAAGGTGAAGGGCCTGATCGGCGGCCGGATCGCCCCCCTGGCCAAGATCAGCGTCGACTTCCGTGTGGTACTTACCGGCACGGCGACCCGAGACAACCTGCTGGATGCCGACAAGCGCTACTGCTGGACCTTGCCGGAGGCTTGCTCGATCGTCACCCGAGCCAACCGTCAGCGCCTGCTCGGAACTTGCACGCTTCTATCGGTCACGCCGTGTCGGTTGGAGCAGGATTTCGGACGTCTCTTGGGAGATCCACGACTGTTCGCGGCGCGCGAGGACAGCTGGGATGGCTACGTCCGCGACGAACAGAACCTCTTTGTCCACCCCCGCGGCGCGTGGCGCGATCACCGAGTCCAGCAGGCCCGAGACGCGCGAATGAAGGCCCTGCTGCGAAGCTGGCGCTTCGACAAGCTGCCCGCCAACCTCAATAGCGGCGAGATGCGCCGGCTTGTTGCTGATCGTGAAATTCGGGTGATCGCGCATTTGCGCGACTGCGAAAGCTGGATCGTGGAGCGCGGTTGCGTGCTTACGCCCGCCGGCGCGCCGAAGGACGAGATCCTCACCGATCACTTCGAGCTGTTCGACCTTCCGGGCCAGTGGACGCCGATGCGTCGCTATCTCGAGCGACACAGGGAAAGTCTCACCGCAGATCAGCGCATCTCCCTTGTTGCGACGCTGCTGAACATATTCGCCGAGTTGCACGCCAAGGGCATTGCTCACCGCGACCTAGGAGCGGCCTGCATCTGGGTGGGCTCGCCTACGCGACTGGCGCTCACGGGCCTCATGTCCGCCCAGGTTCCGCAGGATACGTCTGTCTTCGAGTGGCTGCCGCTACTTCGAGGATACGGGCCGGACCTGCCTGAGGATCTGGCCCCTGACACCGCGGGGTCGGCCCGACAACGCGACGTCTACCTGCTGGGAGCGGTCGCTTCCGAAGTCCTGCTCGATACGCCCTGGACGGGCAGCGTGCCGGAGGGCGCGAACGATACGCTCTCTATGGCGTCCGCTGTTCTCACGAAGGCCACGGCTCAGGATCCCAAGGCGCGCTACGAGGATGCGCAGCAGTTCGCTGCCGCCTTTGGTGATGTGTTCTCAGATCCGCCGAAGGGCAACGACCCATCGCGGCTAGACGCCTACGAGACCGAAGTCCTCCCACTCGTCGCCTGGCGACCTCCCGGACCGACTACATCGCGGGGTGGCAAGGTCGCTTATGAAAGTCTTTCGGCCAGCGACGATCGGGTGCACGTGAAGTTGTGGACAGGCCTGCAGCGCGGAACATCGGACGCGCTGAACCTGACTATGCTCACGCTCTTTGAGGCAGCGGCGCGTCTCAAGACCAGCCCTGTTCCGGGTTTGCCCATGGTGGAAGCGGCGGCGCTGTCCCCGATCGGCCCCTTCGTGGTCACTCGCCATGTAGACGGTACGCCACTGGCGGACTGGACGGCACCGGACCTGTTTGCGGCAGCGCAAGTCATCGAGCAGCTCTGCCAGGCTATCATTGCACTGCATGATTTGGGCGCTACGCACGGCGACCTTTCGCCCAGCAACGTCCTGGTGCGGACGACATCTGACCCTGTTGAGCTCACCGTCATCGATCTCTTTGATCTCTCGCCCACCGGCATCGGTCGTGTCCGCAACCTGGCTTGGGCGCCGGCGGACTGGGAACTGCAGAGCGACCTTCAAATCGATCGGTTTGCGGTATGCAAAATTGCAAAGTGCGTCTTGGAGAGCGTCGCCGTCGCAGGCGATCGGCAGCTGTTCGATCTCTGCACAGCCGAGCTGGAGCGGAGCACCATTGAAACGCTTGAGCCGCTCCTAGATGCAGCCCGCGCAGTACTGCGGCGACGCGAACAACCGCCCGCCGACCACATCACGGTCTTCGCGCCGAACTTGGCTATGTCCGAACTCTCGGGCGACGACGGACTGCTTTGGACGAACGTGACGTCCGGCGCGCGCGGCGTTCGGACGTACACGGTGACGTCGTTGGACCGACGCCTCACGTTCCACTTGCGCAATGGCGTGGTGGAGGACTGCCGGTTCGACCAGCTTTCCTTCTGGGATCTTTCGGCGGTTCGCCGCCAAGTTCAGATCCCGCTTCGGCTATCCCTTAGACGAGGCGCGAGCCCTCACGGGTTCGACGTCCTGGCGCGTCGGCTCGAGGCAGCCGCCGCGTCGTCGGCGCCGCCGCCCTCGCCATCGATGTCGCTCGCCGTTGGTGAGCTTTGGCAGCGATCAATCGAAGTGGAGGGCGACCTCGCGCCCGAGGTCGTGATTACGGGGCGCGCCGCCGAATTGGGGATGGAAGGTGCCTACACGTATGAGGCGGAGCGACCCTTCGACTTTGACGGGGAGGCCGACGTCGAAGTACGGGCCCTCGTACAGGGGCGCATGCGAACGATCGGTCGCCTGGACGTCGGGCGATTGAGCGACAGCGTACTAGTTGTGCTGCGCGGCACCCGACCGCTAATGGCGGGCGAAACAATCTTCTTGGTGGATCGTCTCGCGCGAATTTCGCTCGATCGTCGAAGGCGTGCGGTGATGCGTATCATGCGGCGCGAAAGCGCCGTTCCCGACCTTCTTGAATACTTCGAACCGGGCGTCGCAAAGACGGCGACGATGTTCGACGTTTCGGTCTCCAACGAAGACCTCGAAAAGTATAAGCTCAACTCCGGCCAGCGTCGGGCCTTTCGCGACGTCCTAGCGACCGGGCCAGTGGGCCTCCTGCAGGGGCCGCCCGGAACCGGCAAGACCCGCTTCATCGCTGCTTTGGCGCATTGGTTGGTAACCAAGGGAGGCGCGCGCAAGATTCTGTTGGCGAGCCAATCCCACGAAGCGGTGAACAATGCCGCGGAGGAGCTCATCAAGTTCTTCGGCCGCTACGGCGGACGCCTTGATCTCCTGCGCATCGGTGCGCGTGGTCTGACGGATCGGCTTCGGCCATATCACACGACGTCGCTACGGGAGGGGTTTGAGCAGCGGTTTATCGTATCGCTGAAGGCGAGGTTGGCGGCCGTCGCGACCGCCATAGGAGTGAGCCGAGCCCTTGTCCACGACCTCGTTGACATCGAGATCGATCTCGTGGCGCCGGCGCGGCGTCTCGAGCGTATCGACGAGACGCTCACCAAGCCCGACATCGAGGCAGGCGAGCTCCAGAGACTCCGACAGGCCCGGCGCACTCAAACGCGCCCGTTCCTGATGAACGCGACTCGCCGCCTTGGCCGCGAGGTTGCCGCCGATGAGACGCCGTCGAGCGTCGTGTCAGAAGCGCAACTCCGATGCATAGATCGGCATCCTCTGTCCTCTCCTGCGGACGTTGAGGCCGCCCTCCGGGTCATCGAACTCGGCAACGAATGGGTGGACACGCTGCGCTCGGGGCATCGAAACTTCGACGAGTTCCTTGCCAAAACGCGTACGATCGTTACCGGCACCTGCGTAGGCCTGGGCCAAACGCGCGTGCGGCTCGAGGCTACCTCTTTCGACTGGGTCATCGTTGACGAAGCGGCACGATGCACGTCCAGCGAACTCGCAGTTCCCCTGCAGCTTGGCCGCCGCATCCTGCTTGTAGGCGACCACCTGCAGTTGCCGCCCCACATCCCGCACGACCTGCAGGCCGTATTGCGCGAGGAACTGTCGGAGCTGAGTGACGAAGAACGCCAACGAAGCGACTTCGAGCGCGCCTTCACATCCTCGTACGGTCGCGAAGTCGGTAGGATTCTCGACGAGCAATACCGGATGCCCGAGGGCATCTGCCAGTTGGTGTCAGAGGTCTACTACGCACCCCAGGGCGTCAAACTGGAGACGTCCGAGGACCGTGAGCCCGACACGCGCTTCCAAACTGCTTTACCGCAAGCGCTGCAGACGGAAACTACCTGGGTCGACACCTCCAAGAATTCCAATGCCACGGAAGGACGGAAGAACCGAAACCGCGACACTTGGAATGATGCGGAGGTAGAGGCCATTCTCAAAATCCTCCATCAGATCCACGGCGCAAAGAGTTTCGCTGAGCCGCTCACGCGAAGTGAGGACCCGGCCATCGGCGTCATCTGCATGTACAAGGCACAGAAGCATCGCCTGGAGCAGGCCTTCGCCGAACACCCCTTCTCGGAGGCTTTCCGACGCTCGGTAAAGATCGACACGGTCGACGCCTACCAGGGCAAACAGAACAAGATCATCATCGTCTCTTTGGTGCGGAACAATCGCGAGCGTCGTCCGGGGCACGTGGGATCAAACAATCGCTGCAACGTCGCCCTGTCTCGTGCGCAGGAGCGGCTCGTCATCGTTGGCGCCGCCGACATGTGGCGTAGCGAACGTTGTCGGTCATCCATGCGCGCTGTGCTCGAACGAGTTGCGGCAGGGAAGGGCGGTGCCTCCGCGGTTATCCCGGCGGGGGAACTTGAGGGATGAGCAAGCCCGAACCGGACCGCCTCCTTGTCGAGGTCGTAGACTTCCTCGTCCCGTGCCGCCGGTTCTTCATCAAGGCAAACGTGACGCTCGACCGGCAACTTCCAGTGGTGGACGAGTTCGTCTTGCGTCTCGTGCGCACCGCGGACTCCATCTCAGTCCCGCGGCTGCGTCGATTCTTCGCTTTCAGCGCCTCAGAGGCCGAGGCAGTGCTGCTCGATCTGAAGGAGCATGGGCTCATTGCCCTCAACGGCGACGACATCAGCTTAACGCCTACTGGCCACGAACTCTTCAAGCACGCGCAGGGTGATGGAGCGCCTCGTCTCGCGGAGATCGAAGTGCGCGAGGAGAATGTTTGGTTCGATCTCATCAGCAAGAACATCATGGTGGGGACAAGCTTTCGACCGGCGCCGTACCTGATCGCGCTGGAGGAGCAGGCGCGCGCGCGCGCGCTTCCGGAGGCCTACGCGCGGGAAGCCTTCGAAACCAACTTCCGCGACTTCGCCGTGCGCGTCATGCGGCACCCGGAAGCTGACCGTTTGGCGATCTATTCGGTATCGGACGTCCTACCGGCGGGCTTCGCCTATCAACCGATGCGAGCCGAGGTGGAGATCGGTGTGCGCGACGCGATCGAACAGCGCCTTGTCTTTCCGTCGCTCGCCGAGAACCCACTGAAATTCGGTGCACTCTCGAGCGCCGGCGCGGATCGCTGGGACGCCCTTCGTGCGCCAAGCCCATCGGCGGGCGGTTTGGTGGAGTATGAACGTCTCACGGGTGACCGTAGGCCGGCCCAACTTGCAGAGACCAAAGACCCAGACACATGGCTGTCCCTGGTAAACGAGCGCATGTCGTCGGGCGCGCGTCCTACGTTGGGTCCGCCTTATGTGCCGAAGATCACAGAGAGCATCTGCCGGGCGATCGCCGAGGGGCGGAAGCTGACTGCCGATCAGGCCGCGTCCGCTAGCCTGATCTGGGCCCGTCCGGGAGGAGAACTGTGGGGACGTTCCCTGCGCGTCGGCGAGTCCCTGAACGCCATACGCGACGCTCTACGGCTCAAGGGCGCGCCAGACGTCGAGACTCTACTGGTTGTCCCTCGCGCGGTGCCCGCTGACCTGCGACGCGCATGGCGACGCGCGTTCGATCGAGGGTTGTTGGCTCCCTCCGGCCAACTCCCGAGTGACATGGAGGTACTGCTGGTCCCGGGCGTCGTGGCCCATGTCTCAATCTACATCCCATTTCGCAACGGGGCGCTCAGCGTCGGCGTCATCCTCCGCGACGGGGCCATCTTGGAGCGCCTTGAGCGCCGGCTCCGTCGGGAAAGCGGAGACAGCGAACAGTTGTGGTCGAACCTCGGTACGGGCGGCGCTGTTGAGCCGAGCGCGCCTAAGCGCCGGCGTCCGGGCAGGCATTGAACACGTGGTTGCCGTCAACCCCGCCTCAATGAGGGCAGCGGCGTGTGCAGGTCGGACCCTCTAGGGCACATGCACCAGCGCGCGATGTCTGGCTCCAAGCCAAATCCAATGTGACCCGCCCGCCCCCTTGGGCGTGGTGGGCCAGCGGCTAGTCTCTCTGACCTTCAAGGTCCTGAGTGATTTCCCGCGCGAGTGATTGCCCTGATGCAAGTCGCCGCCCGAGAGCCTCGATGAAGCCCTCGTACCGCTCGCGCCCTTTGGCTTGAGCTGGAGCCTGAGCCGCGTCAGGCATTGGAGGCGTCGCCGTAAGCCAAGCCCTGATGAACAAACCGAGCGCCTCGTTGCTAATGCCAATGTCGCGCTCAAGCCGCTCGATCTGGCGGCTCATGCGGTCGAGCCGGCGGGTCACCGCCGCCTCCATTCGCTCAGAGCCGTCCGGCGAGAGGAATGAGGCGACCGCCGCCCGAACCACTTCCGACTTTGGCCGGCGCGTCCTGATCGCCATCTCGTCCAGCGCCCGCGCCAGGTCCGCCGTAAGATAGACCTTCGTCTCGATCTTCATCGTGCTCGCCTCACAAAGGGATGCCGTCATCGGGATCGAGCGACGCTTGGCGCGCCACCTGTCGGAGCCGACTGCGCAGTCGCGCCGCGGCCACCGCCTCGGCATCGCCATCGTCACTGTCGGCATCAAGATCGGCGGCGACGGCTGCCGGCTCGGACAAGGTGTCCGGGGCTTCGAGTTCAGGCTCGCGGCGCAGCCCGCCCTCCCCGTCGTCCGCGGAGCCGTGAACTTGAGACGGATGCGCGGTCGGTGTGCCGCCGCCCCAAGGATGGTCGATGGCCGGACTAGCAGTTCTGCCCGGCCCCGGCGGGGGAAGGACTCTCTCCCCCAAGCGTCCATCCTCGAAGTAGCGAACCTTGCTCGCCCGGATCGGTGGGCACCCGGACACCAGGACGAGCTCGTCGCCTGCCGGCAGCTGCATCACCTCGCCCGGTGTGAGCAGCGGTCGCGCGGTCTCTTGCCGGCTGACCATCAGGTGGCCCAGCCACGGCGAGAGCCGATGCCCCGCATAGTTCTTCATCGCCCGCAGCTCAGTAGCGGTACCGAGGCTGTCGCTGACGCGCTTCGCCGTCCGCTCGTCGTTGGTCGCGAACGCCACCCGCACATGGCAGTTGTCGAGGATGGCGTTGTTGGGCCCGTACGCCTTCTCGATCTGGTTCAGGCTCTGGGCGATCAGGAAAGCCTTGAGCCCGTACCCGGCCATGAAGGCCAGCGCGCTTTCGAAGAAGTCCAGTCGCCCCAGCGCCGGGAACTCGTCCAACATGAGGAGCAACCGGTGCCGGCGGCTCCTGGCCGCCAGGTCCTCGGTCAGCCTTCGTCCGACCTGGTTGAGGATCAGGCGGATCAGCGGCTTGGTCCGGCTGATGTCCGACGGCGGGATCACGAGGTAGAGCGTCGCCGGTCGCGCGTCGCCCACCAGGTCCTCGATCCGCCAGTCGCAGCGGGACGTCACCTGGGCGACCACCGGATCCCGGTAAAGGCCCAGGAACGACATGGCCGTGGAGAGGACGCCCGACCGCTCGTTCTCGCTCTTGTTGAGGAGCTCCCGGGCCGCCGACGCGACGACCGGGTGCGCTCGATCGCCCAGGTGCCGCGTCGCCATCATGGCCTGCAGGGTCACTTCGATGGGGCGACGCGGGTCAGACAGGAACGCTGCGACACCCGCGAGGGTCTTGTCGGTCTCGGCGTAGAGGACGTGCAGGATCGTCCCGACCAGCAGCGAGTGGCTGGTTTTCTCCCAATGGTTCCGGCGCTCCAGCGCGCCCTCCGGGTCGACCAGGATGTCGGCGATGTTCTGGACGTCGCGGACCTCGGCGTCACCGCGCCGGACCTCCAGGAGCGGATTGTAGGCCGCGCTGTCCGCGCTGGTCGGATCGAACCGCAGCACCCTGCCGAACCGCGCCCGCCAGCCGGCGGTGAGCGTCCAGTTCTCGCCCTTGATGTCGTGGACGATCGCCGAGCCGGCCCAGGCCAAGAGGCTGGGCACAACGAGCCCAACGCCCTTGCCGCTTCGGGTCGGCGCAAAGCAGAGCACATGTTCGGGTCCATCGTGCCGGAGGTAGTCGCGGCCAAGTCGGCCGAGCACCACCCCGTCGGGGCCGAGCAAGGCGGCGCTTGCGATCTCCGGCTTGGTGGCCCAGCGCGCCGAGCCGTAGGTGGTGACATTTTCCGCTTCCCGGGCCCGCCAGACACTCATGGCGATCGCCACCGCGATGGCGACGAGCCCGCCGCTGGCGGCGACGAAGGCGCCTTCCACGAAGACCTGCGGCGCATAGGCGTCGAAGGCGAACCACCACCAGAAGAAGGCAGGCGGCGGATAGACCGGCCAGCCGAAGACGCGCAGCCATGGTTCTCCGAGTTCGGGTTGGAACGCGAGCCGCCAAGCCGTCCACTCGGTCGCGGCCCAGACGAAGCCGAGCACGACGAGCGCGACGACCAGCACCTGGCCCCAGAGAATCTTGGCGGCAGGCATTGCAACTCCATTCACCGTGAGAGGCTGCGCTTGCGGCCGAGCGCCCAATCGACCCCGCCGGGCGTGAGCACGCCCGCGACGGGCTTGCCGAGGTGCGGCTCCAGCTGGCGGGACCAGGGGACGAGCTGGAAGCCGAGGCCGTCGTCGATCATGGCGAAGCGGCCGGACGCGAGATCGAGCCGGCGCTGGAGGCGGCCGGTGACGGCGTCCCCTTCCCCACCCTGACGCCATTCGAGGCCGATCTCGGTCGACAACACTCGACCCACAGACGCGAGTTCGCGTGCGCGCAGCGTCTGCAGCAGATCCTTGGCGAGGAGCACGCCGCCACCGGTCCGTCGGGCGAGCCCTTCAGCGGCCAGGTGGTCGACGCGCGCGGCCAAGGCGGCGCGGACCTCAGCGCCGAACCCCTGCGAGGCCAGAGCGGCAGGTTCTCGCGCGATCAGGCGCCGATCGAGCCACGTCGCGCCATCCGCCGTCACCTGGTCGGAAAGGCCAAGGTCGCTGCGGTGCAGGAGGCCCTTGGCGCCCCCCACCGTCGACTGGGCGCGGTATTCGACGATCCCGCCCACGGGGGTATCGCCCGCAGCCTCCAGGCCACGCAGGCGCACATGGTGGACGCGCCCGTCGACACCATCGATCACCACGAAGGCCTCGCCCCGGAGCTCGTCGTGCAGCCCGCGCGCCAGCAATCGCCCGAGGAGCGGATCACCCGACTGTTCGCCGTAGGCCGCCAGGTCCGCGGGCGGCCGGTCGGCTGCGGCTCGGTGCAGCGCCTTGATGATGTCGCCCCGCTCCCCCAGCGCCCGCAACGACGCTTCGTGGTTGGGCTTGAGCTTCCAGGTGGCGGGCGCCTGGGGTTCGGCGAGCCCGAACCGCTCCAGGACCTGAGCCCGGCCTACCAGGAGCTGATGCACTTGCCGGTCGGACATCGGCCCGCCAGGACGAAGATCGACCACGCCGTGGCCCGCCAAGGCATGGAGGGTCTGGTCGAGCCGCGTCCACCGCTCCGTGGTGACCTGGCGCCGGAGCGCCTCGGCGACCTCGCGGTCGGTGCGCGGCCCGAGCTCCAAGGAGACGAGAGCCTCGGCGCGGGCACGAAGGCCATGGCTGATGTAGTCGCGGCTGATCACCAGGTCCGTACCGTCCTGCGCGACGCCGCGGACGAGGACATGGACGTGGGGATTGTCCGTGTTCCAGTGGTCGACCGCGATCCAGTCCAGCCGCGTTCCCAGGTCCTGCTCGGCCTGGGCCATGAGGTCCCGCGTCGTCGCCCGCAGGCTCTCAAGGTCCGCGGCGTTCTCCGGCGAGACCATGAAGCGGAAGTGGTGGCGGTCGTCCTCCGAACGGGCCGCGAAGGCCCGGTCGTCGGCGTCGTCCGAACGCGCGTCGAACATCCGGGCCTCGCCGCCGTCCCGGTCGACACCGTCGCGCTTGAGATACCGGAGGTGCATTGACAATGGCGCGGCCCGGTACCGCCCGCCCCGGTGGCGCACGATCCGGGCTTTGACCGCCACCCGGCGCGACGGCTGCCGTAGGCTCGCCGCCAGCGCTGCAGCCCGGCCGCGACCGAACCTTCCCGCGCGGGCCCGGCTCCCTGCCCCGCCGCTTCGAGCGCCCAGGCCGGCCCGGGTGGCGGCGCGCAGGGCCTGGCCGACGAAGGTGCGGGGCCGGCCTGCCGCACGCCGCCCGCCATGGCGGATGCGCCCCGGCCGGGGGCAGAAGTCGTCGTCATCGACCACGGCCGCCTCCGACGCCCGTGGTCCTGCGAAGGGCGTTGAAAGAGTTGGGGTAATCCCGCGCAGCAAGACCTGGCAGCGGCCGCAGGCCGGGAAAACCCTCAACACCATCAATGCGTTGCGGCCGATCCGGCCCACGCCTTTTATCTTGCCATCGCCTTGGAGTACTCAAAGGGCCAGCTCGGCCGCCTTCAACGCCCTCCACGACAGCGCGTCCGCCCCAACCAGACTGCGTCGTCATCGGCGGTCGCTCCCGGAGGACGGCCGAACAAAGAGGCCTCCATCGGACGGCGTGCCGGATGGCGGGCGCGCGCCCGCGAACAGACTGGATGCGCGCCAGTCTGGCGCCCTTGCCGCGCTGGGCGCCACTGCCCCTGCGTCGAGATGGGGCGCGACCCGGGTGATGTAGGCGCGGGTCTCGGCCGGCAACCCACCGACACCGGCGAGGTGATCGGCGTAGCGCTGCGGTCCCGCATTGTAGGCGGCCAGGAAGCCCGGAGAGCCGAAGCGGTCGAAGAGTTCCCGCATGTAGCCTGCGCCGGCCATGACGTTGTCGCTGACGTCGAAAGGGTCTGCGCCGAGCCCGAGCCGCCCACGCCATTCGGCCCAGGTCGCGGGCATGAGTTGCATGAGCCCCATGGCGCCGGCGTGCGAGAGAGCGCGCGGCTCGAAGGCGCTCTCCGCTCGCATCACGGCGCGGATCCAGGCCGGCGGCAGGCCAAATCGCTGCGCGGCGGACGCGATGGCCGCGTCAACGCTTGCCGCCGAATCCGCGCGCAGGGCCGTCGGCGGAGCGGCGTCGACGCGATCCATCGGCTGCGCGCCGGCCTCCTGGCCGCCGATAGCGACGATCACCAGCATCACCCCGGCCGCCAGCATGCTGTGGAGACGACGCCCGCCTACGGTCAGCCTGCCGCGGTGCTCGCGGCCGGCCAGTGCAAGGCGCCATGGCGCCGGCGCGACGCGCCGCCCTGGACCGCCGCTGCGCGCCGCGGCGGCGAGGAAGGTGGCCGGGACGGGGAAATGGCCCCACCTCCAGCCGAACAGGTAAATGGCCTTTGAACGCAGGGAGCTCGACATCTCAGCGTCCCTCGAAGGTCCAGAGGGGCCTCGCCCGGGCGACCACGTCGCGTCGTGCGCTCGGCCCGAAGTAGCGTCCGTCGAGGCTTTCTCGGGCGGCAGGATTGAGGAGGAAGACCTCGTCGGCCCGCAGCGTCCGGCAGCCCGACCAGCTGGGAAGTGGGCGACCGAAACGGTCGGCCCTCCTGGGGCGGGCGACGGGCCGACCGTCCACCAGGATCTCAGACTCCCCGCTGCAGACCCGCTGTCCCTCCAGCGCCGCCACCCGCTTCAGCAGCGGCACGCCGCGCGGCAGGAACCCCGCGGCGTCGAGCCAAGTCTCGAGAGCTGCTGGCGGAAGGGCGACGACAAGTTCGCCGCCGCGCAAGGGCTCGGCCGTGCTCAGCCAGTAGACGCCTTCAGGCGCGCTCGCCGTAATGTTCCAGAGGATCAGGGGGCGCGGCGCCCAGACCGCCGTCAGCGCCAAAGGGATGGCCGCACCGAAGGCGATCGCGACCGGTTTCCATCGGGTCCTCACGGCGCAATCCCCCGCCGCAGCAGCCAAGCCCGATGGCGAGCCACTGTGTAGGGTCGCGCCGTCTCGCCGCCTTCCAGCCGCGCTGCGACATGGCGCCAGTGGTCGGGATCGGCCTCGCACGGATCGATGCCCGCCTGCTCGACGGCGTCGATCGCCTCGAGCACGCGCTGCACCTTGATCCAGCCGCCGATGTGAAGGAACGACTCCCCGCCGGGCGCCACGAAAGGGACCGTCGTGAAGCCCTGGCCCGGTCGGACCGCACGCAGGATGTCGATGCGCGATGCGACCGTCCCGAAGTCGTTCGCCTGCCAGCGCACCAGCGCGAACATGGCGCCCGGCGCGAAGGCGACGACGCGCCGGCGGCGATCGATGATCCGTTCGCCGGCCGTCTTGCCGAACCGTATCCAGCGTTCGATCTGGCCTTCCTGCCAGAGGAGTTCGACTTCCGTCTGCATGCTGCTGCGCTCAGCGTTCATCGCGGCGGCCATAGGCCGGCGACACGGCCGCGTGGCGCTTGGCCGGCGAGACGGAGCCGGCTCCGGGGTCGCTCGTGGAGGTCTTGCTGCCGCGGCCTGCCCAATCCTGCAGGTCCTCAAGCGCATAGACCACACGCCCGCCGATCTTCCGGTAGGTCGGGCCGGTGCCGTAGGTGCGGTGCTTCTCCAAGGTGCGACCGGAAAGGCCGAGGAAGCGCGCAGCCTCAGGCGTGCGCAGGTAGCGCGGCGGGAAGCCGGCAAGCGGGTCGGACATGGTGCGTCTCCAGGTGATGCCATCGCGCCCGGGCTTGGACCGAGCGGCTATGGGCGACCCTGGCGGAGACGCGCCCGCGGGGCTGATGGCGAACTTTGGGACCGGGGAATCGCCACCCCGGCCGCCTAGCGCCGCCTGCGAAGGAGCGCGCGATAGCCGCCGTGCATGAGGGCGAGCGCGCCGCGGCTCAAGCGGATGGCCACGTCACGAAACGTGGACGTCCGCCACTGCAGTGAATCAACCGATGGCGCGCCAAGGACATGCTCGGCCACGTCGCGGTAGCTGGCGCCCTCGGCGCGAGCATCGAGCGTGCGAAGCATCCGCGCCAGGCGCCCGCGACGCTGCGCCGTGAGTGGATCAGGCCCACCGTGCTCGCCGGCAAGGGATCGGTACAGGTGGTGCGCAGCGGCCGCTCGCACAGAGAAGTCGGAATCGAGCGGCAGCACGACCGCGAGCGGATCGGCCAGGGTGGCGCCGGACGTCAGCAGCACCTGCAACCCGTTCCGCAGCAGGACGTACGCGCCCTCTTCGGCCAGCCTCGGAGCCGTTGAGATGTTAATCGGAGCGATCGGCCGGCTGACGGATGCCGCGGCCGGCGCCAGCTGTATGACCACCGCCGGCGCGATGTCAGCGCGCCAGAACGGCTGGGCCTGGAAAGCGTCGAGCTCCGGATCGACCGGGAAACCGCAGGCCCCAGCGGGGCGCAAGCCCGCCTCCCGGGCCGGGCGTGTGCGGCTCGCAGCCCCCAACGGCGAGCCGATATTCGGTTTGGTACTGCGGATTGCGCCTGAGGAACTCCCAGGCGAGACTGGACGGGTCCAGGCCGCCAAGGGCCGCATAGTCGGACGCTACGCGCCAGTCACGCGGCGGCATTGCTGTCTCCGGGGCTGGTGCGCCCGGAACACCTCCAGCGCGCAATCTATCCGATCAACATCTTAGCTTGTGGAGCCTACGTTCAAGACGGCGCCAGGACAGACCCCCATGCGCCGGGCGCATAGCTGGCGGTCAACGCGACTTCAGCAGGTCCATGTAGCCTTGATCGGCCATCCATTTCGCCCGCGCGAGGTGCGTCTCGTAGCGAACCTGGGCGCGCTCAGGCTCCTGGTCGGGATCGACGGCGAGCAGCATCGAGGCGACTTCACTCCACCCTGCTTGCTCCTGGTGGGCGTCCAGGAGGCGCAAGTACAGAGTCAGGTGCGCGCGATCGTAGTCGGTCAGGTGAGCGTCGGACGGCGCCTGGTCGGCAATGAAGGAGGTCATCCGGCAGCCCCCCAGACTAGCCGATTGTGGTGCGTCAAATTCGAACAAGTGTCAGGTGCGAGAACGCCTCCTGCTCTCGCACGTCTCCAGCTAACCGCCCGAGTCTTCGCCTCGAAAGAACTCGATTGGCTCCACTTCCAGCGCATTAGCCAACTTCGCCAGCATGTCGATGGAGGCCGAATATTGCTCGCGCTCAAGGCTCGAAACGTAGGTTCGATCGACCGACGCACGATCGGCAAGCTCCTCTTGTGACCAGCCGCGGTCATGCCGCAGACGTCGCAGGTTCTTGGCCACCACTGTGCGTATGGACATGCACAGCAAGGGGCGTGGCCGCGGAATATACTACTACGGAGTATACTCGACAAAGCACTGTCTCGCGCCTACCCCGGCTCGAGTGGGCGCTGCAAATGGTGCAGAAAGTCGCATGCCCGCTGCGCATGGGCGGCAGCCGCGAAGATGAAACGCTTGTCGCCTTCGAGCACCTGCAGCCAATTCTCGATGTAGGCCGAATGGTCCTCGCGCGGGGTCAGTTCAAGGCCGAGATCGGCGCACAGGAACGCCGCGCCCAGTTCGGCGACCAGTTCTTCCTGGGCATAGCCACCATCGCCCCAGCGCTTGCGACCGAAGTCGCGGTTCAGGCGGCTCCGATGGCGCGTCCAGTGCGTGCACTCATGCGCGAGGGTTGCGTAGTAGGCCTCGGGATCGCGGAAGCATTCGAAGGGCGGGACCTGCACATAGTCGGCCTCGAGGGCGTAGTAGGCATGATTGCCGCCGTGTCGGATGTCGGCGCCCAGGGCGGAGAAGAAGGCCTCGGCTTGGGGAATGCGCTGTGTCGGCTCCAGCGTCGGCGCCGCGGAAGCGTGGAAGTGCGGCGGCAGGCCTTCGATCTGCTCGACGTTGAATACCGTATAGGCCTTCAGGAACGGAATCTCACGCTCGACATCCTGGCCATGGGCGTCGGTCTCGGTGCGCGTGAAGCGATTGGCGTAGACTACGGTCGCACCGCGCTCGCCCTTGCGAACGTGGGCATCAAGCGCCAGCGCCTGGCGGAAGGTCATCCAGATCGGCGCTGTGAAGCCACGCTGGACGGCTTCGGCCCAGAGCAGGATGACATTGATGCCGCTGTACGGCTGGCCCGTTGAGCGCAATGGCCGGGTGATGCGTCCGGCGAGGTGTTCGGCGGACCAAGGCCGGGTCCAAGGACGAACGCCGCGTTTGAGATCTTCGACGATCAGGCTGGTCACGCGGCTGTAGAGATCAGGGCGAGTTTCGCTGTGGGCGCGCGGCATCGCGGGCTCCTTTAGGTTTCGGATTTGCGTGAGGTCCGCCGCCCCGGTGGGGCCGGGGCGGCGACCGGGGGCGTCAGTCGGCGGCGCGGGCGCGCGACCAGATCAGGCTGTAGCCCCCCGTTTCGGAGGTCTCCGGGGCGTCGACCAGGCTGGCGTAGATCGGGGCCGGGAAGCTGGGGTCGTCGAGCTTCACGGAGAGGTACTCGCGGTTCTCGCGGCTGGTCTTCTTCCAGGCTGCGCCGAATTCGGTCTGGCCGGCGAAGATGCGGAAGTCGGGCGCCTTGTCGGTCTCGGCCTCGACGGGCC
Organism: Phenylobacterium sp.; assembly: GCF_965284355.1. Taxonomy (NCBI): domain Bacteria; kingdom Pseudomonadati; phylum Pseudomonadota; class Alphaproteobacteria; order Caulobacterales; family Caulobacteraceae; genus Phenylobacterium; species Phenylobacterium sp. The sequence continues at coordinate 4,219,519 of NZ_OZ260078.1, read as the reverse complement.
GGAAGGTGGCGGACTTGACGTTGAGCGTCAGGGTCTTGATGGCGCCCGTGTAGGAGCCGTCGTCCTGCTTGTGGAAGGTGCCGATGGTGGCCATTGGGGTTCTCCGGTCGTTGCCGAGCCGCGCCCTTCGCGGTCTCGATGGCGATCGACCGGGGCGGGGCCAGGCCGCCCTTCAGCCGCAGGCCCGCAGCGTGAGCGGAGGACTGCGCGCCGCGGGTTTCTTGCCTCGCGAGGAATGAGGCCCAGGCCTCAGGGGAAGAAACCCGTGGCGCGCGGTTAGAGGGCGGCCCGGCCCCGCCCAGATCAGCCAGACGAGAGACCGCGTGCGCGGCTCGTCCAGCACCGGAGACTCTCGCGTGGCGGCTTCGCGCCGCGCCGAAGTGGGACGCCCCCTGCTACGCGCCTTAATGCCTGGACTGATTCAACACGGACGTGGCGCCCGGCCGCCCTGCCCCAAAGCGACACCAGGCAGCGCCGGAAATGCTTCAAAAGCGCTTTGTGAACAGCGAGGGCGGCCTCAATGCGCTTGTTCGCCAGCGCCAGCGCCCTCCTAGTCCGCTCGCTCGCAAACCCCCGCTGAAGGGCCAAAAGCTCGGCGCTCTCCGCCGTCGTGACGGCATCATCCAAGCGGTACCAAACCCGAAAGGATGATCCCATGGGCCTGCCGCCAATGTCTGCCGCCGATCTTCTGCTTCACATCGCCGATGCCCGCTCAGAGGCGGAACTGGGCGACCGCCTCGCCGAACTGACAGCGACCGGAGACAGGCGCTCAGACGATGCGGAAGATGAACCGTCCGAGTAGTTCGCAACAAGAAGCCCGCGCAGGTCACGCCTGCGCGGGCTCCAAGGCCTGTCATGTGAACGGCTATTCCGCGGCGATGGCCGCGGACTCGACGCTGGCCTCAGACGGGATTTCGGTTTCGGATTTCGGCGTCCGCAGCAGCTCCGGCAACCAGCCGGTTCCCTCCAACGCGGCTTCCGCCGCCTCGGCCATCTCCGGCTTCTTCAGGCCCGCCAGCCGCTCGGCGGCCGCGGCGCCCGCGCCCTCGGTCACCGCCTCCGCGATCCGCGCCTTGGTCACTCGGCCGAGGTAGCTCGCTGCGGTCGGCGCCCAGGTCCGGGTCATGTCCAGCCCCACGGCCTCGGCCAGGGCGTCGGCGTGCGCCCAAGCGGCAGGCTTGCGGTCCATCGCGTTGCGGACGGCGCTGACGCCCAAGCTGGCGCAGTGGGCCAGGAGGCCCAGCAGGTCGCCGCTCCCGAGCCCCATCACGAACGCCCAGGCCTCGGCCGCCTCCTGCGGCAGGCGCTTGGCCCAAGCTTCGTGCCGTTCGGCGATCCGCCGGCCGGCCGGGCTCTCGCTGACGCCGGGCGCATGGCCGTCCAGATAGGACGACACCACCTTCACATCGACGCAGGAGGCCTGTTCGTAGGGCGGGTAGAAGGTCTTCACCGCCAGGGCGTGGGCCAGCGCCGCCAAGGCGAGGTTCGGGTCGGCGCCCAGGGCGTCGCGCAGACCGACGGTGCGGTACGCATTGAGGTCGAGGACCAGCCCTTCCGAGAGCGGCGCGGCGTCATCCTCCTCGCGCTCGGCCGCCTCGGGATGTTGCTCCTCGGGATCAAGCGCTCCATCCTCCCCGGTGGCCGGGGCATCCTCGGAAGACTCGTCCTTCACCTCTGGCGCCGGCGCCTCGTCCTGCGGCCGGATCAGGCCGCGCTCGATGCGCGCCTCGCCGTCATACCCCAGCACGACGAACACGCCGCCCCGGGCGATGTCATCGGGGTCGTAGGCGTAGTCCTCCCCGAACGTCGCCAGTTCGCCTTCAAGCTCGGCCACTCGCGCCTCGACTTCAGCGGGCAGGTCCTCCACCGCCGCCCACCGGTCGCTCAAGGCCTCCAGTTCTTCGGACAGGGACGCCTTCAATGCCTCGTCCTCGGCCGACCGTGTCACCCGGCTCGGGTAGACGCGCCGGAAGCCGTGGCCGTGCGGGTACTCCGTGACGCCGTCGGCCCACTTCCAGCCTTCCGCCGCCGCCACCTCGGCCGCCATCCGCGCCAGCTTTTCTGCGACCAGCCGCTCCAGCAGGCCCACGCCCTCGAACCAGCCGCCGCCGTCCTCGGTGAAGAGGTCGCGCAGGACCGTCCCGCCCGCCTCGCCGTAGGCCTCAGCGCCGACGAAAGCCGCACGACGTTCGCCGGCATGGACCTTGGCCTCCGTCATCGCGCGCCGGATCGCCGAGCCCGAGCGGTTAAACGACAGCTGCTCGTAGACCTGTTCCTGGCGCGCGTGGTCCTCGGTCACCGCGAAGGCCATGAGCTGGTCCAGGGTCAGGCCGCCCTCTCGGTAGATGCCCATGAGCCTCGGGGCCACGGCGCCCAGGCGCAGCCGCTGGCGCACGACGTGCGTCGAGACTCCGAACCGCGCGCCGATCTCCTCGGCGCCCCAACCCTTCTCCTCAGCTAGCCGCCGGAACGCCTCGAACTGGTCGGCGGGATGCATGTCGCTGCGGGTGACGTTCTCGTCCAGGCTGATCTCATGGGGGTCGTTGGCGGTGTCCACCACACAGCGCACCGGCTCGGTCTTCCTGATCTCCTTGCGCCTGGCGCGCAGCAGCAGCGCCAGTCTACGCCCCTCCCCGATAGTGACGAGGTAGGCGCCGGTCGGCTGGCCGTCCTCGCCTACCTCCGGCTCCACGACGGGCGCCTGCAAGAGGCCCTTAGCCGCGATGGACGCGGCCAAGGCCTCCACCGCCGCCTCGCTATGCGGTGTCTTCCGCGCGTTTCGGGGCGACTTCTTGAGCTTGTTCAGGGGGACTTCGAGCACCGAACCGGACTCGATCACGGTCACTGCGTTCATGGTCTTGCTCCTTGTGCCAGGTTGCAGGCGCACGCCGCGCCTGCAGCCTTGCCCGTCGGCGAGACCGGGTGTGCAAGCGGAGGGGCGGCTTCGCGGGGAACCGGCTGCAGGGCCCCTGCCCCGCACTCAGCCTGTGACACCCGGCGAAGGGGGACCGAAGCTGGGCGGAAGCTGCTCCGAAGCGCGCCGAGGGCGGAGCCCTAAGCGCCCCTCGCCCAGGAGAAGGCCGCAAGGAGCCTGCGCGCCGGAAGGCGCTGCACGGCGGGACGCGCCGTCGAGCGGCCGGCGGCGGCCTTGGCCGCCCGTTTGGGGCGCGCCCGCAGGAGCCGCGGAACGCGGCGGGATCGAGCGCGCCCGCCGGCCGCTCTCCGACGCCTCTCCGGAGGCGTTGCGGGGACCTCTCGCTCGTAGGGGTCGGCCAGGACTTGGGGCTCGGCCGCAGGTGAAGCCGTTCCCCTCGAAGCCCTAACACTTGCCAAGCTGGCGACGCGCCGACATCTACGAAGCTCCAGCCACGGAAGTCAGGAGGCCGCCATGAGATGACTCAACATTCGGAGCTATCTCACATGGCCCACTTCAAGCGGGGCTATCCCCACACGACCTGGCGCACTGCGCCGGGACGGATGTCGACCACGCCCTCGGGCTGGAACATCCTCCACCACTCCCGTCCCCGTCGCCGGCTGAACACGAAGCTCGCGCAGGCGATCAAGTCGGGACTCGATCCCGACGCCATCGCCTGGCCGACTGAGAAGCGGCCGCATCGGTACTATTGGTGATGCGTACGGCCGGCGGCGCATGCGCCGCCGGCTTCCCCAGCCCAACGAGCCTCGCCGCATCCCGCCGAGACCGGCTAAAGCGCCGGTTCTCCACAGCACGCCGAGTCGGACCATGGCCACGATCACGCGCGAAGCGCTCTACGACCTCGTCTGGACCGATCCCGTGCGGACGGTCGCCACCACCTTCGGCGTCTCGGATGTCTGGCTGAAGAAGGTCTGCGCCGGCGCGAATGTGCCCGTGCCGCAGCGCGGCTACTGGGCCAAGCTGCAGGCCGGCAAGCCCGCCATCAAGGTCAAGCTGCCGCCTCGTGAGCCGGGCGCGCCGCAGACCTTCTCGATCTCAAAGGCGACCCACGACTGGCGCTGGGACCCCGCCGCCGAGCTGGCCGTCCCGCTGCCCGACCCGCCGGTCTTCGACGAACCCATCGCCGAGGTCCGCGCCCGCGTCGAGAAGCGCGTCGGGAAGATCGCCCACGTCCGAAGTCTCGACTCGCCCTGGGGCGCGGTCCGCAAGCTGCTGGAGGAGGACGAACGACGCCGCGCCAAGCAGGCCACGGAGACCTGGAGCAGCGACTGGTGGGCGCCGTACTTCGACTCGCCCTTCGAACGGCGGCGGCTGCGCATCCTGAACTCGCTGGCCCACGGGTTCGCGAAGGCCGGCGCGAAGCTCGAACTGCGCGGCAAGGTCGCCCGCGAGCTCAACGTGGTGGTCGGCAGCCAGCGCCTCGGGTTCAAGCTCGACCATCCGGCCGCAAAGCCGACGATCCATGGCGAATGGAAGACCCGGCCGGGGCCCATCGACACGCTCAGGCTGGAGATGGACGCGAAGTTCCCGGACGCCGGTATCGACGGCGTCTGGGCAGACGGCGCAGACGGCAAGCTCGAGGAGCGCCTCACAGAGATCGTGGTCAGCTTCATCATCGTCGGCGAGGCGCAGTATCGCGCCCGGCAGGCCGACCACCACGTCTGGCTGGTCAAGCGCCGAGCCGACAACGAAGCCGAGCTGGAACGCCGACGCGTTGAGGCGGAGCGCAAGCGGCGCGAGGAGGAGGAGCGCGAAGCCCAGGAACGCCGTGAGCACCTGTTCGCCCAGGCCAGCGACTGGCGCACCGCCCAAGACATCCGCGGCTTCGTGGCCAGCGTCATCGCCGAGGCCGGCGCCGGCGCCAACCCGCGCATCGCAGCGTGGCAGACCTGGGCGCTGGCCGAGGCGGACGCGATCGACCCGGTGAAGCGAGGCCTGGCGGTCCTACACGAGGCCGCCGAGGCCCCCTACGGCTGCGACGAACGTTGCGACTGCGGGATGGAACGCCCCTACGAGTGTGACTGCGGAGGCGTGAAGGATCCGGATTCCTAGCGCTCGAACTCAACAATTCGCATTGCCGACGTCCTGAGGTTGACTGCTAGAGTGCAGCCAGGGGCATGCAATGGGGGAATGCGTGAAGCCAGAAGACCTTGAGGCCTTGCTCGGCAAAGTGATGGAGGTCGAGCGCCGCTTCGCTAACGAACGTAAGAATCAGCAGAGCGAACGTCGCGCCCGTGTACGGCAGGTCATCGAAGAGTTCGCTGGGTCCAAGCTCGACGCGTCGGCCAAGTAGATGCAGCTCAACTACATCAAGCTCAAGAATTTTCGGCAGTTTTACGGCGACCAAGTCATCGAATTCGGGACCGACCCGAACAAGAATGTCACTGTCATCCACGCTGAAAACGGCGTCGGCAAGACTACCCTGCTGAATGCTATCCTGTGGGCTTTCTACGAGAGGACCACCAACCGCTTCGAGCACAAGGACAAGATCCTCAATTTCGAAGCCGCTCGCGAGGGCCTGACGACGGGCACGGTCTCAGTAGGATTCGAGCATGAAGACGACAGCTTCGTGGTCCAACGGCATTTGCAGATGGAAGGCGGAAGGGCAGCCTCGAAGCTGATCGCCCAAAAGATCGTCTCTGGCGTTACACATTCGATTCCGGCGGCCGAGACCTTCATCAACTCCGTGCTGCCCTGGGAAATGGCACGCTACTTCTTCTTTGACGGCGAACACGCCGAAGCCTTCGCTGCGCAAGGAAATCAGAAGGTAGTCGCTACGGCGGTTCGAGCGATGCTCGGCTGCGAGGTTGCCGACACTGCGGTAGCTGATCTGAAGGCGATCGCAGCTGAGTTTAATCGCGAAGCTGGCCACGTACCCGGCAATCAGCAGTTAGAGCAGCTAGAGACCGAGACCGCACGGCTTGAACAGGCGGTTGCGAACGACGAAGCGGCCAAGACTCGCCTGACCGAGGAAATCGAGGCCTGGGACGACCAGCTCGACAAGATCGAAGCCTACCTCCGGGCTGCCGAGGGCGCGAAGGAAACTCAGCGACTACGTGACAGCGCCGCCGCCGACCTCCGACAGAACAACAACGATATCGCTGCGGCCGACGAGGAGGTCCTGAAATGGATCGGCGGTCGTGCGCTCAACCTGATCTCACGCCGCGCCTCGCAGCTCACCCTTGAGTTCGTCGACGAGGCTGCGCTGCGCGGCAAAATTCCTGAGCCGTACAATCAGCCGTTCATCCAGGGATTACTCACCGCACAGCAGTGCATATGCGAGCGTTGCCTAGAGCCGGGGTCGACACATTACGCAGCCGTCCTAGCGCTCACGAAGACAGCTTCCACCGCTGAGACGCTCAAAAGAGTCATCCGCGCACGGTCGCGCGTGAGCCAATTCAAGGAGACGGCCGGCGACGCCGCCAAGCTTCTGGAGAGCGCACAGGCCCGCTCCGGGCGCCTCCACCAGAAGCGCATGCGGCTCGAGCAAACACTCTCCGAGCTCGACAAGAAGATGGCTGAGATCCCGAGCCAGGAGATCAAGGAGCGCGAGGCGGCGCGAGTGGCCCTTAAGGCCAAGATCGCGGACGCGCACCGTCAGGTTGGAGCGGCGATTGACCGCATTCGCCAAGCGGAACGCACGCTGAAAGAGAACGAGGCAAAGGTGGCGAAGCTCGTCGGGCAAAACGAACGGGCTCAACGGTTTTTCGCTCGCCGGGACCTCGCCCGCCGCGGCCAGGAGATGCTGCAGCTGCTGCTGGCCGACTACGAGAAGAGCGCTCGCGAGCAGATTGAGCGCAGCATCAACAAGGTGCTGAATTCGGTTGCCCGTCGCGAGTACCGCTTCCGGTTCGGCGATGACTTCTCGATGGAGCTGCTCTACCCGGACGGCCATGCCGTGCCGCGGAGCGGGGGCGAAAACCAGCTGATGAGCCTGGCCTTCACCTCGGCGCTCATCGAGTACAGCCGACTGCGCAGCGGCGCGAGCGGCGAGATCCTCACACCGGGCACGGTCGCGCCGCTGGTTCTCGACTCGCCGTTCGGCCAGCTCGACGCGAAGTATCGCGAGGCGACCGCCAGCTTCGTGCCGGCGATGGCCTCCCAGGTCGTGCTTCTGGTCTCTAGCAGCCAGGGCGACGACACCGTGATGCGCGCGCTCGAGCCCTACATCGGCGCCGAATATCTTCTGGTGTCCGAGAACAAGGGCGACCGTGGCGAGAAGCCGGACGATCGGATCGTGTTGCGCAACCGCGAGCACTTCGCCTCGGTCTACAATCAACCACGGACCCTTACGCGCATCGAGCGGGTGCACTGATGCGATCGATCAAGTGGCAGAAGTCCTACGAGACGATGGTGCGGCGGCTGGCCGAGACGCCGCATCCGCAAAGCAAGAAGTCGATTTTTCCAACCATGCGGGAGCTGATCTGCTTCGCCGCGATGTTGGGGTTCGAGAAGGAGACCCATGTTCCGCTGAACGGAGACACGCTCGAGATCGACTACCGCATCTGGCAGAATAGCGAACTGGCTCTCGACCTCCTCTTCCTCATTCCGTTGGCGCACCGGCAATCCGCCGACATTCTGCGCGAGGACGCCGAGGACGAGATGACGGAGATCTTCGAGAACTATGCGAACGGCGGCCTCGAGATTCTCAAGGGCTGGATGAACGAGAAGCCGGACGATCTGAACGGCGACCGCGCAATCCTGGCCGCCCTTCAGAAGCATGGCTTCCTGCAGCTGGAGAAGAAGCCCGAGGACGTCCTGGCCGACGTCGAGTTCTGACGTGCTGCGCGACCTTCCGCTGAAGGCCGTCTATCGGACCGAGTCCGACAGCATCCTGGAGGACTTCTATATCCCAGCGCTCAGCCAGGCGGTCACCTACGACCGAGCGGTGGGCTACTTCTCGGCCGGCATGATCTCCTACGCCGCGCAGGGGCTCAGCGCGTTCGTCGAGAACGAAGGCAAGATGCGCCTCATCATCGGAGGCGAACTCGCGCCAGAAGACGCCGAGGCCATGCAGGAGGGCTACGACACCCGCGCACTGGTCGCGAAATTTGGCGACTTGATCCTGCGCACCTTTGACAGCGTGTCGGATGGGCTCTTTGAACGCCGCCTCGAAGTGCTCTCCTTCCTCATCGCCAGCGGTCGGTTGGACGTGAAGCTCGCGCTGAAGCGACGTGGCATGTACCACGAGAAGATCGGCATTCTGCGCGACCGCAGCGGCGATGGCGTCGTCTTTCAGGGGTCGGCGAACGAGACGGCCAACGCCCTGGTGCCGGACTTCAACTTCGAGTCCGTCAACGTCTTTAAGACCTGGCAGCCGGAACTCGCCGACCACTTCCAGCCGTACGTCCAAGGCTTCGAGACGCTCTGGAAGAATCAATCTCGCAACACCCTCGTCCTCGACTTTCCCGAGGCCGCAAGGGACCGGCTCGTACGGATTGCCACCCACGTGCGCTTTCCGACGCCCGAGGTTGAGATCGATCTCTGGCGCAAGCATACGCGGGCGGACCGGTCACACGTGGAGATCGAAGACCCGAAGATCCCCGTGACTTTCGGCGGCGCGCCCTTCCAGCTCATGGAGCATCAACGCGGGGCTCTGCAGAAGTGGAAGGCCGCGGGGCTCACGGGTGTGCTGGCGCTCGCCACAGGCGCCGGCAAGACCGTCACGTCCATCTACGGTGCAGTGAAGCTCTACGAACAGACCCGACGCATGTTCCTGGTGGTCGCGGTCCCGTACCAGAACCTCGCCGACCAATGGGTCGCCACCCTGCGCGACTTCAACATTACGGCCCTGCGCTGCTACGCCAACTCAGCCGACTGGTCGGACGAGATGAGCCGCCTCGTGACCCTCTACGAGACCGGCGCCATCAGCTTCGCCTGCATCGTGGTCGTGAACCGCACGCTGCAATCTGAGCGCTTCCAACAGATGCTCGCGCAGATCCCCGGCGACCAGCTCCTGTGGGTGGGTGACGAGTGTCACCACCATTCGAGTGCGGGCCTTCGCGCGGCGCTGCCCGAGCACGCCGCCATGCGGCTTGGGCTCTCGGCCACGCCTGAGCACTATCTCGACGTCGAGGTGACCGACCGATTGCTCAGCTACTACGGCCAGATCGTCGACACCTACACTTTGGCCGACGCCCTCCGCGATGGCGTGCTCACGCCCTACGACTATGATGTCGTGCTGGTCGACCTCACCGACGAGGAGGTCGACGAGTACCGCAAACTGAGCGACCAGATTTCCCGGCTGATGGCGCAGACGGGGGAGAAGAACGCGGACGCTCCTGGCGACGATAGGCTGAAAACCTTGCTGATGCGCCGCGCACGTCTGCTCGGCGCCGCCGCCAACAAGATCCCCGCCCTGCGCAGCTTGCTCGTCGAGCGCGAGCCGGAACCGATGACGCTCTTCTACTGCGGGGACGGGCAGACCGAAGACGACGATACGGGTGTCGCGATGCGGCAGATCGAGCTCGTCTCCAAGGAGATCCACAAGCTCGGCTGGTCGAATTCTCACTTCACGTCGCGCGAAAGTCGCGTCGCGCGCGTCGAGATTCTCGACCATTTCCGCTTAGGCCTCGTCGATGCGCTCGTCGCGATCCGTTGCCTAGATGAGGGCATCGACGTGCCCGCCTGTCGGAGCGCGTACATCCTCGCCAGCGGCCGCAATCCAAAGCAGTTCATCCAGCGACGAGGCCGGATCCTGCGCCGCGCCCCCGGTAAGACATCGGCCCGGATCGTCGACTTCGTAATTCGGATCCCGGACGACGTAGCCGAGGACTCGCCGATCGAGCGACAGTTGCTGGTGAACGAGTTGAAACGGGTCGCGGAGTTCGCGCGCCTGGCGCGAAACTCCGCCGCCGCGATCCGAACGCTCGAACCTATTCTCGAGCGGTACGACCTGCACCACCACCTGGTCTAGCTCTCGACTAGACCGAGGTCAGCGACCCGGTCCGCCAACTCCCGCCACGGGGGGGCCTCACCCAGGTGGCTCCAGGAGAGCCGCACCGCGCCTTCGATTACGTCGTCCGGTAGGCCCATCGCGGTCAGGACATGGCTAGGCGCGTAGTTGGCCGAGGTGCAGGCCGAGCCGTTGGACATCGCCGCCACATCCTTTGCGGCGAGCATCAGAGCTTCGGAATCAACGCCGGGAAAAGCGGCCATTAGCACGTGAGGCATCACGTGGGCTTGGTCGCCGATCAAGACGGCGCCGAGCGGAGCGAAGGCCGCGAGCGCCGCGGCCCGATGCATCTCACAGGCGGCCTGGCGGCTGGAGTGCTCGTGGTGGGCCAGCGCCGCCGCCGCCCCGAACCCGACGATCAGTGGAACTGGCAGCGTGCCTGGGCGCAGACCCATCTCGTGGCCGCCTCCGTACATCAGCGGCGTCAATGGCGCGCGTTGGCCTTGCCGGCGCCGCGCGACGAGGGCCCCCACGCCTTTGGGGCCATAGATCTTGTGAGCGCTAATCGAGATCAGGTCGACACGCGCCGATTTGAGCTCGGCGATCGACTTTCCAAATCCTTGGGCGGCGTCCACGTGGAAGTGCGCGTCATGGCTCGTCAGACCGCCGGCAATCTCGGCGATCGGCTGCAGCACGCCGGTCTCGTTGTTGGCCTGCATGACTGAAACCAGAAGCGTATCGGGTCGCAGGGCCGATAGGACATCCTTGGACCTCACACGCCCGGACGCATCCACGGGGACGTAGGTGACCTCGAAGCCACGGGCCTCAAGCTCACCAATGGGCTCCAGGACCGCCTTATGCTCGATTGTCGTCGTGATCAGATGACGCCTGTTCTGCGCCTCGCCGTGCGGAGCCAAGCCGAGGATCGCAAGGTTGTTGGCCTCGGTCGCCCCTGACGTGAAGACGACCTCTGCAGGGTCCGCCGCCACCACGGCGGCAACCTCAACTCGCGCCCGCTGCACAGCCTGCTTGGCGCGAAGGCCGAACTCGTGGGTGCGGCTCGCAGCGTTGCCGTACTCCTCGTCGAAGTAGCGGAACATGAGCTCGCGGACCTGCGGCGCGAGGGGCGTGGTGGCGTTGTTGTCGAGATAGACAGGCATTTGCCGACTCAAAAAGGTGCGTCTAGAACGCTATCTGTTTGTTATCCCGATTGACAAACAGTTTGCAAAAGGACGCCCGCGGCGCATGGACGACGCCTTCCAATATGTGTTCCCGGCGATCCGGGGCGTCCAGGCCGGCCGGGAATATTACGTGTCGATGTGCCCCCTGCGGCTCATCCCAAAAATCTTCCTCTTCAACGAAGAAGAGCTGACGCCAGAGCTGCGAGCGCAGCGCACCTTGAACAAGGGCCGGGTCCCAGAGATCGCGCGCTACATCACGGAGAATCCCAAAGGGTACGTCTTCTCCGCCCTGACCGCGTCGGTAGATGCGGACCTCGAGTTCGAGCGCACGTCCGAGCAGAACGCGAGCCTCGGGCTGCTGCGCATCCCCATGTCCGGCCAGTTCATCATCAATGACGGTCAGCACCGTCGCGCGGCGATCGAGGTCGCTCTGCGGGAGAACCCCCGCCTCGGCGACGAAAGCATCGCCGTCGTCTTCTTCAGCGACATCGGCTTGGCGCGGTCGCAGCAGATGTTTGCGGACCTGAACCGCTATGCGATCCGCCCCGCGACCTCGATCTCCATCCTCTACGACCACAGGGATCGCAGCGCCGAGCTCGTCCGTCAGCTCATCCAGCAAGCGCCGCCGTTCCGAGACCTTGTCGAGATGGAGCGGAGCAACCTCTCGCTCCGGTCGCGCCGCCTCTTCACCTTCAGCGCGATCTACCAGGCCACGAGCGCGCTGCTCGGTGACACGAGCGACGAAGTCTTCGACGCCAACCTAGCCCTTGCCGCCCAGTTCTGGACGGACGTCGCACAGCAGCTCCCCGAGTGGGAGCAGGTGCGCCGCGGCCGGCTCGCGGCGAGCGAGGTCCGCCAGGATCTGATCCATTCCCACGGCGTCGTCCTGCATGCCTTGGGCAAGGTCGGCGCGGCACTGTTGAGGGCTGAGCCAAATGCGTGGAAAAAGCGGCTCGCCGGCTTGTCCGACATTGACTGGTCTCGCAACAATCCGGCCTGGTCGGGGCGCGCTGTGGTGAGAGGTCGCCTGTCCAAGGCGACCACCAACGTGCTTCTCACCGCCAACTACATCAAGCAGCGCATCGGCCTCGAGCTCACCCCCGAAGACCAGCGCGTTGAGGACGCCTTCCTGCGAGGGGACTATGAGCGAGACGGATAAACCGGCGCGGCGGTCCGCCTTCGCCGAGGTCGGGTTCAAGCCGACGCTCACGGCGCTCCTGCGGCGGATCCAGGACACCTATCTCGCCGACGAAATCCCCTGGGTGGTGGGGTACAGCGGCGGCAAGGATTCCACCGCGGTTCTGCAGTTGGTGTGGCTCGCGCTTGCACAGCTTCCGGAGGGGACGGCGCGCAAAGACGTGCACGTGATCTCGACCGATACGCTGGTGGAGAACCCAGTCGTGGCCGCCTGGGTGGACCGGTCCCACGAGGTGATGGGTCAAGCGGCGCAGAAGCTGGGACTGCCCATCTTCCCGCATAAGCTGACGCCGGACATCCGGAGCACCTTCTGGGTCAACCTCATCGGGCGAGGCTATCCGGCGCCGCGCCCCAAGTTCCGCTGGTGCACGGAGCGGATGAAGATCCGGCCCGCCGACGCCTTCATCGGCGACGTGGTCCGCAAGAACGGCGAGGCGATCGTCGTCCTTGGCACCCGCAAAGCTGAAAGTACGGTGCGCGCGGCGCGCATGAACGCCAACGAAGCCGGCAAGGTGCGAGAGAACCTGAGCTCTCACGCCTCGCTTCCGAACGCCTTCGTCTACAGCCCGATCGCCGACTGGTCGAACGACGACGTGTGGCTCTTCCTCATGCAGGTGAAGAACCCCTGGGGCTACGACAACAAGGCGCTCCTCAACATGTACCAGGGCGCCTCGGCCGACGCCGAGTGTCCGATCGTTCTCGACACCTCCACGCCCAGCTGCGGCGACAGCCGCTTCGGCTGCTGGGTCTGCACACTGGTCACGCAGGACAAGTCGATGTCGGCGATGATCCAGAACGACGAGGAGAAGGAGTGGATGTCTCCGCTTCTCGAACTGCGCAACGCACTCGATGAGCCGGACCACGAGAAGCGCGACTTCCGGCGGATGGGCGGCCACGTCCAACTGTTCAACCAGGCCGACAAGCCGATCCCAGGCCCCTACACCCAGGCGTCACGCGAAGATTGGCTGCGGCGTCTGCTTCGCGCGCAGCAGATCGTCCGCAACCACCCTAAGGCGCCGCCGGAAGTGCGCGGGCTCGACCTCATCACGATGGACGAGCTGCACGAGATCAGGCGCATCTGGGTGGTCGAGAAGTACGAGATCGAAGACCTCCTCCCCGCGCTGTTCGAGGAGGAGACCGGCCAGCCGTTCCCGACCAAGAAGCTCGACGACGCCCAACCCTTTGGCCCCGCCGAGATGCGTCTGCTGAAGGCGTGCGCCGGCGACGACCAGCTGCACTTCGAGCTCGTCCGAGAGCTGCTCGAGGTCGAGCGCAGCTACCGCACCACCTCGCGTCGCGCCAAGCTGCACGAGCGCCTGGAGGACGCCTTCAAGCGCGGCTTCTACGACGGCGTGGAAGACGCCACCGAGCGGGCCGTCCGCGAGCGCACCCTGGGTGGGCTAGTCGAGAAGGTGGGCGCCACCAACGCGAACGTCACGCGCGCGGCCACAGACCTCCTCAACGAACTCGACGCCGGAGAACGGTCGTGATCCTCGACGAGCTCGTCCTCCACAACTTCGGGGTCTATCGTGGCCGCCAGCGCTTCGACCTAACGCCGCAGTCACCGGAGCGGCCGATCGTGCTGATCGGCGCGCAGAATGGGTCGGGAAAGACCACCTTCCTGGAAGGCCTGCAGCTCGCCTTCTTCGGGCCGCTCGCACAGTCGGGGCTGAGAGGCAGCGTCAGCTATGAGGACTACCTGCGCCGCAGCATTAACCGCAATGTCCCCGCCGAGGACGGCGCGGAGGTGCAGGTCACCTTCCGCCGCGTGGTCTCCGGCCGGGAGCAGGTCTTCTGCATCCGCCGCGCCTGGTCGGTCCAAAAGGACCGGCTGAAGGAGGTCTTCGAAGTCGTCGTCGACGGCAAGCTCGACCGGGTCCTCGTCGATAGCTGGGCCGAGTTCGTGGAAGAGATGCTGCCGCCGCGCATCGCTCCCCTTTTCTTCTTCGACGGCGAGCGGATCGAACAGTTTGCGGACCTCGACCGGTCCGCCGCGGTCATCGAAACGGCAGTCAATGCGCTCCTGGGCCTCGACCTCGTCGAGCGCCTGACCCTCGACCTGGAGGTGCTCGAACGCCGCAAGAAGGCGGCTTCTGTGAACAAGCAGGCCCGCGCCGTTCTCACCGACTCCGAGCGCGCGGTTCATACCGCTGAGGACGCTGCCCAGACCGCCTACGGCGCCGTCGGCGCGGCGCGACAGCTCGCCGAGCGTCGCGAGGCCCAGGCCGTTCGCGCCCGCCAGGCCTTTGCCGCAGAGGGTGGCGACCTATTCAAGGCGCGCGAAGAGCTCACCGCTGAACGCGCGCGGCTCGCGGGCGCCATCGACGGCGTCGAAAAGTCCCTCCGGGCCTGGGCTGCCGACTGCGCGCCGATGCTGCTGGCGCCCCAGCTTATGGCCAGCGTCGCCGAGCAAGGGGCGGAAGAAGCGGCCTCGGCGGATACGCGAACGATCCTGGGCCATCTGGCCGAGCGGGATGCGCGTACGCTCGAGGCCATGCATAGCAAGGGCGCCTCGCCCGCGTTGATCGCGGCGCTCGGCGCCTTCTTCGCCGAAGACTGCGCCAGCCTCTCTGCGCAGGCCCAGGTCAGCGGCTATCTTGACCTGCCGAGTGCCGCCTATGGGCAGCTTCAGGGCCTGATGACCGATGGCCTCGCGGCCGCCCGGGCCCAGCAAGCCGAGCTGCTCGGCGAGCTGGACCAGCTGCAAGCCGCTCTCGACATCGTCGAGCGCAAGCTGGCCGCGATCCCGGCGCCAGAGGCGATCGCGCCGCTGCTAAGCGCCGTGGCGCACGCGGAAGCCGAGCTGAAGACCGCGCAAGCGGCGCGGCAGGATGCGGAGGCGGCCTACGAAACGGCGCTCCGCGAAGTCGCGTTCCTGCGTTCCGCCTACCAGGGCCTGCTCGACAAGCACGTCCAGCACCGGCTCAAGGAAGAGGACGCGCAACGAACCATCGAGCACGCCGCCCGGGCGCGCGCGACGCTGGCGCAGTTTCGCCGCGACGTCGTGCGCCATCACGTCCATCGGCTGGAACGCCTCATTCTGGATGCCTTGCAGGAGCTGCTGCGCAAGGACGACCTGGTCGCCACGGTCGAGATCGATCCCGAGACCTTCGCCATTACGCTGCGGGATGGCGGCTGGGCCCCTCTGCCGCCGGAGCAGCTTTCCGCAGGCGAGCGTCAGCTCTTTGCGGTGGCGCTACTGTGGGCGCTGGCGAAGGCTTCGGGGCAGGCTGCTCCGACCGTCATCGACACGCCGCTCGGTCGGTTGGACTCCACCCACCGCGAGCGCCTGGTAGAGCGCTATTTCGGCCGCGCCGGCGAGCAGGTGATCCTGCTCTCCACCGACGAGGAGATCGACGCCAAGCTCTACGCACGCCTGGAGCCCTGGCTGACCCGGAGCTTCACAATCGCCTATGACGCCGAGACGCACGGCAGCCGCGTTCTTCCGGGCTACGCCTTCGCGGCTCCCGACGAGCTGGAGGCAGCGTAGTGGCCATCGAGACCGTCCGCATCGACGAGCAGGGCCGTGAACAACTCATCCGGCTAAAGCGGCACACTGGGATCGAGCACTTCAATGTGCTCGCGCGATGGGCCTTGTGCGCCTCGCTCGCGGAGCCCACCCGTCCCCCCATGCGGCTCTTCAAAGGCGAGCCGGCCCTTGAGATCGCCTGGCGGGTTTTCGGCGGGGCTCACCACGATCTCTACCTCGCGCTGCTGAAGCAGCGCTGTGTCCACGACGGGCTCCCCGTCGATGATGCGACGCTGCATGAGCAGTTCCGCCTGCATCTTCACCGCGGGCTAGGCTACCTCGCCGCCGACAAATCGATCCGCTCGATCGGCGGCCTGGCCCGAAGGCTCGACGAGACCCCGCGGGCCGCGTGATGGCGACGCCCGACCTGGACGCCCGGGCGAGCACAAACTTCACCTTCGCCGACCTTTGCCATTGCAGCGACACCTGGCGACGAACGGAAGTCGCCAACACGCCGCGCGAGCCCGAGACCTACGCTGCGCTCCGCCAGCTGTGCGAAGTGATCCTCGAGCCGGCCCTCGCCGCTTTCGGTCCGCTCGAACTCACTTACGGTTTCGCCGGACCGGCGCTGACCCGTCTCATCCATCGCCGGATCGCGCCGCGCCTTGACCAGCACGCCGGCCATGAGCGCAACCGGACAGGCGCTCTCGTCTGCTCTCGCGGCGGCCAAGCAGCCGACTTCCAGGTCACAGGCGTTCCGGCCAGCCGCCTCGCCCTGCATCTCGCCGAAACCACCGCGTTCGATCGGATCTACTTCTATGGAGACGACCGGCCGTTGCACGTCAGCGTCGGCCCGCAAAATGCGCGGCAGATCGTCGAGCTTCGCCTTCGCAATGAGCGGCTCGTCCCGCGGCCCCTCGCGCTGGCGACGCTTGGACAGATGGCCGGGTAGTCGCTCACCTTACCCACATCTGGCCTTGGCGGCCGACGCCAAGCATTGCACGACTCCCCTCCCGAGCGACCGTTCGGAACGCGTATGGGAGCCGCCTACCTTGCTGCAGCCGGACCAAATCCGCCCCTTGGCCCGCGCCCTTACCCACACCACCAGTTCCTACAAGTTCCTATGGCTGCAAGCCCTCCTAGACACGGCCGAACAGCAGCTGAAACAGGTCGCGCTCGACGATCTGCTGGTGGCGATGGTGGCTCGCGCCTGGAAGCTCACCCAGTTCCACCGACTCCGGCTGGGTCACTATGATCAGCTCCAAGGGCTTTGCGGCGCCATCGCTGAACGCACGGGCCTCCCGCCGAACGCGGCGCCGATTCAGGTCGTCCGCCGACTGCGGGCGGATCCGGAGCTCCTCGCGGAGTCCCGAGCGCTGGCGCGCTACGTCCCGCAGCGGTTTCTGGCGCCCTGGTTCGAGCGCGAGCTGCGCGGCGTACCCGAGGGGAAAAAGCACCGCGCGATCGCGATGCTCGCCGCCCGGCACCGAGAGACGGAGCGAGCGGCGCCCTACACCCTCGACGGCACGGGTCCGCGCGTGATCCTCGATCCGGTCTGGAGCCTTTGGGCCAGGGCCCACATGACCTTCCTGCGGGCGTATGTGGAGCGCGAGTTCGCCGACTTCCTGCAGGATCGGAACCCCGGGTCACCGGCCGTCTTGCGCAAGATTCGCGGCGAGACCCGCCGCAATCTGGCGCGAGCCCGACGCTTCTGGGCCCCGATCATTTCGCAGCCCGCCGGCCTGCGCGACTTTTACGCAGAGGCGGCGCTCGAGCCGGGCGACGCGCACTACGACCACGTATTGCCCTGGGCCTTCGTGGCGCACGACCTACTGTGGAATCTCGTGCCGACCACCTCGGCCATCAACATCGCCAAATCCGCCCGCGTCCCTGACCCGGACCTCTATCTTGAGCGACTCGCCCGCTGGCAGTTCGAGGCGCTCCAGGCGCAGCCGGGGACGGCGCTGGATCTGCTCATCGACCACGCGGAATTCCTTGGTCTGGAGGAGCCGCGCGCCCTCCGCAACCTCCCCCAGACGGACTTCAGCGAACGGTTCGAAGACCGCTTTCGACCCCACCTCATCGCAGCCCTGAACGCCGGCTTCGCGGGGTCATGGCGCTACGATCCCGCGAAGCCCTAGGCGAGGCAGCGCTGTTCCTGGCGGCCGTATGCCTTTCGGCCGCGCGACGCCGCGGTCTAGCTCCGAGTTCGCACGGCGCTCACGATGTCTGGCCAATGTGCGCGAAGGCCATCGGCGACGAAGCCGGTCGCGAAGAGCCGTGCGTCAAACTCCGCCTGGCGCGGATAGTCAGGGTGGTCCCGCGCCATCAGCCGCGACTTGAACACCAGGCGCTGGTCTTCGGCATAGTGGTCGAAGCGCCGGATGCGGAGCGCGCGCAGGTCTACCTTGCTTCGGGTCTCTAGCCTGGGGAGCATCGCAGTCCCGAAATCGGCGTAGCGAAGCGCACTCACCTTGCTGCGGCCGACATGAAACTTGAGGACCTGCGCGGCGTCGAGGCCGCCGGCAAACCGCTCGGCGCAGCCGGCTAGGCAGCGGAGCGGCGGCGGCAGATGAGGGAGGTTGGCGATCCCCGCCCAAAGGTCTCCCTCAGGGTCTCGCCAGCCCAGACCGGCCGCGTCGGCCGCGTCGGCCGCGGCGGCGACGGTCTCCTCGCACGCCAAGGATTGCAGCAAGGACCGGCCTGCGCTTTCCGCCGCCGCAAGCGAGCCGAAGAACGCCTTCACGTCACGCTGAAGCCGGTCCGGCAGAGTTCCGAAGCTTTGCCGGGCGTTGAACAGGTTGAGCGCGAAGTAGACCGTGAGATCCTCCGTCCGCTGCAGGCGTACACGATTGAGACCTTCGGCGTCACAGACCCCCAGCGCCTCGCGCACCGCTGCGACGAGCGTCACCTTCGCCTCCGCCAGACGGACGAGCAGGTCTGGGTCACACTCGGCAGGCGCTGGTGGGCGGCCGAGCTCGTAGCTGAGCCTCGCTAGGTCTTCCACCTCGCCGCGGACCGCTTCCATCCGGGCGGCCGCACGAACGCGGCGTTGCGCCAGGGCGGCCAGCGGAGAGGAGGTGCGACGCGCCTGCCTCGCCGCCAAGAAGGCTTGCTCGGCGATTGGATCGCGAAAAACGAACATCAGCCCCGCCCCGGCCGGATGGGCTTCGGCGCCCAGAGTGGTCTCGATGAAGCTTTTCAGCTCTTCGGGCAGGTAGAACTTCTGGAAGGTGCCGAGGCGGGTCAGGTGGCCATCCGCGTAGGGTCGGCAGGAGGCCAGCGACGCGCGGCTCGACGTGATGACGGCCACGGCCAAGCACCGCTGAGCCAGACCGAACGCTTCGCGGAGCGCCAGAGCGCGCTCGAGCGGACGTTCGATCACATTGAGAACAAACCCGAGGTTGACGACCTCGGCCGACGTCTTCGGGGTGTCCGGCGCGTAGTAGGGGTCCCAGCCGGTCGCGGCGAGACCCGCGGCCCGCAGACCCTCCACGTCGGAGCCGAAGCCGCAGCCGTAGTCGAATACGCGGTCGCCGGCGCCGATCAACCCGTACTTCAGCAAGGCTTGAGTGGGACTCGACAAACTGGAGCGTTGAAGCGCCGCAAGGTGCCGACGCACGACAACCGGCGGCTCATCGTCCGCGGCCGACAATACGTCATGGTCCACAACACGGACGCCTGCTTCCTTAAGCCGCCGAGCCCAGCCCAGGCGGGTACCGATGGTCGTGGTGGCGTTCAGGAGGCCCAGGCCTTCGAGCTGCGCCGTCAAATGGGCAAAGCGGTCGCGACGCGGGTCGTCCGCGCTCAGTAAGAGCTCCTTGCGATGCAGGACCGGCGGGTTTGCTCGCAGACGATAGGACCGCCGAAGCACCGCGCGCCGGCCAAGGTCCACGGTCAGGCTCTCGAGAAGCGCCGGGAAGGATTCCTCAAAGTCTTCGTAGGTCAGCAGCGTGAGCCGCCGCTCATCGAGCTCGGACCACTTCACGACATTCCACGCCTGTGTCCCCGCGAGCGCTTCGGCCGCGAATACGCGCTCGGCGACGGACGCCGGCCAGTCCGCCGCGGCGTCCCGGTGCGCGTAAACGTGATGCCCCACCCTCTTGCCGAGCTCGGCGCCGATCATCGCCAACTCCATGCTGCCGTCTGACTTCATCCTAGGCGCCACGCCGGGATGAAACGAGGCCGCACGCGGCTTTGAGTTGAAGATCGACTTCAGCCAAGATCGTCATCTGGCGACCGGGCGCCAAGTTGAGGGCTGCGACCGTGGATGCGGAAGAGAAAGAGCTGACGAAGACCCTCGCGCTCTACGACCAAAATTCGCAGACGTTCCGCTCGCTGAACCAGCTGATGTGGCAGATCCCCTTGATTGCCATGACCTTGACCGGCGGCCTGTGGTTTGGCGTGTCGAAGGCAGAGGCGACACCCACATTCCAGTTCTGCCTACTGCTCTTGGCTTTCGCCGGAAACGTCGGTCTCGCCATTGTCCTCTCTCGGCTGCGCTACATCATGGAGTGCTACCTCAATTGGCTAGAAGCGACCTACACCGAGGGCTTCGTGAGCGCACCGGGCACCCACCTTCTGAACCGTCCCTTGAGCGTTCGCTGGGTGTTCCAAATCATGCTAAGTCTTGCGGCAGCTGCGAGTCTTATCCTTATGATTGCGCCCGCCAAGCAACTGGGGCTCCTGCCCCAATCGAAGAGCGAAGCCTCGGTCGGGTTTTACGATCGGCAGGCGCGTGACCTTGCTGACAGCTACGAAGGTCTGCCCTTCGAACAGGCGCATCCCGCACTCGTCGCCAAACTTCAGGGGCGTACGCGCTTGCGGATCCTCGACGTCGGGTCCGGCACCGGCCGTGACGCGGCCTGGCTGGCCGAGGCCGGCCACACGGTGACCGCCGTCGAGCCATCTGACGGCATGCTTCGCTTGGCGCGTGAACTGCATCCGCAGGCCCTGGTCCGCTGGACGAAGGGCAGCCTGCCGGAGCTGGCGGCGATCAAGGCAGGGACCGTTTACGACGTCGTCGCCCTAAGCGCGGTTTGGATGCACGTCCATCCGCAGGAACGCAGCGAAGCATTCGACCGTCTCGAAGCCCTAAGGGCACCCGGCGGCCTCATCTACATGACGCTTCGGAACGGACCCAGGACTCCTGAACGGGCCATGTTCCCCACGACCGTCGCGGAGCTTCGCGGCCTGGCGAAGCCGCATGGCCTTGTCGTCGACGACTTGGGCGAGGCGCCCGACCTCCTCGGCCGGACTGGGGTTTCCTGGCGGACGGTCGTCGTTCGCGAGCCATAGGAGGCTCGCCCTCAACAGCGAAGACCAACATTTTTTGACCCTGAGCTGCGGCGCCATGCTCTGCGTCGGAGGCGTGCCGTGCTGACAAAATCGCAGCTGATGTCCTGGCGCCAGTGCCCCAAGCGGCTCTGGTTGGAGAGGCATAGCCCGACTGAGCCCCCCGCGAACGCCGAGGCCCTGCGGCGCGGACAGACCGTCGGCGAGGTCGCCCGGCTCGTCTTCGGGGGACCGGACGCGGTGATGATCGACCGCACGCGGAATGGCGCTGCCGTCGCGCGCTCGCAGACGGCAGAGATGATGGCCCTGGGGTGCACCCTCTTTGAGGCGGCCTTCGGCGACGACGAGCTGACGGCCTACGCCGACCTTGCGCGTCCGCACGCCGGCGGCTGGGAGCTTGTGGAGATCAAGGACGCCAGCAAGGTGAAGCCGCATCACCTCGACGACGTCGCCATCCAAGCCGCGGCCGCTCGACGCGCCGGTCTCGCCCTGAAGCGAGTCAGCGTGAGTCACCTCAACACGAAGAAGCCGTACCGCGGCGGCGGCGACTATAGCGACCTGTTCACCGTCAAGGATGTGACGGGTGATGTCGCGGAGCTCATCGAGGCGGTAGACGGATGGGCTGAGGCCGCCGCCGAGGTCCTGGCGGCGGCGTCGCCTCCGGAGCGTGGCACGGGCGACCACTGCGAGACCCCCTACCCGTGTCCGTTTCACGACCGCTGCGCCACGGAGGAGCCGCAGGTCGCCCATCCGGCCGCCTGGCTGCCCGGGCGGCGGAGCGCGGCGGCCCAGGCGCTGGAAGGGGCGGGCGCCCGCGACATGGCTGAGTTTCCGGATGACGTCCTGAACCTGACCCAACGCCGCGTGAAGGCTCAGACCCTGGCCGGTGAAATCCACTTCGACCAGCGCGGTGCGGCGGCCCAACTTGCGGCGTGTGTCTTCCCGCTGCACTTCCTGGATTTCGAGACGGTTGTGGCGCCGATCCCGCTCTGGGCGGGCACGCGGCCCTACACGCAGAAGCCCTTCCAGTTCAGCCTGCATATCCTGGATGCCAACGGGGCGCTGACCCACCGGGACTGCTTGCTCACCGACGGCGAAGACCCAACCGGCGCCTTCGCCGAGGCGCTGGTGCGGGCGTGCGGGAGCGCAGGGTCGATCATCGTCTACAATGCGAGCTTCGAACGGACGCGGGTCAAAGAGCTCGCGAGAGACTTTGGCGACCTCGCTTCGCAGCTCACGGCGATCAATGACCGGATGGTCGACCTACAGCCCGTCGCCCAGGCCCACTACTATCACCCCGACCAACAAGGCAGCTGGAGCATCAAGAAGGTGCTTCCCTGCCTCGTGCCTGAGCTTCGCTACGACTTGCTCGACGGCGTGCAGAACGGTACGGCGGCGATCGACGCCTACCTGGAGCTCACACACCCCGAGTGCGCGCCCGACCGCAAAGCGGCGCTTGAGGACCAGCTGCGCCGCTACTGCCATCTCGACACCCTGGCGATGATCGCCGTCTGGGCGCGCTTTACTGGCAACATCGCTGCTCTCGAAAGCACGCTGGACCGGGCGCCAAAGCCGCTAGCCTAGCTGCGGCACCCCGGCAGCGGACCGGCGACCGGACGGCTGAGCGGGGCATGTGCGAGGAAGTAAACGCTGTCCCGCGCCGGCCGGCCTCAGAAGCCGAAATGGGCCGC
The DNA here is from genome assembly GCF_965284355.1 of Phenylobacterium sp. Lineage (NCBI taxonomy): Bacteria > Pseudomonadati > Pseudomonadota > Alphaproteobacteria > Caulobacterales > Caulobacteraceae > Phenylobacterium > Phenylobacterium sp. The sequence continues at coordinate 4,196,856 of NZ_OZ260078.1, read as the reverse complement.
CCGTGGGTCGCCGCGCTGGCCGGTGGCAGGTCGGCCTCGCCAAGTCTCGAAGTAGGGGACGAGCTGGCGACTAAGCGGATCAAGAAGCTCCACGCGAGCACTCCCGACGGTCCCGCCCCGTGGGCCCTCAAAAAAATTTGCGCGAAGGTGAGGGGGAACGGCCCTCCAATCCACCATAGGAGATGAGTGCGCCGTTTCGGCGGCTCCCGACGCAACAGCTGCGTCATAACCAAGGGAACCACGACTATGTCTGACTATGCCTCACCGAAACCCACCGACGCGAAGGCGGCGAACGGCGCGAAGTGGGGGACCAGCGCCCCCACGACCGTCCTGCAACGCGTGCTGAAGGAAGGCTCGAAAGTCCCGCTCTTCCTCGGACAGACCCTCGTCAACTCGCTCCGCGACGTGGGCTACAACGACACGACCTCGGCGGTCTGCGAGCACATCGACAACGCGCTGCAGTGGGGTGCCAAGTCCGTGCGGGTCTACTTCAATGAGCGAAAGGATCGCGGCACGAGCGCCGTCGACGTTCTAGTCCTCGACGACGGCCAGGGCATGTCGCCTGCGGTCTTGCAGGTCGCAACGGCGTTCGGCGGCTCGATGGTCTATCAGAACCGACAAGGCATCGGCCGTTTCGGGGTCGGGATGAAGGCGGCGGCGCTCAGCATGAGCCCGGTGCTGGAAATCTACTCGTGGCAGGAGCCGCGGGCCTACTATCAGATGACCCTCGACGTCTTCGAGATCAGCAACGACCGCCGCAACCTGATTGAGCTGCCGGAGCCGGAGTTCATGGCCGACCTTCCTAGCGAGGTCGTTCGGATCCTCACCAAGCCGCTGGTCTTCCCGAAGAACCCCCAGGAGTCGCAGACGCTCGTCGCCGACAGCTTGCCAGAACTCCACGAGGCCCTCGGCCCGTCCGGGACAATTGTGTTCATGCCGGACTGCGACCGGCTTACCTACAAGTCCGCCCGGACCCTGGTGGAGCACGCGACCGACGACATCGCACGGATCTACCGCCGCTATCTTGAGAGGGGCGTGAAGATCTACGTCAACAACCGCGAGGTCCAGGCGTTCGACCCGACCTATTGGTCGCTGGGCAGCCGCCACGTCCGCTACGTCGCCGAACTGGCCGAGCAAAGGAGCCGCCTCGTTCAGCACTGGGAGCGCATCGAGATCCCCGTGCAGGAAGGCGAGACGCGCACGGCACCGGTCTCCGTGCGGCTCTATCGGCTGCCGATCGAGGACTGGGAGAAGCTCGGGCGGAAGGTCCTGAACAACAACCTTCACGTCTATAGCGGGCACATCATCTCGTTCATGCGCGCCGACCGCGAGGTACACGCCGGCAGCATCGCAGCGCTGAACGGCAAGTCTCACCAGAACAACAACTGGCTGCGCATCCAGATCGACTTCCCTGCCGAGCTCGATGAGGCGATGGGCGTGGCGATGAACAAGCAGGGCGTCCGCCCCAAGCGCTACGTGCTCGACGCCATCGCGAAGGTGATCGAGGCCGACGTCTCCTCGACACGCCAGAGCATTGCTCAGTCTCGGCCGGAGCGGATCAAGAAATCGGCGAGCGGCCCGCTTACGGAGGCTGAGCGTCGCGCCAATGCGGCAGACCCGCTGCAGGCGAAGCCGCTCCCGGCGCCGTCGCCGCAGACCGAGGAAGAGCAGCAGGCGCTGGACAACAACCTGCGCACGTTGGCGATGACGCTGCGGCGGGACGCGGAGACCGAGGACCAAGCCTTCGAACGGATTAAGGCGTCGACCTTCGTCACACACTTTGTCCACGACCAGTTCTGGCCGTTCTACAACGTCGACTACCGCTTCGGGAAAGTCATCCTGACCATCAATACCGACCACCCGTTCTACGACCGGCTCTACAAGCCGTTGGTGGAGCTCGCGGGCCATCCGGGTGCGGCGGGCGAAGATGCTGAAGACGGGTCGGCCGATTGCAACTCCGAGTTGGTGATCATGCTGCAGCTGCTACTGCTCAGCCTGGCACGCGCGCAGAGCCAGCTCAGCAGCGGGCCGGAAGGTGACGACCGGCGTGACGTGTTCGCCATGTTGCAAAAGGAGTGGACGGAAAACCTCCGCACGCAGATGCGGACGGCCTGACGACCAACGCCCCGGGGCTCGCGCCCCGGGGCTGAGCCGTGGCGCAGCCGCGGCGTTCGTGCTATAGTTAAGGCGATACGTCGGGAGTCTCCCCGGCGCCGGACAACCCTCCTCGCGGACAACAGCGTCCGTGGGCTTGGGCCGGTGCTCAGGAGTCGATCGGCGGATCGCAAAATCCCGCCGGCCCAATCGCCGGATAACCTATGGAGAACTGCTGATGACGAAGGCGCAGGCCTTTGTCTGGGACGCCTATTTGGACGCCCAGAAACGCGCTGACCGCAAACAGGTTGGCCCGAACTACTGGTCCGCCGACCAGACCGCCGACCGCATCCTCGACCTCGCCGAAGCCGGTGTGACGCCGATCTCGCCGCAAGCCGTCCGGAAGATGGCGCGCAACTTGCGGCGGAACCTCGCCGCGACCGAGCGGCGGCGCAAGGCGATCGAGCTGGCGCGTTACGCGCCGCTTCAGGAGTTCGTGACGGCGTCGCCTGAGGCCCGCGCCGACGCGCTCTTCGAGTGGGAGCGCGTTTGCGGACAGACGACGCGAGTCGAGCAGCGGCTCCTGCAGCAGGTCGGCTTCGGATTCACGTATGGCGAGATCGGCGCGGCCGCCGGGCTCACGGAAAAGGCCGTGGAGCTTCGGGTGGCGCGCCTGCGCCTTCGCCTCGCCGCCTAGCCGAAGGGATAGAAGAGCGCGCCGGTGATGCGGCGCGCTCCTCCGTTCAACTTCAAGTCACGATGCGGCCCGCGGCATGCGCCGCCTGTGCGTAGCCCGACAGCGTTCGGTCCGGGCGAAAGCCTGAATCCTCTTCAACTGTGAGGCCGGAAGACCTGGCGGCCGTCTCCAGCTCCGCCAGCGAGACGTAGCCCAGTTCGGGCGTCCCGAGCCCAAGGTCACAGAGTCCGAAGGCACGGTCCGGGTCGCGCGGGTCGAGTTCGCTCAGCAGCCAGGCTGCGTTCGCGTTCGGTGTAATGAGCTTTACGACGGGCACCGGATCGAACGCCTCGCTACGCGCGGCGTGAACGCCGTTTGCGAGCAAGCGCGCACGTTTGCTGTCCGAGAAGAGTGGCATGGTCGCCTCCTGTGGACCCCGGGATTGGGGCGAGGCGACCGGCCGGCAGGCGTCGTCAGGGCGCGACGCAACCCCCAACCCGGTCCGGTGCGGGCCGGGGGTTGCGGCGGGTCCGACGCCTGCCAAGGTCAGCGTCAGCCAATCCGAGCGCAGGCGCGGCTGTTACGTCCCACGGGACGACGGGGGACTCGGCCTCGCTCGGGTGAGATCGATCCAGCATGGCCTCTTAATACCGACCCTTCGCGCGAGCCGCAGTTAGAGGAGGATGGGTAGGACCAGCGTCACGATCCATCGCTGCGCGTAGCAGCCGACAAGCGCGCGGCCACCTGACTGAAGGTGGTGCTTCAGCGAAGGCCGTCGCAGGAACGGATACGGAAACGATGGCGAACATCCGTGTGCAAATTCTGCACACGCCAGTCTCTAACCACCTGAAATACCGAAAGAACCTCTCCAGTCCATCATGGGCGCGACGCTGAAGCGGTGCGGCGGGTGGGCGGTCTGGGTCACGAAAAGGGCTTGTCGATATCCACGGCCGACCCAGTCAGGTCGACGCCTTCGCGCCGCAACATAGGGCCTGCGTCAGGCGGCATCCAGCTTCACCAGCACGGTCCCCTCGCTGACCTGCGCGCCCAGCTCGGCGGCGAGGTCGGCGACGACGCCGTCGAAGGGGGCCGTGAGGGCGTGCTCCATCTTCATGGCCTCCATCAGTAGGGGCTGGCCCTTGGTCACCTTGTCGCCAGCCTTGACCGACAGGCCCGTCACCTTGCCCGGCATCGGCGCGCGGATGGCCCCGTCGCCGGCCGCGCCGCCCTCGCCGTCGGCGGCAGGCGGGTGGTCGCGGAAGGTGAAGGCCTCGCCGCCTTCGAACACCACGATCGCCTCGTCGCTTTCGACGTGGATGAAGCGGCTGGGCTCGACCGGCATCTCGACTTCGAGGGCCTTGTCGCCGTGGAACAGCCGCGTTGTCGTGACCGGGTCGGCGTTGAGGCGGAAGCCCTTGAGCTCCACCCAGGGCGTGGTCTCGCCCGCCCGGCGCTCGACCGCCTCGCGGAAGGCCCAGCCGGCGGTGGCCAGCGCCTCGGCCGAGGGTTCGGCGGGCGCCGTCAGGGCTTCCATGTCGCGGCCGATCAGGCCCGTGTCGACCGAGCCAGCGATGAAGGCCGGGGTCTCCAGGCAGCGGACCAGGAAACCGGCGTTGGTCTTCACCGGCCACACCTCGACGTCGGCGCAGGCCTCGGCCAGGTCGGCGATCGCCTGGTCGCGGGTGGGCGCGTGCGCGATCAGCTTGGCGATCATCGGGTCGTAGAAGGACGTGATGTGGTCGCCCTCGTCGACGCCCGAGTCCGCGCGGACATTGGTGGGCAGGCTGAAGCTGGCCAGCCGCCCGATCGAGGGCAGGAAGCCGGTGGCCGGGTTCTCGGCATAGAGCCGCGCTTCGACCGCGTGGCCGTTCAGGGTGATCTCGTCCTGCGCCAGCGGCAGCGGCTCGCCGGCGGCGACGCGGAACTGCCACTCCACCAGGTCCAGCCCGGTGACCATCTCGGTGACGGGATGCTCCACCTGCAGGCGGGTGTTCATCTCCATGAACCAGATGCGGTCGCCCTTCAGACCATCCGACGCATCCGCGATGAACTCGACGGTGCCGGCGCCCACATAGCCCACGGCCTTGGCGGCCTTCACGGCGGCGTCGGTGACGGCGGCGCGGGCTTCCTCGCTCATGCCGGGCGCAGGCGCCTCTTCGATCACCTTCTGGTGGCGGCGCTGCAGCGAGCAGTCGCGCTCGAACAGGTGCACGACGTTGCCCTGGCTGTCGCCGAACACCTGCACCTCGATGTGGCGCGGGCGGGTGACGTAAGTCTCGAGCAGCACCCGGTCGTCGCCGAAGCTTGCGGCGGCTTCCCGCTGGCATGAGGCCAGCGCGGCGTCGAAGGCCTCGGCGCTCTCGACCAGCCGCATGCCCTTGCCGCCGCCGCCGGCGACGGCCTTGATCAGCACCGGAAAGCCGATGGCCTCGGCCTCTTTCTTGAGGCGCGCGGGCGACTGGTCCTCGCCCAGATAGCCGGGGGTCACCGGCACGCCGGCCTTCTGCATCAGATCCTTGGCGGCGTCCTTCAGGCCCATGGCGCGGATGGCGCTGGGCGGCGGCCCGATCCAGATCAGGCCTGCGGCCATCACCGCCTCGGCGAACTCCGCATTCTCGCTGAGAAACCCGTAGCCCGGGTGGATTGCTTCGGCGCCGGCGGCCTTGGCGGCGGCGATCACGCGATCGCCCTTGAGGTAGCTGTCACGTGCCGCCGCGGGCCCGATCAGCACGGCCTTGTCGGCGTCGCGCACATGGGCGGCGTCGCGGTCAGCTTCCGAGAAGACGGCGACGGTCTCGATGTCGAGACGCCGCGCAGTGGCGAACACCCTGCGGGCGATTTCACCGCGATTGGCGACCAGGACGGAGCGGAACATCAGGCGACTCCGCGACGCGTCAGCGCCGCAATAGATTGACCACGAACAACACGAACCACACGGACGAGCAATTTTCGGCGGGGGCGGACGGCTGGCTGAGTCCGTTCGTGTGCTTCGTGGTTGAATCGAACTGCGCCTAGGGCGTGCAAGGCGATGGACATATCGCGCCTCACATCCTGAACACGCCGAAGCGCGTCTCGGGGATCGGCGCGTTCAGCGCGGCGGAGATGGAGAGGCCCAGGACGTCGCGGGTCTGGGCCGGGTCGATGATGCCGTCGTCCCAGAGCCGCGCGGTGGCGAAGTAGGGATTGCCCTCGTCCTCGTAGCGCTGGCGGACCGGGGCCTTGAAGGCCTCTTCCTCTTCTTTCGTCCACTTGTCGGCGTCGCGGTGGACGGTGGCCAGCACCGAGGCGGCCTGCTCGCCGCCCATCACGCTGATGCGGCTGTTGGGCCAGGTCCACAGGAAACGCGGAGAGTAGGCCCGGCCGCACATGCCGTAGTTGCCGGCCCCGAACGAGCCGCCGATCAGGACGGTGAACTTGGGGACCTCGGCCGAGGCCACGGCGGTGACCAGCTTGGCGCCGTCCTTGGCGATGCCGCCGGCCTCGTAGCGGCCGCCGACCATGAAGCCCGAGATGTTCTGCAGGAACACCAGCGGGATCTTCCGCTTGCAGGCCAGCTCGATGAAGTGAGCGCCCTTCAGCGCGCTTTCCGAGAAAAGCACGCCGTTGTTGGCCAGAATCGCGACCGGATAGCCCCAGATGCGGGCGAAGCCGCAGACCAGCGTCGTGCCGTACAGCGCCTTGAACTCGTCGAACCGGCTGCCGTCCACGACCCGGGCGATCACCTCGCGCACATCGTAGGGCGCACGCACGTCCTGGGGCACGACGCCGTACAGCTCCTGCGGATCGTAGGCCGGGGGCTCGGGGGCCTCCAGGTACTGGTCGTGAACCTTGGTGGTGTTCAGGTTGGCCACGATGCGGCGCACGATGGTCAGCGCGTGCTCGTCATTCTCAGCCACGTGATCGACCACGCCCGAGCGGCGGCCGTGAGTGTCGGCGCCGCCCAGTTCCTCGGCCGAGATGATCTCGCCGGTGGCGGCCTTCACCAGCGGTGGGCCGCCCAGGAAGATCGTCCCCTGCCCGCGCACGATCACCGTTTCGTCGCTCATCGCCGGCACATAGGCGCCGCCGGCGGTGCACGAGCCCATGACGCAGGCGATCTGGGCGATGCCCTCGGCGCTCATCCGGGCCTGGTTGTAGAAGATGCGCCCGAAGTGCTCGCGGTCGGGGAACACCTCGGCCTGGTGCGGCAGGTTCGCGCCGCCCGAGTCCACGAGGTAGACGCACGGCAGGCGGTTCTGCAGCGCGATCTCCTGGGCCCGCAGGTGCTTCTTCACCGTCATCGGGTAGTAGGCGCCGCCCTTCACCGTCGCGTCGTTGGCGATGATCAGGACCTCGCGGCCCGAGACCCGGCCGATGCCGGTGATCACGCCCGCGGCCGGCGCCTCGTCGTCGTAGAGGCCGTCGGCGGCCAAACCGCCCACTTCCAGGAACGGCGCGCCGGGGTCCAGCAGGCGCATCACCCGGTCACGTGGCAACAACTTACCGCGGCTGGTGTGTCGCTCGCGGCTCTGCGCCGAGCCGCCCAGGGCCGCCTGCCCCGACTTCGTCCGCAGTTCGTCGACGAGCGCGCGGTTCAGCTGGGCATTGGCTGCGAAGGCCGCCGAGCCGGTGTCGATCCGGGAGTCCAGCTTTCTCATCCGCCGACCAGCTCCCGACCGATGAGGAAGCGCCGGATCTCGTTGGTGCCGGCGCCGATGTCATACAGCTTGGCGTCGCGAAGCAGACGCTCCACCGGATAGTCCTTGGTGTAGCCCGCGCCGCCCAGGGCCTGGATGGCCTCCAGGCTGACCTTCACCGCATTCTCGCTGGCCATCAGGATCGCGCCGGCCGCATCGAAGCGGGTGGTCATCCCCGCGTCGCAGGCCTTGGCCACCGCATAGACGTAGGCTCGCGCCGAGTTCAGGGCGACGTACATGTCGGCGATCTTGCCCTGCATCAGCTGGAACGACCCGATGGCCTTTCCGAACTGCTTGCGCTCGCGGACGTACGGCAAGGTCACGTCGAGGCAGGCCTGCATGATGCCCAGCGGTCCCGCCGCCAGCACCGTGCGCTCATAGTCCAGGCCGCTCATCAGGATGCCCGCGCCGCCGCCGACCGGGCCCATGACGTTCTCTTCCGGGACCTCGCAATCCTCGAAGACCAGCTCGGCGGTGTCGGACCCGCGCATGCCCATCTTGTCCAGCTTCTGGCTGACGCTGAAGCCTTTCATCCCCTTCTCGATCAGGAAGGTGGTGATGCCGCGCGAGGCGCCGTCGGGGTCGGTCTTGGCGTAGACCACCAGGGTGTCGGCGTGCGGCGCGTTGGTGATCCAGAACTTCGTGCCGTTCAGGACGTAGCGGTCGCCGCGCTTCTCGGCCCGCAGGCGCATGGACACCACGTCCGAGCCCGAGCCGGCCTCGCTCATGGCCAGCGAGCCCACATGTTCGCCGCTGATCAGCTTGGGCAGGTAGCGGCGCTTCTGTTCCGGAGTGCCCCAGCGGCGCAGCTGGTTCACGCAGAGGTTCGAGTGGGCGCCGTAGGAGAGGCCCACCGAGGCCGAGGCGCGCGAGACCTCCTCCATCGCCACGACATGTTCGAGATAGCCTAGGCCCAGCCCGCCGAACTCTTCCTCCACCGTGATCCCATGCAGGCCCAGCTCGCCCATCTGGGGCCACAGCTCGCGGGGGAAGGTGTTGGTCGCGTCGATCTCGGCCGCCAGCGGGGCGATGCGGTCGGACGCGAACCGCGCCGTGGTGTCGCGGATCATGTCCGCGCTCTCGCCGAGGCCAAACTCCAGCGTCGGTCCGTGGTTCGGGATCATGGGCGTCCTGCCTTGTGGGGCGGCCAGTCTAGGCCGCGCCATACATTCGGAAAAATTGTATTCTCGAAACGCAGTGAATAGACATGATCTATGATTGATCGGCACCACCTCCGCTACTTCCTGGCTGTGGTCGACGCCGGCAACTTCTCCAAGGCCGCCCGCCAGGTGAACGTGACCCAGCCGACGCTTTCGGTGGGCATCGCCAAGCTGGAGGCCAGCCTCGGGACACGACTGTTCCTCCGGAACAACCAGCGTGTCCAGCTTACCGCCGACGGGGTCGCGTTGCTGGCGCATGCCCGCACCATCGAAGGCGAGTTCAACGCGCTGGAGACCCGGCTCGCCGATGCGCGGCCCGCGCCGCTGCTGCGGATCGGCGTGCTGTCCACCCTCCCCGGCCGCGTCGCCGGCCAGCTGGTGGCGGCGATCCGCGCCTCGGACGCGCCCGAGCCCATCGAGCTGGTGGAAGGCGCCGAGCGCGATCTGGTCGCCCGGCTGCAGCGCGACCGCATCGACGTCGCCTTGACGATCGTGCGCGACGGCGAGACCCGCTTCGCCACCGAAGCGCTGTTCGAGGAGGGCTATGGCGTCGCGCTGCCGGTCTGGCACGAGCTGGCCGGTCGCGCGGAGATCCGCGGCGAGATGCTGGCCGGAGAGACAATGATGGTGCGGCGGCAGTGTGAAGTGCTGGCCGAGACCAGCCGTTACTTCACCGAGCGCGGCGTGCGCCCGCGCTTCGCCTTCCGCTCGACCAACGACGAGCGGGTGATGGCCCTGGTCCGCGCCGGCCTGGGGATCACCGTGGCCGCCGAAAGCTACGCCGACGACGGGGTGGCCATTGTCCCCTTGGCGGGTTTCAGCCCACGGCGGCGGATTGGGCTGGCCTTCAGATCGCCCGAGGTGGCCGGCCGCGCCTCGACCGCGCTGGCTGCGCTCCGGGCGGTGACAGGCTAGTCGTCGCCCGCCCGCGCAGGCCCGCATCTTGCAGGCCTTCGGGCCTGTTGCGTCGAATGGAGACAGGGCCTTGGCCGGCTGGAAACGAGTAGCGCCCTTTCTTCTCCTGGGACCGATCACAGGCCCGCTCACGGCCGGTGTCGTGTTCAACCTACGCGAAGGCCGTCCGGTGCTGGCGGCGATGTACGCGGTGGCGCTGGTCGAGTTGACCCTGCTCCTGCCCGTGATCGTCGCAACGCTGGGCCTGAAACTGATCTGACGCCTCGTCAGTAAGGAAACTTGCAGGAAGCCTGCGCTATGGTGGCGCGACATGGCTGACGCGCTCCCAAGTCCCACAAGCTTCGCATTCCTGGAAACGACCAGCGCGGTCGAGCGCGGCCTGCCTCACGCCGTCGTGACGCTGGTGCTGGGCGGGCTGGCCGGCCTGGCCGCCGCCTTCGTCGTCGCCTTGCTGGTGACGCTGGTCGGCGCGGGGGTCGCCTCGGGCTCCGGCGACCTCGGCTACGCCACCGCCGTCGACCTCCTGGCAAAGGGCGAGTGGCCGGCGCGAACCCTGGGCGCCTACGCCTACGAACTCGCCATGGTGGGCGGGGCTTCGATCGCCGCCGCGGCAGCGTTCATCGCCATCGCCGCGCGGCGGGCCGGACGGCCGATCCGCACCTTCCTGACCGCCGCGCCCCGCTTCCGCTGGCGGCACGCGCTTGTGGGCCTCGCCATCTTTCTACCGGTCGTCGCGGCCGAGATCTGGCTGTCCGGCCTGGTCAACCCCTCCGACGACACGTCGCCGCTGGCGACCCCAGGCGCCTCGTTCCGGGACAGGCTGGTCTACATCGCCGCCGCCGTGGGCTTCCTGTGGTGCGCGGCGCTGGCCGAAGAGATCCTGTTCCGCGGCTGGCTGATGCAGCAGACGCGGGCGCTGACCCGCAGCCTCATCGCCGTCATCGTGATCAACGCCGTGGCCTTCTCGCTGGCCCATGGCGACCTCACCCTGGGCGGCTTCGTGACCCGTCTGGCCCTGGGCGCCGGCTGGGCCTGGATCGTGCTGCGCCTGGGCGGCGTGGAATTCACGGCGGGGGCCCATCTGGCCAACAACCTGGGCATCGCGCTCCTGGCCCAGCCCGTTCTGCTGACGGTGTCCGAGCCGGAACCCTTCGACCCGCTGTCGGTGGCGCTGCAGATCGGTACGACGGGCGCGCTGGTTCTGGGCGTGGAGTGGTGGGTCCGGCGCAAGGCCGCGCCCGGCCCTGCCCCGAGTGACTGTCCCGCAGCGCCCTAGCGGGTCATGCCCGGTCACGTTACGAACGATTAATGCAAGCTACCTTGCGTCGTACCATAGCTGTGGCTTACCCATGGTCACGAGGGACCTTGCAGGCGCGGCCATGCTGATAACCAACATCAAGAACGCCGACGCCGTCAGCCGAACCACGGTCGGGGCCGGCTATGCCCTGGGGCTCCTCAACCTCGCCGTCGCGAAGGGCGCCAATCGCGCGCAATTGCTGGCCCGCGCCGGCATCCGCGCCGACGACCTCGAGGACCAGGACAATCGCATCCCGATGGGCAACTACGTGGCCCTGATGCGCAGCGGGCAGGAACTCGCGGCCGAGCCGGCGCTGGCCCTGCTCTATGGCGAGGCGATGGACCTCTCGGAGCTGTCCGTCGTGGGCCTGATCGCGCGGGCCTCCGACACCATGACCGAGGCGCTCGCCCAGCTGAACCGCTATGGCCGACTGGTCGTCGAGGTCGAGGGCATCGGGTTCGAAAACCGCTTCCAGATGCGCAAGGACGCCGAGGGTCTCTGGCTCGTCGACACGCGCAAGAACGCCAACGAATTCCCGGAACTGACCGAAAGCACCTTCGCGCGGATGATCTGCGGCAGCCGGGAGTTCGGTGACGGCTCGCGTCCCTTCGTGAAGGCGGTCCGCGTCACCCACCCGCGCCCCGCCCATGTCGAAGAGTACCAGCGCATCCTTCAGGCGCCCGTCACCTTCGACTCTCACGAGAACAGCATGCTGGTCGATGAGGTGTGGCAGGACTTCAAGGTCGCCCGCGCCAGCCGCTATGTCTTCGGCATCTTCAGCGAGCATGCAGAACGGCTGCTGGCCGAACTGGAGACCGCGCGCACCGTTCGCGGCCAGGTCGAGGCCCACGCCATCCCGATGCTGCACACCGGCGAACTGGGCGTCGACGTCATCGCCGCGAAGATGAGGCTGTCGCGCCAGACACTCTATCGCAAGCTCAAGGCCGAGGGCGTCACGTTCGAAGGCTTGCTGGACGACCTGCGTCACCGCATGGCGCTGCACTATCTCGATGGCCAGAAGGTGTCGGTGAACGAGACCGCCTACCTGGTGGGCTTCTCCGAGCCCAGCGCCTTCTCACGCGCCTTCAAGCGCTGGACCGGCCGCAGCCCCCGCTTCCGCGCGGCCGCCTGATTCAAAGAAAGTTCGACGGCGCTCAACCCCGTCCGCCGACGGGCTGCGTAGTTGGTCATGTGAGGCCCAGGAGCCGTGCATGGTGACGATAGATAGACTGGTCAGATCCCGCCGACCGCGACCGCTCCCCGCGGACGGCTATCCGCCCAATCCCGCCGGTGGATCCTAGGACGGGAGGCGATGGGGCGGGTAGGCTCAGCCTTGATGGATCTGGACGAACCCGACGACGGCGCCCTGCTTCGCGCGCACCGAGCGGGAGACGCGCAGGCGTTCGGCCGCCTCTACGATCGTCATGACCGCGCCTGCTTCCACTTCATCCGCCGTCTCTTGGGCGCAGCCCATGCCGACGCCGCCGAGGACCTTCACCAGGAAACCTGGATCGCCGTGGCGCGCAACGCGGCCTCGTTCGACGCCGCCCGCTCCGCATTCCCTCCGTGGCTGTACACGATCGCCCGCAACAAGGTCTGGGACCACTTCCGCCGCCAGAAGGTGGCCGTCCTGTCGTCGGCCCAGGAGGACGCGGCCATGATGGTCCCCGACCCCGGCCAGTCGCCGCTGGAGCAGGTGCAGTCCCGTGAACTCGCCCAGGAGATCATCACCGCCGTCGAAGCGCTGCCCCTGGAACAGCGCGGCGTGTTCATCCTGTTCGCTCAGTCGGGACTGTCGCTGGAGGAGATCGCCCAGGTGACGGGCGCGACGTTCGAGACCGTCAAGAGCCGCCTGCGGTACGCACGGGCCAAGCTGCGGGACGCCCTGGCGGGGGAAAGGTCGGCCCATGTCTGAGCGCGACAACGACCCGATGGATCAGGCCTATGTGCGGGCCGAGGCGATGCTGGACGACGATCACGCCCGCGCCGCCCGCCGCGCCCGCGTGCTGGCCGCCGTGGCCGAAGCCGGCGCCGAACCCGACGCCGCGCCGGCCCCGCGCGGCACAGCCTGGCGTCATGGCGGCTGGCTGGTCGCCGCCAGCGTGGCGGCGGTGAGCGTGTTCGTCGCCGTACAGATCAACCAGACTCCGGCCTTCGAGCGGCCGACCACGCCGCCGATCGCGCCGCCAATCGCGCCGACTCCAGCTCAGCCCGCCGCGCTCGAGTCACCGCCTGCGGCCGAGGCCACGCCTCCGAGGGGCGCGTCGGTTCCGCCCGCGGTCGCCGCTCCCAAACCTGTCCCCCAACCGAACGCACCGTCGCCCAGCATCGCGCCCGTGGCGCCGAGCGCAGAACCTCGCGAGCCCGAGATCGCGGCCCTGCCGGCGGCGCCGCCGCCACCGCCACCTCCCCCGTCGGCCGCCGCGATGGAACGCCGGGTAGCCCCAGCCCAGGCCGCCAGGCAGATCACGGCGCCCGCCCGCGCCCGAGCCCGCCCCGAGACGTCGGACACCGCGGGCAAGTCGGAAATCGAGGAAGTCGTGGTCACGGGGGCGCGCATCGCGTCCGCGAGTTCGCCGGAAGCCGTGGCCCAGCAACTGCGCGAGGCCGCGGCCGCCGGCCAGCCACGGCAGCTCGCGATCCTGTTGGCGCGCGATGTGCCCATCGACGCCGTGGACGACGACGGGGAGACCGCCCTTATGAAGGCCGTGCAAGCGCGCCAACTCGACGCCGCCGCCTTCCTGCGCCGCCGCGGGGCCAGCCTGGACCTCAAGAACCACGAGGGCCGATCCGTCCGCGACATGGCCGCCTCGCTGGCCGACCCGGCGATGGACAAGGCGCTCGGCTTGAACCGCTAGCGCCACATTACGACAGCTTAACTGGCTCGCGTCGACCGGCGCTCGCATAGTAGTAGCCATGACTACTATGACTCCCGCCGCAGCGCTGCTGGACCTGGGCTTCACCGAAATCGAGGCGCTGGTGTTCTGTGAGCTGACCCGCCTGGGGCCGTCCACCGGCTACCGGCTGGCCAAGGCCGTGGGCAAGGCGGCGGCCAACACCTACCAGGCCCTCGACACGCTCTCGCAGAAGGGCGCGGTGCTGGTGGACGAGGGCGAGGCGAAAACCTGGCGCGCCGTCCCGGCCGGGGAGCTGATCGCGGCGCTGCAGGCCCGCTTCGAACACCGCAGCCAGGCGGCGCTGTCGGCGCTCATGACCTTGAAGGCGCCTGAGGCCGAAGCCCGGCTCTATGCGCTCAAGACCCCCGGGCAGGTCCTGGCCCGCGCACGGGCCATGATCGCGGCCGCCCGAGAGGTGTTGCTGTTCGACCTGTTTCCTCAGCCGTTCGCCGCGCTGGAGCCGGAACTCGCCCTCGCCACGGCTCGAGGCGTGCGCGTGGTGGGCCAGATCTACGCCCCGCACGCCACGGGGGTCGCCACCGTGCTGCAGGACACCGCGCCCTCGCAGCTGGCCGCCTGGCCGGGTCTGCAGGTCACCGTCGTGGCCGATGCGCGCGAACACCTGACGGCGCTCATCTCGCGCGACGGCGAGCGGTGTCGCCACGGCGTGTGGAGCGACAGCGTGTACCTCGCTTGCGTCCAACACTCGGGCTTGGCGGCCGAGATCGTGCTGGGCGCCCAGGGACTGGGTCAGGCCCTGCCCTTCGAGCCCACGCTGTTCGGCTCGCGGCCGCCTGGCCTCGACGACCTGACCGGCCCCGCCTTCGCCGACTGAACCTCCCCCTAGCCTCCCCCGAGATACGCCATGAAGACCCTGTTTCTCTCCGCAGCCACGGCCCTGACGCTCTTCGCCACAGCGGCCTGCGCCGATCCCGCGGGCGACGCGGCCGCCCGCTATGTCGCCTGGCGCGGCGGACCCGCCTTCGAAAAGGCCCGTGGCCTGCTTGTGCGCGGGACGACCGACAATGGCCGCTTCCGGGGCGCCATCGAGCGCCGAATTGAGCCCGGCCGCACGCTTGAGCGCTTCAACATGGGCTCGGCGGCCACGCACCGCGCCCTGATCGGCGACACCGGCTGGACCATCAGCCTCAGCGGCCAGGTGGAAACCGCTGACGCCGCCACCGCCAAGGCCGCAGCCCGCCGCCGCCTCACTGCCTTCGACGACGCCTTGCAGGGCCAGGGCGGCGCGAAGCTGACGCTTCAGCCCGACGAGACCTTCGACGGGAAAGCCGTCCAGGTGCTGCGCATCACCTTCGATGATCGAAACGGCCAGGATCTGCTGCTCGACCCCGCCACCGGCGCGCTGATCGCAGACCGGACGACCGAGGACGGCGACGTGATCACCACCCGCTACGCCGACTGGCGCGTGGTAGAAGGGGTGAAGGTGGCCTTCAAGGAAGTTCAGCGGCTCGCGCAGGACCCGATCGAGACCACCATCACGCTCACCTCGGTCGACATCGACCCGAAAGCCGACACGAGGGCTTTCGCCCGCCCCGCGTCGCGCAAGGTGTTCGCGTTCATTGACGATAAGGCGGCGACGTCGCCGTTGCCTTTCGAGTTTTACCTGGGCTCGCGCATCTACATCCCGGCCACGCTGAATGGCCACGAGACGCATGTCCTGCTCGACAGCGGCGCCGAGGCCACGGTGCTGGACAAGGCCTACGCCGAGAACATCGGCATCAAGCCCACCGCGATCGTGCCGGCCGTCGGCACCGGCGGGCGAGACGTCGCCGAACTGGCCAGCGGCGTGACGATCCGGCTGGGCGAGGTGGAACTGCGCGACGTGACCGTGGCCCTCATCGACCTGAAACCGATCAGCGCCATGATCGGCAGGCCGTTGCCGGTGATCCTGGGCAAGGAGGTTTTCAACGCCCTCACCGTCGATCTCGACTTCGCCGGCAAGACGATCGCGTTCCAGGACCCGGCCCGCTTCAGGCCGGCGCCCGGCGCCGTGCGGGTGCCGGTCACCAGCGTCGGCGGCATCCACGCCATCCCGGCGACGATCGAGGGGGGGAAGACCGTGCTCATGGACTTCGACCTGGGCAACGGTTCGCCGCTGCTGGTTTTCCCGGGCCACTGGAAGGCCCAGCGCATGCTGGAGGGCCGCCTATCATCCAAGAGCCTGTCGGGGGCCGTCGGCGGCCTCAAGACCCGCGATGTGGCGACCGTGAAGTCGCTGACGCTCGCCGGCGTCACCTTCCACGACATCCCCGCCATCTTCGGCGAGGACGACGGCTCGGCGTTCGGCAACACCCGCACCGCCGGCAACATTGGCATGCCCATCCTCAGCCGCTTCCGGCTGACCACCGATTACGCCAACCAGCGTCTGTTGCTGACCCCCCGCTCCGATGTCGTGACCCAGCCGTTCCCCAAGGACCGCTCGGGCCTGGTCACCCGCTTCGCCGCGGGCGCCTTCACCCTGGGCCTCGTGGCGCCCGGCTCCCCCGCCGAAGCCGCGGGCCTCAAGGCCGGCCAGGTGATCACCGCGATCAACGGTAAGCCTTCCGCCGAGCTGGGGGTCGCAGGGCTGACGGCGTTGCGCAACGGGCCGGCGGGAAGCTCGCTGGCTGTAACGGTGCAGACCGGCGAAACGGTGAACCTGGTGCTGCGCGACTACTACTGACGCCTGCGTTGGGCGCGCCTATAGGTCAGGCACCTCGACCGGATCGCGCATCGCACGGCGGCCGCCCATGGCCAGCAGCTCGCCGTTGTCGAGGCCGCCGTTCTTGTCGCGGTCCAGCTCGGCGAAGCGGGCCTTCAGCATCGCGCCCATCCGGCCGCGCAGCTCGCCCGCCTGGACCAGGCCGTCGACGTTGTCGTCCAGCGCGCCGATCATCAGTGAGCCCATCAGCTTCTGCTGCAGGTCGTTGCGCAGGTTGGTCACCGTCTCGTCGGCCCAGCGATAGTTCACGCGGAAGTACATCATCTCCTCGTGGCTCTGCTCGCCCCAGGTGACGTTGCGCTTCGGGTCGGGATTGGCCGTGTTGTGGACCGAGTTGTCGTAGACCCAGGTGGCCACCAGCTTGGTTCCAGCCTTCACCAGGATCGGCTTCACCGGGTCGTAGTCGCGCTGCCAGTTGAAGTCGTACTTGGGCAGCGACAGCAGCATCGTCTCCTTGCCGTCGGGCAGGATGGCCTTCAGCTCGACGTGATAGCCGCGATAGTGCGAGTGCGGGTACAGCGTGTAGAGGTAGGCGTCGGCCGGGAAGGTCAGGTACGCCGTCTCCCTGTGCCGCGCCGCGCCCGCCGGGATCATCAGCGCGAAGTCGCCGATCACGGCTGAGCGCTTCACGTACTTGGGCTGCTCCTTCAGCACGTAGAAGCCGACCTGGCTCCGGTCGGTCGTCTCGGCCCCCATGGTCGTGTAGTGCATCTGGAAGTTCAGTTCGCCGCCCGCCGGCACCGGCGCGCCCGAGTTGTCACCCATGATCTGCGGCTGGGCGCCCGGCGTGTACGAGCCCACC
The DNA here is from genome assembly GCF_965284355.1 of Phenylobacterium sp. Lineage (NCBI taxonomy): Bacteria > Pseudomonadati > Pseudomonadota > Alphaproteobacteria > Caulobacterales > Caulobacteraceae > Phenylobacterium > Phenylobacterium sp. The sequence continues at coordinate 4,179,617 of NZ_OZ260078.1, read as the reverse complement.
GAGCCGCCCGGGATGGTGGGCCGCGTGCCCGGCGTCGGCCGGTGGTTCGAGACCACGTGGTGCAGCACGCGGCGGTCGCCCGGCTTCATGGCGATGGCGCGCAGCCAGGTGTTCTCGCTGAACGGGTTGGCCACCCGCATGTTCTGGTAGTCGACGATGCCGCTGGCCGGCACCTTGAAGGCCGGCAGGTCGACGATCACGTCGGGCTTACCCAGGGTCTCGGGCCACTCGGACGCCACGCGGGTCTTGTTGACCACCAGCGGGTCGGCCCCCTCGCCGCGCGGCGCGCCGGCTTCGATCCAGTGGACCAGAAGCTTGGTCTGCTGAGCGGTAAGGCCCTGGTCGTTCTTGAAGGCGCCGATGTGGGGGTCGGCGAAATAAGGCGGCATCCTGCGCGTGCGCACCGTCTCGCGGATCATCGGGGCGAAGCCCCTCACGACGTCATAGCTGTCCATCGCGAACGGCCCGATGCCGCCGCTCAGGTGGCAGGTGACGCACTTGTCTTGGAGGATCGGCGCAATGTCCTTGGCGTAAGAGATCCTGGCGAATGACGCGGCCCGGTCGCGCTCGGGGAAGGCGATGACGCGCCCCGTGGTCATCGCCACCCGCGCCTGCGGCGCCGGCTTGCCGGCCGCCACCGCCGCGATCGCGGCTCCAGCGCCCGAGACCGGGCCGCGATAGGCCACGGTCCACGTCTTGGGATTGATCACGAAGACCTCGCCCTCGCGGGTCACGCCCAGCTGTTCGCCCACCAGCTGCTGCTCGTCCATCAGGATCGGGATGCTGAGTCCCTGCGCCTTGGCCTCGGCGGCCGCCGCGTCGCGGCTGTCTCCAAGCTTGGAGTCCAGCAGGTAGAACAGCACGCCCTTGCCGCCGTGCTGATCCGCCAGCTTCTGCAGCTCGGCCGCGCCGGCCTTCGAGGCGGCCGAACCGTTCTCGCGGGTCATCAGCACGATCGCGGGCGCATAGCCGAAGTAGTAGAGACGGTGCGCCAAGCGCGTGTGATCGGTCAGCTGGAAGTCGTCGACCGTCTGCGGAGCCGGGTCTGCGGCCTGCAGCGCGCCGCCACCGAAGCCGGCCAGGGCCATTCCACCCACCGCCAGCACGAACGCCGTCGCAACGATCCGCCGCATACTGTCTCTCCCCATCCTCGCGACCTGATAACGGTGGTTTTGTTCGTGTTTATTGCAGCCCGGCCGTCGCGCTGGCCTCAGGCTCTGCGGTCGGCCAGCCAGCGTCCGACCGAGAAGATGATCGCCAGGTTCAACGTCATGGCCGCGGCGCCCAGAACCACCCTGCCGACCGCACCGGGGTCGGACATCTGCGCCACCAGCAGGCTCCAGGGCATGCTCAGCAGGTCTGCAACGGTGGCCGCCCAGCCGCGCGAGAGACCAAACCACCCCAAGGCCCCGGCGCCGATCAACATCAGTGCGGCGAGGCACGTCGCGGCGTAGGCGACGCAGACGGCCCGGGTGACCCTCACGCGGTCACATCCCTGGCCGCGGCGCTGATCCGGGGTTTGAACTCTCGGGTGAGGCGCATGAGGGAAACTCCCACAGGTTGTGCGCTCAACGTGCACCTGTGACGTAACATTCGCCAGCACTTGTTGCACGACAGCCCTCAGCGGGTCGTCAGACCGCGGTCGCCTCGGCGTGTTTGTCGCCCCAGGCAGGGAGATCGTTGATCGCCTTGAGCAGGGGCGCTCCACGTGGGATGCGCTTCACCGCGGGCATCAGCCGGCGGTCATCATTCCTCGTTGGGGATGTTGAGCAACAGGCCGCACGCCTTGCAGTGAACCGCATCCGGATCGTGCCGCTGCAAGCCGCACGCTGGGCAGGGGAACCTGACCTTGTAGGGGCGGATCAGGGTCTGCGCGAAGCGGACGAAGAGCGTGATCCCGCTGATCATGATCACGATCGTCAGCAGCTTCCCGTAGGTGCCTGGCAGTGTGATGTCACCGAAGCCCGTTGTCGTGAGCGTAGTCACGGTGAAATAGAGCGCGTCCACATAGCCGCCGAGGCCGGGGTGCGAACGGGCGAAGCTGGCGTAGACGAATCCGGTCGCGATGAAGACGAAGGTGACCAGGGTCGCCAGCGACTTGGTGACGTCCTCCACCCGCGTGTCGTCGTATCGCCGCCCGATCGTGTCCCAGAAGATCTCGCTGTGGAACAGCGACCACAGGCGCAGAACCCGCAGGAACGCCAGGTTGAAGAGCTGCAGCGGGAACAGCAGGGTGACGAGCACGAACACGTCGACCCAGACGCTGAAGCGCCGCGCGAACGCCTTGACGCTGGTGTCGGCCAGCGCCCGCGCGCCCAGCTCGATGGCCAGCACCAGCGCCACGGCGTAGTCCACCACCAGATAGGCCGGAGAGTCGCGCAGGAACGGCGCGGCGACAAAGAAGGCGATCAGCAGCAGGTCGATGGCGATCACCCACAGGCGGAACCGCACCGCGCCCGGGCTGTCGCCGTGGTAGAGTTCGCGCAGACGCACCCTGAGCCGCGGTATCCGCGCCCGCTCGCCTGTCGTTTCCGCCGGATCGGCCAACCCTTGTCTCCCCGCAGCCTGCGCCATGAACCCGCGCGGCAGTGTGGGGGTTCATCGGGGGTCCCTACAATCAAGGAGTGCCCGATGCCCGCGAAATCCGCAGCCCAACAGAAGGCTGCAGGCGCCGCGCTGTCGGCCAAGCGCGGCGACACGCCCAAGAGCCAGCTCAAGGGCGCGTCGAAGTCGATGATCTCGATGTCGGAGAAGCAGCTCGAGGAGATGGCCTCGACCAAGCGCAAGGGTAAGCCCGAGCATGTGAAGCGGTAGCTCGCGCTACGCCGCCAGGCCCTGCATCCGCGCCGCCAGCTCACGCACGCGTTCGGGGCCGCCCAGCAGCTGGCGGTTCTGGCCGATGCGCTTGAACCAGTAGTGCAGGCCCAGGAGGTCGGTCATGCCGATGCCGCCGTGCACTTCGGTCGCCGTCCGCGCGATGAAGCGGCCGATCTCCGAGGTATGAGCCTTCGCGTGGGCGGCCATCAGCGAGGCGTCCTCCGGCGCGTTGTCGAAAGCGTAGGCCGCGTACCAGACCAGCGCGCGGGCCGGCTCCAGCTCGGCGGCCATCTCGGCGCAAAGGTGCTTCACGGCCTGGAAGCTGCCGATGGTGCGGCCGAACTGCTTGCGTTCCTTGGCGTACTCGACGGCGCGATCCAGCATGGTCTGGCAGGCCCCCAGGGTGTCGGCGGCGATCATGACCCAGGCCGCGTTGCGCAGCCGCTCCAGGGCCTGGTTCGAGGCCAGCGCCTCGCCAGACGCACCCTTGAACGTCAGCTCCGAGAGCCGCCGCGTCGCGTCGATGCTGGGTAGCGCCGCGACACCATCGGCCTTCGCCGCCAGGTGCAGCCCGCCCGAGCGGTCGGCGACGACCAGAAGGTCGGCGCCCACAGCGTCCAGGGCGAACAGCGCCGTGCCGGTCAGCTTCCCGCCATCCGCCGTGACGCCCGCGCCGTCACGGGCGCCGGCGATGGGTTCGGAGATCGCCACGCCAGCCGTCGCTTCGCCCGCCGCCAGCTTCGGCAGCCACGCGAGCTTCTGCTCATCGCTCCCGCCCAGTCGCAGCGCCAGCGGCGCCAGGACGGCCGAACCCAGGAACGGCGTCGGCGCCACGACGCGCCCCAGCGCCTCGGCCGCCAGCGCAGCCTCCAGCAGACCCAGTCCCAACCCGCCGTGCTCCTCGGGAACCAAGAGGCCCGGCAGTCCCAGCTCGGAAAGGCCGGCCCAGATGTCGGGCGCGGTCTCCTCGCCGCCATCGGCAAACCGCCGCACACGCTCGAGCGGCGACAGGTCGGCCAGGGCCTTGGTCAGGCTGTCCTGCAGCAGGGTCTGGTCTTCCGACAATGCGAACCGCATCTACGCCCCCACCGTCTTGGGTTCGCGCGGCATGCCCAGCCCGCGTTCCGAAATGATGTTCTTCTGGATCTGGGCCGTGCCGCCGCCGATGATCAGGCCGAGGTCGAACATGTAGTTCCGCTGCCAGCCGCCTTTGGCGCGCAGGTGTGGGCCGTCGTGGTAGAGGATCCCGAGCTCACCCAGCGCATCGATCGCCAACGCCGCCACCTGGTGGTTCAGTTCGCAGCCCTGCAGCTTCACCACCAGCCGCGCGAGACCCGCCGTGTCATCGGTCAGGGTCCGCAGGCCGTTGAACTTCATCGACAGGACACGGGCCTGCAGTTGCATCAGCCGGTCGCGGAAGATCGGATTGTCGATGATCCGATGGCCGTCGACCGTCTCGGATTTCATCAGCTCGATCAACGCCTTGAGTCGGGCTTCTGTGGCGTTCGGATCGCCCAGCATGCCGCGTTCGTGCTTGAGCGTCGTGTTCGCCACGAACCACCCCCGCCCGCGACCGCCCACGACGTTCTTCTGCGGCACCCGCACGTCGGTGAAGAACACCTCGTTGAACTCGGCATGGCCCGTCATCGTCTTGAGCGGCCGCACATCGATGCCGGGCGTGGTCATCGGGAAGAGGATGTAGCTGATCCCTTCATGCTTCGGCGCATCAGGCTCGGTGCGGACCAGACAGAAGATCATGTCTGCTTGCGCGGCCGTACTTGTCCATATTTTTTGGCCACTTATGAGGAAATCCTCACCATCTTCGACCGCCTTGGTCTGCAGGTTGGCGAGGTCCGAGCCGGCGCCCGGCTCCGAGTAGCCCTGGCACCAGATCACCTCGCCGCGAAGGGTCGGGCCGATCCATTGCCGCTTCTGCTCCTCGGATCCGACCTCCAGAAGGGTCGGCACCAGCATCGAGATGCCCTGCCCGGCCATGCCGCGGGGCGCGCCGGCGGCGATGAACTCCTCGGCGATGATCCGGCCTTTCAGGATGTCGGGCTCGGCGCCGTATCCGCCGTAGGCCTTCGGAATGGTCCGCGCCGCATAGCCGGCTTCGATCAGCGTGCGCTGCCAGGCTTTGGGATCGTTGGGCGCGCCGTCCTTGTGGTGATCCTTGTGGGCTTCGAGGAAGGCCCGCACCTCGTCGCGGAAGGCCGCCAGTTCCGGCGTCAGCGTCAGGTCCATGTCACTCCCCTTTCCGCCCACTGCACCACCCTTTCGCCGGGTGAGGCAACGGCGCCGTGGCGTAAGCGTTTGCTCCTCGTTCGATCCCTGGAGACGCCGATGCGACATCCCTGGCCGGCCCTTGCCGCCGCGCTGAGCCTGACGGCCTGCAGCGCCCCTGGATCGGACGACCCGTTCGTGGGTTTCGGCCCCAACCCGAAGCTGCCCCCGCCGAAGACCAGCCTGATCCCCTCCATCGGCGTGCCGGACGTGGTGCGCTGGCCCGCTGGCGCGGCGCCCAGGGCGCCGGACGGATTCACCGTCACCCGCTATGCCGAGGGGCTGGCCCATCCCCGCTGGCTGCTGGTCCTTCCGAACGGCGACGTGTTGGCCGCCGAGGCCGCGGCCCCGCCCAAACCGCCAGGAACCGAAGAGAAGGGCGTCCGCGCCTTCTTCCAGAAGATGCTGATGAAGAAGGTGGGCTCGGTCGTCCCCAGCGCCAATCGCATCACCCTGCTGCGCGACACTGACGGGGATGGGGTCGCCGAAACCAAGTCGGTCTTCGCGACCGACCTCAAGAGCCCCTTCGGGATGACCCTCGTCGGAACCACGCTCTACGTCGCCAATGCGGACGGCGTCGTGAGCTTCCCCTATCAGCCCGGCCAGACCTCGGTGACCGGCCCCGGCGCCGCCGTCTTCGCCTTGCCCGCCGGGATCAATCACCATTGGACCAAGAACGTCGTGGCCAGCCCCGACGGCGCCAAGCTGTTCGCCACCGTGGGCTCGAACTCCAACATCGCCGAAAAGGGCATGGCCATCGAGGAAGGCCGCGCCGCCATCTGGGCCCATGACATCGCCAGCGGACGAACCCGCATCTTCGCCAGCGGACTGCGCAATCCCAATGGCCTCGATTTCGATCCGGCTACGGGCGTCATGTGGACGGTGGCGAACGAGCGGGACGAGATCGGCCCTGACGTCCCGCCGGACTACCTCACCAGCGTGAAGGAGGGCGGCTTCTACGGATGGCCCTGGAGTTACTGGGGCGCAAACGTCGATCGGCGCGTGCAGCCGCAGCGGCCCGACATGGTCGCCCGTGCGATCCGGCCGGACTATGGCCTGGGGCCGCACACCGCCTCTCTGGGTCTCACGTTCTATCGTGGGGAGACCTTCCCGGCGGCCTATCGTGGCGGCGCCTTCATCGGCCAGCATGGGTCGTGGAACCGGCAGCCCTTGAACGGCTACCGCGTCGTCTTCGTGCCGTTCGCGCAGGGCCGGCCGCAGATGCCGGCGCAGACGTTCCTCACCGGCTTCCTCAATGCCGACAACAAGATCCAGGGCCGGCCTGTGGGCGTCGCCATCGACGGCCGCGGCGCCCTCCTGGTGGCCGACGACGTCGGCGGCATCGTCTGGCGGGTCAGCCCATCTTGAAGACGCAGAGCTTGTTGCCGTCGAGATCTCGGAAGTAGGCCCCGTAGAAGCCGCCGCCCCGATCGCCGGGCGGCCCTTCACAGACCGCGCCCGCCGCCATCGCCGCGGCGTGGGTGGCGTGGATCTGCTCCGGGGTCTCGGCCGACATCGCCACCATTACGCCGTTGCCGACGCTCTGCGGGGCGCCGTCGAACGGCAGGGTGATCCCCAGCATCGCGCCCCGGCCCGGGCCGCCATAGTACTGCGAGCGCTCGTACGTGAGAGTCCTGCGTCCCCCGAGCGGGGCCAGCACGGCGTCGTAGAACGCCCGCGCCCGCTCGAGGTCCGAGACACCGAGAGTGGTGTAGCCGATCATGCGTCAGCCCATCTTGAAGACGCAGATCTTGTTGCCGTCCGGGTCGCGGAAGTACGCGCCGTAGAACGTCGGCAGACGCTGGCCGGGGGGGCCGTCGCAGGTGCCGCCCGCCGCGATCGCGGCGGCATGAGCCGCATCCACCTGTTCCTTCGACGCCGCCGGCAGGCCGAACATCGAGCCGTTGCCCGCCGTCGCCGGTTGTTCGTCGTAAGGCTTGCTCACGGCGATCATGCCGGGCGTGTCCTTGCTGCCGTAGAACTGCATGCGGTCGCCGTTGGCGAACGTGCGCGCGCCGCCTAGCGGAGCCAGCACCGCGTCGTAGAACTTGGTGGCCCGTTCCAGGTCGTTCGTGCCGATAGTGGCGTAGCCGATCATGGGTATTCCTTCCTGATGAGGAGAGGACCCTAGCGGATGACCCGCGCGGCAACGCAAGGGCCAGCTTGAGCATGAGGGCCTTTCGACGCGAGTCCCATTGGACGGATGCGCCCGGGCCGGTCCACAATCGCCGCAACGAACAGGGGAGCGTGGGGATGTTGAAGGGTCTGGCCGCCGGTGCGGCCGTTTTGCTGGCCGCGGGCGCGGCCCATGCCGAGATCACCACCGCCGTGCGCCAGGAAACCGCGCCCGTCCGCGGCCTGGCCCAGCCTGCCGAGATCATCGTCGATCGCTGGGGCGTTCCCCACATCTACGCGGCCACCACCCGCGACGCCTTCTTTCTCCAGGGCTGGAACGCCGCGCGCGACCGGCTCTGGCAGATCGACCTGTGGCGCAAGCGCGGACTGGGCCGCCTCTCCGCCAGCCTCGGCCCCGCCTACGTCGCCCAGGACCGCGCGGCGCGCCTCTTCCTCTATCGGGGCGACATGGCGGCCGAGTGGGCGTCGTACGATCCGATCGGCCGCGAGGCGGTCGAGGCCTTCGCCGCCGGCGTGAACGCCTATGTGGGCGAAGTCCGCAGTGGCCAGCGCCCGCTGCCTGTCGAGTTTGAGCTGACCCAGAGCCAGCCCGAGGACTGGAACCCGGAAGACATCCTGCGCATCCGCAGCCACGCCTTGGTCAGCAACGTGACCTCCGAGGTCGCCCGGGCCCTGACCGTGTGCGCCGGCGGACCCGAAGCCGACGCCCTGCGCCGCAAACTCGAGCCCGCGCGCAAGCTGGTCATGCCGAAGGGCCTCGACCCGTGTTCGGTCCCGGCCGGCGTGCTGAACGACTATGTCCTGGCCACCGACCCCGTCAGCTTCGCCCCGCTGAGCAAGAGCGCCCAGGCCGAAGCGCCCAAGCAACTGGCGCAGGTCATCGACGAGCGGGCCGCCGAGGGCTCGAACAACTGGACCATCGCCGCATCGCGCAGCGCCACCGGTCGCCCGATCCTGGCCAACGACCCGCACCGCCCGGTGGGCGCGCCGGCTCTGCGCTACATCGCCCACCTGGAGGCGCCTGGCCTGTCGATCATCGGCGCCGGCGAGCCCGCCCTGCCCGGCGTCTCCTTCGGCCACAACGGGACCACCGCGTTCGGCATCACCATCAACTACGTCGATCAGGAAGACCTCTACGCCTACGAGGTGCGGGGGAACGCCTATCGCTACAAGGCCGGCTTCGAGCCGATGCGGACGGTCAGCGAGACCATCGAGGTCAAGGGCGGGGCTCCGCAGACGGCCGAACTCCGGTTCACGCGGCACGGCCCGGTGATCTGGCAGGACGCCACGCGCGCGTTCGCGATCCGCACCGTCTGGAACGAGCCGGGTCTGGCCGGCTACTTCGGCTCGTCGCGGATGTGGCGGGCCAAGGACTGGAACGACTTCCAGACCGCCCGCGACAAGTGGGGCGCCCCGCCGTTGAACCTGGTCTATGCCGATACGAAGGGCGACATCGGGTGGGCCGTCGCAGCCCGCACGCCGATCCGGCCCAACTGGGATGGCCTGACGCCGGTCCCGGGGGACGGCCGCTACGAGTGGGCTGGCTTCCGCAAGGACGGCGAACTGCCCGTCGTGAAGAACCCCGCCGCGGGCTTCTTCGCCACCGCCAACGCCATGAACATCCCGGCCGAGCCCGAGTACCCCCGCGCCGCGCGCAAGCTGGGCTTTGAATGGGCCGACCCCAGCCGTTCGATTCGCATCCATGAAGTGCTGAACGGCCTGCCGAAGATCAGCCTGGGCGACTCCATGGCGCTGCAGACCGACAGCGTCAGCCCCCAGGCGCGCCGCGGCGTGGCGCTGCTGCAACCGCTGACGTCCACCGATCCCGACGTGACGAAGGCGCTGACCTACCTGAAGTCCTGGAACGGCGACGAGGCCACCGACAGTGTCGCGGCCAGCCTCTATGAGACCTGGGCGGTGAAGCACCTGGGCGCCGCAGTCTCGGCCGTCGCCGCCAAGGAGGCCGCCCGGCCGCTGATCGGCGCCAGCTCGCCCGACCCGCTGCTCACCTGGCTGGAAGGCCAGTCGCCCGAGGCTCGCGCGCCCGTGCTGCAGGCCAGCCTGAAGGCCGCAATCGTCGAGCTGAAAGGGCGCCTCGGGCCCGACATGTCTACGTGGACGTGGGGCCGCCTGCACCACGCCCGGTTCGTCCCCGCCGCGGCAGGTCTGGCCGATCCTCAGCTGGCCGCCCAGATGAGCGTGGGGCCGCAGCAGGTTCCCGGTTCGTCTTCGACGCCGCGGGCGGCGACCTGGAGCCCGAACGACTTCCGTCAGACCTCAGGCGCGTCGGTGCGGGTGGTGCTGGACGTCGGCGCCTGGGACAACTCCATGGCCATCAACACCCCCGGCCAGTCGGGCGACCCCATGAGCGTCCACTACCGCGACCTGTTCCCGCTCTGGGCCTCCGGCGCCTATGTGCCGCTCCGCTTCAGCCGCGCGGCCGTCGAGGGCGACGCGGGCGTCGTGATGAAGCTGACGCCGGCGCCGTAGGAACCCCGATGCGATCCCTGGTCCTCCAAGCGTCATCCCTCCGCCGATGGGCGGCGACCCTGGTCGCCTCGATCGGCGCCCTCCTGGCCGGCGTCGCGCAGGCCGCCTCCCCCGCCCCGGTCGCCGGCAGCGGCGGCATGGTGGTCAGCGCCCAGCACCTCGCCTCCCAGGTCGGCGCCGACGTCCTGCGACGCGGCGGCAACGCCGTCGATGCGGCCGTGGCCGTGGGCTACGCCCTGGCGGTGGTCTACCCCCAGGCCGGCAACATCGGCGGCGGCGGCTTCATGACGGTGCGCCTCGCCGACGGCCGCACCACCTTCCTCGACTTCCGTGAGAAGGCGCCGCTCGCCGCGACGGCGGGCATGTTCCAGGACGCGAAGGGCGACCTGATCCCCGGCCTGTCCACCGACAGCTGGAAGGCTGTCGCCGTGCCGGGCACCGTCATGGGCCTTGAGACGGCCCGGGTGCGCTACGGCACCATGTCGCGAGCGGCCCTGATGGCGCCCGCGATCCGACTGGCCCGCGACGGCTTCGTTCTCGGCCAGGGCGACGCAGGGATCATGGCGCTGGAGGCCGGCCGACTGGGTCGAGACCCCGCGATGCGGCGCATCTTTCTGCCCGCCGGCAAGCCCCTCACCAAGGGCGACCGGCTGGTGCAGCGCGATCTCGCGGCGACCCTGTCGCTGGTCTCGTCCAAGGGCCCCGACGCCTTCTACAAGGGCCCGATCGGGGCGGCGATCGCCGAGGCCAGCCAGGCCGGCGGCGGGATCATCACACGCGAAGACTTCGCCGCCTACAAGGTGCGCGAGCTCAAGCCGATCGAGTGCGACTATCGCGGCTATCACGTGATCTCGGCGCCACCGCCCAGCTCAGGCGGCGTGGCGATCTGCCAGACGCTGAATATCCTGCAGGGCTATGACCTTTCGGCCATGGGCTTCCGCTCGGCGGCCGAGGTGCATGTGCTGGTCGAGGCGCTGCGGCGCGTCTTCTACGACCGCAACAACAAGCTGGGCGACCCTGACTTCGTGGCCAACCCGGTCGCGCAACTGCTGGACCCGGCCTATGCGGCGCGCCTGCGGGCCGGCATCGACCTGGAGCGCGCGACGCCGTCTTCGGCCCTGGGCCCGCCGGCCCAGCCGGCCGAGGGACGTAACACCACCCACTACAGCGTGCTCGACGCGCAAGGGAACGCGGTGTCGGTCACCTACACCCTGAACGACTGGTTCGGCGCCCATCGCGTCGCCGGGCGCACCGGCATCGTCATGAACAACGAGATGGACGACTTCACGGCGAAGATCGGCCAGCCCAACATGTTCGGACTGGTCCAGGGGGCCAACAACGCCGTCGCGCCGGGCAAGACCCCGCTCAGCTCGATGAGCCCGACGATCCTCACCAGGGACGGCAAGGTCGCGCTGATCATCGGCAGTCCGGGCGGGTCGCGGATCATCACGATCACGCTCCAGGCCATCCTCAACATGATCGATCATGGGATGGACGTGCAAGCCGCGATCGATGCGCCGCGTATCCACGCACAGTGGTTGCCGGACGTGATCTCGGTCGAGCCGTTCGGCCTCTCGCCCGACACGCGCCGCCTGCTGGAAGCCCGCGGCCACCGACTGAGCGACGAGGGGCCGTGGGGAATCGCGGAAGGCATCGTCACCGGCGCGCCGACACTCCAGGCGCCGGGTCAGGCGACCGGCCGGGTGCTGTCGCTGGGCAACCGTCCGCTGGCGGGGGCCACGATGTTCGGCGGCCACGATGCGCGCCAGACCGGGGGCTCAGCCGAGCCGGTGCGTTGAGCCCCCAGGACTGACCGCGAAGCCTATCGGCTGAAGGTCTTGCGCAGCCGCACCATCAGGTTGCCGCCCCATTCCAGGTCGCGGACGTCGGTGTAGGTGAGGCGTCCCAGACTGCGAGGTCCGGCATAGACCTCGCGTATGCGTTTGGCGGCGCGCATGTTGATGCCGTTGGCCTCCACGCGGAGAGTCAGGTCCGGCGCCAGGCGATGCTCGGTGAACAGGATCAGATAGGGCGAGACCTTCTTGGTCTCGATCTCGGTCAGCCGGAACACACGCTCGCGGAACCCGCCCAGCAGGTCGAGGCCCCAGGTCATCTTCCACTCAGGCAGCGCCTGGCTGAAATGGACCTCCCAGTCGACCGGATGCAGCGTGGAGATCTGGCGGTTGGAGGCGGTCAGCGGGTCCAGCACCTTGGTGTCGCGCCAGGTCACCTGGCCCTTGAGCTGCGCCGCCTTCAGGCCGAGGCGGTCCAACGGCGCGGTAAGGCCGACGGCGATCTCGTTCTTTGACCCGGAGTCGATGTTACCCGGCGCGTCGGCCAGCACCACGCCGGCCGAATTTACGATCGGCAGCCGATCGACCACGTCCGAAAGGTCGAACCGGCGATACGTCAGGACGATCGAGCCGTCCTTCCAGAAGCGCCGCTCGACCGTGGCCTCATAGACCCACGCCTGTTGTGGCGTCAGGTCGGGATTGCCGGCCACGACCACGCCCGTCGAGGCCACATTCGGCGAAGCGACGAAGTCGTCGAAGTTGAGCTGGCCCACCTCGCGCTCGACGCGCATGCGCACCTGGGTCAGCGCATTCGGGTTCCAGGTCACAGCCGCCCGCGGCTTGAGGAAATGCAGCGACTTCTCCAGGGTGACGTCGCCCTCGGACGTCACCCGCGACACCTCCTGCCGCCCGCCGGCCTCCAGGGTCAGCTGGGGCGTCGCCTGCCAGGTCCCGCGCAGGATCGCGTTGGCGCGCAGCTCCTCAACCAGGACGTCGCCCGCCGGCAGCGCCACGGCCCGACCGTTGACGCTGAGGCGCGTCTGGCTGTCCAGCCGGTTGTAGGCGCCCTCGCTGCCCACCTCGATCTTCATGCCGGGCTTGGGCGTGACGTTGAACTGCACCCGCCCGACCGTCTCGTAGTTCTTGCGATCGAGGGCGAAGTCGCGCGTCAGGGTGGGCGCCTGGAAATGCGAGCGCTGGTCCTGGATGAACACCTGCTGGAACAGGACGGCCTCGAGGCCGACGGCATCGCTCAGCCGGCGGCTGAAGCGCATGCCCGCCTCGTGCTGACCCCGCTTGTTGGGCGACTTCTCGTACTCGACGCCGCCTGAGATCCGGTCGGTGTCATAGAGCTCCAGCGCCCCGTAGTTGAACTGGAGCGCGCCGTTGAGGCTGAGCAGCCCGCCCAGGAACGGGGTCGTGAAGGCGCCTGTGCTCTGGATGCGGTGGCCGTGCTGGTCGGCGTCGACTTCGGAGTCGATCAGCCGGGTCCGGCCGTCGGGCGCATACCGAATGCGGTCTCCGTCGCCGTTCTCGTCGTTCGGGAAGTGGCCGGTGCTGAACGTCTGGCTGACTTCCGCCGTCCGTCCGCCCGGCAGGGTCCACTGCCCCTCGAAGCGGACGCCGGGCAGGAAGCGGCCGTCATAGACCGCGTCGAAATAGGGCTGCACCGAGCCCCGGAAGCCGGCCACCTGTTTGCGTACGACGTTGGCCAGCACCGAGCGGCCTTCCATGTCGATGCCCGGCGCGCCGCCGCGGATCAACTCCACGCGCGCCACCGAGTCGGCCGGGATGCGCTTGAGGATGTCTTCCAGGGGGTCGTTCTTGGCCAGCGGCGGATGGCCGTCGATCAGTACGTTGCCGCCCGAGCCTTCCAGGCCACGGACCGTCGAGCCCTTGTCGAAAGTGAATCCCGGCACGCGGATCACCATGTCGTAAGCGCTGACCGGTCGGATGTCGGCGAAGAAGGCCGGCGGATAGGAGATGACGCCGCGCTCGGGCGGTGCGGCCGCCGCCTGCTGAGTGGACGGAGGCGCAACCTGCGCCTCTGCCGCCTGCGGCACGACCGCAGCGGTGATGATTAGCCAAGGACCCATCTTCGGGGTTTCCTCCCAGAGCGCTACCTTTCCAGGGTTCGCGCGCTCAAGCTACCAGCGTTCACCTATCGCTCCGATTTCGAAAGTCTGGTGCGGCTTTCACGTGACATGACGGTCGTAGCGCCCCTCTGTGGCCGACCGTCAGTCGCCTGGACTCCGTCGACGGTTTCGCCATGATCTCCATGTTGGCTCGGGAACTTGGCCATGATGCGGATGGTCGCACTCGTCGTCTTGTTCGGACTCACGGCCATGCTGAGCGCCTGCGCCCGTCCGCCGCCGCTGACCGCGCCCTCTGGAGTCGAACTCACGCCGCTCCTGACGATCTCGCGCGTCGAGGCCCGAGCGCTTCTCGCACTGGCCGGTGTCAAGGGCATGAGTGTCGAGCACGCGGTGGACTGCTACCGGATGACCTATTCCGGACCCGATGCCGGCCTTGCCCCGCTGAGCGGGCTCCTGGCCTTGCCGAGGGGAGCGCCGGCCCGCCGGGTTGCCGCGTTTCTGCACGGCACCGCGACCACGCGGTCGGCGGTTCCATCCAAGCCGGACGGCACGGGTCTTGCCGCGGCAATCCTCTTCGCCGGCAACGGCTACGCCATGGTGGCGCCGGACTATCCCGGCATGGGCGCCTCACCCGGCCGCCATCCCTACTACATCGCTGAGGCCATCGCCCCAGCGGTGACGGCCATGATCTCAGCGGCGCAGCGGATCGAGGGGGCGCCTGACGCACCGGTCTTCCTGTCCGGATTTTCTGAAGGTGGATGGGCCACCATGGCGACCCTCAAGCAGCTCGAGAGCGAGGGTCGGCCGGTCATCGGGGCCGCCCCTGTGGCAGGTGCGTTTGATCTGATGGGCCTGTCAGTGCCGGCGGCGCTCAAAGGCGGCGCGCCATCGCATTCCTTGTACCTGGCGTACGCCGCCTGGGGCCAAGCCCCGTATCTGGGTCAGCGGCTCGACAGCGCCCTTACCCCTGACATGGCCGCCACCGTCGAGCGCCTCTTCGCGGGCGCGCCCCCGAAGGAAATCCTTGAGACCCTGCCTCGCGACCCACGGCAAATGTTCGCCCCGGCGTTCCTGGCCGCCGCCGGTGGTCACGGGACGCACTGGCTCGCTGAGTCCTTTGCCAGGAACAGCGTCCATACGATGACCCCAAGGTCGCCCGTGCGGATGTACTACGGCTCGCGCGATATCGACGTCGTGCCCGACGAATCGCGCCGCGCGGCGGCCGCGATGCGGGCGCGAGGGGCTGACGTAACGGCTATCGACGTGGGGCCGCTGGGCCACGACGCCTCGATGCTGGCGGCGGCGCCGCGCGTCCTGGCCTGGCTCCGCGAGTTGGAGGCTGCAGAGGTCAGACCCGCCCCGTGACGGGCACGAGCGCACCGGTCACAGCGCGCGCCGCCTCGCTGGCCAGGAACAGCATCACAGAGGCGAGGTCGTCGGGCGCGACCCAGGCGGCGAAGTCGGCGTCCGGCATGTCGGCCCGGTTGGTCGGGGTGTCGATGATCGAGGGCAGCACGGCGTTCACCGTCACGTTGTCGCCCTTCAGCTCCTCGGCCAGCGCTTGGGTCAGACTGTGGACGCCGGCCTTGGCCGCGGCATAGGCGCCCATGCCCATCCCCGCCTTCAGCGCCGCCGCAGAGCCCACATTGACGATCCGCCCTGCGGGGCTGCGCTTCAGATGAGGGACCGCCGTACGGCAGGCGTTGGCGGCGGTCAGCACGTTCAGCCGATACATGGCCGGCCAGCTCGCGATCGAGCCGTCCTGCAGCGTCTCCCAGGTGAACCCGCCGGCGATGTTGAGCAGCGCGTCGATCCCGCCGAACCGGTCCGCCACGGCGTCCATCGCCGCGCCGGCCTGCACCGTATCGGTCAGGTCCACGCCGCCCAGGACCAACACGTCTGATCCGCTGGGCAGCCCTGCCGGCGCGTCTTTGGCGAAGTCGATCAGCGCCAGCCTGGCCCCCTGCCCGGCCGCGGCCTTCGCCGCCGCCTGGCCCAGCACCCCGAAGGCGCCCGTGATCGCGATCACCCGTCCGGCCATGTCCAACCCCTGCAAACGGAAACGGCCGGGGTCTCCCGAGCCTGCCCCGGGCGGGTCGCGCCAGCGGCACGACCCGGGGGCCGCTCCTCAGAACCGCAATTCTGCGCAGAACGCTAGAGGCGCTCGACGATCGTGACGTTGGCCATGCCGCCGCCTTCGCACATGGTCTGCAGGCCGTACTTCTTGCCGCGCGCCTTCAGCGCGTAGAGCAGCGTGGTCATCAGCTTGGTGCCGGAGGCGCCCAGGGGGTGGCCCAGTGCGATCGCGCCGCCGTTGACGTTCACCCGCTCCGGGTCGGCGCCCAGCTTCTGGATAAAGGCCACCGGAACCGAAGCGAAGGCTTCGTTCACCTCGAACAGGTCGATGTCGTCGATCGACATGCCGGCCTTCTTCAGCGCCCGCTCGGTCGCCGGGATCGGGGCTTCCAGCATGATCACCGGGTCGTGGCCCAGCAGCGACAGGTGGTGGATGCGGGCCAGCGGCGTCAGGTTGTGTTCCTTCAGCGCCTTCTCCGACACGACCATCACGCCCGAGGCGCCGTCGCAGATCTGGCTGGAGGTCGCCGCGGTGATCCGGCCACCCTCGCGCAGCAGCTTCACGCCGCGCATGCCCTCCAGGCTGACGTCGTAGCGGATGCCCTCGTCGCTATCGTGACGGATGGTGTTGCCTTCGGCGTCCAGGCCGTCGATGGCCAGGATCTCGTCCTTGAAGGCGCCGCCCTGCGTGGCCGCGATGGCGCGCTGGTGGCTGGTGTAGCCGTACTCGTCCAGCTGGTCCTTGGTCAGGCCGTACTTTTCGGCGACCATTTCGGCGCCCATGAACTGGCTGAACTGAATGTTCGGATAGCGCTCTTCCTGGCGCGGGCTCTTCGGGATGCCGAAGCCTTCCTTGGCCGGCAGCGACACCGACAGGCCCATCGGCACGCGGGTCATGCTCTCGACGCCCGAGGCGATCACCACGTCCATCGTGCCGCTCATCACCGCCTGGGCGGCAAAGTGCAGCGCCTGCTGCGACGACCCGCACTGGCGGTCCACCGACGTGCCGGGCACGCTTTCCGGCAGGCGCGAGCTCAGCACCGAGTTGCGCGCGATGTTGGTCGACTGCTCGCCCACCTGCATCACGCAGCCCATGACCACGTCCTCGACCACGGCCGGGTCGATCGACGTACGGTCCAGCAGGTCGTTCAGGACCACGCCGCCCAGGTCGGAGGGGTGCCAGCCACGAACGCGGCCGCCCTTGCGGCCACCGGCGGTGCGGGTTGCGGCGACGATATAGGCCTCGGCCATCTTAAAGCTCCCAAATGCAGGTCTGCGCCGTCCCCGGCGCTTCGCCGGGAGTTCTAAGAGGGGCGCCGCTGCGGAAGACAATGTGGGTGACGCGGGCGTCACCTACCGTTGCGAAAAGGTCGCCGCCAGGATCCGCTCCAGCCATTGCTGGTCCGTCTCGTCAAACGCCGCCGGCCGGTCGGAGTCGACGTCGAACACCGCGATCAGCTTGCCGTCCGCATCGAAGACGGGGACCACGATCTCGCTGGCCGAACGACCGTCGCAGGCAATGTGGCCGGGGAAGGCGTGAACGTCGGGCACCAGCTGGGTCTGCTGCGTCGCGGCCGCCGTCCCACAGACCCCGCGTCCGAACGCGATCCGCATGCAGCCCAGGGTGCCCTGGTAGGGCCCGACCACCAGCTCGGCCTCCTTCGTGGGGTCGACCACGTAGAAGCCGGCCCAGAAATAGCTGTCGAAGCTGTTGGCCAGCATCGAGCTGACCGTAGCCATCCGCGCCGTCAGGTTCGGCTCGCCGTCCAGGACCGAGGCGATCTCCTCGGCCACGGCGGCATAGCGCTGGGCCTTCTCGGCGGGCAGGACGACATCGTTGAAGGCTTCGGCCATGGCGCTGATGTAGCGACGCCCCGCCCGGTCGGCCAGTCCTGCCGGCTTGATCTCAGCGCCGGTGGCGTAGAAGGTGCCGGCAAACTTCGAAAGGGGAGTATGCCATGAGCGTCGCCGCCACAGACCGTCCCGCCAAGGCCGCCGAGGTCCTCGCCGCCGTCGGCATCGGGGTGGCCGACCTGGCCCGCGCCGAAGACTTCTACGTCCGCGTCCTGGGCATGACGGTGCAGCAGCGCATCAAGCTGCCGTATATGGACGAGACCATCGTGGGCCACCCCGGCCGCACGTCGGTGGTGCTGATGCACTGGACCGACGGGTCCGACCGGAACTACCGGGCGAACCCGGTGAAGATCGTCTTCTACGTCCCCGATGCGAAGGGCGTGATGGACAAGATCCGCGCCGAGGGCCTGCCGATCAGCCGCGACGCGGTGGCCTCTCCCGAATTCGGCAACCGTATTATCGGCCTGGCCGAAGACCCCGACGGCTACGTCATCGAGCTGATCCAGCGCTGACCAACGCTCTGCTCGTCCCGGCGAATGCCGGGCCCAGCCTATCGACGTGTGCTGAGGTGGGCGGTTTCGATCCGCAAGAAGAAGGCGGACGTCGATAACCCGCCGCCAGCCAGGAGCCGCGACTAGCGCGCGCCGTCCACCGGCACGACCTCGTGCCCGTGATATGACGACACCTGCACCGTAGAGATCTCGGCAAGATAGCCATCCGGTCGCACGAGGAGGTGGTTGCGGTCGGCGCGCATGATCTGGGTCGCGCCTCCGTGGCGCATGACTTCAAAGAGGCGACGCCCATCGGCCAAGCGTTGGTCGGGGACTCGATCGCCCGGCCTGAGCCCGTCCACGGCGGTCGAATCCTGCGCCAGCGTACCGCCGCGGTAGCTGAGGCCCAACTGGTTGGTGAGGTCGCCGCGCGACTTGGATATGGTCAGGTGCAGTTCCTTGGTCAGGTCGAGGACAGCGGCTGCCACAGGTAGGCGTTCGGCCTCGTAGGTCTCAAGGATCGACGGACTTCCGGTCCGGATCGCCGAGACCAGCTTCCAGCCCAGGTTAAACGCGTCCTGAAGCCCCGTGTTCAACCCCTGCGCGCCCGAAGGGGGATGAATGTGCGCCGCATCGCCTGCGATGAACACGCGCCCGACCCTGTAGCGATTGATCATCCGGGCCTGGTGGCGATACCGCGACTGCCAGGCGACGCTCCGGACCGTCCGGCCGGTGAGGCCTTCGACCCCCTTCTCCAACCCGGCGACGGCGATCTGCTCCGGCGCCTGCAACTGAAAAAGCTCGCTGTTGGGGAGCGGCGCGAGCGAGTGGATTCCGCCTCGCCGCAGCGGGTATGCGTGCCAGAACGCCCGGTCGAGGCCTTCGATCTCCAGGTCCGCGACGATGCTGGTGTTTTCGTCCACCGTGGAGCCATGAAGCTCGAGCCCCAGCAGGCCGCGGGTCGGGCTGCGCCCTCCATCACAGGCCGCCACGTAGTCTGCCGTCACAGCCTCGCCATTGGTCAGCGTTACTGTCACCTGCTTGTCGGTTTGGGCGAGCGCTTCAATCCCAACGCCGAGCTCTATCCTGCCGCCTAGCGCAGCGATCTTCGCCCTCAGGATCTCCTCGGTGCGCCATTGCTCCAGCATCACCAGGTTGGGGAAGGGGCGATCCTCGGTGGGGGCATGATGCGTGCCCAGCGACCAAGCCCTTATCCCGATGGGACCGAAGTGAAGCTTGATGACTGGGTAGAGCCCACCGCTGCCCATGACCTCACTCGCCAGCCCCACCATGTCGAGCAGTTCGAGGGAGCGCGGCTGAATCCCCTTGCCGCGGGAGCCAGCAAAGTAACTGGCCGCTACGTCGACGATGCGTACGGCGACGCCGCGACGCAGAAGCTCAATCGCGAGAGTCATCCCGGTGGCTCCCGCGCCAACAATCAAGACCTGGGGCATGCTCTGCCTATATATATGGGTTTTGCATATATCGACTCCTATTCAAACCTGCGTTGAACCGCAACAAGAATATGCATAATGCATACTTATGCACTGGACAGACCGCCTGCACCGCGCGCTGATTGGGATCTCCGACCGGGTAAATCGGCTGGATCTCGATGCGAGATTGCTCGCTTCCTCCGGCGTACAGCTCGATCGGGCGCTCTTCCCGTTGTTGTCGCGGCTCGCGCTGAACCCGGACTTCAACGTCGCCGAATTGGCCAACCTCGTCGGCCGTGACCACTCGACCGTCAGCCGCCAGATCGTCAGGCTGGAACAGCTCGGGCTGCTAACCCGCAGGAGTGATCCGAGCGATCAGCGTTCCCGCCAACTTACGCTGACTGTCGCGGGCAGAAATCTGCTCGCACAAGTCGCCGCGGTCAGGCGCCGGAAGATGGAAGAGCACTTCGCAGACTGGAATGAGGCTGACCGCGACCGCTTGATCGAATTGATGAACGCGATGCTCGATCGAGAACCGGAGCTCAGTATCAATCGAGACTAGAGAAGATGCTCGTCGCAAGCCGCCTCGGCGCAGGCGTCAATGGGCCTACTGTTGCGCCTCGCCGACATCAGCGTGGCTCAGAAGTGCGTTCCTGGCGCGCCGAGTGCATCCCGCCCACCGCCCAGCCTTGGGATCTGGGCCCCGGCGTTCGCCGGGCTGGGCGCTATTGGGCGCCTGGCGAACGCCCTCAGTCACCGCCCGCCTTCGCCTTGCCCTTAGCGGGCGGCGCATTGGCCTTCTCCGCGGCGGCCGCAGCGTCCGCAGCGGCCTTGGCCTTGGCTTCGGCCTCTTCCTTTTCCTTCTGCCGCGCGCCCGCCAGGATGCCCGGCAGGGCGTAGTTCCCTTCATGGCAGGCGTACTCGAACACCCGGCCGTTCAGGGTGCTGAAGGTGTACTCGCCGCCCCAGGGCTTGTCCCACATCTCGGGATCTTCCAGCTGGAACCGGTAGAGGATCTTGGTCGGCGACAGCCGGGTGAACCATTCGGTGACCTTGAGGTTCTTCCACGAGCCCATGAACTGCTGGCTCTCGGGCAGATTGGTCGTCTCGACCACCAGGGTGTCGCCCTCGTATCGCCCGATGGAGTCGCCCATCGTCGGCCGGAGGCCGTCGGTGCGATGCGTGCCGTTCAGCCGGATGATGCGGGCGTCGTGGATCATCTCCACCTCGATCACCACCGCGTCCGGCGTCTGCACGATCTGATAGTTGTTGTTGTAATAGCCGTTCGGCAGCATCGGCGGGCCGGTGTTGCGGCCAAAGCCCGAGATGCAGCGCTCGCCCAGCGAACGGTTCTCATAGCTGTCGTAGATGTCGCGGAACCCGCCGCCGCGCGGCGCAGGCGCGCCGGCCTTGCGGGGGGGCGGCAGGCCGTTCTCGGTGGTGAGGATCGAGGTCCGGTAGACACCGTTGATCTCGACCATGTGCGTGCCGGGATCGATCCAGAAGGTGTTGTAGCCGCCCGTGTCGCCGCCGGCGGCGATGAAGTCGGGCCGGATCTCCACCAGCTTCGAACTGGTCAGCTTGGCCTGCACCTCGGCGGTCGACTCGTTCTGGTCGGTCGGCGCATCCGACTCGGCCAGCGCCTGGGCCCAGATTTTCTCGAACGCCTTGGCCTCTTCGGCGGTGAGCGTCGCCTTGTCCGAGATGCGGCGGTTGCGGGTGAGCGGGGTCAGCGTGGCGTTCGACCAGTAGCCGGAAAGGTCGGGCTGGCCCATCGCATTCCTGGGCCGCTTCCAGCCGGGCGGCGGGATCGACGAGTCGGCGGCGGCCGACACCGGCTGGACCTTTGTCTGGGCGGCGGCGGTGAATCCGAGGCCGGTGGTGACGAGCGCGGTCCCTAACGCGAGGACGACGGCGTAGCGCATGGTGAAGCTCCGGAGCGTTTCCACGTACTTGTTTTCGGAATCATACACCGGCCGTCCGCGAACGCACGGGAAAGTCGCCCTCAGCGCTTGCGCGCCGCCGCGTTGGCGGTCGCGGCGGCCCGGACCAGGACCTGCAGAGCGTCGCCGTCGATCGCTCCCCCCTCCGGCACGTCGATGGCGCGCCGCGTGGCGCCCTCGAGGCTGGAGTTGAACAGGCCCTTCAGGTCGTCCAGCGAAGCGCCCTTCAGGAAGGTGAGCTTGACGACCTTCTTGTAGGCTTCGCCCGTGCAGATGACGCCGTCCTTCGACCAGACCGGCCCGCCCCACTTCCATTCCTCGAAGATTTCCGGGTCCGCCTCGCGGATCAGCTGACGCAACGCCGCCAGCGTCTCACCGCGCCAATCGCCCAACGCGCCGATGCATCCGTCGATCAGCTGTTCCGGCGACCGGCCGTCCGTGGGTCCGCCTTTCTTCATCGTTTTCCAAGCTCCGCGTTCATCTCTTGACGAACTCATAGCCCTGCAGTTATGGATTAATCAATAGCTGACGAGTTATCGATCCGATGGCGACCACCCATGATACGCTCTTCCGGACCCTCGCCGATCCTACGCGGCGGGCGCTGTTCGAGCGCCTCTGTCGCGAGGGCGAGCAGACCGTCGCGGCGCTCACCGCCCAGGCGGGGGTCTCGCAGCCTGCGGTGTCGAAACACCTCAGCGTCCTGAAGCAGGCCGGGCTGGTCCACGACCGCCCCGAAGGCCGCCAGACCCACTACAGCGCCAGGATCGGCGCACTGGCCCCCCTCCTCGACTGGACCAGCCAGATGGCCGGCTTCTGGGAAGGCCGGTTCGACGATCTCGACGATCTCCTGACGAGGATGGACCAGTGACCGACCCGACCACCGCAACCCGCACCGTCGTCGTGGAGCGCGAGTTCGCGCACCCGCCCGGCAAGCTGTGGCGGGCGCTCACCCAGCCGCACCTGATCGCCGAGTGGCTGATGAAGAACGACTTCGTTCCCCAGGTCGGCCACCGCTTCAAGCTCACCGGCGAATGGGGCGGCGTGCTCGACTGCGAGGTGCTCGAGATCGAGGACGGGCGCACCCTGGCCTACCGCTGGGACTTCGATCACGACGACCCGGCCTTCAGCCTGCGAAGCGTCGTCACCTTCACACTGACGCCGACGGCAGGCGGCACGCACCTGCGTATGGAACAGGCGGGCTTCCGCCCGACCCAGAAGCAGGCCTTCGGCGGCGCCCACCTGGGCTGGAAGCAGTTCTTCGACAGCCTGGAACAACTGACCGACCGGCTCGACTGAGCCTGCGCCACAACGACCAAAGACAAGGAGATCCCATGAACACTTGGGTTCGACAGCTCCATCGCTGGCTGTCCATCGCCTTCACCCTGGGCGTGATCGCTTACATGATCGCCATGACCCAGGGCGCGCCGCCGAACTGGCTGGGCTTTTTCGCGCTCGTTCCGCTGATCCTGCTACTGGTGAGCGGCCTCTGTCTCTATGCCCTGCCCTACGTGCTGAAGGCGCGCCGAACGCGGGCCGCGGGCTAGACCATGGCCCGCAAAGCACCACCGCCGACAGATGGGAAGCCCGTCCTGCTTTCGGGCGGCAATCCGCAGATCCCGAAGGGCGATGGGGACGGTCCGGTCCAGGCCTACATCGCGGCCCTGCCTGGCTGGAAGCAGGATATCGGGCGCCGGCTGGATGAGCTGATCACGGCCGCGGTTCCCGGCGTGCGCAAGGCGGTGAAATGGAACTCGCCCTTGTACGGCGCGGACGACCAGACGTGGTTCATGAGCTTCCACGCCTTCAACCGGTACATCAAGGTCGCCTTCTTCCGGGGGGCGTCGCTCGATCCGGTCCCCCCGGGGACATCAAGGCAGAAGGACGTCCGCTATCTCGATGTGCCCGAGAGCGGCCTGCCCGACGAGGCGCGGTTCACGGTCTGGGTGAAGCAGGCGGCCGCGCTGCCGGGCGAACGGATGTGACGATCCGACCTCGCCAGCTAGACGAAGCCGCCGAAGTCGACGTCGGCGAGAGTCCGCCCAGCCAGCACCACCACGTCATCGGCCGTCGCGTTGTTGTTGCCTGAGTCGAAGAAGACGATCACGTCGGCGCCCACCTGGATCGCCACGACATCGATCCCGCCGGAGATCGCGGCGTTGGCCAGCGTTTGTGCCGTCGCAGCGTCCGGGGCGGCGATTTCGGCATAGGTCGACGGGTTCACGACGATCCCCGGAGCATCGAGGATGTCGCCCGGCGACCAATCGAAGATCACATCGCTCTGGCCCAGTGTCGTGCTCGAGTGCCCCACCGTGCTGATGACGAACAGGTCCTCGCCCGCGCCGCCGCGCAGCACGTCGCGCCCGGCCCCCGCGTTGATCGTGTCGGCTCCCAAACCGCCATCGATGGTGTCCGCGCCGGCGCCGGTGTTGATAGTGTCGTCGCCCTCGCCCCCCAGGACGGTGTTGGCGCCCCCGGTGTCGACCACAGTGTCGGCGCCGTCGCCGCCCACCAGCATGTCGTTCGCAGCGCCGCCGTTGACGCGATCATCACCCGCGCCGCCGTCGAGCGTACTGGCGACAGCGCCGCCATTCAGTGTGTCCGAGCCGCCGCCGCCGGTCAGCGTGCCGCCGGTGATCGTCAGGACATCGTGCCCCTCTCCGCCGTCCACGAGATCGACGCCGGTCCCCGAGTTGACGGTGTCGTTGCCGTCGCCCGCCATCACCGTGTCGGCGCCGGCGCCCGTGCCGATCGTATCGTTGCCGGCGTCGCCCGAGATGGAATTGTTGCCGCCTGAGTCGCTGATGGTGTCGTTGTCGGCGCCGCCGGACACCGTGTCGTCGCCGCCAGCCGTGGTGATCCGATCATCGCTGGCGCCGCCCTGGATGGCGTTGGCGCCGCCGGTGTCGGTGATCGTATCGATGCCGTCGCCGGCGTCGATGACGTCGTCTCCCGTGCCGCTGGACAGCGTATCGGACCCCGCGCCGAGCAGGATCACGTTCACCCCGTCGCCGGCGGTCACCCGGTCATCTCCGCCGCCGGCGTCGATGGTGTCCGCCCCGGCCGCGGCCGTAATGGTGTCGCCGGCGTCCCCGCCGTTCAGGACGTCGTTGCCGCCGCCGCCGTTGAGGGAATCGATGCCGCCCTCGCCGAACAGGGTCTCGCTCGCCGTCGAACCGATGAGCGTGTCATTGCCCAGGTTGCCGTTGGCGAAGTCCGCGCCGCCCGTGGTGGTGATCCGGTCGTTCCCCTGGCCGCCCAACAGCGTGTCGGCGTCGGTTCCGCCGGTGATCGTGTCGTCGCCCAGGTTTCCCTGGGCGAAGTTGCCGCCGGCGCCGGTGTCGATGGAATCGTTGCCCTGGCCGCCGTACGCCACGTCCCCGCCGAGACCGCCCGCCAGGGTGTCATTGCCCTGGTTGCCCTGAAGAAGGTCGGCGCCGTCGCCCGCGGTCAGGCTGTCGTTACCAAGCCCGCCGTAGAGACCGTCAGCGAAGTTGGTTCCCGCCTGCGTGTCATTGCCGGTCGAGCCGGCGTAAAGCAGCGATCCGTCCGGGAAGACCGTGTCGGTCTCAAGTCGGAAAGCGTCGCTCAGAGTGACAGTCCGGCCGCCGAAGCTGAGGTCGAGAGTCAGGACGCCGTTCACCAGCTGGGTCGTGAACGACACGCTGACCTGCGCGCCGGAGCCGGTCGCGAACACGAGGCGATCCGTCGCTGGGGTGTAGGCCAGCGCCTCCTCGGGCGTGATCCGGTCAAAAAAGTACGTGGCCAAAGCCAATCGTCTCCAGGCGGCGCGAGCAGGAAACGTCGTTATGCAGCGAGTCGGCGCGACAGCGCAGCGGTTCGGACCGCCCGGAGGCGTCCTGATTGTCGCACAGAATCAACGCGATCTGAGGTTGCGCGTCGGCAACTCGCGCGCGTGTGGCGTACAGTTCTGGACAAAGGCCGCTGGCATCCTTCATCTGCGCGGCCAGAGTCATTGGGAGTTGACGCATGCGTCTGGCGGTTCTGGCGGCGGCCCTCGTGCTTTCCGCAGCCGGGGGGGTTTCGGCCCAGGTGAGCGACGGCCCGTCTCGCACGTTCGGCGCGCGCGACCTGTTCGGCCTGCAGCAAGCCGGTGATCCCCAGGTGCGGCCCGACGGGGGCGCCATCGCCTACGTTCGCGCCGCCAATGACATCATGACCGACCGCGCCCGACGCTCGATCTGGCTGGTGGACGCGAATACCGGCGCGCAGTCCCCGCTGGTTGTCGATGACAACACGAACCTGGCGCCGCGCTGGTCGCCGGACGGATCGCGGCTGGCCTACGTCTCGGCAGGGCCCAATGGCGCGCAGATCTACATCCGCTGGATCGCGTCGGGCCGCTCGGCGCGGGTCGCGAGCCTGGAGCAGGCGCCCAACGACATCGCCTGGTCGCCCGACGGCAAGACGCTCGCCTTCACGATGCTGACCCTGGACGAGGGCCGCGCGCTGGTCCCGCCGATCAGGCGCCCCGAGGGCGCCAAGTGGGCGGATCCGCTGAAGGTCATCGACAGGATCACCTACCGCGCCGACGGCGAGGGCTTCCTGAAGCCCGGCTACCGCCATCTGTTCACCGTCTCGGCCGACGGCGGCCAGCCGCGGCAGATAACCTTCGGCAAGTTCGACGACGCCGGCCCGATCGAGTTCACCCGCGACGGCAAGTCGGTGCTCTTCGCGACCAACCGCGCCGACAACTGGGAGCGCGACCCGCAGGAGTCGGAAATCTACGCCGTCGACGTGGCCACGGGCGGGCTGACCCGTCTGACCAATCGCGTGGGCCCGGACGCGGGCGCCACTGTCTCGCCGGACGGCTCCAAGATCGCCTACGTCGGCTTCGATGACGTACGGCGCCGTGGCTACGAGAACGTGCGCCTGCACGTTATGGACCGCGACGGCAAGAACGCCCGCGTGCTGACCGCCGACCTCGACCGCAGCATCAGCGCCCACCAGTGGGCGCCGGACGGCAAGAGCCTCTACGTCGCCTACGATGACCAGGGCGTCGTGCAGCTGGCCCGGGTCGGCCTGGACGGGAAGCGACAGGTCCTGTTCTCGGGCCTGGGCGGCGGCGGCCTCGACCGGCCCTACACCGGCGGTCAGTTCTCGGTGAGCAAGGGCGGCCTCGTGGCGTTCACCGACGCCGATCCCGAGCGGCCGTCCGACCTCGCCATCTGGCGCGGCGGCAAGACCCAGCGGCTCACCGATCTCAACGCCGATCTACTGGCCGGCAAGCAGATGGCCAGGGTCGAAGCCCTGCCCGTCACATCCAGCTACGACAAGAAGCCGATCGGCGCCTGGATCGCCTACCCGCCAGGGTTCGACCCGTCGAAGAAGTACCCGCTGATCCTGGAGATTCACGGCGGCCCGTTCAGCGCCTACGGCCCCAGCTTCGCCACCGACATCCAGCTCTACGCCGCCGCCGGCTACATTGTGGTCTACTCCAATCCGCGGGGCTCCACGTCCTACGGCGAGGCTTTCGCCAACGAGATCGACCGCAACTATCCCAGCCAGGACTACGACGATCTGATGAGCGTGGTGGACGCCGCGATCGCCAAGGGCGTCGTCGACGACAAGCGCCTGTACGTGACCGGCGGCTCAGGAGGCGGCGCGCTGACGGCCTGGATTGTCGGCAAGACCGATCGCTTCCGCGCGGCGGCCACCCAGAAGCCGGTGATCAACTGGACCAGCCAGGTGCTGACGACCGACGCCTACACCTTCATGGCCAGCTACTGGTTCGGGAAGATGCCGTGGGAGGACCCGCAGGGGTACTGGGCCCGCTCGCCGCTTTCGCTGGTCGGCAACGTCAAGACCCCGACCCTCGTGGTGGTGGGCGAAAACGACGACCGCACGCCGCCGTCCGAGGCCGATCAGTACTTCGCCGCCCTCCAGTTGCGCGGGGTGCCGACGGCCCTGGTCCGGGTTCCAGGCGCCAGCCACGGCGGCATCGCCGCCCGGCCGTCGCAGTCGGCGTCCAAGGCCGGCGCGATCCTCGCCTGGTTCGAACGCTTCCGGTAACACCGCATCACCGCCGATACGGTGGTGATGGCTTATTCACAGAACGTGTTCTAATTTGGAGGACACGAGCCGCCGCTGGGAGTCGGCATGTCGCGAGACACTCCGCATCCACGACTCCGCGTGGCCGCCCGGCTCGCGAACGGCTTCGCCCTCGACCTGGTCAAGCTGGGCGGCTTTGGCCGCGACGTCATCGACGCCCTGCTCTTGTGCGCGATCAGCCAGGCCAACGTCGCCCAGATCACGCGCAATCCCGAACTCCAGACCCGCTACGCCACCCTGGACCAGCCGCCGCCCGACGACCTGCGCCGGCCGGTCAGCATCAGCGCCACCGCCAATTCCCTGCGTATCCCGTTCGAGACCGCGAGGCGCCGGATCGCCGCGCTGGCCGAGCTGGGAATCGTAATCATCCACCCGCGTGGCGTGACCATCCCGACGGCGCCCATGAACTCGCCGTTCTACCGAATGGCGTCAGCCGCCCACTACGAACTGGTCCGCCAACTGTACTTCCGCCTGCGCGGGATCGGTCTGCTCGAGGACCTGGCTCGGCCCGAGACCTCGATCTACGACCCCGCAAACCCGCCAGTCCGACTGGTGACCCGGCTGTCGTCCGACTACGTCCTGCGGTTGGCCGAGCCTATCAACCAGCACATCGGCGACCTCGTGACGGGCATCGTTCTGATGGCGGTCATACATGCCAACACCGAGCATCTGCCCGACGACGAGGGCGAAGAGGCCGACGCGAATCCAGTCGCCGCGGCCTTGGCGCTCGACGGCCAGCGCCGGCCCGTCCGGGCATCGGCGATCGCCGAGCGACTGGGCATGCCCCATGAAACCATTCGTCGTCACCTGGGCCGGTTGCATAGCGACGACCGATGTGAACGAAACGGGGACGGCTATGTGGTGACGACCCGGATTCTCGCGCGCGAGCCGTTCTTTCGGCACATGGTGGACAATCAGTCGCACCTGCACCGGCTGTACGCCCAACTGTCGGATTATGGCGTTCTTTTCGAGTGGGAGCGTGAGGTTCAGGCGCTCCGCGGAGCGGCCTGACCGAAACGAGAACACGCCCCGCCCCCAAAATGGGTAGGCATCGGTTTTCAAACCGCTGCACGCTGCCTCAACTTATGGACGTACCTCGGGGGAGGTACAGGCGCGGGAGCTACTCCATCGGGGGGTGGCGTGGCTCCCGCCTCACCTGGTCGGGGGCCATGACGAACATTCTGGAACGAGAGACCGAAGGCGCACCGGTTCTGGCCGCCGAGATCGGTCGGGGCGATGGCCCCCACCCGGTCGACCGGCACGTTGGCCTGCGCATCCGCATGCGCCGCAAAGAGATGGGCGTCAGCCAGGAACGTCTGGCCGAAGCGCTGGGCATCACCTTCCAGCAGGTCCAGAAGTACGAGCGCGGCGCGAACCGCGTGAGCGCGTCCAAGCTTTGGGAAATCGCCGCGGCGCTGAAGACGCCGGTGGCCTATTTCTATGACGGCCTGGGCGACCAGGAAGCGCTCGCCGCGCAACGCGACGCTGCGCAGGAATTCATGCTGTCGGCCGAAGGCATCGAGCTGATGTCGGCGTTCCCGCGCATCAGCGAACCCGCCGTTCGCCGCAAGATCGTAGAGCTGGTCCGCGTGGTGGCGGACGAGATCTGAACCCCAAACCCTCCCGACCCTTGGGAGGGCGGCTGTTGCAGCCGGCTGGATGGGGGAGACAGCCACTCTGCACCCGTGGCTACGCTTCCTCATCCGGCTCGCAGCCCCTTCCGGCCGCCGCGTGTTGCGCAGCACCCGCGGAGCCGTTTTCCAGAACTTGCGACGCGTGTTTCGTCTCTGCGCCTTTGTCGGATCACGGACGCCCCGTACGTCCTGCGGGTCCCAAAGCTCCGGAGCGCCCCATGTCCCGCATCCTGCCCCTCATTGTCGCCGTCGCGGCCCTCAGCGCATGCTCGCCTCGCCCCGAGCGGGCCGCCAAGACCGACGCGGCCGCCGCGCCCGTCGATACGGCCGCGCCGGTCGCCCAGGCTCCGGCCGATGCGCCGGCGGGCCAGTACAAGATGGACCTCAGCCACACGAGCGTGAACTTCCGCATCTCGCACATGGGCCTGTCGTTCTACACGGCGCGGTTCACCAAGGTGGACGGCGTGCTGGACTTCGACCCGGCGAACCCGGCGGCGCAGAGCGCCTCGGCCACGATCGACGTCCGTTCGTTCCAGACCAACTACCCCGATCCCAAGCAGCTCGACTTCGACGCCCAGATCCAGAACGACTTCCTGGGCGCAGCCGCCCATCCGCAGATCACCTTCAAGTCCACCAAGGTCGAGCCCACGGGCCCGCGCACCGCCCGCGTGACCGGCGACCTGACGCTCAAGGGGGTCACCAAGCCCGTCGTACTCGAGACCACCTTCAACGGCGGCTACAAGCCCAGCGCGATGGACCCTAACGCCCGTGTCGGCTTCTCCGCGCGGGGCAAGTTCCGGCGCTCTGACTTTGGACTGACCGCAGGGCTCCCGGCGCCGGGCACGACCATCGGCGTCGGCGACGAGATCGAGGTCATCATCGAAACCGAGTTCACAAAGGCTCCGTGAGGCCGTCCCTGGTCTGCCCGGGCTGGGTCGCTACTCTGCCCCGGCAGAATCGGGGGACCGACGCGATGTCACGGATCAAGCGCAGGCTGGCGCTGGCGCATGCGGCGGTGGTCGATCTGCTGCATGCCCCGCTATGGCGACGTCGGCCCGATCCTTACGACGCGGTCTTCCCGCAGTTCATCGCCGCCGTGGCCTCATTGGATGCGCCCACGATCGTCGAGCTAGGCTCGCGCAACGTGACCGGCGTCACCCGCCGTGGCCTCTTCCCTGGCGCGGGGCGCTATGTCGGATGCGACGTCCATCCGGGCGAAGGCGTGGACCAGGTTCTGGACGTCCATCGCCTCTCGGAGGCGTTCGCGCCGAACTCGGTGGACGCGATCTTCTCGATCTCGGTCTTCGAGCACCTGGTCTTTCCGTGGAAGGTGGCGCTCGAGATCAACAAGGTGCTGAAGCCCGGCGGCCTGGTGTTCGTCGGCACCCATCCGGCCTGGCCCCCGCATGAGTTGCCGTGGGATTTCTGGCGTTTCCCCGAAGCGGGCCTGGCCCACCTGTTCGCGCCGATCGCAGGCTTCGAAGTGCTGTCGGTCAGCGAGGGCGCACCGGCCAAGATGTATGCGCTGAAAGCGGATGCGCGGACCCGCGAGATCCGGCGGTTCCACGCCAACCTGGGCGTCGGCCTGCTGGCGCGGAAGACCCACGACTACGACGCTGACAAGCTGCGCTGGGACGTGGACATGGACCAGGCCGTGCGGACCGAATACCCGCGCCCGCTCTAGGCTTCGCGGTTGCGCGCGCAGACCTCCTCGTAGGCGGCCCGCAGCTCCGCCAGCACCGATCGGCCCTCGCCCGGCTGCCCCAGGTGGCGACGGCGCAGCTCGTCCATGAAGGCGTCCCACATGTCCGGCCCGCCCTCCTCGAGTAGCTGAGCGCGGATCGAGAGATCTTCCGTCACCGCCAAGTGCCGCCGGCCCCAGCCGCCCACCATGGCCATGATCGGGACCAGCTGGATGGCCTTCTCGGTCAGGCTGTAGATGGCCTTCTGCTTGTGGGTGGGGTCGTCGGCGCGGGTGATCATCCCCTCGGCCTGCAGCTTCTTCAACCGATCGGCCAGGATGTTGGAGGCGATCCCTTCCTCGGACTTGCCCAGCAATTCGCGAAAGTGGCGGCGGTCGCCGAACATCATGTCGCGCAGCACCAGAAGGCTCCACCGGTCGCCGAGGATCTCGAGCGTCAGGTTGATCGGGCATCCGGAACGGAAGGCGTGTGACTCGGCCATGACCGCTTGCATGTTCGCATCGGTCCCCTCGAATACAAGTCACCGCTCCAATACTCCCGCCAAGCGGTGCTGCCGGGCCGCTCGCCGCAAAACCGCTGACCTGGGCGCGGATTCGGATCAGTCTGCCGGGCCATGACCCGCACCGACCGCCGCCGCTTCATCCTCTCCGCCGCCGCCATGGGCGCGGCCGTCGCCTGGAGCGCGAAGGCCGCGCCGTCAAAGGTCGCCTGGACCGAGCGGCGAGACCTTTATCCGCAGGGCGTTTCGTCCGGCGATCCGGGGCCCGACAGCGTGATCCTGTGGACGCGCCGTCCGGCCGACGGCGCTGCGATCTCCCTCACCCTCGAGGTGGCCGAGGACCGCGAGTTCCGGCGCGTGGTTGCGACGACTCCAACCGAGGCGAAGGCGGCGCTGGGCTGGACCACGCGGGTGCTGGCGGGCGGCCTCAAGCCGTCGACCGAATACTGGTACCGCTTCACGGACGCGCAGGGCGCCGGGAGCCGCATCGGCCGCACGCTGACCGCGCCCGCGGCAGACGATCCCCGCCCCGTCCGCTTCACGTTCGTGTCCTGTCAGAACGTCCAGCAGGGGGCGCAGAACGCCTACCGCCGGATGACCTGGGAGGACGAACGCGCCCCGGCCGGCGAGCGCCTCGACTTCGTCCTGCACCTGGGGGACTACATCTACGAGCTGGTCTTCGATCCGGCGATCTCGCCCACCAACTACGACCGCACGAACAAGGACATCGTCCGCTACAAGACCGGCCGCAAAGTCGCGAACTTCACCATCCCGGTGACGGTCGAGGACTATCGCCAGGTCTACGAGGCCTACCTCCTGGACCCCGATCTGCAGGACGCCCGCGCCCGCTGGCCCTTCGTCACCATGGGCGACAACCACGAGTTCAGCTGGCAGGGCTGGCAGAGCATCGCGGTGTTCGGGGGGCAGAGCATTCCTGCCCAGACGATCCGCGCCGCGGCCAACCAGGCCTGGTTCGAATTCCAGCCCGCCCGCGTGACCAAGCCGGGCGCCGGCCTCAACGCCTTCGATGCGCCGAAGGTCGTGGACACACCGATCACCGCCTTCGATGACCATGGCCTGGGGACCGAGCCCAACAACCTGGCGGCGCTGGCCACCCTGACCGCCTATCGGAGCCTGAGGTTCGGCCGCCACCTCGACCTGATCCTCACCGACCTGCACAGCTATCGCTCGGAGGAGCCGACGGGCCTAAAGGGAACCGAGCCCTTCTCGCCGCGGCCCTACCAGCAGTTCATGCCCGAGGACGTGCAGAAGGTGCTGGACGCCGGATGCACGGCCAACGGCGGCCAGCCGCCCGCCACCCTCCGCTTCGGCGACCAGGACGTGCCGAACGTCTGCAAGGACGCTCCGCCCCAGACGATCCTGGGCGCCACCCAGAAGGCGTGGTTCCTGAAACGGCTCAAGGCCTCGACCGCCACCTGGAAGGTGTGGGGCGCCACGCAGGGCGTGCTCGACCGGCGAACCGATCTGCAGAACCTGCCTGCCGCGTTCCCGAAGTGGCCTGGGACGGGCTACGCGGGCTTCGGCGGCGGCGACCACGGCGCGGCCTATGTCGAGCGCGGCGAGATCTACGACTTCGTGCGCGACCACAAGATCACGGGCTTCGCGGCCGTCTCGGGCGACCGCCACAGCTTCTGGGCCGGGCGCGCGGCCAAGGCCCTGCCGCCCGAACGGTTCGAGCCCGTGGGCGTGGCCTTCATCACCGGCTCGATCTCGGCCCCCGGCATGGCCGAAGCGCTGCAATACAACATGAAGAAGGACGACCCGCTCCGTCCCCTCTTCCTTGTCGATCACCCCGACGGCGGACGGCCCGACGTGACGGCGAACATGCTGATGCGGCACGGGGTGGCGTCGTGCCTGGAGTACGCCAAGACCCGCGACCTCCAGAGGGCCCGCGCTGTGCGCAATCCCGACAACGCCCCGCACCTCGACTTCCTCGACGTCGGCGGCCACGGCTACGCCCACGTCACGGTGACCGACAAGGCGATGACCTGCGACTTCGTCTGCATTCCGCGCCCCGTGACCCGCAGCGCCACGCCCGACGGCGGCCCGCTGCGCTACCGCGTCCGCCACGAGGCGGCGCTGTGGGCGCCAGGCGCCGAACCCAGGCTCAAACAGACCGTGCTGGAGGGCGATCCCGAGCTGTCGATCTAACGGGCAGGCGCGATTGGGGGAGCGCGCCCTGTGCCTCTCAGCCCGCCGCGGGCGAGGCCAGGCCCTCGAACACCGGCCGCACATAGTGCTGCACCACGGTCTGCGGCGGCATCCCCGGCGTCCAGTAGTGCAGCTCGGCCGCGGCGTTGATCGCGGACGAGATCATCTGGGACGCCACGTTCACGTCCACCGGCGCACAGCTGCCGTCCGCCACCCCGTCGCACAGGATCGAGGCGAAACGGTAGGAGATGCGGTTGAACCGCTGCACCAGCCCGGCCCGCAGCGCCGCGGGCACCGCCGTCAGCGCCGAGGTGCGCAGCAGCGGCGCCTCGCCGCTCATCTGGTGCTCGATCAGAGCCGAGACCGTCGAGACCAGCACTTCCAACCCCGTGCCGCCCGCCCGTTCGGCCGCGTGGATCGCCCGCCACATGGTCTCGAACGTGCGCTCGAAGCAGGCCACGACCAGCTCATCCTTCGTCTGGTTGTGGTGGTAGAACGCGCCCTTGCTGACGTTGAGCCGCGCGGAAATCCGCTCGACCGAGGCGCCGTGGTAGCCCTCCTCGTTGATCAGGCGGGTGGCCGCGCGCAGGAACAGCTCGGACGATGAGACGGCGCCCTCGCAGCGGCGGGCCAGGTCGAGCGGCCGGGGCTCGGGCCAAGGCGCGCCTTTGCGGACCACGCCGTGGGTCAGGATGGCGGCCATGCGCTCGGCGGTCCGGGCATAGTCCCCCGGCTCGACCTGATAGTGCCAGGCCGCGATCCAGAAGACCTGGCTGAGCAGCAGATGGGCGCGCGCGTTGCCGTGCGGCCGGGGCAGCGCGTCCGGCCCGGCCAGCAGGCCCCGGAAGCGCCGGAACATGTCGACGTAGGCCGAGTTCACCTCGGCGCTGTTGAGCGCGCGCACGTCATTGAACACCGGCAGCGGATCGGCGCCGCCTTCGGCCACGAGGCGGGCGTGCTCGAAGTAGGCGTGGATGAACGCCGTGAGCCGCGCCGCGTCGGTCGGGGCGTCGGCATGGGCCGCGATCATCGCGTGATAGGCGTCGAGACCCTTCAGGAAGGCGGCGGCGGCCAGCTCTTCCTTGTTCTTGAAGTAGTAGATCACCGCGGTCGGCACGAGGTCGAGGCGGGCGGCCACATCGCCCAGGGTCATGCCGCGCACGCCCTTGCGGTTCATCTCCTCGACGGCTGAGCGGACGATGGCGTTGCGCTTGGCCTCGTAGCGGCGCGTCGGCGGCCGCCGCGCGGCGGCGGCGTCCTCAGCCTGGCTTCCCGACGAAGCCCCATCGCCGACGGCCATTGTCATGCGATCGTCTTAGCGCGGTTCGCCGCCCGCCTCCATGGCCCCTTCCGTGGGGTCAGTTGTGGCGAGCCCAGCGGGCGGCTAGGTGTCGAACAACAAGTACGGGAAGGAACGCCATGCTGCTCCAGGGTCTGAAGGTGGTGGAGATGTCCACCTGGGTGGCGGGTCCCAGCTGCGCGGCGGTGCTGGCCGACTGGGGCGCCGAGGTCATCAAGATCGAAAGCCCCATGGGCGACGTCACCCGCGCCTTCTTCGCCAATCCGGAAAACGGCCAGAGCCCGATCTACGCCAATGAGAACCGCGGCAAGAAGGGCGTGGTGCTCGACACCACCAAGGCCGAGGGCCGCGCGGCGCTGAAGAAGCTGCTGAAGGACGCCGACATCTTCGTCACCAACACCCGGCCCGGCTCGCTGAAGAAGATCGGCCTGGACTACGAGACCCTGAAGCCCGAATTCCCCAAGTTGATCTACGCCGCCGTCACCGGCTTCGGCCTGACCGGCCCCTGGGCCAACGAGGGCGGCTTCGACATCACCGCCTTCTGGGCGCGCAGCGGTGTGGCCCGCGCGATGATCCCCACCGATCAGGAGCCGTTCGCGTCGCGGCCGGGCTTCGGCGACCACGTGACCGCCATCACCACCGTGGCCGGCATCCTCGCGGCGCTGCATGAGCGGCACTCGACCGGCAAGGGTCGGCTGGTGGAGACCAGCCTCCTGCGCGCCGGCAGCTATGCGATCAGCTGGGACCTCTCGCTGCAGCTCTACTACGGCGAGGTGCAGACCAACGGGCCGCGCGACGAGCGGCCGGTGGCGATCTCGGGCTTCTTCCGCACCAAGGACGACCGCCACCTGGTCATCGTGCCCAAGAACGTGAACTGCTTCACCAACGTGATGATCGCCATCGATCGGCCCGAAGTCGTCGCCGACCCGCGCTTCGAGATCCCCATGCTCGACATGGACGTTGTGCGCGAGGCCCGCGCCATCTGCGACGAAGGCTTCGCCCGGTTTACGCTGGAGGAGATCGGTGAGCGCCTGAACGAACTCGACGTCGCCTGGGGCCCGCTGGGCACGCTGGCCGAGCACGCCGCATCCGAGCGGGCCGAGCTCGCCGGCTGCTTCGTCGAGCTGGAAGACGGCCTGGGCGGCCGCTTCCGCGCGCCGGCCACGCCGGTGCGGTTCCCCGAAGGCGCGCCGCCGGTTGGCGCCGCAGCGCCACAGCTGGGCCAGCACACCCGTGAGGTGCTGGAAGCCGCCGGCCTGACCCCCGACGAGATCGCCGCGGTGCTCTAGGGGGCGCCGCGCCTGGCAGGAAGGCGCGGCCCTGGCGGCGCACGCGGCGATCAAGCTGATCCAGGCGCGGGTCGCCGCAGCCTGAAAACAAATGGGCCGCGCAGGTTTCGCCGCGCGGCCCGAAGTTCGAGGAAGGAGAACGCCCCGAGAGGGCTTCACCATCTGAGGCCCACTCCGATGGCGAGGAAATGGCGCCGCGCCCCGCGACCGCGATTTGCCGCGCAACGCTCAGGTTCGAAGCAGGGTTTTCTCCTGGCGCCCGGATTCCCGGCAAACGATCCCGCCGAGCCTGCGGTGAGCAGGCTCGTCTTCCTTCGCGGAGCGCGTTTCACGGTCGGAACCGGCTTCCACTTCCGCCCAACGCGCTCTGAACCGATCTCATCGGGTGCCGTACATCCGGTCGCCGGCGTCGCCCAGGCCAGGCAGGATGTAGCCGTGATCGTTCAGCCGCTCGTCCACCGACGCCGTCCAGACGTGGACGTCGGGGTGATGGCCGTGGAACTTCGAGACGCCCTCGGGCGAGGCCAGCAGGCACGCCATGCGGATCTGTTTCGCGCCCGCCTCGAGCAACCGGTCGACCGCGGCGATGGCGGTGTTGC
Organism: Phenylobacterium sp.; assembly: GCF_965284355.1. Lineage (NCBI taxonomy): Bacteria > Pseudomonadati > Pseudomonadota > Alphaproteobacteria > Caulobacterales > Caulobacteraceae > Phenylobacterium > Phenylobacterium sp. The sequence continues at coordinate 4,142,943 of NZ_OZ260078.1, read as the reverse complement.
CGGTGGCCAGCATGGGATCGACCACCACGACCACCCGCTCGGCGAGGTCGGCGGGGGCCTTGAAGTAGTATTCCACGCAGTTGAGCGTCGCGGGGTCGCGATAGAGCCCGATGTGCGCGACGCGGGCGGCCGGCGCCAGCTCCAGCATCCCGTCCAGCATGCCCATGCCCGAGCGCAGCACCGGCGCGAACACCAGCTTCTTGCCGGCCAGCTGCGGCGCCTGCATCACCTGCAGCGGGGTCTCGATTTCCACCAGCTCCACCGGCAGGTCGCGGGTGACCTCGTAGCAGAGCAGCGCGCCGATCTCGCGCAGCAGCTCACGGAAGCTCTTGGTGGACGTGTCCTTCTTCCGCATCAGCGTCAGCTTGTGCTGCACCAGCGGGTGGTCGACGACCGTGACGCCTTTCATGCCCCTCACTCCTAGAAAACGGTGCCGTCCGAGATAACGGCGATGGGCGGGCCGCCGTCCGCCCGCCTCTGCTTCGCGATCCTGCGGCCCGCGGCCCAGGAGCCACCCTCCAGCACCCGCGCCAGCGGGAACTCGGCCGCGGTTAGGCCCAGCCGGTCGCGCACCATCGGCGCCAGCCGGTCCAGCAAGGCCACCGTCAGCGACCGCCAGCCCACGACCAGCGGACTGTCGACCGCGTGCGCCCGGCCCGCGTCCTCTGCGTCCTTCAGGACCAGCACGCCCATGTCCACGAACAGGCCGCCGTTGCGGTACTCGGCGAGGCCCGTCAGCCCGTCGATGTCGATGACCTCGATCCCGGCCCACTGCAGCGGCTCGATCAGCGAATAGCTCATCCACTGGCTGAGCTTGTGCAGCGGCACATGGCCGTCGACCGCCGGATGCTTCCAGCAGTCGCCCAGCGGCTGGCCGTCGAGCGACAGCCGCCCCGGCCAGATCGGCCCCAGCGCGTCCAGAAGCACGCTCAGGATCGTCGGCGCGGGCAGCTTCCCGCCCTCGGCGTGCTTCACCATGATGTCGAACAGCGCCGCCGGCCGGCCCACCGCCCGGCCCAGGCTGCGCAGCAGTTCGGCGCGGCCTTCGAGGCCCACCATCGGGTTGTCGTCGCAGACTTGGAAGTGCTCGGCGACGGCGGCGGCCGTCACCTGCTCCAGCGCATCGGCCTTCAACGGATCGCTGGGATCGGACGACATCGCGCCGGCCTCGAACATCCGCAGCGACGCGATGCCCAGGCCCTCGGAGCGGCCGATGGTGACGCCGGTGGCCGCATCGGCGTAGCGCCAGGTCGGCCCCGCCCCCGCATCCAGCAGCACCGAGGGGATCACGAGGTCGAACGCCGTGCGCCCAAGCTCCATGGGATCGGACGGCTTGTCCGCCTCGGCCCACAGGTCGCGGCCACCGGCCACGAACATCCGCCAACGCGCGTGGAACGGCACCTTCAGGTCGGGATAGTTGGCTCGCACCGTTTCGGCCGTGAGGTCGGCCGCCGCCTCCAGCCGCGACAGGTCCAGCCGCCATTCGGTCAGGCCGCCAGCCTCGGCCAGCGCCAGCATCTCGTGGGCGCGCTCGCGCACCGCGGCGGCGGAGAGAAGCCGGCGCGCCGTCTCAACGTGGGTCGACACCTAGAATTCCTTCAGGTCCCGGCCCACGACCCTCTTCAGGTCATCCTCGGAGGGCGCGCCCTCGGGCGTGAAGTAGCCGGCGGCCTTCTTGGCCTCCATCTCGACGCTGGCGTCGTCCGGCACCAGCTCCTCCGGGATCGGCACGCGTTCGCCGATCTCGATGCCGCCCGCCACCAGGGCGTCGTACTTCATGTTGGACATCGAGACGAACCGGTCGATCCGGCGGATGCCCAGCCAGTGGATGACGTCCGGCATCAGCTGCTGGAAGCGCGCGTCCTGCACCCCCGCCACGCACTCGGTGCGCTCGAAATAGGTGGCTGCCTGGTCGCCGCCCGGCTGGCGCTTGCGGGCGTTGTAGACCAGGAACTTGGTCACCTCGCCCAGGGCGCGGCCCTCCTTGCGGTTGTAGACGATGAGGCCGGCGCCGCCCGCCTGGGCCTGGCGCGTCGCCTCCTCGATGCCGTGGGTCAGGTAGGGCCGACAGGTGCAGATGTCGGAGCCGAACACGTCAGAGCCGTTGCACTCGTCATGCACCCGGCAGGTCAGCGGCACGCGGGTGTCGCCCAGCTTCGTGGCGTCGCCGAAGATGTAGAGCGTGATGCCCCCGATCGGCGGCAGGAACACGTGGATGTCGGGCCGGGTGACTAGTTCGGGGTACATGCCGCCCGTCTGCTCGAACAGTACGCGGCGGAGCTGCTGCTCCTCCACGCCGAACCGGGCGGCGACGCCCGGCAGATGCCAGACCGGATCGATCGCGGCCTTGGTCACCGCCACGTCGCCGGTTTCGTACAACACCTTGCCGTCGGGCTTCAGCCGGCCGGCGCGGATGGCCTCGGCGATCTCGGGCAGGGTGATGCGGGCCTTGGTCACGGCGATGGTCGGGCGGATGTCGACGCCCTCGGCGATCTCGGCGGCAAAGTCCTCGGCGATGCGCGCGCCCCAGGGGTCGAGAGAGACGATCTTGCCGGGCTCGCTCCACTGCGGGTGCGGCCCCACCGGAACCACCGGATGGGTGTTCACCAGCTCAGGCCGGATCATCGGATCCATGGCGCCGGAGGCCACGGCCAGGGCGCGGTAGACCGAGTAGGCGCCGCCGTGGGCGCCGATGGCGTTGCGATCGCTGCCCGCGTTGGCGGTAGCCACGACCGGGCCTCGCTCGCGGGCGGTCTTGGCGTCCCAGGCGATGGGAAAGCGGTTGGTGGCCCCGCCGCCCGGGTGGGACGTGAGACGGATGTGCGATGTCCTGTTGCCGGACATGGGCGTGTCGAACCTCCAGAGTCGGAAAGGCCCTGTCGCCGGGTTCGCCGGCGCAGGGCCTTTGAGAGCGAACGATGATCCTAGTGCGCGGAGTTGGCAACAAACTCTGAACCAGGGTGTCCAAAGCCGTCGCCCAAAAAACAGGCGCCCGCGATTGACGGCCCTGCGGAGGACGGGGTTGTCTGGACACTCACCGGGACCACCGCAGGGTGTGTCGATGATCCAAGGGCCTGCTTCGCTGCCAGACCTGCCCGTCCTGCAACGGGCCCGCGGCTGCGCGCGGATCGCGGTGCGGGCCGAGGACGGCGCCACGCGACTGTCGCGGCTCTACCAGGACGGCTGCGGCAAGATCCGGCTGCCCAAGGCGGCCAACCTCGAAGCGGTGCTCATCAACTCCGCCGGCGGCGTCACCGGCGGCGACCGGCTGGAATGGGCCGCCGAAGCGGGCTCCGGCGCACGCCTGACGCTGACCAGCCAAGCCTGCGAGAGGGTCTACCGCGCTCGCGACGGCGTCGCCGAGGTGCGTACGACCCTGACGCTCGGCGACGATGCGCGCGTCGACTGGCTGCCGCAGGAGACGATCCTGTTCGACGGCGGCGGTCTCACGCGCACGCTGGACGCCGACCTCGCCGAGGGCGCTCAGCTTCTGGCCGTGGAGGCCGTGATCCTGGGCCGTACCGCCATGGACGAGACGGTGCGCACGGGTTGCTTGCGCGACCGCTGGCGTATCCGCCGCGAGGGCCGCCTGGTGTTCGCCGACGACCTGCGGCTGGAGGGCGCGGTGGCCGACATCGCCGTCGGCGCGCCGATCCTGGCCGGAGCGCCAGCCTTCGCCTCGATGCTGCTGGTCGCCGATGACGCCGCCCGGTTCCTTGCGCCCGTGCGTGCGGCGCTGGGCCCCCTGGGCGGGGCCAGCGCCTTCGACGGCAAGCTCTTCGCCCGCGTGGTCGCTCCGGACGGCTTCGCCCTGCGCCGGGCCCTCATCCCCGCGCTTACCGTGCTGCGCGACGGCGCCCCCCTGCCCCGGGTCTGGAGCACCTGATGAACCTGACCCCTCGCGAGAAGGACAAGCTGCTGGTGGCCATGGCCGCCGAGGTCGCCCGCAAGCGCCTTGCCCGCGGCGTCAAGCTCAACCACCCCGAGGCGATCGCGCTGATCACCGACTTCGTCGTCGAGGGCGCTAGAGACGGCCGCCCGGTGGCCGAGCTGATGGAGGCCGGCGCTCACGTCATCACCCGCGCCCAGGTCATGGAGGGGATCGCCGAGATGATCCACGACGTGCAGGTCGAGGCCACCTTTCCCGACGGGACCAAGCTGGTCACCGTCCACCATCCGATACGTTGAGGAGACGCCCCGTTGCGTAGATTGCTTCCCGCCCTTCTGGCCCTGACAGCTACCCCGGCCCTGGCCCACGAAGGCCACCACGAGACGCTGACGCTGGCCGAACAGGCGCGCCACCTGCTCACCCAGCCCGACCACATCCTGGCCCTCGCCGGCCTCGTCGTGCTGGCCGTGGCGGGCGCGTGGCAATGGCGGCGGGCCCAGGCGAGAGCGCGCAAGTGATCCCCGGAGAGGTCATCCCGGCCGACGGCGACATCGAGCTGAACGCCGGGGCGCCGGTGACGGTGCTGCGCGTGGCCAACACGGGCGACCGGCCCATCCAGGTGGGCAGCCACTACCACTTCTTCGAAACCAATCCGGCGCTGCGCTTCGACCGGGCCGCCGCGAGGGGCCAGCGCCTGGACATCGCCGCCGGCACGGCCGTCCGCTTCGAGCCTGGACAGGAGCGCGAGGTCTCGCTCGTGCCGCTGGCGGGCCGCCGCGAGGTCTACGGCTTCCGTCAGGGCGTGATGGGCAAACTCTGATGAGCCGGATCAGTCGCGCCGCCTACGCCGACATGTTTGGCCCTACGGTCGGTGATCGCGTGCGACTGGCCGACACCGAGCTCTTCATCGAGGTCGAGCGCGACCTGACCACCTATGGCGAGGAGGTGAAGTTCGGCGGCGGCAAGGTGATCCGCGACGGCATGGGTCAGTCTCAGGCCACCCGCGCGTCGGGCGCCGTCGACACCGTCATCACCAACGCCCTGATCGTCGATCACTGGGGGATCGTGAAGGCCGACGTGGGCCTGCGCGATGGCCGCATCCACGCGATCGGCAAAGCGGGCAACCCCGACATCCAGCCCGGCGTCACCATCGTGGTCGGCCCCGGCACGGAGGTCATCGCCGGCGAAGGCAAGATCCTGACCGCAGGAGCCATGGACGCCCACATCCACTTCATCTGCCCCCAGCAGATCGAGGAGGCGCTGATGAGCGGGGTCACCACCATGCTGGGCGGCGGCACGGGCCCCGCCACCGGCACCGCCGCTACCACGTGCACCCCCGGCGCCTGGCACCTGCAGCGGATGATCGAGGCCGCCGAGGCCTTCCCGATGAACCTCGGCTTTTCCGGCAAGGGCAACGCCAGCCTGCCCGGCGCGCTGGTGGAGCAGGTCGCGGCCGGCGCCTGCGCACTGAAGCTTCACGAGGACTGGGGCACGACCCCCGCCGCCATCGACTGCTGTCTGTCGGTCTGCGACGACCACGACATCCAGGCGATGATCCATACCGACACCCTCAACGAGAGCGGCTTCGTCGAGGACACGATCGCCGCCTTCAAGGGCCGCACGATCCACGCCTTCCACACCGAAGGCGCCGGCGGCGGGCACGCGCCCGACATCCTGAAGGTGGCGGGACTGCCGAACGTCATCCCGAGCTCGACCAACCCCACGCGGCCCTACACGCGCAACACGCTGGCAGAGCACCTCGACATGCTGATGGTCTGCCACCACCTCGACCCGTCGATCCCCGAGGACGTGGCCTTCGCCGAGAGCCGTATCCGCAAGGAGACGATCGCCGCCGAGGACATCCTGCACGACCTCGGCGCGCTTTCGATCATCTCGTCCGACAGCCAGGCCATGGGCCGTGTCGGCGAGGTGCTGATCCGCACTTGGCAGACCGCCGACAAGATGAAGAGGCAGCGCGGCAAGCTGGGCGACGGTCCGGCCGACAATTTCCGCGTGAAGCGCTACATCGCCAAGGTCAGCATCAATCCGGCCATCGCCCACGGCATGAGCGCCCACATCGGCTCGGTCGAGGTCGGCAAGCGCGCCGACCTGGTGCTGTGGAGCCCGGCCTTCTTCGGCGTGAAGCCCGACCTCGTGCTGCTGGGCGGATCGATCGCCGCGGCCCCCATGGGCGACCCCAACGCCTCGATCCCGACGCCGCAGCCGGTCCACTATCGGCCGATGTTCGCGGCCTACGGGCGCAGCGTGACGCGCTCGTCCATCGTCTTCACCTCAAAGCTCGCCATCGACAGCGGCCTGCCGGAACGGCTCGGCCTCTGGAAGGAGATGGTGGCGGTGGAGAACGTCCGCGGCGGCCTCTCCAAGGCCTCGATGGTCCACAACAGCGTCACCCCAGTGATCGAGGTCGACCCGGAAACCTACGAAGTTCACGCCGACGGTGAACTGCTCACCTGCGAGCCGGCCGACGTTCTGCCCATGGCCCAGAGGTACTTCCTGTTTTGATCACGATCACCGACATCCTGCCCGCGGGGGCCTGGACCGGCGCCGCCGCCGACAGCGTGACGCTGGACTACGACGGGCGTCATCGCCGCCGCATCGTGCTCACCGGCGCCTCCGGCTCGGAGTATCTGCTGGACTTGGCCGAGGCCACGCACCTGCGGCACGGCGACGGCCTGCAGCTTCCGGGGGGCGGCGTGATGCAGGTGGTGGCCAAGGCCGAGCCGCTGCTGGAAGTCACCGCCCATTCGCCCGCCGACCTGCTGCGCTTGGCCTGGCACATCGGCAACCGCCATCTGGCGGCCCAGGTATTCCCTGACCGCATCCTGATCCGCCGCGACCACGTCATCGCCCACATGCTCGAGCACCAGGGCGCTCACGTCCGCGAAATCGAGGCCCCGTTCGACCCCGAGAGCGGCGCCTATCATGACCATGGAGGGCATTCGCATGCCCACTGAAGCGCGCCTGCTGCGCCTCCTGACCTGGCTGTCGCCGGCCTTCCCGACCGGCGCGTTCGGCTTCTCGCACGGGTTGGAGACCGCGATCCGCGAGGGGGCGGTCAGCGACGTCCGCTCGCTCACCGGCTGGATCGCGGGCCTGATGGAGCACGGCTCGGCCTGGAGCGACGCGGTGCTGGTCAAGGCCGCCTGGACCGCCGTCACCGCCGAGGACCACGTTGCGCTGGACGATATCGCCGAGTTGGCCGAGGCGCTCTGCCCCTCGCTCGAACGCCGCAAGGAGACGATGAGCCAGGGCGAGGCGTTCCTGAAAGCGGTCGCCGCCTGGAACCCGCCGCCGATTCTGAGCGCCCCCTACCCCGTGGCCCTCGGCGCGGCGGCCGGCGCCGCGTGCCTGCCGCTGGAGCCCGCGCTGACCGCCTGGCTGCACGCCTTCGGCGCGAACCTTGTCAGCGTGGCCGTACGCGCCGTGCCGCTGGGCCAGTCGGACGCGCTACAGGTGCTGGCCGCCCTGGAGCCAGTGATCATCCGCACCGCCAACCGCGCGGCCGCATCCACCCTGGACGACCTAGGGTCGGCCAGCCTGGTCTCCGACATCGCGTCCATGCGCCACGAGACCCTGGACGGAAGGTTGTTCGGATCATGAATGGGCCCCTGCGCGTCGGCATCGGCGGCCCCGTCGGCTCGGGCAAAACCACCTTGGTGGAGAAGCTCTGCAAGGCCATGCGCGACCGCTGGTCGATCGCGGTGGTCACCAACGATATCTACACCCAGGAGGACGCCCTGATCCTGGCTCGCCTCCAGGCCCTGCCCGAGGACCGCATCCTGGGCGTCGAGACCGGCGGCTGTCCGCACACCGCCATCCGTGAGGACGCGTCGCTGAACCTCGCGGCCATCGCCGACATGACCCGCCGCCATCCCGGCCTGGACGTGATCTTCATCGAGAGCGGCGGCGACAACCTGGCGGCCACCTTCAGCCCCGACCTGGCCGACCTCACACTCTACGTCGTCAGCGTCTGCCAGGGGGAGAAGATTCCCCGCAAGGGCGGCCCGGCCATCACCCGCTCGGACCTCCTGATCATCAACAAGACCGACCTGGCCCCGCACGTGGGCGCCGACCTGTCGGTGATGGACTCCGATGCCCGCACGCAGCGCGGCGAGCGCCCCTTCGTCTTCACCGACCTGACCCGGCAGTCGGGGCTGGACGAGGTGATCGCGTTCCTGGCGAAGGCGGGCGGACTGCCGACCGCGCGGGCGGCTTAGAGCGGGCGACGAGCGCCGTGGCGGATCGTGATGATTTCGACACGACCCGCACGTACGCGATATCGGATCAGGTAGGGCTGTACGATGGTCAAGTGCCGCGCTCCGCGACTGGCGGGCACACCGCGGTTCGGCGACTCCGCCAAGCTGTTCGCTGCGTCAATCACTCGCCCGGCCAAGGCGCGGCCCGCAATCGGATTGAAGCTCGAAATGTAGTTCTCAATCGCCCCGAGATCATCCAGCGCCCGCGGCGACCAGACTACTCGCCGCACTTCGGAGGCGGCAGCTTGTTGGGCGTTCCCCACGAGCGAAGCCAGCGCACGACCGCTTCATGGCTGACATACTGGCCGGCGTCCAACTGGGCTTCGCCTTCGAGGGCTGCGACTTCATCAGCCTCATCGTCCGCGATGTCGAACACGCCCGGCTCTTCCTCGAATCCCGGTGGCTTCTCAGTCATGGGTTCAAGCCTATCACGCCCGGAACACAAAGTGAACTATCGCACCACCTTGCCCATCAGCCGCAGCCGGCTGACGCCGCCGTCGGGATAGATGTTCAGCCGCACAAACCGCACCGGCCCCAGCGCCGCCAACTCGTCGCGGAAGGTGTGCACGTGGTCCGCCCGTAGCTTTACTTCGGGCAACAACACCGGCCAGCCGTGCGCCTGTTCGGCGATCTCAGCCGGCGTCCCGTGCGCCCGCCGCGTCGCCTGGATCGAGCAGCGGTCAGGGTAGTTGCCCTTGAAGTGCGCCGTGTCGACGACGACCTCCTCGATCACGCCGAACGTCCCCAGTTCCAGCACCGCCCAGTCGTGGCCGGGCTCGCGGCGCCGCCGCGTCTCCCAGCCGTCGCCCATATTCACGCCGCGGCCCGGCGCGGTCAGGTTGCCCACCGCGCCATAGTGCTCGTCGTTGGCGATGATCCCGCGGCCACCCCAAGCCACCGCCAGGAGATCGACCGCCTCGTCCGCGCCCACCTTCGTCCAGTCGGGGTCGACGCGGCCCCACACGCGCAGCCGCGCCACGCCGCCGTCCGGATGGATATGCAGCCGCACATGGGTGATCGGGGTGTCGTGCTCGACCGGGAAGTAAATCCGATCGTCGCCCTTCAGCGACAGTCGGCCCGTGACGTTCACCCAGCCGGTCTCCGGGTTCGTCTCGTCCGAGCGGCACACCTCGATCTCAGCGCCCGGCGGGTAGTTGCCGGTGAAGTGGCTGGTGTCGATCTCGAAGCCGGCGACCACGCCCGCGACGCCCAGGCGGATGACGCACCAGTCGTGGCCGGGCGTGCGCTTGCGGCGGCTCTCCCAGCCGTCCATCCACTTGCCGTTGTCGTCGTACTTGCCGGGGATGAACACCGGCGGCGCGGGGTCGATCAGCCGGCTCTTGTCGGCGAAGAAGTCGTCGGTGGCGTAGACCACTTCGCTGCCCAGGCGCGGCTGGGCGAGGTCCACATACTGGCGGCGCAGGTCGTCGAAGATCATGGGCCCACTCTACAACAGGTCGGCGAGGCGAAAGCCGGCGATCCGGTGGATCTGGGCGATCGCCGTCTCGAATTCGGTCTCGGGATCGTTCCTCAGCCGCGCCTGGAAGGCGGCCAGGATTTCGGCGCGCGTGGCGCCCTTCACGGCATAGATGAAGGGGAAGCCGAAGCGGGCGTTGTAGGCGGCGTTCAGGCGCTGGAAGGCCTCGAACTCTGCGGGCGTGCACTGGTCGAGACCAACGCCCGCCTGCTCCTTCACCGACGCCTCCGCCATCTTGGCGCGGCTGGCCAGTTCTGGATGCGCCCGGATCAGCGCCAGCTTTCGCTCGCGCGGCGCAGCGTCCACCACCGCGCGCATGGCGCCCGCCAGATCCTCCGGCGGCGGCCAGCAGGCCTCGGCGACCCAGGGCGAATGCTCGTACACGCCGCCGTAGCGGGCCAGGAACGCGTCTCGCGTCACGACGACGCCTTCGCGAAAGCACCGCGGAACACCTCGACCACGCGGGCGCTCGCCGCCGCCGCCGCCGCGGGATCGAATTCGAACCGCACGGGGCCGCCCTTGCCGTTGTGGGCGTAGGGGTCGTGGATCGTCTTGGCCGGCATGTCACGGTCGAAGGCGTGGGTGGCGCCCGGATGGACCACCAGCTCCACATGCGCCCGGTCGGCCGCCGCCAATCCGCCCAGGAACGCGTCGCAGACCTCGGGCGTGTCGTAGGCGTCCGCTGCCCCGGCGTGGATCAGCAGCGGCGCGCCGGTCAGGTCGCGCAGTTCGTGGCCCGGCGCGCGGTTGTAGCTCCACAGCACGGGATAGAAGGCCGCGTGGGCGGCGAACCGGAGGCCCGACGGGGCCAGAGCGTCCGCATAGCGCCGCGTGGCGCTCAGCACGCTGACGACGCCACCCCACGAGAAGCCCATGATGGCGATCCGGGCCGGATCGACTTCCGGCTGGCGCGCCAGGAACGCCAGGGCGGCGAAGGCGTCCGGCAGGGTCTCGGGCACGGTCTTCGGCCGCCCTGGCGCGCCGCGCGTCACCCCGCGGGCGGCCCACATGTCGAGCTCCAGCGTGGCGAACCCCGCGGCTTGCAGGGCCTGAGCATGATAGCGCCCGCGCGCATCGACGCCGTCCGAGCCATGGCAGATCACCACCGCAGGCACGGGCGCGATCGGCTCATCGGAGGTCGGCACGTCCAGCCGCGCCGCCACGGTCAGCGAAGGCTCGGCCCCGGTCTCGAACGCGACGTAGCAGGTGCGGAAATTCATGACCTAGGCCTCGTACGGATGGGTGGCGCGCCAGTGCCGGGCGATGTCGATGCGGCGGCAGAACCAGACGTCCTGGTGAGTGAGCGCGTGGCGGATGAACCGCTCCAGCCCGGCCAGCTTCCCCGGCCGCCCGGCGAGGCGGCAATGTAGCCCCACGCTCATCATCTTCGGCCGCTCGGCGCCCTCTTCATACAGCACGTCGAAGGTGTCCTTCAGGTATTGGAAGAACTGCTCGCCGGTGTTCAGACCTGTCCCCGAGAAGCGCATGTCGTTGCACTCCAGACTGTAGGGCACGATCAGGTGCGGCTGGCGCTCGACCGTCGTCCAGAACGGGAGATCGTCGGAATAGTCGTCGGCGTCGTAGAGAAATCCGCCGTCCTGGGCGACCAGGCGGCGCGTGTTGGGACTGGTGCGGCCGGTGTACCAGCCCAGCGGCCGCTCGCCGGTCAGCCGGCGGTGGATGTCGATCGCCCGCAGCATGTGCTCGCGCTCGGTGCGCTCGGGCACGTCCTGATAGTTGATCCAACGCCAGCCGTGGCTGGCGATCTCGTGACCGGCCTTCAGGAACGCGTCCACCACCGCCGGATGCCGCTCCAGCGCCATCGCCACGCCGAACACCGTCACCGGCGTTTCGTATTTCTGGAACAGGCGCAGCAGCCGCCAGACGCCGGCGCGGCTGCCGTATTCGTAGATCTGCTCCATGCTCATGTGCCGCGCGCCCATCACCGGCGCGGGGTTGATCATGTCGGAGAGGAACGTCTCGGACCCGGCGTCGCCGTGCAGCACCGAGTTCTCTCCGCCCTCCTCATAATTCAGCACCATCTGGATCGCGATCCGCGCCCCGCCCGGCCAGGCCGCGTGCGGCGGCTCTGCGCCGTAGCCGATCAGGTCGCGGGGATAGGAATGGTCGGGCATGGATGACCGCTTAGCAGGCTTCTCTTGGGCTCCACCGTCGCAATCCTGCGCCAGTGTTGCAATTCCGAGCCTCCGGGCGGATTCTGAGCGGCCGCGTGTAATGGAACCCAGATGAGCGGCCTGACCACCCACGTCCTAGACACCATGCACGGCCAGCCGGCGTCGGGCCTGTCGCTGCGCCTGCGCCGCGGCGACGAGACGCTGGTCGAGGCCATCACCAACCTGGACGGCCGCGTGGACAAGCCCCTGCTGACGGCGGCGACCCTGACCCCCGGCGCCTACCGCCTGGAATTCGACGTCGGCGAATACTTCCGCGACCTGGGCGTGGCCCTGCCCAACCCGGCGTTCCTAGAGACCGTGGTGATCGACTTCGGCATCGCCGACCCGACCGCGCACTATCACGTGCCCCTGCTGGTCAGCCCCTACGCCTACTCCACCTACCGGGGCAGCTAGGGTGACCCGAGCGATCCGTTTCCTGCTGGACGGCGAGGTCCGCGAGCTTCCGGCAGATACCGACCCGACGCTGACGGTCCTGAACCTGCTCCGCTACCACCTGCGCCGCACCGGCACGAAGGAAGGCTGCGCCGAGGGCGACTGCGGCGCTTGTACGGTGGTGCTGGGCGAACTCTCCGCGGATACCGTCCGCTTCCGCGCGGTGAACGCCTGCATCCTCTTCGCCCCGATGCTGGATGGCCGGGCCCTGTTCACCGTCGAGAGCCTGGGCCGCGAGGACGACCTCCACCCGGTGCAGCAGGCCATGGTCGACACCCACGCCAGCCAGTGCGGCTTCTGCACGCCGGGCTTCGTCATGAGCCTCTACGCCACCCAGCGCGACGGTGCGGCCACCGATGCGGCCAGCCTCAAGGATGCCCTGGCGGGGAACCTGTGCCGTTGCACCGGCTACGGCCCGATCCTGGCGGCCGGCGAAGCCATGGGCGCGGATCCGGACGCGGCCGACATCCCCGCCCTGTCGACCGCCCTCGCCGCCATCCGGCCGACAGAAGGACTCGCGCTGGAGCACAAGGGCCGCCGCTTCTTCGCGCCCCGCTCAGCGGACGATATGGCGGCGATCCTGGAAGCGCATCCGGACGCCACCGTGCTGGCGGGCGGCACCGACGTAGGCCTCTGGGTGACCAAGCAGCATCGCGATCTGGCGACCCTCGTTTCGCTGAACGAGGCGGCCGACCTGCGCGCCATCGACGATCATGGCGACACGATCCGTATCGGCGCCGGCGTCCGCTACGCCGACGCGCACGCCACCTTGGCGGGCCTGCATCCCGAGTACGGCGAACTCCTGCGGCGGCTGGGAGGCCTGCAAGTGCGCAACCTCGGAACCATCTGCGGCAACATCGCCAACGGCTCGCCCATCGGCGACATGCCGCCCGCCCTGATCGCGGCCGGCGCGACCCTGGTGCTGCGCAAAGGCCCCGTGCGCCGCGAGCTGCCTCTGGAGGCGTACTTCCTGGCCTACGGACACCAGGATCGGCAGCCCGGCGAGTTCGTCGAGGCGGTGATCGTGCCGAAGCCGGAAGCGGGTCGAATCTTTAAGATCGCCAAGCTTTCCAAGCGCTTCGACCAGGATATTTCGGCGGTCTGCCTGGGTCTGTCGGTCGGCGTCGAAGGCGGCCAGGTGACCGACGCCCGGATCGCCTTCGGGGGCATGGCCGCCACGCCCAAGCGCGCCGCCGTCGCGGAAGCCGCCCTCATCGGCCGCCCCTGGACCGCCGAGACCGTCGAAGCCGCCGCCGAGGCCCTGGCCCAGGACTTCATCCCCATCACCGACATGCGCGCCTCGGCCGACTACCGCCTGGACGCCGCCCGCAACCTGCTGCGCCGGGCCTTCCTGGAGGCGACCGGCGCCGCGTCCAGCGTCCGCGAGGCCGAGGCGGTGGCCTATGGCTGACTCTGGCGCAGGCCTCCGCGCACTCCCCGTCCTGAACGCGCCCATCGGCCACGACAGCGCCCCGCGTCACGTGTCCGGCGAGGCGCTCTACATCGACGACATCCCCGAGCCGCCGGGGCTGCTCCACCTCTACGCCGGCCAGTCCGCCCGGGCCCACGCTCGCATCACCAAGCTGGACCTCTCGGCCGTTCGCACGGCGCCCGGCGTCGTGGCCGTCCTCACCCCCGCCGACGTCCAGGGCAAGAACGACATCAGCCCCTTTGCCGGCGACGATCCGCTGTTTGCCGACGGCGAGGTCAAGTTCCTGGGCCAGCCGCTGTTCTGCGTCGCGGCCGAGACCTTGCCCAAAGCCCGCGCCGCCGCAGCCCTGGCCGTGGTCGAGTACGAGGATCTGCCAGCGCTCCTCACCGCCGACGCCGCTCTCGCCGCCGGCTCGTTCATCGAGCCCAGCCAGACAATGAGCCTGGGCGACGCCCAGGCCGCCATCGCCGCGGCCCCCCATCGCGCCCGCGGCCATCTGCAGGTCGGCGGCCAGGAGCACTTCTACCTCGAAGGTCAGGTCGCGCTGGTCATCCCCGGCGAGGGCGCCGACCTGCACGTCTGGACCTCCACCCAGCATCCGACAGAAACCCAGCACATCCTGGCCCGCGTGCTGGGCTGCCAGGACTCCGCCGTCACGGTCGAAGTCCGGCGCATGGGGGGCGGCTTCGGCGGGAAGGAGACCCAGTCGGTGCAATGGGCGGCCATGGCCGCGCTGGCCGCGAGGGTCACCCGCCGCCCCGCCAAGATTCGCCTCGACCGCGACGACGACATGGCGCTGACCGGCAAGCGCCATGACTTCGAGATCGACTGGGAGCTGGGCTTCGACGGCGACGGCCGCCTGCACGGCGCGGCGTTCGAGTTCGCCTCGCGCTGCGGCTTCTCGGCCGACCTCAGCCACGCGATCAACGACCGCGCGATGTTCCACGCCGACAACGCCTATGCGCTGCCGGCCGCCGAGATCGTCAGCCACCGCACGCGCACCCACACGGTCTCCAACACCGCCTTCCGCGGCTTCGGCGGCCCGCAGGGGATGATGGCGATCGAGCGCGGCCTCGACGCCGTGGCCCTCGCCCTGGGCAAGGACCCGCTGGATGTGCGTCTGGCCAACCTCTACGGCGTGGCCGGCGATCTCACGCCCTATGGCCAGACCGTCACCGATGCGGTGATCCACCCGATCATGACCGAGCTGGCGGAAAGCTGCGACTATCGCGTCCGCCGGACCGCCATCCAGCGCTGGAACGCCGAGAACCACCAACTGAAGCGCGGCCTGGCGCTCACGCCGGTCAAGTTCGGCATCTCGTTCACCACCACCCACCTGAACCAGGCCGGCGCGCTCGTCCACGTCTACACCGACGGCTCGATCCTGCTGAACCACGGCGGGACCGAGATGGGCCAGGGTCTGAACATCAAGGTCGCCCAGGTCGCGGCCGACGCCTTCCAGGTCCCGCTCGCCTCGGTCCGGATCACGTCGACCCGCACCGACAAGGTGCCGAACACCTCGGCCACGGCCGCCTCCTCGGGCAGCGACCTCAACGGCATGGCGGCGCTGGACGCCTGCGAGCAGATCAAGGCCCGCCTCGCCGCCTGGGCGCGCTCGCAATGGGGTCACGACCCGGTCTTCACCGCCGACGGCGTTCAGGTCGGCGCCGACCTCTTCAGCTTCCGCGACTTCGTGAACCAGGCCTATCTGGCCCGTGTCTCGCTTTCGGCCACCGGCTTCTACAAGACGCCCGACATCGCCTACGACCGCACCACCCACAAAGGCCGGCCGTTCTACTATTTCGCCTACGGGGCCGCCTGTTCCGAGGTCGCGATCGACACCCTGACCGGCGAGAACAAGGTCACCCGCGTCGACATCCTGCACGACGTCGGCCGCTCGCTGAACCCGGCCATCGACCTGGGCCAGATCGAGGGCGGCTTCATCCAGGGCATGGGCTGGCTGACCACCGAGGAGCTGGTGTTCGACGCCAAGGGCCGCCTCACCACCCACGCCCCGTCGACCTACAAGATCCCCACCGCCGGCGACCGGCCGGACGCCTTCAACGTGGCCATCTGGCAGCCTGGCGAGAACCGCGAGAACACGGTCCATCGCTCCAAGGCCGTAGGGGAGCCGCCGCTGATGCTGGCAATCTCGGTGTTCTCCGCCCTGACCGATGCGGTCGCCAGCGTCGGGGGGCACAAGGTCATGCCCAACCTGGACGCCCCCGCCACGCCCGAGCGGATCCTCGCGGCGATCAACGACGTGCGGACGCGCGCCGATGGGTAGGCTCCCATCGATCAACCTCCTCACCCGTAGGGGGAGGGGGACCGCCCGAAGGGTGGTGGAGGGGGAGCGATCCCGGACTCCGAGCTTGAGGCGTACCCCCTCCACCATGCTGCGCATGGTCCCCCTCCCCCTACGGAGGAGGAGAGCGCCATGACGACGATCTGGATCCAAGACGCCCTCGCCTCCGCTCGCCGCGGCGAGGCGCTGGCCATGGTCACCGTCGTCGGCGCCCAGGGCTCCACGCCGCGCGAGACGGGCGCCCGCATGCTGGTCTGGCCCGACCGCTTCACCGGCACCATCGGCGGCGGCTCGCTGGAGCGGCAGGGTCTGGACCAGGCGCGCAAGCTGCTGAGCCAGGCCGACCGCCGCCACGCCCTGCAGGACTATCCGCTGGGCCCGCTGCTGGGTCAGTGCTGCGGCGGTCACGTCCGTTTGCTGGTCGAGCGCATCGACGCCGAAAGCCTCGACTGGCTGGAGCCTGCCGCCACGGCGCGCACCGCCTTTGCCTTGACCGCGAAGTTCGAAGCGGGCCGCATGCGCCGAGTTGTCGGGGGGCCGGGGCCGCACGGCTCGGACGGCCCACGCACGCCGCTGTCGGAGGTCCGCCGCTTGTCCGAAACCATCCGCCCCGCCCTGCCCCGCCTGGTGATCTTCGGCGCCGGTCATGTGGGCCAGGCCGTGGCGCGCGCCTTCGCGCCGCTGCCCTTCCACCTCGACTGGCTGGCCAGCCGCGAGGACCTGCGGCCGGAGGCGGGCGGCACGCGGGCGACCATCCTGTCCGAGGATGAGCTGGAGGAGGCCGTCGAGGCGGCGCCGGCCGGCACGCTGGTCGCCATCTTC
The DNA here is from genome assembly GCF_965284355.1 of Phenylobacterium sp. NCBI lineage: Bacteria > Pseudomonadati > Pseudomonadota > Alphaproteobacteria > Caulobacterales > Caulobacteraceae > Phenylobacterium > Phenylobacterium sp. The sequence goes on along the minus strand of NZ_OZ260078.1, from coordinate 4,126,114 downwards.
ACCCACAGCCATGACCTGGACTACCGCCTTACCCGCGCCGCGCTGGCGCGTCCGGAGCTCGCCTACGTCGGCCTGATCGGCTCGCGGACGAAGCGCGCGCGGTTCGAGCACCGCCTGCGCGACGACGGTCTCGGCGACGCCGACCTCGCCCGCCTGACCTGCCCCATCGGCCTCGCCGAGCTGAAGGGCAAGGAGCCGGCGGTCATTGCCGTGGCGCTGGCCGCCCAGCTGCTGAAACTGACCGAAGAGGTCTCCGCTTGATCGCCGACCTCGAGGCCTGGGCGAACCTGGCGATCCGCTGGCTGCACTTGGTGGCCGGCATCGCCTGGATCGGATCGTCGTTCTATTTCATGTGGTTGGACAGCCACCTTAAGAGGCCGCCCGGCGCGCCGGACGGCATCGCGGGCGAGCTTTGGAGCGTCCACTCCGGCGGCTTCTACCGGCAGATGAAGTTCATGGTGGCCCCGGCCGACATGCCCGAGGAGCTGCACTGGTTCAAATGGGAGGCCTACACCACCTGGATCTCGGGCTTTCTGCTGCTCAGCCTGATCTTCTACGTCGGCGCCGACCTCAACCTCATCGACAAGACCAAGGCCGATCTCGCGACCTGGCAGGCTGTCGGCCTCGGCCTCGGGACGCTGGTCGCCGGCTGGCTGGTCTACGACGGCCTCTGCCGCTCGCCGATCGGACAGAACCTCAAGCTTTTCAGCGCCGTGTGGTTCGCCGTTCTCGTGGCCGCCGCCTATGGCCTGACCCGCGTCTTCGCCGACCTCGGCGCCTTCATGCACGTGGGCGCCATCATCGGCACGGTCATGGCGGCCAACGTCTTCATGATCATCATCCCCAACCAGCGGAAGGTGGTGGCGCAGGTGCTGGCGGGCCAGACGCCCGATCCCGCGCTGGGCAAGCAGGCCAAGCAGCGGTCCGTCCACAACAACTACATGACGCTCCCGGTGCTGTTCATCATGATCAGCAACCACTACCCGATGATCTTCGCTGCCCCGCTCAACTGGCTCTGGGTGGCGGGACTGGGGATCGCCGGCTGGACGATCCGCCACTTCTTCAACCTCAAGAACGCCGGGCGCTTCGAGCCGCAGGTGCTGGCGGCCGGCGCGCTGGCCTTCGTGACCGTGGCGGTGCTGAACGTGGCCGCGCGGCCCAAGCCGCCGACCGTCGAGGAGGTCCCGAGCTACGCCGTTGTCCGCGCCATCGTCGACAAGCACTGCATCGCCTGCCACGCCGCTCACCCCACGCACCGCGGCGTGCCGGTGGCCCCAAACGGCGCGGCCTTCGACACCGATGCGGGCCTCGCCAAGCACCTCGACAAGATTTACGCCCGCGCCGTCGCGACCCAGTCGATGCCCCAGGGCAACGAGACCGGCATGACCGACCTGGAACGCGCCCAGCTCGGCGCCTGGATCAAGGCCGGCGGGAAGGTGGGGTCGTGAGGGCCATCGTCCCCGAACCCCTCACGGCCGACGCCTTCGCCCCGTTCGGCGACGTGATCGAGGCGTCCGACCATGCCGAGGTCATCCCGATCAACTACGGCTGGACCACGCGCTTCAACGCCCTGACCGACGTGGCGGTGGGCGACGGCCAGGCGATCATCAGCCTCTTCCGCTCCAAGCCCCTGACCCCGCCGGTGCTGAAGATCTTCGAGCGACACCCGCTGGGCAGCCAGGCCTTCATGCCGCTGCAGGGCCGGCCCTTCCTGGTGGCCGTGGCGCCGCCCGGCGACTTCGACGCCGCCAGGGTGCGCGTCTTCCGCGCCGGGGCCCACCAGGGCGTGAACTACGCCAAGGGGACATGGCACCACTTCCTCCTGGCCCTTGAGGCCGAGAGCGACTTCCTGGTGGTCGACCGCGAAGGCCCGGGCGAAAACCTGGACGAGATCGAGCTGGCCGAGGCCGACTGGATCGCGGTCAACCTATGACCCGCCAAGCCTATCGCGCCGCGCTGCTCCACGCGCTGGACGATCCCTCGCGGTCGCCCGACGCCGTCGAGCACCACCCCGACGGCCTGCTGATCGTCGAGGACGGCCACGTCGCAGCCTTCGGCGCCTACGCCGACCTCGCGCCTACCCTTGGCGATACCCCGGTCACCGAGCTGCCCGGCCGCCTGATCACGCCGGGCTTCATCGACGCCCACGTCCACTACCCGCAGGTGGACGTCATGGCCGCCTGGGGCGCCCAGCTGCTGGACTGGCTCCACACCCACACCTTCCCCACCGAGCAGGCCTTCGCCGACCGCGCCCATGCCGACGCGGTGGCGCAGGTGTTCCTCGACCAGCTGCTGGCCAACGGCACGACCAGCGCGCTCGCCTTCTGCACCGTCCACAAGGCGTCGGCCGACGCGCTGTTCGAGGCCGCGCTGGCGCGCAACATGCGCCTGATCGCCGGCAAGGTGCTGATGGACGTGAACGCCCCCGACGGCCTCACCGACACGGTCGAGACCGGCCGCGCCGACACCGAGGCGCTGATCCGCGCGTGGCGGGGCCGCGGTCGCCTGGGCTATGCGGTCACGCCCCGGTTCGCGGTCACATCGTCAGACGCCCAGCTGGCCATGGCCGGCGAGGTTCTGGCCGCCCACCCTGACGTCCTCCTCCACACCCACATGTCGGAGAACACCGGCGAGATGGCCGAGGTCGCCCGCCTCTTCCCGCGCGACCGCGACTATCTGGCCGTCTACGAGCGCCACGGCCTGGTCGCCCCGCGCTCGGTCTTCGCCCACTGCGTCCACTGCGACGACGGCGCATTCCAACGGCTCGCCAAGGCCGGCGCCTCGGTGGCCTTCTGTCCGTCGTCCAACCTGCTGCTGGGCAGCGGTCTGTTCTCCCTGAAGCGGGCCTGCGCCAGCGGGGTCGGCGCCGCGCTGGGCACCGACGTGGGCGCCGGCGGCTCATTCTCGCTGCTGCAGATGATGGGCGAGGCCTACAAGGTGGGTCAGCTCCAGGGCGACAACCTGGACCCACTGCACGCCTTCTATCTGGGCACCCTGGCCGGCGCACGAGCGCTGCACATCGACGACCGCGTGGGCAACCTCGCGCCCGGCAAGGAGGCGGACTTCGTCGTCCTCGACCTCGCCGCAACCCCATTGCTGGCCCGCCGCACGGCCGCGACCCGCACGCTGGCCGAGACCCTGTTCGTGCTCGCGATCCTGGCAGACGACCGCGCGGTGGAACGCACCTATCTGATGGGCCAGCTCGCACACGCCCGGCATCCCGCTCATCCTCACCCGTAGGGGAGGGGGACCGGCCGAAGGCTGGTGGAGGGGGAACACCCCCACGCTCGGCGCTCCCGGCACACCCCCTCCCCCATGCTGCGCATGGCCCCCCTCCCCCTACGGGTGAGGAGGAAACAGACAACTCCGCGAGGCGCGCACCTAAGGCTTGCCACCGCCCCCGCGCCGCCGACTATGCGGCGAGGCCTCGGGGGAATCGCGTGCTGCGTCTGATCGTCATCATCGCCGCCCTGCTGGCGCCTGCTGTGGCGCTGGCCAGGCCGATCCCCATCAAGGTCGTCGTCGTCACGGCCTTCGAGATCGGCAAGGACACCGGCGACATGGCCGGCGAGCTCCAGCTCTGGATCGAACGTCTGCCCGCCACCGAGACCGTCGCGATCCCCGGCGTCGAACGGGCGGCCCGGATCACGAAGGACGGCGTCCTGGTGATCAACACCGGCATGTTCGGCCGCGCCCGGACCTCGCTGGCAGCCCTGATCGTCGACCCGCGCTTCGACCTGTCGAAAGCCTACTGGCTGATGGCCGGCATCGCCGGAGTCGACCCGAAGGCGGGCTCGATCGGCAGCGCCGCCTGGTCCGACTGGGTCGTCGATGGCGACCCGCTGTACGAGATAGACGACCGCGAGATCATCGCCGGATGGCCTTGGGGTCTGTATGGCGCCAACGCCAACGGCCCCGGCGAGAAGGGCGAACACGCCGGCGCCAGCGGCATGGCCTGGCGGCTCGACCCCGGCCTGACCCGCTGGGCCTACGAGCTGACCCGCGGCGTCGATCTGCCCGACAGCCCCAAGCTGGCCGCCGACCGCGCCGGCTATCCGGAGGAGCCGGCCGCCCAGAAGCCGCCGCATGTGTTCGTGGGCGCCAGCCTGGGGACGGTCCGCTTCTGGCATGGCGAGCTGCGCACCCGCTGGGCCCGCGACTGGGTCCGGGTGCAGACCGACGGCCAGGGCGTGCTGGCGATGACCGATGGCGAGGACCAGGCCGTCCTCGACACCCTGGCGCTGTTCGCGAGCTCCAAGCGGGTCGATCCGCGCCGCGCCCTGATCCTGCGCACCGCCAGCAACTACTCGCGCCCCGGCGCCGGAAAGCCCAACAAGATCGCCTTCGCCGACGGCGGCCTGGAGGCCGGCGTCGAGGCTGCCTACCGGGTCGGCGCGCCGGTCGTGAAGGCCCTGCTCGCGGGCTGGTCAACCTACGCCGACACCCTCCCGCAAGGCGCCGCCAAATGAGTTTCCTCGAGAAGACCTTCCAGCTGCGCGACCGCGGAACCACGGTTCAGACCGAGGTGCTGGCCGGCGCCACCACCTTCCTCACCATGGCCTACATCGTGCTGGTGAACCCGGCGATCCTGTCGACCACCGGCATGCCGCTGGCGGGCGTCGCCGCGGCCACCTGCCTGGCGGCCGGGATCGGCTGCCTGCTGATGGGCTTCCTGGCCAACTACCCGATCGCGCTCGCGCCCGGCATGGGGCTGAACGCCTACTTCGCCTTCACCGTCGTGGGCGCCATGGGCGTGCCCTGGCAGACGGCGCTGGGCCTGGTCTTCGTTTCGGGCGTGCTGTTCTTCGTGCTGACGCTGGTGGGCGTACGTCAGCTGATCGTCAGCGCGATACCCCGGGCGTTGTTCTCAGCCATCGCGGCGGGCATCGGCATCTTCATCGCCTTCATTGGCCTGCGCGGCGCGGGCCTCGTGGTCGCCAATCCGGCCACCCTGGTCAGCCTGGGCGACGTCCACGCCTCGACCACCCTGCTCGCGCTGCTGGGCCTGGCGATCCTATCGATCCTGATGGTTCTGAAAGTGCGCGGCGCGATCTTCATCGGCATCGTGGCCACCGCTGTCCTGGGCTGGGGGCTGGGCCTCGCCGAGTGGAAGCCCCAGCCCTACAGCCTGGAGGAAATGACCGGCACGGCGCTGCAGCTCGACATCCCCGCGGCGCTGGGCATCGGCGGCCACGGCTTCGGGCTGGCCCTGCTGGAGATCCTGTTCGTCTTCCTGTTCGTCGACCTGTTCGACAACGTCGGCACCCTGGTCGCGGTCTCGAAGAAGGCAGGGCTCATGCGGCCCGACGGGACGATCCCGCGCCTCAACCGGATCCTCTTCGCCGACGCCGGCGCCACCGTCGTGGGCTCGCTGGCCGGGACCTCGACCGTCGTCAGCTATATCGAGAGCGCCTCGGGTGTCTCGGCGGGCGGGCGTACGGGGCTCACCGCCGTGATCACCGGCCTCTTCTTTCTGGCCACCCTGTTCGTCGCGCCCTGGGCCCAGGTGATCCCGGCCGCCGCCACGGCGCCCGCCCTGATCCTGGTGGGCGGGATGATGATGGCGCCGCTGACCGAGATCGACTGGGACGATCCGGTCGTCGCCATCCCGGCCTTCCTGACCCTGATCACCATCCCGCTGACGTTCTCGATCGCCAACGGCCTCGCCTTCGGCGTCATCGCCTATGCCGTGCTCAAGCTCGCCAGCCGCCGCATCGCCAAGGCCGACTGGCTGCTCCTCGCCCTGGCGGCCCTCTTCGTGGCCCGGTTCGTCTACATGGCGGTCGAGGGGTAGGCCCTAGTTCCTCCCCCATCGCGATGGGGGAGGAACTTCAGTTCGCCGCCTCGAACGCCTTCAGCAGCCGCTCGTGCCGCCACTGCTCGCGCGCCTTGTCGCTCCGGGCCACGAGGTCGGCGCAGGCGCCCTTGGGCTCGGCGTTCCCCACCTGCCCCGCGCAGGCCGCCACCGGCTTGCGGTAGACGTTCGGATCGGCCCACAGCCCCTCGCCCGCCAGGAAGCTGTAGGCGATGCCGTTGCGCGCGGCGGTCTTCAGGTCGTCGTAGGTCGCACCGTTCTTCACCGCGAACGCATAGTCGCCCCACAGCTCATGGCGGCTGATTCCGCTGTCGTCGGTAGAGAGCGCGGCGGGCACACCCATCTTCCGGAACCAGGCGTAGGGGTGCTCCTCGGGCGGCACCTCCAGGATCACCGAGTTCGAGACTAGGTTGGTCTCGATCAGCACGCCCTTGGCCGCCATCTCGCGCGCCACCGCCACGGCGTCCACCTCGAGCGGCAGCGCCGTCCCGTGGCCGATCCGCCGCGCGCCGGCGATGCGGACGGCGTCGGTGACGCGGTGGCTCACCGACTTCGGCGAAACCAGCTTCAGGGTCACCTCGCCCGCGTGCAGCGCCACGGGGACCTTGCGCCCCTGGTCGGTCAGCTCGGCTACGATGCGCATGTGGACGTCGTAGTAGCGGGTGGCGTCATAGCCATCCTCCGGCGCCACCAGCTGCAGCCCCACCCAGCGCTTGTCGGCGGCGACCACCGCGACGCCCAGCTGCAGCTGGGCCATGGTCTGCTCGGGCGGGCCCTCACGCATGGCCTGGAACAGGAAGCGGACGGTCACCTGGCACCCGGCGCTGGCCTGCGGCGTCCCGCACTTCATCACCTCGCGGGCGCGCTTTTCGAGCGCGTCAGTGTCGGCGATCACCGCCGGGACCAGCTTCTCGATGCCGGCTTCGGCCAACGCCTTACGGGTCGCCGCCGGGTCGCCCTTCCAGCCCACCTGGGCGCCCAGCGAGCGCGACGCCAGGAACTGCGGCGTGACCATCTGCTCGGCGTAGAAGGTGTTCTGCCGGGCCAGCCCTTCCATGACCTCGGCCAGCGCATCGCCCTGGCGCTTGGGCGAGACGCTGCGGCGGCTGAAGGCGGTAAAGAACTGGTCGTGCCCCGAGCGGTCGCGGAAGCCCGGATGGCGCGTGGTCAGGCTGTCGATCATCGCCGAACGTAGCGCTTCGCTGGTCCGGATGTCCGAGGCCGGCCGCAGGCCCTCCCCCGCGCAGCTCAGGCGGATCGCCAGCTCAACGGGGTCGATGCACGCCTTGTCCTCGATCGCCCACTCCAGGATCAGCTCCGGCGGCGTGCCCCCACTCAGGTGGTTGTGCAGTTCGCCGCCCTTGGGAAAGGCCTTGAGCGTGGCGGCGAGTTCGGCTGGCGACATCCTGGCCAGGTCGGGGCCCGCCAAAGCGGGTGTCGCCACCGCGAGGGCGGCGGCCAGGGAAAGGGAGATTCTTCGCATGGCCTAAAGCGGCCCGAGCTTGGCCGCGCGGTCAAGCCGGCACTGGCGCAAACCGCCGTGTTGGCGTTTCTTCCGGACCATGGACGCCGCCGATCTGATCCAGCGCCTGAAGCTGCAGCCCCACCCCGAGGGGGGATGGTATCGCGAGACCTGGCGCTCGGACGCGGCGCTGCCGGACGGCCGCGCGGCGGCGACATCGATCCTGTTCCTGCTCGAGGAAGGCCAGCGATCGCACTGGCACCGAGTCGACGCCGAGGAGATCTGGATCTTCCAGGCGGGATCGCCGCTGAAGCTGCGCACGGCGCAGGGCCCGGACGTTACCGAGACCCGCCTGGGGCCCGACCCCGGACAGGCGCCGCAGCACGTGGTCCGCAAGGACGAGTGGCAGGCCGCCCAGGCCGACCGCGGCTGGACCCTCGTGGCGTGCATCGTAAGCCCCGGCTTCCGCTTCGAGGGCTTCGAGCTGGCCCCGCCGGGATGGGAGCCGTAGCTAGATGTTGGCGACGCCGCTCAGCCGCAGCGCATAGGGCGCCAGGAACGCCACCAGCGCGCCGATCAGCCCGCCCAGCAGGATGCGGTAGGCGAACCCCAGGAAGCGGTACTTCTTGAACGCGAGCACCCGGCCGTTCTGGTAGATGTCGTGGGCGAACGCCTCGAAGCTCTGGCGAGGGTCCTTGGCCACCGTCATCAGCCGATCGATGAACTCGTCTTCCGACACCTGGGTGAACGAGCCGAAGAACAGGATGTTGGCCGGGCCATCGGGCCGGGGCGGAACCTTGACCGAGGGCAATACCGCCAGCACGGCCAGGCAGGCCGCCGCGAACGCGGCCGCCCCAAGGATCATCAGCGGCAGCGGGCGCGCACCCGTGTTGCCCAGGCTGATGCTCACCGTGAAGATCACGAAGCTCGCGCCGAGCACCATGTTGGCCTTCTGATCGGCCATCTGGCTCAGCTGGTACTGCGCCTGCATCGTCGTCCGTAGCAGATGGACGGAATCCGGATGGAATCCGCCCCGCGCGGGATCACCACTCATCTCAACTCCCCCCGAGTCCGCCCCTCCACAGGGCGGTTCCCGAACTCAAAAATGGCCGCAGCCTTGTCGTCAGGCCTTCAGCCGTCCCTCGAACGCGTAACTCGATACCGGATTGCGCCCGCTGGGAACCTCGCGCGAACGGTACGGCTCGTCCAGCACCGAAGGATCGGCCAGCTTGCCGACCGCGACGGCGGCCTCGACGTTGAACTGCTCCGGATCGGCGCCGACGGCCGCGAACGCCTTGTCCCGGTCGAACCCGGCCATCCCATGGGTCGCCCAGCCCAGCATCTGCGCCTGCAGCGCCAGCAGGCCCCAGGCCGCGCCGGTATCGAACGCATGCCACGGATTGGCCGACGGCTGAGCGCCCTCCGGCCGACGGAAGCGGTCCGACAGCACATAGATCAGCACCGAGGCGTTCTTCACCCACATCTGATTGAAGGGGACCAGCGCGTCGAACAGCGGCTCCCACTGCGGCGTCTCGCGGTGCGCGTAGACGAACCGCCACGGCTGGCCGTTGAACGCCGAGGGCGCCCAGCCCGCGGCCTCGAACAGGGTGTTCAGCACATCCTGCGGCATCGCCTCGCCGGTGAAGGCGCGCGGCGACCAGCGCTCCAGGAACAGCGGGTCTACGCTATGGTGGGCGGTGCGGCCGGTCGTGGTCATCTAGGGCTTTCCGATATGGGCGATGGTGGCGATCTCCACCAGAAAGTCCGGGCGCACAAGTCCGCACTGAATGCAGAACCGCGCCGGCTTCTCGCCGGGGAAGTACTCGGCGTAGACCTTGTTGATGGCCGCGTAGTCGGCCCAGTCCTTCAGGAAAATGTGGTTCATCGTGACGTCGTCCATCGTGCCGCCGGCGGTCTCAATGACGGACTTGATCGTCTCCAGCACCTGGCGGGTCTGGGCCGCCGCATCGCCGACGTGGGCGACGTTGTTGTCCTTGTCGAAGGCCAGCGTGCCCGAAACATAGACCACGCCGTCGGCCAGCGTGCCGGGCGAGAAGGGCGCGATCGGCGTCTGCGTCCCCGGCGGGGTGATGACGGTCTTGGGCATATTCTACCTCTCTCAGGATTCGGGCGGAGCCTGGCTCACCGCCCCGCAGAAGTCGGCGGTGTTCGACACCCAGCCGAAGAACTTCTCGACGTTGTAGACCGTGGCCTCCTGCAGAAAGGGCGGCCCCGCCTGGTGAGTGGCGTCCTCGATCAGCACGCCGAAGAACTCGCGGTGATAGCCGTCGCGCAGCGTGCTCTCGACGCAGACGTTCGTGGCGATGCCACAGAAGGCCAGGTTCCGGATGCCGCGCGCCCGCAGCACCGAGTCCAGCGCGGTGTTGTAGAAGGCCGAGTAGCGCGGCTTCTCGATGACGATATCGCCGGGCTGGGGCTGCAGGCGGTCGACCAGGGCATAGTCCCACGTGCCCTTGGCCAGCAGCTTGCCCTGCAGGTCGGGGTTGTCGCGCATGGTCTTCAGCGCGTTCGACTTCCACCAGTTGGGCGACCCCGGCCCGCCGGCCTCGACGTAGTCGGGATCCCAGCCGTTGCGGAAGAACACCACCGTCACGCCCGACTGGCGCGCCGTCTCGACCAGCACGGCGATCTTCTCGATCACGCGGGCCGCGCCCTCGATGTCGAAGCCCGCGAGGTCCAGATAGCCGCCGGGCGAGGCGTAGGCATTCTGCATGTCGACCACGAGCAGCGCGGTGGCCTTCGGGTCGATCGGCAGGTTCTCGGGCCGCGCCGGCAGCGTCACCGCGCCGGGAATGGGGACGGTGGGCCTAGGCTCCGACATGCGTCCGGCTCTTCATCTTGGGCTGGATCTTCGCCCCGAAGGCCTCGACGCCTTTCTGGAAGTCGTCGAACACCAGCAGCACGCCGGCCGTGCCTGGCACCTCGGCGACCTCGTCCAGCATCCGCGCCACGCTGTCATAGCTGCCCACCAGCGTGCCCATGTTCAGGTTCACCGCCGACTCGGGGGCCGCGAGTTGGGTGGTATTCGTGTTGGACGTCCCGCCCTGCGCGTTCGGCGCCGCCTGGTTGGTCAGCCAGGCCAGGGCGTCCTGGTCGGCCCCGTCGCGATACAGCTGCCATTTGGCCATGGCCGCCTCATCGGTCTCGTCGGCGATGATCATGAAGAGGATATAGCTGGCCACGTCGCGACCGGTCTTGGCCGCCGCCGCCTCCAGCCGCTGGTTGACCGGCGCGAAGGCCGTGGGCGTGTTGGTCCCCTTGCCCAGGGCGAACGAATAATCGGCATAGGTCGCGGTGAAGGCCAGGCCCTCGTCCGACGAGCCGGCGCAGATGATCTTCACGCCCGGCGTCGGCTTGGGCGAGACGCGGCAGTCGTGCATCTGCTGGTACTGGCCCTTGAAGTCCGAGACCCCGGTCTCCATCAGCTCCTTCAGCACCGTCGCGTACTCGGCGAGGTAGTTGTAGCGGTCCTTGTAGTGGCTCTCGCCCGGCCACAGGCCCATCTGGTCGTACTCGGCCTTCTGCCAGCCGGTGATCAGGTTGATGCCGAACCGGCCCGGCGCGATCGAGTCGATGGTGGACGCCATCCGCGCCACGATCGGCGCGGGCATGGTCAGCGTCGCCGCGGTCGCGAAGATCTTGATCCGGCTCGTCACCGCCGCCAGCCCCGCCATCAGCGTGAAGCTCTCGAGGTTGTGCTCCCAGAACTGCGTCTTCCCGCCAAACCCCCGCAGCTTGATCATCGAGAGCGCGAAGTCGAAGCCGTAGTGCTCGGCCCGCTGCACCACCGCCTTGTTCAGCTCGAACGTCGGCATGTACTGCGGCGAGGTCTCGGAGATGAGCCAGCCGTTGTTGCCGATCGGGATGAAGACGCCGATGTCCATGTGCCCTGCCCCTCCTGCACGGCCATCCAGTTGGCGCCGCTGCGCGCAGCTGTGCAAGCCCGCCTTACCAGGAGGGCGTCGCGTCGGCCGGCGGCGGCTCGGGCAGGTCTTCATACGGGCGCAGACCGCCCGCCAAGAGGCATTCCCAGACCTGCTCGGGCGTTTCGGCGAAGCGGAAGAGGCCCAGGTCCTCGCGCGCGATCATCCCGTGCTCGATCAGCGACTCGAGATTGACGATCGAGCGCCAGTAGGCCTCGTCGAACAGCACGATCGGCATCGCCGGGGACTTGTCGGTCTGGCGTAGCGTCAGGATCTCGAACAGCTCGTCCAGGGTCCCGAAGCCGCCCGGAAACACCACCAGCGCGCTGGCCCGCATGGCGAAGTGCATCTTGCGCATGGCGAAATAGTGAAAGCGGAAGGTCAGTTCGGGCGTCGAATAGCTGTTCGGGAACTGCTCGTGCGGCAGGGTGATGTTGAGGCCGATGGACGGTGCGCCGACGTCGGTGGCCCCGCGGTTCGCGGCCTCCATGATCCCGGGGCCGCCGCCGGTGCAGATCACGTTGTAGCGCTCGCCCTTCGCCGACAGGTGCGCCCCGCCTTCCTTCGAGGCGATTGCGGCGAACTTCCGGGCGGCGGCGTACCAGCGCGGGTGCGGCTCGGGCCCCTCCTCGCGGATCCGGGCGCTGCCGAACACCACGATGGTCGACTTGACGCTCCAGTTGCGCAGCGCCTCGTCGACCTTGGCGAACTCCAGCATGAACCGGACCCCGCGCATGGAGGGGCCCATGATGAAGTCCTGATCCGTGGAAGCCAGGCGGTAGGTGGGTGACGCGGCCTGCGGGGCGCTCGGGTGGTGTGTTTCGCTCATCCCACCCTTTTAGGCCGGTTGGGCGCTCCGCGTCAGCGCTGAGAGCGCGCCGGCCTGCTCCAGCATCGGCGTCACCCGCGCGCTGGCCTCGGCCGGCAGGTCGGCGTAGGCGCGGCGCAGGTTCTCCAGGCACTTCGCCTGGTACTTGAACGTCCCCTGCGAATAGGGCCGGCCCAGCAGCTCGACGGTGAAGGTCTCCTCCCCCGCCCGCAGCGCCGCGTCGTTGGCCAGCAGGAACGGCATGTAGACCTCGCCCGCGAAGGCCAGCAGCTGCTGCACGGCGGGCGCCAGCGGCTCGCCGGGCGCGCGCCACTCGCCCTCGATCCCCGAGGCGTCGTCCAGGTGCATGAGCCAGCGATAGGTGAACGGCGCGATCTCGCGCATCAGCTCGGCCGGCGTCGGGTCGTTGGCCAGCTGGGTGAACTGGCCGTACCAGCCGAACTCGGCCAGCGAGGGACGCGAGCCGAAGAAGTAGGGCCGCTCCAGCACATGCGCCTCGAAGATCGCGCAGAGCCGGCGCATGGCGTCCTCGATGACCGGCGCGTTCTCCTTGGTGCAGCCCACGATCGGCATGCGCCCCACCTGACGGTCGCGGAAGAAGTCGGCGAATTTCTTGATGCCGTCGTACCCGGCGACACCCCGGTCGTAGGCCAGCCACTCGCTCATGCGGATCTGGTCGCGCTCGGCGTCCCAGCGGTAGTGGAACATCAGCTTGGTGCCGAACTCGTCGGCCATGTCCTCGAGCAGGTAGGCCAGGAAGGCGTCGCCCGGATCCGGGGGCACGATGCCCCGGCCCTCGTGGCGCGCCTCGAGGTCGAAGATCATCGGCGTGGAGTCGTTGCGGTAGTCGCCCTCGGGATACTGGACCACCGGGATCACCGCCGGCTTCACCATCGCCCGCTCGGCGTCGTTCTCCGGTGTCACCTGGATCCAGTGAAACGGCAGCCGCCGATAGCGCAGGATCGCGCGCATCTTCATCGAGTACGGCGAGCCCAGCCCGCCCAGGACGCGATAGGTCACGGCAGCTTCCTCCCTCTGAGCGCGTCGCGGAAAAGTGGGAACCCGTTTTCCGGTCCGAGACGCGCTCAAGCATTATGTGGAGCCTGCACAGCAGGCTCTACAGGGCGGCGGCGATCACTTTCGCGAAGGCGTCGACCACCGGAGGAACCAGGGCCGGCGACACGCAGCGCAGGTCGTCGCTCTGGGTGTGGTGATACCGGTGCGAGCCGAAGATGCCCATCGCCGGATCGTAGCCGGCGGCCAGGATGCTACCCAATTCGCCCGCAGCGAGCTTGGGATCGGCCGGATACGGAGTCTCCAGGCCGGGCAGGCCGGCGAACGCCGCCTTCAACGCGGGGACCAGCTTGGGCGCCCCCAGCAGGAACCGCTGGGGATCGGCGCTGGGCAGGGGTGACAGCAGCGCGCCGCGCTCGTGCCAGTCGCGCGTGGCCACGTTGGCGCCCAGGTGGACCCAGAGCGCGGTGTCCTTGGGCTTCGGCGCCCAGCCGTGGATGTAGAGCTCGCCGCCCTGATACTCGTACTCGTGCCCGCTGGTGGCCACGAGGGCGACGTTGGCCGGCAGCTTTGTCTTCGCCGCCCAGGCCGTCAGCATCAGCCAGACCGCCAGGCCCGAGCCCCGCTCACCCACGCATCCGAACCAGCCCGACCGCGGCGTCGACAGGACCAGCCAGCGGCCCGCCCCCCGGTCCAAGGTGGCGGTCACGTTGTAGGCCGGCCGGCGGAACGAACGGCCCGACATGTCGAGCGTCGCCGTCTCGCCCTTGGCGGCGGCCGCCACGAAGGGCGCAGCCTCCTTCGGCGCCAGCACCGCCACCGGCCGGTCAAACAGCTTGCGGTCCGCCGGCGCATTCAGGGCGACCGCCTCGCTGGTGGGCCCCGTGGTCACCAGCACGACCGCGTCGCCCTTCACGGTCTTGAGCCGCTGTTCGATCGACAGCGCCGTCGACCAGCGGGCGTAGGGCAGCACGATCAGGGCGATGCCCCCGTCCCGGTCGCCCCCGTGCAGCGGGCCGGTGACGCCGCCCGCCGGCGTGGGCGTCACGATGGCCTGAGGGATGACGGCGACCTTGCTTGCGCCCGTCGCCAAGGTCGCCTCGCCCACATAGGCAGGCGCCTCGAACGGCTGACGCTTCACGGCGTAGCCCAGCGCCTTGAGTTCCCCCTCCAGCCAGGCGCCCGAAGCCTCGTCGCCCGGCCCTCCCGAGGCCTTGTCGCCGAACGCGTGATAGCGCTCCAGGATACGCCTGGCCTCGGTCTCGGCGTTCGGCCCTGCGGCCATGGCGGGTCCTGCCGTGAGAAGCGCGCCCGCGCTCAGAACGGCGCGGCGGGAGGCGGTGAGAGGGTCCATGGGGCGACGCTAGCGCAGGCCGTCCACCGGCGCGATGGGCGTCGGGGGTCCGCAGCGCGGCGCCTTCACATAGCCGTCGCCCGCCGGGTCGATCCGCTTAGGCAGGGCGCAGAGTTCGGCCAGCGCCGTCTTGTCGCCCTTGAGATAGGCGTTCCAGAACCGAACCGTCTCGGCCTTCACGATCTCCATCTGCGGCGGGTCGATCGGCTTCAGCTGGCCGGTGACAAGCCGGCGGCCGCCGAACAGCGCATGGTCGGCGCCGTCGAGGTAGATCAGGTACTGGTCGGCCCCAGAAATCGCCTGGTACGGCGTCGTCCGTTCGAACGGCGTCTTCTCGAGGTCGAAGGGCGTCGAGTCCGCGCTCCCCGTGAAGTGGAGCATCGGCGTCTTGATGCGCGCGAACGCCGCCTTCGGATCGTCGCCCCGCGGCTTGTTCGGGCTGTAGGCGATCGCCGCCTTGATCCGAGGCTCGGCATAGCGGGTCTCGGCCGGCGCCGAGGCCAGCCGCTGGCCCACGGCGGTCAGGGTCGACAGCGCGCCGAACGAGTGGCCCGACATGCCGATGTGGGCCAGGTCGACCTTGCCCTTCAGCGCCGGGTCCTTCGCGATCTGGTCCAGGGCGAAGGGCAGGTCGCCATAGCGGCCCTGCGCCGCCTCGGCGGTCATGCCGGCCCGGCCCGCAGCCACGACCCCCGCCTCGGTGGCTGGCCGGCCGCCTCCGCCCAGGATGCCGCTGTCCGACCCCGCGTGCTGCAGGGTCACCACGACATAGCCCGCCTCGGCTACCGCCTGCAGGATGTAGGTCGAGGCCTCGCGGTTGCCGCCCAGGCCGTGGCTGTGCACCACCACCGGGAACGGCCCCGCGCCCTTCGGCAGGTACAGCTTGTAGGGCACGATCCGTCCGCCCCGCGCCGCGTCGGTCCATTCGCCGCGCACGACGTCGACCTCGACGGCCTGGGCCGCGAGCGGCGCCAGAGCCAGCGCCGCCGCCAGGATCAGCCCCCGCAGTCTCACCACTTGTACCGCAGCTGGGCGCCCCAGGTGCGGGGCAGGTTGTAGCGGCGCACGTCGCCGGTGGCCGACGGGGCGTGGAACACGAGGTAGTTCTCCTGGCCGGCGTTGTTCACGAAGCCCGTCAGATCGAACTGCTGCCAGGTGACGCCGGCGCGCACGTTGAACAGCACGTAATCGTGCAGCAGCGTCGTCTGGTTGGCCTCCTGTACGCCGCCCTGCCGGGCGCTGCCGTTGATGTTCACATAGCCGCTGACGTCGTCGGTGATGTCGCGCCGGTAGTTGACCGTGAACGTCTCAGTCCACTTGGGCTGCTGCGGCTGTCGGAAGCCATCATAGCGGCCGGCGGTGACCTTGCCGCCCTGCCGCGAGCCGCCCACGGTGACCCGCAGGTTGCCCCCGGCCAGTTCGGCCCGCGCCGTGGCCTCCAGTTCGATGCCCCACAGCCGCGCGGGACCGGCGTTGAACGCGTACGAGGTCGCCTGGACCGGGCACGCGGGGTTGTTGGCGCGGCAGCCGTTGTCGCCCTGGATGACGAGGTTCTTGTACTTGTTCGAGTAGGCGGCGCCCGTGACGTAGATGCTGGGGCCCAGGTTGCCCTTGAAGCCGACCTCGTAGGCGGTGACCGTCTCGTTGTCGAACTCGGGCGGCGGGGCCAGCGCGGGATCCTGGCGCGGGTCGCCGAGGTTGCCGTTGAAGCCGCCGGCGCGATAGGCCGAGCCGACCTTGGCGTACAGCAGCATCAGGTCCGTCGGCTTGTACGACACGGTGGCCGTGTACGAGACGTTGCTCTGCGTCCGCGACCCCGTCGGGTTGACCGCCGCGCCGACGACCGGGATGTCGGACACATAGAGGAACTGGCGTGCCAGGAAGTCGCGGTCGTCGTGGGTGTAGCGCAGGTCGCCCGAGACCTTCAGCTGCTCGGTCAGGTCACGGTCCACCGAGCCATATACCGCGTACGACGAATAGCGCGACCGGCCGCGGGTGATGGTGCCGAAATTGTTGCTGGCCGCCGTCGGCGACTTACCCAGGATGTTCGAGGTGGTGTCGTTGAGCAGATACCATTCGCCGCCGGCCACCCAGTTGAAGCCGTTCGTCTCTCCGACGAGATGGGCGTCGTAGTAGCTGATCCGGGCGTAGTCGATCTGGTCGCCGCCCTGGTTGTAATCGGCATTGCGGATGGCGTTCAGCCCCGCCGCCGACACGCGCCCCGGTATCGCCAGCAGCTCGTCGAAGAACGGTCGGGACAGGGCGTCCCGGTCGTACTGGTTCTGGCCGTGGCGGGCGCGCAGGTTGACGATGGTCGACAGCGTCGCCCAGCCGAGCTCGGTCTCGGTGGTGAATTCCAGGTTGCTGAGGCGCTGCTTGCCCGTGGAGTCCGTGTTCCACGGCGTCCGGTACTTGTCGGTGAAATAGCCCTGCGGGAAGTTGGTGTTGGCGAACTGCACGACCTGATAGACGAGGCCTGGGACGCGCTCGTTCGAACGCTCCAGCATCAGGTTCGCCGTGAACGGGCCGCTGTTGTAGCGGAGCTGTCCCCGGAAGAACTGCCGGTAGGTCGCGTCGGCGTACCGGTCGATCGTGTAGAGGTGGTAGAAGCCCTTGTCCTGGTCGCCCAGGGCGACGCTGAAGCGGGTGGACCAGTTCTCGCTGATGGGCAGGTTGGCCACCACCTCGACTTCGCGCTTCTGGTGCGAGCCGACGGTCCCCAGCACATAGCCCTCGAACTTGTCGGTCGGCCGGGCCGAAACGACGTTGATCGTCCCGCCCGAGGCGTTGCGACCGCCCAGGCCGCCCTGCACGCCGCGCAACACCTCGACGCGCTGGATGTCGAACAGGTCGATGCCGGTGAACGTGCGCCCGGCCACGTTGCCGCCGCCGATGTACGCGCCGTTCCGGAACAGGCCGACGCCGGCCTCGGCGTTGGTGGCGCGCGACGTCCCTGATCCCCGGATCGAGACATCCGACGTCAGGGCGTTGGACGTGTTGGCGAAGTTCACGCCCGGCGAGTTCGAGAGCAGCTGCTGAGCGTTGGCCAGCCCGCCCTGCGCCTGGATGTCCTCGGCGCCCAGCGCGGTGGCCGCCACGGGCACGTCGCGCAGGCGCTCCTCGCGCTTACGGGCCGTGACCAGCACCTCCTCGACCTGGCTGTCGTCCGAAGCCTGCGCCAGCACAGGCGACGCGATCGCGCAGCACAGCGCCACGATCGACGCACGCGCTGCCAGCATCCGTTGGTTCATGTCTTCCCCCTCACTCACTCGCCCCTTGAACGGAGGGCTTTCGGTAGATGTTTATTCCCACCGCTTCAGTAGGAATAAAATTGCGCCGCCCGCAGAATTTCTGGATTGCCCGGTCCCGACCGACGGCCGTTACCGAAGCGTGACAGCCATCTGACGCTATCGGCGGCGAACCGCGATTTCCAATGCCTGCGGGGCTTGGAGCCATAGCGCCTTGTCCCCTTGACGCGCGCGCGACGCGGGCGGGACTGTGGCTCATGACCGCCATGGATCGCCGCCGCTGGCTCGCCGCATCGGGCGCTCTCCTGCTGGCGCCGGCCGCCAGGGCCGCGGAGGCGCGTGTGTACGACTACCTGTTCCTCGACCTCGGCGCCCCGCCCGGAGCGCCGCCGACCCGCGCCTTTGCCGACCATGTCCGCGCGGCCGGCCTGGACAAGGCAGGCGGAACGCCGCTGGGCCTCTTCAGTCCGCAGATCGGCTGGCACGCGCGCCAGGCGGCATTGCTGGTTGGCTGGTCGCCCGATGCGAACGGGCGGGACGCCGCGATGGCCGCGCTCGCGAAGGCGCCGGGCGTCAAGTCCGTCGAGCGCCACCGCCTGCAGGCGACCGCGCGGCCCTCGCCCACCGACCGGCTCAAGCCCGGCGGGATCTATGTCCACCGCTGGTTCGTCATCGCCACCCCGTCGCTGCCCGAGTTCATCGAGCTGTCGACCACCGGCTGGCGCGACTTCGAGGCTCGCTTCGACACCAACATCTTCGGCCTGTTCACCGCCGAACAGACCGCCGCCGACAAGGCCGCCGGCCAGACGCGCCTGTTGCTGCTGACCCGCTACAAGGACCACGGCGTCTGGGAAGCGTCCCGCAACCCCGACACCGCCGCCATGGCCGCCTTCCAGCGCCGCCAGCTGATCACGCGCGACACCTGGAACGACTCGACGCTGCTGGTTCCGTTGTAGGGCGCGACCTCAGACATGGCCCAGAGAGATCACACGTATCGTCCGGAGTGCGCCATCTCGCTCAGGTGAGCGCAGGCGTCTTCAAACAACTCCCGCACGTCCACCGCTTCTCCGCGCTCAATGCGCTTGGAGATCATCGTCAGAGGGTAGCTGTAGACTGAGGTACCCGGCCAATTCAGCGCGGGATCACAGCCATACTCGTCCTCGACGGTCACCCAATCCAGCATCAGCTTCTGCGCGAGAGCATCCCCGAGGGCGACGCCCAGGGCCTGAAGCTTCCATGTCTCGCTCGGTTCAACCCAGCCGTTGCGAACAATGGCGTCGACGACGCGTAGCTTCCCTTCCAGGGGTGCATAGCGTTCATGCAGCTGGTCGCCAAAATGACCTTTGACCCACTCGCGGGCCGCCTCAATGCGCTCGCGTTCACTTGCCCTGAGCGGCGGAGAAGCATCCTCGTGCATGTAGAAACGATGACTGTCGCGACGTCAAAAATCCAGGCTCAAGCCTACGGCGCGAAGCTCGAACGGCCCTGAATGCCCCAGCGGCCGTCCACCCGCGTCACGATGTAGATCGAGTCGAACCCGCCGATCACGCTGCCGTCCTTGCGGTAGCGGTTGAACCGCGTGTCGATGTGCACCTTGTCGGCGCCGGCGTGGATCACGTCACGCCGGGCCCAGGCCGAGTGGTCCCAGTCGGCCAGCGCCCCGGTCGTGAACATCTCGGGCTTGTGAAAGCCGGGGTTGATGATCGTCACCTTGCTGGACGCGAAGCGCACGTGCGGGAAGTTGAACGTGGCCTCGTAGGCCGGGATGTCCCGGGCGTTGAAGGCGGTCATGAACGCGTCCAGCCGCCCCTGCGCCGCGGCGATCTCGGCGGCGAACTGGGCGTGCTCGGGCTTCACCGCCCCCGCCTTCACCGGCTGACCGGCGGCGTCCGTCGCCGCGGCCATAGCGATCCCGGCCCCGATCAGGGCTTCCCTGCGGCTCACCATGCTGTTCCTCCAAACTCTGTGGGGCCGCCGCTCACGGCAGCAGGCCCTCGGTGTCCAGTGGCCATTCCTGCTCGGGCGAATCCAGGTCGAGCAGCTGGGCGGCGTTGTGGCGCCACGCGCGGATCATCTCGCCGCACCAGCGGATGAAGAGCTCGTCCTTCGCCGGATCGCCCTTCTCGACCCAGTAGGCCAGGGCGTCGTTGCAGAACGAGATCATCGGCTCGAGCGACAGCTCCAGCAGACCTGGGCGCTGGCCCCTTGGCGGCGGCGGATCGGGGTACCAGAGCAGTGATCTCAGCCGCAGGCCGGTGCGCAGCCGCAGCGCCGCATGGCTGGCCTGATAGGCCGGGTTCTGGTCGCCATGGCGCACCAGCAGAATGAAGCCGTCCTCGAAACTGCGCGCCGCCGCCAGCGCGCGGCGCATCCCGCCGCCATAGCCGGTCCAGGGCTTGGCGTCCTGCAGCTTCAGGCGGCGCACCGCCTCGGCGAAGATCGCCAGGATCAGCGCGTCCTTCGAGGGGAAGCGCCGATAGAGCACCACCTTGGTCACCCCGGCGGCGGCGGCCACCTGTTCCATCGTCGCCCGGGCCAGGCCATGCTGACGGAACACGCCTGCGGCCACCCGCATGAACTGCTCGCGGCGTTCGGCCTCGCGCTCGGTGACCGGCGGGGCGGGATCGTTGGCGGCGGTCAGCGGCTTGGTCAGGGTCGAACTCCGGGTCGGGCGGCAAGCTGGCACAGGCCCGCGCCCGTCACCACGCCATCGCCGAATAGCCAATGGCTATGTCAGGGGTACAGCTTCACCAGTTCGCCTTCGATCTCGCGCGTCGACTGTCGCATGCTGGTCCACTGCGCCGGCACGTTGGCCTTGTCCCAGGCTTCGATCTTGGCCTGCAGGCGCGCCACGACGTCCGGCTGGTCCTTGGCCAGGTTCTTGGTCTCGCTGGGGTCGTCCTTGAGGTTGTAGAGCATCACGAAGCGGCCCAGCGGCGACATCTTGGCCTGCACCCCGTCGGGCGTGATGCTCGAGCCCGTGCTCGCCTGCTCCGAGGGGTCGGCGCGGTTGACCATCCACATCTTCCAGTCGCCGTCGCGGATGGCGAAGTTCGGGCCCGAGCGCCAATACAGCGTGGGGTTCGGCGTCGCCGCGTTCTTGCCGGTCAGGTAGGGGATCAGGTTCACGCCGTCCGAACCCTTGGGCATCGTCGCGCCGGCCAGCGCCGCCGCCGTGGGGGCGATATCCAGACTGGACACCACCCGCGTCTCCACCTTCGGCGCGATGTGACCCGGCCAGGCCATGACGAAGGGCACCCGGACGCCCCCCTCCAGGTGCGTGCCCTTGTAGCCGTTGAGCGGCGAGTTGGTGCAGGCGTCGCCCACGTAGCCGGCGCAGCCGTTGTCCGAGAGCAGGACGATCAGCGTGTCCTTCTCGAGACCCTCGGCCTTCAGCTTGGCGCGCACGGCGCCCACGCTGTCGTCCAGCGCCGAGACCATGGCGGCATAGACCCGCTGCCCCTTGTTGGGCACGTCCTTGTAGCGCTCGATGTACTTGGCGGGGGCCTGCAACGGCGTGTGCGGCGTGGTGTGGGCCAGATACAGGAAGAACGGCTTGTCCTTGTTCGCGCCGATGAAGCGCACCGCTTCGTCCGTGAAGGCGTCGGTCAGATATTCCTTCACCTCGACGGGATCGCGGCCCCGGGTGATCGGCGAACGCTGACGCAGGACGACCATCTGCTGCGCCTCAGTCCCCGACCCCAGGCCGCCGCCGCCCTCCGCCGTCCCGTAGGTAGCCTCGGCGCCGGGCGGGGTGTGGAACTCGTCGCCCGGCCTGGTGTCGACGATGAACGCGTTCGCGCCGGCCGTCGTGCCGAAGTACTCGTCGAATCCGCGCGCCACGGGGTGATAGTCGCCCGACTGACCCAGATGCCACTTGCCCACCATCCCGGTGCGATAGCCGGCCTTCTGCATCACCTGGCCGATGAAGGTCTCGTCCAGCGAGACGCCGCCGTTGCGGTCGCGGCCTACCGGATTGAACTCGTAGCCGAAGCGGGTCTGGTAGCGGCCCGTCAGCAGCGCCGCCCGTGAGGGCGCGCAGACCGGATGGCTCACATAGCCCTGGGTGAAGCGCACGCCGTCGCGCGCCAGCGCGTCGATGTTGGGCGTCTTGACGATCTTGCTGCCGTAGACGCCGGTATCGCCATAGCCCAGGTCGTCGGCCAGGATCACGATCACGTTGGGCTTGCGGGCCGGCGCGGCGTGGGCGGGCATGGCGGCCAGCGCCAGGCCGAGGGCGGCGGTGGCGACGAGGGTCTTGCGCATCGGTTGAACTCCGGTTTGCCCTGAAGCTAGCGGGAACGGCGCGCATGATCTGCACAAGCCTGCGCGGCGATGCTATAGCCTCAGGGCATGGAGCTTCGTCACCTCGAACAGATTCTGGAGATCTGCCGCGCCGGCGGGTTCTCGGGGGCTGCGCGAAAGCTCCAGATTTCCCAGCCGACCCTCTCGAAAAGCATCGCCCGTCTCGAGGCCCAGCTGTCGCTCAAGCTGTTCGACCGCAACGGCGGCGCGGCGCGTCCCACCGCCTACGGCGCGTTTGTGGCCCAGCGCGCCGAGACCCTGCTGCAGGGCGTCGCCGCCCTCTCCCGCGACCTGGAGCAACTGGCCCGCGGCGAGGAAGGCCGCGTCCGCATCGCCGTCGGTCCCGCCTCCCGCCTGAAGCCCCTGCCCGAACTGCTGCGCCGCATCGCCATCCGCTTCCCCAAGCTGCACGTCGAGACGATCCAGGAGACCGGGCCCGGCGTGATGAAGGCGCTGCACGACGGCCGAGTCGACATGGCCTTCGGCTACTCCGAGCATGCCGCCCGCTACGGCGAGCTGATCCGCAAGAAGCTGTTCGAGGACGCCATCGTCCTGGCCGTCCGTCCCGGCCACCCGGCCCTCGCCCTCGCCGACGCGGGCCCCCGCGAGCTGCTGGCCTATCCCTTCGCGCTGCCCAACGTGCTGCCCGGCGTCGAGCGATGGGCCGGCGACATGACCCGCGAGGAAGCCGACAACCTCCGGGCCTTCGTCAGCGACGACTATGCCCTGATCATCCAGCGGGCGATCGACACCGACACCATCGCCATGGGCGCCTCGTTCCTGTTCGAGCCTCAGCTGCGCGATGGCCACCTGAAGATCGTCTCGTCCACCCTCGACGTCCCCTACGCCTGCTGGATGCTGACCACCGCCGAGCGCTGGCGATCGCCGCTGATCAAGGCCATGGCCGAGCTGTCCAAGGCCGCTGTTACCCAAAACCCCCGCATGGCGGCCGCCTGATAGCTGTCAGCTATGGTGGGGCGCGCCAGGCTCGGCCATATCTGGTCCGCCCCATTGCGCTGCGAGGTCCCGCATGTCCCGCCTGATCGCCATCCTCCTGCTCATCCTCCTGCCCGCGACGGCGAAGGCTCAGGCCTTCGACGGCCTGCGCGTGGTCTTCTGCGGGACGTCCGGGCCCCTGCCGATCGCGGGTCGCGCCAAGCCCTGCACGGCCGTCCAGGCCGGCGGCGCGCTCTATCTCGTCGACATCGGTCCCGAGGCCACCGAAAACCTGATGAGCTGGCGCGTGCCCGTCGCGACGGCCAAGGCGGTGTTCATCACCCATCTCCATTCCGACCACATCGGCGACCTGGGCGAGTTCAACATGCAGAGCTGGGTCGGCGGCCGCGCGCAGCCGCTCACCGTCGTCGGCCCCGCCGGGGTCGACAAGCTCGCGAAGGGCATGAACCTCGCCTACGAGGACGACCACCGTTTCCGCAAGGCGCACCACGAGCACGGCGCCACGTTCGACCTGCCGACCGGCCTGCTGCAGCCCAAGGTGGTCACCATCGCCAAGCCCGACGGCGTGGCCGTGGCCTGGAAGGACGGCGACCTCACCGTCACCGCCATCCGCGTCGCCCACGATCCGATCGACCCGGCCTTCGCCTACCGTTTCGACTACAAGGGCCGCTCCGTGGTCATCAGCGGCGACACCCGCAAGTGGCCGCCGCTCGCCACGGCCGCCAAGGGCGCCGACGTGCTGATCCATGAGGCGCAGAACAACGCCATGACCCGCCAGATGGCCGCCGGCCTGAAGACCATGGGCAACGCGCGGCTGAGCTCGATCATGGCCGACACGGTCACCTACCACACCGAGCCGGTCGAGGCGGCCGACCTGGCCCGCGCCGCCGGCGTGAAGGCCCTGGTGCTGACCCACCTGACCCAGGCCGGCCTGCCCATCTTCTCGCCCGAGACCTTCGCCAAGGGCATGGAAGACGGCGGCAAGCTGGACTGGCGCCTGGCCAAGGACGGCATGACAATCGAGCTTCCGGCAGGCAGCAGCGACGTGCGTTTCGGCGCCTACTGACGCCGCACGAAGGTTTTACTGGCCCGGGCCGCCGAAAGGTTGGAAGCGTCACGGGCTGTGCGCAGGGTGAGGCTCCCCAACCCACGGAGCCCCCCATGCCCACGATCGCGGTCCAGCCCGGCGTCGATATCTTCTACAAGGACTGGGGCTCCGGACAGCCCATCGTCTTCAGCCACGGATGGCCCCTGTCGTCCGACGATTGGGACGCCCAGCTGATGTTCTTCGCCAACCACGGCTACCGCGTGATCGCCCACGACCGCCGGGGCCATGGCCGCTCGACCCAGACGTGGGACGGCAATGAGATGGACACCTATGCCGACGACCTGCGCGCGCTGGTCCTGGCGCTGGACCTGAGGGACGCCATCCACGTCGGCCACTCCACCGGCGGCGGCGAGGTCGCCCGCTACCTCGGCCGCCACGGGACCGACCGCGCGGCCGCCGGCGTGCTCTTGGGCGCGGTGCCGCCCATCATGCTGAAGACCGACGCCAACCCCGAAGGCCTGCCGATGGAGGTGTTCGACGGCATTCGCGACGGCACGCTCAACGACCGCTCGAACTTCTTCAAGGTGCTGCCGACCGGCCCCTTCTACGGCTTCAACCGGCCGGGCGCGACGGTGAACCAGGGCCTCATCGACAGGTGGTGGCTGCAGGGGATGATGGGCGGGATCAAGCCGCACTACGACTGCGTCAAAGCCTTCTCCGAGACGGACTTCACCGAAGACCTGAGGAAGATCGACGTGCCGGTCCTGCTGATGCACGGCGACGACGACCAGATCGTGCCGATCGCCGACTCCGCGCTCAAGGCGATCAAGCTCCTGCAGAAGGGAACGCTGAAGGTCTATCCCGGCTTCGATCACGGCATGGCCGCCACCCATCCGGACGTGATCAACGCCGACCTGCTGGCCTGGCTGCAGGGCAAGGACATCGGCGCGACCGCCTGACGCGTGCGAATTGTGGCGGCGGCGACATTGCGTCGCCGCCATCGACGTGGAACCTGACGCTCTCACCGTCGGGGAAAGTCGTATGCGTTCGAGCTTCTGGGTCGGCGTCCTGGCGTTCGGCGCCTGCGCGTGGCCCGCGGCCGCCTTCCAGCCGCCCCCCCCGCCCGAGGAGGTCTATGTCCGGCCGCAGGAGCCTCGCGGGCCCCCGCCGCCTCGGGCTCAGTTGTTCATCAGCCCCGCCGGTCAGCCGTTCCGCGCCCCGCCCGACCAGCCCTACCCGGTCGTCGCCTGGTTCGCCCAGGCCGACGCCGACCACGACGGGCGCCTGACCCGCGACGAGTTCCGAACCGACGCCGAGATCTGGTTCAAGGCGCTGGACGCCGACGGCAACGGCCAGCTGGGCATGATCGAGGCCCAGCGCTGGGAAGAACAGCTGGTGCCCGAGATCGCGCGCGACGCCCTGGGCGGCGGGCCGCCCGTGGGCCGCCGCGGCCCCCCCGGCCGCAACCAGGCCGACCACCGCCATCAGGGCGCGGCCGTCTACGGTCTGGTCAACGAACCCCATCCGGTGCGCGGCGCCGACGCGGACTTCTCGATGAACGTCAGCCCCAAGGAATGGCGCGCGGCCGCCGATCGCCGCTTTGCGGTCCTGGATCCCGACGGCGACGGCGTGGTCCTGGCCATTGACCTCAAGCCGACGCCGGCCCAGGCCGTTCCCGGCAAGGACGGTCCTAGGCCCGAGCGCCGTCCGCCCATAGGTCAGAGGAGGCCTTCATCAGGCGGATGACGAACTGAACGCAGCCGACGTCGTCGCCCGTGGCCGGGTCGGCGATGACGACGTCGTACCAGACGTTCTCGGCCTTCGGACTTTCCGTCAGCCGCAGGATCCTGGTGCGGCCCACATAGTCGAGGCCGGCCCGCAACGGCCCGCGGTACTGGCGCACCTCGAGCGACCCGAACAGCCCCACCGAGCTCCCCACCTTCGACAGCACCCGCGAGCGCGCCCCATGCGCCAGCCGGACCAGATGCGACGGCGGCAGGACATGGTCCTCGCTGTAGAGCCGGTGCGGTTCGGTGATCCGCTCCAGCGAGCTCTGGAGGTCGGCCACCTCGACCCGCAGCGGGATGTCGAACACCTCATCGCCCACGGCGTGACCGGCCAGGATGCGCAGCCGCCCGGGCTCAGCCGGCGTCTGCATCGGCAGCTTGCGGGCCAGCTCGGACAGCGAGTCCGGCGCGTTGGCGCTGGCCGTGCCCTCGCAGATCTTGGCGCCCGCCTCGTTGAACATCGAAAGGCGCGCGCGCCCTTCGCCGAGCGTCACGACCGCCCGCACCTTCTCCGCGTCGACGGTCGCCTGGGTGAAGTGCAGCGACATGTCCCCACGCTGGAACCAGCGCTCGCCGTAGATCTCCAGCAGCATCGGCACGAACTGGTCCATGTGGACCGACCCCGGCACCGTGCCGCCCTTGAATCCCAGCTTCGAGGCCACCGCGTCGTTGTGGATCGACCCCGGCGCCTGCTGGAACGCATTGCGCGGTACGCGGAACTCTCCCGCCAGTTCAGTCACGGCCATGGCGTCCTCCCTATTTTGGTTGGACGCATCCTGACTCCGAACCGGACCTTCGAAAAGCGCCGCAGTCGCGACCCGGCCCGCGCAGCGGGCGATCCGCCCTCGAAGGGACCACGGAAGGACACCGAGGTGAAGCCGCGCTTCCGTGGCCTTCCATGTTTTCCGTGGTCGATCAAAGGGAGAGGCGTCGCTTCGCGGCCTCGAGGTAGCGCCCTACTCGATCAGCCCCAACCGCTTCCCGACGATCCGGTCCATGGTCCGCTTCGGCAGCACGTACTCGCTCATGAACACCTGCATCGGGCTGGGCGAGACGGTGTAGCGGACCTTGGGCTTGGGCGTCGTCAGGGCCGTGTGGATCACCTCGCCGATGCGTTCCGCGGGCAGGCCCGAGCGGCCCAGCTGCAGCATGTAGCTGCGCAGCCGGTCGAGGGCGGGCGCATAGACGGTGTTGGCGTAGCGGCTGGTGTCGGTCTCGTCGGCCTTGTCCCAGATGGGCGTGGCCACGGCGCCTGGGGCCACGACGATCACGTCGACGCCGAACGGCAGCAGTTCCCGGCGCAACGCCTCGGACAGGCCCTCCAGGCCGAACTTCGACACGTTGTAGGGCGCCATGAACGGGTTGGCCGTCTTGCCGCCGACCGACGAGATGTTGACGATCCGGCCCGGGTCCTTCGCCGTCGGCGAACCGGCGCCCAGCAACGGCGCGAAGGCCTGGGTGGCGATCACCACGCCGGTCAGGTTCACCTCCAGCTGCTTGCGGAACTCATCCACCGGCAGGTGGATCAGCGGCCCGGCCACCGCGATGCCGGCGTTGTTCACAAGGCCCGCCAGGGTCGCGCCGCCCAGCGCCGCCTCAACCGTCCGCGCCGCAGCCTGTGCGCCCGCTTCGTCGGTGACGTCGAAGATCAGTGGGGTGAAGGCCGGACCCACCTCGGCGGCGACGCGCTCGGCGTCAGCCGCCTTCCGGACACTGCCGAACACGTGGAAGCCCTTGGCCGCCAGCACCTTCGCCGTCGCCAGCCCGATCCCCGTCGAGACGCCCGTTACGACGACCGCCTTGCCTGCCTGAGCCATGTGTTCCCCGCCCGATGTTGCCCGCGTCTAAGGTGGGGACAGCGCGGCGGACGGCAAGGCTTAGACCCCCGGCAGCGTTTGGGCCGCCGCCTCCACGACCGCCCCGTCGGCCACCAGCGCGCCCGCGGCCATCAGGTCGGGGTGGAAGTGGCGGTCGTCTTCCAGGTGCGGAACACGGTCGCGCAGCAACCGACGCACGGCCTCCAGAGGCGGGCTCGACGTCAGCGGCTCGTGGAAGTCGCAGCCCTGGGCGGCGGCGAGCAGCTCGATCCCCACCACCGCCTGCACGTTCTTCGCCATCGCCAGCAGCCGCCGCGCGCCATGGGCGGCCATCGACACATGGTCCTCCTGGTTCGCCGACGTCGGGATGGAGTCGACGCTGGCCGGATAGGCCATCTGCTTATTCTCCGAGACCAGCGCGGCGGCGGTCACCTGCGGGATCATGAAGCCCGAGTTCAGCCCCGGCTTCGGCGTCAGGAACGCCGGCAGGCCCGACAGCGCCGCGTCCACCAGCATGGCCACCCGCCGTTCGGCCAGCGACCCGATCTCGCATAGCGTCAGCGCGATCATGTCGGCCGCGAAGGCCACCGGCTCGGCGTGGAAGTTGCCGCCCGACAGCGCCTCGTCCGTATCGGAGAAGATCAGCGGATTGTCCGAGACGCCGTTCGCCTCATAGCCCAGCGTCGTCGCCGCTTGGCGCAGGACGTCCAACGCCGCCCCCATCACCTGCGGCTGGCAACGCAGGCAGTACGGATCCTGCACCCGCTCGTCGTCCTTCAGGTGCGAGGCGCGGATCGCCGAGCCGGCCATCAGCGCCCGCAGCGCGTCGCCGGCCTCGATCTGCCCGGGCTGGCGGCGCAGGGCGTGGATGCGCGGATCGAAGGGCGTGTCCGAGCCTTTCGCCGCCTCCGTCGATAGCGCCCCCGTGATCAGCGCCGTCTGGAACACCCGCTCGGCCTCGAACAGGCCCGCCAGGGCGTTCGCGGTCGAGAACTGCGTGCCGTTCAGCAGCGCCAGGCCCTCCTTGGGCCCCAGGGTCAGCGGCGCCAGACCCGCGTCGGCCAGCGCCTCGGCCGCCGGGGTGCGCACGCCCGCCACGTCGATGTCGCCGACCCCGATCAGGGCGGCCGCCATATGCGCCAGCGGGGCCAGATCGCCCGAGGCCCCGACCGAGCCCTGCGCCGGGATCACCGGCGTGAGCCGCTTGGCCAACAGGGCCTCCAGCAACGCGACGGTCGCCGGCGCCACGCCCGAGGCGCCCTGCGCCAGGCTGGCCAGCTTCAACGCCAGCATCAGCCGCGCGACCGGCTCGAGCGAGGCCTCCCCCACCCCGGCCGCATGGCTCAGCACGATGTTGCGCTGGAGCGTCGTCAGGTCCTCGGCGTCAATGCGCACCGACGCCAGCTTCCCGAAGCCGGTGTTGATCCCATAGGCCGGCTCACCCTTCGCCACGATCCGCCCGACCGCCTCGGCGCTGGCGGCCACGGCGGCGACGCAGGCCGGGTCCAGGCGAACGTCGGCGCCGCGGTAGATGGCGCGCCAGTCCTGCAGGGGAACGTCGCCGGGGCGGAGCGTCACGGCAGGCATGGGGTCTGATCTCCGAAGACGCGGACGTGGGAGGCGGCGTGCATGCGCCGATCGAGCCCGCCGCTTGCGACGTGCTCGAATAAGTCTAGACATATTGGGGCCACCCCGGAGTTGTCCAGTGACCGATGCCGGCGCCTTCTCGAGCACAGGCGCGCGCTCATGACCGCGCCTCTGCACCAGCGCATCCGCGCCGACATCGAGGCCCGCATCCGCTCCGGCGAATGGGCGCCCGGCCACCGCGTGCCGTTCGAGACCCAGCTGATGGCCCAGTACGGCTGCGCGCGGATGACCGTAAGCAAGGCGATGGCCGGCCTGGCCGACGCCGGGCTGATCGTGCGTCGCAGGCGCGCGGGCTCGTTCGTCGCCCGGCCCAAGGTGCACGCGCCGGCCCTCAACATTCCAGACATCCCGGCCTCGATCCTGGCCCGCGGCGAGACCTACGCCTTCCG
Organism: Phenylobacterium sp.; assembly: GCF_965284355.1. Taxonomy (NCBI): domain Bacteria; kingdom Pseudomonadati; phylum Pseudomonadota; class Alphaproteobacteria; order Caulobacterales; family Caulobacteraceae; genus Phenylobacterium; species Phenylobacterium sp. Next base: position 4,096,498 of record NZ_OZ260078.1, on the reverse strand, counting down.
CCTGCTCATCCGCCGCGTCCGCAGCGCGCACCGCGACGCGCCTGAAGAGACCGAGCTGGCGGCGGGCGGCCAACTCCTGGAACTCGAAGGCGTGCACGACGCCGCCGGCCGCCCCTTCGCCCTGGAGCGCCGCCTCGTCAGCCTCAAGGCCGCGCCCGCCATGGCCGACGCCGACTTCACCCTCACGCCACCCGGCGCCTGGCTGCTGGAACACGTCGCGTGGACCGAAGCCGAGACGCGCATCAGCGCCGCCAACGCCGACGCCGACATCGCCCGCCTTCTGGCGCTGGCGCCCGCCGCCGCCTGCCTGATCGTCGACCGCCGCACTTGGCGCGGCCCCGAGCACGTCACCCGCGTCCGCCAGATCTTCCCCGGCGACGCCTACGACCTCGTCGCCCGCTTCGGGCCGGGGGCCTGACCTCAACTTCCACATCTGGAATGTCATGGCCGGGCTTGTCCGGGCCATGACGTTCTGAAGGGAAGGATTTGGCGCTAAGCCGCCGCCCTCGCCGCCTGCCTCCACCCGATCGCCACGCCCAACACGACCCGCATCGCGCGCAGCCGCTGGACCAGCGTCTCGGCCCGCTGGCTCGACAGGCCATCTGCCTCGATCCGGATCCGCACGCCGTGCGGGCCACGTTCCATGGTCACGCTGGCGAGCTGGGCCGCCTGGACCGCGAACGGCGTCAGCACGCGGATCACCGCATCGAACTCGTCGGCCGCCTCGACCACGAAGCAGTGGCGGCGCGCACAGAGGCTATCGCTCATCGCTTCGCCCCCTCACGCGCGCGGCGGCGCGCGCCACCCGGATCGGGCGGGTTTCGAGGGCGATCGTCATCAGGGTCATGGTCGGTCTCCTTTGGATTGGTAGGGGACCGGCGAGGCGCAACAAAAAACCCCGCTGCCTTTCGGAAGCGGGGTTCTGATCTTGCGATCCGCCGGAGGTCTTAACTCGCGCGCGTTCGCCCCGCTTCGGAGGTGACGGTGGTAATCATCATCATCGTGGAGACGGGACGGCCGACCGCGACCGGCCCAGATCCGACAAACGGATAAGCGCCGGCGAAGATTTCGGTCATGTCGAGGCGAAGGGCCACGGCGTCCACGTCCTGAAGTTCGTCCGCGCTCTAGCCGCTCTACGCCTCGGGCGCAACGATCCGCCGCCGCCGCGCCGCGTAGTAGATCAGCCCCAGCGCCAGCCACCCCAGCAGCAGCACATAGGGCCGCCAGTCCGACGTCAGCCCCAGCGACGCGATGGCGACGGCCGCGATCATGCCCGCCACGGACAGCCCCATCACCATGCCCTTGCTGAACTTCAGCCGCGCCTCGGCGTGCACCTCGGGATGGCGCCGCGCCACGTTGAAGGCGGCCAGGCACGAGCCCAGGTACTTCATCATCGTCGGGATGTTCACCGCCAGGAGCAGGAACAGAAGGCTCGACGGCAGGAACAGGCCCAGGCAGCAGGCCCCGAACGCCGCCAGGGTCGCCACATGCGGCGTGCCGAACCTCGGGTGGATACGACCCAGCGGCTCGGGCAGCACGCCGGCGCGGCCCATGGCGTAGAGGAACCGCGCGAACACCAGGAACACCGCGTTCATCGACTTCGACAGCGCCAGCACCGCCGCCGTCACGATCACCGGCATCGCCCAGCCGCCCAGCGCCGCCTCGGCCGCCGTCAGCAGCGGCGCGTCGCTGGCCGCCAGCGCATCGGCGCCCACCAGGCTCAGCGCCGTGAACGCGATGGCCAGGTAGACCACCACCGTCAGCAGCAGCGCCAGCCCCAGACCAAGCGGCACCACCCGCTTGGGATCGGCCACCTCCTCGCCCACCTCGGTCGTGGTCTCGATGCCCAGGAACAGCTGGATCATCAGCGGCAGCGCGGCCACGATCGGCAGCCACCCGACGCTGGCCGACTGCACGACCAGCTGCGGCTTCCACGCCGGCGCGCCGGCGATCACGAACACCGCGAACACCGCCAGCAGCATCAGCATCAGCACCGTCTGCGCCCGGGCCGCCACCGCCACGCCCAGGTAGTTCAGCGCGAACACCGCCAGGAACATCCCGAACATCACCGGTTTGCCCGGGATGGTGATCACCTTGCCCAGGTAGTTCACCAGCACCGTGCCGAGCACGATCATCACCACCGCGTTGGACAGGATCCGCAGCCAGACGATCCCGAACGCGATCAGCGGGTGGGTGAACTGCCGCTGCCACTCGAACGACGCCGCCGTCCGCGGCACGGCCGAGGCCATGTAGGCGTACACCAGCCCGAACAGCACCATGGGCATGGCGGCGATCACGCAGGCCAGCAGGATGCCCTCGTGCCCCACCTGGGCCGCCGGCCCCAGCACCGAGAAGATCGAGGCGCCGATGGCCGTGCCGGCGCCCAGCATGACCAGGTCGATAAGGCGGACGCCGGGGCGGAGCTGGTCGGTCATGGGGCCTCCGGGCGGGGCGGGATAACCGGCGGCGGGGGCGCAAACGGCTTGATCGCCAGGTGCTCGTAGATCTCGGCCGGGTAGTAGGCGACCCCGCCCACCATGGTCATCCGCGTCTTCCGCAACGCCGAGATGTTGGCCACGGGGTCGCCGTCCACCAGGATGAAGTCGGCCAGCTTGCCCCGCTCGATCGTCCCCAGCTCGTGGTCGCGCTTGAAGTACCGCTCGGCTCCCAGCGTCGAGAGATAGAGCGCCCGGCCGGGCGAGATTCCGGCGGCGACGTACACCTCCATCTCGCGCAGGTTCGAGAACCCCGTGCCGTCGTCGGTGCCGGGCAGCAGCTGGACGCCGTTGTCGTCCAGCATCTTCAGCACCTCGAGCACCTTGCGGAATCCGCCCTGGTAGTCGGCGTCGTCCTGCGGGGTCCGGATCGTCACGAAGCTGCGCTTGCGGTAGCGCTGGTAGCCGATCGGCACATGGTCGAGGTACGGCGCGTCGCCCGCCTGCACCTGGCCCGAACGCGACAGCATGAGGCGCTCCAGGATCATCGCCGTGGTGTCCAGCGCGATCCGCTTCTCCTTCATCAGCCGCACCGTCGCCTGCACGCGCTCGGACTTGAGGTCCAGGTCCTTGCCCCGCGCCATGCCGGTCAGGCGCAGCGGCGTGCGGGTGTCTTCCTTGGGGTCCAGGATCCAGCCCAGCATCAGCTGGTTGATGTGGGCGATGTCGTCATAGCCGTCACGGATCACCCGGTCGGGCGAGCTGAAGGCCGGCACGTGGCCGGTCACCCCCATCCCCAGCCGTTTGGCCTCGGCGGCCACCGGCGCCACCCAGTCGGGATTGAAGCTGTTGTAGATCTTGACCTGCCAATAGCCGTGGGCGGCGTACCAGCGCACGTCCCTTAGCGCGTCCTCCAGGGTGTCGGCGACGAAGCCGTTTCGCGCCGAGTAGGGGCTGCGGCCTTCCAGGAACCCGTTGCGCACGATCCGCGGCCCCGCCAGCCGGCCGACCCGCAGGCCCTCCAGCATCGCCAGCAGCTCTTCGTTGTCGTTGCCCTGGTCCCGCGTCGCCGTCACGCCCGCCGCCAGGTTGAACAGGTTGGACGACAGGCTGGTGTGCGAGTGCATGTCGTGCAGGCCGGGCAGCAAGGTCCCGCCCTGCCCGTCGATCACCGTCTCGCCCACCGGCGCCGGCCCGGCCGCATCGTTCGCCCAGACTCCGGTGATGCGGTCGCCGAACACGCCTACGGTCTTCAGCTCGCCGCTGAGCGTCATCGAGACGGGATCGAAGACCCGCACGTTGCGGATCCGCACCGGCCCCGCGAACCGGTGCGCCAGCTTCTTCTGAGCCTCCTCGGCGCGGACCTGGGCGATCTCGCGCCGGATCACGTCCAGCTTCGGAACCTCGGCCTCGTAGCCTTCGCGGATCAGCCCGCCCGCAGCGAACAGCTCGCCCTTGCCGTCCACCAGCACGTAGTCGGGATTGAGGTCGATGCCGGCCAGTTCGTAGACCGTGACCGGGACCGCCGCCTTGCCCTGGCCCAGGGTCACCTTCCGCACTTCGGTCAGTTTCAGCCGCCCGCCCGGCAGCACCGGCAGGGTCCGATCGGGCGCCCTCAGGAGCGCCTTCACATAGACGCCCAGCATCCACGGGCTGACGTCGTTGCCGATGTAGAGCAGCGGCTTGGGCGCCGCGACCTGGCCCTTGTCGGCCTGGCTCACCCATTCGGCCTGGCCCGCCTTCCAGGTGAACCGCTCGGCCACCGGGCTGCCGAACAGGCTCTCGCCCTCGATGGTCCAGGTCACCGGCAGGCCGTTCGCGTCGGCCTCGATCCGCTCACGCGCCTTGGGGCCGCGGCCGTTGTTGACCACCGCGTAGTCCACCGACGTCGTCCGGCCCTGCACGTCGGCCGTGAGGTGGCCCACCTTCTCGCCGTTGGCGATCACCACATATCGGTGCACCTCGGCCAGCGCCGATCCAGACAAGACCAGCGCCAGGAGAGCGCCCGCGGCGGCGGCGGTTCTAAGCGACATCGAGACAACCCCTCACGACAGGATCATCGTACCTCGGAGGCCGGGATTTTCTATTCGAACTGGGGTCGGCGGCCTTGGGCCGCGACAAGAACAATGCAGGCCGCGATGGCCGGCCGGCATAGCCTATGCCATGCCGATTGAGCCCCGGCGCCAGAACGAAAAGAATATCCGCCCGCCCCGCGCTAGCCTGACGGCGTGACCTGACCGGGGGGAAGATATGGCCGAGATCACCAAGCGGGCGCTGCTGGGCGTGGGCGGTCTCGCTCTGGCGGCGGCCGGCGCGGCCCGCGCGGCCGAGGGTGGCCCGTTCGTCTCGAACCACACCGGCCTCTTTGGCGGCCAGAAGGTCGACTACACCGCCACCGTCGGCGAGACGGTGATCGTCGGGGCCGACGGCCAGCCCACCGTCCGGTTCGTCAGCACATCCTATGTGAAGCGCGGCGGCGATCCCGCGGCCCGGCCGGTGCTGTTCGCCTTCAACGGCGGCCCGTCCAGTTCGTCGGCCACCCTGCACATGGTCGCCCTGGGCCCGAAACGGCTCACCGTCTCCCAGGACCCGAAGGTCGCCGCGGCCGGCGGCCTCGTCGACAACCTCGACACCGTCCTCGACGTCGCCGACCTCGTCTTCATCGACCCGGCCGAGACCGGCTTCTCCCGCGTGCTGCCGGGCGGCAAGACGCCGTACTTCTATTCGGTCGAAGGCGACGCCCAGTCGGTGTCGGACTTCGTGGTCGCCTGGATCAAGGCCAACGGCCGCGAGGCCTCGCCGAAGTTCGTGCTGGGCGAAAGCTACGGCACCCTGCGCGCCGCCCTGATGGCGGGCCAGCTCGCCAAGGTGATGCCCCTGTCGGGCGTCTTCCTGTTCGGCCAGGCGGTCAACATGATCGAGACCAGCCAGCGGGCGAAGAACGTCCTGGCCTACGCCACCAACCTCACCTCTCTGGCCGCGGTCGCCGCCTACCATGGCCGCGCCCCCGCCTGGACCGGCAAGCCGATGAGCGCGGTGGTCGACGAGGCCTACGCCTGGGGCATGGGCGAGTATCTCCAGGCGCTGCTGCAGGGCCACGACCTTCCGGCCCCCAGGCGTCGCGCCATCGCGGCGAAGCTGCAGGCCATGACCGGCGTCAGCGCCGACTACTACCTGGCCAACGACCTGCAGATCACCAAGATCGCCTTCCTGCGCGAGCTGCAGAAGGACCAGGTGCTGGGCATGTACGACGCCCGCTATGTGGGCCCCGCCCCGGCCGGCCAGCGGCCCTCCGATCCGTTCGGCCCGGTGATCGCGGCGATCCAGCCGGCGATGCTGGCCCACTACCAGACGCTCGGCGTCACCTGGCCGGCGTCGGACTACCGCAGCAGCGCGCCCAACACCGGCGGCTGGGCCTGGAACGGCACGCTGGGTCCGGGCGGCCCGTTCCTCGACTACGACTACCAGGCCCGGATCAACCCGGCCTTCGCGGCCGATCCCAAGTTCCGCCTGATGATCGGCACCGGCATCTACGACCTGACCACCACCGTCGGCCCCGCCCGCTACATGGTCACCAAGAGCGACTGGCCGCGCGACCGCGTCATCCAGCGCGAGTACGTCGGCGGCCACATGGCCTACACCCACGAACCCTCGCTGAAGGCGTTCACCGGCGACATCCGGTCGTGGATCACCGGCGGCAAGTTCGCGCCCCGGAAGCTCTGATGAGGGCCCTGCTCGCCGCCGCCCTGCTCGCCGTCGCCACGCCCGCGCTCGCCCAGCCGCCGACCGAGACCCCGGTCGTCACGCGCCACAGCATCGCCATCGCCGGCAAGCCGCTCGCCTACACCGCCGAGACCGGCCGCATCGCCATCCGCGATCCCGAGACCGGCCAGCCGCGCGGCTGGATGTTCTACATCGCCTACCGCGTTCCCTCGGCGAACCCGCGCCCGCTGGCCTTCGTCTGGAACGGCGGCCCCGGCGCCAACTCGGCGACCCTGCATTTCGAGGTGGCGGGGCCCAAGCGCGGCGAAGGCGGCCGGCTGGTCGACAACGCCGAGACCTGGCTGACCCACGCCGACCTGGTCTTCGTCGATCCGATCGGCACGGGCTTCAGCCGCCCGACCCGCCCGGAATATGCGCAAGGCTTCTACGGCACCCTGGGCGACGTCGCCTCGGTGACCGAGTTCGTCCGGTCGTGGCGCATCCTGCACGCCGCCGAGGCCCAGCCGCTGTACCTGATCGGCGAGAGCTGGGGCGCCGGCCGCGCCGCCAACGTGGGCGAGGCGCTGCTGAAGCGCGGCGTGCGCGTGGACGGGCTGGGGCTGATCTCGGGCGGCACGGGTCTCTCGCGCCTGGGCGACGACGGCCCGGTCGGCCACCTCAGGATCGCCGGCTATGCGGCCACAGCGCTCCACCACGGCAGGCTCTCGCCCGAGGTCGGAACGACGCCCGACGCCGTCCGGCGCACCGCCGAATCCTGGGCCCGCGAGACCTACGGCCCCGCCCTCGCCCGCCTCGAACACCTGACCCCCGACGAGCGCGAGCAGATCGCCGCCGGCCTGTCGCGCCTCACCGGCGTCCCGGCCGCGAAGATCGACCGCAAGACGCTCACCATCACGCCGCGCCAGTTCCGCACCGAACTCGGCGGCGACAAGCCGCTCCACGTCTTCGACATGCGCCTCCGCGACGAGCCGCAGGCGCGGGCGGCGGCGGCGATCCTGACCTGGCTCCGCGGCGACCTCGGCTACCGCACCGACCTGCCCTACGTGGGCCTCGAGGCCGAGCCCAACGGCCCCGACGGCAAGCCGCCGCTCGGCGTCGGCGCCCGCTGGGACTACGCCACCGCTCCGATCACGCCGGCCGAGCGGGAGGCCGCCTACGCCGAAGCCGTCCGCACCGGCGCCGGCCCGCCCAAGCTGGGCCCGCCCCTGCCGGGCACGGCCGAGGCCCTGGCGTTGAACCCGAAACTCCGCGTGCTGGTCGCCTCGGGCCTCTACGACTCCCTGGCCAACTGCGCCGGCGACGACGAAACCGCCCGCCGCCTGCCTACCCCGCTCAAGGCCGCCATGACCTTCCGCTGCTACCCGGGCGGCCACATGATGTACCGCGACCAACCCACCCGCCTGCAGTTCAGCCAGGACATCCGGGCGCTGGTGAGCGCTTCCCTCGCTCCCTAGCGCCCTTCTCCCCTTGCGGGAGAAGGTGGCCTGCGCAGCAGGTCGGATGAGGGGTCGCGCGAGCAGGTCAGCCGCGGAGGCGCGCCAGCGCCGATCAGATTGTCCACGAACCACACGAACCTCACGAACTCACTTCGAGCTCCCAAGACCCCGCGAGCAACGGCTCCGTTCGTGTGGTTCGTGTGGTTCGTGGACAAAAGAAGGAATGCGCCTGCGGCGCGCACGTCCGCCGGCTCAGCGCGACCCCTCATCCGGCCGCCTTCGGCGCCCACCTTCTCCCGCAAGGGGAGAAGGAACGCGCTCAACCTGCGCATCTCCCATCCGGCACGCCGGCCACGCGTTCCCACTGCCAGGCGTCCACCGTCTCACCCCTCGGCAGATAGGTGATCGGAAACGTCTCCCCGCCCCGCGTCACCCGCAGGGTCAGCGTCCGCGTCGGGTCGCCCTGCACGCTGTCCATGGCCACGGAATAGGTCACCACGTCGCCATCCCGCAGGCCAGCCTTCGCCGCCTCCGATCCCGCGACCAGCCCGCGGATCGTCTTCACGTCGCCCACCAGCGACTTCGGCTCGAAGCCCAGGTCGAACCGCCGGAACTTGCCCGTCGTCCGCGCGAAACAGGGCCCGAAGTCGCCGCTCTCAGGCAGCATCAGCCTGCCGGCCAGCATGTCGGCGTGCACGCGCCGCCCGTCCTCGCCCAGGTCCTTCGCCAGCAGGTCCACCCAGCCGCTCTCGGGCACGCTCTCCCCGGCCCGCCGACGCCGCACCATCTCGCGGATCAGGTCGTCCAGCGACCGTCTGCCGCCGCTGGCGCGCCGGATCTTCCCGTCCAGCACCGCGAAGTACATCGCCCCCCGGTCGTACGGCAGCGTCCGGATCCGGGTGTCCTCCCAGAACCGCGCCGCGATCTCGCTGTCGGGCGTGTCGTTCAGGGCGTTGGTGTAGTAGCGCCGCGCCGTGTCGTTGATGTCGTCCAGGTACTGCGCGGGCGTCAGCATCCCCGCGCGCATCGGCAGCAGCGCCTGATAGTGCACCGCGATCCCCTCGCCGTACCACTGGCCGCCCAGGCCCGACGCGGTCCAGGTGTGGATCATCTCGTGCGCCAGGGTGCCCTTCAGGCCCTCGGGGTCCTTCGCCGTCTCGCCCCAGGTCAGCAGGAACGAGTTGGTGAGCGCCGCGCCGCCGCCGGCGTTGATCGGGTTGTAGCGCAGGATCACCCGATAGGGCGGCGCCTCCGGGTCCTGGAAGAAGCCGCTCATCCAGCCGTGCAGGTTCGCCGCCCAGCCCATCAGCGGCCGCGGATCGAACGGCGGATCGCCCAGCCAGGCCGCCGAGAACCCGGTGGGCTTCACCTGCGCCGGCACGCGGCGCATCGGCCCGGCCATGAACAGCGTCCGATGCAGCCGCTCCACCGGCCCCGCCGCCAGCTTCACGTCGCCGTCGCCCAGGCTGGACATCGCTGTGGCGCCGGCGCCAAGCCCAGACAGGTCCCACGACAGCGCCACGCGGTGCGGCTTCCCGCCCTCGGGCAGCAGGATGAAGGTGTTGCCCACCCCCGAGACGCCGCCGCCTTCGGTGCGCAGGCTGTAGGGCGGGCCCGACCCGCGCTTCGGCGGCGTGTTGTCCACGGGCGCCCGGTAGGTCACCGTGACGTCGCCCTTCACGGCCCGGCCCGCCAGCCAGTGGCGCGAATAGGCGATGGCAACCGGGTCGTCCTTCGCCGTGACCGGCACGGCGCCCAGCGCGTCGGTGACCTTCAGCCCGGTCAGCGTGTTGGCGACCGTATCGGTGTTGGCGATCACCACCGGCAGGGTCAGCAGCGGCGCGCCGGCCGCCACGTCCACCTGCGGCACGGTCAGGGTCACATCGACGAAGCCCCGCCCCGCCGCCGCATCGATCCCGCCCGGCCGCAGCACCACGCCGAACTCCGGCGGGGTCTGTGCCGCCACCGCCGTGGCGGCCATCGCGGCCGCCAGCGAGAACACCAGCTTCTTCAAATCGGGGCCTCGTACAGCGCCTTGGCCGCCGCCAGATCCTGCACCACGTGGCCCAGCGACTTGTAGACGGTGATCTGCTCGGGCGACTGCCGGCCTTCGAGGTCGCCGGCCAGCACCTGGCCGATCTCGCCCACCACATGGTCGTCGCCGATCAGCCCGGCCGCCTTGGCGTTCAGGAACTCCGCGCCCTGCGCCAGCACCCCCTCGCGGCTGTCGGCGATGAACCGCGAGCGGACCACCAGGTCGTGATCCACCTCGACCGGCCCGGGCCCGCTGGAGCCCACCAGGTTCACGTGCGTCCCCGGCGCGACCCACGCGCCCATCAGGATCGGCTCGCGGGCGTTGGTCACGGCGGTGATGATGTCGGCGTCGGCAACGGCCTCGCGCACGCCGGGCGCGGCCACGACCGGAATCCCCAGCTCGGCGCCCAGGTTCTCCGTGAACGCCGCCGCCTTGCCGCCGTCGCGCCCCCAGACGGTGATCTTCGACAGCTCGCGCACCTTGGAGATGGCGCGCGCATGCGTCCCGGCCTGTTCGCCATAGCCCAGGATCGCCATCCGGCGGGCCTCGGGCCGGGCCAGCGCATCGGTGGCCACGGCGCTTGCCGCCGCGGTCCGGATGGCCGTGATCTCGCCCGCATGGGCAATGCACACCGGCGCGCCCGTCTCGCCCTCGAACAGCACGACCACGCCCTGGTGCGACTGCAGGCCCTTGGCGAAGTTGCCGGGATAGACGCCGATCAGCTTGGCGCCGAACATCCCGCCCTCGGACAGCGCGCCCGGCATGATCCCGAATACGCCGTTCGGCCCCAGCGGCAGGATCGAGCGCAGGTGCTGCCGCGTCTCGCCCTTCGAGAAGGCGATCATCGCCTCGCGCACCAGCGGGATGCACAGCTCGTAGGTCAGCCGCCGGGCCACCTCTTCGCGATCAATGATCCGCATCGCCGCGCGCAACTCCACGAGAATGGGGAGCCGCGGCGGCCCTGTGGGAAGGCCGCCGCGGCCGGGCGATCCGATACGCTCCGGATCGCGTTGTCTAGAACTTGGCGTTCAGGCCCACGAAGTAGCGCCGGCCCAGGATGTCGCCATAGGTGCGGGTGGGGAACGACGGCTCCTCGTCGGTGAGGTTGGTCACCCCGGCGCGCAGCGTGTAGCCATCCAGGAACTCGTACGAGCCCGAGACCGAGTGGCGGATGTTCTCCTTGATGTGCGGCGTGGGCGTGCTCTCGATCGTCGCGGTGTAGGTCTGCTTCACGGGCGAGAGGTAGTTCAGCGTGTAGTTGAGCCTCACCGGCCCCTTGCGGTAGCGCAGATCGAACTTGGCCGACAGGTCGGGTGACGGTCCGAAGTCCGGCGTGGAGGAGGTGTTGTCCACGCGGGTGCGGTCGACGCCCGTGACCGAGATCTGCAGCTTCTCGATGCGCGTGGCTTCGAGGTTCAGCTCCAGGTCGCCCAGGTCGGCGTCGTCGAAGAACCGACCGACCGGGAAGGCGTAGTTGATGTTGTACACTTCGCCGCGGAAGGTGATCCGACCGGCGTTGAACGTGGTCGAACGGGCCGTGACCACGTTGCCGGCCGCGTCCCGCGTGAAGGTGGCGCAGATGTCCGCCGGCTGCGGCGAGGCGTCGAAGCAGGTCGCCAGGAAGCTCTGCGGCGTGAAGGCCGACAGGCCGTCCTGCAGGTCCACCTCAATCCGGTCGGCCACGATCGTCAGGCCCGGCGCGAAGGTGGGCTGGAAGACGAAGCCGTACGTCCAGGTCTTCGAGATCTCATTGCGCAGATCGGGGTTGCCGCCGGTCGTGATCAGCGCGCCGGAGAAGTTCTCCGACAGGTCCTGGAAGGTCGCCAGGTTGCCGTAGCTGGGATTGGCGCGGAACAGCGCCTGGCAATTGGCCAGGCGGGTGGCCGGAGCCGGGCCGCCGGCGATCCGGTCGGCGTCGCAGGGGTCCTGAGCGATGGAGCCCAGGGCCGTGCGCTGGGGCGCGAACAGCTGATCCAGTGTGGGGGCGCGGAAGTTGCGGCTGCGCGAAACGCGGACGGTGAAGCCTTCCACCACCTCCCAGCGCCCGCCCAGGCCCCAGACGTCTTCCTTGCCGGCGATCGAGTTGTCGACGTAGCGGTACGAGCCGTTCAGGTCGAGCGACCGGGCCAGGGGGAACGAGAACTCCCCGCCCAGCAGCGGGACCAGAAGCTCGCCCGAGAACTCGTCGGTATTGTACTGGCCGCCCGTGGCCACCGTCGGCACCTGCGAGCCCACCAGGCCGCGCTGGTTGGCGGTCAGCGGCACGAACTTCGCCTTTTCCTCGCGGTGCTCGTAGGCGGCGCTGAACTTCACGGCGCCGGCCGGCAGATTGAACAGGTCGCCGCCCAGGGTCGCCAGGAAGTCGTCCTGGGTGTTCAGGTAGTCCTGGCCGATCGGGGTGGTCGCATAGAGCCGCGCCGCCTGGCTGACGTTGCCGTTGCCGAACGGGTTGATCGGCGCGCAGTTCGGGTCGTCGTTGGCCGCGCTGGCGTCGGCGTTGATGCCGCAGACGATCTGACCCTGGGCGTTGAGCACCGCGTTGATCGCGTTGTTGAACCGCTGGGTCCACACGCCGTAGGCGCGGCTCTCCCCGTCGGTCTCGGCGCGGCTGTACGACAGGCTCCAGTAGAAGTTGCGCTCGCCCAGGTCGAAGTCGCCCTCGAGCGCGACCAGCGCGCGGACGCTGTCGGTCTGCAGGACGCTCTCACGCGTGGGCAGCAGGTCGGTCCACCACTTCGAGAGCGAGAGCGGCGCCCCGGCCGGGCCCAGGACCGCACGCACCGCCGGCGACAGGAAGGGATTGGTCCGCGAGACCGCTATAGCCCCCGAGCCGCTGGCGGCGCTGTTCAGCACCGTGTTGCTGGCCTGCTGGCCGTACGGGTCGCGCCCTTCGACGCGGGCGTACAGAAGCTCGGCCGAGAGCTTGATCCGGTCGGTGATGTCGTAGTGGCCCACGGCGGCGGCGGTCCACCGCTCGATGCCCGTGTAGAGCGCGGCCAGCTCCTGATAGGGATTGCCGTCGCCGCCGCTGGTGAAGGGCGGCACCGTCGGGTTCAGCAGGTTGCCGATGCTGTAGGGGATCAGCGCATCGCCCGTGGCGTTGAACTGGAGCGGCGTCGTCGTGCCCGGCGCACGGTAGATCGAGCTGGCGAAGGGCGGGCCCGGATTGAACAGCACCCCGTTGGCGTTGAAGCTGACGAACCGGCTGTTCAGGTTTTCCGTGACCGAGGGAATGCCGTCGGTGGCCGTGCGGTTGGCCGGGTTCGAGATGGTCACGCGGCCCAGGTTCGAACGCGGCCGGTCATAGTCGAACAGCGGCCGGGTCTTGGACCACTCCAGGTTCACCGCGATGTTGGCGCGATCGTCCAGGAAGTTGCGGCCGCCCGTCGCCCGCAGGCTCGACTGCGGATAGTCGTCCCGCGACGAAATCCCGTACTGGGCGTCGAACTCCAGCCCCTCGAAGTCGTCCTTCAAGACATAGTTCACGACCCCGGAGATGGCGTCCGAGCCATACACGGCCGCGCCGCCCGCCTGGGCGATGTCGACCCGCTGGATCAGGCCGGTGGGGATGATGTTGGTGTCGACCACCCGGTCGCCCAGGCCCGACGACGAGGTGACGAAGCGGCGGCCGTTGACCAGGGTCAGCGTGCGGCCTGCGCCAAGCCCGAACAGGTTGGGAAACTGCTGCCCGTTGCCCGCGGCCGAGCCGCTGCCGGCGGCCACCGCAAACTGGGGCATGTTGGACGTGAGTTCGTTGAGCGCCTGGCCGATCTGGACAAAGCCGCGCTCCTGCACCGCGGCGGCGTCGATCACCGAGACGGGGGCCTCGGTCGTCGTCTCGACGCGACGGATGCGCGAGCCGGTGACCACCACCTCGCCCACTTCCCGGGCGCCGTCTTCGGCCGCCTGGGCGAAGGCCGGCATGGCCCCCATCAGCGCCAGCCCGGCCAGCACCGTCGAGCCCAGCATGCGCCTGCGAATGGAATAGCCGCTCATCGTGATCCCCCAAGTCGGTGGCCCCTGGGTGTCGAAGCTGCGCTTCCCGCATGTCTTCGGCCAGGGTCCTGCAATGTGAGAACGGTAGTTTTCGGGGCCCGGTTTTTCTTTTCGTTCTTCGAACCGTCGCCGGGCCGACACAGATTGATAATGCAGCCGCCGCACCCGCTGCGAATGAGCAATGCAGGTGATAGTCAGGCTCCCTTCGCGCCTCAGCTCGTCTTGACTCGGCCGCGCCGCGCATCCGCTATGCGCGCATGGCCCGCCGCAAAGACGAAGTTATGCCCACCGCGCTGGACGCGATCGACATCAAGATCCTGGAGCTGATGCAGAAGGACGCCTCGCTCTCGACCGGCGAACTCGCCGAGCGCGTGGGGCTGTCGCAGTCGCCCTGCTGGCGGCGGATCCAGCGCCTGCGCGAGGAGGGCTACATCAAGTCGGTCGTGGCCGTCGTCGACCACGAGAAGCTGGGCTTCAAGATGCAGATCTTCGCCCAGGTGAAGATGACCACCCTCACCGAGGCCGAGCGCGCCAATTTCTACAAGGCGATCAACAGCATCCCCGAGATCCTGGAGTGCTGGACGGTCTTCGGCGAGATGGACGCCATGATGAAGATCCTGGCGCCCGACGTGACCTGGTATCAGGACTTCATCTTCTCGGTGCTGCTCAAGCTGCCCGGCGTGGTCGACGTCCGCTCGATCGTCACCCTCTCGGCGCAGAAGAGCACCATGGCCGTGCCCCTCACCGCGCGGCAGTTCCGTTGAGCCACTTGGATAATTCATCCAAGGCCCTGGCGGACCCCGGCCAAGTTCGAAAGGATAATTCGTAGGGCCGGCGCTAGCATTCCGTCTTGAGGCAGGACGTCCGATGAACTTCACCCGCAGAGCGCTCGTGGCGGCCGCGGCGGCCTCCCCCGGCCTCGCCCAGGCTGCGACCACGCCTGCGGGGTCGTCGGCCGCCCTGCCCGCCCGCTCTGCCTTCGCGAAGATGCCCTTCGTCTACCTCGACGCGGGCTCGACCCACCCGATGCCGCTGGGCGCCAAGGCCGCCCTGGAAGAGTACCTCCACTACAAGACCCGCGACGGCCTCTGGCCCGGCTACAGCATGGACGCCAAGGAAAAGGCGGTGATCGCCGGCTTCGGCGCGCTGGTCGGCGCCGCGCCCGACGAGCTGGTGCTGATCCAGTCCACCACCATGGGCGAGAACCTGGTCCTTGCGGCCCTGGGCTACCCCCAGACGGGCGGCCGCATCGTCAGCGACGCCCTGCATTTCTTCGGCTCGTTCTACACCTACGGCGAGCTGGCCAAGGCCGGCGTCGACGTCGTCACCCTGCCGATGACGCCCGAGGGCCGCATCGACATGGCCGCCATGGCCGCCGCCGTGACCGACAGGACGAAGCTGGTCTCGATCAGCCACGTCTCCACCACCAACGGCTTCGAGCACGACCTGAAGGCCGTCTGCGACCTGGCCCACACCCACGGCGCCTACGTCTATGCCGACATCATCCACGGCGCGGGCTCCACCCCGCTCGACCTTCGCGCCGCCGGCGTCGATTTCGCCGCGAGCTCTTCCTACAAGTGGCTGATGGGCGACTTCGGCCTGGCGTTCCTCTACGTGCGCCGGGAAATCCAGGACAGGATCGCCCGGCCCTGGTGGGGCTACCACCAGGTGGGCGGCCGCTTCACCACCCACGTCTTGCCGTTCGATCCGCCCGGCGATGGCGCCGCCGACTATGGCTACGCCGAGGGCGCCGCCGGCAAGTTCGCCATGGGCACCACCTCGTGGACCGGCGTCGTCCAGCTCGAGCACAGCCTGGCCTGGATCCGCCAGCTGGGCGTCGCCAACATCCAGGCCTACCGCCAGCCGATGGCCACGGCGATCCAGACGGAACTGCGCCGCCGCGGCTACCAGCCGATGACGCCGCTCGACAGCCGCACGCCCCTGGTCGCCTTCGCGCTCAAGGACGCCCGCGCCAAGCTGGGCGACCTCCTGGCCAAGAACGACATCCGCATGACCGTCAGCGCCAACCGCTTCCGCGTCTCGCTCTCGGTGTTCAACGACATGAACGACGTCGACAAGCTGCTGGCCGTCCTGCCGAAAGCCCCGCCGGCATGACTCCCCTCCCCCTTGCGGGGAGGGGCCGGGGGTGGGGGTGCAAACTCCTGAACTCGGCGCCGACACCCCCACCCCAACCCCTCCCCGCAAGGGGGAGGGGCTCCCTAGTCTTCGCCCTAGTCGCCGCCACGCTGATCGCCACCTCGGCCTTCGCCCAGACCCCGCCGCCGCCGCCCGCCAACGCAGGCCCGTTCTCGATCCCGATGTCGCGGCCCACGGCGCCCGGCCCGGTCGAGGCCCTGCCCGCCCCGAAACGCTTCACCGCCAAGCGCACCATCACCGTGAAGGGTCAGCGGATCGCCTACACGTCGATCGCCGGCGAGACGTACCTCTACAACCGCGCCGCCGAGCCGATCGGCTCGATCTTCTCGTTCAGCTACCTCAGGGACGGCCCGCCGGACACGAAGCGGCCCGTCCTCTTCGTCTTCAACGGCGGCCCCGGCTCGTCGTCGCTGTGGCTGCACATGGGCGTCGTCGGCCCGCGCCGCGTGGTGCTGGACCGCGAGGTGAACCCCTCCAACACCCCGCCCTTCGACGTCGCCGACAATCCGCACAGCCTGATCGACGTGGCCGACCTCGTCTTCATCGATCCCGTCGGCACGGGCTGGTCGCGGGTGATCGGCAAGGGCTCCACGGCCGACTTCTGGGGCGTCGACGAGGACGCCGACAGCGTGGCCCAGTTCATCGAGCTCTGGCTCACCGAGCACAAGCGCTGGAACGCGCCCAAATTCGTCATGGGCGAGAGCTACGGCTCGGTCCGCGCCGCCGTCCTGCCCCGCGCGCTGATGGGCGGCCCGCTCTACATCGGCTACATGCGCGGCATCACGCTGAACGGCGTCGTCCTGCTGGGCACGACGCTGAACGCCCGCAACGCCTCGGGCGAGGCGGGCGCGGCCGAGATGCGCCAGGCGCTGATGCTCCCCGCCATGGCCGACACCGCCTGGTATCACCAGAAGATCGACCGGAGAGGCCGCAGCCTCGAGGCCTTCCACCAGGAGGTCACGGCCTTCGCCAAGGGCGACTACGCCCAGGCGCTGAAGATGGACAAGGCGGGCCAGCTCTCCGCCCCCGAACGCGCCGCGATCACCGCCCGCCTCGCCGCCTACACCGGCCTCCCGGCCGGCGCCTATGACAAGGCGCTCGCCATGACCGACGCCGAGTTCGGCCGCCGCCTGCTCGCCGACCAGGGGCTGCAGGTGGGCACGTACGACAGCCGCTACACCCTGCCCCTGGCCAACACCGGGAACGACCCCGTCGGCGACGACCCGGCCATGGGCCGCTACGTCCCCGGCTTCGTGGCCGCCTTCCACCAGACGGTGGCCGACGACCTGAAGGTCACGATGGACCGCCCCTACGGCGCCATCGTCTGGCGCGACCTCCTGCCATCCTGGAACTGGGAGCGCGGCGGCGTGCCCCCCGGCCAGTCCTTCGCCACCGACCTCGCCGTCGCCATGCGCCGCACCGAAAAGCTCCGCGTCCTCGTCGCCTCCGGCTACTACGACTTCTCCACCCACTCGGCCCCGGCCGAGTACGCCATCGAACAGGCCGGCCTGCCCAAGGACCGCGTCACGCTCCGCCGCTACGCCTCGGGCCACATGCTCTACCTCGGCGACACCGCCGGCCCCTTCGCCGACGACGTCCGCACCCTGATCCGCGACGCGACGAAGTAGGCCAAAGGCCTGCGCCCCCTTCCTTTCCCACGAAGTGGGAGAGGGGGACCGCCCGCCGAGCCGCAGGCGAAGAGCGGGTGGTGGAGAGGGCGAGCCTCATCCACTGCGTTTGGTGCGCCCGATCGATCCGCCGAGCCTGAGGCCTGCCCTCTCCCCCATCGGCTCTCCGGCCGATGGTCCCCCTCTCCCACTGCGTGGGAAAGGCAGGGTGTCCGCAAGGCCGTGGGCCGCGTGCATCTGCGCACCCCGGTCCTCAGCATCCCGAGAAAGGGGCCGTCAGATTCACGACACCCTATGAGTTGAGCCCGCGCGGCGAGACCTGTTCACCGGAAGATGGATCGATAGTCGGCGGTGCTCATCTTTTGGCGAATCCCCGCAATCAACGCATCAACGCTTGGAGCGTCGTCGATCAACCGTCCTAGAGGCGTTGGAGAGCACACCTCTCGAAGTTCTATTGCTCCGGGCGTTTTGGGTTGCACGGACTTCCAGTCGCTCGGGCGATCGTTGGTGAAGATCGCACCGCCCTTGGCATCATACGACTGACTTATTATCACGCGGTTCTTTTTGGGCCGCGCAGTCATATTCTCTCCGGATCGAGATGGATACAGTACCGTCGGCAAGCGCGTTGACGAATATGAGATGCGACCATGTTGTTTGGCTAGCTTCACTCGGCTTCAATGCACCACGGTCTAGTACAAGCGCGTTATCTGCGTCTGCGTGCACAAGTACATAGGGCGCAGCGAATGCCGCTTCGCGGATGCCCAACCCCGCCAACATGGCGAGCCCCCACGACTTGAAGCGCATAATCATTCCCCCTCGAAAATGGGCCTCAGCATAGCACACTCGAATTCTCCAACGGGTCGATCGCGGCTATCCACACCGATCGGTTCCGCTTGACGCCGCGACCCGTACGTTCTATGTTTGTTCCATGCATGGCGAAGCCGCCCAGCTGGATCAGATGCGCGAGGTCGCGTTTCGCCTCGGCATGAACCTGGGCCAGGCGGCGCTGGCCGAGGACGACATCGACCGCAAGCTCACGCTCCTCGACGCCTTCCACCGCAGCTTCGCCGCCGTCCGCCTGTCCATCGCGCTCAAGATGCGCCTCGCCCGCGAGGCCCGCACGGCGCCGCGCGCCGAAGCCGAACGCTCTGAGACCGAGCGGCCCGAGACCGAACGCCTCGAAGCGGAGGCGGCCGAACAGCCCGAGCGTCCCGAACGCTACGATGACCGCGACCGCGAGACCGAGCGCGCCAGCTTCCCGCTGCTCCTGAGCACCCTGCGACGCGTCGCCCGCGACGCCGAGACCCTCCAGCCGCAGGCCGCCGAACTCCCCGCCCTGCGCGAACTCCTCGACCGCGTCGGCGCCCAGCCCGCGCCCGCCGCCAGACCCGCGAGCCCTCTCCGCGAACGCCTCTCCGGCGGAACCGCCGCCCTCACCCTGACCGCGCCGCCCCGACCAAGGCCGTCAGGGCTCCCAGGCCTGCCACGCCACCGACCGCCTGGCCCGTGGTAGCCGGTCTTCCGGCTCCCGTGCGCCGCAGGCGCCGTTCAGTTGACCACGAACGACACGAACCACACGAACGTCCGGGCGTCCCGCCGCACCGGGCCCGCACGTGTGGTTCGTGTGGTTCGTGGTTCCATCTTTCTGGCGCGACCGCGCCAACCAACCCCTCAGCGCTTCGTCACGAACGCCCGCACCGCCGCGTTGAAGCGCGCGAGGTTCGCCTCGCCGTCGTACACGCCGTGCGGCCCCGCGAAGTAGGCCGCCGTCAGCTGCCCCGCCGGCACGCCCGCCTGGTCCAGCACATAGCGCCCTGCGTAGGCCGGGGTCGTCAGGTCGTAATAGCCCGCCGCCCAGAACAGCCGCAGCTTTGGGTCGGCCTGCATCGCCGCCCCCAGCGCCTCGTACGGATTGCTTCGCCGCTCGTGTGTCCAGGCCGCGTTCACCGAGAAGTTCACGCCATAGTACGGCTCGCTCGCCGGATACTTCAGGACCTCGGTCAGGTAGCGCCCCACCGCCGGCGACGGCGCCGGGCCGATTGCCGCCGGGCTGGGCGGTGGACCGGCCGGGGCGCCGGCCGCCCGCTTCGGCACGACCCCCAGCGCCGGGTCGTCGATCGCCCCGTCCTGCCCGGGCTCCAGCGGCGCCGTGACCGTCACGTCCAGCAGGCCCGTGCGCAGCGTCCGGTCCTTCAGGATGTTGAACATCCAGTCGTTCTTCGACAGCCGCAGGTTCTTCTCTTCGATCAGCGCGGCGGGCAGGCCGACCAGCGCCGACATCCTCTCCGCGATCCGCCGCTTCTCCGCCGCCGGCAGGCTGCCGCCCTGGATCAGCGCGGTGACGTACTCGGTGCGCGCGAACTCCACGGCCTCGGCGAACACCTGGTCCACCGTCCGCCCCGCCCGGTCGATCTTCCCGTGATGCCAGGCCCCCGCCGCCATCGTCGGCAGCGCCACGACGTAGGGCATCTCGCGCCCTGGCACCTCGCCCGCCAGCGCGATCAGCAGCACGCCGTCGAACGGCAGGTCCTTCGAGATCCCGACGATCGTGGCCGCCCGCGTCGTCCCATAGCTCTCGCCCGCCAGGAACCGCGGCGAGGCCTCGCGCCCGTTGGCCTTCAGCCACGCCTGGATCACGGTCTTCACCGCCTGGGCGTCACCCGCGTTCGAGTAGAACGGCTTGCCGTCCACGCCCGGCAGCGGCCGGCTGAAGCCGGTGCCGACGGGATCGATGAACACCAGGTCCACGGCGTCCAGCGGGCTCGCCGGGTTCGGAACCCAGCCGCCGCCGCTGCGGTCTCCGGGGGGCGCGGGCGTGCGCTTGTAGGGCCCCAGCGCGCTCATGTGCAGCGGCGAGGACGAGGCGCCCGGCCCGCCGTTGAACAGGAACATCACCGGCCGCTGCGCGCGGTCCTTCACCCCGTCGCGGACGTAGGCGATCGTCGTCGCCATCGCCGCCGGCCGGCCCGTCGCGTCGTTCAGCACGGTCTCGGCGACGGTGGCCGTATAGCGCACCGTCTGGCCGTTGAACGCGCCCTCGTGCTTCGTCACCGCCACCCGCGGCGCCGGTGCGGTCTGGGCCATCGCGGCCGTCCCCATCATCAGAAGGACGCCCAATGCGGCGCCGCCGCGGATCCACTCGTTCGCCATGCGCATCCCCGAACCTCTGCGCAGCCTACCGAGCCCTCAGCGGATTTTCTTTTCGTTGTGCGCGCCCCGCCCGCGGCGACCCTCGGCGTCCGCCCGGTCGGCTCCAGAGGCCATGCATGAGTTATGCGCAGCGGCTCTCGCCTGCGAATAGGCCGCGCGCGACGGCGGCCACTCCGGGGGGAAATCGCAAAGAAACTCCACCAACGGCGCCTAAGCTAGCAGCAGCCGCCGAAGTCTGGGCGGCGAGCAGGGGTGTTTCGTTGACGTCAGTCCGTTCGACAGGCGCCGCCGACGGGCGGACGGAGGGCGACACCCTGTTCAACGCCCCGTCCTACGCCGACTGGGTGCGCGGCGCGATGCGCGTCAAGCGGGCGCGGCCCGATGTCAGCCTGCTGTTCGAGAGCACGATCGCCGAGCCCACCCAGCTCCTGGTCGACAAGGTCCGCGAGGCGTTCTCGCAGGATCTGACCTCGCGCTATGTCAGCGTCTTCGCCGACGGCAACCGCTTCGCCATCGACGCCGTGGCCGAACGCTATGGCCTCGACCCCGAACAGATCATCGCCACCACCGGCTGCACGGGCGCCATGGCCCTGGCGCTCAAGGCGCTGGTCTCCCCAGGCGACCATGTCCTGGTCGAACGGCCCGGCTTCGACCTGCTGACGCGGCTGGCGACCGAGGCCGGCGCGACCGTCGGCGCCGTGGTCCGTAGCGGCCCGAACTACAGCCTCGACTTCGACCACCTGCGAACCCAGCTCACGGACCGCACCCGCGCCGTGATCATCACCAATCTGCACAATCCCTCGGGCGCCTGGATGGACCCGGTCGAGGTCGCGGCGGCCGCGCGGATCGCGGACGAGGTCGGCGCCGTGCTGATCGTGGACGAGATCTACGCCGACTTCGCGGCCGCAGAGGCCGCCCCGCCGGCCGCCCGGCTGGGACCCAACATCATCAGCGTCTCCAGCCTGACCAAGGTGTTCGGCCTCTTCGCCCTGAAGTTCGGATGGCTGGCGGCCGACCCGGCCCTGATCGCCCGCCTGCGCCTGGCCGCCCCGGACGGCGACATGGGCGTCTCCAAGCTCAGCCACGCCGTGGCCGCTCACGTGCTGGAGAGCCCCGCCCCCTTCGAGGCGCACTGGCAATCGGTGCTGGCCGCCACCCGTCCGGTCGTGGCGCGCCATCTCGCCGCCCTGTTCGACGATTGCCTGCTGGCGGGCGGCCTGCCGCGCTACGGCTGCATGGTCTTCCCGCGGGTAATCGGCGTGGACGACACCCGCGCGCTGGCCCGCCGCCTGCTGGAGGACTTCGACGTCCTGGTGGCGCCCGGCGAGTTCTTCGACGCCCCCGGCCACATCCGCATCGGCTTCGGCGCCGACCCGGTCGCCATAGACAAGGGCATGCTGAGGCTCCGCGCCGCCCTGGCCGCGCTGCGCCCGCGCTAGAGCCCGTCCCGGTTGGCTTGAACCAAGCCAACCGGGAGAAACGGGCTCGTCGTCTTCCTGCTGGAGCGCATCCTCATCGCCTGCGGCGCCTCATCCTCGGCGGGATGCGCTCTAGCCTCGCAAGGCGCGGCCGCGGTCAGCGTGCGCCGGCGTTTCGGAGGCGGACTCGTAGGCTTCCGCCAGGCCTTCCAGCCGCTCGATCTCGGCGCGCATGAGGTCGACGATCCCGGGCGACGTCTGGCGCCGGATCGCGGCGCGCAGCGCGCGCGCCTGTTGGAGCAGATCGGGCGGAGCCCGCCGGTCTCGCATGGACATCACAACTTCACCGTGACGCCGTTGCGCGACAGTCTTGTGACAGTCCGACGTTGACGCTGCGGCCTCAGGCCGGGAACCAGTTCCCGTGGGCGCCGTAGGGCACGCGTCGGGGCAGCTGGACCTCGGCGACCGGCCCGGCGTCGAAGGCCTGGGCGTCCAGGATGGACAGGCGCGAGACCTGATCGGCCTCATCGTGACTCAGCGCGAGGACCCAGCCGTCGTCTTCGCCGCGAGCCGCCGGCCTAGGCAGGAAGATCGGTTCGCCAAACCGCCGGCTGGCGCCGCCGTCGTAGGTGCTGCGCGCGCCGGTCTCCAGGTCGTACTTGAGCAGGTGCTGGCCCAGGGTCAGCGTCGGCGCCTTCGAGTTCAGCGTCGCCATGTAGCCCCACCGCGCCCGCAGGCCGACCAGGCCGTCGTTCACACGCGGGAAGTCGCAGGCCACGTCGTCCAGCTGTTCCTCGGTCACGGTTCCGGCGGCCTGATCGATCGTCCATTTCCACAGCCGGCCCGTGGTGGCGTCGCCGTCGTAGAGGTTGCCGAACCCGCCGGCCATCGCCTGTTCCTGGCGGCACACATGGATCACGATCCGGTCGCCGTCCTCGTAGGCGTTCACCGGGTGGAAGACGTAGCAGGGATTGATCTCGAACCAGCGCACCACGCCTCCGGCCCCGTTGCGCTTCATCACGCCCAGCCGCGCACCGGCTTCGGGATTGAACCGCAGCGGCGGCAGGCCCCGCATCGCGTCCTGCAGGCTGAACACCACCGGCAGGTCCATGAACACCACGTGGTTCCGGGTGATGTTCCAGTCGTGCATCATCACCGGGTTCGGGAGGTCGATCGGCTGGCTTTCGACCAGCACCCCCGCTGCATCGGCGCGGTAGTAGGTCAGGTAGGGCGCCTGAGCCAACTGGTAGCCGAAGAACAGCAGTTCGCCCGTCGCCGGGCATACCCGGGGATGCGCCGTCATCGCGCCCTGCAGGCGTCCGCCGAAGTCGTGGGCACCCAGGGTGGTGAGGTCGCGATCCACCGCCCACGGCAGATGGGCCTCTTCCAGCGCGAGCATCCGGCCGGCATGGCCCACGATGTTGGTGTTCGCCGGCGAGGCGGTCAGGTCAAACCGGGCCGCCATCTGCCCCATATCCTGCTCGTAGTAGGGCGTGCGGACGTAGCGGTTGCGATAGCGCGCCTGGCCGTCGCCGAGGCGGACGGCGTGCAGCATGCCGTTTCCGGCGAACCAGTGCTCGCTGGTCCCCGACCGTGGGTTCATGCCCGCGCGGATGTAGTCGCCTTCGAGATCCTTGGGGATTGCGCCCTTCACCTTGAGCGGACCGGCGTCGATCTCGTCGAGCACGGGCGCCCAGTTGCCCTGCAGGTGCCAGGCCGGCGCTTTGGACACGTCGTTCATGTCGTACTCCCCGCGCCGCTGGATCGGATCTGCAGCCCGGCCTCTGGAGCGCCGATCGACGCTAGGCAGGGGCCAAAATGCCGTCAAGGCTGCTGACCGGCCCGGGTCGGCCGGGATCACGCTTCCCGCCGGAGGATAACTTCGCTTACAAGACTGACTCGGTGGGAGGAGCGGCATGTCGGTCTACATCTTCGACGCCGTGCGGACGCCGCGCGGAAAGGGACGGCCGGATGGCGCCTTGGCCGGCGTCAAGCCCGCCCGATTGGTCGCCCAGCTCGTGGACGCCCTGCAGCAGCGCAACGGGACCGACGCGGTCCGCGCCGCCCGCCACTTCACGCTGGGCTGCGTGACCCAGGCGGGCGTCCAGGGCGGGCACATCGCCCTGTCGTCCCGCATCCAGGCCGGACTGCCGGACGAGGTCGCCTGCCTGACGATCAACAACTTCTGCGTCTCGGGCCTCAGCGCCATCGCCGATGCTGCCCGCCGGATCGAGAGCGGTCAGATCGAGATCGCCCTGGCGGGCGGCGTGGAAAGCATGTCCCAGGCGCCGTTCCTGGCCGACCAGGCCGACTACTACAGCGACATGGAGATGGCCGCGGCCATGGGCTGGGCGCCGGTCGGGCTGGCCGCGGACCTCTTGGCTACGACCGAAGGCATTACCCGGGCCGAGATGGACGCCGCGGTCCTTCGCTCGCACCGCCGCGCGGCCGCCGCCTGGGCCGAGGGCCGCTACGCCGACCGGGTGATCCCGGTGACGAACGCCGACGGCGAGGTCGTCCTCGCCCGCGACGAGAACATCCGCGACTTCGGCGAAGGCGCGGTCCTCGCCAAGCTGGGCCCCATCTTCGCGGCCACGGGCGCCCAGGGCTACGACGACATCCTGCTGGCCCACCGGCCCGAGCTGGACGCCGTCCAGCACCCGCACACGGTGGCGCACTGCCCGCCGATCTCGGATGGCGCCGCGCTGCTGCTGCTGGGCACGCTGGAGGCCGGCCGCGCGCTGGGCCTGACGCCGACAGCCCGCATCCGTTCGATCGGCGAGACCGCCGGCGACAGGGTGATGCAGCTCACCGCCGGCCTCTCGGCCATGGAGCTGGCTCTGGATCGCGCCGGCCTGGCGCTGGGCGACGTCGGCGCCGTGGAGTTCATGGAAGCGTTCGCCGTGGCGCCCGTGCTGTTCGAGCGCCGCTACGGGCCCGACATGGACCGCGTGAACCCCAACGGCGGCCACCTCGCCATGGGTCACCCGATGGGGGCCACCGGCGCCATCCTCGCCACCACCCTGCTGGATGACATGGCCCAGCTCGACGCCGCGACCGGCCTGGTGGTGGCCACCGGCGGCGTCGGCGTCGGGGCCGCCGTGGTGCTGGAACGGGCCTAGTGTTCTGTCGTCCCCAGCGCCTTCAGCAGCTGGGCCCGGTCGTAGTACTCACGCCACGTCTTCACCTTGCCGTCCTTGACCTCCAGCACGCCGACCACCGGCACCGAGCCCGGCTTGCCGTTGTAGGTGAACCGGTCGACCCGCTCGATGAACACCAGGCCGTCGATGACGCCCATGTGCGACACGTCCAGCACCACCCCGCCCGGCGCGCCTTTGCCCAGCGCCGCAATGCGCTGGTAGATCGCCTCGCGGCCCTTCACGGGCTCGATCATCATGGAGTGCAGCACGCCGTCCTCGGCGAACAGATCGCCCACCTTGCGCCAGTCGGCGGCCTTCCAGGCGGCGATCATCTCCTTGACCACCGCGACGCGGCCGGCGTCGGTATCGGCCGCCTGAGCGGCCATCGGCGCAAGCGCCATCGCAAGGGCCGCGGCGGCCGCCAGAACAATTTTCATGATGTCTCCTCCCGTGCCGGCGCCGCATCGGCGTCGACTAGTCACTTGCACAACAAGACCATGATGCTAGTCTGAGTTCAAGGGCGCGCCCACCCGGCCGCCATGACGCTCGGAGAGCTCTGATGAAGATGGAGCGGCTGCCGCCGGTGAAGACCTCCCTGCGGCCCAGCAACCACCCCTACCTGAACGGGGCCTGGACGCCGCTGCACGAGGAGGTCGACGCCACCGACCTCACCGTCATCGAAGGCAAGATTCCCACCGACATCGACGGGATCTACGTGCGCAACACCGAGAACCCCGTCCAGCAGCCTCTCGGCCGCTACCACCCCTTCGACGGGGATGGGATGCTGCACATGATCAGCTTCAAGGACGGCCGCGCCGACTACCGCAACCGCTTCGTCCGCACGCGGGGCTTCGAGGCCGAACAGGAGGCCGGCCAGGCGCTCTGGGGCGGGCTGATGGACGGACCCAACGTGTCCCTGCGGCCGGGTTTCGGCGCCCATGGCGGCCTGAAGGACGCCTCCTCCACCGACGTGGTGGTGCATGGCGGCAAGATCGTCTCGACCTTCTACCAGTGCGGCGAGGCCTATTGGCTGGACCCCGAATCCCTGGAGCAGGGCGGCGTCGCCAGCTGGGGCCCGCTCGACGGCGTCTCGGCCCACACCAAGATCGACGAAGCCACCGGCGAGCTCCTGTTCTTCAACTACTCCAAGCACGCGCCCTACATGCACTACGGCGTGGTCGATCGGACGGGAAAGCTGGTCCACTATGTGCCCGTGCCCCTGCCCGGCCCGCGCCTGCCGCACGACATGGTCTTCACGACCAACTACTCGATCCTCAACGACCTGCCGGTGTTCTGGGACGAGGAACTGCTCAAGCGCAACATCCACGCCGTGCGCGAGCACCGGGGCCTGCCCTCCCGGTTCGCGGTGATCCCGCGCTATGGCGACACCCAGGACATCAGGTGGTTCGAGGCCGACCCGACCTACATCCTGCACTTCCTCAACGCCTACGAGGAGGGCGATGAGATCGTCATGGACGGCTACTTCCAGGAGAAGCCGACCCCCCGGCCCCTGGCGGACGCGCCCGACGGCTACCAGCACATGATGGCCTTCGTCGACGAGCACAGCTTCATCCCCAAGCTGCACCGCTGGCGCTTCAACCTGAAGACCGGCAAGACCACCGAACACCACATGGACGAGCGCATCCTGGAGTTCGGGATGTTCAACAACCGCTATGCGGGAAAGCCCTACCGCTACGCCTATTCCACCCGCACCAAGCCCGGCTGGTTCCTGTTCAACGGCTATGTGAAGCACGACCTCAAGACCGGCGAGAGCTGGGAGCTGAACCTGCCCGAGGGCCGCTACGCCAGCGAGAGCCCCTTCGTGCCGCGCATCGGCGCCAAGGACGAAGACGACGGCTATCTGGTCAGCTTCATCATCGACGAGAACACCGGCACGTCGGAATGCATCCTGGTGGACTGCAAGAACTTCGAGGCCGGGCCGGTGGTCCGCATCGCCCTGCCGCACAAGATTTCCAGCGGCACCCACAGCGTGTGGGCCGACCGCGAGTTCATCCGTGAGGGCCGCATCGCCAGCCTGAACGCCGCGCCCGCCGCCTGACCGGAAGATCTAAGCACCATGGATATCAAGGACAGCGTCGCCCTGGTCACGGGCGGCAACCGCGGCATCGGCGAGGCCTTCGTGCGCGCCTTCCTCGCCGCCGGCGCAGCCAAGGTCTATGTTGGCGCCCGCGACCCGAAGAACGCCCAGCACCTGGTCGACGAAGGCCAGGGCAAGGTCGTGGCCGTCGAGCTGGACATCAGCCGTCCCGAGCAGATCGAGGGTGCGGCCGCCCGCTGCCAGGACGTCTCGATCCTGGTGAACAACGCCGGCCAGTTCGCCATGCAGACCCTGATGGGCGCTCCCGACCTCTCCGCGGCGCGCTCGGAGATGGAGACCAACTACTTCGGCCCGCTGGCCATGTGCCGCGCCTTCGCCCCGATCCTGGGCCGCCACAAGGAAAGCGCCATCGCCAATGTGCTGTCGGCCGGCGGCATCGTCGCCGTCCCCGGCATGGGCGGCTACAGCCCGTCGAAGTTCGCGGGCCGCGCCATGACCACCTGCGTCCGCGCCGAGCTGGCGCCACAGGGCACCTCGGTCACCGCGCTGATCGTGGGATCGGTCGACACTCGGATGGCGAGCCACGTCGAGGGCTTCAAGGAGACCCCGGCCACGATCGCCGAGGCGGGGCTCAAAGCGATCCGCAAGGGCGCCGACGAGGTCGACACCGACTTCATGGCCATCGACGTCCGCGCCAATCTGGCCCGCGACCCGAAGGCCCTCGAGATCGCCATGCGCCGCTCCCTGCTGGGCGAGCGCGTCACCACCGGACGCCAGGGACCCGCATGACCAGCCAGGACTACATCGACTTCGCCAGGAAATTCGTCGGCGCCATCCAGAGCGGCGACACCGCCACGGTGCGCGCCTGCTACCACCCCGACGCCAAGCTCTGGCACAACAACGACGGGATCGAGCAGACCGTCGACCAGAACATGAAGGTGCTGGACTGGTTCATCCGCGCCCTGCCCGACCGGAACTATCGGGTCCTGCGGCTCGAGGCGCTGCCGGACGGGTTCATGCAGCAGCACATCCTGGAAGCCACCCTGCCGGACGGGACCAAATGGGCCATGGACGCCTGCGTCGTGGTCAGGATGGAGAACGGCCTGATCACCCGCCTCGACGAGTACATCGACAGCGCCAAGTCGGCCCAGTTGCGCGCTCACGGGCGCTGAGGCGGGGCCTCGTAGAGCGGATCGTTCGGCTTCTTGCCGCCGTGCAGCAGGATAGCAGGGTCGCCGATCCCGCCGCGGGCCCAGGTCTCGGCGATCGGCTGCTCGCGGTTCCACTCCCAGCGCAGGGTGCGGCGAGCGATCCGCCAGACCCCCTCACGCTTCTCCATCCGGTCCACGGCGCGGGCGAGCGTGAGGGTTTCGAACGGCGGCTCGGCGGCGGGATAGCGGGCGAAGGAGAGGTAGTAGGCCTCCGACGTCGCCGTGATCGGCCCCTCGAGGTCTACCAGGATGTTGGTCACCGTGTGGGTCATCAGCCGGTCGCTGTGCAGGGTCGGCAGAATGGCGGCGATATAGTCGCTGGCGGGGCCCAGAAAGGATCCGCCGTGATCCTCCACCGCGTCGTCGTGGTAGCAGCCCCGCAGCAGCGCCTCGTCCCCGCGGTCGACGGCGCGGCTGTAGCGCAGGATCACTTCGGTGATGGCCTGCTTGTCCAGCAGGGCGCGGAGCTCGGCCTGGGAGACCTGGGGTTCGCTCATGGTCTCAACGGGTCTTCGCGTCGAAGTCCTCGACCAGTCCCATGGCCTTCAGGAGGTGCGCCCGGTCGTAGTACTCCCGCCACACCGAGATCAGGTCGCCCTCGAACTCGAGGACGCCGACCACCGGCGCCGACCCGAACTTGCCCCGGATGGTGAACTCGTCGGTCCGCTCCATGTAGAGCACCCCGTCGATCACGCCCATGTGGCGGATGTTGAGGACGATCGACTCCAGGCCGTCGCCCAGTCCGGACACCCGCTTGTAGACCGCCTCGCGGCCCACAATGGGCTCCACCATCATCGAGTGCAGCACGCCGTCGGGCGCGAACATATCGGCCACCTTGCGCCAGTCCAGCGCGCGCCAGGCCTCGGCCATCTCGCGGCCCTTGGCGATCTTCTGTTCGTCGCTCAGCGTCACCGCCATGGCCTGCGCCCTCCCTCGATCCAGATGCAGCAATTAACTTGCATAACAGTACGAACATCTGGCAAGTCGTTTTCTGCAAGCGTCACTGAACCATCGGAACGCGGGACGGCAAGCCCCGTCACGATCCGGCGGTTATGTGACTTGCTTGACGAGACGCAAACTGACGGCCTATCGCTTTCGAGCCTACGGGTAACAAAAACAATAAGTATCGGGAGGTTGTGACCAGGGATAACTGCAAGACATAGCGCGCCAACGGCAGCTCTTTTGCTGCGGTATATTGATGGCGTTATGCAAGCCGACCGCGCGACCCTTGTCCGCGGATCGGACAGGAAGTCCCAGTCACGCCCCCCGTTCGCAACCGCCTCGTCGCGGACAACACAGGGGACCGCGCCGTCACCGCGGCGGGGCCCGGGGGAGATGAAAATGAGACTTCAGCACACCGTATCGGCGATCGCCCTGCTGGCGGGTCTGGGCCTGGGCGCGCCCGCCATCGCCGCTGACGCGGACAACCAGCTCGAGGAGCTGATCGTCACCGCCCAGAAGCGCGAGGAGAACGTCCAGACCGCGCCGCTGGCGATCACGGCCATCTCGGGCGCCACGCTGGCCAAGGACCGCGTGCTGACCCTGCAGGATCTGGCCAACACCATGACCGGCATCTCGTTCACCGCGAACTCGCCGCAGTCGTTCGAGATCAACATCCGCGGCGTCGTGAACACCCGCCTCAGCTCGCCGACCGCCGACCAGTCGGTCTCGACCTTCATGGACGACGTGTTCGTCAGCCGCGCGGGCAACCTGAACTCGGCGTTCTACGACATCGCCCGCATCGAGGTGGTGCGCGGGCCGCAAGGCGTGCTGCTGGGCAAGAACGTCGCCGGCGGCGCAGTCAACATCATCAGCGCGGCGCCCAGCTTCGACGCCGGTGGGAAAGTCACCCTGACGCTCGGCAGCTATGACCTGCGCCAGACGCAAGGCCACGTCACTGGCAAGATCACCGACGGCCTCGCCGGCCGGATCTCGTTCCAGACGATCAACCACGACGGCTTCTACAAGGACATCCTGCACAACACGCGGCTGGAGAACCTCGACTCCACGCAGGCCCGCGTGCAGCTTCTGTACCGGCCCGAGGGATCAGACCTCAGCGCGCACCTGATCGTCGACTACGCCAAGGACAGCAACGACGGCATCCACCGCGTCGGCCTGAAGAGCCCCACCCTCCCGGCCAGCTTCACCCCGTGGTCGGGCACGCGCACGCTGATCGCCGCGCGGCGTCCGGGCGGCCTCAAGCAGGACGAGAGCCTGCCGATCTGGCCGCTGTTCCGGGGTGATACGGCGCCCACGCCGCAGCGCGCCGATCACGAGACCTACAGCATCATCGCCAAGGTCGAGAAGGATGTGGCCGAGAACGTCCGCTTCTCCAGCATCACCGGCTATCGCCACAACCACTCGTTCACGCTGTACGACCAGACGGGCCTGGGCCCGGCCAACGGCTTCAACGTGGCCGCGCCCCTGCTGTTCGCCGAGCCGGTCAACTTCATCGAGGGCATGAACCAGGTTTCGCAGGAAGTGCGGCTGGCCTCGACCAACGCCGACAGCCGTTTCGACTGGCTGGTGGGCGCCTACTACCAGAAGACCAACGTCCACCAGTACAACCGCTTCTGGGGTGAATCGACGGTCCTGCCGACGCTGTCGGGCGAGAGCCACTGGGACGATCACGGCCACAACCGCGACCTCGCCGCCTTCGCCCAGGTGGGCTTCAAGATCACCGACACGCTCAAGCTGGACGTCGGCGCCCGATACACCAAGGACAAGAAATACGGCTTCCAGCGGGGCATCATCGTCGCCACCGGCGACCGGTTGAACCCGAACGACACCGCGCCGCTGACGCCGCTGACCACCAACTTCGCGACGGCCTACGGCGAGTCCTGGGACGAACTGACCCC
Source organism: Phenylobacterium sp. (assembly GCF_965284355.1). Classification (NCBI taxonomy): domain Bacteria; kingdom Pseudomonadati; phylum Pseudomonadota; class Alphaproteobacteria; order Caulobacterales; family Caulobacteraceae; genus Phenylobacterium; species Phenylobacterium sp. The sequence continues at coordinate 4,065,252 of NZ_OZ260078.1, read as the reverse complement.
GCAGGCCACCCTGCGCTGGACGCCAGATGACGCCAACATGGCGTACTTCACGCTGTCGAAGGGCTTCAAGGGCGGCGGCTTCCAGAACAACGCGTCCAACGCCTTCGCCGCGGCGACGCCCTACGACCCCGAAAGCGTCACCAACTACGAAGCCGGCTACAAGACCGAGCTGTTCGACCGCCGCCTGCGCTGGAACACCGCGGTCTTCTACATGAAGTACAAGGACCTGCAGGTTCAGCAGACCTTGGCGTCGTGCCTCTGCAACGTCATCAGCAACGCGCCCGGCGCGACCATCAAGGGCGTTGAGACCGACGTCCAGATCGCGCCCACGCCCTGGCTGCGCGTCTGGGGCAGCGGCAGCTACGTGCACGCCGAGTACGACACCTTCATCTTCGCGGGCGTCAACAATTCGGGCAACCGCATGCAGCGGACGCCGCGGTGGCAGGGCGTGATCGGCGCCGAGGTCACCACCGACGTCGGCTCGTGGGAGGACGCGCTGTCGGCCCGCCTGAACTACCGCTACCAGGGCCGCATGCCCTGGGCGCCCGAGAACACCACTTGGGAAGACGCCTACGGCATCCTCGACGGCCGCGTGACGCTGACGCTGCCCAACCGCCCGTGGAGCGTCTCGGTCTATGCCAAGAACATCGGCGACACCGAGTACCGGACCAACATCATTCCCTTCTTCCAGGAAGAGATGTCATCGTTCGGCAATCCCCGGACCTACGGGATCGAACTCTCGGCGTCCTTCTAGACCCCTCTCCCAGCCGGGCGGCCCCCGCCGCCCGGCGTCCTCCTTCCACTAGAGTGTCCATGGGCCACCGCATCGATATCCTCCGCCAGCTGATCCAGGCCTGGCAGGCCAAGGACATCGAGAAGGTGCTGACCTTCATGTCCGACGACATCGTCTGGCACTATGCTGTGGCCGTCATGCCGCCCGTGCGCGGCAAGGCCGCCGCCCGCAAGCTGCTGACCCGCTTCCAGGCCGACATGCACCGCATCGAGTGGCGGATCTTCGCCCACGCCGAGGTGGGCGACCGTCTCTTCGTGGAAGGCGTCGACGACTACCTCACGCCGGACGGCCATCGCGTCGCCACGCCCTATGCCGGCGTCCTCGACTTCCAGGGCGACCTGATCGTCGGCTGGCGCGACTACGTCGACCTCAGCGTCGCCGCCGAACAGAAGGCCGGCCAGCCCCTCAGCCGCCAGGTCCTCGACCTGCTCGACCGACCGGTCGCCCCATGACCGTGAACCGCCGAACCCTCGTGGCCGCCGCGGGCGCGCTGGCCGCCAGTCCCGCCCTCGCCCCGCCGGCCCTCGCCAAGGAGACCGCCATGCCGCGCCTCTATCCCGTGCTGGAGGCGATCATCGCCGCCTGGAAGAGGCAGGACGTCGAAGGCGTGCTCGCCTGCGTCACCGACGACATCGTCTGGCGCAACTCGTCCGGCTACGCGCCCGCGATCAAGGGCAAGGCGGCCATGCGCGAGGCGCTCACCAGGATGAAGACCGCCATCGCGCCGGGCAGCAACAAGTGGCGGATCTTCGACTACGCCGAGTCCGCCGACCGGCTGTTCATGGAGGGCGTCGACGAGTTCGACCTCGTCACCGGCCAGCATGTCGCCATTCCCTACGCCGGCAGCCTGCAGTTCCGCGGCCGGCTGGTCAGCGAATGGCGCGAATACTTCGACGGCCGCATCAGCGCCGAGATGAAGGCCGGCGCGCCCATGACCGCCGAGGTCCGGGAAATGCTGGACCGGCCTTTGGCGAAGTCGCGTTAGCGCTGGGGCGGCGTCACGTTGAAGGCCGTCACCTCTTCGTGGCACTGGTCGCAGGTCACCTTCGACACCAGCTCGTGGCCGCAGGGACGGTGATAGGTGATCAGCGGCGGGCCCTTGCCGCCCGCCAGCCAGCGGTCGCCCCAGCGGTTCAGCTCGGCGATGAGGGGGTAGAGATCGCGCCCCTCGTCGGTCAGCCGATACTCCCAGCGATCCGGCCGCTGCTGGTAAAGCTCCTTGCGCAGGACGCCCAGGTCCACCAGCCGTGACAACCGGTCGGCCAGGATGTTGGGCGCCACGCCCAGGGCGTTCTGAAAGTCGTTGAACCGCCGGCGCCCCAGGAAGGCCGAGGCGATCACGTGGCTGGTCCAGCGGTCGCCCAGCACCTGGAAGGCGCGGTCCAGCATCGGGTTGCCCTGGTTCAGGCTGCCCGAGGGCACGATCGAGCGGCGCTGCACGCGCGGCGGCGGGGACGGGTCGAGGCCCGCGCCCGGCCCCTCCTCCACATAGACATCGCGAGGACTGACCAGCTCGCCACAGCAGCGGCACCGGAACTCGGGCGTGAACGCCTTGCCGCAGGTGTGGGTGAGGCGGTGGGCCGGGTTGGCCGGATCGTAGAACCACCGCTTCTCCCAACGCACGATCATCAGCGCCAGGCTGTAGAGATCGAGCCCCATCTCCGTGAGGTGATACTCTTCGCGGATCGGCCGTTCCTGGTAGCGGACCTTTTCGAACACCCCGGCCTTCTGCAGCCGGCGCAACCGGTCGATCAGCAGGCTGCGCGCCAGGCCGATGCTGCCCTGGAACTCGTCGAAGCGGCGCACGCGCTGGAACGCGAGATAGAGGATCATCAGCGTCCAGCGATCGCCCAGGATGTTGAGGGCGCGGGTGGCGGAGTTGGCCTGGACGAGCTGGGTCTGAGGCGGCGCTTCGGAAGGTGGGGGTTCGGCCATGTCGCCTCGGACTACGCCCCTCGACCCTTCGAAGCTGGCCGCCGCCTTGTCAAGGCGCGCTCAGGTCGTACGGCCCGCGCGCTCGTAGTCGGCCACCATCTCGTCCACGATGGCGCTGAGCGGCTCGATAGCCTTCACCTCGCCTGCGCCGTGACCGGCCGACCAGACGTCGCGCCAGCGCTTGGCGGCGTCTTCCGGGCGACCCAGGTTGATCTCGGCCTTCGCCTTGAGGCCCTCGGTGTCGTAGCCGGCGGCCAACAGGCTGGCCTTCAGCCAGTTGGCCGGCATCCCGGTGAGCGCCGCGGAGGTGACGATATCCTCGGCCGTAGCCTCGACCAGCATCTGCTTGTAGCCCGGCACGGCCAGGCTCTCCTCGCAGGCGATGAGGCGGGTGCCGAGATAGGCCAGGTCGGCGCCCAGCACCTGAGCGGCGCGGACCGCCCGTCCCGAGCCGATGCCGCCGCCCAGAACCAGCGTGCCCTCGAACCACTCGCGGACCGCCGGCGCGAACGCAAACCCCGAGATCGGCCCGGTGTGGCCGCCCGCGCCCGAGGCCACCAGGATCAGGCCGTCGACGCCCGTCGCGGCGGCCTTGTGGGCGAAGGTCAGCGAATTGACGTCGGCGAAGACCAGCCCGCCATAGCCGTGGATCGCGTCGACCACCGTGGCGGGACTGCCCAGGGCAGTGATGACGATCGGCGGCCGGTGCTTCAGAACCAGTTCCAGCTCTTCCTCCCAGCGGGCGTACGAGCGGTGGACCATGATGTTCATCGCCCACGGCGGGGCGTCGGCCGGCAGGGTGGCGTTGATGGTCGCCAGCCACTGGTCGAGCTCGTCCAGCGAGCGGGCGTTGTTGCCCGGGAACGAGCCGATGATGCCGGCCTTGCAGGCCGCCAGCACCATGTCGACGCCGCTGACCAGGAACATGGGGGCGGCGATGGCCGGCAGCCGCAGCCGCTCGGCGATGTGGGCAGGAAGCGACATGGAGGCTCCGGTTACGCGGCTTCAGGCGGCTTCGGCGGCCACGGGACGAAGGGCGAGGTGCGGCGAACGTAGTCCTCGTAGTCGGGCTTGCGCCGCTTCATACGGCCCTCGACCGTGGGCATCCCGCTCCAGCGGGTCAGGGTGTAGACAAGGTAGATCGGGCCGACCACGGCGAAGAGCCCCAGCTGGGTTTCCGACGCCACCAGCCACAGGCCCCACCAGACGCAGGCGTCGCCGAAGTAGTTGGGATGGCGCGTGTAGCGCCAGAGGCCCTTGTCCAGGACCTGGCCGGCGTTCGCCGGGTTCTTCTTGAAGCGGACCAGCTGCCAGTCGGCCAGGCTCTCGAAGGCCAGGCCGAACAGCGCCAGCCCGACGCCGGCGATCCCCAGCGCGCCAAGCTCGGCGGGCTCGGCCGACACCTGGCCCAACTGAACCGGCAGGCAGACCAGCCACAGCAGCGGCATCTGCAGCATGAACACCAGCCGGAACGAGGCGTAGCCATAGCCCCAGCCGCGCTCGGCCTTCGCCTTGTCCATCATCCGCGTGTAGCGGCCGTCCGGCCCGTGATCGCGCCAGCGCCACAGCATGTAGCCGCCCAGGCGCACCGCCCAGGCGACGCAGATGCCGGTCAGGATCATCCGGCGCGACGTGCCGCCGCCGGTCTGCAGGAAGGTCGAGATCGCCACGACGCCCATGCCCAGGCCCCAGAGGCTGTCCACCGGCGTCACATCCCGCTGGGCGACGCAGATGGCCCAGGCCAGAACGAAGAGGCCCAGGATCACGACGGCGTTCACCGCCAGGATCACCACGAAATCAGGCACACAATCTCTCCCCGTTTGCCCCGGCTTCTGCGGGCCGTTTGACAGTCTTTCTATGCAAGTTAAGGTCGCGCCACAACGCGAAAAACCCTGGGGATGATGGCATGGGCGGCTACAGCGGCAAGGTGGTGCTCGTGACCGGCGCGGCGGGCGACATCGGGGCGGCCGCGGCGGCCGCCTTCGCCCGCGACGGCGCGGACGTGGTGGTCACCGACCGCCGGGCCGACGCGCTGGAGGCGGTCGCCGCCGCCCTGCGCGAAGCCGGCGGCCAGGTCCTGGCGCACGCCTGCGACCAGTCGGATCCCGCCGCGGTCGAGGGGCTGTTCGCGGCCATCAAGGATCGGTTCGGCCGCCTCGACGCCGCCTTCCTGAATGCGGGCTACGGCCGCTACGGCCCGCTGATCGACATTCCCTTCGACCAGTGGCGCAAGCACGTGGACGTCAACCTGAACGGCGGCTTCCTGATGGCCCAGGGGGCGGCGCGGGCCATGCGTGATGCGGGCCGCGGCGGGGCGATCCTGTTCACCGCGTCGACCGCGGCGACCCACATCTGCGACCTGCTGGGCGCCTACGCCTCGTCCAAGGCCGGGGTGCGGATGCTGGCCAAGTCCCTGGCGTCCGAGCTCGGGGTCTGGCGCATCCGGGTGAACCTGGTGCTGCCCGGCGTGATCGAGACGGCGATGACCCAGTCGCTGATCGACGACCCCGCCGTCCGCGCCGACGCGATCGCGAACACCCCGGTGGGCCGGCTGGGCAAGCCCGAGGACATCGCCCGGCTGGCGGTGTTCCTCTGCGGCGACGACGCGGGCTATGTCACCGGCGCCGAGATCCTCGCCGACGGCGGCCAGACCCTGCACGGCTACCCCCGCTGGTTCAGCGCCGACTACGCGCAGGCCGGCGCCGAGTGGAAACCGCACACCCAGCGCTGAGCCCCTTCCTTTCCCACGCAGTGGGAGAGGGGGACCGCACGCCGAGCCGCAGGCGAAGAGCGGGCGGTGGAGGGAGCGAGCCTCATCCACAGAGCCAAGAATACCCGGTCGGACCACAGATGCTGCGGCCCGCCCTCTCCACCATCGGCTCTTCGGCCGATGGTCCCCCTCTCCCACTTCGTGGGAAAGGAAGGCGTTGAGTCAGAGGGAAATCACCCCTTCGTCCGGCGTTTCCGCGAACAGGCGCTCCACCTCCCCGGCCCGCCGGTCGATGACGGCGCGGCGGTTGATGGTGCCCTTGTCGGAGATCTCGTGGGCGTTGGCGCTGGGCGGGTCCTTGAGCAGCAGGGCGCGCTTGATCCGCGCCGCGCTGCCATGCTGCTCAGAATTGAACGCCGCGATGCGCCGGCCGATCTCGGCCAGTTCGGCGTCCGGCCGGGCCCACAGCATCACACCCAGATAGGGCCGCCCGTCGTCGCAGAGCACCAGGTCGCTCACCAGCGGCGACAGCGCCTTGATCAGCCCGTCCCGCAGCCCGCCGCCATAGACCCACGCGCCGCTCGACAGCTTGAACTCCTCGGCCGCGCGGCCGGAGAACACCAGGCCCTGGGTGGGGTCGGCGGGGTCGTGGAAGGTCACCAGGTCGCCGGTGCGGTAGAAGCCCTCGTCGTCGAAAGCCGCGGCGGTCTTCTCCGGCTCGTCCAGATAGCCCGCGGTGACGTTCGGACCGCGGGCGCGCAGTTCGTAGCGATCGCCCACCGGGACCAGCTTCACCGTCGTGCCCGGCGCCGGCAGGCCGATGCCCACCCGGTCGGTCTCGAAGTGGATGACCATGAAGGCCGAGACGGTCTCGGTCATGCCGTAGCCGCTGGTCATCATGATGCGGTGGCCGGTCTCGGCGACGGCGGCGGCCTGCAGCCGATCCAGCACGGTCTGCGGCAGCCCCGCGCCGCCGTACAGCATCAGCCGCATCTTCCGGAAGAAGGTCGCGCGCAGTTCGGCGTCCTGCTCCAGGGCGTCGGTGAGCATGGCGTAGCCCAGCGGCACGTTGTTGAAATAGCTGACGGAAATCTCGCGCAGGTTCCGGATCGAGGTCTCGAACAACCCCGGCGCCGGCTTGCCGTCATCGATGTACAGCGTGCCGCCTTCCAGCAGCGTGGTCCGCAGGACGAAGGCGCCCGCCGCATGGTGCCAGGGCAGCCAGTCCAGCATGACGTCATGCCAACCGGCCGCCTCGCCGATGGTCTGCTGGCACTGGGTGGAATTGGCCATCAGGTTGTCGAAGGTGATCGGCACCACCTTGGGCAGGCCGGTGGAGCCCGAGGTGAGCATCAGGGCCGCGCGGTCCTGGGGCTGCAGGCGCGCGATCGACGCCGCCACGGCCTCGGTCGGCGCGGTCTTCAGCACGTCGGCATAGGCGACCGAGGGCTTCGACAGCCGGCCCGGATCGCCGGTGATGATGGTCGCGCCGCCGAGGTCCAGCGCCTCCAGCGCGCCCTTCGCCATCCCCGTGTCTTCGGCGAACACCACGCCGGGCTTCACCTTCGACACCACGTGCGCCAGCCGCCCGTAGTCGCCGCCCAGGGCCGCGTAGGTCACGCTCACCGGACAGGCCGCGCGGCCCGCCGCCTGCGCGGCGAAACTCATCACGGCGAACGCCGGCGTGTTGCCCGCCAGGATCAGGACGGCGCCGTCCGAGGCGTTGTCCAGCAGCCACTGGGTCGCCGCGTCCATGTCGCGCTTGAGCTGGCCGTAGGACAGGAACGCCCATTCGCCGTCGGCGCCCCGCTGGGCCAGGGCGGGTTTGTCGGCCGAGACCGCAGCGCGCCGCGCGAAGGCCGCGGGAATGTTCGGATCGTAGGGCCGCAGCGGGATGCGCGAGGCGATGGTGATCGCGCCGTCCGCACGCCGTTCCACCTCCAGGTCCACCGGCATCAGGTGGGCCTCGCGGAACGGCGCCTTCACCCCAGCTGCGGCGCTGTCGGCCATGTCAGACGCCCACGACCAGGCTGACCGTCGTGGTGGTCGAGCCGCCGATGTTGAGGGTCTGGACGGTCTTGGCGCCTTCGACCTGATAGTCGCCCGCCTTGCCGGTCACCTGCTTGTAGGCGTCGAGGGTCATGCGCACGCCGGTGGCCCCCACCGGGTGGCCCAGGCCGATCAGGCCGCCCGACGGGTTGATCGGCAGCCGCCCGCCGATCTCGATCGACCCGTCCTCCACCGCCTTCCAGGCCTCGCCCGGCGCGGTCAGGCCCAGGTGCTCGATGGCCATGTATTCGGTGGTGGTGAAGCAGTCGTGGGTCTCGACGGCGTCCAGCTCGGCGATGTCGCTCACGCCGGCGCGGCTGCGGGCGGCGTCGATGGCCTGCTTCACCCGCGGGAAGACGTAGGGCTGGCCCTCGCTGGCGCGGACCTTCCGATCGTAGCTGATGGGCGCCGAAGTGTGGCCCCAGCCTTTGATGCGCGGCAGGCTCTCCAGCGGGATGCCGCGCTTGTCAGCGTATTCCTTCGCGGCCTTGGGCGAGGCCAGGAAGATCACGGCCGAGCCGTCGGTCACCTGGCCGCAGTCGTTCTTGCGGATCATGCCCTCGACGACCGGATTGGCCTCGTCATCGGCCGTAAAGCTGCGCTCGTTGAACGCCCACTGGCGCGTCTGGGCGTTGGGGTTTTTCCGCGCGTTGGCGAAGTTGATCTCCGCGATTCGCATGAGGTGTTCGTACTTCAGGCCCCAGCGGCGGTCGTACTCCTCGCCCAGGTCCGAGAAGGCCCGCGGCCAGAGGTAGGTCGCGTCCTGCAACTCGTGGCCGGTCCAGGCCGCGGCGCCCAGGTTCTCGGCCGCCTTCTGGCCCGAGACGTTGCGCATCATCTCGAGGCCCACGACGCAGGCGGTGTCGTAGCGGCCCGCCTCGATCTCGGCGGTGGCCGCCAGGATCGCGACGCTGCCCGAGGCGCAGGCCGCCTCGTGGCGCGACGTCGGCATGCCGTCGAACTCGGGGTGCACCAGGCCGAAGAAGCCGCCCAGCAACCCCTGCCCCGCGAACAGGTCGCCCACGAAGTTCCCCACGTGGCCCGTGTCGATGTCCTTGGGTTCGAGGTCGACGGCGGCCAGCCCCTCGCCCACCACCTCAGCAAAGGCGTCCGCGAAGTCCATCTGCTTGCGGGCCCAGTTCTGGGAGAAGTCCGACTGCCAGCCGCCAAGAATGTAGGTCATGGTGTCCTCGTGATTATGCCGGAGTGGCGGCGAGCGCAGGGCGGCCGTCCATGAAGGCCGCGAAGGCCGCGTGGGAGTCAGGATAGGCCTCGCGCGGCTCGGCGCGAAGAGCCGCGTGCACCGCAGAGCCGATGGCCCCCTGGAGGCTGACCGGAGCGCCTTCGACCGCGGTGGCGATCCGCAGCCGGCCGCCGCCCGAGACCAGCGTCTGGCCCGTGATGTCGCAGTCTTCGCTGACCAGCCAGGAGACCAGCGGCGCCACGTCGGCCGGATCCATCCGTTCCGCCAGGCCGGGCGCCAGATGCTGCGCCGTCATAGCCGTCACGGCGTAGGGCGCGATGGCGTTGATGAGCACGTTGCGAGGCCGCCCCTCGGTGGCCAGTCCACGGACCAGGCCGATCAGGGCCGCCTTGGACGAGGCATAGGCCGCCATGCCGTCGCCGCCGTGCAGACCGGCCGACGACGCGCTGACGACGATCCGGCCGCCGGTCTTCGACAGCACGGGCCAGGCGGCATGGACGAGGTCGAACGCGCCGAAGAAGTTGATGTCGAAGATGCGCCGGAAGCCTTCGCGGGTCTGGCGATGCAGGCGCAGCGTCTCGGGCACCCCCGCGTTCGACACGACGCCGTCCAGCCGACCGAAGGTGTCGAGCGCCTGCTCGACCAGCCTGGCCCCCGTCTCGGGCGCCTCGGCGGGGTCCAGATTGGCCACGGCGCAGCCGCCCCTGGCCACGATGTCGGCCACGACGGCTTCGGCGCTGGAGGGCTGGCTGCGGTCGGCCCAGCGGTTGTTGACCACCACGCTGGCGCCCCGCGCGGCGAGATCGAGCGCATAGGCGCGGCCCAGCCCCTTGCCGGCGCCCGTGACGATCACGACGCGGCCCGACAGGTCGGTCTCTACAGCCGCCATCGCACGCTCCTCCTGCGATCGATCATCCACACAACGTATCGTTATGCAAGTCACTTGCGCCGAGGCTTGCGATCACGCGTCCGCGAGACGGGTCCGGAACGGCGTCGCCAGTGGGCGGGTGATCAACCCCGGGGCCGCCGCCACGACGTGAGGGATGGCGTTCAGGACCGCGCCCGCCACGCCGATCTGTTCGGCCGAGGTGGCCGTCGTGTCGCCCTCCCGCTTTTCCAGGTCGACACTGATGCGCACGCCCGGGTGGCCCTTGATCCGGATTCGCCACAGGGGCGGATCGGGCTCGTCGAGATGCGCCTCCTCCATCCACCAGTGGATCGACATGGTGAGCTTCGGTTGGCCCTCCACGATGCCGTTCCAGCGCCAGTTCACGTGACCGATGCGGCCTTCCGCAATGACGCCGGCCGCAATGCCCAGGTCCTCGGTGGCGGCGAACACGCGGTGATCGGTCTCGACCCGCTCCAGCGTCACCCCGAGGTGCTCGGCCATGGCCGCCAGCACCTCCTCGTACATCCCGTTCAGGGAACTCGCGGGTCCCCACGCGGGGTCGTTGGGATCGACGGCCGCCGGGTCCGAGCCGAACCCCAGAATGCGGAAGACGTAGTCCGGATTGCGCACGGCCCGGCAGTCGACGCTCTCGACCACCTCCACATGATCCAGCACCTGGCAGACGCCGGTGGCGACGACGGCGATCTGCTCGGCGGCGAAGCCCGGGTTGAGGCCGGCCGCCATCAGGCTGGTCCCGCCTGCCCGGCAGGCGGCCTCCAGCGCCTCGCGGCGTTCGCCGGTCCAGTGCGACGCGTGGCTGTAGCCGTTGATGCTGATGACGTTCTTGCCCGACGCAAGAAGCCGCAGGATCTCGGCGTCGTGCGAGCCGTAGGGCGGCGCCAGGCGCGCGCAGTGGATGACGACGTCGGCGTCCAGCGCCAGGATCTCGTCGATGTCGCGGGTGGCGATCACCCCGGTAGGCTCGCGGCGGGCGATCTCGCCCGCGTCGCGGCCGGCCTTCTCGCCATAGACGTAGAGGCCCACCAACGCGGTGTCAGGATGGTCAAGCACCGCGCGCAGGCACGACTTGCCCATCGCCCCCGTCGCCCACTGGATCACTCGATACGCCATGCACCTCCCCCGTCGGTGGGACACAGCTTATCCAAATGGGTATCGTTATGAAAGTAACATTGCCGGCCGGACCCGATCTCCTGGCGCGCGAGCGGCTTCCCCTTTCGGGGATAATTCAAATGGCAGATGCGCGCTGAGGGCCGCCCCCTGCAGGCTGTGGCCACACATCCGATTGGGGCAGACACATGAAAGCACTTTGGACGACTCTCGCGGGCGCGGCGGCGGCAACGCTGCTGGCCCATTCGGCGACGGCCGCGCCGGTAGCCTTCTCCCAAGGTTACGCAACCTATTCGCAGCCGGGCTTCAGTCCGACGGCGATGTTCGACGGCAGCGACTCTTACGGCTGGGCCATCGCCGACAGCCCAGGCGGCACCGAGAGCCAATCGGCGCTGCTGGTGCTTGCCACGCCGCTGGCGGCGGGGTCTTACGATCTGACGTTTGTGGCGAACCAGTTCTTCGTCTGCTGCAACTCGGCCCATACTCTGGGCGAATTCAGCTTCGGATACACGACGGACGCCGCCCCGACCCTGGCCAGCATGCAGACGCTGGTGAGCTATACCGGCGGCAGCTCACTGACCGGGTCGACGTTCACCTTCTCGGGCGGTCATGTCTTCGCCTCGGGCGGTGGGACGACCGACGCCTACACGATCAACGGAACCATCAACAGCGCGGCGGCGATCACCGGCATCTTCCTCAACGTCCACGAGAGCGCCAATGGGTATCCGACCAATGGGCCGGGTCGCGCGTTCAATGGCAACTTCGTGGTCACCGAGCTGACACTGGATGCGACCCTCGTCCGGGGCACGGGCGCTGTGCCGGAACCGGCCACCTGGGCCATGATGATCCTGGGCTTCGGGGCCGCCGGGTCAGCGCTCCGCTCGCGCCGCCGGACCGTGTTCAACGCGACGGTCGGCTGAAGCTGAACCTGTGCGCCGCCGGCCGAGCGTGGGTCGGCGGCGCCGCGCCGCGTCAGGCGCGGCTCATCTCCAAGGGTTCGCGCGGGGGTCGGGCGCCCTCAGCCTCGATCACCTCGAAGTCGACGGCGTGCGCCTCGACCGGCTGGCCGCAGCACGAGCAGGTGACGGCCGGCTCCAGATCGTGGCCGTCGGCCTTGTGGCGCAGCAGCAGCGGCGGGCCTTCGGGCGAGACGTAGTACTTGTCGCCCCAGCGCAGCAGCATCAGCAGGACCGGATAGTAGTCGATCCCCTTCTCGGTCAGCCGGTACTCGAAGCGGCGCGCGCCCAGGTCATGGGTGCGGATCACCCCCTGGGCCGTCAGCCAAGACAGCCGCTCCGACAGGATGTTGGTGGCCATGGCCGTATCGCGCTGGATCTCGTCGAAGCGGCGCAGGCCGGTGAAGATCGAACGCAGCGCCAGGCTGGCCCAGCGGTCGCCGGTGATCTGGGCCACGTCCACCATCAGGCCCTGGGCGTTGGAGGCCGCCTGCCGCTGCTGGCGGCGGCGGCTGTAGCGGGCCGCCATCCAGCCCACGCCCGGCCCCTCGGCCCAATCCACATCCCGCGCGCTGATCTCGTCGCCGCACTTCAGGCAGGTGGGCGCCGGTTCAAAGGCGTGTCCGCACGTCTTGTGGCGCAGGGTCAGCCGCAGCTTGCCCTCGGGCGCGCTCCACCGGCGCTCCCAGCGCAGCATCATCAGCGCGGGCCAGTAGAGGTCCCGGCCTTTGGCGGTCATGTGATACTCGAACCGCGGCGGCGCCTCGCTGTAGAGCTTCTTCTCCAGCACGCCCGCGGCGACCAGCTTCTTGAGCTTGTCGCTGAGACGGGTCTGTACGAGGCCCGTCCGCGCCCGGAATTCGTCGAAGCGCCGCGCCCCGATCCAACTGGCTTCCAGGATCAGCAGGACCGACGTGTCGCCCACGACTTCCAGCGCCCGCCAGATGGAACAGGTGCGGATGAACTTGGGCGTCGTCATGGTTTAGGCGTGCTCTTCCAAGGCCTTGGTCGCGAAACGCCGCGGTCGAAGTAGCAGTATGCAAGCCACCCAGAGCGCGCAAGCGATCGCACGCGACAGGCGATCACGCGGGCAGCAACTGCCCAAGTTCACGGCGCAGCACCTTGTTCAACGCGTTGCGGGGCAACGCCGCCACGACCTGCAACCGCTCGGGCAGCTTGTAGGTCGCGATGTCGTGCGCCTTGAGGTGGGCGTTCAGCTCGTCGAGGGTCAGGCTCTCACCCGGCTTCAGCGCCACGAAGGCGCACACTCGCTCGCCCAGACGCTCGTCGGGATAGGCCGCGCAGGCCCCTTCCCGCACCTTGGGATGACCTTCGATCAGCACGTCCAGCTCGGCCGGCGAGATGTTCTGACCGCCGCGGATGATGATCTCCTTGCAGCGCCCGACGAAGCGATAGAACCGCCCGCCGTCCTCGGGCGCGATCTCGAAGAGGTCGCCGGTGCGGAAGAAGCCCTCATCGTCGAAGGCCGCCTTCGTCAACTCGGGCGCGCGGTAGTAGCCGTCGAAGGTCATGGCGCCCGAGATGCGCAGCTCGCCCTCGACGCCCGGCTCGGTGATCTCGCGGCCGGTCGCCAGGTCGACCAGGCGGGTCCGGATCTTGCCGGGGAATGCGGCCGGCCAGTCCACGCCCTGCGCCCCGAAGCGCGGGAAGAAGCGGGCGCGATGATCGGGATCGGGGATCGCCTCGCCGGTCGAGAACAGCGAGGCGCCCTCGTTCGAGCCGAAGACGTTCATCACCGTCACGCCGTGCCGTTCCTGCCAGCCGGACACCATCCAGGGCGACAGGGGCGCCGAGCCCGAACCCAGGCAGCGCAGTTTGGACAGGTCGGCCTTCGCGAGCAGCGCCTCGTTCTGCAGCAGCATGTTCAGCACCGCGGGCGGCGCCACGGTATAGACGACGCCCTCTTCCTGCATCTGGCCCAGGAAGATCGGCAGATCGAACGGATGGTGCTGGATCAGCCGGCCCTGGCACGTGAGCCAGGGCATCAGCATGCCGCCGATGGCCGCGATGTTGATCAGTGGGAACGGGTTCAGGATCGTGTCGCCGGCCGTCAGGCCGGCCGCCTCGACCAGGGCCTCGCCATTGACGACCCAGTGGTCGTGATGCCGCGGCACGCCCTTGGGCATGGCTTCCGTGCCGGACGTCCAGCAGATGGTCAGCGCCTCGGCGGCGTCGAGATCGGCCGGCGTCGGGAAGGGCGTCTTCGCCGCCCGGTCCACCAGGTCCGCCAGGCGGTTGACGCCTTCGGGCGCCTCGCGCGCCAACGACACGATCGCGGCCGACGTGACCCCCTCGCGCCTCAGGTCCGCCAGCATCGCGGCGTGGTCGCAGCCGTGAAATTCGCCGACCGTCACGTAGGCCTTCGGTGCGATCACCGGCAGGATCTGGCGAAGCTCGTGGCCGCGATACGCCATCGCGATCGGACTGAGGATCGCCCCCATCCGCGCGCACGCCAGGAACGCCAGCACGCCTTCGACCACGTTCGGCAGCTGCGTCGCCACCACGTCCCCCCGCCCGACGCCCAACCCGGCCAGCACATGGGCCAGGGCGTCGACCCGCGTCTCGACCTCGGCCCACGTCAGCCGCTGCGGCGGCGACCCGACCAGGGCCTCGCGATTGGGCGCGTCCGCCAACGCCGCTTCAGGGCCGCGCTTGGCCACGGCCTCACGGAACAGCGCATCGACGGTCTGCCCCCGCCACCACCCCTTGCGGCGATACTCGGCGACGCGCTCGGGCGGGCTCGGACGCACGGCGGTGTTCCCTCTGACAAGCTGTCCCGCGAGCATGCACAGTGAGTATCGTTTTGCAAGTCACTCGGATCTGAAGGGCTCGAGGGACGCCCTGATGCGAATGGCATTTTCGGCCGTCTCGCGAGCCGCCTGTCCTGGCCGGAAGAGCTCGCCCCCCAACCCGAACGCACGAGCCCCGGCCGCCCACCAGTCGGCCATGCTGTCGGGCCCCACCCCACCCACCGCCCAGACGACCGCGTCGGCAGGAAGCACGGCCCTGAGCTGCCGCAGGTGGTTCGGGCCATAGGTCGTGGCCGGGAACAGCTTGAGATGCCGGGCGCCGGCGCCATAGGCGGCGAACGCCTCGCTGGCGGTGGCGAAGCCCGGCGCGCACTCCAGGCCCAGTTCCACAGCGCGGCGGATCACGGCCGCATCGGTGTTCGGCGAGACGATCAGCCGCCCGCCGGCCTCGGCAACGGCATCGACGCGGTCGGCCGCCAGCACAGTCCCGGCGCCGATCGTCATGCGCCCTTCGAAGGCGGCCACGATCCGGCGCAGGCTGTTGAGCGGCTCGGGCGAATTGAGCGGAACCTCCACAGCCCGGAGCCCGGCCTCGTAGAGGGCTTGGACATGCTCCACCACCTCGTCCGGCCTCACCCCGCGCAGGATGGCGACCACAGGGCATTCGGCCAGCGCCTCGGCGAGCTTCATGGAGAGGCCTTCGCAGTGTGCAGCGCCCAGAGGCCGGCGACAGCCGCCGCCTCGCCGTCGTACGTGCGCGTCCGCACGCCCCGGGCCTCCAGCGCGCGGGCGTAGAGCGCGCAGAGTTTCGCGTCCCCCAGCAGGACGACGTCGGTGGTCGGCGCGTCGGCGAGCAGCCTGGGCGTCGCCGCCACGTCGGCGCCGATGAGGAGGCCCGAGAGGAAGCTTGCCGACGTCTCGGGCGCTGCGTTGCCGCCCACCACCCGGGCCCGCGCGGTAAACAGCCGGGCCACGAGCGCCCCGCCGTCGCCGGCGGCCGACAGGCCATCGTCGAAGGCTTCGCTGTCGCCGGGCGTCGAGTCGGTGGCCAGGACGCCGTGCGTGGTCAGAAGGGCGAACAACTCGCCGGTCATCGCGGTGGCGAAGGCCGTCAGGCGCCCATCCTCGACGACCATCCATTTGGCGTGCGTCCCAGGATGGCAGACCAGGTGGCGCCCCTCTGCATGTTCCGGGTGCAGAGCGAGCCAGCCGAAGAGCTGGGTCTCCTCGCCTCGCATCACGTCGCCATGTCCGTTGAAGCCGGCGTAGCGAACACCGGGGACGATAAGCACATCCGGCGCGCCAGGCGCGGCAATCATCGCCTTCGCCAGATCCGGCAGCGTCGTCGGGCAGTCATGGTAGGGCGCCGTCGTCCAGCCCAGGCCCGAGCCAACCATGCCGCAGAGTATGGCTGGAGTGTTTTCGGCATGCAGGGCTGGTCGGACCTGATCGGAGAAGACGGCTGCCGCCTCACCCCGCGGCAGGCGCGAGACCCCCAGGGGAAATTCACGCTCAGCGACCACGGCGCCCTGCCCGTCCAGCGTCCAGGCCCGCAGGTTCGTCGTTCCCCAGTCGCAGGCCAACAGGGCCGGGCTCGCCATCAGAGGCGCCCCGCGTCGACCACGAGGTTCTGCCCGGTCATCATGCGGCTCTCATCCGACGCCAGGAACAGGGCGGCGCGCGCGATGTCGTCGGGCAGGATGCGACCCTTCAACGCCACCTGCATGGCCCACTCCGCCTCGGCCTCCGGGGTCAGCCACAACTCGAGTTGCCGCTCGGTCACCACCCAGCCCGGCGACAGGGCGTTCACGCGTATGCCGTCCGGGCCCCATTCGCGGGCGAGGCCCTTGGTGAGGCTGTTGATCGCACCCTTGGCTGCGACGTAGGCGGCCATCCCTGCCGGGCCCCAGAGAGCGTTGATGGAGCCGACATTGACGATCGCGCCACCGCCCTCAGCCTTCATCATCGGATGGACGGCGACCGAGGCAATGAGCGCGGGATCCAGGTTCACGGCCAGCGACCTGCGCCAGGTTTCGGGTGTAAGTTCCGCAGCCTCGTGACGGGTGTCGTCCGCCACGTTGTTGACCAGGATGGTGATCGGGCCCAACGCCGCCGCCGCGCTGTGGATCGCGGCCTGCAGCGCCGGCGCGTCTGTGACGTCGCAGCGCCGGAACCAGCCGCCCACCTCCCCGGCCAGCGCCTCGCCGGCCTCAGCCTGCAGGTCGACGAATGCGATGCGGCAGCCCTGGCTGGCGAAGCGCCGGACGAAGCTCTCGCCGATGCCGGTCGCTCCGCCCGTCACGAAGACGACCCGCCCGCGCAGACTGGGGTAGGACGCGCCATCCATCAGTGGGATTCCCGCGTGACGTCAGCGCTGGATTTGCCCACCAGGAAGTCGAGGTCGGCGCCGCGGTCGGCCTGCAGGACCGTGTCGATGTAGAGCTTGTACCAGCCGCGGGTGAACGTGGATGGCGCGCGAGCCGCCTCCCAGGCCTGACGACGCAAGGCGAGCTCCGCATCGCTGACCAGCAGCTCCAGGCTGCGGCCGGGACCGTCGAAGGCGATCTCGTCGCCACTGCGAACCAGGGCCAGCGGGCCCCCGGCCTCGGCCTCAGGCGACACGTGCAGGATGACCGTGCCATAGGCCGTGCCGCTCATGCGCGCGTCCGAGATGCGCACCATGTCGCGCACGCCCGCCTGCAGCAGCTTGCGCGGCAGGGCCATGTTGCCCACCTCGGGCATCCCCGGGTAGCCCTTCGGCCCGCAGCCCTTGAGGACGAGGATCGACGTCTCATCGACCTCGAGGTCCGGATCGTCGATGCGGGCCTTGTAGTCCTCGATATTCTCGAACACGACCGCCCGGCCCCGATGGGTCAGCAGTTCGGGCGTGGCGGCGCTGGGCTTCAGGATCGCGCCGTCCGGGCAGAGATTGCCTCGCAGCACCCAGACCCCCGACGAGGGGCCGATGGGGTCCGTCACGCTGCCGATCACGTCGCGGTTCCACACTTCGGCCGCGTCGGCGATCTGGCCCTGGGTGAAGCCCGAGACGGTCAGCGCCTCTCGGCGGAAGACGCCTGACAGTTCGCGCATGACGGCCGGACAGCCGCCGGCGTAGCAGAAGTCCTCCATCAGGTAGCGCCCCGACGGCATCAGGTTCACCAGCAGGGGCGCCTCGCGGCCCAGCCGGTCGAAGTCCTCGAGGCTGAGCTCGACGCCGACGCGCCCCGCGAGCGCGAGAAGATGGACCACCGCGTTGGTGGAGCCGCCGATGGCCGCGTGCATCAGGATGGCGTTCTCGAACGCCTCGCGGGTCAGGATCTGCGACAGCCGCACATCCTGCTTCACCAGGTCCACGATCCTGTTCCCGGTAAGGTGGGCCAGGGTCTTGCGGCGGGCGTCCACGCCGGGGAGCGCGGCGTTGTTCGGCAGGCTGACGCCCAGCGCCTCGATCAGGCTGGCCATGGTCGAAGCGGTGCCCATGGTGTTGCAGGTCCCGTGGCTGCGGCTCATGCCGGCCTCGGCGCCCATGAAGTCGGCCAGCGTCATCTCGCCGGCCCGCACCGCTTCGGAGAACCGCCACACGTCGGTGCCCGAGCCGATATCGCGCCCCTGGAACTTGCCGTTCAGCATCGGCCCCGACGACACCACCATGGTGGGCAGGTCAACGCTGGCCGCGCCCATCAGTTGGCCCGGCGTGGTCTTGTCGCAACCGCCCAGCAGCACCACCCCGTCGATCGGGTTGGCCCGGATCGACTCCTCGACTTCCATCGCCAGAAGGTTGCGGAACAGCATGGCCGTGGGCCGCATCTGCGTTTCCGGCAGGCTCATGGCCGGGAACTCGATCGGGACGCCGCCAGCCTCCCAGACGCCGCGCTTTACGTACTCGGCCAGATCGCGGAGGTGGAACTGACAGGTGACCAGTTCGGACCAGGTGTTGCAGATGCCGATCACGGGCCGGCCGTCGAACACGTGTTCCGGCAGGCCAGTCCCCTTGATCCAGCTGCGGTGGATGAACCCGTCGCGGTCCAGCTTGCCGAAGTTCTTCTGACTGCGGGCGGGCTTATCGGCCATGCGGGCGCTCCGGATCCACGAGTGGCCCCTCGAACAAGGGCAGGGGCTGGCCGGCGACGCCCGGCCGAAACGCGAACAGACCGCCAGCCAGAGGCTGTGCATGCCGCTCGGCGTCCGACAACCCATCCCACGCGCTGGTGACGAACAGGGTCTGCAGGTCGTCGCCGCCGAACGCGCAGCTCGTCGGCTGCGCGACGGGCATGGGCACGATCCGGTCTATGCGACCGTCGGGCCCATACCGGACCAGGCGCGCGCCGCCCCACTGGGCGTTCCACAGGAAGCCCTCGGCGTCCAGGGCCCCGCCATCAGGCGTCGCGGCCTCGCCGCGGGTATGGGCGAACACGACCCGCCGGCTCAGATCGGCGGTGGTGTCGTAGGCGAAGATCGTCTGCACATGGGAATCGGCCAGGAGCAGGTCCCGGCCGTCGGCGGTGAAGCTGACGGTGTTCGCGATGTGGATGCCCTCGACCATGGCCTCGGTCTCGCCGGTGCGCCGCGTCCGGTACAGCGCGCCGGGCCGCCGACCGCCGTCATCGTCCATCGTGCTCCACCAGAAGTCGCCCCGCGGATCGATCTTGCCGTCGTTGGTCCTGAAGCCGGCCTCCAGGGCCATCGGCCGCACGATCCGCAACGCCGCCCGGTCACTGTCCCACCACGCCAGGCCCTGCTCGGTCGCGACCAGCAATCCGCCGCCCGCGCAGGGCGCCGCGGCGCTGGCGCGCAGGCCCAGGTCATGCCGGCCGGCCTCGCCCGAGCCCGGCGACCACCAGTTCAGCGCGCAGCCCTTGATGTCGAACCAGTAGAGGCGTCCCTCGCGCGCCGACCAGCAGGGGCCTTCCCCCAGCCTGTCGCCGGACCGGATCAGGCATTGGGGCTCCAGACAGTCGTTGCGGCTCTCCATGACCCCCATCTCGCCAGCTCAGGTCTGCCGGCGCAACGCCGGCGCCGGCCTGACTCTGCCGGTTAGAACCGCTTCTGCACGATCACGCCATACGTCCGCGGCTCCAGGAGCCGCGCGTTCCTATAGCGGCCGATCAGGGCGTCCTCGATGATGATGTTGGTGATGTTGTCGTCGTTGGTGAGGTTCTTCACGAAGACCCGCGCGTTCAGGCCCTTCGGATCGTTGTCGAAGCGGACCTGCAGGTCGATCACGCCCCACGAGTCGATCCGGTCGGTGGGCGTATTGTATTCCCGCGCGAAGTACGAGTCCTGCCAGGTGGCGTCGACCCGGAAGGTCGCCGTCCAGTCGCCGGCCCCGATTCCAGTCTGGTACTGGGCGCCCGCCTTGACCTTGAAGCCCGGCGAATGCGGCAACTCGTTGCCCTTCAGGTTGACCCGGACGGTCGGCGTCGTGGCCGTCAGGCTCTGCGCCGGGTTGGCCGCGTCCTCGCTGAGGAAGGTCCCGATGCTGGTGTGGAGGTGCGAGATGTTGGCGTCGAACAGCCAGTGGTCGCCCAGCGAGTAGGCGAACTCGCCCTCGAGCCCGTAGATCGTCGCATCGGCGTTGCGCGTGACCACGCCGCCGTTGATCCGCTGGCCCAGCTGCAGGCCGGTGTAGTCGTAGTAGAACGCTGTCAGGTTCGCCTGCAGCGCGCCGTCCATCAGGACGTTCTTGGTCCCCACCTCATAGGCGGTGACCGTCTCGGGACCGAATGTGGGCGCAGACGCGTTTGCGTTCTGCCCGCCGCCCTTGTAGCCCGTCGCCACCGACCCATAGACCAGGGTCTTGTCGGTGAAGGCCAGGTCCGGCGTCCAGTCGAGCGCGACCTTGTAGGTGGTCTTCTGGCCCTCGAACTTGGCGTAGACCCACGGGCCGACGGGGGCCAGCACGATGGATCGCGACTCGCCCGAGCGTTCCTCCTCGGTATAGCGGCCGCCCACGGTGAGCCGGAGGTCTGGCGTGATCTCGAAGTAGGTTTCGCCGAACAGAGCCCAGGTGTCGCTCTTGCCGTTCCGCGTCAGCGTCGAGACGCGCCACGCCTCCTGCGGACGGCCCAGCGCGCGCTGGAACAACTCGATCGCCGGGTGCCAGGTCTCGAAGCCGCCGGAGTTGGTCCCCTGGGCGCCGAAATACCCGACAAGGAAGTTGAACCGCCCCTCGAACTGCGAGGCCAGGCGCAGTTCGCCCGTCTTGGTCGTCCCGCGCGACGTAAAGCTGTCGGTCGTCAGCAGGCGATCGGTCGTCACCTGCGTGTCGCGGTCCTTGAAGTACGTGATCGGCCGCGTGAAGCGGAACGGCAGGTCGGCGTTGTCCCAGTCGGTGTTCTGCTCGGTCGAAAACTTCGAATAGCCGAGGACGGCCGACAGGGTGATCTGGCCGAAGTCATGATTGAATTCGACGGACGCAGCCGTCTGGGCCGCCTCGTAGGTCGGGTCGGTGTCGGCGGCGATCGCGCGCAGGTCCGTGGGGTTCGGCGCGCCGGCGTAGATGTTCCCGCCGGCCGGGAACGGCGTGAAGGCCCGCGCCAGGGTCTGGAGGATCGTGGTGTTCGCGTCCGGCGAGTCGAAGCCCAGGACACGCGGGTCGCAGCCCAGCACGGGATGGGCCTTGCACAGGCGCTTGCCTTCCCGGGCGCGCGAGCTGTCCTCTTCGAACCGGCTCAGCATCAGTGTGGCGTCGGTGTTTTCGCCGAGGTCGAAGACCAGGGAGCCGCGGGCGCCCCACTGGTCGCGGCCATCGACGTCGTTGCCGGTCGCGACGTTACGGGTGTAGCCGTCGCGGTCCAGGGAGTAACCGGCCAGCCGCAGGGCCGCCACGCTGCCCAGGGGGAGGTCGACCGCGGCGCCCACCCGGACGTTGTCATAGTTGCCGGCCTGGACGCTGACCTCGCCCCCGAACTCGGTCCCCGGCTTGCGGGTGATGATGTTGATCGCCCCGCCAGTCGTGTTGCGCCCGTAGAGCGTACCCTGCGGCCCTCGCAGCACCTCGATGCGGGCGACGTCGAAGAATTCGTTCTGTGGCGGATAGCCGATGGCCGCGCCGTTGACGAACGTGGGCACCCCTGGGTCCACGCCGGCCAGCGCGTTGTTGCCCACGCCGCGCAGGGTGAAGCGGTCATTGCCGGTCAGCACGGCGTTGGGGATCGACAGCTGGATGTCGGTCGCGTCCTCGATCTGCACCCGATCCAAGGCCGCCTCGGAGAACGCGCTCACGGCGATCGGCACGTCCTGGAGGTTCTGCTCGCGCTTCTGCGCGGTGACGACCAGTTCCTCGATCTCGTTGGCGGTCTCGGCGGCGGCGGGCGCCGCGGCCATGAGGGCGATCGTGGAGGCCGCAGCGATGGCGACGGACCGGTGGCTTCGCATGTGTCTTACTCCCCCTGAGGCGCCGGGAGGTTCTCCCTTGTCCGCCAGTGTGTTTATTGTAAGTAGCGTCAATAACTAGATTGGGAGGCGCGCGACCGTCAAGCCCAATTGAACGACTCGTCAATAGTGGGGGAATGCGCCGTGGAGCGATCCGACATCCAGGCCCATGACATCGGGCCGGCCTGCCCGGCCTCGCCTAAGATCGCGCTGAAGGTGTTTTACAGCCTGGGACAGGCCGCCCAGTCCGGCGGGTTCGACACCGCGGTGGGCTTCGTCTTCTTCTACTATTCGGTGGTGCTGGGGCTATCGGGCACACTCATCGGCGCGGCGCTGGCCGTCGGGCTGGTCTTTGATGCGCTGGTCGATCCGGCTATTGGCTCCTGGTCAGACAACCTCAAGTCCCGCCTCGGGCGGCGCTTGCCGCTGATGATCATTTCGATTCCGCCGACGGTGATCTGCGTCGGCCTGCTGTTCTCTCCGCCGGCCGGTCTCTCCCAGCCGCTGCTGTTCGTCTGGCTGGCGACCTTCTCCATCGCGGCGCGTTGCGCCATCTCCCTGTTCCACGTGCCCTACGTGGCCCTGGGCGCGGAACTGACCACCGACTATGCGGCGCGGACCAGCGTCGTGGTCTATCGCTCCGCCGCCGGCGTGCTGGCCGGGCTGGCGATCACTGCGCTCGGGTACACGGCGTTCTTCGCCGATGGCGGCCTGCAACGGGCGGAAAGCTATCCGGGCTTCGGCTGGTCGGCCGCCGCGGTCCTGGCCGTCTGCATGAGCGCCTGTTGCCTGGGCCTCCGGCGCTACGCCGCAGCTTTGCCGCAGCCCGAGCGCGTGGCAGAGCCCATGTGGCGGCGGATGCCGTCCGAGGTCGTGGAGATCTTCGCCAACCGTTCATTCCGGCTGCTCTTCATCTCGGCCGTCATCACCTACTTGGCCCAGGGACTGAACGCGACGCTGAACCAGCATTCGTTCGTGTTCGTCTGGCTGATCAAAAGCGAGAACATCCAGTTCATCTCCTACGCCTTCGTCGTGGGCCTCCTGTTGGGGGTGGGCTCGGCGCCGAAGATCCAGGCGCGCCTCGAAAAGAAGACGGTCGTCCTGATCGGGCTCTCCCTGCTGATCGCCAACTGGCTGGTGATGCAGGGCGCCTGGCTGGCCGGGGTCTATGCCCCTGTAGGCGACGCCGCGCTGCTGCCGATGCAGATCAACTCGTTTGTCGCCGGCATCGGCCTGGGCTTTGTCAGCGTCGCCTATCCTTCGATGATGGCCGACGCCGCCGACGAGCATGAGCACCTGTTCGGCCGGCGCCGTGAGGGGCTCTACTTCGCGGGCCTGGGCTTCGCCAACAAGGCGGCGGTGGCTGTCGGCGTCTTCCTCGCCGGCCGGGCGCTGGACGTCATCCGCTTCCCCGCAGACCTCGCCAAGACCCCGGGCGCGCTCCCGGATGACGTCAAGGTGCAGTTGGTCTGGGTCTGGGGTCCGATCCCGGCTGTTATCGCGGTCATCTCTATGGTGATCTTCGCGTCCTATGGGATCACCCGCGCCCGTCACGCCGCGATCGCCGTCGCGCTCCGCCCCTCCGCCGGCGGCTAGGCGCAGCGAAGGCGTTAGGGCTTGCACATCAATCCCAGGACACTTACTATTGACGTTTAGTACAATAAGACGTTCGAAGCAGGATGGCGATGATGGATGGCGCGCAGCGGGTCAGTGACGTGTCGGCCGAGGCCGATCTCGAGGCGCTCAGGGCCTATCTCGAGGCCAACAACGGCATCCGCGGCCTGGATATCCTGGAGCCGGGCGACACCCGTCATGCCGTGGACCTGTTCCGCCGCGACGGCTTCGTGGTGATCGCCAATGTGCTCGACAGCGCCCAGACGGAGCTTCTCGCCAAGGGCTGCGCCGATGTCGCCGCCGACATCCTGGCCCTGGACGACGGTCGCCGCGGCAACCGCGGCTCACACCGCTACTCGTTCGGCGGCTCAAGCCTGACCCGCAGCCAACTCCACCGCCCGGAGTGGCAGATGCTGCTCGACATCCCGGTGGTGGATGAGGTGGTAAGCGCGATCTTCGGGTCGTCCGACTACGTGCTGCGCGCCGCCAGCGGCGACTTCTGCCTGCCAGGCGCCACCGAGTACCAGCCCCTGCATTCCGATGTCGGCGACTGGCGCGACAACGCGACGACGCCCTTCAGCGCCTTCCACGACCCGCGGGGCCACGTGACCATCCGCGATCTGCCCTGCCCCTACGTTTGCGTGAATTTCCTGCCGCAGGATGTCACCCGCCTGAACGGGCCCACCCGTCAGATCCCAGGGACCCAACACTCCCGGACGAAGATACCGACCCTCGAGGAAGAGCCCGAGTGGATGCGCCTCAGCACCGTCTGCCCGGCTCCGGCCGGGGCGATCATGGTGCGGGACGTGCGGGCCTGGCACGGCGGCACGCCGAACGTGTCGGACGCGATCCGCTCGATCCCGAACCTCGAGTTCTATGCGCCCTGGTTCCGCGAGCCGATCGTTCCCGGCATCACCTACGGCGACTATCGCAAGCTGTCCGAGCGGGCGCAGAAGCTGGTCCGCCACTGTGTCGCCGACTCCAGCGAGACCCTGGTGACGGGCACGACGCTGCGCGCGCCGTGAACCGGGACAGCGCGCGATGAAGTACCGCCCTCTCGGCCGATCGGCCCTCAAAGTCAGCGCCCTGTGCCTCGGCACCATGAACTTCGGCCCGCGAACGTCCGAGGCTGAGAGCTTCGCGGTTCTGGACGCGGCCGTGGAGGCCGGCGTCAACTTCATCGACACCGCCAATCAATATGGCGGCGCCCTGGGCGTCGGGACGACGGAGTCGATCCTCGGGCGATGGCTGGCCGCCAGCCCGACGCGACGGGACCGGCTGGTGATCGCCACCAAGGTCCACGAGCCGATGTCCGACGACATCAATGACAGGGGCCTGTCGGCGCGGCACATCCAGATGGCCTGCGACGCCAGCCTGAAGCGCCTGGGCCTGGATCACATCGACCTCTACCAGATGCACCACATCGACCGCGCCGCCCCGGTCGAGGAGATCTGGCAGGCAATGGACAGGCTGATCGCCCAGGGCAAGATCACCTATGTCGGCTCCAGCAACTTCCCAGGTTGGGCCATCGCGAGGGCCAACGAGAAGGCCATCGCGCGGCAGGGCCTGGGGCTGGTCAGCGAGCAGAGCCTCTACAATCTGATCGAGCGCCGCGCCGAGCTGGAAGTCATCCCGGCCTGCGAGGCGTATGGCCTGGGCCTCATCCCGTGGAGCCCCCTCGCTGGCGGACTTCTGGCCGGCGGCGCGGCCGCGCCGGAGGGCCGCCGGGGAACGCCTGAAGCCCTAGAGGCCGCGGCGGCGCGGGAAGTTCAGCTCGCCGCGTTCGGCGCCCTTTGCAACGACCTGGGTCAGACGCCCAGCACGGTCGCCCTGGCCTGGCTCCTGCATCAGCCCGCCGTCACCGCGACGATCATCGGACCCCGCGAGCGGAGCCAGTTCACGGCGGCGCTGGCCGCCGTTGAGGTCCAGCTCGACGACGAGGCCATGGAGAGGATCGACGCGATCTTCCCGCCCTGCGGCCCGGCGCCCGAGGCCTATGCCTGGTAGCGGCTGGAGTGTCGGCGCGGCGCGGGTTCCAGGCGGTGACCTGACCTACCACCGCACGGGCGGGGCCGGACCGACCCTGGTCCTGTCGCATGGCCTGACCGACAACGGCCTCTGCTGGAGCCGCTTCGCAGCCGAGATGGCGCCCGAGTTCGACGTGATCATGATCGACGCCCGCGGTCACGGCGGCAGCGCCAGGACGAGCGCTGAGGTGGTGACGGATCCCGCACGCGACATCGGCGAGCTTATCGCCAGCCTGGGCCTCGAGCGCCCGATCGTCATTGGGCATTCGGTCGGCGCCCGCGCCACGGCGGCCTACGCCAACGCCTATCCCGACAAGGTCCGTAAGGTCATCCTGGAAGACCCGGTGTTCCTGCCCCTCATCGATGCCGAGGCCGCCGCCGTGCGGCGCGCCAAATTCCGCAGCCAGGTGGCGCGGTTCCAGGAGATGAGCGAGGCGGACATCCTGGCGATGGGCCGGAAGGACTCCCCGGGCTGGCATGACGACGACTTCCCGGCCTGGGCAGCCGCGAAGCGCCAGGTGGATCCTGAGGCCTTTCCCCACTACGCGACGCCCTGGCAGGCGCAGGTGGATCGGATCGTCGCCCCGACACTGGTGGTCCACGGCGAGGCCCGGCTCGGCAGCATTATCACCGCCGCGATCGCCGATGAGGCCCGGGCTTTGAATCCCAACATCCGCACGGTCGAGATCACCGGGGCCGGACACAATGTGCGCCGGGAGAACTTCGAGGGCTTCCTGGCCGCGGTGCGCGCGTTTCTCAGGCCTTGAGCGACCGACCCAGGCCGGACAGGCCGCCGGTGATCAGGCCCACGCACATGTCGGTGGCGTCGTCGATATCGAGCTGGCCTTCGGCCACAAGGCGCCCGGCGCGATCGGTGATCGCCGAGACCATCTCCACCGCGGCGATCGCCATCGGCAGCGGCAGGCCGTACTCGCGCCGCGTGGCCCTCACGAAGTAGCGCACGGTCCGCTCGCGCTCGGCGCGGTTCTCGTCCTCCATCAGCGCGGCGACCGAGGGATCCGACAGCAGCGCGGCGATCAGGGCCCCGCGATCGCGGGTCTGTTCCAGGTAGAGGCGCGTGGTCTGGCGGATCAGGTCGGCGAAACTCTCGGCCTCGAGGGCGCTGGCCATGCCGCGGTCGCGCAGCTCGGCCTGCTCGCGGTTCAGCAGGGCGGTGAGCAGGGCGTCGCGGGTCGGGAAGTAGTTGTAGACCAGCCCCTTGCTGATCCCGACGTCGCGCGCGAGCCGCTCCATGCTGACCGCATAGAGGCCCTCGGACAGGATGAGGTGCGCGGCCTCGTCCAGAATCTGTTCGCGGCGCACCTCGGGCGCGAGCCGGGTCCGCTTGCGTTGAACCGCCGCCAATCCGCTCACGGCGTTGCGATGCGCCAGGCCGCCACGCCGGCGGGCGGAAGGCTGGCCCCGCCGAGCAGATACGGCGCATCGGCGGGCGCCGGCGTCCGCCGCGCTTCCGGCGCGAAGTTGAAGGCGAAGCAGACATCGCCGCGCCGACGCAGACGCACGCCTTCCTCCAGGGGCTGGACGGACAGTCCGGCCTCGAGGGCGACGGTGGCGATGACGTGATCCAGCAATGCGGTCTCCGGCCAGGTGGCGAGATAGTGCCACAATTCGTTCGAGACCCAAGCCGCCCCGCCGTCGGCGAATTCCGCCCGTACTGGCAGATCGGTTTCGATCACTTCCCGCCAAAGGCGCGCGCCGAAGATGCGGCCGTGGACCTCGACTTCGGGCCCGGCGCCGGGCCGCAGGCTTTCCACGCGGCCGACACGAAGCGGCAGCCGGGCCTGCAACGGCCCAGGCGGCAGGACCGCGGGAATGTGCCCCTCGCGCGTCCGCGACCCGGTCCTGGGCCCGAACAACACGACGGCGCCCGACGCCGTGAGCGCCACGAGTGTCGAAGCCTCAAGGATCGGCAGCGAGGGCGCGACCACCAGGGCGTAGCCTGTGAAATCCCCGTCCGGCGGCACGATGTCGACATCGAGCCCAAGCCGCCGCAGCGCCGAGTACATCTCGAAGGCCAGCTGAAGCCACCGGAAGCCCTGAGCATGCGGCTGGATGCCGAACTGCCAGTCGGCCTCGTAGCTGAACACCAGCGCCACCCGAGCACGCGAACAGGCTGCCGGCGCGCCCATCTCGCCCAACTCCCGCGCGACGGCGTGCGCCTCCTCCCCGCCCCGATCGAGAACGTTGTCGGGACGGTTCAGCCCGGCGTGCATCTGTTCCTGGGCGAAAGGCGCCTGCCGCCACCGGAAGTAGCTGACCACCTCGGCGCCGTGCGCGAAGGCCTCCCACGTCCAGGCGCGAACGGCGCCTGGCAGCGGCGCCGGATTGTAGCGAGCCCAGTTCACAGGGCCGGGCTGCTGCTCCATCACCCACCAGCGACCACGACCGACACCCCGATAGAGGTCGTGGTGGAAGGCCGAGATGTCTGGGTGGCCCTGGCGCAGGTAGCGGAGCTTCTCAGCTTCGGGGAACCAGAACTGCTCCAGGAAACCCAGCGGGTACGAGTCCCACGTGGCCATGTCGAGGTCGACGCCGACGTGGAAATGATCGAACTCGGTGTAGAAGCCCATGAAGTTGTGGGTCACGTCCCGGCCCGGCGACAGGCGGCGAATGATGTCGACCTGGATCCGGTTGAAGCGCGCCACCTCGTCCGACGCGAAGCGGTTGTAGTCCAGGCGATGACTGGGGTTGGCCTCAGTGACCGTCAGGTTGGGCGGCTGCACCTCGTCGAAGTCGCGATACTCCTGCGACCAGAACACCGCGCCCCAGGCGCGATTGAGCGCGTCGACCGACTGGTATCGCTGGGCCAGCCAGCCTCGGAAGGCCTTGGCGGCGGCTGGCGAATAGCTGATCGTCGTGTCGTGACAGCCGAACTCGTTGTCGGTCTGCCAGGCCCCCACGGCCGGGTGGCGCCCGTAGCGGCCCGCGACGGCCTCGGTGATCCGCGCGCACTCCACCCGGTAGCTCTCGCTCGAAAAGCAGTAGTGGCGGCGAGAACCGAAGCCCCGGGGGCGTCCGCCCGCATCCAGCGCCAGCATATCGGGATGAGCGTCCACCAACCACTTGGGCGGGGTGGCCGTCGGCGTGCACATGACGAGCTTCAGCCCCGCTGCGGACAGGGTCTCCACGGCGCGGTCCAACCAGGCCCAATCGAACCGCCCCGGCTCAGGCTCGATCCGGCTCCACGCGAACTCGCCGATCCGCACCCAATGAATGCCCAGTTCGACCATGCGGCGCGCGTCGTCGGCCCACA
Source organism: Phenylobacterium sp. (assembly GCF_965284355.1). Taxonomy (NCBI): domain Bacteria; kingdom Pseudomonadati; phylum Pseudomonadota; class Alphaproteobacteria; order Caulobacterales; family Caulobacteraceae; genus Phenylobacterium; species Phenylobacterium sp. Next base: position 4,036,528 of record NZ_OZ260078.1, on the reverse strand, counting down.
GTTCCTCGGGCCAGTGTTCGGGATAGTAGCAGACGCCCAGTTTCATGCCGTGCTCCGGCTAAGGTGTAAGACGGCGATCACTTGGCGCATGCGATCAGCGAGGCAGGCCGACCCTAAGCCCAGAGCGGCGACGACGCCTTCAACAGCCGGCTCATCATGATGAGTCGCGCAACCGGCCGACCGTCCGAAGTGTCGCGCAGCGTGCTCTCGTACCACGCAACCTCGGTCTTGGGAGACTCGCCGAGGGCAAGGATCCGTCCGTCCGCGAGATAGTCCCGATCCAGGAAGACCGGGCCGTCGAGAAACTCCAGCTCGATGGCGCCGAACATGCCGACGAAGTCCTTGCCCAACCGGAACAGCGGGTCCTCCACGGCGCGCAGGAGGTCGATCGCCACGGCCGGCGCGGCCACGAGCCCACCGAACAACGCGGGGTCACGGTACTCGGGGAGCATCTCCGTCACGCCCTCCAGGCGACGCAGCGCGGTTTCGCTGTCGCGGCGGCTTGGAATGTCGCGGACCTGGTCGCCCACGCGGCAAGCCTTCAGGATCCTCAGGTCGGTCGCCGGCCTCTGTTGGGCGACCCGCAGCCGCAGGGCTGAACCGGGATCGTCGCCGCCCGCCCAGGCCGTGCCCTCGCTCACCCGAATACCCTCCGGGGTGGCCATCCAGGCCGCCGCGCGACGCACGCCCAGCCCGACATGCTCGACTGCTCCAGCAAAGGCCTGGACCGGTTCGCCATCCGTGGTGGCGTTGAGGAAGTAGAGCGAGAGGCCGCCCCGCCTGCGCCAATCGTCTCCGAACCGCGCCAGTAGGAGCGGCGGAAACTGCTCGAAGTGGATGTTGCCCGCGACGGTGCCGCCCCGAAAACCCAGGGTTTGCGCGGTCTTGTCGTCGTGGATCGATCCCACCGCGTCGCGCGAAAAGTTGACCGGGCAGCGCACCGGCCCGGCGAGGACGCCGTCGTGCTCGGCGAATGTGAACGTCTCTGTCGACATGCCGTGCTTCCTTGACCGCCGCGGCCTGAGCCTACTATTGACGAACGCTACAATAAATAGCGAGCGCCTGTCCATGGACCTGAGCCTCACGGAGTCCGAACTGCTGTTCCGCGAGGAGGTTCGCGACCTGATCGCGACCGCCTTCCCCGCGCCCGAGCGATACGACGGCGGCTCCGACCACGAGCATCGTTGGCATCAGGCTTTGCTCGCGCGCGGCTGGGCGGCCAACAAGTGGCCGACGGCCTTTGGAGGGCCGGGCTGGACCGCAACCCAGCACTTCATCTGGGAGCGCGAAGTCACCGCGGCAGGTCTGCCGCCCCAGGTGGGGGGCATGGGGATGGGCATGCTGGCGCCGATCCTCTTCGCCTACGGTTCGCCGGAACAGCAGGACCGCTTCCTGCCTGACATTCTCCACAACCGCACGCGGTGGTGCCAGGGCTATTCCGAGCCCGGCTCCGGCTCGGATCTGGCGTCCCTTCGCACCCGCGCCGTGCTGGATGGGGATCACTATGTGATCGACGGCGAAAAGGTGTGGACCAGCGGCGCCCACCGCGCGGACTGGATGTTCTGCCTGACGCGGACGTCGGATGAGGCCAGGCGCCAGGATGGGATCACCTTCCTGCTGCTCGACATGCGCTCGCCGGGCGTCACCATCTTTCCGATCATCTCGCTGGACGGCCGCCACGCGTTCAACCGGGTGACGTTAGACGGTGTGCGGACGGCGGTCTCGAACCGCGTCGGGCGCGAGGGCGAGGGCTGGACCGTGGCCAAGGGGCTGCTCACCCATGAGCGGACGGGGCAAGCCTTCGTCTCGCTGTCCACCGATCTGCTCGGCCGGATCCGCGAAGCCGCAGCGACGCTGCCGGGCGCCGAGGGCGGCGTCCTGCTCGACGATCCCGGCTTCGGGCATCGGCTGGCGCTGGCGGAAATCGAGCTCCAGGCCCTGGCCGCGACCGAGTTGCGCACGCTGTCCGAGGTGGCGGCCGGCGGCGCGCCGGGCGCTCAGTCGTCAGCCCTCAAGCTGAAGGGCACCGACATCGTGCAGCGCATGACCGAGTTCTTTGTGGATTGCGCGGGCCCGTACGCCGCGCCCTGGTTTCCGGAGGTGAATGGCCCTGCCCCGGACGACATCGGCCCCGGCTGGGCGCGCCGGGAAGTGGCCCGCTACTTCGAGGGGCGCGCCGCCAGCATCGCGGGCGGCTCGGACGAGATCCAGCGCAACATCATCGCCAAGCAGGTCCTGCGCCTCTGAGTGAAGCTAGCCGATCGGCGCGGCGACCTCGTTGCGTCGCAGGAACGGCGGCGTCCACGGCGGATCGTAGAACCAGGCCTCGACCGGGCCGGTCGTCTGCAGGCGGGCGCCGGCGACCGCATCCAGCAGCTGGGCCTTGCGGCGATCGACGGCCTGGGGCGTGCGGCTGCCCGAGAACCGCAGAACCGCATAACGCTGGGCCGGCGCCTGGACGATCATCACCCGCGCGTCGAGGGGCTGCGGCAGGGTGTCGGCGGTGTACTTGGCCGGCATGATGAAGCGCACGCTCCACCGGTTCGCGCCGGCCTGCGTCTGCACGACCGGCGCCGTCATCGCGATCTTCTGCGAGGCCGGAACCTGCACCACCGGCGCGGTCATGGCGATCGACGAACGGGAGACGTTGGCGCCGAAGATGTAGTCGGCGATGCGGCTGAAGCCCTCATTGAGCGCCGCCTGCTTCTCACCCTCGACCTCGGTCTCCGCGGCCAGCCGGGGCGCGTAGGTCCGCACCTCCACTGCGCCCATCGTCCGGTCGAGTTGGTAGGGGGGCTCCTCGGTGCCCGCACGGATCCCGAATAGACCGCCGACGGCGCCGGCCACCGCCGCCAAGAGTTCCCCCGCGCCCATCAGCCTTCTCCTGCCTGCGACCGTCCTTACATGTGGATGGCCGGAGCCGGGCGCCAGGATGTGGCGGCGATCAGAAGCTCACCCGCACGCGCCCCATGATCGTCCTCGGCGCCCCAGGGGCGATCCAGACGTCGCTGAACGAGCTTTCGAGATAGTAGGTATCGAACAGGTTCTCGACGTCGAGGTGCAGCGAGACCCGATCGCTGGCCTGGTAGGTCGCGTTCAGCCGGACCGTGACATAGTCGGGCAGTTCGAACCCGCTGTTGATGTCGTCGCCCGCACGCTCTCCGACGTAGACGAGGCCGCCCCCGAGCCCGACGGACCCGGCGTTCGCGCCGTCCGAGCGCCAGTTGGCGTAGATCGCCCCGGAGTGCTTCGGGATGTTGCTCAGCCGGCTGCCGACAAGGGTCGGGCGGGTGTCGCGCGTGATCTTCGTGTCCGTGTAGGCGTAGACGGCCGTCGCGGTCAGTCCTTCGAACAGCGTGGCGTTCGCCTCGACCTCCAGCCCCTGACTGCGGGCGCTGCCCACGGGGATGAAGAAGCCGCTGTTGGCGGGATCGTTGACCAGCACATTGTCCTTCTCGATGTGGAAGGCCGAGGCCGTCCCCTCGAACCGGCCGCCGATCCGCCACTTCAGGCCAGCCTCCCAGGCCTCTCCGATTTCCGGGGCGAAGGCGCCGCCGGCCGCGTCCGAACCCTGATTGTATCGGAAGGACTTGCCCCAGCTTGCGTAGACCGAGAGACCCTCGGTCGGAGCCCAGGTCAATGCCGCGCGCGGCGAGGCGCGCGACGGCGACTGCCGGGTCACGACGCCGTTGCGGAAGTTGGTGTTGGTCTGGCGCACCCAGTCCTGGCGAAGCCCCACCAGCAGGGTGAACTGCTCGCTCAGGGTGACCAGATCCTGCACGTACAAGCTCTCGCCGCGAAGCTCCTCCAGGATGTTCTGGTTGAGCGGCGCGACGGGCTTGGGCTGGCCGTAGACGGGATTGAAGATATCGATGGCGTAGGGGTTCGCCGCGGTCGGGCTGAACCGGTAGAACACGCGGCGCTGATCGTAGGTGAAGGCGTCGGCGCCCACCCGCAACTGGTGGTCTACCCCGGCGAAGGTCCCATCGTAGCTGACTTCGACCCGACCCGACAGGTCGTCCCAGTCGTAGTCATGGATGCGCAGCTGTCGCCGCAGCTGGCTCCCGACCAGCAACGAGTTGTGGGTCGAGCGCCCCTCGAAGCTGCCGTCGCGATACTGCACGCCGGCCTCGATCGCGAGGCTGGGGCTGAAGTTGTAGGTCGCGCTGAACTGATGCTGGACCGTTTCCTGCGTCATGCTGCCGTCGTTCGGCTCGCCCAGGAACCGCGAACGTGGCAGCGCCTTGCCGTCGCCCGCGAGCGCGAGCAGCCCGCGATCATGGACGAAGTGAACCTTGTTGACCTCGAGTTGATAGAGCAGCCGCAGATCCTCCGACGGCGCCCACGACACCGAGGGCGCCAGCAGCAGGCGGTCGCTGTCCACGAAGTCGCGCCAGCCGTCCGTCGACTGGTAGACGCCGATCATCCGCGCCGCGAACCCGTGGCCCAACGGCCCGCCGATGTCGGCCACGCCCCTGCGGGTGTCGAAGCTGCCATAGGCTAGCTCGGCCGAGGCGTGGGCCGTGTCCTTCGGCGCCTTGGTGACGATGTTGATGGAGCCACCCGGCTCGCCCTTGCCGGACAGCGCCGAGGCCGGGCCCTTCAGGATCTGGAAGACCTCGACGGTGGCCACGTCGCGGCGTGCGTTGAAGCCGCGGTTGGCGGTGAAGCGGTTCACAAGCAGGTCCGGTCCCTGGTTGATATCGCCTGAGAAGCCTCGGATCGCGTAGGCGTCCCAGGCGCCGCCGAAGCTGTTCTGCCGCGCCATGCCGCCGGCGTAGTCGAACAGGTCGGACAGGTTCGCGATCCCGGTCTGCACGATCAGCGCGTCGTCCAGGACGCGCACGCTCTGCGGCAGGCGCAGCGTGTCGACGTCCAGGCCGTTGATGCTGGCGCTGGCCGTTCGCGACCCGGTCACCACCACGGCCTCGACGTCGGCGGCGTCCTCCGCATGGGCGACGCCCGCCCAGGGCAGGGCCGACACGCCCGCCAACAGCCCCCGCCAGTTCGAACGACGACGCATCCTCACGACCTCCCACCCGGACCGGCCCCAAGCCGGAGCGGGACGAATAAGCGGCGCCTTGAACCGCGGTCAATGAGAATGTTATGATATAACATCACATCTACGCACGACGTCGCTTCCAGGCGCTCCGTGCAGCTTCGAGGAGCCGGAATGCCCGCCGACACCCCGCCTGTCGCCATCCGCGATCTGGTCGTCCGCTACGGGGAGCGCCGCGTCCTTGACGGGCTCTCCCTGTCCGTCGAAGCGGGCGAGGTCTACGCGCTGCTGGGCGGCAATGGGGCTGGGAAATCCACCACCCTGCAGGCGCTGCTCGGCTTCCTGGCCCCGACTTCCGGCGATGTGCGGGTGTGCGGGCATGCGCCGAGCGCAGAGCCCGTCCAGGTGCGTCGATCGATCGCCTACATCCCCGAGAACGTTGCCCTCTACGAGCATCTCTCGGCGCGCGAGAACGTGACCTACTTCCTCGACCTGGCCGGGGCCCGCCGCGGCGCCGGCGAGATCGAAGAGGCGTTCCGCACCGTCGGCTTGGCCGCTGAGGCGTGGGACCGCCGGGTGTCCGGCTTCTCCAAGGGCATGCGCCAGAAGACCGCCATCGCGCTCGCCATGCTGCGACGGGCCTCGGTGCTCTTGCTGGACGAGCCGACATCCGGGCTCGATCCCGGCGCCGCAGCCGATTTCAACGCTCTGCTCACCACTCTGCGCGCGGAGGGCGCCGCCATCCTGATCGTGACACACGACCTGGTGGGCGCGGCCGACATTGCTGACCGCATCGGCTTCCTCGACCACGGCCGAATCGTCGATGAGGCGCGGGCTGCGGGCCCGGAGCGCTTCGATCTGCGCGCCCTGCATGCGCTCTTTACGCGGGCGAAGGCAGCGTGAGCGGCGTCCTCACCATCGCGCGGAACGAGATTCGCCATCTGGCGCGCAGCCGGATCGCCCTGACCGGCGTCCTGCTGGTGGCGCTGTTGAGCCTGGCCGCCGCCCTGACCTCGAGCGCCTACCAGGCCGAACAGGGCGGCCTGCGCGAGCGCCTGCAGCACACCGCGAACGAGGAGTTCGAGTCCCAGCCCGACCGCCATCCCCACCGCGTGGTGCATGCCGGGCACTTCGCCGTGCGCCCCGCCAGCGGCCTGGCGGCCATGGATCCGGGCGTGGAAGCATTTACCGGCAACATGATCTTCCTGGAGGGTCATCGCCAGAACAGCGCGAACTTCGGCGACGCGCGGCAGTCGTCGCTGCTGGTGCGCTTCGGCCAGTTGGCGCCGGCCCTAGTGCTCCAGGTCGTGGCCCCGCTGCTGCTGGTCTTCATAGGCGCGGGGGTCATCGCGGGCGAGCGCGAACGGGGGACCCTTCGCCAGGTGCTGCTCACCGGCGCGTCCGGGCGCAGCCTGCTGGCCGGAAAGGCGCTGGCCCTGGGGGGCGCGGCGCTAGTCATCGCCGCCCCGGCCGCGGTGCTTCTGTTCTGGCTCAGCCTGTCCGGGCCGGCCCGGGGATCGGCCGTGCTGCTGAGCGCGGGCGGCTACGCTGTCTATCTCGCGTTCTGGGTGGTGCTGATCGTGGCCGTCTCGGCGTTGGCGGGCCGCAGTCGGTCAGCCCTGATCACCCTGGTGGCCATCTGGTCGTTTGCTGTGCTTCTTGTCCCACGGATGGCTCCGGAAGCGGCGACGGCGCTCGACCCGCTTCCGACGCGGTTAGAGACCGACATCGCCATCCAACGCGACCTGCGAAACCTGGGTGACAGTCACAATCCGGACGACCCCTACTTCGCGGCCTTCAAGCAGAAGACCCTCGCCAGGTACGGCGTCACGAAGGTCGAGGACCTGCCGCTCAACTATCGCGGCCTTCTGGGCATGGAGGGCGAGAAGCTCACCTCGAGCCTTTTCGATCGCTACGCAGACACTGCCTTCGGTGCGATGGAGCGCCAGAGCAGAACAATGGATGGGCTCTCGGCGCTCAGCCCGACGATCGCCATCCGGCGCCTGTCCATGACGGCCGCCGAGACCGATCTGGCCGGCTACCGGCGGTTCCTGGAGCAGGCCGAGGCCTATCGCTATGACCTGGTTCAGCGTCTCAACATGCTTCAGGCCACCGCCGTGACTGCGGCAGACGACGCCGCGAAGAGCAGCGATGCGGCAGCTGAGGCCCGAAGCCGCATCTCAGCGGAGAACTGGCGGAAGATGCCCGAGTTCCGGCCGACCCGCCCCACGGAGGCCGACGTGCTCGCGCGCGCCGCGCCCTCGCTTGCGATCCTCACGGCCTGGCTGGCCGCCGCCACCCTGCTCACAGGCTTCGCAGCCCATCGCATAAGCCGGAGCGCCGCATGAACGACCTGATCCGCGAGGCGCGCCTCTTCCTTCGGCTCCGCGCTGCGCTGGCCGCGGCCCTGGGCCTTTTCCTGCTCGCTGCGGCCGGTACGGCGGCCGGGCTGGTCGAGATCGCTCGCCAGAACGACGCCATCGCCCGGATCGCTCCCCAGCAGGCCGCCGACGTGCAGGCCATTTCCGACTGGGTGTCGCGCGACAAGGATGCGGGAAACGCGGCCTACTACACCTTCCACGCCACCTGGGATCCGCCGTCCGACCTGGCGTTCGCCGCGCTCGGCTTACGCGACGTCGCCCCTTACATGCTCCGCGTCCGCGCGCTCGGGCTCGAGGCGCAGCTTTACGAAGGCGACATCGGCAATCCGGAAGCCTCGCTCCCAGGTCGCTTCGACTTCGCCTTCGTCCTGGTCTACCTGACGCCGCTGTTTGCAATCCTGCTTTTCCACGACCTGCTGTCCGGCGAGCGCGAGGCGGGTCGCCTGCGGTCGCTGGAGGCCGCCGCGGGCGACGCAAGGCGGCTCTGGACAGCCCGGGTGGCGGTCAGGGTGACGGCGCTTCTTCTGGCGCTCGCACTCCCCTTCCTGACGGGCGCGGCCATCGCGGGGGTCGCGGCCTGGAAGGTGTCGGCGGTGTTGCTGCTGATCCTGTGCTACATCGGCTTCTGGACGGCGCTCTGCCTCGTCGTCGGGCGGATGACGCGCAGTTCCCTGGCCAACGCCATGACGCTGGCTGCAACCTGGCTCGTGCTCACCATCATCGCGCCGGCCGTGGGCCACGTGGCGATCAACACCGCCGCGCCCCTTCGCCAGGGGATGGAGCTCAGCCTGCATCAGCGCACGGCCGTCCACCAGGCCTGGGATATCCCGAAGGCCGACACCATGCGGGCGTTCTTCACAACCCACCCGGAGTGGGCCGACACGGCGCCGGTGACCCAGCCGTTCCACTGGAAATGGTACTTTGCTTTCCATCAGGTGGGCGACCAGTCGGTGGCCGACATGTCCCGCGACTATCGCGCGGGCATTCTCAAGCGCGCAGCCTGGAGCGAGCGTCTGGGCTACATTCTTCCTGGCGTGGCCGTCCAGTTGGCGCTGCACCGGCTGGCGGACACCGACCCGGCCGCACAGATCGCCTACCAGGACCGCATCCGTGCGTTCCATGCCGACCTGCGCCGCTTCTATTACCCGTACCTGTTCAACGAGACGCCCTTCGGCGCACCGGACTTCGGCAAGTCCCCGGCGTTCCGGGCGGCTCCCGACGGCGGGGCGCTGCCCGGCGCGCTGTTTGCGGGACTTCTGATCGTCACCCTGGCGACCGCGGTCTTCGGTTTGGTGCGCACTCGCCGCAAACGGAGCTGAACCGTACGGCGGCGGCTCAGCCCGGCGCCAGATTCGACAGCAGGTCGGTCAGAAGCTGGTTCGCGAAGCGCCGCTTCTGCACGATGGCGTAGAACCGCTCCGTTACCTCGGGAATGCGGCAGTGCTCGACGAGGACTCCGGCTTCCAGCTCGTCGCGCACCACGATCGGCGGCACCAGCGTGACGCCCTCGCGCTCGCGGGCCAAGAGGCGCAGCATCGCCATGTCGTCGACCTCGGCCAGGATCGTGGGACGGATCCCGGCCCGCTCGAGAACGCGGTCGAACGCCACGCGGATGTCGCTGTCGAGGCTGGGCAGCAGCAGCGGCTCGGTCCGCAAGTCCTCAGGGAACCGGAAGCGCCGCCTGGCTTCCCGTGGACGGCCGACCAGGCTGACGGGCTGTTCGGCGAGGAGGTGATTGCGCAGCGATGAGCGCGCGTCCGTGGGCGCGGCGCTGTTGGCCAGCACCACGTCGATCGTGTGAGCCTCCAGCTGGGCGAGGAGGTCGCGGACGTTGCCGGATCGAACGATCAGCTCCACATCGGCGCGCCCCACCAGGGGGCGCAGGAACTCCAGCTGGAAGTTCCGTGAGAGGGTGGTGAGCGCGCCGACCCTCAGGACCTGCCTGTTGGCGCGCGGGCGACCCTGCAGCGTGCTCAGCAATTCCTCGCCGGCCTGGAATACCGTGTCGGCATAATCGAGGGCGATGCCGCCGGCCTCGGTGAGGACTAGCTTCTTCCCGACGCGTTCGAAGAGCGGATGCCCAACCTGGTGCTCCAGCTTCTGGATCTGCACCGACAGGGCCGACTGCGACAGGTTCATGTGCTGGGCCGCCCGGGTGAGGCTGCCCTCATGCGCTACAGCCCAGAAGTAGCGGAGGTGGTTGTAGTTCAACTGCGCCATATCGTTCTGTTAAAACGAACGATAACGCCAAAACAATGAATTTTATTCGAGGCGACGGCATCGCTACCTAGCCCCCCGACGCGCAGGCCGTGCGCGGAAGGGGATGAGCCTTGTTCAGTCATCTGTCGCTTTTGATCGCGCCTGCGGCGCTGCTCGCCGTCGCCGCCATGGGTTTCCTCAGCCCGGGCGTCCGGCCACGGCGCCTGCCGAAGCTGGCCGAGGCCGGCGCGCTGCTCGCGCTCCTGGGCGCGGTGATAGCGGCCTGCGGGCTTGTCCTGTCGGGGCCCGACGCCGGACGGTTCATCGGGTTCGCCGAGATCGGACTTTCGGTCCGCCTGGACGCCGTCAGCGCCGTGATGTCGCTGCTGGTGACCTTCATCGGCTGGGTGGTGGTGCGCTATGCTGGGACCTACCTCGATGGAGAGGCGCGGCAGGGAGCTTTCACGGGCTGGCTGTGTCTGACCCTGGCGTCGGTGCTGCTGCTCGTCACTGCGGGCGATCTGATCGTCCTCGTGGCGGCCTGGATCGCCACCAGTCTCTTCCTGCACAAGCTGCTGCTGTTCTACCCCGAGCGGGTCGCGGCCCAGCGGGCGGCCCGCAAGAAGTTCATCACCGCGCGCCTCGGCGACGCCGCCCTGATCGGAGCCGCGACCCTGCTGGTCCTCGCCTACGGCACGGCCGACATCGGCCAGATCGCGCAGGGCGCGCGCGCCGGCGAGGGCGGGCATCTCGCCGTGGCGGCGGCCGGCCTCCTGGCGCTCGCCGGCATGCTGAAGTCCGCCCAGTTCCCGACCCACGGTTGGCTGACCGAGGTGATGGAGACCCCGACGCCGGTGTCGGCCCTGCTGCATGCCGGGGTCATCAACGCCGGCGGCTTCCTGCTGATCCGCTTCGCCGATGTCATGCTGCTGGCTCCAGGCGTTCTGGCGGTCCTGGTCATGGTCGGCGGGTTCACGGCGCTGTTCGGAAGCCTTGTCATGCTGACCCAGCCCGCGGTGAAGACCTCGCTGGCCTGGTCGACCGTCGCCCAGATGGGCTTCATGGTGCTGGAGTGCGGGCTGGGGCTCTTCCCCCTGGCGTTGCTGCACATCGTGGCGCACTCGCTCTATAAGGCGCACTCGTTCCTCGCGTCCGGCGGGGCGGTGGAGCGGGTGGCGGCGATCGCCCGGCCCGGCCCGGTGGCCATTCCCGACGCCGGGGCGGTGGGCCGCGCCTTCCTGTCGGCCCTCGGCGTCTACGTCGTCGTCGGCCTCGCCTTCGGCCTGACCCACAAGTCGCCCCAGGCGATCGCGCTTGGCGTCATTCTGATCCTTGGGGTCGCCTATATGCTGGCGCAGGGCCAGGCCGACGCGGCGCCGCGGGCCCTGACCCGGCGCACAGCGGGTTATGCCGTCGCCACCTCGATCGCCTACTTCGCGCTGCAGACGGCGGCGACCGCCCTGACGGCGGGAGTGCTGCCCGCGACCCCGGCCCCCGGGCCCCTGGAGTGGGCGCTGATCGTCCTGGCGCTACTCAGCTTCGGGCTGGTGGCGGTGGTGCAGGCGATGTTCCCGCTGTGGGCGCATCACCCGGCCGCTGCGGGCCTTCGCGTGCACCTCTCCAACGGCTTCTACGCGAACGCCGTCTTCGACCGGCTGCTCGGCGGCTGGTCCCTCCGCAAGTCCTCCTGACCGCGCCCCAAGGGAGCTTTCCATGCCCAACGCTCAACCTACGGCGCAGGCCGAACCCGGCATCCTCGAGATCCTCGCGGATCGTGCGACCCGCGCCATCCCGCCCGCCTGGCCGCTGGCGTCGAGCGTCGCGGTCAATCCCTTCCTCGGCCAAACAGCCGAACCGCTGGCGATCGCCGGCGCAAGGCTCGCGCGGGTGGCGGGCGCTCCGGTGACCCTGCCCCGGCGCTGGTATGCCGAGAAGATCGCAGCCGGCGAGATCCTGGATGCTGACCTCGCCGACGCCTGGGGGCGCGCCCCTGCCGACCTGAGGCCGGCCAACCCGGCCGCGGTGAAGACAGCGGCCGCGGTGGATCGACCCACGCCGGCCGCCCTGCCCACCGTCGCGGATCTCGCGGCCCAGGTGTCCGGCGTGGACTGGCCCGGCCTGATCGCGGATCGGATCGGGGCGTGGGCGGCGGGGTACTTCGACGAAGGTCAGGCGCTGTGGGCCGCCCCGCGCGGACGCAACGCCTACGCGGCCTGGCGGGCCGTGGCCACGCACGACCTGACCCCGGAGATCTGCGGCCTGCCGGGCTTTGCGCTGCACGTTTCCGAAGCGCCCGAGAGTTCGGCGCCGGCCATCGCGCGGGCGGTCGAGCGGCTCGGCCTGGGCGTAGACGCGCTGGAGACCTATTTCCACCGGCTGCTCATGACCCAGGGCGGATGGGCCCAGTACGCGCGCTACAAGCTCTGGCAGGCGGAACTCGTGGGCGCGGAGGATTCCAGCGTCACGGACCTCTTGGCGATCCGTCTGGTGTGGGAAGAAGCCCTCTTCCTGCGCTACGGTGCGCAGATCGCCGAGGCATGGGCGCAGGCGCGGACGGGGTACGCCGCTCCGGTGGTCGCCACGGCGGACCTCGTGGTCGACGCCATCCTGCAGGAGGCGGCCGAGCGGTCGGCGCAGCGCGCCCTGAGCCAGACCCTGGCGGCGGCGCCCGCCCCCGCCCGGAAAGAACGCCCGGCCCTGCAGGCGGCGTTCTGTATCGACGTGCGCTCCGAGGTTTTCCGCCGCGCCCTGGAGAGTGTGAGCCCGGGCATCCAGACCGTGGGCTTCGCCGGCTTCTTCGGCCTCGCCACGGCCCATCGCCGCTTCGCCTCGGACGTCACGGAGAAGCGGCTCCCGGTGCTGCTGAACCCGACGGTCACCTCCTGCGCGGGCGGGTCGGCGGTCGCCGAGGCCGACGTGCTCGCCCGGGTGAAGGCCCGCGCGAAGCGCGCCTGGGGGCGGTTCAAGTTCGCCGCCGTTTCGTCGTTCGCCTTCGTGGAGGCCACGGGGCCGCTCTATGTCGGCAAGCTGGTCGGCGACGCCTTGGGGCTGCACGGCGCCTCGGCGCCCAGGGACCCCGCGCCGCGCTTCGATCCGACACTGCAGGACGCGGCGCGCGCCAAGGCGGCCGAGACCGTGCTGCGGGCGATGTCCCTGACCGGCGACTTCGCGCGGCTGGTCGTCCTGGCGGGGCACGGCGCCAACGTCTTCAACAACCCCCATGCCAGCGCGCTGCATTGCGGCGCCTGTGGCGGCTATTCGGGCGAAGTGAACGCCCGGCTGCTGACGTCCCTGCTGAATGATCCGGCGGTGCGGATCGTGCTGGCCGGCGCCGGCATCGCGATCCCGGCCGACACTCTCTTCGTGGCCGCCCTGCACGACACGACGACCGACGAGGTGACCCTATACGCCGAAGATCATCCGGCCGAGGGCCATGCCCAGGATCTGGAGCATGCGCGGGCCTGGCTGGCGGCGGCCGGAAAGCTCGCCCGCGGCGAACGCGCGCTTCGTCTGCCGCGAGCGGGCGACCAGGCGGCGATCCCCAAGCGGAGCCGCGACTGGGCCGAGACGCGGCCGGAATGGGCGCTGGCCGGGTGCAAGGCCTTCATCGCCGCGCCGCGCGCCCGCACGATCGGCAAGAGCCTGGAGGGCCGCGCGTTCCTGCACGACTACGACTGGCGGCGCGACCGCGACTTCGCCGTCCTGGAGCTCATCCTGACCGCGCCGGTGGTCGTCGCCAGCTGGATCAGCCTGCAATACTACGGATCGACCGTCGCGCCCGAGGTGTTCGGCGGCGGCAACAAGCTGCTGCACAACGTGACGGGCGGCATTGGGGTGGTCGAAGGGAACGGCGGTCTGCTGCGGGCCGGCCTGCCCTGGCAATCTGTGCATGACGGCGAGACCCTGGCGCACGCGCCGCTGCGCCTGTCGGTGTGCCTGGAGGCGCCGCGCGAGGCGATCGCCGACGTCCTGCACCGCCATCCGCAGGTGCGCGAACTGTTCGACAACGGCTGGCTGCATCTGTTCGCGCTGGACGAAGCGGGGCGAATGGCTTGGCGGTACGATGGCGATCTGCAGTGGGTGGCGATGGCGGGCGAGCCGGCCGCCGACGCGCCGCAGTTCGCGATCGCGGTCTGACCGGTTCAAGCCTGACGCGACGGTGGCGCAAGGGCGCGCAACACCCGCGGCAGCCGCTACAGACAAGTTCACCGCCGCTCACCCAGGCTTCATCGAACTAGCGCGGGGGTGACACCTCACGAGCCTACCTAGCCTGCCCGTCAGCTGACGACATCAGCAGGGGGCGATCAATGGACAGCAAGGCACTTCGCGGGGCGATGCGTCGACGCATCAGCCTGGAGCTCATGGCGTGCGTGGCGGCCGCGCCGCTGGCGCTGGCCGGCGCGCCGGCGTTCGCGGAAGAGGCGGCGGTGGCCGCGGCGGGCGCGGATGCGAGCGGAGACGGCGTGGGCCTCGCCGAGGTGACCGTGACCGCGCAGAAGCGCGAGACCAACCTCCAGCAGACCCCCATCGCCATCTCGGTGGAAAGCGCCGAAGACCTGGCGAACCGTCGGGTGAAGAGCCTGGCCGACCTGATGGACGGCTCAGTGCCGTCGCTGCGGATCGCGCAATTTGCGCGGCGCAACTCGGCGTTCTCGATCGGCATCCGCGGCGTGTTCCCGAGCTCGGACACCAACCAGCCGGCGCGGGACTCCGCCACCGGCGTCTACATCGACGGCGTCTACCTGGGCCGCCCGCAAGGCCTTGGCGCGGCGCTGTTCGACATCGAGCGCATCGAAGTGCTGAAGGGCCCGCAGGGCACGTTGTTCGGCCGCAACGCCACGGGCGGCGCGCTCAGCATCGTCACCCGCGAGCCGTCGGGCGAATTCAAGTTCCGTCAGACCGCCGGGGTCAGCAACTTCAACGGATACTCGTCCGAGACCCACATCGACCTGCCGTCGTTCTACGGCGTGGCGATCAAGATCGACGGGCTGATCACCAAGCGCGACGGCGTGGTGGACAATCCCGCCCAGGGCCAGCCGGGTTTCAACGCCTTCGACCGCCGCGGCCTGGCGATCCGGGCCAAGTGGGCGCCCAGCGAGACCTTCAGCGCCGACTATGGCTACGACGTCTCATACGACGACACGACGCCCAGCTATTCGCAACTGGTCGAGGTGGCCCCCAATACCCGCCTCTCGCCGCTGGTGGTGGTGCAGACCAACCGCGCCGAAGTCGCCGATATCGGCGTGCCGATGGCCGAGAGCGAAGGCTACATCTACGGCCACCGGCTGACCCTGCGCTGGACGCCCTGGGAGAACACCGAGATCCGCTCGATTTCCGCCTACCGCGAGATCAAGCAGAGCCAGTACGACAACGGCGCCGGAGCCCACTCCAACCCCTTCACGCCCAACGCCCAGTTCGCGCGCTACAGCCTGGCGTGGATGCACCAGGACCAGCTCAGCCAGGAGTTCCAGCTGGTAGGGTCGATCCCGCGGCTGAACTACGTGGCCGGCCTCTACTATTTCAAGGAGACCGGAGGCGATCAGGCCTGGGCCCCCAACACCCTGCAATGGAACGCGACCGGCACCGGTTACACTCAGCTGCCGAGCCTGCGCGTGGGCGCCGAGTTCGATTTCCCGGACCGCGAGAGCGAAGCCAAGGCCCGGTCCACGGCCGCGTTCGCTCAGTTCACCTGGACCCCGCCGATCCTGGACGATCGCCTCCGCCTGACCGCGGGCGCGCGCTACACCAAGGACACCCGCAGCGGGGTGCTCACCAAGGTCAATGGCCTGCCGGACGGCTCGCGCTTCACCTTCAAGGACGACCGGATCGATCCCGCGGTGTCGGCCGATTTCGACGTCATCGAGAACGTCCACGCCTATGCCAAGTACGGCACCGCCTACCGCGCCGGCGGCGCCAACTCGCGCTCGCTCACTTACCGGCCCTTCGGCCCCGAGGTGATCAAGTCGGCCGAGATCGGGCTCAAGTCCGAGTTCTGGGACCGCCGCGCGCGGGTGAATCTGGCGGCCTACAAGACCGACTACGAAGACATGCAGGTGGACTTCAACCGCAACGCCATCGTGCTGGGCAGCAACCGCACGGTGAACGAGACGGTGAACGTGCCCGGCGTCGCCAAGATCAAGGGCTTCGAGGCCGACATCACGGTCGCCCCGATCGAGAACCTGACCATCAAGACCAGCTACGCCTACACCACCGCCCACATCCCGCCGGCCGTGAACCCGTTCAACAACGCGCTGACGCCGCTGAACGTTATCTACACGCCGCGCAACGCCCTCAATGTGGCGATCGACTACACCTGGCCGCAGGAGAACTTCGAGATCCTCTTCCACATCGACGGGTCGGCGGCCGGCGGGTTCAACTCGGGCAACAACACGATCACCTCGCCCAAGACCGACGCCTCGCTGAACATCAACGCGCGACTGGCCATCGTGAACTTCGAGCTCGCCGACGGCCACCAGATGGACATCTCGCTGTGGTCGCGGAACCTGCTCGACGAGGAGCACGCCACCGCGCAGAGCTTCAGCACCGCGTCGCGGTTCCGGACGAACGTCTTCAACGATCCCCGGAGCTACGGGATCGACTTCACGATCCGCTATTGAGGTCCACGACGACGGCGGCGTGGTCGCTGGGATAGCGGCCATCGCCGTCGGGCGTCGCCAATGCCCGGGACCGGCGGCTGACATGCAGATCGCCGGGGTCGAGCAGAATGGCGTGGTCGATGGCGCGCCCCTGCGCCACGGCATGCAGTGTTGAGCCCAGTTCCTCGCCCGCCGCCGCAGCGTTCAGCGGCCCGAACTCCGGATCGCCGCGACCCGCATTGAGGTCGCCGCAGACGAGGAGGCTCCCGCCCCCGCCCTGCCGCGCCCAGTCGATCGCCTCATCGAGCTGTCGCCGACGCAGCATTGCCCCTGTGTCGCCGCGCAGGTGCGAGAGGTGCAGGTTCAGGATCCGCAGCCGGCGCGTCGCGAACCGCTGCGCGATGCGCTCGCCGTCGGCCAGGTGGCTGGTCAGCGCCACGGTCTCGGCCCGACCCGGAAGGCGGGTGAGGATCGCCAGACCCGACGTGCTGTCGACGGCAGCGCCCCCGAACTCACGGACTTTCGCCCGGGCGGGGGCGGCATGGAGGTCGAGGTTCAGCGCATCGGCCAGGAAGCGCGCCGTGTCGTGGCCGCCGCCCACGAAGCACTCCTGCAGGCACACCACGTCCGGATCGAGCGCGGCCAGGCCTTCGGCGATCCGCGACAGCCGCGCCGGATAGTCGCCCTCGTTCTTCCAGGTGTTGAGCGTGACGACGCGCAGGCGTCTCACGCCGCGCGGAGGCCTTCCACCCAGACGCCCCGCAGCACGGGCAGGCCGTCGTGGATCCGCACGCGCAGCAGGTCGGCGCGAAGGCCCGGCGCGATGGCGCCCCGGTCGTGCAGCTGGGCCGCGCGGGCCGGCGCGGAGGTGACCGTCGCGACCGCCTGGGCCAGGCTCCAGCCGAACGCGGGCATCGTGAGCTTGATGGCGCACTCGACCAGGCTGCGGGGCACGTAGTCCGAGGCGAAGGCATCCAGCAGTCCCGCGTGCGCCAGGTCGGCGGCCGGGACATTGCCCGAGTACGAGCCGCCGCGGATCAGGTTCGGCCCGCCCATGACCACCACCATGCCCCGCTCGTGGGCGCGGCGCGCGGCCTCCAGGGTCACCGGGAACTCGGCCACGGTGGCCCCCAGGTCGGCAGCGACGTCGATGTGCTCGACGTCCTCGTCATCGTGGCTCGCCAGGGGGTGGCCTCGGGCGATTGCGAGTTCGGCGACGAGGCGGCGGTTGCGGTCCGCATTGCGGGCCTGTCGATCCCGGATCCCGGCCATGCGCTCATCCATGGCCCCGGGGCTCATGCCCTGCTCCACCCAGTTCGCGAGATAGCGCTCGAGATTGCGGTACTGCCGCTGCCCCGGCGTGTGGTCCATCAGCGAGAGCAGGCCCGTCATCGGGTGATCGACCAGCGCCTCGAGCCGGTCCAGCAGGTCGTCGGCCGGCGTCTCGCAACGCCAGTGCAGGCGGTGATCGGCCTTCAGCATGCCCGCGGCCCGCGCAGAGGCCAGGCCGTCCGCCAGGCGGATCAGGTTGTCGTGGTTGCGGGACGCCGCCGCGTTGAACGAGCCGATCGACAGGCTGTCGAACACCGTGGTCACGCCCACCGACAGGCAGCAGCCGTCGTGCGTCACCGCAGCCGAGACGGGACTCCAGTCGATGTTGGGGCGCGGGAAGAAGTGCTTCTCGAGGTTGTCGGTGTGCAAATCGATGACGCCCGGCATCAGGACGTCGCCCTCCAGATCCTCGCCCACCGCAGAGGCCCCGCGGTCGATCGCGACGATGCGGCCGCCACGGACCTGCACCGAGCCCAGGAACGCGTCGTCGGGGGTGACGACCATGGCGTTCCGGAACGCGGCCTCGGCCACGCTCACGGAATTCAGTAGCACGTTGTTCATTCCACCCCCGGGAAGTCGATCTCGACCTCGGTGGCGGCGCGGGAGATGCCGTACTCCAGCGGCCGGCCGAGGCCGTCGATGTTGAGATAGCGCTGCACCAGCAGCGGGACATGGCGCGGCACCTGCAGGATGTCGGCCTCGTGCGCGGATGGGAGTCGGGCCGAGATCCAAGTGCGGCTGCGCGTATAGTCAGGGACGCCGAAGTCGATCAGCGTCTGGGTGATCGTGCCGCGCGCGCGATAGGTCTCGACGAAGGCCGGGAAGCGGGCGTGGCTGAAGTGGTGTTGGCTGAGGCCGGTCGGCTCGCCGTCGATGAACCGTCGCCGCTCCAGGTAGACCACCGGCTCGCCCGGCCGCAGGCCTAGTTGCACGGCGACCTTGGTGTCGGCCGGGCGCACAATCAGCTTGATCGTGTCGGTCCGGGGGATGCGGCCGCGCTCGCGCACATGTTCCGTGAATCGGGGCCGCCGCTGAAGGCGCATGGGGGCCGAAGGGCGGCGCACATAGCTGCCGCGGCCCTGGGTCGACTCCACGATGCCCTTTTCCTGCAGGTCGGTCAGCGCGCGCCGCACCGTGTGCCGGTTGACCATGAACTGCCGCGACAGTTCGAACTCGGTCGGCAGCTTGTCGCCGGGGGTCAGCTCCCGCGCCAGGATCCGGCGCTCGAGCGACTGTGAGATCTCTCGCCAGAGGGTCATGAGCCGCACCCTAGCAACGGCGTTTATCAATCTTACGACACCAATCTAGACAAGTTTTACTACTGTCGTCGAAATTTCACGAGCCGATATTTGCACGTCAACTCGGATACTCGTATCTCTCTACTTGCAACAACACAACAAATTGCAGAATTGTTGGAGGTCAGGAGATGCCAGCCACACCGGTTGTCGAGGCCGAGCCGCGGAAACGCTGGCTCTCGGTCCTGGCCAAGGCGACGCCGGCGGAGGTGACCGCCGCCTGGGACGGGCTGGCGCGCCAGCCCGGCTATCGCGTCCTACGCGCCCCTGAGATCGGCATGGTCATGGTCCGTGGCCGCGCCGGCGGCACGGGCGACGCGTTCAACGTCGGCGAGATGACCGTGACCCGCGCCGCGGTGCGACTGGAAACGGGCGCCACAGGCATCGGCTATGTCGCCGGCCGCGACCGCCGTCACGCCGAGATCGCCGCCGTCGTGGACGCCATGATGCAGTCGCCTGACCTGCGCCCCGTGGCCGAGGGGATCGTCGATCCGCTCGAGACCGCCCAGCAGCAGCGCCGCGACGCCGCCGCCCGCAAGGCCGCCGCCACCAAGGTCGACTTCTTCACCATGGTCCGGACGCGAGGGCCCGCAGCATGAACATGCACGCCTCTCCTCTCGATCTCACCGAGATCGCCCCCGGCTTTGCCGACCCGACCCGCGACTCGCAGGCTGTCTTCCGCCGCGTGATGGACGCCATCGCGCGCCCCGGCACGATCCAAGACCTGTCGTTCGCGCCCGAGCCGCCTGCGTGGCCACGCGCGCGGCCGCCGCGGTGGCGCTGACCCTGTTCGACTTCGAGACCCTGGTCTGGCTGGACCCCGTTCTGCGGACCGGCCCCGCCGCCGACTGGCTGCGCTTCCACTGCGCCTGCCCGTTCACGGACAAACCCGGCGAGGCCGCCTTCGCCATCGTGGTCGACGCCCAGGCCTGCCCGCCGCTGTCGTCCTTCAATCCCGGCGACGCCAAGTACCCTGACCGGTCCACGACCCTCATCGTGCAGGTGCCCGGGCTGGTAGGCGGACGCTGCGCGACCCTTGAGGGGCCGGGCATCAAGGGCCGCACCTCGCTGGCGCCGGCGGGACTGGAGCCGGGGTTCTGGACGCAGGTCCAGGCCAACCACGACCGCTTCCAGTTCGGCGTCGATCTGATCTTCGCCGCCGGCGACCTGGTCGCCGGCCTGCCGCGCTCGACGCGCGTCACCACCAAGGGAGACTGAGCATGGCCTATGTGGCGGTCAAAGGCGGCGAAGCCGCGATCAGCAACGCCCACCGATGGCTGGCCGAGGATCGCCGTGGCGATCCGGCCGTGCCGGAACTGGGCGCCGACCAGGTGCGTGAGCAGCTCTCGCTGGCCGTCGACCGGGTGATGAGCGAGGGCTCCTGCTATGACCGCGACCTCGCGGCCCTGGCGGTGAAGCAGGCGCGCGGCGACCTGCCTGAGGCGATCTTCCTCATGCGGGCCTACCGAACCACCCTTCCGCGCTTCGGCTACGCGCAGCCGGTGGAGACCGCGACCATGGCGGTGCGCCGGCGCATCTCGGCGGCCTTCAAGGACATCCCCGGCGGCCAGGTCCTGGGCCCGACGTTCGACTACACCCACCGCCTGCTCGACTTCCGGCTGGCGGCCGACGGGATGGTCCCGGATGCGGCGGTCGAGGCAGAGGAGCCCCAGGCTTATCCGATGGCCACTATCGCCAGCGTCTTCGACCACGAAGGCCTGTTGGAGAGCGACGTTCCCAGCGCCGACGCCGGTGAGCCCTTCGACCTGACCCGCGAGCCTATGAGCTTCCCGGCCGGCCGCGACCAGCGCCTGCAGGCCCTGGCCCGCGGCGATGAGGGCTTCCTGCTCAGCCTCGCCTATTCCTCGCAGCGCGGCTGGGGCAACACCCACCCGCTGTGCGCCGAGATCCGCCTGGGCGAGGTGGCCGTCGAGTTCGTCCCCGATGAGCTGGGCTTCGCCATCGAGATCGGCGAGCTGACCCTGACCGAGTGCCACATGATCTCGACCGGCGCCGCCGGGATGGAGACGGCCCCCCAGTTCGCCCGCGGCTACGGCCTCACCTTCGGCCACTGCGAGCGCAAGGCGATGTCCATGGCCATCGTCGACCGCGCCCTGCGCGACGCCGAAGAGGTCGAGGTCGCCGCCCCCTGCCAGGACCAGGAATTCGTCCTCTACCACTCCGACAACGTCGAGGCCTCAGGCTTCGTCCAGCACCTCAAGCTGCCCCACTACGTGGACTTCCAGGCCGACCTGCAGCTCATCCGCCGCCTGCGCCGGGAATGGTTCGATCGCGAGGCAGCCCTCAAGGAAGCCGCCGAATGAGCCCCGCGTCCAATACGCCTGAGCGCTACTACAACTACGCCTACCTCGACGAGCAGACGAAGCGGATGATCCGCCGCGCCATCCTCAAGGCGCTGGCGATCCCGGGCTACCAGGCCCCGTTCGGCTCGCGCGAGATGCCGGTCCCCTACGGCTGGGGCACGGGCGGCATCCAGCTGACCGCGGCCATCATCGGCCCGGACGATGTCTACAAGTGCATCGACCAGGGCGCTGACAACACCACCAACGCGGTGTCGATCCGCCGCTTCTTCGCCCAGGTGGCGGACGTGGCGGTGACCGAGGACACCGCCGAGGCGACGATCATCCAGACCCGCCACCGCATCCCGGAACAGCCGCTGAAGGCCGGCCAGGTGCTGGTCTTCCAGGTGCCGCAGCCCGAGCCCCTTCGCGGCCTGGAGCCCCGCGAGACCGAGACCCGGGCCATGCACGCCTATGAGGAATACGGTCTGCAGTACGTCTCGCTCTACGAGAGCGTGGCCACGTACGGGCGCATCGCCTCGACCGTCGGCTATCCCACGATGGTCGACGAGCGCTATCTGATGAGCCCCTCGCCGATCCCCAAGTTCGACAACCCGAAGCTGGACGACAACGAGGCGATCCTGCTGTTCGGCGCCGGCCGCGAGAAGCGGATCTACGCCGTGCCGCCGCACACCCGCGTCCGCAGCCTCGACTTCGAGGACTACCCCTTCGAGACCCAGACCTGGGAGGAGGACTGCGCCCTCTGCGGCGCCAAGGATTCCTACCTCGACGAGGTGGTGCTGGATGACGCCGGCGAGCGGATGTTCGTCTGTTCCGACAGCCACTTTTGCGCCGAGAGGCGCGCCCAGGGCCACGTCGGCCCCATGGCCGGGCACCAGCTGGCCGCCACGCCTGAGAAGGAGCCGGCGCAGTGAACGCCCCCCTGCCGAACAATCTCGCGAAGATGCAGGCCGCCCCGCTGCTGCGGGTCGATAATGTGACCAAGTGGTACGGCCAGATCCTGGGCTGCCGCGACGTGTCGTTCGAAATGCGCCCCGGCGAGGTGCTGGGCATCGTGGGCGAGAGCGGGTCGGGCAAGACCACCCTGCTCAACTGCATCTCGGGCCGCCTCGCACCCACCTCCGGGTCGGTCGAGTTCGGCACCGCCCGCTTCGGTCTGACCGATGTCTACGCCCTGAACGAGCCCGACCGCCGCCGGATGCAGCGCGAGGAATGGGGCTTCGTCCACCAGAACCCGCGCGATGGCCTGCGCATGCGCGCCTCGGGCGGCGCCAACGTGGCCGAGCCGCTGATGAACCTGGGCGGCCGCCACTACGGCAAGATGCGCCAGGCCACAGTCGAATGGCTGGAGCGCGTCGAGCTCGACACCCGGCGCATCGACGACAAGCCGCGGCGCTTCTCCGGCGGCATGCAGCAGCGCATCCAGGTGGCGCGCAACCTGATCCACGGCCCCCGGCTGGTGTTCATGGACGAGCCCACCGGCGGCCTCGACGTCTCGGTCCAGGCCCGCCTGCTCGACCTGCTGCGCGAACTGGTCCGCGACCTGGAGCTGGCGGTGATCGTGGTCACCCACGACATGGCCGTCGCCCGCCTGATGGCCGACCGGCTGATGGTCATGAAGGGCGGCGAGGTGGTCGAGACCGGCCTCACCGACCAGGTGCTGGACGATCCGCAGCACCCCTACTCGCAGCTCCTCGTCTCCTCCGTCCTGCAGATTTGAGCGTCGCCATGAGCAGCCTCCCCCTGATCGTCGTCGACGACTTGGCCAAGACCTTCGTCCTGCACAACGCCGACGCCGCGGCGATCCCCGTGTTCAGCGGGCTGCGGCTGGAGGTGCGCCCCGGCGAGTGCGTGGTGCTGGCCGGGGAGTCCGGCGTCGGCAAGTCCACCCTGATGCGCGCCATCTACGGCAACTACCTGCCCTCGGCGGGCGGCGTTCGGGTGCTGCACGACGGCGAGTACGTCGACATCACCAGCGCCGCGCCGCACCAGGTGATCGACGTGCGCCGCCGCACCCTGGGCTATGTCAGCCAGTTCCTGCGGGTGATCCCGCGGATTTCGACCCTGCAGCTCGTGACCGAACCCTTGCTGGAGAACGGCGTCGATCCGGCCGAGGCGCAGGAACGGGCCGAACGGCTGCTGACCGCGCTGCGCCTGCCGCGCGCCCACTGGGACCTGCCGCCGGCGACCTTCTCGGGCGGTGAGCAGCAGCGGGTGAACATCGCCCGCAGCTTCATCCGCAACTATCCGGTCCTGCTGTTGGACGAGCCCACGGCGTCGCTCGACGCCGAGAACCGCGCCATCGTGGTCAGCCTGATCCGCGAGGCTCTGGCCGGCGGTGCGGCGATGATCGGCATCTTCCACGACCACGACGTGCGCGATGCGGTGGCGACGCGGCTGTTCTCTGTCACCGACTTCAAGGCGGCGGCGTGATGGAGAGGCGCATCTTCTCCGAGCATGTCGTCACGCCCGAAGGTCTGTTCCGCGCCGAGGTCACGGTGCGTGGCGGCGCCATCCTCGCCATCGAACCCGCCAAGTCTGCGTCCATGGGCGCCGAGGACTGGGGCGCCGACTGGTTGGTCCCGGGCCTGGTCGACATCCACACCGACAACCTGGAGCGCCACTACCAGCCGCGCCCCGGGGCGCTGTGGGACGCCTACGGCGCGGCGTTGGCCCACGACGGTCAGTGCGCCTCGGCCGGCATCACGACGGTCCTGGACTCGCTCAGCCTGCACGGCATGAAGGACGGCCTGGACCGCAAGGCCTCGCTCGGCCCGATGATCGCGGCGATGGACCAGGCGACCGCCGACCGCGCCCTGCGCGCCGAACACCTGCTGCACCTGCGCTGCGAGGTCACCAACCCCGAGCTCCTGGATCTTCTGGAGCCGCATGCCGACCACGCGCGCCTGCGGCTGCTGTCGGTGATGGACCACACGCCCGGCCAGCGGCAGACCACCGACGTGGCGGGCCTGCGCACGCGCCTCTTGGCCGGCGGCCGCTCTGAGGAAGAGGCCCAGGAGTTCCTGGTCCAGCAGCACCAGGGCCGCGATCCCTCGGTCGCCCACGACAACCGCCGCAGCGTCGTCGCCATCGCCCGCGAGTTCGGCGTGCCGCTCTGCGCCCACGACGACGCCACCGTCGCCCACGTGGACGAGGCCCACGCCGACGGCTGCGTGATCGCCGAGTTCCCGGTGACCCTCGAGGCGGCGCGGGCTTCGCGCGACTACGGCATGATGATCTGCATGGGCGGCCCCAACTTCGTGCGCGGCTCGTCGCATTCGGGCAATCTGTCGGCTCGCGCCTGCGCCGAGGAGGACATGCTCGACATCCTGGCCTCCGACTATGTGCCGCTCTCGATGCTGCGCTCGGCCTTCATGCTGATCGACCGCTTCGGCTGGGCGCCGGAGAAGGCGCTGGCGACCGTGGCGGCCAACCCGGCCCGCTCGGTGGGCCTGGCCGACCGCGGCGAGATCGCGCCTGGCCAGCGCGCCGACCTGATCCGCGTCCGCCGCGGCGCCGACGGTTGGCCCCTCCCGGGCGAGGTCTGGCGCGAGGGCCTGCGGGTCGCATGACGGCGCGCTACGCGATCTACTACGCGCCGCCCGAAGGCTCGGCGCTCTGGCGCAAGGCCTCGGCCTGGCTGGGCCGCGACGCGGCCACAGGCGAGGACGTCGCGCGCCCGGTCATCGCGGGGCTCGACGGTCTGGACATGGACGCCCTCACCGCCGACCCGCGCCACTACGGCTTCCACGCGACGCTGAAGGCCCCGTTCGAGCTGGCCGCGGGCAAGACCGAGTCCGAGCTGCTCGCCGCGGCCGCCGAGGTCGCCGCCGGGCTGACGCCGTTCGAGGCCGCCATCGCCCCAGCCGCCCTGGGCCGCTTCCTGGCGTTCCGGCTTCAGGATGGCGAGGCCGAGATGAGCGCTCTGCACGCGGCCAGCGTGCGCGGCTTCGAACCCTTCCGCGCGCCCTTGGGCGACGCCGACCTGACGCGCCGCCGCAAGGCGAACCTCACACCGGAGCAGGACGAACGCCTCGTTACCTGGGGCTATCCCTACATCTTCGAGGACTTCCGCTTCCACATGACCCTGACCGGCGCGATCCGCGACGAGCAGGTCCGCGGGCAGGTGCTGACGGCCCTGCAGGACCATTTCTCGCCCGAAAGCGGCCCGCATCGCTTCGACGGCGTCGCCGTGTTCCGCCAGACGGATCGCCAGGCGCCCTTCGACGTGCTCCAACGCTTCCCGTTCCGGGCGGCCGTCGCCGCGTAGCTGTCGGTCGGGCTCCATGACGGGTAAGGCCATCCTGCTCAACGGCGCGTCAAGCAGGGGTAAGTCGTCGATCGCGCGCGCCGTTCAGGCTCGCATCGGCGAGCCCTTCTGGCATTTCTCCATCGATCACCTGCGTGACGCCGGCGTCCTGCCGCTGGACCGCATCCGCAGCGGCGAGTTTCCCTGGTCAGACCAGCGCGACGCCTTCTTCGACGGCTTCCGTCAGTCGCTGAAGGCCTTCCTGGCGCCGGGCAACAACCTGATCGTCGAGCACATCGTGGAGACGCCGGCCTGGATGCAGCAACTCACGATCCTGCTCGAGAGCGCCGACGTCTTCTTCGTTGGGGTACACTGCCCGCTGGCGGACCTCGAACGACGCGAACTGGCCCGTGGCGATCGCCCGATCGGAAGCGCCGCCTGCGACTTCCACAACATCCACCGCCACGCCGTCTATGACCTGGAACTGGACGGAACCCATAGTCCCGAGACCAACGCCCATCGCCTCATCGGGGAATGGGCGGCGCGGGAGCGGCCATCGGCCTTCGACCGTTTGCGCCTGGGCTAGCCTCGGATCGCCGACACGAGCGCCGCCACGCCATCCTCGGGCGAGCCGTCGTTCTTCACCTCGATCACGTCGTCGCCCTGCGTGACGTAGAGATCCGCCCGCGCCAGACGGTCTTTGATGCCCGCCGCATCCTCGCGCCCGCGGGCGGCCAGACGGCGCGCGACCGTGGCGGGACTGGCCGAGATCGATACGACGCGGACACGCGCGAACCGCGATCGGGCCTCATCCAGCACCGCGCGCGAGACGTTGGCGACGACAGTGCGGCCGGCAGCCAATTCGGCGGCCAGCTCGGCGGTCAGGCCATAGCCGAAGCCGTGCGCCTCCCAGGCCAGCAGGTATCCGCCCCCGGCGCGGCGCGCCTGAAAGTCGGCCTCCCTCACATGATCATGGTCTTCCCCGCCGGCGTCGGCCGACCGGGTGATCTCGCGCCGGGCGAACAGGACGCCGTCGTCGCCGGCCAGCGCCGCGCGGGCCCCGTCCAGCAGCGTGTCCTTGCCGACCCCCGAAGGGCCGACCACGAGGACCAGCAGGCCGTCAGCTGTGCTTTTCAACAAAGGCGTGGGCGTCGAGGCGGCGGAAGTCTTCGAGGGCTTCAGCGAGGCGATCATGGCTCCAGTCCCACCAGGCGAGCGCCAGCAGGCCGTCCTGAACGGCCTTCGGAAAGCGCTCGCGGATCGGATGCGACGGCACCCCACCCACGATCGTGAACGGCGGCACATCCTTCGACACCACCGCGCCGGCGCCGACGACCGATCCCGTCCCGACGGTCACGCCCGGCAGCACCGTCGCCCCGTGCCCGATCCAGACATCGTGGCCCAGGACCACGCGATGCGAACGCCGCCACTCGAAGAATTCCTGATCGTCGGCCTCGGCCAGGCGGTACGACACCGCGCGATAGCTGAAGTGGTGCTGGGCCGCCTTCCAGGTCGGATGGTTGCCCGGATTGATCCGCGCGTCACGGGCGATCGAGCAGAACTTCCCGATCTCGGCATAGGTCGCCGACGCGTCGTTCACGATGTAGCTGTAGGCCCCCATGGTGACTTCCGAGAGGCTGGTGCGGGCGCCCACGCGGGTCCAGGCGCCCAGGACGCAGTCGTGAACCGACGCTTCCGGATGGATCACCGGCGCCGCCGGGTCGAGCTCATCGGCGCCGGCCGGCGTGTGTCGCTCGAAATAGCGGTCGCCCGGCTCCAGCGGACGTTCGGCCAGTCGAAGCATCAGGCGGCCTCAACCGCAGGCAGCGGCTCAAGGGTGCGGCTGGCGCGCCGGCCATAGACGCGTTCCAGCACCGCGGGCGTCAGACCCTGGGGCGGGCCGTCGAACACGATCGCGCCCTTGGCCATGGCGATCACCCGCGTGCAGTACGTCCGCGCGATCTCAAGGCTGTGCAGATTGACCAGCACCGGCACGTTCCGCTCGTGGCAGATCCGCTGCAGGGCCTCCATCACCACCTCGGCGTTGACGGGATCCAGCGAGGCGACAGGCTCGTCCGCCAACACGACGTCGGGTTCCTGCAACATGGCCCGCGCAATGGCCACCCGCTGCTGCTGACCGCCCGAGAGCGTGCCGGCCCGCTGCAGCGCCGCATGCGCCATGTCCAACGCGTCCAGCTCGAGTACGGCGCGAGCCCGGTCGGCGGTCGGGAAGATCTTGAACAGCGAGGGCCCCAGCGGCCGCTCGGCGACCACGCCCACCAGCACGTTGGTGACCACGTCCAGCCGCGGGCACAGGTTGAATTGCTGGAAGATCATCGCGCAGCGGCGACGCCAGCGCCGAAGGTCGTCGCCGCGCAGGCCGCTGACTTCGCGACCTTCCCACAGGATCTTGCCCGCATCGGGCTCGCTCAGGCGGTTGATCATCCGCAACAGGGTGGATTTCCCGGCCCCGGATCGGCCGATGATCCCGACCATTTCGCCGCGGCGGCACGCCAGCGACACGTTGTCGACCGCGACCGTATCGCCGAAGCGCTTGGTCACTCCCTGGAGCTCGAGCATCGACCCTCCGCTGCTGTCGGGGACCAGACTAGGCCCCATGGGTGACGCCCCCGTGACGCTGCAGGGCGCAGGGAAAGCGACGAGACGCCAGGTTGTCGGGTCAGGCCAGCCGCGCGCGCAGGCGCTGGGAGATCGTGTCCAGCACCGCCACGCACACCACGTAGAGCAGGACGATGAAGGCCACCTCGTCGAACGCGAAGATGCGGATGCGCTCTTCCAGCTCGAAGCCGATGCCGCCCGCGCCCACGATGCCCAGCACCGCGGCGTTGCGGAAATTGCTCTCCAGGAAGAACAGTGTCTGGCTGGCCATCAGCGGCGCCACCTGCGGCAGCAGGCCGTAGCGCAGGACGACCGGCGGCGAGGCCCCAGCCGAGCGCAGACCCTCCAGCGGCTTCTCATCGCAGTTCTCGATCGCCTCGGCGTATAGCTTCGCCAGGCCCGGCACGTCGGCGATGGCCAGGGCCAGCACGCCGCCGAACGGCCCCAGGCCGAAGGCGGCCACGAAGATCAGCGCCCACACCAGCGCCGGCACGCCGCGGAAGATGTCCAGCGCCCGGCGGAAGCCGAAATGCAGCAGCGGCTGGGCCACCACCGACTTCGCCCCGAACACGCCCAGCGGGAGTGCGGCGACGGCCGCCAGCACGGTGCCCGCGAAGGCCATGGCGAAGGTCTCGGCCAGGGCGCGAAGGATACGCACCAGCTCGCCGCCGTCGCTGGGTGGGATCATCGCCCTCAGGAACGTCGCCAGCTTGCCTGAGCCCGCCGCCAGCGCCGCCGGCGTGAACCCCACGTCGATGGCCATGGCGACCAGCGCGGCGACAGCCAGAACGCCAGTGACGCCGCGCACCACACGGTCGCGCCAGCTGGGGCGGATGGCCCTCGGAGCGAGCGCCAGCGCCTGATCCATCCTACCAGGGGTCATCGCTTCGCTCCCAGGCCGATGAGGCGATGGCGGATCTGCTCGGATGCGATGTCGATCAGGAAGATCATCGCCACGATCAGCAGCAGGATCGCCAGGTAGGTGTCGAACTCGGTGTAGGTGATCGCCCGCTGCAGCTCGACCCCGATGCCTCCGGCGCCCACGATGCCCAGGGCGGCGGCGGCGGCCACGTTCCCCTCCAGGCGCAGCAGCGCGTACGAGGCGTAGTTGGGCAGCACCTGAGGCAGCACGCCGTAGCGGATCTTGCGGGCCAGCCCCGCGCCGCTGGCCTCCAGCGCCTCGAGAGGTCGTGGGTCGACCTCTTCGTTGACCTCGGCGAACAGCTTGCCCAGCGAGCCGAAGGTCGAAAGCGCCAGGGTGATCACCCCCGCCAGGGGTCCCACGCCGAACGCGGCCACCAGGATCAGCGCCACGATCAGATCGGGCAGGGTCCGGATCAACTCCAGGGTCCGGCGCACCACGAACCGGACGGGCGCCAGCGGCATCAGGTTCCGCGCGCAGGCAAAGCCCGCGAAGCATGCCGCCGCTGCGCCGGCCGTGGTGGCGATCAGCGCCATCTCTACGGTCTGCCACCCCGTCCGCAGCCACAGAGGCAGTTCGTAGTACCACCACGCCAGCGACCCCCGCGCCTGCCGATCCTCCAGCAGGGCCTCGGCCTTCAGGTCAGGAACCATGCGCGCCAGAAACTCGCCGATGCGCCCCAGCGGGTCGCCGCCGATGTCGGCCGAGAAGAACTCGCTCCGCTGGAACGACAGCGCGAGCAGGGCCGAAAACGCGAGCAGCCCAATTAGCGCCTCGGCGCGACGCCGCCGCAGGACGCGTCGCCGCTCCTGCTCGAACGTCTCGACGGCCGCGGTCACTTCAGCGTCGCCAGGGTCAGCGCGTCGGCTTCCGCAGGCTGGAACTCGGCGGCGTCCTTGGTCCCGGCGGTCGCGAACGCAAAGGCGGTCGGCGCCTCCAGGTGCATCGGCATGTGCAGGCCGATCAGGCGATACCGCAGCTCGTCCGGGATGTCGCGCCGCACGACCAGCGCCTGCGCGGCGCGGGGACGGGCCTTGAGGACGATGCGCAGGTCAGCGCACGGATTTGGGACCTTGGGCGAGACCATCCGGCAGACCCGCTGCCAGGCTGCCGCATGCACGGCCACCGCGTCGACCCGGCCGGCCCGCAGCTCGGCGAGGGCCTGGTCTCCATCGACATCGATCTTCGGGCGATAGCCGGCGGGCGCCAGGCCGCGCTCGGACAGCACCGTCTGAGGCGTGGGAAGGCCCGCAGGCGAGCGCCCGCCGAACCCGATGAGCCGGCCCTTCAGCGCGGCGACGTCCCGAGCCGGATCGCCCGCCCGCACGGCCACGACCACCGGGATGCGGTTGGACTCGCGGGCCCCGCGAACCGTCAGGATTGCGCGCGTCTGGGCGCGGACAGGCGCGAACGCGACCGGATCCAGCCAGGCCATGTCGGCCTCGCCTCGCGCCAGGCCGGCGGCTGCGTCGGCCGCGCTGGCGTAGCCGCACTTCATCGCGGTGCGGCCCAGCCGCTTGGCGAGCAGGTCATAGTAGGCCCTTTCGCCGGCCGCGGCGCCCCCGCCCGGTGGTGCGCAGGGCGCCCTGGCGCCGACCGCGGCGATGCGGAACGGCTCGGCCCGGGCCCCCGCAGCTGTGAGGACGAAGACTGCGGCCAGCGCGAGCGTGGCGACCTTCACGGCCGGCCTCCGCCACGCCGCTGGGCGAGTTCCTCGCGGCGCAGGGCGATGATCTCCTCGTAGTGGCGGCGATCGACGGCGGTGTAGGCCGAACCGTCCAGCTGACCGATCTCGGGCCACAACTCGGGCTCGTCGTACGGCAGCGCCGCCATGGCGCCGCGGACCAGATCGATCAGAGCCTGCGGCCGGTCGGTGCGGGCGACCAGGGCCTCGCTGGGGATGGGGCCGGCGGTCCAGACAATCCGGAAATCGTCGATGTCGACCAGGCCCTCGCGCGCCAGGGTGCGCAACGGTCCGCGCGTAAACCCGGTCTCGGGCGTCCCGCCGCTGGCCTGGAGGATCGCCGCATCGAACTGGCCGTTCGCCAGGGCCATCACGGCCTGGGTGTGGCCGCCCGCGAAGCTGGTCTTGCCGAAAAACGTGTCGGGATCGATGCCCTGCTTCCGCAGCGCCGCGCGCGGATAGAGGTATCCGGAGGTGGAGTTGTAGTCGACGTAGCCCAGGCTGTGGCCCTTCATGTCGGCCAGTGACTTCATCGGGCTGTCGGCGCGGACGACCAGCGCCGAGTAGTAGCCGGTCTCGCCCTCGGCCTGGCGGGGCGTCAGCAGCGGGGCCACCTTGTCGCCCACCTGGGCGTCGACGTTGGCGTAACCGCCGCCAGCGATATTCGCGAAGTCCACCTGGCCCGACGAGATCGCCTGGATGACGCCGTTGTAGTCCGAGGACTCATAGAGACGCACCGGCATGCCCAACGCCTTGGACAGGTGCTCGCGGTAGACCTCGCGGCGACGGACCAGCTGGGGGTCGTCATTGTTGCCGCTGATGGCCATCTTGAGTTCCTTGAACTCGCCGCGCCAGCCGGCGGACGCGCTGGGCGCGCGCTCGCCGCACCCCGCCAGCGCCAGCAACCCCGCGACGAGCAAGCCCGCCCGCCATACCGATCGTGCCATGCCCTCACCACGCTGCCGCCGGCAGCACCGCCCGCGTCCCGGCATGAATCCCCGGCGCGCATGTCGGCTCGGTGACGCCTGAGTGACGATTGGATGCCCAGTTGCCCGCTTGTCGGCGGCAGCGTCGAATATCCCTCAACCCCGCGAAAGGGTCAGGCGTCCGCAGGTCGCGCCGCGCTCGATAGCCGCCGCCTTCCAGGTCAGCCCGGCCTGAGGACTCCGCCACAGGCGGCGTCGCTTTTTGTTCAACAATAATTCTGGATTGTTTGACAATACCACGGCGTTATACCGACGATCTAACGACGCGCCTCGACCTGTCTGGCCATTGGCGTGGGCTCAAAGGGGGATGATCGATGCGGCGATACCTGTTGCGCGGCGTGGCGCTGGCGGGACTTGCCGCCTTCCCCGCTTCAGCTCAAACGGCGACAACGGACGACAACGCGCTCAGCGAGGTGATCGTCACAGCCCGCAAGCGTGATGAAAGGCTGCAGGAGATTCCCGCCGCAGGCAGCGTCCTCACCGGCGAGCGGCTGCAGGACCTCGGCGGCGTCACCGACCTGCGAAATTTCACCAATCTGCTGCCCGGCGTGTCCCTGGTCGACAACGACAGCGTCAACAGCGAGTTCGCCATCCGCGGCGCCGGCCAGGCCGGGCGCAACGTCAACGCCGACTCGGCGATCGCGCTTCTTCGCAACGGCGCCCAGGTGACCGGGGGCAACATCGGCGGACGCGGCTTCGCCCGCATGGACATGTTCGACGTCGGCCAGATCGAGGTGCTGCGCGGCGCCCAGGGCGCGTTGTACGGCGCAAACGCCGTGGGCGGGGTGATCTCGGTCGTCAGCCAGGACCCGAAGCCGACGTTCGGGGCGCAGGTGGAGGGCGGCTACAACTTCAACAAGGAGGGGATCGACGCCATCGGCATCGTCAACCTGCCGATCAACGATGTGCTGGCTCTGCGCGTGGGCGTCGACGTCACCGAGCAGGACGGCGGACGCGTCTACAACACCTTCCGTCGGGAACACATCGACGGCGGGGACTATCGCGGCGTGCGGGCGGCCCTGGCCTTCACGCCGGACGACCGCTTCAAGGTGGTCGCCACCATCGACCTGTCCCGCCTGGACGACCCCACCGGGGGTCAGGTTGACGTCCAGCGACGGCTCTACCCGGCGATCCCGGAGACGTTCGACTACCAGACTCAGGCCGAGGGCAACACCAAGGCGCGGCTCCGCCAGAACATCGCCAACGGCAACCTCTCGATCAAGGCCGACCTCGGCTTCGCGGAGTTGTCCAGCACCACCAATGCCCGTTGGCGCGACTCGACCGCGACGTCCGATGACGATGGCCGCTTTCCCGGCGCGCCACTGCTGGCGAACGGCCAGCCGAACATCACGGGCGGCGCCACTTGCCGCACCAACAACTGCTTCTCGACCTTCGCCGACCAGGTGAACGTGTTCTACCAGGAGGTTCGCCTGAATGGGGACAACGGCCCGTTGACCTGGGCCGCCGGCGTCGACTTCCGCGCGCTGAGCGACTCCTACACGGTCGCGAACTACGGCCGGGTGCAGGGCGCCACGCCTGTCGCCCCGTCCTTCGCCATCCTGGACAGCGACAATCGCACCTTCGGCGCATACGGGACCGGATCCTACAAGATCACCCCGGACCTCTCGGCGGAGGTCAGCCTGCGTTGGACCCAGGATGAGAAAGAGCTGTTCGGCGGCCTGTCCAACGGCGTGCCGCTCAAGGGCTCGATCCCGCCTCGAGAGCGCACCTTCGTAAACTGGACCTACGGCGGCTCATTCAGCTGGCAACCGACATCACGGCTAAATGTCTACGCGCGCTTCGCGACCGGCTTCCGGGCCGGCGGCTACAACCGCGACTTTGGGACTTCGAACGCCCTGCCGGGCAATCCTGCCACGCCGCTGGCCTATGACGAGGAGACGACCACAGCCTATGAGGCCGGAGTGAAGTTCGACGCCTCGCGCGCGCTGCAGGTCACGGCGGCGGTCTTCCGCACCGACTACCGCGACGTGCTGGTCAGCGACACAGGCACGCGTTTCGCGGCTCAGGGCGGCGGCGCCTTTATCTATCTGGACAACCTGGGCGACGCGAAGGCCACCGGCGCCGAGGTGGAGCTGAACGGAGTCGTTGCGCAGCCGATGATCGGCGGGCGCTTCGTCTACACCCTGTCTGGGACCTGGATCGACTCGACGCTCGACTCCCCGATCTCCACCGTCGACGGCAATAAGCTGAACGGCACGCCGGACTTCGCCCTCACAGCCAGCGGCACTTACAGCCGGCCGATCGCAGGCGAAATCGAAGGCTTCCTGAACGCGGCCTACAAGGGCGAGTGGGACGGCTACTACAACATTTCCAACCTGCAGCGCCGTGACACCAACCGGAGCCTGCAGCTGAGGGCCGGCATCCGTCACGGCGACAAATGGGAGGTCGCGTTGAAGGCCTCCAACGTGCTGAACCAACGCTATGAGTTCCTGTACGGCGCTGGCTTCCTCGTCGCGACGCCGGGCCCCGAGTATGTCCTGCAGTTCCGGAGCCGCTTTTGAGCCGTGACCTTCCGATGAAGCCGATTGATCGACGCCAGGCGCTCGCCGGCGGCGCCAGCCTGGCGACCGTGGCCGCGGCGCCGTGGGACCGGGTCGAGGCAGCCCGGCTGAAGACCGCCGCTGGCGAATGGCCGGCGTACGGCGGAACGAACGCCGCGGCGAAGTACTCCCCGCTCGACCAGATCGACGCCAGCAACGTGAACCGGCTGAAGGTCGCCTGGACCTGGGACAGTCCGGATGCCGCGATCATCAAGGACAACCCGTCGCTTGCCCCGGGCGAGTTCCAGGCCACGCCGATCATGGCCGACGGGGTGCTCTACACCTCGACCGCCTTCTGCCAGGTCGTCGCCATCGACCCGGCAACGGGGCGCAACCTGTGGGTCTATGATCCTGGCTCCTGGAAGCACGGCAAGTACACCAGCAAGGGCATGCAGCACCGCGGCGTCGCGTACTGGCGCGACGGCGATGACGCGCGCGTGCTGATCGGGACGGGCGACAACCGGCTGATCGCGCTCGACGCGCGGAGCGGCAAGCCGATCCCCAGCTTTGGCGTGGACGGCGAGGTGGACCTGGGCGTCGTCGGGCTGCAACGGCCGCCCCGGCGCGATCCCATCGACCTGTTCGCCTCGACCTCGCCGCCCACCATCTGCCGCGACGTGATCGTGATGGGTCAGTACATTCACGACCGGCCCGTGGTCGCAGATATGCCGCCCGGCGACGTTCGCGGTTTCGACGTGCGCACGGGCAAGCTGCTCTGGACGTTCCACACCGTCCCCATGAAGGGCGAGTTTGGCTGGGAGACCTGGGAGGACGGCTCGGCGGCGCGCAACGGCAACGCCAACATCTGGGCGCCCATGGCGGCGGACGATGACCTGGGCCTTGTCTATCTTCCAGGCAGCTGCCCGACCAACAACTTCTACGGCGGGGCGCGGCCGGGCGACAACCTGTTCGGCAACGCCCTGATCTGCCTGGACGTGAAGACGGGCAAGCGCCGCTGGCACTATCAGTTCGTCCATCACGACATCTGGGACTTCGACCTCCCCTGCGCGCCCAACCTGGTGGACATCCGGGTGGGTGGGCGGCGGATCAAGGCGGTGGCCCAGGTCACCAAGCACGGCTTCACATTCGTCTTCGACCGCGTCACCGGCCGCCCGGTCTGGCCCATCGAGGAGAAGCCGGTCGCGCCCAGCACCCTCGCCGGCGAGAAGCTCTCTCCTACCCAGCCTTTTCCGTCCAAGCCGCCGCCTTTCGAGCCGCAGGGCATGACCGAGGACATGCTCATTGACTGGACACCCGAGCTGCGCGCCGAGGCCTCGAAGATCCTGGCCGAGTACAAATGGGGGCCGCTCTTCACCCCGTTCAGCGAGACCCTTACCATCCAGCGTCCGGCATGGGTCGGCGGCGCGAACTGGGGCGGCGCCGCGGTCGATCCCGAGAGCGGCATACTGTACGTGCCCTCGACCTCGTCGATCGGCGCGCTGGCCCTGGCTGCCGACGGCAAGCGGATCGGCACGGGCGAGACCGAGGAGATCGCCGGATCGGCCCGCGCGGTCACCGGCCCCCGCGGCCTGCCGCTGGTGAAGCCGCCCTATGGCCGGATCACCGCCATCGACCTGAACCGCGGCGAGATCCTCTGG
Organism: Phenylobacterium sp.; assembly: GCF_965284355.1. Classification (NCBI taxonomy): domain Bacteria; kingdom Pseudomonadati; phylum Pseudomonadota; class Alphaproteobacteria; order Caulobacterales; family Caulobacteraceae; genus Phenylobacterium; species Phenylobacterium sp. The sequence goes on along the minus strand of NZ_OZ260078.1, from coordinate 4,000,786 downwards.
ATGAAGCCGAACGGGCCGGGGGCCAGCGAGACACCGGCGTTCAAGGGCCTGAACACGGGCTGGGTGGGCTCGATGGGCCGCACCGGGCCGCTGCTGACCAAAACCCTGCTGTTCCTGGGCGAGGGGCCGCACGACGTGAACACGCGACGGGTGCTGCGCGCGTGGGACAAAGCGACCGGGGCAGTGGTGGCGGAGCTGCCTCTGCCCGGCGCAACCCTGGGCCCGCCCATGACCTATCTGGCGAACGGCAAGCAGTACGTGGTCTGCGGTATGGGCTTTCGCCGAACGCCGCATCGCCTGGTGGCCTTCGCCCTCCCCGATGGAGCCTGACGATGACCGAGCAACTCAGCCGCCGCGCCGCGCTCGCCATGGCCGCCGCCTCGACCGCCGCGCTCGCAACCCCCGCCTGGGCGGTTGGCGCGATCAAGCACTACATCCTGGTCGATCTGAAGCCTGGGACTGACCAGCTGGTCCTCGATCGCTGGTACATGACGTTCCACGCACCCCAGGTGCGGCGAGCCTTCAAGGCCTGGCAGCGCAACTACGTTTCGTTCCGCAGCTACCTCCCGCCCGAAGAGGCCCGCAAGGCCTACCCGCTGCAGTATGGGCGCATGACGGAGATCCAGTTCGACACCCTGGCCGACTTCCAGGAGAGCCGGCCGAACAACATCTATGCCGGCGGCCTGGGCTCCTTCACGCCGCCGCCGGGCGGCTGGGCCAACGCGGGCTTCGAAAGCACCACGGCCACGCTGCCGGTGAACCCGCAGCAGGTGTTCGTGGCGAAGGACACGCCGCCCAAGGAGACGCCCTACCTGCGGTGGATCATCTTCTTCCGCTATCCCAAGGGCGTCACCCCCGAAACCGGCGACGCCTGGTACCGGGACGTCCACGCCAAGGAGGTGGGCAAGCTGCCGGGTCTGCGTCGCTATGCGCTCTATTCGGCGGTCAGCCCGGCCTCGACCTATCCCCGCGTCGCAGAGATGTGGTTCGACGACTATGCCGCCTGGAAGGCTGCGTTCCTGCCAACCCCGAAGTTCACGCCGCCGCCGTGGGGCGGGGACGGGCTTCACGTCGAGTCGATCTCCATGTTCATCGGCGAGAACCCCGACGTCGACTTCGTCAACGACAAGCGGTCCATTCCCTGACCATCAGCCTGTGGCCACGCCCTTGGCCAGCAGCAGTCGGCTGACCTCCTGCTGGGTGAAGTAGATGATCCGGCGTGCGGCGCCGGCGGCGGCCTCGGCGTCGCGGACCGACAGCGCCGCGGCCAACTGGCGCCAGTCATCGATCGGCCCCAGCACGCCGCTGTCGGTGAGGCCCATGTACGAGAAATGCCAGCGGGCCTTGCGATGCGACGCCGCCATCATCTGCTGCGCGTCGCGGCTTCCGTGGCGTGTGATCAGGGCGCCGATCTCGACCCCCTGGTCGACCCGCCACCGCACGCTCTGGGCGGCGGCGACCTCGAGCATCGCCTCTATGCGGCCGACGATCTCCCGGAGATCGGCGTCCGGCGCCCGAAAGCAGGCGAACCGGGCCACCAGACCGAACAGAGCGGCGCGAACCTCGAACAGGTCGAACAGCTCGTAGACCGTCGGCATCGTCACCCGCGCGCCGCGGAACTTCTCCAGCGCGACGAAACCGTCCTCTTCGAGCAGACGCAGGGCCTCGCGGACGGCAGAGCGCGCGACGCCCATCTCCTCCGCCAGCTTGATCTCCCGCAGCCAGTCTCCGGCCTTGATGTCGCCGCCCTGGATCTGGTCGCGCAGCACGCGTGCGATCGCGCGGGCGCCGCCGCTTGACCGTGCGCCCGCCGCCGCAGCCTTGGCAGATCCGGGGTCGCGTTTGCCCGCCATCGATGGAGTCGCCCGGATTGTTGTCAAAGCCGCCCTGATTGTCAGTCGTCACCGCAAAACCGCAAGCCCTGCCATCAGGTTGGCGTCGGCGAGTGAACCGGAATGGTATCGCGCCGTGATCTGTTGGCGCATCACATCACACCGTTGCGCGAACGCCTCGGGCAGCGTCTCACGCTGACATCGGTCCGGGGAGAATCTTCCGGACACCCCGCGATAGGACGTCCATAGCGGCGGCTGATGGCCTCGCTAGAAGTTGTTGCAGCACCCCGGTGCAACGCTTGGTTTTCGCAGAAGAGTATGGCTAGCTCCCCTTGGGGATGGGGGCAGACCGTGCGTATCGCGAACCGCATTTGGATGGACTTGGGCGCCGCACCCGCGCGCCTGCCGTTCGCGCGCAAACGGCAGGGGCCGATCTGCGAGGCCGGGAGCAGAGGTCAGCGCTCGCGAGCGGCAGCTGTGGCGATCTTCCTCGCGCCACTGGCCGCATGCCAGACGCTGCCGGTTCCCTGTGTTCGCCCGAGCGGCCTGCGCTCGATCGACATCAATTCCCGTCCTGAAAGCAATAACGGTCGCCCGATTGCGATCGATCTCGTCTATGTCACGGCCAAGCCCGCCGCCGCCGCGATCTCAAAGCTCCGGGCGCGGGACTATTTCGCCCTCCACGACCAACTCTTGCGGGACTATCCCCGGGACGTGCGCACGCGGCGCTGGGAGATCCAGGCCGGACAGCAGGTCGCGACAAGCAAGGTGACGCCGCCTTGCGGACTCAATGGAACCTACCTCTTCGCCAGCTACCAGGCGGCGGGTGACCACCGCATCTCCGTCGGCAAGGCCAAGGCGGGCACTTTGACGCTGGGCGAGCAAGAGATCGCCTGGACGCCGAGATAGGACGAACCCGGGACATGAACTCAGAGTCCGACCCTGCCAACAAGGCCGCCGAGTTGCGCAAGGCCGACAGCGGCCCTGTCGTCCTTGAAGCCCACGACATCCCCGACCTGCTGAACTGGCACGAGGGCATGCTGCTGATGCCCTGGCACTTCCAGCAGTCGACGCGGCGATCCGAGGCCTTGGCAGGCTGGCTCGTGCAAGCGAGCCATCCCCACGGCTGGGGCGTCCGATCGCTGACGTCGAGCCTGGACAAGGGCGTCTTCCAGGTCCGCGCGCTGGAAGCCGTGATGCCCGATCGGATGATGATCAGCTATCGCGACACCGAGCATGAGGCCCTGAGGGTCGACGTCAGCGCGGCCCTGCAGAAGTGGCATCAGGTCCATGTCCATGTCGCGGCTGTCCGATGGCCGGGCCTCGAGCGCGGCTGGGGCGGCGAGGCGCGATATGGCGTCGCCGCCGGCGCCGCGCCCCTGGCAGGGCTCGATGTCCACGACGACGAAACGGACGAGACCTTTGCGGAGAAGCCCTGGTTGCGGCCACGCCTGTCGCTGGAGTTGACCGAGGGGCCCCTCGAGAGCCTGCCCGGACGCCTGGTCGGGCTGCCGCTCGCCTGCCTGATCCTCCGCGAGGGCGCGGTCGTCCACGAGCCCTATCAACCGCCCAGCCTGGCGCTCGGAACGTTCCTACGGGGCGGGAATGGCGCGGACTCGCCGATCCTGGAAGAGGCCGACCTGGTCAGGCGCGAGCTGACGCGCAAGGTTGCTTTCCTGAAGGACAATCTGCGAGCCCGAAGGAGAAGCGCCGAGGGCGGCGACGACCCTGAACTGGCCCCCCAGAGCCGGCACGAGGTGCTGGAGACGGTCGCGCAGTTCTTCAGGTCCCGCCAACCCCTGATGGACCTGCAGGCCGTCAGCCGCACCCTGCCCCGCCTGAACGCGATGATCTCGGACGCGTCGGCCACGCACCCGCAAGCCGCATTCCTGACGCTCTGCGACGTGCTGGGCGACCTCTCGGCGATCGGCGGCGAGTTCCGACTGCCGGACGCTCTGCCCGGCTACGAACATCGCGACCTCCTGAGGAGCTTCGCCCGAGTGCGGGAGCAGATCGGGACGATCCTCGAAACGCTGAACCAGAGGTACCGCGCCGTTCCGTTCGAAATCCAGAAGGGGGATGACGGGACGGTTCGTTTCCGCCTGAAGAAGCGTCCGGCAAGCACGGACGCAGCGTTCGTCATCTGTGCTTTCGCCGACCCCGGCGCCGACGGAACGGGCATCGACCGCTGGATGGCGAAGGCCCGGATCGCGACCGAGCAGAGCATGCGCGAGAAACCCGAGAAGCGCACGCGGGGGGCCGAGCGCGAGTTCATCTCCGAAGATGAGGCGCTGGACACTCGGAGCACCACCGAGCGGCGCTTGTACCGGATCAGGGACTCCCGCGACGACATCGTCAAGGACGACCCCGTGCTCATCGTCGAAGGCGAAGGCGAGAACCCACCGGCGCAACTTTACCTCTATGTCTCTGCACGGCCGGCCGCAAAGTCATGACCGCAAGGCCGCTGAAAGACATCGATCAACGGCGGCTCGACGACTTCCGCAGCTTCTACGGGGTCGTCATCGCGCTCCGCGACCGGTTCTGCATTGCGCAGGGGGACGCGAGCACGCCACGCAGTCCTGACTTGGCCGGCGCCCTTCAGGAACATCTGCGCAGCAAGCTCGAGGCGCTCGGCTATATGCCGGTCGCGTCAGGCGACGACGAGCCCGCCGTCGGGCCGGCCTACGTCATGGTCGCCATGGCCGACGAAATGATCCTCGCGGCGCCCGGAGACTGGCCTGGACGAGTCGACTGGGTGCGCCGGCCGCTGGAGCGCGCCATCTACGGCACGCGCCTGGCAGGCGACCGGGTGTTCGAAGCAGCCCGGAAGCTTATCGACAACCTGGGCGACGAAACCGGGACCGCGATCGTGATCCTGACGTGCATCCTGCTCGGCTACCAGGGCCGGTACCGCGACGAGGAGGACGGGCCTGCCGAGATCGCCCGGGTGCGCGACCAGCTTTACAAGCTCGTCCACGGTCAGCCCTGGACGGCCGCCCCGACCGAAATCCGGGTCGCGCCGGAATCACCGCCGCTCTCTGGCAAGAGCGTCTTCCGCCTGCCCGCCCTTTGGCCGTGGTTCGCGGCGATCGCGGCCATTGTGCTGGCCTATATGCCGGCGACCCACCTGTTCTGGTGGTGGCAGGTCCGCCATGTGAGCCAGATGGCGGACACTATCGTCGGCCATGATAGCGGCAGACGCGGACCGTGACCGGCCTGCCGACCCTCGCGCTTGGAGCGGCGCTCGGGGTTGTGGCCATCGCCGTGCTGGCGCTGCTCGCCGTTGGGATCGCCCTCGGCCTCAAGCGACTGTTGAAGGGCGACGCCCCGGCGGAGACTGTCGACGGGCAACCGAAACTGGCCCTCTCTGCAGCGGTGAGCGCGGCGGCGGCCGAATTGCGCGACCTGGCTCGCGGCCGCGACAGCGCCGAAGCCGTACCCTGGATCCTGGCCGTGGGCGCGGCGGCCCCGGAAATGCAGCCCCTGCTCCCTGCGCACGCGGCCGCGGCAGCCGAAATGCGGACGATCGGCTGGCTTGATCACGCGCGCATCGCCCAGGAGGGGACACTGTCGTTCCACCGCGGGGGCGTTGTCCTGACGTTTGATGACGGCTTGGTGGCCAACTCGCCGTGGGCGCAAAAGCTGGGCGGCCTGCTGAGCGCCGTCGAGCGTGCGCGGGGCGCGCGCCCCATCGACGCGCTGGCGGTCGTTGTCCCGGCAGGTCTCCTGACCGCCCTGGCCGATCCACAGTCTCCCGCCGCAGTCGACGCTGTCGCCGAGCGCGGCCAGCGGCTCTACGACATCATCACCAAGGTCCAGAAGCACACGGGCTGGCGACTCCCGATCCATGTTCTCGTCTCTGGCTGCGATGACGCGGTGCCGGGCTTCGCGGACTGGCTGGCGGCCTGCCAGGTGGAGGACGGCGTCACGGGGCAGATCGAAACACCCGTGCTGGGCTGGGCGCCGCCCGACGGCATCGACGCGGCCTACCGCGCCAGCTGGGTCGAGACCGCGTTCCGGTCCATGGCCAGGGCGCTGACCGCGCAACAGTTCACGCTCATGATGCGGCCCGCGCAGCCTGGGACCGAGACGTCGATCTTCCTGTTGCCGCAGCGCCTCGAGATGCTTCGCGCAGGTGTCGCCGCGCTGTTTGAGCGAATGCTCCAGCCGAGCGCCTACCATGAGGCGTTCATGTTCCGCGGCCTTTATCTGACCAACGGCGGCGATCCGTCGCCCCAGGTCGATGCGGAGAGCGTGGCGGCGCACCTCAACGCCGGCCCGGCCGAGACCCGACCTGGCGCGGAAGCGCCTGGGCCGACCCCGAGCGGGGAGACCCCGGCCGCCACCGCAGGCGCCGACGCTGATCTTTCAACCCTGCGGCTGGGTCCAATGTCCGCCGGCGCCGGCGGACATCGTGCGGCGGAACGACCCCGGCCCGCAGCGCGCTCCCCTATCGCCCATCGGGTGTTCGATACGCGCGTCTTCATGGAGGCCGGCCTGGCGCAGCCGGCTTCGGGCGAGATGACACGCCGCCATCGCGGGCTCCGCTGGGCGCAGGCCGGGTTCGCGGCCACCGCGCTCGCCGCGGTTTTGGGCGTCTGGGGGCTTCAGCATTTCCTCGACCGCCACCTAGAGCCGATCGACAGGCTGCTCTCGACGATTTCCACGGACGTGCGACACGCGGAGACCTCCAGCCCGCAGGCAATCCAGGCCGGCCAGTCAGTGGCCGGCGATTGCGAAGCCCAGCGGCGGGACGCCCGCGAGACGCTCATGGTCGCCACGGCCGAACCGGCCGTTCTGGCGCAGTCCGAGGAGTTGCTCGGGCTCATGGCCCGGGTTCACAGCAACGGCGTCAGCACGCCGTGGGCGCCAAGCTCCGCGCTCGACCCGCTCAACGACGACGTGGAGGAAGCGGTCGGCATCGGCTATCGGATCACCATCTGCCGGGCGCTGCTCTACAAAATGGGCACCCGCGAGGGCATCAACGCGTTGCTGGCCCCCTACGCGCTCAGCATCCCGGCCGATGAAAGCTGGCTCAACATCGTCGCCAACGCGGCCAAGTTCGATCGTCACTACAACCACCTCAATGAGCTGCGCGAGCCTGGGCAGAGCAATCGCGAGAAGGTGGCGACGTTCCGCGACGTGGCTGCGTTTGCGTTCGGCATCTCGGTGCCGGCGACGTTCAACGTAGACTACCAGATCTATGGGCGAGGGGTCGCTGAGAGCTCGGCGCCGCGGTTCGAAGACGCCGAGGTCCGAAGACTGTTTCAGAACGCCCTGGACGAGCGGTTCAAGGCCGCCCTCCAGGCCCGGTACACGTGCCGCCCGCTCGCACGCGCGGTCGCGAGGATCGTCGACGCCTTCCGGGTCGATGCCAGCATCCTGGGCGCCAACAACCCGGCAACTCCCGGCGGCGCTTGCGTCGATGCGATCCCCGCCGGCCGGCCGTCGTTGGACGTGGGCGAGGACTCGCCGGGCCCGGAGGCGGTGCTGCGCCAGTTCCTCGCCGACTACCAGACCATCTCCGCCCGCGGCGCGATCCCCGGCGCCTACGGATGGATCTACAATCCCCAGGTCGACGAGAAGGGACCGGCGGCTCAGCTCCCGGCGCTCGAAAAGCTGACGCTGGTCTCCACGGCCTTCATCCGTGAACTCGGCCGTCAGTCCGACACCTATCGCCAGGATGCGTCCCAGGCGCTCAGCACGGCGACCGTGGCGGGCACGCCGGTGCTGGCCCAGGTGGATGGGCTTCCCCAGCCGTCGCCAGGTATGACGGCGACGCGCGCCTACGTGCAGCAGTTGCTGGCCCAGCCCTTCATGGCGCAGCCTCCGGCCCTTGCCGGCGCCGACCTGCCCGACGGACCGATCGCCTGGAACCTCCAGCGCCTGCAGGCGGCGGAGAGGGCCGTCGAGAGCTTCCTCAGGTTTTCGTTCGCCTCGCCCGTGGATGTCCCGGCGCCGGCGCAGGCGCTCGCCCGCGCTGCGGCCATCGAGCACCTGTCAGCTTATGTCGACGCCGAACTTGCGGCGGCGGCGATGCCGCTGGGGTCCGTCGCCGAACCGGACCAGGCAGAGACAACCGCACTGGCCCTGGCCCTGCCGTCCCTCACGCGGTTGCGCGATCTGCTGCGCCAGTCGCGCGCGCCCGCGGCCGCCGACCTCGCCGACGAACTCGACGCCACGGTGAGCCGTAGAGCCGAGACGCTGCTCCGGGCCGCCGAGCAGCGTCTCGACCGACGGGCCGTCTATGCCCTGGACGGCAACGCCCTGCAGAGCTGGACAGGTTCCGACGGCTTGGCGCCACGGGCCTTCGGCGTGGCCACGGCGGAAGACCTGAAGGCCGAGCTCGCCGAGCGGCAGGCGATAGTGAGCGCGATCGTCGAGGCCGCGAGCCCGCTCGCCAGCTACCTGCGCGATCCTGGCGCCCTTATGGAGTCGGCGGACGGCGCGGCGCGCGCCTCGCGCCTGGACAGGCTCCGCGCGACGCTGCAGGCCCACGAGGCCAACCGGCCTGGCAATGCGCTGTCCCGGCTGGAGCAGTTTGTCGCCGTCGACCTGGATCAGATGCGCCTGCCCTCATGCCGCCTTCGAGACCCGGTCGGGACGACGCGGGACTACTTCTCCGATCAGATCCGCACGATCCGCCAGAGGGCTCTGGCGCTTTGCGCCGGCGGCATGGAAGCCCGCTACGCCGCGATGGCCAGGCGGTTCAACCAGGACCTCGCACAGCAGTTTCCCTTCGCCGGCCCGGCAGCGCCTGCGGCCGATCCCGACCGCGTGCGCGACTTCTTCCTGACGTACGGCGACGACCTTCCCGCCTTGAAGGAGGCCCTGGCGGCCGACGGCCTGCGTCCCCACGGGGCGGCCGGCCGGGCCGCGGCAGACTTTGTCGATGACCTGATTGAGACCCAGCACGCGCTGGCGCCGATGTTCTCCGCCGGCCGTCCGGGCGCGCCCCTCGCCTATCGGGTCGATGTGGAGTTCTTCAGCGATCCCGGACCCGGGCAGTCTCAGGTCATCGAAGCCGCTATCGGGCCACCCGCGGCCCGCGCCGTCAGCGGCGCCGCCGACCCGGGCTTCACCTGGACCAACGGGCAGCCGATCAGCGTGCTTCTGCGGTGGGCCGCCAATGCCCCAAGCCAGCCGAGGTCGGATCGCGCGGGCGGCGGTTTCACAGCCGAGGGCGCAACGGCCCAACTGCGCGTGGACGGCGACTGGGCCCTGCTGCGCCTCATCCGCAGGGCCGAGCCCCGGCCCTCCGAGATCGCGACCACGACGCGGCGCGGCGGCTTGCCGATCGCCTTCTCGGTGCCGCTCATCCCCAACCTGCAGAAGCCTGCCATCGGTGGCGACCCCAGGGACTTGAACGAGGCCCGGGTGTTCCTGCGCCTGACCCTGAAATCGGCGGCCGCGGCCGGTCCGGCGGGCCCGCCGGCGAAGATTAGCCTGCCGCCGTTTCCGACGATGGCCCCAGACCTGCGCCGCACCGCCGCCCAGTATCCTCGCCAGGATCAGGGCGGGTCATGAGCGAGTGGGCCGCCCCCAGCGCGACGGACGCGCGCATCATGGACCTGCTGGCGCCCATCGCCGTGGCCAATCCCACCGGCCGCTCCATTCGCTACGAGCCCGACTACGCCCTGATCGAGGATGCTCGCCGCGAGGAGAACGCCGCCCTGCCCCAGGGGATCTGGGAGCGCGATGTCAAACGGGCCGACTGGGCGACCGTCGAGCGGCTCTGCACGGACGCCCTGATCCAGCGGTCGAAGGACCTTCGGGTCGCCTGCTGGCTGGCGGAGGCGTGGCTGCAACGTGAAGGTATCCCAGGTCTGACCCGAGGCCTCCTCGTGCTGGACCAGCTCAGCCGACGCTACTGGCCCGACCTTCACCCGGCGATCCGCGACGGCGACCTGGGCGCGCGCGTGGCGCCCTTCGAGTGGCTCAATCGCCGCGTTCCCGTCGTGATCAATCTGCTGCCGCTGGTCTTCGATCCCGCTCAGCCCGAGCGCGCCTACAGTTGGTCGACCTACCTTGAGGCGCAGCGGCTGGAGCACGTCCGCCAGCAAGACGCCGGCGCGGCCCAACGCGCCGAGGCCAAGGGCGCCGTGACGCTGGCCCAGTTCACGGATTGCCAGCGGCAGACGGACAGCGACGTCTTTCGCGAATTCCTGGCCGCAGCGCGCGCGGCGCGTACCCGACTGGGTGAGCTGGAATCCACGCTGACTGGCCTGTGCGGACGCGACGCGCCGGGGTTGGGGCGCATCCGCACCGTGCTGCTGGACCTCGAGGCCTTCGTCGATGGCGCACTGCGCGAACGGGCAGACGAAGAGGTCGACCCGCCGCCGCTTCTGCCGCCACCCGCCGCCGCGACGCCCCCTCGTCCTCCAGCACCCGAGCCTGGGCCAATGTCCCGCGACATCGCCTATCGCGAGCTGGCTCGGATCGCCGATGTGCTCGCCGTCCTCGAGCCCCACAGCCCGGTCCCGCTGGTGTTGCGCGAGCTTCTGGCCTGGGGCGGGCTCACGCTGCCGCAGCTGCAGGAGCGCCTCAATGACGCCGGCAGCGACGTCTCGGTTCTGCTGCAGGTCCTGGGTCTCGACGCCGACTGACGGTTGTGTGCTCGCCCAAATCGGCAGTGGTTGTGGAATGGTCTTTGACACCCAAAACGTTAAGTGTTTACCCTTCATTAAGCACTTGGGCGGGGGCGCCCCTTCTCAAAATAAGTCATTGATTTTCCGGGTGAATATTCAGTCTCCCCGGGCTGGAGGGCGGAATGGCGGACGGCACACAGCATAAACTGTCGCGGGTGCGGCCTCCCCGCGTCCAGATCACCTATGACGTCGAAATCGGCGATGCGATCGAGAAGAAGGAGCTCCCGTTCGTCATCGGGATCCTGGCCGACCTCTCGGGAGACAAGACGAACGCGATTCCGCTCCAGGAGCGGCCCTTCGTCGAGATCGACCGCGACAACTTCGCCGCCGTGATGGCGCAGCTCAGCCCGACCCTGCAGCTTCAGGTGAACGATGCCCGGGCCGAGCCCCCGAAGGCGGACGAGACCGGCGAGACGGCCGGAAAGGACCCGACCAAGGCCGTCTTCAATCTCACCTTCACCAAGCTCGAGGATTTCCAGCCGGACAAGCTCGTCGAGAAGCTCATCAACGACGACACGAACCCGGGCATCAGCACCTTGTGGAAGCGGCGCAACCAGCTGCGCGACATGCTGACAAAGCTGGACGGCAACGATCCTCTGCTCGGGAAGCTGACCGACGCCAGCCGCAGCGAGAAGCTGCTGGAGGACCTCGGAGCAAAGGTCAGCGACAGGCTGGGCGAGATCCGGGCGCTGCCGAAGCCGGCCGCCGGCGGGAATGGCGAGAGCCCGCCGGCCGGGCAAGCCGACGGCGGGTCGGGATCAACGACGCCCGTTGCCGCCGGCGGTTCGCAAGAAACGCCTGTGGTCGAAAACACTCGAGAGACCGAAACGCCTGGCGAACAGGGCGGCGGCAACACCTGACGCTCGCGGCCGGCGGGCAGGCCGCAGACGCCGTCTCCCGGCGGCGGCGCGGCGCCCACCGACGAGATGAGACCTTCCCATCAGAATTCGCCTGCCAAGCAGGTGACAGGAGTTCCCGATGAGTGAACCGGCCGACCAGATCGATTTCTCCGGCATTCTGAAATACACCCGGCTCGCCGAGCCCGGCCTGGACGCCCCGCCGTCGCCGGACTCGCTGGACGAGTTCAAGACCACCCAGATCGAAGGCCTGAGCATGCTCACGGTCTTTGTCGAAACGGCGACCGAGGCGGTGAAGAACGGAACGGCCGGGAACGGGGCGAGCCGGGATCCGGCCATCCGCAAGCTCATCCAGGACGAGATCGCCCGGCTCGACGCGATCATCTTCCGCCAGCTCAACGACGTCCTGCACCACGAGGATTTCCAGGCGCTGGAGGCGAGCTGGCGTGGTCTGCACCATCTGGTGGACAAGGCCGAAACCAGCTCGCGCCTGAAGCTGCGGGTGCTCGACATCGGCAAGGAGGAGCTCAAGAAGGACCTCGAGGACGCCGTCGAGTTTGACCAGAGCAAGCTCTTCAAGAAGGTCTACGAGGACGAATACGGCACCCTGGGCGGCAAGCCTTATGGCTGCCTGATCGGCGACTACGCCTTCAGCCGCACCACGCCGGACATCAAGATGCTCGGCAAGATCGCCGAGGTCGCTGCGGCGGCGCACGCGCCCTTCATCGCCGCGGCCGACCCTGGCCTCTTCGACATGGACGACTTCCGCGACCTCCCGCGGCCCCGCGACCTTGGCAAGATCTTCGAGACGTCCACCATGGCCGAGTGGCGGGCCCTGCGCGAGAGCGAAGACAGTCGCTACCTCACCCTGGTGCTGCCGCGCGTCCTCATGCGGCTGCCCTATGACAAGAAGGAGAACCCCGTCGAGCGCATGGACTTCACCGAGGAGGTGGGCGAACCCAGCGCCGCATCCGGAGGTCACACGGCGCAGGACGACGACCCGGCCCTGGACCCCAAGTCCAACAAATACCTGTGGGGCAACCCTGCCTACGTCCTGGGCGAGCGGATCGCCAACGCCTTTGCGCTCTACAACTGGACCGCTGCGATCCGGGGCATCGAGGGCGGCGGCAAGGTCGAGGGCCTGCCGCTCCACAAGTACAAGACGCTGCGCGGCGACAAGACGGTCTACATCCCGACCGAGGTGGCGATCACCGACCGGCGCGAGAAAGAATTGAGCGACCAAGGCTTCATCACGCTGGTGTACTGCAAGGACACGAACTACGCGGCGTTCTTTGGCGGGCAGACTGTGAACAAGCCCAAGAAGTACAACAAGGCCTCTGCCAACAGCAATGCAGAGCTCTCCGCGCGCCTGCCCTACATCCTGAACGCCTCGCGATTCGCGCACTACATCAAGGTCATGATGCGCGACAAGATCGGCCGCTTCATGACCAAGGAAAACGTCCAAACTTACCTGACCACCTGGATCAGCGACTACGTGCTGGCCAAGGACGACTCCGGGCAATCCATCAAGGCGCAGTATCCGCTGCGCGAGGCCCGCATCGACGTCTCCGACATCCCTGGTCGCCCAGGGGAATACACCGCCACCATCTTCCTGCGGCCGCACTTCCAGCTTGAGGGGCTGACCGCCTCGCTGCGGCTGGTGGCCGAACTGCCGGCCCCCGTGGCCTGAATCCTCGAAAAAGCACCAACTGCTAGAAGGGCGCCCCCGTCATGGCCGGCAACATGTTCCTGAAGTTCGAGGAGCCCGAGATCAAGGGCGAGTCGACTGACAGCGGTCACAAGGATGAAATTCAGGTTCTGTCCTGGAGCCATAGTTTCAACCAGCCGACCAAGTCGACGCGCAGCAGCGCCGGCGGGGGCACAGTCGAGCAGGCCAACCACTCCGACTTTTCGTTCTCGAAGTACCTGGATGCCGCGACCGACGACCTCTTGAAGTACTGCTGGAGTGGCAAGCAGATCGGCAAGGCGACGCTGCAGTGCTATCGCTCGGACGGCGAGAACAAGTCGATCCTCTATCTGGAAGTCATGTTCGAGGACGTCATCGTCAGCAACGTCAGTCTCGGCGGCGGCGCGGGCGATCTGCCCACCGAGAACATCTCCCTCGCCTACGGGAAGGTGACCTACAAGTACAAGTCGCAGGTTCCCGACACCGGCGAAGCGGGCGGCGTGCAGCCGGTGGCGCATGACCTCATCAAGCAGGAAGTCAGCTGAGCCCGAAGACGTCAGTTGAAGCCGCGACGGCGACCGGCGTCCGCAAGCCCGGCGCACGGGCGCTGCTCTTCGACCGCCTGGTCCGGCGCGGAGAGGATGCGGATGGCGCAAGCCGACGGCCGCAGCAGACGTACGACGCCGACGGACTCCAGGACTCGGTATTCCAGCAGTTGAAATGGCTGCTCAATTCACGGACGCCGGTCGACTATTCCACGCTCGACCAGCGCAACCGCGATAACCAGCGCTCGACGATGGATTACGGGATTCCCGACCTTTCGAACTATCTCATGGGGGACGTCGCGATGATGACGCGGCTCTCCGATCATCTGGCCCAGACGATCAGCCAGTTTGAGCCGCGCCTCCACAATGTCCGGGTCGAACTGGGACGCGCCGACGCCCGCACCCAGAGGCTGGCGGTCACCGTCTCGGGCGACGTGGTCACCGGCATGATTGTCATCCCCATCCGCTTCCGGCCGATCGAGATCGGTGGCGGCGAGGACGATCGCGATGCGGGCTGACGACGCCTTCCTGGGTTACTATCTGCGCGAGCTCGGCGCCCTGCGCGACGCCGGCGCCGCGTTCGCCGAAGCCTATCCGCACGTCGCCGCGGGCCTCGACATCTCCGATCGCACCGGCGCCGACCCGCAGATCGACCGGCTTATCGAATCCTTCGCCTTCCTGACGGCCAAGCTCGAGCAGCAGTACGACGCCCGGTTTCCCGAGGCGCCGATGGCGCTCCTGGAGGCGATGTACCCGCAGCTCGTGGCGCCGGTGCCCTCGGTGACGATCGCCGAGTTCGAGGTGGACTCGGGGCAGGCGAAGGCCCTGGAGGGCGTCGAGGTTCCCAAGGGAACGCCGCTCTACGCCACCGCCGAAGACAGCGCGGGCGTCGAATGCCGCTTCCGCACCGGTTATCCGCTGCGCCTCTGGCCGCTCAAGGTCGCCGCCGTGACAAAGGCTCGGCCCGCCGACCTTTCGGCCCGGGCGGCGCAAGCCCTGCTGGAGGGCCGATCGCGGGTCGAACTCTGCCTGAGTGTTTCGCTCGAATGCGTGGGACCCAAGGCGCGCTTCAGCGACCTGCCCCTGACGTCACTCTGCTTCTACATCGACGGCGACAAAGCGACCCGCGCGCGCCTCTACGAACTGCTGTGCAACAAACTGGAAGGGGTCGCCGTGCTGACCCCCGGTGACGCGCCGGGAGGCGAGACTTTCACCCGGCTGCCCGGCGTCAGGGTTCGTCCGATGGGGCTCGACCCCGAGGAAGCCCTCTTGCCCTATCCGGACACGGCTCACGCGGGCTACCGGCTGATCCAGGAATACTTCGCCTTTCCCGACAAGTTCATGTTCCTCGAAGTGACCGGGCTGGCGCCGGGCGCGCTGGGAGCCGGACGCGAGGCGCAGCTGATCTTCCTGCTCCAGGACGGTCGTGCCGACGACCTGCGGGTGCACGCCCATACGCTGCGACTCGGATGTGTGCCGATCATCAACCTCTTTCACCGCACCAGCGAGCCGATCCGGCTCGACCATCTGTCGGTCGAGTACCCCCTTTCGCCGGACCTCCGGTACGCGACCACGACCGAGGTCCATACGGTGCTGGGCGTCTCCCGATCCGCGGCGGCAGGCGGCGGCGAGGAACTGCTCCAACCCTTCTTCAGCGCCACCCCCGACCTCGATGGCGGGCGAAGCGCAGCCAGCGGGCGATGGCTGGCGCGTCGCCGCAGGGCGTCGAATCCGGCGCTTTCCGGCTCTGAAGTGATGCTGTCATTCGTTGACCCGCACATGCGGCCCGACAAGCCGGCCGCCGACGTCGTGTTCGCCCACCTGCTCTGCACGAACCGCGCGCTGGCCCGCCAGCTGTCGCCGCGCACCCGTCTCACGCTTGAGCTCGACCTGCCGCTGCGCGCCATCCGCTGCCTGCAGAAGCCGACCGCCCCGGTGGATGCGACTTTCACCGGCGAGCATATGTGGCGGCTGGTCTCTCAGCTCACGCTCAACAAGCTGTCGCTCGACGGCGAGACGGGCCGCCGCGCGTTGCAGCAGATCCTCAGCCTCTACGCCGGCGTCACCGATCGGGCGGACAATCTCAAGCAGATCGAGAGCCTCACCGGCCTCAGCACCCGTCGCGAGGTGGGCTGCTATGGCGAGAAGCAGTGGCGAGGCTTCGTACGCGGCACGGAAGTGACGATGGTGTTCAACGACAAGGGGAGCGTCGGCGGCAGCGCCTTCCTGCTCGCCTCGGTCCTGGAGCGGTTCATCGCCCTCTACGCGGGGATCAACAGCTTCACCCGTCTGGTGATCAAGCGAGATGGCCGGAACGACGTCTGGAGGCGATGGCCGGCCCGGGCGGGCGATCGCTTATTGCTCTGACCCCCGCGCCTCTCCTTGAGCGGCTTCGCCGCGAGCCCTTCCGCTTCGAAGGCGGCCAGGCGCTGCGCATTCTGTCGGCGCTGGACGGTCCCGGCGTCCGGCTGCGCAGCACGTTTGACCTCGCCTTCCCGACCGCGGACGTGGAAGCGGTGTCCTTCTCCTCAGGCCGTCCGGAGATGATCGTCACTTCCATAGGGCTGGGCGGAGCCATCGGGCCCCTGCCGGTCCCCTATACCGAGTTCATCAACGACAGCGTCGCCCGCGACGAGTTTGCGCCACGCGACTTTGTCGACATCTTCAACGGCCGGCTCGTGGCCTCGGCGCTGGCCCTGGACCGCCTGTTCCAGCCGGTGCTGCAGCCCGGACCCCCGCAGGACTCGAACATCGCGGCTCAGCTCTATGCGATGCTCGGGCTTGGCACGCCTGGCGTCGCCGCGAGTATTCCGCAACTGGCGCCCGCGCTGCTGCCGCTCGCCGCCCTCGTCAACCAGCGCCCGCTGAGCGCACATGCCGTCGAGCGGGCCGTAGCGTCGCAGTTCGGTATTCCGACGCAGGTGCGGCCGTTCCAGGGCGCCTGGCTGGAGATCCCCACATCGCAGCGCACGAAGATCGGGGCCACCGGCCGTAACCGGCGCCTGGGCGTCGACGCGGTGGTCGGCCGACGTGCATGGGATCAATCCGCCGGCATCGAGCTGGTGCTCGGTCCCATTCCCTATGTCACGGCCGAGCGCCTGCTCCCGGGCGCCGCGGACCATCGGCGGCTGGCGGCCTTGCTTGGGTTCCTGCTGGGCGACGACATCGCGGTCACCGCGCGGCTCATCGTGAAGGGCGACACCGCGCCGCGCACGCGCCTTGCCGGCCGGCGCAACGGACCTCAATCGCCACCGGGCGGCGAGACGACGGGCTCACGGCTCGGCTGGACCGCATGGCTGCGCAGCGGTCGGCCTCGGCTCGGGCGGACGCGGCTTGGCGGCGGCCCGCGGCTCGGCCGCCGCCAAGCCGCGGAGACGCGGTTCTCCGTCCTCCCCCCGCGCCCCGACAGAGCGCCGTGACGCGCGTCGCCCGCCTGATCGACCGGCTGACGCCGACCTCACGCTCTGCGCTGGAACGTGCGGCCGAGCGCTGCCGGGCGCAGACCCACTCCGCCGTCGAGATAGAGCACCTGATGGGCGAACTCGCGTCCGATCCCGGCTCCGACCTGGCCCGGGCCGTGGAGGGCTTCGGGATCGACCGGGCGCAGCTGGCCGTCGGCCTGGCCGCCGCCGCCGCGCGGTACTCGGTCGGCAGCACGGTGACACCGGGCCTCTCCGCGCCGCTCGTCAAGGCTCTGGAGGCGGCCTGGGTGATCAGTTCGATCGACCTTTCGCTGTCCCATCTCAATTCGGCATGTCTGCTCCAGGCGGCGATCGAGGACGGCCGGGCGCGCGAGACGCTGATGGGCGCCGCCCCCGAACTGGCGTCGATCCCGCGCCAGCAACTCGCCGAGTCGCTGGCGGGCCTGGTCGCCTCGGGTCGTGAAAGCCGCGCGACACCTTCGCGGGGCCCCGCCCTCGGGGGCACAGATGCGGCGGCGATCGACCGCTACACCGTAGACCTCACCGCCCAGGCCCGCGCCGGCGCTTTGGATCCGGTCGTCGGACGCGACGAGGAGGTCGCCAAGCTGGTCGAGATCCTGCTGCGCAGGCGCCAGAACAATCCGATCCTGGCTGGCGACGCCGGGGTCGGAAAGACAGCGATCGTCGAGGGGCTGGCGCAGCGCATCGCCGACGGCGAGGCGCCAGAGCCCCTCGCAGGCGTTTCGATCCGGTCCCTGGACCTTGGCGCCCTGCTGGCGGGCGCCGGCGCGCGCGGCGAGCTCGAGCAGCGGATGCGGTCGATCCTCGACGCCGTGGCCGGGGACCCGGCCGGGATCATCCTTTTCATCGACGAGGCCCATGCGCTCCTTGGCGGATCGAGCGAGGCCGCCAACC
The DNA here is from genome assembly GCF_965284355.1 of Phenylobacterium sp. NCBI lineage: Bacteria > Pseudomonadati > Pseudomonadota > Alphaproteobacteria > Caulobacterales > Caulobacteraceae > Phenylobacterium > Phenylobacterium sp. Next base: position 3,982,880 of record NZ_OZ260078.1, on the reverse strand, counting down.
TGCTGAAACCGGCGCTGGCCAGGGGCGGCCTTCGCGTGATCGCAGCCACCACCTGGAGCGAGTACAAGCGCTATATCGAGAAGGACGCCGCCTTCGCGCGCCGCTTCCAGGCGATAAGAGTCGAGCCGCCGAGCCCGGCCGCAACCGTGGCTATCCTGCGGCGGTTGGCCTCGGGGCTCGAGGACTTCCACGCGGTCCGGATCACGGAGAGCGCGCTGGCGGCGGCTGCCTGGCTGTCGCAGCGCTACATCCCCGATCGCCAGTTGCCCGATAAGGCCCTCGGCGTCCTCGACGCCGCCTGCGCGCGGGTCGCCATCGCGCGTACGTCGCAACCCCGGGCGCTGGCGGCGGCCGAGCAGCGCTGCCGCGACCTGGCGCTGGAGGCCGAACGTCTCTCAGATGTCGAGCCGAGCGCGGTCCACGGCGCGGAACGCCGCGAGGCCGTGGCCGAAGCGCGCGCCGCGGCGCAGGACGAGCGGGACCGCCTCGCGAGCCTGTGGGCGCAGGAGCGCCGCGCCGTCGAGCGGATCCGGGCGCTGGAGAAGATCCTGGCCGAAGGGCCCGACGTCGAGGCGGAAGGTGAACTGGGCGGCCTCAACCTCGAGCTCGCCGAACTCCAGCAGGACGCCCCCCTGATCCCGCTCGCCGTCGACCGCCGCGCCGTGGCCGACGTCGTGTCGGCCTGGACCGGTGTGCCGCTCGACGCCATCCTTGGCGCGGCTCCGGCGAATGCGCTCGAACTCAAGGCGCGGCTGTCAGAGCGCATCGTCGGACAGGATGCGGCGCTGGACACCATCACCCGGCGCATACAGACCTTCTACGCCGACCTCGGCGACCCCGGGAAGCCGACGGGCGTCTTCCTGCTCTGCGGGCCGAGCGGGGTCGGCAAGACCGAGACCGCCCTCGCCCTGGCGGAACTCCTCTATGGCGGTCCGCGCGCCCTGATCACCGTGAACATGTCGGAGTACCAGGAGGCCCACTCGGTCTCCGGGCTGAAGGGTGCGCCCCCTGGCTATGTCGGCTACGGCAAGGGCGGCGTGCTGACGGAGGCCGTCCGACGACGACCGTACTCCGTGGTGCTGCTCGACGAGGTCGACAAGGCCCATGCCGATGTCCTGGAGGTCTTCTACCAGGTCTTCGATCGCGGCGTGCTCGACGACAGCGAAGGCGTCGCCGTGGACTTTACCAACACACTGATCCTGCTCACCGCCAACATCGGCTCGGATACGATGACGGCGTGGCGCGGCCGCACGCCGCCGCCCTCGGCCACCGACCTTGCCGCGGCGCTTCGTCCGGAACTGCTCCGGCATTTCGCGCCGGCGTTCCTGGGTCGCCTTGTGGTCGTCCCCTACGCCGCGCTGGGCCCCCGGGAAGTGGAGGCCGTCGTCCGCCTCAAGCTGGGCCACATCCAGCAGCGGTTTGCGGAGACGCGCGGAAGCGACCTGACCTACGACGAGGCGGTCGTCCACGCGATCGCGCGGCAGGCCGGAGTCAACGACGGGGGCGCCCGCAGCGTTGACGCCATTATCAACCACCAGGTGCTGCCGCAGCTGTCGGGCCAGTTGCTGGACAGCCTCGCCGACGGCAGCCGCGTCACGGGCGCCCACATCGGGTTGGTGCAGGGCCGCCTGCACCTGACGATCGACCGATGAGCGACGCCAGCTGGTCTCTGACGCTCACCACCCCGCTCGGCGACGGCGCGCTCAGCCTGCTCTCGTTCGAGGGGGTCGAGGAGATCTCGCAGCCCTTCGCCTTCACGCTGGCAGCGGCCAGCCGCGAGCCCTGGATCGATCCGAAGGCGCTGCTGGGCAAGCCGGTCGATGTCACCCTGAAGGGCGGAGACGGCGTGGCGCGACCGTTCAACGGCGTCGTCACCTGGATCTCCCAGGGCAGCTCCCAGGTGACGATGGAGGTTCGCCCGTGGCTTTGGCTGCTGACGTTCTCGCGGAACCACCGCGTCTTCCAGAACCTCGCGGTCGCCGACATCCTAGCCCAGGTGTTCGCCGACTACCCCTTGGCGGATATGCGCAACGACCTCGTCCGCAGCTACTCCAAGATCGAATACTGCGTGCAGTACGGCGAGTCCGACTTCGCCTTCGTCAGCCGCCTGCTGGAGCGAGACGGCATCGCGTACAGGTTCGAACACAAGGCCGGCCGCCACACCCTGGTGCTGATCGACGATCCGGCAAAGTTCCCGTCCTGCCCGAACGCCGCCACCGTGCCCTGGCTGGCTCTGGAGGGCGGCAACACCTGGCTGTCCGACGCGCGCCTCGACAGCGCCGAGCTTGTACAGACGATCGTCCCCGACGGCTTCAAGGCCACCGACTACAACTTCATCACCCCGGCAACCTCGCTCCTCGCGACGGAAGGGCGCGGCAAGGTCTACGAGTATCCGGGCGGCTTCTCGCAAAAGGCCGACGCCGAGGCGGCGGCCAAGCGTCGTGACGAGGAACTGACCGCCCTGGCTTTGACCATGCGCGCCACGTCGCCGCTGCGCCATATGGCGTCGGGCGCCAGCTTTACGCTGAGCGGCCATCCCACCGCCGCGTTCAATCGCAAGTATGTGCTGTTCCGCATCCACCACAGCGCCGAGCGGCGGCTGTACTCCAACACGTTCACGGCCTTTCCGGCCGACGTCCCCTTCCGTCCCGCGCGGGTCACGCCCGCGCCGCGGATCGCCGGGTCGCAGACCGCGCTCGTCGTGGGGCCCGAGGGCAAGGAGATCTGGGTCGACCAGTACGGACGCATCAAGCTCCAGTTCCATTGGGATCGCCTGGGCAAGAAGGACGCCGACAGCTCGTGCTGGGTCCGGGTCTCGCAGAGCTGGTCCGGCAAGACCTGGGGCGCCTTCACCCTGCCGCGCATCGGCCAGGAGGTTGTGGTCAGCTTCCTAAACGGCGACCCCGACCAGCCCCTGGTGACCGGCTGCGTCTACAACGGCGACAATCCCGTCCCCTACCCCCTGCCCGACAACCAGACCCGCACGACGCTGAAGTCGCAGTCGACTCCCGACGGCGGCGGCTTCAACGAGCTGCGCTTCGAGGACAAGGCCGGCGAGGAGGAAGTGTTCCTGCAGGCCCAGAAGGACCTCAACATCACCGTCCTCAACAACGCCACCGAGACGGTGAAGACCGACCGCAAGGTGACCGTTGAGGAAGGCGACGCCAGCTTCACGGTGAGCAAGGGCGACTGGACCACCTCCGTCGCGACGGGAAACGCCACCCACGGCGTGAAGGGGAACTCGACCGTCACGATCGAGGGTAACGCCGACGAGACGGTCAAGGGCAACCTGACGATCCAGGTGACCGGCAACGTCACCATCAAGGCCGACGGGTCGGTGACGATCGAGTCGGGTCAGGGCCTCACGGTGAAGGGCGGCACGACGGTGGCCATCGAGGCCGGCTCGGCCCTGACCCTGAAGGGCGCCACGGTGGAGATGACGGCCAGCACGAGCGCCACGATCGACGGCGGCGGCGCACTGACCGCGAAGGGCGGGATGGTGAAACTGAACTGAGGCGCTCGCTGAGTCAGGTGAGCTTAACGGCGCCGCCGCGCGTGGGTCGCACCCCGCCGGCTATCCCGCATTCGCGCGGGATGGGCCTGCCCGCGTTGAAGGCCCTTAGCGCCGCCACGACCTCGGGCATGGAAGCTCCGAACTGCGTGCCGAATTGCGCCGCTTCGGTCGGGTGCACCCAGGTTTGCTGATTGCCGGGTGCTCCGGCCCTGATCGAGCCGCCTCCGATGCCAAGATGGTCGAGTTGCACCACGCACAGCTCGCAGTTCGGATGGGTGCAGATCACCTTCTGCAGCCTTCCTGTCGCAGCATTGGCGCCCGCAACGACGCACATCTCACCATGCGAACCGCTCGCTGCGCCTCCCCCGCCATACGACGGCGCGAGATAGATCTCGACGTCGGGGAACCGGGCCGCGAGGTCGGTGGAAATCCCCGCACGAAGGCCAAGGCCCCCGACCTTGGAGACGATATAGATGCCTCGCTCCGTCCGGCCGACCGAGAAATTGCTTTTCTGCGTCCCCGGATCGTTGTCGCTGAGCCAGCGTACGATATCGGTCGTGCGATCCGTCACGAGGTCGTACCGCCGTGCGGGCGCTTGCGCGCGGCGCGCGGAGCCAGGGCCGCAGGTGTACCATGCGCCGATCGCCGCCGCCACGCCGACCGCGCCGACGACAAGTGGCCAGTACGGCTGGATCGCCGCTGCATTGCCTAGGCTAGTTGCGGGCCCCCCGGCGGGGCGCCAGGGCCGAACGAATCCCTGTGCGGCCTGGTTGCCCAGGCGGTCGGCCTCGGCTTCGAGCGCGGGGTCCTGCACCACCGCCACGCCCGCGCCCCGCGCGCGCACGCGCCCTTGGCGCTGCTGGATGACGTGGGCCAACTCGTGGCCGATGAGCTGCTGGCCCTGCGGCGAGTCCGGCTGGAACTTGCCCGGCGCGAAGTAGACGTCGTCGCCCATGGTGAAGGCCACCGCGCCGATCCGCGACGCCTGCGGGCCCACGTGGACCCGTACGCCGGAGAAGTCCGCGCCGAACGCTGCCTCCATCTTGGCCAGCACGGCCTGGGGCAGCGGCTGGCCGCCGCCTCGGGCCAGGCCGATCTGCATGGGGTCGATCTCGAAACTGTCGCCGCCGACGAACGGTTGGACCACGCCGGCGGTCTGATGGGCCAGCGGCGGCCGGCCCGGGGCGGGCTTGGCCTGGACCGCTGGTGCGCGTCCGGCGAAGGCCGGCGGCGGGCCAGGCGCCGGCCTCGCGAGCGTGACGCGCTGTCCCGCCGGCTGTGCGACGGCCGGCTTCGCGGCGACCACGAGCGGCCGACCTCCGATGAAGTATCCCTGGATGACGCGCCCGCCCATCGCGCCGTCTCCTCATGACGCCGGTGTCGTCCCGACCCGGTCGCGGCATGCTAGCAGGCCCAGCCGTCGAGAGCGACGGCCTCACTCGCAGACGTCGTCATGACGGCGCAGCCGTCAGGGGTAGTCGCGGTTGTACCTGCGGTAACGCGGAATGGCCAAAGTCGCAGGGGTCACGCGGTCCTTGAGCCACCAGGGGTTCACCCAGCTCTTCGTGGTGTGGCCTTCGACGTTGTACTGCCGCACGCCCAGATGGGTCAGCACGCGGTTGCAGTAGAGGCAGATGCCGCGGCTGGCGCCGATCCGAACCGGCTTCGGATGATTGCCGAGCAACCACTCCGAAACCGCCAGCATCTCGGCGTGTATATTGTACTCCGTCTCCGTACCGTCGGCCTCGACAAAGTCGATCATCTCTGGGATCCCAGCCGCCCGGAGCACCTCAGCGCATTCTCGCACGCTATCGTAGCCGCGCTGCGTATAGACCGCGAAGGTGCCGTCGGCCCGCTCAGCCACGGCGTGCGTGGCGGTGTCGCGATATTCATGAAGGGTGTTGAGCTGCGCGGCGACGACGCTCAGGTCGGCGGTACGTGGATCCGGGGCTCGCGGCCGGTGTCCTTCGGCTCGCGGCGGATCGGCGCCTCCGAACTGCCGCCCGACGGCTGCACCCACCATGCCGAGCCCGAGCGCGGTTAGGCCCACTCCGCCTGCCCACCAGCCGCCGACCAGCGCGCCGGTCAGGCCGAGCCCCAGCATCCAGGACGCCGAGGGTTGCACGGCCAAGTCCTGGCCAAGGCGGACGCACCGGGATTGCGGCTGCACGGACCTCGCCCCGTGGACCGGGAACCGGTGCAAGGCGGCTCGCAGGCCCAGCCGATCCGCCTCCGCCTCAAGCACCCTGTCTTGCACGACCGCCACGCCGGAGCCCGGGGCGCGCACCCGGCCCTGGCGTTGCTGGACGACGTGGGCCAACTCATGACCGATCAGCTGCTGGCCTTGCGCGGAATCTGGCTGGAACCTGCCGGGGGCGAAGTAGAGGTCGTTGCCCATCGTGAACGCCACCGCGCCGATCCTGGGCGCCTGAGGGCCCACATGGACCCGGACCGCGGAGAAGTCGGCGCCGAACGCCGCTTCCATCTTGGCCAGGACCGCTTGTGGCAGCGGCTGGCCGCCGCTCCGCGCCAGACCGATCTGCACCGGGTCGATCTCGAAGCTGTCGGGGCCGCCGAAGGGTTGAGCAACCTTTGGGGCTTGGTGCACGAGCGGCGGCCGACCGGGCGCCGGTCGCGCTTGAACCATCGCGGCTTGGCCGGCAAAGGCAGGCAGAGTCGGCTGCGGCAGACGCCTGGCGTTGGCAGCTATGGTCCGCTGCGACGTCCGAGGCCCGTCGAGATGCGCCGCGGTCCGCGCCGGAGGACTGACAAAGAACCCCTGGATAACTCGCCCGCCCATCGCGTCTTCCGTTTTCAACTCGTCCAGGACAATCCAACAGAAGTAACAGCGTCACTCGCACATGGATCAGTCGGTATCCAGCTCTGCAAGCAGGGCCTGGTAGTGATGCACGTTGTAGGGATTGTCCTTGTACCGGATCATGTAGGTCTGGATATCGTCGCCGTAGTAGACCAGCTCGGTTTCGACCTGAGCACGGGCCAGGCCGATGAACTGTGCGGCCCCATGGACCGTGGCCTTGAGGAACGCCGGGGAGACGAGGCGACCCTCCGGGATGTGAAAGATCGCAATGTGGGGCGCACGCTCGGCCGGGACGGTGGCGCCGAAAATGACGTTCTTCAGCCCGCCGGAGTGCCCAAACCTCAGAAGGGCCTGCTCACTGGTCGCGACCGACACGAATGGGCTCTTCTCGATGGCGCCGTCCATGTGGCTCATGGCCCGCTTCAACAGGGATTCAGGCAGGTCGGCGCGCGGCTTGTTTGGCGAGGACCACGACTTGCCCTTGGACAGGTGCGACTTGAAGGTCTCGGGATCTTGGGCGTTGCAGAACCGAAAGCAGACGACATAGCCCTGCGCCGCCGTCGTCTGCCCGACGACATCGAACGTGCCGCCGCGAAGGTAAATGTCGGCCCTTACGGCGTTCCCGCCGTGCTTGACGACGCGGTACCAGGTGTGGGCGGCCGCGTCGCCGACGGCGCCATCGCCGAGTCGCGACAGCCATTGATCTCCCAGGTCGATCTCGATCTCCGTTCCCGGGTCGAGCACACCGATGTCGGCGCCGGACGACAGCGACAGCCCGTCGTGCGACTGACGCAACGGCGTCCGTCGGTTGACCGCCACCTTTGCCAGCGGCTCGCGCTGAATCGCTCCGCGCAGCGCCAAAGGTCGGCCTGAAGCGGCTGCGCGCTGCACCGTTGCAGACGGCCGCCGCGGCCGCATCGCCGCCGCCCGCATTCCCAGCCGATCGGCTTCGGCCTCCAGCATCCGATCCTGCACCACCGCCACGCCCGAGCCCGGTGCGCGCACGCGGCCCTGGCGCTGCTGGATGACGTGGGCCAGCTCGTGACCGATCAGCTGCTGGCCTTGCGCCGAGTCCGGCTGGAACTTGCCCGGCGCGAAGTAGACGTCGTCGCCCATGGTGAAAGCGACCGCGCCGATACGCGACGCCTGCGGCCCCACGTGGACGCGCACGCCGGAGAAGTCGGCCCCGAACGCCGCCTCCATCTTGGCCAGCACGGCCTGGCGGCAGCGGCTGGCCGCCGCCGCGCGCGAGGCCGATCTGCGCCGGGTCGATCTCGAAGCTTTCAGAGCCGCCGAAGGCCTGGGCGACTTGTGCCGCGTGGTGCGCCGGCGGCGGCCAGCCCGGCGCGGGCCGCGCTTGCGCCGCCGCGGTGCGGCCGGCGAAGGCCGGCGGGGGACGACCCGGCTGTGCAGGGCCGGGGAGCACGGCTCGCGCCCGCGCCGCCGCCTGGACAATCCGCGCTGGCGGCTGAGCCCGGCCGCCGGCGAAGAAGCCCTGAATGACCCGCCCGCTCATAGGCCCGCCCGGCGTCGGACGTGCGCCCAGGCGGTCGCGTTGCTGGCGAGCCATCGCCGGTTGTCGACCGCGAGCCGCGCGGCGGCGGCGGCGGCGGCGGCCCGTTCCTCTGCCGCTTCGCGCGCGATCGCGGCCTTGATCTGGTCGACCCGGCTTCCCAGGCGTCCCTTATTCTTGACCTGGTTCCACACTTCCTCGCTGTCGCGGAGCCAGGCGCGCATGCCGGCTCTGTAGTCCGGAGCCGCGGAGAGATCATCGTTCACATAGGTATAGTTGAACGTCTCCCAGAAGCGCCGGATCTCCTGGGCGGTCAGCGCATGGCGGCGGATCAGCTTGTCGATCGCCAGAACCGCCATCCGCTTGAGTTCGATCGGGCAGAGGCAGAGTTCCCGCGAAACGTTGATCGCGCCCCAACGGCGCTTCACATCGTGAAGCAGGACATAGGAGAGACGTTGTCCGTCGGGGGTCGCCTCCAGGTCGCTCACACCCTCGCAACGCACGATCAATTTGAGCAGATCGTCCTGCGTCGCCTTAAGCAGCACCCGCTGCGGCGTGGGGCCGACGCTGTCGACCGTGGTTTCGCGGGACGCGAGGATCCAGGCCTTGATCTCGCCTAGCACCTGCTTGCGGAGCACCCACAGCTCGGTGGCGCCGGTGGTCGAGAAGCGCACGAGCCGGGGTCGCAGCTTGCCGCCCACCACGACCTTCTGCATTTCGGTGGACGCCAGCCGCCTGCCCAGTTCCGCCTTCCGCCTCAAGTCCTTGGCGCCTTCCTGCCGTTTGATCAGGCTGCGGATTTCGCCCTCGCTCTCCTTGAACTCGTACTTCGAGGCGAGCAGCTGCCAGCGCAGGCCCTTGCGTTTGTGAAGGTGCACGTTCTCCAGGTAGACGGTCGCCATGCCGAGCAGATGCGGGATTTCGAGGATGCCGCTGTTCGTGCCGACCGCGACGGTGTCGGTGGCGATCTTGAGGTAGTTGAGGAAGTAGAACTGCGCATTGACGTCGCCATCGCCTGGCAATCCCCGGCGCCAGTAGGCCACGAGATCGATGTCGATGGCGGGGACCGGTAGGCCGTCGATCGTGGCGGGAATGTCGATCTGGTCGCCGATCAGGACAAAGCGTCGGGTTGGATCGCGCTTGCGGATCGTCACCATCATCTGCGCGATCATCTGTTCGTTTGTGTCGAGATAGGCGCCCGCGCCAAGCATTTCTCCCGAGCGCCGGCCCCAGAACAGCACGTACTTGCCACCGACCTCGAAGCCCTTGCTGCCGAAGAACCGTCGGATCTCCACGCAGGTCTCCCAGTCCAGGCTGCCCTGAATGTTCCTCAGGATCGCCTCGCTCGCCGACCTCGGATTGGCCGCAAAGGCGTCCCGGACGGCCTGGGTCGAGCCGGTCGTCATGGTCCCGAGGGGCCTCGGGCTGATCCGGACCCGCCGATCGGCGTCAGCGAGGCCCGAGCGCATGTAGGCGACCGTGCGGTCAAGCTGGCGCTTTTGACTGCCGATCAGATGCGCCTTGGCCTCGGCATCCGACGTGCAAGGGGTATTGTGGCGGCGGTTGTACATCTCGAAGAAGTTGACGCCGATCAAGGCGGCGTCCTTGCGATATTGGACTTCGATCGCGGCCGCGTCGGAGAACACGGTCACGGTCGACGTCGGATTGAGCAGCAGCGCGGCCTTGGTGATGTACTGCTCGCCGGTGAAATGGGCGGGGATGACGAAGTCGGGCTTGCGCTGCACCGCTCCGAGCCGGGTCGGAGCCGAGCGGACGGGCTGTCGGCACAGCGCAAAGCGCGGCGGCGCGACGGTCAATGCCGCCCGCATCCCCAGCCGGTCGGCCTCGGCCTCCAGCGCGCGGTCCTGGACCACGGTGACGCCTGCACCCGGCGCCCGCACCCTCCCCTGACGCTGCTGGATCACGTGGGCCAGTTCGTGGCCGATCAGTTGCTGGCCCTGCGCCGAGTCCGGCTGAAACTTGCCGGGCGCGAAGTACAGGTCGTCGCCCATGGTGAACGCCACGGCGCCGATCCGCGCTGCCTGCGGGCCCACGTGGACCCGCACGCCCGAGAAGTCCGCGCCGAACGCCGCCTCCATCTTGGCCAGCAGGGCGTGCGGCAGCGGCTGGCCGACGCTTCGTCCAAGGCCGACGTGCGCCGGATCGACCTCGAAGCTGTCATCCGCCCCGAAGGCCTGGGCGACCTGGATGGCCTGATGCACCAGAGGCGGGCGGCCAGCGAGGGCGGCGGGCGGCCCCGGCCTTGATGCGCTCGGCGCGACCGCGCGCGGCTGAGCCACCGGCCGCGGCCGGCCTCCGACAAACAAGCCCTGTATGACCCGCCCGCTCATCGCGCTCACCTGAAGTTGCGGACGGACACGTTCGCACGTCGTGTAGGATCGGCCCAGCCGAAATCCGCCTCAGCGGCCCGGCGTTAGTCCATCACCGTCGTCTGCGCCGCCGCCGTGAACTGGATCACCCCGCCCCACAGGCAGTTGAGCTTGCAGGTCTGGTCCAGCGCCGGCATGCCGCCGATCAGCACCTTCGGGACACCCGGCGCCCACGGCGCGGGCGTAGCCGGGACGCACGGCATGGGGGTCAGCACGCCCAGGGCCGCGGCGGTGGCCGCGGCGACGGTGGGGTTCGATGGGCTGCTGCACATGCCGAACGGCATGACGTTGGTCATCGGGACGTGATCCATGATGTTCGCCGCCGGCGTCCCACCGGCCGTCACCCGGTTGGCCGGCAGAACAACGATGGCGCTGGGCGCCACGCCGAAGCTGCAGGCCATCATGGAGCCAGAGTTGATCTGGAGGGGCATGGCGGCCAGCCTAAGGCCGCCGAGCCCAAGCAGCCAGCCCTCTGATATCAGCCCTTGAGGCGCCGTCCGCGGAACCCATGGCCCCCGGGCCGTCAGCCTTCTTCAGGCCCGTCATCATCCGAGCCTGGAGTCGGCGGAACGTAGGCGGCCTGGATCTTGCGCTCGCGCGCCATGGTGTAGGTCTTGCCGATCTCGCTCAGCATCTCGTTCAGCGCCGTCGCGGTGGCCTGGTCGAGAGCGTTCAGTTCGGCCAGGTCGCCGGGACGGATCTGGTGGGCGCAGGCGGCCAGCACGTCACTGACGGCGCCCTGGAAATTCAACCGGCCGGTCGCCTGCTGCAGAGCCTGGATCACGGCCTCGCCCTGGGAGGCCATCCGGGTCAGCTCAGCGCCCATCTTGCCCTCGGCTTCGCGGATCGGAGCCGCGGCCGTCTCCAGGAGTTCCCCCACCCTGACCGCGCCGCTGTCCTCGGCCTCCGCCGTCTCGCCGCCGCCCATGTGAACCAGGATCGACTCGGCCTGGCCCGCCGTTTCGCCGAGTGCGTCGGCATGCTGGCGCAGCTCGACCGCCACGACACTCAGCGGCCGTCCGGCGTCGCCCAGGCGCACGCACTTCAGGTGGGCGTTCAGCGCCATCGAGTGGATGGTGGTCTTGATGTCGCGGATCGAACTGATGCGCTGAGTCAGGCCCTGAGCCGTGCTCTCGGCGGACTGGCCGACGTTCAGCGCGGCCGCCTCTGTGGCGCCCATCTGGGCGACCAGCGCCATGGCCTGCTCCAGGCTCGCTTCGAGGCTGGCGAGGTCTCCGGCCTTGCCGCCGCGACCGCCCGCCCCGCGCGCCGCGTCGCGGAGCTGCAGAAGCGTTCTGGCGTCCCTGGCCAGTCCTTCGAGGCTTTGCGCAACCTTCCCGACCTCGCTGTCGAAGCTCTCGACGATGTCGTCCAGCTGGGCGGCCAGCATCGCGCGAACCAGATCGTCGGCCACCGGGTTGCCCTGGCCCGCCGCCTGGCGTCGGTCCAGGATCGCGAGCCCGATCTCCACGTGCTCCACCCGTTGGCGGACCGTATCGCCGATCTGCAGGCCGCAGAGCGCCATGGCGACCTTGCCCTGCAGTCCCCGCGCGACAGCTCCCACCTCCGCGGCGACGGCGGCGATCCGCTTGTGGTGAGACGACAGGGTCAGCGCGTCGGCCGTCAGCTGCATCGGCACCGCCGGCAGCACCTGATTGCACCGTTCGTCCAGCTCGCTCTCATGGATGAGCGCCGCGCTGACCAGGCCCCCCAACTGGTCCAGATCCCGACCAAACTCATCAAGTTGGGTTCGACCATCCTCGACGGCGCCGCGGATCTCCTCTGCGAAACCCTCGAACAGGACAACCGCGCCCGGTACGGTTCCGGCGGTGACCTTGATGTTGACGGCGAACACCCGAAGGTAGCGCAGGGCCCGCTGCATGTCGTCGATATGGGACCCTAGCTGTCGACCCGTGGCCGCCAGGCGTTGGAACCGCTCGCGCTGGCCGCTTCTAGCACCCGCCAGGCCGCTCAACTCGGCCGCGGCGGCGGAGAGCTTCTCGCTGGCGCTGTCCACCGCCGTGGCGCTGAACAGGCTGGTCAGTTGATCCAGCGAGGCGACGAGGCCGCTCACCACCTCGACAGACTTTTCCAGCGTCACGCCCAGATCGAGGAACTTGCCCTCGATCACCTCGCGCGCGGCGGCGAGGCGCGCCGGCGCATCGCCGCGGGCCGTCGGGAGAGGCGCGGGCTGCCAAGTGGGCCGCGCGAGCGGTGTGGCGATCGACAACGGCGCGCTCCTCAGACCGCCATGGCGCCCAGACGCATGATCTCGCCCGCGATCCGTCCCAGCGGAACCACCTTCATCGCTGCGCCGCGCGCGATCGCCTCCTTCGGCATGCCGAACACGATCGAGGTCGCCTCGTCCTGGGCGACCGTGTAGGCGCCGGCCTGCTTCATCTCGTCCAGGCCGCGGGCGCCGTCGTCGCCCATGCCGGTCATGATGATGCCGACGGCGTTCGAGCCGGCCGCGCGGGCCGCCGAGCGAAACAGGACGTCCACGGATGGCCGGTGACGCGACACCAGCGGACCGGATTTCACAGAGACGTGGTAGCGGGCGCCGGACCGCTCCAGCAAGGTATGCATGTTGCCCGGTGCGATCAGGGCGCGGCCGCGCAGCACGGCGTCGCCGTCGGCCGCCTCCTTGACTTCGACCCCGCACATGTCGTTGAGGCGCCGCGCAAAGGCGGCGGTGAACTTCTCGGGCATGTGCTGGACGATGACGATGCCCGGCGCGTTGCTAGGCAACGCCTGCAGCACCTCGCGCAACGACTCCGTGCCGCCTGTGGAAGCGCCGATGCAGATCACGGTCTCGGTCGTCCGGGCCATCGCCCGGGCGCCCTCGCGGGGCGGCGGCAGCATGGCGTCGGCGGTGAGCTTCTTTTCCGGCGTGCGCATGCCCACGGCCGGTCGCGGCGCGCGGGCAGAGACGCGCGCCTGGGCGGCGCCCTTCACGGCCTCGCAGATCCGGGTCCGCGACTCCTGCAGGTGGTCGGCCACGCCGATCTTCGGCTTCAGGATGACATCCACGGCCCCGGCTTCCAGGGCCTGCATCAGGGTCTCGGACCCCTCTTCCGTCAGCGACGAACACATCACCACCGGGATGGGATGCTGGCTCATCAGCTTGCGCAGGAAGGTGATGCCGTCCATGCGCGGCATCTCCACGTCCAGGGTGATCACATCGGGCACTTCCTTCGCGATGGCGCGCGCCGCCGCGAAGGGATCCGCAGCCGTCGCGATCACCTCGATCTGGGGATCGTCCTGCAGGACGGAGACGAGGGTCTGGCGCACCGTGGCCGAGTCATCGATCACCAGGACGCGGATCTTGCGAGACATCGATCAGATCCTTTGGAAGACGGTGCCGCCGACCGGGCGGACGGGCAGGTCGACGCCGACGAGCGTCTCGGAGTGGCCGAGGAACAGGTAGCCGCCGGGCCGCAGATGCGAACACAGGCGCTTGAGGACCGTCGCCTGGGTCGCCTTGTCGAAGTATATCAATATGTTCCGACAGAATATTACATCCTGATCGCGGGGCGCCGCATAGGTCTCGTCCATCAGGTTCTGGCGCGCGAACGACAGCTTGGCGCGGAGGTGCGGGGCGATCCGGACCACGTCCTTCGACGGGTCGCGCGAGGCGAGGAGGTAGCGCTTGCGCAGGGGCATCGGCACCGGCTCGACCATCGCGGTCGGAAAAATCCCCAGCAGAGCGTCGCCCAGCACCTGAGTGCAGAGATCGGTGGCGAGGATTGAATAGTCGAGGCCGCGGTTGGCCTGGCAGAAGTCCTCCAGCAGCATGGCGACCGTGTAAGGCTCGGCGCCGATCGAGCAGGCCGAGCTCCAGATGCGGATCTCGCGGCGGCGCTCGCTGACGAACCCCGGCAAGGCCTCGTTCACCAGGAAGTCGAAATGCGCCGGCTCGCGGAAGAAGTCCGTCTTGTTGGTGGTGACCACGTCGATGAGGTGGACGGCCTCGGCGTCGATTCCGCCCCGCTCGAACAGAAACGCGCAATAGTCGTCGAGGCTCTGAAGACCGCGATCGCGCACCCGCTTTCGCAGGCGGCCCTCCAGCATCGTCTTCTTGCTGGGCGGCATCTTGATGCCGCTGTACTCGTGGATGAAGACCGCGAGGCGGCGATAGCTCGCGGGGCTCAGAGTGTCCGCGATATCGAGATTGTAGACGCTTTCAGCCGACACTGGCGGTCATCCGTTCTGGAGAGTTGCAGCGTGGCCGTTCAGGCCGCGGCGTCGGCCGCCTGGGGCAAGGCGGCGGCTTCCTGGCTGGTGAGCAGGCGAGCGAGCTGGAACAGGACGACAAAGCCGTCGTCGCGTCGCACCACGCCGGCGATGTAGTCGGATCGCCAGGCGACGCCGATGTCCGGCGGGGGCTCGATCTGGTCGGTCGAGATGGTGACCACCTCGATCACACGGTCGGCCACCAGGCCCAGCGACAGCAGCCGGCCTTCGATGGGAACGTCCAGCACCAGGATGCGGGTGCTGGGCCCCGGCGGCACGGTCTGCAGGCCCAGCTTGGCCCGCAGGTCGATGGTCGCCGTTCCCCGCCCGCGCACATCGGTCAAGCCGAGCAGATAGGTCGGTCCTTCCGGAATGGCGAAGGGCTGGCGATAGTCGAGGATCTCGCGGACGTACTCCACGGGCACCGCGAAGACCTCGCGGCCTAGGCCCAGGGTGACGTATTGGACTTCAGAGGCCGACATCTCAGGCATACTCCCGGAAGGCGACGTCCTGATCATCAGGACCACCCCGCGTCAGGTCCAGCGCGAAGCCCTTGGCCGCGGCCTGCTGGGCCCTGACCGAGCCCCCGCGCGGGCGCGTCGCGGACGCCGACACCTGAAGTGGAGCGGGCTTGCGCCGCGCCGGGGCCGCCACCGCCGGGGTCTCGTGCGTCGCTTCAATGCGGAAGAAGGCCATTGCCGCCTGCAGTTCCTCGGCCTGGGCGGCGAGTTCCTCGGAGGTCGCGGACATCTGCTCCGAGGCGCTGGAGTTGGTCTGGGTGACCTTGTCGAGCTGCTGGATCGCCTCGTTGATCTGGGCGGCGCCGATGTCCTGCTCGCGGCAGGCGGCGCTGATCTCGGTGACCAGTTCGGACGTGCGGCGGATATCCGGCACCAGGCGGGTCAGCATCTCACCGGCCGACTGGGCCGCCTTGACGGTGTCGCTCGACACCGCGCCGATCTCGGTCGCCGCAGTCTGACTGCGCTCGGCCAGCTTGCGGACTTCCGAGGCGACGACCGCGAAGCCCTTGCCATGCTCGCCGGCCCGGGCGGCTTCCACCGCCGCGTTGAGGGCCAAAAGGTCGGTCTGGCGGGCGATCTCCTGCACGATGGTGATCTTCTCGGCGATGGTCTGCATCGCCGTGACGGCCCGGGTGACAGCCTCGCCCGAGGCTTCGGCGTCCTTGGCCGACTGGCGGGCGATCTGCTCGGTCTGGGCGGCGTTGTCCGCGGTCTGCTTGATGTTGGCGGCCATCTCTTCCATCGAGGCCGAAGCCTCTTCCACAGAGGCGGCTTGTTCGGTCGCGCCCTGGCTGACCTGCTCCGCCGTCGCGGAAAGCTGCTGGCTGCCGGCCGCCACCTCCGATGACGCCTTGGCCGCGTTGGCGACGACGTCCCGCAGGCGATCGACCATGTGCCCCTGGGCCAGCCCCAGGACATCCTTGTCGGACTGAGCGTCGGGGCGGACGGTCAGGTCCCCGTCGGCGACCTTTTGGGCCACCGCGGCCTGGGCGCGCAGATGGGCGGTCATGCGGTTCACCGTCTCCACGAGGTCCTTGATCTCGTCGTTGCTCGTGACAGCAATGGTTTGGCTCAGGTCACCCAGGGCCACCGCCTCGGTGAGATCGGATATCTTCTTCAGCCCCCGGCTGACGGTCAGCGAGAGCCAGGTCGCAGCGCCAGCGGCCACGAGCAGGGCCAGGACCAGCACGCCGACGAGCGCGTTGCGCGCTATCCTGTAGTCTGCGGCGCCTTTAGCCTCGGCGGCCTGGAGTTCGCTGCGCGACAGCTCGACGAGTTCGTCAGCCTGACGGGTCACGGCGTCGCTCACCGTGCGGAGGTCGGTCCCAGCAAGGGCCTTAGCCTCGGCGACGCGCCCCTCGGCGATCAGGCTGCGGATGCGTTCATCCAGCTCGGCGAACTTGTCGCCTTCCTGCCGCAGCACGTCCCACTTGGGCTTGTCAGCGCCCACTGGGATGTCCTTGGACGCGGCGAGCTGCTCCACGAACTGCTTGTTGAACGCCGCGGCGCTGACGTTCCGACGATTGCGCTCGTCTGCGTCGTCAGCCGCCAGCATGTCCTGCTGCGTGCGCTGCGCCTGCAGCAGGGCGATGTCGACCGCCTGGGCGGCTTCCAGACGCCGCGCCGGCCCATCAACCAACGCCGTCTGGGCGGCGGACAAGGCGCCCAGCTCCATCACCGCGAAGGCGATCGAGCCGACCATAAGCGAGATGATCAGTCCGAAGGCGAGGCCCAGCTTCAACTTGATGGTCAGGCGCATATCAGGGCTCCAGGGACAGCTGTCCCGTCGTGGTGAGGTTGGGGAGGTGCGGAACTTCGCCTTCGCGCGGTTGGCGCCGGCCGTCAGCCGTACTGGCGGAAAGCCTCGTCGTGTTCGTCCGGACCGCCCTGGGCAAGGTCGAGGGCGAAGCCCTTGGCCGCGGCCTGCTGGGCCTGCACGGTCTTCGGCGCGGCGCGCGCGGGCGCCGGTTGCCGGATCGTGGCCTTCGGCTTGGCCTTCGCCTTGGCGGGCGAGGCCACCCGGGCCGGGGCGCGCCCCGCGTTGTCCGTTCGGAAGAACGAGATCGAGGCCTGCAGTTCCTCGGCCTGGGCGGCAAGCTCCTCGGAGGTGGAGGACATCTGCTCCGAGGCGCTGGAGTTGATCTGGGTGACCTTGTCGAGCTGCTGGATCGCCTCGTTGATCTGGGCGGCGCCGATGTCCTGCTCGCGGCAGGCGGCGCTGATCTCGGTGACCAGTTCGGACGTGCGGCGGATATCCGGCACCAGGCGGGTCAGCATCTCACCGGCCGACTGGGCCGCCTTGACGGTGTCGCTCGACACCGCGCCGATCTCGGTCGCCGCAGTCTGACTGCGCTCGGCCAGCTTGCGGACTTCCGAGGCGACGACCGCGAAGCCCTTGCCGTGCTCGCCGGCCCGGGCGGCTTCCACCGCCGCGTTGAGGGCCAAAAGGTCGGTCTGACGGGCGATCTCCTGCACGATGATGATCTTCTCGGCGATGGTCTGCATCGCCGTGACGGCCCGGGTGACAGCCTCGCCCGAGGCTTCGGCGTCCTTGGCCGACTGGCGGGCGATCTGCTCGGTCTGGGCGGCGTTGTCCGCGGTCTGCTTGATGTTGGCGGCCATCTCTTCCATCGAGGCCGAGGCCTCTTCGGCGGCGGCGGCCTGCTCCGTGGCGCCCTGGCTGACCTGTTCGGACGCCGACGACAGCTGCTGGCTGCCGGCGGCCACCTGCTCGGACGCGCTTGCGGCGTCACCCACCACAATGCGCAGGCGGCCAACCATGCTGTTCACGCTGGTGAGCAGGTCGCCGATCTCGTCGTTGGTGGTCACGGTCTCGGTGCGCGTCAGGTCGCCCTCGGCCACGCTGAGGACGGCCGCGCCCGCCCGGCCGAGGCCGCGGCTGATGGTGAGGGACAGCCAGATCGCCGAGCCGACGGCCACAAGCACCGCGGCCGCCGTGATTGCGGCGAACAGGGTCCGGCTCCTCGCCGCTTCGGCGTCGTATTGCTCTTGGGCGGTCTTGAGGATCGCCTCATCGAGATTCACCAGTTCCTCGGACGCCTTGAAGATCGCCGCGTTGATCGTCCGCTGGGGGCCCAGCATGATCTTGATCGCTTCAGCGTTCTCATTCGCTGCCCCCAGGCGCTGGATCTGGGCGTCCAGAGGCAGGAAGCGGTTCCACTCGGCCTGCAGCGCGATCAAACGGGGCTTGCTATCCGGCGTCGCCGTCGCCAGAGCCGCGTCCAGGGTCTGCTGGAAGACGCGCTTCTGGGCTTCAATCGTGGCGACCTCGGCCTGGGACTCGGCAAGATCCTCGGTCATCACCAGGTTCTTTTCCGACCGGATGATCTGGAGCAACGCGACGTTCAGCTTGAGCGAGGCGTCGAGCCTGTGGACCGGGCCTTCGATCATGTCGTCGTGCAGCGTGGCCAGGCGGTTCACCTGCACGATGCCGAAGCCGGCGACGCCCAGCATCAGCGCCAGGAGGACGCTGAAGGCGACAATCAGTTTGAGCTTGATGGTGAAGCGCATTCTCGGGCCTCGGAGTCAGGAAATGGTCTGAAGGGAAGGCGCTGCGGAACGCGGTTCGCCACGTTCGGCGAAGATGCAGGCCAGGTCGGGTAGGATGATCGGCTCGCCGGCGAGGCGGGCGAGACGGCTCACGTAGTCGTGCCGCCAGCGCATCCCGATGGGGGGCGGCGGCTCGGTGTCGGCGAGCGACAGGCTGGTGACCTCATGCACCTTGTCGGCCCGGAGGCCGACGAGGGTGGGATCCCCATCCAGTTCCAGCTCGATCACGACGATACGGCTGTCCAGGGTGTCGTCGGCGCGGCCCAGCCCGAAGGCCAGCCGCAGGTCGGCCACCGGGATCACCCGCCCGCGGAAGTTCATCATTCCGCTGACGAAAGCCGCGGCGCCGGGCACCTCGGTCTCGTCCGGCAGGTCGAGGATTTCGCGGACCAGCCCGGCCTCCAGGGCGAAGGTCTCGCCCCGGATGTCGAAGGTCAGGACCTGGAGGTCGTCGTCGTTGGCGGCGTTTTCGGTGTGCATCATGGGATCAGCTCGCCACACGGAATTGCTTCTCAAGGCGTTGGCCCGCCTCGACGAGGTGGGGCACGTCCAGGATCAGGGCCACGCCGCCGTCGCCCAGGATCGTCGCGCCCGAGAAGGTCTCGACGTCGGCGTGCAGCTTCGAGAGCGACTTGATGACCGTCTGGTGGTCGCCGATGATCTGGTCGACCACTAGGCCCACACGGGCCTCACCGGTGGAGACCACCACGACCTTCTGATGCGGGCCGGCCTCGGCCTTCGTGTGAAACACTTCGCGCAGCCGCACGAAGGGCACGAACTCGTCGCGCAGAGAGATCAGGCTGCGACCGGCGGAGCGGCTGTCCTGCTCGACGCTGAGTTCGACGCATTCCTCGACAGCGGCCAGCGGCACCACGTAGCGGCCGGCGCCGACGCGCACCAACAGCCCGTCGATGATCGCCAGGGTGAGCGGGATGCGCAGCGAGACCTGCGAGCCCTGCCCCGGAACGGAGGCGATGTCGATGGCGCCGCGCAGGCCTTCGATCGTCCGCTTGACCACGTCCATGCCCACGCCGCGGCCGGACAGGTTGGTGACGGTGGCGGCGGTCGAGAAGCCGGGGGCGAAGATCAGCTGCAGCAGGTCGGCGTCGCTGAGGTTGGCGCCGGGCGCTATCAGGCCGTTCTGCTCGGCCTTGGCGCGAACCCGCTCGCGGTCGATGCCGCGCCCGTCGTCGGTGACCGTGATCACCACCTCGGCGCCGGAATGACGGGCCGACAGCACCAGCTTGCCGGCCGCGGGTTTGCCCGCCGCGGCGCGCTGCTCGGGGGTTTCCAGACCGTGATCCGCGGCATTGCGGATGACGTGGATCAGCGGATCGGCCAGGCGCTCGATGATGGTCTTGTCGAGTTCGGTGGTCTCGCCCTCGGTGAAGAGCTCGATGGTCTTGCCGGTGTCGCGCTGCAGATCGTGGATCAGGCGGCGGAAGCGGCCGAACAGGGTCGAGATCGGCACCATGCGCACGACCATCATGGTGTCGCGCAGCTCGGAGGCCAGGCGCTCGACCTCCTCCGAGACCGAGCGCAGGGCCATGTCAGAGGAGGCGCCGGCGATCTGCTTCAGGCGGGACTGGGCGATGACCAGCTCGCCGACCCGGTCCATCAGTTCGTCCAGCCGCTCGGCCGGCACGCGCACGGTGGTGTCGGCCTTTTTCGGCTCATCCGCCTTCTTGGCGGCGGCGGTCGGGACGACGGCGTCCGCGAAAGGACTTGCCGGGGCGGTGACCTCGATGTCTGCGGCCGGAGCTTCCTGGGAGGCCGTCGCTGCTGGAACGCCCTCCTCGTGGATCTCAAGGGCCATATCGTCCATCACGAAGAGGAACACCTCCTCAATCGCGTCGCGGGTGATGTCGCCGGACAGGGTGACGTCCCAGGCCAGATGGCAGTCCGTCGGATTCAGCTCTCCGATCGGCGGCACATCCGCCGTGGAGACCACGACCTCGCACTCGCCCAGATCGCGAAGCTCGGCCAGGAGGCCCAGAGGATTGGTGCCGTTGGCCATGGCGTCGCGCGGCAGCGAGAACCGCAGCTTCCAGCGGCGGACCTTAGGCGCCGCGCTTTCCCCGACGGCCTGCGCATCGCCGGCCTCCAGCGCCCGATGAAGCTCCGCCAGCAGCGCCTCGCCGGCCGCGGGATCGGCGCGTTCCTCAACCAGCGCACGCATGTGGTCACGCGCGTTCAGGACACAGGTGATGAGTTCCGGCGTGGCGGGCGCGAGGCCCTTCCTGACCCGGTCGAAGGCGGTCTCGCAGTGATGGGTGAAGGCGGCGAGCTCGTCCATGCCGAACATCGCGCCCGACCCCTTGAGGGTGTGAAGGCTACGAAACACGGCGTCGACCAGTTCGCGGTCGTCCCGGCGCTCGGAGAGATCGAGCAGACCCTGCTCGATCGCCTCCAGCAGTTCGCGGGCTTCGAGGCGGAAGACCTCCGCGGGGTCCTGTAGGTTCACTTGCTGAGCACCTTGTTGGCGATGCGGACCAACTGCTCGGGGTCGAAGGGCTTGGTCAGCCAACCGGTGGCGCCCGCCGCCTTCGCCTGGGCCTTGATGTCGCCATCGGACTCCGTCGACAGGAACACGATCGGGGTGCCGACCACGCGCCCCCGGGCGCGAAGCTGCTGGATCATGGTCAGGCCGTCCATGACCGGCATGTTCAGGTCGGTGATGATCAGGTCGAACCCGCCGGCCTCGGCCTTGTTGAGGCCCTCCGAGCCGTTGGTGGCCTCGGAGACGGCGTAGCCGGCGGAGCCGAGGGCGATCTTGATGGCCTGCCGGATGCTCGCCGAGTCATCGACCGTGAGAACAGAGGCCATCATTTCACCGCTCCATCATGGGTCCAGAATTGCAGTCGCGCCGGGTCGCTCCCATCGAGGAACCCACCGCGGAGGAGAACATCGTGCAGCGCGCCTTCGGCCGGGCGGGCGAGGCGCAGGTTGGCGCCATGCTGCTCGCAGGCCGTCCGCGCCGCCTCGAAGAGTTGGATGAAGGACAGATCCGCCGACGTGGTCTCCGACAGCTCGATCCGCAGGTCGTCGCCTTCCGCCACTGCCGCGCACAGGCGGGTCCAGGCGTCGGCCACATGGGGAATCGTCGCAGGTCCTTCAAACGTGACGACGCGCTCGCCGGCATCGCCATGAACAGTCTCGATCACGCCTCACTCCCGGGCCTCAAGTTCGCGAGGGCGGACCCCTGGCTAACTGGTGAGCGAAAACTAGCGAGACGTAGTTTCTGTCATCTTAAGCTAAGTTGTCGCCTGACACCTTAATCTACCCATTCTGAGGACGGTCGATTTTTATACAAATATACTATGATTAACTTGAGTAGTGATTTAGTCCGATGGCGGTATAATTTTTCCTATACTGCGACAGGCTGACGCAGGGCCGCAGTCTATCTCGATAGATGGGACGACTTGAGCGCCCCCTCTTTTCGGGATCCCCGCGGCTATTGGCGGGCACGGACGCGCCTCTTGTCGCGCGCTGGAATGGTCGGATCGCCTTCTGCCGGCTTCACCTGACCTTGTTCACGGCCGGACCGCGCCGTTTGGGCATGGCTTGGCCAAGCCGACAGACGCCACCCGCCGCATCGCCGCGGCTCTCTCGTCAGATTGGCGTCGTTGAGCAGCACGGCTGCTGGTGGGACGGCAGGACTCGAAATCTCGTCGGCAGCGAGCGGGGCGCGGCGTATCGCACCAACAAGAATGCCAACGCGGCCCTCCGCGTCAGATTGGGCCAAGAGGCCCGCGGCGTTTACACGCTTGGCCAATGTCAGTGGGGAAGCCATCAGCCTGGCCGCGCCCGAACGGCCTATGCCACATGACGTGACTGACTGCGCTTGGCGCACCTCCATCAGTCGGACAAGCATCGAGCTTGACGAACGTTCACAACCGGGGCGTGAATACCAGATGGGTGCGATGTCAGACGCCGAGGACGCTGGCGGGCAAGATGATGGCCTCGCGGCGCTTGCGCGTTGCTGGACGCTGCAGCCTTCCGATCGCGGTGGCGGACGGATCGCCGCCTTCGAGAATTTCGACAGATTCGCGGAGCTCATGACGCAAGAGCGCCACCGGATCCTGCGCCACCTTCACGATCACCCCGAGCCCTGCGTGAGCGCTCTGGCGGACGTCCTCGACCGACCGTTCCGCCTCGTCCACGAGGACGTCATGGTGCTTGAATTGGCCGGCCTGATCGAACGCTCCGACGGCAAGTTGAACGTCACGGCCGACCGCTTCAGCGTCATGATAGCGCTGTAGCAGCCGGCCGCGCCGAAGTTGGGCCGCCGTTAGCCGGCTCGATCTTGCTTTCGGGGGTCTGCGGTAGTTTGGGAGCGCCGCCGACCGATGGGTCACCCCCCGATGTCCGGCCGGCCGCCGACGCTCCCGCCCCCCCAGTTTGCGGCGCGGCCGGAGGCTTGCCATGGAGCACGCCGGCGGAGACCGCGGCGATCAGCAGGAACAGCGCCGCGCCGATCATCGACCAGAGCGCAGGCCCGGCCTTGGCCAAGCTCTCGCTCAGCGCCGCCAGGGCCTTGACCAGGTCGGTCACTTCCGCGGGGGTGACGCCGACCTTCTCCTGCACCGTCTGCGCGACGCCGCTGGCCTTCTGCGCCGCCGCCTGCGCTGGCGGCTTCAGGCTATGGATGATGTACACCCCGAAGCTCAGCACGCCGCAGACGATGGCCACAATGGCGATCGCGATCTGGAGGTTCTCGAGAGGAGTCATGGGACCGTCCTTCGCTAGTTGGATTGGAGGACGCTGAAGGGGACGCCGAAGAAGACGCCGATGGTGAAGTCTTCGTCTCGCCCGCCGTTCACCTTGTCCTTCGTGTTGACGTAGACGCCGCGGACGCCCGCCCTGAGGCTGCCCTTCCCGTCGCCGGCGAAATACACGGGGAGCGAAACCGACCAGGCATCGTTCTCGACGTCGGCGCTGACCTCGGGCGCGATGGCCAGCTTGGAGAAGGTCCCGACCTTCGCCTTGAATGCATGGCGCAATTCGGCGCTGAAGATCGCTTCCTTGGATCGCTCGGGGCGACCATCGGCGCCCGTCAGGCACTGGGTCTGGATGGTCCCCGAGAGTGGCTGGCACAGCTCGACGGGATCCTGCGCATCATAGGCGCGCTTGTAGGTGAACTCGCCGGTGACCGAGGTCATCCCGTGGTTCAGCAACAAACCGCCGAAGGCCCCGGCGCTGAACCCGAAGTGGCTCTCTTTCTCGATGCCGAAGCTGGGGCGATCCAGATACTTGTAGGCCGCCTGGTTGCCCGACACCCGGAGTCCCGTGAACGCGACCGGCCCGGGCCGAACGGCGTCGAGCATGGCCTCGTAACCGCCTGGAGAGTACTTGGCGACGAACGACCCAGCGCCGGTCGCGTAGGCGTAGGGATCACATGCCGCCGCACCGCGTCCCAGCCCCTTCTCGCATTCATCGCGCGCCGCCGCGACGGCCGCTTGCTCGATGCCGGTGAGGTTCGTTCGGCCACTGTAGTGGATGAAGCTGAGCTCGAGGCTGGTGCCGTTCTGGAACCCCTTTAGGCCGACCAGTGAAGCGTCGGTCTGCCCATCGTCCAGCGTTGTCGAAGCGCTGAGCGTCAGCTGGTCGGTGGTGAGGCCGGGCGTCCCGGAGTGGTTGGCGAAGTCGAACGTCAGCGCGACCTTCGCGACCTTGTCGTCTTCCGTGGCGAGGATCTGGAAATCCGGAATCCGACTGGCGTTCAGGTTCGTCCCGTCGGTGCCATTGTCCACCGTCTCCGCGAAGAGCTTCTGCTCCTTAGCCTGGATGGCGGCCCTGAGGCTCCCGCCCTCGATCAAGGATTCGCCACTTGTGGATGCGGGGTGGCCTGCTGCAGCAGGGGCTGCGGCCGCATGCAGGGCGTTGGCCGCAGCGCGCGCGGCGGCGGCGGCCTTGACCGCAGCGGCGGCGGCCTCCTCGGCCCGGGCGGCGGCCTCCTCGGCGATCTGCTGCGGCGAACCCGCCGCCTGCGCCAAGACCTCTGCAGGCGCGACGAGGATTGCGGCGCTTCCTAGCCAGGCGGCGAGCTTGGGGGCGATCATGTCAGGCGCCCTTCAGCTTGAAGGCGTCGTAGCCCTCGCCATACGGCGGCGCGATGGT
The DNA here is from genome assembly GCF_965284355.1 of Phenylobacterium sp. Lineage (NCBI taxonomy): Bacteria > Pseudomonadati > Pseudomonadota > Alphaproteobacteria > Caulobacterales > Caulobacteraceae > Phenylobacterium > Phenylobacterium sp. The sequence goes on along the minus strand of NZ_OZ260078.1, from coordinate 3,958,201 downwards.
CGACGTATCCCGCTGTCTCAGGACCGTCTCGCCGCGCTTGACGACCACCTTCATGTAGCCGCCGGGGTTGCCCAGCATCACCCACTCGAGCAGCTTCTCGACGGTCGGAGACGCGAAGAAGATTCCCCTGCCGCCGCTCATCGGCACCGGCACGCCGTCGAACGAGAAGCTGTAGGAGTCGACGCCATGGAGGTCGGAGACCTCGATAGACAGTTCGACCCCGTCGTCGTCGTGCTCGGAGAACATCACGAGAAGGACGCGCTTCGGCGGCTTCCCGGGCTTGAACTCCGCGGCGTTCTTGGCGCCTGGCATATAATCCCCTCCGATTGCTGGTGGTCGCCGCCCTGTGCGGTCGCTCGCCCTCGACGTCCAGGGTGCGGCTTCGGTGGTTGGGGAGCTGTCGCGCTCAGCACGGCGGCGCCGTGACTTTTCGCACATCGGCGAAGGCCGAGACGACAGCTCCTTAAGGTTGCGCCGACTCCGACCGACCGGCACTATTTCAAGGTCAGGGAGGCGGGATGGAGCAGGGCAGCAACGGCTTTCTCGCGAGCCTGCCACCGGAGCTGCGCAAGCAGGTGCAGGGTCAGATGCGGATTCTGCGTGCGAAGCGCGGCCAGTCGCTGCTGGGCCGCGGGACCGCGTCGACCGACATCTACTTCGTGCTCGAGGGCTCCTTCAACGTCATCATCTACTCGGCGAGCGGACGCGAAGTGAGCCTTCGCGCCCTGTCGGAGGGCGACACCTTCGGCGAGCTCGCGGCGGTCGACGGCCTGCCCCGGACCGCCGCGGTGGTGGCCCAGCGCGACGCGCGCGTGGCCGCGCTGCGTCGCGAGGATTTCCTGGCCGCCGTCAGGGCGTCGCCCGACACCGCGCTATGGCTGGCGCGACTGCTGACGGCCAAGGTGCGCGACATGAACGAGCGGTTGTTCGAGCTCAGCGCCCTCAACGTGCAGGCGCGACTGCACTGCGAGTTGCTGCGCATCGCCAAGACCACGCCGCCGGCGGCGAACGGCCGCCGCGAGGCGTCCGAGGCGCCCACCCACATAGAGCTCGCCAACCGGATCGGCACCCACCGCGAGGCCGTCACCCGCGAGATGGGCGTGCTGGCCGAGCGCGGCATCATCGAGTTCGAGCGGCGCCGCCTGGCCTTCCTGGACCTGTCGCGGCTGGAGCAACTGGTTGGCCAGGCCGTCGGTGACCTGCTGGAGCTGCCGCCAGTGCGCTGAGGACCGCACTGCACGCTTCATTACGCCTCGAAATAGAGGACGCGCTGTGGTTGAAACGAACGCCGTTCGAGCTAAGCTCAAGCCTCGATCGGAGGGCAGTCAGATGGCGACCAACGAAGGGCTTGAGCAACACAGCCACACCGGTCCCGACGATCAGGTCGATCCGCTCAGCGTCGCCGTAATCGGCGGCGGTATCGCCGGCATCACGGCCGCGATCAAGCTAAGTGACAAGGGCTACCGCGTCACGCTGTTCGAGAAGGCGAAGTTTCTTGGGGGCAACCTGTCCTCGAACTCGCTCGATCAGAACGGCAGGCCCTTCGAGATATACCCACACATATTCGGCGATTGGTACGAAGAATTCTGGTCGCTGCTGGAGGACGATCTCAAGCTTGAGCGGAAGAAGTTGTTCCTGCGGCGCGACGACGTCCGGATGGCGATTATCCCGAGCGAAGGTGACCCGCCCAAGACGTTCAAGGACGTGACGTTCGCCACTGTCTCGACGCCCACGACGCTGAGGAACCTGATCAACAACTGCTACAATGGTGTGCTCACGCCGCGCGAGTCCTTCCTGTTCGGATACACTTATCTGGACCTTGTCAGCGCGCAGGCCACATCCGAACGCCATGCGAAGCTGCTGACCGACCTCGACGTGACCGGGTTCCTCTATTCCCGGCCCTACATGAACAACGAGATCGCGGACTTTCACGACGCCATCATCAAGACCATCTGGTCGATGCCGAGCGATTCCGTGTCGGCCAAGGCCTATCAGAAGCTGATCAAGCACACCCTGACCTTCCCGCGGGAAACGCCGTTTGCGTGGCTGGTCAAAGGGCCGCTCAAAACGAAGTTGCTCGACAAGATCGAGGAGCGTCTCCGGAAACGTCTCGGCAAGGGCGGGATCAAGAATGAGACGATCGTCACCCGCGTGGCGCTGGACACGGACGAGGACGGCAAGCCGAGGGATGAGCTCGTCGAGATTAGGTTCAGAAGCGTCAAAGACCCGCCCAGCAAAAGCGAGACGAAGCGTTTTCGCTACGCCGTGATAGCCACGCCGGCCCGTGACGCCGGATATCTGTCGCTTGGCGACGGCTCGAAGAAGAGCCTGGTCTATCGGCAGCCGAACCTCGCTCGACTTCGGGAAGCGGCAGCCGCGCGAATTCCGGTTGTGTACCTTTACTTCACGAAGCCGTTCCGCACAGCACATGCAGAAGATCTGAAGTTCCTCCCGAACGAACTCACGGGGTTCAAGCAACAGAAGCGCAGGAAAGGCGCGAAGCCTGGGAAGGTCGACGAAGAGGGAAAGGGCGCGATCACCGAGAAACTCGCGATCCTGCATCCGGGCACACCTCTGCCCGAGGTCGGCTACGACATCTCGATCCACAACATCGCATCGGTCTGGGATGACCCCGAAAATGACCTCTGCGCAAAGGATGGCGAGCCCGTCCTGGTGCTGGCCGCGTCGCGCCCAACGGCGATCAAGGCGGTCGGCCCCGAAGACTACGAACTCTCGACGTATGCCGTCCCCGACGACAACGGCGTACAGCAGGGCTGGCAAATGCTGGTCCGGCTGCACGGCTACTTGCCGTTCATCAACCCCGGCAGGTACTGGGGTGACGACAAACCGGACGCCGCTCGCGGGCCCGTCTCCGTCGATTGGAAGCGCACCCGGGTCATCACCAACAAGGACCACCTATTGTTCCTGAACGACACCGGCAGCAACGAGTGGCGGCCCAAGGTGAAGCTGGAAAACGCCAAGGGCGAGTTGGTCTGCAGGAACGTGTTCTTCGCCGGCGACTACTGCATGACCGACGTCGACATGGCGACGGTCGAGGCCGCCGTCCAAAGCGGCGTCCTGGCCGCCCAGGCGCTGCAGTGGGAGAACTTGCCTCCGCCCGGGGCGGCGCGAGACGCCGCGGTGAAAGACGTCATCCGGCTGCGCAAGCACACGGTCTATGGGCCGGAAGCGCTGCTGGTGGCGAAGCTCTTCACCTCGCCGACGGCCTACCTGGCCGCGTTAACGGACCTATACAAGGAAGCCGAACAGCGGCCCTCTGAAGCAGTGCGGTTCCCCTTGATGGCCGCCGCGCTCGCCGCTGCGTTCTGGACCGACTGGCTGAAGAGCGTCAACCAACTCGGCGGCCACATGATCCCCGGCAGCGACGAGCAGAACGAGGGGCCGCCAGGCTACTCGGGCCGCCACGACAAGAAGATCGGCGTGGTCGGGCTGGCCGTGAACGTGGCGCGGGCGTTGGTCGTCGAAGGCCCGCGCGTGGGGCCGAGGCTGCAGGAGGAGGGGCTCGGCCTGGCCTATGGCGCATGGCGCGCCACCGTCGGCCGCGCCCTTCCCCCGACGCGCCCAAAACGTGGCGCGATCCTGAGCGCCTGCCCCGCCCGATCCCGCGCAGGCGCCACTGTGACAAGCCGGAGACATGGTCGGACCTCGTCGACGACGCCCTGGGCGACACCCACGATACGGCGGGACGGCTGTCGAACGTCGCGTTCGGCAAGGCCGCCGGGGTTGTGGACTTCCTGCAGAACCTCCCCTCCGTCGACACGAATGCGTCAGGAGAGGTCCGTCGCATTCTGCGCAAGGCGATCGCGGAGGGAGCGGCGGCCTATCGGCGCAGGGAATACGAAGACTGATGCCTGTAGCCGCCGGCCCCCGGAGCCCTGCGTGAATTCCATCTCCACCGACATTGTCTCCGCCCTCGGGTTCGGCGCGGAACTGGCCCGGCTGCGCCAGATGATCGGCGCGTGGATCGAGACCACCGACGGGTCCATGCAGGAGATGCTGCGCTGGCAGTTCGAGCAGGGGTCGAAGTACTTCCGGCCGCTGACCATCTTCGCGTGCCATCGCGCCCGGTTCGGGGGCGAGATCCCGGAGTCGCTTATCGAGCGGGCCGTTGTGCTGGAGATGATGCACAACGTATCGCTCATCATCGACGACATCCTCGATCAGTCGCCGACCCGGCGTGGACGCGCCACCTTGCATACCCGGTTCGGCCAGCTGCCGGCGCTCATGGCTTCCGGCTACATCGTGGCCGAGGGCTACCGCATGTCGGCCGAGCGGCCCTACGACGTCGGCCTCTTCTCCGAGTTGCTGAAGCGCCTGGGCGTCGCCGAGTGCGTGCAGTGGGATTCGCGACGCAAGCCGGGCGGCTACGAAGACTGGCGGCGCCTGGCGCAGGAAGACACGGGCTCGATGTTCGAGGTCTGCGCGGCCATCGGCACCAGCGACGAGTCCCTGCGCCTGTACGGCCGTCTCTTGGGCATGGTCTACCACGGCTGCGACGACGTCGCCGACGTGAAGGGCCTGACCTCGCTGGGCGGCGGCGGCGAGGATGACCTGCGCGATGGGATCCTGACCCTGCCTGCGGCGCTGGCGATCGAGGACGACGCGGCGGTGCGCGCCCTCTTCTGCGCCGATCAGCCCTCGCCGGACGACCTCGCCATCGTGGCCGCGGCCATGAGCCGGCGGCTTCCACAGGCCGAGGACAAGCTGGACGAACTGGCCATCGAGGCGAAATGGCAGGCGGAGCTTCACGCCGTCGACCCGGCCGGCCTCTACGCCCTGGTGGACCACACCCGCGAGCTGTCGCGTCGATGAGCGTCAGCCGCGCGGGGCATGCCTACGACGTCATCGTGGTTGGCGGCGGGCCGGCTGGCGCAACGATGGGCTGGGCTCTGGCCCGCCATGGTGTGCGGGTCGCCATCGTCGAGCGGGCGACCTTTCCGCGGGACAAGGTCTGCGGAGATTTCGTCGAGCCGGGCGGACTGCGCCTGCTGGCGCGCATGGGCGTGTTGCCACAGATCGAGAGCGGCGAACGCCTGCGGATCACCCGCAATCGGGTCTACTTCGGACCCAAGCTGATCTACCGGGGCGACATTCACTACTATGACCACCCCGAGGATCGGCTGAACTACGGGCTGGTCGTCTCCCGTCGCGAGTTCGACGCCATCCTGTTGCAGCACGCGCATGACGCCGGGGCGGACGTTTTCAGCCCCGCCACGGCCCGTGCGATCACCCGTGATGGCGGCATGGTCAGCGTCGAGGCGACCATCGGGGACCAGGCGCTGACGCTCTGCGCGCCCCTGGTCGTCGGCGCGGACGGCACCGAGTCGGTGGTGGCCAAGAGCATGGGCCTCCGGCGCACCAACCGGCGCCACATCGGCGTGGCCCAACGCGCCTATGTGAAGGGTGTCGAGATCGACGGCGGCGAGGCCGCGGTGTGGTTCGACGAGGAGATCGCGCCCGGCTACGGCTGGATGTTCCCCATGCCGGGCGGCCTGGCCAACGTCGGGGTCGGGTTCTCCAGTGAGACCAGCCAGCGCTTTGGACTGCCGGTCCGCGAAGCCTTCGAGCGCGCCCTGGCGCGGCTCAGGATCCGCCATCCAGGGTGCGCCCGCGCGGAACTCGCCAGCCGTCCGATCGGCGGCGTGGTGAAGACGTACGGCGGCATCGATCGCAACCATTTCGACGGCGGGCTCCTGATCGGCGACGCCGGCTCGTTCGTCGATCCGCTGACCGGAGAAGGTATCACCCACGGCATGGAGTCGGCGATCCTGGCCCTGCCGACACTGCTCGACGCCCTGGAGAATGGTCGGTTCGAAGCGAACGACCTCGCCGGCTTCGACAGGGATTTCCGCGGCTACTTCGACCCGGCCATGCGCTACCTCGAACTGTCAGGCGCGCTGGTCAGCAACCGTCACCTGTCGGAGTTCTGGCTACGCGTCGGCGCGCACGGCCATGAGGAGGCGGCGAAAGACCCTGCGTTCGCCCGCCTCGCCGGCTCGATCTTCGGCGGCCCGGCGCTGCAGCCGCTGGCGGTGAGCGCGCAGATGTGGTCGCGGGTCTTCGTGCGCTATGCGCAGGCGGCGGCCGGCACGGGCGACGCCGGACGGTTCGCGGAGGACTTTCGCGCGTTCCAGCGCGGCTGGACGCGCTCGACCGGCGAGAACCCCGAGTGGCACGCGGAGTGGCTTCGCGACGTCACCGCGCGCACCCTCGAACTGCAGAAGACGATCTGGACCCGGCGCAATCCGCGGCCTGACGGCGTATTCCGCTACATCGGCCTGGAAGACCCGGCTCCGGGCGAGCGACCGCCGCCGCTCGCGTCGACCGAAACCCAAGCGATGCTGGTCGAGACCGTCCGGACCGTGGTGGAGGCGGGCCTCGCCTACCTGACGTCGCGCTCCGCGCCGCCGGTTCAGGCCGCCGAGCCGCGTCGCCGGTGGCGGGTCAAACCGTAGATCGTACGCCCGCGCCTGCCGGGTGAGCCAATGCATCGAAGCGGATGCGGTCTGCTGGGCCGTGGTCGAGGTGAGCCAATGCGCGTGCGGCCCGGAGCGCCCGCCCGCCAAGCGCTGCGTCTTCCTGCGAGAGGCCAGCGAGCGCGACGAGCGCCCGAAACTGGAATTGGCCAGCCCCCATCGACGCGGACAGCCGCACCGCTCGCGATAGCTCGCGCGCCGCCTCAGGCTCTCTGCCTGACGCCGCCAGCAGCCGGGCGTGCGCCATTCGCGTCACTGGCACGAAGGCGAGTTCCTGGCGATTGCAGGCATAGGCCTGCCGGAAGCTCTGCTCGGCGTCGGCGACTTCACCGGCCAGCCACTGGGCGCGGGCCAACACCCCGAGCCAGAAGACCTTGGACACGCCGGCCCCCAAACGATCGATTCCCTTGAGCGCGGCAGCTGCGCGCTCGGTACCCTCGGGGATCCGGCCGGCGTCGAGGTCGGCGATTGCCAGCCAGCCCATCGCGAGGTGGCTAGCGTACTCGAACCCGCTGTCGGCCGCGACCTTCGCCAAGCGGGCGGCGGCGTTGGCCAACTGGGCCGCGTCCTCGGCGAAATGATGGAAGCAGGCCTCGGTGTGCGTGGCCATGGCGAGGTCGTAGGGCGTGCCGTAGCCGTCGGCGATCTCGAAGGCCCGGTGGATCCGGTCGCGCCCTGAGGCATGCCGGCCGGCCATCTGTGCCGTCAAACCGCCGATTCCCATCGACAGCACATCGTCGCCGGGCGCCCTGTGGCTGTCGTCTCTCAGGCTTTCCCAAGCCACGAAGTCACGCTCTGCCCGAGCGAGGTCGCCTGTGTAAAAGCCCTGCTGGAGGCCGGCGCGCAGGATGAACCGGCGCCGCCAGGCCGCATCCCCATGGTCGTGCGTAAGCGCCATGAACCGCTCGACGGTGGCCTCGGCCTCGGCGTAGTCGCCCGCTGTGAAGACACTGCGCCACTTCACCTGCTCCTCACGCGCCCGCGCGCCTGGGTCGCCGATCCGTTCGGCGAGCGCGGCGGCGCGCAGAGTGGACGCGCCGGCCTCCGATGCCGAATAGCCCTGGGTGATCTGCACGACGCGGTTGAACGCCGCGCGGATCGTGAGTTCGAGGCGGTCGCGGTCGGGGACATCCGCCTCGCTCAGCACGGCCAGCGCCTGGCGGTAGGCATGCTCCGCCTCCCGGAAGGCGCGGCGCTGATTGGCCGACGCGCCGGCCTCGCGCCAGGCCTCCAGCGCCTCGCGATAGCGGCCGGCTTGCGTCCAATGCCGCGCCACGACCTCGGGGCGGGCCGTCTCGACGGCCGGGTCCTGCCCCAGCAGCAGGCCGGCGGCGCGCTCGTGCAGTTCGCGCCGCTCCCGCTTCGGCAGCGTATCGTAGGCTGCGGCCGCCAGCAGCGCGTGGCGAAAGGCGCAAGCGTCGCCCTCCTGCACGATCACCCCGCGGGCTTCCAGGTCGCGGAGGAGAGCCTCGCCTTCTCCCGCCTGCATCCCGGTCATCGCCGCGAGGAGGGTGGCGGAGAACGCCTGCCCCAGGACGGCGGCGACCTGTGCATGGCGCTTCGTCTGGCCCGCGCACTCGAGCTTGGCTGCGAGCAGGTCCGACAGCGTGCGCGGCAGGGCGTCGTCGAGCGCCAAGCCGGGTTGGCCCGCGACCAAGCGCGCCAGCTCTTCGACGTAGAGCGGAATTCCGTCGGCGCGCGCGACGATGGCGCTGATGTGCGCCAGACTGAGCTTGTCGCCGCCCGCCGCGCGAGCCAGGGCGGCGCTGCCGGCCTCATCGAGCTTCGACAGTTCGACCTTGCAGCGGGGAACGTCGCGCGGCCAGCGATGGGAGAGCCCGGGCCGCGATGTGTAGATCACCAGGAACCGGCCGGCGCCACCTGCCGCGAGGATAAGGTCGAGGAGTTCAAGGGACGATGGGTCCGCCCAGTGGAGATCCTCCACGACGAGCACCGTCGGCTGCCGCTCAGCCGCGGCACAGACGCGCCGCGCCATCTCGGCCATCAAGTCGTCCCGGCGTTCGTTGTCGCCGGCTCCGCCGCGGGCGAGGAACGTGAGCAGAGGATCGTCGGGGCTGTCGCCGCCGGACCCCGGGTCGATGAGTCGGCGCGCGATCTGCGCCGCGACGTGGAAGGGAGTGTTGTCATAGATGCTCGCGCCGCCGCCCTCGAGCCACAACACGCCGCCTTCCTGGTCGATCCGGCCGCGCACCTCCTCAAGGAGCCGCGACTTCCCAATTCCCGGCTCGCCGACGATGCTGACCACGCCGCGACGGCCATCCCGGCATTCCGACCAGGCGTCCAGGATCGCGCTGAGCTCGGACCCGCGACCGACCAACCTGCTGAGGCCGATGGCGCGGCGGCCATCGTAGCGGGCGACGGTGGCCCGCGCTCCGACGACCTCCCAAGCCACGGTGGCCGAGGGGAAACCCTTGTGCCGCTGAGGTCCCAGGGAGCGGAACGCGAACAGGCCATCGGTCAGTTGTTTGGTCGCGTCGGATACAAGCACCATGTCCGGTTCGGCCAGGGCCTGCAGGCGGGCGGCCATGTTGGGGGTTTCGCCGGCCACGGCGCGTTCGTGTGCGCCCGCGCTGACGAGATCGCCGACGGCGACAAGGCCCGTCGCCACGCCGATACGGACCGCCAGGGCGCCGCCGTCGGGCCCGCTTACGTGCTCGCGGGCCTCACGCAGCGCGAGCGCGGCTTGGAGCGCCCGCTGCGGTGCGTCCTCCTGCGCCACTGGATATCCGAAGTAGGCCAGGACGCCGTCGCCCGCAAAGCGCGCCACATATCCACCCGCTGCTTCGATCCGTTCGACGCAGTAGTGCTGGAACTCCACCATCAACTCCAGCAGGTCCTCAGGATCCATCGAGGTGGAGAGGCTGGTCGAACCAACCAAGTCGCAGAACAGAATGGTCAGTTGGCGCCGTTCTGCGCGCCTCTCGCGGCCAACCTGCGACTTCCGCTCGACGATGCTCACCCGACCCGGCCCGCCCGTCACGGCCGCCTCCCATCATGGTCAGCTCCCGCCGACAGGTACATCGCGCGAGGACCACCGCCATGTTCAGCATGGAACGACGATACCCCCATAGCAAGAACGTCCGCTCGCGCGCTGATCGAGATGTCACGTCACGCAATCTCAACGACGCCGCAGTGGAGCGCGCTGGTGGGCTGCCAAGACCCACGCCACCACGTCATCCGGAACGCGGACGAACAGCCAGTACCCGCAGATCTACCGATACATTCGTTCGATGCACCCAGGGTGCCGGGCTTCACCCCGGATCTTGGACGGCAGATTCTACACACTCACGAGGCCAGCTCAGACATCTCGTCTCAATGCTGGCTTGAAGAACCGGACCGCTGGCGGCCCGCGATCGATCTCGGAACCTGACGCGGGCGTGCGTCGCGCCAAGTCGACCTGCCTTGCAGGCGGGCTTCCCGGGTCCCCCATCTCCAGCTAGCGCCTGCGTGCCGTTCCCCCAGGGCCCCGATTTCGCGCGGCGCCCTGCCCCATGTCGAACGTCTCCGTGATCGCGGGATGGCCCGCGAACGGCCGGGCTCCTCCCGGCCTTCGGAACGGAGACAAGACGATGTCGAACAAGATCCAACTCATTCGCCGCCCGGGCGCCGACCCGGAAATCCGGAGCTTGGCGTCTCAGAGGGACATGGCTGTTGGTATCGCGTCGAGACGTGTCGGTATCAAACGGTTTTCGTACCACGGGACCGCTCGAAACGCGCTGCTGGTGGGCCCGGCAGGACTCGAACCTGCAACCAGACCGTTATGAGCGGTCGGCTCTAACCATTGAGCTACAGGCCCCTGCAGCGCTCGTGCCCGCCGCGGTTAGCATGGGCTGCACGGCGCTTAAAGCTTGCGTTCAGGTTGGAACTGCGACGCTTGGACCGTGTTCCATCCTCCCCCACTGGAGCTTGTTATGAAGACCCTGATGCGCGCCGCCGGACTTGGGCTGGCGCTGACCCTCACCGCCGCGGCCCCCGCCGCCCTGGCCCAGGCCGCGCCGCCCGCGGCCGACACCATGTTCCGCGCCACGACGCTGAACCTTGCCGCCTATGGCGAGACCCGCGTCGAGCCCGACATGGCGATGATCACCCTGGGCGTGATGACCGAGGGCAAGACGGCCGCCGAGGCGATGGCCGCCAACGCCACGCGCATGAACGCCGTGATCGCCAGCCTGAAAAAGGCCGGCGTCGCCCAGAAGGACATTCAGACCTCGGGCCTGAACCTGAACCCGCAGTACCGGTACGTGGAGAACCAGGCCCCGATCCTGACCGGCTACCAGGTCTCGAACCAGGTCACGATCCGGGTGCTGGACCTGAAGAAGCTGGGCGCCGCGGTGGATGCGACGGTCAACGCCGGCGCCAATCAGATCCAGGGAATCAGCTTCGGCCTGGTCGACGCGACGGCGGCCGAGAACGCCGCGCGCGAAGCGGCGGTGAAGGCGCTGGCGGCCAAGGCCGAGCTCTACGCCAAGGCCACCGGCTATCGCGTGGCCCGCCTGGTGTCGCTGAGCGAAGGCGGCGGGTATGCGCCGCGGCCTCCGATGCCGATGCTGGAGATGACCGCGGCCCGCGGCTTCGCAAAGGACGCCACGCCGGTTCAGGCCGGCGAGCTGACGGTGCGCATCGACGTGGCCGGCCTCTACGAAGTCACCCGCTAAGGCGCCTTCGACACCTTCGCGCGGCGGAAAGCGCCTTCCAGGCGGTCGGCCATTATCCGGCCCGGAAAGGCGCGGTCGCCCTCCATCATTGCGGCATAGACGAGGTCGGTCCCAGCGATGGGACCGGCCGCCCACCCGACCCCGCGCGAGGCGTCGGCCTTGCTGTCGCAGCTGAGCATGACGGCTGCGCGGCTCTTCACCGTGCGGTCCAGCAGCTGGCCCACCTTGGCCTTCCCGGGCCCCTCGCACGACGGCTGCTCGCGGTCGCAAGCGGTGTAGGTGTTGTAGCGGTAGTAGAGCTTGCCCGTCCCCGCCTTGGCGATCAGCAGGCAGCTGTTGGGGTCGCCGATGGCGCGCGAGACGGCCGTGTCCAGCTGGTCGCGATCGACGCCCGGCGGCGCGGTCGGCGAGCAGGCGGTGAGGGAGAGGGCCGCCAGCGCGACCCCCGCCAAGGCCTCAGGCGGCGTTCTTGATCTGGTTGGCGTCGTCCAGCAGGACCACGGTCGGAGCATAGTTGCGGGCTTCCTCGGCGGGCAGCATCCCATAGGTGACGACGATCACCTTGTCGCCCTTCTGGACGAGCCGGGCGGCGGCGCCATTGACGCCGATCACACGCGAACCACGTGGCGCTTCGATGGCATAGGTGGTGAAGCGGGCGCCGTTGGTGATGTTCAGGACGTCCACCTGCTCGTGCGGCAGGATGCCCGACGCGTCGAGAAGGTCGCGGTCGATGGCGATGGAGCCCTCGTAGTCCATGTCGGCCTGGGTCACCGTGGCGCGGTGCAGCTTGGCCTTCATCAGCGTGAGCAACATATGCGGTCCTTGCCGGCTAGAGCCCCGAGGGCGGGCATATACGCACGCCTCGGACCCGGTTCAATGCGGCAATGCCGCAAGCTGCCGCAGCGTCTGTCGAGCTCACGATTTCCTTACATCGTAAGGGTTTGCGAGTGAGACAGGTGACGCTCGCGCTTGCGCGCCGACTGCGCCTTGCGCACCGCAGCGAGACGTCAGCCGGCGTAGCGACGCAGGAAGCCCGTCATTTCGTCCAGCACCGGAGCCCGTCCCCGGAGCGGCCGCGACAGCGCCAGCACCATGTTCACGTGGTCGACGCCGTCGTAGTGGCGCTCTTCCACGGGCACGCCCGCCTCGCGCAGCTTCTTCGCCAGCGCGATGGTGTTCTTGGGCCAGACCATATCGTCGGCCGCGCCCGTCGCCAGGAACGCGGGCGGCGAATCCGGGCGCACATAGGCCAGGGGCTGGGTCGACGGCAGGTCTGCGGTCCCGCCGAATATCCGTTCGGTGATGTCGCTCGCGATCGGCAGGAAATCGTAGGGGCCTGAGAGGCCCGCCATCGCCTTCACCGACTTCGGATCGACGCCGGCGGCCTGCAGGTAGCGGCCATCCAGCGCCAGCATCACGGCGTTGTAGGCGCCGGCCGAGTGGCCCACGATCACCGTGCGGCCGGGATCGCCGCCCAGGCGCCGGGCGTTCTGGCTGGCCCAGGCCACAGCCTGCGCGCCGTCTTCCAGGAAGCCGGGATACCGCACCTCTGGATACAGGCGGTAGTCGGCGACAACGGTCAGGAAGCCGCGCGACGCCAGGGCGCGACCGGCCCAGTTGTAGTCCTGTCGCCGTCCGGAGTCCCACGAGCCGCCATAGAAGAACACGGCGACGGGCGCGGGCTGGGCGCCCTTGCGCGGCGCATAGACATCCAGGCGCTGGCGCTCGCCCGCGCCATAGGCCGCGCCGCGCGCCACCTGGCTGGCCGGGTCCTTGGGCGAAAGGGTGGCGAAGAGGCTGAGCGGCGAGCAGGCCGCCGCGAAGGTTCCGGAGAGGGCGGCCAGGGCCGAACGCTTGCTGATGGGAGCGGACATCGGGGTCAGACCTACGGACGCGGGCGCGGCGGCGCAACCGTCGCTGCGCCCTTCGCCTGTACGTTGGGTCCCGGCGCCGGGACGCAAGGCGCCCTGCCCTCGCGTCGCGCTTGACGTCCGCCCCGCCGCCCTGCGCTAATCCAACTGAACAACGATAAGGGAGACGTCTCGTGGATGGAGCTCAGGCCCCGGCAGGCTTCAAGCCGGAAGTGCTGGCGCAGGTGGGACCGGCGCTGAAGGGCCTGGTCGACCAGGGCGCCCTCTCGGGCATGGTCACGATGGTCTGGCGCCGCGGTGAAGTGGTGCAGGTGAACACCATCGGCCAGCGCGACATCGAGGCCGGCCTGCCGATGGAGCGGGACACGCTGTTCCGCATCGCCTCGATGACCAAGCCCGTGACCACGCTGGCAGCGCTGATGCTGGTCGAGGAAGGCAAGCTGAAGCTCACCGACCCGGTCACCCAGTGGCTGCCCGAGTTCAAGGATATGCAGGTCCTGACCGATGCGACCGGGCCGCTGGATTCCACCGTGCCGGCCCAGCGCGACATCACGGTCGAAGACCTGATGACCCATCGCTCGGGCCTGGCCTACGGCTTCACGTCGATGGGCCCGATCGCCCACGCGCACGAAGAGAAGCTGGGCTCGGCGCTGGCCAATCCCCACGGCCCCGACGAGTGGATGAAGCGCCTGGGCGAGTTGCCGCTCAGCTACCATCCGGGCGAGCGCTTCCACTACAGCCACGCCACCGACGTGCTGGGCTTCCTGGTGGCGCGCATCGAGGGCAAGTCGCTGGGCGAGGTGCTGAAGGAACGCATCTTCGCGCCGCTCGGCATGCACGACACCGGCTTCTGGACGCCGCCCGAGAAGCGCGGACGGATGGCCAAGCTCTATCAGGCGCCCCTGGAAGGCGGGCTGAAGGACGTGTCGTGGTCCGATCCGCCGACCCCTGCGCCATTCGAGGGCGGCGGCGGCGGGCTGGTGTCCTGCCTCGACGACTATCTGAAGTTCGCCCGGCTGATGCTGGGCCGCGGCGAGGTGGACGGCGTGCGTCTGGCCAAGCCCGAAACCATCGACGCCATGACCACGAACCTGCTCACCGAGGAGCAGCGCGGCCATACGTTCATGGGCATGCCGTTCTGGCTCTCACAGGGCTTCGGCCTCGGCACGTCGATGGTGCTGGACGCCCAGAAGCACGAGTGGATGGGCGCGGGCGCGGCGGGCGCGTTCGGCTGGCCGGGCGCCTTCGGCACCTGGTGGCAGGCCGACCCGGCCAACGACATGATCCTGATCTACCTGATCCAGGACTCCATGCCGCTGGGCCCCGAAGCGGTGACGGCGATGCAGGGCCAGCGGCCGACGGGTCGCATCGGCTGTCCGATGTTCCAGAAGATGGTCTACGCCGCGCTGGGCTAGGGGTCGGCCGCCATGGCCTGGACCAAGCCCTCGCAGGGGATGGTCGACCTGTTCGACGCCTGCCTGCCCGACGGCCCAGGGCTGGAGCGGCGACGCATGTTCGGCCAGCCCTGCGCCTTCGTGAACGGCAACATGTTCGCGGGCCTCCTCCAGGAGATCGCGTTCGCGCGCCTGCCGCCCACCCTGCACGCCGAGCTCGACGCCAAGTTCGGCGTGCGACACTTCGAGCCGATGCCGGGCCGGCCGATGCGGGCTTATGTGGTGCTGCCCGACGCGGTGCTGGAGGACGAGGGCCGCTTTGCCGAAACCCTGCAGGCGGCCTACGCCTTTACGTCGGCGATGCCGCGGAAGGAAAAGAAGCCCCGCAAGCCGCGTAAGACTTAGTTCACGACGTTTGCGAGCACCGGCTTAACCGGTCTCGTGTCAGCGTGGCGGTATGGACCCCATCGCAACCGCCCGCTACGGCCTCATGGCGGCCTCGCGCCGCTTCGAGACGGCCGCCGTCGAAGTCTCCCGCATGGGCGGCGACCAGCCCGTCGACGTCGAAGGCGCGATGGTCGAGATGATCCAGTCCAAGCACGCCTTCACCGCCAACCTGTCGGTGATCGGCTTCGCCCAGGACATGTGGGACTCACTGCTCGAGACTCAGAAGTAGCCGAAGCCGCCCGTCTTCCGCGCACGAAAAAGGGGAGCCTCGCGGCTCCCCTTTCCGCATCCGGCCTGCGCCGGGAATCCTACTTCTTCTCGGTCGGGTCCGAGCCGTCCTGCGGCGCGCCCGTGCCCGACGAGCCCATGAACAGCTTCTTGCCGTCCGGGAACGTCACGTCGCGGCCGTTGGCCTTGCAGGCCGGACGGCAGAGCTTGTCCTTGGACTGATAGCCGCGGACGATGATCTCGGTGCCCGGGGGCAGCGAGGCCTTGGTGATCCCCGAACGCATCAGGGTGTTGGGCGTACCGCCCTCGACCATCCACGCCGTGGTGGTGCCGTCCTTGTTGACGGCGGCCATGTGAACCCAGGCGTGCGGATTGATCCACTCCACCCGCGTGACCTTGCCGCGCAGCAGGACCGGGGCCTTGCCGTCGAACTCGGCCGCGAAGGCGTGGTGGGCCCACGCCGCGCCGCCGGCGGCGGCGACGGCGAGCGCCGCACCCACGGCCCCTGCGATCATCAGCTTCTTCTTCGTCATCTCGCGCCTCCAACGCCGGATGCAGACTGTATCTCTAGAAGGTCGGGTTTGCCGACCGATTCCTTAGTTCGCTACTTCAGCGGTTCCTTGCGCAGGTCGCCGTACATCAGCTCCTCGACGAACTCGACGCACTTGAACTGGTTCAGGCGCGCGTCCTCGCCCTGACGCTTGTAGAGGTTGAAGCTCATCTTCCACGGCCGGGTGAAGGTGGCCGGGTCGGTGATCGTGGCCTCGTACCGCATCACGCCGGGGCCCGTCGGGGTCCAGCGCTCCTCGACCTTCATCTGGTCGGAGTGGTGGTTGCCCGCCCGGTCGAACCAGGTGCGGTCGTTCATGCCCGTCACCGTCACCACCAGGCTGTCGCCATCCCACTTCGCCACCGACTGGCCCATCCAGCTGTCGACCGGGGCCGGGCCCGGGTCGGTGAACAGGAAGTTCCGCACCGCGCCCGCGTACTCGTAGGCGACGATCATCGACTTCTCGGATTGGAAGATCTGGAACGGCAGGTGCATGTAGTTCGCACGCGGCACGCCGGGCAGGTAGCACTTCACCTCGGGGTCGCCGGTCTCCAGGCTGAGGTAGTTGGCGCGGTTCTCGTCGCGCTTCTTCTTGGCTTCGGGGGTGTAGGGGATCTCGCCGCCTTCCACGATCCCGAGACCTGCCGGCACCGCGCCCACCGCGCCCAGCGCCACCACGGCCTTGGCCGGCACGGGCACGAACGGGCCGGGCCGCATCTGCAGCGCCGCGCGCGCAGCGTGGGGCTCGATGTCCCAGCCGGCGGTGTTCATCACCTGCCAGACGCCGTTGAGATCGGGATGTTTGCCGTCGGGACCGCGCGGAGCCTTGTAGGTCGCGCCCGCCTTGGCCTTCTGCGCCAGCACCGGCGCCGGGGCCGCCGCCACCAGGCCCACAACAGCCAGCGCCGCCATGAACTTCATCATGTTCTCGTTTCCCCCAACGCTCCGCCTGCAACCGGCAAAGCTGTAATTGACGCCAACCCTAATCAACCTTCGCGCACCGCGCCAGCGACGCCGACTCTTTGACAAACGCCGACGCGGCGAAGCCGCCCACTTTCACAAAGCCGGAGGCTGCTTTAAGCCACGCAGCATGACGCTGCGCCCGCTCTTCGCCACGCCGGTCTATGAAGCCAGCCTTACAACAGACCGTAGCTTCGAAAATTTCAACCGCGAGATTTTGGACGCCTGCCAGTCTCTCGCCGAGGAGGACGTCGCCGGCCGCGCCTGGAGCCGCGAGCACGGCTACGGCGGATACACGTCGTACGCTTCGCTGAACGACCTGCCGCAGCGGATGAGCGTCTTCGACGAGCTCAAGCGGCGGCTCGACAAGCACGCCAAGGTCTTCGCCGATCAGCTGGCCTTCGACCTGCAGGGCGGCAAGCTGCGCATGGACAGCCTGTGGGTGAACATCCTCAAGCCGGGCGCGGCCCACTCGGGCCACGTCCACCCGCACAGCGTGCTCTCCGGCACGGTTTACGTCGCGACGCCGCCCGGCGCGAGCGCGCTGCGCCTCGAGGATCCGCGCCTGCCGCTGATGATGGCCGCCCCGCCGCGCCGGCCCGACGCGCCCGAAGCCGCCCAGACCTTCGTCTACCTCCAGCCGGAACCCGGCACGATCTACATGTGGGAGAGCTGGCTGCGCCACGAGGTGCCCGTGAACCGCGCCAAGACCCCGCGGGTCAGCGTCAGCTTCAACTATGGATGGCGATAGGGCGGCGATGAACACCGCCCCACGCTAGGGGAGTCGCCGCCGGCCTGCCCATGGCCGCAGCGATCAGAATCATGGCGGTGGGTTGCAGCCGCCTAGCGATCCGCGATGGCTTGGGCCGGGGCGAACTTGCTTCCGAAGAAGTCGCCCTTGTTCCACTGCGGGCGGGCGTCCGCGTCGGCCAGTTCGCGGGCGATCTCGTAGTTGATCCGGGCGAACTTGGCGCCGGCGGCGTAGTCGATCCCCTGCCCCAGGTCGTCGCAGGGCTTGTGGTAGCAGTCCTTGAGGAAGCCGCGGAACTTGGCCTCGCCGCCGTTCTGGAAGCCGGTCATCAGGAACGTCGAGGGCACGCCGATCTCCACGAAACGGAAGTGATCCGAGCGGGTGAACAGCCCCTCCTCCGGCATCGGATCGGGCGAGAGTGAGACGCCTGCGCGCTGGGCGGCGCGCTGCACCGCCGGCGCCAAAGTCGAGCGCTCGGCGCCGAACGCGACCACGTCCAGGAAGTCATAGGTCAGGATCGGCATGTCCAGGTTGACGTTGGCCACCAGGGCGCCCGGCACGGTCGGATTGCGGGCGAAGTACTCCGCGCCCAGCAGGCCCTTCTCCTCGGCGGTGACGGCCAGGAACAGCACCGAGCGGCGCGGCGCCTTGCCGGCCTCGCGGAAGCCGCGCGCCACCTCCAGCGTGGTGGCGATGCCGCCGGCGTTGTCGAGCGCGCCGTTGTTGATCTCGTCGCCGTTCAGCGGCGCGGTCACGCCGATGTGGTCCAGGTGCGCCGACAGGACGATCACCTCGTCCTTCAGCTTGGGATCCGAGCCCTCGATCAGGCCCGCGACGTTGGGGCTCTGGATGGTCTTCACTTCGGTGCGCAGCGTCACGTCCAGGCTGGTGGCCAGGGCGAAGCGCGGGACCGCGCCCTTGCCGCCATCGGCGGTCGCAGCCACCTCGGCGAACGTCTTGGGGGCGCCGGCGAACAGCTTCTCGGCGCCCTTGACGCTGACGCCGCCCAGGCCGGGCGCGCCCGGCGCCGCCTCGTAGGCCTTCCCGTCCGGACCGCGCCAGGTCATCGACCAGGCGCGCCACGTGCGCTTGCCCTCGGCGAAGGGCCTGCGGGCCTCGTCCTTGGGCGTGGAGACATAGATCACGCCGATCGCGCCGGCCTTGGCGGCCGCGACCTGCTTGGTGCGGGCGTTGCCGTAGAAGGCGCGTTCTTCGGTCTGGAAGCCGGGCGGGCCGCCGGTCAGGACGACGACGATCTTCCCCTTCACGTTCAGGCCCTTGTAGTCGTCGTGCTTCTTCTCCGGCGCGACGACTCCCCAGCCAGCGAACACCAGCGGGGCCGAAACCTTGTGATCCCGCGGCCCGGCGTTGCGGCCGCTCAGCACGTCTTCGCCGAACACCAGCGGGACCGCCACGCCGTCCTTGCCGCGCACGACGAAGACACCCTCCTCCGCCGGCCGGAACGCGACCAGCGGGACCGTCTGGAAGTAGGTCCCGTCGTTGCCGGCGGGCTTCAGGCCCAGCTGCGCGAACTGCGAGGCGACATAGCCGGCGGCGATGTCATAGCCCTTCGAACCCGCCTCGCGGCCCTCCAGCAGGTCGCTGGCCAGGAAGCTCACATGCGCGCGGATGTTGTCCGCGGAGGGTTGGAAGGCGGCAGAGGTCTGCGCGGTCGCGGACGAGACAAGCAGGGCCGTGGCTGCGAGGCCGGCCAGGATCGGTGACGGGTTCAAGCGAAACTCCCAGGTTTGCGCCATCTCTAGCGCAGGCGCACGCCACCGCGCCAGCGCGGCATTTCTCCATAGATTTCAACCGACCGAGGCGCTGACGGCAGGCTAAGAACGAGCCGTCGCGCGAGCGCATACGAAAACTCCCCGGAGTTGAGCCCGGGGAGTTTCAGCCGATCAGCTCACGCCGTCAGCCTACTGATGCGTTGTGGACCCAGATCAGCTGTCGAGGAAGCTCCTCAGCTTCCGCGACCGCGAGGGGTGCTTCAGCTTGCGCAGCGCCTTGGCTTCGATCTGGCGGATCCGTTCGCGCGTGACGCTGAACTGCTGCCCGACTTCTTCCAGGGTGTGGTCGGTGTTCATGCCGATGCCGAAGCGCATGCGCAGAACACGTTCCTCGCGCGGCGTCAGCGACGCCAGCACGCGGGTGGTGGTCTCGCGCAGGTTGGACTGGATCGCCGCGTCGATCGGCAGGACGGCGTTCTTGTCCTCGATGAAGTCGCCCAGGTGGCTGTCTTCCTCGTCGCCGATCGGCGTTTCGAGCGAAATCGGCTCCTTCGCGATCTTCAGGACCTTGCGCACCTTCTCCAGCGGCATGGCCAGCTTTTCGGCCAGCTCTTCGGGGGTCGGCTCACGGCCGATCTCGTGCAGCATCTGGCGGCTGGTGCGGACGATCTTGTTGATCGTCTCGATCATGTGCACCGGGATGCGGATGGTCCGGGCCTGGTCGGCGATCGAGCGGGTGATCGCCTGCCGGATCCACCAGGTGGCGTAGGTCGAGAACTTGTAGCCGCGGCGGTACTCGAATTTGTCGACTGCCTTCATCAGGCCGATGTTGCCCTCCTGGATCAGGTCCAGGAACTGCAGGCCGCGGTTGGTGTACTTCTTGGCGATGGAGATCACGAGGCGCAGGTTGGCCTCGACCATTTCCTTCTTCGCCTGACGGGCCTCGCGCTCGCCCTTCTGCACCGTCTGGACGATGCGGCGGTAGTCGTCGATCGGCACGCCCGTCTCTTGCGCCAGGGCGGCGATCTCGTTGCGGATGTCGGTGATCTGGCCGGCGTCGTTGTCGGCGAACTTGGTCCAGCGTACGCCCAGGGCCTTCACCTGGTCGCGCCAGTCGGGCCGCATCTCCTGGCCGAAGTAGGCCTTCAGGAACTCGCCGCGGCTGATGCCGTAGCTGTCGGCAAGACGGAGCAGGCG
This sequence comes from Phenylobacterium sp., assembly GCF_965284355.1. Lineage (NCBI taxonomy): Bacteria > Pseudomonadati > Pseudomonadota > Alphaproteobacteria > Caulobacterales > Caulobacteraceae > Phenylobacterium > Phenylobacterium sp. Next base: position 3,937,897 of record NZ_OZ260078.1, on the reverse strand, counting down.
CCCCTCGAGAACCATCAGCCGCTTGTTGATCGCGTAGAGCTGTTCGACCAGCGCCTCGATACGATTGTTGTTCAGCTTCAGGGTCTTGAGGTGCAGGACGATCGCGCCCGCGGCGGCCTGGTAGGCGGCGCGGTCCTTCTCGCTCAGGTCCTCGCCCTTCAGCTTCGCGCCGACCAGCTTCTCCTGCAGCAGGCGGAAGGCCTCGAATTCGCCGGCGATGGCGTCCAGGGTCGCCATGACGCCTTCGCGCAACTCGGCTTCCATCGCGCTGATGGTCGGGCCGGCGCCGTCGTCGAATTCGTCGTCGTCGTCGCTCTCGCCCTTGGCGACGGCTTCCCCGTCCTCGTTGACCTCGGCGGCTTCTTCTTCCTCGGCCGGCGGCGCGTTGGCGGCCAGTTCCTCGGCCGCAGCGGCGTTCACGCCGCCGTAGGTCTGTTCGAGGTCGATCACCTCGCGCAGCAGGATGCGACCGCCTTCCAGCTCTTCGCGCCAAACCATGATGGCTTCGAAGGTCAGGGCGCTCTCACACAGGCCGCGGATCATCGTGTCGCGGCCGGCCTCGATACGCTTGGCGATGGCGATTTCACCCTCGCGCGACAGCAGCTCCACCGAGCCCATTTCGCGCAGGTACATACGCACCGGGTCGTCGGTGCGGTCGTAGGCCGGCTCCTTGGTCGTTTCTACGACCGCCGATTCCTCGCGCACGGCCACTTCGCCGCCCTCGGCGTCGTCCTCGGACTCGACCACGTTGACGCCCATCTCGCTCAGCATGGCGAGGGTGTCTTCGATCTGTTCCGAGGTGACTTCCTCGGACGGCAAGACCTTGTTCAGCTCGTCCATCGTGACGTAGCCGCGCGTCTTGGCCTGTTTGATGAACTTCTTGACCGCCGCATCCGTGAGGTCGAGCAGCGGACCGTCGCCGGCCGTGGACTCGGGGGCTTCGGTTTCGGCCGTGTTAGCGCTCATCTAAATCTCCGAAATCGGCTGCCACCACTCTTGCAAGCGGCGGGCCGAAAATGGTGGGCGGCGGCCCGGGGATCGAGAGGTCGCGTCAATACGACCCGCAGTCCGCCAATTCGTTCCGTGCAATCTGATCGCGTTCCGCCAGTGGCTACGCTTCATCACCGCCATTGGACGCGCCATGCAGCAAATCGCCGGGAAGGATGCCCTTCACAGCGTCTACGTGGCGTCGACCGCGGGAACGGCGCGACCACTGGGATTTCCGCACATCGAGGGAGACATCATGATCCGCGTGGGGGGCGCGTTCGTGTTCGCAACGGCCCGGCGATGTCTGTCGTAGCGCGCTAAATCCGCAGGCCCGCAGATGGCGTGCGAGTCGTCCGGTGTCAAGGCGACGCACCCAATGGCTGAACCGGCCTGGTCGTTTCGCCGCAGCTCACCGACCTTAAGGCGACCTGTTGGCAACCGGCGGTCGAGGCGATCCGTAGGGGTTGAGAGAGCAACCCCACGACAGCCGGGCGCTTGCGCCGACTCTCAACCGCGAGTCACCTAGTCGACATGAAGATCCTGGTGGTCGACGATCACACCCTGGTCCGGCAAGGGCTTGCAGCGCTGCTGCGCGATCAGGGCGCCGCGACCGAGGTCGTCCACGCGGGCGACGTGGCGCAGGCGCTGGCGGTGGTCGCCACCCGGGCCGATCTGGACGCGGTCCTCCTCGATCTGCGTATGCCCGGAGCCGACGGCTTCGCGGCCATGGGAAAGATCGGTCGCCGCCGCCCCGAACTGCCCGTCCTGATCCTGTCGTCGTCCGAAGACCCCGAGGATGTCCGCGAGGCGCTGCGCCGCGGCGCGTTGGGCTATGTGCCGAAGTCGGCCAACCCCGAGGTGCTGCTGACCGCCGTGCGGATGGTGATGGCCGGCGAGATCTACGTCCCGTCCCAGATGCTGCAGACGGGCGAGACACCCACGCGCGGGCGGCCCGAACGTGGGCCCCTTCTGGAGCTCACGCCGCGCCAGAGCGAGGTGCTGGAGGCTCTGGCCCGCGGGCTCTCCAACAAGGAGATCGGCCGCAAGTTCAATCTGTCGGAGAAGACCGTGAAAGCCCACGTGGGCGCGATCTTCCGCACCCTGGCCGTCACCAACCGCACCCAGGCCGCCCACGCCGCCCAGGCCGCCGGGCTCATTCCGCAGCCGCTGCCGGCGGGCTTGCGCGACGGCGAATGAGCGCGGTCACCGCCGCGCGCAGCCGGGCGTGCGACAGGGGCTTGTGCAGCAGCGGATAGCCGCTGGCCTGCACCTCGCGGATGTTCTCGGGCGAGGTGTCGCCGGTCACCAGGATCGCCGGTACGTCGACGCCCAACGCCGCGTGGACACGCCGGATGGCTTCGACGCCGGTCTCGCCCCGCAGCCGGTGGTCGCAGACGATGACGTCCGGCGCCGGTCGCGCCGTGAACGCCGCGATCGCCGCCTCGCTGCCGGAGGCCGCGACCACCGTATGGCCCCAGCTTTCCAGCAGCGCGGTCATCCCCACCCGGATCGCCTGCTCGTCGTCGATGGCCAGGATCACGCCGGTGCGCACGTCGGCCAGCACGCCTTCGCGCGGCGACGGGGGCGAGGCGACCCTGGCGGCGGCGGCGCGCGGGACCAGCACCCGGAACGTCGTTCCCTGTCCCGGCTCGCTCTCCATCTCCAGCGGATGATCCAGAATGGCGGTCAGGCGGCGCACGATGGGCAGACCCAGACCCAGGCCCTTGGCCCGGTCGCGGTCAGGATTGTCGACCTGGTAGAACTCCTCGAACACGGATTCGCGCAGGTGCTCCGGGATACCTGGGCCCGTGTCCCGCACTTCCAGGCAATAGCGCCGCCCGCGCCGCCGACAGCCCACGACCACCCAGCCCTTCTGCGTGTGGCGCACCGCGTTGCTGATCAGGTTGCGCAGCACCCGCTCCAGCAGCACCGGATCGCTGCGGACCCAGGCCGTGGTGGGCACGACCACCAGGTCGATCCCCTTGGCCTCGGCTTCCGGCTCAAGCTCGCGGCAGATGCGGGTCAGCAGCGGCTGAACCGGCATCGCCGCGGGCTTGCTCTCGATGACCCCGGCGTCCAGGCGCGAAACGTCCAGCAGCGAGCTGAACAGGCCGTCCAGGGCGCCGATCGAGGCGTCCATCTGGTCCACCAGCTCCAGTGAGCGCCGGGGCAGCCGGTGGCCGCGCATCGCGCCGATGAACATGCCCAGCGCATGGACGGGCTGGCGCAGGTCGTGGCTGGCGGCGGCCAGGAAGCGCGACTTGGCCAGGCTGTTCTGCTCGGCCACCTGCTTCTGGGCGCGCAGGTCGTCGGCCAGGGCGGCATTCTCGAAGCGCAGCTTGAGCGCCTCCTCCAGCGTCTCGTTGAAGCGGTTGCCCATGGTCAGCACGCTGGGCAGCCAGAGGCACAGCAGGATCGCGCAGGCGACATGCAGGGTGTCGCCCTGGTAGAGCATCCACACCACCACCGAGGGGAACGGCAGGAAGAACGTGCCGAACGCCGCCTTGAGCGCACCGGCCGAGCCGATGACGCCGTAGGTGCCGATCACCAGCGACACGATCACCAGCGTCTGCAGGTCGAAGCGCTCGGGCGACAACAGGAACGGCAACGCCACCGCCCACGTCAGGCCGCTGACGACGCAGCCGGCGACGAACCAGCGCCCCCACTTGCGCCACTCGGCGACCGGCGGATTGGCGCGCTTGTAGGCCACCCGTACGCCAAGCCGTACCACCGTATGGAACACCATGAACCCCAGCCAGAGCGCCGCGATCGCCGGAGACAGGGTGTTCTGCCAGATGAGGATGCCGGCGAGGGTGGCGCTCGCGGCCATGGTCGAGAAGTACGATGCGCCGTCCGCGTAGAGCATGCGGACCTGCTCGGCGCGAACCTTGTCGGTCAGCGTCGGCGTCGGCTGGTCCCCATCGCGCGCCCCGTCCATGGCCCACGTTGTACGCCCTGCGGCCGCGCTTCGAAATTGGACTAAAGTCGTAGGTCCTTTCCCACGGCGTGGGAAAGCAAGGTCAGTGCGGGAGCACGGTGGGCGGCGCCATCTCGTCCTGGGTCCAGTCGCTGTTGATCAGGCGGCGCAGATGGTCGCGCTCCGCCTTCAGGGGACCCAGGGTGTTGAGCGCGCTGGGATCGCGGCCGACATCCTGCAGGGCGGTCTCGACGGCGCGCTCAAGGGCCTCCAGCTGCATCAGGAGGTCGAACGCCTGCCGCCACAGGATACGCGCCCGCACGCCGCTCTCCTTGAGGAACGGCGCGGAGACGCCCGCGCGCCCGGCCTCGCGCTCGACGCGGTCCAGGTCGGCCTTGGTCACGCCGCTGGCCAGCAGACGCCGGTACAGCGCGTCCATCTCCAGGTGGTCGGTCTCGTAGCGCAGGCGCACCAGTTCGTGAGCCAGCTTGTCCAGCTTCTCGTCGCCGAAGCCGCGCGAGCCCACCAGCTCGATGGAGTCGTCCAGCAGGGTCAGGTCGTGGACCGCCGCATGCGCCAGGGCCGCCGACAGCGGCTTGGACGACGCGCGCAGGCGCTGGGCCGCGTCCTTGCCCTCAGCCGTGGCGCCCGTGAGCGCGGGCTTGCGCTTGTCCCAGCGGGCCCGCGACAGCTCCCGGCCCGCAGCCCCCACCGTGTAGACCGGCGCCCGCGTCGGCCACAGGGCCTCGTAGCGGGCCAGCAGGTCTTCCTTGTAGGCCTGCGCCAGGTCGGGGTCGGCGATGCTGGCGGCCAGCTTGCGCAGCCGCACCTTCAGCGCGGTCTTCCGCTCAGGCGTGTCCAGCGGCTCGGCCTCGTCGTGCTCCCGGCGGAACAGCGCCTCGGCGAAGGGCGTGGTCTTGGTCAGCTGGGCGCGGAGCGCCGGGGCGCCCTGGTCTCGCAGCACATCGTCGGGGTCCTTGCCGCCCTCGACGAGGGCGAACTGCAGGCTGCGGCCGGCTTTCAGCAACGGCAGGGCCCGATCGATCGCCCGCGACGCGGCCTGGCGGCCCGCCCGGTCGCCGTCGAAGCAGAGGGTGGGTTCCGGGTGGTGGCGCCAGAGCGCCTCCATCTGGTCCTCGCCCAGGGCCGTGCCCATGGCCGCCACCGCCGGGACGCCGGCGCGGATGCAGGCGATGACGTCCATGTAGCCTTCCACCACCACCAACGGCGGCGCCTCGTCGGCCTTGGCGGCGGCCAGGATCTTGCGCGCCTCGGACAGGCCGTAGAGGTGGTGGCCCTTGTGGAAGACCACGGTCTCGGGGCCGTTCAGGTACTTGGCGCGCGCCTGCGCATCCATGGCCCGGCCGCCGAAGCTGACCACCCGGCCGCGCGCGTCCAGGATCGGAAAGATGATGCGGTCGCGGAACCGGTCGTAGGGCGCCCCACCCTCCTCCGGCGCCACCAGCAGGCCGGCCTCGACCAGCTCGCCCGGCTTGGCGCCCTTGGTGATCAGGTAGTCCTTCAGCGCGGTGCGGCTCGACGGCGAGAAGCCGATCCGGAACCGGGCCCACTCGGCCTCGGGCAGGCCGCGCTTTTCCAGATAGGCTCGCGCCTCACGGCCGTGCGGGCGGCGCAGATCGGCCTCGAACCACTGGGCCGCCAGCTCCAGCCAGTCGCCCAGGCCCTGCCGAACCTTCTCCTGCTCGGCCCCACGCGGATCCACCGCCGGCAGCGGCACCCCCGCCTCGCCTGCCAGCCGCTCGACCGCCTCGGCGAAGCTCAGCCGCTCGGTCTCCTGCAGGTAGGTGATCAGGTCGCCGGTCTTGCCCGACGAGAAGTCGAAGAACATCCCCTTGTCGTCGTTCACGTAGAACGAGGGGGTCTTTTCCTTGTTGAACGGCGACAGGCCCACATACTCGCGGCCCTGCTTGCGCAGCTTGACGGTGCGACCGATCACGTCGGACGGCCGAAGCCGCGACTTGATCTCCTCCAAAAACCGTTCGTCGAACCGCCCGACCATCACACCGTGCCTTCACATCTCCCGACGGCAAGCGCGAGAGAGCCGCAAGCCGCACCCGTGCGATGCGCTGATTCCCCTGTGGACAACCTGTGGGTTCCAGCGATGTCAGAAGCGGACGCATGTCGCCGACCAGCGATCCGGCCGCGGTTGCCGCCCGGCCCCGCCGCTTCCGCGGCGCGGGCCGAGAAGCTCCGACGATCAGGACGCGGGGAGCGTGTCGGCCAGGGCCATCAGGTTCGGCTTGCCGGAGTTGGCGAGGGTGCTCTTGTAGGTGGCCACCACGCAGGCGCGGTGCGCTTCCATCACGGTGATCGCGATCTCGCGCTTCAGGCAGGCGCGATGGGCGGCGGCCCAGACGGCGCGGCTGACTTCCTGGGGCGTCTTGCCCTCCAGGGTCACCTTGGCCGTGCCGGCGGCGGCGGGGGCGGCGATGAGGGCGCTGGCGGCAAGGGCCAGGGCAAGCGTGCGCATCATGGTCGTTCCTCGTCTGACAGAAGGGCGACCCAGTTCCTGTTCATTTCCCGTCCGGACGCGCGGGCTCTCACGGCCGAGCTTCCCGGACGCGCGTTACTTAGTGACCGACGTTCGCATCGCAAGGGTATGCCAACCGGAAATGTGGACCGCTCGCGAAAGCGGCCAGCTTATCGGCTGAGTTGACCCTACTTCGCCTTGTCCATGAGCCCGGCGAAGCGCTCGAACAGGTAGAGGCTGTCCGTCGGCCCCGGCGAGGCTTCCGGGTGGTGCTGGATGGAGAAGACGGGCTTGTCCTTCAGCGCCAGGCCGGCGTTCGTGCCGTCGAAGAGCGAGACGTGGGTCTCGACCACAGGCTCGGGCAGGCTGTCGCGGTCGACCGTGAAGCCGTGGTTCATCGACACGATCTCGACCTTGCCCGTGGTCAGGTCCTTCACCGGGTGGTTCGCCCCGTGGTGGCCCTGCTCCATCTTCACCGTCTGGGCGCCCAGCGCACGCGCCAGCATCTGGTGGCCCAGGCAGATGCCGAAGACGGGCTTGCCGCTCGCCACCAGCTTCTGGATTTCGGGCACCGCGTACTCGCCGGTCGCCGCCGGATCGCCGGGCCCGTTCGACAGCAGCACGCCGTCCGGGTTGCGCGCCAGGATGTCCTCGGCCGAGGTCTTGGCCGGCACCACGGTGACCCGCGCGCCCACCGAGGTCAGCGCCCGCAGGATGTTGCGCTTCACGCCGTAGTCGACGACCACCACCTCGTACTTCGGCTGTTCGGCCGCCTTGGCGTAACCGCCGCCTTCCCAGCTCCACAGGCCCTCTTCATAGACGAAGGGCTGCAGGCACGAGGCGTCCTTGGCCAGATCCAGCCCTTCGAGGCCCGACCAGGCCTTGGCCTTGGCGGCGAGCGCGTCGAGGTCGAACACGCCGTCCGGATTGTGGGCGATCACGCCGTGCGGCATGCCGTGCTCGCGGATCGCCTTGGTGAGCGCGCGGGTGTCGACGCCGGCGAGGCCGATGACGCCCCTGCGGCTCATCCAGGTCTCGAGATCACTGTCGGCGCGCCAGTTGGCCGGCCGGGTCGGCAGGTCACGGAAGATCGCGCCGCGGGCCGCCGTCTCCGCCGAGCCCGACATCTGCTCGATATCCTCGACGTTCGTGCCGACGTTACCGATGTGCGGGAAGGTGAAGGCCACGATCTGGGCCATGTAGGAGGGGTCGGTGAGGATCTCCTGGTAGCCGGTCATGGCGGTGTTGAAGCACACCTCGCCCACCGCATCGCCCACCGCGCCGACCCCGATCCCCTGCAGGACGGTCCCGTCGGCGAGCACAAGGACTCCGGTGCAGCCGGGCAGCAGGTCGCGGCTCATGGCGGGGCTCCTTGTCGCGCTGTCGGCGCGACGTCTAAGGTCTGGCGCCGCGGGGCGGCGCCTGGGCAAACGGCGCGCTAGGTAGTGAGTCCCGCAGGTGCGGTCAATGCGGCGGGGGGACCTATGACCTATATCGATCCGGATCGCGAGGCCTGGGCTGTGTTCAAGACCCTGCCCAAGAGCCAGCCGATCAACATGCTGAACCTGATCCGCCTCAAGCCGAAGGCCGAGTATCCGGCCGACCACCCCGACCACGGCAAGGATCTGACGGGTCTCGACGCCTACCGCGCCTATGGCCGCACGTCCGCCGAGGTGTTCGCCCGCGTCGGCGGCCGGCAGGTCTGGGTGGGCGCGCCGCAGGTGATGGTGACCGGTCCCCAGGCCGAGGCGTGGGACCTGGCCTTCATCGCCGAGTACCCCGACGCCGAAGCGTTCATCGCCATGGTCCGCGACCCCGAGTACCGCGAGCACGTGAAGCACCGTACGGCCGGCGTGGCCGACTCGCGGCTGCTGTGCCTCACGCCCCAGGAGCCGGGCGAAGGCTTCGGGGAATGACCCCCGAGGTCGCCCTCGACCACCTCCTGTTCGGCGCGCCTGACCTCGACGTCGGCGTCCGCGAGGTGACCGCGCAGCTGGGCGTGGCGCCGGCGCCGGGCGGCGTCCACCCGACGATGGGCACGACCAATGCGCTGCTCTCGCTGGGCGGCGGGGTCTACCTGGAAGTGCTGGCGCCCGCGCCCGGGCACACCGAGCTCCGCGGCTTCGGCCAGCAGCTCGCCGGGCTGGAGACCCCTGCCCTCGTGAACTGGGCCGCTCAGGCTTCGGACCTTCAGGCCGTCGCGGCGGCGGCGGCCGCGGCCGGGCTGGCCCCGTTCGGCCCCGTCCCCGGCTCGCGCCGCACCGCGACCGGCGAGCTCCTGGAATGGCGCATGCTGCTGATCGGCGGCCACGATTTCGGGACCTTCATCCCCTTCTTCATCGACTGGGGCGCGACCCCGCACCCTTCGATCACATCACCTGCCGGCCCCCGCCTCATCCGCTTCAGCGTGACCCACCCGCGCGCCGCCGAGCTCTCGGGCCACTACCGCGCGCTCGGTCTCGACATCGAGGTCGCCGAGGGCCCGGCCCCGCGCTTCACCGCCGAGATCGAAGGCGTCGTCCTGACGGGACCGTAGCGGCAGAAAACGAGGGAACTTTGGCATTTCTGCCAAGCCTAAGCTGAGGGAGATTATCGGCATGCTCGCTCTCCGACCCAACTGCGAATGCTGCGACCGCGACCTGGCCGTCGACAGCCCCGACGTCCGCATCTGCACGTTCGAGTGCACCTTCTGTGCGGACTGCGCCGACAATCGCCTCGCCGGGACCTGCCCGAACTGCACGGGCGAGCTGGTGCGGCGGCCGATCCGCCCCGCCGGCGCCCTGGCCCGCTTCCCCGCCTCGACCGAACGGGTGACCAAGGCTCACAAGGCCTGCGCCGCCTAGGCGGTCACGACGTTCGACGCATGGATGTGCAGGATCTTCCAGGTGCCGCTGCGCCGGACCAGCACCACCGTGCGCCGCGCCAGCGATGTCGGCAGCTCGAGATGGAACGTGCAGAGCGCCATCTCGCCCTCCGTCTGCACCAGCAGGTCCTTGGGATCGAGCTTGCGGTAGGGCGGTCCAGAGGCGGCCTTTGGCGTGCTCTGGACGAGCCGGCGCATCACCGGCGGCATGCCGGGCTTGCGACGGACCGCGTCGCGAGCAAGCGGCGATGACGCCTCAGGCGAGGCCACCACCACGTCGAAGCTGACCGCGTCGGGCGCGAACGCCCCCTCCATGGCCGCGAGATCGTCATTCTCGAAGGCGTGCAGGAAAGCCCTGAGGGTCGCTTCCGCCTCCGCGCGTCGGTCCGCGGCCCCAGCCGCCGGCGCTGCAGCGACGCCCGCCAGGGCCGTTGTGAGGGCCACCCGGCGGCTCATCCGTGGCTTGTCCATGCGCCATCTCCAACCGTCCGGGGAGGACGCTAGGCGGACTCACCACAGTTCGCCATCGCGACCTCGGTCACGTGGGCGCTGAGCGCGGCCTCCAGGGCCGCAAACAGCGACTCGACCCGGATCGGCTTGGCGATGTGTCCGTCGGCGCCCGCCGCGGCGCTGGCGGCGCGGTCGTCGGCCGAGGTATTGGCGGACAGCACCACCGCCGGCGTGCGCGGCCGGCCCAGGGCCCGCTCCTCGCTCCGGATGGCGCGGATCGCCGACAGGCCGTCGGTGACCGGCATACGCAGGTCCATCAGCACCGCGTCGAAGCCGCCGACCCGCCAGGCCTCCACCGCCTCGAACCCGTTCTCCACGGTCACCACCTCGACCCCCGCCGCCTCCAGCATCAGCTCCAGCACCTTGCGGTTGGTGGGATTGTCGTCCGCCGCCAGCACCCGTAGCGGCCGGTCGGGCGCGGTCCGCACCGGATGGTCGTCAGGGGCGAGGTCGACGTCGCCATAGTCCAGCAGACCGTTCACGAGCCGGTCCAGCTGGCGCCCCGCGGCACGGATCTCCGAGACCAGGGCGCGCTGGTCGGGCCCCAGGTCGGTGGCGTCCAGAGCCTGGGCCAGCCCGAGCACGCCGTTCAGGGGCGTGCGGAGCTCGTGGCTCATGTCCGACAGGAACTCGGCCTTGGCGCGATGAGCGGCCTCAGCGTGGGCCAGCGCCTGCTCCAGCGCCTCGGCCTGGCGCTTCATCTCGGTGATATCGACCCGCAGGCCGATGACGCCCCCGTCCGAGGTGCGCCGCTCCTCGATCATCAGCCAACGGCCATCGGCCACCTGCTGCTCATGGCGTTCGCCGGTGGCGGTGGCGAGCTTGGCCTCGCGCGCGGCCAGCCACTCGGCCTCGCGCCCGACGGCGTCGGGATAGTCCCCCCGCCGCACGCCCTCGCGCAGGGTGTCGATCAGGCGCGCGCCGGGCCGGAAGAGGTCGGCCGAGCGGTGATAGATCTCGGCGTAGCGGCGATTCCACAGGACATAGCGACCCTCGGCGTCCAGGAAGACCACGCCCTCGGGGATCGCATCGATCGCGTCACGCAGCCGGCTCTCGGCCAGTTCGGCCTGAGCCTGGGCCCGGGCCACGGCGTGCCCGCCGACCAGCCTGGCCAGCCATCGCTGCATCGCGCCCGCTCCACCCCTCCGAATCGACGCGAGCAAATTCCCCGAAATGGGTTGCCAAACCCTTGCGCGATAAGGGATTGCGTGTCTGCGCCCGCATCCAGAGCGCCCGCCCGTGGCGATTGCACAGCGATAGGTCCGCGGCGTATGGGCGTGGCCATGCGTATCACCACGATCGGCCTCGATGCCGACGACACCCTCTGGCACAACGAGACGATCTTCCGCCTGACCCAAGACCGGTTGCGCGGGATGCTGGCCGACTTCGCAGACCACGAGACCACCAACACCAAGCTGGCCGAGGTGGAGCGCCGCAACCTCCGGCTCTACGGCTACGGCGTGAAAGGCTTCACGCTGTCGATGATCGAGACGGCGATGGAACTGGCCGGGGGCGAGCCGCCCGGCCGCCTGATCGCCGACATCCTGGCCGCCGGCCGCGAGATGCTGGCCCACCCCGTCGAGCCCCTGCCCGGCGTCGAGGAGGCGCTGCACGACCTGGTTGACGGCTACCGCCTGGTGTTGATCACCAAGGGCGACCTGCTGCACCAGGAGCAGAAGCTGGCCGCGTCGGGGATGGGCGAGCTGTTCGCGGGCGTCGAGATCGTCAGCGAGAAGGACGCCGGCACCTACCGCCGCGTCTTCGAGCGCTTCGGCACGGGCGCTGAAGAGGCCGTGATGGTCGGAAACTCCATGCGCTCCGACATCCTCCCGGCCCTCGAGGCCGGCGCCTGGGGCGCCTACATCCCCTACCACATCACCTGGGCCCACGAAGTCGCCGACCCGCCGGGCGAGCACCCGCGCTTCGCGGAACTAGAAAGCATCTCCGACCTGCCGGCCTGGGTGCGGGGGCTCAGCTGAACCGGCCCGACGCGGCCAAAGGCTAAGCCGACCATTCGCCACGATGTCACAACCGCCGCCGCCCCTCCGTCCTAGGCGCAAAGGACCGGATGGAGGGCGTGGATGCGCTATTGGGATCGATGCCTGGCGGGGGTGATGGCCCTGCTGCTGGGGGCGAACGGGGTGGTGATGCTGGGAGCGTCACTGGCCTGGTATGACGCGGTCCCCGGCGTGGCGACGACCGGGCCGTTCAACCCCCATTTCATCAAGGACATCGGGGCGATCTACGTCATGTGCGGCCTGGGCCTAGCCTGGTTCGCGTGGCGGCCCGCCGCCGGCTGGGCGGCGATGGCCGCCGCCGCCGCATGGCTCACGATGCACGCCGCCATCCACGTCTATGACGCCACCTGCGGGTCGAGCCCGCTGGCCGACGTCCAGCGCGACTTCGTGGGCGTCTACCTCTTCGCCGCGATCCCGCTGGCCCTGGCCCTGTTCCGCAAACCCCGCACGATCGGAGCCTGAACGATGCTCAAGACCTTCCTGACCCGCCACCTCGACAAGTTCGAGACGGCCTTCAACTACGACGCCGCGTATATGCGCCACGTCCTGCGCGTGAAGCCGTGGAGCCTGATGAAGTTCAGCCTGGGCACGCAGGCGCTGGACCCGTCGGCGGCCCCGCGCGAGCTGCTGGTCGCTGCAGGCCTCTACGGCACGCTCACCGAAGACTGCGGCCCCTGCGTGCAGGTGGGCGTCGATATCGCCACGGCCAACGGCGTGGACCCGCAGATCCTGCGCGCGATCATCGCCGGCGACGAGGCGGCGATGGGCGAGACCGCGGCGCTGGGCTACCGCTTCGCCCGCGCCAGCCTGGCCCGCGACATGGAGGCCTGCGACCCGCTGCGGGACGAGATCGTCCGCCGCTTCGGAGACCCCGCCCTGGTGGCCGTCGGCCTGGCCCTCGTGGCGTCGCGCATGTACCCGACGCTCAAGTACGCCCTGGGCTACGGCAAGACCTGCTCGCGGGTGAAGGTGGCCGGCGAGGCGGTCGCGCCCCTGCGTCTGGCGGCGTAGAGTGGCGACGATGGATGCGGCCCTGATCGACGGCTTCGAGGCCAATCGCCAGCGGCTGAAGCGGCTGGCCTACCGCATGCTGGGCTCGGTCAGCGAGGCCGAGGACGCGGTCCAGGACGCGTGGCTGCGCTGGCAGCGGGCGGGCGCCGAGGTGGCCGACCCCGCCGCGTGGCTGGTCCGCACGACCACGCGGCTCTGCATCGACCGCTTGCGGACCGCGAAGGCCGAACGCGCCGCCTACAAGGGCCCCTGGCTGCCCGAGCCGCTCATCGAGCCGCTCACCGCCGATCCGGTGGAACGGGCCGAGGAGGTGTCGGTGGCTTTCCTGCTGGCGCTGGAGCGGCTCTCGCCCCTGGAGCGGGCCGTCTTCCTGCTGCATGACGTCTTCGAGCAGGACTATGCCGAGGTGGCCGAGACGCTGGACCGCAAGGAGTCGGCCGTGCGCCAGCTGGCCAGCCGCGCCCGCGAGCATGTGCAGACGGCCCGGCCGCGCTTCACCGTCGATCATGACAAGGCTCTGAAACTGGCCGCCGCCTTCGCCGCCGCCAGCGCCACCGCCGACACCCGGGCGCTGTCCGAGCTGCTGGCCGAGGATGCGATCATGGTCTCTGACGGCGGCGGCAAGCGGACGGCGGCGCTGCGGGTGCTGGTGGGCCGCGACGACGTGATGGCCCTGATCCAGGGCATCGTCTGGCGTCACGGCGACATGGGCGTGAAGTCGGTCGAGGCGGTGCGCGTCAACGGCGCGCCGGGCCTGCTGTTACAGATGGCCGACGGCCCCGAGACCTTCGCCTTCGAGCCCGACGAAGACGGCCGCATCGCCGCCATCTACGTCATGCGAAACCCGGACAAGCTGCGGCACGTCTAGCGCTGCGCTGCCGGACCGGGTCACCAGCCGATGTGCTCAAGGGCGATCGGCAGGATCTGCAGGAAGATGTCGAAGTCGTCCTGCAACGCCTCGAAGGTGCCGCCAGGGGCGACGTTGGCGTCATAGGCGAACGTCGGGTCGCCGCTGTCGTCGATATAGGCGCGCAGATACCGCTGCTTGCGGTTCCACGCGTTCACCTTGTCGAGCGGGAGCGGGTCCGTGACGTCGAAGCTGGCGACGAACTGCAGGGCCCGGCACCGCCCCTCGGCGCAGTCGTAGAGGTCGACGCTGAACTTCACGCCGCCCGCGGTGGTCGACTCCACATAGGGCTCGCCGTCGTAGGTCTTCTGGATCTTGGGCTCGTGGCCCACCGACTTCAGCCAGGCCGAGACCTCCTCGACCGTCATGCCCTTGTCCGGAATCGGACGCGCCTGCGCCGGCCCGGCGGCGAGCGCCAGGCAGGCCGCAGCGGCCAGCAGGTGACGGATCATGCCGGGCCTAGAGCTTCGAAAGCTTGCCGACGCCGATGACCGGGCCCGACGGGCCGTCGGGGCTCTTCGAGCCGCCCGGCGGTTCCAGCGAGACGGCCAGCGCCGCGCCGTCGGCCATCTTGGCCAGAAGCTCGGTCGGCAGGGCGATCACCTTGGCCTTGCCGCTCTCGACCAGGCCCAGCGACTTCGGCTTGTCCTGACCGGCGATCAGCCACAGCTCGTGCACCTTGTCGCGCTCGGAACCTTCCGGCAGCAGCGAGGTGACGATCAGCGATTTGCGGTCGGGGTCATAGGCCGCGACGAACAGCGGCTGCACGCGGCTGTCCTGGCTGACGACGCTGGCGCTGAGCAGCTGGCCCTGCGGCGAGACCGGCACTTCCTTGGTGACGATCGTCGCGGGCTGGGCGCCCACAACGAGCGCGGCGACCAGCGCGGCGGCCGCGGCGCTGAAGCCGCCCATCGCCGAGTTCCGCCAGAAGCGGACGCGGTTGAGCAGCTGGACGTTGTCGTTGGCGGCGCCGGCGCGGTCGTCGTTGGCCGGCAGCCGCCGCTCGATCCGCGCCCACGTTCCCTGCGGGGCGGGCACGGCGGCGATGCTGTCCAGCATCGGCGCGAGGCGGTGTCGCCAGGCTTCGACGTCGGCGGCGAACGCCGGATCGGTGGCCATGCGGGTTTCGGCTTCCGCCCGCTCGCGGGCGTCCAGGACCCCCAGCGCATGCTCGGCGGCCAGGGCCTCGGACTCGGAAAGATCGGGAGCTTCGCTCATGACTGGAGACAGCCCTTAAGTTTCGCCAATCCCCGACGAATCCAACTTTTCACCGTCCCCAGAGGCGCATCCATGCGGCGCGCCAGGGCCTCGTACGTCACCCCTTCGAAAAAGGCGGTGCGAATGACTTTCTCCGTCCGGTCGTCCAGCTCGCTCAGGCAACCCTGGAGGCGATTGCTGTCGTCGGCCGCCTCGAGCAGCGCCTCGGCCCCCACAGACCCGTCGGCGATTTCGAGGTCGTCCACCTGTTCGGCGTAGGCCATCGGACCCCGGGCGCGGAGACGGTCGATCGCACGGTTCCGCGCAATCGTGGACACCCACGTCATCACGCTCGCGCGGGCGCCGTCGAAACGGTCGGCTCGGCGCCAGATGGTGACATACACGTCCTGCAAAACGTCCTCGCTCTCCTCGCGGTCGGAGAGGATACGGAGGCAGACGCCAAAAAGCTTCGCGGAGGTGGCGTCGTAAAGTTGTCGCAGGGCCTCGCGTTCGCCGGCGGCGATGCGGGACATCAGCGTTGAGAGGACGTCTGGCGTCGTGGCTACAGCGGCCAATGGAGGTCCCTGGGCAAGCGTTCGCATGCGACGAACTGGCACGGCGAAGCTGCCTGTCTGCGCGCGAGGATGCAAGCGCTGGCGTATCAGGGATTGCGCATGATCGTCACGGGCTGGCCGGGCGGAGCCTGGTCGATAGTCATCAGCCGCACGGGTTCGTCACCCACGACGACGGCCTCGTGCCACTGGTCGACCGCGTCCACCATCCAGTCGCCGGCCTTGGCCTGACGGGTCTGGCCGGTGTCGAGATTGCGCACCTCGAGCCGACCGGCCAGCACCTGGACCACGCGCGGATAGGGATGCTTGTGCGCCGCCAGCTTGCCGCCGACGGGCAGCTGCGTCTGGGTGATGGTCACGCGCAGGTCGCCAGACGGCGCCCGGACCGGCTGGCCCGACAGCGTGGCGTCTATGGTCACCGGCGTGCCGAGGGTGACGGGCTGGGCGGCCGCCGGAGCCGCGAGGGTCAGGGCGGCGAGGATGAGCATTCGCATGCTGCGACCCTGCCTGACTTCCGCGCCCGCGTCAGCGCCCCCTCGACCCGCCTAAGCCGCCTGCTTTCTTAACGTCGCTTTGCGCGTCGCCGCCCGCTTTTCCTTGGCGCGTTCCATGCGTTCGGCATGGCGCTCCTCGGCCTGGCTCTTGAGCAGCGGCAGGACCTCCAGCGCCGCGGCCTTCTGCTTCTCATCGCCCTGTTCGACCAGCCTCTGCGCGTTCGCCAGCAGGTTCACGACCTCGTCGTCGCTGAGGGTCGGGATTCTCTCCAGCAGGCTCATGGGAACTCCACTTTGACTGCGCCGACGGTCGGCGCTCGTGGGAGATAGAGCCTGAGGTCTCCATTAGTTGCATGATTCCACAGACAAATTTCCGGGAACCAAATCGCGCTTTCGGCTGCGTCGAGAGAGCGGGTTGCGTAGCCGGGCGCGGGTCTCTATTGGGGCGCCTTAACCTGAAGTTCTGACCGGCGCCGGCGCGCGTTTTCGCGCGGCCGCCCATTCGCGCGAGACCGATGCCCAAACGTACCGACATCTCCTCGATCCTGATCATCGGCGCCGGCCCGATCGTGATCGGCCAGGCCTGTGAGTTCGACTACTCGGGCGTCCAAGCCTGCAAGGCGCTGCGCGCCGAGGGCTACCGGATCGTCCTGGTGAACTCGAACCCGGCGACGATCATGACCGATCCGAACGTCGCCGACGCCACCTACATCGAGCCGATCACGCCAGAGATGGTCGAGAAGATCATCGCCAAGGAGCGTCCGGACGCCCTGCTGCCCACCATGGGCGGCCAGACCGCGCTCAACACCGCCCTGGCGCTCGAGGCCAACGGCGTGCTGGCCAAGTACAACGTCGAGATGATCGGCGCGAAAGCCGACGTGATCGACAAGGCCGAGGACCGCCAGAAATTCCGCGATGCGATGGACAAGATCGGGCTGGAAAGCCCGAAGTCCAAGGCCGCCCATACGATGGACGAGGCCCTCGAGGGTCTGGAAATGGTCGGCCTGCCGGCGATCATCCGCCCGTCGTTCACCCTGGCCGGGACCGGCGGCGGCATCGCCTACAACATCGAGGAGTTCCGCGAGATCGTGGAACGCGGTCTCGACCTGTCGCCGACCACCGAAGTGCTCATCGAAGAGAGCGTGCTGGGCTGGAAAGAGTACGAGATGGAGGTCGTCCGGGATAAGGCCGACAACTGCATCATCGTCTGCTCCATCGAGAACATCGACCCGATGGGCGTCCACACCGGCGACTCGATCACCGTCGCCCCCGCGCTGACGCTGACCGACAAGGAATACCAGTGGATGCGCCGCGCCTCGATCGCGGTGCTGCGCGAGATCGGCGTCGAGACCGGCGGCTCCAACGTCCAGTTCGCGGTGAACCCCGCCGACGGCCGCATGGTGGTCATCGAGATGAACCCGCGCGTGTCGCGCAGCTCGGCGCTGGCCTCCAAGGCCACCGGCTTCCCGATCGCCAAGGTCGCCGCCCGCCTGGCCGTCGGCTACACCCTGGACGAGCTGATGAACGACATCACGGGCGCCACGCCCGCCTCGTTCGAGCCGTCGATCGACTATGTGGTCACCAAGATCCCGCGCTTCGCCTTCGAGAAATTCCCGGGCTCGGAGCCCTACCTGACCACCCAGATGAAGTCGGTGGGCGAGGTCATGGCCATCGGCCGCACCTTCGCCGAGAGCCTGCAGAAGGCGCTGCGCGGCCTGGAGACGGGCCTGAGCGGCCTGGACGAGGTCGAGATCGAGGGCGGCGACGACCCCGAGATGGGCCACGCGGCGATCCTGCGCGCCCTGGCCACCCCCACCCCCGACCGTCTGCGCGTCATCGCGCAGGCGTTCCGCGCCGGCCTCACGGTCGAAGAGGTGCACGGCGCCTGCAGCTACGAGCCCTGGTTCCTGCGTCAGCTGGAAGCCCTGGTGAAGACCGAGGACGCCATCCGCAAGGACGGCCTGCCCACGGACGCGCCCAGCTTCCGCAAGCTGAAGGCCGCCGGCTTCTCGGACGCCCGCCTGGCGAAGCTGATCCAGACCACCGAGAAGGACGTCCGCGCCGCCCGCCGCGCCCTGGGCGTGCGCCCGGTGTTCAAGCGCATCGACACCTGCGCCGGCGAGTTCCGCGCCTCGACGCCCTACATGTACTCGACCTACGAGACCGGCGCCCTGGGCCAGGAGCCCGACTGCGAGAGCGATCCGTCCGACCGCAAGAAGGCGATCATCCTGGGCGGCGGGCCGAACCGGATCGGTCAGGGCATCGAGTTCGACTACTGCTGCGTCCACGCGGCCTATGCGCTGGACGAGATCGGCGTTGAGTCGATCATGGTGAATTGTAATCCCGAAACAGTTTCGACGGACTACGACACCTCGGACCGTCTCTACTTCGAACCGCTGACGGCGGAAGACGTCCTGGAGCTGATCGAGACCGAGCGCGCCAAGGGCGAGCTGATCGGCGTGATCGTCCAGTTCGGCGGCCAGACCCCGCTCAAGCTGGCCAAGCCGCTGGAAGACGCCGGCATCCCGATCCTGGGCACCAGCCCCGACGCCATCGACCTGGCCGAGGACCGCGAGCGCTTCCAGCAGCTGCTGCACAAGCTGCAGATCGCCCAGCCGGTGAACGCC
This sequence comes from Phenylobacterium sp., assembly GCF_965284355.1. Lineage (NCBI taxonomy): Bacteria > Pseudomonadati > Pseudomonadota > Alphaproteobacteria > Caulobacterales > Caulobacteraceae > Phenylobacterium > Phenylobacterium sp. The sequence continues at coordinate 3,919,303 of NZ_OZ260078.1, read as the reverse complement.
ATCGCCCGCACCCGCGACGAGGCCTTCGCGGGCGCGCACAAGGTGGGCTACCCGGTCGTGATCCGCCCCTCCTATGTGCTGGGCGGCCGGGCGATGGAGATCGTCCGCGACGACGAGCAGCTCGAGCGCTACATCACCACCGCCGTGCAGGTGTCGGGCGACAACCCCGTCCTGATCGACCAGTACCTGCGCCGCGCCACCGAAGTGGACGTCGACGCCCTCTGCGATTCCACGGGCGCAGTCTTCGTTGCCGGCGTGATGGAGCACATCGAGGAGGCCGGCGTGCACTCGGGCGACTCCGCCTGCTCGCTGCCGCCCTTCTCGCTGCGTCCCGAGACCATCGCCGAGCTCAAGCGCCAGACCGAGGCCATGGCCAAGGCGCTGAACGTGCGCGGCCTGATGAACGTGCAGTTCGCGATCGAGGAGCCGGCCGGCGCCAACCCGCGCATCTATGTGCTCGAGGTGAACCCGCGCGCCAGCCGCACGGTGCCCTTCGTGGCCAAGACCATCGGCCAGCCGGTGGCCGCCATCGCCGCCAAGCTGATGGCCGGCAAGCCGCTGTCCGACTTCAATCTGGTCGACAGGTCGAACGACCACATCGCGGTGAAGGAGGCGGTCTTCCCGTTCGCCCGCTTCCAGGGCGTCGACACCATCCTGGGTCCCGAGATGCGTTCGACCGGCGAGGTCATGGGCCTGGACTGGATCCGCCCGGGCGAAGGTCCCGGCCCGGCGTTCGCGCGCGCCTTCGCCAAGAGCCAGCTGGGCGGCGGCACAGTGCTGCCGTCCAAGGGCTGCGCCTTCATCTCGGTGAAGGACGCCGACAAGGACTGGATCCTCGAAGCCGCCCAGATCATCTCGTCCCAGGGCTTCCGCATCCTGGCCACCACCGGCACCGCCGCGTTCCTCGCCGACAACGGGGTGAAGGTCGAGGTGGTGAAGAAGGTTCTGGAAGGCCGCCCCCACATCGTGGACGCCATGAAGAACGGCGAGGTCCAGCTGGTGTTCAACACCACCGAGGGCAAGCAGTCGCTGAAGGACAGCTTCGAAATCCGCCGCACGGCGCTGATGATGAAGATCCCCTATTTCACCACCACGCCTGCCGCGCTGGCCGCCGCCCGCGCCATCGCGGCAGTGGCCGAGGGCCCGTTGGAAGTGCGGCCGCTGCAGAGCTACGCGTGATCAGGCGCTCTCGCCGCGGTGCGGCGGGAGTTGGCCCAACGCCGAGGTAGCCCCCTACCGCGACCGCCAGTGCGCGCCGATGAACGCGCGCAGGTCGCGGTAGCAGATGATCTCCATCTCGCGGAGCGCGACCACCTTCTCGGCCAAGTCGCCCCGGTCGAACCGGGTCCGGGCCGTGGAGACGGCCGCGAGGTAGGCCGCATAGCGCTCGGAGTCCCCCGCCAGCAGGCGCCCGTCGTTGAGCATCGCCAGGGCCATCACGGCCACGAGCGCGCCGGCCGTCACCTCCAGGGCCAGCTTGACGTCGGTGTCCCCCGGCCCACGACCCATGCCGACGACCAGCACCGCGGCGATCGCGCCGGTGACCACCGCCGCGCCCAGCAGCAGCCGGCTCAGCATCCGGACCACCGCGGCCCGCTGGCCGGGCGCGCCCAGCGAGGCGCCCAGCTTGCGCTCCACATAGTCGATCTGCCCGTCCATCCGCTGCCCACGCAGCAGCCGCAGCAGCAGCTCCAGCTCGGCCGAAGGCTCAGGCGGCGCGGCCGGGGTCGACCACTCGGGCGCGACCCAGGCCTCGGCGTCGTCGTCGACCGGGCCGGCCAGCTTCGGGATCTGGCCCGGAAGCTCTTCCGGATCGGGCAGGTGATCCAGCAGACGCCCCCGCGCCATCTTCCACTCGCCCAGCGCCGCATCGTCGGTCATGGCGCGCGACGCGAGGTCGAGGTTGGCGAGCACCGCCTGGAAGTACAGCGCCCGGACCCGTTCGGCTCCGAACCGCTGCCCCAGCGCGCGGGATTTCGATTTCGCGCCGAACCTGTGGAAGCCCATGGTCGTCAGACCCGCGACCACCAGCGCGGCCGCCACCATCTCCACCGCCCGCTCGGCGCCGATGGCCAGCGGCGAGGCCAGCGCCAGCACCAGCCCCAGCGCCGCCAGCCCCACCGAGAGCAGGCCGAACCTGCGGTCGCGCAGGCCGTGCTTCGTGGCCGGCGGATCGTACTTGGCGAACAGCGCCCGCAGCTCAGGCCAGTCCAGCACCCGCAGCGCGCCCGGATGCCGCGCCCCCAGCGCCGCCCGCGCCTCCTTGGTCTGCAGGACGTCGTCGTTCGTCCAGTCGGCCAGGGCGTCCTGGAACAGACCCTGGCGTTCGTCGCGGGGATGGCCATAGCGGCCGACCGTGGTCATCGCAGAAGTCCCCCCGCCCGCATGCGTCCACCCTGACGCCCCTGGCGCACTATAGCGCAGGCGCCGCGGACCGGGGCGCCGCAGTCGCCAACGGCCGCACATGCTTCAGCAGCGCATGGTGGAAGGCCTCGGGCATGGCGAACACCGCGCTGTGCCCGCCGCCCGGCAGGGTCACCCAGGTCTTCGACGGCGCCTGCAGGCGGTCGTAGTATTCGCGCGCCAGGACGGTGGGCGTCTGGATGTCCTCGTCGCCCTGGATGATCACCACCGGGACGGGGATCGGCGCCGGGGCCGCGCGGTCGGTGTACGCCATCATCTCCGGGTAGAGGCGGCTCACGCTGAACTCGCCGGCCTCCAGCCAGTCGCCGATGTCACCCAGCCCGACGTTCGGCGCCGAGAGCGCCGCGGTGACGGCGTTCCGGTAGAGGTCGCGTTCGCTGGCCGGCGGATGGGCCATCAGCACCTTCCGTTCGTCCAGCAGTTCGGCCATGTCGGCGTAGGGCGGCGGGCCGATGGCTTTCAGCGTCTCCAGCGCCTTGGTCTCGCCGCGCGCCGTCAGCCGGGCCACGAGGCCCTCGTAGCCCACGGACTCGTTGGCGACCATGTCGACCACCTGGCCGGCGCCCACATAGGCGTGCAGCAGGTCAGGCCGCCGCCGGGCGACCTGGACGCCCACGATCGAGCCCCACGAGACGCCCAGTACAACCGCCTTCGGCTGCCCCGTGCGCGCCAGCGCGTGCTGGATCACCTCGACGGCGTCGGCCGAGATCCGGTCGATGGACATCGTCCCCGAGCCCTCGGGTCCGTTGCGCCCGAACGTCCGGCCGGCGCCGCGCTGGTCCCATTGCACGACGGTGAAGTCGCGCTCCCAGGGCCGCATCGCGTCGTAGGCGATCAGTTGGAACGCCGCGCCGGGACCGCCGTGCAGGATGACCAGCACCGGGTTGTCGCGATCCTCGCCGCGGACCGAGACCCACTGGTCGATGCCGCCGATGCGGACGAAGCCCGCCTCGCTGATCGCGTCCGACCCCCTCAACGCCAGCCGCTCGGCAGCCTGGGACTGGCGCAGCATGCGGTAACCGGCGAGACCCGCGCCCACGACGACGAGCAGCGCCAACAGTCCCAGCAGCCCCAGCCCGATCTTCCGCAGCATGCGTCGCCCCCGCGATGTCCGCCGACACTAGACGAATCGCCGCCACGGCGGCGAGGGGCGCTACGGCGCGTTCGGGCGCCCCTGGCTGGCGTTCAGTCGTCGTCGTCGTGATTCGCGTGGTCCAGCGCGGCATGTTCGCCGCCCTCGCCCGCCTCGGCGTGCGCGTGCGGCTGGAAGGCCTGGGGGTCGATCCGGATAGCGCCCGCCACCGCAGCGGCGACCGCGAGCCCCGCCAGCGGCAAGGCGTAGATCGCGGCCGGCTTCGCATCGGCGGCGCCGGGATGGCGGTCGCTGGGCTTGCGGCCCGTCACCATCGCCCGCACCAGGTTCTCGCGGGTGGCGAAGGACATGACGATGACGCCGACCACATGGACGCCGATCACGGCCAGGAGGCCGTAGGCCAGCGCCTCGTGCAGGTCTTCCCCGCCGCCGGTCAGCAGGGTGATCCCGGTGACCACCGAACCCGCGACCAGGGCCAGCATCGCCACCACCGCCAACGCGCCCAGCGGATTGTGGCCGAGTTCGGCCGCCGGCCTGCGCCGTAACAGGTCGCCGACGTGGCTCACGAGGCGCTCGGGCCGCAGAAAGTCGGTGAAGCGGGCGTGCTCGCCGCCCAGGAAGCCCCAGACCAGCCGAAACACGATCAACACCCCAGCGATCCAGCCCGCCGCCTGATGCCACTGCGCCAGCGCGCTGTCCTCCTCGGACGACAGGAAGGCCAGCACAATCGCGGCCACAAGCGCCCAATGAAACAGCCGGGTCGGAAGGTCCCAGACCTTCAGGCTGGCGGGGCGCGGGAATGAGGTTTCGGTCATGGCATCAATCCTCTGATAGCCCGCCCAAACCCCGGATAGGCCTCACGCCGGCACGACCCCATGACCTCGATCAATGCGCCCGCTTGGCGGATCGGGCAGATGAGACGAGCCTCGGCGCAACCGCCTCTCGCTCCCAATCGCAAGGACCCGCCATGGCGCCCCGCCATCTCGAACGACACATGGTCCAGCGCATCGGTTGGCTGCGCGCCGCGGTGCTGGGCGCGAACGACGGCATCGTCTCGACCGCGAGCCTCGTGGTGGGTGTCGCCGCCGCCTCGCAGGGGCGCAGCGAGATCCTGCTGGCGGGCGTGGCCGGCCTGGTCGCCGGGGCGTTCTCGATGGCGGCCGGCGAGTACGTGTCGGTCAGCTCCCAGGCCGACACCGAGGCCGCCGACCTGGCGCGGGAGCGCGGCGAGCTCGCCACCCAGCCGGCCGTCGAACTCGAGGAGCTGGCGAGCATCTACGTGGCCCGCGGCGTCGATCTGAGCCTGGCCCGACAGGTGGCCGACCAGCTTATGGCCAAGGACGCGATCGGCGCTCACGCCCGCGACGAGCTTGGCATCTCCGAGATCACGACGGCCCGCCCGATCCAGGCGGCCATCGCGTCGGCCCTCACCTTCGCGGCGGGCGCGGCCCTGCCTCTGCTGGCGGCGCTGCTGGCCCCGCCGCCGCTGATCGTGCCGGTCGTATCGGCTGCGGCGATCCTGTTCCTCGCGATCCTGGGCGCGGTCGGCGCGCGGGCTGGCGGGGCAGGAATGGGCAAGGCCGTCGTGCGCGTGACCTTCTGGGGCGCGCTGGCGCTCGCGGCCACCGCCGGCGTGGGCGCCCTGTTCGGCGTGGCGGCCTAGGACTCCTCGTCGTCCTCGGCGGCCTCGTCCTCGGTTCCGGACTCCAGCACCTTCATCGCCTCGTGGAAGCGCTTGAGGGCGCCGATCGAGGCCTGCACCCGCTGGGTGGCGGCGGCGACGTCGCCCTGGGCGCCGTTGATGACCGCCAGGTTGGTGCTGGCGATGGCGTCCGCAAGAGCCTTCAGACAGCCCTTCAACGCGGCGAAGTCGGCCGCGACGTCCGGGCCCTCTTCGCCGTCGTCGCCGTCATCGATGAAGTCGTCGAGGTGGACCATGCGCGTCTCCGGAATTCCGCCGGCTAAGTGCCGCCGGATGCGACGTAAGTCCATGGCGCATAGCCTGGAGCCATGCCCGGCCCGCCTTCGCGTCCGCGGCGATGGTGCTAGCCTCACCGGAAACGTGAGGGAGGATCGGCGTGCTGAAGGCCGTGCTGGGGTTGATGTTGGCGCTGGGTCTGGCGGGCGCGGCGCAGGCGGCGTCGAAGCTTGAGACCATCGAGCTCGCCTCGAAACTGGTCCCGTCTCCGGTGAAGGTCGCCGTGCTGCTGCCCGACGGCTACCAGCCGAGCCAGAAACTGCCGCTGATCCTGATGCTGCACGGCGGGGGCGGCGACGAGGGCTTCCTCACCCAAATGCGGCCCATCGTCGAGGCGGCCTGGGCGGCGAATGAAGTGGCGCCCGCGGTGGTGGTCACGCCCAACGTCCAGCGCTCGCTCTACATGGACTACAAGGACGGCTCGCAGAGATGGGAGACCTTCCTCGTCACCGAGATGATCCCTGAGCTGCGCCGCCGCTACGGCCTGTCTGCCGAGCGCAGCAAGACCGTGGTCACGGGCATCTCCATGGGCGGCCTGGGGTCCTTGCGCCTCGGCTTCGACCACCCGCAGGTGTTCGGCGGCCTGGCGGCGCTGGAGGCCGGGATCGAGCCGGCGCTCAGTTTCGAGGACGTGAAGATGCGCAACCGCTTTCAGCGCAACGACGCCTTTTTCAAGACGATCTTCGGCGACCCCGTGGATCGCGACCTCTGGAAGCGCTCCAACCCGGCCAACATGGTCATCGCCAACCGCCAGGCGATCCTGGCCAGCAAGCTCGCCATCTACATCGAGGTGGGAGACCTCGACATGTTCCACCTGGACGAGGGCGTGGAGTTCCTGCACCGCGTGATGTGGGACCATGGCGTCCCCCACGAGTACCGGCTGGTCCGCGGCGCCGACCACCTGGGCCGGACCATGCAGCCGCGCATGCGCGACGCCCTGAAGTTCCTGGACCGCGAGGTCCTGCGGCCCAGTCCGCCTGACGACAGCTTCGCCGACCGAAAGGCCGCGATCGACCGCCTGCGCCGCTCAATGGGCGTGCCCGATGACGAGCCGCGCCCGCCCTTTCCATCGACGAGCCCCGCCCGATGATCCTTCGCCGCACCCTGCTGGCCGCCGCGCCCGCCGCCCTGGCCCTGCCGGCCAAAGCCGCCGACATCGCCGTTCGCGGGTCCAAGGCCTATTCCGAGAGCGCGATGGTGATGACCGTCGGCCTCGACGGCGCCAGCGCCATGACGCTCCGCTTCTGCCGCTTCCCGGTCGAGGGACAGACCTGGCTATGGTGCCATATCTTCCATGAGGGTCGCTTCTACGCTTTCACCAGCCACGACCTGCCGTGCAGCAGCGACCGCCTAGCCGGCTCTCCGGTGGCCGAGTATCGGGCGAACCCGCTGAAGGCTGAGTTGGTCCGCGTTCGGCGCGGCGGCGGCGCCATGCCCGCCGTGCGGCTTTCGGCCGAGCTGATGTTCCACGAGAGCCGGTCGGCGCCCCATGGCCCCGGCAAGATTCCCGGCCGGATCACCTGCCAGTTCCTGGGTGTCAGCCCCCTGGGGGCGCAGGTGCTGGAGGGCCGCGACGAGATCTACGGTTTCGTCGAGGGCGAGGCCGAGATCGGCGGACGCAAGCTGCGCCTGAACGGTCCGTCCAAGTTCCACGAGCAACGCCAGGAAGCGCCCCGGTTCGACCAGCCGTTCAACTATGCCTGGCTGTCCGGCGACAGCGCCAACGCCACCACGCTGCTGGGCGCGAAGGGCGCGAGCGGCGGCTGGCAGCTCGACGGGGCCGAGACCGCGCTCAGCGACATGGTGCTTGACCCGCCTGGCGCGGACCGCCGCGTGACGTGGAAGTTCAAGGACGGCCGCGCGATCCCCGGCCACCTGAAGGCCCTCGTCCGCTACGAGATCCCCGTCTACGACCGCAAATGGCAGGGCAGTTTCGTGCAGGGCGACGGGCCGGGCCGCAAGGTGGTCGGCGCCATGAACGACTGGCTGGCTGAGCCCGACATATACGTCGCCGCGCGAGCTCGGAACGCGGCTTAGACTGCGCCTTCAAGGGGCCCCTGCAAGGGGGCCCGCCGGCAAGCGTCACAACTGGTTGACCCAGCGTCAGAGGAAGCGCAGGCTCCGCACATCGCCTGACTGAGACAGGCGGCAAGGGCGCGCCCCGGCGGCCCGCTACAAACGCCCTCTCCGCCTCACGGCCAAATCGGCAATGGGGACGGTCTGGACGGGCGCACTTCCGGGGGACGCCTCTGGCGTCTGCCGCAGCCTGGCGTGGAGACCAAAAACTCCACAAGGGATTGCGAGGAAGAAGTCATGCATACCGAACCGCACACCGGCGATGTGAAACATCACAAGCCGAAACACCTGGCCGAAAAGTTCGAGGGGATGGTCGGCGTCATCATGGTGGCCGCGATTGTCCTGCTCGCCGTCGGGTTCATCTACGGGATCGTCACCACCGGCAGCGCCGACCCCAAGTGGATGCAGTAGCGTCCCGAGCTGAACTCTAGAGATCGCGCGCCAGCACCAGGTCGTCATAGGTGTTGGCGCCCACCTGAAACTTCCGGACGCCCGCCTGTGCGAACCCCTGGCGGGCGTAGAAGCCGATTGCGCTGGCGTTCTCGCCATAGACGCCCAGCCAAAGCCGTCTTGCGCCCCGCGCCCGCGCCGCCTCGCAGACGGCGCCCATCAGGCGCGCGCCCACGCCGCCGCCCTGGAACTTCGACAACAGGTAGATGCGCTTAAGCTCCAGGTCGCCAGGCTCGACCGCCACCGGCAGGTCTGGCGGGCTCAGCATCGCGTACCCCACAAGGCCGCCCAGTCCGTCGATCTCGACCCCCCAGAAATCGTAGCCGGACTTCCCCAGCCACCCGGCATAGCGCGCCTCACCGTGCTCGTGGCGGCAGTGATAGACGATGTCGGCCGCGGGCAGCACCGAGGCGTAGGTCTCGAGAAACGTCGCCTGTCCCACCAGCGCAAGGTCGGCCACATCGTCGGGGCCGAGCCCCCGGATGTTCAAGATCATTTGTAACCCTTACCTCGCGGCGCCCTGTTCGCCGTCCGGAGCGTGGGCTACCACTCCAACTAACCAACGATAAGGGGAGGAACGTCATGGGCGATCGCGTGAAGGGCAAGGTGGCCCTGGTCACGGGCGGGGCCAGCGGCATCGGCCGGGGCTGCGCCGAAAAGCTGGCGTCGGAAGGCGCCTTCGTCGTCGTCACCGACATCCAGGATGCCCTGGGCGCCGAAGTCGTCGCCGGCATCCAGAAGGCGGGCGGCAAGGCCGAGTACGTCCACCACGACGTGACCCAGGAAGATGTCTGGGCCGACGTCGTCGCGGGCGTCCGGGAACGCCACGGCCGCCTAGACTTCCTGGTCAACAACGCCGGCATCGGCATCGGCGGCTCCATCCTGGAGATGAAGCTCGAGGACTGGCGCCGCCAGACCGCCATCAACCTCGACGGCGTGTTCCTGGGCACCAAGCACTCGATCCCGCTGATGCGCGAGAGCGGCGACGGCGGCTCGATCGTCAACATCTCGTCGGTGGCGGGCCTGAAGGGCTCGGCCAACCTCGCCGGCTACTGCGCCACCAAGGGCGGCGTGCGCCTGTTCACCAAGGCGGTGGCCATGGAGTGCGCCAACGCCAAGGACGGCATCCGCGTGAACTCGGTGCACCCCGGCCTCATCGAGACGCCGATCTGGGTGACAGTGGGCCAGGCGGTGAACCCGCTCGCCAACGCCCCGCCGGACCTCGACGCCATGTCGGCCATGGCCGTGCCCATGGGCGTGAAGGGGTGGCCCGAGGACATCGCCAATGGCGTCCTTTGGCTCTGTTCCTCCGAGAGCCGATACGTGACCGGCCAGGAGCTGGTGATCGACGGCGGCCTGACCGTTCGCTGAGCTTCTCCGCTCCCGCCGCGAAGCGGAGAGGAAAAGGAGCTCAGATCTCGAAAGCCGCCTTGGCGCGCTGGTAGCCTGGCCGGGCCATCATCCGTTCGCGATGGGCGGCCAGGCGCGGCGGGATCTTCTGGTCCAGTGCGCCCGTCCACATGCCCAGCGCGGTAGAGACCGCGATGTCGGCCAGGGTCAGTTCATCGCCCACGAAGAACGCGCGCTCGCCCAACAGGTCCTCGGCATAGTCCAGCGCGCGCTTCACCTGGGCCTCGCAGAAGTTCAGCGTCCAGCCCGACTTTTGGTCGGCGGGGGCCATGAATCTGGTCCCCATCATCGGGTTCATCAGCCCGCCCATGGACGCCTCGCCGGCCACGACCAACTGCAGCACGCGCGCCATCTGCGCAGGGTCGGCGGGCAACAGCGGCGTCGGACCATATCGCTGGGCCAGGTAGAGCATCATCGCCACGGACTCGCCCATAGCCACGCCGCCCTCGTCCTCGAGAAAGGGGACGGAGCCCGGCGGGTACTTGGCCTGGTAGTCGGCCGGCGGCGGATAGGCGAAGGCCTTCGCCTCGTAGGCCAGCCCCATCTCCTCGCACTGCCAGACCACCCGCAGGCCGCGCACGCCGCCGATGAAGTTGTAGACGCGGATCATGCCGCCGCCAGTTCGGCCAGCAGCTCGTCCATCCGGTCGTAGCCCATGGCCATGCCGTCGCTCATGCCGCTCTGCAGGGCGCCGTCACGGGCCTCCTTCGAGACGAACCGCATCGTGAGGGTCACCGTCGTCTGGCCGCCTGCCTCCTCGAACAGCAGCGTATTCACCGCCTCGCCGCTGAAGCCCTCCATGCTCTCGGTGGTCACGATCTTCTCGAACGGCACGATCTCGAGATAGGTCCCGCCCGAGCCGAACTCGGTCCCGTCCGCGTCGCTGCGCCAGCGGTGGCGATAGGCGCCGCCCACGGTCAGGTCCACCTCGCACACCGGCATGCTCCAGCCCGGCGGGCCCAGCATCCAGCGGCGGAGCAGGTCGGGCTGGGTGTGACAGTCCCAGGCCAGTCTGGCGGGGGCGTCGAACACCCGCACCACACGGATTTCGCGATCGGACGGGGTGGTGACGTCGACGGGCTTCGGCATCGGATCAGTCCTTCTTGGCCTTGAGCTCTTCCAGGAGATTGTCGAGGCGGGCGTAGTTCGCCTCCCAGAGCGCGCGATAGCGTTCGATCCACAGGTTCGCCGCCTGCAGCGGCTTGGCCTCGATCCGGGCGGGGCGGCGCTGGGCGTCGCGGCCGCGGCGGATCAGGCCCGCCCGCTCCAGCACTTTCAGGTGCTTGGAGACCGCCGGCTGGCTCATCGAAAAAGGCTCGGCCAGTTCCGCCACCGAGGCGTCCCCCAGCGCCAACCTGGCGAGGATCGCCCTCCGGGTAGGGTCCGCCAGGGCGGCGAACGTGGCGTCGAGCTGTTGTTCGTAACTCATCAGTTATGGAACTAGTTGGTTATATACATGCCGTCAAGTCGACGGGTGTCCGTCTGTCGTCTACAGCCGGAGCATGACGACCCTCCCGACCCTGCATGTGATTTTCGGCCCGTCCGGCGCCGGCAAGACCGTCTACGCCCACAGCTTCGCGCGCCGGGAAAAGGCGGTGGCCTTCGTGCTCGACGAGTGGATGGCCCAGCTCTTCGCGCCCGACATGCCCCAGCCCATCGAGTACGAGTGGATGATCGAGCGGGTTCAGCGTTGCGAGGCTCAGATCTGGTCCGTCGCCGCGGGCGTGCTGGCGACCGGCACGCCGGTGATCTTCGATATCGGCCTGATGCGGAAGGCAGACCGGGCGCGGGTCCGCGAGATCGCCGAGGGCGCCGGGCTGCCGCTGACGTTCCACTATGTGACGGCGACCACCGAGGTCCGCCGCGCCCGCGTGGCCGAGCGCAACGTGGTGCGCGGCGAGAACTTCGCCATCGAAGTCCCCCCCGAGCACTTCGACTTCATCGAGGGCGTCTTCGAGACCCCCGATCCGTCTGAACTGGAAGGCGCGATCATCAGCGAGAGCAACTGACGCTAGCTGACGGTATGAACAAGTCATACCATGGTGGTCGACAGGAGCCGCCCGATGCCGATCCAGAAGCGCACGTTCAGCCTCGCCGAAGAACAGGCTGAGTATATCGACGCCAAGGTCGAGGCCGGCGAGTTCGCTTCGGCCAGCGAGGTGGTCCGAGCCGGCATACGCGCGCTGAAGGAACGTGATGAAGCGATCGAGCGCTGGCTGCGGGAAGAGGTCGTGCCGACCTACGACGCGATGAAGGCTGATCCGTCCCGCGGCATCCCCTTGGCAGACGCATTCGAGGAAATCACCCGGCGGCGAGAGGCGCGAAACAAAGATCGTCCTTGATCCGTCGTCACGTCATCTTGTCACCTGAGGCGCTCGACGATCTAGACGCCATCGACCAGTGGATAACGAACGCGGCTTCGCTCACGACCGCAACAAGGTACCTTGGGCGGGTCAGGGACTATCTCGCGGGGTTCGATTTCGCGTCGGAAAGGGGCGCCAAGCATGACGACCTCATCCCGGGTCTGCGGACAATTGGGTTCGAGCGGCGCCTGACCATCGCATTCTCGGTTTCCGAGCTGGGGGTCACCATTCTCCGCGTCTTTCGGGCCGGCGAGGATTGGCGATCGGCGTTCTAGGGAGGCGCCAGGGCATGATGCGGACAGCGACCATTCTTGCGGGGCTTCTGATGGCGACGACGGCGAATGCGGCGGAGCGGTTTCCCGAGCTCAGGCCCGAGCAGATGACGCCGGCGCAGAAGCAGGTGGCCGAGGCGATCGCCTCAGGCCCTCGAGGCTCGATCCGCGGCCCCTTCAACGCCTGGCTTCGCAGCCCCGAGCTGGCCGACCGGCTGCAAAAGGTGGGCGAGCACATTCGCTACAGGTCCAGCCTGCCGCCACGGCTGAACGAGTTCGCGATCCTGATCACCGCGCGGCACTGGAACGCCAAGTTCGAGTGGTACGCCCACTACCCGCTGGCGCTGCAGGGCGGCCTCAGGCCCGAGGTCGCCGCTGACCTGGCCAAGGGGCTGAAGCCCCGCGGCATGGCTGACGACGAGGCCGCGATCTACGACTTCTGCACCGAGCTGCGCCGCGACCGGAAGGTCAGTGACGCCACCTACGCCCGCGTCCACAAGCTGTTCGGCGACCAGGGCGTCATCGACCTCATCGGGGTCAACGGCTACTACGACCTGGTCTCGATGACCCTGAACGTCGCCGAAGTGGCCACGCCGCCCGACGGCGCGTTGCCCCTCCCTGACCTGGACTAACGGATCGGCGGGCCCAGGATGCGGGGGCCGCACGGCCTCAATGGCGCGATCTTGCCCGGCGGCCATGGCATTCTCCACGCGGCGTGCTTAGCTAAGGCGCGCAGGTCGCGCGGCCAGGCGCCGCCTCGGTCCGTCGGGCCGATGACCTCACTCACCTGCGGTCTTGCTTTTTGCGGCGCACAATCCTAGCATCTCTGCCCCCGGGACGCGTGCGCCCGCGGCCGGGTTGGGGATCCACCAAGGCGAACTTCGAGTCACGATGGAAAAAGTTCCGATGACCGCCGAGGGCTACAAGGCCCTCGACGAAGAACTGAAGCGTTTGAAGACGATCGAGCGGCCCGCCGTGATCGCCGCGATCGCCGAGGCGCGAGCTCACGGCGACCTGTCCGAGAACGCTGAGTACCATGCCGCGAAGGAGCGGCAGGGCTGGATCGAGGGCCAGATCGCCGACATCGAGGACCGCATGGCGCGCGCCCAGGTGATCGACGTCTCGAAGCTTTCGGGAAGTCAGATCAAGTTCGGCGCGACCGTCTCGGTCGTGGACGAAGACACCGAGGAAGAGGCTCGCTACCAGATCGTGGGCGAGCACGAGGCCGACGTGAAGCGCGGCCGGGTCTCCATCACCTCGCCGATCGCACGTGCGATCATCGGCAAGGAAAAGGGCGACGTCGTGGAGGTGATCACCCCCAGCGGCGGCAAGTCCTACGAGATCACCAAGGTGGAGTGGGTCTGATCCACGCCTGATGGCCACCGGCGGGCGTCCCTTACGGATCTGGGCCGTTTCCGACGGCCGCGCCGGCATCGAGGCCCAGGCCCTGGGTCTCGCGGAAGCGGTGGCTCGCCTGCGCCCGGCCCACATCGCCACGCGCCGGATCGGCTGGCGCGCCGGGCTGGGCCGACTGCCGTGGAGGCTGATCCCGCCGGCGGCGCGCACCGGCGATCCGATCGAGGCGCCGTGGCCGGACATCTGGATCGGCGCCGGCCGGGCCACCCTGCCGCTGTCCACGCGGATGCTCACCTGGGCCGAGGGCAGGACCTTCGTGGTTCAGACCCAGGACCCCAAGGCGCCGCTCAAGCGCTTCGACCTCGTCATCCCGCCCGAACATGACGGCCTGACCGGCCCCAACGTCTTCCCCATCCTGGGCGCGCCGAATCGCATCAGCCCCGAGAAGCTGCTGATCGAGCGCGCGCGCTTCGCAGAGCGGATCGATCCCCTCCCCCATCCACGCGTGGCCGTGATCATCGGCGGCAAATCGAAGGCGCACGACCTGCCGCGTCAGGCCGCCCTTGCGATCGCGCGCCGGATCGCGGCCGGCGTCGAGGCCGCCGGCGGCTCGATCCTGCTGAGTTTCACACGTCGCACGCCACGCGTCGCGCGCGAGGCGATGACCGCCGCACTCGCCCACCTACCGGGCATCATCTGGGACGAGACAGGGGAGAACCCCTATTTCGCCTTCCTGGCCGCCGCCGACGCCATCCTGGTCACCGAGGATTCGACCAATCTGGCCACCGACGCAGCCGCGACAGGCGTCCCGTTGTTTACCATTCCGATCCCCGGCCACAGCGCCAAGCTGGGCCGCTTCCACGACGCCCTGCGCGCCCGCGGAATCGCCCGGCCCTATGTCGGCGACCTGACGGGCGAAGCCTATGAACCGCTTGCGGAAACCGACCGCGCCGCCCGCGAACTGTTGCGCCGATACGACGGATCGTCCTGATCGGGGCAAGAAAGACAACCGCGAGCAATGGTTTCTTGCCCGGTTCGCCTGTCGCGGTAACTTTAGCTAAGGAATTATGAGTAGCCTCCCGGCAAGGGACGCAACCGAATCGCTTTTGGGGGCCGCACAGTGGCGACTTACTTTTTCAACGACATCACGGCGGAACAGGCGCTGGCTTACAACGCCGGCACCGACCAACTGATCTTCCAGGGCGATCTCTCGGCCTCCCAGGTCTCGGTCAGCTTCGTGCCGTTCACGATCAACACGCCGGACTACATCATCATTTCCACGCCTACGCGGTCGGTGACGTTCGCCGACCCGGGCCCCCGGAACGACAACGACTTCCTGCTCCCCGACGGTTCGCTGCTTCGCATCGGCACGACGGGCAACGATTCCCTTGCTGGAGCCGGCCTGCGTGACGGCCTCTATGGCGGCACGGGTTCGGACACCATCGACGGCGCGGGCGGCAGCGATCTGCTGCAAGGCAACCAGGGCGATGACAGTCTGGTCGGCGGCGCCGGCGACGACGTGATCTACGGCGGCCGCGACAACGACACCATCTCGACGGGTACGGGCGGCACGGCCACCGTGTTCCAGTTCGCCCAGGGCAACCTCGGCGACGACGTCATCATCGGCGGCACGGGCCGCGAACTGCTTCTCGGCGGCCAGGGCAACGACACCATCGACGGCACGGCCGGCGGCGGCGACTTCCTGCTCGGCAACCTGGGCGACGACAGCCTGACGGCCGGCTCATCGGCCGACACCGTGGGCGGCGAAGGCGGCAACGACACCATCACGGGCGGCGGCGGCGCCGACTCCCTCGCCGGCGGCGACGGTAACGACATCATCACCGGCGGCACGGCCAGCGACACCATCGACTCCGGTGAGGGCGACGACGTCGTGACGGCCAGCACGGGCGCCAACATCATCGTGACCGCGGGCGGCAACGACCTCGTCACGGCGGGCTCGGGCGCCGACTACGTCGACGGCGGCGCGGGCAATGACAGCATCGGGGCCGGCGACGGCGCCAACACCATCACGTCGGGCGTGGGCGACGACAGCATCACCTCGGGCATCGACGCCGACAACATTACGTCCAGCGACGGCGCCGACACCATCGCCGCCAGCGACGGCGACAACGTGATCAGCGCGGGCATCGGCAACGACCTCGTCAGCTCGGGTTCAGGCAACGACAACATCACGCTCAGCGACGGCGACGACACGCTGACCAGCGGCGCGGGTGAAGACACCGTCGACGGCGGCACAGGCAACAACGTCATCACCCTGGCCGGCGGGGGCACGGTCAGCACCTCCACCGGGACCGACACGATCTCGACCTCGACGGCCTCGACCATCAGCTCGGGTGGCGGCGCCGACAGCGTGTCCTCGGGCGCCGGGGCCGACAACGTCACCCTGGGCGACGGGGCGGACTCCCTCACCGACACCGGCGGCGCGAACACAGTCTTCGGTGGCGCGGGCGACGACAGCATCACGACTGGCGCGGGCTCCGACGTCATCGACGGTGGCGAAGGCGTCAACACGATCGTCGCGGCCGGCGGCAACAACAGCATCACCAGCGGCTCGGGCAACGACAACATCAGCGCCACCGCCGGCAACGACACCGTCAACTCGGGTTCGGGCGACGATACGATCAGCACGGGCGCCGGCCTGGACATCATCAGTTCGGGCGCCGGTAACGACAGCATCACCTACACCAACCGCGGCTCGATCCTGGCCAGCGACGGCGACGACACCGTGGACGGCAGCGCCAGCACCGTCGACAGCATCATCGACGGCAACAACGGCAACGACTCGATCAATAGCGGAACGGGCGCCGACACCATCACCGGCGCGGCCGGCAACGATACGATCACGGACGCCGGCGGCTCCAACAGCATCACTGCGGGTGAAGGCAACAACGTCATCACCGCGGGCGGCGGCGCCGATACCCTGTCCTCCGGATCGGGCAACGACACCATCACCGGCGGAGCCGGCGCCAACATCATCGATGCGGGCAGCGGCGACGACTCGATCATCGGCGGCGCCAACGCCGACAACATCACCGGCGGCCTCGGCGCCGACACCATCAACGACACGGGCGGCGCCAACACCATCAGCGCCGGCGAAGGCGCCAACAACGTCACCGGCGGCGCCGACGACGACGTCATCACCACAGGGTCCGGCAACGACACGATCGACGGCGGCAACGGCGCCAACTCGATCAACGCCGGCGAAGGCAGTAACCAGATCACCGGCGGCACGGGCGCCGACACGATCGTGTCGGGCGCCAGCGGCGACGTCATCAATGCTCTCGGCGGCGCCAACTCGGTGAGCTCCGGCGGCGGAAACGACACTGTCGACGGCGGCGCGGGGACCGACTCGATCACGGCCGGGACCGGGGCCGACAGCCTCGGCGGCGGCGGCGGCGCTGACATCTTCTTCTTCGCCAACGGCGACACTGGTCTCAGCGTCGGCACCGCCGACCGGATCGACGACTTCTCAGCCGACGACAAGTTCGAGTTCGGGCTCGCTCCCGGAACCGGCGCCAACTACTTCGAAGGCGCGGCTGGCGGGGCGGACGATTTCGCCGCGGCGCTGGCGGCGGCCAACACCGCCCTGGACGGCACGGTGATCTACGCGGCGATCAGCTACGCGGGCGCGTCGACCGTGGGGGTCTTCGTCGACACCAACGCCGATGGGACCGCGGACCAGGTGGTTATTCTGGTCGGCGGCGCTCTTGCCGACGTCAGCTCGGCCAGCTTCCTCTAGGCCGGCCGACAAATCGTACAGCGAGGGCCGCCCTTCGGGGCGGCCCTTTGCGTTTGGGGCCGCATCGGGTCATGTGAGGCGGATGATCCTCGCCATCCTCCAGGCCCGCATGAGTTCCTCGCGCCTGCCCGGCAAGGTGCTGAAGCCGCTGTGCGGCCGCCCGATGGTGCTGCGCCAGATCGAGCGGCTGTCGCGCTGCCGCCGGCTTGACCGGCTGGTCGTCGCCACGAGCACCGAGACCTCCGACGATCCCCTGGCCGAGGCGATGACCGCAGAGGGCGTAGCGGTCCACCGCGGCCCCCTGGACAATGTGCTGGCCCGCTTTGTCGGCGCGCTCGACGCCCATCCCGCCGACCACGTCGTGCGGCTCACCGCCGACTGCCCGCTGACCGATCCCGACGGCGTGGACGACACGATCGCCCTGCACCTGGAAAGCGGCGCCGACTACACCTCGAACACCCCTGACACCTTCGCCTTTCCCAAGGGCCTGGACGTCGAAGTCGTCACGGCGCCGGCCCTGCGCCGCGCCGCCGCCGAGGCCTCCACCGCCGAGGAACGCGAGCACGTCACCTGGGGCCTCTACAACGGCGACCACGGCTACAAGACCGCCTGGCTGAAGAGCGCGCACGCCGACGACGGCGACATCCGCTGGACCGTCGATACGCCCGACGACTATGCCTTCGCCGTCGCGGTCTACGAGGCGCTCTACCCCGGCAATCCGGCCTTCACGTCGGCGGACATCCGCGCGCTCCTGGCCGTCCGCCCCGATCTTGCCCAGTTCGGAGGTCATCGGCGGCTATGACCGGCCCACGTATCCTCTTCGTCGTCGACGCCGGCCCTACCGTGGGCGGCGGCCACGTCATGCGCTCGCTGACCCTGGCCAAGGCGCTGGAAGCCCAGGGCGCGACCTACGCCTTCGTCGGTCCGCCCGCGGTCAGCGACCTGCTCGACACCTACGCGCCCGACGCCGCCCGCATCTCCGCCGAGGACCTGGCGGCCGCGGCGGTCCGCGAGTCGTTCGATGCGGTGGCCTTCGACCACTACGGGCTGGCCGAGCCCGACCACCGCACGATGGCCCAGGGCCGCCCGACCCTGGTGATCGACGATCTGGCCGACCGCCCGCTGGGCGCCGATGTCGTCGTGGACGCCGGACCCGAGCGGAAGGCCGCCGACTACCAGGGCCTCGTGCCCGAGACCTGCCGCCTGCTGCTGGGCCCCAGCTTCGCCGCCGTGCGCCCCGAGTTTGCCGCCCTGCGGGGTCCCGCCCTTGCCTGGCGCGGCGAGCCCGTGCAACGGATCCTGATCAGCATGGGCCTGACCGACGTGGGCGGGATCACCAGCCGTATCGTCGAGATCGTCCGGCGCCGCTCGGGCGAAGCGGGCCTCGACATCGTGCTGGGCGCGGCCGCCCCCAGCCTGCCCGGCCTGACCAAGATCGCGCGGCGCGACCCGCGCCTGATGCTGCACGTCGACACCCAGCATATGGCCCGGCTCACGGCCGAGGCCGACATCGGCGTCGGCGCGCCGGGCTCCACGACCTGGGAGCGCTGCATCCTGGGCCTGCCCTCGGTGCTGGTCGTCCTGGCCGAGAACCAGCGCCCCGCGGCTCGCGCCATGGCCGACCGTGAAGCCGCCCTGGTCGTCGACGTGGGCGATCCCGAGTTCGACCAGAGCTTCGACCGCGCGCTCTGGAACCTGCTGCGCGATGCAAACTTGCGCCGCGACCTGGCCCGCAAGAGCTCCGAACTTTGCGACGGGCTGGGCGCCGGCCGCACCGCCGAGACGTTCCTCACCCTGATCGCGGCGCGCGCCGCCTGAACGCCACGACCCGCCCGACCCGTTGAGGGTGCGACTTTCTCGTATCCTTAACCGAGTGTTTTCTTCCGCGGTCCAAGCATGACCGCATGCGATCCCTGCGCGAGATTCGTGGCCTGAAGTACCCCGACGAATTCGTCGTGCGGCACTTCTTCAAGCGTGGCCTGAGCGAACGGACCGGCCGGGTGCTCGAACTGGGCTCCGGGACCGGCAACAACCTGTCGCTCTACCAGACCTGGGACTGGACCTGCGTCGGCGTCGACTACGACGCCGGGGCCCTGGCCGATGCGCGGCATAACCTGGGCGACGGGCCCGAGTTCATCCAGGCCGACCTGTCCAAGGGACTGCCGCCGCTGACCGGCCCCTTCGACGCCCTGATCATCCCGAACCTGCTCTGCTACCTGACGCTGAGCCAGGCGACGGCGGTGCTGAGCGAGCTGAAACCGCTGCTGGCGGCGGGCGCCGAGGTGTTCGTCCGTACCCGCCTGATCGACGACTACCGCTATGGCCGCGGCGTCGAGGAGGAGCCCGACGGCTTCCGCCTGGCCACGCCCGAGACCGGCGAGGCGGGCCTCTTCAACCGCTTCTACACGCAGCACGGGCTGGTCGACCTGCTGGTCGGGACCCTGGGATTGACCGATCGCAATGAACTGGCGGTCCGGTTCGACAACCTTCAGGCGGGCCGGCGTGTGCCCGGCAACAGCGACCTGGTGGTCTGGGGGAGGGTCCCGTGAGTCGGGTGAAGATCGTCGGCGGCGGCCTGACCGGCATCCTGGCCGCCTTTCAGGCGCACGCCATGGGCGCCACTGACATCGAACTGCACGAGCGGTTCGACAACCTGGGCGGCGTGGCCCTGCCCGACGTCCGCAACGGCCTGGAGATGCGCGAGGGCTGCATCTACTTCGGCCCCAGCACGGATCCGATCCGCGCCCTGCTCGAGACCCACGGGCTTGAGTTCCAGGATTTCGACAATCGCTTCGGCTCGCTCTCGCCCGGCGAGGTTTACATCGAGGACTTCGGCGGGCCCGGCTTCGCCTGCGCCGACATCACGCTGACCGCCCCCGTCGGTCCCAGTCTGGCCGACCGCCTGGACTGCTATCCGGCTGCCCTGCGAGACCCGCTGGTCCGCTATGCGCACTGGCACCTGGGCTGCGACCTCTCGACCGTGCACGAAAGCGCCGCGACCCCGCTGGCGATCAACCGCAGCTATCCCGTCGGCGCCGACCTGGAGACCCTGGCCGAAGCGAAGAAGACCGATCCGCTGGCCAACGAGCTGCTGGCGATCCCGCGCCATCTCTGGGGACACACCAACAACCTGCAGGCCAGCCTGCCCGTCGGCGGATTCCCTGCCCTGCTGCGCGGCTGTCGCAAGGCGCTGGAGGCGATCGGCGTCGCCATCCACGAGCGCGACCTGGTCTCGCCGCGCCAGGCGCTCGCCGAACATGCCGGCGAAGTCCTGGTCTGGGCCGCCAATCCGACGCCCCTGTTCAAGGCCGCCGGCGTCCCCGTGCCCCGGCTGCTGCCCAAGAGCTTCGCCACCTACACCTTCGAAGCCCGCTGGACCGGCGCCCTGCCCTTCTACGTCCAGAACTTCACGGCCGAAGGCAGCTGCTTCCGGGTCTACATCTACGAGAGCGGCGGCAAGACGCTGCTGACCGCCGAGTGCGTGGCCGAGGACGGCGGCGACGAGCTGAGCTGGGACATCCATCGCCTGCTGAAGGGTTTCGAGGGCGACCTCACCCTGGGCGACCTGCTGGCCGCTTCGATCAAGCCACGCTGGATCTACCACACGGTCGACGCCATCCAGCGCCTGGCCCAGCTGCGCGCGACGCTGAGCGATCGCCTGGGCCCGGCCTTCGTGCCCGGCGCCTGGGAGCCCTACGCCAAGGGCGAGAAGTTCGTCGAGATGGACGCGGCGCTGTCGGCCGCGCTGGGCGTGTCGAAGGCCAAGGCCGCCGCCTGATGGCCCAGCCCGCCGGAGGCAGAACCGCGGCCATCATGCAGCCGACGTACCTGCCCTACCTCGGCTACTTCCACCTGATCGCCGCCTCCGACGTGTTCGTCTTCCTCGACGACGTCCAGTTCGCCCGCCGCTCGTGGCAACAGCGCAACCGCATCTGGGGCGCCGCCGGCGAGGTGATGCTGAGCGTGCCCGTCCAGAAGACCGACCGCGACGCGAACATCAGCGATATCCGGCTCTCCGACGCCGAGCCGTGGCGCGAAAAACACCTCAACTCGATCCGCCACACCTATGCGAAGCGCCCGTTCTTCGCCGAAGGCATGGCCTTCCTGGAAGACCAGTTCGCGCAGCCGGCGGCCGGCCTGGGCGACCTCAACTGCGGCCTCATCCAGACGGCCGCCGCCCGGCTCGGCCTAGAGCGTGAGTTCGTGCGGGCCAGCACGCTGGGCGCGCCGGGCCAGCGTTCGGACCACCTGCTGGCCATCTGCCGGGCTGTGGGCGCCACCGACTATCTCTCGCCGATGGGCAGCCACGACTACATGGAGGACGACGGCGTGTTCGCCGCCGCCGCCTTCCCTGTGCGCTTCCAGGGGTTCGTCGAGATCGCCTACCCGCAAGGCCGCGAGCCGTTCACGCCCTACATGGCCTTCATCGACGCGGTGATGAACCTGGGCTGGGCCGGCACAGCCGAGCTGATCGCCCGGATGCAGGCCTCACGCGGCGCGTGATCGGTTCGCCTGGGTCCCGCTGTAGACGAACGCCGCATCGTCGAGGTCGATGAGCGGAAGCTCGTCCTTCTCGCGCCAGTAGTCCTGACTGTGCTGCCACTCGGGCTTGTCGCCGCGCTTGGGCAGCAGATGCATGCCGCGCATCAGGTAGCCCGGGTTGAAGTTCTCGGGGTCGATCCACGACAGCAGGGGCATGTCCTTGTCCTGCGGGCGCAGCGCCACCTCGACCTTTCGGGCCTGCTTGCCGTCCATGTGCTGGAGCAGCCGGCAGACGAAGTCGGACACCAGGTCGGCCCGCAGCGTCCAGCTGGCCCGGAAATAGCCGAACACCCAGACCATGTTGGGGACGCCGGTGAACATCATGCCGCGATAGGTGACGGTGTCGCCGAAGTTCAGCGGCTTGCCGTCGATCACGAAGTCGATGTCGCCCAGGGCGTTGAGGTTGAAGCCGGTGGCCGTGACGATGATGTCCGCTTCGAGGGTTTCGCCGGACTTCAGCAGGATGCCCTTTTCGGTGAAGCGCTCGATCTCGTCGGTGACCACCGAGGCCTTGCCCTCGGCGACCGAGCGGAACAGGTCGCCGTCCGGCACGAACGCGATCCGCTGGCGCCACGGCCGGTAGCTGGGCGTGAAGTGCTTGGCGGTGATCTCGGGGCCGACCAGTGAGGAGACCCCTGCCAGCAGCTCGGCCTTCACGGCCTCAGGCTCCTCGAAGGCGCGGCGGGTGAACAGGTCGCCGTTGTACAGCTGCTGGCGCCGGACGATCTCGTGGATCCAGGTCTCGTCCACCTTCAGCAGGCGCAGCTGGTCGGCGATGTCGATCGCGTTGCGGCCGGGGATGAAATAGGTGGGCGAGCGCTGCAGCAGGGTCACGTGCGCGCAGTCGTCGGCGATGTTGGGCAGCAGCGTCGCCGCCGTGGCGCCCGAGCCGATGATGACCACCTTCTTGTTCTTCAGTTCAAGGTCGGACGGCCAGGTCTGCGGGTGGATGATCTGGCCCTTGTAGTCGGCCATGCCCTCCCACTCGGGCGTGTAGCCCTCGGACTGGCGGTAGTAACCCTGGCACATCCACAGGAAGCCTGCGGTGAAGCGCAGCTGTTCGCCGGTGTCGGTGCGCGTCGCCTCGATGGTCCACAGGTTGTCGCCCGACGACCACTCGGCGCGGTCGATGCGGTGGCGGTAGCGGATGTGGCGGGCGAGATCGTTCTCTTCGATCACCTCGCCCATGTAGTTCAGGATCTCTTCGGCGGTGGCGATCGGCGGGCCGACCCACGGCTTGAAGCGGTAGCCGAAGGTGTAGAGGTCGCTGTCCGAGCGGATGCCGGGGTACTTGTGGGTGAGCCAGGTGCCGCCGAAGCTCTCCAGCGTCTCCAGCACCACGAAGGACTTGTCGGGGCATTGCTGGGTCAGATGATAGGCGCCGCCGACGCCCGAGATGCCCGCGCCCACGATCAGGACGTCGAAGTGCTCGGCCGCAGCCCCTTGTGTCGTGCTCATTCCAGCAACCCTCCCAGTCTATGTTTCGCGGCAGATTCTACGACCCGCCCACGCCGACCTTGATCTGTATCAAGATAGGTTATCAACGATAACTCAATTCAGCGCCGACGGGGAGTCTTCCGTCCCGTGCTGAGCTTATGGGCCACCTCGCGGCGCACTCGCGGCCGGAAACGGTCAGTCTCCGCGTCCCAGAAGGCGTCCACCACCGCGCGGTCCTTCTGCGCGAGCCAGCGCAACGCCCAGGACACCGCCTTCTCCACCATGTCGTCGCGGTCGTCGGCCAGCCGCAGGCACAGCGCGAAGGTGCGTTCGGGATCGGGCCGCACGGCGTTGCGGCCCACCGTCGCCACCAGGGCCGAGCGTCGTAGCCAGCGGTTCTCGGAGCCGGACCAGGCGTCGAACAGCGCGTCCGGCAGCTGCCCCCTGGCCCAGAGCGCGCCGGTCAGGATCGTCCCTAGCCCGTCCACCGCGTACCAGGAGGTGGTGCGGCCGGCGAAGTCCTCGATCTCGGCCACGCCGATGGCCGCGAACGCGCCGGGGTGATGGCGGATCAGCTCGTAGGCGATCCATTTCTGCTCCTGGGGAAGCGCGCCCTCGACATGCCGCGCGAGCCGAAGGACGTCCGCGGCCGGCGCGTCTCCAAGCGCACGCGAGATCTCGCGACGTCTCGCCCGCAGGATCGGAGTCGTGAGTCGCGCTTGCGGATCGCCCGGCTGCGGCGCGACGATCTGCTGAACGATTGAGAAGATCGTCGGGTCGTCGACGGGGTCCATGACCCCTAGGCTAACATGTCCCAGGCCAGGGGCTCGCCACGCGCCAGGTCGCGCTTGGCGGTGCGGCCCAGCACCTCTTCGAAGTGGGCGGGCGGCAGGCCGTTGCCCGGCCGGATCGAGCGGACGTTGGCGCGAGTCAGCGGCTGGCCGGCCTTCACGTCGGCGGTGACGTACAGCGAGCGGCGGAACAGCAGGCTGCCCCGCTCCGAGCCCAGCACGTCGTAGTGCGCCTGCCCCAGCGCGGCCCAGGCGGCCTTGGTGTCGTCGCACAGGGCCTTGAACTCGTTGGGCTCCAGGCTGAACGCGGCATCGGGCCCGCCGTCGGCGCGGGCCAGGGTGAAGTGCTTCTCGATCACGCTGGCGCCCATCGCCACCGCGGCGACTGACGCCGCCGTGCCCGGCGTGTGGTCGGAAAGCCCGATCGGGCAGTCGAAACGCTGCGCCATGTCGGTGACGGTCCGCACATTGGCGTCCGCGAAGGTGGCCGGATAGCTCGACACGCAGTGCAGCATCACCACGCCCGGCGCGCCGGCGGCCAGCGCGGTGTCGCGGGCGGTCTGGATCTCCGCCAGGTTGGCCATGCCGGTCGAGATGATCAGCGGCTTGCCCTTGGACGCCGCGTACCGGATCAGCGGCAGATCGACGGCCTCGAACGAGGCGATCTTGTAGGCCGGCGCGCCCAGGTCGGCGAGCAGGTCCACCGCGGTCTCGTCGAAGGGGCTGGAGAAGATCGTCACGCCCCGCGTCTTCGCCCGCTCGAAGATCGCCGCATGCCATTCGAACGGCGTGTGGGCCTCTTCGTACAGCTCGTAGAGGCTGCGCCCGTCCCAGAGTCCGCCGTGGATTTTGAACTCGGGCCGGTCGACGTCCATGGTGATGGTGTCGGCGGTGTAGGTCTGGATCTTGATGGCGTCGCAGCCGGTCTCGGCGGCGGCGTCCACCATCACCAGCGCCCGGTCCAGGCTGCCGTTGTGGTTGCCCGAAAGCTCGCAGATCACATACGGCTCGTGGGCGGCGCCGATCTTCCGGCCGGCGATCTCGATTTCTGGGGTCTTGGCCATGGCGCAGAGACTACGCCTGCGCCGCTGAAGACCTCGTTAACCAAGTCGGGCGTTGTCGTCCGGCGCGGCGAGCTTCGGCCGTGACCGGCTCTTGAGGGCGGCGCCGGCGACGATGCCGATCACCAGGCCCGCGGCCGCGATCCACGCCAGCAGCTTCAGCCCCATCCACAGCGCCCAACCGGCGCCCAGCGCCAGGGCGATGAGGAAGATCACGCCGGCCGTCTTCAGCTTGTTCATGGTTACGCTCCCGCTCGATCGCACCATCAGCGGCCGGCGCGCCAGATCGTTCCCCGCCCCAGCACGCTGAGGCGTCGCGCGCGCCCGGAATCGACACTACATTAGCGCCATGTCCGAACCTCGCTCCGTCCGCTGCCTGATCGTGGGCTCCGGCCCCGCCGGCTACACCGCCGCCGTCTACGCCGCCCGCGCGCTGCTGAAGCCCGTGCTGATCCAGGGCATCCAGCCCGGCGGCCAGCTCACCATCACCACCGACGTGGAGAACTACCCAGGCTTCGCCGACGTGATCCAGGGCCCCTGGCTGATGGAGCAGATGCAGGCCCAGGCCGAGCATGTGGGCACGGAAATCATCAGCGACATCGTCCTGAAGGCCGACCTGTCGCAGCGTCCCTTCCGGCTGGAGACCGACAGCGGCCAGGTCTGGCTGGCCGAGACCCTCATCATCGCCACGGGCGCCCAGGCCAAGTGGCTGGGCCTCGAGACCGAGCAGAAGTTTCAGGGCTTCGGCGTTTCCGCCTGCGCCACCTGCGACGGCTTCTTCTATCGCGGCAAGCAGGTGATCGTGGTGGGCGGCGGCAACACCGCCGTGGAAGAGGCCCTGTTCCTCACCAACTTCGCGTCCAAGGTCACCGTCGTGCACCGCAAGGACGAGTTCCGGGCCGAGAAGATCCTGCAGGAGCGCCTGTTCAATCACCCGAAGATCGAAGTGGTCTGGGACAGCGTGATCGACGAGGTGCTGGGCGAAACCGACCCGCTGGGCGTCACCGGCGCGCGGCTCAAGAACGTCAAGACCGGCGCGACCCAGACCCTGGCCGCCGACGGTGTCTTCATCGCCATTGGTCACGCCCCCGCCAGCCAGCTCTTCCAGGGCCAGCTGGAGATGGACGCCTCAGGCTATCTGAAGGTGAAGGCCGGGACCGCCTCGACGGCGATCGAGGGCGTCTACGCCGCCGGTGACGTCACCGACGACGTCTACCGCCAGGCCGTCACCGCCGCCGGCATGGGCTGCATGGCCGCGCTGGAGGCCGTCCGCTTCCTGGCCGAGGAAGACCATAAGAAGGCCCACGACCCGATCAGCCACCAAGAGGCCCAGAAGATCGGGGCCTGGTGAGCTTGATCCGCTACGCCCGGACCGCAGACCATCCCGCCATCGCCGAGGTGAACGAACTCGCGTTCGGCGGGCCAGACGAGGTGCGGCTGATTGAGCGGCTGCGCGCCGACGGCGATGTGCTGTTGGAGCTGGTGGCGGTGGAGGACGACCAGGTCACCGGCCACATCCTGTTCAGCCGCCTGTTCGCCGACCGGGCCGAAATGTTCGCCGCCCTGGCGCCCATGGCCGTGCGGCCGGGCCTGCAGCGGTCGGGCACGGGCTCGGCGCTGGTCCGCGCCGGCCTGGACGCAGCCAAGGAGTTCGGCGCGCACGGCGTGCTGGTCCTGGGTCACCGCGAGTACTATCCGCGCTTCGGGTTTCTCGCCGAGACCGCGGCCCGGGTGGCCTCGCCCTACTCCGGAAGCCCATCGTTCATGGCGCTGGCCCTGGAGCGCGGCGCCTTCGATCATCCGCTGAGCGTCGCCTATCCCGACGCGTTCACGCCCTAGCTCAGGCGGCGGGTCCGTTCGCCGTGGTCGTGGTCGGCGCCAGGGACGGCGGCGTCGAGGGCTTGGCGTCCATCGAGCGCTCGATCGCCTCGAGGCTCTGGTTGATGCGCTTGACCTCGTCGGCCGTCGGCTGGCGCCGCGACGAGTAGAGAACGCCCATCACCCGGGTCTTCTCGCCGCCCGGGGCTGTGGGGTCGACGACGTTGTAGGTGCGCACCTCGCCGGCCACGGCCAGGGTGATCTTGCGCTCGGCCGAGATGCCCTGCGCCTCGGGCGACAGCACGCCGCCCTGGGTCCGCTGGTCCAGCGCGCCCAGAATGGCGGGCGACAGATAGGCCTCGCCACCGGCGTAGCGGCCGGTGAACGCCGGCGGCTCGCCCCACGGGCCGGTCCACCGATAGAAGATGTGCTGGCCCACCTGGGTCATCTTGACCAGCGTCGGCGCCCAGTAGGGGGCCACGTACTGGGCGTGATAGTGCGTGGCCGAGCCCACGGTCTTGTCGACGTGGCCCGCCAGCGCGCGGGCGGCGACAGCCCTGGCCCGGCTCCAGAGCGCCGGCTGCGGCGCCCAGCGCAGCGAGCCGTCGCAGGTGAAGGTGAACTGGCAGCCCGTGGTCCGCGCCGCGCCCTGGTAGACCACGCCGCACACCGACTTCGGATAGGCGGGATGGCGCATGCGGTTCAGCACCACCTGGGCCACGCCCTCCTGACCCAGCTGCGGCTCGCGGGCGGCTTCGTAGTAGACGGCCTGGCTCAGGCACTCGAGCGCGCGGCCGTATTCGGGGCTGCTGGGCGCGAGGTAGAACGGCTTCATTGGCCGGATGGGCAGATTGGAGAACGAGCGCAGCGCGTTCAGCTCTTCCGCGGTCTCGCCCGCGGCGTCGCCGGTGAAGCCCAGGTTCGGGACAGTGTTGAGGTCCAGCCGCTCCCAGCCCTCCGGCCGCGACCAGAGGTCGGCGCGACGCACGCCCGGGTCATGCCGGATCGCCAGCGCGCGCATGGACGGATCCATGCTGTAGGCCAGCCGGGTCAGGCCGCGGTTGGACATGTCGGTCGAGACGAACTTGGCCACGTTGCGGCTGTCCGCGCCGGCGCCCTGGGGCGCGCAGGCCGGTCCGGCCATGGCGGCCGCCAGGACCGAAACGGCCCCGATCTTCGTCCACGCGGGACGAAGCCCATGTCTCCAACTCGACGTCAGGGACCTACCCCTCCTCAATTCAAGGCTGTCGCATATAGGAGCAAATGGGCTCCAATAGGACCCGCGCCGGGCAAAATTCATGCAAGCCGGCCCGCCGGCGTCAGCTCGGCATACCTTGTTCGACGAAGGTTGCGCGGGCCTCCGGCGCATCCCATGCTGTGCTCGGCCCTGTTCGGGCCGGGGGGTTTGATGCCAGTTCCATGACGCCGGCGCTGTGGCCGCTTCGGCTTGTACCGCGACGCTCGCCGACCTTCTTCGAAGGCCTGGCGGTCACCGTCGTGGCCCTCGTGGCCGCGGTCGGTCTGCGGCTGTTGCTGCTCGGTCCGGAACGGGGCCTGGGACTGTCGATCACCTACTTCCCGGCCCTGATCGCCGCGACGATCCTGGTCGGCGCCCGCTGGGGATGGCTACTGCTGGCGACGGCGTTGACGCTCAACCTGCTGTCCCCCAGCCCCTTCCTCACGGTGGACCTGATGCGGCTGCAGGCCCTGTTTGGCGTCTCCGGGGCGCTGACCGTGGTGCTTTGCGAGAACTTTCGGACCGGCCTCTTGCGCCTGGACGAGGCGGCGGCGAGCCAGGCGGCGGCCCAGCAGACGCTGGAGGTCACCGAGTCCCGGTTCCGCACCCTGGCCGACAGCGCACCCATCCTGATGTGGGTCACGCGCACGGACGGCCGGCGCGAGTTCGCCAACAAAGCCTACGTCGACTTTCTCGCCGTACCCTATGAGGAGGCCATCGACTTCGACTGGCGCCGCGTCCTGCATCCTGACGACATGGCGCGCATCCTCGAGGAGCAGGTCGCCGGCGAAGCCTCGCGCCGGCTGTTCACCCTCGAGGCGCGGTACCGCCGCGCCGACGGCGAGTTCCGCTGGGTCCGCTCGGTGTCGCAGCCTCGCTGGGGACCGGACGGCGCATTCCAGGGCTTTATCGGCGTGGGGTTCGACGTCAGTGACGGCAAGCGCGCCGAAGAGGATCTGCAGCGGATCAACGATCTCCTCGCCGAGCGGGTGCAGGCTGCCCTCAGCGAGCGCGACGAGGCTGAAGCGCAACTGCAGCGCGCCCAGAAGCTGGACGCCGTGGGCCAGCTCACCGGCGGGGTCGCCCACGACTTCAACAACCTCCTGACCGTGATCATCGGCGCGCTCGACCTGATGCAGCGCCATCCCAAGGACGAGGCGCGCCGCGAGCGGATGATCGGGGCGGCCCAGGGCGCGGCGCGGCGCGGTGAGCGCCTGACCCAGCAGTTGCTGGCCTTCTCCCGTCGCCAGGCGCTGAAGCCCGAGCCGGTGC
The DNA here is from genome assembly GCF_965284355.1 of Phenylobacterium sp. NCBI lineage: Bacteria > Pseudomonadati > Pseudomonadota > Alphaproteobacteria > Caulobacterales > Caulobacteraceae > Phenylobacterium > Phenylobacterium sp. Next base: position 3,889,963 of record NZ_OZ260078.1, on the reverse strand, counting down.
AGGTGGACGCTCTGCTCAAGGACACCGAGCCCCTGCTGCGCCGCGCGGTCGGCGAATCCGTGAACCTGATCGTGGCCCCCGCCGCGCCCGAATGCGTGGTCAACCTCGACCCCAGCCAGTTCGAAGCGGCGATCATGAACCTGGTGGTCAACGCCCGCGACGCCACGCCCAGCGGCGGGATGATCCGGATCGAGACCCTGCCCGTCCGCCTGGACGCCCGCCAGGTCGAGACCCTGGAGGCCGGCGACTATCTCTGTGTGGCCGTCCACGACACCGGCGTCGGGATGGACGCTGAGACCCAGGCGCGCGTCTTCGAGCCCTTCTTCACTACCAAGGCGCCCGGCCGGGGCACAGGCCTGGGCCTCAGCCAGGTCTACGGCTTCGCCCGACAGAGCGGCGGCGTCGCGACGGTCGACAGCGCGCCGGGCAAGGGCTCCAGCGTCTGCCTGTACCTGCCGCGCATCGCCGCCGGCGCGATCGCCGCGCATGTCACCGGGGCGGCGGCGGCGGCCCGTTTGGGTCCATCCCTTCGCATCCTCCTCGTCGAGGACGACCTGCAGGTGGCCGAGATGGTCGACGCCATGCTGAGCGACCTGGGCCACCACGTGCGCCGCGCCGAGCATGCCGACGCAGCGCTCTCGATCCTGGAGACGGGCGACACCTTCGACCTGATGCTCACCGACCTGATCATGCCGGGGGACAAGTCGGGCGTGGATCTGGCGCGGGTGGCGGTGCGCCAGCGTCCCGGCCTGCCGGTGATCCTGTCCTCCGGCTACACGGGCGAAGTCCTGGTCGCCGCCGAAGACGCCCCATGGCCCCTGCTCCGCAAGCCCTACGGCCCCGACCAGCTGGCCGCCGCCATCGCCGAGGTCACCGCGCCGAGCGCGTAACCCCGACGAAGCCGCCGATAGACAGTTCAACTCTCCCGCGAAAAGCCCCTTGCACGTCGCTACGTCAGCCCCATATAGTGGTTATGCTCCAAGTGAGCAAAAGCGCCGGAGCCCGTTAAGCCCCAGGCGCTCTCTTTTAGGCCTGAGAAATGCTCACTTTGAGCATAAGGAGGGTTCCATGGCCGCCGACGGGTTCCAGTTCGCGTTTACACCTGATGTCCAGGCTGAGACCGCTCCCGCATGGGAGAAGGTCAAGCACCACGTCACGCCTATGGAGTGGCGCCTCCAGGCTCCGCTCATCGCCGAGATCAACCGGCTGAAGCGCGAGAAGGACGCGGTCATCCTCGCCCACAATTACATGACGCCCGAGATCTTCCACGGCGTGGGCGACTACGTGGGCGACAGCCTGGGCCTGGCCAAGGAGGCCGCCCGTTCGGACGCCAAGATCATCGTCCAGGCCGGCGTGCACTTCATGGCCGAGACCTCGAAGATCCTGTCGCCGGAAAAGCGCATCCTGATCCCCGACCTGCGCGCCGGCTGCTCGCTGGCCAGCTCGATCACGGGCGCCGACGTACGCCTGATCAAGCAGCGCTACCCCGGCCTGCCGGTGGTAACCTACGTGAACACCACCGCCGACGTGAAGGCCGAGACCGACATCTGCTGCACCAGCGCCAACGCCGTGCAGGTGGTGGAAGAAGCGGCGCGCCTGTGGGGCGTCGACCGGGTGATCCTGATCCCCGACGAGTTCCTGGCCCGCAACGTGGCGCGCCAGACCGACATCAAGATTATCGCCTGGCAGGGCCGCTGCGAAGTGCACGAGCGCTTCACGGCCGCCGATATCCTGGAGCTCAAGGCCGCCTATCCGGACGCCGAGGTCCTGGCGCACCCCGAGTGCCCGGCCGAAGTGCTGGAGGTCTCGGATTTCGCCGGCTCGACCGCGGCGATGAACGACTACGTTATCCAGCGCAAACCCAAGCGCGTGGTGCTGATCACCGAGTGCTCGATGGCCGACAACGTCGCCGCCGACGCGCCGTTCACCGAGTTCGTGCGCCCGTGCAACCTGTGCCCGCACATGAAGATGATCACGCTGGAGAACATCTACGAGGCCCTGCTGCACGACCGCTACGAAGTGACCGTCGATCCGGCGATCGCCGAACGTGCGCGACTGGCCGTCCAGCGGATGGTCGACCTGCCGCCGCCGGTCCGACCCGCCCGCTACGACCTCGTGAAGGCCCGCCACCATGTGGATGTGGAGCTGATCTGACGTGAGCTACGACCCGGTCATCACGACCGTGGCGGCCCAACCTCTCGCGGCCGTCACGGCCCGCGTCCGCCCCGAACACATGGGGGCGGTCGTGTTCAAGGCGCTGGACTCTGTCCACGCGGCGCTGCGCACCGGCGACTACGGCCCCTACTGGGGCGACGTCGTGCTGTGCGAGGGCGAGGACGACGACGGCGTGCTGGACCTGCGCATCGGCGTGGGCCTGGCCCGGCCGTTCCCGGGCATGGGCGCCGTCGCGCCCTGGAGCACGCCGGCCGGCGAGGCCGTGCAGGTCACCCACCTGGGCGCGTGGTCACAGCGCGGCGCAGCCCATGCGGCCGCCCGGGACGCCGCCGCCCAACTGGGCCGCGACCTGACCGGCGTGCACTGGGAAGTCTACGGCGCCTTCGACATCGCGGCCCGCACCCGCCCCACCGACGTGTTCTACGAGGCGACCCATGGCTGAGCGCCTGAACCATGACGGCGTGATTGTCGTCGGCGCCGGCCTCGCCGGGCTCGCCGCCGCCATGTCGGCTGCGCCCGCCCGCGTGCTGCTGATCACCGACGCGCCGCTGAACAGCGGCTGTTCGTCGGCCTGGGCTCAAGGCGGGGTCGCCGCCGCGCTCAGCGCCGACGATACGCCCGAACTGCACGCCGCCGACACCATCGCCGCTGGCGCGGGTCTCGTCGTGCCCGAGGTCGCCCACCTGCTCGCCGAGGAAGGCCCCGAGGCGGTGCGCTGGCTGGCCGGCCTGGGCGCGCCCTTCGACCGCACGCCCGACGGCGCCTTCGCCCAGAGCCTGGAAGCCGCCCACTCCCGCGCCCGCGTGGCCCGGGTGAAGGGCGACCAGGCCGGCAAGGCGATCATGCAGGCCGTCACTGTGGCCGCCCTCGCCTCCCCGCATATCGAGGTGCGCACCGGCTGGAAGCTGGCGGGCCTGCTGCAGGATGCAAGCGGCCGCGTGCGCGGCGTCGTGGTGCGGCAAGGCGCCGAGCTGATCGAGATCACCGCCCGCGCCGTGATCCTGGCGACCGGCGGCATCGGCGGACTCTATGCGATCACCACCACCCCGGCCGAGCTGAAGGGCGAGGGCCTGGCCTTCGCCGCTCTCGCCGGCGCCACGATCGCCGACCCCGAGTTCGTCCAGTTCCACCCCACGGCGATCGACATCGGCCGCGACCCCGCCCCGCTGGCCACCGAGGCCCTGCGCGGGGAAGGGGCGAAGCTGACCGGCGCCGACGGCGCGCCGTTTATGGCCCGCTATCACAAGGACGCTGAATTGGCGCCGCGCGACGTGGTGGCCCGCGCCATCCATGCCGAGCGTCTGGCCGGCCGCGGCGCCTTCCTGGACGCCCGTCAGGCCGTGGGCGCCCACTTCCCGGACGAGTTTCCCGCCGTCTTCGCCGCCTGCATGGGCGGCGGCGTCGATCCGCGGGTGCAGCCGATCCCGGTCGCGCCCGCCTGCCACTACCACATGGGCGGCATCGCCACCGACGTTCACGCCCGCACCACCCTGCCCGGCCTGCTCGCGGCCGGAGAGTGCGCCGCGACCGGGGTTCACGGCGCCAACCGCCTGGCGTCCAACTCGCTGCTGGAGACGGCCGTCTTCGGCCGCCGCGCCGGTCACACCGCCCGCGAGACGACCGCCGCGACCGGTCCGCTGGTCCGCGCCGCCATCGCGCCCGAACTCCCGGCTCCGGCCCTGGCGGTCCTGCGCCAGGCGATGAGCCGGGACGCCGGCGTGGTGCGCGACGCCGCGGGTCTGACACGGCTGGCTGACCAGATCGGCGCGCTGGAGGGCCAGCATGGCCGCGCCGCGCCCCTGGTGGCCGCCCGCCTGGTCGCCGAGGCGGCGCTGGCCCGCCGGGAAAGCCGGGGCGGTCACTTCCGCGCCGACTACCCCCAAGCGGCGAAACCCGAACGCACCTTCGTCACCGCCGCGGAACGCGCGTGTCAGGCCGCCTGAGCCCGCACCCGCTCCTTCAGCGCCGCGGCGATCCGCAGGCCCAGCGCCACCGCGATCAGGGCCACCGCCGGGATCGCCAGCGCGGGCTTGATCGGGATGCGGCTGACATAGCTGTTCGCGAAGATCACCAGCACCCACCAGCCGCCGGTGGCGTGCAACAGCTTCCATCGCGCCAGCCCCAGCCAGCGCTGCGCGGCGTTGTTCGACGTCAGCGCCATCAGCGCGATCATTACATAGGCCCCGCCGCCCAGCAGCCAGACGAACAGCGGCCGGGCCTGGCCGAACTGCGACACGGCCACGACCACGAAGCCCAGGTGCACGAAGTGGTTGGCGGCGAACGCCAGGCCGATCGCGCGCCGGCGGCGCAGCAGCGCCGTGCGCCAGCCCCCAGGCCAGACCTTGGCCAGCGACGAGGCGCTCCAGGCGGCGATGAAGAACGGGAACGCCCAGCGCGCCGTGACGGCCGTCCCCGCCAGCACGCCCTTCTCGGTGTAGCCGCCGTATGCCTGCGTGAAGGCCAGACCCAAGGCCAGCGCGATCAGAGCCGCGCCGGAAACCATCGCCCACGTGGGAAGCCGCATGTCCAAATCCCTTGTCATACTCTCAGTATGATCGCCATACCGAGAGTATGATGTCAACGGCCCCGCTCACAAATCGCGACCGGCTGGTCGCCCAGGCGCGTCGTCTGTTCGCCGAGAACGGCTATGCGGCGGTGTCGGTGGACGAGGTCGCGGCGGCGGCCGGGCTGACCAAGGGCGCCGTCTACTACCAGTTCAAGGACAAGACCGACCTGTTCCGCGCCGCCTGCGAGGCGGTGATGGCCGACGTGGCGAAGTACGTCGATCTCTCCACCATGGCCGAGAGCCCTCATCCCCTGGAGGAGATCATCGTCGGCGGCTCGAAGATGTTCGACGCCTACGAGGCGGCCGACGCCCGCCGGCTGCTGCTGATCGACGGCCCCTCGGTGCTGGGCTTCCAGCAGTGGATCACCTTGCAGGAGCCGGTCTGCATCGGCCTCATCGCCCACGCCATGGGCCACCTGGCCGAGGCCGGACTTCTGGACGAGGAGGTGGTCCCCACCCTCTCGCACCTGGTGTTCGGCGCCTTCGTGCAGGGCGCGCTCAGGATCGCGGTCGCCGCCGATCCGGCCGCCGCCAGTCTGGAAGTCCGAGCCGCCACCCTCACCCTGATCCGCGGCTTCCTCGCGGGTATCGCCCTGTCCAAGCCTACGGCCCTGTCATGACCCCGTTCCCGACCATCGCCCCCCTGCCCGATCTGATCGTGGCGCCCGTCGTCCGCGCCGCGTTGGCCGAGGACATGGGCCGCGCCGGCGACATCACCGCCCAGGCCTGCGTGCCCGCCGACGCCCGGCTGACCGCCGACTTCGCCGTGCGGCGGGGCGGGGTGGTCTCGGGGCTCAGCTGCATCCGCCTGGCCCTGGCCGAGCTGGATCCGGACGCGACGTTCCATCCGCTCGCCGTCGACGGCCACGTCGTGCCGGCCGGCACGGCGCTGGCCCGGGTCAGCGGCAATGCGCGCGCCATCCTGACCGCCGAGCGCACCGCCCTGAACCTGCTGGGCCGCATGTGCGGCATCGCCACCCTGACCCAGGACTACGTCGACTGCGTCGCCGGCACGAAGGCCCGGATCACCGACACGCGGAAGACCACGCCAGGGCTGCGGGCGCTGGAGAAGTATGCCGTGCGCTGCGGCGGCGGGGTGAACCACCGCTTCGGCCTGGATGACGCCATCCTGATCAAGGACAACCACGTCGCCGCCTGCGGCTCGGTGGGCGAGGCGGTTCGCCGGGCCAAGGCCTTCGCCGGCCATCTGGTGAAGGTCGAGGTCGAGGTCGACACCCTGGTTCAGCTGCAGGAAGCGCTCGCCGGCGACCCCGACGTGATCATGCTGGACAACTTCAGCCTGGCCGACCTGCGCGCGGCGGTCGAGATCGTGGGCGGTCGGGTCACCCTGGAGGCCTCGGGCGGCGTCACCCTCGACACCGTCCGCGCCATCGCCGAGACCGGTGTCGACGTCATCAGCGTCGGCGCCCTGACCCATTCGGCCAAGGTCCTGGACATCGGCCTGGACGCGGTCGGCGAGTAGGTGTGAGCAGAACGCCCACCTCAGTGGGGGCGACACCGAGAGAACCTCCACAGCGAGTCCAATCCGCACCCTTCTCCCCTTGCGGGAGAAGGGGGCCTGCGAAGCAGGTCGGATGAGGGGTCGCACGAGGGCGCGTCCGCGCTCTTCAGTTGGCCCATAGACCCACGCAGACGGCTCCGGACGCGCCTGAAGGCGCCTGCGGCGCGCTCAGACTGGAAGGCTCGCGCGACCCCTCATCCGTCAGCCTGCGGCTGACACCTTCTCCCGCAAGGGGAGAAGGACACCCATAGGCCGCCTCGAAATCCACAACCAATCGGTTGACAATCATCCCGCCGCCTCCATATTCAACAATATGGTTGAACAACAACTCGCCCCCGCCGACGTCCGGCTCGACGCCGTGTTCCACGCTCTGGGCGACGCCACCCGCCGCCGGATGCTGCGCTCGCTCTCGGGCGGCCAGCGGACGGTGGGCGAACTGGCCGCGCCCTTCGACATGTCGCTGGCGGCGGCCTCCAAGCACATCAAGGCCCTGGAGAAGGCCGGCCTCGTCCGACGCACCATCCAGGGGCGCACCCACATCTGCCGGCTGGAAGCCCGCCCGCTGGAAGACGCCCACGATTGGATCGGGGCCTACGAGCGATTCTGGACCGGCAGCCTCGACGCTCTCGAAAGCCTGTTGCGCGCCGAAGACGCCCGCGCCGCGCCCACCCAGGCCCCGACCCCCGACGTTTCAGGAGACGACCAATGACCGACGCCGCCATCCTCAGCCCGCACGGCGAGCTGATCGCACCCATGACCGTGCGCCTGGAGCGCATGCTGCCCGGCCCGATAGAGCGCGTGTGGTCCTACCTCACCGACAGCGACCTGCGCAGCCGCTGGCTGGCCACCGGCGAGATGCCCGAGCAGCCGGGCGCCAAGGTCGAGCTGGTCTGGCGCAATGACGATCTGTCCGGTCGCCACGAGCAGCGTCCCGAGGGGGTCCCGGAAGAGCGCCGCATGGACTGCGAGGTCATCCGCTTCGAGGCTCCGCGCCTGCTGGTGCTGGGCTGGGGCGCGAGCGGCAGCGAGGTGACCTTCGAGCTCGAGCCGAAGGGCGCCGAGGTGAAGCTGACGCTCACCCACCGCCGCCTGCCTGACCGCGGGAACCTGCTCGGCGTCTCGGCCGGCTGGCACGCCCATGTCGACATCCTGATCGGCGTCCTGCGCGGGGGCGAGCTGCCGCTGTTCTGGGCCAACTGGACCCGCCTGCGCGGCGAGTACGACGCCCGCCTGCCCAAATAGTTTCCGTCGAAGGAGCCTGCCTCGTGCAAACCCCGCCCATCGTCTCCGCCCAGGCCTGGGAAGCCGCCCGCCAGGCCCTTCTCGTCAAGGAAAAGGCCCTCACCCGCGCTCGCGACGCCCTGGCCGCCGAGCGGCGCCGAATGCCGTGGGTCGAGGTCGACAAGGCCTACAGCTTCGACACCGCCGACGGCCCCAAGACCCTGCTGGAGCTGTTCGACGGGCGGCGGCAGCTGATCGTCTACCGCGCCTTCTACGAACCCGGCGTCCACGGCTGGCCGGACCGCGGCTGCCCCGGCTGTTCGCTGGTCGCCGACCAGGTGGCCCATCCGGCCCACCTCAACGCCCGTGACGTGACGCTGGTGTTCGCCTCCCGCGCCAACCCCGACCAGATCGCGGGCCTGAAGGCGCGGATGGGCTGGCAGGATATCCCGTGGGTCAGCATCACCGACGACTTCGACACGGACTTCGGCGTCGGCGAATGGCATGGCACCAACGTCTTCTGTCGCGCCGACGACGGCCGGGTGTTTCGCACCTACTTCCTGAACAACCGCGGCGACGAGGCGATGGGCGGCACCTGGGCCTATCTCGACATCACCCCGCTGGGCCGCCAGGAGCTCTGGGAAGACTCACCGGAGGGCTATCCCCAGCACCCCAGCTACAAGTGGTGGAGGTGGCACGACTCCTACGAGGCTGCGCCCGATGCAAAGTGGGCCGAGATCTCGGACGCCGGCGAGAAGGCCTTCCGCGAGGCTTCGGCCAAGGCCAAGGCATGAGGCCAGCCGCCTGGCTCAGCCTCGCCGCCGCCCCGACCTTCACGGTCATGGCGGCGGTGACGGCCGCGCTCGACGCCAGGGCCGCAGTCACCGTGTGCGGCCCCGCCCCGGCTCCGGTCAGCGGAATGGTCGTCATGTACGTGCTGATGAGCGCGTTCCACCTGGGTCCCTGGCTGCAGCGGGCGTCGCGATAGGTTTCGGGCATTGGCAGGCGGGGCGGGCCTGGGCTCTAGTCGCGGCCATGCTCAAGCCCGTCCTCATCGCCGTCATGGCGACGACCGCCACCTTCCCCGCCCACGCCCAGCCGGCCGCCGGCTATCCCAGGATCGTGCCATCGCCCGGCGGCCACGTCGTGATCCAAAGCCCCGGCGCTCAGCGAAACTACGACGCCTACAAGTTTGCGCCCGCGCGCCGCGCCGGAGACTTCCTCTACATCTCGGGCGTGATCGCCGGGCCCTACGGCAAGCCGCCGACCGACCATGCGGCGTTCACCGAACAGGTGCGCGGCGCCTTCCGCTCGATCGACCAGATGCTGAAGGCCGACGGTGCAACCTTCGCCGACGTGGTCATGATCAACACGTTCCACGTCTGGGATGGCCCCGGATTCAAGGGCACGCGCGACGAACAGTTCGCCGCCTTCGCCAAGGCCAAGGACGAGTTCATGTCGCCGCCCCACCCCGCGTGGACCGCCGTCGGCACGACCGGCCTGCTGGCCGACGACGGCGTCCTCGAGATCCAGATGATCGCCTACGTCCCGCGGAAGAAGGCGCTGCCCTAACCCGCCATACGCAGCGGCTGCACGGATTCGACGGCGCGGCGGCCGGCGCCCGGGTGCACCTTGAAGGCGCTGACCAGGCGGGTCAGTTCGCTGGCCTGGCGTGAGAGCGTGTGGCTGGCGGCCGTGCTCTCTTCCACCATGGCGGCGTTCTGCTGGGTGTTCGTGTCCATCTGGTTGATGGCGGTGTTCACCTGGCCCAGGGCCGAGGCCTGCTCGCGCGCCGAGGCGGCGATGTCGCGGACCACCACGGCGATCTGGCTGAACTGCTCGAAGATCTGATGCAGCGCCTTGCCCGTCTGGTCGACCAGCTCGACGCCCGCGCCCACCTGTTCCGACGAGGCCGAGATCAGCGACTTGATTTCCTTGGCCGCTTCGGCCGAGCGCTGGGCCAGGCCGCGGACTTCCGAGGCGACGACCGCGAAGCCCTTGCCCGCGTCGCCGGCGCGCGCCGCTTCGACGCCGGCGTTCAGCGCCAGCAGGTTGGTCTGGAACGCGATCTCGTCGATCACGCCGATGATCTGGCTGATCTGTTGCGACGAGGCCGAGATCTCGCCCATGGCCGACACCGCGCGCCCCACCACGTCGGTGGAGGCCTCGGCGCTGGCGCGGGCTTCGTTCACGACCGAGTCGGCGGCCTGGGCGCCGTCGGCGGTCTTGCGGACCGTGGCGGTGATTTCGTCCAGAGCTGCGGCGGTCTCTTCCAGGCTGGCCGCCTGGGCCTCGGTGCGCCGCGACAGGTTGTCGGCCGCCTGACTGATCTCACCGGCGCCCGAAGTGATGGCGCCCGAGCCGTCGACAATCTGGCCCAGGGTGCGCTCGAGGTTCGAGACCGCGGTGTTGAAGTCGTGACGCAGTTCCTCGTAGCTCCCCTGGAACGCGTCCGTGATCCGATAGGTCAGGTCGCCGGACGACAGGCGCGACAGGCCCAGCGCCAGGGCCTTCACCACGGCGGCCTGCTCGGCCTGGGCGCGCGATCGCTCGGCCTCGGCGTGGCTGCGCTGGCGTTCCGCATCGGCCTCCGACTCCTCGGCCTTCCGCTCGAGCTGGATCCGCGCAAGGGCGCTTTCCTTGAAGCTCAGCACGGCCTGCGCCATCGCGCCCACCTCGTCCTTGCGGTCGGTGGCGGGCACATCGACGTTGTTGTCGCCCGCGGCCAGTTGTCGCATGACCTTGGTCATCGCCCGCACGGGATCGGCGATCGAGCGGGCCAGGATCACGCCCGCGGCGAGGGCCAGGGCGGCCAGCAGGGCCACCCCGGCGATGAGGCCGATGGTCACCCGCTGCAGCGCTGCGGCCTGGGCGGCGGCTTCGCTTTCCAGCGACTTGGCGGCTGCGTCATTGATCGCGCCGATGGCGTCTTCGACCGCCTCGATCGCCTTGTCCGCAACCCCGTCATGGCTGACCAGGGCCACGCCTTCGGGGCGGGTCGCCGGGTCTGAGCCCAGCCGGATGCCGACATTCAGCGCGACCGTCTCATAGTTCGCAAAGGCCGTCTTGGCCTTGGCCACGCGCGCCGTCGCCGCGGCATCGCCCTGGGCCAACGCCTCCAAGGTCTTCATGGCCTCGAGAAATTTGACCTTGTGCACTTCGTTGATGCGCTTGGCGTAGTAGGTGTCGCCCGAGAGCAGGAACCCGCGCAGCGAGTTCTCCTGCCGCGCCAGCCGGAACGTGGCGTCGACCGCCGCCGAGAGCGCTTGCTGGGCGTGGTCGGTGCGGGCCACCGAGGCCTGCAGCGACGCGTTGTTCAGGTAGAGAGCCACGCCGCCCGCCGCGATGGTGGCGAGCATTCCGGCGAAAACGAAAACAAGCTTTGCCGAGATCGAGAGGTTCCGAAAATTCACGGGCGGTCCTGCGCGCTTCAAGTGACAGGCCACGCATGACGCAAGGCAATGACCATCTAATTAATCATGGTGCGAATTGTCGACGCACCCCGCGCAACCGGTAATTCCCAGAATTCCCACCTCATATACTTGAAGTTGCTTCTTCGATCATGTGAACCGGTCGTTCATCGTATCCGTCTTTAAGGCTGTCACACGACCGTAATGGACTTCGGACCCCGATGAAGACGATGATGCGGGCCTCGCTCCTGGCCCTACTGCTGGCCGGTGTGGCGCAAACGGCCCTGGCGCAGACCGCCGAGGAGCGGATCGCCGCGCTCGAAGCCAAGATCGCCGCCCTCACCGGCGAGCTCGCCGACATCAAGGCGGCCACCCAGAAGGCCGAGGCCGAGCGCAAGAAGGCGCCGACCACCGCGCTCTCGAACGGCCGGCCCACGATCTCCACCGCCGACGGCCAGAGATTCGCCGTGCGCGGTCTCGTCCAGTTCGACGGCGCCGCGTACGACGAGACGCGAGGCGCAAACGACCTGAACTCCGGAACCAACTTCCGCCGCGCCCGCCTGGGCGTGGAGGGCACGTTCGCCCGGGACTGGAACTACGCCCTGACCGGCGAGTTCGGCGGCAGCGGCTCGGAACAGGCCGTGCTGAACCAGGCCTACATCGAGTACGCCGGCTGGCGGCCGGGCGGCGTCCCGGTGCGTCTGCGCGCCGGCGCCTGGGCCACTCCCGTGGGCCTGGAAGACGCCACGGGCATCACCGACGGCGTGTTCATCGAGCGCGCCGCCGCGGCGGAGCTGGTCCGTGGTATCGCAGGCGGCGACGGGCGCAGCAGCGTCGGGGTCTTTGCGAACGGCAAGCGTTGGTATGCCTCGGGCGTCCTGACCGGCGCCGTGGTCGGAACGCCGGCCGCGCCCGAGTTCGACGAGCAGATGGGCTACATCGGCCGCCTCGCCTGGAGCCCGCTGGGCGACGAGGACTTCGCCCTCCACGTCGGCGGCGCCGTCTCGGGGGTCCTGAAGGTCGCCGACACCGGCGCCGGCGCGGCGCGCACCCGCCAGCTGCGCCTTCGCGAGCGGCCGGAACTGCGGGTCGACGGGACACGCCTCGTCGACACCGGAAGCCTCAACGCCAGCGGCGCCACGACCTACGGCGCCGAACTGGGCTTCAACTACAAGAACCTGCAGGCCTCCGCCGAGGCCTTCCGGATCGACCTCGACCGGACGGGCGCCGCCAACGCCAGCTTCGATGGCTGGTACGCACAGGCCGCCTGGACCATCACGGGCGAACGGCGCGCGTGGCTCAACCAGTCGGGCGGCTTCCGGGGCATCCGGCCCAAGACCGCCTTCAACCCCGCCGAGGGCGCCTGGGGCGCCCTTGAGATCGCCGGCCGCTACAGCGTGCTGGACCTCGACGACAAGGCCGGTCTCCGCGGCGCGGCGACCCCGGCCGGCGGCATCCGCGGCGGCGAGCAGACGATCACGACGGCGGCGCTGAACTGGTATCCGAACGCCGTCGTCCGCTTCCAGCTGCAGTACCAGCACATCGACGTCGACCGCCTGAGCGCCACCGGGGTCGAGGTCGGCGACGACGCCAACGTGCTGTCGATCCGCAGCCAGTTCGCGTTCTGAGCCCTACCAGGCGCTGAGCGCGCCGTAGGGGTGCTCGAGCTGCAGCGCGACGAACCGCGCGGTGGGCTGGCCGTAGGCCGCCCGGACCTGGTCGATCATGCCCTCGATCGGACCCGTGGCCGGGAGGCTCGCCTGGCGGTCGAACCGTTTCGGGGCGGCCGGGTCGGCATGGAGGGTAAGGCCTCGACGCGACACCACCGTGGCCGGCCCCGTGGCCCAGGCCGTGGAGCGGTAGGTGCGCGACCACCCGTCCAGGACGGCGGCGAAGCTGAACTCGTCGATGCCCGGCGACAGCGCCACCTGCACGTCGTCGCGCCGCCAGAATGCGGCCGCGTTGCCCGCCGCCACACCGAGGGGTCGTGACGAGAGGCGGTAGTCGCCGCCGGCATGACGCGGATCGGGCTGGGCCAGCCCCAGCCGCCCGGCCGTCGCGCGCATCACGTCGTCTCCGGCAAGGTCCTTCAGCAGCGCCAGCGAGGCCGGCGCCGAGGCGCTGACCCCCGCCGTGGTCGTGATCGGACCATCCGTCACCCACCGCAAGTCGCGGCGCAGGGTCACCTTCGGGTGCTTCTTCGCCAGGCCCTCGGCGCTGAACCAGTGGACCGTCGCCTGGCGGCCATCCAGCAGCCCCGCTTCGGCCAGCACCAACGACCCGTCGCAGATCGACACCAGGCGCGCCCCCGCCCTGGCCTGCGCCTGCAGCCACGCGGCCCGCTCGGGGTCGCGCACCTGGTGCATGGCCGGCACGATGACCACGTCCGGCCCCTTCGGCCGCCGGGCCAGTTCAGCCAGGGTCATCTGCGGCGAGATCCGGGCCATGCCGGGCATCAGCTTGATGGGCGCGGCCGAAGCCGCGACCACCTTCACCTCGACCGCGCCGCTCTCGGCCAGGATCGCATAGGGCGCGATCAGGTCGGTCGTCTCGGTCCCGTCGGCGTCCGCCAGGATCACCACCAGCGGCTTCGCCGCCGCCGGGACCGCCAGCGCCAGCCAGGCGGCGGCCGCGATCATCCAACGCCGCATCAGACGGGCTCCGCCGCCTGCGCCGCGCGCACCGCCGCCTCGGCGCGGCTGTCGGCGGACGCGGCCATCCGGGCCTTCACCTGAGCCAGCACCTCGGGCCGGGCCAGCTCGGGCCGGCCTGAGTTGAAGGGCGGCGCGGGGGCATACTCCAGGCCCAGCTGGACCGCCTCGGCGTAGTCGCGGCCCGCCAGCTCCTCCAGCATCACAAAGGCGAAGTCGATGCCGGCGGTCACGCCGCCGCCCGTGATGATGTTGCCGTCACGCGCCACGCGCTCTTCGCTCACGATGGCGCCGAACGGCTCCAGCATCGAACGCCAGGCCCAGTGGCAGGCCGAGCGCTTGCCCTTCAGGAACCCGGCCGCGGCCAGGATCAGCGAGCCCGTGCAGACGCTGGTCTGGTACTTCGCCCCCGCGCCGAGACGACGGACCTGCGCCATGAACGCTTCGTCCAGCATGGCGGCGGTGGTCCCGAACCCGCCGGGGATGCAGATCACGTCGCAGCGCTCGACCTTCGAAAGATCGGCCAGGTTCGTGAAGGTCAGCCCCTCGGCCTCGATGTCCTGGCCGCCCATGGAGGCGACGAGGGTCTCGGAATTGGGCGCCCGCGACAGCACCTGGTGGGGGCCGGTGAAGTCGAGGTGGGTCACCCCCGGATAGAGCACGAAGAGGATCTTGAGCTTGGACATCTGGGACCTCCTGAAAACTTGACGTCCCCGACCTACGCCCGGCATGGTCTGGCTGAAATGACAATGTTCCCACAAATCCTGCCATGACCCGCAAGATCGCCGTCGTCGTCTTCCCGAACTTCCAGCTGCTCGACGCGGCGGGTCCGCTGTCGGCCTTCGACATCGCCGGCCGCTTCAGCCCCGGCGCCTACGAGGCCCACGTCCTGGCGCCCGGCGGCGGGCACACGCCCTCGACCGCCGGCGCGGGCTTCGCCTGCGAGCCGCTTTCGGAAGGGCCCTGGGACACGATCCTGGTCTCGGGCGGCGACGCCACCCGCGCCGTCGGCGAGTTCTCCGAAATCGTGGCGTGGCTCCAGCGTGTGGCCCCGGCCGCGCGACGGGTGACCAGCGTCTGCTCGGGCGCCTACTTCCTGGCCGAGGCCGGCCTGCTGGACGGCCGGCGCGCCACCACCCACTGGAGCCGCACCGACCACTTCGCCCGGCGCTATCCGAAGATCCGGCTCGACGCCGACCGCATCTTCATCCGCGACGGCAACGTGTGGACGTCGGGCGGCATCACCGCCGGCATCGACCTGACCCTGGCGCTCATCGAGGACGACCTGGGCCCCGAGATCGCGCGCCGCACCGCCCAGCAACTGGTCGTCCATCAGCGGCGGCCCGGCGGCCAATCCCAGTTTTCGGCCCTGGTGGAGATGGGCGGCGCGTCCGGCCGCTTCGCCGAGCTGATGGACTGGATGCGGGCCAACCTCGCCGGGGCGCTCACCGTCGAGCGCCTGGCCGAGCGGGCCGCCATGAGCCCCCGCAACTTCGCCCGCGCGTTCACGGCCGAAACCGGCACGACGCCGGCCAAGGCCGTCGAGCGGCTGCGCCTGGAAGCCGCCCGCACGGCCGTCGAGAGCAGCCACGCACCCATCGACCACGTCGCCGAGGCCGTGGGGTTCGGCGACCCCGAGCGCATGCGCCGCGCCTTCCTGCGCGCCTTCGGACAACCCCCGCAGGCGCTACGCAGAGCCGCCAGAGCCTGACCGTCGGAACCGGAGCCTGCCGGACGCTTTTCGATGGTCAGTGGAGAGCGTGCGTATGTCGGTCCAGCCCGGAACCATCGCCCTGAAGGGGCGCCGCAGATATTACGCGTCCGAGGCGCGGCGGGTGCAGGATCTGGCGGACAAGGGCCCCGGTGAGAGCCGCGATCGCTTCCTCGAGGTCGCCCGCGAATACCGCACCTTGGCGGCCTGGTACGCGGATGCTGATGATCAAGCGGACGAGCCTGAGGCGCTGAAGCCTCAGCCCAGCGCCTAGAGCGCATCCCGCCGAGGATGAGGCGCGCAGGCGATAAGGATGCGCTCCAGCAGGAAGACGACGAGCCCGTTCCTCCCGTTGGCTTGATTCAAGCCAACCGGGACGGGCTCTAGACGCCGATCCCGCCCGGGCCTTGCTGGCGGAGGATCCGCAGGCTCTCGTTCTGCCGCTTGATGATCTCCAGCAGCTCGCGTTGCCGCAGCGCGTCCATCTTGTCGTGCAGGTGCATGATCTCCAGCTCGGCGCGCAGGTTGACGATGTAGTCGTGCTCGGCCGCCGCCCGGTCACGCGCCGCGGCTCGGTTCTGGCTCATCATGATGATCGGCGCCTGCACGGCCGCCAGCGTCGACAGCATCAGGTTCAGGAAGATGAAGGGGTACGGGTCGAAAGCCAGCTTGGTCCCCTGGCCCACTGCGTTCCAGGTCATCCAGATCGCCAGCACCAGCGCGAACCCGATGATGAAGCGCCACGATCCGCCGACGGCGGCGACGCGGTCGGACAGCTTCTCGCCCGGCTTGCGGTCGTCGGTGTGCAGCCGCGAGTCCAGACCCGTCGGCGCCTCGGTGGCGATCAGGTCGATGACGCTTCGCTGCACCGGCGTCAGCGTCTCGTAAGGGCTCCCCAGCAGGTTCTTGGCCAGTTGATCCTTAGCTTCGATCGCCATCCGATTTTCCCCTTCGGCAGATACTGGGTGTAGCTTCGCAGCATATGGGGGGTTTCGCGATGTCGGGGATCACCAAGGCGCAGGCGGACGGCCGCCGGGCCATCTTCATCACCGGCGCGGCCAGCGGCATCGGGCTGGCGACCGCCAGGCGCTTCGCCGGCGTAGGCTGGTTCGTAGGCCTGGCCGACATCGACGCCAAAGGCCTCGCGGCGGCGCTCGACGCGATCGGCCCCGCCAACGGGATCGTCTGCAGTCTCGACGTTCGCCACCGCAGCGCCTGGAAGCGCGAGCTCGCCGTGTTCGCAAAGGCGACGGGCGGCCGCCTCGACGTGCTGATGAACAACGCCGGCCTCGCCAAGGGCGGCTACCTCGAGACCCAGACGCCCGAGGACGTCGACCTCCAGATCGACGTGAACCTCAAGGGCGTGCTGAACGGATGTCAGGCCGCCTTCGACCTGCTGGCCGCGACGCCCGGCGCCCTGGTCGTCAACGTGGCCTCGGTGGCGGGCGTGGTCGCTCCGCCGCGGATGAGCGTCTACGCCGCCACGAAGTTCGCCGTGCGCGGGCTCTCAGAGGCGTTGGAGGCCGAGTTCTCGCGCATCGGCGTCGGCGTCCGCTGCATCATGCCGTGGTTCATCGACACGCCGCTGCTGGACAAGGCCCGTTTCTCGGGGAACGAGGACCTGCGCGTGTCGCTGCGCCAGGAAAAGGTGCCGGTCTATCCGGTCTCCGACGTCGCCGAGGCGGTGTGGGCGGCCGTGCACGGCAAGCCGCGGCTGCACCATCTGGTGGGCGGCCAGGCGCGACAGATCGGCCTGCTCAATCGGTTCCTGCCCGGCCTGGTCCGCCGCCGGCTCGCCAGGCAGATCGACGTGCTCTAGCCCCGGTCGCCGTTAGGACGACGCCCCCGTCGGCTGGGCCGGAGCCAGCCGCGCTTCCTCGGCCACCACAGGGGTGGCCGCGCCGATGGCGGCCTTGGGCTCGCCGGCGGTGGTCGGCGACGCCGTCTCCAGGGACGACTCGATGGCCTTTTCGACCGTGGGATCGATGCGCAGGTCCTGGGCCGGGCCCGCGCCGCTGGTCAGCAGCGCCTGCCGCACCGCCGGCGCCGCGGCGGGCGCGTGACGCAGGCGATAGGGCGCGAACTTGTAGAAGACGTGAGCCCCCACGTTGGCCACGCGCAGCATGTGCGGCGCCCACATCGGCGAGACCGCGGTCGTATGGAAGTGCGTGGCCGCGCCCACTTCGACCCGGGCCGCCCCGGCCAGGGCGCGGGTGGCCACGTCGCGGGCCCGGTTCCAGGCCAGGACCTCGCGACGCTTCCGCATCGAGCCGTCGCAGGCGAAGCTGAACTGGCAGCCCTTGCGCCCGGCGCCCTGGAAGACGACGGCGCAGACGGTCTTCGGGAAGGCCGGGTGCTTCACCCGGTTCATCACCACCTGGGCGACGGCCGCCTGACCGCGGGCGCTCTCGCCGCGGGCCTCGTAGTAGACGGCGGTGGTCAGGCAATCGAGGTCGGCGCGGCGGCGCGCCTTCAGGCGCTCCTTGTCCACGCGGCTCGGATGGGTGATCGCGTCCAGCGCGCCCTCGAAACCGTAACGCTGGAGCCCGACACGCAGGCCCTCGCCCTCGGCCTCGAGGTACGAGCCGCTGTAGCCGGCCACGGCCGCGTCGGCCATGCGCAGCTCGTGCGCATAGTCCGCCGCATGGCCGGCCATGCCGAAGATCAGAAAGGCTGCGCCCAGGCCCAGGCCCATGCCTGCGCCCGCCAAAGCGGCGCCAAACGGTGTACGCCGAACGGCGCGCACCAGGAATTCATACTGCAAAACGGAAACGGTCCTCAGCGGCGAGGGCGTTACGTGCCCCCCAACCTACATGTCGCCCCGGGCGCCCCTGCACGTGCTGGCAGCGTCCGCCGGCAGGCTCTTCCCCGAGATCCGTTGTGGGGTCGAGCGACGGCAAATGGTGGAGGCTGTATGAATGCGGCGAGGGCCTTTGGCAAGACTTTTTTGCGCTGCACCATTAACGCCGAGATCGCCTCTAAGGCGACTTGAGTTCGGTTATCCCCGACATGGGACTGAGTTCGCAGGAGAATTTCGGGATGCTCACCCGGGGCTGCATTTAGTCTTTAGACCGCCTGCAAGTCTTCTGAAACCATACTCGTTTACCTTGCGTCGGCGCCGCAGAAGCTTGCGTGGAACAACAGTCTTCGAGGCGTGTTCTCCCCATCAGGAGACCCCATGCGCACACTGACCTTCCTGACCCTCGCAGCCGCCCTCGCCCTCTCGGCGTGCGGGCACAATGTGGAACAACGGGCCGCCACCGGCGCGGTCGCCGGCGCGGTGGTCGGCGGACCTGTCGGCGCCGCCGTCGGAGCCGGTGTCGGTACGGTGGTCAGCAAGGGCGTCGACCCCAACTGACCGACCGATCTGCGGCCTGCTGACGCATCTGGCGCTAACGTTGCTGCGTAACTTCCCCAAGGATCAACGAGGGAACCCTAGGTTGCGCAATCTCATCTTCGCCCTGGCCACTCTGATCGGCGTGCTGCTCGTCGCCGCCAGCGCCGTGAGCCACGCGACGCTCTAGATCAGG
Source organism: Phenylobacterium sp. (assembly GCF_965284355.1). NCBI lineage: Bacteria > Pseudomonadati > Pseudomonadota > Alphaproteobacteria > Caulobacterales > Caulobacteraceae > Phenylobacterium > Phenylobacterium sp. The sequence goes on along the minus strand of NZ_OZ260078.1, from coordinate 3,871,177 downwards.
CCGACATGGGCGCCCGCCGATCGGCGTGGACCATCTGCCAGATACGCCAGGCGTCGACCGCCGCGAGCGCCAGAAAGACAAGGATCGTCGAGGCGACGCCGATCCGCATGCCCGTGTCGAAGTTGGCCTGAACCTGCTCGCGCACCTGCGGCGTCCAGACGTCCCAGTTCACCTCCACCCAGTGCCCGGCCTGGTAGACCGCCCCCAGCACGCCTGCGCCGAACAGGTTGCGGCCAAGCGACGTCGCACGATTGAAGAAGACCGCGCCGGGCGTGAACAACGCTAGGACGTTCACGCTAACGTCGAAGGCCGCGTAGGCGAGGATCGGCCAGTACATCTCCTGCCAGATCGGCGCCAGTTCGACGCTCATGTCGTGATCGGGAATGAAGGCGCGGAATTCGATCGCGCCCACCCACCACAGCAAAAACACGGCGCCCATGCCTATCTCCACCACACGCTCGAAGCGGGACTTGGTCTTTCCCTCGGGCGGCGGCAGCTGACTGGGCTTCCACCTTTTCAGGAACGACGTCTTTCCGAACCGCTCGATCAGCGCGCAGACCAGGGTGATCATCCCGAAAGCGAACACCAGCAGGCCGAAGAGTGACCCATCGCCCGCGTCCAGACCCAGGGCCAACGGCTGGCCTGCGATGACGACCAGCAGCGCCATCACCACCCAGATCCCCAGGATCACCGACAGCGTGGCCTTGATGGCCGCCCACCAGAACGGGAAGACCTCCGGGCCGATAAGGTGCTGCACCTGGCGATACCGTCCCGACACCGTCAGCGGGTGGCCGAACCGGATCAGCAGCGCCTCGAGCTCCTCGCGGGTCTGTGGACGGCCCAGGCGCTCTTCCTCTTCCTCGACCTGGCTGAGCAGCACGTCGCGCAACTCGGCGGTGACGTCGGCCTTCTGGCCGTCAGGCAGTTGGCGGGCGATGGCGCCCAGGTAGCGTTCGATCAGGTCGGACATGCCTCAACCCTTCAGGATGGCGTCGACCGAGGCGTTCAGCCTGGTCCATTCCTCGACCAGCCGGTCGAGCACGGCGCGGCCCTCGTCCGAGAGCCGGTAGAAGCGCTTGTTGCGCCGCTCTTCCTCGCGCCATTCGCTGGTCAGCAGGCCCTGCGCCTCCAGCCTGCGCAGCATGGGATAGAGCGCGCCTTCGTCGATCTCGACGCCGGCGTCGCCCAGGGCCTTGCGCAGCGTGTAGCCGTAGTGCTCGGACCTCAGCTGTCCCAGCACGGCCAGGATCAGCGATCCGCGGCGCAACTCCTGGCGAAGCGTTTCGAAAATGTCGGCGTCATTTGGCATCGTGCTGTGCGTCATACACTGTGCGATACACAGTGTCCAGCGCATACTATGTGGCACACAGCATGTGGAGGTGGTGAAGCGACCTGCCCGCATTGACTCGTTAGTATGGCGCCATATTATCAGCTGCCTAACCAGTGGTGCGCGCACATGACATCCGAGATTCCCCTCCTCGACACGCCCGCCCTTGAGGCTCTCGAGCGCCGCAAGGCCGCGATGGGTCATGTCGATGCGGCAGCCGTGGCGGCGGCCCAGGACCTGCTCAGGGCCGCCAAGCACATGCTCGGGTCATTCGGTGACGCCTTCGCCACCCACGGGCTGTCACCTGGTCGCTATTCGGTGCTGATGGCGCTGGACGTCCATCGGCCCCACCTCGCCCCGTCCGAGATCGCCGAACGCCTGGGGGTGACCCGCGCCACGGTCACCGGCCTGATCGACGGCCTGGCCCGCGAAGGCCTGGTGGCCCACACGCTTGATGGCGCCGACCGCCGCCGCAAGGCCATCGCGATCACGGCGCGGGGCGAAGCCCTGCTCGACGTCGTGCTCCCCGACATCTTCGCCAGGATGGCCGATCTGACCGCGCCGCTGTCCGCTGAGGAGCGTGGCCGCGCGGTTCGCCTGTTCGGCAAGATCGAGGATGGTCTCGCCCGGCCCCTCGTCGTCGCAAAACGGGAAAAGGCCTACCCATGAGAATCGCCGCCGCCGACCGCTCCGCGCCCAGCCGCCCGGTGTGGCTCTTCCTGGGGCTCTTGCTTCTGGCCTACGCCGTGGCGGGCAACTGGCTGGTGCTGCCCGGATATCGCCGGTTCCTGGCGCACGAAGACGCAGGCGGCGAGGTCGCACCGCTGGCGCTCGTCTGGGGCGCAGCCCGGACCATCCTCTGGATGTTGTCCTTTCACCTTGGCGCCTTCTGCCTTGCCTGGGCCGCCCTGCGCGCGACCGGTGAGGCTGCGCGAACTTTCAGGCGCTGGTTCGCTCTGGGCGCGGCGGCCTGGATCGGGGTGTGGATGATCCCCGCCCTGCCGGGGCCTTACGCAGCCTTCTTCGCCGCGATCGGGATCGTGATCGCGACGCTGATCTGCGCGGCCTTCGCGCGCGCGGCCCTGAGTGGCGAGCCATTCGCCGACGCCAGGGGCGCCCACTGGCGGGTCGCCAGCGCCTTCTTCTTCGCCCTGGCCACCTGGGACATCTGCGGCCTGGGGAGCGTGGGCGGCATCCTTCGACCGGACTCCGCGGCGCGGTTGGCCAACCAGGACCTCGTGGTCGCGCAAACCACCAAACTGATCATCGAGCTGGCCATCGCGTGGGGCCTGCTCGCCGTCGCCGCGTTCCCGGCCAACGCCCGGCGCTGATCCGATTGCTGCCCACCGGGCCAGGGTCTATCTACGCCGTAAACACAAAGAGGAACCGCCGATGATCCGGGCCGCGCTCGCCTTCGCCGCCGCGCTGATGCTGTCCACTGCCGCCCACGCGGCCGACAAGTACGCGGTCAACAACGGCGTGAAGATCCACTACGTGGCTGAGGGCAAGGGGCCGCTGGTGGTGCTGATCCACGGGTTTCCCGACTACTCCGCGACCTGGAAGCCGCTGACGACCGAGCTCAACAAGGCCGGCTATCGCACCGCCGCCCTGGACACCCGCGGCTACAATCTCTCGGACAAGCCCCAGGGCGAGGCGGCCTACGCCATGCCCAACCTGATCGGCGACGTGGCCGCCGTGATCGCAGCCGAGGGCGAGAAGAACGCCATCGTCATCGGCCACGACTGGGGCGCCGCCATCGCCTGGCAGACCACGTTCGCGCGCCCCGACCTGGTCAACAAGCTGGTAATCCTGAGCGTGCCCCACCCCGCCGGGATGGCCCGCGAACTGGCCACCAACGCCGACCAGCAGAAGAACAGCCAGTACGCCCGCAACTTCCAGAAGGAGGGCTCGGAGAAGATGCTGAGCGCCGAGATGCTGGCCGGCATGGCCACCAAGGACCCCGCGGCTCGGCCGGGCTACATCGAGGCCTTCAAGCGCTCGGACTTCGCCGCGATGATGAACTACTACCGCGCCAACTATCCGCGCGGGACGGGCGCCGACGTCCAGCCCGCGCCGTCCGCTCAACCGAACAACCGCGTGAAGGTCCCGGTGCTCGTCATCCACGGCATGAAGGACACGGCCCTCAACGCCGCCGGCCACTCCGGAACCTGGAACTACGTCGACGCCGACACGACCGTGGTGATGTTCCCGAACGCCGGCCACTTCGTGCAGCACGACGCCGCGCCCCAGGTGAACCGCACCATCCGCGACTGGCTGGACGCCCGCCGCTAACTGTCGCGGGGCATCGCCTCGGCCCAGCGGTCGGAGAACATGTACATCGGCGTGAACACCTCCAGCAGTTCGCGCCCCAGCGGCGTGAGCCCGTAGCCGTCGGCGCGCAACGCGAGAAGCTGGGCGCCGCGCAGGTCGTTGACCCGCGCCTGCAGGACCGACGGCGCCAGCCCGCCCGCCGCGGCGCGAAGCGCCCGCGACGTCAGCGGCCCGTCGCGCAACTCCCAGAGAATCCGCAGGGCCCATCGCCGGCCCAGCAGCTCCAGCAGCGCCATGATCGGCCGCTGGCCGCCCACTCTCAGCATCGCCGGATCATCGCTCACGAAAGGCCCTTGTCATCGCTATCGTTTTCATAGCACCTATGTGCTACGTTATTGATAGCGGAACACACTCCCCATGCCAAGGATCGCGCCCCTCGCCGCGCCCTACCCCGCCGAGATCCAGGGTCACTTCGACCAGGTGATGCCGCCCGGCGTCCCGCCGCTGGTGCTGTTCACAACGCTGGCCAGCAGCGAGCGCGCCTGGAAGAAGTTCCGCGCGGGTTCGCTGCTCGACGGGCGCCTGATCAGCCTGCGTGAGCGGGAGATCGTCATCGACCGGGTGTGCGCCCGGGCCGGCTGCGAGTATGAGTGGGGCGTCCACATCAGCGCCTTCGCCGCGGCGGCCAAGCTGTCGCCCGAGGAGATCGCCGCCACCCTGGCGCCGCCTGGCGCGCCCGGGCCGTGGACGGGGAACGAAGCCGTCCTCGTGGCCACGGTCGACGCGCTGCACGATCGGTCCACGCTCTCCGACGCCGAGTTCGCCGACCTCCAGCGCCACTACAGCCACGACCAGATCCTGGAGATCCTGCTGCTCTGCGGCTCCTACCGCACGGTGGCCTACCTCTCGAACGGCCTGGCCCTGCCGCTGGAAACCACCGCCGCCCGCTTCGCCCAGTACGCGGCCTGACGTCGAACTAGGCCTTGCGCGCGCTGCCCTCCTGGCGCTGACTCCCCCGCCACGAGGAGGAGTGAACCGATGTCGGAACAGAAGGCGCCCGAGCCGCAGGACCTGCCCACGGGTTTCCAGCTTCTCGAGATCGACCCCGAGTTCCGGGCCGACCCCTACCCGCGGCTGGCCGACCTGCAGGCGCGCTGCCCGGTGCGCCACGACCCGGTCCTCGAGTCGGTGGTGGTGACCGGCTACGAGAACGTCCGCGGCGTCGTCAACGACCGCAGCCTCTGGAGGAACCCGGCCCGCGGCAACCCGCGCGCGCTGTTCAGCCGCGTGTCCGAGGGGTCGGGCGACCAGCCGCTCTCGATCCTGTTCATGGACGATCCCGACCACGCCCGAGTGCGCGGCCCGCTGACCCAGGCCTTCTACAAGCGCGCCGCCAAGATGAAGCCCCAGACCGAGACGATCGTCGACGAGGTGCTGGACAGCCTCAGCGGTCGAACCTCGTTCGACATCATCGCCGACTACGGCGTGCCGGTGCCGATCCTGGTCATCGCCGCCGTGCTGGGCATCGAGAAGGCGCGCCTGCGCGAGTTCCGCGAATGGTCCGAGGGCATCATCCTGTCGCTCAATGCCCTGCGCACGCCCGAACAGGACCAGCAGCTGATGGTCGCGGCCCAGGCGCTGGACGCCTTCTTCGCCGAAGCCATGGCTGAGCGCCGGACCCGCCCGCGCGACGACCTGATCACCGACATGGTCCAGCTCCAGGCCGCCGGCGCCCAGCTCTCGGACCAGGAGGTGAGCGTCAACCTCCAGAGCCTGCTGGTGGGCGGCAACCTCACCACCACCGACCTGATCGGCAACGGCGTCCGCGCCTTCCTCACCCACCCCGAGCAACTGGCGGCCCTCAAGGCCGACCCGAAGCTCATCGCGATGGCGGTGGAGGAAATCCTGCGCTGGGACCCGCCCATCACCATGACCAGCCGCATCGCCTCGTGCCCCATGGAGGTCGGCGGCGAGGCGGTGTCCGAGAAGGAGGCGATGATCACCGTGCTGCGCGCCGCCAATCGCGACCCGGCCGTCTACGAGGCGCCCGATCAGTTCGACATCACCCGCAAGCACGTGCCGCACATGGCCTTCGGCGGCGGCGCCCACATCTGCATCGGCGCGCCCCTGGCCCGCATGGAAGGCCAGGTCGCCCTCTGGAAGCTCTTCGAGCGGTTCCCGAACCTGAAACTCGCCGACCAGACCCTGACCTATCGCGCCCTGCCCGGTTTCCGCGGACTGGAGAGCCTGATCGTCGAACCCTAGCCGCTATTCCGCCGCCTCAGCCGCTTCCGGGATGAACTTCGCCATCTTCTCGGCGAAGCCCTTGAGGCACACCTCGGACGGGCCCAGCGGGCCGGTCTCGTAGCCCGAGCTCTCCATGCCTTCCTGCACGCGCCGGATCAGCACGGTGTCCTCGGCGTTGACCTGCCGGTTGATGCGCCAGTTGAGGTACCGCGCCGCCTTCACCTCGCGCCGCGCGTCAGGCCGCACGTAGGCGATCTCACGGATCACCGTCTGGGTGGCCGAGATCGGGATGAACTGCATGAAGTCGATCTGGTCGGGATAGACGTCGAACGCCACGTTCGGCCAGAGCTTGTAATAGTTCCACCGGCGCTGATCGCGGCCCTCCAGGTGGTCGAACTTGGGCAAGAGCGCCTGGTAGTTCCGCTCGACCCAGTTGCTGGACGGCGTCTCGACGATGTCGCCCCACATCTTGTCGACCCACGGCTCGGCCTCGATGCCGTAGCTGGTCCCGAACAGCCGCGTCAGCCCCGGGTGGGCCACGGGGATGTGCAGGCTGTCGGAGTAGTTGTCACCGATGTTCTTCCAGTTCACCGGCCGCGGCCGCAGCGTCACACGGCCCTGCGGCTGCAGGTCGGCCGGGCAGTGCGGCGCAAGCTCGGCGGTGTAGGGCGCCATCATCTCGGCCACGCTGGGCAGGCCCGGCGCGAACCGCACGAAGACGAAGCCCAGGTAGATCTCCTGCTCGATCGGCTTCAGGCCCAGTTCGCCGGGATCGATCCCGTCGAAGCCCTGCCACGGAGGCACGTTGGCCAGCCGCCCGTCCAGCCGATAGCTCCAGGCGTGATACGGGCACACGATCCGGTGGCCGCAGTTGCCCGAATTGCCATCCGCCAGGCGCGACGCGCGATGTCGGCAGACGTTGTGGAACGACCGCACCTCGCCGTCGTCACCGCGCACCGTCAGCACCCGCTCGCCCAGGAAGTCGAACGCCTGGTAGTCGCCGGCCTCGGGGATGTCGTTCAGGTGGCAGACCACCTGCCAGGCCGTCCGAAAGATGGTCTGCCGCTCGCGCTCGAAGAACGCCTCGCTCGTGTACATCCAGGCGGGAAGACTCTGCACCGTCATGGGCGGAGTTCTTCCACGCCCGAACGCGGCCTGCAATCAGGCCCCGACCGTCGCCTTGCCCGCGAACTTCGCCAGGCGGTGGGTGATGATCTCGTCGGCTTCCGACATGATCCGGTCGACCAGTTCCTTCACCGTCGGCACGTCGTGGATCAGGCCCGCGACCATGCCGCAGCTCCAGCCGCCGGCGTCCATGTCCCCGTCCTTCATGATCGCCGGATAGACCCCGGCCACCTCGGGCGCGATGTCGGCGAAGGTGATCTTGTCGCCGAGGGTCCGTTCCTTCTCCAGCAGGCGCTCGACGCCCGCGTTGTTCAGCACCCGCTCGGTGTTGCGCAGCGGGCGCATGATCAGGCGCGTGTCGAGCTCGGTCGCCTTCACCAGGGCGTCCTTCACGTTCTGGTGGATCGGGGCTTCCTTGGTGGCCATGAAGCGGGTGCCCATGTTGACGCCCTCGGCGCCCAGCGCCAGGGCCGCCACCAGCTGGCTGCCGGTCGCGCAGCCGCCCGAGGCCACGAACGGAATCTTCAGCTCCTCGGCCGCACGGGGCAGCAGCACCCAGTTGCCGACGTCGTCCTCGCCCGGGTGGCCGCCGCACTCGAAGCCGTCGACGCTGACCGCGTCACAGCCGATCGCCTCGGCTTTCAGCGAGTGGCGCACCGAGGTGCACTTGTGGATCACCTTGATGCCGGCGTCCTTCAGGCCCGGCAGCCACTTGGCCGGGTTGTTGCCGGCCGTCTCGACCGCCTTCACGCCGCTCTTGATGATCGCCTCGACGAAGCCCGGGTAGTCGGGGGGCGTCACCGCCGGCAGGAAGGTCAGGTTCACGCCGAACGGCTTGTCGGTCATCTCCCGGCAGCGGGCGATCTCCTTGGCCAGGTTCTCGGGCGTCCCCTGCGTCAGGCCGGTGATGATCCCCAGGCCGCCCGCGTTCGACACGGCGGCCGCCATTTCGGCGTAGCCCACCATGTGCATGCCGCCTTGGATGATGGGGTGCTCGATACCGAACAGTTCCGTGATGCGGGTCTTCACAGGGCGTCTCCTTCAAACGTGCGTTTACATTGTATTGGCCCGGCTGGGCTGCGCCCGCAAGCCGCCGCCACGTCAGGTTCAGGCCGATCGGCCGCCCGCCACGGTCCGGCTCGGCGAGAAATCGGCGCGCTCGGAACTTGATCGGTCACGCCCCTTAGGTTGTCGGCGCTACACGTCGGGGTAGTTGAACGTGCCGGGCGTAAGGGTCATGACCGACGATGTGGACATCCTGGTGGGCCGCGCCCTGCGCCGCCGTCGCCGCCTGCTGGGCCTGACCCAGGCGCAGGTCGCCGCGGCCGTGGGCGTCCGCTTCCAGCAGATCCAGAAGTACGAGTGCGCCGGCAACCGCCTGTCGGTCGCCATGCTGTGGAAGCTGGCCTGCGTGCTGGACGTGGACGTCGGCTACTTCTTCGCCGGGCTCCCGCGCGAGGCCGACGGCGACCCGTCGGCCGCCGATCCGCCCCTCCGCTTCGAGCACGCCGCCTGACCGCGCGTTCCCGTTACCTGCCAGGTAATGTGCGGACGCCCCCCTCCCGTGCCAACATCCGCGCAACAAGGGGGAGGTGATCGAGATGGCGGCGTTCCGCATATTGCTGGTCGTGCTGTGGGGCGTGCTCTTCGCCTTCACCGCGGTGGTCATCACCAACCACGGGATGAACCTCATCCCCATCTTCTTCGGCGACATCGCGAAGATGGGCTGGCCCGGCCAGTTCAACCTCGACTTCCTGATGATGCTTGTGCTGTCAGCGCTCTGGACCGCCTGGCGCGGCGGCTTCTCCCCGGCCAGCCTGGCCCTCGCGGTCGTGGCGTTCTTCGGCGGCGCGGGCTTCCTGCTCCCCTACCTCCTGATCCTCACGCTCCAGGCCAAGGGCGACATGGCCACGGTCCTGCTGGGCGTGCGCCGACCCGGCTGATCCTGACAGACTGCTGTCAGCAGGTCTGGCGCACAGAGGTGGCGAACCCTGCCGGGAGAGCCTACCTTGGACGCCATGCCAGCCCCCTCCGCGCCGACGGGTGTCGCCGACATGTCGGCGGCCTTCGACTACGACGAAAACACCATGCCCATGCTCTGGAAGCCGCACCGCCCGGTGCGCCCGGAGAAGAGCGAGGGCGGCCGCAAGTTCAAGCTGAGCAGCGCCTACCAGCCCGCGGGCGACCAACCGACCGCCATCCGCGAGCTGGTGGCCGGCGTCGACGGCGGCGACCGCGACCAGGTCCTCCTGGGCGTCACGGGCTCGGGCAAGACCTTCACCATGGCCAAGATCATCGAGGAGACCCAGCGGCCCGCCCTGATCCTCGCGCCGAACAAGACCCTCGCCGCCCAGCTCTACAGCGAGTTCAAGAGCTTCTTCCCCGAGAACGCGGTCGAGTTCTTCGTCAGCTACTACGACTACTACCAGCCCGAGGCCTACGTGCCGCGGACCGACACCTACATCGAGAAGGACAGCTCGATTAACGAGCAGATCGACCGGATGCGCCACTCGGCCACCCGCGCGATCCTGGAGCGGGACGACGTCATCGTGGTGGCCTCGGTGTCCTGCATCTACGGCATCGGCTCGGTCGAGACCTACTCGGCCATGACCTTCCAGGTGAAGCCGGGCGACCGCATCGACGAGAAGCGGCTGATGGCCGACCTCGTGGCCCTCCAGTACAAGCGCAACGACCAGGCCTTCGAGCGCGGCAGCTTCCGCCGGCGCGGCGACACCCTGGAGATCTTCCCCGCCCACTACGAGGACCGCGCCTGGCGCATCAGCCTGTTCGGCGACGAGATCGAGGCCATCACCGAGTTCGACCCGCTCACCGGCAAGAAGACCGCCGAGCTGGAAGGCGTGAAGATCTACGCCAACAGCCACTACGTGACGCCGCGCCCGACGCTCCGCCAGGCCATCAACCAGATCAAGGTGGAACTCAAGGAGCGCCTCGACTGGCTGGTCGCCAACGGCAAGCTGCTGGAGGCCCAGCGCCTCGAACAGCGCACCACCTTCGACATCGAGATGATCGAGGCCACCGGCTCGTGCGCCGGCATCGAGAACTACAGCCGCTACCTCACCGGCCGCCGGCCGGGCGAGCCGCCGCCCACCTTCTTCGAATACATCCCCGACAACGCCCTGCTGTTCGTCGACGAGAGCCACCAGACGGTGCCGCAGATCGGCGCCATGTACCGGGGCGACTACCGCCGAAAGTTCACCCTGGCCGAATACGGCTTCCGCCTGCCCTCCTGCATCGACAACCGCCCCCTCAAGTTCGAGGAGTGGGACGCCATGCGGCCGGACAGCGTCTTCGTCTCGGCCACCCCCGGCCCGTGGGAAATGGACAAGACCGGCGGCGTCTTCGCCGAGCAGGTGATCCGCCCCACCGGCCTGATCGACCCGCCGGTCGAGGTGAAGCCCGTCTCCAAGGGCGGCTTCAGCCAGGTGGACGACGTGATCGACCAGGTCCGCCAGGTCACGAAGAACGGCTACCGCGCGCTCATCACCGTCCTCACCAAGAAGATGGCCGAGGACCTCACCGAATACATGCACGAGCAGGGCCTGCGCGTACGCTACATGCACTCCGACGTCGACACCCTGGAGCGCATCGAGATCATCCGCGACCTGCGGCTGGGCGCCTTCGACATCCTGGTCGGCATCAACCTGCTGCGCGAAGGCCTCGACATCCCGGAGTGCGGCCTGGTCGCCATCCTCGACGCCGACAAGGAGGGCTTCCTCCGCTCGGAAACCTCGCTGATCCAGACCATCGGCCGCGCCGCCCGGAACGTGGACGGCCGCGTCATCCTCTACGCCGACAGCATCACCGGCTCGATGGAACGGGCCATGGCGGAGACCAAGCGCCGCCGCGAGAAGCAGGAGCAGTACAACCTCGAAAGCGGCATCACGCCCGAGAGCGTCAAGAGCCAGATCAAGGACATCCTCGCCAGCGGCTACGAGAAGGACCACGTCACCGTCTCGGCCGGCGTCGCCGAGAAGGCCGGCGCCTCGTTCGTCGGCAACAACTTCAAGGCCACCCTCAAGGACCTCGAAACACGCATGCGCGAGGCCGCCGCCAACCTCGAATTCGAGGAAGCCGCCCGCCTCCGCGACGAGGTCAAACGCCTCAAGCTCCTCGACCTGGAATTCGCCGCCGACGCCCTCTCTGGGGCCGGCGAAGGCGACGAGGGCCGCCAGGCCGCGAAGCAGATCCGCAGCGAAGTGCGCGCGGAGAAAGCCGAGGAGTTTCGGAAGATGCGCGGGAGAAGGCGGAAGGGGCCCTAAGTTCCTCCCCCGCAGGGGGAGGGGAACCGCGGAACGCGGTGGAGGGGGCTTCCGCCACCGCCTCATCCACCTATCCCGCCAGAGCGCTCAATCGTTGCCAACTCATTGTTTCAGATCCAAGAATTGGATCTGAAACAAGGGAGAAATGGCATGCCGACGTACACCGTGAGGCGACGCGTCGATGCCTACGTCGACTACCTCGCACATGTGGAGGCGGACAATCCTGTCGAGGCCGCCGCCCTGGCTGAGGAACAGGACGGCGACCTTCCCTGGCTACCGGATGGTGTCTGCGAGTTCGACGACCGCATCTTCATTACCCTGGACGCGATCGGCGCCGAGATCGCGGAGACCGAAGTCGCGGCCTAGAGGCCGAAGCGCCTCGGTTAAGGGACGGGTCACCAAACCAGCCAAAGACTCGGTTGTGACTCTCGCAGAGCCCAGCCACCAATGACCGGTAACGACGAGCCCTATCACCGGCCACTCGGGCTCGAAGAGGCCCCGGCGCACTTCGAAAGCGCGTCGCAGAAGGCGCGGGTCGCAACTGAGGTTTGGGCGAGCCGAATGGGGTGCCCCAGCTGCGGTGCGTCGACGCTGGATCGACTTCCAAACAACAGCCCCGTCGCCGACCTGCGCTGCCCCGACTGTGCCGAGGAGTTCGAGCTAAAGAGCAAAAAGGGACGCTTCGGACCGCGGGTGACGGACGGCGCCTACGGCACGATGTGCGCCCGACTGCTCTCGCCCACCAATCCTCACCTCATGCTCCTCGGCTACGACGCGGCGGCGCATGAGGCGACGGACGTTCTGGTCATACCGAAGCACTTCTTCACTCTCGACATGATCGAGAAGCGAAAACCGCTCGCGGCCACCGCGAGGCGTGCCGGCTGGGTGGGCTGCAACATCAACATCTCGCGCGTCCCAGCTGCGGGCCGGATTGCCCTCCTCAAGGATCGCGTTTGGACGCCGCGTGAAGAGGTTCAGCGACGTTGGCAGAGCACCCTCTTCCTCAAAAGCGCGTCGATCGACGCGCGCGGTTGGCTTCTGGAGGTCATGAAGGCCGTCGAAGCCATCGGGCGTCCGGAGTTCACGCTGGACGACGTCTACGCCGCAGAAACGCACCTGCAGCGCGTCTATCCTGAGAACAACAACATCCGCCCGAAGATTCGCCAGCAACTGCAGGTCCTGCGGGATGCGGGCTACCTCGAATTCATAGGGCGCGGACACTACCGCCTCCGCTGACCGGCTCAGCTAACGCGTGCTCCAGCGCTGTCGCGCGCCCCTCGCCCAGCTCACGAAGGCATCGCTAACCGCATCATTTGATGCTACATTCCATGCTCCAGACGAAAGCCGCCGCCATGCGCACGACCCTCGCCCTCGACGATCATCTCCTCGCAGAAGCCGCCAGCCTCACCGGCGTGCGTGAGAAGTCGGCGCTGGTGCGCGAAGCCCTGAAGGCGCTCATCGAGCGGGAGGGCGCGCGACGGCTGGCGCGCCTCGGCGGAACTCAGCCCGATCTCGAGGTCCCGGCGCGCCGACGCTGACCGATGGTCCTGGTCGACACGTCCGTCTGGGTCGCACATCTACGCGCGGGCGACGCCAACCTCGCCGCGCTTCTGAACGCGGGACAAGTGCTGAGCCATCCGTTCGTCATCGGCGAACTGGCCATGGGCAATCTGCGGGACCGCGCCGGCCTGCTGGCCGACCTGGGCCGCCTGCCCCGCGCGGAGGTCGCGACCGACGCCGAAGTTCGCGCGCTCATCGAGGCTGAGGCTCTGCACGGCCTGGGCATCGGATACGTCGACGCCCACCTCCTGGCGTCGGTCCGCCTGACGCGGGATGCGCGCCTGTGGACGCAGGATCGCCGGCTCGCGGACATCGCAACCCGAATGCGGGTCGCTTAGATCGCCCCCGCCGTTAACGACACACTGTGTCCCCGGCGCCCCACTCATAGCTGACAGAGAGTTAACTGGCGCCGTTCATGCGGCTGACAGGGAACCTGTGCTGTTTTCGCTCGTAGATTGAAAGCAGCCGGGGCGGTCTGGCAGCGATCCAAAGGGGATTGCGGACCGTATGTAACTTGGGTGCGAAAGTTTGAGGACCATCAGGATGTCACCGTCTCTCAGTGTGGTCGCCGACAACGACCTGAAAACTGTCCTTCCGAAAGCCGAGACCGTCGCGCAGCGCGTCCAGCGCCTGCAGGCGGAAGCCCGGCAGCTCGCCAAGGATCACGTCAAGGCGCTCACGACCGCCATGGTCGGGCTCGAAGAGCTGGCCGCCGAGATCGCCGAAGGTGGCGACGCCTATTCCCCCGGCGTGCGCGACGTCGCCCGCCGCCTGGCCGAAGACCTGGACAGCCGCGTCCAGACCCTCGAAGCCATCGTCGCCCGCGCCTAGGCGCCCCGACTGTCCCACTGCGGCACGCCGGCGCGGACGGGCGCCGGGCCGCGGGACGGCTTCCAGAAGCCTGCGCGCGGTCGCGCAGCCCCACGGTGCGGCGCTGAAGCCCGCCCGCAGACCCGTTCCTCCCCTCCCCCAGAACGTCATGGCCGGGCCTGTCCCGGCCACCCAGATACGAGGCGCTGGCCGCAGGGCGCACGGCCGTCCCGCCCGCGCCCTCTCCGGAAACGGCGGCGCTTCTGGGTGGCCGGGACAAGCCCGGCCATGACGATCTGAAAGAGAATTGGAAGCGAGGCGCGGTTCTACGACCGTTTCTGTCGTACCCCCATGTTCCACTCGCGATCATGTCCGAGCCCGCGCCCGACATCTTCGAGGAAGACCAGCTGCTGGCCCGCGCGGCCCGCATGGACTTCGCCTTCGCCGAGCGCCTCCACAACAAGGCGCTCGCCACCGAAGAGGTGGCCGAACTCTCCGACCTGGCCCGCGCCTACACCCGGCTCACCCGTTCACTCCGCCAGACGCTCGCCCTGCTCAGCAAGCTGAGGGCCGACCGCGCCATGGCCGAACGCGAGGCGCCGCGCCGTTCCGCACGAGATCTCCATGACCAGGCCATCGATGAGCGCACCGCGCTGGTGCAGGACGCCGTCGAGCGGGTGATCTCCGCCGCCGCGGATGGCGACGAGACGCTCCACACCGACTGGTGTCACCGCTTCGACCGCGAAGTGGACGACTGGACCGAGAAGCCCGACTGGATCGTGGACGACGTCGACGCCGTCATCCGCCGCGTCTGCAAGACCCTGGGCCTCCCCGACGACTACGCCCAACGCTGGCGAGACCTGCCGGCCCCCACCTTCTTCCCCGACCCCGAGCCCGCCACACCCGAAGACATCGCCGCCGCCAACGCCGCCGCCCGCGCCTTCACCGCCGGCCTGCGGCCCATGGCCCCGGACCCCGCGCCTCGAGGGACCAGCCCCCGACGCCCCCACTGGCGCCCCTCCGGCTGACGCGCCGCCCGCGCGAAGCGCCCTAAATCCAAACCACGAAATACACGAAATACACGAAAGCGAGCCGGCTCCCGCCGCCCGCGGGTCGCCTCATGCCCTTTCGTGTATTTCGTGTATTTCGTGGTTGAATCCAAACAGCGCCTGCGGCGCGGCGCTCAGGCCACCAGGTCGCGGAACTCCGGGCTTCGCCGCAGCCAGGCCGCCGCATAGCCGCAGATGGGCGTGATCTTCAGCCCCTGATCGCGGGCCTCGGCCGACAGCGCCGCCATCAGCCGCCCCGAGGCGCCGCTGCCGCGCAGGGGCACGGGGCTGAAGACGTAGTCGATGTAGAGACGATCGCCCGTCTTCCGATAGTCGGCGTAGGAGGTGTGCCCCGCCTCGTCCATTTCGTAGCGCTCGCCCGTGTCGCGAAGTGCGCCTGGCGTCCGTTCTGACATTGATCGCATTCCCGTGACCGTTAGGTTCGATGCTGGGGAACGCGAACGGAGAGATCAAGATGCGTGTCGTTGCTGTGCTGGGCGTCGGGCTGCTGGCCCTGGCCGCCTGTTCGAAGCCGGAAGAGAAGGCCGCCACGGCCGACGGCGCGGGGGCTGCGGCCTCGGCGCCCTCAGGCCCCATCGCCGCGCCCAAGCGCAAGCCCGGCCTCTGGCTGCAGACGGTCAGCTCGACCGCGGGCAGCCAGGAGACAAAGCTCTGCCTCGACGAGTCCACCGAGGCCAAGATGACGGTCTGGGGCCAGGCCGCGGGCAAGGACATCTGCGCCAAGAACACCATCACGCCGATGGCGGGCGGCTGGCGCATCGAGTCCGAGTGCGACTTCGGCGAGGCCGGCAAGAACGTCTCGACCGGCACGATCACCGGCGACTTCAACACGAAGTACGTCCTGAAGATGTCCACCACCACCACCGGCGCGAAGATGCTGCAGATGAACGGCACGCAGGAGATGGAGATGACCGGCGTCTGGCAGGGCGCGTGTCCGGCCGGCATGAAGCCCGGCGACATGACGCTGCCGGGCGGCGCGACGATCAACATCAACGACGTGGCGGCGCTGGGCGGAAAATAGTCGGCCGGCGTGTCGGGACGGGGGCGGCCACGCCGTCCTTGGGGGCATAAGTCGAACCACGAGTCCCCCAGGAGAAAGCGTATGACCACCCCCGTCGAGCTCGCCCCGAACAACGAGCGCGAGCTGGTGCTCGCCCGGATCGTCGACGCCACGCCGGAGCAGGTCTACCGCTGCTGGAGCACGCCCGAGCTCTATCCGCGGTGGTTCTGCCCGCCGCCCTGGCGCGCGGAGGCGACCCGCATGGAACTGCGCCCCGGCGGCGCCGCCGAGACCACGATGTACGGGCCCGACGGCGAGGTCGTCCCGAACCCGGGCGTCTATCTGGAGGTCGTTCCGAACCGGAAGCTGGTGTTCACCGATGCCTACACCGAAGGTTGGGTCCCGGCGCAGGACGGCGGCATGATGACCGCCGTGGTCACGTTCGAGCCGCACGGTGCGGGCCAGACCCTCTACGTGGCCCGCGTCGGCCACCCCACCGTCGAAAAGCGGCGGCAGCACGAGGAGATGGGCTTCCACGACGGCTGGGGCGCCGTGGCCGAGCAGATGGAGGCGTTGGCGAAGACGCTCTAGGCCAGCTCCACCGCCATGGCCGTCGCCTCGCCGCCGCCGATGCACAGCGAGGCGACGCCGCGCTTCCCGCCCCGCGCTTCCAGCGCCGACAGCAGCGTCGCCAGGATCCGCGCCCCGGACGCCCCGATCGGGTGGCCCAGGGCGCAGGCGCCGCCGTTGACGTTGAGCTTCGCCCGGTCGATCCCCAGGTCGCGCTCGGCGATCATGGCGACCACGGCGAACGCCTCGTTGATCTCGAACAGGTCGACGTCGTTCACGCTCCAGCCGGCGCGCTTCAGGGCCTTCTGGACCGCGGGGACCGGAGCGGTGGTGAACAGGCCGGGCTCGTGGGCGTGGGCCGCGTGGGCGGCGACGCGCGCCACGATCTTCATCCCCAGCTTCCGGGCCACGCTCTCGCGGGTCATCACCAGGGCCGCGGCGCCGTCCGAGATGGAGCTGGCGTTGGCCGCCGTGATCGTCCCGTCCTTGGCGAAGGCGGGCTTGAGCGTCGGGATCTTGGCCGGATCGGCCTTCAGCGGCTGCTCGTCCGTGTCGACGACCACGTCGCCCTTGCGACCCGACACCGTCACAGGCGTGATCTCGCGCCGGAACGCCCCGCTCTCGATGGCCGCCTTGGCCTTGGCGAGGCTGCCGATGGCGTACTCGTCCTGCGCCTCGCGCGTGAACTGGTAGCTCTTGGCCGACTCCTCGGCGAAGCTGCCCATGAGGCGGCCAGGCTCGTAGGCGTCTTCAAGCCCGTCGAGGTACATGTGGTCGAACATCGTGTCGTGGCCGATGCGCGCGCCGCCGCGATGCTTGGTCATCAGGTAGGGCGCGCCGGTCATGCTCTCCATGCCGCCCGCCACGATCACGTCGACGCTGCCGGCGGCCAGCGCGTCGTGCGCCAGGATCGCGGCCTGCATGCCCGAGCCGCACATCTTGTTGATGGTCGTGGCCTCGACCGACTTGGGCAGCCCCGCGCCCAGGGCCGCCTGCCGCGCCGGCGCCTGGCCCAGCCCGGCGGGCAGGACGCAGCCCATGACGATCTGCTCGATGGCGTCGGGCGACACGCCCGCGCGCTCGACAGCGGCCTTCACCGCCGCGGAGCCCAGGTCGGTGGCCTTCACGCCGGTGAGGACGCCCTGGAAACCGCCCATGGGCGTGCGGGCATACGAAGCGATGACGACGGGATCGGAGGTGTGGGTCATGGCCGGCATATAGCCTTCCCTCCCCTTCATGGGGAGAGGCGCAGCTACGGACGCCGCGTGGTGATGTCGGAGTAAGGCCCGCCGTCGCGGATGGTCTTGTTCCGATAGATCACGGCGCCCACCACGTTCGGCCGCTGCCGGATCGCCGCGCAGAACTCAGGGAACAGGTCGGAAGGCAGCCAAAGGCACGGCGCCCTGGGATCCTCTTCGCAGGCGATGTCCACAAGCTGGCGAACGTCCATGATCGCGGACGGTATCACATGCCCGCTGCGACCGCTTCTGACGCACGCGCCCGCCATGTTCGCGGGCGAGACGCAGGAGAGCTCAGTGGTTGCGCACCGTGCCCACGATGAACCCGCCGCCCAGCACCCGGGACGGCTCGTCCGGATCGTACAGAACGCAGGCCTGACCGGGCGCGACGCCTTCCTCGGGCGCGCCGAACACCAGCCCGGGCTGGCCGTCGACCACGCCCAGGCGGGCCGGCGCCGGCTCTCGCGTCGAGCGCACGCGCGCCAGGACGCTGCGCTGACGCGACATGGCGTCCTCGATCGTCGGCCCGTCGCCGATCCAGTTGGTTTCCTTCAGCGACAGCGCACGCGTCAGCAGGGCCTCGCGCGGCCCCACGATCACCTGGCGCGCATCGGCGTCGATCCGCACCACGAACAGCGGGTCGCCCACGGCCACGTTCAGCCCGCGCCGCTGGCCGATCGTGTAGCGCGTCACGCCCTCGTGACGGCCCAACACGCGGCCGTCCATGTGCACGATGTCGCCCGGCTCGGCGCCGTGCGGGCGCAGCCGGTCGATGACGGTGGTGTAGCGGCCCTCCGGCACGAAGCAGATGTCCTGACTGTCGGGCTTGTCGGCCACCGCCAGCCCAAGCTCGGTCGCCGCCGCCCTCACCGCCGGCTTGGGCAGACCGCCCAGGGGGAAGCGCAGATAGGCCAGCTGTTCCGCGGTCGTCGCGAACAGGAAGTACGACTGGTCGCGCGCCGGATCGACGGCCCGATGCAATTCCGGCCCGTTCGGCCCCACTTCGCGGCGCACATAGTGGCCGGTGGCCATGGCTTCGGCGCCCAGGTCGCGGGCGACGTCCAGCAGGTCCCGGAACTTCACCGTCTGATTGCAGCGGATGCAGGGAATGGGCGTCTCGCCGCGCAGATAGCTGTCGGCGAAGTCCTCGATCACCTGCTGCTTGAAGCGGCTCTCGTAGTCCAGGACGTAGTGCGGGATGCCGATGGCGTCGGCGGCCGTGCGGGCGTCGTGGATGTCCTGGCCGGCGCAGCAGGCGCCCTTCTTCTGGATCGCCGCGCCGTGGTCGTAGAGCTGCAGGGTGACGCCCACCACGTCATAGCCGGCGCGGGCCAGCAGCGCAGCGGTCACGGTGGAGTCCACGCCGCCCGACATGGCGGCCACGATCCGGGTCCCGACGGGCAGGCGCACGGCGTCGCGCGCGGCCTCGATCAGGCCGTCGCTCAGGCGGTCGGAGGCGAGGACCGGGGCGTTCATGACCGCCATATAGTCCTCTCTCCTCCGGATGGGGAGAGCGGACAGCGCCGCAGCCGCTTGGACGAGCGCCTTGCGAGCCGACGCGGCGCCCTAGCGCAGCACGTTCAGCAGCGAGGAGTCCTTGAGCGACTGGAACACATAGGCCGCCGACTGCACCGACAGCTGGGCGGTCTGCAGCTCGGCCGCAGCCTGGGCCATGTCGGCGTCGGTGATGTCGCCGATCATGCCCGCGAGCGCGTTCTGGCGGCTCTCCAGGTCGGTGAACACCGTCTCGAGGCGCTTCTGATTGGTGCCGTTGTAGGCGGCGATGTTGGTCACGTCGGTGCGGACGCTGTCCCAGACGCTGAGCTGGCCCTCGAGGAACGTCCGCTGGGCGTCGGTCATCGCGCCGGTGAAGGGGCCGTTGGCGCCTTCCTGGAACGCCTGGAAGCTCTGGAAGGCGGTCAGCATCGCCGTGCCCAGGTCGTCGGCCAGGATGCCGGTGTTGATGGTCGTGGCCTCGTCCAGCTTGGCGGTCACCTGGAACTGATCGTTCAGGAAGAAGCTGGCGATCGTCGGGCCGGCGGTCAGCTGCGAGAGGGTGATGACGCTCACCGGCCGGGTGTCGACCTGGCCGCCGGCGAACAGATACTTGCCGCCATAGCGGCCGTTCATGCCCTCGACCGCGTTGCTGAGCTGGGCCTGGACGTCCTCGACCAGGGTGTCGACGCGGCCCGAGGCGATGGCGTCCGAGAAGATCTGGCGCACCGCCTGCGCGGCGTCGGCCACGCGCACGATGCCGGTATTCTGGGTCGCCAGCTTGTCGGCCAGGAGCTTGCTCTGTTCCTGGAAGGCCGAGAGCCGGGTCTGGACCGTCCGCATGGCGGTGAGCAGCTCGGAGGACTTGGCGTAGTCCTTCAGGTCGTCGCCGTTCTTCTGTGTGGCGACCTTGTTGCCGGCGTCCTGCTGGCGCTGCTGGGCGGCGAGCAGGTTGGCGAGGACGGCGGCGTAGTTGCCGGGTGTGGTGACGCGGGTGACCATGGCGGACTCCTCAGACCATGTTCACCAGGACCTCGAAGAGGTCGCTGGCGGCCTGGATCATGCGGGCGGAGGCGTTGAACGCCTGTTGATAGGTGGTGAGGTTCACAAGCTCTTCGTCGAGGTTCACGCCCTCGACGGCCTGGCGCCGGTTGGTGGCCTCGCGGGCGACGCCCTCGGCGCTTTCCTTGCGGGTCTCGGCCGCGGCGGCCACGCGGCCGACCGTGCCGCCAAACTCCGAGGCGTAACGGCTGAGCGACATGGTCACCTGGCCCAGCGAGCCGGCGGCCTGGAACAGGGTCGAGGTTTCGCCGGCCCCGGCGATGGCGAGCGCGCCCTGCCCGTCGCCCGGCCGGACGGCGACCTGGCCGACGGCCGCCGCCGTGTCGAGCTTGCCCGCCGCCAGCTTGGTGGGATCGGACTGCAGGGCCGGGTTCAGCGCAAACTGGCTGGCCCGCGACGCCCGCGCCTGGACGCCCAGGCCGAAGAACTGGCTGATCGAGGGGCCGCCCGCGCCGCGCTCGGTGTTGTCGGTGGCGACCGAGAGCTTGGCGTTCAGCGGCGCCGAGCCGGCGAACGTGAGCACCCCGTTGCTGTCGAGGCTGAACGCGCCATAGAGGCCCACGCCGGTCGCGTTGTTGTTCAGCGAGTTGAGCAGGTCGCTCATGTTCGCCGCCGCCGGGACGGTGACGTTCACGTCCCGGATCGGCCGGCCGTCGGGATGGGACAGCCGCAGCGAGATCTGGTCGCCGGGCGTAAAGCCGTGCGGGCTCGCCGCCGTGAGACCGGTGGCGTAGTTGGCCTGGCCCGTCGTCTTGATGAGGTCGTTCAGGCCGAAGAAGTGCGAGAAGGCGCGGCCGGCCTTGTTCGACGTGCCCTCGTCGATGGCCAGCCCGTTGCCGCCGGTGGCGTTCAGGGTCAGGGCGCCGCCGGAGAAGGTGGCGTTGCCGAAGCCGGTCAGCGCGGTGTTCAGGTCGGCCAGGAACGTCGCCGGCGTGAAGGCCGTCGCGGCGCCGCCGTTGACCGACATGGTGCCCGCGGTGAAGTTCACGGTGATCGAGCGCTGCATCACGCCCGCGGCGTTCACGATGGCGATCGTCGAGGTTCCGGTGAAGCCAGTGACGGCGGTCGTCAGGTCGAGTCCCGTGTTGCGGCCGGCCATGGTCGCCGGCGGCGGGTAGGCCGCCGCGTCGTTGTGCGCGGCGTTCAGCTGATCGACCGCCTTGGAAACGAACTCGCCCAACTGCTCGTAGATCTTGGGCAGTTCCACGTCGCGCAGCTCGGTCAGGCCCTTCAGCTCGCCGCTGGTCAGCTCGATCGGCTGTTCCAAGGTGCTGTTGGCCGGAAGGGCGGTGATATAGCCGGGCGTCGAGTCCGTGGAGACGTAGTTCAGCTTTGCCGGCTGGTCTCCGGCGAGCAGGACGCCCTCGGCCGAGCGCACGTCGACGCCACCGCCGTCGCGACCCGCGATCCTGACGTTCATCAACCCGGACAGTTCGTCCAGCAGCTGGCTCTGGATGTTCTCGGAGCCCGAGGCGTCGGCCCCCACCAGGCTTGCGCGCTTGATGTCGGCATTGAGGACCGAGATCTGCTCCAGCAGGTGATTGGCGCGGTCGATGCCTGCGGTGATGCGGGTCTCGACGGTGTCGCCCAGCGAGACGAGCTGGCTGTTGATGCGGTCGGCCTCGGTCAGGAAATCCTGGACGTTCGACAGCGCCTGGCCGCGCAACAGGGTCGAGGACGGGTCATCGGCCACCGTCGAGAAGCCGGCGAAAATCTTGTCCAGACGGTTGAAGAAGAACCCGTCGTTGCCCGGATTGCCGAACAGGCTCTGGGCGTTGTCGAGGTACTCCGCCACCGCGTCCCAGCGCTTGGCGTCGGACGCCGCGGTCAGCGAGGCCAGCTGCAGGTACTGATCGGTGACGCGGCGGATACCGCCGATCTTCACGCCCATGCCGGCGCCGTTGACGACCAGGGACTCCTGATCGACCGCCTTCCGCACGTACCCGGGCGTGTTCACGTTGGAAATGTTGTCCGAGACCGTGCGCAGCGACGCCTGCGCGGCCTGCAGGCCGGAAGACGCGGTGCGGAGAGTGGCGCTCAGCGACATGGATCAGGGCTCCGCCCGGCAAAGGCTGACGCATGACCCGGCGGATTCTGCCGAGGCATTGGTGAACGCACACGCGTCAGGCCGGAATTTCTTCAATATTTTCAGCATGGTCCTTCTCTGGACCCAAGGGGTTGGAGAATGAGAGCGCAAGAGCGGCGCCAGTTTCTGAAGGGGCATGCCAAACGGCGCCGAAAGCATGCGACAGGCCAACCCTACAGACCGGCAGGGAATGCCTGATGCGGTCGTCGGCGGCCCGGCAATTTCCTCCACGAGCTGCGGATGGGCGTGCAGTGGACCGGCAAATAGTCTCGAAAATTCAACAAACTGACCAACTGGCGCGGTCGTTGCTCGGTGCTTGTCGAATGTTGGGCGCAGGACGCGCCGCTCCTCACATCGAAGCCCTCGCTTCCCAAGGCCTCATGACCGCGTCCGCGCTCAATACCGCCTCTATGACGTCTGCCGCCGGCGCGACCGGCGCGACGGGCCCAGGCTCCGCCAAGGCCGCGACCGGCGCGGCGGCGGGCTTCGACGCCCTGCTGGCGGCGCTGTTCCCCGTCGGCGCCCAGCCGCCGGCGAGCGACACTCCCGCCAGCCCCGCGGCGACGAACGCGGTCGCACAGACGCTCGTCCCGGCTCTGACGGACGACGCCGAGGACGCTGCGCCGGACGAGCCGTCTGCAGCGACCCCGGAGGTTGCGGGCGACGACGACGCCGTCGCAGCCATGGCCGCCGCCCTGGCGGCGCAACAGTCCGTCACGGCCCCGCCCGCAGAGGCCACCAGCGCCAGGCCGCCGGCCGAACACACCGCGCCCGCGTGGGGCCGCGACAAGGTCAAGGGGACTCCCGCCCAGCCTGCGATCGTGAACGCCAACCCCAACGCCGACCTCCCGGGCAAATCCGAATTGGCGCCGGAAGCCGTCGATGAGAACCCAGCGCCCACGGGCGAGACACCGGACGCCGCGCTGACCCGCGCGCCGGCTCCGGCGTCCGCGCCGCCGCCGCGCTCGGCGTCGCTGCTGCCGACCCCGGCCGCCTCCAACATGCCGACTGCGGTCGAAACCGCCGCACAGGTCGATGTCGCCCCTCCGCCGCCGCCTGTTGTCGCGGAGGACGCTGCTCAGGCGGCCGCCGCCGCCGTGCAGGCCGAAGCGCCGGCCGCCGCCAAGGGCGCGGCCCGGCCGGAGGTTCCCGTTGCCTCGCCGCGCGCCTCGCGCACCGATCGAAAGGGCGGTTCCGAAGCCGAAGGCCGGTCGGACCTGAAGCCGCTCGAAGCCGCCGACAAGCCCGTGCACGCCAAGGCCGTCGACGCCGCGGCCAAGGCCGCCACCACCTCCGACGACGCCCGGCCGCCCGAAACGCTCGACGCCGAGACCGACGTCGCCGCCGAAGGCCCGGACGCCACGCTGGCGGCGGACGCCAAGGCCGCGTCGCAGTCGGCCGCGCCGGCCGCCCACACCACGCACGCGGTCCGCGGATCACCCGAGACCGTCGCCAACCTCGCCGCCCAGATCGTCAAGAAGCTGGAAGGCCAATCCTCCCGGTTCGACCTCGAGCTGAACCCACATGGGATGGGCAAGGTCGACGTGCGCATCGAGATCGGGGCGCAGGGCCAACTGTCAGCCGCCATGATGTTCGACAACGCCCAGTCGGCGCATGAGCTCAAGGCCCGCGCCAGCGAGCTGCAGCGGATGCTGGAGCAGGCCGGCTTCGACCTCTCGGGCGGGCTCTCGTTCAACGTCGCCGACCATGGCCGCCAACAGGGCCAGGCCTGGCAGGACCAGACGGACAACGGCCGCGCTTTCCGCGGCCAGGCCTTCCGAGCCGCTCTTGAAACCGCAGGCGACGCTGACAGCGCCGCGCAAGGCGCGCTGCGCCTGCGCCGGGGCGTCAACGCCGGCCTGGACGTGAGGATCTGACCATGGTCGACGCTGTTTCCTCCACGACCGCCGCCGCCGCTTCCGGCACCGGCCGCGCCCGTCTCGCCGAGAACTTCGACACGTTCCTGTCGCTGCTCACCACGCAGCTGAAGAACCAGGACCCGCTGTCGCCGATGGACTCGACCCAGTTCACCCAGCAGCTGGTCCAGATGACGGGCGTGGAGCAGCAGTTGCTGACCAATGACCTGCTCGAGAAGCTGGTGGCCAACACCGGCTCCGGCATCTCCACCGCGGTCAGCCTGATCGGCAAGGAGGTGCGCGCCGACTCCGACCAGGCTGCGCTCTCGGGCGGCAAGGCCGAGTGGGTCTACAAGCTGGATCGGGCCGCCACCGACGTGAAGGTCGAGGTCCTGGATTCCAAGGGCCGCGTCGTCCAGACGATCGCACCGACCGACAACAAGGTCGGCGAGCACACCTTCAAGTGGGACGGCAAGACCGCCAACGGCTCCACCGCGCCCGACGGCGTCTACAGCCTGCGCGTCACCGCCAAGGACAGCGAGGGCTCAACGGTCCCCACCGGCGTCATCGCCCAGGGCGTTGTGACCGGCGTCCAACAGGTCGACGGCCAGACCATCGTCACCATCAACGGCGCCCAGGTCCCCTGGGAAAAGATCACCCTGATCCGCCAGGCGCCCGAACCGACAACCGACAAGGCCCAGACGACGGCCTCCAACAACAACCCGGACGACGAAGAAACGTCGACCCCAGTGGCGGCCTGACCGGCCGAACCTCCGCAGGACGCGGAACCACTTAAGGAAAAGAACGGAAAAGCATCATGAGCATCAATTCTGCCCTGCTCTCTGGCGTCTCGGGGTTGGTCGCCAACTCGTCGGCGCTGGCGGCGATCTCGGACAACATCGCGAACGTCAACACCGTCGCTTACAAGCGCAACCAAGTGAACTTCGCCAACGTCGTCACCGCCCAGGCGGTGAAGGGCAAGTACTCGGCCGGCGGCGTCCAAGGCATCACCCGCCAGTTCGTGAGCCAGCAAGGTCTGATCCAGTCCTCGGGCTCGGCGACCGACCTCGCCATCTCGGGCGACGGGTTCTTCGTCGTCGCCGAGCGCGGCGCGGGCCTTACGGCGTCGGACTCGCGAACCTTTACCCGCCAGGGCTCGTTCAGCGTCGACGCCGACGGCTACCTCGTGAACGATTCCGGCCTCTACCTGCAGGGCTGGCCCGTGCAGAGCGACGGCTCCTACAATGTGAACCCCTCGGACCTGACGCTGATGAACTCCATCAACGTCAAGAACCTGGGCGCCGCGGTCGCGCCGACGAGTGAGATCGGCGTCAGCGCCAACCTGAACGCCGCTGGCGTGGTTTCGGCCGGCGAAGCCGCCTATGTGAACAACACCGTGGCCTCGATGGCCGACTACGCTGACGACCCGACCACCGGCACCCGGCCCGACTTCGTCATCGAGATGAACGTCACCGACTCCCAGGGTGGCGCGCGCAAGGTCGCCGTCTCATTCCTCAAGGACAACGCCGCCACGGGCAACGTGTGGCACGCGGAAATCTACGGCATCCCCGCCAGCGACTATGACGTCGCCGGTCGCCCCGGCCAGCTGGCCCGCGGCCAGGTGATGTTCAACAACGACGGCTCGATCAACCTGACCAACACCACGCTGTTCGGTGCGGCCGGCGCCACGCCGCAGATCGTGCTGAACGCCTCGGGCGGCGCCCAGCCGAACTTCGCCGACTCCCTCGGCATCGGCGCCCAGACGATCGATCTCGACCTCACCAAGGTCACCCAGTACGCCAAGACCTCGACCGTCAACGCAATCAGCAACAACGGCGCCGGCGTCGGCAACATCGTCGCCATCGAGGTGGACGAGGACGGCATCATCTCGGCGATCTACGACAACAGCCAGATCCGCGAGGTCGCCAAGATCGGCGTCGCCACCTTCCCGAACGCCGACGGTCTGGCCCAGGTCAGCGGCAACGCCTACCGCCCGACCCTGGCGGCCGGCGAGATGACCGTGAAGGAAGCCGGCGTCGGCGGCGCGGGCAAGATCTCTCCCTCCAGCCTCGAAGCGTCCACGGTCGACTTGTCCGCAGAGTTCACGGGACTGATCCAGACGCAGAAAGCTTACTCCGCTTCTTCGAAGATCATCACCACGGCCGATCAGATGCTGGAAGAACTCATCAACATTAAGCGCTAATACTAGACGTTAACCAGCAGCGAAACCTCTGAATGAACTCTACTGTATTAAAATGGTACACGGAGGATCGCTTGGTTAGGCGTTTCTTTACTAAGGCGATTCAGCGGCTGTTAGGAGCCCCGGGCTATGTTGACGCTCAATCAGTGATGGTGAGGCGGTAGAAAGCCCATGCTTCAACAGCAACAGACGCGCACGAACAGCCGCGGCGAAGCGTACGTCATCGGCCCGACCGGCGCGCCGCTGACGAAGAACGATCTTCCGCCGCCCAACACGGGCCGGTGGGTCATTCGCCGCAAGGCCGAGGTCGTTGCGGCGGTCCGCGGCGGCTTGATCAGCCTCGAAGAAGCCCTGGAGCGCTACTCGTTGACGAACGACGAGTTCCTCTCCTGGCAGCGCTCGATCGAACGCCACGGCATGGCCGGTCTGCGTACGACCCGACTGCAACAGTACCGCTAGACCCCCTCCCCAAGGCGCGGGTCTAGATCAACGAACCGGCCGCGCCCCGCACCCTGGGCGCGGCCGGTTTCGTTTGTCAGGACAGCTTCCGCACCAAGATCGTGATCCGCTCGCGCTCGCCCGGCCGGCGCTCGACCAGCAGACGCGCCACCTGGGCGTCGTCGTGGAAAGCGTAGCCCTTGATCGCGTCCAGCAGCGCCTTGGCCAGGTTGTCGAGGTCGAGCCAGGGCGGCTCGCCCACATACTCCATCCCGATCTCGACCGCGTACTCGCCCCAGGCCGGCCGGCTGCCCCGCCAGGCCTTCCGGAAAAACTCGTAGATCAGGGGCTTGTAGTACTTGGCCTGGGTGGTCAGCCCATCCACCGCGATCTCGAGCAGGCCGTCCGCCTCGCGGGCTCGCACCTTGCCGTGCTGGGTCCAGGTCTCAATCATCGAACGACCTCTTAGCGGTCCAGCGGCTTGCAGTCTCCCAGACAGGGGGTAAACGGTGGTGCCGCTGCAAACAGGGGGAATTCCATGACCGCGACCCGCACCGAGACCGACACCTTCGGCCCCATCGAGGTCGCATCCGATGTCTATTGGGGCGCCCAGACCCAGCGCTCGCTCGGCAACTTCAAGATCGGTTGGGAAAAGCAGCCCAAGCCGGTGATCCGGGCGCTCGGCATCGTCAAGCGCGCGGCCGCCGAGGCCAACATGGAGCTGGGCAAGCTCGACCCCGAGATCTGCAAGGTCATCGTGGCCGCCGCCCAGGAAGTGATCGACGGCAAGCTGGACGACCACTTCCCGCTGGTGGTCTGGCAGACCGGCTCGGGCACCCAGTCGAACATGAACGCCAACGAGGTGATCTCGAACCGCGCCATCGAGATGATGGGTGGGGTGATGGGCTCGAAGAAGCCGGTCCACCCCAACGACCACGTCAATATGAGCCAGTCGTCGAACGACACCTACCCGACGGCCATGCACATCGCCGCAGCCGAGGAAGTGGCCCGCTCTGTCCTTCCCGCGTTGGCCCATCTGCACGCCGCGCTGAAGACGAAGTCGGCCCAGTTCGACCACATCATCAAGATCGGCCGCACCCATACCCAGGACGCCACCCCGCTGACCCTGGGCCAGGAATTCGGCGGCTATGCGCACCAGGTCGCGATGTCGGAGCGCCGGGTCCAGGAGACCCTGTACGGCCTCTATGAACTCGCCCAGGGCGGCACGGCCGTCGGCACCGGCCTGAACGCGCCCGTCGGCTTCGCGGAGCTGGTGGCCAAGAAGATCGCCGCCATCACCGGCCTGCCGTTCGTGACCGCCCCCAACAAGTTCGAGGCCCTGGCGGCGCATGACGCGATGGTCTTCAGCCACGGCGCTCTCACCGCGGCGGCCGGCGCCCTGTTCAAGATCGCCAACGATCTGCGCTTCCTGGGCTCTGGCCCCCGCGCGGGTCTGGGCGAACTGGCCCTGCCTGAGAACGAGCCCGGCTCGTCGATCATGCCCGGCAAGGTGAACCCCACCCAGGCCGAGGCGCTGACGATGGTCTGCGCCCACATCATGGGCAACCAGACGGCCATGGCGTTCGCAGGCTCGCAGGGCCACTTCGAGCTGAACGTCTTCAACCCGGTGATGGCCTACAATTTCCTGCAGTCGTGCCGCCTGCTGGCCGACGGCGCGATCAGCTTCACCGACAACATGGTCGCCGGCACCGAGGCGCGCGAGGACAACATCAAGGCCAACCTCGAGCGGTCGCTGATGTTGGTGACGGCGCTCAACGGCAAGCTGGGCTACGACAACTGCGCCAAGATCGCCAAGGCGGCGCACAAGAACGGCACGACGCTCCGCGAGGAAGCCGTCGGCGGCGGCTATCTCACGAACGAGGAGTTCGACGAGTGGGTGCGGCCCGAAAAGATGATCAGCCCGGGCTGACCCTGGACCTCAAGGCCTTCCAGCGTGACGGCGCCCTGCGTCTGCCGGCCCTGTTCGACAGTGCGCGCGTGGAAGCTCTCCGCGAACTTCCGACCTCCGGTCCTGGCGTCCGCCTGCACGATGCGCGCCTCCACGACCTGATCACGCCCGCCACTGAAGCGGCGACCGCCCTCATGCGCGCCCAGGCGCGACCTGTGCGCGCCGTAGTCTTTGACAAGACCGCTGACGCCAACTGGCTGGTGGCCTGGCACCAGGACCGAACGATCTGCGTGGCCGAGCGGGTCGAAGCCGAGGGCTTTGGGCCGTGGTCACGGAAGAACGGAGCGCTGCATGTCGCCCCGCCGGTCAGCATTCTGGAACGCATGGTGACCCTCCGGATCCACCTGGATCACGTCGGCCCGGACAACGCGCCCCTCCGGGCCGCTTTGGGATCGCACTGCATCGGCGTGGTTTCAGCGGCCGATGCCGCGGCCCGCGCCGCAACGTTCGCCCAAGTGGTCTGCCTCGCAGCGGCTGGCGATGTGTGGGCTTACGCGACCCCAATCCTA
Organism: Phenylobacterium sp.; assembly: GCF_965284355.1. Taxonomy (NCBI): domain Bacteria; kingdom Pseudomonadati; phylum Pseudomonadota; class Alphaproteobacteria; order Caulobacterales; family Caulobacteraceae; genus Phenylobacterium; species Phenylobacterium sp. The sequence goes on along the minus strand of NZ_OZ260078.1, from coordinate 3,842,065 downwards.
CACGCGTCTGACCGGTCGCGGACGCCCATACGGCGACGGGTCCTGCAGGTGGACTATGCAAGCGCCGACCTGCCGGGCGGCCTCACCTGGGCAGGAGTCGGCTGATGCAACTCGTCCGGATCCAGGACGACCTTCCGGCGGATTTCGCCAGACTGCGTGCGGCGGCCGACGCCGAGGGCTTCAGAGCGCTCGCGCGGCTGGAGGCCGAGTGGGCGCAGGATCAAGACGCCTTCGTGTGCCTGCTGGGGGCGATGGAGGGTGATCGCCTGGTCGCGATCGGAGGGTTGACCCCGGAACCCGAGCTCCCGGGCGAGGCCGCCATGCGCATCCGTCGCCTCTACATCGACCCCGCCGCCCGCCGATCCGGCGTCGGCCGCACGCTCGTGAACGCGCTGCTGCAGGAGGCGCTGGACAGCGTCTCGCTCGTCACGATCAACGCGCGCGATACCCTGGCGCCCGCGTTCTGGCTCGCGCTGGAGTTCGAAGCGGTCGACGGCCGTCCGTGGAGCCACCAGTTCGTCGCCCGCTGACCGGCTTCTAGGCCCGGCGCATCACCGCGAAGTCGGCGAGGTCCTGCAGCGCGGGGCGCCAGCTGTTGGAGCCGTAGTCGGCCAGAGCCGCCTTGGCGCTTTCCGCGTAGCGCTCGGCGAGCGCCAGGGTTTCGTCCAGAGCGCCGGTCTCGCGCATCAGCTCGCGGGCATGGTCGAGGTCGGCCGGCTCCTGCTCGCGGCGGTCGACCGTGCGAACCCAGAAGTCGCGCTTGGAGGCGGCTGTACGCTGCATGGCCAGCAGCAGCGGCAGGGTGACCTTGCCCTCACGGAAGTCGTCGCCGGGGTTCTTGCCCAGGGTGTCGGCATCGCCCGAATAGTCCAGGGCGTCGTCGATCAGCTGGAACGCCAGGCCCAGGTCCTGGCCGAACTTGCGCAGCGCCCGGCAGCGCTCGGGCGGCGCGCCCGCCGAAATCGCGCCGGCCTCGGCGGCCGCGGCGAACAGCTCGGCGGTCTTGGCCTTGATGATCTCGATGTAGACCTCTTGCGTCAGGTCCAGGTCGTGGCTGCGGGTGAGTTGCAGCACCTCGCCCTCGGAGATCACGCGGCTGGCGCGCGCCAGGACTTCCAGCGCCGCCATCGATCCGGCGCCCACCATCAGCTCGAACGAACGCGCGAACAGGAAGTCGCCCACCAGCACGCTGGCCGGGGCGCCCCAGATCAGGTGCGCCGCCACGCGGCCGCGGCGCAGCTCGGACGAGTCCACCACGTCGTCGTGCAGCAGGGTGGCGGTGTGGATGAACTCGACGGCCGCCGCCAGCTTCAGGCAGGCGTCGTCGCGGGCGCCGCACAGGCGCGCCGCGGCGATGGTCAGCAGCGGCCGCAGCCGCTTGGCGGAGCCGGCGATCAGGTGGTCCGCCAGGGCCGGGATCACCGGCACGGGGCTGTCCATGTGCTCGCGGATAAGGGCGTCGACGGCGCGCATGTCGGGACCCGCCAGCTTCAGCAGCAGGTCCAGGGAGGGCGGTGCGGCGACGGCCGGGGCGGCTTCCAAGTCTCAGTTCCTAACTCTCGTGTCGGCGTCTGGGCCCCGCCATCCGCCGTTTGCCGGGACAATGGTGACGCGATAGGGCACGGTCAAGCGACCGCAGCCGAACACGCTCAATCCCTTCTACATCAAGGTCACGCCGGATGGATGCAACGACCGAAGACCGCCTGCTGGACGGGCGCGTGATGCTGCGCCAGCCGGCCCGCGGATACCGCGCCGGGCTGGACGCCGCGCTGCTGGCGGCCACGTGCGACGCCAAGGCCGGCGAGCGGGTTCTGGAGGCCGGCTGCGGCGCCGGCGGCGCCCTGCTGGCCGCGGCTGTCCGGCGGCCTGCCACACGCTTCACCGGCATCGAGCGCGATCCCGCCGCCCTGCGGCTGGCGCGTGAGAACATTGCGCTGAACGGCCTCGACGACCGGGTCGAGGCGGTGGAAGGCGACGTGGCCGTGCGGTTCTCAGGATTGGGCCTGGAGCCCTTCGACGCCGCCTTCAGCAACCCGCCGTTCTTCGACGACGCCGGCGCCCTGCGCGGCCCCGCCCCCGAGCGTCGCGCCGCCTGGATGGCCGACGATGGCCTGGCCGCCTGGATCGGGTTCCTGTCCAAGGCGGTCCGCGAGGGCGGGACGATTACCCTGATCCACCGCGCCGACCGCCTCGCCGACATCCTGGCCCTGCTGGGCGACAAGTCGGGCTCGGTGCAGATCCGACCCGTCCACCCCTTCGCGGACGAGCCCGCCAAACGCGTGATCGTCCGCGCCATCAAGACCGGCAAGGCGCCGCTGAAGCTGCTCCCGCCCCTGGTCCTGCACGACCGCGGCGGCGAAAAGCACCGCCCGGAGGTGGAAGCGATCCTGCGCGGCGAAGCCGCCCTGCCCTGGGGCTAGCCGCCCTTGCCCACGCTCGACAGCTTCGCGCTGTCGGCCAGCATGCGGTCGAGAAGGTCCAGGTCGACCTGGTCGGGCCGGCGGAAGCGGATGCAGCTCTTGCCGGCGTCGAGGCTCTTGAGCTCTTCCTCGTAGGCCGGGTGCACACGCGGGCTCACGTACAGCGAGACATGCTGCTTCTGGCTGTTGAAGGCGAAGACCGGGGCCTCGTCGCCGGGGCGGACGTAGGCCGGCATGCCGTAGCTCATCCGTTCGGCCGCCACGCCGAAGTGCTTCAGGGCGCTGTCGCGGACGGCGCGCAGCACGGCCTCGCGCTTGGGATCGACCTCGGCGAACCAGTCGTCGACGGTGGCGGCCTTGGATTGGACCATCGCTAAATCCCCAGCTCCGCCTTGCAGCTGTCGTCGACGATGTCGTGCTGCTCGGGATGCTTCTTCACCCAGGCCGACATGAAAGGGCATGTGGGGATCACCTTCAGGCCGTTCTCGCGGGCGTAGCCGAAGGCATGCCTGGCCAGCGCGCTGGCGACGCCTTTGCCTTCGAACTCCGGCGGGACCACCGTGTGCGGCAGCACGATGTGGCCGGGCTTCAGGCGGTACTCGGCGAAGGCGGTATGGCCCTCGAGGTTCACCTCGAAGCGATGGGCCTGCGTGTTGTCGGTCACCTGGACGTCAGCCATGCGGCGGCTCCTTCTCTCAACGTCTTCTTGACGGACGCGAGGCCGGTCGCCAAGGTCCGCCGCATTCGGCGCAACCTGCAGCAGAGGAGAGGTTCGTGATGTCGCCCATTGCCCACGCAGCCCTTCGCTGCGTCGCGCCGTCCGCTGCCTAGCAGCGCATCATCCCCGGGATTGGGGATGCCCTGGCGTCGACGCCCCATCGGCATGCTGACCCGAGGACATCTCCATTGTTGATCCAATATGGCTGGAGCCCCGAGCTCCAGGACCAGTTCCAACGTCATGCCGCCCAGGGGCTGATCCCCGGCCGGCTCGTCGTGCAGCAGCGCGGCGGCTATCGCCTGATCACCGAGGACGGCGAGATCGAAGGCCGCGCCTCGGGCACCTTCCTGAAGTCGGCCTCGGATGAGGAACGGCCCACCGCCGGCGACTGGGTCGCCATCGAGGCCCGGCCCGGGGAGACTACCGCCCTCGTTCACGCCGTCCTCCCCCGCACGAGCGCCTTCATCCGCCGCTCGGTGCGCGGCGGCGCCCAGGTGATCGCGGCCAACGTCGACACGGCGTTCCTGGTCGCCTCCCTGAACTCCGACCTCAACCTGCGCCGGCTCGAGCGCTACCTGGCCACCGCGTTCGAGAGCGGCGCCGCCCCGGTGATCGTGCTGACGAAGGCCGACCTGATGGAGGATATCGCGGCAGCCGTCGCCGAGGTGGAGACCATCGCGTCGGGCGCGCCCGTGCTGACGGTGTCGTCGAAGACGGGCGTGGGTCTCGAGGGCATTGCCGCCCACCTCCCGCCTGGGCGCACGGCCGTGCTGCTGGGTTCGTCCGGGGCAGGCAAGTCGACCCTGCTGAACGCCCTGGCCGGCGAGGAACGGATGGACACGGGTGCCATCCGTGAGGCCGACGAGCGGGGCCGCCACACCACCACCCACCGGGAGCTGGTGCTGCTGCCATCCGGCGGGCTGATCCTCGACACGCCGGGGATGCGGGAACTTGGCCTGTGGGAAGCCGACGCCGGGGTCGCGACGGTGTTCGACGACGTGGAGGCGCTGGCCAGCCAGTGCCGCTTCAGCGATTGCAGCCACGTCAAGGAGCCGGGCTGCGCGATCCGGGCGGCCGTCGAGAGCGGCGTGCTGCCCGAAGCGCGGCTGCGCGCCTATGAGAAGCTGCAGGGCGAGCTCGCGCACGAGCGTCGCCGCGAAGACCCGCGTGCGGCGCAGGAGAACAAGAAGCTCTGGGCCTCGCGGCACAAGGCGGCGCGGGCCTGGATGAAGCAGAAGCGGCGGGGACCAGAGGACTAGCGTGCGCAGGGGCGGCGAAATCGCTACTTAGGCCGCGATGTTGCGGATCTCTGAGCTCAAGCTGCCCCTGGACCACGCGCCCGACGCCCTGCCCGCGGCGATCGTCGCGCGGCTGGGCGTGCGGCCGGAGGACCTCAAGGACTGGTCGATCTGGAAGCGAGCGCATGACGCACGCAGGAAGGCCGCGATCCTCAAGGTCTACATCGTCGATGTCGACGTCGCCGACGAGGCGGCGGTGCTGCAGCGTCTGGCCGGCGATCCGCACCTCCGCCCGACGCCGGACACCTCGTACAAGCCAGCCGCCCGCGCGCCGACGACCCAGCGCCTGCGGCCGGTGGTGGTCGGCGCCGGGCCGTGCGGACTGTTCGCCGGGCTGATCCTCGCCGAGGCGGGGTTCAATCCCATCATCCTCGACCGCGGCAAGGTGGTGCGCGAGCGGACCAAGGACACCTGGGGCCTCTGGCGGCGCGGCGAGTTGAACCCGGAGTCCAACGTCCAGTTCGGCGAGGGCGGGGCCGGCACCTTCTCGGACGGCAAGCTGTACAGCCAGATCAAGGATCCGCGGCATCTGGGCCGCAAGGTGCTGACCGAGTTCGTCCAGGCCGGCGCCCCGCCCGAGATCCTGACCGAGGCGCACCCCCACATCGGCACCTTCCGGCTGGTGACCATGGTTGAGAGCCTGCGGGCCAAGATCGAGGCGCTGGGCGGGGAATACCGTTTCCAGACCCGCGTCACCGACGTCGAACTGGAGCGCGCGCCCGATGGCGCCCAGCGCCTGCGCGGCCTGCACCTGCATACCGGCGAATTCCTCGAGGCCGACCATGTGGTCTTCGCCGTCGGCCACTCGTCGCGCGACACCTTCCAGGCGCTCTACGACCGGGGCGTCCACGTCGAGGCCAAGCCGTTCTCGATCGGCTTCCGGATCGAACATCCGCAGTCCTGGATCGACAAGGCGCTGTTCGGACCCTGCGCCGGGCACCCCGATCTGGGCGCCGCGGCCTATTCGCTGTCGCACCACTGCGCCAACGGCCGGACCGTCTACAGCTTCTGCATGTGCCCAGGCGGGACCGTCGTCGCGGCCGCGTCCGAGCCAGGCCGCGTCGTCACCAACGGCATGAGCCAGTATTCCCGCAACGAGCGGAACGCCAACTCGGGCTTCGTCGTGGGGATCACGCCGGCGGACTATCCCGGCGACCACCCCCTGGCGGGCATCGAGCTGCAGCGCGAGCTGGAGAGCCTGGCCTTCACGGCCGGCGGCGGCAACTACGACGCGCCCGGACAGCTGGTGGGCGACTTCCTGGCCGGCCGCCCTTCGACGGCCCTGGGCAGCGTGGTCCCCAGCTACCGCCCCGGCGTGCGGCCGACCGACCTGGCCGCCGTCATGCCGGAGTATGTGATCACCGCGATGCGCGAGGCCCTGCCGGTGTTCGGCCGCAAGATCCCGCGCTACGACGACCCGGAAGCCGTGCTGACCGGGGTCGAGACGCGAACGTCATCGCCGATCCGCATGACCCGCGGGCCCGACTTCCAGAGCCTGAACGTCCGCGGGCTGTTCCCGGCTGGAGAAGGGGCCGGCTATGCGGGCGGCATCCTCTCGGCAGGGGTCGACGGCATCAAGGTCGGCGAAGCCGTCGCCCGCGCGATCGTGGACGCCGCCGTCCCGGCCTGAAGCTCAGGCGACCATCTTGCGGTAGAGGTGCCAGCTGGCGTGCCCCAGGATCGGCACCACCACGATCAGGCCCACCAGCGCGGGGATCGACCCCAACACCAGGGCGCCGGCGATGATCGCCGCCCATACGACCATCGTGCCGAAGTTGGTCTGCACCGCCTTGAGCGAGGTCTTGATCGCGGTGAAGAGACCGACGTCCCGATCCAGCAGCAACGGCGCCGAGACGACGCTGATCGCGAACGCCAGGGCCGCGAAGACGAAGCCCACCGCCACACCACCGACGATCAGCGCCGGGCTGGTGGCGGACCGGAACACGTTTTCCAGGAAGACGCGCAGCGTGGGCGGCGTCTCGGCGCCCAGGGTCGCCACACCGATCTGGTAGGCGACGGCCATCCAGACGCCGAAGATCGCCATCAACACGACGCCAACGCCGAGGATCGAACCGATGGCCGACGAGCCGAACACCCGCATGGCGTCCATCCAGCTGACGTCTTCGCCCTGTTCGCGCCGGCGGCTCATCTCGTAGAGGCCGGTGGCGGCCACGGGCCCCAGGATCGCAAAGCCCGAGGCCAGCGGGAACAGCATCATCAGCAGGTTGGCGTTGAACGCCACCGCCGCCAGCACGACGCCCACGATCGGATATATCAGCCCGATGAACAGCACGTCGTCGCGCAGCGCGCCCATATCGTCGACGCCCTTCCTCAGCGCGTCGCGCAGGTCGCTGATCCCGATCTTCTGCACCACGGGCGCGGCCTGTCCCGCGTGACGCTCGGGGTGCGGGATCAGGAAGCGCGAAAAATCGCGCACCCCCCACGCCAGCTTCTCGGCCGCGTACTCGAACGGGTTCTCGATGTGATTAGGTTGGGTCGCCATGGCAGTCCTCCCGCACCCCTTGCTCAGGGTCGGGCCGTCACTGCACGGGGCCGTACGGGCTCGTCGCGCAACGCGGACCACAACCCAACGGGCCCAGGATAGCACGAAACGCGGCCACCGTGCGCTGACAACGAAAAGCGGCCCGGGACTCACGTCCCGGGCCGCCTCAATTGTGCAGGGATCGGCGGGAGGCTAGTTCCGCGCCGTGTCGACCAGCTTGTTCTTGGTGATCCAGGGCATCATGGCGCGCAGGCGCTGGCCGACTTCCTCGATCTGGTGCTCGGCGCCCCGGCGGCGGATGGCCTTGAAGCTGGGGGCTCCGACGGCATTCTCCTGCATGAAGTCGCGCACGAAGCGGCCGGACTGGATGTCCTCCAGCACGCGCTTCATCTCGGCCTTGGTGTCGGCGGTGACGATGCGCGGGCCGGTGACGTACTCGCCGTACTCGGCCGTGTTCGAGATCGAGTAGTTCATGTTGGCGATGCCGCCTTCGTAGATCAGGTCCACGATCAGCTTCACTTCGTGCAGGCATTCGAAGTAAGCCATTTCCGGCGCATAGCCGGCCTCGACCAGGGTCTCGAAGCCCGCGCGGATCAGCTCGACGAGGCCGCCGCACAGCACGGCCTGTTCGCCGAACAGGTCGGTTTCGCATTCCTCGCGGAAGTTGGTCTCGATGATGCCCGAGCGGCCGCCGCCGATGGCGGACGCGTAGGCGAGGCCCAGGTCCATTGCGCCGCCGGTCGCGTCCTGGTGGACGGCGATCAGGCAGGGCACGCCGCCGCCCTTCTGGTACTCGCCGCGGACGGTGTGGCCGGGGCCCTTGGGCGCGACCATCAGCACGTCGATGCCGGCGGCCGGCTCGATCAGGTTGAAGTGCACGTTCAGGCCGTGCGCGAACAGCAGCGCCGTGCCCGGCTTGATGTTCGGCGCGATTTCCGCGTTGTAGATCCCGCGCTGCAGCTCGTCGGGGGCCAGAACCATGAGCACGTCGGCCCATTTGGCGGCGTCGGCGACGCTCATCACCTTCAGGCCGTCGGCTTCCACCTTTTTGGCGGTGGCCGAACCGGGCTTCAGCGCCACGGCGACGTTCTTCGCACCCGAGTCGTGAAGGTTCAGCGCGTGCGCGCGACCCTGGGAGCCATAGCCTACGATGGCGATCTTCTTGTCCAGGATGCGGGAAATGTCGGCGTCGCGGTCGTAGTAGACGCGCATGATTGTTCTCCTAGGACAAAGAATGTTCGCCTGCGGGCGCAACGGCCGTGCGGCGAAGCCGGGGGTGTGAAGCGTTTTTTTGCGCGAAGGTCAAGGGAAGCGAGCATGCACGCAGGGTCACAGGCGCACCCTCCCCATGCTGAGGCTGTCCACATAGGCCCCATCGCGCCACGCATAGGCCTTGTGAACGCCCTCGCGTTCGAAGCCAAAGCGCTCGTAGAGGGCGATGGCGCGGGCGTTGTCGGCGTAGACGTTGAGCTCCAGCCTGCGGACGTTCCACCATCGCTCGGCGAGGTCGACCACGGCGGCCAGCAGCGCCGTTCCGACACCGCGACCGGCATGGGCGTCATGGACCGCCATCCCAAGATGGGCGACGTGGCTGCGCCGGTGCCACGGCTCGCGGTGCAGCCCGATCATGCCCACGATGCGCTCGCCGACGTCCGCGACCAGCAGCCGGTTGTTCTGATCGGTCGCGTCGAAACGCGCCTCCCGCATCGCCACGGGCGTGAACGGGGTCTGCAGTGTGCCCCAGACGGCGCGCGGCTGGTTCATGACGTCGGCCACCAGCCGCATGTCCGCGGGTTCGGCCGCGCGAACGCGTATGTCAGGCGCCTCGGGGATCGGCGGGTCCATCTGTCTCTCCTCTGGAACGGGACGGACGGGCCAGAAAAAAGCCCCGTCCGGATCCCGGCGGGGCTGGTGTTCGGTCTGTGCTCTGGCTTCGTCTGCTAGCGCGCAACATCCCTCACCGGCCCGCCCGAGGCGGTCGGAAGAAGATTTACAAGCTGCATGGCGAAGGCGCGCATGCCCTATCCAATACCCACGCCGGCCAGCCCGGTAAAGCCTTGGAGCGCCTCGCGCCTAACCACGCCGAGCGACCAGCGCGATGGCGCGGCCATTCTCGGCGTGCGCGGCGAAGGCTCGTGCTTCCTGGAACCCCGCCGCGCCGAGATCCTTCAGCGTCATCGCCACCCAGGCCTCGGCCGTGCCTGCGGTCTTCGCGGCCGCCCAGTCATGAGTGATGCTGACCATCGCGGCGCCCGGCTTCAGCACGCGCGCGAGCTCCAGCGCGGTGTTGGCGAACGGGGCGCAGAGCTGCAGCGTGTTGACGGCGATGGCGCCGTCGAAGGTCGCATCCGGAACCTGAATGCGATCTGCGCCTGTCCGCTCCAGACGAACGCGGCCCGCGGCGATCGGATCACTGTTGCGACGGGCTGCCTGCTTGTGCATTGCGCCAGATGGATCGACGCCGAGGATGAACCCCGACGTCAGGCGCTTCGCCAGGATCGCGAGCCCCACGCCAGGGCCGAAGCCCAGCACCACGACGTGTGCGCTCGGAACAGGATCGAGCATAGCCACGGCTTCAGCCTCAGCGGCGGCGTTGGCCTTCGCCATCACCGGGCCCACCAGCGCGCCGCCGGGGCCGTCGAAGAGGCGAGTCATGGGTTTCCTCCGTCCAAGTTGTCACCTAAGTTGACATTATGACGGATCATGAAGTTGTCAACCAAGGTGACAAAATCAGCGTCTCGACGGAGCGCGTAGTCGAGTGCTTGGTGCTGGCCTACCACCGGCTGAGCCGGGACGCTGAAGCCCTGCACGGCGAGTTGGGACTGAACGCAGGGGGTCGCTCTATCCTGATGACGGTGGCCCGGCTGGGACCTCAGACCATCTCGGATCTGGCGCGCCTGCGCGACGTCTCGCGGCAGTTTATGCAGCGCGCCATCCAGGTCCTGCTCGCCGCGGGCTACCTGGCGGAGGTTCCAAATCCGCGACGCCGGGGATCCTCGCTGCTCAGCCTGACGCTCGCCGGCGAGGCCGCCATCGAACGCATGAGGCGTGTGGAGGCGCCGCTCTGGCGGGCGCTGGATCGCGTGATCTCCCCGGACGATCTGGCGGCGACCCTGCGGGTTCTGGGCCAACTGCGGGAAGGCCCGCCGGCATGATCGAGGTCACCCCCGCCATCACCCTCGCCGACGACGAGGTGCAGATCCGCGCCGTTCGCGCCTCCGGGCCGGGCGGCCAGCACGTGAACAAGGTGTCGACGGCGATCGAGCTGCGCTTCGACGTGCGCGGGTCGCAGAGCCTGACGCCCTATGTGCAGGCGCGGCTGGAGAAACTGGCGGGCAGCCGGCTCACCTTGGAGGGCGTGATCGTGCTGGTGGCACAGTCGCGGCGGTCGCAGGAAATGAACCGGCAGGAGGCGCTGGAACGTCTGCTGGACCTGATCCGCAAGGCGGCCGAACCGCCGCCGCCGCCGCGCAAGAAGACCAAACCCACCTACGCCTCGAAGCTGCGCCGGCTGGAGGGCAAGACCAAGCGGTCTGGCGTGAAGGCGATGCGCGGGCGTCCCAGCGGCGACGATTAGGCGTCGCCGCCGGGGGCCAACCCATCAATCGGTCGTGTCGTCGATTTCCGCGCCGGGCGCGTTCTTCTTGATGCTCTCGATGGCGCTCTTGGCGCCCGACTTGGACGCATAGCCCTCGGTCGAGAACATCACTTCGCTGTTGTATTTGAACCGGACGCGGAATTCCCCGGCCTTGTCCTTGTAGATTTCGAACTTGTGGGCCACGCGGGCCTCCCTGGTCATTTGTCCCCGAACGCGCCCATTGGTGCCAGCCTCGCGGACGTGGTCAAGCCGACATAAGCGGTGGCGCTTTCAAGGTTTGGCCGCATTCGCCTATAAGGTGCGCCCATGTTCGCCCCCCGACGTTCGCTCGCCCTCGCGGCCACGCTCTTCGCCCTCACCGCCACCGCCTGCGCGCCGACGCTGGGCCCGCCGCCGCCGGGCGCCACCCAGCCGCTGCCGCCCATGAGCGGCAATGCGCAGTTCAACGCCGGGGACTTCGCCTGGTCCCAGCGTTCGGGTGCGAACGTCATCGCGGGCAAGGTCGCCTACAGGCAGGGCCCGACCCGCTACACCTGCGCCGGCTCGGCCGTGGTGCTGACGCCCGAGACCGCGTGGTCGGCCCGCCGCATGACCGCGCTCTACGGCTCCACCGAGCGCGCCGCCCTGCCCGCCGACGAGGTCCGCCGCCGCACGCCCAGCGCGCCCGCTGGCGACGCCGGCCCCTATGTGAAGCGCACCACCTGCGACGACGCCGATCAGTTCGCCTTCGGCGGCCTCCCCGATGGCGCCTGGTACGCCATCACGATTGCCCGCCCCGTCGGCCCGGCCGGCGGCGCCACCGTCGCGCTGATGAAGCGTGTGGTCGTCCGCGGCGGCCGCATGACCCCCGCGGTCCTCTAACGGCGAGACTTTGTCCGCTTCAGAAAAACTCAAAGCGCATGGAATTTATTCCTACTGTCTCGATAGGATTACACTAATTACCAAGCCACTCCTGAGTGAGGAGAACGGCTATGGCGCGGGGCGCGACGAACAGACTTATGACCACGGCGGGCCTGGCGGCTCTGCTGTGCGCGAGCGCGACGGCGGCGCTGGCTCAGGCGACGGCGCCGAACGCGCAGGCGGCGGCCAGCGATGTCGCCGCCGTGGACGAGGCCGAGGGTCCGTCGGTCAGCGAAGTCACGGTCACGGCGCGCCGGCGGAGCGAGAACGTGCAGGAGGTGCCGATCGCAGTGTCGGTGGTCGGCGCGAGCACGCTCGAGGCCCAGGGCGCCTACAATATCAACCGCCTGACCCAGCTTCAGCCGACGCTGCAGTTCTATTCGACGAACCCGCGGAACACCTTCATCAACATCCGCGGCATCGGCGCGCCGTTCGGCCTGACGAACGATGGCTTCGAGCAGGGCGTCGGCATCTATATCGATCAGGTCTATTACAACCGCATCGCCTCAGCGACGCTGGACTTCGTCGACGTGGAGCAGGTCGAAGTCCTGCGCGGGCCGCAGGGCACGCTCTACGGCAAGAACACGACCGCCGGCGCGATCAACATCACCACGCGGCCGCCCAGCTTCGAGTTTGAAGGCAAGGCCGAAGTGTCGCTCGGCAACTACGGCTTCAAGCAGGGCAAGGCCTCGGTCTCGGGCCCGCTGAGCGAAACGGTCGCCGCGCGCCTCAGCGTCTCGAACACCGACCGGCGCGGGACGATATACAACGTCGCCACGAACCAGCATGTGAACTCGCAGGATAACCTGGGGGTCCGCGCCACCGTGCTGTGGCAGCCGAGCGACGACCTGAACTTCACCCTGACCGGCGACTACAACCTCCAGAACCCGATCTGCTGCGCCCAGATCTATGCGCGGGTCGGAACGACGCAGCGGGCCCTGAACCGGCAGTACGCCGCCCTCACCGCGCGGTTCCCCGGCTATCGCGTGCCCAGCACCAACCCCTTCGACCGCCTGACCGACCTGGACGCCCCGATCGCGGCGCGCAACGAGCATGGCGGCGTCTCGGGCAAGGTCGAGTGGGATGTCGGCCCCGGGACGCTGACCTCGGTCACCGCCTGGCGCTACTGGGACTGGGGCCCGAAGAACGACCGCGATTTCACCGGGCTGCCGGTCTACACCAAGGTCAACAATCCGACGAAGCAGGACCAGTACACTCAGGAGTTCCGCTACACCTACGACGGCGAGAGCCTGAACTTCGTGGCGGGCCTCTTCGCGTTCCACCAGAAGATCCGCACGAGCGGCGTCCAGCAGACCGGAACGGCGGCCAGCGCGTGGCTTCTCGCGCCCACAAGCGCTCTGTCCAACAACCCGGCCGTGCTCAACAACCTGCTGGCCGAGAACGACATCCGCCTCGACAACACCAGCGTGGCGGCCTTCGGCAAGGTGAACTGGAAGGTGAGCGACCGCTTCACGGTCTCGCCGGGCATCCGGATCAACTACGACAAGAAGGAAGGCCTCTACGACAGCGTCGTGACCGGCACGGCGTCCACGGGCGCGCGCGTCAAGGTCTCCAACGATCCGACGAGCCCGCTCTTCAGCGATCCCTGGATCGCGGCGCAGCGCGGGGTTCAGGCCTCGCAGTTCTTCGAGGTCGACTTCAGCGACTGGAACGTCTCGTACGACATCAACCTCGCCTACGAGATCACCGACGACATCAACGCCTACGCGACCTACGCGCGCTCGTTCAAGACCGGCGGCGTGAACCTGAACGGCGTCCCCAGCCTGGCGAACGGCCTGCCGGCGCTTGAAGTGGCGAAGATCGATCCGGAGAAAGTGAATCACTTCGAGGCCGGCCTGAAGACCCAGCTCTGGGACCGGCGCGCGACGTTCAACCTCTCGGCCTTCTACACTGACATCAAGGATTTCCAGGCCAGCGTCATCAGCAACATCAGCGGCAGCAACGTGCTGCGCGGCTATCTCGCCAACGCCGACAAGGCGCGGACGAAGGGCGTGGAGTTCGACCTCTCCGTGCAGCCGTCCGAGCGCTTCAGCGCCTACGCCTCCGGCGCCTACACCGACGCCAAGTGGATCAAGTTCGTCGACGCACCGTGCCCGCCCGAACTGGTCGGGGGCGGCACGGGAACGCCTCCCGGACCGCCTGCGACGCCTGGCGCGAACAGCCCGGCCAACTGCGACGTGTCTGGACAGCGGATGCCCGGCATATCGAAGTGGGCGTTCTCCTGGGGCGCGGAATACAACGTCCCCACAACCCTGCTGGGACGGGAGGGTGAGGTCTACGCCGGCTATGACGGCAACTACCGCTCGAAGTTCTCCTCGAACGCCTCGCGGTCGATCTACACGGACATCGACAGCTATGCGCTGCACAACTTCCGGGTCGGCTTCCGCACGGACGAGTTCAACATCTTCGGCTGGGTGCGGAACGCGTTCGACGAGGAGTATTTCGAGAGCCTCGCGGTGACTCCCGGAAACACGGGCCTCATCTCGGCACAGATGCCCGATCCGCGGACCTGGGGTCTGACCCTGAAGGCCGAGTTCTAGGTCACTCACGCTGCGCGGATCGCCCCCTCGGGCGGTCCGCGTCGCCCATATCGAGAAGTCCCATGAGCCTGCTGACGCGACGTGGAATAGTGGTCGGCGCCGCGGCGGCCGGCCTGGCCGCCTGCACAAGGGCCGCCGACAAGCCGGCGGTCGCCGATGCCCCCCTGCTGAACGTCAGCTATGACGCGACCCGCGGGCTCTACAAGGACATCGACACCGCCTTCGCTGAGAGTTGGCGACAGACATCCGGCGCGACGCCGAAGATCGACCAGAGCCACGGCGGCTCAGGCAAGCAGGCCAGGGCCGTGATCGATGGCCTGGAAGCCGACGTCGTCACCCTGGCGCTGGCCGGCGACATCGACGAGATCGCCGCGCGGGCCAGGCTGCTGCCCGAGACCTGGCAGTCGCGACTGCCGAACAACTCCAGCCCGTACACCTCGACGATCGTGTTCCTGGTCCGCAAGGGCAACCCCAAGGGCGTCCGTGACTGGGCGGATCTGGTGAAGCCAGGCGTCGAGGTGATCATCGCCAATCCGAAGACCGCCGGCGCGTCGCGCTGGGCCTATCTGGCGGCCTATGCCCAGGCGGCGAAGATCGGCGGCGACGCCGGCGCGCGCGACTATGTCCGGCGGCTGTTCAGGAACGTTCCTGTCCTGGACTCCAGCGGCCGCGGCTCGACCACCACCTTTGCTCAGCGCGGCATCGGCGACGTGCTGCTGTCGTGGGAGAACGAGGCGCACCTGACGATCCAGGAGTTCGGCCCGAACTACGAGACGATCTACCCGTCCAGTTCGATCCTGGCCGAGCCGTCCGTGGCGCTCATCGACGCCAACGTCGACAAGAAGGGCACGCGGGCGCTAGCCGAAGCCTACCTCCAGTTCCTGTACACGCCCGCCGCCCAGGACCTAATCGGCAAACACCACTTCCGTCCTCGCGAGGCGGCCGCCGCGGCCAAACACGCCGGCGATTTCAAGCCGCTGCCCATGGTCACGATCGCCGAGGCTTTCGGGGGCTGGAAGACCGCTCAGGCCACGCATTTCGCCGACGGCGGCGTCTTCGATCAGATCCAAAGCGCGCCCTGAGCTGCCCCAGGCGCAGAATTTCTGCGGCTGCCTTCACTTTAATCCTATTCAGGTGATGGGATTACCGAGGCATACGGTGCGGAGCCGTCACGGGACACCTGCGTTCCGTGCCCCGACCGGCCTGCTGGGCGAGCCGCTGGCCAAGCTGGGGATCAAGGCCGCCTACAGCCCCGTCGGCGTCTACATCGCGCTGCTGTTCATCGGCCTGCCCTTCGTCGTGCGCACCGTGCAGCCCGTGCTGCAGGACCTCGACATCGAGGTCGAGGAAGCCGCCACGACCCTGGGCGCGACCACGCTCCAGCGCTTCGTCCACGTGGTCATGCCGGCGGTGGCCCCGGCGCTGATCTCGGGGTTCAGCCTGGCGTTCGCGCGGGCGGTCGGCGAGTACGGCAGCGTGATCTTCATCGCCGGCAACATGCCGCTGAAGTCCGAGATCGCGCCGCTGCTCATCGTTATCCGGCTGGAGCAGTACGACTACGCCGGGGCCGCGGTGGTGGGCCTGGCCATGCTGGCCATCTCGTTCGGCGCCCTGCTGGCCGTGAACGGCCTACAGCTCTTCCTGGCCGGGCGAGGCCGCCGATGAACCCGCTTCGCTATCCACCGCTCCTCACCCATAGGGGGAGGGCGACCGCCCGAAGGGGGGTGGAGGGGGAGCACCCCATCCGCGGCGCTCGGCATCGAACCCTCTCCACCATGCTGCGCATGGTTCCCCTCCCCCAATGGGGGAGGAGGGCATGAACACGATCCGCCTGCCGGGCCTCGCGCCGCTCTTCCTGGCGCTGACTCTGATCATCCTGGGCGTGCTGATCGTCCTGCCGCTGGGCGTGGTGTTCGCGAGCGCCCTGTCGCAGGGCGTCGCGGCCTACATCGAGCCGCTGACACACCCCGACGCCCTCGCGGCGATCCGGCTCACGCTGACGGTGGCGGCCATCTCCGTGCCGCTGAACGCGATCTTCGGCGTCGCGGCGGCCTGGGCGATCGCCCGCTTCGAGTTCAAGGGCAAGAGCCTGCTGGTCACCTTCATCGACCTGCCCTTCTCGATGTCGCCGGTGGTCTCGGGTCTGGTCTGGGTGCTGCTGTTCGGCGCCCAGGGCTGGTTCGGGCCCTGGCTGCAGGATCACAACATCAAGATCATCTTCGCGACCTCGGGGCTCGTGCTGGCGACCGTGCTGGTGACCCTGCCCTTCGTCGCCCGCGAGCTGATTCCGCTGATGCAGGACCAGGGGGCCGACGAGGAAGCGGCCGCGCTGACCCTGGGCGCCGGCGGCTTCACGACCTTCTGGCGGGTGACCCTGCCCAACATCAAGTGGGCGCTGCTGTACGGCGTCCTGCTCTGCAACGCGCGCGCCATGGGCGAGTTCGGCGCGGTCTCTGTCGTCTCAGGCAGCGTCCGTGGCCTCACCACCACTTTGCCGCTCCACGTCGAGGTGCTCTACAATGACTACGAATTCGTCGGCGCTTTCGCGGCGGCTTCCATCCTGGCAGGCCTCGGCCTCGTCACCCTCGTCCTCAAGTCGGTCCTCGAATGGCGTCATTCCGGTGAACTTTCAGCGAGCCGACGACACTAGCGCCAACCTGGCCCTGGAGATCAAAGGCGTCTCCAAGGCCTATGGCCGCTTCCCCGCCCTGAAGGACGTGTCGCTGCAGGCGCGGGACAAGGAGTTCCTGGCGCTGCTGGGGCCGTCGGGCTCGGGCAAGACCACCCTGCTGCGCGTGCTGGCCGGACTGGAGACGCCCGACGCCGGCGAGGTGCGGTTCGGGGGCGAGGACTTCCTGTCCCTGCCCGTGCGCCACCGGAAGGTGGGCATGGTGTTCCAGCACTACGCCCTCTTCCGGCACATGACCGTCGCCCAGAACATCGCGTTCGGGCTGACGGTCCGGAAGCGGTCGGAGAAACCCTCCAAGTCCGAGATCGCCGACCGGGTCCACAAGCTGCTGCAGCTGGTCCAGTTGGAAGACCTGGGCAAGCGCTATCCCTCGCAGCTTTCGGGCGGCCAACGCCAGCGCGTGGCCCTGGCGCGGGCGCTGGCGATCGAGCCCCGGATGCTGCTGCTGGACGAGCCGTTCGGCGCGCTCGACGCCCAGGTCCGCCGCGAGCTGCGCCGCTGGCTGCGCGAGCTGCACGACCGCGCCGGCGTCACCACCGTCTTCGTCACCCACGACCAGGAAGAGGCGCTCGACCTGGCCGACCGCGTCGCGATCCTGAAGGACGGCCAGCTGATCCAGCTGGGCTCGCCCAACGAGGTCTACGAGCATCCGGCGACGCCGTTCGTGTTCGACTTCCTGGGCCAGGCCTGCCGCATGCCGGGCGTGGTCGAAGGCGGCCGGCTGAAGATCGCCGACTGGGACTCCGAGGCGCCCGCCGGCGCGCCGCAGGGCGCGGTGGAAGTGTTCTTCCGTCCCGACGAGGTGACCTTCGCCCCGACGGACGGCATGGGACTGTCGGTCGAGGTGAAGGCCGTCGCCCAGCGCGGCCCGGACGTGCGCATCGACGGCCGGATCGAAGGCCAGCCGGTCGAACTCATCGGCCACGGCCCCACCCTGCCCCCGGGCGTCAGCCCCGGGCAGTCGGTGCGCGTGCGGCCGACGCGGCCGCAGGTGTACGCGGCGGGCTAACCGCGCGACACCCCAACGGGAGCCACCCCGGTTTCGCCGTCAGGCGAAGACCAGGGGACCAACCGGATATCTGGAAATCTCGGGCCGTCCGCCGGGTGCGGTCGGGTTCAACGGCGGGGATGATCTGGGCGTGGAGCCGCCCTCTCCCGGCCTCTCCCACGGCGCTGCCGCGCCTGGGAGAGGAGAGCGCCTCTCAGGAGGTGTTGACGAGCCGCAGCGAGGCGCCGGTGAGGAGGGCGGCGCGGCCGGCCAGCGCGGCGGCGGGAGCCTGGAGGGCCGGGATGGCGGCGAGCGCCGGGGTGCGGGACACGACGGTGAGGTCCCGGGCGATACGGGCGCGGTTGACGTCGTCGTCGGCATGGAGGCGTTCGACGGCTTCGCGCGTCTCAAGGCGCGTGTGCCAGTCCGGGCGTTCGTAGGCGTCGTCGCGCTCGGGGCGTTCGGCGTCAGGTGAGGTGGCAGAGCGGATTGCCTGAGCGCGAGGCGCGGGCGCGACTGTACCGGCGGCGAAGCGGGCGCGAAGCGCCAGCGACTGGCGCACGCCGCGGCTCATGTGGTGGTAGGCTTGGGCAAGCGCGACGATCTGGTCAGTGTCGTCGGTGGCCAGCGCCGCCTCATGCACCTTGCGGGCCATGCCCATGCCGAGGTGGGCGAGCTCCATGAGGAGCGCCTGTTCGGCCGTGGTGTCCGCCTCGTGTGACATGAACAAATCAAGAACATATTTGTCGGGCAAAGTCAAGCTCTGACTCGCGGTGAGGGGGATTCGGACCACGCCGCAGCCGCGACAGCGGTCCCACGGGGACTTCGGGAGGGATCGCGCCAGTCCGGGTTCTGGGCATCGATCGCGCCACGCTCGCCTAGGGCAACGCTCGCGTCAGAGTTTGTTGCGCAGCTTGGCGAACGGAGCGGCTGGGTCCCGGGTCTCCGCGCTCTTGCGAGCGCTGCGCCCGGGATGACGGAAGGGGGTAGAGCCCCCCCCCCCGCGGATGTTCGGAGCGTGATGGCCGACCTCCCCGCCGCGGCGGGGAGGTCGGATCAGACCTGCGCCTAGTGCACCTTCGCCCGGCCGATCGACAGGGCGCCGTCGCCCGCGTGGACGTCGATGACGGAACCGTCCGCCAGGTCGCCGGCCAGCAGCTTGTGGGCGATGGGATCGATCAGTTCCTTCTGGATCACCCGCTTCAGCGGCCGCGCCCCGTAGACGGGGTCGTAGCCGCGGTCGCCCAGCCAGTGCAGGGCGCCGTTGTCGAGGCTGAGCGTCATGCGGCGGTCGGCCAGCAGCTTCTCGACCCGCTGGAGCTGGATCTTCACGATGCCGTCCATCTCGCTGCGGCCCAGCCGCTTGAAGAGGATGATTTCGTCGATCCGGTTCAGGAACTCGGGCCGGAAGTGGTGGCGCACCACCTCCATGACGCCGGGCCGGGCCTTCTCCACATCGTCGCCATCAGCCAGCTCGGCCAGGTGCTGTGAGCCCAGGTTCGAGGTCATGATGATCAGCGTGTTGCGGAAGTCGACCGTGCGGCCCTGCCCGTCGGTCAGGCGGCCATCATCGAGGACCTGCAACAGCACGTTGAAGACGTCCGGGTGAGCCTTCTCGACTTCGTCGAACAGCACGACCTGGTACGGCCGCCGGCGCACCGCCTCGGTCAGCGCCCCGCCCTCGTCGTAGCCGACGTAGCCGGGAGGCGCGCCGATCATCCGGCTCACCGAGTGCTTCTCCATGTACTCGCTCATGTCGAGGCGGGTGATGGCCTGCTCGTCCGAGAACATGAACTCGGCCAGCGCCTTGGTGAGCTCGGTCTTGCCGACGCCCGTGGGGCCCAGGAACAGGAACGAGCCGATCGGCTTGTTCGGATCCTGCAGCCCGGCGCGGGCCCGGCGCACGGCGTCGGAAACGGCGACAAGCGCCTCCTCCTGCCCGACCACGCGGCCGCGCAGGCTGTCCTCCATGCGCAGCAGCTTCTCGCGCTCGCCCTCCAGCATCTTCTCGACCGGCACCCCGGTCCAGCGGCTGACGACGGCGGCGATCTGCTCGGCGTCGACCACCTCGGGCGCCATGGCCTCGTCCTGGCCTTCCGCCGCCTCGGCCTCGGCCAGGCGCTTCTCGAGCTGCGGGATCTCGCCGTAGGCGATCTCGGAGGCGCGCTGCAGGTCGCCGCGGCGCTGGGCGCTCACCAGCTCGGCGCGCAGGCGGTCGAGGGCCTCGCGGGCCTGGGCGGCCGAGGAGACCTTCTCCTTCTCGGCCTTCCAGCGCGCGCCCATCTCCTGGCCCTGGGCCTCCAGCTCGGCGAGTTCTTCCTCCAGCTTCACCAGCCGCGCCTTCGAGGCGGCGTCGGGCTCCTTCGCCAGGGCCTCGCGCTCGATCTTCAGCTGCACGACGCGGCGGTCGATCTCGTCCAGCTCCTCGGGCTTGGAGTCCACCGCCATGCGCACCCGGCTGGCGGCTTCGTCCATCAGGTCGATGGCCTTGTCCGGCAGGAAGCGGTCGGTGATGTAGCGGTTCGACAGGGTCGCGGCGGCCACGATGGCGCTGTCCGAGATGCGCACCCCGTGGTGGACCTCGTACTTCTCCTTCAGGCCGCGCAGGATCGAGATGGTGTCCTCGACCGTCGGCTCGTCCACCATCACCGGCTGAAAGCGCCGCGCCAGCGCCGCGTCCTTCTCGACGTGCTTGCGGTACTCATCCAGCGTCGTGGCGCCCACGCAGTGCAGCTCACCCCTGGCAAGCGCGGGTTTCAGGAGGTTGGAAGCGTCCATCGCCCCATCCGACTTCCCGGCGCCGACCAGCGTGTGCATCTCGTCGATGAACAGGATGATCGACCCCTCGGCGGCGGTGACCTCGTTCAGCACCGCCTTCAGCCGCTCCTCGAACTCGCCGCGGTACTTCGCGCCGGCGATCAGGGCGCCCATGTCGAGGCTGAGCAGCTTGCGGTCCTTCAGCCCCTCGGGAACGTCGCCGTTCACGATGCGCAGGGCCAGGCCCTCGACCACGGCGGTCTTGCCGACGCCGGGCTCGCCGATCAGCACGGGGTTGTTCTTGGTCCGGCGCTGCAGGACCTGGATCGCGCGGCGGATCTCTTCGTCGCGGCCGATCACGGGGTCCAGCTTGCCGTCGCGGGCGGCCTGGGTCAGGTCGCGGGCATAGCGCTTCAGCGCGTCGTAGCCTTCCTCCGCCGAGGCGCTGTCGGCCGTGCGGCCTTTCCGCACCGCGGTCGCGGCGTCCTCCAGGCCCTTGGCGGTGACGCCGGCGTCCTTCAGCACCTTGGCCGCCTCGCCGCCTTCCTTGGCCAGTGCAATCAGCAGGCGCTCGGTGGTGACGAAGGCGTCGCCGGCCGCCTTGGCGCCGGCCTCGGCCTCGGCGAAGACGCGGGCCGTCTCAGGCTTCATGTAGAGCTGGCCCGAGCCGCCCTCGACCTTGGGCGTGCGCGAGAGCGTCGCCTCGACGGCCTTGTCGACCTCGGCGGGCCGCCCGCCGGCGCTCTGGATGAGGGCGCCCGAAAGACCGTCCTTCTCTTCGAGCAGGACCTTCAGGATGTGTTCGGGCGCCAGGTGCTGGTGGCGCCGGGCGAGCGCGAGGCTCTGCGCCGACTGGATCGCCTGCTTGGCGCGGTCGGAATAGGTGTCGATGTTCATAGGATCCCCATCAAGGCGGAACTCGGACGCCGCCTTCTTCGAAGCACGGCGTCCGGCTCACCCGATGTAGTGTGGCAGATGCGCCACACAAGAACCTTGCGCCGGATCATTCGGCGGATTGTGCTTCTCGACGAAGGCCATGGTGGCCTCCAGGGTCTGCAGGCGGGTGTCGCCCCGGGAGAGCCAGTGGTCGGCGCCCTTCTGGATGATCAATTCGTGCGGCTTGCCCGCCTTGGTCAGCGCTTCCGACATCACGCGGCTCTGCTCCAGCGGGACGACGGTGTCGTCCTTGCCGTGGATCAGCAGGATCGGGATGTCGGCCTTGGCGGCCTGCTTCGCGGGGGAGTAGCGATCGAGAACCTCGTCGTTGCGGCCTTCGGCGCCCATGAAGCGGTTCCAGTAGCGCTGGGTCATGCCGCCGCCCCGGCTCGCCGAGTAGGATACCTGGCGGCGCAGATCCGTCACGCCAGCCACCGAGACGGCGCAGCGATAGACACCCTGATCGATCGTGGCGCCCGCCAGCGCCGCGTAGCCGCCGTAGCTGGCGCCCACGATGCAGACGCGCTTCGGATCGATCGTCCCAGCCGCGGCGAAGTGGCGTACGCCGTCGGAGAGATCGGTCTGCATCTTGCGACCCCACTCGCCATGGCCGGCCTCCAGCAGCCGTCCGCCGAGGCCGTCGGAGCCGCGGAAGTTCACCTGCAGAACCGCATAGCCGCGCGACGCCATGCCCTGAGCCCACCAGTCGAAGCCGGGCGTGTCGCGCGCGGCGGGACCGCCATGCGGAAAGACGATCAGCGGCAGGCTCTTGGCCGGCTTGCCACGGGGCAGCGTGAGGTAACCCGTCAGCGGCAGGCCATCGGCCGCCTTGAATCGGATCGGCTCGCGCGACGCGATATCCGCTGGCTGAAGCCCCTGATACTCGCCGCCCAGCCATTTTGCGTTGCGCGTGTTCAGGTCGACGATGGCATAGGCCGGTCCATCCGTCCGGGAATCCACCAGGACCACAATCTTCTTGCGGTCGTCGCTCCAGGACGCGAGCGACACGCGCTCGCCCGGATAGGCGTTGACGATGGCCTTCCAGGCGCGCTCGTCGACCGGGTCGAAAAAGACGTAGCGATCCTCGTCGCCTGCGAGCACGTGGTGACCGATCAGGCGACCGTCGGCGGCGGCCCGGATAGGGCTCTGATCGTCCAGCGTCGCGATCGGCTCGGCTGGCTTGGCTCCGTCAATTCGCAGCTCGTGCCACGACCAGTCGCGGTCTTCGTCAGGCGCCGCGTAGATCACCGACGCACCGTCGCGGCCCAGCCCGACGAGGTAAGGCGAATTCAGGCCTGCCTTGGCCGAGGCGGCCTCGCGCCACGCCATCCCTGATCGCAGCTTGATCGACCAGGCCCCGGTCCCGCGATGAAAGAGCTCCTGCGCCAGCGGCTGGCCCTCGGCGTCGACGACCCAGTCCACCGTCTCCTCGGATCCGGTCACGATGACGCGGCTCTTGCCGCTGTCGAGATCGATCCGGAATAGCGAAAGGTATCCGCGACCGCCCTGGAACACGACGCCCTGCGCATAGACCGCTGGCTCGCCCTTGTAGGTTCGCACGATCGGCAGATCGAAGATCGCACCCATCGAGGTCTCGGTCGCCTTGATGAGCGGCCACATCTTCTTCGTTTGAAGATCGATGACGCTGCCGAACATCCACTCTCGCCGACCGTTCTGGATATTGAAGGCGGTCTGCGTCGCCGAGCTCACGACGATCAGATGCCGGTCTCCGGCCCACTGGACGCTGCGGATTTTGTGGTCGCCGACGAAGCCGTTGAGCGTGACCGCGTTCGAAGCGAGATCCTTCACGACGATGTGGCGCTGCTCGCCGTTGGTGACCACCACCGCCACGGCATGCCCGCTGGGTGAGATCACCGCGCGCTCGATCGACGGCAGCTTGCCGTAGGCCGAGAGCGGCGCCGCCAAAGCCGGCGCGGCGACCAGAATCAGGACAAGGGCGGCAAGGCGCGCGACGATCCGCATGAGCAACATCCTCAGTTCGGCGGGTTGTGCTTCTCGACGAAGGCCATGGTGCTTTCCAGCATCGCGCTGCGGGTCTCGCCGCGGCTGAGCCAGTGGTCCTCGCCCTTCTGGACGATGAGCTCGACCGGTTTGCCGGCCTTGCGCATCGCGTCGGCCATGATCTCGCTCTGCTCCAGCGGCACCACGGTGTCGTCGCGGCCGTGGACCATGAGGATGGGGATCGACACCTTGTCCACGTGGGTGACGGGGGAGATCTGGGCGAGGGCCGGATCGCTCAGCGACGTGACGCCCATGAAGCGCTTCCAGTAGCGCTTGGCGCTGCGCCCTTCGTCCTCGACCAGCTTGCGCAGGTCGGAGAGACCGGCCACCGACACGGCGCAGCGATAGACGCCCGTGTCGATCGTGGCGCCGGCCAGCGCGGCATAGCCCCCGTAGCTGGCGCCCGCGATGCAAACGCGCTTCGGATCGATCATCCCCTGGGCCGCGAGATAGCGCACGCCGTCGGACAGGTCGGTCTGCATCTTGCGGCCCCACTGCCCGTAGCCGGCCTCGACGAAGGCGCGGCCAAAGCCGTCCGACCCGCGATAGTTCACCCGCAGCACCGCATAGCCTCGTGACGCGATCGCCTGCGACCACCAGTCAAAGCCCGGCATGTCGCGGGACTCCGGGCCTCCGTGCGCCAGCACCACGAGCGGCAGATTCCTGGCCTCGCGGCCGTTCGGCAGGGTGAGGTAGCCTGTGAGGTCCAGACCGTCCCGGGCCTTGAAGCGCACCGGCTGCACCTTGGAGAGGTCCTCGGGCATCAGCTTCTCATACTGAGGCCCCAGCCACTCGGCCTTGCGCGTCGCCAGGTCGACCAGGGCGTAGGCGGGACCCTCGGCCGCGGAGTCGACGAGCACGACGATCTTCTGGCGATCGTGTGACCAGGACTCCAGGTCGACCGCATCGCCCTTGAACGCCGCCTTCACCGCCGCCCAGACCTTCTGGTCACGCTCAGCGAAGAAGGTGTAGCGCCCCTCGTCTCCGACCAGGGCGTAGAGCCCGATCGGCCGACGCGTCTCAGGGTCGAAGATGACGTCGTCGCCGTTACGAACGTCGAGCGGCTCGCTGGCTTTGCCATCCGGGCTGACCTCGCGAAGCACGTAGCCGCCGGACTCAAGCTCGCCGATCAGCACCGAGGTCCCGTCACGACCCAGCCCGACCATGTACGGTCGGTCGAGCTTCGCGACGGCGGTCCGCGCATCGAACCATCCCCCGCCCTGACGCAGTTTCAACGCCCAGCGCCCCGACTTCGCGTCGTAGTCCGAGCGCGCAATGATCGTTCCCTCCGGCCCGAGGAGGACCGCGCGAGTGTCCCGCTCGCCGAATTCCACGATGTCGCGGCGACCGCTCTTCAGGTCGGCGCGGACCACCGTGATCACGCCCCAGCCTTCCTTGAAGGTGATCTTCTCGACGAAGACCGTGGGCTTTCCGTCGATGACCCGCACCTCGGGCGGCCCAGCCAGGATGTTCAGAGATCCGTGATCTTCGTCGAGGCGCCACGGAAGTGGGTGCCGGTCTGCATCTTCTCCAGCGACTCTTCGAATAGCGGAGAGACCTTCTGCGCCTTCACGTCGAGCACGTAGCCCAGCGAGAATTCGCCCTTGTCCCCCGTCCATCCGATCAGCCGCTCAGTCTGGGAGGTGGTGACGATGAGATAGTCCGACCCCACCCAGTCCAGCCGCCGGACCTTGGCGGCGCCGACGGGATAGGTCTTCTGCGGTCCGCCGGCTGTCGGTCGCAGCACGATGCCGCGGCTGTTCCCGTCCGAGACGAGGACCGCCAGGGTCGAGCCGTCCGGCGAAATCTCGATCGCATCGATGGTGGGCAGGCCGCCATAGGCCGCCAAGGGCGCGGCCATGGCGGACACACCCGCAAAGGCCACGACGAGCGCAGCCAGAACGCCGAGAACGCGCATGAACACCCTTCCCCCCGATACAATCGGAAATTGCCGCGCGGCAAGCTGCGCTGCAAGGACGTCGGCGCGTCGGACCCGCCAGATCGGGAAAAGATCGGGTTAGTTGACCTCGGTCTTCTTCGGCGGCTCGCCGGGCAGCGGCGCGACCGGGACGCCGTCCTCCACCAGCTCGCGCACCTCCTTCGGCGTGGCCTGGCCATAGATGCCGCGATCCTCGGCGCGGCCTTCATGGATGGCGCGGGCCTCGGCGGCGAAGCTGTCGCCGACGTCGTCGAAGTTCTCTTCCACATGGCGGCGGATGCGGCCGGCCGCCTCCATCATCATCGCCTGCATCTTGGCGGGCTCGAGGTCCTTCACCGTGCGCTTCGTTCCGGCCACGGCGGGCGCCATGATCTGTTTGCGCACCTGCTTCGACGCGCAGATCGGGCATTCCACGAGGCCGCGGGCCTGCTGGTCGTCGTAGTCGTCGGACGAGCCGAACCAGCCTTCGAATTCGTGGTCGTGGTCGCAGGTCAGGGCGTAGCGGATCATCGAACTGCTCTACGGGCCGGTGAAGGCGCGCGCGTTGGCCAGGGCCGGAATGGCGGCGCGGGCCTTGGCGGACGCCGCCGGATCGAGGTCGGCCAGAAGCACGCCCGGCTCATCATGGTCAAGCTTGGCCACCACCTCGCCCCAGGGCCCGACCACCAGCGAACGCCCCCACGTGCCGCGCCGGTCCTCGTGAAACCCGCCCTGCGCGGCGGCCAGGACATAGCTGCCGGTCTCGATGGCGCGGGCGCGCATCAGGACCTCCCAGTGCGCCTCGCCGGTGGGCCGGGTGAAGGCGGCGGGGATCGTGAACACCTGGGCGCCCGCCAGAGCCAGGGCGCGGTAGAGGGCGGCGAAGCGCAGGTCGTAGCAGATGGTCAGGCCGAGCCGGGCCCAGGGCGTGTCGGCGACGACGGCCCGGTCGCCCGGCTCGTAGGTCTCGCTCTCGCGCGCCGTCTCGCCGGTGGGCAGGTCGACGTCGAACATGTGCAGCTTGTCGTAGGTGGCGGCGATGGTCCCGTCCGGCCGGATCAGCACCTGGCGGTTGGCGGCTTTCCCGTCTTCACGCTTCACCAGCGCCGAGCCGACGTCGATCCACACGCCGAGCTCGCGGGCCGCCGCGCGAAGGCCTTTCACGACGGGATCGTCCGCGAGGAGGGTCAACTGTGGCAGCAGGGCCTCACGATCCTTCTGCAGGATGTTCGTGCCCTCGGGCGTCAGGATGAACCGCGCGCCCTGGGCGGCGGCGTCCCTCACCAGCGGCAGGACATGGGCCAGCGCTGCGGCGTGGGTGGCGGGCGTGCGGGTCTGGATGAGGCCAACGAGCATCTCCCTCCCCTTAATGGGGAGGGACAGGCCGCGCCAGCGGCCAGGGTGGGGAAGTGTGGGCCGGAACGCTGAGGTCGGCGAGGATCGACACTTCCCCACCCGGCTCGCGCCGCGAGCCACCCTCCCCATGAAGGGGAGGGATCAGGCCGCCAGCAGCGGGTCCAGCTTTCCCTCGCGCTCCAGCGCCATCATGTCGTCGCAGCCGCCGATGTGGCGGTCGCCCACGAAAATCTGCGGGAACGTCGCGCGGCCCGAGCGCTGCATCATCTCCTGCCGCTTCTCGGGGTCGAAGGCCGCCTCGATCTCGGTGAAGGCGACGCCCTTCTTCTCCAGCAGATCCACGGCGCGGATGCAGTAGGGGCAATACGGCTTGGTGTAGATGGTGACCTGGGTCATGGCCTCTCAGATAACACGGTCTGGGTTAGCAGATCATATGGTGAGTCCCGCCGCCGCCTGCACGCGGGCGACGACGGCCAGATCGACGCGGGCGGCGCCGGCGGCTTTGAGGGCCCTGGCGCAGCCCTCGGCGGTGGCGCCGGTGGTGAGCACGTCATCGATCAACAGAATGCGCAGACCGTCCACCTGTTTCCGCCGCGAAGCCGGGACTTCGAACGCCGCCGCCACGTTCCGCTTGCGGCCGGACCCCGACTTGCCCGCCTGGGTCGCCGTATCGCGTCGCCGGACCAGCGCGTCGGGCAGGTAGGGCGTGCCCGTCATCGCCGCCAGCGGGCGGGCGATCTCCGCGGCCTGGTTGTAGCGCCGATGCAGCAGGCGGAAGCGGTGCAGGGGCACGGGCGCGATGGCGTCGGCCTCCTCGATCAGCTCGCGGGCCGCGCGGCTGATCCAGCGAGCCAGCATCGGCGCCAGGTCCAGCCGGTCGGCGTGCTTCAGCTTGAGGATCGGATCGCGCGAAGTCTCGTCGTAGAGGCACGCCGCCCGGGCGGCGTCGAACGCCCGCGGCCGGGCCAGGCAGGCGGCGCATCGGTCGCCCGGATCGAACTCGAACGGCACGCCGCAGCCGTCGCAGACCGGCCCGTCCAGAAATCGGATGCGGCCCCAGGCGTCGGCCGAGAAACCGCCCGCCATCGGCCGGGGCCCGCCGTCGATGGCCTGGGGTGGGAACAACAGGTCGAGCGCCGTGCGCAGGCCCGCCTGGGCTTTCGGCTTCCATCGCGCGACGAAATCCGCTTCATCCGCGCTCAATGGCTTCGCCTCCCCATCACGCGCCCCCACGGCTCTTCGACCGCGACCTGCACCGCAAGCGCCTGGACCGGGCGGCGAACGGCTACGCGGGCGCGGACTTCCTGCAGCGGCGCGCGGCCTATGATATCGCCGAGCGCCTGGCGCCCATCATGCGCACCTTCAACGTGGCCGTCGACCTCTCCGCGCGTGGCGGCGCGTTCGCGCAGGCTCTGGTTGAGGAGGCGCCGGGCAAGGTCGAGACGCTGATCGAGGCCGACCTGTCGGGTCGGATGCTGACGGGACGCCCCGGCCTACGCGTGGTGGCCGACGAGGAGCGACTGCCGTTCGCGCCGGGCAGCCTGGACCTGATCGTCTCCACCCTGGGCCTGCACTGGACCAACGACGTGGTGGGCGCGCTGATCCAGGCCCGGCTGGCGCTGAAGCCCGACGGCCTGTTCATCGCCGCGTTCCTGGGCGGGATCACCCTGACCGAGCTGCGCCAGTCGCTGGTGGCGGCCGAGAGCGAAATCCTGGGCGGCGCGGGCAGCCGGGTCTCGCCCTTCGCAGACCTGCAGGACGCCGCAGGCCTGCTGTCGCGGGCCGGCTTCGTCCAGACCGTGAGCGACGTCGACAAGGTGACCGTCACCTACGAACACCCCCTGAAGCTGCTCTACGACCTGCGCCAGATGGGCGAGACCGGCGTGCTGGCCGACCGGCATCCCAGGATGCTGACGCGGACGCTGCTGAACCGCATGGCCGAGATCTACATCGAGCGCTTCGGCACGCCGGACGGCCGCGTCCCGGCCAGTTTCGAGATCATCACCCTGACGGGGTGGGCGCCCCAATCCGCGCCGCAAGCTTAGCCATAAGCCTTTGATAACCATACCGATGTGACAGTCCGTCGCGGCTCGGGCGACGGCCTTCCGGCTAAGCTCGCGCCTGTGGGGGGCGGATTCGTCAGGGGGAACTGACATGCGCCCAGGGACTGCCCGCGGCTTCACGGCCGCCATGATCGCCATTCTGCTCGCCGGCTGCGCCTCGAGCTCGACGCCGCCGCCGCGTGGCCGCGCCGGCGCGCCTGCGACCGGCGTGTTCGACGTGGGCCTCGCGAGCCAGGCCGCCGCGTTCGAGGCCTACACGCGCCGTGCGGCCGGGATCGACGCCGCCTTCGCCAATCCGTCCGAGATCGGGGTCCAGTTGCGCACCGCCGCGGGCTACGACCCGAAGCAACTGGAGGCGGCGATGATCGCCTACGCCGCCATGGCCGCGATGCAGGAGCCGCGCTTCGTGCAGACCGTGAAGGCGGGGGGCCGCGACCTGGGCCGCCGCCTGGCCTCGGACCCGAACGCCGCCGTGGACCTGCCGGGCGGCGCGGCGGCGGCGGCGCGGGCCAACGCCGCCCTCGCCCGTCGCGGCGAGGCTCTGGCCGCCGCCGGCGCGCGGGTAAAGAAGACGTCGTATTCGATCCAGCACCAGGCATGGTCGCGCGCCCGTGTTCCCAACGGCCCGCAACGGCTGGCGGCGGTGAAGCAAGCCGCCGGCTACCGCGCCGAGCCCGCCGACCGGGCCCGGCTTTCGGCGGCTCTGGCCGAGAGCGGCCGGCGCGGCGGGACCAGTTCCGTGATTTCGCGCGGCGTCGCGGTGGCGGCGCTCACGGTCCTGGGCCAGGACGCCGCCGCGCGGGGGCTGATGAGCGAGCGCAACGCCGGCATGTGCCTGCGCTCGGCCAAGCTCAACTATCACCAGTGCCTCGCCGCCTCGGGCACACACTACGAGGACATCTACTGCCTGGGCGTCCACGCCATGAGCGACCCGGGCCAGTGCGTGGTCGAGGCGACGAAGCCCGCGCGGGTCCGGCGCGCGTCGTTGCATTGACGCCTGGACGAGGGGGCAGCTTCCCTCAATCTTCGTACGTCATGGCCGGCCCTGTGCCGGCCACCCAGACACGCAGGCGCTTCAAGGTCGCTCGCAGCAGCGCCACTGCGAACTCTTGCACGTCGGTGCTTATGGATGGCCGGCACAAGGCCGGCCATGACGTTCAGGTCAAGGGCCGAGGCGCGTGCGTTCCTGCGAGATGGCCCTAGCGGCCCCAGACCGCGACCTTGCCCTTGGCGCCCGCGGCCACGCAGGTCCCGGCGCGGCAGGCGATGGCGTGAAACGCCTCGCCGTCGACCTGCCGCCAGGATTGCCCGTCGTCGGCGCTGATCGACGTGCCGCGCGGGCCCACGGCGATCAGGGTCTTGGCGTCGAGGCGGCCGACGCCTTCCAGGAGGTGCGGCGTCCCGTCATGGGGTGGCGTCCAGATGTCGAACTTCTCGAACAGGACCAAGCTGACGCCGTCCCGCAGTTCGTCCTTGTAGTCGCCGCCGACCACCACCGCCCGGTCCTTGCCCAGCGCCAGCCCGCCGAACAGGCCGGCGGTGGCCGATCCGCCCACCGGGCTCTCCAGGGTGTCCCACCCGACGCCGTCGTCGCGCGAATGGGCCACGCGCCCCTTGGGCAATCCGCCCGAGACCACCCACAGCTCGCGGCCCGGGCCCATGAACAGCGCCGAGTTGCTGGCGGCGAAGGCCGCCTCGCCCGGTTCGACCGACGGCCCGGGGATGCGCGCCCAGGTTTTCCCGCCGTCCTTCGTCTGCAGCAGGAACCAGCGCCCGTCGATCGGGTCGCCCAGGACGAACCCCCGCCGCCCGTCGCGGAACGCCACAGCGTCGAGGAAGCTGCCCGTCTCCCGTGTCTCGAACACCAACGCCCAGGTCCGCCCGCCGTCCGCCGTGCGGTAGAGGCGCGCCAGCCCGGTCGGACCGTCTCCGGCGCTCATCAGGACCGCGGTCTCTGCGTCCAGAGCCGCCACGCCGCGGAAGTCCAGCGCGCTGCCGTCGGCGGGAATCGCGTTGCGCCAAGTCCTGCCTCCGTCGTCGGTGACGGCGTGCGTCCCTTTCGAGCCCGAGACGTGGAACCGCTGGGCGTCCACCACCGCCACGGCGCGCAGGGTCACGTCCGTCGCCAGGTCGATATGCCGCCAGGCCGCCTGGGCCGGCGTGGCGAGCAGGGCGGCGGCGAGCAGGATCCAGCGCATCGTCATTCCCCCAGCAGGTGCAGGGCCACCTCGCGCCGGTGGGGCCGGCGGCGGTGTTCGAACAGGTAGATCCCCTGCCAGGTCCCCAGCGCCAGCCGCCCGCCGATCAGCGGCACGGACAGCTGCACGCCGGTCAGCACGCTGCGGAGATGGGCCGGCATGTCGTCCGGGCCCTCGTCCTGGTGGCGATAGGCCGCGCTCTCGGGCGCCACCGCGGCGACCCAATCCTCGAGGTCGCGGCGCACGTCCGGGTCGGCGTTTTCCTGGATGGTCAGCGACGCCGAGGTGTGGCGGCAGAACAGGGTCAGCAGGCCCGTCGTCATGCCCTGCGCCGCGGTCCATGCCACGACCTCGCGGGTGATTTCGTGCAGCCCCGGGCCCGGCGTCTGAAAGCTCAGCGTCTGGGCCGCCTGGCGCATCACAGCAGATCGCGCAGCCAGGCCACCAGCGGCGCGTCGGCCGGCGGCATCGGGTAGCGGTCCATGTCCCTGGGCTTCACCCAGGCCAGCCCCTTGTGCTCCAGAGCCCGCACCGTCCCCTCCCAGCGCCGAACCAGATAGAGCGGCATCAGCAGGTGGAACGTCTCGTACTCGTGGCTGGCGAACACGAACGGGGCGAGGCACGCATGGCTGACCTTGATGCCCAGCTCCTCGTCCAGCTCGCGGATCAGGCACGCCTCGGGCGTCTCGCCGGACTCGACCTTGCCGCCGGGAAACTCCCACAGGCCGGCCAGTTGCTTGCCTTCGGGCCGCTGGCAGATCAGCACGCGGCCGTCGACGTCCACCAGCGCCGCGGCGGCCACCAGCACGATCGGCTTTCCAGTCGGACTCACGAGGGCGGCCTGTCTAGTACTGGCGGACGGCGGCGACGCCGGCGTCGGGACGGCGAGTGTCGGCGGCGCCGTACATGACCCCGTCCGGGCCGATCATGATCGACTGGGTGCTGCCCAGGATCTGCGAGCGTTCCACCTTGTGCCCCTTGGCCTGCAGGCCGGCCACCAGGTCCTGAGGAATGGACTCCTCCACCTGCAGCGGTCCGTCGACGCCGGCCTGGTAGATCCGCGGGCGCTGGGCGGCCTCGGCGACGTTCAGGCGAAAGTCGATGAGGTTGCTCAGCATCTGGGTCATGGTGGCGATGATGGTGCCGCCGCCGGGCGTGCCGGTCGCCACCCAGGGCTTGCCGTCCTTGAACACGATGATCGGCGAGATGGTCGAGATGGCCCGTTTGCCCGGCTCGATCCGGTTGCCGATGCTGTTGGGCTTGGGGCTCCAGTCGAAGTTGGCCAGCGAGTTGTTCAGCAGGAAGCCGGTGCCGGGCGCCACCACGTGCGCCCCGAACGAGGCGGTCAGGGTGTAGGTGTTGGCGACGACGTTCCCGTCCTTGTCGGCGATCGAATAGTGGGTGGTGTCGGGGCTCTCGTAGGGGCGCGGATCGAGGCCCGGCAGCGACTTGCTGTCCAGCGACTTGTACATCGAGATCAGCCTGGCCCGTTCGGCGGCGAAGGCCTTGCTGGCGATCCCCCGCGCCGGCGTCGTCCACTGGGGGCCGCCGCCGGAGTAGCGACGGTCGACGTTCACGATCTTCATCGTCTCGGCGAGGAGGTGCATCGTGGCGACGTTGCCCTGCCCCATGTCGGCGACCGGGAACTGTTCCAGGATGTTCATGGCCTCGGCCACGCTGGACGCGGCCGACGTGGGCGGCATGTAGGCGATCCGGTGGCCGCGGTAGTCGGACCAGACGGGCTCCAGCACGTTGGCTCGGTAAGTGGCCAAGTCCTCGCGGGTGATGATCCCGCCGCCGGCCTTGATCCCGGCGACCAGCCGGTCGGCGACGGGACCCTTGTAGAAGCCGTCGGCGCCCCGCGCCTGGATCTGCTTCAGGGTCCAGGCCAGGTCGGGGTTCCGGAACACTTCGCCGGGCTGATAGGCCGAACCGTCCGCCTTGAAATAGACCTTCCGCGCGCCGCCCGGGTCCTGGGCCATCATGGTCTTGCGCTGGGCCAGGGCGGCGGCCTCGTCGTCGGTCATGACCACGCCCTTCGCGGCCAGGTCGATGGCTGGCTGGACCAGACGGGCCCAGGGCAGGCGGCCGAAACGCTTGTGAGCCTCGTACAGTCCGGCCACCGTGCCGGGCACGGTCACGCCCTTGAAGGACATGACCTTGGCTTCCGAGACCTTCTGGTCGGGTCCCAGCAGGAAGTCGGGCGTCGCGCCCAGCGGCGCCTGGCCGTAGTACTCGATGGCGACTGTCTTCTTCGACGCGGCGTCATAGACCAGCATGTAGCCGCCGCCGCCGATATTGCCCGCCCGGGGCAGCGTCATGGCCTCGGCCAGCCCCACCGCCACCGCCGCGTCCACCGCGTTGCCGCCGCGGGCCAGGATGTCGGCTCCGATCCGCGCGGCGGACCGGCTCTGGGCCACCACCATGCCGTCGCGCCCGATCACCGGATGGTGGATCGAACGGTATCCGATCAGGTCGCCGCCGGTGCGCGAGATATCCGGCGCAGCGGCCCCGTCCTGCGCCTGCGCCGGAGCCCCGACCGCCAGGGACAGCGCCAGGGCGCCGGAGAGCGCGACGCGAACCACCGCGTGACGGACCAGTTTGCGAAGGTTCATGCTGAACTCCCGGGCGAGCGCCCGACCCTTCGGCCGGACGCCGCATCGACCGTGGCTAGAAGGACTTCCTGACGTTGAAGTAGAGGTAGCGGCCGTAGGGGTTGTAGACCGTGGCGGAGTAGCCGCCCGGCACCAGCGGCGGGTCCTTGTCGAACACGTTGCGCGCGCCCACGAGCAAGCGGGCGCCCTCCAGGTACTTGCCCCCCTCCTCGAAGGTGTAGGCCAGCGACACGTTGTGCACCATCGTCGAGGGCACGTTGTAGAAGCCGCCCGCGGCGTACGTCAGGCCGGTGTCATAGTACTTGCCGGTATAGGTCGAAAACCAGTTCACCGCGAAGCCGTCCTTGCGCCAGGTGAACGACCCCGTCCCGCGCCATTCGGGCGTGCCGTTCTGACCGACGATATCCTGGCCGCCCGTGATGATGGTGCCGGCGTTGATCTGGCCGGCCGCGCGGGCCGCGAGCAGGGCCGCCAGACCCTCGGTCGGCGATTGATAGAGCTTGTCCAGGCGCGCGACATTCACGTCGAGGCTGAAGTCGCCGAAGCGATCCGTGCCCACCCGGTAGTTGAGCCCGAGGTCGACGCCCTGGGCCACCTGCGGCAGCTGGTTCACGTACTTGTCGTCGGCGAAGTCCACGAAGCCCACCGGCGCGAGGCCGGTGCCCGCGAACACGGCGATGTTGTCCGGCGTCGGCGCCAGGCGGTGGACCGCCGGGTTGGACGAGCCCTGCAGGCGCAGCAGGTAGTCGAGGATCACCGCGTTGCCTTCGCCGAACAGGCCCACGATGCCCTTCTGCCGGATCTTCCAGACGTCGGCGGTCAGGGTCAGGCGGCCGAACTCCGGCGGGATGAACTCGGGCTGGAGGACGATGCCGTAGGACAGAGACTCAGACGTCTCGGGCTTCAGGTCCGGGTTGCCGGCGCGCACCGCGCGCGTGGTCCGCGACTGTGTGCACTGGGTGAAGCTGGTGATCCGCCTGGCGCGCAGGTCGGCCTCGCAGAAGTAGTAGTCCTGGCGGTTGTTGGTGCGGCTGACCTGGCTGACGTTGATCTGCTCCAGGTTGGGCGCCTTGAAGCCCTTCGACCATGAGCCGCGCAGACGGAAGCCCGGGATGATGTCCCAGGCCGCGGCCACCTTCGGCTTCGCCACGCTGCCGACGTCGCTGTAGTCCTCTGCGCGCCCGGCCAGCTGGACCTCGACGCGATCGACCAGCGGGATGTTCATCTCCGGCGAGACCAGCGGAATGGCCAGCTCGGCGTAGGCCGACTTCACAGTGCGATGGCCACTCACGTCCGGTGACACCGAGGTCCCCGGGATGTTGCTGAGCGCGACCGTGCCGCCGACGATGGGGCCGGTGATCGCGTCGATGTACGGGATGGTCCCATCGACGTTGTCGTCGCGGTTGTCGCGATAGGTCTCGCGGCGCACTTCGACGCCAGCGGCCAGGCCGATATCGCCTGCCCAGATCGTGAACAGGTCCGGACGGCTGATCTTGAAGTCCCACAACGCCAGCGTGGTCTTGTTCGAGCGCGTGATCGGGATGATGAGCCCGGCGATCGCCGCAGCGCTCGACGGGGTCTGGTCGCCGCCGGTGACGAGGTTGGTGCCCGCGCCGATGCCGTTGAACGGGTTGTAGGCGTCGGCCGTCGTGCGGTTGACGGCCCTGGAGAAGGCCGTGCCGTCCAGGGCGTACGACAGGTCATCGACCGTCGCCTCTGAGTAGAGCGCCGCACTTTCCCACCGGAAGCCGAACTTCTTGCCCTTGAGCCCGCCCAGTATCCGGTACTGGTCGTTGTTGACGATCACCTGCGAGGCGCCCAGGTCCAGCAGGCCGTAGGCGTTGAAGGTCAGCCTCAGGCCCCCGGCCGGCACGCCCACGAGGTTGGGCAGGCGGTTCGGATTGGGCTGGCCGTTGGCGAGCGTCGCCGCGCCGAAGGGGTTGTAGAAGGCGTTCGGCCCGATGCTGATCGCCGGCGAGGTGCTGAGCGCGTTGAAGCCCGAGACATTGCCCTCGGTGCGGGCGTGGTAGTAGCCGGCCTCGCCGAACACCGTGAGGTCTTCGGCGATGTCGTAGTGGCCGGTCAGGAAGATGTTGGTCCGGGCCGCCTGCGGGATGACCGAGGACTTGGTCTGGGCCACGGTGTCCGGGCGGAAGGCCCGGTCGGTCGTCGTGTTGAAGGCGCCCGGCACGACGCAGAGACCCGGGCCGATCACCACGGTGCAGGTCACCGACTGCGGCGAGGTGTGGAAGATGCCGGTCGCGCCAGTGATCGCCGTCGTCCCCTGGCGGATCGCGCTCGTCACGCCGACGGCCTGGAAGGCGCCGAAGCCCGACGTGGTCGCCCGGCTGTCGAGACCCACCGCCGTGGCGAACTCGGTGCCCGCAAACAGCGACTGGCGGTTGGACGAGGCCGTGTAGTCCTGGTCGGACGCCAGCAGGGCCGAACGCCGCTCCAGCGACCCGAAGATCGTGATGTTGCCGCGGCCGTCGGCGAAGTTCTCGCCGTAGACGCCGGTCAGGCGGCCCTCACGCAGGTTGGTGCCCGGCGCCGTGCCGTACTGGAACTCGGCTGAGCCGCCGTCCAGGTCGTCCTGCAGCACCGTGTTGATGACGCCGGCCACCGCGTCGGTGCCGTAGATCGCCGCCGCGCCATCGCGCAGCACCTCGATGCTCTTCAGGCCTGCCACGGGGATGGCGTTGGTGTTGTAGGTGAAGGTCGGAACCAGCGACTCCGCCTGGGTCGTCGGGTGGTAGACGGTGCGGCGGCCGTTGATCAGCACCAGGGTGTTGCCCGCGCCCAAGTTGCGCAGGCTGACCGAGTTGACGTCGCCTCGCGCCGAGTTCGACGAGCCCGGCAGGAAGCTCGAGTTGAACGTCACGTTCCCGGCCTGCGGGATGGTGCGGAACAGTTCGTCGCCCGAGCCCGCGGCGGCGCCCCGGATCTGGTCGGTCGTCAGCAGGGTCACGGGCAGGGCGGCGGTGACCTTCGAGCCCTGAATCTGCGAGCCGACCACGACGATCTCATCGACTTCCGTGTCGGTCTTGGCGTCCTGGGCCCGGGCCTGCGTCGAGAGCGCCGCGACCGCGCAAAGCGCGCTGGTGGCCAGCAGGCGCACGCGCCCGCGGGTTGGCGAAAACCTCATGTCTTGAACCCCTTCCCCTTTGCCAGACGCGCGGCGTCTGGTTCCCCGCGCCTCTTCTTTGGGTTCCGGCCCGGACCGTCAAGCCCGCGAGTACCCCGCGTGGGTAGCTGTTGCCTTTTGCGTCCCGGATGCACGGCTGCGGGCTGCGAAGATGCATGGCGGTCACCGAGGCGACGGGCTGCGCCCCCGGCGACGGCGGCTCCTATTCCGACCGCGTGGGTTGACATTGGCGGCCAAAACCCCGATGTGCGGTCTGCGCTCCTCCTGAGTGCTAGCGACGCTCCAGCCGCGTGGGGTCTTTCCGAAGACCCAGCCTGTCGAGCGCAGTGAGAGACTTCTCATAGATCGCCCATCACGCGGGGCGCTCCCCAAAGACAGCGATCCCCGCGCCCTCGGAAGGTTCCGAGCCGGCGCGTTCGTCGCATACGCGAAAGACTGTTCGTTTGACCCAATTTATCGACCTTGGCCTGGCCAAGCCGCTGCTCAAGGCGCTGGCCGACGAGGGCTACACCCAGCCGACGCCGATCCAGGCGCAGGCCATCCCCGGCGTGATGTCGGGCAAGGACCTGCTGGGCATCGCCCAGACGGGCACCGGCAAGACCGCCGCCTTCGCCCTGCCGATCCTGCACCGACTGGCCGAGAACCGTAAGCCCGCCCCGCGCCGCAGCGCCCGGGTGCTGGTCCTGGCCCCGACCCGCGAGCTGGCGACCCAGATCGGCGAGAGCTTCAAGACCTATGGCAAGCACATGGGCGTCACCGTCGCGGTGATCTTCGGCGGCGTGAAGTATGGCGGCCAGATGCGCGCCATGGCGCCCGGCGTCGACATCCTGGTCGCGACGCCCGGCCGCCTGCTCGACCACCTGGGCGAGAAGTCGATGACCCTCGAGGGTGTCGAGATCCTGGTGCTCGACGAGGCCGACCAGATGCTGGACATGGGCTTCATCGTCCCCATCCGGAAGATCATCAAGTTCGTCCCGCGGGTTCGCCAGAACCTGTTCTTCTCGGCCACCATGCCCGGCGAGATCGAGAAGCTGTCCGCCGAGATCCTCAATCCGAACCCGCTCAAGGTCTCGGTGACGCCGCAGGCCACGACGGTCGAGCGGATCAACCAGCGCGTCCTGTTTGTCGAGCAACAGCGCAAGCGCGCCCTGCTAGCCGAACTGTTCGATGATGGCAGCTTCAAGCGCGTCATCGTCTTCACCCGCACCAAGCGCGGCGCCGACCGGGTCGCCAAGGGGCTGGAGCAATCGGGCGTAGAGGCCGTCTCGATCCACGGCGACAAGAGCCAGGGCCAGCGTGAGCGCGCCCTCGCCGCCTTCAAGGCCGGCGACGTCCGCGCCCTGGTGGCCACCGACATCGCCGCCCGCGGCATCGACATCGACGCGGTGAGCCACGTGGTCCAGTTCGAGCTGCCGAACGTCCCGGAAGCCTATGTCCACCGGATCGGCCGGACGGCCCGTGCGGGCGCGGACGGCTCGGCCGTGGCGTTCTGCGCCGACGACGAGCGCAACCTGCTGAAGGACATCGAGAAGGTGACCCGTCAGCGGATCCCCAGCTTCGATCGCCGCAACGACCGCCACCTGGGCGCAGCCACCGCGGCCATGCCCGACACGGGCAAGCCCGAGCGTTCGCAGGCCGCCCGTCCGCAGGGCAAGGCCCAGCCGCATCGCGGGGCTCACGCGGCCAAGCGCAACCGCAATCACGCCGACGCCAAGCCGGGCCATCGTCCGGAGGGCGGCCGTTCCGAGGGGCGTTCCCAGGGCGAGAACGCCAAGCCGGGCTGCAAGGGTCCGAGCCGGCGTCGCCGGGGCGGCGGGGGCGGCAACGCGGGCGGCGGCGACCGCCCGACGGGCGTCTGGAGCAACCGCTAGACGGAAGGCCGCGGCGCGGGCGACAAGACGCAATCCATGCACGCCCTCGTCCGCACCCTGTCCATCCATGCGCTGAACGCTGTGCGCCGCGCGCCGTTGATCCATCGGGTCGTGCACGCGGTCGCAGAACTGATCGCCAAGACCCGCTGGGGCGAGCGCTACATCCGTTCGGTTCTCGAGCCCGAGGCGCTGAGCTACGGCGACTACCTGGACTGGGTGGCGACCTACGACACCCTGTCCCCCACCGACCGCCAGGCGATCCGCGCGCACATCGAGCGGATGACGCACAGGCCGCTGATCTCGGTGGTGATGCCGGTCTACGCGAGATCGCCCGACCTGATCGTCAAGGCGATCGCCTCGGTGCGGGCCCAGCTCTACCCCCACTGGGAACTGTGCATCGCCGACGACGCTTCGCCGGACCCGGCGGTCTGGAAGGCGCTGCAGAAGCAGGCCGCCTCGGACCCCCGGATCAAGGTCTTCCGCCGCGCCGAGAACGGCAACATCTGCGCCGCCACCAACTCGGCCCTGACGCTGGCGACCGGCGAGTTCGTGGCCCTGATGGACCACGACGACATCCTGCCCGAGCGCGCGCTCTACGAGGTCGCGGCCCTGCTGCAGGACCATCCCGACGCCGACCTGATCTACTCCGACGAGGACAAGATCGACACGAACGGGCGCCGCTACGAGCCGTACTTCAAGACCGCCTGGAACCCCGAGCTGATCCTCAGCCAGAACTTCGTGAGCCACCTGGGCGTCTATCGGCGCAGCATCGTGGAGGCGATCGGCGGGCTGCGGGTCGGGTTCGAGGGCAGCCAGGACTACGATCTGGCGCTACGGGTCAGCGAACAATCGTCGCCCTCCCGCATCCATCACATTCCCTGGGTGCTCTACCACTGGCGCCAGGAGGGCGGGCCCGAGACGTTCTCCCAGGCCTTCATGGATCGCTGCGCCGACGCTGCCCGCCGGGCCGTGGACGAACACCTGGTCCGCACGGGACAAACGCGAGTGACCGTCGCGAACCTCGAAGACTCTCCCGGCTGGGTCGGCGTGCGACGCGCGCCGCCCGAACCCCGGCCGCTGGTCTCGATCATCGTGCCGACCCGCGACCGCGCCGAGTTGCTGGCCCAGTGCGCCGACGGCGTGCTCAACCAGACGGCCTATGACCCGCTGGAACTGCTGATCGTCGACAATGGCAGCGTCGAGCCCGAGACCGCGGCCCTCTTCGACCGTCTGCGAAAGGACCCGCGCGTCCGGATCCTCCCTGCGCCCGGCCCCTTCAACTTCTCGGCGCTGAACAACATGGCCGCCGCCCAGGCGCTTGGCGAGATCCTGCTATTGCTGAACAACGACATCTCGATGCTCCACGACGACTGGCTGGACGCGATGGTCGCACAGGCCGTGCGGCCGAACGTCGGCGCCGTCGGCGCGCGCCTGCTGTTTCCCGACGGCGCCGTGCAGCACGCCGGCGTCGTGATCGGCATGGGCGGCGTGGCCGGCCACCTCTGCTACGGGGCGCCGGGCGACAACGGCGGCTACTATCGCCATCTCCTCACGCCCCGGAACGTCACGGCTGTGACCGCCGCCTGCCTGGCCATCCGCAAGTCGGTCTACGACGAGGTCGGCGGGCTCGATGCGGAACGCCTGACCGTCGCCTTCAACGACGTCGACCTGTGCCTGAAGGTCCGTGCGGCCGGCTACGACATCGTCTGGACGCCCTACGCCGAGCTGGTCCACCACGAGTCCGCCTCACGCGGCGAGGATCGCGAACCCGAGGCCCAGGCGCGCTTCAACGCCGAGATCGCCGCGATGAAGTCCCGCTGGGGCCGGGCGCTGGACCAGGACCCATTCCACAACCCGCTCTTCGACCTGCGCCACAGCGACTACAAGCTGGCCAGCCCGCCGCTGCGCAAGCCCCCGTGGGTTACGAGCGATAGTCCCCGTTGATCTCGACGTAGCGCTTGGTGAGATCGCAGGTCCAGACGGTGGAGCTGGCCCGGCCGACCCCCACGTCGATGGTCACCTCCAGCTCGGCCTTCTTCATGTAGGCGCTCATCTTGGCCTCGTCGTAGGAGGCCGCGATCAGACCATCCTGCGCCGCCCAGTGCGGGCCGAACTTCACGCTCAGGGAATCGCGATCGACGGGCTCGTCGGCCTTGCCCACGGCCATGACGATGCGGCCCCAGTTGGCGTCCTCACCGGCGAAGGCGGTCTTCACCAGCGGGCTATCGGCCACCGAGCGGGCGATCTTGCGGGCCGAGGCGGCGCTCTGCGCGCCCGTCACGGTGATCTTGATGAACTTCGTCGCACCCTCGCCGTCCCGGACCAGCTGGTGGGCCAGGTTCATCAGCACCGCCTCCAGCTTGTCGCGGAAGTCGGCCAGGCGATGCTCGCCCGCGCGGCTGACCTTGGGCGCCCCCGACTGGCCGGTGGCGAACAGCAGCAGCGTGTCGTTGGTCGAGCGGTCGCCGTCCACGGTCACCGCGTTGAAGGTGTTGCGGGTGTAGAGGCTGACCAGGGCCTGCAGAGCGCGCGGCGAGATGTTGGCATCGGTGACGACGAAGGCCAGCATGGTGGCCATGTCGGGGGCGATCATGCCCGAACCCTTGCAGATGCCGCCGATGCGCACGGTCACGCCGTCGATCTTGGCCTCGGCGTAGGCGCCCTTCGGGAAGGTGTCGGTGGTCATGATGGCGCGCGCCGCGCCGCCCCATCCGTCAGCCTCCAGCCGGCCCTCGACCTCGGGCAGGCGCGCGGTGATCTTCGCGTCGTCCAGCAGAACGCCGATGACTCCGGTCGAGGCGACCATCACGTCGCGCTGACGGCAGTCGAAACGCTTGCCCACGGCTGACGCGACGCGGCGGACGGCATCCGCGCCCGGCCGGCCGGTGAAGGAATTGGCGCAGCCGGCGTTGACCACCAGGGCCTTCACGCCCTCGCCCTTGGTCGCCTCCAGCTGGCGCTTGCACCAGTCGACCGGGGCCGAGCCGACGGCGTGGCGGGTGAAGACCCCGGCGCAGCTCGCGCCCTCGGGGAAGCTCATGACCAGCAGGTCTTCGCGCTCGTGCTTGTAGAAGCCGGCCCGACCGGTTCCCAGCGTCACGCCGCGGACGGGCTTCATGCGCGGGAACGGCACGGCCAGCGGCGAGACGGGCATCGCCGCCTTGTCGACCTTGGCCGGGGCGGCCTTTGCGGCCGGCTTGCCTGCGGCGGCGCGCTTCACCGCCGAGGTCAGGGGCTCGAGCGCGCGCTCGATGGTCTGACCCACGACTTCAACCGGCTTGGCGGACTTCGCGGCCGGCGTCCTGGCCGCGGGCTTGGCGGGCTTGCGGCTCATTTGGCGGTTTCCTTGGGCTGAGGCTGGGCGGCCGGCGCGGCCTTGGGGGCCGGGGCGACCTTCGGCGCATCGGCGGGCGGAACGGCCTTCGGCGCGCCGGCCTCGGGCTTGATCAGCGTCTCGATCTTGGCCTTGGCGCGCAGCTTTTCCAGAAGATCGCGGATGCGGTCGTAGGTCAGGAAGCGGACGATCTGCGGGCGGGCGGCGTCCAGGGCGATCGGCTGTTCCTCGCGCACGTCCTCCACTTTCACGAGCGCGAACCCGCCCTCCACGGCCACCGGGCCCACCACTTGGCCGACCCGCGCGCCGTTCAGCGCGGTCTCGTAGGCCTCGGGCATGACGTCGGTGGTGAAGTAGCCCAGGTCGCCGCCATTGAACCGCGTGGCCGCGTCACGCGAACGCTCCATCGCCAGGGCCTCGAAGGCGGCGCCGGCGGCCAGCAGCTTCTTCACCTGCTCGGCCTCGGCGGCGGTGGCCAGCACGATCTGGCGGGCGCGGATCTCCATCGATCGGCGCGACAGCTTCTGCTGTTCCTCATAGAGGCCTCGGATGGCGTTCTCGGTGACGGCGTCGGCCACCTGATTCTCGACCAGCATGTCGCCCAGGACCCGGTCCTGCGCCGCGGTCAGCCGACGCTGGGCCGCCGGATCCTTGTCCAGCTTGCGCCGGCGCGCCTCGGCCGCCAGCAGCTTCTGGTCGATCACCTCGTCCATCATCCGGCGGAAGAGGTCCGACGAGGTGTCCAGCGGCTCGCCCTCGCCCACCAGGCCCTGAGCCACCGCCTCGTGCTTCACGTCGGACGCCCAGATGGTCTTGCCGTCGACCTTGGCCACCGCCTTGTCGCCCCGCTCGGGCGGGTTGTCGCCGCCGGCGTCGCGACCGCAGGCCGCCACGCTCAGCGCCACGACGACGGCCATGACAGCGATGCGGAAGGGCCTCTTGGCCGTCATGCGGTCGTCCTTTGAAATCGGCGAGGCAGCGCAGCCCGTCCCTAGAGCGCGGTCCAGCAAAGTGGAAGCCACTTTTCGAGCGTCCTGCCGCGCCCGTTTCCTTCAAGAGTTTGCGTCCGGGCGTCGCCGCACGCTGGCCAAGCGCATCTCGGAATGCAAAGGTTGCGCCCGCGTATTTCCGGGCCCGACCGAGGGCTCAAAAAGTCCATTTCGTTGGGAGGATTACCCTTATGCGTGAAGCCGTCGTCGTCTCTTATGCCCGTACGGGTCTCGCCAAGTCGGGACGCGGCGGGTTCAACATGACCCCCACGGTGTCCATGGCCGCCCACGCGGTGAAGCACGCCGTGGCCAAGTCGGGCGTCGACCCGGCCGATATCGAAGACGTGGTCATGGGCAACGTGGCGCACGGCGGCGGCAACGTCGCCCGCCAGGCCGGCCTGCTCGGCGGCCTGCCGATCACCACCTCGGGCGTGACGGTCAACCGCTTCTGCTCGTCGGGCCTGCAGACCATCGCGATGGCGGCGAACTACATCCGCAACGACGGCGCCAACGCCGTGGTCGCCGGCGGGGTCGAGTCGATCTCGATGCCGAACCCGGGCGTCGGCAAGGACAACTTCGATCCCGAGCTGCTGAAGGTGGCCCCGGACATCTTCATGGCCATGATCGACACAGCCGACATCGTGGCCAAGCGCTACAACCTGAGCCGCGAGTACCAGGACGAGTACTCGCTGGAGAGCCAGCGCCGCATGGCCGCCGCCCAGCAGGCCAACAAGTTCGCGGACGAGATCGTCCCGATGAAGACCAAGATGAAGGTGGTCGACAAGGCGACGAAGGCCGAGTCGATCGTCGACTACGTGGTCGATCGCGACGAGTGCAACCGCCCCGACACCACCGCCGAGGGCCTCGCCAAGCTCGAGCCGGTCAAGGGCCCCGGCAACTTCATCACCGCCGGCAACGCCAGCCAGCTGTCGGACGGCGCCGCCGCCGTCGTGCTGATGGAAGCCAAGGAAGCCGAGCGCCGCGG
Organism: Phenylobacterium sp.; assembly: GCF_965284355.1. Lineage (NCBI taxonomy): Bacteria > Pseudomonadati > Pseudomonadota > Alphaproteobacteria > Caulobacterales > Caulobacteraceae > Phenylobacterium > Phenylobacterium sp. The sequence goes on along the minus strand of NZ_OZ260078.1, from coordinate 3,798,201 downwards.
CCTGACGCCCCTGGGCGCCTTCAAGGGCTGGGCCGTCGCCGGCTGTGAGCCTGACGAAATGGGCATCGGCCCGGTCTTTGCGATCCCGCGCCTGCTGGAACGCCACGGCCTGAAGGTCGACGACATCGACCTGTGGGAGCTGAACGAGGCCTTCGCCTCGCAGTGCCTCTACAGCCGCGACAAGCTGGGCATCGACCCGGCGAAGTACAACGTCAACGGCGGCTCCATCGCCATCGGCCACCCCTTCGGCATGACCGGCGCCCGCCTTTCGGGCCATGTGCTGCAGGAAGGCAAGCGCCGTGGCGCCAAGCACGTGGTGGTCTCCATGTGCATCGGCGGCGGCATGGGCGGCGCAGGACTTTTCGAGGTCTTCTGACCTCGAAAACGTCCGGTTCGCGCGGCCCATCAGCCAGGATGACCGAAATCGCGTGGCGCGATTTCGGGCGGCGGCGCGGGTCTGTTCGAGGTCTTCTAAGGACCGACCAACAATCCGACTTTGCGGGCGGGGCGCTTCGGCGCCCCGTTTTGCTATGTGCGCAACCCGCGCTTATGGATGCGCCGCGCTGCCGGATCAGGCCCTCACCGCCTCGAACGTCCACACCCGGTCGGCCTCGCGCGGGCCACGGCGACGATCGTAGCCGCCACAGACCGTGACCCCGCCGAAGCCCGCCGCCTCCAGCGCCAGCCGGAACTCGTCCAGGCCCCAGTAGCGCTGGGCCATGACGTCGATCTGGGTCTCGAGCAGGCGGTGGTCGCGCCAGCGCTCGTAGCGATAGGTCGTCTCGGCCCGTTGACGGAGCATGTCCGTGCGCGTGCGGATGCCCTCGCAGGTCAGCAGATCGCCGTTCGGCGCGGTCCAGCGGCGTCGATCCTCGCCGCGGGCGGTCAGGACGTTCAGCCCCTGCAGGTCGATGACCAGGACGCCGCCGGGCTCCAGGTGCTCATGGAACCGGCGCAGCACCGCCATCGCCGCGGCGAAATCGTCAATCAGCGTGAACGATCCGACCGGGATCAGGATCGCGCCGAACCGCCGATCATAGGCGAAGTCCTCGTAGCGCTGGCGGGAAAGGTCGGGCGAGTAACCCGCTTGCGCCGCCCTTGTTCGGCAACGCTCCAGCATCTCCGGGCTGGGATCGAAGCCGGAGATGTCCAGCCCCGCCTGCAGGAACGGGATGAGCGTCCGCCCCGAGCCGCAGGCGGGCTCCAGGATCGGCCGCCCGAAGCCCTGGAACCGCTCCATGTGGAAACGGGTGTCGGGCAGCGCGAAGTCGGGTTTGTCGATGTCGTAGATCTCGGCCGCTATGGAGCCATAGCGGTTCAGAACCGTGGTGTCGGGCATGTAGGCCTCAGGAATTGAGAAAGGGGTCGCCCCGGAGCGTCCGGGGCGTCGCAGGGGCCGGCGGTGTCCGCGGCGCTTATGAGCGACTAGGCCTTCATGGTGGCGGAAGGGTCACTCGCCTCAGGGGACAGGTCAACCCGTCACGGGTGCGCTGCGTTGACTTGGGCCGGGGCAGTCCTTAAGTCAGCCACGCCCCAAAATAGCGCCTTCTTACCGGCGGGCGAAGGGCCACATCGCCGCCGGACGGATACCTTCCTTGAGCATTTTCCAACGGTTCTTCGGTTCCTCCAACGACCGCAAGGTCAAGGGCATGCAGGCCCGCGCCGCCAAGATCACGGCGCTCGAGCCCGCGATCCAGGCGCTCACCGACGAGCAATTGCGCGGCAAGACCGCGGAATTCCGCGCCCGTCTGGAAAAAGGCGAGACCCTGGACCAGCTCTTGGAGGAGGCCTTCGCGGTCGTCCGTGAGGCGTCGCGGCGGGTCCTGGGACAGCGGCACTACGACGTGCAGCTCGTCGGCGGGATGATCCTGCACAAGGGCGGCATCGCCGAGATGCGCACCGGCGAAGGCAAGACGCTGGTGGCCACCTGCCCGGTGTATCTCAATGCGCTCGCCGGCAAGGGCGTGCACGTCATCACGGTGAACGACTATCTCGCCCAGCGCGACAGCGAGTGGATGGGTCAGGTCTATCGGTTCCTGGGCCTGTCGGTGGGCGTGATCGTCCACGGGCTCAGCCAGGGCCAGCGCCAGGACGCCTACCGCTCGGACATCACCTACGGGACGAACAACGAGTTCGGCTTCGACTACCTGCGTGACAACCTAGTCTACGACGTCGGCGAGATGGTCCAGCGGGGCCACAACTTCGCGATCGTCGACGAGGTCGACTCGATCCTGATCGACGAGGCGCGCACGCCGCTGATCATCTCGGGCCCGACCGACGACAAGTCCGAGTTCTATCGGATCATCGATCTCCTGGTGAAGGAGCTGGTCAAGGACCCGGAGACCTACGAGTACGACGAAAAGCAGCGTCAGGTGATGCTGACCGAGTACGGCTCGGAGAAGGTCGAGGAGATGGTGGCCGAGGCCGGCCACCTGGCCGAGGATTCGGCGGGCCTCTATGACCCGGCCAACATCTCGGTCGTGCACCACATCAACCAGGCGCTGCGCGCCAATGTGATCTATGTGCGCGACAAGGACTACATCGTCCGCGCGGGCGAAGTGATCCTGATCGACGAGTTCACCGGCCGCATGATGCATGGCCGCCGCCTGTCGGAAGGCCTGCACCAGGCCATCGAGGCCAAGGAAGGCGCCGTCGTCCAGCCCGAGAACCAGACCCTGGCCTCGGTGACGATCCAGAACTACTTCCGCCTCTACGAGAAGCTGTCCGGCATGACCGGCACGGCCGCGACCGAGGCGCAGGAATTCAACGACATCTACAAGATGGACGTGGCCGAGATCCCGACGAACCGGCCGGTCCAGCGCATCGACGACGACGACGAGGTCTATCGCACCTCGGCTGAGAAGAACCGCGCCGTCGCCCTACTGATCGAGGACTGCTACCGCCGCAAGCAGCCGATTCTGGTCGGCACGGTGTCGATCGAGAAGTCCGAGCAGCTTTCGGAAGTCCTCAAGGCGCATACCTTCGAGCTGGACGGCAAGACCATCAGAGGCATCCCGCACAACGTGCTGAACGCCCGCTTCCACGAGCAGGAAGCGGCGATCGTCGCCGACGCCGGCGTGCCCGGCGCGGTGACCATCGCCACCAACATGGCCGGCCGCGGCACCGACATCCAGCTGGGCGGCAACGTCGACATGCGCCTGGCCAAGTGGCGCGAGGACCAGCGCGACGCCGGGATCGAGGTCACGCCTCAGCAGGCGCTGGACAAGAAGGCCGAGATCGAAGCCGACATCAAGGACCTGAAGGAACAGGCCCTCGCCGCGGGCGGCCTCTTCGTCCTGGGCACCGAGCGGCACGAGAGCCGGCGGATCGACAACCAGCTGCGCGGCCGGACGGGCCGCCAGGGCGACCCGGGCCACTCGAAGTTCTTCCTGTCGTGCGAGGACGACCTGCTGCGCATCTTCGCCGGCGATCGGCTCGACTCGATCATGCGCACCTTCGGCGTCCAGGAAGGCGAGGCGATCACCCACAAGTGGCTGAACAGCGCCATCGCCACCGCCCAGAAGCGCGTCGAGCAGCGGAACTACGAAATCCGCAAGAACCTCCTGAAGTACGACGACGTCATCAACGACCAGCGCAAGGCCGTCTTCGAGCAGCGCCAGGAGTTCATGGAGGCCCAGAACCTCCAGGAGATCATCCGCGAGTTCCGGATCGACACCATCAACGACCTGGTGAACCGCCACCTGCCGCCCAAGGCCTATGCCGAGCAGTGGGACATCGAGGGCCTCGACGGGCACCTCAAGTCGATGCTGGGCCTCGACCTGCCGGTCGCCGACTGGGCGCAGGAAGAGGGGATCGCCAACGAGGAGATCGAGGAGCGGATCGTCCAGGCGGCCGACGCCCGGGCCGCCGAGCGCGACCAGTTGGTCGGCGATCACATGCGCAACATCGAGAAGAGCTTCCTGCTGCAGACCATCGACCTGCAGTGGCGCGAGCACCTCATGCACATCGACCACCTGCGCACGGTGATCGGCCTGCGCGGCTATGGCCAGCGCGACCCGCTGAACGAGTTCAAGACCGAGGCCTTCTCCTTGTTCGAGAAGCTCCTGGTCGACCTGCGCCAGAACGTGACCCGCTGGCTGATGACGGTGGAGTTCCAGTTCGAGGAGCCGCCGGCGCCGCCGTCCGGCCCGACGTTCGAGGTGCACCTCGACCCGCTGACCGGCGAGAACGAGGCCGAACGCGGCTTCGTGCCCGACGGGGTCGCCGCCGACCAGCGCGCCGCCCTGCCGATGTCGGCCCTGCCCGACGGCTGGCAGGACACCGGCCGCAACCAGCCCTGCCCCTGCGGCTCGGGCAAGAAGTTCAAGCACTGCCATGGCGCCCTGATCTGATCAGGGCGGCCGCCTAACCCGCGGCATCCTCCAGCACGAACCGCGCACCGCGGTCGGCGATCATGATCGTGGGGGTGTTGGTGTTGCCGGAGGTGATGGTGGGCATCACCGAGGCGTCGATGACGCGCAGGCCTTCGAGGCCGATCACCTTCAGGCGGGCGTCGACGACGGCGTGAGGGTCGGAGGGCAGGCCCATCTTCGCCGTGCCGACGGGATGGAAGATCGTCGTGCCGATGTCGCCGGCGGCGCGGGCCAGCGAGGCGTCGTCGTCGGCGACCGACGGACCGGGGAGATGCTCCTGCGGCGCGAAGCCGGCCAGGGCCGGCTGGGCCATCAGACGGCGCGTGACACGGATGGCGTCGGCGGCCACGCGGCGGTCCTCGGGCGTGTCGAGATAGTTCGGCGCGATCCGCGGTGCGTCCGCGGGGTGGGGCGAGCGGAGGCGGATCGTCCCGCGGGACGTCGGGCGCAGGTTGCATGCCGCCACGGTCACGGCGGGGAACCGGTGCAGCGGCTCGCCGAAGCGGTCCAGCGACAGCGGCTGGACGTGGAACTGGATGTTGGCCCGCTCGTGCTCGGGCGACGAGGTCGTGAACAGGCCCAGCTGCGACGGCGCCATGGTCAGCGGGCCGGTGCGGAACAGGGCGTACTCGGCGCCCATCAGGCCGCGGCGGATGAGGTTGTGGTAGGTCTCGTTGAGGGTGCGCACCCCGCTGACCTTGTAGATCGCCCGCTGCTGCAGATGGTCCTGCAGGTTGCGGCCGACGCCCTGGCGGTCGGCGACGACGGGCAGGCCCAGGTCGCCCAGCCACTCAGCGGGCCCCACCCCCGACAGCTGGAGGATCTGGGTCGAGCCGATCGACCCGGCGCAGAGGATCACCTCGCCCTTCGCCCGCGCCTCGATCCGCCGGCCGCCGCCGCGGAAAGCGACGCCCGTGGCGCGCAGGCCGTCGAAGGTCACCCGCTCGACCGTGACGCCGGTCTCAAGCCGCAGGTTGGGCCGGTTCAGCACCGGCTTCAGGAAGCCCGTGGCCGACGACCAGCGCAGGCCCCGGCGCTGGTTCACGTGGAAGAGGCCGACGCCGCTGTTGTCGCCGGTGTTGAAGTTGTCGGTGGCCGGGACGCCCATCTCGACGGCGGCGCGGGCTATGGCGTCCAGCACGGCCCAGCGCACGCGCGGCTGCTCAACCCGCCACTCGCCGCCCGCGCCATGGTGCTCGGTCTCGCCGAGGAAATGGTTGTCGAGGCGGCGAAAGGCCGGGAGCACGTCGTCCCAGCCCCAGCCGGTCAGGCCCAGCTGTCGCCAGTGATCGTAGTCGGCCGCCTGGCCGCGCATCGAGATCATGGCGTTGATGGCCGACGAGCCGCCGACCACCTTGCCGCGCGGATACTTCAGCGCCCGGCCGTTAAGGCCCGGCTGGGGCTCGGTTTCGTACAGCCAGTCCGAGCGCGGATTGCCGATGGCGAACAGGTAGCCGACGGGGATGTGGAACCAGATCCAGTCGTCCTGGCCGCCGGCCTCCAGCAGGAGGACGCGGTTGCGCGGGTTCTGCGACAGGCGGTTGGCCACCACGCAGCCGGCCGAGCCCGCGCCGACCACGATGTAGTCGTACTCGCCGTCGAGGGATTCCGCCGCCATGGCGCTTCCATGCGCGAATCCGCCGAGCGGGGCCAGCCCGCTACGACGGCTTCACCGTAAGGCCCGCGAAATGGGCGACGGTGCCGGGACCAATCCACAGCGCGATAGCGCCGCGGCGGCCGGCGCCGCCCTTGAGGTCGTTGACGATGAGCGTGGGCTGCTCGGCGCCATCGACGAAAAGCCTGGCGCGCTCGCCCCTCACCACGATCCTCAGGCGAACCCACTTGGCCGGCTGCATGTCGACATAGGCCTCGTAGCGGGACGGCGTCTCGCCCCGCAGCCGCTCCCAGGGCCAGTCGGGCGCCGAGATGTACTGAGCCGTGTGGTTGCGCCGCTCCTGGTCCTCGGCCCGGCCGTTGGTCGGCCGGACATAGAAGGCCTCGCCGGTCTTGCGATCCTCGGACAGGCGGAACATCACGCCGACGAACCCGCGCGCGCCGGGGTTCGCGCCGACCGCCCCAGGCTCGCCCGCCACCCAGACCTCGATCTCGCCATCGCCGAAGTCGGTCCCCGGCAGCACGACCAGCTTATCGGTCTGACCATTGGGCGGGCCCAGGTCCGTGACCTGCAAGGCCGCACGGCCCTGGAACGTCTTGGCCGCGACGGCGAGGTTTCCGACGGGCGCGACCCGATCCGGCGTCAGGGGCGGCGGCCCGGCCCCCATCAATCCAAGGCTCAACGCGGCGACCGCGAGCATCCTGAACATGAGCAGGCTCTCCCCGATGCTTTCCGGCGAGTTTGGCTGACCCTGCGAGACAGGCAAGTCGCGGAGCCTTGCCGGACGTGGGGGCAGGCCGGCCAGACTCGCTGCGACCTCATCAAGTGGACCCGATATGACCGCGCTCCCCAAGGCCTGCATCATCGGCGCCGGCTGCTCCGGCTTCACCACCGCCAAACGCCTCCAGGATCTGGGCGTGCCGTTCGATTGCTTCGAGATGTCGGACGACGTCGGCGGCAACTGGTACTTCAAGAATCCGAACGGGATGTCGGCCTGTTACGAGAGCCTGCACATCGACACATCGAAATGGCGGCTGGCGTTCGAGGACTATCCGGTCCCGACCGACTGGCCCGACTTCCCCCACCACGGCCAGCTCCTGCAGTACTTCCGCGACTATGTGGACCACTTCGGCCTGCGCGATCGGATCACGTTCAACACCCGGGTCGAGCACGCCGGGCGCACGGCCGACGGCCTGTGGTCGGTGCGGCTGTCGAACGACGAGACGCGGACCTATGACGTGCTGTTCGTCTGCAACGGCCATCACTGGGACGCCCGCACCCCCGACTATCCGGGCAAATTCGACGGCCCCGCCTTCCACGCCCACGATTACCGCAGCCCGTTCGATCCCGTGGACATGCGCGGCAAGTCGATCGTGGTGGTCGGCATGGGCAACTCGGCGATGGATATCGCCTCCGAGCTGTCGCAGCGGCCGATCGCGGGCAAACTGTGGGTGGCGGCCCGGCGGGGCGTCTGGGTGCTGCCGAAGTATATGAACGGCAGGGTGGCCGACAAAGCCGCCATGCCCGCCTGGTTCCCGCGCAAGCTGGGGCTGGCGCTGGCGCGGCGGGCGATCAAGCGGGCGGTGGGCGCCATGGAGGACTACGGCCTGCCCAAGCCCGACCATGAACCGTTGGAGGCCCACCCGTCGGTGTCGGGCGAGTTCCTGACCCGGGCCGGCTGCGGCGACATCAGGTTCAAGCCGAACATCGCCGAACTGATGGGCCGGCAGGTGCGGTTCGAGGACGGGAGCGTCGAGGACGTGGACGCCATCGTCTACGCCACCGGCTACAACATCACCTTCCCGTTCTTCGACGACCCCGCGCTGTCGCCCGACGCCGAGAACCGCTTCCCGCTGTTCAAGCGGATGATGCAGCCGGGCGTCCCGAACCTGTTCTTCATGGGTCTGGCCCAGCCGCTGCCGACGCTGGTGAACTTCGCCGAGCAGCAGGCCAAGCTGGCGGGCGCCTACCTGACGGGCCGCTACCTGCCGCCGTCGCCGGCCGAGATGGCGCAGGTGATCAAGGACGACGAGGCCCTGCACCTGGGGCCCTACTACAAGGCCGCCCGCCACACGATCCAGGTCGACTTCGGCATCTATGTCCACGACCTGCTGAAGGAGATCGAGCGCGGCGCGAAGCGGGCGAAGGCGGCCGGCAACGCCCTGCCCGTTCCGCCGCGGGCGGGGGCTCAACCAGCGCCCATCGCAGCCGAATAACGCCCCGCCATCCGGGCCTCGATCACGCGGGCCAGGCGGCGCACGCCTTCGTCGATGGCGTCCAGAGGCGGGAGCGAATAGCTGAGGCGCAGCGTATTCGCCTCGGCGCCCACCGCGAAGAACGGCGCCCCGGGGACGAAGGCCACGCGGGCCTCGGCCAGCGCCGCTTCCAGCAGCCGCGCGCCGTCCAGGCCTTCGGGCAGCGTCAACCAGACGAACATGCCGCCCTGGGGCTTGGTCCAGGTGACGCCCATCGGCATGTGGCGGGCCAGCGCGTCCTGGATGGCCGAATTGCGCTCGCGGTAGGCGGCGCGCAGGCGGCCCAGATGCTGGTCGTAACCCTCGGACACGATCCGCTCGGCGACCATCTGGTTGATCGTGGAGGCGTGCAGGTCGGCGCCCTGCTTCAGCAGCACGATCTTTTCGATCACGGGCGTGGGCGCGCAGATCCAGCCCAGCCGGAGCGCCGGCGACAGGGTCTTGGAGAAGGTGCCGCAGAAGATGGTCCGGGCATGCTCGATGGAGCCGGTGCGGGCGATGTCCAGGGCCAGCAGCATCGGCTCGTCGGTCCCGGCGAAGCGGAGCTCGCGGTAGGCGCCGTCCTCGATGATCAGGACGTCGCCCTCGGCGGCGCGGTCCAAGAGCTTGAGGCGCTCCAGGCGGGTCAGGGTCTTGCCCGTCGGGTTCGCGAAGTCGGGCACCACATAGGCCAGCCGCGCGCCGTCGGGGGTTTCGCCCGCGAGGTCGGCGTACCCAGGCTCGTAGGCGTTGAAGGCGCCCAGCGCGCCCATGTACGTGGGCCGCTCGACCAGCACCGTATCGCCCTGCGCCAGGAACAGCTTGCCCAGCAGGTCCAGCGCCTGCTGCGAGCCGGCGGTGATGACGATGTTCTCGGCGTCGCAGGGCGCGCCAGCGCGGGTCATCCGCTCGGCCACCCAGCGGCGTAGCGCTGGCAGGCCTTCGGACACCGAGTACTGCAGCGCCTGCTGCCCGGCCTCGGCCAGGACCTCGGCATAGAAGGACTGCATCCGCTCCACCGGAAACAGCGTGGGGTCGGGAATGCCGCCCGCGAAGCTGAGGATGTCGGGCTGGTCCAGGAGCTTCAGCAGCTCACGGATCTCGGAGGCGCGGACGTGCGCCATTCGCGGGCTGAAGCGGTCTTCCCAAGAGAGGCTGGGCGGATTGGGCGAAGTCATCGGGTGTCTCCATCGGGCTGTTCGGATGGAGAGGAGCTGGCCGATCCATCCGCTGTTGGCGGGGATCGGGGCGCTTGCGTCGTCAGACGCGCACGACCTCGCGAGCCCCGGAAAGGGCGGCGGCTACCTTCGAAGCGAGGGCGAGGCGCGGGCTCATCGACGCCACCCTAGGCAAACCGAACGGCGTTGTCACGGGCCAGTCGGCGGGGAGTGGCCCTACCGCGTCACGATCGGGAACCCGGGCTTGGGCGGGGTGAGCCAGCTCAGGAGGCGGCCGAGCGCGGTCCGGTCGCCCGAGGTCGTCGCGCCTGAGAGGTCGGCGCCGGCCAGGGCGCCCGCCAGGAACTGGGCGCGCGGCATGGTGAGGACCGCGTCGACCTTGCCGGCCGGCGGGTCGGCTTCGTAGGTCAGGACAGCGCGCCGGATGCGCACGCGGAACCGCTCCTTGCGGTCGGGGAAGTTCAGGTCGACCGAGACGTCGCCGTCCTTCGCCTTTTCCGGATCGACGCGCACGGCCATCAGGTCGAGCAGCATCGGCGTGGGCGTATTGCGCACGAAGTCGAGCGAGGCGCTTTGGGCCGGCGCGGTCCGCACCCCGCCTCGTAGCTCCTGGGCGCCGGACAGGTACATGTTGCGCCAGATGGCGCTCTCGACGCCGGCGGCCTGGCGCTCGTAAGCGCGGGCGAGGAGTTCGCGCGCCTGCGTGTTCCCCGCGTCGGCGGTGACCAGGCGGTTCAGGAGTTCTCCGGCCCAGCGCTCGTCGCCCGCGTCGAAGGCGGCCTGGGCCGCGGCCTGGACCTTGGCGGCGCCGCCCATGATCTCGACATAGCGCCGCGCCTCGTCGGCGGGCTCCAGCGGGGCCAGGTGGACGGGGTTGGCGTCGTACCAGCCCATGTAGCGCTGATAGACGGCGCGGCTGTTGAAGCTCATCGTGCCGTAGTAGCCGCGGTTGTACCACTCGCGATCCAGCGCCTCGGGCAGCTTGATCCGATTGGCGATTTCGTTCGGCAGCAAGCCCTCGTTCATCAGCCGCACCGACTGGTCGTGGAGGTACTTGTAGGCGTCGCGGTGCTTGTCGATGTAGTCGGCGATCTCGGCGCGGCCGAAGCGCGGCCAGCCGTGGCTGGTGAACAGCACGTCCGAGCGGTCGCCGTACAGCCGCCCGGCCTCGCCCAGGTAGCTGGCCCACTCCTTGGCGTCGCGGACCAGCGCGCCGCGCGGGGTCAGCACGTTGTGCATCGAGGGGTTGGCGTTCTCGGCCAGGCACAGGATGCGCATATCGGGCAGGTAGAGGTTCATCTCGGCCGGGGCTTCCGTGCCCGGCGTCAGCTGGAACTCCATCTTCACGCCGTCGACGGTCAGGGTCTGGCCGGTGCGCGCGATGCTGACCGTGGGCGGGATCAGGGTCTGGGTCCCCGCCGAGACACCCGGCCCGATGCCTGAGCTGACCTGACCCATCGGGCCCCGTGGCAGGTACGATCCGAACTGGTAGGTGGCGCGACGCTGCATGGCGGCGCCCGCGATGACGTTCTCGCTGACCGCGTGCTCGAGGAAGCCCTCGGGGGCGATCACCTGGACCTTGCCCGCCTCGACGTCGGCCTGGGCGACCATGCCGCGCGCGCCGCCGAAGTGGTCGGCGTGGCTGTGGGTGTAGATCAGCGCGACCACGGGGCGGGCGCCCAGCTTCTCGTTGGCGAGGTCGAGCGCGGCCTTGGCGACCTCGGCCGACGTCAGCGGGTCGATGACGATCCAGCCCGTCTTGCCGGCGATGAAGGTGGCGTTCGACACGTCGAAGCCCCGCACCTGCCACACGCCCTTGGCCACCTCGAAGAGGCCGTGCTTGGCCAGCAGCTGCGACTGCCGCCACAGGCTGGGGTTCACGCTGGTGGGCGCAGGCCCCTTCAGGAAGTCGTAGGCCGCGAGATCCCAGACCACCCGGCCATCGGCGGCGAGAATCCTGGGATCACTGCGCGTGCCCAAGAAGCCGCGCTCGGCGAAGTCGAAGTCCTGGCGATTGGCGAAGTCGGGCGCCGCGGCGGCGGGCGCGGTGAGAACCAGGGCGGCGAGCGCCCCCAGGATCGTCGACTTCATGTGCGTTTCCTCCCCGAACCATCGGTCGCGCCGACGAGGCCTCTTGGCAACCGCGCGGCGACCCAGTTTGACTGGTGCGCCGCCACGCAAACGCAACGCGGGTTACATTTCGGGGGAGACGGGGATGGGTGTGCGGACGATGTGGGCGGGCCTGGCCTGCGCCCTGCCCTTGGTCGCGTGGGGCGCGCCGGCGCTGGCCCAGACCGATGCCCAGAAGGCGGCGTTTGCGGCGATCGATCCGCTGTTCGAGGCCTTCATGGAGGAGCGGCATGCGCCGGGGCTCGTCTATGGCGTCGTGGTGGACGGCAAGCTGGCCTATGTGCGTAGCCTGGGGGTTCAGGACACGAAGACCAACGCGCCCGTGAACCGCGACACGGTCTTCCGCATCGCCTCGATGTCAAAGAACTTCACGGCCCTGGCGGCGCTCAAGCTGCGCGACGAGGGCAAGCTGTCGCTGGACGCGCCGGCCGAGACGATCATTCCCGAACTTAAGGGGCTGAAGTACCCCACCACCGACAGCCCCAAGATCACCGTGCGCGACCTGCTGAACCATGTCGGCGGGTTCGTGACCGACGACCCGTGGGGCGACCGGCAGCTGCCGATGAGCGAAGCCGAGTTCTCGCGGTTCACGGCGGCGGGCGTGCCGTTCTCGCGGACGCCGGGGATGGCGTTCGAGTACTCGAACTACGGCTATGCGCTGGCGGGACGGGTGGTGACCAACGTCGCGGGCGCGAACTACGCCGACTACATCGACGGCGCGTTCCTGAAGCCGCTGGGGATGGCCTCGACCGGGTACGACCTGGCCAAGGCCCCCGCCGGACGCCTGGCCGTGGGCTATCGCTGGGAGGACGGGCGCTGGGTCGAGGAGCCGGCGCTGGGGCCGGGCGCCTTCGGGGCGATGGGCGGGCTGATGACCAGCGCCAGCGACTACGCCCGCTACATGGCCTGGGAGCTGGCGGCCTGGCCGCCGCGCGACGGGGACGAGGACGGCATCCTGAAGCGGTCCAGCGTGCGCGAGATCGTGCGCGGGCAGAACTTCGCCAGCGTGGTGACGCGGGCCGACCGGACCGACGCCGACGACTGCGACCGGGCGCGGACCTACGGGATGGGCACCATCGCCTTTGCCGACTGCGTGCTGGGCCCGCACTTCACCCATTCGGGCGGGCTGCCGGGCTATGGCTCGAACGTGCTGATGCTACCCGAGCGGGGCGTGGGCGTGTTCGCCTTCTCGAACCTGACCTATGCCCCAGTCAGCGTGACGGTGCGGGCGGCGACGATCTCGCTGGTGAAGAGCGGAGCCTTCCCGGTTCGCACCACCCCGGTGAGCCCCGCCCTTCAGTCCATGGCCGCGACGGTGCAACGGATCTATGCGTCGGGCGACGTGATGACCGCGCGCGACGCGCTCGCCATGAACATGCTGCTGGACCGCGACGCCCCGCGCCGCAACGCCGACATCGCGGCTCTGAAGGCTAGGCTGGGCGCCTGCCGCGCCGCCGACCCGATCGCGGCCGACAACGCGATGTCGACGATCCTCTCGTTCCCCTGCGACAGGGGCGTGCTGCAGGCGCGCGTGATCCTCGCGCCGACAGCGAAGCCCTCGATGCAGACCCTGGAGTTCCGGGCCGGCCCTTAGATCCAGCCGTCGCCCGGCATGGGGAACGGCAGGATGTGGACCGTCCCGTCGCCGATGCCGCCGTCGGGCTCGACCGGCAGGATGACGACTTCGCCGTCGCCCGGCATCGGGAACGGCAGGATGTGGAATTCGCCGTCGTCGGGGGACGGGACGATCTGGCCGGTCTCGAAGGTCAGGACGAAGCCGTCCTCCTGGCCGTCGCCGTCGTAGTCGATCGAGACGCGCGTGCCGCCGTCGGCGTCCTCGCGGCCCAGGATGCGGGCGTTTGCGCCCAGACGGCTGAGGTCCAGCGTGTCGTCGGCGTCGAAGTCGAGGATGGCGCCCAGGCGCTCCGAGCCCTCTGCATCGCCGCTGGAAACCAGGACGAAGGTGTCGTCACCGCCCCCGCCGACGGCGGTCGCGCCGCCTTCAAGAACCAGCGTGTCGTCGCCCTCCGTGCCCGCGACGATGCGGACGCGACCGCCGGCGCTGGGTTCGCCGACGGCGATGGGCAGCGGCATCGGAATGGCGTCGCCGGGGATCACGACGTCACCGCCCGGCAGCGGCCGGCTTGAGATGGCGTTGGACAGGATAAGCAGGGACATGAAGCCTCACACACGGAAAACGTGCGCGAAGCTGTGCCTTAGCTCGTCCTGAAAATCCAGTAATTACGCAATACGTTTTTATGAATTTTCGTCAGGCCGGGCTGACGATGTGGCCTTCGTCGGGCTGGACGTTGCCGGCGACCACGTCCGCATAGAGCGCCTGCAGCGCGTCGGGGCCGGTGTGGCGGCGCAGCTTGAGCCAGGCGTTGTCGGCGACAAAGGCCTTCAGCGCCGCCTGGAAGCGGGCGTCCAGCTCAGCCATGCCCCACTCCTGAGCGCGCTGGCGGATGCGGTCGGGAGCGAAGAAGAACACCGGCGCGACGCCCGGAACCTGCGGCCGCGGCGCCGTCAGGGCGTCCCAGTGGGTGACCCCGACGCCCAGGCTGAGCACGAGCGCCTCGCCCAGGACGGCGTGGACGTCGCGGGTGACCGCGGCTCGTCCGGCGAAATCGACATAGCCGGCGGGGCCTGTCGCCCTGAGGCCGGCGACATCTTCATAGGTCACGATCTCATCGTAGAGGCCCGTGCCGCGCAGCAGGTCGGCATGGCCGGGCGACGTCAGGCCGACCACCTTCACGCCGCGCCTGCGGGCCAGCCAGGCCAGGCCCATCGCCGTCTTCGACGAGGCGCTGGAGAGCACCAGGGTCGAGAGCGCCGTGTCCGACAGCTGATCGTCCAGCAGGAAGCTGGTCATGAACAGCGGCCGCAGCAGCGAGCGCCAGTCATCGTCGGCGCCGGGCTGGGCCTCCTGGTAGGCGTTGTACGTGGGCGGCAGCTCGGCGCGATGGGCCGAGGTCTCGACGTAGCCCGACGGCCGCTTCTGGAGCCGGGCCACGGTGTGGCTCGACATCGGCCAGTAGCCGAACAGGCGCAGGCCCTCCGGCGCGTCGGCGGCGTTGGAGCGCACCACGCGCGCGAAGCCCCAGACCGGAATCCGTCCCTGCCCGGCCGGCGCCGGGAAGAACTTCCAATAGCCGATCTGGTCGCCGACGGCGCCGTAGGTGATGTTGTTGGCGGTGAGCGCGAAGCTCTCCACCTCCAGCAGCGCCTCGCCCTCGGCGAGGGGGGCCTGCAGGTCGGTTTCGGCCAGGGCCGTCTTCGTCAGGTCGCCCCGGTCAACGAGCAGATCCCAGCCAAGCATCAGACAGTCTCCAGAATGACGACGGCCCCTCCTCATCCGTAGGGGGAGGGGGACCGCCCGAAGGGTGGTGGAGGGGGACCAAAGCCAGAGCTTGGCGCTCTCGGCGAAGCCTCCTCCACCATGCTGCGCATGGTCCCCCTTCTCCTACGGGTCAGGAGGGCCTTGACCGCAGGCCTAGTCGATCGCCGCCCAGTTGCCGTGGAAGCCGAAGGGCACGCGGCGCGGGACCTCGGCGACGGCGATGGGGCCCTTGGCCACGTCCTGGGCCTCGAAGATCGCCAGGTCGGTGCGGTCCTCGGCGGCGCGGTAGATCGTGGCTGTCAGCCAGCCGTCGCCCTCGGGGGCATCGGCCGAGCGGGGCACGAAGACAGGCTCCGAGGTCAGGTCGCCGCCGTTGAGCTCGTAGACCTGGCGCTTGCCGGTCGAAAGGTCGAGGTGGGCGATGGCGCACTGGCGGATCGTGCCGCTGCCAGTCGGGTCGGCCGCGTACCAGCCGTGGCGGTGCTTCAGCGTCTCGACCCGCGGGTCGACCCGCGGGAACTCGCCGTCCAGGTCGTCCAGCTTCGTCTCCTGGATCGCGTCGGACGCGCCGTTCAGATCGAAGGTCCAGCGCACCAGCCGCGCCGCCGCCTTCTCGCCCGGCGAGCCGTCGGCCTTGGGAAACAGCGGCGCCACGTCGTAACGCATCACGTCGCAGTGGATCTTGCCGTCCTCTTCCCAGGCGTTCAGCGGATGGAAGACGTAGCAGGCCTCAGTGTTGAACCAGCGGACGGTCGAGACGTCGGCGTCCCGGCGCATCACGCCCACCCACGAGCCCTTCTCCGGCTCCCAGGCGAACGGCGGCTTGCCCGTCATCGCGCGCTCCAGGCTGCCGGTGAGCGGCAGGATCGGGAACAGCACGTGGTTCTGGGTGACCATGAAGTCGTGGACCATGGACGAGAACGGCGCCTCGAACTCCTGACGGCTGACCAGGCTGCCGTCGGCGGCGGTGATCCCGTAGCTGAGGCCCGTCGAGAACGGCATCTGGCCCACGTTGTAGGCGAACCAGATCATCTCGCCGGTCTTAGGGTCGAGCTTGGGGTGGGCGGTGACCTTGCCCTTGAACTCGCGGTCGTAGCCCTTCGACTCCAGGGTGTGCGGGTCCATGGCGAAGGGGTGGTGGCCCTCCTCCAGCGCCAGCAGCTTGCCGGCGTGCCAGACGATATTGGTATTGGCGACGCCGCCCTCGTTGCCCATCGCCAGCGGGTCGGTCGTCATCGGGTTGCCGAAAGTGCCGAACAGTGAGCGGCCGTGCTCGTGCTCCAGTTCCCACTTGGGCGTGCGGACATAGCGGTTGCGATAGCCGACCTTGCCGTCGGCCACGTAGAAGCCGTGGACCATGCCGTCGCCGGCGAACCAGTGGTGATTGGGGTCGCGGGGGTCGAACTGCGGGTTCGGCCCGATGCGGAACAGCGCGCCGCGGAGGCCCGCCGGAATCTCGCCCTTCACCGGAAGGTCGAAGTCGTCCTCCGAGCGGATCGGGGCGAAGTTGCCCGCCAGATACGGATTGACGCGTGCATTGCCGTCCATCGCCGTTCCCTTCCCTTTCGTTGCTCGACTTCACGTTCGCTATGCGCTGACTATGTCGCGCTTGTGCAACTTACGTTGTAAATTTATGATGCAGGCCGTACCCCTTGGCAAGGGCTTTCTTGGGGCTTGAGTCGAATGCCGCGCGTACTGACCGAGACCGACGTCGCCGACTTCCGCGAGCGCCTTTGCGCGGCGGCCGAGCGGCTGTTCGCCGAGCGGGGCCCGGATGCGGTGACCATGCGCCAGCTGGCGGCCGAGCTGGGCGTCTCGCCGATGACGCCCTACCGCTACTTCCAGGACAAGGACGACATCCTGGCCGCCGTGCGCACCAACGGCTTCAACCAGTTCGCCGCGGCCCTGGAGACGGCGCGCTCGGGCGCCAAGAGCGCGCGGGCCAAGGCCGCCGCCGTGGGCGAGGCCTATGTCCGCTTCGCCTTCGACCACCCTCACACCTACAAGCTGATGTTCGACCTGAACCAGCCGATGGCCGACAGCCGCTATCCCGAACTGGAAGCGGCGGGCCGCCGCGCGCACGAGACTCAGACCGCCTGGGTCAAGGACCAGATCGCCGCCGGCGAGATGACGGGCGATCCCGAGGCGATCGGCGCCATGTTCTGGGCAGCCACTCATGGCGTGGTGGTGCTGGAGATGGCCGGCAAGCTGCCCCCCGGCGCGGCGCGCCAACTGCACCACCAGATCAGCTCGACCCTGGCCAAGGGGCTGAAGCCGGGGGCGTGAACCCCGCTTGACCGCCGCACGGGGAACCCTGCGAGCGTGGCGACCTTACGGGAGGCGCGCATGGCGGACATCAAACCCTTTGAAGTGACCTGGACCGAGGCCGAGGTGGGCCGGGTGCTGGATCAGGTGCGGGCCTATCCGTGGCCATTGCAACCCGATGTCCCGGACGGCTGGGCCTATGGGACCGATGGGGCCTGGCTGAAGGGGCTCTGCGACCACTGGACGGACGCCTACGACTGGCGCGCGGCCGTCGCCGATCTCAACCGGTTTCCGCAGTACACGGCCCGCGTCGAGGACTTCGACCTCCACTTCCTGCACGTGGTGGGCGAGGCCGGCGGCAAGCGCCCGCTGATCGTGACACATGGCTGGCCGGGCTCACACTACGAGTTCTGGCAGTCGATCGAGAAGCTGGCGTTCCCGTCGCGGTTCGGCGGCGACCCGGCCGACGCCTTCGACCTGGTGGTCCCGTCCCTCCCCGGCTTCGGGTTCTCGTCGAAGCCCAGGCGGCCGATCGGCCAGCGCTCGACGGCGCGGCTGTTCAACACGCTGATGACCGAAGTTCTGGGTTACGACAGCTATCTGGCCCAGGGGGGCGACTGGGGCGCCATGGTCACTTCATGGCTGGGCCGCGACCACGGCAAGCATGCCCGCGCCATCCACCTGAACATGATGGGCTTCCGGCCCCACGGCGGCCCGCAGACCGAGGACGAGGTGGCCTGGGCCCAGAAGTCGGCGGCGGCGATGGAGATGATGGGCGCCTACTTCCGCCTGCAGGTCTCCAAGCCGCAGTCGCTGGCCTGGATGGCGGCGGGGAATCCGGTGGGCCAGGCGGCCTGGATCGCCGAGCGCTTCCACGACTGGTCCGACCTGCGGAAGAAACCGCTGGACGAGGTCTATCCGAAGGACCGGCTGCTCACGAACATCATGATCTATGTGATGACGGACAGCTTCACGACCGGCGCCTGGTACTACCGCGGCCTGGTGGAGGAAGGCGGGGTCGCCTTCGGCCCCGGGGAGCGGGTTGAGACGCCGACGGCCTTCGCCAACTTCCCGGGCGAGCCGCTCTATTCGGCCCCGCCGCGCGCCTTCGCCGAGCGCGCCTACAACATCGTCCGCTGGACCGAGATGCCCCAGGGCGGCCACTTCGCCGCGATGGAGGAGCCGGACCTGTTCGTGGACGAAGTGCGGGCCTGGGGCCGGGAGCACGGGTGATCCCGACGCCTTGCTCGCGCGAGCCAACGCCCTAAAAGCCAGCCATGGCCCGCTACGACTTCGCGTCCGACAACACCGCCCCCGCCACGCCTGAGGCGATGGCCGCGCTGATCGCCGCCAATGGCGCCGGCTTTGCCTCCGGCTACGGCAGCGACACGGTCAGCGCCCGGGCCGCCGACCTGGTGCGGGCGTTGCTGGACGCCGACGCCGACGTGCGATTCGTGACCTCGGGCACGGCGGCCAACGCCATCTGCCTCGCCACCCTGTGCCGGCCGTTCGAGGCGGTGCTGGCGCACGAACACAGCCACGTGGCCACCGACGAGACCGGCGCGCCCGGGTTCTTCGGACATGGCCTGCGGATCGCCGGTCTGCCGGGCGCATCGGGCCGCATCGACCCCGCGAGCCTGGCCGCCCCGCTCGCCGCCCCCGACCAGCCGCACTGGCAGCCGCCGGCGGCGCTGTCGGTCACCAATTCCACCGAGTACGGCACCGTCTATGAGGCCGCGGCTCTGAAGGCGCTGATCGATCCGGTGAAGGCCATGGGCTACGGCGTCCACCTGGACGGCGCGCGGCTGGCCAACGCCGCGGCGGCCGGGTTCGACCTGAAGGCCATCAAGGGCCTGGGCGTCGATCTGCTGGTGATCGGCGGCACCAAGGCGGGCATGACGCCCACCGAGGCCATCGTGCTGTTCGACAAGTCGCTGACACGCCGATTCGACGCCCGCCTGAAACAGTCCGGACAGTTGCCGTCCAAGGGCCGGTTCTACGCCGCGCCGTTCATCGGCATGCTGGAAGACGGCGCCTACGTCCGCCACGCCGCCCATGCCAACGCCATGGCGAAGAAGCTGGCCGCCGCCATGCCGTTCCCCATCCTGCACCCGGTCGAAGCCAACGGGGTCTTCGTCGAG
The DNA here is from genome assembly GCF_965284355.1 of Phenylobacterium sp. NCBI lineage: Bacteria > Pseudomonadati > Pseudomonadota > Alphaproteobacteria > Caulobacterales > Caulobacteraceae > Phenylobacterium > Phenylobacterium sp. The sequence goes on along the minus strand of NZ_OZ260078.1, from coordinate 3,778,925 downwards.
ATGGACGAGGACAGGCTTTCGGCGCTCCACGCGGCCGGCTGGTTCGTCTACCGGTTCCTCGACGGCTCGGTGCGCTTCATGTGCTCGTGGGCGACGACTGAAGCGGCGGTCGAGGAGCTGGCCGAAACGCTCCGCGGGATCGTGTGACGGCAACGCTTCGGCGTTTGTTACCAATTACGGGCAAACCCTTGCCGAATTCCGGCCAATGTGTGGCGCTTTCGCCGCACATCATGGAAAATCCGTAACATTCCCCGACCACTCGTCGCGAGTGTGACGGCTTTTCGTTGCTCGTCTGACTCCTGCGTGACAGCTTCCGCGCTCACCGTTTCTGGTGCGAAGCCCTTCATTCGTCGTCGTTCACGCGGCGCCGCCCGGAGGACTTCGCGTCGTCGGGGACAAGCGTCGGCGCCGCCCGGCGCGCTTGCAAAAACGTTTCCCAGGCCGGGGGGCCGTAACAATGAAAGTCCAGATGAACACCATGCTTCGAAGCGCGCTGCTGATGTCAGCCGCCTCGGCCAGCCTGCTCGCTGCGCCGTCCATCGCCCAAGCTCAGACCGCCGGTGAAGCGACGGTCGACGTCGGCGAAATCGTGGTCACCGGTTCGCGGATCCGCCGCGACACCTTCTCGTCGCCGCAGCCGCTGGCCGTCGTGTCGGCCGAAGCCATCCGCGAGCAGGGCCAGGTGTCGATTGGCGACCTCCTGCTCGAGCAGCCGGTGATCAACCCCGCGACGAACGCGCAAAACTCGTCGGGCACGCTGTTCCTGGCCGGTCAGGCCCGCGCCGACATCCGTGGCCTGGGCCCGACGCGCACCCTGGTGCTGATGGACAACCGCCGTCTGCCGTTCTCGGACGCCAGCTCGCCCGCGGTCGACCTCAACACCATCCCCTCGCTGATGGTCGAGCGCATTGAGACGATCGCCGGCGGCGTGTCGGCCGTGTACGGCTCGGAGGCCATCGCGGGCGTCGTCAACTTCATCATGAAGAAGGAGCAGGACGGCCTGGAACTGGACGTCCAGGGCGGCGTGACCCAGGAAGGCGACGGCGAAGAGTACCGCGCCGGCTTCAACTGGGGCTCCAAGTTCTTCGACGACAAGCTGAACATCCTGATCGGCGGTGAAGTCGCCAGCCAGGACACGATCATGCAGCGCGACCGGAGCTACGGCGACCCGGGCATCCGTCGCGACACCCGCGTGACGCCCCAGCCGATCATCCCGGCCTCGCGCGCCAACACCTCGCCCTTCGCGACGTTCCAGCTGATCGGCGGCGCCCTGGGCACCGCGCGTTCCGTCACCCTGGACGCGCGCAACCCGACCAACGTGGTTCGCCTGTCGGCCGCCTGCTCGACCGCCACGGTCCAGCCCGACTGCCAGGACCCCGCGCTGTTCTACTCGGGCCCGGCGTACAACACGCTGCAGGGCAAGAGTAACCGCCAGGTGATCCGCGGCTATGCCGACTACAAGATCACCGACACCTGGAAGGCCTTCGTCGACCTGTCGTACCTGCACGGCTCGGGCTACGGCATCTTCCAGCCGGCGTTCTCGTCGGCTGCGGGCGGCGGCACGATGCCGGTCGTCCTGCGCGGCGACAACGCCTACCTGAACGGCGCCGGCGCCACCGCCGCCGCGCTACGCGCGGAATGGCTCGCCGCCGGCAAGACCTTCACCCAGGGCTCGACGGCTCAGGTCGGCAAGTTCTGGCAGGAGTTCGGCGGCCGCGACGTCAAGGCCGAGCGCGAGCAGGTCAAGTACACGGGCGGCATCGAGGGCAAGTTCCAGACCTTCGGTCGCGACGTGAGCATGGACAGCTATGTCCAGTACTCGGAAGTGACGGGCACCACGATCTCGTTCAACGTTCCGAACGTCGCCCGCGTCCAACAAGCCACCGACGCGGTGCTGCTGAACGGCGCCGTCGTCTGCCGAGACGCGGCCGCCCGCGCCGCCGGCTGCACCCCCTGGGACCTGGTCAACGGCGCCAGCCGTGAAGCCATCCTGTGGACCAACGGCGTGGCCACGTCCGACCAGAAGCTGAGCCAGACGGTCGCCGGCATCAACTTCGCCACCGACATCTTCGACCTGCCGGCCGGCCCGGTGGGCGTCGCGTTCGGCGGCGAGTACCGCAAGGAAAAGAGCCAGTTCGTCCAGGACGCCCTGTCGGCCTCGGGCGCGCTGTTCTTCAACGCCATCGGCACTCGTGAAGGCGAGTACGACGTCCGCGAAGCCTACGCGGAAATCCGTATTCCGATCCTGAAGGACCTTCCGTTCGCCGAAGAGCTGACTGTCGAGGCCGCCGGCCGCGTGTCGGACTACTCGACGATCGGCGGCACGGACCAGTGGCGCGTGAACGTCACCTGGGCTCCGGTGAAGGACATCCGCTTCCGGGCGACGGAATCGACCGCGGTTCGTGCGCCGAACATCGTGGAACTCTTCGCGCCGCAAGGCCGGAACTTCACGACCACCGCGCTCGACCCCTGCGACTCGGCCAACTTCCGCGCCGCCACCGCGGCCCAACAGGCGGCCCGCCGGGTCACCTGCGCGGCGGCGATCCCGGGCTATAACCCGACGACCTTCGTGTCGAACATCGGCACCGGTCGTCCCTCGCTGGCCCTGCTGCAAGGCGGCAACCCGGACCTCGGTGCGGAACGGGCGCACACCTTCCAGTACGGCGTCGTGATCAACCCGCGCTGGGTGCCGAACCTGCAGATCTCGGCGGACTTCTTCAAATACAACATCACCGATCAGGTGGGTTCGATCCCGATCAACACGCTGCTGGGCGCCCTCTGCTACGACGACGCTTCGCGTCCGATCGAGTCGAACCAGTTCTGCCAGCAGATCCGTCGTGACCGCACCGGCGCCACCACCGGTGGCCTGCAAGGCGGCATCTTCGAAGTCGTCCTCGTTCAGCAGAACGTGGCGTCTGTGAAGGTCGAGGGCTGGGACTATTCGGTCAGTTACGGCTTCCAGACCGAAGATCTGTTCGGCAAGGACTACGGCTCGATCGCCATGCGCGTCGACGCCACCTGGATGTACCAGTGGGCGCTGCAAGGGCTGCCGACCCAGGCCTACACGCAGTTCGCGAACACCATCACGAACGCGACTCCGGAGTGGAAGGGCACCGCCTCGGCCCGCTGGAGCTACGACAAGTTCTCGTTCACGTGGAGCACGATCTACATCGGCTCGATGATCGCGAACCAGGCGCAGCAGCGTGGCGTGATCGACCCCTTCAAGACGGGCGACTACTTCCGTCATGACATCCGCGCCACCTACCGCCTGAACGACGATATCCGCCTCCGCGCGGGCGTCGTGAACGCCTTCAACAAGAAGCCCCCGCAACTGCCTGAGACCTTCACGGGCACGGGCACCGGCTCGTCGCAATACGACAACGCCGGCCGGTTCTTCTTCGTCGGCGCGAACATGGAGTTCTAAGGTCTCGGCCGGGCTTTCGGGCCCGGCCGGTTCCTGCCGGATACGGAAAGAGCCGCCGGGGCGACCCGGCGGCTCTTTTCTTTCGTGCGAAAGGCTTATCTCACCACCCGCGACGCAGCGGGCGGCGATGGACGCCTACTGCAGGCCGCTGCGGCCGATGGCGTAGAAGCGCTCCGAGCGTCGGGCCTTGAGCTCCTCGGCCGAGAGCCCTTCGAGGGCCTTCAGCTCTTCCTCGACGGCGTCGCCCACGGCGGCCATGGCGGCTTCCGGATCGGAATGCGCGCCGCCCGGCGGCTCGAGGATGATCCGGTCGACGATCTTCATCTGCAGCAGGTCCTGGGCGGTGATCTTCATCGCCTTGGCCGCCTCAGCCGCGGTCCGCGCGCCGCGCCACAGGATGGAGTTCGCGCCCTCGGGCGGGATCACCGAATAGATGGCGTGTTCCATGATCAGCACGCGGCTGCCGCAGGCGGTGGCGATGGCCCCGCCGGAGCCGCCCTCGCCCGTCACCACGGCCACCATCGGCACCGACAGCATCAGCGCCTTCTCGGTGGACCGCGCGATCGCCTCGGCCACGCCGCGTTCCTCGGACGCCATGCCGGGATAGGCGGCCGGCGTGTCCACGAACGAGATCACCGGCAGGGTGAAGCGCTCGGCCAGCTCCATCAGCCGCACCGTCTTGCGGTAGGCCTCGGGGCGCGCGTAGCCGAAGTTGTGCTTCACCCGGCTCTGGGTATCGCGGCCCTTCTCGTTGCCCATGACGACGACGGCCCGGCCCCGGAAACGGCCAAGGCCGCCCAGGATCGCCTGGTCGTCGCCGAACTTCCGGTCGCCGCGCAGCTCCTGGAACTCGTCGATCAGGGCGCCGACGTAGTCCACGAAGTGGGGCCGGTCAGGGTGGCGGGCGACCTGCGTCTTCTGCCAGGCGTCCAGGTTGGCATAGGCCTCGCGGCGCATGTCCTGCGCCCGCGACCGCAGAGCGTCGATCTCGTCGTCGAACGAGCCCGGACTGGCGGTCTTCGAGAGCTTGGAGAGCTCCTCGATCTTGGCTTCGAGGTCGGCGATCGGGCGCTCGAACTCGAGGTAGTGCGCGGCCATTCAGGGATCCGTCCAGGGAGGCGTGCCGCCTCGGGAAGCGGCGGAAATTAGGCGGGAACGGCCTCGCTCACAAGGCGTGAGCCGTTCGCGGCGGTTCGGTGCGACGGAACGCTCAAGCCTGCTGATCGTTTGGGTCGCCATCGAGGAGACCGGAGTCCAGACATGAACAAGCATCTGAAGATCGGAATGGCCTCGGCGCTCGCCCTCGCGACCGCCGCGCCGATGGCCGTGGCCCAGCAATACCGTCCCACGGACGAGTATCAGCGCCAGCAGCAGGAGTACAACCGAGAGCGCGAGCGCTATGAAGACCAGCGGGCCCAGTACGAGGGTACGCGCGAGAACTACCGCGAGGCCCGTCGCGACTATCGCGCCGCCCGCCGGGACTACGATCGCCGCCTGGCCGAATGGAATCGCGCCCGCACCATCTACGACCAGCGCTATGGTTACGGCGCGTATGCCCGCATGTATCCGCGCCCGGTCTGGGACCAGTCCTACTGGACCCGCAATGAGCCGCCGCCTTATGCCGGCTACTATGGCCGCCCGGCGTCAGCCACCAGCATTCCCTGCAGCAGCGGCAGCCGCTCGAACAGTTCGACCGTCGCCGGCGGCGTGATCGGCGCGCTGGCCGGCGCGGTGCTGGGTTCGCAGATCGCGGGCCGCGGTGACCGGACCGAGGGCGCGGTGCTGGGCGGCGTCGCGGGCGCCGTGGTCGGCGGGGCCGTCGGCAACGCCAACGACAAGTACAAGTGCGACAGCCGCGGTCCGTACTTCAGCTATGACGACACCGTGGAGTACCGCGAAGGCAGCCGCCGCTACGCGTCGGCCTACGACCGCGACTACTACACGCGTCAGCGCTGCCGCCTGGCCGCGGCGCCGGTCGACGCCTACGGCCGCGACGTGCGCTACGTCCGGGTCTGCCCCGACAGCGACGGGCGCTACCGCATCACGGGCTAGGCTCTCTTGCCTCCCTTCGGGGAGGGACAGAGCGCGAGGCGATCAGGGTGGGGGCGTGTGGGATAACCACCCACCTCTCCGCCCGGGTACGGACCGCCGCGTCCGCGAACTGTCCCGCCCCCCATCGAGGGGAAGTCACTTCTTCCTGGAGAGCGGGTGGCGGGTCTGCACGATCTCGCGCAGACGATCCGAAGCAACGTGGGTGTAGATCTGCGTCGTGGCTATGTCGGCGTGGCCGAGCAGCTTCTGCACCACGCGCAGGTCGGCGCCGCCCTCCAGCAAGTGGGTCGCGAAGGCGTGACGCAGGACGTGCGGGCTCACGCGCTCGGGATCGATGCCGGCGCCGGCCGCGGCCTCGTCCAGCACCTGGGCGAAGCGTCGTGGCGTGAGGCGTCCGGCTTTCCCGCGTGATGGGAACAACCACGGATTGGCCTTGTCGCCCTTGGGCAGGAAGGCCGGGCGCACGGCGATGTAGGCCTTCACGGCCGCGCGCGCGGCGTCGTTCAGGGGCGCCAGCCGCTCCTTGCCGCCCTTGCCCTTGATGATCAGGTAGGCCGGGTCCCGCGACAGGGCCGAGAGCGGCAGGGCCGTCAGTTCCGAGATGCGCAGGCCCGAGGCGTAGGCCAGCTCTACCATGCAGCCGAACCGCAGGCCCTGCGCGCCGTCGCGCGCGCCGGCGGCGGCGATCAGGCGGTCCATCTCGTCCCGCGACAGCACCTTCGGCAGCGACCGGCCCTTCTTCGGCGCCTCGACCCTCCGCGAAGGGTCGTCGTCGCGCCAGCCCTCGCCCAGCACGAAGCGGTAGAACTGGCGCACCGCCGCGCGGCGCCGCGCCGCGGTGGCCGGAGAGAGGCCTCGGACGCCCAGGTCGGCGAAATAGGCCTCCAGCGCATCGGGCGCTGGCTTCGGCCAGGCCCGTGCCCCGCGTCGCCAGGTAGCTGGACGCGTCGGTCAGGTCGCGGGCATAGGCCGACAGCGTGTTGCGGGCCGCGGCGCGCTCGACGGCCATCATCTCCAGGAAGGCCTCGGCCCAGTCGGCCCCCTTGCTCACTTGAGCCCTGCCAGCCCTTCGAGGGCGAGCAGCCGCGCCTCGTCGACGAGACCCACCCGAGAAAGCACGCGCACCATGCGCACCCGGTCGGCCAGCGCCGGGCCGCCGACGCCCGCCTCGGCGCAGGTCCACAACGCCAGCAGCGCGGCCTCGCCCGTGCGGCGCGAGTCGACGGCGGTCTCGAGAGCCAGGTTGCGGCCGGCGGGCGCCTTGCCCTCGGCGATCGGGAACGCGCTGATCCGGGCGCGATCCGCGGCCGGCAGGTCGTTGGCCAGGGCGGCGAGCAGCAGAGCGGCGGACTGCAGCCTGACCTTCGTCTTCGGATCGCCCTCACTCGCCGCGGCGACCAGGGCCGAGACGCCCGCCGGCGGCGGCAGTCCCGCGACGACCGAGGCGGCCAGCCCGCCGATCTGGGCGTCGATGGCGGTTGTGTCATAGGTGGGCAGGGCGGGATCGGCGCCCGAAAGCACGGCCGCCACCGCCGGCGCGGGCTTCGCCGCGGCCAGGTCCAGGTTCAATCCGCGGGAGAGCACGAGGTCCAGGCCGTTGCGCAGCGAGGCGGCGCCGGCGGGCGTTCCCGACACCTTCGCGGCCATCAGCCGGCCGTAGACGGCGTCGCGGGCCTGGGCCTGGGCCAGGTCGAAGGTCAGCTGGGCCTGGGCGCCCTGCCCCGCCTCGGCCTGGCAGAGGGCGCGCAGACGCAGCCAGTAGATGTCGCCACGCCCCGTCGACAGCCCGCCGGCCAGTTGGCAGGCGCGGGCGACGTCGCCGGCCAGGAGGGCGCTCTCGGCGGCGGCGCGGGACAGCTCGGCGCTACGGTCGAGACCGGGCGCGCGCTCCAGAACGCGGCTCGCAGCCTTCACATCTCCCAGCGAAATCAGAGCGTTGACCCGGGCGGCGGCCAGCATCTCGTCATTGGCCGCGCCGGTCGGTCCGGGCGCGCCGGTGGCCAGGACGCGGCGGGCGAGCGCTGCGGCGGCCGGCGACAGGGGCCGCGTGCTCAGCATCGGCAACACCACGCGGGCCGTCTCGACCGGCGTCCCGCGCCACAGATCCTGCGGCAGTCCGGTGTCGCGGCCGGGCGTCGAGAAGGCGTCGGGCGCGGCGAGCGGGGTCACTTCGACCTGGGCCAGGGCGGGCGCGCAGGCCAGGGTCAGGGCGGCGGCGAGGAGGGTCAGACGCAACATGGCGCCAGCTTACTCACGGTGTCCCGTTGGCGCGAGCACACAGGGTCGTGTAAAGGCTGCGCCGTCGATGGATCGCTACGAACCACTACGCCGCCGCACGATCGCGCTTGTGGGCCTCATGGGCGTCGGCAAGTCCAGCGTGGGCCGACGCCTGGCCAGCGCCCTGAACCTTCCCTTCCGCGATGCGGACGTCGAGGTGGAGGCTGCGGCCGGCCGCTCGATCCCCGAGATCTTCGCCGCCATGGGCGAGCCCGCGTTCCGCGACGGCGAGCGCCGGGTGATCGCGCGACTGCTGGAAGGCCCCCCGCACGTGCTGGCCACCGGCGGCGGCGCGTTCATGAATGATGAGACCCGAGGCCTGATCAAGGAGCGCGCCGTCTCGGTGTGGCTGAAGGCCGACCTCGACATCCTGGCCCGCCGCGTGGGCCGCAAGGACAGCCGTCCTCTGATCGCCGGCAAGGATCCGATGGAGGTCCTGAAAGAGCAGGCCGCCGTGCGGTACCCGGTGTACGCCCAGGCCGACGTGATCGTGGAGACCGGCGACGCCGCCCACCACGTCACTGTGGGCCAGGTGATCGAGGCGCTGACCATCTACCTGGGCGAACCATCCGAATGAGCCGCACCGTTCCCGTCGGCCTTGGTGACCGCGCCTACGATGTACTGGTGGGCGAAGGCCTGCTGGATCAGGCCGGCCGCCTGATCGCGCCATTCCAGAAGCGCGGCCGCACCGCCGTCGTTTCGGACGAGACGGTGTGGGGCCTGCACGGCGCGCGGCTGACCGCCGCCCTGGCCGCCGCGGGCATCGACGCGCTGCCGGTGATCGTGCCGCCGGGCGAGCAGACCAAGAGCTTCGAAGGCCTGGCCGACGTCTCCGACCGCCTGCTGGCGCTGGAGTTGGACCGGGGCGACATCATCACCGCTTTCGGCGGCGGCGTGGTGGGCGACCTCGCGGGCTTCGCGGCGGCGATCTACAAGCGCGGCATCGACTTCGTGCAGATCCCGACGACGCTGCTGGCGCAGGTGGACTCCTCGGTGGGCGGCAAGACGGCCATCGACACGCCCCGCGGCAAGAACCTCGTGGGGGCGTTCCACCAGCCGAAGCTGGTCCTGGCCGACCAGACGGTGCTGTCCACCCTGCCCGACCGGGAGATGCGCGCGGGCTATGCCGAGATCATCAAGTACGGCCTGCTGGGCGACCGCGCGTTCTTCGAATGGCTGGAGGCGAACGTCGCGGCCGTGCTGGCGCGCGACCCGCAGGCGCTGGCTCATGCCGTCGCGCGTTCGGTGGAGATGAAGGCCGAGATCGTCGCCGAGGATGAGAAGGAACAGGGCCGCCGTGCGCTGCTGAACCTGGGTCACACCTTCGGCCACGCCCTGGAGTCCGAGACCGGCTACGGCGCGGCGCTGCTGCATGGCGAGGCCGTGGGCGTGGGCATGGCGCTGGCCTTCCGTTTCTCGGCCCGCCAGGGGCTGGCCAACGGCCAGGACGCCGAGCGCGCCAGCCGCGCCATCGCCGCCTCAGGCCTGCCGACCACGCTGCAGGACGTGCCGGGCCATCCGTTCGACGCCTCGCGCCTGGTGCTGCACATGGGGCAGGACAAGAAGGCCGAAGCCGGACGACTGACCTTCATCCTGGCGCGCGCCCTGGGCGACGCCTTTGTGGCCAAGGATGTCGACGCCGCCGTTGTGCATGAATTCCTCGTGGCCGAGGGCGCCCATCCACAAGGTGAAAGACCGTGATCTGGGCTCTCGTCGCGGGCCTCGCGCCCACCCTCGTCCTGCTCCTGACCATGTCGGCGATGATCTCCGCGGCCGAAACGTCGATGACGGCCGCCAGCCGCGGGCGCATGCACCAGCTGGAGCGCGAAGGCGATCCGGCGGCGCGCCGGGTCAACAAGCTGATCGGCAATCAGGAGACGATGATCGGGGCGATCCTGCTCTCGAACAACGTCATCAACATCTTCGCCTCGGTGGTCACCACCCAGGTGCTGGGCGCAGCGTTCCCCGGCTTGCTGGGCGCGGCGATCGCCACGGCCGTGATGACCGTTCTGGTGGTGATCTTCGCCGAGATCCTGCCCAAGACCGTCGCCATCGCGCGGGCCGACGACACCGCCCGATCGCTCTCGATCCCAACGTACTGGGTGGTGCGCATCTTCGGTCCGCTGGCCGACGGGGCGCAGTGGATCGTGCGCCAGACGCTGCGGCCCTTCGGCATCAAGCTGGACGCCGGGACTGACGTTCTCGCCGCCCACGAGGAAATCCGCGGGGCCGTCGAGTATCACCACTCGGAAGGCCTGGTGGAGAGCCGGGACCGCTACATGCTGGGCGGGGTGCTCGACCTCGCCGAGATGGACGTGTCCGAGGTCATGGTCCACCGACGCTCGATGGAGACCGTCGACGGCGACCAGCCGCCCCGCGAGATCCTGGCCGAGACCCTGGCCAGCCAGCACAGCCGGGTGCCGATCTACCGTGGCGACGCCGAGAACGTGGTGGGCGTCCTGCACGTGAAGGACCTGCTGCAGGCGCTGGCTGAGACCGATGGCCGGATCGACGACCTCGACATCGACGCCATCCTGCGCGAGCCGTGGTTCATCCCCGAGACCACCAGCCTGAAGGACCAGCTGGCCGCGTTCCTGAAGCGCCACAACCACTTCGCCCTTGTGGTCGACGAGTACGGCGCGCTGCAGGGCCTGGTGACCCTTGAGGACATCCTCGAGGAGATTGTCGGCGAGATCGAGGACGAGCACGACGTCGTGGCCGCCGGCATCAAGCCCGACGCCGACGGCTCGGTGCTGGTCGAGGGTTCGGTCACGATCCGGGACCTGAACCGCGCGATGGACTGGGATCTGCCGGACGACGAGGCGGTGACGGTCGCGGGCTTGCTGATCCACGAAGCTCAGCAGATCCCGGAGGTAGGCCAGACCTACACCTTCCACCACCATCGGTTCCGGGTCGAAGCCCGCAAGGGCGCTCGGGTCACCCTGCTGAGGGTCGAGCCCCTCCCCCGGGACGACGACGGGGAATAGCGCGAGCTTCCCCCGCCCCGCATTGGCGCGTCAGCGCCGGTAGGGCGGAACCACGAAATACACGAAAGGGCCGGAACTGGCCGCGGCCCTAGCGGGTCCTCGGGCGCGTTCGTGTATTTCGTGTATTTCGTGGTTCCGGAATGACAGCGCCTGCGGCGAAACGAGGGGTGGGGAAGCGGCGGACCGCTCCCCCACCTTTGCAGCATCAGAACTCCATGTTCGCGCCGACGAAGAAGAAGCGGCCGCGGTTGTCGTATTGCGACGCGCCGGTAGTGGTGCCGGTGAAGGTCTCCGGCAGGCCCGGCGGGTTGCGGTCGAACAGGTTGATCACGCCCGCGCGCACCGACATGTCGTCGTTGAGCCTGTAGCCGAAGCGCAGGTCGTGCCGGAAATAGTCGCCCGTGTAGTAGGGGTCGAGCTGGTTCGGCTGGAACGCGTTGTTCGAGACCATGGAGTCGATCCAGACCGTGTTCCAGGTGACCGACAGCTTGTCGTAGGTCCAGCGGACCGAGCCGTTGGCCTTCCACTCGGGCGTCGCGTTGTTGATGGTGTTCGCGAGCTGGGTGTAGGCCTGACCGGGCAGCCCCTGGAGGTGGAAGCGGTACATCCAGGTGGCGTCGAGCCGCATGGCGATCGCGCCGTAGTCCTTGCCGAACAGGTCCTCGGTCTGGAAGCCGTACGAGATGGCGTAATCCCAGCCCTCGACCTTCACGCTGGCCACGTTCTGGTTGACCAGGACGACCTGGGTCACGCCGCCCACGACGCCCGACGTCGCCCCCGTGGGGTCGCGTTGGATCTGGCCGCAGAACGGGTTGGACGCGAACGGCGTGGCCGAGTCGTAGCAGAGGGCCTGGAACAGGGTGTTGATCGGGATCAGGCCCACCTGATCCTCGATGTTGTATTTGAAGAAGTCCGCCGAGATCTGGAGGTTCGGGATCCAGCGCGGCTGGATCACGACACCGTACTGGTAGGTGGTGGCCGTTTCGGGCCCGAGGTCGGGGTTGCCGCCTTGCAGCAGCGGCAGCGACGGGCGCCCCGTGCCGAAGCTCGACTGGAACGTCGCCGGATTGTAGCCGGGGATCGCCGCGGCGCAGTTGACCCGGCGCGCCGCCTGCTGGGCCGCCGTGGCGCCGGCGAACACCGAGGCGTCGCAGGGGTCGGTGGCGGCGGTGGTGAAGTTGCGGCTCTGCGGCGCGAACAGCTCGACGATGTTGGGCGCGCGCACGGCGGTGGACTGCGAGGCGCGGAACCGCACGTCCTTCACCGGCAACCATTCGACGTGCAGGCGGTACTGGTCGGTGCCGCCGATCGAGGAGTAGTCCGACACGCGGCCGGCGGCCTCGAAGGTCAGCTCTTCGGCGAACGGCGCGTCCTTCAGGATCGGGACGCGGATTTCGCCGTAGGCTTCCTTGACGTTGTATTCGCCCGCGCGCGTGCCGATGGCGTTGAAGAACAGCGCGCCCGAGGCGCCGATCGGATCCTGGGCGAAGAAGCTTTCCTCCTTGCGGTACTCGGCGCCGAAGGCCACGCCGACAGGTCCGGCGGGCAGGTCGAAGATCGACGTCGCGAAGTTCAGGCCGGCGACCGTCTGCTTGATCTGCTGGTCGGTGACCGAGACGCCGTTGGCCCAGTTGATGGCTTCACGGGACGGCTGGCCGTTGACCAGATCCCAGGGCGCGCAGCCGGCCGCGCGAGCGGCGGCGTCACGGCAGACGATCTGGCCGTTCAGCAGCACGGCATCCACCGCCTGCTGCACGCGGGCGATGTTGGGCACGTTGTACGAGATCGTCGTACCGTTCAGCTCGGAGTACTGGACGTAGCTGTCCCAGTTCACGTCGCGGCCGAAGGTCTGAAACTTGCCTTCCATGCCGCCGGCGATGCGGACCTGCTCGCGCTCGGTCTTCACGTCACGATTGCCGAACTCGACCCACGTCTTGCCCACCTGGACCTGCGAGGCCTGGGTGAGGGTGAGACCCGCGCCGCGCTGCTCGAAGGGCACGGTGGCCGCCGACGAGGCGGTCCAGGCCGCCCGGAGGGCCGCCGCCGCCGCGCCAGGGCCGTTGAGGTAGGCGTTGTCGCCGCGGATGGTGATCGGCATCGTGCCGCCGCCCGCCGCGCTGGAGAACGCCGGCGAGAAGATGCCGTAGCCCGAGACCTTCACGTAGCTGGCGTCGAGGAAGACATTCCAGTTGTCGGTGACCTTGTAGTCCACGTAGGTGCGCAGGACGCCGCGATTGGCCTTGCCCTGCAGCGCCGTGAACACCTGATTGTAGAACAGCGATGGGTCCTGGCAGGTGGGCTGGACGGTGGCGGTCGCGCAGTTCTGCGACAGGCGCACGATCGAACTGCCGTTGTCGCGAATGTCGCGGGTGACGGACAGGCCCGTGCCCACCACGTTGCTGTTGCGCAGCTGGAAGGTGGCGAAGGGCGACGAGTTCGAGCGCGACTGCGGCAGCACGTTCTGGACCGTGACGCCCGTGGCGGAGTTCCGGCGGATGCCCGGGAAGGCCCAGTCCCGATCCTTCTGCAGGATCGGCTCCAGGCTCGCATACTCACCGCCGACCAGAACGCTCAGCTTGTCGTCGAAGAACTTGCGGCCCCAGTTGAAGCCGGCGCGGACCTCCTCGCCGTCCTTCTCCTCGGTGATGCCGGTCTGCAGATCGACCTCGAGGCCGTCCTGCTGCTTCTTCATCACGAAGTTGACGACGCCCGAGATGGCTTCCGACCCGTACACAGCCGAGGCGCCGCCCGCGATCGTCTCGATGCGATCAATCATCAGCGAGGGAATGGTGTTCAGGTCGACGGCCGGCGAAGAGGCGTCCGAGAACGGCAGGCGGCGGCCATCCATCAGCACCAGGGTGCGGGTCGCGCCCAGGCCGCGGATGTCGGCGCGGGTCTGGCCGGCGAGGAACAGGGTCGCCGAGGTGGTCTGGGAGTTCTGGTTGGGGTTGATGTTGGGCTGTTCGAGCAGGAGGTCGCCCACCGAAACCTGGCCCGACTCGCGGATGGCCTCGGAGCTGACGACCGAGAGCGGCTGCGGCGCCGAGAACGTGTCGCGGCGGATCCGCGACCCGGTGACGACGATCTCGCCCACTTCGGCGCCTTCCTCGGCCGCCTGGGCCCAGGCCGTCCCGGTGAAGCTGGTCGCGGTGATCGCGCCGCAGATGAACGAGGTGGCCAACAGGCGCTGGCGCGTCGGGTAGAGCTTCAAATCCATATCCTCCAATCGCCGACGCGCGGACGCGCGGCAGGCATGCCTTGCTGCGGACGTGTGGAATCGGGGCGGCCGGCTCGCACGGCGCCCCCTGCCGCTGCGGCCACCTCTAGGGAGCGCCCGCGGCGGCGCTTAAGGAGATCACTTCATCCTCTTCATGAATTCGATTCAGGAAGAGGTTCGTCCAGCGGGCCAAGAATGCCCTCAAGACGCTGATATCGTGGGAGGTTTTACCGCGTCACGAAACATGCGCGAAGGCGCCCGGAATCCGTCGCCGGGCGGTCATCGGCCGTATCGGCCGGTCTTTGTTACGTCGTGTGTGGCGCCGGCGACACGTGCGCGGCGCCAGCCGGGTCAGCCTTCGCGGAAATACGGCTCGACGGGGCCTTGCAGCTTGATCGTCAGCGGGTTGCCGTGACGGTCCTTGGAGGCGCCGACCGACAGCCGCACCCAACCTTCGCTGACGCAGTATTCCTCGACGTTGGTCTTGTCCTGGCCCTTGAAGCGAACGCCGACGTTCCGCGCGAGAACGGCCTCGTCATAGTAGGGGCTGTTGGGGTCCACGCTGAGGCGGTCGGGCAGGGCCGGGAGAGTGTCTTCGCTCATGACGCGGGACCTCGCACGACCGGCGGCGCGGTTCAAGACGCAGGCGGATTGCCAAGCCCGCATCAACGCGGTTCAACAACGGCCATGAAACTCGCCTCCGCCGCGCTCGCGGCCCTTTTCGCCGTCACCCCCGCCTTGGCCGAACAGCTTCCCCCCAAACGGATCTTCGACAGCCCCGACATCTCGGGCCCCCGCCCCCGGGGCGTGAAGCTTTCGCCGGACGGCAAGTCGGTGACCTACATCAAGACCCGCGCCGACGACCTGACGATCACCGACCTGTGGGCGGCCGACGTGGCCGGCGGCGAGCCGCGACTGCTGCTGGACGGCAAGACCCTTGCCCCGGCCGATCGCGAGCTGTCCGAGGCCGAGAAGGCGCGGCGCGAGCGGGCGGGCGTCGCGACCCGAGGCGTGGTCGACTACGCCTGGGACAGTCAGGCCAAGGTGATCCTGGCCCCGGTCGAAGGCGACATCTTCGTCTACGACGTGGCGGCCGGTAAGGCGCGGCAGGTCACCCGCACAGCCGGCGACGAGATCGACGCCAAGGTCTCGCCGAAGGGCGGCTTCGTCAGCTACGTGCGCGACGACAACCTCTACATCACGCCGACCGCCGGGGGGGCCGAACGCGCGCTCACCGAGGGCGGGACGGAACTCAAGAGCTGGGGAACCGCCGAGTTCATCGCCCAGGAGGAGATGGACCGCGACACCGGCTACTGGTGGAGTCCGGACGACCGGGCCGTCGCCATCGCGTTCGTCGATCAGACCGGCGTCGATGTGGTCGATCGGCCCGAGGTGGGCGCAACCGGCGCCAAGGTGATCGCCCAGCGCTATCCCCGCCCCGGCCGGCCGAACGCCCGCGTCGAGCTCTATGTCCAGCCGCTGGACGGCCCGCGGGTGAAGGTGGACCTGGGTCCTGACGCCGACATCTACCTGGCCCGCGTGGCCTGGGCGAAGGACGGCAAGACGCTGTACGTGCAGCGCCAGAGCCGCGACCAGCGCAAGCTGGATCTGCTGGCCGTCGATCCGGCGACCGGCAAGGGTCAGGTGATCCTCACCGAGACCAGCCCGCACTGGGTGGACCTGACGGACGACTTCAAGCCTCTGAAGGACGGGTCGTTCCTGTGGTCGTCCGAGCGGTCGGGGTGGCGGCACCTCTACCTCTACGGCCGTGACGGCAAGCTGATCCGCCAGGTCACCTCCGGCGCCTGGCCGGTCGGCAAGATCGAGGGCCTGGACGAGGCCACGCAGACGGTGATCTTCGCCGCGCACAAGGACAGCCCCGGTGAGCGCCGGATCTATTCCGTCTCGTACGCCAAGCCTGGCCAGCCCAAGGCGCTGACCCCTGCCGGCGGCTGGTGGACGGTGACCGTGGCCGACAAGGGCGGCGCGTTCGCCGGGACCTACGAGGATCCGAAGACTCCGGCGCAGACCGCGCTCTACCGCGCCGACGGAACCCGCGTGCGCTGGATCGAGGAGAACGCGCTGAAGCCCGGCCACCCGTTCTGGCCGTACGTGGACCGCCTGCGCCAGCCGGCCTTCGGCACGATCAAGGCCGCGGATGGCTCGGACCTCTGGTGGTCCATGCGCACCCCGCCCGGCTTTGACGCATCGAAGAAATACCCGGTGATCGTGCAGGTCTACGGCGGCCCGTCAGGTCCGCGCGTCGCCAGCAACTGGCATACGCCGGAAGACCAGATCCTGCTGGACGCGGGCTACATCCTGTTCCGGCTCGACAACCGCGGCGTCGGGTTCCGCTCGGCGGCCTTCAAGACCGCCATCGATCGCAAGCTGGGACAGCTGGAAGTCGACGACCAGATCGCCGGCGCGAACTACCTGAAGACCCTGCCCTACGTCGACGCGAACCGGCTGGGCGTGACCGGGTGGTCCTACGGCGGCTACATGACGCTCCTGATGCTGACCGTGCCGGACAGTCCGTTCAAGGCGGGGGTCTCAGGGGCGCCGGTCACCGACTGGAAGCTCTACGACACCCACTACACAGAGCGCTTCATGGGCACGCCGGCCGACAACGCCGCGGGATATGGCGCGTCGGAGATCGTCAGCCGCCTGCCCCGCCTGAAGGACGGCTCGCTCCTCCTGATCCACGGGATGGCCGACGACAACGTGACGTTCGACCACTCGACGCGGGTGCTGTTCGCCCTGCAGGCGCAGGGCAAGCCGTTCGAGACGATGGTCTATCCGGGCCTTCGCCACCGCGGCGGCTGGACGCCGGCCAACCGGAGGCACCGCGCCATGGCCACGCTGGACTTCTTCGACCGAAAGCTGAAAGGCGACTAGCCGGGCAACCCTGGCGCGCCGCCCCGATCGTCAGGCGGCGGCGCTATGAACTGTGTCGCGAGCTTCCAGCGCCTGCGAGATCGCGTCGATCAGCGCGGCCATCTCGATCGGCTTGGCGACAAAGCCGTTCATGCCGGCCGCAAGGTACTCCTCGACCTGGTGGCGCATGACGTTGGCCGAGAGCGCCAGGATCGGGGTCTGCGGCAGGTTGCGCTCGGCCTCGATCGCGCGGATGGCGTGGGTGGCGTCGACGCCGTTCATCACCGGCATCTGCACGTCCATCAGGACCAGATCAAACGACTGGGCGTTGAACGCCTCGACGGCGGCGCGTCCATCGGCGGTGATGACGACGTCCACCCCCAGCGGATCCAGAATGGCCGTCAGCAGCAGCTGGTTCGTCCTGTTGTCCTCGGCCGCCAGAATGCGGATGGGCGGCAACTCCGACTCCGCCTCGGGCGTCGAGGCGACAGCGCGGCCCGGACCGACCCAGGGCAACGGCAGCTCGAAGGTGAACGCAGAGCCGCGGCCTTCGACGCTAGTCACCGAAATGCTGCCGCCCATCAGTTCGACCAGTTCACGGCTGATGGCCAGGCCCAGGCCTGAGCCCCCGAAGCGGCGCGTGGCGCTGGGGTCGACCTGCGAGAAGCGTTCGAAGAGGCGCTCCAACGTGTCACGGGCGATGCCGACTCCGCTGTCGGAGACCGTACAGACCACGCCCTCATCCGTCCGGCGCAGGGACACCCGCACCTCCCCGTTGTCGGTGAACTTCACGGCGTTGGAAACGAGATTGGAGATCACCTGCCGGATCCGGCCGGCGTCTCCGCGCCACATTCCGCGAACCTCGGGCTGCACCGTGAGCAGGAAGCGCACGTCTTTCTGCGCCGCCAGGGTGGCGAAGCTGCGGGTCGCGGTGTCGACCTCGGCTTCGAGGTCGAAGTCGTGCGCCTCGATATCCACACGGCCGGCCTCGATCTTCGAGAGGTCGAGGAGGTCGTTCAAGAGTGACAGCAGGGTCTCGCCCGAGGCCCGGATCAGCCGGACCTTGTCGCGGTCGGCCTGGGTCAGGTCGCTCTTCGCCAGAACCTGAGCCATGCCCAGCACGCCGTTGAGGGGGGTACGGATCTCGTGGCTCATGTTGGCCAGGAACTGGGATTTGGCGATGCTGGCGCTCTCTGCGCGGTCGCGGGCCACTTTCAGCTCGTTCAGCGCGTCGGCGTGCCCGCGCTCGTGGATGACGAGGCGACGCGCCACGCGCAGGATCTGCCAGCCAAGCGCCAACATCACGCCCAGCAGCACGATGCAGCCCAGCGCCAGGACCGGCGCGGCGGTCTTCAGCGCCTGCAGACCCGGGTGGCGCTGCATCCAGACGATCTCGCCAATCGGAACGCCTTCGGCGGTGCGCACGACCATCGAGGCCGGAGAGTCGGAAACGCCGCGCTGGAAGCGCGCGCCGGCAATGCCTGTGGCGGCCAGCAACGCCGGCGTTTCGCGATCCAGCCGCTGGGCCGAGATGACAAGCGGGGCCGGACCCGGGAGGCGGGGGACCGAGGCGTCTTCGGGGGTCACCGTCGAGGCGGCCACGAGGTAGGGCGCGCCCTTTGAGAGCACGACGCCGGATGCGGTTTCGGCCAGGTTGGACTCGGCGTCGCCGACCTGAGGGTCCGGCCTGCGGCGGCCTTCTTGCGCCCTGGCCTGGCGGACAATGGGCGCCGCGTCGGCCAGGAATGTCGCCTGCGAGCGGGGGTCGACCCGAGACTTGCCGGACCACGCGTAGAACGGCCGGTCGGCCCCATCCAGCGCGATGGTCAGGTCATGGCCGCGGTTTTGAGCGAAGTAGCTGCCGATCTCATCGTCCAGCCACTCGACGGATCCTCCGGGGCGCAGTTCACGATAGGCCTGATTCCAAACCGTGGCGGTCGTGACGTCGGTGACGATGCGGTGCAGGCGGCGGCCAAGGACATTGTCTACCATGGCGCGGTCTTCGCGGACCTGCAGCGAGTCCAGCGCTTGCGAGCCGGCGATCAGCAGCGCCGCCAAGCCCAGCAGCACAAGCGCCAGCAGCGCCGCGCCAAGCGCCATCAGCCGGCGCAGCGCCGACTGGCCTTCGGTGAGGCCGAATCTCGTCGCCTGTGCCATTCGGCGGACACATGACCGACAGCCAAGCTTATCGACAGTAACCATAACGCCGCATGCCGCAGACAAACTGTCGCAGAGCGCGGCCTTGGGGTCTGGCATCGGCGGCTCTCACAAGTCGCCACTTGCTTTGGTCGGACGAATCCGTCGGCGGCCAAGCGGGCCGACGGGTCCCGACGGCTACTTCGGCTTGCGGAACTTCATGACGAACTGATCGGTCTTGCCGCGCACCGAGGGGTCGAACACGTTGGCGGTGTGGGCGTCGGTGGTGTTGCGCAGGATCGGGCTTTCGCTTTCCAGCTTGAAGCCCGCGGCCTCGACTTCCGCCTTCACGATCGACGGCTCGATCCGGTGCACCTTCATCGCGGCCTCGAGGCCGGAACCCGGCGCGCCGACGTGATCGACCACCAGATAGACGCCGCCCGGCTTCAACGACTTGAAGATCTCGGCATTGACCTTGGACGCCGTGTCCTTCGGGAACGGGGTCAGGTGCATGTCGTGATAGTTCTGGACGGTCAGCACGGCGTCCAGGCCGTCCGGCAGGTCCAGGGCCCCGAAGGACGAGTCGATCGGCGTCACGTTGGGGTGGGCGGCGGCGACCTTCTTGAGGTTCTCGCCATAGCTGGCCTGGAACTGGATGAACTCGGCCGGCTGATAGGCCACCACCTGGCCGTTCGGGCCCACGGCGGCCGAAAGGATATGGGTGAAGTAGCCCCCGCCCATCACCAGGTCGACCACCTTCGCGCCCGGCTTCACCTCGAGCAGCGCCACCGTCTCGCCCGGCTTTCGGGTCGCGTCCTTGGCCACGTCTTCGGCGGGGCGGCCCTTGTCAGCCAGCGCCGCCGCGACGTTGGCCGGAATCGCCGCCATCGCCGTCGTCGACCCCAGGGCCATCACCGCCGCCGCGGCCAACATCCAA
Source organism: Phenylobacterium sp. (assembly GCF_965284355.1). Classification (NCBI taxonomy): domain Bacteria; kingdom Pseudomonadati; phylum Pseudomonadota; class Alphaproteobacteria; order Caulobacterales; family Caulobacteraceae; genus Phenylobacterium; species Phenylobacterium sp. Next base: position 3,759,021 of record NZ_OZ260078.1, on the reverse strand, counting down.
TTGCGGGTCATGTCCGCCTCCCTCTGTTCTGAGACGACACCCTAGCACCCGCGGCGTCGATGCCTCTAGCGAGCGCTGGTGAACGGCCGTATCTTTGCGACGCGTGTCAGTCAGGAGCCGTCGTGATCAGGATGATCATCGGGGGCGTAGCCGCTGCTGCGCTCTTTTCAGGCCCGGCCCACGCGGCCGCGGCGCCCCCTCCAGCCCTCGCCTGGCTCGTCAGTCCCACCGACACCGGGTGTCGCGTGGCAATGGAGCTGACCGGCGGCTCGGGCGGCGTGACCCCCGTCAGCCTGATCTCGGATGGCCAGCTGGTCAGTCTGCGGTTCTTCAAGCAGGACTTGCCGGCGCGGGCGTTCCTGCCGATCCGCATCGACAAGCAGCGGTTCTCCAACCTGATGCTGCGGGGGCCCGACGGGGCCGGCGAGCTGGTGCTGTCGGAAGAGACCGAGGCGGCCATGAAGCGGGGCGGCACGCTGGGCGTGGCGTGGCTGTCGGATGAGCCTCTGACGGCGTCTCTGGCAGGGTCCGAACGGGGGCTGCGCGACCTGCGGGTCTGCGGGGCCCAGGCGGCGACGCGACATCGCGAACGGGCTGCGGTGGAGTTGGCCGCACGCGAGCGCAACGAGGCCGAGGCCCGGGCCCGGGCCCTCAACGACGCCCAGTTGGCCGCCATCCAGGCCCAGACCGCTGCGGCGGAAGCCCAACGGCGCCAGGTAGAGGAGACCGCTGAGCGTCAGCGGCGCGCCGAGGCCGCGGCCCAGGAGCGCGCATACGCCGAGGCGCGCCAACGGGCTTACGAGGACGATCGTCGGCGCGCCTACGAGGACGCTCAGCGCCGGCGAGCCTATGAAGAGGACGAGGCGCGTTGGGAGCCGGCGCGACCGGCCTGGCCGCGCCCGCGCTATCCGTACCCGTACGAGCGGTACTAGACGATCAGGCGACCGTGGCGGCGAACCGACGGCGACGGATCGCGTAGCCGACCGCGCCGAAGCCCATGATCATCATGGCCCACGTCGCCGGCTCTGGGATGCCGCCGACAGGACCGGTGTCGCCCGGCCCACCGCCACCGCCGCCGCCACCGCCACCACCGCCGCCGCCGCCACCACCGCCTTCGTCGTTGAACAGCGGACCGCCGGCCCCAGGGCCACCCGCACCCGGAATCGTCGGGAACGGCTTGTCGCTGGGCGGAGTCGGAGGCGTGAGCGGGCCTTGCGGCTCAAGGCCAGGCGGGTTCACACCGGGTTCGTTCGTGGGCGGCGTGAACGGATCCTCGCCGCCGCCGGGAATGGTCGGCTGACCGCCGCCACCGCCACCGCCACCGCCGACACCACCACCACTGCCGCCGCCAACGGCGCCGCCGGTCGGGTTGCCCGGCACCAGGTCGGGATCAGGCGACAGGTCGTCGCCGCCTTCCGTAGGCGGGTTGAGGCCGTCGGGGTCGCCCGGTTGGCCGGGTTCGCCCGTCGTCGGGCCGCCCGTGCCGCCGAGCAGCACGCCGTCCGTCGCACCTTCGGTTCCACCCAGGTCGGGCGGGCCAAGGTCGGTCAGGTCGGGTGTATTCGGGCCGTCGCCGGGGCCGCCGCCACCGCCGCCGCCGCCAGCACCGCCGACGCCGGGCTCGCCCGCGCCGCCGTCAACGCCGCCGCCGTCCGGGCCGCTGGGCTGTTCCGTGGCGCCCGTCGGGGCGCCGTCTGGGGTCGTGCCGCCGCCCACGAACAGGTTCAGTCGGCCCCCATCCAGGACACTGTTGCCTTCCATGAAGGTCGGCGCGGCGATGGCCGTCGCGGCCATCATCATCGCCGCGGCGCCGCCGTGACGACCCACTTTCCGGTGCCAGGGATCCGTCGCGCAGACCTCGGGGCGCGCCGCCGGATGCCAGGGCGCCAACGGGCAGATCTCGCCGTTCGGGCCCATCACGCGGCCCGGCCAGATCCAGCTCCAGAGCCAGCTTGCGCGCCACCAGCGCTGCATGCCGCGGTCCAGGCCCTGCGGCCACATCCAGCCGAACAGGACGCCCATCAGGCCATGGCGACGGCCGAAGCGTTCGTCTTCGAGCCGCGACGGCCACATCCAGGCGGCCAGCGGGCCCATCCAGGCGTAGCCGGTGCGTTGTTCTTCGTTGCGGATCGGCTGCGGCCAGACCCACGCGATGGCCGAAGCCATCAGGCCACGCTTGGGCGCGCGGCGATCAATCGTTCCAACGGTCATCGGACCTGCCCCCAACCGACCCGATGATCGGTCTGAACAAAAGCAAACTCAGCGCCGCGACGGGTATCGCAGCCCACGGTAGAGGTGCCCGAAATTCGCCTAGAAGTCGTTAAGCCAGCCGGCCGCGCGACGCTTTGCCTCGCCTGGGATGTTCCGGAACGGGACATGGAAAAGAAGCCCGGCGCCGCCTTCGGCCGCCCGGCTGTTCCACCCGTCGCTTCGAGGCAGCCCATGCTGGCCTCCATCGGAATCGCTCCTCAGCGCAACTTTCCTCCGCGCCGACTGGGGGATGCCGGCACATTGGAAGCTCAACCATGCAGCTTTGGGGGTGAAGCCGCTACGATAGACACTCAACAGGGGAATTTCGCCCGAAAGGGGAAACGTCTGCAGTCGCGCACTTCCTGCAAATACGGCGCCACGGCGAAGCTGGATGCATGACCCAAAATGAAAAAGGCGCCGGCGATCGGCGCCCACGAAAAAGGGGCCCGCGATGGGGCCCCTCCGTCGGGTGCGACCGTGCCTGGGTGGGGAGACCCTAGGCGCCGAGGCCCGCCGTCGCCAGGGCCGCAGTAAGGCCCAGGAAAAGCAGGAACGCCGGAGCGAGACGGTCGAAGATCCGTTCGAAATTTGCGAGAGACATGACACACACCTTTTCAGTTGAACCCCAGGGGAGTGGGGGCGTTTCTTATTTGAACATCGCTCAGATAAGAGCGGCGCCATGAACCGTCAATGGCATCTGTACAGCGCTTAGATATGAAATTATGGTAATGCCATGAGCGAAGCTAAAAGCGCCGAATCCCGCCCGTACCATCATGGCGATCTGAGGCGCGCGCTCGTCGACGCCGCCCGCCGATTGCTCGAGGCAGAGGGCCCCACGGCGCTGTCCCTGCGAGCCGTGGCGCGTGAAGCGGGCGTCAGTCCTGCGGCCCCCTACCACCACTTCAAGGACAAGGCCGAGCTGCTCGACGCCGTCGCCCAGGAGGGCTGGGACATCCTCAGCGCGCTGATGCTCGAAGCCAAGGGCGCCTCGGAGGGTCCGCACCAACTGACGGCGCTGGGCATCGCCTATGTCTGCTTCGCCCGCGACAATCCGGCGCTCTATCGCGTGATGTATGACGCCGCGCGCGACAAAGAGATGCTGCCGGACGAGGTCCAGGACAACAAGGACAGCGCCTACTGCATGGTGCGCGACACCATGATCGAGCACGGCGCCAATCCCGACGACGAGGTGCACCTGGAGCTGGCCAGCGTGGCGGCCTGGTGCGGCGCCCACGGCCTGGCCGAGATGGCGGGCTTCAAGCAGTTCGACCACCTGAAGGAAGCCCTGGGCGGCGAGCGGCGCTTTCTCGAGGCGGTGCTGAACCACATGGGGCTGTTCCCCAACCCACAGCACCGCTGCTAACGCTGGCGGGTGTTCGCGACCCGCTTCGCCCCATCGCCCACCGGCCACCTGCACAAGGGCCACGCCTTCTCGGCGCTGACCGCATTCGAGGCCGCGCGCCAGGCGGATGGCAGGTTCGTGCTGCGTATCGAAGACATCGACGCGACCCGCTGCCGACCCGAGTTCGAGGCGGCCATCCTCGAAGACCTGGCCTGGCTGGGGCTCGACTGGGAGACGCCGGTGCGCCGACAGTCCGAGCATCTGGACGACTACCACGCCGCGCTTACGCGCCTGGAAGCCGATGGCCTCGTCTACCGCTGCTTCCGCACCCGCAAGGAGGTCGCTGAAACCATGGCGTCCGCCCCGCACGGCCCCATGGAGGTGTTCCGCGGCGGCCCCCTTCCCCCCCGCGAGGAAGCCGCGAAGCTGGCGGCGGGGGAGCCGTTTGCCTGGCGGCTGTCGCTGGACGCTGCGGCGGCGAAGCTCGGGGGCTTCGCGGGCCTGACGTTCACCGACGAGACCGAGGGCGTGGTGTCGGCGCGGCCCGAACTGGGCGGCGACGTGGTGCTGGCGCGCAAGGATGTGGGCGTAGCCTACCACCTCGCGGTCACCGTCGACGACGCCCTGCAGGGGATCACCCATGTGATCCGCGGCGTGGACCTGTTCGACGCCACACATGTGCAGCGGCTGCTGCAGGCGCTGCTGAGCCTGCCCACCCCGGCCTACCGGCACCATCCGCTCCTGCTGGGCCCCGACGGCAAGCGGTTCGCCAAGCGCGACAAGGCGGAGACGCTGCGGTCGCTGCGCGAACACGGTATGAGCGCGGGCGACCTGCGCAAGGAGCTGGGGTTTGGCTGAGGCCGTCGCGGATACGCAACCGGGCCCGCGCTGGCAGGCGCTGGCGGTGCTGGTGCTGGGCGCGGGCATCATCGGGCTGGCGGCGATCCTGGTGCGGCTGAGCGACGCCGGCCCCACCGCGACGGGGGTCTGGCGGCTGGTGTTCGCGACCCCGTTGCTGGCCCTGATGACCGCCCGGACCGGCGGCTTCGGCGGCGCGCCGTCGAAGTGGGCGCTGCTGGCGGGCCTGTTCTTCGCTCTGGACCTGGGGTTCTGGCACTACGGCATCCAGTACACTTCGGTCGCCAACGCCACCGTGCTGCCCAACCTGACGCCGGTTGTGGTGACCGCGTTCGCGTGGATCTTCCTGCGCCAGCGGCCGCGGGCGCTGTTCCTGGTGGCCGTGGCCGCGGCGGTCGGCGGGGCCTCGCTGATGGCCATCGAGAAGACCGGCGGGACGCCCAGCAACCAGCCGTTGGGCGATGCGCTCTCGCTGTTCACCGCCCTCTGGTACGCGCTCTACTTCCTGACGATCACCGAAGGTCGGAAGACCGAAGGCGCCAGCCGCCTGATGTTCTGGGCCGGGCTGACGGGCGCGCCGCTGCTGTTGATCGCCGCCGTCATTCTGGGCGAACAGCTGACGCCAACGACGGCCGCGGGCTGGGCGGCCTGCGTGGGGCTGGGGCTGATGCACGTGACCGGCCAGGGCTCGATCGCCTGGGCCATGGGCCGCCTGCCGACGCCGACCGCTTCGGTCGTGGTGCTGGTCCAGCCGGTCGTAGCGGCGATCCTGGGCTACGTGCTGTTCGCCGAGGCGATCGGTCCGCTGCAGGGCCTGGGCGCGGCGATCCATCCTGGCCGGCGTGGTGCTGGCCCAGCGGATAGCGGCTGCTGGCCAAAGGCCGCAGGCCACCCGCGCGACCTCGATCCGATCCAGCTTCTCGTGGAACACGCTCCAGTCGTCGGACTCGGCGATGAAGGCCCAGAGCGACTCGATCTGGTCGTAGAGCAGCTCTTCGGGCTCGGGCTGCGCGAAGTAGGGGTGGCTCAGGCGCTCGGGGCGGTCGGCCTCGTAGGCGGCCAGCCGCTGGCGGAACTCGGCGAAGGGCGCCTCGGCGTAGAGCGCCGCGCGCGGGCCGGCCAGGGCGCGGTCCTCGCGGCCGCAGAGCCAGTCGAAGAAGAAGGGCTCCCAGCGCAGGCGCTCGCCCCCTTCCGCCAAGGCCCTGAAGCTGGCCTGGACCAGAGCCGCATCGTCCTCTTCGCCGCGCGATCGCACACCCAGGCGGGCCAGCATGGCGGCCATCAGCTCGCGCCGGTAGGCCGGGCCGAAGCCGTTCAGCGACTCGACCAGCGGATCGCTCGAAGTCGCCAGGCTGAGGCAGCCGGCCAGTTGCTGCAGGTTCCAGAACACGGCCTCGGGCTGGCGGCCGAAGCTGTATAGCCCCTGGTGGTCGAAGTAGGCGGCGGTGAAGTTGGGGTCCGAGTGCGGCAGGAAGCGGTAGGGGCCGTAGTCGAAGCTCTCGCCCGTGATGTTCATGTTGTCGGTGTTGAGCACGCCGTGGACGAAGCCGGCGGCCATCCAGCGGGCCGTCATCCGCGCGGCGCGCGCGCAGACGGCGGCCAGCAGCGCGGCGGGCCGGTCGTTCGCGCCCTCCAGGTCCGGGTAGTAGTTGGCGATCACGTGGTCCACGAGGGTGGTGATCCGGTCGGCGGCCTCGAAGAAGGCGTGGCGCTGGAAGCTGCCGAAGCGGATGTGGCTGTGCGACAGGCGAACCAGCACCGCCGAGCGCGTCGGGCTGGGCTCGTCGCCGCGGATGAGCGCCTCGCCCGTCTCGATCAGCGAGAACGAGCGGGAGGCGGGGACGCCCAGAGCTTCCAGCATCGCAGTCGCCAGCACCTCGCGCACGCCGCCCTTGAGCGTGAGCCGTCCATCGCCGCTGCGCGACCAGGGGGTCTGTCCCGAGCCCTTTGTGCCGAGTTCGAGCAGGCGGCCGGAACCGGCCTCGCGCATCTGAGCGAATGTGAACCCGCGGCCGTCGCCCAGATCGGGGTTGTACGTGCGGAACTGATGGCCGTGGTAGCGCTGGGCCAGCGGGGGATCCATGTTGCCCGGTAGCGGCGCGAAGCGGCCGAAGTGGGCGATCCACTCCTCGTCGGTCAGCGTGTCGAGGCCGACGGTCGCTGCGGCGCGGTCGTTGCGGAAACGCAACAGGGTCTGAGGGAAGTCGGCCGCCGCGACGGGATCGGCGAACTCTCCACCGAGCGACGGGAACTGCGGATCGGGCCGATAGGCGGGGGAGACGGGCATCGGCGGCAGCTAGCCGGTCGCGCCCGCCCGAGGCAACTAGCGGATACCCAGGAAGCCCAGGACCGCCAGGACGACGACCACGAGGCCGACAAGATAGATGATGCCATTCATCAGCAAAGCTCTCCGGTCTGAAGCCCCTCGACAGGGGCGACTAACGCGGAGGCTGGCTGTGGCGTTCCCAACGCCCCCTCCACCGCTTCGCGGCCCCCCTCCCCCGCAAGCGGGTGAGGAACTGGGGGTGACCGATCCGCTTCGGTTCCTCCCCCATGCCAATGGGGGGGACCACGAAGTGGTGGAGGGGGCGCTATCTCAGCCGATCCGAACGCCCATGGCGCCGTCGACCGGCAGGATCGCGCCCGAGATGAACTTCGACTCGTCCGAGGCCAGGAACAAGGCGGCGTAGGCCGTGTCCCAACCGGTGCCCATCTTGCCGCCCAGGGGCACGCGGGCGTCGCGTTCGGCGCGGACGTCGGCCGTCGACCGGCCGCTGGCGCCGGCGATGCCCGAGACAGCCATGGGCGTGTCCATGTAGCCCATCATGATGGCGTTGCAGCGCACGCCGTAGCGGGCGTTGGACTGGGCCACGCTGGTGGTCAGGCGGTTCACGCCGGCCTTCGACACCTCATAGGCCAGTTGGATGCCGCCGCCTCGGGCGGCGAGCGACGAGATGTTGACGATCGAGCCGCCGCCGCCGTCGCGCATCACCGGCAACGCGGCCTTGATGGTCAGCCACATCCCCTTGAGGTTCACCGACAGAATGCGATCGAAGGCCGCTTCCTCCAGCCGGTGCGCGGGGCCGTCGCCGCCGCCGATCCCGACGTTGTTGACCAGGATGTCGAGCCGTCCGAAGCGGGCCTTCGCCTCCTCGATGATCCGGACGTTCTCAGGCCCCTTGACGATGTCGGCGCCGATGGCGAAGGCGGTCCCACCCTCCTCCCGGATGAGCGCCGCGGTCTCCTCGGCGCGGTCGAGGAGCCGGTCGACACACAGCACCTGGGCGCCCTCGCGGGCGAAGAGCAGCGCCATGGCGCGGCCGTTGCCGATGGTCTCGCCGGGCGTCTGGCCGGCGCCGACGACCACCGCCGACTTGTTCTCGAGCCGCCCCGTCATCTCAGAAACCCTTCAGCTCGGGGTCCAGGGTCTGGCCGGCGTCGAGCTGCACGCCGAACGAGTTCAGGATCATCGAGACCTGGGTGTACTGGCCGGTCGTGAAGACCACGTCCATCCGCTGCTTGTCGGTGAAGTGCTTGCCCAGTTCGGCCCAGGTGGCGTCGGTGATGAAGTGGTCGCCCACCAGTTCGTCGGCCGCCTTGATCAGCGCCGCGTCCGCCGCGCTCCAGCCGGCGTCGGCGCCGCGCTTGATGTTCTCGATCTCGGCGTCGGTCAGGCCCGACTGCAGGCCGATGCGGGTGTGCTGGGTGAACTCGTAGCCCGACTTGCAGAGGAACCCGACGCGCAGGATCACGATCTCGCGTTCGCGGGCCGGCAGGTCGTTGCGGCGGCTGAGGACATAGCCGCCCCAGTCGTTGAACCGGGTCAGCGCCTTGGGCGCATGGGCCAGGGTGCGGAAGATGTTGAGGACGCCCATGGTCCCGTTGCGGACGGGCTTCAGCGCTTCCTCCTGGTCGGGCGTCAGCTCGGCGTCGCTGAGCGGCGCGACACGGGGGCTGGAGAGTCTCATGGCGTTTCCTCGAACCTTCGGTTTGTTGCGGCGGCAGCTTAGAGACGCGGGCCGATTTCGCTAGAGCGTCCGGGAGGGCCTTGGTAGGCAGGCGCCATGGCGAGCCGGCCCACGCTTGAGTTCCTGAAAACCGAAACGGGCTCAGGGCTGATCCTGGCCATGGCGGCGCTGGCGGCCATCGTCTGGGCCAACTCGCCCTGGGCCGGCGCCTATCACGCGATCACCTATCACGCGGTCACGGTCCAGGTCGGGCCGTTCGCCGAGCAGATGAGCCTAGCGGCGTGGGTGAAGACGGCGCTGATGCCGATCTTCTTCTTCGTCGTGGGCCTGGAGATCAAGCACGAGATCCTGCGCGGCGAGCTGTCGAACCCGCGCCGGCTGGCCCTGCCCGTCCTGGCCGCCGCCGGCGGCGTGGTCGCGCCGGCCCTGATCTACCTGGCCATCAACGCGGGCGAAGGCGGCCGTCCCGCCGGCTGGCCCATCCCCACCGCCACCGACATCGCCTTCGCCCTGGCGGCGCTGGCCATGGTGGGGGCGCGCCTGCCGCCGTCGCTGCGGATCTTCCTGCTGACCCTGGCCATCGCCGCCGACCTGGTGGCGGTGGCGCTGATCGCGGTGCTGTTCACCTCGGAGGTGCGGTTCCCGATGCTGGCGGGCGCGGCGGTGACGCTGGCGGTGCTGGCGGCCATGTCGCGCTGGCGCACGGCGCCCTACTCCTTCTGGGTGGTCGGCGGCCTGCTGCTCTGGGCCTTTACGCTCAAGTCGGGGATCAACACGTCGCTGGCGGGGGTCGCCGCGGCCTTCTGCCTGCCGCTGGAGCCGAAGCGTCCCGGCGGCCAGGGCGTGCTGCAGGAGACGATGGAAGCGCTGCACCCCTATGTGGCCTTCTTCATCCTGCCGCTGTTCGCCTTCGTGGCCGCCGGCTTCTCGCTGGGCGGGGTCGCGGGCGGCGGCGTATTGGGGCCGGTCAGCCTGGGCGTGGCGGCGGGCCTGTTCTTCGGCAAGCCGCTCGGGGTGTTCGGGGCCGCGGCCCTGGCCATCGGTTTGAAGTGGGCGCGTCGGCCCACGGGAGCGAAGTGGCTGGAGCTCTATGGCGTCTCGGCGCTGTGCGGGGTGGGGTTCACGATGAGCCTGTTCATCGGCGCGCTGGCCTTCCCGGCGGGGGACGCCCTGCACGAGGCGCAGGTGCGCGCCGGGGTGGTCATGGGGTCTGTCGCGTCGTTGCTGCTGGGCATGGCGGTGCTGGCGATCAGCGCCGCGCGGCGCTCGCGTGACGGGTCGGATCAGACCTAGCCCACAGTCGGCCCCGGCCGAAAAGGAAGCCTTGCGGAGTGGCGGTTTTAGGCGTCCGCTTACGTCGTCAATCCAGCTTGGGGACACGGCATGACTACCTTTCGTCTGAACGGTCGCGAGGTGTCGCTGAAGACGCCTGAGGACGCGCCGCTGCTCTGGGCCATCCGCGACGAGGCGGGGCTGACGGGTTCCAAGTTCGGCTGCGGGATCGGATCGTGCGGCGCCTGCACCGTCCATGTGAACGGCCAGGCGGTGCGGGCGTGCATCACGCCGCTGGGCTCGGTGGCGGGCCAGTCGGTCACCACGATCGAGGGGCTGGATCCCAAGGGCGAGCACCCGGTGCAGAAGGCCTGGATCGAGGCCCAGGCGCCGCAGTGCGGATACTGCCAGTCGGGCCAGATCATGCAGGCCGTCGCCCTGCTGAACGCCACCCCGAACCCGACCGACGAACAGATCACCGCGGCCATGGAGGGCAACCTCTGCCGCTGCATGGCCTACATCCGCATCCGCCGCGCCATCAAGCTGGCCGCAAGAGCAGGGGTGAAGGCATGAACGCGATCGCCGATCTCTCCCGCCGGGGCTTCCTGATCACGGTCACCGCCGCCGGCGCCGCGTTCGCCATGAACGGCCCGGCCGAGGCCGCCGACGCCTATGCGCCGACCATCTGGTACACGATCGACCGCAGCGGCCAGGTGGTGGTCCACATCATCCGCGCCGAGATGGGCCAGCACGTGGGCACGGCCATCGCCCGCATCGTCGCCGACGAGCTGGAGGCCGACTGGGCCAAGACGACGTTCCTGCACGTGGACACCGACCCCAAGTGGGGGCTGATGGTGACGGGCGGCAGCTGGTCTGTGTGGCAGAGCTATCCGCTCTACAGCCAGGCGGCGGCGGCCGGCCGCATGGCCCTGGTTGAGGCCGGCGCCAAGCTGCTGGGCCTCCCGGCGGCCAGCTGCACGGCGCGCAATGGCGCGGTGGTCTCCGGAAGCAAGTCGATCGGCTACGGCGAGATCGTCGCGAAGGGCGAGCTGCGCAGCTTCACGGCGGACGAGCTGGCCAAGGTTCCGGTGAAGAAGGCCGTCGACCGGCGGCTGATCGGCAAGGCGGCGCCGGCCCGGGACATCCCGGCGAAGACCGACGGCAAGGGCGTCTACGGCATCGACGCCAAGGTCCCGGGGATGGTCTACGCCCGGCCGGTGCTGCCGCCGACGCGGTACGGCTGCAAGGTGGCGAGCCTGGACGAGGCCGAGGCCAAGAAGGTCCCGGGCTATCTGCGGACCGTCGCGCTGGACGACCCGTCCGACAACGTCACCGGCTGGGTGATGGTCTATGGCGAGAGCTGGGTGGCGGCCGACCGCGCGGCGCAGGCGCTGAAGGTGACCTGGACCACGCCGCCCGAGGCCAAGGTCTCGGAGGCCGACCTGCAGGCCCGCGCCCGGGCGCTGATCGCCGACAGGTCCAAGGGCGGGCTGGTGGTCGAGGACGCCGGCGTCGACGCGGCGTTCCAGGCCGCGAAGACGACCCTGGAGCAGACCTATACCACCGCCACCGCCCTGCACTTCCAGCTGGAGCCGGTGAACGCGCTGGCGTTCGAGAAGGACGGCGTCGTCGAGATCCACACCGGAAACCAGTGGCAGTCGCTGGTGCTGCCGTGGCTGGCCAAGGCGCTGGGGCGCAAGGAAGAGACGATCGTCCTGCGCACCCACCTGCTGGGCGGCGGGTTCGGGCGGCGGCTGAACGGCGACTATGCGGTGGGCGCGGCCCTGGCGTCGAAGGCGATCGGCGGCAAGCCGGTGAAAATGGTGCTGGCCCGCGCCGACGACAGCCGCTTCGACTCGCCCAGGTCGCCATCGGTGCAGACCGTGCGGATGGCGTTCGGCGAGGGCGGCCGGGTGACCGGCATGGAGCACCATGTCTGCGCCGGCTGGCCCACCGAGGCGATGGCGCCTTTCTTCATGCCCAAGGGCGCGAACGGCGTGGCCTTCGACCCGTTCGCGGTGAGCGGGGCGAACCACTGGTACAGCGTGGGCGCCCACCGGGTGAGGGCCGTCGGGAACGACCTGGCGAACCGGACCTTCCGGCCGGGCTGGCTGCGCTCGGTGGGCCCGGGCTTCACCAACTGGGCGCTGGAGAGCTTCATCGACGAGGCGGCGGCCGAGGCCAAGGTCGATCCGGTGGAGTTCCGGCTGCGGATGCTGGACGCGGCGGGCAAGAACGCCGGCTCGGCGCCCAATGCGGTGGGCGGGGCCAGGCGGCAGGCGGCCGTGGTCCGCCGGCTGGCGGCCAAGGCGGGCTGGGGCAAGGCGCTGCCGAAGAACACCGGCCTCGGGATCGCCACCTCGTTCGGCCAGGAGCGCGACATGCCCACCTGGACCGGCTGCGCCGCCCGCGTGGCGGTGGACCCGGCGACGGGCGCGGTGAAGGTCGAGAAGCTGACCCTGGTGGTCGACTGCGGCACGGTGGTCAGCCCCGACGGCGCGCTGGCGCAGATGGAGGGCGCGGCGCTGTGGGGGCTTTCGCTGGCTTTTCATGAGGGCACGGCGTTCGAGAACGGCCAGCCCAAGGACCTGAACCTCGACAGCTACACGCCGCTGCGGATGTCGGGCGTGCCGGACGTGGAGGTGGAGTTCATGCCCTCCACCGAGGCGCCCGTGGGGCTGGGCGAGCCGGCGACCACGGTGGTGGGCCCGGCGATCGGGAACGCGATCTACCGCGCGGTGGGGGCGCGGGTGCGGGACCTGCCGATCCGGCCCGAGGCGGTGAAGGCGGCGATGAAGGCCTGACGGCCGCGGGGACCTGATGACCGAGGACCAGCGGCTCACGCTCGTGCGCGCCGTCCATACGGCGATCTACGTGGTGATGGCCGGATCGGCGTTCGTCCTGCTCTACGCGGGCGTGACCGGCGCGCATGGCGTCTGGCTGTGGGTGGCCGGCGGGCTGATGAGCGTGGAGTGCGTGGTGTTCATCGCCAGCGGGATGCGCTGTCCGCTGACCGCCGTCGCCCAGGCGAACGGAGCCGAGCGCAGGGGCGTGTCGGACACCTTCTTCCCCGAGCGGCTGACCCGCCACACCTTACGGGTCTTCGCGCCGATCATCGCCGTCGCCGCGCTGCTTCTGGCGGCGCGGGCGCTGGGCCTGGGCTGGGCCTGACGAGGGCGCTCTGGCCGGCGAGGCGACGTCGGCGCCGTTGGGGTGAACCACGGATTGCATGGATTGCACGGATGGGCGCCGTGCCGGGGGCAGGCGTCGATCTTTGGACCACGAACCACACGAACCCCACGAACGGGGCTGATCTCTGATGGCCGCGAAGCGGCGACCGTCATGAGTGCGGAGGACGCGGAGGGGATGGCCTGCGTCGTCCTGCGGTTGAATGGGCATGCGCCTGCGGCGCGGCGCCCGGACTGGGGACCGCGTTCGTGGGGTTCGTGTGGTTCGTGGTTGAAACCCTAGGACGCGTTGCGCCGTCAGCCGGAGTTGGGCCAGCGAGGCGGGGCGCGGGGGCCGGGCCTGGGCGGCGCGGCCGAGCCCAGGAGTTTGTGGCGGGTCGCGGCTTGCGGCGGGCGGGCCAGGACGGCGACGCCGGTGGGTCTTGAGGGGCCGGGTTCGGGCGCCGGCGGATCGGCTTTCGCCTGCGCCAGGAGGTCCCGCAGGGTCGGCAGGAGGCGGGCGGCCTCCGGGGGAAGGCGGTCTTCGAGACGGGCCGCGTCCCGGGCGACCACGCCCAGGGTGCTCAGGAACTTCGGCAGGCTGACGGGCTCGTAGTCCCGGTCGCGTTCCCGCTCCAGTTCCGGGCGCTCGCCGCGTTCGACAGGCTCCGCCGGCTCCCGCTCGGGGAGCTCGAGGCGTTCCGGCATCGCCTTGGGCGGGGCGCGCAGGGTCCTGCAGAGGCGGATGCCCATGCGCAGCGCGAACGTGCACTTGGTGAAACCCTCGACGAGGTCGAGGCAGCGCCGGGTATCGGGTTCGGCCTTCGCCGCCGCGGCGAGCGTCGTCGCCAACCCGTAGGCGCAGTCGACCAGCCCCTCCAGCATCTGGAGCTCACGCGCGTCGCGGGCAGCCTCGGTCGACATGAGAACAAAGATAGAACATGAAGGCATCGCCGTCAAGCGGCGCCGGGTACGGGCAATGTGCTGGCCGCGCCGTGATCGCCGGGTTCGCGCCCTCAAGCGACGTCGACGCTTCGCCCTACCCAATTCCGTCATCCCGGGCGGAGCGCTCGCCAGAGCGCGTAGACCCGGGACCCAGCCGCACCGCCGGCGACGCTGCCAAGGGACGGGCGCCACCCGGGGTGCTGGTCGCGCCCGGTTTAGAGCGTCCCGTTCCGGCAGCTCGTCGGGATGATGCCGGCGTGTTGGCCTACCGTGGGGCCACGCCAGCCTATGACGGGGCCCGGATCATCGGCCGGCGCAGCTTTGCGCTCGCGTCTGCTGGGTCCCGGATCTCCGCGCTCTGGCGAGCGCTCCGCCCGGGATGACGGTGTGGTGGAGGTCAGTTCCGCAAACCACCGACCCTTGGCCCGTCCGCGACCGACCTACCTCTTCAGGCGCCCCTCGAACCAGGCGACCATCTCGGTCATGGCGTCGGTGGCGTAGGCGTCGGTCTTGGCGGGGTCGCCCTTGACGTAGAAGTCGTGGTCGGCGCCCGGGTAGGTTTTCAGGCGGTTTTCGACGCCGGCCTTGTCGAGGGCCGCCTTCATCTTTTCGCTTTGCGCCAGCGGCACGCCGCGGTCGGCCTCGCCGTGCAGCAGCAGGGTCGGCGGATCGCGGGCGTCGACATTGTGGATGGGCGAGACCGAGGCGAAGAGCCGGTCCTCGAAGGCGATGGGGCCGGCCTTGGGGCGGCCCTGCAGCAGGATGGCCAGATCGGTGGGCGGGAAGTAGGCGACGACGGCGGCGACGCGGTTGCCGGAGCGCTCCAGCGGGTTGGCGGCGGCGGGGTCTCCGTCATCGGCCATCAGGCCGGCGACGAGGGCCAGATGGCCGCCGGCGCTGGCGCCCCAGACGCCGATCCGCTTGGGGTCGGCCCCGTAGTCTGCGGCGTGAAGCTTGATGTGGCGCAGGCCCAGCCGAACGTCTGTGACAGCGTCCGGGACCTGAAAGCGCGGGGCCGAGGAATGGTAGAGCGCCACGACGGTGAAGCCCTTGTCGATCAGGGCCTGATAGCGGGCCTGGCGCTCTTGCGGCGGGGCCCATGAGGATCGCCAGCCGGCGGAGACCATGTTGACCACCAGCGCGCCGTTGGCGCCCTTCACGGGCTTGAAGACGTCGTAGGTGAGCGCCATCCCGTCGCGGTGGCCGTAGATGACGTCGCGGACGTAGGTGGCGGTCTTCAGCTCCGCGGGCGTCGGCGCGCGAAGGGCGCTGCGCGGATAGCCACTGAGCGGGGGGCCGGGGTCGGCGGGCGGCGGGGCCGGCGCCTGGGCCATGGACGCGGAGGCGGCGCCCAGCGCCAACAGGGCGGCGAGCGCCGCGCTCCAGAGCCTGTTCATGGACGTCTCCCCCCTGGCGTTCGCTGGCGCGTAGCGAAGCCGAGGTTCGGCCCTACTGCAAGGCGAGCTCGCCGGACGCCCCGTCGCGGAAGTCGTCGGCGCCGACGAAGGCCACGCTCTCGTCGTCGAGCACCCACATGCCGATGAAGGACGGATGCGTCGGATCCAGCTCCTCTTCGAGCAGGTCGCCGTCGTGCACGGAGACGTTGGTGTAGTCGAAGTCGAGCGTGAGCTGGTCGGCCAGCCCCAGCAGTTCATCGGCCATGCGACGGGCGTAGCCGATGGCTTCGCTCTCGTTGGCGAAATCGTCCACGAGCGTGTTGACCTCGGCCGCCTCGGCGTCTTGCGCGGCGCTGGTGGTGACGATGGTGTAGGCGGGCATGGCGATGTCTCGGAGTTGGGAAACCCCTCACCTACCCTGTTCCGGGGGGCCGCGGGTGGGGAACTGGGAGATCGTCGTTCGGGGGGAGGTGCGCGCGGGCGTGTGTCGGGCCTTCGGGGCAGCCCCGGGCGTCTGCTTCCGGGGCGGATGATAAGGCCCGATTGACCAATGGCGGACATAGGTCTCGCCTGCCAAGGTGCCCCAGTGAGCCTGCATCGACACGACCCCGCTGACCGAGCGCCGCCATGGGGTAAGAAGGCGGTTATCGAAGACGTCTTCGATCTGCCGGATCGTGGGACGATCCTACAAGTGAAGGCTTGGGTTCCGGGGAGCGCCTGCCGAGTGCGGGTCCAGGTCGGAAAGCATGGCGAGCTCGAAACCACCGCCTATATAAGCCGACCCATCGGCGATCATGTACAGGCTGCGTTGCTGATCAAAGGGCGTGCGGCTTCAGACTTTAGGATCGGTGACGAGATCGAGTTCATCTCCGCGGATGTCGGCTGACCCCCCATCGCAGACATTCAGAAGGTCTGATCTCGGTCATCAGCGACACGGTCCCGCCCCTCAGACCAAGCATCCCCAACGGGGATGAAATCCGCCCTGAAATCCACGGTTGATGCGAGCCTTGGGGTCCGGCGATGTCAAGGACGACGCCCGCCGGGCGTCGCCGCCCCGCGGCGGGCCTCCGGCCCGTCCTTGAGATCGCCGGACCCCAAGGCAAACTCCGTCCATGGATTGAATGGCGCAGACCGGCCGCTCCTAAGTGGGAGGACTCAGCGGGTGGGGCTAGCCCCCTCCACCCCCGCTCTGCGGCCGGCTCGCGCCGGCCTCGGCGGGCGGTCCCCCTCCCCCTCGCTGCCGCGACGGGGGAGGTAAGTCGCAACGCAAAAGGGCCGCCCCGGAGGGCGGCCCTTCGCATTCGCAGTGAGGCGGACGCTTATTCCGCGGCGGGCTTCGGCGCGTAGCCGAGGACGGCCTTGGTTTCCAGGAATTCGTGGAAGGCGAAGTCGCCCCACTCGCGCCCGTTGCCGCTCATCTTGTAGCCGCCGAAGGGGACTGCATGGCGTCCATCGCCTGCCGTTGATGGAGACCTGACCGGCGCGGAGCTTGGCCGCGACCTTGCGGGCCTTTTCCAGATCGCCCGACTGGACGTAGGCGGCCAGACCGTACTCGGTGTCGTTGCCGATCTCGATGGCCTGGTCGAGGGTCTCGTAGCCGAGGATCGACAGCACGGGGCCGAAGATCTCTTCCTTGGCGATGGTCATGTCGTTGTTCACGTTGGCGAACACCGTGGGCTTCACATAGTAGCCCTTGTCGAGGCCGTCGGGACGCCCGGTGCCGCCGATGACCAGGGTCGCGCCCTCGTCGATGCCGGCCTGGATCAGCTTCTGGATCTTGTCGAACTGGGTCTTGTTGACCACCGGGCCCAGCTGGCTGTTGCCGTTGGGGTCGCCGACGGTGACCTGTTCGGCGGCGGCCTTGGCGACCGCGATCGCCTCGTCCATGCGCGTCTTCGGCACGAGCATGCGGGTGGGGGCGTTACAGGACTGGCCCGAGTTGGTCATCATGGTGGCGACGCCACGGCCGACGCCCTTGGCGAACGCGTCGTCGTCCAGGACGATGTTGGGGCTCTTGCCGCCCAGCTCCTGGGCCACGCGCTTGACGGTCGGGGCGGCCGCCTTGGCCACCTCGATGCCGGCGCGAGTGGAGCCGGTGAACGAGACCATGTCGACGTCGGGGTGGCTGGAGATCGCCGCGCCCACGCCGGGGCCGTCGCCCTGGATCATGTTGAACACGCCGGCCGGCACGCCCGCCGCATGCATGATCTCGGCGAAGATCTGGCCCGAGAACGGCGCCACTTCCGACGGCTTCAGCACCATGGTGCAGCCGGTGGCGATGGCCGGGGCCACCTTGCAGACGATCTGGTTCAGCGGCCAGTTCCAGGGGGTGATGAACCCGCAGACGCCGATCGGCTCCTTGACGATCATCGTCGGGCCGCGGTCTTCCTCGAACTTGAAGGTCTTCAGCACCTCGATGGCGGTGGCCAGGTGGGCCATGCCGATCGGGGCCTGGGCGCGCTGGGCCAGCGAGGCCGGGGCGCCCATTTCCTCGGTGACGGCCGTGGCCAGGTCGCCGAAGCGCTTCTGGTACTCGGCCAGGATGCGGCCCAGCACCTCGAGGCGCTCTTCGCGGGTGGTCTGCGACCAGGTGGCGAAGGCCTTGCGGGCGGCCTTGACGGCCTTGTCGACGTCGGCGGCCGTGCCGATGGCGATCTTGCCGCAGACTTCCTCGGTGGCGGGGTTCTCGACGTCGAGCGTCTTCAGGCCCTCGGCGGGATCGACCCACGCCCCATCGATGTAGAACTTGAGGTACTCGCGCATAGACGTCCTCCTGGAGACCTTATGTCGTTGCGGGCATAGGGCTTGCGAGCCCCACCCTTCAAACAATCATTTTAGTGATCGGCGTTCAGGTGGGAAGCCCTTCGGTGACAAGTCTTCTGTAAGGGCCCGCAGATTTGCAGCGGCCTGGCCGCCCGCACTTGCCCGCTTGGCCGGGCCTCGCTAAAGCCCAGACCAACTGACTCCGGAGGCCCCATGAGCGGCATCTACATGATCCTCGTGTTCGTCGCGGTCTTCGCGGCCCTCAACCGCTTCGAGTTCGGCCGCTTCGACTGAGGCGCCCCTGACGATGGCCAACCGCGGCGCAGCACTGGTGACGGGCGGCGCGCGGCGGATCGGTCGCGTGCTGGCGAAGACGGCGGCTGAGGCCGGCTATGACGTCGCGATCCACGTGCGCGCCATGGACGACGAGGCCGAAGCCGCAGCCGGCGACGTGCGCCGGCACGGCCGCAAGGCCACGATCCTGACCTGCGACCTGCGCAAGGAAAGCGCCTCGGTGGCCCTGGTGGGCGAGGCCGAGGCGGAACTCGGGCCCGTGACCCTGCTGGTCAACTCGGCCTCGGTGTTCGAGCAGGACCAGTTCTCCGACATGAACCGCGCCAGCTGGGACCTCCACATGGAGACCAACCTGCGCGCGCCGCTGGTGCTGGCCCAGGCGTTCGCGCGGCGGCTGCCGGCCGACCGCGAGGGGCTGATCGTGAACGTGTTGGACCAGCGCGTGCTGCGGCCGGGCGCCGACTTCTTCTCGTACACGCTGTCGAAGACCGCGCTGTGGGACGCGACCCGGATGCTGGCCCAGGCGCTGGCGCCGCGCATCCGCGTGAACGGCATCGGCCCCGGCCCCACCCTGCAGTCGATCCACCAGGACCCCGCCGACTTCGCGGCCGAGGTGGCCACGACTCTGCTGAAGCGGCCCTCGGCTCCGGAGCAGATGGGCGCGGCCCTGCGCTACCTGATCGACGCCGAGGCGGTGACCGGCCAGATGATCGCGGTGGACTCGGGGCAGCACCTGTCATGAGCACGCTCGCCATCAGCAAGGTGTTCGTCACCGGCGTGCAGGTGCAGGCCGAGATCGGCGTCTATCGCCACGAGATCGGCCGCGTGCAGCCGCTGATCGTCGACGTGGAGCTGGACGTGCCGACCAATGCCTCGGACCGGCTGGCAGAGACCGTGAACTACGAGACGATCCTGAAGGCGGCCCAGGACCTGGCCGGGCAAGGCCACATCGGCATGGTCGAGACCTTCGCCCATCGCCTGGCCGAAACGTGCCTCGAGGACCCGCGCGTCACCCGCGCCCGGGTGCGCATCGAAAAGCCCCTGGCGCTGGCCCCGCACGCGGTGGGCGCCGGGGTGGAGATCGTGGTCGCGCGATAGCCCGTTCGCCGGGTGAGCAATTTGTAACGCTGTGACCACTTTTCGTGACGCCGTTCCGGGTCCATCTATCTTGCATCGCCCTATAGTGGGCCCGCGGCCTTCCCGGAAGGCCGCTCACGAAAGCAACGGGCCTGTTCGCCCCGTCCTGCGGACAGGACAGGCCCTGGGAGCAACAAGAGAGACGATGACCGACCAAGTGGGCTACAGCACGACCGAAGACCGGACGATGCCGGCGATCTGCTACGCGCTCTACCTGCTCGCCTTCGCCACCGGCATCACGGCGGTCATCGGCGTGATCGTCGCGTACGCGCAGCGCAGCACGGCGGGCCCGGTTATGCGCTCGCACTACACCTTCCTGATCCGCACCTTCTGGCTGGGCCTGCTGCTCGCCATCGTGGGCGGCGTGGTCGGCGGCATCCTGATGGGGATCGGCGCGATCCTGACCGTAATCCTGATCGGCTTCCCGATCATGGCCCTGGCGGGTCTGGTCTGGTGCGTGGCCGCGGCCTGGTTCGGCATCCGCTGCATCGTGGGCCTGGTGCACCTGAGCCGCGGCGACGCTTATCCGCGCCCCGAAGCTCTGCTGGTCTGACACTGACACCAGGCCCTCCCGTCCGCGGGAGGGCCGCCTGCCTTGCGGCCCTTCGCCTTGCGGGGGGAAGCGATCTCGGCCACGGTGCCGGCGCTTCGCATGGCCCGCCTGCATCCCCTCCCCACACCCGAGCGCCCCCGATGAGCGCGCCGCCCGATCCGCGCCTGATCCTGCGCGAGGACGAGCTGGACGCCGGCGTCGAGCTGATGCTGCTGGCCGAGGCCTCGCTGTGGGCGGCGGTGGACGCCGGCCTGGACGCCGAGGGCCTGGGACTGGGCCGTTCGCACTGGCGCGCGGCGTTCCTGCTGCGCCGGCGCCCGGGCATCGGGGTGCAGGAGCTGGCGCATCTCACCAGCCTTTCGAAGCAGGCCGCCAGCCGCATCCTGGCCGACCTGGCCGGCAAGGGCCTGGCCCAGAAGCTGGCAGGCGACGAGGACGCGCGCCGCCGCAGCGCCGCCCTGACCGAGCGTGGCCTGGCCTTCGAGGCGGCGATCAGCGAACGCGTGCGCGCGCATCTGGCCCGCGCCTACCGCACGGGGGGACTGGACGGCGTGGCCGGCGCGCGCGCCATACTGTCGGCCATGGCCGGGGGGCGGACCAGGAGCCCTAACCCGTCCGGAGGACGCTGATGAGCTTTTCGGATGCTCCGCCCCGGGCGCGGCACCTGCTGGTCGTCGACGACGACGACCGCATCCGCGACCTGCTCAAGGAGTACCTGACCCGCGCCGGATTCCGGGTGACGGCGGCGGCGGGCGGGGCGCCGGCGCGCCGGCTGCTGGGCACGCTGGACTTCGACCTGGCGGTCTTCGACGTGATGATGCCGGGCGAGGACGGGTTTTCGCTGACCAAGTGGCTGCGCGAGCAGCGCGGCTCGTCGGGCAAGACCCCGGTGCTGATGCTCACGGCGCGAACCGAATCCGGCGACCGCATCGAGGGCCTGAAGCTGGGCGCCGACGACTATCTGGGCAAGCCGTTCGAGCCCGAGGAGCTGTTGTTGCGCATCGAGGCGATCCTGCGCCGGGCGCAGGACAAGCCGCAGGGCGGCGGCTCGCTGTCGCTGGGTCGCTGCGCCTTCGACGCCGAGCGCGGCGAGCTGACCAGCGGCGGGGAGAGCATCCGGCTGACGGAGGCCGAGGTGGCGCTGCTGCGCCAGCTGGCGCGGACGCCGCACGAGGCGGTCGACCGCATGGAGCTGGCCCGCGGCTCGGTCGACCCCTCGGGCCGCGCCGTCGACGTCCAGGTCACCCGCCTGCGCCGCAAGATCGAGGACGACCCCAAGGCCCCCCGCTACCTCCAGACCGTCCGCGGCGTGGGGTACCGGCTCGCGCCGGACTGATGGGGATCTGCGAACCCCTCACCTCCCCCGCGAAGCGGCGGGAGGGGGACCGCTCGCCGAGCCCGGCCTTGTGTCGGGGGAAGAGCGAGTGGTGGAGGGGGCGAGCCGCGAGCTCGGCGGATCAACCTGGCCGATTCGCATTCCGTGCAGGTGGTTCGCCCCCTCCACCATCGGCTCTTCGGCCGATGGTCCCCCTCCCGCCGCTGCGCGGGGGAGGTGAGGCGCAGGGGAGGAACTCATGAAGCTCCCCTCGTCCTTCCGCGTCCTGGTGAGGTGGCTGAAGCGGCAGTTGCCGGCGACGCTGTTCGCGCGGTCGCTGCTGATCATCGTGCTGCCGGTGGCGCTGATGCAGATCGCGGTGACCTACGTCTTCTTCGACGCCCACTGGCAGACCGTGACGGCGCGGCTGTCGGAGGGTCTGGCGGGCGATATCGCCTGGGCGGTCGAGAGCTACAAGGAAGACCCCACGCCGGAGGCGTTCGCCAAGCTGAGCGAGCGGGCCGAGGAGTCTATGAGCCTGTCGGTGGCGTTGCAGCCCGGGCGCAAGCTGCCGGAGCGGCGGCGCGATCCGCCGGTGCTACTGGAGGCTTTCTTCGCGCCCATCGACCGGTCGCTGGACCGGGCGCTGAGCGAGCGGATCGACGCCCCGTTCTGGTTCGACACCACCCGTTACCCCGCCTACGTGGACATCCGCGTGGGCGTTCAGGGCGGGGTGATGCGGATCCTGGCGCCGCGCGAGCGGGCGTTCGCGACCCAGGGGCATATCTTCGTGCTGTGGATGACGGTGGCGACGGTGCTGCTGACCGCCATCGCGATCCTGTTCATCCGCAACCAGGTGCGCGCCATCGAGCGACTGGCCAGCGCGGCCGAGGCGTTCGGGCGGGGCGCCGACGTGGCCGCGTTCAAGCCGCACGGCGCAAGGGAGGTGCGGGCCGCGGCGACCGCCTTCCTGGACATGCGCGCCCGCATCCAGCGTCACATCGAGCAGCGCACCGCCCTGCTGGCCTCGGTGAGCCATGACCTGCGCACCCCGCTCACCCGCCTGAAGCTGGCGCTGGCCCTGGCGGAGCCCACCAAGCGCACGGCCGAGATGAAGCGCGACCTCTCCGAGATGGAGCACATGGTCGACGAGTACCTGGCCTTCGCCCGCGGCGAGGGCGGCGAGGCCACCGAGCCCGCGCCCCTGCGCCCGCTGATCGAGGCGGTGAGCGAGGGCGCGCGCCGGATGGGCGCCCAGGTGAAGATCGACGTCGACCCCGGCCTGATCGCGACGGCGCGGCCCAATGCGCTGAAGCGCGCGCTGGCCAACCTGGTGATGAACGCGGCCGCCCATGGCGAGCACGTGGAAGTGGCCGCCCGGCGCGGCGCCCAGGGGCTGGAGATCACCGTCGACGACGACGGGCCGGGCATCCCGGCCGAGCAGCACGAAGAGGCCTTCAAGGCGTTCGTGCGGCTGGACGAGAGCCGCAATCAGAACATCAAGGGCGTGGGCCTGGGACTGGCCATCGCCCGGGACGTGGCCCGCGGCCACGGCGGCGACGTCACGCTGGACCGCTCGCCGCTGGGCGGCCTGCGTGCGCTGGTGCGCCTGCCGGGGTAGCATCATTCATGTGGGGTTCACGGGCGACGGCCAAGCTTGCCCGCGAACGAAATCCGGGGATCGAAACTTCATGCGCGCCATCGCCCTCGCCGCCGTCCTGACGGCCCTGACCGCCGCGCCCGCCTTCGCCGCCGACCCGGCCGAGGGCGAGTGGTTCAACCAGACGGCCACCGGCAAGATCCGGATCGGCCCCTGCCCCAGCCAGGCGGGCAAGCTGTGCGGCGCGATCAGCTGGCTGAAGCCGCCGAACGACAAGGCCCTCGACAGCAACAACCCCGACCCGAAGCTGAAGACCCGCCCGATCCAGGGGATGCCGATGCTGTGGGGCTTCAAGTCGTCGGGGCCCGGCAAGTGGACCGGCGGCAAGATCTACGACCCCAACAGCGGCAAGACCTATGACTCGAAGATCAGCGTGAACCCGAACGGCACGCTGAAGGTGGAAGGCTGCATCTCGGTGATCTGCCAGGCCCAGACCTGGAAGCGAGCGAGCTAGCGACCTCCTCTCCCCCGAGCGCGCAGCGCGAAGAGAGGGGGAGGGTCGGGAGAGGATGTCAGGCCCCCAGCTCCTTCGAGCGGCGCACAGCGGCGGCGACGGCTTCACGCATCAGGTCAGGCAGGCCGTTGCCGGCCAGCAGCACGTCGAGGGCGGCCTGCGTGGTGCCGCCGGGCGAAGTGACCTGACGGCGGAGTTCCGCCGGCTCCTCACCGCTGCGCGCCAGCAGGGCGGCAGCGCCGGTGAGGGTCGAGCGGGCCAGACGCTGGGCCTCCTTGGCCGATAGACCGGCGGCGGTCCCGGCCGCCTCGAGGGTCTCGATGAAGGCATAGAGGTAGGCCGGCGCCGAGCCCGACACGGCGGTGGCGGCGTGCATCAGGGTCTCGTCGGTCAGGGACACCACCGTCCCCAGCGGCTCGAACAGGGCGTGTGCGCGGGCCAGCGCCGCGGGGTCGTCGGCGAAGACGCTGGCCGTCCCCTGCCCGATGGCCGCCGCCGTCGTGGGCATCACGCGGGCCACGCTGCGGCCGCCGAAGGCCTTGGCGATGTCGGCCGACTTCACGCCCGCGGCGATGGATACAATCACCGCGCCCGAGCCGAGCCAGGCGGCGGTCTCGGCGGCGGCCTCGCGCCAGACCTGCGGCTTGACCCCCAGCACCACGGTGGCGGCGCGGGCAAGGTCCGCCTCGGGCGGGTTGAGGACAGCGCCCGCCCTTTCCGCGGCCAAAGCGGACGGACCCGGATTGGGATCGCGGATCATCAGGTCGGAACCGGCGAAGGCGCCCGCGGCGAGCCAGCCTTCGATCATGGCGCCGCCCATGCGGCCGGCGCCCAGCATCAGGATCGGCGTGATCATGTTCAGCAAACTAGCGACCAAACCCCCCGTGTCATCCTGGTTTCCACACCGCCACCCCTCCCCCCGAACGTCATCCCCGGCCTTGTGCCGGGGATGACGTTCCAAGAGGGGCGCGAGGGGGACATTGACCCCTATGAAGAAACACCGATCCGCCGACTTTCGTTGACGCGGGCGTGAGGGCGGGCTTGCTTCGCAGCCCTGACGTTCGGGGAACATCCATGTCGCGCGCGCTGCTGCTCGGAACCGCCCTTGCCCTCGCCCTGGCCGCAGGGGCCACGGCTCAGCCCGCGAAGCGCGAGGTGGGGAACATCGTCTATGACGGGGCGCCCGCCACGCCGCCCGCGCTGCAGGCGGCAATCGCGCCCTACTACAATGCGCGCACGGCCACGTTCCAGGACTGGCTGCCCGACGGCTCGATGCTGATCACCACCCGGTTCGGCGACACCTACCAGGTCCACCGCGTCGCGCGGCCCGGCGGCGCGCGCACCCAGCTCACCTTCTTCCCCGAGCCGGTCAACAACGCCCAGGTCCTGCCCGGGACCTCGACCTACCTCTATCCGCGCGACGTGGGCGGGGCCGAGTACTACCAGGCCTATATCCGCACCCTGACCGGCGCCGAGACCCAGCTGACCGCGCCAAACACGCGCAACCAGGGGTTCGTCTTCGCCAAGGACGGGAAGACCGTGCTGTGGAGCCAGGTGACGCCCGGCGATCCCAACTACGACATCGTGCTGGCCGACCCGGCGAACCCGGCCGGCCGCAAGGTGATCCACGAGGGGACCGGCTCGGTGGCCCCACTCGACATCAGCGGCGACGGCAAGACCGTGCTGGTCGGCCGCTTCCATTCCCAGGCCTGGGTCGAGCTGTTCACCCTGGACGTGGCCACCGGCAAGCTCACGCCGATCGGGCCCAACCGGAAGATCGGCTACCAGGGCGCGGCGTTCGTGGACGGCGGCGCGGGCGTTCTGACCCTGTCGGACGACGGGGCCGAGCACACGCGGCCGGTGGTGATCGACCTGAAGACCGGCAAGGTCCGCGACCTGGAGCCCGACGCGAAGTGGGGCTCGGAGGGCATGGACCTCAGCCCCGACGGCAAGGTCGTGGCGCTGTCGGTCAACGAGGAGGGCTATTCCACCCTGGTCCTGCGCGACGTGGCGACCGGCAAGGTGCTGCCGGGCCCGAAGCTGCCGCAGGGGGTGCTGACGGCGGCCAAGTTCTCGCCCGACGGGACGAAGATCGGCCTCTCGCTGTCGACGTCCACCAGTTCGGGCGACGTGTGGAGCTATGACCTGGCCAGCGGCCAGCTCACCCGCTGGACCGAGAGCGAGCTTGGCGGCCTGGATCCGGCCAGGCTGATCGAGCCCACCCTGTTCCGCTACCCCACCTTCGACGGCAGGCAGATCCCTGCGTTCATCTACAAGCCGAAGACGGCGAAGAGCGGCAAGCTGCCGGTGGTGATCCAGATCCACGGCGGGCCCGAGGGCCAGGAGCAGCCCAGCTTCAACCCGCGCCGCCAGTCGTGGGTGGCCGAACTGGGGGCTGCGGTGATCATCCCGAACGTCCGCGGCTCGTCGGGCTACGGCAAGACCTACATGGGCCTCGACAACGCCGAGAAGCGCGAGGACTCGGTGAAGGACATCGGCGCCCTGCTGGATTGGGTGGCCAAGCAGCCCGACCTGGACGCCAGCCGCGTGGCGGTCGTGGGCCAGTCGTACGGCGGCTACATGGTGCTGGCGGTGGCCGGCCACTACAACGACCGCATCGCCGGCGCGATCGACCTCTACGGCATCTCGGACTGGGTGACGTTCCTGCAGAACACCGAGGGCTATCGCCGCGACAACCGCCGCGCCGAGTACGGCGACGAGCGGGATCCGAAGATGCGCGCCGTGTTCGACAGGATCGCGCCCATCCGGATGAGCGAGCGGATGAAGAAGCCGATGATGGTGTTCCAGGGCGCCAACGACCCACGCGTTCCGCGGTCCGAGTCCGAGCAGATGGTCGCCAAGCTGCGGGCCCAGGGAACCGAGGTCTGGTACGTGCTGGCCAAGGACGAGGGCCACGGCATCTTCAAGAAGGCCAACCAGGAGGCCGTGCGGGCCACCGAGGTGGTGTTCCTGAAGAAGGTGCTGGGCGTCGAATAGCCGTCAGGCGGCGGCGCGACGCGCCGTCGGGTCGGCCGTCACGCGGAAGCGCGCCACCAGCCCGGTGAGCTTCTGCGCCTCGTTCGCCAGTTGCTGGGCGGCGGCGGTGGCTTCCTCGACCATGGCGGCGTTCTGCTGGGTGACGCCGTCCAGGGCGTTGACGGCGGTGTTGACCTGCTGGAGGCCGGTGGCCTCCTCAGCCGCCGACTGGGCGATCTCGGTGATCACGCCATTCACGGCCACCACCTCCGCGGCGATGCGGTGGAGGGTCTCGCCGGTCAGCCCCACCAGCTCGACCCCGCGGCCGACCTGGGCCTCGGAGGCCGAGATCAGGGCCTTGATCTCCTTGGCGGCTTCGGCCGAGCGCTGGGCCAGCCCCCGCACCTCGGACGCGACGACCGCGAAGCCCTTGCCGGCCTCGCCGGCCCGGGCGGCCTCGACGCCGGCGTTGAGCGCCAGCAGGTTGGTCTGGAACGCAATCTCGTCGATCACGCCGATGATCTGGCCGATCTGGCGCGACGACGTTTCGATCTCGGTCATCGCCGAGATCGCCGACTGAACCACCTCGTCGGAGCGTTCGGCGTTCTGGCGGGCCGAACCCACGGCCTCGCGGGCGCGGATGGCCCCGGTGGCCGTGCGCTTCACCGTGGCCGTGATCTGGTCCAGGGCCGCGGCCGTCTGCTCCAGCGTGGCCGCCTGGTGCTCGGTGCGACGGGAGAGGTTGTCGGACGCGTTGGAGATCTCACCGATGCCGGCGTGCAGGCGATGGCTCACCTCGACCACCGCGCCCAGGGCCGACTGGAGTTGCTCGGCGGCGGCGTCGAAATCGCGCTTCAGCTGGCCATACTGCGGCGGGAACGACGCGCCGATGCGATAGGTGACGTCTCCCTTGGCCAGGTGTCCCAGCGCGTCGGCCAGGGCGCCGACCACCAGAGAAGCCTCGTCGTCGGAGGCGCGGCGCGCCAGTTCGCGCTCGGCGGCGGCCGCGGCCTCGCCGTGGCGGGCGGACTGCGCTTCGGCGCTGGCCACCTCGGCGCGCTCACGGGCCTCCGACGCCGCCGCGAGGGTCTGGGCCGAGCGCTCGAACATGGCCGTGATGCTGCGGCCCGCCCAGATCAGACCGGCCGCCTCGACCAGCAGGATCACCGCGTGGATCACCACGCGATCCAGATGGCCGCCGCCGGGGAACACCGCCGCGGGCAGCAGAACCGAGAGCAGCAGGTGGTGCGCAGCCACGACCGCGGTCGCGGCGCCGATGACCCGCCAGTCGCAATAGACGATCAGCAGGGCCAGGCCGGCGAAGTAGGCCATGTGCATGTCGATCTGCCACGGGTGGCCGGCCAGGGACGCCACCAGGAGGGAGACCGCGGCCATCAGCGCGACGCCCGAGGTCAGCCGCATCGCCGGGCCTGCGCCCGCGGCCCGCCATTGTCCCGTCACGACGCCCGCCAGCGCCGCCGCCGCCAGCCCGAGGCCCATCCAGGCGTTCCCGGCCGCCCAGGCCGCGACCGTGGTGACCGGGACCAGCAGCCAGAGGCCGACGATCACGATGCGGGCGGCGAACTGGCGCTGCTGGTCGATCGTCTCAAACATTTGGGGTCCTTAGCTGGCACAGACCGCGCTGCCCGCGGGCGCGACGGAGAACAGCGCCCCGGCGTCGCGGAGCTTTTCGGCCGCCCGCCCTTCCGGGTCGCGAATGACGATGATGAAGGGCGCGGCGCCCAGGTCGCGGACCTGCCCCGCGGCGGCGGCGGCCTGCATGACCTGGGAGCGGCTCCACCACGGCGGGAACACACCGGCGGCCTCGCGAGCGTCGGCCGAGCGCGATCCCGTGGCCAGCAGCACGATCGCAGACGCCGCCGCGAGACCGAGCGGCGCTGCGATGTCGGCGAGCTTGTGGCCGGTGCGTGGAGACATGCGCGCACCGTTGCGGCGCGGGTCCTTAGCATATGGCTAACAGCCGCCGCGGACGCCGCCCGCCCCGGTTGCGCGCCCCACGCGCTTCACAGCGCCGGGTAACGCCGGCGGCGGAAGACCCTTATCTATTCAATACCATCGCCCGGCAGGGCGGAGGAGCGAGACAACCAGGACGGGTTGTGCGGCGCTTCGTCGCCTCGCTGCGGTTTTCAGGCCTCGCCGACGGTCTCGAACATGCAGGCGGCGATGGCCTCCTGCGGGGTCTTGGCGCCGCGGAGCAGGAAGTCGTAGGCCGGGAAGAACCGGTCGGCGCATTCCACCGCCACGTCGATCATGGCCGCGGCCTGGGCCAGGCTGGGCTGCTCGCCCGACATCAGCGCCATGCCGTGCCGGAAGATGATCTCGCCTTCGTCCCACAGCTCGAAGTGGCCCAGCCAGACACGAGGGTTGATCGTGGCGATCAGTTCCTGGGCCGTGTGGCGCTGGGCCTTGGGCACCGCCAGGTCCATCGAGAGGCAAAGCTGCAGCGTGTCGCCCTCGGGACGCCACGCGAACCAGAGCTCGTAGTCCTTCCAGTCGCCGGCCAACGTAAAGGCCAGGTCGCCATCTTCCGTCCTGTCGAACGGCAGGTTCTCGGCTGTCAGAACATGCTCGACGACGTCGAGCGGGTCGTTGGTCAGGACGACGCTGTCGTCGGTCTGAGAGGTGTCCATCACGACCCCTTATTGATCGGACGGGGGACGGAACGCCGCCCCCGAATCGTCCGCTTAACCGACCCTAGACCGTTTCCGGAAACGAGTGTCAGCGACTTCTTGTAACGGGCGAACGGCTTTCGCGTGACGTGTAACGTGGTCAAGTCGTCTTCGCGTTCTTCTTCGCTGCTTTTGGCGTCTTCAGAGCCTCGATTTCAGCACGCAACGCGGCGACTTCGGCCTTCAGGGCGTCGAAATCCTCACGGCGCACGAGGTCCATCTCGGCCACCAGACGATCGGTCTGACTGCGAAAGGCGGCCTTGGCCTCTTCGCCGGCGGCCTGGGCCAGGCCCATGGCGGCGGTGGAGAGCTTGGCGATCTCGTCGAGGAGGGGGTTTTGGGTCTGCATTCCAGGTCTTCTTCCGGCGGGTTGGCCCGTCCATACAGGTATATGGCGACTGGAGGGGTGAAAGCGAAGGGCTTCTCGTCTAAGTCCCTGGAAGACAACGCCGGAGCCTGAGCCGCAGTGCCCTTCCCCGATATCGACCCGATCCTCGTGCAGATCGGGCCCCTCGCCATCCGCTGGTACGCGCTGGCCTACATCGCGGGCATCCTCCTGGGGTGGCGATATGCCACGGGCCTGCTTCGCAACACCGCGCTGTGGACGCATCGCCCGGCGCCCATGACCCCCGAGCAGATGGACGACCTGATCCTCTGGATCGCCATCGGCGTGATCGCCGGAGGGCGGCTGGGGCATGTGATCTTCTACACGCCGGAACTGATCACCGAGGATCCGGTCCGCATCCTGAAGACCTGGGAAGGCGGGATGAGCTTCCATGGCGGGGTGATCGGCGTCTCGATCGCGATGATCCTCTTCTCCCTTCGCAACAAGGTGGACCTGCTGCGGATCGCCGACGTGGTGGCGCCCGCCTATCCGATCGGCCACTTCCTCGGCCGCTGCGCCAACTTCATCAACGGCGAGCTGTGGGGCCGCGAGGCGCCGGGCCTGCCGTGGGGCTTCGTGTTCTGCAACGACCGGATCCAGCGCGAACTGGGCTACTGCCCGGCCGGGAACGTCGTCCGCCACCCCAGCCAGCTGTACGAGGCGCTCTTCGAGGGCCTGATCCTGTTCCTGATCCTGCTGTGGGCCACGCACCGGGCCAAGCTGGGCAACCGCCGGGGCGTGATCGCGGGCATCTTCGTGCTGTTCTACGGCGTGTTCCGGATCGCCATCGAGACGGTGCGCCAGCCCGACGCCGGGCTCGAGAACCTGCCGCTGGGCCTGACCATGGGCATGTACCTGTCGATCCCGATGCTGCTGGGCGGCGCCTACCTGATCTGGCGCGGGATGCGCGAGCCCCTGCCCCCGGCGCTCTCGGCGCCCGCGAGCCCGGCGGCCGCCAAGACGTCGTGAGCCTCGCCGACAAGCTGGCGGCGCAGATCGCGCAGACCGGGCCGCTGACGATGGCCCAGTACATGACCGCCTGCCTGCACGACCCGCAGTTCGGCTACTACGCCACGCGCCCGGCGCTGGGCGAGACGGGCGACTTCCTGACCGCGCCGCTGGTCAGCCAGATGTTCGGCGAGCTGATCGGCCTCTGGGCGGCCTCGGCCTGGCGGCAGATGCGCGCCCCTGATCCGTTCGTTCTGGTCGAAATTGGGCCCGGCGACGGCACGCTGATGGAGGACCTGCTGCGGGCCGGCCGCGCCCTGCCCGGCTTCCTGGATGCGGCCGAGGTGTGGCTGGTCGAGACGTCCGAGCCGCTGGCGGCGCGGCAGGCGGCGCGTCTGGGCGAGCGGGTAAGCTGGGCGCGGTCGCTGGACGAGGTTCCGAGCGGCGTGCCGATGTTGCTGGTCGCCAACGAACTGCTGGACTGCCTGCCCGCCCGCCAGTTCGTCCGCATGGCGACCGGTTGGACCGAGCAGGTGGTGGGCGTAGATCGCCAGGGCGCCCTGATCCTGGGCCGCGTGCCCGCGCCCGTCGCCCTGCCCGACGCGCGCGACGGGGCCGTGCTGGAGATCTCGGCGGCGCAGGAGGCGCTGGGCGCGGTCCTGGGCCATCGGCTGGCGGAGGACGGGGGCGCGGCCCTGCTGATCGACTATGGCCGAGACCAGCCGGGCTTCGGCGACACCCTGCAGGCGCTATCCCGCCACAAGAAGGTGGATCCCCTGGCCTGTCCAGGCGAGGCGGACCTGACCGTGTGGGCCGACTTCCCGGCGGTGATGGCCGCGGCCGAGACGGCGGGCGCGCGCGCCGCGATCCAGACCCAGGCGGCGTTCCTGGCCCGCATGGGGATCGGCGAGCGGGCCGAGGGGCTGGTGCGCGCGCGGCCCCACAAGGCGCACACGATCGGGCGCCAGCTCAATCGATTGGTCGGCGGCGACCAGATGGGGGAACTCTTCAAGGCCTGTTGCCTCTATTCTCCCGGCTGGACCCCGCCCGCGTTCGAGGAAGCCTGAGATGACCGACCTGCCCATAATCACCTCGAAGCTGCTGGACCTGCCGGGCATCCGCCACGCCTTCTTCACGAAGCAGGGCGGCGTGTCGGAGGGCATCTACGAGAGCCTGAATGTCGGGGCCGGGTCGAAGGACTACCCGATCGCCGTGGCCGAGAACCGCCGCCGCGCCGCGGCCCACATGGGCGGCGAGCTGGTGACGGCCTATCAGGTTCACTCGGCCACCGCCTTCGCCGTGCAGGGGCCGTGGGGGTCGGGTCCGCCCGAGGGCGATGGGGTGGTGACCGACACCCCCGGCGTGGTCTGCGGCGCCCTGGCGGCCGACTGCGCCCCGATCCTGCTGGCCGACCCCGTGGCGCGGGTGGTGGGCGCGGCGCATGCCGGCTGGAAGGGCGCGCTGACGGGCATCGCCGAGGCGGCCATCGAGCGCATGGAGGCGTTCGGCGCCCAGCGCGGCCGGATCGTCGCCGTGGTCGGCCCCTGCATCGGCTGGGGCTCGTACGAGGTAGGGCCTGAGTTCTACGATCGGTTCGTGGCCGACAGCGCCGCGGCGGCGCGGTTCTTCGTGGACGGCGACGGCGATCGCAAGATGTTCGACCTGCCGGGCTACGTGCTGGACCGCCTGACCCGCGCCGGCGTGGGGACCTGCGAATGGGTGGGGCACGACACCTGCGCCGAGGCGGACCTGTTCTTCTCCAACCGCCGGGCCTTCCACCGCGGCGAGCCCGACTATGGCCGCCTGCTGTCGGCGATCATGCTCACGGCGCCACCGTCGTGAAGAGGTAGACGGCGAAGATCACCAGGTGGACGGCGCCCTGCAGCACGGTGGTGCGGCCGGCGCCCAGCGACAGCGTCGCCACGATCAGGGTCAGCACCAGCAGCACCATCGACTTGGCGTCGAGGCCCAGCGCCAGCGGCCAGCCCATGACGAGCGACACCGCCGCGACCGTCGGGATCGTGAGCCCGATCGACGCCAGCGCCGAGCCCAGCGCCAGGTTCAGGCTGGTCTGAAGCCGGTTGGCCCGCGCGGCCCGGACCGCCGCCAGGCTCTCGGGCAGGAGAACCAGCGCGGCGATCGCCACCCCGACCACGGCCTCGGGCGCGCCGGCGCTCTTCACCGCCGCCTTCATCACCGGGGCCAGCGCCTTGGCCAGCAGCACCACCGCCCCCAGCGACGCGACGAGCAGGACGAGGCTGGTCATCGCCGCGGCGTTGGAGGGCGCCGCGGCATGGGCGTCCTCGTCAAGCGCGGCGGTCGCGGGCAGGAAATAGTCGCGGTGGCGGACTGTCTGGACCAGCACGAACACCAGATAGAGCACCAGCGACACCAGCCCCACGAAGGCCAGCTGGCCGCCGGAGTAGGTGGGGCCGGCCGTGCTGACCGTATAGTTCGGCAGCACCAGGGCCAGGATGGCGAGCGCGGCGATGGTGGCCAGGCTTGCGCTGACGCCGGCCTGGCCGAACGTCTGTTCGCGGTGGCGCAGGGCTCCCACCAACAGGCAGATGCCCACGATGCCGTTCAGGATGATCATCACCGCGGCGAAGACCGTGTCGCGGGCCAGCGCCTGCTCCTCCGGGCCGCCGGCGACCATCAGCGAGACGATCAGCGCCACCTCGATGACGGTGACCGCGACGGCCAGCACCAGCGTGCCGAACGGCTCGCCGACCCTGTGGGCCACCACCTCGGCATGATGAACCGCCGCCAGGACGGCGCCCACCAGGGCCGCCGCGACGATGAGATTGAAAAGTCCGCCGAGTCCCGCGCCGGCCATGACGGCCCATGCGACAAGCGGCGCGACCCAGGTCCAGTGCGGGCGTGGGAGGCGATGCATCCCGCCACCTTAGCGAGGGCCGGCGACAAAGCGAAACTGAGAGCGCCTGCGCCCTTGCCCGCGCGCCGTCCGCTGCTACAAGCGCGCGCAACATCCTGACTCCCGCCCTGAGGCCCCGATGAAGCTGCTCGCCGGCAACTCCAATCGCACCCTGGCGCAGGCGGTGGCGAGCCACCTGGACCTGCCGCTCTGCCGGGCCCAGGTGAAGCGGTTCGCCGACAACGAGGTCTGGGTCACCATCGACGAGAACGTCCGCGGCGAGGACGTCTTCATCCTTCAGTCCACCAGCTATCCGGCCAACGACCACCTGATGGAGCTGCTGGTCTGCATCGATGCGCTGAAGCGCGCGTCGGCCCGTCGGATCACGGCGGTGACCCCCTACTTCGGCTATGCCCGCCAGGACCGGAAGACCGGCGGCCGCACGCCGATCTCGGCCAAGCTGGTGGCCAACCTGATCACCCGCGCCGGAGCCGACCGGGTGCTGACGATGGATCTGCACTCGGGCCAGATCCAGGGCTTCTTCGACATCCCGACCGACAACCTCTTGTCCGCGCCGCTGCTGGCGAACGACATCAAGGACAACTACGAAAAGACCAAGGATCTGCTCATCGTGTCGCCCGACGTGGGCGGCGTGGTCCGGGCGCTGGCCGTCGCCAGCCGCCTGAACGCCGACTTGGCCATCGTCGACAAGCGCCGCTCGGGCCCCGGCAAGTCCGAGGTCGCGAACATCATCGGCGACGTCGACGGCCGCCGCTGCATCCTGTTCGACGACATGATCGACGGCGGGGGCACGCTGTGCAACGCGGCCCAGGCCCTGGCCGACGCCGGCGCGGCCGAGGTTTCGGCCTACTGCAGCCACGGCGTGCTGTCGGGCGGCGCCATCGAGCGCGTCGAAGGCTCGGTCCTGAAGGAGCTGGTCGTCACCGACTCCATCGCGGCGCCCGACCGCATCGGGACGTCCAGCAAGATCCGCTACGTCAGCTGCGCCAGCCTGATCGGCGAGGCGATCCGGCGCATCGCCAACGAAGAGAGCGTGTCGAAGCTCTTCGACTAGATGCGGCCCGAGCTTGCCCAAGGCGGCAAACCACGGCTAATCCATAGGCCTCCCGGGGGCGGACACTAGAAATCACCACTGTACAGTGGGGGAAGCCGTCTGATGCCGTTCGTTTTCCGGCCCCGAGCCGTCCGTCTCGCTCTTCCGGCCCTGCTGGCCGCGTTCGTCGCCGCCTGCGCCGAAGCCCCGAAAGTGGTCGCGCCGCCACCCCCGCCGCCTGCCCCGGTGGTCCAGCTGTCGCCTCGGCTGGTGGAACTGGCCAGCGCCTATCGGCTGTATGTGAACAACACCACGGCCATCGCGCCGGCCTTCACGGACGGCGAGGCGATCGCCGCCTCGCTGCGCACCGGCGTCCAGTACGAGCCGCAACAGCTGGCCAAGGGCGCCATCGCCTATGGCGCCGTCGTGGCCCTGCAGGACCGCGCCTTCGTCGAGGGCGTGCGCATCTACGCCAAGGACGCGACCCAGCGCCGTCAGGTGGCCTACGAGATCCTGAAGGACCCGGCCTATGCGGTGGGACTGAACGGCTCGGCCAGCGCCGCCGGCCAGATCATCGCGGCGCTGGGGGGAGACGCGCAGCGGCTCTACGACAACGGCAAGGCCGTGAAGCAGGCCGCCTACGACATCCAGAAGCAGC
The DNA here is from genome assembly GCF_965284355.1 of Phenylobacterium sp. Taxonomy (NCBI): domain Bacteria; kingdom Pseudomonadati; phylum Pseudomonadota; class Alphaproteobacteria; order Caulobacterales; family Caulobacteraceae; genus Phenylobacterium; species Phenylobacterium sp. The sequence goes on along the minus strand of NZ_OZ260078.1, from coordinate 3,724,060 downwards.
CGTGGTCCAAGGCCGACGTGCCCGGCCGCGACGCGCGCCTGGCCACCGCCAAGAGCCTGTCGGCCGCCGCCATGACCGGCAGCGTCGACGAGACCGCGAGGCTGCAGCAGGCCTCGTCGGGGGCTGCGGTGCTGGGGGTCCCGGCAGGCGCGCCCGTCTCGCCGCCCTACACCCAGACGGTGGTGCGCGCCCTGGCCGTGGCCGCCCTGGCCGCCCTGGGCGAGGCGGGCGACGCCAATGTCAATTCGGTGCTGGGTCTGGTGACCGAGCCCAACGTCGGCATGTGCATGAACATGTCGAAGCTGAACCTCTACCAGTGCCTCGCGGTGGCGCGGCCGCACTACGAGGACGTCTTCTGCCTGGGCCAGCACGGCATGATGGACACCGGCCGCTGCATGATCCGGGCGGCGGGCCTGCCCGAGCCCTACGAGGCGCGGTTCATTCCGAGCCAGGAGTCGATCAACAAGGGCATGCAGGTGAAGAAGCCGCCGGCGAAGCGCAAGCCGGTGAAGAAGAAGAGCTGACGAAAACGCCGCGCAAATGAGCTCAGCCGCCCCGTTGCGCAGGGCGGGGCTTTTGTGTATCTACGCGCACCCTTTCGACCGACAGGTCATAGATATTTCGTCGCCGCGCGCGAGTCGCGCGGCGGCTTCGTTTTGAGGCAAGGCCATGGCCGAGATCATTTTGAACGTTGAAGTGCGCGAACAGACCGGCACCGGCGGCGCGCGCGCCACCCGTCGCAGCGGCAAGGTCCCGGGCGTCCTGTACGGCGGCGACAAGGATCCGGTGGCCATCGCCGTGAAGTCCAACGAGTTCCGCAAGGCGCTCTACACGGGCAAGCTGCTGGGTCACCTGGTGACCCTGAAGTACGGCGAAGAGACCCAGCCGGTCATCGCCAAGGCGATCGACATGCATCCGGTCACCGACGAGCCCTGGCACTTCGACCTGTACCGGGTCGACGAGCACCAGCAGATCAAGATCGACGTGAACGTCCACTTCGCGAACGAAGAAGCCTCTCCGGGCCTGAAGCGCGGCGGCACGCTGGGCGTGACCCTGCACGCGGTGTCGGTCTCGTGCCACGCCGACGAGATCCCGGAAGAGATCGTGGTCGACCTGACGGGCCTGGAAATCGGCGACACCGTGCGCGTCGCGGACCTGAAGCTGCCGGCCGGCGTCACCGCCGCGATCGACGGCGACCTGGCCGTGGCCTCCATCACGATGTCCAAGGGCGTGACCGACGCCGCCGAGGCGACGGAAGGCGAGGCCTAGTCCTCGCACTTCGCATAGGGATCGGGGACGTCCGTGCTGCTCATTGCAGGCCTGGGCAACCCTGGCCCCACCTACGCGAAGAACCGCCACAACATCGGCTTCATGGCCGTTGACGAGATTGCGCGCCGCTGGGGTTTCTCCGCGGCGCGTTCGCGTTTTCAGGGCCACTGTTCCGAGGGCCAGATCGACACGCCGCAAGGCCCGGTCCGCGCGCTGATCCTCAAGCCACAGGGCTACTACAACGAAAGCGGCCGCGCCGTGGGCGAGGCGGTGAAGTTCTTCAAGCTGGATCCCGCCGTCGACCTGGTCGTGTTCTACGACGAGATCGACCTGGCGCCGGGCCGCTTCCGCATGAAGGCCGGCGGCGGGGCGGCGGGCAACAACGGCGTGCGCTCGATCACCTCTCAGGTGGGCCCGCACTTCCGCCGCGCGCGTCTGGGCACCGGGCATCCGGGCGACAAGGCCCTGGTGCAGGGCCACGTGCTCAGCGACTTCCACAAGGCCGAAATGGCCTGGGTCGAGCCCCTGCTGCAGGCCTGCGCCGACGCCGCCCCGCTGCTCGCGATGGGCGAGGACGAGCGCTACCAGACCGAGGTGATGCGCCTGGCGCCCGCCGAGAAGGCCGACCCGCGCAAGCAGGCCCGAGGCGGCGGCGAATGAGCACCCTGGGTCTGCTGGGCGGCTCGCTGCCGCTGATCGGGCTGTCGCTGATCTTCTCCATCGCGCTCGCCGTCCATGTGGTGCGGACGGGGCGCGAGCTGTTCTGGCTGTGGATCATCCTGATCTTCCAGCCGCTGGGCGGGCTGGTCTATTTCATCGCCATCGTGCTGCCCGAACTGACCCGCGGGTCAGGCGCCCGGAAGCTGGAACAGACGGCGCGCGCCGCGCTCGACCCGGCCCGCGAGTACCGCGAGGCCAAGCGGGCCTGCGAAGACACGCCGACGGTCCGCAACCAATCACGGCTGGCCGGGGCCGCGGCCGAACTCGGTCGCTTCGAGGAAGCCGAACAGCTCTACGCCCAGGCCGCCCAGGGCATCCACGCCGAGGACCCGGCGCTGCTACTGGGGCGCGCCAATGCGCTCCTGGAACTGGGCCGGCCGCAGGACGCGCTGGACGTCATCCAGCTCATCCCCGGCGGCGAGACGATCGATCCCCTGGCGCCCGGCGCGGTCCTGGCGTTGGCGCGCGCGCATGAGAGCCTAGGCCATACGGCGCAGGCCGACACAGCCTTCGCCGAGGCCGTTCAGCGCGTGGCCGGGTTCGAGGCCTTTGGGCGGTACGCCGCCTTCATGGCGCGCAACGGCCGCAAGGACGAGGCCCGGGCCGCCGTCGCCGACATGGACAAGCGGCTCACCAAGCTGTCGGGTCACTTCCGCAAGGAAGGCAAGCGCTGGCGCGACCTGGCGGCCAAGGCTCTGTCCGAGGCCTGATCCGGGGCCGAGGCCTGATCCGGACAAGCAAAAGCCCCGGCCGACGACCGGGGCCCTGCCTGCGTTCTGGCTGAACTAGAGCGCGCAGCTGGTCCGACGACGGCGCAGCATCGCGCCCGCCGAGCCGAAGCCCAGGATCATGAGCGCCCAGGTCGTCGGCTCCGGAATGCCGCCGATGACGTCGCCCGTCGCCGTGCCCGAGGCCAGCAGGTACGAGCCGCCGAAGCGGAACCCATAGATGTCGGCCGTGTCGCGCGTGATGCCGCGGAACTGGAACTGATTGAAGCCGCCCGGGGTGGAGATCGGGGCGTCCGTGGCGAGGTTGTACTCCTCGAGGACGTTGCCGTTGATATCGAGCGCGGCGATGGTCGGATCATCGCCGACGCCGGGGGCGTAGTTGAAGAAGAAGCCGATCTGGCTGTAGGCGTTCGGGCCGACGAGGAAGCCGAAGCCGCCCGGACCGTCGAGGCCGATGTACACCGCGTCCCCGCCGAACGAGCCGTTGGCATTGAGGCCGTAGCCGCCCTGACCGACAACCGCGCCTTGGCCGGAGTTGTTGGTGGTGTTGGAGCGGGTGAAGGTGAACTCACCCACCGCCACCGGCCCGTAGGTGAAGTTGTAGCTGCCGTTGTCGTAGCCGGTGAGGTCGAGGTCAGGGCCGGTGTAGCCGGCGTCCGTCGTGATCAAGGCCGCGTTGGCCGCGCCCGCGGACAAGGTGATCGCCGCCGCAGCGACGAGGATGGTCTTCAGTTTCATAGCACCCTCCAGAGAGACGGGACCCCGTTGAACCCGGACATCCGGGTTCTCCCGACGTTCAAGTCAGTTGATGATCGAACTCGGAGGAAGGCAGCTCGCCCCGTCGGCAGATACGCAGCCCAGCCGGAGACACCCCCTCCAGCGCACCAACCTGGGCCATGGGCCACAAGTTCCATCCTGAAGGCGTTATTCTTCGGCGGACCGCTGGAAGGCTTTGGGGGCTATCGCCGCGACGGGGGCTGGCCGAAGGCCGCGACGTCGTCGGCCGTGACCGGGTCCTTGAAGTCGTTGCCGAAGTGGGTGCGCAAGTAGCTGATCAGTTCGCGCGCCTGATCCTTGCTGAGCGTGTCGCGGAACCAGGGCATGCCGCCCTTGCCGTTGGCGATGATGTAGGACGCGTAGGCCGTCGTCCCCAGGCGCGGATTGTTGGCCAGGGACGGGAAGGCGCCCGCGCCGACCGCGCCCTTGGCGTCGGCCATGTGGCAAGCCTGGCAGAAGGTCTTGTAGACCTCGGGCCCGGTGCGGGCGACGGGCGGCTTGGTCCCGCCGGGTCCGGGTTCGTCGGCCAGCGACGGGGTGGTCAGGGCCGCGGCGACGGCGAGGCCGGTGAGCAGGCGACGGATCATCTCAGGCCTCCAGCGCGCGCTTGTGCAGACGGGTGATGGCGTCCAGCGCCGACAGCAGCGAGCCTTCCATCCAGCAGCCCACATACGAGGCGTGTTCGCCGGCCAGGACGATGCGGTCTTCGACGGACACAAGCTCCTGATAGTGCTCCCGTCGGGTGTCCTCGTTCCAGCGGGCGCAGCAGCCCATGACCCAGGGCACCCGGCTCCAGGCCACCGAGGCGCCGTTCGAGAACTCCTTGCGGTAGCTGGCCGGATGGAAGACCGAGCCCTGCTCCAGGGCCGCCTCGATCCGCTCGGCCGGCGTCAGGCCCGAGAGCCGATAGCCGCCGGCCCCGTTGGCGAACGAGCCCAGCAGCACCGCCGGTCCGTCCTGGAAGAAGTTGTTGTTGGGGTAGGAGATCAGGCCGATCTCCTGGTTGGTGAACGAGTGGCCGCCGTAGATGTCGGCCTCCTCCTCCCAGAAGCGGCGGCGCATCTCGAGGCCGATCTTCACGCCGTTGGAATAGGGCACCGCCGCGATCGCGGCCTGCTTCTTCTCCGACAGGTTCGATTCGATCTGGCTCAGCACGGTCAGGGGAATGGTGCAGACGCAGTAGTCGGCCTGGGCCGTGGTCGCCGTTCCCTTGGCGGTGTCGGTATAGCTGACCGTGACGCCGGTCTTGTCCTGGAAGAGCTTGGTGACCTTGGCGTTGTAGGTGATCAGGCGGCCGACCTGGCGGGCGAATCCCTCGCCGATCTTCCCCATGCCGCCCACGGGCTGGAACATGGTGGTCTGGAACTCGTCGTTCATGAAGAACGACATGTTCGCCGCGATGCCCGACTTCAGCACCTCGTCGAAGGGCAGCAGGTCTGAAGGCTTCGGCGCGCCGTTCACGCCGCCGCCGGGCGGCAGCTCGAAGCCGCGATGGCTGGAAGAGCGCTCGCCCTTCACATAGCGCATGTCGCCGTCGAGCATGCCCCACGAGCGCAGAGCTTCCTTCAGTCGGTCGGTGTCTTCGGCGGTCAGCCGGGTGTCGAGCGCCTTCTGGTCGATGGCCTTGCCCAGCAGCTCGGCGACGCCGCCCTCGAAGTCGGCGGCCAGCGATCGGAACCGCTGCGGCGCGCCGCCGAAGGCCTCGGTGTTGTGGACGTAGGCGTTGTGGTTGAACTGGATGAACGGCTCCAGCGCCACGCCGAACTTCTTGCAGTAGTGCAGCAGGGTCCGGTGATGGTGCGGAATGCGCCAGGGGCCGGGGTTCAGGTAGTTGCCCTTGGCGAAGCCCACCTTCTGGGTCGCCCCGCCCATCTCGGTGTAGGTGTCGCCGCCATAGAGCGACCAGTTGCGGCCGCCGGGACGGTTCTGGAATTCGAGGATTCGGACCTTGTAGCCCGCCTTTTCCAGCTCGTAGGCCGCCAGCATCCCCGCCAGGCCCGCGCCCAGCACGATCACGGACGCGCCCTTGCGCGCTCCGGACAGGTTGGGCGGACCGGGGAAGCGGGTTTCGGCGGCATGCCCGAACGCGGTCATCATCTGGTAGACGGCGGCCGTGCCGCCCATCAGGCCGATGGCGTGAAGAAGCTGGCGGCGCGTTGGAACTTGACGTCCGGACTCCATGTATCCCCCGAGTGAGTACGCTTGCAGGTCCGGGTTAATGCCGCCCAGCGCGGGGCCGGGAGCGAATGCGCGACAAGCGGCGCCAAATCGCGTTGGAAGGCGCGGATTCGAGCGCCACATGACTAGCCGCTAAGCAGGCGGTTCCTCGCCCGCTTCGCGCGCGCCTCTGCGCGTGCTAGGCAGCGCCCCCGCTAAGTCCCTAGGAACTGCTGCTCCCCATGGCCCTAAAAGTCGCCATCGTCGGCCTGCCCAACGTCGGCAAATCGACCCTCTTCAACGCGCTGACGCAGACCGCCGCCGCCCAGGCCGCGAACTATCCGTTCTGCACCATCGAGCCCAACACGGGCGACGTGGCGGTGCCCGAGCCGCGCCTGGAGAAGCTGGCCGCGATCATCCCGTCGAAGGAGATCATCCCGGCGCGGATGAACTTCGTCGACATCGCCGGCCTGGTGCGCGGCGCGTCCAAGGGCGAGGGCCTGGGCAACCAGTTCCTGGCCAACATCCGCGACTGCGACGCCGTGGCCTTCGTGGCCCGCTGCTTCATCGACGACGACATCACCCACGTGGAAGGCCGGGTCGATCCCATCGCCGACCTGGAGACCATCGAGACCGAGCTGATGCTGGCCGACCTCGAGAGCCTGGAGAAGCGGGTCGTCAACCTGGAGAAGCGCGCCAAGACCGGCGACAAGGAGAGCGCCCAGACCCTGCGCCTGGTGCAGGCCGCGCTCACCGAGCTGAACGCCGGCCGCCCCGCCCGCAAGGTCGAGGTCTCGGCCGAGGACGAGAAGGCGTGGCGGATGCTGCAGCTGCTGACGTCCAAGCCCGCGCTGTACGTGTCCAACGTCGACGAGGGCTCGGCCGCCACCGGCAATGATTTGTCCAATGCGGTCGCGGAGCGCGCGAAGAGGGACGGCGCCGACCACGTGGTGATCTCGGCCCAGATCGAGAGCGAGATCGCCCTGCTCGACCCCGAGGAGCGCACCGAGTTCCTGGAGACCCTGGGTCTCACCGAGCCCGGCCTGAACAAGCTGATCCGCGAGGCCTACCACCTGCTGGGCCTGCAGACCTACTTCACGGTCGGCCCCAAGGAGGCGCGCGCCTGGACCATCCACAAGGGCGACACCGCCCCGCAGGCGGCCGGCGTGATCCACACCGACTTCGAGAAGGGCTTCATCCGCGCCGAGACCATCGCCTACGAGGACTATGTGAACCTCAAGGGCGAAGCCGGGGCGCGCGAGGCCGGGAAACTCCGTCAGGAGGGCAAGGAGTATGTCGTCCGGGACGGAGACGTGATGAACTTCCGGTTCAACGTGTAACGACAGATAACGAGGGCGGAGATGGGCGAGACGATCACTCTGGCGGGCGCGGACGGCTTCGAGTTCAGCGCCTATCACGAGCCCGCATTCACCCCGCACAAGGGCGGCGTGATCGTGATCCAGGAAATCTTCGGGATCGACCGGCACGTCCGGGCCGACGTCGAGCGCTGGGCCAAGATGGGCTACGAGGCCATCGCGCCGGCGATGTTCGACCGCCTGCAGCGCGACTTCCACGCCGAGCATGACGACGCCGGGATCAAGGCGGGGATCGAAAAGGCGCGCGCCACGCCGCTGGAGCAGGCGCTGGGCGACCTCGCCGCCTGCCGCGACTTTCTGAGCAAGCACGGCGGCAAGGTCTGCGTGGTGGGCTATTGCTATGGCGGCTCGCTGACCTGGCTCGCGGCCTGCAAGGTCAAGGGGATCGCGGCGGCGTCCAGCTACTACGGCTCGATGGTCCAGGCGAACGCGGCGCTGACGCCGATGTGCCCGACCATCGTCCACCTGGGCCGTACCGACCCGGGCATCCCGGCCGACGACGTGGCGGTCGCCGTCGCCGAGCATCACGGCGACAAGGTTCCGGTCTACATCTACGAAGGCGCCGGCCACGGCTTCAACAACCAGAGCCCCGAGCGCTACAACGCCGAGGCGGCCGATCTGGCGCGCCACCGCACCCTCGAACTGTTCGACCATGCTTAGGCTCGAGGCCTGAGGCCGTGGGCGAGCAGATCCGGCTGGCGAGCCCGCGCGACGGCTTCGAATTCGACGCGTATCGAGCGCCGACCATGGACGCCCGGCGCGGCGGCCTGGTCGTCTGCCACGCCATCTGGGGCGTCACCCCGCACCTGCGGGCCCTGGCCGATCAGTTCGCGGAGGATGGCTACGAAACCATCGTGCCCAGCCTGTTCGACCGCCATCTCGAGCTGGACGGAGCCCGCGGCTTCGCCGAGCGCGACACCGACCCGGCGCTCTATGCCCGCCAGAACGGCTACGCCGAGCATGCGGCGTGGGGGGCGGAGGTGCTGGACGGCGTCCAGGCGGCCATCGACGCCATGGCGCCGCCCGTATTCGCGCTGGGCTTCTGCTTCGGCGGGACGGTGGCCTGGCTGGCGGCGTCGCGCTGCACGGGCCTGTCGGCCGTCGCCTCGTACTATGGCGGCCAGATCATCGACTACCTGCACGACGCGCCGAAGGTTCCGACGCTGTTGCACCTGGGCAAGACCGACGAGCTGATCCCGCCGGCCACAGTGGCGGCGATCCGCGAGGCCTATCCCGAGATGCCGGTCCACGAGTACGAGGCGGGCCACGCCTTCGTGGCGCCCAACGGCTTCCATGCCGACAGCGCCCGGCTCTCGCGCCTGCGCACCCTGCAGCTGTTCGCCCGGAACGGCGGGGGCAACAACCGGGGCGGGGAGCCCTAAAGCTCGATCTGCTTCCTCACCTCGGGATGCCGCTCCAGCACGCGCACGAGGGCCGCCTGGGCCGCGAGGATGCCGATGCCAGCCGCGTAGCCAGAGAAGACGCCGGCCGGATAGCGGCCGCCGTGCGCGGCGATGGAGATCTGCCAGTAGATCAGGGCCGCCGCCCCGCCCAGCAGGACCACGCCGCCCACGATCGAGCGCACGTTCTGGCCGAACCCCGCCTGGAAACTCATCCAGACGTACCGGGCGAGGGTGCGTCGCAGCACGCCCACCGCCAGGGGCACGGACAGCGAGAGCGACAGGAAGAGCCCCGGCCACAGCAGGGTCCGCTGCACCAGCAGCGGGTCGCCCGCCAGACGGTCGAAGGCGTGGACCACGGCGCCCGCGTAGATGAGCCCGGCCGTTGCGACGGTCAGGTCCTGGGTGCGACGGAAGTTTCTCCAGGCGGGCGTGTGAGCCATGGGCCGAATGTGCCGACAACGCGGGGCGGGGATAAGGCGGAATCTCGGGCTATGGTCGGGCGTGATCCGGCTGAGTCCCCTCCCCTTCGGCATACTGGCCCTGGCCGCCACGAGCCCCGCGCTCGCGGGCGAGGTCGCCTGCCGCTATGAGGCCGGGACCATAACCGTGCCCGCCGTGGTGGCCGGCATCGGCGGCGACTACATCCTGGACACCGGGGCGGCGCAGACCACGCTGCATTCCACCAAGGCCGAGGCCGAGGGCATCACCGACACCGCGCTGACCGGCGACGTCCGGGTGGCGGGGATGGCGGTCCGCGCCGCGGTGCTGACGGTGGCTGACCTGGACGTGCGCACCTGGAACTTGCCGACCCCAGCGGCCGGCGTTATTGGCGCGGACGTGCTGAGGGGCTTCGTGGTTGACGTGAGCTATGCGCCGTGCCGCGTGCGGCTCTGGCCGGCCGGACAGGCGCCGCGCTTCACTGGCCGGGTGCTGAATCTGGGCTGGGATCTGGGCCGCCCCACCGCCGAGGCCTCCGTCTCGGACGAGATGCGCACGATCCGGGGCCGGTTCGTGATCGCCAGCGGGGCCAATGCGCCCGTGCGGCTAGCCGACGATCTGGCCCGGGTGGTCCCGGGTACGCTGCCGCGCTCGCAGGAGGTCTATCCTGACGGCGTCTGGCTCGCGCGACTGCCGCAGGTGTCGTTTGCCGGCGCTACGGGCCTGGACGCGGGCGCGGGGCTGATGAAGCCCGAGGGCGATGTGGTGGGCCTGTTGGGCGCCGACGTCCTGGCCCACTTCCGCCTGCGCTTCGATTTTCCCGCCGGGAAGCTGATCGCCCAGCCGCTACCCTAGCGACCGCCCTATCCGCCCAACGAAAAGGGCCCCGGATTTCTCCGGGGCCGCTCGAACTCGGATCTGGCGTGCGCCTTAGTGGGCGACGTTGCGCCAGACGCGGCGGTAGCTGAAGTACAGCAGGACCGTGAAGATCAGCAGGTAGATCATCGCACCCAGGCCGAATGACTTGCGCTCCATCTGCTTGGGCTCGGAGGCCCAGGCCAGGAAGGCCACGACGTCCTGCGCCTGCTGGTCGACGGTCGACTTGGTGCCGTCGTCGAACGTCACCTTGTCGGGCGTCAGCTGCGGCGGCATCGCCAGGAAGCCGCCGGGCGGCACCTTCTTGTGGTCGCCGCTCCAGAAGGGCGTCAGGTCGCCCGGGAAGGCGACGTTGTAGTTCTGGCCCGGAGCCACCTTCAGGCCGGCCGGCGGCGTGCGGTAGCCCGTCAGCAGCGAGTAGATGTAGTCGGCGCCGCCCGTGCGAGCCTTCACGATCACCGACAGGTCGGGCGGGATCGCGCCCCCGTTCGAGGCCGCCGCGGCGGCGTCGTTCGGGAACGGCGACGGGAACTTGTCGGCCGGAATGGCCGGACGCTGGACCACGTCACCCGTCTCGGAGTCGATGTCGTTGACCTGGATGTCCTTGGCCAACGCCTTCACGTACGGGTTGTCGTTCGGGTTCTTGTACTCGGGGTCGTAGAACGGACCGCCGGCCTGACCCAGGTTGCGGAAGTACATCAGGTTCATCGAGTGGCAGGCCGCGCAGACCTCCCGATAGACCTTGTAGCCGCGTTGGACCTGGGCCGGGTTGAACTTCCCGAACGGGCCGTCGAACGTCCAGTCGACGTGACGGATTTCCGCGTGACCGCCGGCGGCGAGAGCGGGCCCACCGATGAGGGCGAGGCCCAGCGCCGCGAGCGCGATACCTTTGCGCAGCATCTTAGGCTTAGCCCCTCTTTTCAGGCGACGCCGCGGCGCCCGCGGGCGTCGTGGCGGGATGCGACAGGACAGGTTCCGAGATCGATTCCGGCACCGGCAGCGGGGTTTCCGTCAGGCCGAGGACGGGCAGGATCAGCCAGAAGTAGGCGAAGAAGTAGATGGTCGCGACGCGGCTGAGCCACACCATGCTGTTGATGTCGGCGTCGAGCAGCTTGAAGCCGCTGGGCGAGCCGAACACGGGGTTGTCCGGCAGCTGGCCGCCGCAGTAGCCCAGCACGAGCGACATGAAGATGAAGATGAAGAAGTACAGCCGCGCCGTCGGGCGGTAGCGCATCGAGCGCACCTTCGACGTGTCGAGCCAGGGCACCACGAACAGGGTGCCGATGGCGCCGAACATGAGCAGCACGCCGCCCAGCTTGTCGGGGACCGCCCGCAGGATCGCGTAGAACGGCAGGAAGTACCATTCGGGCACGATGTGGGCCGGAGTCACCAGCGGGTTGGCCGGGATGTAGTTGTCGGCGTGGCCCAGGACGTTCGGGTTGTAGAACACGAAGCTGGCGTACAGCAGCAGGAAGACCGCGATCGCGAAGCCGTCCTTCACCGTGTAGTACGGGTGGAACGGAACGGTGTCGGCCTTCGACTTCACGTTCACGCCGGTCGGGTTGTTGTTCCCCGGCACGTGCAGCGCCCAGATGTGCAGGATCACGACGCCTGCGATCACGAAGGGCAGCAGATAGTGCAGCGAGAAGAAGCGGTTGAGGGTCGGGTTGTCCACCGCCGGGCCGCCCCAGAGCAGGGTGGTGATCGGCTCGCCCACGATCGGCAGCGCGCCGATCAGGTTGGTGATCACGACGGCGCCGTGGAAGCTCATCTGGCCCCATGGCAGCACGTAGCCAATGAAGGCGGTGGCCATCATGAGCAGGTAGATCACGCAGCCCAGGATCCACAGCACCTCGCGCGGCGCCTTGTAGGAGCCGTAGTAGAGGTTGCGGATCATGTGGATGTAGACCGCCAGGAAGAACATCGAGGCGCCGTTGGCGTGCATGTAGCGGATCAGCCAACCGTAGTTGACGTCACGCATGATGCGCTCGACCGAGGCGAAGGCGTGGTCGACGTGCGGCACGTAGTGCATGGCCAGCACGATGCCGGTGGCCAGCTGGATGCCCAGCATGAGCGCCAGGATGCCGCCGAACGTGTACCAGTAGTTCAGGTTCTTCGGCGTCGGGAAGTCGAGCGCCGTGTCCTTCATGAACCGCACGATGGGCAGGCGCGTATCGAGCCAACGCTCGATGCCGGTCTTCGGCTCGTAGGTTGAATGTCCGCTCATCGGGTTCAGCCCACCTTGATCGAGGTGTCAGTGAGGAAGGCGTATTCCGGCACTTCGAGGTTCCTCGGCGCCGGGCCCTTCCGAATACGACCCGACAGGTCGTAGTGCGACCCGTGGCACGGGCAGAACCAGCCGCCGTAGTCGCCGCCGCCGACCGTGGGCACGCAGCCCAGGTGCGTGCAGGTGCCGACCAGCACCAGCCACTCGGCCTTGCCGGGCTTGTGCCGCTCTTCGTCGGTCTGCGGATCGCGCAGGTCGCTCGCGTTGTCGTCCTTCACGGCCGCAGCGATCTGTTCCGGGCTGCGGTTACGGACGAACAGCGGCTTGCCCCGCCATTTCACGACGACCTGCTGCCCCGGAGCCACCTTGCCCAGGTCGAACTCGATCGAAGACAGCGCCAGCGTGTCGCCGGCGGGGTTCATCTGATCGATCAACGGCCAGGCGACGCCGACCACGGCGCCAACCGCGGCCGCGCCAGCGGCGATATGAATGAAGTCGCGACGGCTGGGGTCGTCCCCCGAGCCATGCGTGTCGGGATTTGCGCCCGCGACGGTGTCGGCCACCTTGAAGCTACCCTTCGAAAGGGGCCTGCCCGGGTTTCCCCTTGAGGCCCAAATGCTTGCGGCCCGCGTCAGCGCTGACGCAGGACCGTTTCCGGGCGCGGACGAGGGCCAGGCGCGTTACACGGGCAATAATGCGAACTGCATGTCCGCCCGCCCGTGATTCGTACCCCTGCCCCCCGGCTACTCCCGATGGCGAGAGGCCTTAGAATGCGTTTGGCCCTTTTTCAACCGGACATTCCGCAAAACCTGGGCGCCGCGATACGGCTGACCGCCTGCCTGGGCGTTCCGCTGGACGTGATCGAGCCCTGCGGCTTCCCCTTGAGCGACGCGGCAATCCGCCGCGCGGCGATGGACTACGCGGCCTTTGCGCAGGTGACGCGACACGCAGGCTGGCGGGATTTTCGTTCTGAATCCGCGCCTTCCGGCCGGCTGGTGCTGTTCACGACGCGGGGCGCCACGCCGCTGCACGACGTCGCGTTCGCCGAGAACGACATCCTGCTGTTCGGCCGCGAGAGCGCCGGCGTCCCCGAAGAGGTCCATGATGCCGCAGACGCGCGCGTGGTGATTCCCCTGGCGCCCGGGGCCCGATCGCTGAACGTCGTGACCGCCGCGACACTGGCGTTGGGCGAGGCCTTGCGGCAGATCAAGGCCTTCCCGCGCCTGCAACGAACAGACTCGCCCGCATGACGACGACCCTGCCGCCTGAGATTCTGGAACGCCGCGACCGCGCCAAGACGTGGTTCGAGGACCTGCAGGCGCGAATCTGCGCCGAGCTGGAGCAGCTGGACGCCGAAGCGCCGGCCGAGCTGTTCCCGGAACCGGCCGGCCGCTTCGACATGCGGCCCTGGACCCGCGACACCGGCGTCGGCGGCGGCATCGGCGGCTTCTTCAAGGGCCGGCTGTTCGAGAAGGCGGCGGTGCATACTTCGGCCGCCACGGCGCGCTTCTCGCCCGAGATGGCGGCCCAGATGCCGGGCGCCGACAAGGATCCGACCTACGTTTCGTCCAGCATCAGCCTGATCGTCCACCCGCGCAGCCCATGCGTGCCGACCGTGCACATGAACACCCGCTTCCTGTCGACGGCCGAAAGCTGGTTCGGCGGCGGCGCCGACCTGACGCCCATGCTGGACGTTCAGCGGACCCAGGAGGCCGAGGACACGCAGCTGTTCCATGCCGCGATGCGCGGCGCCTGCGATCCCTTCGATCCCGAGTGGTACGGCAAGTACAAGGCGTGGTGCGAGGAGTACTTCTACCTGCCCCATCGCAAGGAGATGCGTGGCATCGGCGGCATCTTCTACGACCGCCACAACAGCGGAGACTTCGAGAAGGACTTCGCGTTCACCCGCGCCGTCGGCGAAGCGTTCCTCGACGTCTATCCAAAGATCGTGCGCAAGCGGATGAGCCAGCCCTGGGGCGAGGCCGAACGGCAGGAGCAGTTGATCCGCCGCGGCCGCTACGTCGAGTTCAACCTGCTCTACGACCGCGGCACGATGTTCGGCCTGAAGGCCGGCGGGAACATCGAGACCATCCTGTCGTCGATGCCGCCGATGGTGGCCTGGACGTAGGTCCGGGCTTGTCGTTCTCTCCTCCCTCACGAGCGGGGAAAGAGGATAGAGCTTGCCGACACTTGCCGAACGCCTGGGCTTCTCGTCCGACGCCAAGCTGCTGATTGTCAACTGCGACGACCTGGGCTCGTCGGCGTCAGCCAATCGCGCCATCGGCGAGGTGATGCGCCGCGGGGCGGCCTCCAGCTCCACGCTGATGGTTCCGTGCCCCTGGGCGCTGGATGGCGTTCGGCGCGCCCAGGACGGCGGCATCGGCGTGCATCTGACCTTGACCGCCGAGTACCCTGCCTACCGCTGGCGCAGCCTCACGGGCGCGTCCTCGCTGCACGATGCAGAGGGTTATCTCCCCACAACCGCCGAGGCTGTGTGGGATCGCGCCGACCTTGCCGACGTCCGCGCCGAGTGCCGCGCCCAGATCGAGCAGGCCTTCGCCTGGGGCGTTGACGTCACCCACCTGGACACGCACATGGGCGTGATGCAGCTGGAGCGGCGATACTTCGAGATCTTCCTCGACCTCGCCGCCGAGTATCGCCTGCCGGTCCGTATGTTCGGGGCACGCGCAGAGGAACGCCTGGGCTTCGCCGCGCGCGGCGCGGCGCGGGCCGAGGGCATCCTCTATCCCGACCACATGATCGACGTGTGGGGCCGCCCCCGCGGGTCGGTGGCCGAGCGACTGGCGAACCTGCGGCCGGGCGTAACCGAGCTCTTCCTGCATCCGGTGGAGGACGGCCCGGAGCTGCGCGCCTACGACCCGACGCACACCGACATCCGCACCGGCGACTACGCCGAGATGCTGAGCCCGGCCTTCAGCGACCTGATCGACGCGGCGGGCGCCCGGCTGATCACCTTCGCCGCCCTGCGCGACCTGCAACGGGACGCCTGATGGCGCGGGTCCGACCCTATCGGTCGGCGGACCTGCCGGCGCTCTACGACATCTGCCTGAAGACCGGCGACAACGGCGCCGACGGCACGCACCTCTACGCGGACCACAGGATCATCGGGGAGATCTTCGCGGCGCCGTACGGGGTGTTGCTGCCTCAGTACGCCTTCGTGGCCGAGGATGATGCGGGCGTTGCGGGCTACATCCTGGGCGCGCCCGACACGCGGGCGTTTGAGGCGCGGCTGGAGGCGGAGTGGTGGCCGGCGCTGCGGGAGCGGTATTCAGACCCCGTCGACGTGCCCGCGAGGACGCGCAACCGCGAACAGTGGGACGCCCATCACATCCATCACCCGCCGCAGACTCCGCAGGCAGCGGTCGACGCCGCCTCGGCGCACCTGCACATCGACCTGCTGCCCCGGCTGCAGGGCCAGGGCATGGGACGGCGGCTCATGGACGCCTTCCTCGGCGCCGTCGGCGGCCGCGCGCACCTGGGCTGCCAAGCGCAGAACGTGCGCGCACAGCGGTTCTACGAAGCGTACGGGTTTCGCCGGCTGGAGGGCGTGCCGCCGAAGAGCGTGGTGTGGATGGCGATCGGCTGAGTCCCGCGCAGCGCCCCTACCCCGCCAAGAACGCCCGGATCCAGCCGCCGACGCGCGCCCGGTCATCCGGCCGGCCGTAGCTGGCGATGGCGCGATCGGCCTGGTCGTCGGCGTAGACCTTGCCGCGGCGGGCCTCGATGAGGGCGGTGGCGTAGGCCGGCAGGAACTCGGGGTGCGGCTGCATCGAGATGGCGGGCTGGTCGCGCCAGGCCAGGGCGGCGAAGGGGGTGAACTCGGACCGCGCGATCACCTCGGCGCCCGGCGGCAGGGTCACCACCTGGTCCTGGTGGGAGGCGGGCAGGCGGATGGGATCGGAGGCGTCCATCCAGGGCTCGCGGCTGACGACCTCGTAGGCGTGTTCGCCGATGCCCCAGCCCTTGGGCGACTTGATCACCTGGCCGCCGAACGCCTGGGCCATGGCCTGGTGGCCGAAGCAGACGCCGACCAGCTTCGCGCGGCCCTTCGCGGCGCGCAGGAAGTCCATCAGCTGGGCGATCCAGGGGTCATCGTCATAGACCCCCGCCGCCGAGCCGGTGACGATGTAGGCGTCGCAGTCCTCGGGCGCCGCCGGATACTCGCCCTCTTCCGCCGCATAGGTGGCCCAGTCGTAGGCGTCGCGGCCCAGCAGCTCCATGAACATGTCGGGATAGGTCCCGAACGTCGGGATCGCCGGGTTCGGCGGCCGGCCGGTCTTGAGGATGCCGATCTTCAATAGACCATGCCCTGGGCCACGGCCTTCAGCTTCTCAATGACCGACAGCTTGTCGTCGATGAAGTCGTTGTCGATCCACCAGTCCTCGACCTCGCGCATCACCTGGCCGACCAGCGGGCCCTTCGGCACCCCGGCATTCATGACCTCCTGGCCGCTGAGCGGCAGCTCGGGGCGGGTCCAGCCTTCGGCCAGGGCGATCATGCCGCGCCACTGCATCGTCGTGGCCGTGCGCGGCGAGGCGGCCCAGGCCAGCTTGGCGCGGTCGCGGAACGTGGCCGTGTCGGCGCGGTAGACCTCGCGGCGGATCTCGCGCGGGCTCATCCAGCTCTTCAGCACAGGCGTCGGGGCCAGCGCGGCCACGATGCGGTCGCGGTCGGGGTTCGACAGGCGCAGCCGCGTCGCCAACGCCATCGCGGCCACCTGGTCGTCGGGCAAGAGGGCGGCCAGGCGCAGGACGGGATCGCAGTCGAAGAGCTGCTCGGTCTCGACCTCCACGAAGGCTTCGAAGCGGGCCAGGTTGGCCTTGGCTTTCAGGACCACCTCCAGCACGCCCGTCTCGGCCATCAGGCGCACGGCGGCGCGAGGGTCGTCGGCCGCCAGCAGCTTCAGGATTTCCTTGGAGATGCGCTCCGCCGCCAGGTTGTCGATGCTGTCCTTCAGGCGCGCGCAGGCGGCGACGGCGGCCGCGTCGGGCGCGCCCTTCCCGAACCAGGCGTAGAACCGAAAGAAGCGCAGGTTGCGCAGATGGTCCTCGACCAGCCGCTGCTCGGGCTCGCCCACGAAGACGATGCGGCCCGCCTTGGCGTCGGCCACGCCGTGGCCGGTGGGGTCGAAGATCGAGCCGTCGCGGCGCGCGTAGAGCGAATTCAGCGTGAAGTCGCGGCGCCGGGCGTCCTCGGCCCAGTCGGTCGTGAAGGCCACCGTGGCGCGGCGGCCGTCAGTGGAGACGTCGCGGCGCAGCGTGGTGATCTCGTGCGGCAAGTGGTTCGACACGGCGGTGATCGTGCCGTGCTCAATGCCCGTAGGGATCGCGGCGATGCCGGTGGCCTTCAGGGCCTTCGTCACACGGTCGGGCGTCAGCGTGGTGGCGATGTCGATGTCGTCGACCGCGCGGCCGACCAGGGCGTTGCGGACGCTGCCGCCCACGAACCGCGCGCAGTCGGCGCCGCCTTCGGCCTCGAGCGCGTCCAGCACCGCGACCGTCGCGGGGTTGGTCATCCAGTGGCGCTGGCCCAGGCCTTCGTTCTTGGAGGGGGTGTCGGTCATGGCGCGGAAGTGACGCGAAGGCGCGCGCTAGGCAAGGGTCGCGCCGTACAGCCGCTCGTGGAGTGCGCGCAGGATGCCCGCGGTGGCGCCCCAGATGTACTGGGTCTCGTGGGTGGTCGCATAGAAGCGCCGGGTCTCGCCCGTGGGCATCGTCCGCTCGTGTTCCTGGTAGTTGGCCGGGTCCATGAGATAGCCGAACGGCGTCTCGAAGATGTCAGCGACCTCATCCGGGTTCGGAGTCAGCGAGAAGCCCGGCCGCACGAAGCCCACCACCGGCGTGATCAGGTAGCCGCTCCCCGTGTGGTACGGGGTCGACAGGCCGATCAGGCTGACGAAATGCGGCTCGAGCCCGACCTCCTCGTGCGCCTCGCGCAGCGCCGTCTCCCAGGGCTGCTCGCCCTCGTCCTGGCGCCCGCCCGGCAGGGCGACCTGGCCGGTGTGGCTGCGCATGGTGTCGGAGCGACGGGTGAGCAGCACGTTCAGGCCGTGGTCGCGTTCCACCAGCCCGATCAGCACCGCGGCGGGCTTCGGCGGACCGGCCGAGGCGTCGGCCCAGCCGCCGGGCGAAAGGTCGAAGTCCGAGCGCCGCAGCCCACCCTCGACCGCGTGATCGTGCAGCGGATCGAGGTGATCGGCGATCCAGTCGCGCAGTTCGTGGGCGGGGGCCGTGACGTTCACAGCAGGTGCGCGCCCGGCGGGCCCACGGCGAACCAGGCGCCGTTCGAGCTGACGCCCAGGGTCTCGCCGCCCGGGGTGTCGCGTGGCTCGGCCAGGTCGACCAGTTCGTAGAAGACCGGCCGCGAGATCAACGCCTCGAGGCCGCGGCGGACGTGCAGATAAGGCCGGGGCTCGCCGTCGTCACCGACCTCGACGCGGATGGCGTGGTCAGGGCCGGCGGTGACCTCGTCGCCGACGTTGGTGAGGAATTTCAGGTCGCCGCCCTCGCGATCCACCCTCACGGCGACGAACGGCGCGTCCTCGACGGTGATCTTCAGCTTCTCGACCGGCGTGACGAGATAGATGCCGTCAGGGTCCTTGCGCAGGATGGTCGAGAACAGCCGCACCATCGCCTCGCGGGAGATCGTGGCGCCCTCGTGCAGCCAGCGGCCGTCGCTCTTGATGACGATGTCGATCTCGCCCGAGTGCGCCGGATTCCACAGGTGCACCGGCGGCAGGCCGCGGCCGGGGGCTTGCCCCTTTTCGTGGGACTGCGCCGCCTGGGCGATGGCGTCGAGGCCGGGCTTCTGAACGGTGGTCACCCCGGCAAGGTAGGGGGTGGGAGGAGTCGCCTCAAGCCGCCGTCACGGCAATGCCAACGCCCCCTCCACCGCTTCGCGGTCCCCCTCCCCCGCAAGCGGGTGAGGAACTAGGGCCGATCGATGCGCTTCAGTTCCTCCCCCATGCCAATGGGGGAGGGGGACCACGGAGTGGTGGAGGGGGCGCTGACGCCGTCAGCGGGGCTGGATCATGCCCTGCAGGGCCACGTCCCGGAACGCACGGAACAGGACGCGGCGGGCGTCCACCGGGCCGGGCAGGCTCACGCCCGGCGCTACGGCGAAGCCCACGCGCTGGAAGTACGGCAGGTCGCCGACCAGGACGACGGCGGCCTCATCCGCGTCACGCGAGGCCTCGCAGGCCCGCTCGACCAGCATGGCGCCCAGGCCGGCGCGGCGCTCGGTCGCTTCGACCGCCAGGGGGCCCAGGAAGACGATCGGCTGGTCGCCGGCGGCCACACGCCACATGCGCACCACGCCCACGACGGTGTCGCCCTCGACGGCGCAGAACGACAGGTCCTGGGCGAAGTCGGCGAACTCGCGGACGCGCTCGGACACCTTGGCGAAGCGCCCCGGCCCGAAGGCGCGGTCCAGCAGCGCTTCGATGGCGGGGCCGTGGGCGGCCGTTTCGTTGACGAGGACAAGCTCCGGCGGGGGCCGGCACGGTTGCAGGGACATGGGCGGTCTCGAGAGATGAGTGGGCGACTGCGGCGGGGCGGAAAGCCCAGGCCGCTGGGGTTCGGGTGGCTGCTTAAGCCAGCGGACGTCGTCGCATCTCTCGGGCCCTCCGGGCCGTGGACAAGGAAGCGCGCAGATAGGGCCAACGGACCCTGGGGTCAACGCTCGGTTTGGCCATGCGGCGATCTCGCGCGCTCGACGCAAAGCGGCCCGCCGTCGCCGGCGGGCCGCTCTACAACGCTGCGGACCGAATTCAGCGCGACGCGAACTCGCCGGCTGAGGCCACCTGCATGTCGCGCAGCTGGCTCTTGGCTTCGCGCGCGGCCTTGTCGACGCAGCCGCGGAAGTTCGGGCCGCCGACGACCTTGCAGACCGACTTGGCCGCGGCGTCGATGTCGGCGTTGATCTGGTCGAACGAACGGCCGGCGACCTTCACGCGGACGCTGGCGCGTTCATCGCGGATGACTTCCACTTTCGTGGCGGCGACGCCGTCACGGGTGCGCTTGATCGCGGCGTACTGACGGTTGGCGTTGCGGATGGCCGATTGCACGCAGGGACCCGTCACGGCGCTGCAGACGGTGGCCGCGGCCGATTGGATCTCGCTGGCCACTTGGGCGTCGGTCTTGCCGATCAGGCTGATGCGGACGACCGGGGTCGGTTCCTGCGACACGCGCAGGTCGGCGGCGGCGGCCGGCAGGGCCAGAGCGGTCACGGCCACGGCGGCCAGGCAAGCGAACTTCATCGTTGGGTTCTCCAGGGTCTCGACGACGTTGTGTGTCGAATTTCGCCCGGAGGAAGAACATCGGTACGCATTAACCACCCACGACCGATCGTCGTGAATTTGGCATTAACCATCAAAAATCGAGCCAAATGGACAACATGTCGCAGACGAATATATGACGGACTCAAATCATTACACGCATGAAGCTTACTCAAGTTCGCGACGAGATAGTGGTGACCTTATAATACTGAACGACAACTTCCCCGCCCGTTGTGCGCTCGTGGCCATTGCCCCGACGCGCGGCGACGGCCAAGTTGCGACCCTCGCATGTCCGACACGCCCCCTGACGACGACGCCGTCCCATCCGCCCGCGCCCTGCTGAAGGAGCGCGACTATCTGATGTTCTGGGGCACGCGCTGGACCGGCAGCTTCGCCAGCCAGATCCAGAGCGTCGCCATGGGCTGGCAGATGTACGCTATCGCCCGCCAGACCCGGTCGGTTGAAGAGAGCGCGTTCCTGGTCGGCATGATCGGCCTGGCCGCGTTCGTGCCCGTCTTCCTGCTCACGCTGCCGGCCGGTGAGGCCGCGGACCGCTACGACCGCAAGAAGGTGCTGCTGCTGTGCCTGTCGGGCGAGATCGTCAGCGTGCTGGCGCTCGCGATCGCCACCGTCAACGGCTACGCCTCGCCCGCCCTGCTGCTGGTGATCGCCGCCCTGTTCGGCGCCAGCCGCGCGTTCTTCGCCCCCGCCAACACCGCGCTGGGGCCCATGCTGGTGCCGCGCAAGCTGCTGCCCCGCGCCATCGCCTGGAACTCCCTGGCCTGGCAGACGGCCTCGATCGCCGGCCCCGCCGCGGCCGGCTTCCTGGTCGCCCGCTCGGCCGAGACGGCCTACTTCACCACCTTCGCCCTCTACGGCCTGTCGGCGGTGCTGGTGATGGGGATCCGCGCCAACGCCAAGCCCGAGACCAACCCCGGGTCGCGCTGGCAGCTGATGAAGGAGGGGCTGTCCTACGTCTGGCGCCAGAAGATCGTGTTCGGCGCCATCTCGCTGGACCTGTTCGCCGTCCTGCTGGGCGGAGCGACCGCCCTGCTCCCGGTCTTCGCCCGCGACGTGCTGCACGTCGGGCCCGAGGGCTTCGGCATCCTGCGCGCCGGCCCGGCGATCGGCGCGACCCTGGTGGCCCTGTGGCTGGCGGCCAACCCGATCCGGCGCAAGGCCGGCCTCTACATGTTCGCCGGCGTCGCCGTCTTCGGGATGGCGACCATCGTCTTCGGCCTGTCGAAGTCGCTGTGGCTGTCGGTGGCGGCCCTGGCGGTCCTGGGCGGCGCCGACATGCTCTCGGTCTTTGTGCGCCAGACCCTGGTCCAGCTGGTCACCCCCGACCACATGCGCGGGCGGGTGGCCTCGGTGTCGTCGGTGTTCATCGGCGCCTCGAACGAGTTGGGCGAGTTCGAGAGCGGGGTCGTGGCCCGGCTGCTGGGGCCCGTGGGCGCGGCCGTCTTCGGCGGCGTGGGCGCCGTCATGGTCACCGCTCTCTGGGCCAAGCTGTTTCCCGACTTGCGAAGGGCCGACCGCCTCGAATAAGCGTCTTCCCATTAAATTAGGGAGATTGCGGTCATGGGCGCATTGGAAGGCAAGGTTGTCCTCGTCACGGGCGGCGGCAACGGCATCGGGCGCGATTGCGCGCTCATCGCGGCGCAGGAAGGCGCCAAGGTGGTCGTCAACGACCTGGGCGGCGGTCTGAAGGGCGAGGACGAGGGCTCGGCGGGTCCGGCCGAGGCGGTCGCGGCCGAGATTCGCGCCGCGGGCGGCCAGGCGGTCTCCAACTCCGACAGCGTGACCGACCTCGACGCCGTCTACGGCATGGTCGAGCTGGCCAAGAAGGAATTCGGCGGCCTGCACGCGGTGATCAATCCGGCCGGCATCCTGCGCGACGTGATGTTCCACAAGATGACCGAGGCTGAGTGGGACGCGGTGATCAACGTGCACATGCGCGGCAGCTTCAACGTCGCCCGCGCCACCATCGAGCTGTTCCGCGAACAGAACGACGGCGCCTACATGTTCTTCACCTCGACGTCGGGCCTGTTCGGCAACATCGGCCAGGCCAACTATGGCGCGGCCAAGATGGGCATCGCCGGCCTCTCGCGGATCATCGCCATGGAAGGCGCGCGCAACAACGTGCGCTCGAACTGCCTGGCGCCGGTGGCCTGGACCCGCATGACCCAGTCGGTGCCGATCAAGGACGAGGCCGCCGCCGCGCGCCGCGCCGTGATGGCCGAGAAGATCCGCGCCGACCAGCCGGCTCGCTTCTCCGTCGCCATGGTGACCCCCGCGGCCGCCCACGTCTCGGGCCAGATCTTCGGCTCGTCGGGCGAGAACATCATCCTCTACTCCCAGCCCCGGCCCATTGAGACCGTGACGAAGGAAGAGGGCTGGACGGTGCAGTCGATCCTCGACGAAGCCGTGCCAAAGATGGCCCCGAAATTCTTCGACCTGAACCGCGGCCCCATTCCGGGTAACAACCAACAGCAGGCCAAGCAGCCTGCCTAGGCGGACATTTCCTTAGCATTTTCAACGGCGGCGGGTCTCAGAACCGCCGCCGTTTTCGTGTCTGGCGCCGTCATTGCGACGAACCGACGCATGAGCTCAGGCTTGACCCATACTGGTGCAATCGCTCGCGGACTGGCCTACGCGCCGGACGCCGTGACGCCGCGCACGTGGCGCAGCACGGCCGAGCTGCTGGCGCTGTCGGGCAAGCCGGCGTCGGTCGAGACCAGCGAGGGCGCGGCTCCGTCGGACGCCGATCCGGTCAGCCTGTTCAAGGCGAGCTCGATCGATCGCATCCGGGCCGAGAGCGCCATGATCGTCGGAGAAGCCCTGCGTTCGCTCGCAGCGCAAAACCAGGCCCGCGCCTACGTCCGCCCCATGGCGAATCTGGTCGACGTTCGCATCTGACCGGCCCGTTTGGTGAAGCCGCCCGAAGCGGCTAGTAAGCCTCCGCCATGTCGCACAACACCTTTGGCCATCTTTTCCGCGTGACCACCTGGGGCGAGAGCCACGGGCCCGCGCTCGGCTGCGTGGTCGACGGGTGTCCGCCCGGCATCGCGCTTACCGAGGCCGACATCCAGCCGTGGCTGGACCGCCGCCGCCCGGGCCAGGGCAAGTTCGTCACGCAGCGCCAGGAGCCGGACGCGGTGCGCATCCTGTCGGGCGTGTTCCAGGACGAGCGGTCGGATGGCCAGCGCACGACCGGCACGCCGATCTCGATGATCATCGACAACGTCGACCAGCGCAGCCGCGACTACTCCGAGATCGCCCAGGCGTTCCGCCCGGGCCACGCCGACTATCCCTACTTCGCCAAGTACGGCGTGCGCGACTATCGCGGCGGCGGCCGGCAGTCGGCCCGTGAGACGGCGGCGCGCGTCGCGGCCGGCGGCGTCGCGCGCAGGATCATCGAGGGCGTCACCATCCGCGGCGCCGTCGTCCAGATCGGCCCATACGCGGTCGACCCCGAGCGCATCGACTTCGGCGTCACCGGCGACAACGAATTCTGGGCCCCGGATCCGGACATCGTCCCGGTCTGGACCGAGCATCTGGAAAAGGTCCGCAAGGCAGGCTCGTCCACCGGCGCCGTCGTGGCGGTCGAGGCCACCGGCGTCCCGGCCGGTTGGGGCGCGCCGCTCTATGGGAAGCTGGACGCCGAGCTGGCCGCCGCCCTGATGTCGATCAACGCCGCCAAGGGGGTGGAGATCGGCGCCGGCTTCGCCTCGGCCGCGCTGTCGGGCGAGGAGAACGCCGACGAGATGCGCATGGGCAACGACGGCGCCCCGCTGTTCCTGTCCAACAAGGCCGGCGGCGTGCTGGGCGGCATCTCCACCGGCCAGGCCTTGACCGCGCGCGTGGCGTTCAAGCCGACGTCGTCGATCCTGTCGCTCCGGCGCAGCATCAACGAGGCGGGCGAGGAGATCGAGCTGCGCACCAAGGGCCGCCACGACCCCTGCGTGGGCATCCGCGCCGTGCCGGTCGTGGAAGCTATGGTCGCCTGTGTGCTGGCCGACGCCTTCCTGCGCCACCGCGCCCAGACCGGCGGGGCCGCGTTCACGCCGGGCCGCTGAGCGGCCGGCGCGCGGGTCAGAGGCTCAGCGCGCAGCTCTCGCTGATGGTCGGACGCGAGACCACGATCCGCGACAGGCCGGGGAACTTCACCCGCAGCCGCTCGGCGAAATAGAGGCAGAGGTGCTCCAGGGTGGGGCGTTCCAGACCGGGCTTCTCGTTCAGCAGGCCGTGGTCCAGCTCGCTCGCCACGCCTTTCAGCGCGCTCTCCAGGTCGGCGAGGTCGGCGACCCAGCCGACGGGCTCCTGGGTCTGGCCCCGAACGGTGGCTTCCACCTTGAACGAATGGCCGTGAAGGTTCGTGTAGGGCCTGTGGTCAGGCCCATCGGCGAAGAAGTGGGCCGCATCGAACGTCGCAGCCTTGGTGATCTCGAAAATGGGTTGGGTCATCGCAAAGAGTTGGGCCGCCGGGGCGAAAGCGCCTCAGGCTATGCCGAGGTATTTGTGGGTTTGGACGCTTAAACGCCAGCGAGGGTGTTCAAGGCAATAGGCGATGGCCGCGCGCGTGTTTGCGTCGCGGTCCGGCCCGTCCATCGGCTGCAGCAGGAAACGTTCGAAGTCGAGGTGCTCGAAGCGTTCCGGACGCGCCTTGGCCTGAGGGAAGACCAGCTTCAGCTCCTGGCCGTGGGTCTGCACCACTTCGGCGTCGGCCTTGGGGCTGACGCAGATCCAGTCGACGCCCGCCAGGACCGGCAGGGTGCCGTTGGTCTCGAGCGCGATCGAAAAGCCGCGGGCGTGCAGGGCCTCGATCAAGGCCGGATCCACCTGCAGCAGCGGCTCGCCGCCGGTCAGCACCGTGAGCCGGTCGGCCGCGCCGCCCGTCCACGCCGCCTCGACCGCGGCGGCCAGAGCATCGGCGTCGGCGAAGCGACCGCCGCCGGGGCCGTCCATGCCCACAAAGTCGGTGTCACAGAAGGTGCAGACCGCCTTCGCACGATCACGCTCCAGCCCGCTCCACAGGTTGCAGCCGGCGAAACGGCAGAACACCGCCGGTCGCCCGGCCTGACCGCCTTCGCCCTGCAGCGTCAGGAAGATCTCCTTGACCGCGTAACTCACGCGCGCAGCGCGGGGCGTCCGCCCGCCTCCCAGGCCTCGAAGCCCGTCCTGCGCAATTCGCAGGCCGGACAGGTCCCGCAGCCATGGCCCCAGGCGTGCAGCGTCCCGCGTTCGCCCAGGTAGCAGGTGTGGCTCTCCTCGACGGTGATCTCCACCAGGGGCGCGCCGCCCAGCCCGTTGGCCAGCGCCCAGGTCTCAGCCTTCGTCAGCCACATCAGCGGCGTCTCGATTCGAAAGGCCTGCTGCATGCCCAGGTTCAGCGCCCTTTCCATCGCGTCGAGGGTTTCGCGGCGGCAGTCGGGATAGCCCGAGAAGTCGGTCTCGCACATGCCGCCCACCAGCACGTTCAGCCCTCGGCGGTCGGCGAAAGCGGCGGCGTAGGTCAAGAACACGAGATTGCGGCCCGGGACGTAGGTCGACGGCAGTCCCTTCTCGGTGACCTCGATGGCCCGCTCGGTGGTCATCGCGGTCTCGCCCAGGGCGCCGAAGCTGCGGATGTCCAGCATATGGTCCTCGCCCAGCCTGGCGGCCCACGGGGGAAACTCGCGCGCGATCCTGGCGCGGACGGCCTGACGGGCCTGCAGCTCCACGCTGTGGCGCTGGCCATAGTCGAAGCCCACGGTCTCGACGCGCTCGTAGCGCTCGAGCGCCCAGGCGAGGCACGCGGTGGAATCCTGGCCGCCGGAGAAGAGGACAAGGGCCTGATCGGTCATCGGCCCCATATGGGCCAGGGCCGCGCGCGAGGGAAGTTTTGCAGGGCGACGCTGGGGTAACTTCGTTGTCGCGGGCGCCACAGTAGAGGCAGCAATCCCTTACGCCGCTTCGGATTGCGTTGACATGCGAGCGTGAGAGGTCGAGCTTCCGTCACGCTGATGGGGGGCCGCGCCGCCTCCTCGCAGCGAGCGCTTTAGCGGCGTGACGGCGACCAAGGGCCACAAAAGAGCCCGGACGCCCTGGGAGGAACAGAATGTCGGATACCCGAACTCTTCGGAGCATGCTTGCCGTGGGCGTTTCCGCCGCGGCTCTTATGGCGTTCGCAGCGCCCGCCATGGCGCAGACGGCGCCCACCAACGTCATCGAAGAGTTGGTCGTCACGGCGCAGAAGAAGGAAGAAGCCCTTCAGGATGTGCCGATCGCCGTGTCGGCCTTCGACCAGAACGCGCTCGAAAAGTCCAAGATCGACGGTGGCCCCAACCTGGTGCTGGCCGTGCCGAACGTGAACTTCTCCAAGGGGAACTTCACCGGCTACAACTTCCAGATCCGCGGC
Source organism: Phenylobacterium sp. (assembly GCF_965284355.1). NCBI lineage: Bacteria > Pseudomonadati > Pseudomonadota > Alphaproteobacteria > Caulobacterales > Caulobacteraceae > Phenylobacterium > Phenylobacterium sp. The sequence goes on along the minus strand of NZ_OZ260078.1, from coordinate 3,697,393 downwards.
ATCGGCTCGAAGCTGGTGGCGGGCTCGGGCGACGCCGGCACCGGCATCCACCTGAACAACGCCCCGCTGATCGCCAACAACCTGTTCGAGACCGAATTCTACGACGTCGAGCGCGTCGAAGTGCTGCGCGGTCCGCAGGGCACCCTGTACGGCCGGAACGCCACCGGCGGCGTGGTCAACCTGATCACCGCCAAGCCCACCGACCAGTTCGAGGGCAACATCCGCGCCGAGTACGGCAACTACAACACCATGAAGGCGCGCGGGATGGTCAACATCCCCCTCGGCGAGCAGTTCGCCCTGCGTGTGGCCGGTTCGTACCTGAAGCGCGACGGCTTCGGTGAGAACCTGGTCACCGGCAACGACGCCGACGACCGCGACCTGTACGGCGCCCGCGCAACCCTGAAGTTCGAACCCACCGACAAGTTCCGCGCCTGGGCGATGTGGGATCACTTCGAGGAAGACGACAACCGCTCGCGGATCGGCAAGCAGTTCTGCACCAAGGACACCGGCCCGAACTCGGTCGGCGGCGTCGGCTTCTCGACCGCAGCCGGCGGCCTGATCGGCCAGGTCCAGCGCGGCCTGTTCAGCCAGGGCTGCCAGGCGACCGGTCTCTACACCCCGGGCGTGCTGGGCACCGTGAACAGCCAGGCCACCCTGGGCGGCCTGTTCGGGGCCCTCGGCGGCTTCCAGACCGGCGACGCCTACGCCGGCAAGGTCCAGACGCCGAACATCCGCGATATCGAGTCCAACTTCGACCCGATCTACAAGTCGAAGACCGACATCTATGAGTTCAACGCCCAGTTCGACGTGACCGAGAACGTCACACTCAACTGGCTGACGGCCTACACCATCTACAAGCTGACGACCCGCCAGGACTACAACCGCTACACGCCCAGCGTGAACTTCAACACCACGCCGAACCCGGTGAACGCCTTCGCTGCGGTTCCAGGTTTTGCCGGCATCTACGCGGGCCTCTTCCCCGGCGGGGTGATCAACGATCCGCAGAACGGCCGGGCCAACCGCTTTACGACGAGCGACATCTCCTCGGGCTACACCGAACAGTGGAGCCATGAGATCCGCTTCCAGTCGGATTTCGACGGGCCGTTCAACTACAACGTCGGCGCCATCTTCTCGCGCTATCAGGCGACCGGCGATTACTACGTGATGTTCAACACAGGCACGGGCTTCTACCAGCTCAATAACCTGTTCAACACGGGCAATCCCAACTGCACGACCGGCGCCAACTGCGTTGCGATCGATCCCAACAAGGATCCGGACCGCTCGGGCCACAACTACTATGACTCGTACGGTCCTTACGACCTGACGTCCTATGCGGCGTTCGGCGAGTTCTATTATCAGATGACCGACAACTTCAAATGGACCCTGGGCCTGCGCTACACGGTCGATGAGAAGGACGTCGAGAACCACGCAGTGAACCTCGGCACGCCGGGCTCGGGCATCAGCGGCCCGCTGCCGGGCACGCCGGCGATCCTGAACGTCAAGTTCAAGGAGCCGACCGGCCGCTTCGGCTTCGACTGGAAGCCCGACCTGGGCTTCACCGACGAGACCCTGATCTATGCCTTCTACTCGCGCGGCTATAAGTCGGGCGGCCTGAACTCGCCGTGCAGCGGCGGCGCGGGCGTGATCTGCGGGCCGCCGACCTTCGATCCCGAGTTCATCAACTCGTACGAAATCGGGATGAAGAACACGCTGCTCAACGGCACGATGCAGCTGAACCTCACCGGGTTCTACTATGATTACAAGGGCTACCAGATCTCGAAGATCGTGAACCGGGCTTCGACCAACGAGAACATCGACGCCAAGGTCATGGGCCTCGAGTTCGAGTCGATCTGGCAGCCGGTCGAAGGCCTGCGCCTGAACGCCGCCATCGGCTATCTCGACACCGAGATCCAGGACGCCGTGTCGATCGACACCTTCAACCGCACCGGCGGCAACCCGCTGCTGACGCTGGTGAAGTCGAGCGCCGCGTCCAACTGCGTCGTGTCCACCGCGTCCGCGGCCCAGGCCCTCGCCATCTCGAACGCGGCGGGCAACCCGTTCGCGCTGCTCGGGGTCTGCACCACCGTGCCGAACGCGGCCGGTCAGCAGGTCGGCGCCGGGACCAACATCCTGGGCACCGGCGCGATCGCCACCGGCACCAACGCCTTCGGCGGTCTGGTCAGCGACGGCGTTCCGGTCGACCTGGACGGCAAGCAACTGCCCAATGCGCCGCATTGGACCATCTCGCTGGGCGCCCAGTACAGCTGGATGGTCGGCGACTGGGAAGCGACGCTGCGCGGCGACTACTATCACCAGACCCAGACCTATGCCCGAATCTGGAACACCCAGCCGGACCGCATCAAGGCCTGGGACAACGTCAATCTGACCTTCACGGTCGTGAACGACGACATGGGTGTGGAAGTGGCCGCCTTCATGAAGAACGCCACCAACGAGAAGGCGATCACCGACTTCTACCTGACGGACGACAGCTCCGGTCTGTTCCGGAACGTCTTCTACACCGAGCCGCGCACCTACGGCGTCTCGGTCACCAAGCGCTGGTAGCACCGGCGCATCCCTTCCCAGGGAAGCTTCTAGGGCCGGCGGAGCAATCCGCCGGCCCTTTTTCGTGCGCGACGACCGCCGCCGCCGGACGCAACGCCCCTCGACGCCGCGGCCAGGCGCAGTTCATTCCTGCCAGCGTCGGCGGCCGTTAGGCCTGTTCCGATGCGCGCTTCGACAAGCGGAGAAGATCATGCCCGGGCCATCCCGACCCCATCGCCGTCAACTCCTGGCGGGCGCGGCGGCGCTTGCGGCCGGAGGCCTTGCCGGGTTCAGCCCCCCGCGCCGGGCGCCGAACATCGTCGTCGTTCTGGCCGACGATCTGGGCTATGGCGACCTGGGCTCGTACGACGGGCGACTGATCCGCACGCCGCACCTCGACCGAATGGCCCGGGAGGGTGCGCGGCTCACCGACTTCTACGCCTGCGCCAACATCTGCACGCCGTCGCGCGCCGGGCTGCTGACCGGCCGCTATCCGATCCGCACGGGCCTGGCGCACGAGGTGATCCAGCCCAACGACAGCCGAGGCCTCCCGGCGGGCGAGGTCACGATCGCCGAGGCGTTGCGCCCGGAGTACGCCACCGCCCTAATCGGCAAGTGGCACCTGGGGCATGTCGAGCCCCACTGGCCGCCTACGAAGCACGGCTTCGATCTCTTCTTCGGCCTGCCGTACAGCCACGACATGAAGCCTCTGGGGCTGTTCACCGCCGGGCCGGGCGTCGAGCTCACCCGGGAGGACGTCGACCCGGCGCGGCTGACGCAGCGGTTCTTCGACCGGGGCATGGCCTTCGTCGACGAGCAGAAGGCGCGGCCGCTCTTCCTGATGCTTGCCCTGACGGCGCCGCATATTCCCCTGGACCCACACCCCGACCATGCGGGCCGTTCTCCCGCCGCGGCCTACGGCGACGTGGTCGAGGAGGTTGACGCGGGCGTCGGCCGCCTGTTCGCCCATCTGCGGAAGCTGGGCCTCGATCGCGATACGCTGGTGGTCTTCACGTCCGACAACGGCCCCTGGTTCGAGGGCTCCGCGGGCCCCTTACGAGACCGCAAGGGCGGCCAGGGATGGGACGGGGGCTATCGCGTACCGCTCCTCGCGCGCTGGCCGGGAGTCATCCCCGCCGGCCTGGCCAGCGACGCCATCGGTATGAACATCGATCTGTTGCCGACGCTGCTGGCCGCTGCGGGCAAACCGCTCCCGACAGGGGTCGAACTGGATGGCCGCGACCTCACCGCGGTGCTCACGCGCCGCCGCGCGCCCTCGCCGCACGAGCATCTGGTGCTGTTCAACAACGAACAGGTCGCCGCGATCCGCACCCAGCGCTGGAAGTATGTGGCCCGTGCCTACTACCGCGGGTTCAACGTGCCGCTGGGCTCGCGAGGGGACCTGCTGTTCGACATCTCGGCCGACCCGTCGGAGGCCTACAACCTGGCGTCTGCGCATCCCGACGTCGTGGCCGACATGACGGCCCGGCTCAAGCGGGCGCAGGCGCTGTTCGAACCCATGGGCTTGGCCGCCAAAGCTGCTGTTCCTGCGACTCCAAAGTAGCCGACACCCAGCGCACGATCGTGCGCTTTGAGAGCTCGGTACGCATTCTGTGGGATTTCGGCGTTACGTCAGCCCTTACCGTACAAGGGATCGGTGACCGTTGTTCGATTTTGCTCCTAGGTTTCGAAAATGCGGTCTTTTCGCCACACTCTGAAAAAAGGCGCAGGCAAACGCGCGTAACTTATCACTGGTGAGTTGACGCCGGCCGCGACCCAGCTTGAGGGTCCGCGCCCCGGGCGCCTCCCCGCGTCCGCTCCGAAAACTAGGCAAATGACGAGGCCGGCGGCGATGCCGCACGCGCTCTCGGGAGGATTTTCATGTCTCGCAGAACCGCGCCCGTGCGGGCGTTCCTGATCGCCGGCGTCTCCGCCGCCGCCCTCACCGCCGCCGCCCAGCCGGCCATGGCCCAGGCCGCGGCCGACGAAACCTTCGAAATCGAAGAGCTGGTGGTCACCGCCGAAAAGCGCGAGCAGTCGCTGCAGGACGTGCCGGTCGCCGTGTCGGCCTTCACCTCGGAGCGCCGCGATGTCGCGGGCATCACCGGCATCCAGGACTTCGTGAACTTCACCCCCGGCATGAACTACTCGGGCACCGACCGCGTGTCGCTGCGCGGCGCCGGCCGCAACACCTTCTACATCGGCAACGACCCCGGCGTGGCGTCGTACTCGGACGGCTTCTACTCGGCCTCGTCGTCCGAGCTGTTCAAGACCGCGCTGTTCATCGAACGCACCGAGATCCTGCGCGGCCCGCAGGGCACGCTGTACGGCCGCAACGCCATCGGCGGCGCCATCAACCAGGTGTCCAAGCGCCCGTCCAAGCAGTTCGGCGGCGAAATCCGCGCCGGCTACGGCAACTACGACCGCACCAAGCTGGAGGGCGTGGTCTCGCTGCCCGTCGCCGACAACCTGCGCTTCAAGGTCGGCGCCAGCCAGGACCACCAGCGCGACGGCTTCATCAAGAACATCGGCGGCGCGAACGAGGGCGCGAAGATCAAGCGCACCTACTTCGAATTCCAGGTCGAAACCGAGCCGACCGAGAAGCTGGACATCTTCGTCCGCTACAACCGCTCGAGCTGGGACGACACCCTGGGCGTCGGCGACCGCCTCGCCAACCTGACCACGCCCTATGACACCACCCGCGTGTTCGGCCTGATCGGCTCGCTGCAGGTCAACCCACAGTTCGGCTACGCCACGCCGAACCCGGGCGTCACCGACCCGTACGTGCAGAACACCAACACCGACGGCTACGGGCAGCTGCGTGGCAACCACGTGCTGACCACGACGGTGACCTACGACCTCGGCTTCGCCGACCTTAAGTACATCGGCGGCTTCCAGCAGTACAATTATCAGACCGGTGGCGATAACGACGGCACCAGCCGCACCGCGGGCATCCCGGGCATTCTCGCTGGCCAGCTCTACTTCCCGACCCAGACGACGGACTTCAACGAGCACAAGCGCTACTACTCGAACGAGATCAACCTGACCTCGAACGGCGACGGCCCGCTGCGCTGGATCCTCGGTGTCTACCAGTACGAAGAAGAGTACCGTCAGCGCATCCAGCTGGGGAACCCGAACCAGGCCGCCCTGGCCAACCCGCTGACGCTCGCCGGCACGCCGGCCGCGCCGAACCCGCTGCGCAACTACGCCGACAACCAGGCGACGCTGGAGTCCAAGGCCTACGCCGTGTTCGGCCAGGCGACCTACGCGTTCAACGACCAACTCGCCCTGACGGCGGGCCTTCGCTACACGAAGGACAAGAAGAGCGGCACCGAGTTCCAGCGGCTGATCATCCAGTCGCCGGCCATCGCGGGCGGCGCCTTCGCCTTCGACGTGTCCAGCGACATGGATCCGGCGACCCCCGGCGTGCAGAACTTCCGCGCGCTGAAGGACAGCTGGGACGCCGTGACCGGCGTGCTGAACCTGGACTGGACCCCGGACACCGACACCCTGGTCTACGCCAAGTACAGCCGCGGCTATAAGTCGGGCGGCTTCCTGCTGGGCACGCTGGCGCCCGATCCGCAGGCCGACGAGGAACAGGTCGACGCCTTCGAGCTGGGCCTGAAGAAGACCATCGGCGGCCGCTTCCAGATCAACGGCGCGGCCTTCTACAACGACTACAAGGACCTGCAGCTGAACCTGTCGCAGCTGAACGCGGCCGGCACGGCGGCGGCGAACAACTTCGTCAACGTCGAAGCCGAGGCCTACGGCCTCGAGCTGGAGGCCATCTGGAAGCCGATCGACAACCTCGATCTGTCTGCCAGCTACGGCTACCTGCACACCGAGATCACCAAGGGCTGCTGCTTCTACGATCCGGCGGACCCGGGCGCGCTCGACCCGAACGCGACTCCCTCGGGCGGCTTCGTAGTCTCGAACGGCACCCGGCTGGTGTTCCAGACCCTGGAAGGCTCGCGCATCTATCAGTCGCCGAAGCACAAGTTCGCCGGCAACGCGAACTACACCTTCGAGTTCGATCCGGGCTCGCTGATCCTGTCGGCGACGTTCACCTGGACCGACGAGACCTACTACCAGCCGTTCAAGAGCGCTGCGAACAAGGTGAAGGGCTATGACGTCACCGACTTCCGCGCCCTGTGGAACGACGCCGACGACCGCTTCACGATCATCGGCTACGTGAAGAACGCCTTCGACCAGAAGGGCTTCACGTCGAACGGTTCGACGACGCCGACGGCCATCTTTGACGTCCCCGGCTCGGGCTCGGCGCCGAATATCGCGCAGACCCGCACGGCGATCACACGCGGCCTGATCCAGCCCCGCACCTACGGCGTGGAGCTGCAGTACCGCTTCTAACATTGTTTTTAGTGGCGCTTTCCTCCCTAAGAGCCACCACTGCGGCGGCGGACCCCGGTCCGCCGCCGTCTTTCTTTCCGGACGCGCATTTTCGACGCCGACGGAAAACTCGCCGGACTTAACCTCTGCTCAAGTGCTAGCCCCCAGAATGGGTACCTGAGGTTTCATGAGTACCGGCGTCATGTCCCTGCCCGAGTTCCTTGCTGATCGCGTTGCAGCCGAAATCCGTCAGCAGATGGATGGCGTGCTGGCGCTTACCGAGCAGCTCGCCCGCCAGCGCCTCACCGCCGACGGTGAGGCCTGCGTCGCCAGCGTCATGTCTGCGGCCGAGGGCGTGCGGCGCATGGTCGACGCGGGACGCGATCTCAAGGCCGTGGTCAGGCAAGGCCTCGTGCTGGATCTCGGACCGGTTGTGCTTCGCGAAATCATGGACGAGGTCCAGGAGCGCTGGCAGCCCCGCGCGGCGGCGAGCGGCGTCACCCTGCTGGTGTCGTTCGACGGCGAGCCGGACGTCGCCGCCATCACGGATCGCAAACGTCTGCTGCAGGTGTTCGACGGCTTCATCGGCGAGGCGGTCGCCGCCCAGAGCCGCGGCGCGATCGAGGTGGGTCTGTCGGTCGAGACCGGGCCCGACGGCGTGCGCCTGGAGGGTCGCGTCCGGGGTCCGCGCGACACCGGCTGGGACAGCCAGGATATCGACACCCGCGTCCGCAGCATCGCCGAGCGCCTGGGCCTGGAGGTGGCGCTGGGGGCCATGCTGGCCCGCAACGTCCTGTCCGGCATGAACGGCCAGTTGCGCAAGGAGGCCAACGCCGGCGCCTCCGAGACCGTTTCCTTCGAGATCCTCCTGTCGCCCGTGCTGGAAGAAGCCGTGGCGCCCAGCGAAGACACGGGCCGCGCCGCCCATATCCTCGTGGTCGATGACAACGCCACCAACCGCATGGTCGCCCAGTCGCTGGTCGAGATGTTCGACTGCACCAGCGAGTCGGCCGAGGACGGCGAAGAGGCCGTGGAGGCCGCCCAGACCGGCCGCTTCGACCTGATCCTCATGGACATCCGCATGCCGCGGATGGACGGCGTGGCCGCGACCCGCGCTATCCGCGCCCTGCCCGGCCGCCTGGGCGCCGTTCCGATCATCGCGCTGACCGCCAACGCCGATCCCGACGACGCCGAAGGCTACCTCGCCGCCGGCATGAACGGCGTGGTCGAGAAGCCCATGAAGCCCGAGCACCTGCTCCAGGCGCTGCAGCAAGCCCTGGATCCCGGCTCGGCCGCGGCCGCGGCCTAAGGCCCGTTACAACTGCAACTTTCTTGCGGGTTCGGGGCCTATTGCGCCCCTGGCCGCAATCCCCTAGGTCGCAGGCTCCTGTTTCGGGGGAGATTTATGTCCGAGGCGAAGACGGAGCCGACGCCGTCCCTGGAGGCCGTGCGCCAGCGCATCGATGCGCTGGACACTGAGCTTCTGCGCCTTGTCGACGAGCGCGCGTCGCTGGCCCGGATCGTCGCCCAGGCAAAGCGCGCGGCCGGCGCCGGCGACAAGTTCGCACTGCGCCCGGCCCGTGAAACCCAGATCCTGCGCCGGCTGATCGCCTGCGAGCGCACCGCCGCCAGTCCGTCGCTGATCGTGCGCATCTGGCGTGAGCTGATCGGCGACAGCCTGTCGGTCCAGGGGCCGTTCCACATCAACGTCTGGGGCGGCAAGGACCCGGCCCGCGCGGTCGAGCTGGCCCGGCATCGCTTTGGCGCGGCGCCGCCGCTGCGCCAACTCGCAAAACCCGAGGACGCCATCGCCCAGGCCAGGACGTTGGGCGGCGTGGCGGTCTGCGCCATCACACCGGACAACGCGTGGTGGGGCCGTCTGCTGGCTGAGCCCGAGGTCAAGGTATTCGCCACCCTGCCCTGCCTGGCCGCCTGGGGACCGATGTCGGCTCTCGCGGTGGCTGCGGTGGACGTCGAGCCCACGGGCGATGACCGCACCTTCTGGGTGACGGACGCGGCGGGACCGGCCAGCGCCGTGGAAGACGCCCTCAGCCGCGACGGCGTGGCGGCCGATCTGGTGGTCGAAGCCAACGGACTGAAGCTGTTCATGCTGGCGGGCTTCTATCAGCGCAACGATCAGCGCCTCGCGCGCGCGCCCGGCCGCCTGTCGGGCATAATCGGGGCTGCGCCGGCGCCGCTCGACGTGTAAAGAGGCAATTGGTTTCAATTGTAACGATCTGACCATGCCCGACAGCCGCGACACCACCGACCGCACGCCCGCGAACCGGGCGGCCGCCTCCCGCCCGCTTCCGAAGTCCGGGATCATGGACATCCACGCCTATGTGCCTGGTAAGGCCCAGGCCGAAGGCGTCGAGAACCCAATCAAGCTGTCGGCCAACGAGAACATCCTGGGCTCGAGCGAGCACGCGCGGGCCGCCTACCTGGCCCACGCCGGCGATCTGCAGATGTACCCCGACAGCCGCACCACGATCCTGCGGACGGCCATTGCCGAGCGATTCCGGCTGGAGCCCGAGCGGCTCATCTTTGGCTGCGGCTCGGACGAGGTGTTCGCGCTGCTGAACCAGACCTTCCTGGAGCCGGGCGACAACATCGTGCAGGGCGAGTTCGGCTTCGCCGCCTTCGCGATCGGCGCCAGGGCCTGTCAGGCCGAGGTCAAGCTGGCCAAAGAGCCGGGCTACCGCATCGACATCGACGAGATCCTGAAGGTGGTCGACGAGCGCACCCGCCTCATCTTCCTCGCCAACCCGGGCAATCCGACCGGCACCTGGATCCCGTTTTCCGAAGTGCTGCGCCTGCACGCGGCCTTGCCCCCCAGCGTCGTGCTGGTGCTGGACGGCGCCTATTCCGAGTTCGCCACCGATCCGGCGTTCCAGGACGGCCTCGACTTCGCCCGGGGCACGGACAACGTGGTCGTCACCCACACCTTCTCAAAGCTGCACGGTCTTGCCGCCCTGCGGGTGGGTTGGGGCTATGCGCCGGCCGAGATCGCGGTCGCGGTCGACCGCATCCGCCTGCCGTTCAACACCTCGATCGCCGGGCAGCACGCCGCCGTCGCGGCGCTGGCCGACGAGGACTTTCAGAAGCGCTCCATCGAGCATGTCGAGCGCTGGCGCGCTTATCTGGCCCAGCAGATCGGCGGCCTGGGCCTCGAGGTCGTGGGCCCCTCGGCGACCAACTTCGTGCTGGTGGGCTTTCCCAAGACGCCGGGCAAGACGGCTGCGGACGCTGACGAGTTCCTGAGCCGCCGAGGCCTGCTCACCCGCCGGGTGCTCAACTACGGACTGCCCGACCACCTGCGCGTCACCATCGGGCTCGACGAGCACAACCGCGCCGTCGTCGAGGCGCTCGCCGAGTTTGTGAAGGACTGACAGATGCGGACGCCGGTCTATGCGCGGATGGCCGTGATCGGCTGCGGCCTGATCGGGTCGTCGTTGGTCCGGGCCGTCCGGGAGGCCGGCGCCGCGGGCGAGATCGTGATCGCCGAGACGTCCGCCGCAGCTCGCGAACGCATTGAGGCGCTGGGTCTCGCTGATCGGGTCACCGCCGACGCCGCCGACGCCGTGCGCGACGCCGACCTGGTGGTCTTCGCCGTGCCGGTGATGTCGATGGAGGCTGCGGCCCGCGCGGCCGCCCCGGGCCTGATGCCGGGCGCCACCGTGACCGATGTCGGCTCGGTGAAGGGCCACGTCGCAGACGCCCTCGCCGCCGCCTGCCCCGACAGCGTCTTCGTGGTGCCCGGTCACCCGATCGCCGGCACCGAGCAGTCGGGCCCCGACGCGGGCTTCGCCGAACTCTTCCAGAACCGCTGGACCATCCTGACTCCCCTCACGCGGGACGATGCGCCCTACCGCGAGGCCGTCGCCCGGCTGGCGCTGCTGTGGACCGCGATCGGCGCGCGCGTCGAAGAGATGGACGCGCGGCACCACGACCTGGTGCTCGCCATCACCAGCCACCTGCCCCACCTGATCGCCTACAACATCGTCGGGACCGCCGCCGACCTCGAGGGCGTGGCCGAGGCCGAGGTGATGAAGTACTCGGCCGGCGGCTTCCGCGACTTCACCCGCATCGCCGCGTCCGATCCCACGATGTGGCGCGACGTGTTCCTCACCAACAAGGACGCCGTGCTCGAGGTATTGGGCAGGTTCACCGAGGACTTGCAGGCCCTCTCCCGCGCCATTCGCTGGGGCGAGGGCGACAAGCTCTTCGAGCTGTTCAGCCGCACCCGCGAGATCCGCCGCGGGATCGTGGCCATGGGCCAGGAAAGCGCCGAGCCGAATTTCGGGCGCGACCGCGGGAAGCACTGAACCGCCACAATCGGGCAATATCGAAGCAACATCCGACCGGCTCACTCGCGGCCTGATCGTGGGAGGATTCGAGATGCGCAAGATCATGTTCGCGGCGGTCGCCGCCGTCGCCCTGGCCGCGGCGGGCGCCGCCTCGGCGCAGATGCCGGCCCCGGCCGACATCATCAAGAACTGGGACAAGAACGGCGACGGCGCCGTCGACAAGGCCGAGTGGACCGCCGCGGGCCGCCCCGCCGAGCGCTTCGACGCGGTCGACGCCAACAAGGACGGCAAGGTCACCGCCGCCGAGCTTGAGGCCGCGATGGCCGCCATGCGGGCCCGCGGCGGCTAGGCCAGGCTGCGAATCCGAAGAGGGCCGGGTTGACCGGCCTTCTTTGTCGCAACATGCTCACCCCTAGAGGTGAATATGTTGGACGAGACGCTGAGTGCGCTAGCCGATCCGACGCGGCGGGCGATCCTGGCCCGGCTGGCCCAGGGCGAGGCGCGGGTGACGGACGTCGCCCGGCCATTCGCGATCTCGCTCAACTCGGTCAGCAAGCACATCCGCATGCTGGAGCGGGCCAGGCTGGTCCGGCGCCGGGTGGAGGGGCGCGAGCACTTCCTGGCGCTGGCCCCAGCGCCGCTGGACGAAGCCAGCGCCTGGATCGACGAGCAACGCAGGCTGTGGAGTTGGCGCCTGGGACAACTGGAAACGGCGCTGAACGATGACTGACCTGACTGTGACCCACAGCTACCCCCATCCGCCCCATCGGGTGTTCGATGCGTGGCTGGATCCGGCGGTGGCGCGGCGGTTCCTGTTCGCGACGCCGAGCGGCGAGATGATCAAGACAGAGATCGACGCCCGGGTCGGGGGCCGCTTCCTCTTCATCGACCGACGGCCCGAGATGGGCGACGTCGAGCACGTGGGCGAGTACCTGGTGATCGATCACCCCCGCCGGCTGGTCTTCACCTTCGCGGTCCCGGCCTTCGACCCGGGCGTCACCATCGTCGAGGTCGAGATCACCCCGACCGCCAGCGGCTGCGACGTCCGCCTCACCCAGCGCGACACGCCCGGCGAATGGGCCGAGCGCTCGGCGCAGGGCTGGGCGACCATCCTGCAGACGCTTGAGAGCGCGCTGGTCTAGCGCGGCGGCTTCGCCCCCTCGCCCCACCAGCCCTTCTCTCCACGTGAGCAGGCGGTTACGGCGTCGATGATCTGCAGGAAGCTGTCATCATCGAAGGCCACGTCCAGCACCGTCCGGCCGTCGACGACGATGCGGAGCGCCTTCGCGCGGCGTAGCGCGAAGGCGTCGGCGCTATCCAGAAGGTCGGCCGAGTTCAGGTAGGTCGCTCCGTCGCTGTACTCGGGCGTGAATTCGAAGCTGTAGCTGTCGGTCACGACCCGCGCCTTGCGGCCCTTGGGCAGCTTCCCAGTCGTCGTGCCGACCGCGATGCCGATGCGGCCCCCCACCGACAGCAACTGAAGTTGGCGATCGTCGGGCGCGGCCGCCGAGGCGAGGCAGGTCGTCTCGCCCGTGACGATGCCCCAGGCGTCGCCTTCACGCTGGTAGACGAGAACGGGCCCATCCGATGCGTCTGCCACGACGCCCTTGCCCCACCAGCCGGCTTGGCCCTTCGAGCAGGCCACGACGCCGTCGAGCGCGCCTTCGAAACCCGTGCCTTCCAGGGTCATCGCCGCGACTGGCGCGCCGTCGATCAGGACCCGCAGCTGTCGCGCCGGCCGCAGGACGTCCAGAGCCTTGGCGTCGAGCGTCTCGGCGTAGAACAGCGTCATCGCATCTTCGCCGTAGCTGGGCGCGAAGTCGAAGCCGCCCGCGTCGGTCTCGATGCGGCCGGCCTTGCCCTTGCGGACCGGGGATCTCACGCCCAGCAGGCCGAAGGTGACCTCCCCGTCGAGGGCCCGCAGCAGAAAGACCGATCCGCCCTGCAGGGTCATGCTGGCCGCGCAGGCGCCGCTGTCGACGTCTATGCCCCAGTAGCCTTCCCTGTTCATCACCGCATCCTGGGGCGCGGCGAGCGCGGGTCGCGCCAGCAAGGCGGCGATCAGAACCAGGGCGTGAACCAGGCGCATGCGCTTCCCCCAATGGCGTAGCTTGGCTTTAGCACGCCAGACGGGAACGGAACAATACGTGAACTAAGGCGTCTGCGGATCCGGCGGCGCGCGCAGGAAATCGCCCACCTGTTCGATCGCCTCGACCAGGGTCACGCGCTGCAGCTCGACCCCCTCGGGCAGCCCCGAGAACAGGCGCGTGGGCGAGCTGGCGTCCAGCATGACGAAGCAGCCCTTGTCGTCGGCCCGGCGGATCAGGCGGCCGAAGGCCTGGGCGATCCGGGCGCGGGCGACGGCGTCGTCGTAGCTCTTGTTTCCGAACCGGGCGCGGCGGGCCTTGTGCAGGATGTCGGGCCGGGGCCACGGGATGCGGTCGAAGACCAGCAGGCGCAAGCTGCGGCCCGGCACGTCCACGCCGTCGCGGATGGCGTCGGTGCCCAGGAGGCAGGCGTCCTCCTCGGCGCGGAAGATGTCCACCAGCGCGCCCACCTCCAGCGGGTCGACGTGCTGGGCGTAGAGCGCCAGCCCCTTGTCGGCGAGCGGCGCGGCGATCCGTTCGTGCACCGCCTTCAGCCGGCGGATGGCGGTGAACAGGCCCAGGCCGCCGCCGCCCGCCGCCAGGAACAGCTCGCGCATCGCCGCCCCGATCTGGCGCGGGTCGTCGCGGCTGACGTCGGTGACCACCAGGCAGCGGGCGTGGGCGGCGTAGTCGAAGGGCGAGGCCAGCTTCAGCGTCTTGGGCCGCTCGGGCAGACGGGCCGCGCCGGTGCGCATCTCGGCCAGGGCGAAGGGGTCGTCCAGCGTGGGGTCGGCCAGGGTGGCCGAAGTGACCAGCACGCCGTGCGCCGGCGCCAGGACGGCGTTGGTCAGCGGCTCGGTGGGATCGACCCAGTGGCGGCGGCAGGCGGCGTCGACCACCCGGCCGAACATGAAGTTGGCGTCGAACCAGTCGACGAAGTCCGGGTCGTCCTCGGCGTCCTCGTCGATGGCGGCCAGCATCGAGCGCCAGGCCGGGAGCTGCATCCTCGCCCTACGGTCGAGTCCTCGCAAGGCGCCCTCTATGCGTGCACGTTCGGAGCCGGAGAGGATCTCGGCGTCGACATCCAGCACGTCCTCCAGCGCGCGGACCAGGGCCAGCAGGGGCGCCTCGACGCGGGCCAGGGCGGCGGCGGCCTCGCGGGCGGTCTCGCGCACCAGGTCCAGCGCCGGGCGCGCGGCGCATTCCATGCCCACGTCCGAGGGCGCAGCCCGCGCGCGCAGCTGCTCAATCACCGCCACCAGGAAGGCCTCGATCGGCCCCACCGGACCCACCTCGCCGTTGGGCGGGGCGATGCGGCCGCTCCACCCCTCACCGGGCAGCGCCGAGGCCCCGCGGATCGCCTCGTCCAGCGCGCGGCGCGCCTCCTCCCGGTCGCCCAGCATGTCGGACAGCCGCGCTTCCAGCCCTCGCCCGCGCCTTCCACGACCTTCGGGCCCGCGGATCCAGCGGCGCATCTCGGCCGCCTCCTGCCCCGACAGCGCGGCGGAGAACGCCGAGTCGGCCGCGTCGAACAGGTGGTGACCCTCGTCGAACACGATCCGGCGGAGTTGCGTGGTCTCAGTATCGCCCTTGGACCCGCGCGCCGCCCGCGCCCCGTCGAACGCCGCCTGGCTCATCACCAGGGCGTGGTTGGCGATGACGATGTCGGCGCGACGCGAGCCCCGGATCGCCTTCTCCACGAAGCACGACCGGTAGTGGGCGCAGCCGGCGTGCACGCACTCGCCGCGGCGGTCCACCAGGTTGGCCGCCGACGCCGCCCCCGTCGCCCCCACCGCGAACAGCGTCGGCAGCCAGGCCGGAAAGTCGCCGCCGGTCATGTCGCCGTCGCGGCTGGCCCGCGCCCAGCGGGCGGTCAGCGCCAGCCCCACGAGATCGGCGCCGCCCAGCTGGGCCGCGTTCGCCTGGTCCTGGAAGTTCAGCAGGCACAGGTAGTTCTCGCGCCCCTTGCGCACGACGGCCTTCCTGGCGCGCACCGCCTCGTCGGGCCAGATGGCGCGGCTCTCGCGCTCGATCTGGCGCTGCAGCGCCCGCGTGTAGGTCGAGACCCACACGGCCGGGCCGTTGGCCTCCGACCACAGCGAAGCGGGCGCCAGATAGCCCAGCGTCTTGCCGACGCCGGTGCCCGCCTCGGCCAGCATCATGTTGGGCTCGCCCTCGCGGTCGCGGGGCTGGAAGACGAAGGCGCTCTGCGCGGCATAGTCGGCCTGGGCCTCGCGCACCTCGGTGTGGCCGGCGGTCGCCAGCAGCGCGCGCAGCCGGTCCGCCGCATCGCCGGCCGCCACGGGCTTCGAGCCGGGCTCGCCGGGCGGCGCCTCGGCCTCCCACTCGGTGAGGCGCTGCCAGATGTCGAGGCCCGAGGAGCGGAACTGGTTGCCGGCCGGCGCCGAGCGCAGGGCGCCGATCACCGCCGAGCCCCAGGGCCACCCGCCCCGCGCCAGCGTCTCGGCGACGGCGAGGGCCTCTTCCCGGGAGGGGGTGGGCGCGGCGGCGAGTTCGGCAAGCAGCGTGCGGGCGGCCAGCGGCAGCGTCGCGGCCTGGTCCTCGGGCGTCCGGGGGATGGGCAGGTTCAGCGCCTGGGCCAGGCCCACGGCGCTGGGGGCGGCGAACCGGGCGGGCCGCGCGAAGGCGAACAGCTCCAGCACGTCGAAGATGCGGGGCGTGCGCGGCGGGGCGTTGAGGCCAAGGCGCCGCGCGGTGAGGGAGGCGTGGGCGACGAGGACGGGGGCGGAGAGGAGGAGGTCGCGGGCGTCGGGGGGGCGGATGGGGCGGGCGGGGCCGTCAGGGGGCGCGAGGGCGCAGCGTGGCCCGGGGAGGACGACGAGGGCGGGGGCGAGTTGGAGCTGGGCGGTGGGGAGAGTCACCGTGGGAGCCTAGGTCAGCGACGGCAAGAACGGAAGGGGAACCTCAGAGGGCAGCATGATGGATTCGACAGAAAGGAACGAACCAAGTACTTTCGGCCGCACGAGGTGAAAATGGCCAAGGATACCAGTGTGCCGAGCACTCTAGAGCCTTCGAGCGAGGACTCTCGCCAGAAGGAAAGCTCTACACCAACAGCCAAGAAGGCGCGAAAGGCTGCTATTACTCGCCCATATCCGATTTACTCCTTGGAGAAGACGCTAGCGATTGCGCTCGCCATCAAGGAGAAGAATGCGGGAAATCCGTGGGCACCCTCGCAGGTGGCCAAGGCAATGGGCATGGGTGAAAAGTCCAGTTCATTGGACACGATGACCCGTGCTTCTCTTCTGTATGGTCTGACAAGTGGGACGCGCTTCGTGTCCGCGATCACCTTGGAGAAGTTGGGCCGCGATATCGTCTATGCACCGAGTTTAGAAGCGGAAATCGTCGCTCGGCGGCGCGCCTTTTTGAACGTCGACATATTCAGCAAAGTTCTTGAATATTACAAAGGAAATAGTCTTCCTGAAATTGAATTTCTATCAAACACTCTGATATCCGAGTTTTCCCTGGAGCGGGAACTACACGAAGAATTTCGAGCGGTATTTCTTGAAAACTGCACGTTTTGCCAGATTGGCAGCAATTGGAAGGGGTACGACTCCGACATCAGGCCACTGTCGCGACGCGCCTCGGAGGAAATGCCCGCTCTACGACAATTTGCGGCCGAGAAGAACGTCGATGGCAAGCGATGCTTCGTCATCATGCCCTTCTCCGAAAGACTCTCTAATCGTCCAAAGGGATTCTTCGATGAAGTATTTGAAAGTCTCATCAAGCCGGCAGCGGAGTCGTCTGGCTTCGACGTATTGACGGCCAATAAGGACGGCAGCGACGTAATCCAATCGACCATCATCAACGAGCTCATGGATGCCGATCTGGTCATCGCCGACCTAACGGATCACAACCCGAACGTCCTGTTCGAACTTGGCGTTCGCATGGCGCAAGAGAAGCCGGTTGCGATCATAAAGACCACAGATACTGGCGGAATATTTGACGTGGACAATATGCTGCGAGTCTTCGAATACAGTAGCAATCTTTGGCCAAGCACAATCAAGACGGACGTTCCCCGGCTGGAGGGTCACCTGAAGGCCACCTGGGAGAACAAGGACACAAACAAGTCCTACGTCGCGATTCTTAGATCCAAGGCCTAGCGTCGCACACACAACACTCCTTCCGGCTGGCCAGCGGCCACGCTGCGGAACGACACGAAATAAGGGGAATAAGGTGACAGGAGCACCATTCCTCCGCCCAGCGGCCACACCGCGACCTTCAATCCATGGACGGAGTCTGCCTGAGGGCTGAGCCGTCTCAAGGACGACGCCGCAGGCGTCGCCGCGGTGCGGTCGCGCCGGAGGCGCGATCCTTGACACGGCTCAGCCCCCAGGCTCGCAATCAACCATGGGATCGAAGGACGCTTCCCTGCCCTGGCGGGCAGCGGGGCGGGAGGGAAGCGCCCCGCTTGACGGGTCCGCGCTGACCGTGATTCAACGTCACCACGCCAAGAGGGGCCGGGCCGTTGCCGACCCGACCCCTCAAGGCTCGGAAGCTGCCCCGACCTTCAGGGACTGCGAGCTGTGTCGGGATCGGACCCCGGCACAGCCCCCCGAGGGCTGCAGAGCCCCCCGTGACATGACCTCGATAATTTGCTTCGCGAAGCGGAGTCGAGTCGAAGTTATCCACAGCCCTGTGGAGTAATGGCGGTTCCTGTGGAGCAAGGCGCCCTGACGAACTCAGCCCGCCTCCTCCACCCGTTCCACCACGCTCCGGTAGAACGCAGCCGCCTCGGCGCGCGCCGCGTCGGTCGGCTGGGCCCGGCCCGTCTCGAACACCTGGCGCGCCAGGTCGAACTCGGTGTCGATGAAGGCGGCGACGGTGGGGCTCAAGGGGGCGGCGCCCAGTTCGTGGGTCTGCGCCTTGGCGGCCAGGAGGGCGTCGACTTCGGCGGTGAGGGCGGCGGGCGGGTCGCATTCGGCCATGAGGGTGGGGAAGTGCATCGGGGCCGTGGCCTGGTCGGGGCGCTGGCGCAGCCAGCGCAGGGCGGCGGCGGGGCGCAGGGCGTAGAAGATCTTCTTCTGGGGCACGCTCTCGCCGTCGCCGAAGTAGACGCGCCGCTGGCGCTCGCCCAGGTGGAGGTAGTGGCGGCCGATGGCGTCGCGGGTGGCGACGCGGCG
Source organism: Phenylobacterium sp. (assembly GCF_965284355.1). NCBI lineage: Bacteria > Pseudomonadati > Pseudomonadota > Alphaproteobacteria > Caulobacterales > Caulobacteraceae > Phenylobacterium > Phenylobacterium sp. The sequence continues at coordinate 3,678,970 of NZ_OZ260078.1, read as the reverse complement.
GGCGAAGTCGGTGAAGGCGTCGCGGAAGCGGGGGTCGGCCCGGTAGATCACGGGCGAGGAGAGCCACTCCAGGATGACGGCGTTGCCCTTGAGCAGGAGGCGGATGGCCTTGGCGAGGTCCCAGCCGTTGACGTCGAGGATGGCTTCCGGCGGGAACTCGATGACATCGCGGACCGGCCAGGGCGTGAGGTGGGCGCCGGGCGGGCGGACGTAGACGAAGCGGCCGTCATAGTCGCTGTCGGGCGAAGGGAAGCCCCAGGCGCGGCTGCCGCTCTCGACGGCCAGTGGGATGTGGACGCCGTGGGTGGCGGTGATCTCGTCCAGCAGGGCGTCGATACGGGCGACGGCGGCCGGGTCCATGCCGGCGGGGATGGCGCGCAGGGTCATGGTGGGGCGCCGCGACCTCAGAACCCGAAGATCCAGCCGGGCGTAACCGTGCTGAGTTGCACGCCCACCAGGATCATCTGGCCGCCGCCCGTCATGCTGATCACCGTGTCGGCGCCGACCTGGGCCAGGGTGTACTGGGTTCCGGGATCGAGCTGGACGCGATCGCCCTGGGCCTGATTGAAGTCGGTGACGCGGTCGACGCCGGCCTCACCGAAGCTGTGGAAAGTGTCGGCGCCGGCGTCGCCGGTCATGGTGTCGTCACCGCGGTCGCCCGAGACGTAGTCGTCGCCGTCGCCGCCGCGGACCACATCGTTGTCCTGGCCGCCACGGATGATGTCGTTGCCCTCGTCGCCGTAACAGGTGTCGGCGCCGAGGTTTCCGTAGACGAGGTCATAGTCGGCGCCGCCCGAGAGGCTGTCATTGTCCTTGCCGCCGACGACCCAGTCCTGGCCCAGGCCGCCCTGGGCGGTGTCATTGCCCATGTTGCCGTTGATGTCGTCGAAATCGAAGCCGCCCGAGATGAAGTCGTCGCCGTCGTCGCCGCGGAGGTAGTTGGCGCCGCCGCCACTGTCGGTGATCCGGTCGGCGCCTGCGCCGCCGCTGACAGTGTCGGAACCTGCGCCGCCGTCGACATCGTCATTGCCCGCCGCCGCGGAGATGGAGTCGTTGCCGCCGTAGCCGCGGATGGTGTCATGCGCGTCCAGGGCGATGAAGGTGTCATCGCCGGCGAGGAGCTCGGCGCGGAGTTGGGCGTCGAAGGGGGCCAACTCGGTGAAGCGCGCGGCCGAGACGTTGAGGCCGGTGATCTCAAGACCGCGAAATCCGACAATGAGGATGCGGTTGATCACGCCGCCAGAGAAATGTCGGGTTACGTCGTAGGTGAAGTCGGTCCCGTAGAAACGGATGAAGTCCGGCGTGGTGAAGTAGTCGGCCTCGGTGGCGGTGATCCGCGTGGGGTCGCCGACCAGATAGTTGTAGCCCGAGACCCGCTCCAGCCGCGAGAAGAGACTGTCGCTCTGGTGATAGGTGATGACGGCCAACGCGAACTCCACTGAAAGCTGAGCTTTGCCTTAGGACAGGCTTTGCGCGTGCGCCAGTGGGCGGCGGCTGTCGCAGGCTCGGAGCCTGGGGCTCGCCCCCTCCACCACCCGCTCTTCGGCCTGCGGCCTCGGAAGTTGCGGGGACACGATACCCACCCCCCGCCCAGCGGCCACACCGCGCCCTTCATCCCATGGACGGAGTTTGCCTGGGGGCTGAGCCGTCTCAAGGACGACGCCGCAGGCGTCGCCGCGGTGCGGTCGCGCCGGAGGCGCGATCCTTGACACGGCTCAGCCCCCAGGCTCGCAATCAACCATGGGATCGAAGGACGCCTCCCTGCCCTGTCGGGCAGCGGGGCGGGAGGGGCTGGGCGTGGTCGTCTGCAAGGAACTGACGGAACAGCCGGAGCCGTTCGACATGCGGTTCATGGGGCCACGCGGTCGGTACGAACTGTCGTTCAGGCCAGGTGAACGGCCGCAGGTCGAGGTCGCCGGCCTGGGCGGCGGGTCGCTGGTCTGGTGGGTGGATCGCTCAGAGCGGCGCGACGGCGGCTGGGAGCTGAGTGGCCTGACCCATGCGACGAAGCCGATCTGGGGCGACGTCTACTGGTTCATCATCCATACCGCCGGCGAACGACGGGTCGAGTATTGGGGCGACCGGGTGATTGTCCGGACCGATCTGGCGGTGTCGTGACCCCCTCACCTCCCCCGCGAAGCGGCGGGAGGGGGACCGGTCGCCGAGGGCGGCGCGAGCCGACCGTAGAGCGATGGGTGGAGGGGGCGGGCGGCCGGCAGGGCGTTTGTCAGCGGTTGATTCACCGCGGCGGAGGGGGAGCCTGCTGGGATCGCGACAAGCGTTGCCCCAGGCGGACGAGCGCGAGCTGCGCCCAGGCGCCGAAGTAGAAGAGCAGCCCCATAAGGAGGAATGGCAGGGCGCGGCGGTACGGAACGCCGTCGAACAGGACGCCATAGGCGCCGGCGCCAAGGAGAAACGTCGCCACAGCGCAGAGACAAATCGCGTTGAATTGCGCGATATGCGGCGCCATCCGCCCCCAGGCGCGCGCCCGTTCCTCGTTGTAAGGCGGCTTCATGCGGCCTCCGGATTGCGGGCCAGCTTTTCCCGATCAGCCGGTGGAGTCCAGCCTCGGAGCCTGAGGCTCGCCCCCTCCACCACCCGCTCTTCGGCCTGCGGCCTCGGCCGGTGGTCCCCCTCCCGCCGCTGCGCGGGGGAGGTAGGGGCCCAGGCGCCGCCTCGCGCCCGTCGCTCGCGCAGGAGACGCTGGACGGCGGGCTGCAACCCGGCCAAGGTGGCGGCGGCGCAGGGTGCGCGCATGGGGGGACTGCCTTGAAATTGCAGAAGATCGTGGCCCTGGCGGCTGCGTGGTCGCTGGCGGTTGGGACGGCGGCGCTGCCGGGGGCCGCGGTGGCCGCGACGGTGAAGATTCCGGAGGGCACCGAGTTCACGGTCCGGCTCGAGGAGTCGATCTCGAGCAAGCACGCGCAGGATGGCGACCGGTTCACGATCAGCCTGGACGATGACGTGAAGCTGGCGGACGGGACGGTCCTGCGGGCCGGCTATCGTGGCGTGGGCGAGGTGGTCGACGCGCGCAAGAGCGGCATGCTGGGCAAGACCGGCAAGCTGGCGATCCGCCTCGTCTACCTCAAGGTGGGCGAGGAGCGGATCAAGCTGCGCGCACAGCGCGGATCGCAGGGGTCGCACAATACCGGCGTGCAGGTGGCGAGCCTGCTGCTGCTGTGGCCCGCCCTGCCCTTCATCAAGGGGAAGAACACCTCGATCCCCAAGGGCACGATGATGACCGCGTTTGCGGACGTGGACACGATGTTCGAGGCGCCGCTGCCGCCGCCGCCGAACGAGATGTAGGCGGGGGGCGGGGGCAACCGGCTTGGGCATGACCTGGCGCACCCGGCTCGGGGCCGCCCTGCTGCTCGCCGCGCTGGCCGTGGCGCCGGCGGGGCAGGCGCAGGTGGAGGTTTCGCCGGAGCGGCAGGGGGAGGTTCCCGTCGACCGGCCGTGGTTCGTCTGCCCCGGCAAGCCGGACAGGACGCTGCGGTACTATCCGGAGAAGGCCCGGCGGCGGGAGGTCGAGGGCTCGGCGGTGATCCAGTGCCGGTTCCGGGCCGACAGCCGCCCCGAGGCCTGTGTGTGGATCCGGGAGTCCGAGCCCGACTACGACTTCGGGCCGACCGCCGAGCGGATGGGGTGTCAGTTTCGGATGCGCCCTGAGGGCGAGGCGGCCGGCAAGCCCTTCGTCGGCCAGATTCCGCTGAGGTTCAGACTGCCGCGGTGAGCGGGGGTTGGCTGGGGCCTGAGCGGAAGCCCCCTCCACCGCCTTCGGCGGTTCCCCTCCCCCTGCGGGGGAGGAATATGTTCTGTGTTTGTTCTTGCATTTGCGCGCAAATTGGGGTAGGGTTCGGGCAGGGTTCGGTTTTGCGCCTTGGGGCGGGCCGGGCCCTTTTTCGTGTCTCATCCTCCTCATCATCAACATCTCAAGGAGCGGCGCATGGCGGCGAAGGGCCAGGGCGTGATGTCGCGGCGGCTGGCGGGGCCGTCGGGGCGCAAGGTGTTCTATTCGGCGGCGGTGGCGCGCCGGGTGCTGGAGCGGGTGGAGTCGGGCGAGGCGCTGCGGTCGATCTGCGCCGATCCGTCCCTGCCCCACCGCTCGACGATCACGGCGTGGATCCAGCGGCTGCCGGTGTTCGCGGCGAAGCTGCACCGGGCGCGGACGGCGGCCGGGTGGCACATGCGCGGCGGGCGGAAACCCCGGTGGGACGAGAGCCTGGCGGCCGAGATCTACTATCGGATGAGCGAGGGCGAGAGCCTGACCGCCATCTGCCGCGACCCGCAGATGCCGTCGTTCAACACGGTGTGGAAGTGGCGGCTGCAGTATCCGGCGTTCGGCGAGGCCGTGGCGCTGGCGCAGCGGATGCAGGCCGAGCGGCTGTGCGACGAGGGCTGGGAGATCGCCTGCGCCGTAACGCCCGAGACGGCTTACGCGACGCGGGTGAAGCTGGGCCAGCTGCGGTGGACGGCGGCGGCGCTGGGGCCGAAGCAGTTCGGCAAGACGCGGCCGATGACGACCGAGGCGGCGGACGCGGAGGCGCGGGCCGAGGCGGCCCGGGCGGCGGCGGCGGCGAACGAGCCGATGGCGGTGCTGCACCGTCACTTCATGGTCGAGGAGCGCGAGGACGGGATGTGCCGGGTGGTGACCTTCTGTCCCGATCCGCAGACACGGCAGCTGGTGCGCGAGCCCAATCCGGGGCCGTGGGAGCGGCCGACGGCGGCCTGGTTCGGGGTGGGCACGGATCGGGCCGAGGCCCGGATCAAGGGCCACAACCTGAAGGGCCTGGCCGGGGACGCCTGAGGCGGCGCGGCGCCTGGATGCGCGCGGCCCTCTTGCATCTTTGCGAACGGTTCCCAGATAGGGGGTGCGGGCCGGGCCCCTCTGGCGACCTGAATGAGCAGGTCGTGATGTCGGATCGCAGCAGGCGCGTCGTCGCCGGCTGGTCGCGACGTTCCCCCTGTTCGCGATCCTGGCGGCGGCGCGCCTCTCACGAGAGAGGCATTGCCATGAGACGACACCCCCACAACATGCCGCGCGACGAGCGCGAACGGGCCCTCGAACAACAGATGGCCGTGGACCTGATGATGGCCCCCTGGGCCTGGACCATGGCGCCCCTGTGGGCGTGGTGGGCCGATCCGCCCTCGCCGCCGCGCTGGCCGGCGCCGGACGCCCGGATGGAGACCCGGACGGACGATCGACTGGGCGACTTGGGGGACGCGCGCCGGTGAGCCTGACCCCCGCGTCCCTGGACGCCGCGCCCCTAAAGGCCGCCATCGCCGATCTTCGCGCCCATGCCGACACCGCGCACGTCGAGGCCCTGGCCTCGGCGTGCGCCATCGTGGCCTATGCCGACGGCTGGGTGACCGGCGCGGAACGGCGCGCCATGCTGCTGAAGCTGCAGGGGTTCGCCCTGGGCGCCGGGCTGGATCTGGCCGCCACGGCGGACGCCTTTGACAAGGTGACCGGGGCGTTCGACCGCGACCCCGACCTGGCCGAGAGCGAGGGCCTGCGCCGCCTGCGGGCGGTGGCCGGCCGTGACGCCGCCTACCTGGTCGACATCGCCTGCGCCATCGCCGACGCCGACGGCGGCTTCGACGCCGCCGAACGCGAGGCCGCCCGCCGGATCAGCCGGGCGCTGGGGCTGAAGCCGGCCCGGTTCGGGCTGGACGAGGCGCGGTAGGGCGCACCGGCGGCATGTTCGATTTCATCCTGGGCGCCATCGTGGCGGGCGGGCTCGTCGGCGTTCTGCTGCTGATGTTCGCCGAGAACATCCTGCCCCCGATCCCGTCCGAGGTGATCATGCCGCTGGCGGGGTTCGCCGCGGCGCAGGGCCATCTGAGCTTCGCCGGCGTCGTGGCGGCGGGGACGGTGGGCGCGGTGGCGGGGGCCTATGTCTGGTACCTGGCGGGGCGGCGGATTCCCGAGGCCGCGTTCGCCCGCTGGATCGACCGGCACGGACGCTGGCTGACGCTGGACACCGCCGACCTGGAACGGTCGCGGGCGTTCTTCCGGCGGCGCGGGGCCGTGGCGGTGTTCGCCGGCCGGCTGATCCCGGGCGTGCGGACGCTGGTGTCGGTTCCGGCCGGTCTGATGCGCATGCCCGGCGGCGTCTTCTTCGTCGCCACGACCCTGGGGACGGCGCTCTGGACCGCGCTGCTGGCCGCCACCGGCTATGTGCTGGAGCACGAGTATCGCCGCGTCGAAGCCTGGCTGGATCCGGTCTCGACCGCCGTGGTCGCGCTGCTGGTCGGCGCCTACCTGTTTCGCGCGCTGCGGCGGCGGCGGAGCTGACGCCGCTCCGACGGAAGCGGACCTTGCCGGAGCGCCCCCGGCCGCGTCTGATGGGGGCGGACGGAGGAACGCCATGAGCGATATCGAGTACCGGGCCGTGCTGCCCGAGGGGTGGCCGCGGCCGCGGGGGTTTGCGCAGGCGGTGAGTTCGCGGGGCGCGACCACGATCCGGGTCTCGGGCCAGCTGGCGCAGGTGGGCGGCGCGGCGGTGGCCGAGGGGCTGTCGCTGGGCGAGCAGTGGCGGCGCGCGCTGGGCAACCTGGTGACCGTGGTGCGGGCGGCGGGCGCCGACATCCCCAACATCGTGCTGCTGCGGGCCTATGTGACCGACATGGCCGAGTTCAACGCCGGCGGCGCCGAGGTGGGCGCGGCCTGGGGCGAGACGCTGGGGCGGCACTTTCCGGCGATGACGCTGGTGGCGGTGAGCGGGCTGGTGGACCCGAACGCGCGCGTGGAGATCGAGGCCGAGGCCGTGCTGCCCTGAGCATGGGGGCGCGCCGGCCGGCGCGCCCTGCGCGGCCCGGCGTCAGGCCGCAGCCGTCCGGCGGCGGCGGAGCGCCGCGCCGGCGAGGCCGAAGCCCGCGATCATCAGAGCCCAGGCGCCCGGCTCGGGCACGCCGCCGGTGGTGACGAGCGGCGCGTCGTAGACCAGGTTGTCGTAGCCCAGGCCGCCGGGATCGGTGGTGAAGACGGAGACGCCAGCGATATCCTTGAGACCGCCGGCGCGGGCGAACCCGAAATTGCCGAAGGGGGCGACCGTGATCCGCTGGATCAGGGCGCCGCTGGTGTTGAAGAAGTCGAGCGTGGTCTGGCCCGGCCCCCCGCCGTAGAGCTGCTGGAAGCCGAAGTAAGACACGGGCCCCGAGAACATCACCGCGAAGGCGCCCTCGCCGTAGCCGTTGGGATGCGCACATCCGCGGGCGCCGCACGGGATGAGGTTGTGGGTTAAGCCGTCATTGCCCACCGCCTGGTTCTGCGAGGCCGCGCCGGCCACCAGGGTGAGCGGGCCGGTGGGCGCGCCGGACAGCACGTCGAGCAGGCCGTCAGGGGTGAAGGCGTCGGGAACGGTGGTGAGGGTCTGGCCCTGGAACCGCTCGCCGAACGTGGCGCCGCGCGAGGTGAACAGGCCGTTGTAGACCGTGCCTGGATAGCCCGAGGCCGCCACGTCCTCGAAGTCGATCACCGTGTTCCCGGCGCCCGTGTAGGCCACGATGTCGATGGCCGCGGCGCTGGCCCCGCCCGACAGCCCGATGCCCGCCGCCAGACCCAGCGCCGCAGCGAAACCCCTGATACGCATGCAATTCCCCATGACTGAACTCGGGGCGCACCCATTCCGGCCCCGTCTCGATCTACCGCCGCCGCGGCGCCGGCGCGTCCCCCGAATGGGGGTCTGGCGGACGCGCGGCGGAGAGGCTCACCCAGGGGCAGATTGACCGGCGGGGCGGGGCGGCCTGAAGTGCCGGCCGTTTTCGAGGAAGGGCGCTTCAATGTTCTCGCACATCATGGTCGGCACCAGCGATCTGGACCGGGCCAAGACGTTCTATGACGCAGTGCTGGGGGCGCTGGGCGTGCCGCCGGGCTTCGTGGACCGCCACCGCGTGTTCTGGCGCACGCCCACGGGGGTGTTCGCCGCCTCGCTGCCGATCGACGGCCAGCCGGCGACCTTCGGCAACGGCAGCACCATCGGCTTTGCCTGCGCCGACTCGGCCCAGGCCGATGCGTGGCATGCGGCGGGCGTCGCCAACGGCGGGACGACCTGCGAGGACCCGCCGGGCGTGCGCGAGGGGCCGACGGGCAAGATGTACCTGGCCTACCTGCGCGATCCGGACGGCAACAAGCTGTGCGGCCTGGTGCGGATGTAGGGCCATGACGGGGGCGCTGGGACCGTTGATGGCGCTGATGCTGGCGCAAGCGGCGGTTCCGGCCGCCACCGCGCCGGCGGCTCAACCTGAGAAGGGCGAGCCGGCGAAGACCGAGGCTGTGACGCCCGCCAAGGCCGAGAAGCCGAAAAAGGTGTGCGTCCAGGAGACCCAGCTGGGCAGCCATTTCAAGACGCGCATCTGCGCCACCCCCAAGGAATGGGAGCGCCGCCGCGAACGCGACGCGGACGTGCTGTCGCGCGGGTCGGACAGACCGACGCAGTAGGCCTGCTCCCCTCCCCCTTGCGGGGAGGGGTCGGGGGTGGGGGTGCGAACCTTCGGACTCTGAGCCGACACCCCCACTCCCAACCCTCTCCCCGCAAGGGGGAGAGGGCTCCGCCTCAAGTGCCGGCCATATCGATAGCCCTCCCCGCAAGGGGGAGGGGAAAGCGCGGCATGTGGAGAAGACCTAGTCGTCCGCGAGGTTTCGCCAGCCGACGGCGCGGACGCGGGCGGGGCCCAGGGCGCCGGCCAGGGGCGAGCGGGCGAAGAGACCCGCGAAGGCGGCGTCGCGGATGTTGAGGCCGCCGGCGTAGGCGCCGAAGGCCGGCAGGATCACGCGCTCGCCGTCGGTGACGAAGCAGCGGCGGCGCACGCTGCCGCGGGCGGCGACGACGCGGGCGGCGGGGTGCAGATGGCCGGCCACCTCGCCGAGCCGCGGGCCGGGCTGCGGCTCGTGGCGGAAATCGAGGCCCTCCAGCGCGATCTCGTCGGCGGTCTCGCCGGGCAGATGGCGGGGGCCGTCGGCGTCGTGGTTGCCCACCACCCAGATCAGGCGGCGGCCGTCGGCCAGCCCGGCCAGGCGCGCGCCATCGTCGGGGGCCAGGCGGTCTTCCGACCGGCGGTCGTGGAAGGTGTCGCCCAGCAGCACGACGGCGGCCGGCGAGAGCGCGACGACCTCGGCCTCGAGGCGGCGCAGGGTCTCGGCGGTGTCGTAGGGCGGCAGCAGCTGGCCGCGCGAGGCGTAGGCCGAGCCCTTCTCCAGGTGGAGGTCGGCCACCACCAGGGTGCGGCTGGCGGCGAGCCACAGGGCGCCCGAGGCGCGGAAGACGACGGCGGTGTTGCGCACACGCAGGCTCAGGCCGCCGCAGGGGGACGCGGCGAAGCTGTAGGGCTGTTCCCCTCCTCTCCCATTGGGGGAGGGGGACCGGCCGAAGGCGGGTGGAGGGGGCGTGTCGGCGGGCTCAGCGGCCGTGGCGAAGCCCCCTCCACCATGCTGCGCATGGTCGCCCTCCCCCAATGAGGGAGGAGATTCGGAGCTTACGCGGACGTCGTTCACTGGGTGGGGAATCCTTAAAGTGTAGCTTGGGCGATGAGATCGGCTTCCGCGTCGGCCAGGATCATCTCGCGGGCGTCGCCGGGCGAGCGTTCCTTGCCGATCTCCAACAGGATCGGCACCGAGAACGGAGACAGGTGGTCGAGGGCCGCGTGGCGGATGCGGCCGGCGATACGCTGCAGCATGTCGCCCAGCCGCGCCACGTCGATGAGGCCGGTCGCCGCATCATCGCGCGCGCAGCGCAGCAGGAGGTGGTCGGGCTGGTGGCGGCGCAAGACGTCGTAGATCAGGTCGGTGGAAAAGGTGACCTGGCGGCCGGTCTTGGCCTCGGCGCCCGGGAAGCGGCGCTCGATCAGGCCCGAGATGATCGCGCAGCCCTTGAAGGCGCGCTTCATCATGAAGCTTTCCTGCAGCCAGCTTTCGAGGTCGTCGCCCAGCATGTCCTGGTCGAACAGGGCGTCGAGGTCGACGCGGTCCATCGGCTCCAGCGCCCAGATGGCCATGGCGTAGTCGTTGCAGACGAAGCCCAGCGGGCCGATGCCCAGGCGCTCCAGCCGGCGGGTAAGCAGCATGGCGAGCGTGGTGTGGGCGAGGCGCCCCTCGAAAGGATAGCAGACCAGGAAGTGGCGCTTCCTGTGCGGGAAGGTCTCGAGCAGCAGCTCGTCCTCGCCGACGATCAGGGACTTGTCCTTCTGGACCTCCAGCCATTCGCGCACGTCATCGGGCAGGACGGCCCAGTGGCTCTGGTCGAACATCAGCTGGCGCACGCGCTTGGCCAGGTAGGTGGAGAGCGCGAACTTCGAGCCGCCCCAGGACGGCATCTTGGGGTCCTTGTGCGCGGCGGGACTGACCAGCACGTCGAGGTTGGTGATGCCCACCAGCGTCCAGACCTGGCCCGCGAAGACGAAGGTGTCGCCGGGATCCAGCATCTCGAGCATGCCCTCCTCCACCTCCCCGATCTTGCGGCCGCCGCGTCCGCCACGGGCGGCGATGCGCACCGCGAGCATGGCCGGCGAGACGATGGCGCCGACGTTGAGCCGGTGCCGCTGGGCGATCTGCAGGTTGCGGACGCGCCACTTGCCGTCTTGTCCCTGCACGATGCGTCGGAATCGGTCGTAGGTTTTCAGCGCGTAGCCGCCGGTGGAGACGAAATCGACGACCTGTTCGAAGTCCTCCCATGACAGGTCGCGGTAGGGCCCGGCCGAGCGGACCTCGTCGTAGAGCTCGAGCAGGTCGAAGGGCTCGGAGACCGCACAGCCCATGACGTGCTGGGCCAGGACGTCGAGGGCGCCCACCCGGGGCGGGTCACCGTCGAGGCGGTTCTCGGCGATGGCCTCGCGGGCGGCCTGGCACTCCAGCATCTCGAACCGGTTGGCGGGCACGAAGAGGGCGCGGGACGGCTCGTCCAGCCGGTGGTTGGCGCGGCCGATCCGCTGGACCATGCGCGAGGCGCCCTTGGGACTAGCGAGCTGGATGACCAGGTCGACGTCGCCCCAGTCGATGCCGAGGTCGAGGGTGGAGGTGCAGACGACCGCGCGCAGCTCGCCGCGGGCCATGGCGGCCTCGACCTTGCGGCGCTGTTCGGCGGCCAGGCTGCCATGGTGGAGCGCGATGGGTAGGCCGTCGTCGTTGATCTTCCACAGCTCCTGGAAGGCGAACTCGGCCTGGAAGCGGGTGTTGACGAAGATCAGCGCGATCTTCGAGCGGCGGATGACGTCGTAGACCTCGGCCATGGCGTGCTGGGCCGTGTGGCCGGCCCAGGGGACGCGGCCTTCAGAGAGCAGGACATCGACGATGGGCTCGGCGCCCGGGGGGCCTCTCACTAGCGCAATGGAGTGAGGGCCGTGGCGCGCCAGCGCCCCCTCCACCCCTTCGGGGTCCCCCTCCCCCGCACGCGGGGGAGGAACTGGAGCGACAAGTTCCTCCCCCGTGGCAACGGGGGAGGTGTCGGCGAAGCTGACGGAGGGGGCGTTGGGGCCGTGCGAGGCCATCCAGGTCTGGATCACCTGGGGGTCGTCCACGGTCGCGCTGAGGCCCACGCGGCGCATGTGGGGCGCGAGCTGTTGCAGGCGGGCGAGGTCGAGCGCCAGCAGGTCGCCGCGCTTGGAGGCGTGCAGGGTGTGGATCTCGTCCAGGATCACGCAGCGCAGGTCTTCGAAGTAGAGGCGCGCCCCTTCCCAGGCGCAGAGCAGCGCCAGCTGTTCGGGGGTGGTGAGCAGAATGTCGGGCGGCTTGACCCGCTGGCGCTGGCGGCGCGCGATGCCGGTGTCGCCGGTGCGGCTCTCGGCCACGATCGGCAGGCCCATCTCCAGGATGGGCGCATTCAGATTGCGCTCGACGTCGACGGCCAGCGCCTTCAAGGGCGAGATGTAGAGGGTGTGCAGGCCGCGCGGGCTGTTGGCGGGCGGCCGCTCCGCGATCTCGATCAGGCTGGGCAGGAAGCCGGCCAGGGTCTTGCCGCCGCCGGTGGGCGCGATCAGCAGGGCGTCCTGCCCGGCGCGGCCCTTGGCCACCATCTCCAATTGATGCGCACGCGGCGCCCAGCCGCGGCCGGCGAACCAGGCCTGGAACTTGGGCGGCAGGAGATTGGCGGAAAGGCCCGCGGCGTCGGCCATGCGAGGCGCTATAGCATGTTCCCGTTTGGTTTCACCCCCGCTCAACGAGTGGGGGCTGGCGCCGACGCGCGTTTTCGGCTGGAAAGGGATCGATGCGTTTCGGTCTCGTCACACTCCTCGCAACATTGCTGATCGCCGCCTGTTCGTCGCAGGTGGAGGGCCCGGCTGCGCAGGCCGCGCCGGTGAAGCGGGATGCGGCGGGGTTCCCCATGCCGGACCGGCCGGTGGCGGGGATCGTGGCGGCCGAGTGGTCGAACGGGCCCGACCGGGATGCGGCCGATGAATCCGGGCAGCTGATCCGGAAGCTGGAGATCAAGCCCGGAATGGCGGTGGCCGATATCGGGGCCGGGTCGGGCTACCACACGCTTCGCCTGTCGCCGGCGGTGGGCGACACGGGCGTGGTCTATGCCGAGGATATCGTCGAGGCCTACCTATCGGGCCTGAAGCGCGAGGCCGAGCGACGCAACCTGAAGAACGTGAAGATCGTGGTGGGGACGCCCGACGATCCCAAGCTGCCGGCGGGCGCGGTGGACCGGGCGGTGCTGGTCCACATGTACCACGAGATCGAGAGCCCCTACGCCCTGCTGTGGCGGCTGGGCGACGCGCTGAAGCCGGGCGGTCGCGTGGGCGTGATCGACCTGGACCGGCCGACCAACAGCCACGGCACGCCGCCCGCGTTGCTGAAGTGCGAGTTCGAGGCGGTGGGCTACAGGCAGCTGTCGAACACGCCGCTGGACGGCGGGATCGGCTACATCGCCATCTTCGAAGCGCCGGTGAAGCGGCCCAAGCCGGCCGAGATCAAGCCCTGCAAGGCGCCGCCGGCGCCGCGGTCTTAAGGCCCGTGTGCGACACCCTCACCGCGATGGCGGCGGCCACGCAGCGGGGCGCGGTGCTGTTCGCCAAGAACAGCGACCGTGAGCGGAACGAGGCGCAGGGGCTGGAGCTGTCGCCGGCGCGGGTGAACGCCGAGCCGACGGTGCTGAAGGCGACCTACATCACCCTGCCCGACGCGCCGCGGACCTATGCGTGCCTGCTCAGCCGCCCCTTCTGGATGTGGGGCGCGGAGATGGGGGTGAACGAGGCGGGCGTGGCGATCGGCAACGAGGCGCTGCATGCGAAGACGCCGGCGCAGCGGCGGCGCGCGCTGATCGGCATGGACCTGGTGCGGCTGGGCCTGGAGCGGGGCGGCACGGCGCGCGAGGCCCTGGATGTGATCGTGGGGCTGCTGGAGGCGTACGGCCAGGGCGGCGACTGCGGGCACCTGGGGCGGTTCTACTACAACAACGGTTTCATCATCGCCGACAGCGCGGAAGCCTATGTGCTGGAGACGGCGGGCCGGTCCTGGGTGTGGGAGCGGGTGCGCAACGTACGGGCGCTGTCGAACGCCTACTCCATCGGCGCCGGCTATGACGGGATCAGCGCCGACCTGGACCGGGGCGCCGCCTATGACGTGGCCGCCAGCTTGATCGACGAGGCGCGCGATGCGGTGAGCTTCGGACGCGGGCGGTGCGCGCGGGGTCAGGCGCTGCTGGACCGGACGGCGCCCGCGCTGACGCCGGCGTCGATGATGGCGATCCTGCGCGACCACGGCGACGAGGCCGACTGGAGCCCGGCCAACACCGCTCGGCGGACGATCTGCATGCACGCCTCGACGGGCGCACGGCGCAGCCAGTCGGTGGGCTCGATGGTGAGCGAGCTCAAGGCCGGACGCAGCGTGCACTGGGTGACCGGCACCTCGGCGCCCTGCATCAGCCTCTTCAAGCCGTTCGTGTTCGGCGCGCCCGCGCCCGATTTCGGAGCGGCGCCGGGCGAGCGGGCCGACGGCTCGCGATGGTGGCGGCACGAGGCATTGCACCGGTCCGCCCTCGGCGACTTCTGCGCGGCGCTGGCCGAGATCGCGCCCGAGCGGGACGCGCTGGAGGCGACTTTTCTCGCGCGGATCGATGCCGCGGGCGACGGCGACCTGGCGGCGGCGGTGGCGCTGTGCTGGCGCGAGGCGGACGCGGCGGAGGAGCGCTGGCTGGCGCGCCTGTCGGGACGGCCGCCGGTGGAGCCGCCGGCGCACCGCCGCAGCTGGGCGCGGCTCAATCACGTGGCGGGACTGCGCGGGGGCGGCTGAGCCCCCCTTCCACCCTTACCGGGAATTCACTTCGGAGCGCGGGTGCGGGCCACTAAGCCTGCGTCACACAATCGCTTCGGGGTTACGCCGCCAATGTTCCGCACCGCCTGTTCCATCCTGGCGCTGAGCGCCGCGCTGATCGCCGCGCCCGCGCTGGCCCAGGCGCCGGCCGCCGCCGCGCCCGCGCCGGCCGCCGCGCAGTCCGAGGACGCCCGCCTGGCCGCCTTCTTCCAGGCCGCGTTCCTGGAAATGGCGCGGATGAGTCCCGAGACCCTGACGCAGCTGGGCATCAAGCAACGCTACAACGAACTCGGCGACTACACCTACGAGGGCCAGAAGAAGCAGGTGGACGCCGGCGCCGCGCTGGTGGCGCGGATGAAGCGCGAGTTCGACCGCGCCAAGCTGTCGCCCAGCTCGCAGCTCTCGTACGACCTCTTCGAGAAGACGGCGGCGATCCAGACCGTCCAGCTCAAGTGGTACTGGCAGAGCTATGCCGTGAGCTCGACCGGCAGCGCGCTGGACAACCTGCCGGTGCTGCTGATCAACGCGCACAAGGTGGCCAGCGCCGCCGACGCCGAGGCCTACATCGCGCGCCTGAAGGCGTTCGAGCGGGTGGCGGGCGAGGTCTCGGACGACATCGACCAGCGCACGGCCAAGGGCTTCCTGCCGCCGGCGTTCGTGTTCGGCCGGGTGATCCCCGACGCCCAGAACCAGATCAAGGGCGCCCCGTTCGACGGCGGCGCGGACCATCCGGTCTGGGCCGACTTCAAGGCCAAGGTGGATGCGCTCAAGATCGACGACACGGCCAAGGCCAAGCTGAAGGCCGACGCCGAGGCGGCGCTGAAGGGCGAGTGGAAGCGCGGCTATGATCGCTACATCGCCGCGCTGACGGCGATGTCGAAGACGGCCACCACCGTGACCGGCGTCTGGGCGCTGCCGCAGGGCGACGCGTTCTATGCCGACATGGTCGCCTTCTACACGACCACGCCGCTGACCCCGGACCAGATCCACGCCACCGGCCTTTCGGAGGTGGCGCGCATCCGCAAGGAGATGGACGCGATCCGCGTGAAGGTGGGCTTCAAGGGCGACCTGGACGCGTTCCTGACCGAGGTGCGGACGAACCCCAAGTTCAAGTACCCCAACACCGAGGCCGGCAAGCAGCAGTACCTGACCGACGCCAAGAAGATCATCGCCGACTACATGGCGGTGGCGGACAAGCAGTTCTCCACCCTGCCCAAGCAGGCGCTGGAGGTGCGCGCCGTCGAGCCGTTCCGCGAGAAGACCGCGTCCACCGCCTTCTACAACCAGGGCACGCCCGACGGCTCGCGGCCGGGGATCTTCTACGTGAACCTGTCCGACATGACCCAGGTGTCGAAGGTGCAGCTGCCGGCGATCGCCTATCACGAGGGCGCGCCGGGGCATCACTTCCAGATCGCGCGGGCCCAGGAGCAGGCCGACCTGCCGCTGTTCCGCCGGTTCAGCTATCAGGGCGCCTATATCGAGGGCTGGGGCCTCTACGCCGAGAAGCTGGGCAAGGAAGCCGGCTTCTACCAGGACCCGTACGACGACTTCGGCCGCCTGAGCCTGGAGATCTGGCGGGCCGCGCGCCTGGTGCTGGACACCGGTATCCATCACAAGCGTTGGACCCGCGACCAGGCGATCGCCTACATGCGCGCCAACACCCTGAGCTCGGACCTGGATATCGCCCGCGAGATCGATCGCTACTTCACCACGCCGGGCCAGGCCACCAGCTACAAGATCGGCCAGCTGAAGATCCTGGAGCTGCGCGAGAAGGCGCGGAAGGCGATGGGGCCGAAGTTCGACCTCAAGGCCTTCCACGAGGTGATCCTGGCGGCGGGCCCGCTGCCGCTGGACGTCGTGGAGAGCCGCGTGGACGCGTTCATAGCGGCGGCGAAGTAGCGTGGTCTGGCGAACCTTCTCCCCTTGCGGGAGACGGTGTCGGCCGCGGGCGGAGGGATGAGGGGTCGCGCTGGGCCGTCCAGCTCAGAGCGCGCCGCCAGCGCTGTCTCGTTTGACCACGAACCACACGAACGACACGAACGCGACCAAGCTTTCGAGGCCCGCGCGAGCCGCAAGTTCCGTTCGTGTGGTTCGTGTGGTTCGTGGTTGAACCCATCGGCGCTGACGCGCCATCGCGGGTTGAAGGCCGGCGCAGCCCCTCATGCGGCCTGCCGCGCCGGCGGCGCGTCTAGTTCCGCTTGGGGATGATCACCGGGAGGGTTTCGTAGCCCTTCACGAAGGTGGAGAGCGAGCGCTTGGGTTCGGCGGTGACGACGACTTCCGGGAAGCGCTTGAGGATCTCTTCCCAGATGATCTGGAGCTGGAGCTCGGCCAGGCGGTTGCCGACGCAGCGGTGGATGCCGAAGCCGAACGAGATGTGCTGGCGGGGGCGTTCGCGGTCGATGATGTAGGCGTTGGGGTTGTCGATCACCGTCTCGTCGCGGTTGCCCGAGACGTACCACATGACGACCTTGTCGCCCTTGCGGATGGTCTTGCCCTGGAACTCGACGTCCTCGGTGGCGGTGCGGCGCATGTGGGCGAGCGGGGTCTGCCAGCGGATGGTTTCCGAGACCATCGAGGAGATCAACTCGGGGTTCTCGCGCAGCTTCTTGTACTGGTCGGGGTTCTGGTTCAGCGCCAGGATCGAGCCCGAGATGGTGTTGCGGGTGGTGTCGTTGCCGCCCACCGTCAGCAGCACGACGTTCCCGAAGTACTCGCGCGGCTCCATGTTCCGGGTGGCCGGGTTGTGAGCCAGCATCGAGATCAGGTCGCCGGCCGGGGGCGCATTGACCTTCTGGTTCCAGAGGCCGGTGAAGTAGGCGTGGTACTCGCCGAAGATCGCCATCTTCTGCTCGAGGGATTCCACGATGCCGCCGGGCATCGGCGCGGCGGTGACCACGTCGGACCAGTAGGTGATCTTGCGGCGGTCGGCCTGGGGCGCGTCGAACAGGGTGGCCAGGGTCATGGCCGTGAGTTCCTTCGACACGAGGTCGACCCAGTCGAACTCCTCGCCGATGGGCAGGCCGTCCAGGATGGCGGCGGCGCGCTCGCGGATCTGTGGGGCCATGGCGTGGAGGGCCGGCGGCGCCACGCCGGGCGAGACCACCTTGCGCTGGATGTCGTGCTTGGGCGGGTCCATGGCGATGAACATCGGCAGCGGGTCCATGTTGGCCTGGCCGCCGGCGATGGTGATGCCGCCCTTCATGAAGTCGGACGAGAACCGATTGTGGTCGGTGTCGATCGCCATGATGTCGTTGTACTTGGTGATCGACCAATAGGGCCCGAACTCGTGCTCCTCGGTGTAGTGGACCGGGTCCTCCTTCCGCAGGCGCTCGAAGATCGGCCACATGGCGTCGGCCTGGAACAGCTCGGGCTGGGCCGGATTCAGCTTCTCGATCGGCAGCGACCAGGCCTCGGCCTTCGCCTGTTCCTTCGTGATCTGCGCCACGTGTCCGTCGGCCATCGAAGAGTTCCTCCCGAGATTCCCGACAGTGAACGCCGATCAGGAACGTTTGACCAGGGGGAAGGCGCGGGTTCGTTCTCACTCTTCTGCGAATCTGCAGAGGCCCGCGGCGAACTCGCGGATGGCGCCGCCTTGGCGGGAAGCGCAGCCTCGCCGATCCGACACGCGCCCGGATGTACTGCGGCTTCCAACCGCGCCGCCGCGGGCCTAGCCTGAGCGCAACCGGTCGGACAGATCGGACGGGGGAAGCGATGAAGCGTGCTGCACTGACGATGCTGGCGGCGTGGCTGGCTGGAGTTGCGGGCGGGGCGGCGGGCGGGGCCGCGGCGGCGGAGACGCCTTACCGCGCCGAAGTGTTCCGGACCGCCTACGGCGCGCCACATGTGGTGGCCCGCGACTATGGCGGCCTGGGCTACGGCGCCGGCTATGCGGCGGCCCAGGACAACTATTGCGACTTCGCCGAACGGATCATGACGGTGCGCGGCGAACGCGCGCGCTATCTGGGTCCCGGCGACAAGGACGCGAACGTCGTCAGCGACATCTATCACCGGGGCCTGATCCAGTCGGGACGGCTGGAGAAACTGCTGGCGGGCGACGTCCCGGGCGGCCACAGGCCGTCGGCCGATGCGCGGAGCCTGGCCAGGGGCTTCATGGCCGGCTTCAATCGCTATGTGGCCGATGTGGGCGCCGACAAGATTCCGGACACCCGCTGCCGTGGCGCGGCCTGGATCCGCCCCTTCGACGAGACCGACTACTGGCTCACCGTGATGGCCGGGCAGCAGCCGACCCTGATGGCCGGCGTGGCGGGCGCCGCCCCGCCCGGCGTTCCCGACCTGGCGGCGCCGCAGGGCCCCGCCCCGCGCTCGCCCGTTCCCGAGGGCCAGGGCAGCAACGCCTATGCGCTGGGCCGCGAGGTGACGAAGTCGGGCCGCGGCGTCCTGCTGGGCAATCCGCACTATCCGTGGGACGGCATCAACCGCTTCGTGCGGATGCACTTCATCATCCCGGGCAAGCTCAACTTCGTGGGCGCGGGGCTCCAGAACAGCCCGTCCATCGGCATCGGCCACAACGCTCAGGTGGCGTGGACCCACACCGTCTCGACCGCGCGCCGGTTCGGCCTGTTCGAGCTCACGCTCGATCCGAAGGACCCGACGGCCTACCTCTTCGAGGGCCAGGCGGTCCCCATGCAGCGCATGGACGTGACCATACAGGTGAAGACGCCCGAGGGGCTGAAGCCGGTCACGCGGACGGCCTATTCGACCCGCTTCGGCCCTGTGGTGGAGACGCCCACCAACCCCTGGACCAAGGAACGGGCCTTCGCGCTGCGCGATGCGCCCGTCGACCTGCGGGGGCTGGATCAGTACATGGTCATGTGGCGCGCCAGGAGCGTCTACGAACTGCAGGCGGCGCTCAGCCGCTTCCAGGCCGCGGGCTTCAACACGACCGCGGTGGACGCGAAGGGCAAGGCCTTCTACGGCGATATCGGGCCCCTGCCCTTCGTGACCGACGCCAAGGCCGAGGCCTGCGCGATCTCGGAGACGGCGCGGACATCCTGGAAGACGCTGCGCATCCCGATCCTGGACGGGTCGAAGGCGGCCTGCGACTGGGACAGCGACCCCAAGGCGGCGACGGCGGGGATCTACCCGCCGCAGGCGCTGCCGCAGATCTTCCGAGACGACTTCACCTCGAACTCGAACGACAGCTACTGGCTCACCAATCCGAAGCAGCCGCTGGAGGGCTTCGGACGCATCTTCGGCGAGGAACGGACCGAGCGCTCGCTGCGGACCCGCCTGTCGCTCAAGCTCATCGAGGATCGCGTGGCCGGCGTCGATGGCCTGGGCGCGCCGAAGTTCGACCTGAAGACCGTGCAGGGCGTCCTGTTCAACAACCGCAACCTGGGCGCCGAGCTGACCCGTGACTCCCTCGTGGGCCTGTGCCGGCGCGCCGCGGCGGGCGCGAACCCGGAGCTGGCCGACGCCTGCGCCGCGCTCGCGGGCTGGGATCTCAAGCTCGACCTGGACAGCCGGGGCGCGCACGTCTTCCGCCTGTTCGCCGAGAAGGGCGGCCTGCGCTTCAAGGTCCCGTTCGATCCGAAGGATCCGGTGAACACCCCGCACACCCTGGACGTGGACGACCCGCGGGTGCTGAAGGCCCTGGTGGACGCGGTGGCGCAACTCCGCGCGCTGAACATCCCGATGGATGCGCCGCTGCGCGCCGTGCAGACCGAGCCGCGGGCGAATGGCGAGCGCATCCCAATCCACGGCGGCCCGGGTCCGGAGGGCATCTTCAACGTGATCACGCCGGTGAACCTGGTGGCCGAAAAGGGCTGGACCAAGATCCGCCACGGCTCGAGCTGGATCATGACCGTCGAGTTCACGCCCAGGGGTCCGGTCAGCCAGGGCGTGCTGTCGTACTCCCAATCCAGCAACCCGGACTCGCCGCACGCGGCCGACCAGACGCGCCTCTATTCGCAGAAGGGCTGGGACGACCTGCGCTTCACCGAGGCGGCCGTCCGCCGGGACGCCGTCTCGAGGACGATGCTCGTCGGGCGCTGAACGGGGCCGTTGACGTCGGGTGACGGATTACGTCGCCGTCGCCCGGCGCTATCGTCGCCCCAACGAAGGACAGGGAAGAGCGTCATGAAGGATTTCGCGGGCAAGTTCGCGGTGGTCACGGGCGGCGGCACGGGCATGGGCCGGGAGCTGGCGCGCCAGCTGATCGCCGAGGGCTGCAGCGTGGCCATGTGCGACGTGTCGGACCGCGCGATGCAGGAGACCATCGCGCTATGTCAGGCCGACGGGATCCCGCAGGGCGCCAGGATCACGGCCCACATCGCCGACGTGTCGGACGAGCAGGCGCTGATCCGCTTCCGCGACGAGGCGGCCAAGCTGCACGACACCGAGAAGCTGCACCTGCTGTTCAACAACGCCGGCATCGGCGGCGGCGGGTCGATCGTGACCGACGACCGAGGCGAGTGGGAGCGGACGTTCAACGTCTGCTGGGGCGGTGTCTACTATGGGGTGCGCACCTTCCTGCCGATGATGCTGAACGCCGATGAGGCGCACATCGTGAACACCAGCTCGGTGAACGGCTTCTGGGCCAGCCTGGGCCCCAGCGTCTCGCACACGGCCTATGCGGCGGCGAAGTTCGCAGTGAAGGGCTTCACCGAGGCGCTGGTCACGGACCTGCGGCTGAACGCGCCGCACATCAAGTGCTCGGTGGTGATGCCGGGGCACATCGGGACGATGATCGCGGGCAACTCGCGAAAGGTGCTGCGCGGGACCGACGACAGCACCCTGGCCGCCGACGAGATCGCCCGCGCACGGGCCCGAATGGCCAAGATGGGCGTCGACACGAGCCAGGTCCCCGACGCGGCGATCCAGGCGATGGCCGACGAGCAGGCGCGGCGGTTCCTGGAGAACGCCCCCACCACCGCGGCCGAGGCCTCGAAGATCATCCTGGACGGGGTGAAGGCCGAGCGCTGGCGGATCCTGGTGGGCGACGACGCGTACAAGATGGACGCCCTGGTCCGGGCCGATCCCGAGCAGGCCTACGAGCCGGCCTTCTTCGAGGTGCTGGCCAAGGAAGTGGGCTGGCAGCTGAACGGCATCGCCGCGAACAAGGCGGACTAGATGTCGCAGGTCGCCGCATAACAGCGTCACCTCATCTTAGGGTTTTTCAGGCCTGATCCCGGCGAAATTTCATCACTGGGATCGTGACATGACCGACCTTCATCGCCGCAAGCTGATCCTGGCGCTGGGCGCAGGCCTGGTCGCCGTGCCGGCCTATGCCCTGGCCGAGGGCGGCGTCGAGCACGCCGAGGGGGCGCCCAAGCCGCGTCCCAAGCGCAAGCCGGTCGCGAAGAAGCCCGCGGCCGCTGCCCCGGCCGCCGAGCCGCACGCGGCCGCGGCCCACGACGCCGCGCCTTCGGTCCCGCCCGAAGAGGCGATGACCCGTCTCATGAGCGGCAACGCCCGCTACTGCGCAGGACTGTCGGCGCACCCGCATGCGAACGCCGTGCGCCGGATCGAGGTGGCCACCGGACAGCATCCGTTCGCGGTGATCCTGGCCTGCGCCGACAGCCGGGTCGCGCCCGAGCTGATCTTCGACCAGGGCCTGGGCGACCTGTTCGTCGTGCGCGTGGCCGGCAATGTGGTCGATGACGCGACCCTGGCCTCGATCGAGTACGCCGTGATCCACCTGGGCGCGACCCTGATCATGGCCCTGGGCCACGAGCGTTGCGGGGCGGTCAAGGCCACCGCCGAGGCCCTGGCGGGCCGCGGATCCCCCGACGACAAGGACACGCGCATCGGCGCGCTGGCCGCCCTGATCGCGCCGGCCGTGCGCGCGGTGCCGACGGGCGCCGCCGATCCGCTGGATGCGGCGGTGTCGCTGAACGCCGCGCACGCCGCGGCCGAAGTCTTCGCGGGCTCGCCGCCCCTGCGCAAGCGGGTCCTGGCGGGGTCGTTGAAGATCGTCGCCGCGCGCTACGACCTGGATGACGGTCGCGTGTCGCCGACGAAGTCGCAGCCCGTTTAGCGAACGCCCGTCCTGGCGGGAGGCCGCTCCGACGCGTTCGGCGAGGCCATCCGCAACCGCGACGCTCTCCCGACGATTAAGCATCCGAGGGACCGCTCGCGAGGACTAAGAGATGGCGTCAGGCGACGATGCGCGCCCGCTGGGGGGATTCCACAGCTATGCCGACGACACGCCGCGGGACGACGTCGCGGACGAAACGCCTGTAAAGGCCGGCTGGTCGGACACGCCGGCGTGGCGACGCGCCGAGGCGCCGCCCGAGCCGCGTCTTTGGCGGTCGCCGCTGGTGGCCGGTTGCGCCGTCGTCGCCCTGCTCGCGGCAGGGGTGGGCTGGGCCACCCTTGGATATCCTGGGCGACCTCCCGCGCCGGCGCAGCCGCCTGAGGTCGAAGCGCCCGCGCCGTCGCCCTTGCAGGTGGTGATCGCCGAGCCCCCCTCGCCCGCCCCGCTCGCCCCGGCCGCCGAGCGCCTGGAGGTGCTGCCGCCGCCGCAGATGAACGCTGCCGCTGAGGGCGCGCCGCCGGCGCGGATGGTGATCCCGTCGCCGCCGCCGGAAGCGGCCCTGCCGCGCGAGACGCCCAGCGCCGCGGCTTCCGCGCAGGCGGCGGGGGTGCGCACCGCCCCTGAGACGAGCCGGTTCGACGCGTGCGCCGACGCGCCCACGCCGGCCTACGAGATGGTCTGCAGCGACCGATGGCTGGCGCAGGCGGACCAGCGGATGAAGCGCGCCTATTCCGCGGCCATGGCGGCCGGCGTGCCGCCCGAGGCGTTGCAGCGGGACCAGGAAGACTGGCTGGCCGTGCGCGAGGACGCGGCGCAGGTCTCGCGCCGGGCCGTCGCCGACATCTATCGCCAGCGCACGCGTGAGCTGTTCGCCATGGCCGACGACCGGTAGCGAAGCGGGGCCGTGTCGCCCTCTGGGGATATGCAAGGCCGGGCGTCGTGGACGACCGACCCCTGGGGTTGGGAGACACGGCCCCTTTCCGCCCGACCGACGCCGCGGGAGGGTGACCGCAGCGCGCACCAAGGCCGGACGAATATGGGCGGCTAGAGAGACAGGGACGCCGGAAGGGAGCGACGGCGCAGGAGCCCGCCGGCGAGGCCGAAGCCGGCGATCATCAGCGCCCAGCTCGCGGGTTCGGGAACGGCGGCCGACAGGGTGGTGTTGTTGGGGGCGAAGTCGCTGATCTGATTGTTGTTTCCCACGCCGTTGCGGGGCCAGATGTTGAAGCCGTACTCGCGAGCCGCGAAGCCGGTCGACGGCAACCGGGCCAGGGGCACCATCACGGTCAGGATGTTGCCGAACACGGCGACCGTGAGCGCATTGCCGCCCACCGCGGCCGCGCCGGTCTTCTGGACGACGATCACCTGGTTGAAGATCACGTCCGGCGCGCCGATGGCGGCGAACGGACGGATCGCGCCCGTGCCGGTATTGACCCCGATGGCGTAGAGCCCGGGCCGCTTGGGATCGATGTCGCCGGCCATAGCGGCGGTCAGCCGGAACGCGTCGGCGGCCGTGTCGAATGAGACATTGAAGCTGATCACATTCAGGTCGGCGTCGTGGGGCCCCGCATAGGTGGGCAGGAAGTCGCCCATGGCGTCGGTTGTGGTCGCCGCGTGGGCCGGGGCGGCCAGGGCCAGGGCGGCGCCCGCGGCCAACAGAACTCTACGCATCTGGAATGCTCCTCAGAACGGGTGAATGGTCGCGGCGCCACCAGCGGGTGGCCTATGCGGCGTTCATCCCGTCCCGACGGCTTGCGGTTCACGGTCGGAAAAAATTCTCCGGGCTTTGAACCGATGGCCGCGCGGGCGGCATAGATGGGGGAATTTCAGAGGGGACCCATGCTGCGCGGGGGTGGTCAGACGAGCCGGACAGAGAGCGGGACGGTTGCGCCGTTCGCGCTGGACGAGGCGCGCCTGATCGCCCGGATCGCGGCCACGCGGGACCTGCGGGCCTTCGAGCAGCTGTACCGGATCTACCACCCGCGGCTGACGCGGTTCATCTCCAACATCCTTCGCAAGCCGCAGGCGGTGGAGGAGGCGCTGAACGACGCGCTGATGGTCGTGTGGCGCAAGCCCGAGAGCTACAACGGGACCAGCAAGGTCTCGACCTGGATCTTCGCCATCGCCTACCGGGTGGCGCTGAAGGCCCGCTCGCGGCTGGACGAGCCGGTGGAGGACCCCTGGGCCGAACTGCGGCCCAGCGGGGACGTCGGCCCCGAGCAGGAGCTGAGCCAGCGCCAGACCCAGGAAATCCTGGCCGCCGCGATGGGGCGGCTGTCGGCCGAGCACCGGGCGGTGGTGGACCTGACCTACTTCCATGAGGCCGGCTACAGCGAGATCGCCGAGATCCTGGACTGTCCGGTCGGCACGGTGAAGACGCGCATGATGCATGCGCGCAAGCACTTGAAGGGCATGCTGGCCGGACGGCTGGCGGCGGACGGCTGGTGAGATGAGCGCAGAGCACGACGAACTCTCCGAACTGCTGCCCTGGTTCGTGACCGGGCAGCTCTCCGCCGAAGAGACGGCGCGGGTCGAGGCGCACCTGGCGGACTGCGCCGAGTGCCAGGCCGAGGTCGCCTTCGAGAGGCGGCTGACCTCCGAGGTGGCGCGGCTGCCGATCGACGTCGAGCGGGGCTGGGCGCAGATGCGGGGCCGCCTCGAGGCCAACGACGACGCCCCGCCGGCAAGGAACGGCGGCGGGCGGGCGACCTGGCTGGGCTGGGGCCTGGCGGCGACGTTTGCGATCGTGGCCGGCGTCTCTTGGCTGCCGCAGACGCAGACGCAGGCCCCGGCGCCGGCGTATGCTGCCCTGGGCGCCGCCGCGGCGGCGGATGCGAGCGGGAACGTGGTGGTGGTCTTCCATCCCGACACGACCGAACGGCAGCTGCGCGCGGTGCTGAAGGCCGGCGAGGCGCGGATCGTCGATGGGCCGACGGCCGCGGGCGGCTATGTGCTGCACGTCGCCGAAGCCCGGAAGGCCGCCGTGCTGAAGGTGCTGCGGGCGGAGGACCGGGTGGTGCTGGCCGAACCGATCGAGACGCACTGATGAGGGCCTGGCGCGCTCTGACGGCCCTGGCGGCGGCGGCCTGGCTGGCGACGGCGGGCGGCGCGTGGGCGCAAGCGGCCGAGCCCGCCGAGGCGACGAACGAGGCCCAGGGCCAGGTGCTGGTGCTGCTGCGGCTGCCGGCGGCGCACTTCTCGGACCGGGCCTATGCCGGCGGCTATGGCGACGGCCCGAGCCGGGCGGCGCGGCAGCGGATCGCCGGACGGCTGGCGCGCGAGCACGGCCTGAGAATGGTGACCGACTGGCCCATGCCGCTGGTGGGCGTGGACTGCTTCGTCATGCAGGTTCCTGCGGGCAAGTCGGCGGCCGCGGTGGCGGCGGACCTGGCGCGTGACCGGGCGGTGGCCTGGGCCGAGCCGATGCAGGAATACCGCGCGCTGGCCGCGGCGCGACCGCCGCCCAACGATCCCCTCTTCCGCCTGCAGCCGGCCGCCAGCGCCTGGCGGCTGGCCGAGCTGCGCGGCGTGGCCACCGGGCGCGACGTGCGCGTGGCCGTGATCGACAGCGCCGTGGATGCGGGGCACCCCGACCTGGCCGGCCAAGTGGTGGTGCGACAGGACTTCGTGACCGGCCGGCCGGCGAGCGCGGAGCTGCACGGCACCGCAGTGGCGGGCGTCATCGCCGCTGTCGCCGACAACCAGTTGGGCATGGCGGGCGTCGCGCCCGGCGCGCGCGTGATGGCGCTCCGGGCCTGCTGGCAACGCGGCGCGGACGACACCGTGTGCGACACGCTGGCCCTGGCCAACGCGCTGCATTTCGCCGTCGACCGGGGCGCGCAGGTGATCAACCTGAGCCTGGGCGGACCGCCGAACGTGCTGCTGGGCCGGCTGATCGACGCGGCGACGGCGCGCGGCGTCCTGGTGGTCGGCGCCGAGGACCCGACGCTGCCCGGCGGCGGCTTTCCGGCGTCGCATCGCGGCGTCGTGTCGGTGGCCAGCGAGGGCGGACCCGCAGCCGCCTACGCCGCGCCCGGCCGCGACATCCCCACCACCCAGCCGGGCGGCAAGTTCGGGATGGTGAACGGCAGCTCGTATGCGGCCGCGCACGTCAGCGGCCTCCTGGCGCTGGCGAAGGAACGCAGCCCGCGTGGCGCGCCCCTGCGGCTGGTCAGCGGACGCGGCGGCGCCATCGACGCCTGCGCCACCCTGCGCGCGTGTGCGCCCCCCGCGCCGCTCGCGGCGCGATCCGTCCGGTGAGGCCGGCGGCGGCGAGCCGTCTGGCGTTCGCGGTCCTGGCGTTCGCGATCCCGGCTGCGTCCCGGGCGCAGGCGCAGCTGAGCGGCGGGCTGACCGTGGCGACCGACTACCGCCTGCGGGGCGTCTCGCTCACCGACCGCCGCGGCGCCGTGAGCGGCAGCTTCGCCTATGACCACCCGAGCGGCGCCTACGCCGGCGGGACCGTGGTGGTCCACGATCCGGCGGCGCTTGGACCGCGCGTGCTGGGGTACCAGGCCTATGCCGGCGTCGCGGGCCGGCTGCCGGGCGGCCAGGGCTGGGACGTGGGCGTCAGCCGGGTGGACATGGCCCCCCGCTACGACCGCCGCTACTCCACGGAGTACACCGAGGCCTACGTCGGGCTCTCGCAGGGCGACCTCTCGGGTCGCGTGTCACTGGCGGCGGACTATCCCCGCAAGGGCGTGGAAACGGCCTACATCGAGCTGAACGGGGCCGTACGGCCGGCCGACGGGTGGCGGCTGGCCGGGCACGTGGGCGTGCAGGCGCCCCTGGGCGGCGGCCCGAAAGACGATGAGCGGGTGGACGTGACCCTGGGCGTGGCGCGGCTGCATCGGTCGCGCCGAGGCGCAGCTGAACTGGACGGCGCAGACGCCCCGCGCCCGACCGCACGTGACCTGGACCCGGCCGGGCCTGTCGGCGGCGCTGTCGGTCTATTTCTGAGCGGCCTTCAACTCGGCCTCCATCTCGGCCTTATCCTCCGTCAGCAACTGATCCAGATGCTTCAGAACCGCCGCCGGCGCGGCCTGGCTCGACGTCGACTTCGCCCAGGGGTTGGACGTCAGGCAGTGGCCGCTGAGATTGCCGCACTGGCGAAGCTTGCCGGTGGCCGTGTCGATCACGACGATGACATGGTCGTCGTCCTTGAGCGTCGCGGCGGCCGGGTCGGCCGGGGACGCCGGCGTGGGCCGCGACAGCTGGTTCCACATGCGCCCAGGAGAATAGATGCCCACGCCCACGAAGCGCCCCTTGGCGCCGACGCGACCGACGGCTTCGGCCGCAGCCTCCTCCGCCTTCGTGCACCCCGCCAGCGCGAACGCCGCAAACATCAGTCCCAATAGCATCCTGTGCATGGACCATCTCCGATCACGAACCCGTGATCATGAGGCGTAGCGCCGTGTCACGACGCTAAGGAGAGAGTTGTCGAAATTCAGCGCAGCGTCGGCGCGCAGCACGTGCAGCCCTAAGCGCTCATCGCCTTTTCGAGCGCCAGGGCCAGCGAGACGCAGGCGGCGGCGGTGACTGCGGTGGACAGCACCGGATAGCGTGAGGGGGTGTCGGGGGTCTGGTGGTCGAACAGCCATTGGACGAGGAAGGCGGCCATGAAGCCGCCGATGACCCAAGCGTCGGAGGCCGAGCCGCGCGCCAGCAGGATCACCCAGGCCGCCACCGCGCACAGCGCCGAGAACGCCTGGCGCATCCAGCGCGGCTTTGGCTCGCGCGTTTCGAGGCCCCATCGCACGCCGCCCAGGAACGAGAGCACCGCGGTGGACCAGGCCAGGAGGCTGGTCAGCGACGCGCCCGCAAGCTGAGGGGGCCCGTAGCTGTAGAGCAGCGACGTGATCGGGAAGGGCGACAGCGCGAGCAGCGCGATGGCCCAAAGCGCTACGGAAGGGGACTCCGCCCTGGAGGCGGGCCGCACGTCATCCATGAGCAATCAGTCTCTCCGGAATGCCGCCGAGGCCGCCCAACCGGCCGCCAGCGCGAACGCCATGGCTGCCAGACCATAGGACCATGGCCTTGAATGGGCCCAGACGTAAAGAGCCCGTTCGATGCCGACCTTTTCGACGGTCAGCGTGCGCGAGCGCCGCGAGACCGGCTTGCCGTCCTGGAAGAGCAGGATGTCGGCCTTGTAGACGCCCGTCGGCGCGCCCGTGGGCAGCGCGATCTCGGCCCGGAAGAGGCCCCGATCGACGAACTGAACGCCCCGGCCATCCTCGTGGTAGAGGCCGGCGTTGGTCTTCAGGCGGACCACGGCGCGGCGCCAGTCGTAGTAGTCGGCCCCCAGGCGGCTGACGACCATGTCGCGCACGCCATAGCGGGTGTCGACGCGCTGTTCTTCGGGGGCGTTGATGGTCAGGTGATCGAGGCCCGCGCCCAGGCGGCGCAGGACGCCGAAGTTGGCGATGTCTTCCAGCGGCCGGTTTGAGGCGGCGCGGTAGAAGCCAGGCGCGCCGCGGAACACCACCGGGCGGCTGTTGAGCCACACGCCGGCCACGCGCTGCTTGCGCGTGAGGCGCACCGGCTGATCGGGGCCGCGGACCAGCACGACCACGTCGGACGGCCGCGTCCCCGTGTCGAACACCGCGCCGTAGAGCACGATCCGCGCGCCGCGGAAGTCGGACTTCACCTGGACGTTGGTGGTGGTCAGCGCCGCCGAGATCGCCGCCTGCGCGACGGCCGGCGGGGGGACGGCGGGCGGGGGAACGTCGATCTCCATCAGCCACCCATTCCCGACAGGAGGACAAAGGGCTCTTCCGGGGCGAAGAACAGGCCCAGGCCCATCCGCAGGCCCACGGCCAGCACGATGAGGGCCAGGACGGCGCGCAGCTCCTCCGCCCGGAAGCGTGACGAGGCGCGGGCGCCGAACTGGGCGCCGACGATGCCGCCCACGATCAGCAGGAGGGCCAGGACGATGTCGACGGTCTGGTTGCGGCCGGCCTGGAGAACCCCAGTGAGCGACGAGGTGACGATGATCTGCAGGAGGCTGGTGCCCACCACCATGCCGGCGGGCATGCGCAGGATGTAGACCATGGCCGGCACCAGGATGAAGCCGCCGCCCACGCCCATGATCGCCGACAGGATGCCGACGAAGGCGCCCAGGGCGAGCGGCGGGATCACGCTGATGTAGAGCCGCGAGCGGGGGAACCGCATCTTGAGCGGCAGGCCGTAGAGCCAGACAGGCCGGCGGTCGCGGCGCGGCGGCGCCGGGTCGCCCCGCCGGCGGCGCAGGATCGCCCCCACGCTTTCACGCAGCATCAGCCCGCCGATGACGCCCAGGAACAGCAGATACGAGATCGAGACGACCAGATCGGCCTGGCCCAGCAGGCGCAGCCAGCGGAACAGCTCGACGCCGACGATAGAGCCCACGACGCCGCCCGCCGCCAGCACCGCGCCCATCCGCAGGTCGACGGCGCGCCGTCGGCTGTAGGCGATGACGCTGGACATGGACGAGGCGGCCACATGGTTGGCCATCGAGGAGACCGCGACCGGCGCCGGAATCCCCAGGAACACCAGCATCGGGGTCATCAGGAACCCGCCGCCGATGCCGAACATCCCCGAGATGAAGCCCACCAGCGCGCCCAGCGCCACGATGAGCGGGGCGTTGACCGCGACCTCGGCGATGGGAAGGTAGATGTCCACCGTCAGCGCCCTAGGATGGCGCGAGGGGCAGCGTCAATGCTGTCCCAGGTCGCGCTGATACGCCGCCAGGGCGATCCGGTAGGCGTCGCTGGGCAGGCCGTCGGCCGGGCCGTCGTAGTAGCCCTGGCGCGCGAGCACGAGTTGGGTCTGGCGCACGTTGAGCGAAGCGGCCGGCCGCGGCGCGGCCGCCGGAGCGCGCGCGGCGGCCGGCGCGGCGGGCGCGGGCTTCAGCTGATCCAGCGCCTTGCGGGCCTCGGCGTCGCCTCGGGCGGCGGCCAGCCGGAACCAGTAGCGGGCCTGGCTGTCGTCGCGGGCCACGCCGCTGCCGGACTGGTAGAGGAGCCCGAGATTGAATTGGCTCTCCACGACGCCGGCCGCCGCGGCCTTGCGGAACCACTTGGCGGCGCCGGGCAGATCCTGCGTCCCGCCCTCGCCCCGGAACAGGTAGACGCCCAGATTGTGCATCGCCTTCACGTCGCCCTGCTCGGCGGCGAGCGTCGTGAGGCGGCGGGCCTCGACCGGGTCTCGGGGCAGGCCCGCTTCCCCGCTGTCGTAGAGCTGGGCGAGGTAGATCTGAGCCTGGGTGTGGCCGCCGTCAGCCAGGGCTTTCAGCTTGGCGAGCGCGCCCGGCATCCCGGCTTCGATGTCGGCCCGGACCTCGGCGAACACCGGGCCGGAGGGCGTGGCGGTCGTGCTGTCGGTGACCAGGCCCGGGCCCAGCACCATCGCGGCGCGCGGATTCTCGGGCAGCGGCGGCGCGGCCGCCACCTGCGGCGCCTCAGGAGCCTGGGGCGCGCCGGGCGACTGCATCAGGGTGAGGCCGGCGGCGCCGACGCTGAGGAACGCCGCCCCGCCCGCAACCATCAGCGCGGTCTGCAGAGCCGAGTTCGGCGCACGCCGGGGCTTCATGTTGAAGCCCTGGAAGAGCCGCCCGGTGGCGCGGGCGCCCAGCTGGGCGCGAACCTCGGCGGCGCGGACCTTGGCGGCGGTGGGGTCGATGGTCTCGGCCTGGCGGGCGGCCTCCTGAGCGGCGCGGGCGGCCGCGCGGGCGCGGTCGATGACCTCGCGGGTAGAGAGCTGCGGCGTGGGCTCGGGCGGCTCGGCCTCGAACAGGTCGTCGTCGGCCAGCGGCGCGAAGGCCTCCGGCGGCTCGGCGTCAGGAACGTCCAGGTCGAGGCGGCGCCACGGCGGGTCGATGACCTCGACCTCGTCGTCCTGCACCGGCTCGGCGCGCGAGAACAGTTCGGCGCCGAAGGCGACGGTGGGGATCTCGGGCTCGGGCTCCGGCGGCGGGCCCAGGGCGGCGACCAGATCGGACAGGCTGCTCAGCGCGGCCTCGGGTTCCGGCTCGGGCGGCGGGCCCAGGACCGACGGCGCCGTGAACATCTCGACCGCGGCGGCCGGCTCGGGCGCCCAGGCCGGCTGGGGTTCCAGGGTCGCCTCGGGTTCCAGGGCCGGCTGGACGTCGGCGGAGGGACGGGCGGCCAGCGAGTCGCTCACCCTGGCGAACTCCGCGGAGAGCTTCTCGAAGCTCTCGGCCTGGGTCTGTTCGGCGCGGGCCAGGCGCAGTTCGACGGCGCCGGCGATGCGCGCAACCTCGGTTCCGACCTGGTCGATCGCCTCGGCGCTGCGGTTGTCGACGTCGGTCAGCTTGCGGCCGACGGCCTCGGCCATGGCCAGAACCTGGCGGCCGATGTCCTCGACCGCCTGGGTCGAGCGGCGCTCGGCGACCTGGACCTGCTGGGCCAGGGCGGCGAAGCGCGCTTCGACCGCGCCGCCGGTGGCCGAGGCCAGCGCGTCGGCCACCTCGGCGCGGACGGCGTCCACGCGCTGGGTCAGGGTGTGCGCCAGCGTCTCGAAGCGCTGATCGATCGCCTGCCCGCCGCCGCGCTCGACAGCGCCGACGCGGCGGTCGAGACCCGCGAGCGAGCCCTTCAGATCCTCGAGCGCCGCGGCGGTGCGGGCCTCGGCCATGGCCAGCCGGTCGCCCAGCCGCTCCAGCACCGTCTGCACCAGATGCTCGGGCTCGCCGTCGGCCAGCCGCGAGTCCAGCATGCGCATCGCCTCGATCGAGCGCGGCCCGGCGGGGTCGGCCTCGAAGCGGCTCAGGCGCTCACTTTGGTGGCCGACCTCGGCCTGAGTCTCGGCGAGCAGGCTCTCGAGCCGGGCGGCGGCGGCGTTCTGTTCGCGCTCGGTGGTCTCGATGCGGGCCAGCGCCTGGCGAACCGAATGCTCGACGCCATTGATGGCCAGGCCGGTGCGGGTCTCGGAGGCCTCGATCCGGGCGGTCAGCCGATCGAGGGCGGCCGCGATGCGCGCGAGATCCGGAACCGTGGGCGGCGACGGCGGCGAGATGGCCCGCAGGCGCGGGGCCTCGGCGCGGAAGGCGCGGTCGGCGAACTGGGTTTCGGCGGTGATCTCTTCGGGAACGTCGTCTTCGAGGATGACGCGGTTGAGCCACTCACCCAGAGTCATGCCCGAGCGCCGGGCAAGGTCCTTCGCGACCTCGCGGGCCTTCGGGTCAATCCCCTTGACGCTCCAGGGCGCCCCCGCGCTCATCCGAATCGCTAGCTCCGTGCAACCTTGAGGCTAGAGACCGATTCCTGGGGTGTAAACGAAACCCTAACGCTACATATGGTGTGCGGCGTCGGTTCCTGTGGATGGCTCGCCCGGCTTCGGCCCGGCCCTTCGGCGTGGCGTCCGGATCGGGCCTGGGACGTCGAATGGCCTTCCCTCACCCAGGCGTTTGAGCATAGGGCTCGGCCATGACCGCCGGCACGCTTTTCGCCATCGCCCTCGGGCTCTTCGCCGTGGCCGGATTCGCAGGCTGGCGGGGCGCCCGTCCGCCCAACCCGATGAAGGGTCCCCGGATGATCCCGTGGCGGCCGATCATGGTGCTGTGCGCCACGGCCGCGATCCTCTGCGTGGCCAGCGCCGAGCGGATGGCGGGGATCGTGCCGCCGGGGCGATAGCGACTACTCGTCGTTCTTCTTGGGGCGCTTGGCGAGACCCGCCACGCCGCCCGACGAGAGCAGCCCGGCGTCGGCCATGAGGCGCGGGATCGCCCACTTGCGTGGGGCGGCCACGAAGCGCGGCTGCCAGGTGGGGTCGTACTTGGACTTGTAGTGGCGCACGCCCTGGAAGTTGTAGATCTCCTCGCCCCGGTCGAAGATCAGGCGGCCCACGCGGCTGAGGGCCGGCGCCAGCGGGCGGTCGTCGAGGCCCGACAGCGGGGCCATCCCGAAGTCGAAGGCGCCATAGCCCTGGGCGCGGCCCCAGTTGATGAGTTCGACGAACAGGAAGTCCATGATCCGCGGCGGCCCCTCGGCGACGTACCGCATCAGGTCGATGGAGAAGGCGGCGCGGTTGGCCACCGGCCAGATGTTGGCGAAGGCGATGATCCGGCCCTCCCAGCGCACCACGGCCAGCGGGAACTCCTGCATGTAGCGGTCGGCGAACCCGCCCAGCGCAAAGCTCTTCTCCCCACCGGCGTGACTGGCCAGCCAGGTGTCGGAGATCCGGCGCAGATCCGGCATCAGCGGCGCGATGTCGGCGGGCTGGACTACCTCGAACGTCGCCCCGTCCTCGCCGGCGCGGCGCCAGGCGCGGCGCAGGTTGCCCCGCTTGGTGCCCTCGATGGTGAAGCTGTCGAGCGGCGACACGGCGCCCTCCCCCAGCTTCTGGATGGCGAACCCCAGTTCGACGATGTCGGGCAGGTCGTCGGCGTCGAGGTTGTAGAATCCCGGGCGCGCGGCGTGAGCGTCGGCCAGCTCGCGGAACCGCCAGAGCAGTTCCAGCCGTTCGTCCTTGCGGCCCACCGTGGAGCCCAGGGCGATCCAGCTGCGGCCGCGCACGCCGAACATCAGGAAGCTCTCGCCCGAGTTCGAGAACAGGAACCGCTTGTCGCCCAGCAGCGCCAGATTGGACGTGGGACGGGCCACCTCCGCCTTGGCCAGGATCGCCCGGACGCGGTCGAAGTCGGGATCTTCCTCGCCGACGATCGGGGGCGTGGCCGCCGAGCCCAGCAGTCTCCACACGCCGAAGGCGAAGAGCGCGATGGCCGCGCCGCCCCAGGCGCGCAGCGAGCGGGCGGCGTCTTCGTCGGCCATCACCTGCCACCACGGCAGGTCGCCGTAGTCGGCGTTCTGGAACGACCATAGGCCGATCATCCCGGCGCCCACCACGAAGGCGGCGGCCGAGAACAGCCAGGCCGGCGTGATCTCCATCCGGGTCAGCGCCGCCTTGCGCGGGAAGGCGTAGTGAAAAGGCGCCAGCGCCAGGGCGAGGCCCAACAGCAGCGCAGTCTCCTCCCAGACGAAGCCCTTCACCAGGCTGAGCGGGGCGGCGATCAGGAGGGTCACCAGGGTGGCGGCCCAGGCGGCGTCGAGCCGGGCCCGCAGGCCGAAGGCCAGCATGACCAGCACCAGGCCCAGCACGCTGGACATGAAGTGGCTGATCTCGATCAGGATCGCCGGCTCGAACTCCATCAGCCGGATGAAGCGGCTGGGGATCGACGGCGTGGCCGCGGAGGCGAGCAGCAGCACGCCGGCCGCGAGGGTCAGCAGGGCTGCAGTCCAGGGCGCCGCGGCGGCGACGGCGGGATGGCGAAGGAGTCGCATCGAATCCATTCTATAGGCGACGTATCGTCAGGTCCGCTCAAACAGACGTTTAATCTGGCTTTGCCCGGCCGCGGGCGAACGTTAAGCTCGGGGCCTAACGACACGACTTTGGGAGATCGGTATGGCCGACTTCGGCGCCACGGACCTCGACGCCTTCGCCAAGGGAGTGCGGGCCGAGTTGGAGGCGATGTATCCGGCCGAGCTGCGCGATCCCAAAGTCAAGACCGACCCGGAAGCGGTCTGGGGCGGTCGCGCGTTTGCAGGGTCGGACGACCCGCAGTCGGTCTGGATGCGGCGGATGGCCGCCAAGGGCTGGACGACGCCCACCTGGCCCAGGGAATACGGCGGGGGCGGGCTCTCGGCCGCCGAGGCGCGCGTGCTCGAGCGCGAGATGGCGGCGGGCAAGTACCGGCCGCCGGTGCTGGCGTTCGGCATCTGGATGCTGGGCCCGGTGCTTCTGGAATACGCCACCGAAGAGCAGAAGCAGACCCACCTGCGCCGCATCGTCAATGGCGAGGTGCGCTGGTGCCAGGGCTACTCCGAGCCGGGCGCGGGCTCGGACCTCGCGAGCCTGGCCACCAGGTGCGAGGACAAGGGCGACCACTGGCTGATCAACGGCAGCAAGATCTGGACGAGCTACGCCGATAAGGCGGACTGGTGCTTCTGTCTGGTGCGGACCGATACGTCGAAGAAGCACGAGGGGATCAGCTTCGTGCTGATCGACATGGCGTCGCCGGGCGTCGAGACGCGGCCGATTCCGCTGATCAGCGGCGAGAGCCCGTTCTGCGAGACGTTCTTCACGGACGTGAAGATCCCGAAGGAGAACCTGGTCGGGCGGGTGAACGGCGGGTGGGAGATCGCCAAGCGGCTGCTGCAGTACGAGCGCCAGAACATCTCGGCCGGGTTCGGCGAGGGCGGGTCGGCGGGCGGCGCCTCGGGCGACCTGGCCAGCATCGCCAAGACGTACGGCGCCGACGAAGACGTCGACCTGCGCCGACGCATCACCGAGAACAAGATGAACTTCGCCGCCCTGCGCCACACGATCGCGCGGTCGGCCGCCGAGAGCCGGGCCGGGAACGGGCCGTCGGCGGCGACGTCGATCATCAAGTACGCCGCGGCCGAGTTCGCCAAGGAGCGGTCCGAGCTGATGATCGAGGCTCTGGGCCACCAGGGCCTGGGCTGGGACGGCGACGGGTTCCAGACGCCGGAGATCGTGGCCACCCGCGGCTGGCTGCGGACCAAGGCCAACTCGATCGAGGGCGGGACCTCGGAAGTGAACCTCAACGTGATCGCCAAGCGGGTCCTGGGCCTGCCGGATCCCAAGTAAGGAGCTAGCGTGATGGCCGACTTCGGCGGGCAGGACCTGGAGGGTTTCCGGGCCGAGGTGAAGGACTGGCTCGACGCCAACTTCCCCAAGTCGCTGGCGCACGACGCGACGGCGCAACTGGCCAAGCTGCAGGCGCGGCCCGAGAGCGAGGACGCCCTGAAGTGGCGCCGCGCGCTGGGCGCCAAGGGCTGGGGCACGCCGACGTGGCCGGCGAAGTACGGCGGCGGCGGGCTCTCCCGCGAGCAGGCGCGCGTGCTGGCCGAGGAGATGGGCAAGATCGGCGCCCGCAACCCCATCGGCGGCATGGGCGTGTCGATGTTCGGCCCCACCCTGCTGGAGTACGGCAGCGAGGAGCTGAAGCACGAGCACTTCCCGGGGATCGTCTCGGGCGACGTCTGGTGGTGCCAGGGCTACTCCGAGCCCGGCGCGGGCTCGGACCTCGCGGGCCTGCAGACCCGGGCTGAGGACAAGGGCGACCACTTCCTGGTCAACGGAAGCAAGATCTGGACGAGCGGCGCCCAGTACGCCGATAGGTGTTATTGCCTTGTTCGGACGGACACCTCGAAGAAGCACGAGGGGATCAGCTTCCTGCTGATCGACATGAAGGCGCCGGGGGTCGAGGTTCGGCCGATCCTGCTGATCAACGGGACGTCGCCGTTCTGCGAGACGTTCTTCACCGACGTGAAGGTGCCGAAGAGCCAGCTGTTCGGGCCGCTGAACGGCGGCTGGACGATCGCCAAGCGGCTGCTGCAGCACGAGCGCGACGGGATCGGGGCCAGCCTGGGCGCCGGCAACATCGGCGGCGCGGTGAGCGTGCCGACCGTGATCGAGGCGGCCAAGGCGAACGTGGGCCTGGACGACAGCGGCCGGCTGGCCGACCCCGACCTGCGCCGCCGCATCACCGAGCACCTGATGGAGAACCGCGCCTTCCAGCTGACGGTGCGCCGCCAGCAGGACGACGCGCGGGCCGGCAACGGGCCGTCGAACCTGGCCGCGGCCATCAAGTACGCCGGCGCCAAGATCGCCCAGGAGCGCAACGAGTTGGTGCTGGAAGGCCTGGGCCACCAGGGCCTGGGCTGGAGCGGCGAAGGCTTCGCCGAGGGCGAGCTGGCGGCGGTGCGCAGCATGCTGCGGTCCAAGGCCAACTCGATCGAGGGCGGCAGTTCCGAGATCAATTTGAACGTCGTCTCGAAAAGAGTGCTTGGCCTTCCCGATCCGAAGTCGTGAAATATGCCTGATTAGAAAGAGCGGTATTTAGCCGTCTAGATTTCAGGGAGGATCCGATGGCCGATTCCGGCGGCAGCGCGCTTGACGCTTTCCGGGCCGAGGCCCGCGAGTGGCTCGAGGCCAACTATCCCCAGTCGCTCCGCGACGACCCCCGCGCCGGCGAGCGCGCGATGGTGGGGGGCTTCAAGCCCGAGGGCGACCACCTGCTGTGGAAGCAGCGGATGGCCGAAAAGGGCTGGGGCACGCCCACCTGGCCGAAGAAGTACGGCGCGGGCGGCCTGTCCCCCGCCGAAGCCCGCGTGCTGCAGCAGGAGATGGACCGCATCGGCGCCTACAACCCGATGGTGGGCATGGGCCTGTCGATGTTCGGCCCGACGCTGCTGGAGTA
The DNA here is from genome assembly GCF_965284355.1 of Phenylobacterium sp. Lineage (NCBI taxonomy): Bacteria > Pseudomonadati > Pseudomonadota > Alphaproteobacteria > Caulobacterales > Caulobacteraceae > Phenylobacterium > Phenylobacterium sp. Next base: position 3,641,500 of record NZ_OZ260078.1, on the reverse strand, counting down.
CGGCACCGAGGAACAGAAGCAGCGCCACATTCCGCCGATCGTGCGGGGCGAAATCCGCTGGTGCCAAGGGTATTCAGAGCCCGGCGCAGGTAGTGATCTGGCCTCCCTGACAACAAAGTGCGAGGATGCCGGAGATCACTGGAAGATCAACGGCCAGAAGATCTGGACGAGCGGCGCGCAATACGCTGACTGGTGCTTCTGTCTTGTTCGAACCGACACGTCGAAGAAGCATGAAGGCATCAGCTTTGTTCTGATCAACATGCATCAACCTGGTGTCGAGACCCGGCCAATCAAGCTGATCGCCGGCTCGTCGCCGTTCTGCGAGACGTTCTTCACCGACGCGCGGGCCGAAAAGGACGACATGGTCGGGCCGCTGAACGGCGGCTGGACGGTGGGCAAGCGCCTGCTGCAGCACGAGCGCTCGGGCCAGGGCGGCGGCCGGATGACCGGCGGGGCCAAGGTCTCGTCGATCGCCAAGACGTACGTCGGCGTCGACGAGCAGGGCCGGATCGCCGACAGCGACCTGCGCATGCGGATCGCCCAGAACGAGATGGACGCCCGGGCGCATGCCCTGACCATCGAGCGGGCGCGGGAGGAGTCGAAGGGCAACGTGAACCCGTCGGCCGCCACGTCGATCATGAAGAACTCGGGCACCTGGATCGGCCAGACCCGCGCCGAACTGCTGCTCGAGGTGATGGGCCACCAGGGCCTGGGCTGGAGCGGCGACGACTTCAGCCGCGAGGAGATCGAGGCGGTGCGCGGCTGGCTGTCGGGCAAGGCCTGGACGATCTTCGGCGGCTCCCAGGAGGTGCAGTCGAACATCGTCAGCAAGCGGATCCTGGGGCTGCCGGACACGACGCAGAGCTCGTAACCAACGTCCGTCATCCCGGACGGCCTCAGGCCGATCCGGGACCCAGCGTCCCGAGCTGCTGGGTCCCGGCTCTCCGCTTCGCTGCGGCCGGGATGACGGTAAGAAAAGGAAGGGTGGGAAGACATGGCTGACTTCGGCGGCGGTGACCTGACCGCCTTCCGCGTCGAGGCGCGCGCCTGGATCGCGGCGAACTTTCCGGCGTCGCTGAAGGGCAAGGCCGCGCCTGAGGGGCGCGAGCTGACGCCGGACCAGGACGCCTGGCGCAAGGCGATGGGCGAGAAGGGCTGGGGCACGCCCACCTGGCCGACGGCGTACGGCGGCGGGGGCTTGGGCAAGGCCGAGGCGCGCGTGATCGCCGAGGAGCTGGTCGCGGCCGGGGCCTACAACCCCATCGGCGGCATGGGCGTGATGATGTTCGGCCCGACGCTGCTGGAATACGGCAACGAGGCGCAGAAGCAGCGCCACATTCCGCCGATCGTGAAGGGCGAGCTGCGCTGGTGCCAGGGGTTCTCGGAACCCAACGCCGGGTCGGACCTCGCCAGCCTGCAGACCAAGGCCGTGGATGCGGGCGACCACTATGTCGTCGACGGCGGGAAGGTGTGGACCAGCGGCGCGCACACCGCCGACTGGTGCTTCTGCCTGGTGCGGACCGACAACACCAAGAAGCACGAGGGCATCAGCTTCCTGCTGATCGACATGAAGAGCCCGGGCGTCGAGCCCCGGCCGATCCTGCTGATCAACGGGACGACGCCCTTCTGCGAGACCTTCTTCACGAACGTGAAGGTGCCCAAGGAGAACCTGGTGGGGCCGCTGAACGGCGGCTGGACCATCGCCAAGCGGCTGCTGCAGCACGAGCGGCAGGGGATTTCCGGGGCCAACAACGCGGGCGCGCCGGGCGTGCTGCCGGGGCCGGGCGTGATCGCCTGGGCCAAGCAGCATGTGGGCGTCGAGGACGACGGGCGGCTGGCCGATCCCGACCTGCGCCGGCGCCTCACCGAGCACCTGATGGAAGAGCGCGCGTTCCAGCTGACGGGGCGCCGCGCGGCCGACGAGGCGCGGTCGAACTCGGGGCCGTCGGCGGCGACGTCGGTGCTGAAGAACGTCGGCTCGAAGGTGCGTCAGGACAAGGCCGAGCTGGCCGTCGAGCTGCTGGGCAGCCAGGGCCTGGGCTGGGAGGGCGAGGCGTTCGACCCCGCGGCGCTGGGCGCGACACGGGCGTGGCTGCGCGGGAAAAGCGGCACCATCGCGGGCGGGTCGTGGGAAGTGCAGCTGAACATCATCTCGAAGCGGATTCTGGGGCTGCCCGAGGCGACACAGTCGAGGTAATCTCCCAACCCTTGAAACGCGTCATGGCCGGGCCTGTCCCGGCCACCCAGATACGCCGACGTTCGGGAATTACCTGCGGCGCCGGCGCTTCTGGGTCTCCGGGACAAGCCCGGGGATGACGTTCGAAATATTGAACACGAAGGAATTTTGAGAATGGCCGATTTTGGCGGCACGGATCTGGAGGGCTTCCGCAAGGAGGTCCGCAGCTGGGTTGAGGCGAATTTCCCCGCCGCGCTCAAGGGCAAGCCCAACCCGATGGCGCGCGAGGAGCGCGGCAGCGACCCCACGCCCGAGCAGGAAGCCTGGCGCAAGGCGGTGGGCGAGAAGGGCTGGGGCACGCCCACGTGGCCCAAGGCCTATGGCGGCGGCGGCCTGTCGGGCGCCGAGGCGCGCATCGTGCAGGGCGAGTTCGCCCGGGCCGGCGCCTACAACCCGATCGGCGGCATGGGCGTGATGATGTTCGGCCCCACGCTGCTGGAATACGGCACCGAGGCGCAGAAGCTGGAGCACATCCCGCCGATCTGCCGCGGCGAGATCGCGTGGTGCCAGGGCTTCTCGGAACCGGGCGCGGGCAGCGACCTGGCAAGTCTTCAGACTAAGGCCGAAGATAAAGGTGACCATTTCGTCATCAACGGCCAAAAGATCTGGACGAGCGGCGCGCAATGGGCCGACTGGTGCTTCTGTCTCGTGCGGACGGATACTTCGAAGAAGCACGAGGGCATCTCGTTCGTGCTGTTCACGATGCATCAGCCGGGCGTGGAAGTGCGGCCGATTCCTCTGATCGCCGGCTCTTCACCTTTCTGCGAGACGTTCTTTACCGACGCCATCGCGCTCAAGAAGGACCTGGTCGGCCCGCTGAACGGCGGCTGGACCATCGCCAAGCGCCTGCTGCAGCATGAACGTTCGGGCCTCACGGGCGCCGGCGGCGGGCTGGGCTCGGGCGGCAAGCCGCTGGAGCAGCTGGCCAAGGAATACGTCGGCCTGGACGACCAGGGCCGCCTGGACGACCAGGACCTGCGCACGCGGCTGGTGACCAACGCCATGAACTGGCGCGCCTTCCAGCAGACCGCCGTGCGCGCGATGATGGAGGCCAAGGGCAACTCGGGCCCCTCGTCGGCGACGTCGATCATGAAGAACGCCGGCACCCAGCTGATCCAGGAGCGTCACGAGATGGCTCTGGAGATCATGGGCCACCAGGGCCTGGGCTGGGAGGGCGAGGCCTTCAAGCGCGAGGAGCTGGAAGCCGTGCGCGGCTGGCTGTTCGGCAAGGCGTTCACGATCTTCGGCGGCAGCCAGGAAGTTCAGTCGAACATCGTGAGCAAGCGCATCCTGGGCTTGCCTGACCTTACGCAAGCGAACTGACACCGTAGGTGTCATCCCGGAAGGCCGCGAAGCGGGCTGTCCGGGATCCAGCCGCCTCGCGGTTCGTGGGTCCCGGTCTTCGCCTGCGGCGAAACCGGGATGACACGCTAGGGGGTCATCGGATTAGATTTGAAATTGAAGATTTGAGAGGAATTTGAGAATGGCCGTTCTTACCGAAGAACAGAGCATGCTGCGCGACGCGGCCAAGAGCTGGGTGCAGGAGAAGTCCCCGGTCACGGCGTTCCGGAAGATGCGCGATAGCGGGGTCGAGGTCGGCTACGACGTCGCCGCCTGGAACGAGATGGCCGAGATGGGCTGGGCCGGGGTGATCATCCCCGAGGAATACGGCGGCTCGAACTTCGGCTACCTGAGCCTGGGCCTCGTGCTCGAGGAGCTGGGCCGCACGCTGACCGCCTCGCCGCTGATCGCCTCGGGCCTCGGCGCCGCCTCGGCGCTGATCCTGGGCGGTTCCGAGAGCCAGAAGGGCGAGTGGCTGCCGAAGATCGCCGACGGCTCGGTCGTGGCGGCGCTGGCCGTCGACGAAGGCCCGCACCACAAGCCCGAGAAGGTCGAGGCCACCGTCTCCGGCGGCAAGCTGACCGGCAAGAAGGTGTTCGTGCTGGAAGGCATGGCGGCCAACGTGTTCGTCGTGTCGGCCAAGGAAGGCGGCCAGATCGAGCTCTACCTCGTGAAGGCCGACGACGCCGGCGTGACGCGCAGCAAGCTGAGCCTGGCCGACAGCCGCGGCGCGGCGAACGTCGAGTTCAACGGCGCGGCGGCCGAGAAGCTGACCGGCGGCGCGGCGCTGCTGGAAAAGGTGCTGGACCGCGCGCGGGCCGGCATCGCCGCCGAGATGCTGGGCGCGGCCACCCAGGCGTTCGAGGTCACCCTCGACTACCTGAAGACCCGCGTGCAGTTCGGCCAGGTGATCGGTTCGTTCCAGGCGCTGCAGCACCGGGCGGCCAAGATGTTCACCGAGCTGGAACTGGCCCGCTCGGCCGTGGAAGCCGCGCTGACCGCGATCGACAACGATGCGCCCGACGTGCCGGAACTGGTTTCGCTCTCGAAGGCGAAGATGGGCGACACGTTCCATCTGATCTCGAACGAGATGGTGCAGATGCACGGCGGCATCGGCATGACCGACGCGCATGACGCGGGCTTCTACCTGAAGCGCGCGCGGGCGGCGGAAGCGGCGTTCGGGAACCAGGCGTTCCACCGGGATCGGTACGCGAAGATCCAGGGGTATTGATTGGCGGCTGAGCGGCCCGCGTAAGCGGGCCGGTGAGCTACGGAATTGACGGAGCCCCGTCGGTCGAGAGGCCGGCGGGGTTTTCGTTTGGGAGGTAAACGCGCTGCCCGCCGCCCGCCCCCTCCACCATCGGCTCTTCGGCCGATGGTCCCCCTCCCGCCGCTTCGCGGGGGAGGTAAGACGCGGGAGAGGAGTCTTTACCTCCCCCGCGGAGCGGCGGGACAACCGTTGCCGTTGGCTCGCACCACGGCCATGCTGCGCCGTGGAAGGACCGGTCGAGAGAGTATCGTGCGCCTCAGACCTCAACCGAACGAGAGTATCGGTCCGAGTAGGCGTCCGCGAAAGCTGAGCCCCCGGATCCTAGGCGCGGTCCTGTTGCTCTTGGCTATTGGCGGGCTCCTCGTCGGCTTGGAGTTGGTCGTCGGGCCTCAGGGTGCTGACCAAGTGCGCCTCGAACTCGCGGCGGTCGGATACACCGATATCCGAGTTCGCCGGGGGTGGTTCGTCTGGTGCTCGTTTGAAGGCGACCTAGGCTATCATTGGAGCGCGGCCGAGGCGGACGGGCGCGCCTGCGTCGGGGTCGGCGGCTCCCCCTCAATCGCGGTCGAGCGGGGCTGGGCTCCGGCAGTTTGATCAACGAAGCTCACTAAGATTGCGGAAGCCGGTCGTCGAGACGCCGAGGGGGTCTTCTTACCTCCCCCGCGGAGCGGCGGGAGGGGGACCGGCCGCCGAGCGTAGCGAAGAGCGGTTGGTGGAGGGGGCGAGCCGCATCTGCTGGCGTGCAGCCGCCCGGCGGAGGATGCCGTCCACGACGTTATCGAGGTCGTGGTAGACGCTCGACGCCGGGATCCTCAGGACGTCGACGCCCTGTTGCTTCAGCCAGAAGTCCCGGGCGTCGTCCTTGGCCTGGGCTTCGTCGTGCCAGTGGGTTCTGCCGTCGATCTCGACCGCGAGCGCGGCGGACGGGCAGTAGAAGTCGAGGATGATGTTCGCGAAGGGGTGCTGGCGGCGGAACGTGGGCTTGTCGTCGCTCCGGCCGCGCAGGCGGCTCCAGAGGATCACCTCGGGTTCCGTCATCGCCCTGCGCATCGTTCGGGCGCGCGTGGTGATCAGTCTGCGTCGCATGCCCTGCTGGCCGTTCGCCCCCTCCACCATCCGCTCTACAGCCGGCTTGCGCCGGCTTCGGCCGATGGTCCCCCTCCCGCCGCTTTGCGGGGGAGGTAAGGAACATATGAGGAACATATGAGGGTTGGGTCAAGCGCCCACACCGTGCCCTGAAACCCATGGACAGAGTTTGCCTACGGGCTGAGCCGTCTCAAGGACGACGCCGCAGGCGTCGCCGCGACGCGCGGTCGCGCTGGAGGCGCGATCCTTGACACGGCTCAGCCCGTAGGCTCGCAATCAACCATGGGATTTAAGGGCGGGAGGCACCCTGTAAGGGTGCTCGCCGTCGCGGAGTTCAGCGGCTTTCCCTTAGACTGAAAAGGGTCCCTTCGAAGTCAAGCAGCATTTGCGAGTTTTTTAAAACCAAGATGGTGCTCATTACCTTTGCCGCGCGCGGGACATCAGCAAGCGCGCCCACGAGTGCAAGGGCGCAATTCAGTACCCCAAGGAAGATACCAGCATCCATCTTGCCGGGAAGCTTAGCGGCGTTCGCGCGCGCCGTCACCCAATCGCGGATTCCTCCTCTCCCAGGCGCGGCAGCGCCGTGGGAGAGGTCGGGAGAGGGCGGCGCTGGCCGTCCCGTTTGCGGGGCATTGTACCCGAGGGCCGGGTGCGACCGGGTCCAACGCCGTGTAGGCCTAAGCGCCGCGCCGCCCTCTCCCGGCCTCTCCCTCGCCGCTGCCGCGGCCGGGAGAGGAGGCCCTTCGGGCGCCCTTGCGACCGGATCTGACGCACCGCCCCGCTACCCTGCCGGCATGATCCAGCGCTTTCCCCTCCACTCCCCTGCCCGCAAGTGGCCGATCCCGCCGATGGACAAGCGGTCGGGACATCGGGACAGCGCGTTCACCTGGGAGATGGGGGAGTTGATCGTCGCGCGGATCCAGGACGGGGAGACGATAAAGGCGATCACCGCCGATCCGCGGATGCCGGCGTACTGCACCGTGTTCCGCTGGATGCAGGTCGTGCCCGCGTTCGGGGCGGCGGTGGCGGAGGCGCGGGCCGGGCTGGCGCGGGAGCGGCAGCGGCTGGCCGACGCGCGGCGGCGGGTTCGGGGGCGGCGGCGGAACGGGGCGGGGCAGCGGGAGCAGGCGTCGGCGGAGGCGCTGGGGCGGTTCCTGGATGCGGTGCGGGACGGGGCCTCGGTGAGCGAGGCGGTGGCCGAGCCGGGGGCGCCGTCATCCAAGATGGTCTACTCGCGGGTGCGGAAATGTCCGGGGTTTCGGCTGGCGTTCGTGATCGCGTGCGACTTCCGCGACTTCCGGCTGGAGCTGGACCGGGACGACGCGATCGCCGAGGTGGGCGTCACCGGCATCCCGGCGGCGAACGCGGCGCTGCGGGCGATCGACGGGCGGCGCGGGCGGCTGCGGCCGAAACTGTACCGGCGGCTGCCGCGGGGGCCTTCCCGTACCGGCGATATGCTCTAGCCTGAAGCCGGGGCGCCCGGTCGGCGGGCCGCGGGGGTGAGACGTCTTGGGACATCGGGTGGTGATCGCTGTGGCCGCCGCGCTGGCGCTGGCCGGGGGCGCGCGCGCCGGGCCGCCGCCGCCCGACCTGAGCGGGCTGTGGAGCAACGGGTCGCTGACCACGCTGGAGCGGCCCAAGGACCTGAAGGCCCTGGTGCTGACCGAGGCCGAGGCGGCGGCCTATGAGGCGAAGCGGCGGGGCAAGCCGCCCGAGATCGAGGACGACGTGGGCGGCGCCGACTCCGAATGGTGGGAGTTGGACCACGGGCTGGGGCGGGTGCGCGGACAGGCGCGGACCTCGTGGATCGTCTCGCCGGCCGACGGCAAGCTGCCGTTCAACGCGGCGGCCAAGGCGGTGAACACGGCGCGGATGGCCGGGCGCAAGGGGCCGACGAACAACCCCGAGGAGCGGGGCCGGACCGACCGCTGCCTGCCGGGGGCGGCGGCGGGGCCGCCGATGCTGAACGGGGTGTACAACAACAACTACACGTTTCTGCAGACGCGCGAGGCGCTGGTGATCCACGCCGAGTACTTCAGCGACCTGCGGATCGTGCGGCTGGAGCCCGGGGCCAGGCACCCGCCGCCGACGGTGCGCCGCTGGCTGGGCGACTCCATCGGGCGGTGGGAGGGCGCGACGCTGGTGATCGAGACCACCAACTTCACGCCGCTGGAGGTGGACGCGCCGCCGGGCGGCGACCCGGCGGCCGACATGGTGGTGACCGAACGGCTGACGCGGCTGGGCCCGACCCGGCTCCACTATGCGTTCACGGTGCGCAACCCGGCGCGGTTCGTCATGCCGTGGCAGGGCGAGATGGTGATGCAGACGGCGGCGGGGCCGATGTTCGAGTACGCCTGCCACGAAGGGAACTACGCGATGACCAGCATGCTGTCCGCCGCGCGGCAGGCGGAGGCCGCGGCCGGGGCGAGCTCCGAGGGAACGCCCGGCCCCCCGGCGCGTTGAGCGTACGGGGCCACGGCGCAAGCCTTTGCGGCGGGCGGCTCAGTACGTGGAAATACGGGGAAGAGAACCAATGCGCATTGCCATTCTGGCGGCCTGCGGGGCCGCGGCGCTTTCGATGAGCGCCTGCCAGCAGAAGGTCGAAGACACGACGCCCGACGCCGCCGCCACGGCCGCGGCCCAGGACGCCGCCGCCAGCGCCAACGCCGCCGCCGCGACAACGCCGCGCTTGTCGGCGACGTGCTCGACGCGACGTCGGATGCGGCCGGCGCCGCGGCCACCGTCGATCGACCAGCTTCGGCCGCCGACTTGTCGAACGTAGCGCTGAGCCGCAGCCTCATAGCCGTAGGCGCCCGCGCCGAAGTAGGCGCGGCCGCTCCCGAGCGATCTGGAGAAGCCCCGCCGGCGTCGCCCGCGGGGCTTTTTCGTGGGCGCTACTTCGCCGGATCGCCGGGGGCGCGGGGCTGCAGGTTGCGCTGCAGGGCGTTGGCGTCGCCGAGGTTTCCGCTGGGCAGCGGCGCGGCGGCCGGATCCTGCGGGGCGAAGACCGCGCCGGCGTCGCGGGCCTTGCCGGTGGCCGGGTCGATGACCGCCGAGCGGACCTCGGTGACGGCGGTGGCGACGTGGGGGTCGACCGGTGCGGCGGCTTCGGCGGCGGGCGCGGGGGTCTTTTGCTGGCAGCCGGTGAGGGCCAGGGCGGCCAGGGTGACGACGATGTGGGGGGAGAGGCGCTTCATGTCGGGCGTCCTTCTTGTTCGATCGCCGGCGCCGACGCGGGGGCGCGACGCGCGACAAGCCCGGTTAGGGTGAACACGGTTTATGAAGGGTTGCCGAGCGTCAGCGGCTGTTCGGGCGCGACAGGCGGTCATTTCGGCGCGCGCGCCCGGTTTCGAGGCGCCGGGGCCCCTTCCCGCCCGCGCCGGGGCGCCTATGCTGGCGACAACAACAGGATCCCGGGGGAGACCATGAGCGCACTCGTCACCACGTCGGACGTCGGCCACGTCCGCACAATCACGCTGAACCGGCCCGAGAAGAAGAACGCGCTCAGCCAGGCCCTGGCGTGGGGCATCGTCGAGGCGGTGGACGCCGCGGCGCTGGACGACAACGTCTGGGTGGTGGCGATCACCGGCTCGGGCGATGCGTTCTGCGCGGGCCTGGACCTGTCGCCGGGGGCAGAGCCCTATTCCCCCTACTCGCCCCAGAACGCCCAGCTGGACGACATCGGCTGGGTGGGCAACTTCCTGCTGTCGATCCGCAAGCGCTGCGACAAGCCGGTGGTGGGCGGGGTGAACGGCGTGGCGGTGGGCGCGGGCCTGGGCCTGGCCATGGCCACCGACGTGCGGCTGGTGGCGAAGAGCGCGCGGCTGATGGCCGGCTACACGCGGATCGGCGGATCGCCCGACGCGGGCCTGACGATCACCCTGCCCCAGGCCATGGGCTATGAGCGGGCCATGCGCTTCATGATGGAGAACCGCACGCTGAACGGCGACGAGGCGGTGGCGTGGGGCATGGCCGGCGAGGTCGTGGACGACGCGGCGTTCGGCGAGCGGCTGGCGGCCTATTGCCAGGAGCTGTGCGCCTGGTCGCCGATCACGCTGCGGCTGCTGAAGCGGGGCATCGTGAAGAGCTACGAGAGCACCGACATGGAGGGGCAGCTGCGCCTGGAGGTGAGCAACATCCGCAAGGCGTTCGGCAGCGAGGACGGCCAGGAGGCGCGGCGCGCGTTCCTGGAGAAGCGCAAGCCGGTCTTCCAGGGGAAGTGAGCGGGACCCTCCCGCAGCCCTCGGGACGGCGGCTGGCGGCGGCGTTCGTGGCGGCGCCGCTGGCCGCGGTGCTGGCGCTGGCGGTGGCGATGGCGGCCGTCGCGGGCGACCCGCAGGCGGGCGTTGCGATCGCGGTGTTCGGGTCGGTGCTGTTCGCGGGGCCGGCCACCCTGATGCTGGGCGTGCCGCTGTGGTTCGCGATCCGCCATCGGCTGCGCGCGACCGCGGGGCGCTGCGCGGCGGCGGGCGCGGTGATCGGCGGCGCGCCACCGCTGTTGATGATGCTCCCCTCGATCAGCCGGGTGACCGGCCCGCACGACCTGGTGGGCGCCCTGTTCGTCCCGGTCGGCGCGGTGGCGGCCGGGGCGTTGGGCGGGGTGGTGTTCTGGGCCGTCGCGACGCGGCGGGGCGCGGCCTGATCGGCTATCGCTCGGCGGGCGTGGGCATGTTGCTGACCTTCGGCTTGGGCAGCGTCGGCCGGGTCGAGTCCGGATCGCGGGGCGGGATCGGCGTCTTGCAGGCCGCCAGCGACAGGCCCGCGAGGGACACGACCGCCACGGCGACGAGGAAGATCAGACGCGTGGACATGGCGGAACTCCTGGACGCTCGGCAACCGCAACGGCGGGGCGCCGGCGTAGTTCATCGTCAGCTTGACAGTGGGCCGCAGCGAAAGCCACTGCGCTCTAGGCGGCCGGCGGCGCGGGGGGGCCGGCCTTGCGGGCGCGTTCGACGACCTTGGCGAGGTTGCGCTCGTCGAGGCCGCCGGGCACCAGGAAGCGGCCGACCACGTAGCCGGGCGTGCCCTGGAGACCCAGGCCGAAGGCCTGCAGATTGTGGCGGACGATCTGTTCGTCGATCTGGCGGGCATGCCGGCGCGCAAGCTTGAGGTCGACGCCGGCATCGCGGGCGATGGCCTCGACGCGCTCGGCGGTGAGCGCGCCCTTGGCGGACATCAGCGCCTTGTGGACCTCGAGGTAGCGGCCCTGGCGGTGGGCGGCCAGCGCCGTGCGGGCGGCGATCTCGGAGCCGGGCCCCCGGATGGGCCAGTCCTTGAACACGACGCGGACGGTGGGGTCGGTCTCCAGGAGGCGCAGGAGCGCCCCGTCGGTCGCCTTGCAGACCCCGCACTGGTAGTCGGTGAAGACCACGATGGTGACCTCGGGCCGCTGGGCCCCGAAGGCGGGCGTGCCGGGGTCGCTCAGGGCGTCCTGGACCACGGGCGTCGCGGTGAGCTGCACGCCGTCGGGCGCGCGCAATTGCAGCGCCGCCGAGACGCCGAAGCCGGCGGCCAGCGCGGCGGCCAGGCTGAGGGCGGCGGTGGACGGGCGCTTGGCGAACAGCTTCATCCGCTGGAGGTGCCCATTTGGGCGGCGAGGCGCAAGGGGGCGGGATCGAACGCGATCGGCGTTAACCGCCCGTTTCACATGATGAGTCAGGCTCGCAGCCAAGTGGCTTGGAGGGAATAGGTGTTTGCAGAACCGGAACGCGCGCGGCTAGCGGCCCTGCATGACCTGGACGTCCTCGACACGCCGCCGGAAGCCATCTTCGATAGTCTGACCCGGCTGGCGGCGCTCACGTTCCAGACGCCGATCGCGCTCGTATCGCTGATCGACACCGACCGCCAATGGTTCAAATCCTGCGTGGGCCTGGACGTCCGCGAGACCTCCCGCGAGGTTGCCTTCTGCGACCATGCCATTCGCCACACGGACGTCATGGTGGTGGTCGACGCGACGCGCGACCCGCGTTTCGCCGACAATCCGCTGGTCACCGGCGACCTCGGGATCCGGTTTTACGCCGGCGCGCCGCTGGTCACCCCGAATGGCCACAAACTGGGCACGCTTTGCATCATCGACCTGCAGCCGCGGGCCTCCTTCGACGAGGTGCAACGCAACCAGCTGGCGGCGATGGCGAGCGCGGTCACGGATGCGCTGATGATGCGCCGCAGCATCGCGAATTACATGTCGCTCGAACGGGCGCAGGCCAATGATCGCGCCCTGTTGGCCCAGGCCGAAGAGATGGCCGGGGTCGGGCACTGGTCATGGGATGCGACGAGCGACACCACATTCTGGTCGCCCGTGGTCCATCGCATACACGGCAACGACCCACGGTCGCCGCCACCGGACCTTGCCGGCGTGCTCTCGCTGTACCATCCGGACGACGCCGAAGTGCTGGCCGGGCTTGTCCGACGGGCGGTGTCCCACGGAGAAGCTTACGCGCTCGATGCGCGGATCATCCGCCCCGATGGCGAAACCCGCCATGTGGCCGCGCGGGGAAGCTGCGTCTTCGACGAAACCGGCGCCGTGCGGTCGCTGGTCGGCACCTTCATCGACGTCACGGACCTGAAGCTCGCCGATGATCGGCTTCGCACCAACGAGGCGCGCCTGAACTTCCTGATGGAGCAGTCCGCCGACCTGGTCATGCGTATCGAGCCGGGACGGGGCCTCACCTGGGTGTCACCGAGTTGCCGTCAGTATGGGTATGAGCCGGAAGAACTCGTCGGCACATTCGCAGTCGACCTGGTGCATCCTGACGATGTGGCGAACCTCCAGGCTCTGCGCGCGGCGCGGTTCGCCGGGCTCCCGGACCCGCCGGGAAGCACGCGGGAACATCGAGTTCGCCACAAGGAGGGCCATTGGATCTGGGTGCAGGGGAACCCCACCGCGATCAGAGGCCCGGACGGCCAGGTCATAGAAATCGTCAACGTGCTCAGGGACGTGACCGCCGAACGCGAAACCGCACTGGCTCTGGAGGCGGCCCGTGACGCGGCCGAGGCGGCAGCGCAGGTCAAGACGGATTTCATGGCCAACATGAGCCACGAAATCCGCACCCCCCTGACGGCGGTCCTGGGTTACACGACGTTGCTTGCGGAACGGCCCGAGCTCGAGCTTCAGTCCCGGACGTATGTGTCTCGGCTGAAGACCGCCGGCCAGGCCTTGCTTGCGCTCGTCAACGACATTCTCGACTTCTCGAAGCTCGAGGCCGGCCAGGTCGTCCTCTCGCCTAAGGCCGTGGACGTCTCAAGTCTGCTCCGAGACGCCCTGCTGATGTTTGCGCCGCAGGCCGATGCAAAGGGTATCGAGCTCGACTTCGCAATCGCCGACGAGTTGCCCAGCGGCGTGCTTCTCGATCCCGACAAGCTGCGCCAGATCCTGCTGAACGTGATCGGCAATGCGGTGAAGTTCACCGACGAGGGCCATGTGCGTCTGACGGCCGGCTACGATGCCGCCGGCGAGACCGTGGACATCTGGGTCGAGGATACCGGCCCAGGCATGACTCCGGACCAGACGCGCAAGCTCTTCCAGAGATTCTCACAGGTGGACGGGTCATCGACCCGTCGACATGGTGGAACGGGACTGGGCCTGGCCATCAGCCAAGGCCTTGCGGAGGTCATGGGCGGAGGCATTTCGGTCTCGAGCGAACCGGAGCGAGGTTCGACGTTCCATGTCCGCATTCCGGCCGTCGCCGCGGAGGTCACCGACGGGCTCGACGTCGCCGACGTCGCAGGTCGCGCTGCGCTCGACGGGATCCGGGTGCTCGTCATTGACGACAATCCCGCCAATCGCGAACTCGCGCGCGCGATCCTGGAGCCATCCGGAGCCGAGATCAGCGCCGCTGCGTCAGCGAGCGAAGGCCTTGTCCTGGCGGCCCAGCTGCCGGTCGACGCCATCCTGCTGGACATGAGAATGCCGGAGATGAACGGGCCGGAAGTGCTCAACCGTCTGAGGGCTTCCGACGGTCCGAACCAGTCGGTTCCCGTGCTGGCGTTCACCGCAGGGTCCGAGTCGTTCCTGAAGCAGGACCTGGATGGCTTCGACGGGATGGTCGCCAAGCCCATGGTGCCGGCCGACGTCATCGCAGCGATCCACGCGGCCATCTTCGGTTGTTCAGGGGAGGCGTCACGTGCTGCAGCTTGACTCGCACCGGGCCCGTGTCCTGGTGGTCGATGACGACCCCATGGTGCTCGACCTCGTAACGACCCGGCTGTCACTGGCCGGGTGCACCACCTACAGCGCCCGGGACGGCCTGGCCGCGGTAGAGCGGCTGCGGGACATTCGGCCGACCGCCATGGTGCTGGATATCAACATGCCGGGCCTCGACGGCTTCGGCGTGCTGGAGCACATGAAGGCCACCGGCTTTATCAAGTCGACCGCCACCCTGGTCCTGACTGCGCGGAACCGGCCGGAGGACGTGAAGCTGGCTGTATCCCTCGGGGCCCGAGACTATCTGTCGAAGCCGTTCAAGGACGAGCAGCTGTTGATCCGGATGGCTCGTCTCCTGCGCCACCGGTCTCCAATGCCAGGCCCAAGCGCCGGGTAGAGCCGGGCTCACCCTCCGGCCACGCGGCGCAGGCCGGCGGGGTCGGTGATGGCGAGGCCGCCGTAGGCGCGGCGGATGAGGCCGTCGCGTTCGAGGGCGGCCAGGTGGAGGTTGGCGGTCTTGCGGGTGAGGCCGACCATCTCGCCCAGCGTCTCCTGGGTGATACGCAGGACAGACTGGGGCGAGGCGCCAGCGAGCTGGGCCAGGCGGCGCGCCAGCCGTTGGCGCGGCGGCAGCGCGGCGTGGTCGCCCAGCATCTCGAGCAGATTGCGGAGCTGGAGGTAAAGCAGCGCCGAGACCGCCTCCCACAGGCGCGGCTCGTCCTGGGCGATGCGGCTCAGCGCACGGTCCGAGACCTGGAGGATCAGGGCGTCCTCGGCGGCGATGGCGGTGACCAGCCGTGGGCCGCCGCCGAAGCGGGCGGTCTGGCCCAGGGCCGCGCCGGCGCCTGCCTGGCTGAACAGCACCTCGCGGTCGCCGGGCGCCTTGCAGTAGAGGCGGAGCGCCCCCTTCAGCACGACCAGCACGCCGGTCTCGTCGTCGCCCTCGCCGTGCGCCCACTGGCCGGCGGCGAGCGGCACGAAGCGGCCGTGCGCCAGGAACAGGTCGGCCAGCGCCGGGCCGCCCTGGGCCAGCCAAGCGGACCGGGCGAGAATGTCGGCGGCGAGCGCGCGATGGGCGGGCGTCATGCGCCAAATGTAACGGAGGTTACACTTGAGGCCAAGGCCGCGAAGCCCGCCAGGAGCGCCTACGAGGGGCTGGACCGACGCGCCTGCAGGGCGACGAGGGCCGCGAGCGCGAGCAGCGGGAAGACCAGCCCGCCCGGCGCCGGGAAGTAGCCCCAGGCGCCCGACTCGAAGCCGCCCACCCCGGCGGCCATGAGCCCGGCCAGGAGGATGTTGGGCGCCGCGTGTCCTGCTGCGGCGGCCAGCCAGGTGCCGGCCCTGCGGCGCAGGTCTGTGAGCAGGAAGCGGTAGACGACGCACGCGGCGATGAACGCCGCGATCATGCCGGGGGGCCCCTGCTCGAGATAGGGGAAGAGCCCGACGCCGAAGACCACCGGAACGAGGTGCCAGGCCGCCCACACCACGCCCAGGACCGCGACGCCCCAGCGGGGACAGAGCGCGCGATCGGCCAGGGCGAGGCCGCCGCCGGCCCACCCCAGCTCCTCGAGGACGCTGGTCAGGGTCGAGACGCCGACGACGGCCAGCAGGCTCGTGCCTGTGACGCCGGTCGGACTGAAGCGCGCGGCGCCCGCCAGGAAGGCCACGGCGAGGGCGCCGCCCGCGATGGCCAGCGTCACGCCCGCTGCGGCCGCAACCCAGCCCCAGCGCCGCGGGCCCTTCGCGCCGCCGACTCCCCAGTTCAGCAGGAGGCCCGCCACGGCCGGCGACAGGATCATCGCGAGCTTGCCCAGCTCGACGCGCTGAGGATCGCTCTGGGCCATCAGCACGGCGGGCAGCGCCAGGACGGCGACGATGAAGATCGCGAACCGGACCCGGACGAGAGGTGACATTCTGCGGCTCCGTCTGGAGCGCCGGGCGGCGCTCAGGCTGGGTTGATGTGGACCTGACGTCCGGGCCGAAGGGGCGATGGCTCTGGGGTCGCGCCCTCCCGCGACTTGGTCTTGTCCGCCCGATCGGGGCATTCCACCGGGCGCGCGAACGCCTCGACGGCCCAGCAGTACATGCACCGACGGACGCCGGCGCCAAGGTCCAAGGCGAAGTCGTGGCACATCTAGGTCGCGCCCGACGGTGTGACCGCGCTCGCGTTGGTCGGCGCCGGCAGGGGCGCGTCGCCGCCCTGCGATAGTCTCCTGATCGCGCGGGACGTGGCGGGACGCGCCTCGATGCGATCGACCCAGGCCGAGAGCGCAGGGAAGTCGCTCAACGCGAAGCCGCCGTAGCCCATCCGGCGCACCCAGCCGAAGTGGGCGATGTCGGCGACCGAATAGCTCTCGCCGTTCAGCCAGGCGCTGTCGCGAAGCCGCTGCTCCAGGAGCCCGAGCAGGCGCGCCGCCTCGCCCTGGAACCGTTTGGTCGCGTAGGGGTCGGGAGCGCGGAGGCCGCGGAAGTGCCCCGCATTGCCCAGCGCCGGCCCCAGGCCAGCCACCTGCAGGAACAGCCAGCTCAGCGTCTGGGCCCTCGCCTGCGGCGTCGCGCCCAGCAGCCCGCCGAAGGTCTCGGCGAGGTGGAGCAGGATCGCGCCGGACTCGAAGGCCGTGATCGGCGGGCCCCCGTCGCTGCTGTGGTCGCGGATGGCCGGAATCTTTCCGTTCGGATTGACCTGCGCGAACTCGGGCGAGCGCAGCTCCGGACTCCCGAGCTTCATCATGCGCACCACGTACGGCGCGCCGAGCTCCTCAAGGGCGATCGGGATCTTGATCCCGTTCGGGGTGTCGGCGGTGAACAGTTCGATCATCGGAGGACCTTTCGGGGAACGCGTCAGAGGACGCGCATCAGGGTTTCAAGGCCGACCTCGCCGGCGCGCTCGGCGCTGAACAAGGACGCGAGACGGTCGGGGCGCGGGCGCCGAGGGGCGATGTCGCCGAGATCGTTCCGGCGGCGCGGCGGTGTGGCGGCAGGCGGGCGGGTGAAGGCGCGGAACATCAGCGGGCGTCCCGCAGGATCCGGTCCGTCGCCTGGGCGATGCGGTCGAAGGCCGAGGCGGTGACGCCCAGGCGCGCCCCACGCTGCCGCTTGAGGTCGGTCTCGACCGGATCGCCCTGCTTCAGGGCGTAGGCCAGGAGAGACGAGGTACGCACCTCGAAGCTTCGCCCGGCGAGCGCGGCGTCGATCTCGGCGCCGCTGAGACCGGCGCGCTGCGCCTGGTTCATCAGCTGGGCCAGGGTCGCCGGGCCGGCGGTGTCGCCGAGCAGCGCGAGCCGCAGCTGCGCCTCGAGGCGCGTGCGAAACCAGGTTCGCGGGGTGGCGTCGCCGGCTGTGCGCGTCTCGCTCATGTCGTTCTCCAGACCCCCCAGATCGGGGCGGCCAGGAGTTACGACGCGACGCCGACGTAGATAATCGGCGTCCTGGACAATCCACTATTCCAAATAGTGGAACACTGCCATCAGTTCACGAACCGGTTGGCGCGCAGGCGGGCGGCGGCGAAGTCCACGAAGGCGCGCACTTTCGCTGAGGCGTTCCGCCCCTCGGGATGGACGATATGGATGGGAAGCGGCGCTTCCTCGAAATCGTCCAGGGTGGTCTGCAGGGCGCCGCTCAGCAGGTCGGGGCCGATCTGGTACGACAGCACGCGCGTGAGGCCCCACCCAGACCGGGCCGCGCTGATCGCGCCCTCGTTGGAATTGCAGAACAGGGCGGGCGTCACGTGCGTGACGATCCTGGAGTCCGGACCGAAGCGCCAGTCCAGGGACGTCCAGGCGCTGGTCGCCGCGATGATCCGGTGGCGGGTGAGGTCGGATGGATGGTCGGGGACGCCGTGCCGCTCGAAGTAGCCGGGCGCCCCGCACACGACGCGGCGCACCGAGCCGACCTTGATCGCGGTCTGGCTGGAATCCGGGAGGTGGCCGATCCGGATCGCCACATCGATGCCCTCGTCGACGAGGTTGGTCACGCGATCCAGGAACAGGAGCCGCCCGGTGACCTCGGGATGAGCGTCGAGGAAGTCGGTGACGATGGGCACGATGTAGATCTGGCCGAACAGCACCGAGGCGGTGATGGTGATCACGCCGGTCGGGCGCGCGTACGAGCCGGCGGCGGCGGCCTCGGCCTCCTCCATGGCGGCGAGAATTTGGCGGCAGTCCTCCACGTAGCGCTGGCCCACCTCGGTCAGCTTCACCAGCCGGGTGGTGCGGGTCAGGAGGCGCGCGCCGATCAAGTCCTCGAGGCCTGCGACCGCGCGCGTGACCGCCGGCGGGCTGAGGTTCAGCTGGCGTGCGGCCTCGGCGAACCCGCCGGTGTCGGCGATCCGCACCAGCACGCGCATCGCGTGGAAGCGATCCATCCCCGGCTCCGATTGTTATTCCATTTTCCGGAACGCTGACTTGATCACAGTGGCGGTTCTTACGCCAAGCGTTCTGTCGCATCTCTGGGGGGCCGGAACGCCGGCCAACCCCTGGAGCCCTTCCCATGAAACTCTACTTCCACCCGATCTCGGGCCACGCCCACCGGGCCCGCCTCTTCCTGTCGCTCATCGGAGCCGACGTGGAGATCGTCGATGTCGACCTGGCCAAGGGTCAGCACAAGTCGCCCGAGTACCTGGCCCTCAACCGCTTCGGCCAGGTTCCGCTGCTGGACGACGACGGCGTGATCGTGCCCGACTCCAACGCCATCATGATCTACGCCGCCAAGAAGTTCGGCCGGACCGACTGGCTGCCGGAAGACCCCGCCGCCGCCGCCGCGGTCCAGCGCTGGCTCTCGGTGGCCGCCGGCCAGATCGCCTTCGGCCCCGCCGCCGCCCGCCTGGTCACCATCTTCAACGCGGGGTTCAACCCCGAAGAGGTGATCGGCCGCGCCCATGCCGTCCTGAAGGTCATCGAAGCCGAACTCGCCGGCCGCCAATGGATCGCCGCCGACCGTCCGACGATCGCCGATGTGGCGCTCTACAGCTACATCGCCCGCGCTCCCGAGGGGAACGTCGACCTCTCGGACTATGCGAACGTCCGGGCTTGGCTCAGCCGCATCGAGGCGCTGCCCGGCTTCGTCGCGTTCGGCGCGACCCCGGTCGGTCTCGCCGCTTAAGTCGCGAGAGGGGCGCATTCCCCTCGCTTCCCCCGTTCCCGAGGAGTCCGGCATGTCTGGCGAACCCAACACCACGCCCTCGCCCTTCCATGAAGGCGAAGTGACCCTGCAGCGAACGGTGGGGGTGGCCGAGCGCCTCGAGCAGTTCGGGCGTCGGGTCATCCGCGACCACATGCCGGACCAGCATCGCGCGTTCTATCGGCAGCTGCCCTTCATCGTGCTGGGCGCTGTCGATGGGGCGGGCGACGCCTGGGCGACCCTGGTGGCGGGGTATCCCGGCTTCATGACCAGCCCCGACCCGCGCCGGCTGGAGTTCGCGACGCAGGCCGATCCCGCCGACCCCGCCACCGGAGGGCTGGGCGACGGCGCGGCGGTGGGCCTGCTGGGCATCGAGCTGCACACGCGCCGGCGCAATCGCATGAACGGCCATGTGCGGCGCGAGGGCGACGGCCGCTTCGGCGTCGAGGTCGAGCACGCGTTCGGCAACTGCCCGCAGTACATCCGCCTGCGCGACTTCGAGTTCGTCCGTGCGCCCGGCAGGCCGACGCCGGCGGATCTGACCACGACCACCGACCTGAGCGATCCGCGCGTCCGCGAGATGATCGAAGGGGCCGACACCTTCTTCGTGGCCTCGTACATCGAGGACGCCGCGGGTCGCCACGTCGATGCGTCGCACCGAGGCGGCAAGCCGGGGTTCGTGCGGATCAACGCCGACGGGTCGCTGACCATCCCCGACTTCGCCGGCAACCTGCACTTCAACACGCTGGGCAACTTCCTGCTGAACCCGCGGGCGGGCCTCGTCTTCCCGGACTTCCGGACGGGCGACCTTTTGCAGCTGACGGGCGACGCCGAAGTCGTGCTGGATTCGCCTGAGATCGCCGCGTTCCAGGGCGCGGAGCGGCTCTGGGTGTTCCGCCCACGCAAGGTGGTGCTGCGCAAGGCGGCGCTGCCGCTTCGGTTCGTGGCGCAGGCCGACGGCGACTCGCCCAACAACCGGATGACCGGCGACTGGGCCGAGGCAGCCGCCCGGCTGGAGGCCGAGGCGCTGAAGTCGCAGTGGCGGCCGTTCCGGGTGGCTCGCATCGTCGATGAGAGCCGCGTGATCCGCTCGATCCATCTGGAGCCGGCGGACGGCAAAGGCATCGTGGCGCACGCGGCGGGACAGCACCTGCCGATCCGCCTCCGCGCGGGCGGTCAGGACGCGCCCGTCATCCGCACCTACACGATCTCGACGGCGCCGTCGGACGGCCACTACCGCATCAGCGTCAAGCGCCAGGGCCTGGTTTCGACCCACCTGCACGACACCCTGAAGGTGGGCGATATCATCGAGGCGCGTGCGCCGGCCGGCCATTTCACGATCGACGCGCTGGAGCCCCGGCCGGCGGTGCTGCTGGCGGCGGGCGTGGGGATCACGCCGATCCTGGCGATGCTGCGGACGATCGTGTTCGAAGGCCTGCGCAAGCGGCGGGTGCGCCCGACCTATGTGTTCGTCGCCGCGCGCTCGCGGGCCGAGCGGGCGTTCGACGCCGAGATCGCCGAGCTGCAGGCGCGCGCGGAGGGCGCCGTGAAGGTGGTGCGCATCCTGGCGGACACGACCGACGCCCGGCCCGAGGACTACGACGTGCAGGGCCGGCTCGACATCGCGACGCTGCGCAGCGTCCTGCCGCTGGACGGCTACGACTTCTACCTGTGCGGGCCGCCGGCCTTCATGCAAGGGCTGTACGACCAGCTGCGCGACATCGGCACGCCGGACGCGCGGATTCACGCCGAGGCGTTCGGCCCCGCGTCGCTGAAGCGGAGCCTGAACGCGCCGGCCGCAGATCGCGGACCGCCGCCCGCGACGCAGCCCGTGCCCGTCGCCTTCGTCGCGTCGGGCAAGGAGGCCCGCTGGACGCCGGAGTCGGGCTCGCTGCTCGAGCTGGCCGAGGCGCGGGGTCTCACGCCCGAGTTCAGCTGCCGGGGCGGGAACTGCGGCACGTGCGCCGTCCGGGTGTTGAGCGGCGCCGTCGCCTACCCGAAGACGCCCGAGGCCCCGATCCCCGACGGCAGCGCGCTGATCTGCTGCGCCGTCCCGGCCGACCCGTCGGCGACGGGCGGCGAGCGCCTGCTGCTGGATCTCTAGCCGTCACAAACCTCAACGACCAGGAGCCCGACATGTCACGTCCGCCACTGCCCCCGTTCTCCCTCGAGACCGCCCGCGAGAAGGTGAGGCTGGCCGAAGACGGCTGGAACAGCCGCGATCCGGCCCGGGTGGCGCTCGCCTACACGGAAGACACCGTCTGGCGGAACCGGGTCGAGTTTCCGAAGGGCCGCGCCGAGGCTGAGGCGTTTCTCGCGCGCAAGTGGGCCAAGGAGCTGGACTACCGCCTGATCAAGGAGCTGTGGGCGTTCGCCGAGAACCGGATCGCGGTGCGCTACGCCTACGAATACCACGACGACAGCGGCAACTGGTTCCGCGCCTATGGCAACGAGAACTGGGAGTTCGCCGCCGACGGACTGATGCATCGCCGCTACGCCAGCATCAACGAGCATCCCATCGCCGAGGCGGACCGCAAGTTCCACTGGCCGCTCGGGCGCAGGCCCGATGACCATCCGGGGCTGAGCGACCTGGGGCTCTAGAAGGGGCCGCTTCCAGCTGTCGGCGAGGCCGCAATTCCTGGAAGGCGCCGTCGCGTGAGCGGGCCTAAGTTCGGGTCGCTGAAGGCGGGAGAGATGATGCGGAAAGTCGAGGCCCAGACGCTGGAGTCGATCGCCGACTACCGGCTGATCGAAGTCGCGGTCCCGACGCCGGGGCCCAAGGAGGTGGTGATCGAGGTCGCCGCCTGCGGCGTGGGCTATGTGGACGCGCTGGTCTCGCTGGGCCGCTATCAGGTGAAGCCGCCGCTGCCCCACACGCCCGGCCAGGAGGCCGGCGGCTGGATCGCAGCGGTGGGCGCCGAGGTCGAGGGGCTGACGGTGGGCGAGCGGGTGATGGCGACGGTGCGGGGCGGGTTCGCCGAGTTCGCGGTCGCCCCGGCGGCGTCGGTCGTGAAGCTGCCGGACGCGATGAGCTTCGGCCAGGCGGCGGGGTTCCGGATCAACCACCTGACGGCGCTGCACGGCCTGCGCGACCGGGCGGGCCTGAAAGCCGGCGAGCGCCTGCTGGTGCTGGGCGCGGCGGGCGGCGTGGGCATGGCGGCGGTGCAGGTGGGCAAGCGGCTGGGCGCCACGGTGATCGCGGCGGCGTCGAGCGACGAGAAGCGCGCGTTCGCGCTGGCGCACGGCGCGGACGTGGCCATCGACACCGCGCCCGAGGGCTGGCGCGAGCGGCTGAAGGACGCGGGCGGCGGGCGCGGCCCGGACGTGGTGTTCGATCCGGTTTGCGGGCCCCTGTTCGAGCCGGCGTTCCGGTCGCTGAACTGGGGCGGGCGGCATCTGGTGGTGGGTTTCGCGGGCGGGCCGATCCCGGCGCTGCCGGCCAACCTGACCCTGATGAAGGGCGCGGCGCTGGTGGGCGTGGACGTACGCCAGTTCCTGCTGTTCGAGGCCGAACGCGCCGCCGCGGAGCTCGACGAGCTGATCGGCTGGGTGGCGGAGGCGTCGCTCGCGCCGCCGGTCGGCCGATCGTTCGCGCTTGAGGACTTCGCCGCCGCGCTGGAGTTCGCCCTGTCGGGCCAGGGCGCGGGCAAAACGGTTTTGACGCTGGCCGATGCGGCAGGTGGGGGACGCTGACATGAAGGTTTCCGAGGCGGTCGAGCACCGCCGCTCCATCCGGGCGTTCCGGCCCGATCCGATCCCTGCGGCCACTGTGCGCGAACTGCTGGAGCGCGCCGGCCGGGCGCCCAGCGGGGGCAACCTGCAGCCGTGGCACGTGCATGCGGTGACGGGCGAGCGGCTGGCGGCGCTGCTGGCGCAGGTGCGGGCCAACGGGCCGGATGCTGCGCCCAGCTATGCGATCTATCCCGACAACCTGTGGGAGCCCTATCGGTCGCGGCGATTCAAGTGCGGCGAGGACCTCTATGCCTCGATCGGGATCCCGCGCGAGGACAAGGCCGGGCGCTTCCGGCAACTGGCGCGCAACACCGAGTTCTTCGGCGCGCCGGTGGGTGTGTTCTTCCTGATCGAACGCAACATGGGCCCGCCGCAGTGGTCGGACCTGGGGATGTACATCCAGACGCTGATGCTGCTGGCCATCGAGCAGGGGCTGGACACCTGCGCGCAGGAGTACTGGTCGGTGTTCTCCAGGACGGTCGAGGGGTTCCTGGAGGCGCCGCCGGAGCAGATGCTGTTCTGCGGCATGGCCCTGGGCTTCCGCGACCCCGACGCCCCGATCAACACCTGGCGCACCGACCGCGACCCGCTGGAAGCCTGGGGGCACCTGCACGGATTCTGACGCAGGTCAGCGCCGTAGGATTTGAACCACGAAATACACGAAATACACGAAAGGGACCTTAGGCCCCTGCCCGCGCAGCGGGCGATCGATCCACCGGATAGGAGGAACGCGGAAGCACGCGGACAAGAGGGCGGCGGACGCCGCTTCGCGGCCCAAGGAGGCGGCCCGCCCTTTCGTGTATTTCGTGGTTCGAGATGACGACGCCTGCGGCGCTTACGGGGCTGAGCCGGGCTGGGCTTCCTTGGCGCGGGCGCCGCCGAGGATGCCGGTCATGGCGTAGTTGCCCTCGTGGCAGGCGTATTCGTAGATGTCGCCGTCGAGGGCGGTGAGCGTCATCTCGGCCCGCCAGGGCTGGGTGTAGTGGACAGGATCCTCCACCTGGAACTCGTAGGCGATCTCCTTGGCCGAGGCGCGGGTGAGGCGCTCGGTGACCCGGGCCTTCTCGGACAGGAAGATCGGGCCGAAGCGGCCCTGGACCGGGTTCACGTTGATCGTCTCGATGACCAGCACGTCGCCCTCCCACCAGGCGGTGGCGTCGCCCATCCAGGGATGCAGCGCGGCGGGCCCGTGGGCGGCCTGGGCGGCGGCCTTGTCCTTCAGGATCGGGATGGTGCGCACGCCGAAGCCCATCTCGACGATGACCACGAAGGCGTCGGGGGTGAGCAGGAAGCGGTAGTTCGAGTTGTAGATGTTGTTGAGCATCCCTGGCCCGCCCGAGCCGCGCGAGCCGATCAGGCAGCGGTCGTTGGGGGCCAGCTCTTCGGGGCCGGTGGGGTCCATGCGGTTGGACATGGCGGCGGCCTCGCGGGCGCGGCGCCGCGCCAGATCGGTCATCGGCATGCGGCCGTCGGCGGGCTCGACGATCCATGAGGTGCGGTACTCGCCCTTGACCTTGGCGAAGCTGTCGCCGGCGTCGAGGAACACCGCACTGTGGGCGCTGCCGATGGCGCCGTCGGTGGGAGGCGGGGCGCCGGCATTGGGGTCGCTGGGCTTGGAGTCGGCGGCGGCCGCGGCCTTCAGGGGATCGGCGGCGGCGATCCGCTTGGCCTCGGCCTCGGTGAGCGTGGGACCCTTGAAAGCCGACGGGCGCTCCAGCTTGGTGAGCGAGACATTGGACCAGACGCCGGACAGGTCGGGTTTGCCGACCGCATTGCGCGGCGCAGGCTGAGCGAGGGCGACCGTCGCGAAGAGCGTCAGGGCGAGGCCCGTCGCGGCTGAGCGCGTCTGCATGTGATCCGGTCTCCCCCTGAACGGCCGCGAAGCTAGCAAACTCCACGGGCGATGCGACGGGAATCCTGGCTCCGCCCTTACGGAACGGCGCGGCGCCGCAGGAGAGGCAGTCCATGCCGCTCGCCAAGGCGCGCCATCCGGGCTAGGCGGTGGGCATGACCAGCAAGCCGCCGTTGCGCCGCCTGATCGACCTGCCCGGCGTCGCGGACCTGGAGCTGAAGGCGCTGATGAAGCGCGACTTCGCCGAGCCCGAGGCCCGCGCCGAGCATCCCGAGATCGACGCCTGCGCCACCGCGCTGTTCGGCCTGACCGCCGACGAGGCCGACGCGGTGGAGCGGCCCGCCGGGTGGGACAACATCGAGACCAAGCCGCCGGGCGCCCAGGTGTTCGCCTTCGAGGACGCCGGCTGGGACGTCACCGACGACAAGCGCCGGGCGCTGCGCGTGCTGGGCCATTTCTGCGGGCCGCTGTGGCTGGCGATCCGTGGCGTGGCGGGGACGCTCCCCTTCCAGGCCGAGAGCGACGAACCCGAAGCCTGGGTGAGCAAACTGGCCGCCGAGGCCTCGAGGTTCCGCAAGCGATGAGCCCTCCCCCCAAGCGCCCCGCCACCTACGCCCCGCCGACGCCGAAGGTGTCGCGGCAGAAGAAGGCCAAGGTGCTGACCGCCGCCGAGCGGGCCGCGTTCCTGGCCTCGCGACCGGACCTGAAGCCGAAGAGCTAGGATCTCCCTACCTATTGAGCGTCATGGCCGGGCCTGTCCCGGCCACCCAGATGCGCCGTCGCTAGCGGCGGGAGTCGCGGCCGCGCCGCCAGCGCGCCTTCGGCATCGCCTGCGTTTCTGGGTGGCCGGGACAAGCCCGGCCATGACGTTCAGGGGATGGGGCAAGTGGCTCCGTCCAGACCGGCGAGCAGCCTATGAGCCCCTACTCCGCCTCTTCCATCTCGGCCTTGGTCAGGGGCGTGAAGTCGGAACGGCGGTACTCGCGGCCGCGCTTGACCGTGAGCTCCAGGGTCTTGAGGTTCTCAAGGTCGGCGGTGGGGTCCTTGGCCAGCACGATCAGGTTGGCCAGCTTGCCGGCCTGGATCGTGCCCACCTCATCCTCGGCGCCGGCCGCGCGGGCGCCGTTGAGGGTGGCGGCCTTGATCACTTCGTTCAGCGGCAGGCCGGCCTTGGCCAGCGCCGCCATCTCCTTGTGCAGGGTGGGCCAGGGGTCGTCGTAGGGGGCGACCCAGTCGGTGCCGGCGCTGATCGTGACGCCGGCCTTGTAAGCCTGGCGGGCCAGCGCCTCGGACATGGCGCCCGAGCACAGACCGGGACGACCGCCCGGACGGGCCTGCTGGTAGATGCTGGTGGTGGCGTCCAGCACGATGCCGGCCGCCTTCATCTTCTGGAGCAGCGCCTCGACCGCCGGGTTGTCGGCGGCCAGGAACGGCTTGTCGTCCATTGGCGTGCGCGACTGGTACGAGCCCGGCGTGCCGGCCACGGCGTGGCCCAGGCTGCAGGCGTGGCTCATGGCGTCGGGGCGGGCGGCGACCACCTCGGCCGGCGTGGCGGGGTAGACGGCGGTGTGCGCCCACACCTGCAGGCCCTGGCGATGGGCCTCGGCTGTGATCTTCGCCACGAGGTCGCCGGGCAGGTTCGCATAGATCTTGATCGCCGCCGCCGACGTGCCGCGGGCGAGGGTCACGGCCTCCCGCAGGTCGGTCCCGGCGTCGATGGCCTGCATCCAGGGCGTCTTTCCGGGCGTGTAGCCGTAGCTGACCGCGATGGTGCGCGGGTCGGCGAAGAAGCTGGGGCCCGCCATCAGAGCGGCATAGCGGATGTCGGGGGCGGCGATCTCGCCCTTGCGGCTGGCGCGGGCCAGTTCGGCGACGGCGCGCAGGTCGTCGGCCATGTCGCGCACCAGGGTGACGCCGCCGTAGACATCACGGCGCAGGCCGGCCTCGGCGCGGATGCGGTTGGGCGGGGTGGCCAGGTGTTCGTGGCTGTCGATCAGGCCGGGCGCCATGACCTTGCCGGTCAGGTCCACCACGCGGGCGCCGGCGGGGGCGACGAGCTGGGCGTCAGGACGGACGGCTGTGATTCTTTCGCCCTCGACCAGCACCGACATGCCGGGCCGGCCCGGCGCGCCCGTGCCGTCGATGAGCGTGGCGTTGCGATAGAGGACGGGCGGGGTCTTCGCCGGGGTCTGGGCGGCGGCCGGCAGGGCGAACGCGAGCGCGGCGAGCGCCAGGAAGGTCCGCAACACGGTCAGGGCGGCGGCGAGGCGTCGTCGGTGGCGTCGCGGCTGGCCCAGAACGAGCCGCGGCAGTCGCTTTCCGGGATGCGCTGAAACTCCGCCGCGATGCGCCAGCAGGCGGCTTCCTCGCGCTGCTCGGTCCAGGCCCAGGCCAGGGTCACGCACATGATGGCCAGCACGACGCTGACGGCGGCCATGATGCGCACCGCCGCGACACGCCGATCCTTGGCTGGGACACTCGACATGAGGTCGCTTTGGCCGAACCCGCGATCAAGAGCAAGCTTGGATCAGGCGTCGGCGCCCAACCGCTGCACGGCGCCGACGCGCCGCTCACCCTGCCAGACGACGACCTCGACCGCGCTGTCGTGTTCGCGCAGCACCTGATTGGCGCGTTCGAGCGCGTCGTCGTCGCTGTATTGTTCGAAGGTCTCGAACGCCGTGGACGATCCGTCCTTGCGGCAGGGGTAGAACGAGAAGAGGGGCATCGGGGGTCACCCTTCCTACGGCAGCTCCACTATACACGCCGCGCCAGAAGGTTGTGTTCGATATCCGACAATTCTCCCCTTGCGGGAGAAATTAACGCTTCACTGTGACGCCGGGCCGTGACGCTGGAGGGCCGCGCTGAGCCGCGCCATGGCGCCCTTGAGCTGGACGCGCAGTTCGTTGGCGGTCAGCAGCACCAGGGCCGAGACACCCCAGAACATCATGAGCGCCAGCTCGGCGCCGTGTTGATTGACCCCGCCAGGGCTGAGGAACAGCCGGAACCCCACCACGCCGCCGCCCAGCATCACCAGCGCCCCGCACAGCGGACCGCGCAGCAGCCCCGCGGCGAGAACCGCGGCGATGTAGAGCATGAAGGGCGAAAGCACGCCCAGGTGGGGCGACAGCGCGGCGCGCAGCAGCGTGGTGGCGGCGACCAGAGCCGCGGCGATCGCAAGGCTGATCGCAAGCCCGCCGACCTTCACGGCCAGCGGCCTTTTACCCGGAGAATTTGAGGCGACCGCCATGATGCAGCTTTGGCGAAGGGGTGGCGCGAAGGCAACCGGGTTCGCCGTGAACGCGAATGCGGCCCGATTCCTGTGCGGGAAGACCCGGCGCCGAGGCGCCGGGGCCGGGGATGCGGCCACCCGTGAAAAGCCGTCCTGCAGAGGATCGCATGGGGGCGTCGCCCCGCCGGCCGGCCTGCGCGGAATCACGGGTGGCCCTCCCGGAGCGCAGATCGGGAGATTTGCGCTCCAAGCCTGGAAGGCGGATCAGAATCCCGTGGGCGCGGCCGCGGCGGGTTCGGCCGCGGCCGCGGGCGCTGCGGCGGTGGGCGCGGCGTCACAGCCCTTGCCCGTGTAGAGGCCCACCATGACCGCCTTGCGGGTGGTCGCGACCTGGATCTCGCTCTCGGCCTGGGCGCGCACCTGGGCGGCGCGCTGCTTGGCCATGCCGGCGGCCTGGTTGGCGAACATGCCCACGCCGGGCACCCGCGCCAGCATGCCGGAGCGCGCCAGCCCTTCGACGGCGACGGTCGAGGCCAGGCTGGCGCCCTGCGCCGACCCGTCGGCCTTGCCCACCTTGGCGTTGGCGGCGGCGACCAGCTGGTCCATGCGGCCGGACTCGGCGGCGATCGCCGCGCAGTCCATGGTCGCGTCCGTGGCGTAGCTGACCTGCAGTCCCTGGGCCGACGCGGCCGAGCCCGAGAGAAGCGCGGCAAGCGCCGCGGCGGTGGTGATGATCTTGCGCATGTATGCCCCCATGAAGCGCTGTTGGGGACAAGCTAAGTCGCGGAATTCGCGGCGCCCTCCCCCGAATGGGGGTGTCACTTCAGGCCCGACCGGACTCTAGCCGAACAGCCCGGCGAGCAGGGTCGGGTGGGTGAACTGAGGCAGGACGCCGGCGCCGGGAAGCTCGACGATCCTGAGGTCGCGCACGCCGATCCAGGCGGGGTCGACGTGGCCCGTCAGGCCGGTGGACTGGGCCACGATCCAGCCGGTGTGCCGGGTCGACGCCGGGGCCGGCCGCCAGTCGTTGGCGTAGACGGCGTGCTCGGCGGCGAAGCCGTAGACCGACCGGGCGCACATGGCCTGGATGTCGCGGATCAGGAACTGACGGACCGCAGGATCCTCGAGGGCTCGCAGGTCGGTGTCCGCTTCCAGGGCCTTGAAGAGGATGCGCTCCAGAAGCCGTGTCGTGGCCTGGCGGCGCAGGAACTCGGCGAAGGTCACGACGAGATCGGGATTGCGCAGCAGGTGGCGCTGGACCGAGGCCACGAAGGTGGTCCGCTGGTCCTCCAGGTACATGGGCGGATGCGGGTTCATCAGCACCATGCGATCGAGAAGGTCGGGGTAGGCGTGAGCGAATGCCAGGGCGGTCGGCGTGCCGGTGTCGCGGGCCAGCACGTGGATCTTGCGCAGGCGCAGGCGCTCGATCACCGCGGCCATGTCGGCCGCCGCGGTGGCGGGATAGTCGCCGCCCGTCGGGTCGGTCAGCCCGAAACCCGGACGCTGGACGACGATCGGGCGCAGGCCGGCGGCGATCATGGCCTGGCGGACGCCATCGGGCAGCCGGCGGCCGGCCGCGGCCCCGTGAAACACCAGCACCGGCTGCGCGTCGTAGGGGCCATAGTCGATCAGGGCGATGCGGCGCGCGCCGTCGAGCGAGGAGATGACGCGCAGACGTCCGCCGCCCTCCTGCTCGCCGAACACCGACTCCGAGGCCGAGGCGACGGCCACCAGCTCGCGGGCCTCGCCCAGCAGGCGGGCGAAGTCCTTGGCGCCCTTGGCCCCGGTCTTGTTCAGAACCGCCTTCATGTGGGTCTTGACGGTCTCGGGGCTGAGCCCGAGGGCCTGGGCGGTCTCCGGGGCGGTCAGGCCGCGGGCGATCTGGGCGCCGACCCGGGCCTCGGCGGGGGTGAGGCCGAAGGCCGTCTCCGACAGCGCCTCGTCGTCTTCGCCGTTCGCCTGGGCCACGCACATGACGCCGATCAGGCGGCCGATCAGCTCGGGCGTGCGGCGAACGCCGGCCTTGGCGTTGATGCGGCGCAGCGCGTCGCGGGCGGTCTCGCGACCCACCCCGGCGTCGGCGGCCGCCACCTCGAGATTGGGCGCGAACATCAGCGCCTCGGCCAGCCGGGCTTCCAGGGCCGTGAGGTCCAACACCCGGGCTGCGCGACGGGCCAGTTCGGACGAGCGGGACGGCGCGCCGACCACGACCACCAGCCGATCGGGCCCGGCGGCCAGGGCGGCCTTGGCCTCGGGGTCGAGGGGCCAGCGGGCGGCCGCCTCGGCGTCGCCGATCCAGGCGGTGAAGGCCGCGGCGGCCACGCCCTCCACCAGGCTCACGACGGGACCTTCCCGGCGCGCGCGTTTCAGAAGGGGACGCAGGTCTGCGACGTCCGGGAACAGCTCGCGATAGGCGGCGTCGGCGAAGCAGACCTGGCCGGCGACCGTCAGGACGGCGGTGGCCAGCGCGCGGCGGTCGGAGATGGCGCCCGCGATCGGCGGCAGCGCGCTGGAGGCGGCGTCGAAGTCCTCGCGGGCGTGGCCCGTGTCGGCGAGCACCGCGTCCTCCACCTGGGACCACGAGTCGAGCAGGAGCTCGACGGGCGCGCTCTTGGACGCGCTCGCACGGAGCAGCTCGGACAATCGTAGGGACGGCGCGCGCATAGAACGTTGTGAATAGCCCTGGACCAGGCCCTCGTTGCAAGGGTCGTGGAACATGTTCGCTGCAATCGCCGGGCCAGGGGCTCGGCGGCCGCCGGGGCCTGACTCAGCCGGCGAGCGACTGAGGATCGGGGGCCAGGGCGACGTGGGCGCGGCGGCGGGTGATTTCGGCCGCCTTTTCCCCGCGTATCAGATGGTTGTAGGCGGCCGCGGTCTCGAGGAAGGCCGCCGCGATCGCGCGATCCTCGACCTCGTCGGCGCGCACGAGGTCCACGGCGGATTCGACGTAGTGGTCGATGTACTCGCCCAGCTTCTCGATCAGCTTGTTGCGGGCGCTCGAAAAGCCGCCGTAGTTCGCAATGGACCGCAGATCCTGCGCAAAGGTCAGCAGCGTCGTGATGCTGACGACCAGCCGTTGGTTCGGCATCTCCGAGAGCAGCGGGATCTGGTGGCGGACGCGCTGGTTGCGCGGCGCGAACATCGGCAGCGACTCGATGGCGAGGCGTTCGGCTTCCTTCAGCCGGCCCTCGATGACGCCGGCGAGGCCCGCGCGCTGCTTGACGACCCGCTGGCCCCACCCCTGATCGCGCGGCAGCTCGACCGAGGCTTCCATCTCCAGGATCTGCTGGACGGCCAGTTCGGCGCGCTGCGCGCCCACGCTGCCGACCTGGGGCCCGTCGTCCAGACTCATGCCGGCGATCGCGGCGATCGAGGCGTCGATCTCGTCCATCAGGGCCTCGGCGAAGCTCGAGACCTCGGAGTCCTTCATGTAGCGTTCGTTGGGCTTGTCCATCACCGCAGAGATGATGCGCATGATCATCCACGGGTGGGCCATCTGGGCGGCCAGCATGTGGAAGAAGCGCGGGCCGGCGTCGTCGGAGATCTCGACCGCGTCCTTGTAGGCCAGGCGTGCGCCCGCAGCGGTCTCGCCGCCGGGATGGGCGATCCATTCGGCCAGGCGTCCGGTCGCCCGCCGCACCACAGCGGAAATCTCCAGGCAGGCCATCAGCTGCGCGGCCGCGCCGCCACGGAAGTCGTCAGCCGCCGCGGAGGCAGACACGAAATCGGGATGAGAGCCCTGGCGCAGCCCGGCCAGGGCGGCGGCGACCAACCGGTCCTGGGCGTCGATGCGCTTGCGCGGGTCGGCGTAGGCGTCGGCCCGCAGTTCCTCGACGTCGTCGGGGACCACGGCCTTCAAGGCCCGCCAGATGAAGGAGAGCGAGCGCGCGGGGAACGTCAGACCGTGGGCGTCACCGCCGACGCACAAGGGGGCGATGGGCTGAAAGACGATGTTGCGGAGATTGCGGTCGGCCACCTCGGTCTCGACCACGGCCTTGACCGCGCCCAACGCGCTTTCGGGCGGCGTGGCGGACAGCGCCTGTTGCAGGCTCCCGACCACGCGGTCTGGAGCGCTCTCGACCAGGCGTCGCACGATCTCGATCTTGCGCTCCGGAAGCGCCGTCATTCTTGCTCGGGTCCCGGCCGAACGCCGTTAGCCCTCAGCATGGGAGCGTAGGGTTAAAGCTTTCCCAAGATTGAGGTTTTCAGTCCGCGGCGCGCGGCAGGCGCACGATCACGGCCAGGCCGCCCAGGCTGGCCCCGCCCAGCTCCAGTGAGCCCCGGTAGGCCCGCGACAGCTCGTCGATGATCGAGAGCCCGAGGCCGGAACCCGGCGCGCTCTCGTCCAGACGGGCCCCCCGCTGCACCACCTCCTCGCGCTGGTCGGGGGTGAGACCGGGGCCGTCGTCCTCGACGGTGAGGCGCAGGGTCTCGGGGCCGTCGGCGACCGCGCGCACCCGCACCTTGCGCCGCCCGAACTTGCCGGCGTTCTCCATGGCGTTGCCGGCGATCTCCATGAAGTCCTGACGCTCGCCTAAGAACCAGAGGTCGTCGGGGGCGTCCCAGTCGATGGTGACGCCTTTGTCGCGGAAGATGCGCTCCAGCGTGCGGGCCAGCTCGTCCAGCACCTCGGCCACCGACGTGCGCTCGCCCTGCCCCTGGCTGCGGGCGGCGGCGCGGGCGCGGCGCAGGTGGTGATCGACCTGCTGGCGCATGACGTCGGCCTGGCGGGTGACCACGTCGGCCAGAGGGCCCGGGCGCTGGGCCGCCTCGGTGATCATCACCGAGATCGGGGTCTTCAAGGCATGCGCCAGGTTGCCGACGTGGGTGCGCTGGCGCTCGACGGTCTCCTGGTTGTGGGCGACGAGGGCGTTGAGTTCGTCGGTGAGCGGCCGTAGTTCCGAGGGATAGGCGCCCTGCAGGCGCTCGGTCTTACCCCGCCGCACCTCGGCCACTTCGGTGCGCAGGCGGAACAGAGGGCGCAGCCCCACGCGCACCTGGACGATCACGGCCACGATCAGGCCCAGGCCCAGCAGGCCGAACGCGACGGCGGTGGCGGTGACGAAGCCCAGCACCTCGCGGTCGACGGGGCGGCTGTCCTCTGCGGCGAGGAACACCAACGGCTGCTTCAGGCCGTAGAAGGTGGTCCAGCGGGCCAGCACCCGGACCCTTTCGCCCGGCTGGGGGCCGGGGGCGTCATAGGCGATCGGCTTGCCCGGATCGGCCTGCAGCCGCTGGGCCAGGTCGGGCGGGATGTACAGTTCCGACTGGTAGAGGGAGCGCGAGGTGAGCTCCTCGACCGCCCGCATCTTGCCGTCGGGCGTGACCTCGGCGATCTCCCAATAGCGGCCGGAGAGCGCGCGCAGGGCCCGCAGATCGGTCAGCGCCGGAGCCACCACCTCGCCCTGTTCGATGGTGGTGCCGGCGATCAGGTTGTCGATCAGGTCCGACAGGTTGGCGTCGAAGCGGCGCAGCGCCGCCTGCTGGAACAGCAGCGCCAGCACGACCGCGGCGATCGCCAGGGCGGCGACGATCCCGCCCGAGGCCAGGATCACCAGCCGCCGGGCGAGCGAAGGTCGCGTCAGGCCCTCAAGCAGGCTCATGGCGGGCCGGCTCCCCCCGCGGGCGTCACGTCTTGGCGGCCTCCGCGTCGACCTCGTCGGCCGGGCAGATCAGGCGGTAGCCCAGGCCGCGGACGGTCTCGATGCGGTCGGAGCCGATCTTCTTGCGCACGCGGCCGATGAACACCTCGATGGTGTTGGAGTCGCGGTCGAAATCCTGGTCGTACAGGTGCTCGACCAGCTCGGTGCGGCTGATCACCCGGCCCTGGTGCATCATCAGGTAATGCAGCAGGCGATACTCCAGCGAGGTGAGCCGCAGCGGCTCGCCGTTGACGCTGGCGCGGGCCGCGCGCGGATCAAGGCGCAGGCCGCCGCAGGCCAGGTTCGGGCTGGCGTGGCCGGCGGTGCGGCGCAGCAGGGCGCGCAGGCGAGCCAGCAGTTCCTCGGTGTGGAACGGCTTGGTCAGGTAGTCGTCGGCGCCGGCGTCGAAGCCCGCGACCTTTTCGCTCCACGCGCCGCGGGCGGTGAGGATCAGCACGGGCGAAGCCATATTCTCGCGCCGCCAGCGCTCCAGCACCGACACCC
Source organism: Phenylobacterium sp. (assembly GCF_965284355.1). Classification (NCBI taxonomy): domain Bacteria; kingdom Pseudomonadati; phylum Pseudomonadota; class Alphaproteobacteria; order Caulobacterales; family Caulobacteraceae; genus Phenylobacterium; species Phenylobacterium sp. The sequence goes on along the minus strand of NZ_OZ260078.1, from coordinate 3,607,347 downwards.
CGTCCACCTTGGGCAGGCCCAGGTCGAGGATGATGGCGTCGTAGGGTTCGGTCTCGCCCAGGAACTGGGCTTCCTCGCCGTCGGGGGCGTGGTCGACCGCATAGCCGGCGTCGCCCAACGCCAGCTTCAGCTGACGCGACAGGTCCGGATCGTCTTCAACAAGCAGGATGCGCACCTAAGCGTCCCTTCTCTCTTCTGGGGTTCAGCCGCCTTGGCGGCCGATGACCTGACCGCTCTCTGCGTCCACAACGAACACGACCACCCGACCGTTCTCCATCTGCCACTGAACGAAGTAGGCGGGCCGACCGCCGTAGTCGCCGGTTGTGGTGTTCAGATGGCGGCCGGGATAGCGCGCCGCGAGATTGCGCAGCACCTGCGACAGCGGCGCCTGGGCGCCGCGGCCACGATCCTCGCCAAAGCCCAGCACCGGACGACCGGATTGCGCATCGGCCACGGAGGGACCGGCTGCGACCAGCGCCAGGACGGCAAGGACGAAGAGGCGTTTCATGGAGACCTTGAGTACGGGGGCCGGACTGAACCCCGGCTGAACACGGATATTAGGTCACGTTGGTTAGGCCAACAGCTACGCTGGCCATATCGCCCCTAAATTGGAACGTCATGGCCGGGCTTGTCCCGGCCACCCAGAAGCGCCGTCGTCCGACTGATGACCCGCGGCGTCGATGCCGCGCGTCTTGCTGCGAGCGCCTCGTATCTGAGTGGCCGGGACAAGCCCGGCCATGACGTTCCTGAGAAGGGGTTACCGCCGCTTGGGCGTGTAGGGGCGTTTCGCGCGGGCCTCTTCGGCGAAGGCGTCGAGGGCGGGGTCGGAGCCTTCGGGCAGGACGACGACCAGGCGGGCGAAGAGGTCGCCGCGATGGCCCTTGGCGTCCGAGAGGCCGCGGCCCTTCAGGCGCAGGCGCGTGCCGGTGTTGGCCCCCTTGGGCACGGCGACATTGACCGGGCCGTCGGGCGTGGGCGCCTCGACCTTGCCGCCCAGCACCGCGTCGTAGAAGGCGATAGGCAGGTCCATCACCAGCGCGCCGTCTTCCCGCCGATAGAGCGGGTGCGGCTTGATCGCAATCTCGATGAACGCGTCGCCGGCGCCCGAGCGGCCGGGCGCGCCCTGCCCTTTCAGGCGCAGGCTCTGGCCGTCCTGGGCGCCCTTGGGGATGGTGACGTCGATGGTGCGGCCGTCCGAGAAGGCGATCCGCTGCTTGCCGCCGCGGATGGCGTCGACGAGGTCGATCTCGAGCTTGGCCCGGGTGCCGGCACCACGCCGGGAAAAGCCGCCAAAGCCGCCGCCGGCCCCGCCGGCGCGCCCCTGCCGCCCGCCGCCGAACATCTCGCCCAGGATATCGCCCAGATCGGCGCCCTCGAAGGTCTCGGTGCGGAAGCCGCCGCCCGGCCGCCCGCCGGCGCGACCGCCGAACCCGCCGCCCGGGCCGCCGCCCGCGCCCCAGGGGCCGCCCGCGCCGAAACCGCCCCCCATGGAGGTCTCGCGGCCATCGGCGTCGATCTCGCCGCGGTCATATTTCTTGCGCTTCTCGGCGTCGCCCACGATGTCGAAGGCCGCCGAGACCTTCTTGAAGCGCTCCTCGGCCGCCTTGTTGCCGGGATTGGTGTCCGGGTGGTTTTCCTTGGCGAGCTTGCGGAACGCCTTGCGGACCTCATCCGCGGTGGCGGTGCGGGATACGCCCAGTTCCTGGTAGGGATCGCGCGCCAAGCTCGTCAGACTCCTCGAAAGACCATGTCGATGATGTGAGTACTAGATTGGCGGTCAGGTTGCGTCATGCAACCTCGCCTGTGGCGAAAATATCACACACGATGCGCACCTAGGCCATCCTGGACGAGACCAGCGCACCCAGCACGCCGCCGACCACTGTCGCCGCCGGATCACCGTGCGCCGCCTCGAGCGCGGCGACGTCGCGGCGCGAGGCCTCCAGGTCACGGTCGACGAACATCAGCCGACGGAAGGCGTTGATCGCCGCATCCCGGAACTGGAGCTGCGAGGGCTGGATGGTCGAGGCGTCGGCGTCGGCGCCGGGCGCGGTCAGGAACGGGAAACAGGCGCGGCCCTGCAGCACGCCGCCGTGGATCAGGTCGCGCAGCGCCACGTCGTAGGCGCGGTCGAACGGCAGACTGTCGAGCGCCTCCAGCACGCGGCGCTTGGAGCCGCCCCGGACCACGTAGGCGGCGGCGCCCACGAACGGCAGCGTCGCCAGGTCTTGCAGGCGGAAGTTGCCGGCGCGCGCCAGCTGGGGCCAGTCGCGGGCGTAGGCCACCATCGACGAGATCTCGGTCAGGATGACGTCGCTATAGAGCAGGTCCCACTCGGAGTCGGCGGTCGCCAGGGCGCCCAGGATCGGGAAGGTGCGGGGCGAGAAGCGGACATCGTCCTCGACGATCACCACCGGCTCGTCGTCGCCCCGCGCAGCCTCGATGGCGCGCCGGTGGCTGAGCCAGCAGGCCTTTTCCGTCGCCGTGATCGACCCCGGCACGCCGGCGGCTGCGTCCGGGCCGGACGCGGCGATGCGCACCAGCTCCCAGCCGGCCGGGTTCACCGCCCGGAACGCCGCTTCCAGGTTCGCGCGACGGCCCGTCGCCGCGTCGAGGTTGATGTAGTGGCACTTCATGGGGCCGGGCTTAGCACGCTGCGCGGGTCGGAGACTGCCTAGTCGTCGCCGCGTTCGATGATCAGGTCCCAGGCGGCGAAATCCAGGGCGTCTTCGGGATCGGCCAAGGCGTCCTCGCTGATTGTCTGGCCCCGGACGCTGATGCCGGCGCGGTGGACGCTTTCCGGATCGCCCGAGATCAGCGGGTGCCATTCGGCCAGGTCACGGCCCTCGTGCAGGCGGCGGTAGGCGCAGGACTTCGGCATCCACTCCAGCGCCTCGATGTTGTGCGGCGTGAGCTTGATGCAGTCGGGGACGTACTTGTGGCGTTCGGCATAGTTCGAGCACTGGCAGCGATCCGGGTCGAACAGCTTGCAGTGGACGCGCGTGGGAATGACCTCGTCTGTCGCCTCGTCCTCGAAGCGGACCAGGCAGCAGAGGCCGCAGCCGTCGCACAGGCTCTCCCACTCGGGGACCGTCATCTGCCCGAGGGTCTTTCGCCGCCAGAAGGGTTCGCCGGACATCGGGGGGATTTATGCGCTACGGACGTGTGACAGAAGCACGAACTTTCCGCCCAAGCTGTCCCTTCCCGTGAAGGGGCGGGAAAGGTTGGCGCTGCCCGTCACTTTCGCCTATCTCCCGGCCCCCATGAGAGCGCCGATCCTGGCCCTGAAGGGTGTCCGCCTGGCGGATGGCCCGCTGATGTTGTTCGACGGGGTCGACCTGGCCCTGGAGGCGCGGACGCGCGCCTGCCTGGTCGGGCGCAACGGCGCGGGCAAGTCGACGCTGCTGCGCATCCTGGCGGGCGAGATCGCCGCCGACGACGGCGAGCGGACGGTGAGCCCGGGGACCAGCATCAGCTACGTGCCGCAGGAGCCGCCGGTCACCGGGGCCACGGTGCTGGAGTACGCCACGTCGGGCGGGGCCGAGGCGCACCGGGCCGAGGCGGCGCTGCACGACTTCGGGCTGGATCCGGCCAAATCCACGCAGGGACTGTCGGGCGGGGAAACGCGGCGCGCCGCGCTGGCCAAGGCGTTCGCCGAGGATCCGGACGTGATCCTGCTGGACGAGCCCACCAACCACCTCGACATCCTGGCCATCGAGACGCTCGAGGCCGAGATCGCCGCCAGCCGCGCGGCCGCGCTCATCGTCAGCCACGACCGCGCCTTCCTGGAGCGGGTGACGGGCCGGTGCTTCTGGCTGGAACACCGCAAGGTGCGCCGCCTGGATCAGGGCTTTGGCAGCTTCGACGCCTGGGCCGAGAAGATCGAGGCGCAGGACGCCGAGGAGGCCCGTCGCCTGGCCGTCACCATCAAGCAGGAGATGCACTGGCTTGCCCGTGGCGTCACCGCCCGCCGCACCCGCAACGAGGGCCGCCTGCGCCGCCTGAACGCCATGCGCGAGGCCAAGGCCCAGTGGATGAAGGACCAGCGCGGCCAGTTGAACATGGGTCTCGCCAGCGCCGGCGCGTCTGGCCAGCGGGTCGCGGAGGTGAAGGGAATCGCCAAGGCGTTCGGCGAGCGCGTGGTGCTGAAGCCGTTCTCGACGCGGATCCTGCGCGGCGACCGGATCGCCATCGTAGGTCCCAACGGCGCGGGCAAGACCACGCTGGTGAAGCTGCTGCTGGGCGATCTGGCGCCCGATGCGGGCGAGGTGAAGCTGGGGACGAACCTGGAAGTCACGTACATCGACCAGAGCCGGGCCGAACTCGATCCCGAGATGACGCTGAAGGACGTGCTCACGCCCGGCGGCGGCGACCAGGTGATGGTCCGCGGCCGCCCGATGCACTACGCGGGCTACGCCAAGGACTTCCTGTTCAAGGAGAGCCAGTTCCGCCAGCCGGTCCGCACGCTCTCGGGCGGCGAGCGCAACCGCCTGCTGCTGGCCCGGGCCCTGGCAAATCCGGCCAACGTCATGGTGCTGGACGAGCCCACCAACGATCTCGACATGGACACCCTGGACCTGCTCGAGGACCTGCTGGCCGACTACGACGGCACCCTGATCCTGGTGAGCCACGACCGCGACTTCATCGACCGGCTGGCGACCTCGACCATCGGCCTGGACGGGACCGGCCGGGCGGTCGAGACGCCGGGCGGCTGGCAGGATTTCCTGAGCCAGAACCCGGGCTTCTTCGGCGCGCCGCAGGCCCTGGAGGTCGGCAAAGCAGCGCCCAAGCCCGCGCCGAAGCCGGCGGCGCCCAAGGCGGCCACCAAGCTCACCTTCAAGGACCAGCGGCGCCTGGCCGAGTTGGACGCGATGATCCAGGACCTGCCCGGCAAGATCGCCACGCTGGAGAAGGCGCTGGCCGATCCGAACCTCTACAGCCGCGACCCGGCGGCCTTCGACCGGTTCTCCCGCGCGCTGGAGGCGGCGCAGGGGCAACTGGCGTCGGCCGAGGAAGAATGGCTGGAGCTGGAAGAGCGCCGCGAGGCTCTCGAAGCCGGACGTTGAAGGCGTCACGGGCTTTCCTGTGGATGGAGCCATGCGACTGACATTGCAGCGAAAGTCGGTCGTCTTGCACCGGCCTTCAACCGCTGAGTCACAGGTTGCCGACAGGTCGATGACAGCCCGCCCGGCCGGCCCGCTTGCGCCAGAATAGGTTCGGGCGCACCGTCCTCTTGCCGACAGGACCTGCGGCGCGGCGGACGGAAAAACCGGCAACGGCGGACCCGGAAGCCAGCGGGCGGAGCGGCAGGCGCAAGGGGAAAGAACCGGGGCGACCCGGGCCTGGAACCGGAGGACTGGCGCCGACGATCAGGGAAAACCGCGGGGCGACCCGCACCGAACTGAACGGTTGGCCTGGAAGGCGCAGATCCCCCAACGGATCTGTATGAGAGGGCGACGCGCCGGGAAACCGGAGCGCCGCCCTCTTGCTATTGGGCGCTTGGAAGCGCCGCCGCTGCGCCCTACCCTCAGCGCCAAATCGAGGGGACGATATGAAGCTGTTGCGTAACCTGGTCCTGGCCGTGGCTGCCATGGTCGCGGCCTGCTCACCGCAAAAGGCGAGCGAGAGCGCGGCCCCCTCGGCCGATGCGCCGGTGACCATCCGCTTCGCCACCGACTGGAAGGCCCAGGCCGAACAAGGCGGGTTCTATCAGGCGCTGGCCTCGGGCGAGTATGCGAAGCGCGGTCTGAAGGTGGAGATCGTCCAGGGCGGGCCGGGCGTAAACGTGCCTCAGCTGCTGGCGTCGAACGCCGTCGAGCTGGGCATGGGCTCGAACAGCTTCATTGTCATGAACCTGGCCAACGAGGGCGTGCCGGTGAAGGCGGTCGCCGCCTTCATGCAGAAGGACCCCCAGGTGCTGATGGCGCACCCGGGCACGGCCAAGAGCCTCGCTGACCTGAAGGGCCGCCCGATCCTGCTGGCCGACGCCTCGGTCACCGCGTTCTGGGTGTGGCTGAAGGCCAAGTACGGGTTCACCGACGACCAGGTGCGCAAGTACACCTTCAACGCCGCGCCGTTCCTGGCCGACAAGCGCGCGGCCCAGCAGGGCTATCTGACCAGCGAGCCCTACACGATCGAGAAGCAGGCCGGCGTGAAGCCGCAGGTGTTCCTTCTGGCCGACGAGGGCTACCCCGGCTACGCCACCATGGTGCTGGCCACCGACCAGATGATCGCCAAGAACCCGGCGGCGGTGAAAGCCTTCGTCGAGGCCAGCGCCGCGGGCTGGCGCGACTATCTCAACGGCGATCCGACGGCGGCCGATGCGCTGATCCGCAAGGACAATCCCGAGATGACCCCCGACGTGCTGGCGCAGGCCCGCGAGAAGCTGAAGGCCTACAAGATCGTCGACGGCGACGAGGGCGCGGCCGTGGGCGCGATGACCGACGCACGCTGGAAGGCCTTCTACGACGTGGCCGCCGCCCAGGGCGTCTATCCCAAGACCCTGGACCCGAAGAAAGCCTACACGCTGGAGTTCCTGGCGAAGTGAGCGTCGCGCGGCGCTCAAGGTCCTCCCCCATCGCGATGGGGAGGGGGACCACGAAGTGGTGGAGGGGGCGTTGGGGCCGTGCGCGGCCGTCCGGCCGCGGCAGCGCCCCTCCACCACTTCGTGGTCCCCCTCCCCGCTTCGCAGGGGAGGAACTGATGACCGTCGCCGCGCTGGAGAACGTCGAAGTCGACTACGCGTCCGGGCGCGTCCTGGGGCCGGTGAGCCTGGGCGTGGAGGCGGGCGAGTGCGTGGCGCTGGTGGGGCCGTCGGGCTGCGGGAAGTCGACGGCGCTGCGGCTGCTGGCCGGGCTGGAGGCGCCGACGCGGGGCGCGGTGACGCGGGCGGCCGGACGTGGCGAGACGGCGGTGGTTTTCCAGGCGCCGACTCTGGCCCCCTGGCTGTCGGCGCGGGCGAATGTGGCGCTGCCGCTGGAGCTGTCAGGGGTGGCCAAGGGCGAGGCGCTGAACCGCGCGGATGCGGCGCTGGCGCGGGTGGGCCTGGCGGGGGCCGAGGCCAAGCGGCCGGCGCAGCTGTCGGGCGGCATGGCGATGCGGGTGTCGCTGGCGCGCGCGATGGTGACCGAGCCCCGGCTGCTGCTGCTGGACGAGCCGTTCGCGGCGCTGGACGAGATCACCCGCCGCACCCTGGCCGACGACGTGCTGAGCCTGTGGTCGGGCTCGAAGCCCGCCATCGTGTTCGTGACCCATAACGTCGAGGAGGCCGTCTACATGGCCTCGCGGGTGGTGGTGATGACCAAGGGCCCCGGGCGGATCGGGGCGGAATTCCCCGTGGCGGGGCCGATCCCGCGACCCGAACAGTTCCGCACCACCCCGGCTTTCCGCGCCACCGCCGAGGCGGTATCCGAGGCCCTGGCGCAGGGCGTCGCGGCGTGAGCCGGATCGCACCGCCCCTGATCCTGGTGATCCTGCTGCTGGCGGGATGGGAGATCGCCTGCCGGGCGATGCACGTGCCCGCCTACTTCCTGCCGGCGCCGTCGGCTGTGGCGGTGGCGTTGAAGGACAACTTCCCGGTCCTGCTGAAGGCGTCGGCGACAACGCTTTCGACCGCCGTGATCGCCCTGGTGGTGGCCAGCGTGATCGCCCAGGCGGTGGCGATCGCCACCGCGCTGAGCCCGCTCATCGACCGGGCGATCCGGCCGCTGGCGTCTGTGGTCCAGGTCACACCGGTCGTGGCGATCGCGCCCCTGCTGCTGATCTGGGCGGGGCTGGACCATCCGGAGCGGGCGCTGGTGGCGCTGGCGGTGCTGGTGGCGTTCTTCCCGATCTTCTCGGGCGCGGCGGCGGGCCTGCGCTCGGCCGACCCCGACCTGGAGCGGCTGTTCGCGCTCTATGGCGCCGGGCGCTGGCAGACGGTGCTGAGGCTGCGGCTGCCCTCGGCCGTCCCCTTCCTGCTGGAGGGCCACAAGGTGGGCGCGGGCCTGGCGCTGATCGGCGCGGTGGTGGCCGAGTTCGGGGCGGGCTCGGGCAAGGTCCAGGGGCTGGCCTGGCAGATGCTGGACGCCGGCAACAAGCTGCAGACGGCGCGGATGATCGCCGCCCTGGTGGTGCTGGGCGCGATGGGCGTTGCGCTGCACGCGCTGCTGGAGGCCGCCGAGCGCGTGGGCCTGAAGTGGTGGCGGGGACGGTAGCTACTTCGCCGCCTGCTCTACAGGCTTCAGGTCGAACCGCACCGGCACGCGGACCTTGCCGCCGACCGTGGGCATGCCTTCGGCGCTCATCAGGGCCACCTGGAACTTGGGGGCCAGCGCCAGGATCGCCGGGCCGAAGCCCGCGCCTGCCGGCTCCTCGCGGTCGACGCTGCAGCCGCTGAGCGACCCGCCCGCCTGCACGTCGCAGACCAGGGTGACGCGGGCGTTGTTGGGCCCGCCCTCGGTCTTGGGGGCCGCGGCCTGCAGGTCTGCGACAGTGGGCAGCGACGTCCACACCGGGGTCTTCACCGAAAATGCGTCGCCCCTGGCGAGGTCGGCCGAGAAGGTGATCGGGATCCGGGTCTCGGCGCCCTTGGCGACGCCGGTCGCGCGCAGCTTGCTCTCGACCAACTTGCGCGCCGCAGCGCCGAAGCCCAGCCCGCGGGGCGTCTCCCCCAGGATCGCGCAGTCGTCGAAACTGCCGTCCCGGGCAGCGGTGCACACGAGTTCCACGGCGCCGCCCACGCCCTGGGCCTTGGCCTTCTCAGGGTAGACAGCCGCCATCTCGGCTGCGGTCGGCGCGGCGGTGAAGGTCTGGGCGACGGCGGGCGCAGCGCAGAGGGCGGCGGCGGCCGAAAGCGCAAGCAGACGTAACATGAGGGCCTCCTTTGCGTCAGGATGCCCGCGGTTCCGGCGGGTTGCAAAGCGGCCTGCGACAAACGGTCGAGGGCGGCCTCGCGGGTCTCAGGCGTCGTGGGTGCTGAGGCGTTCGACGGCGTCGTAGGCGAGGACCGATAGCGAGCGCAGGCCGTGGTCGGCGAAGACGTCGAGGGCGACGTCCAGGGCCATCAGGGCCTTGGCGCGTTCGCCGGTCTCCTTGCCGGTCATGGTGATGCGGGCCTCGTACAGGCGGGCCAGATGCAGCTGGGCCAGGGCCCAGCCGACCGGGTCGCGCCCCGGCGACAGGTTGGCCAGCTCCATCTTCATAGCGGCCTCGGCCACGTCGAGCACGGCGCAGTCGCCGGTGATCTCGGCCTGGCGGGCGAGGCAGACGGCGCGCGAGCCGGCGGCCTGGCCGCGCAGCGGCAGGGTCGGCGTCTCCTTGAGCACCGCCGAGGCGCGGTCATAGCAGCTGACGGCATGCTCGAAGGCGCGGGCGTCGCTGGAGGCTTCGCCCAGCGCCTGCAGCGCCTGGGCCAGGGCCACCTGGGTGCGGGCCCAGTCGAGCGGGCTGTGGTCGCGGGTCAGGTTGTCGAGGGCCAGCGCCAGGGCGCCGGCGCCGGCGGCCAGGGCGTCGACGTCGCCGACGCTCTCGCCGCGCAGGGCCAGGGCCTGGCCGTGGAGGATTTTGGCGCGCACCCAGGTGAGCGGCTCGTAGGCGTTGTCGAGGCGCTCGCCGGCGGCCTGCGCCTCGGCGGCGGCCATATCCAGGAGGTCGCCGTCCTTCAGGCGGGCGCCCCAGCCGCACAGCAGGTCGGCGCGGATCAGGCGGGCCTCGGCGGCCAGCGCCCGGGCGGCGGTGACGCGCTTGGCGATGGCGTCGAGCGCAGAGATCGGCGCATTGAAGCGGTCGAAGAAGGCGCGGGCCTCGTCGGCGTCGGCGCTGTCGAGGACCCGGCGGCCCTCGATGGCCAGCAGGCCCACGTCGGCGAGCGGCGCGGCCAGGCCGCCGCGGACGCTGACCCGGGCGTCCTTGAAGGCGACCTCGGCGGCAGCGTTCAGGCCCGGGTCGCCAAAGATCTCGGCGCCCAGCAGCGCGCAGTAGGCCTGTTCGCAGCGGGCGCGGGCCCAGCCGTCCTTGCGATGGGCGCCTTCGAAGCCGGCGGCGGCGGTTTCGGCGCCGGCGGCGGCCTTGCGCAGAGCCACAGCGTCGCCGGTGCGGCGAGCCACTTCGCGCCAGACGATGGCGGCTTCCAGCCGGCGGCGCGGCTTGTCCTTGGCGCTGATGCGCCCGGCGGCGACGTCGGCCGCCTTGGCTTCCTGGGCGAGCAGTTGACTGTCCAGCAGTTCGAGCAGCGAGGAGTCGCCCCCCGTCAGTCCGTCGACAGGCTTGCCCCTGTCGGCTGCGAAGAAGCGTCGAAGTTCACGGCCCAACTCGAACATGACCCGCTCCGGCCTCACGGACGTCCCACCTTGGAACGCCCCACACAGGCTTTGCCGAAACACAGCAAACCCGGAGCCGCGCGTCTTAACAACCCCTTAATTCCGTCAGTATGGTTAACAACGAGGGTGGGAACCCCCAGTAATACAAAGATTTGATCGCCGCTTTTGTTAACCCTTGGCCGCTTCGCCATGGACGGACGCAGCCTTTGCGCCGCGATTGGCGCGTCAGCGCCGCTAGGATTGAACCACGGAAGACACAGAAAACACGGAAGGCAGGTCCAGGCGCGGAGCTCCTTCGGTGTCCTTCCGTGTTTTCCGTGGTTCCAGGTCGCAGCGCCTGGGGCGCCCTCAGGCGTTGGCGGTGACTTTCGTCTGACCCACGCGGCCGGTCGCTTGGCGGCGGGCGCGGACGGCGGCGGCGAGGTTGTCGAGGACGTCGACCGAGGTCTCCCAGTCGATGCAGGCGTCGGTGATCGACTGGCCGTAGGTCAGCGGGCGGCCCGCGATCAGGTCCTGGCGGCCGGCGACGAGGTGGCTTTCGATCATCACGCCCATGATCCGCTCCTGGCCGGCGGCCAGCTGGGCGCAGAGGTCACCCACCACCTTGGGCTGGTTCTCGTGGTTCTTGGACGAGTTGGCGTGGCTGGCGTCGACCATCACCCGCTCGCGCAGGCCCGCCCTCGCCAGCTCGGCCCCGGCCGAGGCGATGCTGGCGCCGTCGTAGTTGGGATGCTTGCCGCCGCGCAGCACCACATGGCAGTCGCCGTTGCCGGCCGTCGCGGCGATGGCGGCCCGGCCCTCGCGGGTCACGGCCAGGAAATGGTGCGGATTGCCCGCCGCCAGCACGGCGTCGACCGCGATCTTCACGTCGCCGTTCGTGCCGTTCTTGAACCCGACGGCGCAGGACAGGCCCGACGCCATCTCGCGGTGGATCTGGCTCTCGGTGGTGCGCGCGCCGATACAGCCCCACGCGACCAGGTCGGCGATGTACTGCGGGGTCGTCACGTCCAGGAACTCGCAGGCCGCCGGCAGGCCAAGAGCGTTGACGTCGATCAGCAGGCGGCGCGCGAGCCGCAGGCCGTCGTTGATGCGGAAGCCGCCGTCGAGGCCGGGATCGTTGATGAGGCCCTTCCATCCCACTGTGGTCCGCGGCTTCTCGAAGTAGACGCGCATCAGGATCTCGAGGTCTCCCAGGTGGCGGCGACGCTGCTCGGCCAGGCGGCGCGCATACTCGAGCGCGGCGGTCGGGTCGTGGATCGAGCAGGGGCCGATCACCACCACCAGCCGGTCATCCTGGCCCTCCAGGATGCGGTGGATGGCGCCGCGGGACTCGCCCACCACCTCGGAGATCATCGAGGTGGTCGGCGCCTCGCCGATCACCTGGGACGGCGGGCTGAGCGCCTCGAGGCGCTGGATACGGGTGTCGGCGGTCGGTCTGGGCTGCACGGCTGGTCTCCTGAAGGTGGGAGGGCGGCGGCCATGAAAAAAGCCGCCAGGGCCCTGGCGGCTTGGGAAGGGGTCTGGTCCTGAGTGGGGTCAGGCCAAGCGATCCTCCGCCGGCGCCAGGGGCGTCGGTTCGCTAAAATACCAAAAGTAGGTCGTGGCGACGGAGGTCATCGGGCGACGTTGTAGTCGCGGCGGTCGGTCTTGTCACCCCTCGCCTGCCCGCTCGGAAGGGTCCCCCGAGCTCGCATCCAGGCTTCGGCCGCCCGCGGCGACGGTATCCACCGCGTCGCCGCTGTTGGTCCGGGCCCGGCGGACGCACGCATCCGCGCAACGAGAGCTCGGGGAGGTTCAACGCCCACGCGCCCCCTCGCCGCGGTCTTGCCGGAGACCGCTGATATAGGGACGGGGTGCGGGCCAGTTGTCGGGCCGCCCTCACCCACGAGGCGTTGAACCGACGCACAGTAGAGCGCCCGGCGGCGGCGCCCGACAGGGTTGCGAACCGATCTGAATCCGAGCCAATGACGATCATCACCAACTTGGGCGCCTGAACGGCTCGGCGAGCCTAGCTGAAAATGAGCGCCTGCGCGGCGGCGGTCAGGATCCGCCACTGGCCGGGCTCGAGGTCGGCCGGCAGCGGCAGGGCGCCGATGCGGTCGCGGTGCAGGCCGGTCACGTGGTTGCCCACGGCGGCGAACATGCGGCGGACCTGATGGTAGCGGCCCTCGGTGATGGTGAGATGGGCGCGGTGGCTGTCGATGGGCTCCAGGATCGCCGGGGCCAGCGGGGAGGTCTCGCTCTCCAGCATCAGGGTCCCGGAGGCGAACGCTTGGGCCTCGTGGCCCTCCAGCGGACGATCCAGGGTGGCCAGGTAGCGCTTGGCCACATGGCTCTTCGGCGAGATCACCCGGTGCAGGAACGGGCCGTCGTCGGTGATCAGCAGGAGCCCGGTGGTGTCCTTGTCGAGGCGTCCGATGGTGGACAGGCCGGGCATCCGCGCCTGCCAGCGGCGGGGCAGGAGTTCGTAGACGCTGCGCCCGATCTCCTTGTGCGAACACACCACGTCCGCAGGCTTGTGCATCAGGACGGTCAGCGGCGCGGGCGGGTCGACGGGCTTGTCGACCACGGTCATACGGCTGGGCAGATCGGGCGTGATCGGCACCTTCGCGCCGGGGTCCTTCACGGCCACGCCGTCGAAGACGACCTGCTTGTGCTGAACCAGCTGGGCGATCTCGCGCCGCGAGCCGTAGCCCAGGTTGGCGAGCAGGCGGTCGACGCGGGCCATCGGGACCTTGGCCGTCATTTGCGCGCCTCCACCACCTTGTAGCCCCCGGCGTCGGAGCGCACCTCGACGCGGGCGAAGGCCTCGCCCAGCGGCTTCTCGTAGGGCAGGTGGCGGTTGGCGACCAGCCAGCAGGTCCCGCCCTTGCGCAGCAGCTTCGCCGCGGCGCGGACGAAGGCGACGCCCAGGTCGCGGTCCTCATGGCCGCCGTCGTGGAAGGGCGGGTTCATGACCACGAAGTCGAGGTCGCCGGACGTCTCGTCCAGCCGGCGCACATCGGCCTGGACGACCGTGACGCGCGGGTCGTCGAGATTGTGCGCGGCGCATTCGGTGGCGCGACGATCCAGGTCGATACAGGCGAGTGAAGTGACCGCCGGCGAGGCCAGGATGCGCGTGGCCAGCACGCCAACGCCGCAGCCGAGATCGGCGCCCTTGCCTGAGAGCGGCGGCAGGGCCGCGATGAGCTTGGCGCTGCCGGGATCGATGCGGTCCCAGCTGAACACGCCGGGCTGCGACCACAGGCCCAGGGCCGGGACGACGCGCGGGGCGCCCGCGGCGATAGCCTCGGCGAGGCGTGCGGGCCGGGCGGGCCGCTCGACGTAGCAGAAGCGGTGATGGCGGCGCGCGTCCTCGCCCACCTGACAGCCGAACGCCTCCAGCACCTTCTTCAGCCGCGAGCCGCCCTTGTCCTTGGGCGCGAAGGCGGTGAGGCGGCCGCCGGGCTTCAGCGCCCGCAGCGCCTGGGCCAGGACGTAGTCGCGCTCCAGCGTGCCGCCGGGGGCGAGGATGAAGGCCTCGTCGACGGCGCCGTCCGGGAGCGTGGCGAGATCGGCCGAGCCTGGGACCAGCGGCGAGACCTGCTGGGCGCCGGCCGGAATGTCGATCAGGCCGGGCGCAGGGACGCCGTAGAGAAGGGTTCCTGTCATCGCACCTCCGCTCTTCCGCTCATCCCGGCGAATACCGGGACCCAGATCTCAAGGCGCTGCAACCGATGGGAACAGCGCCGAGCCTGTAGAACCCACATCTGAGCCATTCCATCCGGGTCCCGGCATTCGCCGGGATGAGCGGGATTGAAGAGGTTGATCAGGCCCGTTCCTTCGAGCGCTCGAAGCGGACCTTCGGATAGCGGTCGACCGCGTAGCCCACGTCCCAGGCGCTCTTGGCCAGGAAGACCGGCTGGTCGTCGATGTCGGTCCCCATGGCCGAGCGGTGCTTGCTCATGAAGTCCTCGAGGTCGGCGGGTTCCCCCAGGATCCAGCGGGCCTCGCCGAACGGGCTGGGCTCGAAGATCACGTCCAGCTGGTATTCCTCCCTGAGGCGATCCGCCATCACCTCGAACTGTAGCTGCCCCACCGCGCCCACGATGAAGTCGGCGCCCAGCGACGGGCGGAACAGCTGGGTGACACCCTCTTCCGCCAGGCTCTCCAGCGCCTTCTTCAGGTGCTTGGCCTTGAGCGGATCCTTCACGCGGACCCGCTGGAGGATTTCCGGGGCGAAGTTGGGCAGGCCGGCGAAGCGCAGGGTCCCGCTTTCCGACAGGCTGTCGCCCACGCGCAGGACGCCGTGGTTGGGGATGCCGATCACGTCGCCCGCGTAGGCGTCCTCGGCCAGCTCGCGGTCCGAGGCGAAGAACATCATCGGCGCGTTCACGCTGAGCTGCTTGCCGGTGTTCTGGACCTTCAGCTTCATGCCGCGGCTGAACTTGCCCGAGCACAGCTTGAGGAAGGCGATCCGGTCACGGTGGTTGGGGTCCATGTTCGCCTGGACCTTGAAGACGAAGCCCGTCACCTCGCGGTCGCCGGGCGCCACGTGGGTGTCCACGCCCCCCTTGCGGGCCGCGACCGACTTGGGCGGCGGAGCATAAGCGCCCAGGCCCTCCAGCAGCTGGTCGACGCCGAAGTGGCGCAGCGCCGAGCCGAAGAACACCGGGGTCATGTGGCCCTCCAGGAAGGCCTGCGGGTCGAAGGCCTTGAGGCCGCCCATGGCCAGCTCGGCGTTCTCGGCCAGCTCTTCCTGCTCGTCGGGGTCGAGGTAGCTGACGATGGCGTTGCCCTTGAAGGGGATCGCGCCGGGGTGACCCTCGTCCTCCTCCTTGGCGCCGCCGGTCTTCTTGGCGAACGGCAGGAAGCGGTCGCGGCGCAGGTCCAGCATGCCCTTGAAACGGCCGCCCGAGCCGGCGGGCCAGTACAGCGGCGACGGATCGAGCTGCAGCTTGGACGACACCTCGTCCAACAGCTCGAACGGGTCCTGGGCCTCGCGGTCCATCTTGTTGATGAAGGTGACGATCGGGATGTCGCGCATCCGGCAGACTTCGAACAGCTTCAGCGTCTGCGGCTCGATGCCCTTGGCGGCGTCCAGCACCATGACCGCGGCGTCGGCGGCCGTCAGCGTCCGATAGGTGTCTTCCGAGAAGTCCTCGTGGCCGGGCGTGTCCAGCAGATTGAACATCAGCCCGTCGTGGTCGAACGTCATCACCGAGGCCGAGACGCTGATCCCGCGTTCCCGCTCGATCTTCATCCAGTCCGAGCGGGTGCGGCGGTTCTCGCCGCGGGCGCGCACGGCGCCGGCCGCCCGGATGGCCCCGCCGGCCAGCAGCAGGTTTTCCGTCAGCGTGGTCTTGCCGGCGTCGGGGTGGGAGATGATCGCGAAGGTGCGCCGGCGGGCTGCCTCGGCGGCGGGAGAAATGCTCATGGCGGGCGCCTATCACGCGGGGGGCCTGCGCGGAAGCGTGGGCGAGGTCGCGGAGGGCTAGGCGGCGCGCTCCAGCGCGGCTTCCAGCTCGGCGATGGCGGCGCAGACGGCGCCGTCGTCGTCGCCGAAGATGCCGTCCCAGACCATCTTCAGGAAGGGACCGGGCTGGCCGGTGCGGTCCTGGTCGTGTTGGGCCTTCCAGGCCTGCAGGCGGGCCAGGACGTCGCGCATGGCCGCGGGGTCGGCGGCGGCCCCGCGATGCTCGCGCCACCATTGCAGATCGCCGGCCAGATCTGTCGCCGCCACAGGAAGCCTCCGTCGCCTGATCGCACTGTGGCGGGCGCCGCGCCAGGTTTCCAGTGCTGTCGGTTGGTCCCGGGAGGATACCCCCTCTTGAACGACGGCGACGGCGATCCACATCAATCGCCGCCGCGCCGCCGCGGCGCTTTCGAGGAAGGAAACTGCTGGAGATACGACCGTGCGACTGGCAACCACGGAACATCTGCTTCAGGGCCAGGGGCTGCGCGCCGCCCTTGCCCGCGGGGTCCGCCCCGCTGTCGGATTCACGATTCCAGACGATGTCGTCAAAGACCCGCACCTGCCGCTGACCCAGAAGCGCGAGATCCTCTCGTCCTGGGCTTCGGACGCCTCGGCCGTACAGGACGAACCCACGCTTCGCTGGCTGCTCGGAACGCCTGAACCGGTTCCGTTTACAGACGTTCGAGACGCCCTGTTGCGCCTCGAGCGCCGAACCGGAGAGGTGTCATGAAGGCGGTGGAATTCCGGGTGCTGCCCGTCGACGGCGGCTGGATGGTGGAAGGCCCCGATGGTCTGGCGCCGCTGGTGGTGCGCTCGGGCGGCCGCGCCGAAGCCAAGGCGGAAGCCCTGGCGAAGGCGATGACCGCCACGGGCGTCGATGTCCGTGTCGCCGTCTTCGATCAGGCCAGGCAGCCTGTCGGCACGAAATGGTTCTGGGCCCAGGAGCGGACGTCCCGCGAGCTGGCGGCCGCCTAGGCTTCGGTTACGCCGACCGCGACGTCGCCAGCGTGAAACAGGGGCCGTGGGGGTGCTCGAGATTGGTCTCCAGCACCTCGACCCTCTCGTGGCCGAAGGCGCGGAAGGCGGCCACGATGTCGTCGGCCTTCAGGTAGCGCTGCGCCTCGGCCAGGCCGCCCCAGAAGCGGCCGTGGCTGCGGTCGCCGTAGTGCTTCTGGAAGTGCTCGGCCGTGACGCCCTCGTGTTCGTCCATCGCACCCACGAAGCCTTCGCTGCGGTCGGGGTCGTAGTAGTGGGTCCAGAGGTAGGCGCGCGGCGCGGCGCGGCAGATCAGGGCGATCAGCTCCAGCGGCCGGACCATGTGGTAGAGCACGCCCGAGGCGAAGACCATGTCCCAGGCGTCGCCGTCCTGGCCCTGCAGGTGCTTGGTGAAGTTGCCCAGCAGGAACCGCGAGCGCATGCCCGTGAGCTCCTTGGCCACAAGGCATTTCAGGTAGGCCTCGGCGTTGCCCTCGATGGCCGTCACCTCGGCGCCCAGACCCTCCAGCTGGAAGGTGTGGCCGCCCTCGAGCGGACCCAGTTCCAGGATGCGATAGCCGTCGAGCCGACCTTGCGCGTCGCCCAGGGTCGCGGCCGCCTGCCGAGGTCGGTGGTCGACCGTGAAGTGGGGCACGTCGCCGGCCCGCACCGGCGGGTCCAGGTCGGGGAAGCTGGACGCCCAGCGCCCGGCGAAGATGTCGATGGCGGCCTGCGGCGTCGGCGGCTCATCGACGAACTTGCGGATCGACAGGGTGGTCAGGTCGGGATCGACCGCCGGGGCGGCGGCCGGAGCGCTGGGTTTCGAGAACAGGCGGCGAAGCATCCCGCCGCTATAGCCTGAAACGCGCGATCCGGCCCCGTCGCGGTTATTCTCCGGCCTTGGCCGCCTCGGCCGCCTTGTTCAGGTCGGGCGCGTTGGGCGAGCGCATGGCCACACCGGCCTGCATGCCCTCCTGCAGCGCCTTGGCCGCGCCCTCGTGCGACATGATCTTGGCCAGCACGGCCTGGCCGGCGCGCTCGAAGCTGTCGCGGTGCTCGACCACGTACTGGCGCGAGGTGCGGTAGCCCTCGAGCAGGCCCTGGATCTCGGGGATCACATAGCGGGCCACCAGCTCCCAGCTGCGGTTGGTGGCTTCGCGGTTGGCCCAGTCGTGGACGAAGCCCAGCACCGTGCCGAAGCCGCCGGCCGAGGCGTGCAGCTTGCGGATCGCGGCCACCAGGTCGTCGGGCGTGCCGATCACCGCGGCGGCGCCGTCGGCGAAGGCGGTCTGCTCGACGGCCTCCTCAGGCGTCTTGAAGGCCGCCGCGCCCGGCCGCATCAGCGTGCCGACCGTGTATTCGTTGTGCCAGTGCATCAGGCCCTTGGCCGACTCGGCGATGGCCTGCTCGCGGGTCTCGGCGATGTGCCAGGTCATCAGCACGCGCCAGTCCTTGCGGTCGACCTTCTGGTTGTGCTTGGCGGCGGCCTGCTCGGCGAAGCTCCACTGGGTCGGCAGCGCGGCGAGGCCCGCATCCGAGTTCGAGCCGATCGAGAGCACGCCGATGCCGTACTTGCCGGCCAGGGTCATGCCCGAGGGGCTGATCGACGAGGCCGTGACCATCGGCAGTTCCTCCTGCAGCGGGAACAGCTGCAGGCGGGCGTCCTTCAGGGTGAACCAGTCGCTCTCATGGGTGACCCGCTCGCCGGCGAACAGGCGCTTCAGCACGCCGATCGCCTCGTCCTGGCGGTCGCGCTGGGTCATGGGGTCGATGCCCAGCATGTAGGCGTCGGACGGCAGCGCGCCGGGGCCGGTGCCGAAGATCACCCGGCCGCCGCTCATGTGGTCCAGCTGGACCATCCGCTGGGCGACATTGAAGGGGTGATGGTAGGGCAGCGAGACCACGCCGGTGCCCAGCTTGATGCGCGCCGTGTGCTGGGCGACGCCGGCCAGGAACATCTCGGGCGAGGCGATCATCTCCCAGCCCGTCGAGTGGTGCTCGCCCACCCAGAACTCGTCGTAGCCCAGGTCGTCCAGCAGCGTGGCGAACCGGATGTCGTTCTTGAACTGGAGCATCGGATGCTCGCCGATGGGGTGGTGCGGGGCGAGAAACGCGCCGAACTTCATGCGAGCCATCTGGTCCTCCCAAGTCTTTTCAAACGAATGTTTAGGTGATCGGCCATCACCTGACCAGCCTGTCGCCAGGGCAGGCCTACTCTCAGCAGTGCTGGTCCAGGGCTGACACGGCCTCCTGCGGCGTGGCTCCGACCGCGATCCAGGCCGGCGGGTCAATCCAGAAGTCTGCGGCTTCTACGTCGCTGGCCGAGGGGCCGTGACTCAGGACCCAATTGGCGCGCATCTCTCCTTCGAACGGTTGATCCGCGATCGACACGGCGAACCAACGGCCCCCGCTGTAGACCCCGCCATACCTGTCGGCGAACACAGCCACAGGATGGTGCCGCATCAAGAGTTCCCCAGCCAGATCCGCGAACGCCGCCATAGCTTGAGTTTGGAACGGCAAAGGCGCCGTCCGCAACGGTCGAAGGCAGCCGCGCGGCGAGCGCCCTACCCCTTCTCCACCGGCTCCACCAGGAAGTGGCGGCCGTCGCGGTCTTCGATCTCCACCACCCAGACGTCGGGGTCGATGCGGACGGCGCGTTCGATGTAGCGGTCGAGGTCGGCCTCGTCGCGGGAGGCGGCGGGCTCCATCCAGACGCGGTCGCCGTCGCCGCGGGTGGCTTCTGAGAGCAGACGCGCGCTGCCGTCGGTGCGGTTCAGCACCTTGACCAGCACGGCGCCGGCGCGCGGATCGCCCTTGCGCGCCACCACCGCAAAGCCGCCGCCGATCTCGACGCGGCGGATGAGGGCGCCGACCCAAATGTCCGTGGAAAGCAGCATATCGCCCCGACCTAGCGCGTCCCGTGGCGCGTGGAAAACGTTAACCGTGTCCGTCCACCGGCGCTCAACCCCTCTTGGATAAGCCTGCGCGTCAGGCGGCCGCCAAAGGCCGTGGTGAGAAGACGCATGAAGAGCACGCGCAGAAGCGCGAGGCCGGCGTCTCGGTGGATGGGGTGTCTGGTTGCGGCCATGGCCGCGCTGCCAGGGGTTGCGGGCGCGCAGCCGGCGGACCTGTTCTTCGAGCGTATGGTGATGAGCGCGGTCGACGACCGCTGCAACCTGTTCACGCCCGGCGTGTCGGCGGCCCTCGCCGCGGGCGCCGCCCAGGCGCGGGGCGCGGCGCTGCGCGCCGGCTCGGACTCCAAGACCCTGAAGGCCATGGAGCAGGAGGCGCGCGGCCGCGCCATGTACATCGACTGCCGAAGCCCGCAGGTCTCCAGCGCGGCCGCCCGCGTACAGAGCGCCTTCGCCGGCTACCAGCGCGTCCAGCGCATGGTCTATCGCGGCGACCTCACCGAATGGCGCGCCGACCGCGGCGTGGGCCGCACGGCCCGCTGGCGGCTGTCGCAGAGCGCCGACTTCGGTTCGAACCGCATGATCTTCGGCCTGGCAGGTCGTGAAGGCGCGAGCGCGCTGGTGGCGGTGGCCAGCTTCTCAGACAAGCAGACGCCCTACTCGGCCCGGCTGGTCATGCGCGACAGCTCGCGGACGATGGGCCCCTACATCGACGCCCGCACCCGCCAGCCGCTCAGCCGCAAGATCCCGCCCGCCTCGGCCACCCGGTCTTACATGGCCGAAGCCCGCAGCGGCGCCGAGGACGAACTGCTGCCCAAGGGCTACGCCGCCGGCTGGGCGTTCCGCTTCCCGGCCAGCGCCGCCCAGGCGCTCTCCGAACTCGATCCCCGCGAGGCCGTGGCGGTGGAGTTCATGTTCCCGGGCGAGCGCGCCCGCGTCGCCTATGTCGAAGTGGGCGACTTCGCCGCCGGTCGTGCGTTCCTGCAGGTGGCGTCGCAGTAGGGCCCGGTCCCCACGCCGCGCCGCGCCGAGGAGCCCCAGCGTCAACCGTTCCGCCGTCGCGGCTCCGGGATGGCGTCTTCGGTCAGCACCGGCAGGCGCACGGTGACTGTGGTGCCCTCGCCCACCGAGCTCTCCACCGTCATCTCGCCGCCGTGCAGGCGGGCGAACGCGCGGACCAGGGACAGGCCCAGGCCTGAGCCCGCGGCGCGCTGATCGGCGTCGCCGGCCTGTTCGAAGGGGCGACCCAGGCGGTCAAGGTCGTCCTGGGCGATGCCGACGCCGGTGTCGGCGACGATCAGTTCCAGCGTGTCGCCGTGGCCCTGGACGGTCACCGTCACCGAGCCGTTGCGGGGCGTGAACTTCAGAGCATTGGAGATCAGGTTCAGCGCGATCTGCTTGACCGCGCGGCGGTCGGCGTCGGCCTGCAGGGGCGCGATCGGCAGGACGCCGCGCAGGTGGACGCCCGCCCGGTCAGCCTGGCCGCGCATCAGCCGCAGGACCGCGGCGATGGCGTCGCGGGCGTCAAAGGTCTCGATGCTGAGCTCGAACCGCTCGGCCTCGATCTTCGACATGTCGAGCACGTCGTTGATCAGCTCCAGCAGGTGCGTGCCGCTCTCGTGGATCAGCTCGGCGTACTCGGCGTAGCGGTCGCCCAGGGGCCCGAACAGCCGCTGCCGCATGATGTCGGAGAAGCCCATGATGGCGTTGAGCGGCGTGCGCAGCTCGTGGCTCATGTTGGCCAGGAAGCGCGACTTGCCGGCGTTCTGCTGCTCGGCAGTGACACGCTCGGCCTCGAGGCGCTTTTCGCGGGCGAACTGTTCGCGGGCGTCGCGGATAGCGGCGACGATATTGCCCGAGGCGTTGGCCTTCAGCGTGAGCTCCAGCCATCCGTCGCCGCCGTCGGTCGGGGCGCAGTAGAGGCTGGCCTGGCCCTCGCGCACCGTGGTGTGCAGGGCGGCGGCCAGGCCGGGCAGCTCGTGCTCGGCCACCAGGTGGCCCAGGCTGCGGCCCTCCAGCTGATGGGGGCCATAGTCGGCGATGACGGCGCCGGCCGCGCCGAGCACGCGGCCGCTGCGGTCCACGGTGGCCAGCAGCAGCGGCTGATGGCGCAGCAGTTCGAGGACCTGGTCGGCCTTCTCGCGGCGGCGCACATCGCGCTGGTTGGCGCCCTGAAAGCCCACGAGGCCGGCGGCGAAGCCCAGGGTGACGGTGCTGAGCGCCATCAGGCTGAGCCACGGCGCGGCGGCGGCCTCGACGCCCGGCAGCGGCAGCAGCGCGGTGTCCAGGGCCGAGACGGCGGCGGCGGCCAGCGCAGCGGCGCCGCCCAGGGCCAGCAGGTCGCGGTTGCGGAAGGCGGTGGCGGCCGCGGCCGGCGCCAGGCACCAGGCGGCCAGCGGCCCGGCGATCCCGCCGGTCAGGTGACAGGCCCCGGCGCCCGCGAGGCCCCAGGCCAACACGGCGGCGGCGCGACCGGGGGCGCCGAACAGCGACAGGATCGCGCCCAGGCCCGCCGCGGCGCCGCCTGCGCCCAATGCCAACAAGGTGGGCGCCAGCAAGGTCGGCCCCGTATCCAGCATGCCGTTCGCGGCCAGACCGCCGGCCGTCAGCGCAATCGCCAGCGCCCAGCCGGCGTGCCACAGCAGGCCGCCCGCGGCGTCGCCGTCTTGGCGCTTTGTCGACGATGTCGAACCGGCCCGGGCCATGCGGATTCTCAGGCGTCTCCCAGGGGCGAACGTTCGGAGTCTAGCTTCACTGGAGGATTCGCGCGAGCGCGCGCCCTGCGACACCCCGTCACGAAACGCTTTCGTAAGCGGGATAAGCGACCTTGTCCCCAACAACAGACCGGGCGTATCGCCGTTCCATGGCTCAAGAAGCCGACCATCCTAGCGGCGCAGACGGGCCCCACGGCGCAGACGGGCGCGCCCGCGCCCGCATCGACGCCGCGCTCGACGAGCGGCGCCGCTCGTTTCTGCGCATGGTCAGCCATGAGCTGCGCACCCCCCTCAACTCGATCCTCGGGTTCTCCGAGATTCTCACGTCGGAACTGTACGGTCCCCTCGGGACGCCCCAGTACAAGGAATATGCCGAGATCATCCACGGGAGCGGCCAGAAGCTCCTGAAGCTGGTGAACCAGGTGCTGGAGATCGCGCGCCTGGAAGGCAACACGATCGACTTCGACGTCGGCCCCGAGTCGCTGGACGCGGCGCTGGACGACGTACTGATGGCCCTCAATACGGAGTTGGAGACGCGCAGCGTTCGCGTGAACGTCACGGACCGCGGCCAACTGCCGGCCGTGACCGCCGACGGCCGCGGCCTGCGCTCGGTGCTGACCCAGCTGATCCACAACGCCATCGTCTTCTCGCCGGAGGGCGGCGAGGTCACGGTCACGGCCGAACCGCACGGCGGCGACGTCGACATCGTGATCCGCGACCACGGCGACGGCATCGATCCCGACGACCTGGGGCGGCTGATGGCGCCCTTCGAGCAGGGCGAGAACGCGCTGACCCGCAAGGGCGAGGGCGCCGGCCTGGGCCTGCCCATCGCCGACCTGACCTGCACGGCTATGGGCGGGCGCCTGCGCCTGACCTCTGCGCCCGGCCAGGGCATGACGGCCACCGCCAGGCTGGCCGCGGCCCGCTAACGGTTGCGCCGGGGCGCAGCGCCCCTTAACTGCGCCTCGCTATGGCCATTTCCGACGCGCTTTCAGAGCTCAAGGACGAGTTCGAACTCCTGGGCGACTGGGAGGAGCGCTATCGCTATGTGATCGAGATGGGCAAGGAGCTGGCGCCACTCTCCGACGCCGAGCGCACCGACCCTTACAAGGTGCGCGGCTGCGCCAGCCAGGTGTGGCTGGTGACTGAGCCCCGCGACGACGGGACCCTGGGATTCCGGGGCGACAGCGACGCCCACATCGTCCGCGGCCTGATCGCCATCCTGTTGCGACTCTATTCGGGCCGTGCGCCGGACGAGATCATGGCCTTCGACGCCCATGCCGCGTTTGCGGAGCTGGGGCTGGCGGGCGCGCTCTCGGCCCAGCGCTCGAACGGCCTGGCCTCGATGGTGGCCCGCATCCGCCGCGACGCCGAACTGGCCCGCGCAGCCTGACGTCGGCTTGAGGGCATCCACAAATCGCCGGTCTTGCGTATGGTCTCCGCAGACCGGGGGTTTCTCATGATCGACAGGCGCGGCGTCGTAGCGTCTCTTGCGGGACTATTCGCAGCCGGGCCGGCGCTCGCCGCGCCCAAGCCCAAGGCGCTGCGCAGGCCCTGGGGGGCGCCCGACCTCGAGGGCGTCTGGAGCAGCGCCAGCTACACCGAGCTCGAGCGGCCAGAGCAGCTCAAGAGCCTGATCGTGTCGCCCGAGGACGCGAAGGTCTGGGAGGCCACCCTGGCCAAGACCGGCGGGGTGAACGTGCCCAATGATCCGCTGGGACAGGCCCAGTCCGAGTTCCCGGAGACGGGGTCGGGGCTGATGCGGATCAACGGTGAGATCCGCGGCTCGATGATCGTCGATCCCGCCGATGGCCAATTGCCCTACAGCGACGAGGCCCTGAAACGGCTGGGGATGGGCAAGCACCGTCGCCGTCGCGGCTATGACAACGTCGAGGAGCGGCCGCAGAATGAGCGGTGCCTGACGGCGGGCACGGGCGGCGTGCCGCTGATCGCCGAGGCCGACGCCAACGTCGTCGAGATCGTGCAGACCCGGGACGCCATCGTGATCGTGGGCGAGAAGTACCACGACGCCCGCGTGGTGCGGCTGAACGGGTCGGCTACGCCCGACCTGCCGGCGAGCTGGAATGGCGAGTCCTTCGGTCGCTGGGAGGGCGACACCCTGGTCGTCGAGACCACCCGCTTCCGCCCCGGCGACCAGCTGCGGGCCGAGGGCTTCTACATCTCGGGCGAGGCCAAGGTGACCGAGCGCTTCCGGCGCACGAGCCCCGGAGAGATCTCGTACACGTTCACGGTCGACGATCCGGCCACCTACAGCCGGCCCTGGCGCGCCGAGGTGGTCTTCGGGCCGGCGCCGGGCCGCATGTTCGAGTACGCCTGCCATGAGGGGAACTATTCGCTGACCAGCATCCTGGCCGCGGCGCGTCAGGGCAACCAGCCGACGCCGCCCGCGACGCCTGCGGCGCCCGCCAAGCCTTAGGGCGGCGTCTCGACCGCCGACACGTGGTTGAGCGCGATGACCCAGCGGCCGCCCACCTTGCGCATCAGCCGCGTGTTGACCCCGTACTGGGGCGCCTGGGGCCGGATCAGCTCGTAGCGGCTGATGAGTTGGGCGGCGTCAGGCGCCAGCATCTCGACCCGGATATCGTAGAAGCGCAGCTGGCCGCGCTTGTCGGACGCGCCGCCGTAGTCGCGGACGTAGTGGTCGAGCGTGCCCTGCCAGCCATCCTGGAAGCGGCCCTTGGAGACGAAGACCACGCCCGGGTTCAGGAAGCCGTCCATGTAGCCCCGGAAGTCGCCACGGTTCCACGCGGCCTGCATGTCGGCGATGACCTTCCGGATGGCGGCCTCTTCGGCGGGATCGGGGGTCGCGGCGAAGGCCGGGCCGGCGAGGATGGGGCTGGCGAGGAACGGGAGCGCCGCGGCGAGGAGCGTCCGGCGGCGCATGGCGCGCCTAAGCCACCATGGCGGGTGCGGGGCGGATGCCGCTCTGGACGGGGCCCAGGCCGACGACGGCGTCATAGCCCAGGATCATGTCCACCTCGTCGCCGCGGGTGACCAGCGGCAGGCGGATCCAGATCAGCGACAGGTGCGAGGCGCCCTTCCAGGCCAGGTTGTGCACGCCGGCGCCCGGCTTGCGGCTCTTCACCACGCGGCCCAGCTCGTCCCGCCAGTAGTCGGCCGCGGCGGTGTTGTAGACCTCGCCCAGGCGGCAGCCGGTGATCTCGCGGCCATAGACGTTGTAGAGCCCGGTTCCGGCCAGCCGCACGCGGTAGTCGGCGTCGGGCAGCACCTCGATCAGGCTGACGGTCGGCAGCAGGCGCTTGATGTCGCCCGGGTCCAGCCGGCGACGCGGCGGCACGGTGGCGTCGGCGCGAAGGCTGCTCCAGTAGGCGAACAGCTCCTCGTGCGCCCGGATCGCGACATTCGGAGGCGCGATCTGCGCGGCCATCTTCAGATACCCACGTAACGGCTTGGATTCATGACGAATCATATGTGCCGTGAACCGCGAATCGGCTGCAAGGCGAAAATGGTTAACGCGGGACTTAATCCACCGAATGCCCGCGCCCAACGCCCCCGCGACGCAGCGGGGTAGAAAGCAAAACGCCCGCCGGAGGTCCGGCGGGCGTTCTGTGATCGGGTCGGTCTGGGACCTAGCGCTTCTTCTTCGGCGCCTGGCGGCCGCCCTGGCCCAGGCCCATCTGCTTGGCGAGGTCGGAGCGCGCCTTGGCGTAGTTCGGCGCGACCATGGGGTAGTCCTTCGGAAGACCCCACTTCGCGCGGTATTCCTCGGGGCTCATGTTGTACTTGGTGCGCAGGTGCCGCTTCAGCGACTTGAACTTGCGGCCGTCTTCCAGGCAGACGAGGTGGTCCGGCGTGATCGAGCGGCGGATCGGAACGGCCGGCTCCTTCGGAGCGGCTTCAACGGTCTCGACGCCGGTCGAGACGCCGGCGAGCGCGCGGTGAACGCTTTGGATCAGGTTCGGCAGGTCGGCGGCGGCGACAGTGTTGTTACCCACGTACGCGGAAACAATGTCCGCCGTCATCTCGATGACTTCCGTCTTTTCGTCCATTTCTTTTGGTTCCGAAGGTTCGGCGCCGGATATGGCGACCAGTGATTCACAAGATCAGTGCGCCGTCATTATCGGGATCGCTTCACCCGCACAACGGGGAAATAGAGCAACGAGGTAACCGCTATTCGCAAGTGAGAAGTCGAATGTCGGCTAAACAACCGTTCGTCGCGCCGCGCGAGTAAGACGGCGGCTGTACATGCTCTTCGTGTTCGCAGCGCAACAAGCGGGAAGCGCCGCAAACGAAAACGGCGCCCGCGAGGGGCGCCGTGCTAGTGTAAATGGAGCAGCGCTTAGCTGAAGGCGGGCGGCGTCCAGTGATCCCAGATGTCGGGCAGGTCCTTCGAGACCTTGTCGGGATAGTTCGGCGGGCGCTTCTCCAGGAACGAGGTCACGCCCTCGCGCGCGTCGCCGGCCTTGCCGCGCGACTGGATCCCGCGGCTGTCGGCCTGGTGGGCTTCCATCGGGTGGCGGGCTCCGGCCATGCGCCAGATCAGCTGGCGGGTGATGGCCACCGACACCGGCGCGGTGTTGTCGGCGATCTCGCGGGCGATGGCCTTGGCGGCCGGCAGCAGGTCGTCGGGCGCATGGACCGAGCGGACCAGGCCGCGCTCGTGCGCCTCCGAGGCCGGGAAGATGCGGCCGGTGTAGCACCACTCCAGCGCTGTCTGGACGCCCACCAGATGCGGCAGGAACCAGGATGACGCCGCCTCGGGGTTCAGGCCGCGACGGGCGAAGACGAAGCCGTAGCGGGCGGTGTCGGACGCCAGCCGGATGTCCATGGCCAGCTGCATGGTCACGCCCACGCCCACGGCCGCGCCGTTGCAGGCCGAGATCACCGGCTTGAGGCTCTCGAAGATGCGCAGGGTCAGGAGACCGCCGCCGTCGCGCTGGACGCCGTCGCGCATCCGGGCCTCGCGGTGGACAGCCTCGCGGGCGTCGTAGTTGAAGGTCTCGGCCCCGGCCGACAGGTCGGCCCCGGCGCAGAAGGCGCGGCCCGCGCCGGTCACGATCACCACGCGGACGTTGTCGTCGGCGTCAGTCTCATCGAACGCGGCGATCATCTCCTTCATCATCGTCGTGTTGAAGGCGTTCAGCTTCTCGGGCCGGTTCAGCGTGATCGTCGCGATCCTGTCCTCCACCGAATACAGCAGCGTCTCGAACGTCGGCATTGTCGTCTTTCCTCGTGATGGCGTTGGCCCCAGTTCGGCGAGGTTGACGGATGGGAGGTCAAGGGGGTCCAGCCTCCACGAGAACTCCACAGGATCCCGATCACGGGGATGCGGTTGCCGTGCCAGATCAAGATAGGGAATTGAGGAGGAGGCGCGGGCGATGACGCACCACGAGCCTATCGATCGACGCGGCCGCGGGCGGTGGCGGATCGCGATGTGGGGCGCGGCGGCCGTCCTGCTGCTGCTTCCGCTCGTCGCGATGCAGTTCACACCCGAGATCGTTTGGGATCAGGCCGACTTCGCCATCTTCGGCGTGATGCTCGCCGTCGCCTGCGGCGCATTCGAATTGGCCGTCAGGCTGACCCATCGGCCCGCCTACCGCGTGCTGGCGGGCCTCGCGCTCGCGGGCGGCTTCGTACTCCTCTGGGCCCAGCTCGCCGTCGGCGTCTTCTGAGGGTCGATCCTAAGCGGCGCTCGGTTGGCTCGACGGCGCACTTGGGTTTACCGTGTGCTCCGGGGGGGGAGTGCGAACATGACAGCTATCACGGACAGGCTGCCGGCGTCGTCCGGCCGGGACCAAGGCTTCTTCCTGGGCGGCGCGATCGCCATGACCCTGGTGATCGTCGCGGGCTTCTCGCTCCAGCTGGCCATGGGCCGCTCCAGCTTCACCGCGCCATGGTACGTCCACGCCCACGCCGTCGTCTTCATGGGCTGGGTCGGCATCTACCTCACGCAGAACGTCCTGGCCGCGACCGATCGGATCGCGCTGCACCGACGCCTGGGCTGGATCGCTTCCGGGTGGGTGGTGCTGATGATCGTTCTGGGCTTCGTGGTCACGGTGGCCATGGTGCGCCGGGGCGGCGTGCCGTTCTTCTTCCGGCCGGTGCAGTTCCTGGTCTTCGATCCCGTGTCGCTCTTCACCTTCGCTGGCCTGGCTTGGGCGGCGGTGCGCCTGCGCAAACAGACCGACTGGCATCGGCGGCTGCACTTCTGTGGCATGTCGCTGTTGCTGGGGCCGGGGTTCGGGCGGTTGCTGCCGATGCCGCTGCTCACGCCCTGGGCATGGGAAGCCACCACGGTCGCCGTGCTGCTGTTCCCACTGGCCGGAATGATCGCCGACCTGCGGCGCGACGGGCGGATCCACCCGGCCTGGTTCTGGGGTATCGGCGTGCTGATCGGCTCGACGCTGTTGACCGAGGTCATCACCTACAGCCCGGTCGGAACGGCTCTGTACGCAGCGGTGACGGCCGGTTCGCCGGGCGCCGGGATCGACCCGCTGGCCTTCCCGCCGCCGCCCGGCCCGCCGCCTGCGCCCTAAGCTACTTCTCCTGGGCCATTTCGGCGGCCTCGGGGGTTTCGCCCTGAGCGGCGACCTCGACTTTGCGGGGGCAGATCTTCTTCTTCACGGTGCTGCCCACTACCGTTTCCTTGCGGCAGGCCAGCCGTGCGACCTTCGCGGGCGGCGCGCTGGGCGGCGTGGCGGTGGCGGCGGGCGCGGCGCTCTGGAAGAGGGCGGCAAGCAACAGGGCGACCATGGAGACTCCTGAAGGATAGATTTCAGAACCCTGACCTCTGGCCCGCTGCCCCGCGAGCACCGCCGCTCACAAAGTGACCGGTGCGTTGCGCCTGACGAAAGTCAGGGCAGGCCCTGGGGCATTCCGCCCGAACGGCGGGCGCCTAGCCGTCGCACTGGATGGAAATCAGCGCGCGCAACTCAGTCGCTGGACCTGACAAGTTGCTCCGCGAAGTCGAGATTGTGGACGTGGAGCTGCCCCTCGGGAGTGTGAAGCAGGCCTAGGATGCTGGCGTGTCCGAACTCATCCGCGCCTTCCGCGTCCTCGATACACAAACTCACCGCCACGGCGCCCTCCGACTCTTCGGTCTCCTTGTAGTCGTAGTTCGAGGCAGCCCCCGCCCAGATGACCTCGCCGCCTTCGATCCGAACTTCGAAGGACGGATCGTCGGGAAGTGTCCATCGGCCCTGCATCTGAGGCGGGAGCGGCGCTTCTCGTGGCGAACGCGGCATGCTGGCTCCTTCTGATCTCGCGGCTCTGGTTCGACCGAACCAAGCGCGGACGCGAGGCTGAGTCAAGAACAAATAAGGAACATCTTATCGATGGAAATGGCGCCGGCCCGCTTGACGCACCCGACGTCAAGGTTCGCTACTCCCGAGCGAAAAGGGGCGGCCTGCAGACCGTCCGCGGGAGTGAACAGCATGCATCCGACGACCCACGCCAAGACCCACCCCGACCGCGCCGCCTACATCATGGCCGGGTCGGGTGAGACGGTGACGTACAAGCAGTTGGACGAGCGCTCGAACCAGGGCGCACACCTGTTCCGGTCGCTGGGCCTGAAGGTCGGCGACGTGATCGCCATCTTCATGGACAACCACCCGCGCTATTTCGAGATCGCCTGGGCGGCGCAGCGCAGCGGGCTCTACTACACCTGCATCTCGTCCAAGCTGACCGCCGGCGAAGTGGACTACATCGTGGGCGACTGCGGCGCGCAGGTTCTGATCACCTCGCCCGGCGTCGGCCCCGTCGCCGACGAACTGCCCGGCGTGCTGCCGAAGCATGTGAAGCTCTACATGACCGGCCAGGCGCGGGCGCCCTACGCCAGCTGGGAGGAGGCCGTCTCGGCCTTCCCCACCACGCCGATCGCCGACGAGACCGCGGGCTCGGACATGCTGTATTCGTCGGGCACCACCGGGCGGCCGAAGGGCATAAAGCCGCCGCTGACCGGTCTGGCGATCGACGAGACCCCGGGCATGGGCAGCATCGCCCAGATGTTGTTCGGCTTTCCCGAGACGCCGGTCTACCTGTCGCCCGCGCCGCTCTATCACGCCGCGCCTCTGCGCTGGACCATGGGCGTCCACCGTTCGGGCGGCACCGTCGTGGTGATGGAGAAGTTCGACCCCGAGACCGCGCTGGCCCTCATCGAGAAGTACAAGTGCGACTGCGGCCAGTTCGTGCCGACCCATTTCGTGCGCATGCTGAAGCTGCCGGAGGAGGTGCGGGCCAAGTACGACGTCTCGTCGATGAAGTCGGCGGTGCACGCCGCGGCCCCCTGCCCCATCCCCGTGAAGGAGCAGATGATCGCCTGGTGGGGCAACGCCATCTACGAGTACTACGCCGGCACCGAGGGCAACGGCTTCTGCTACATCACCGCCCAGGATTGGCTGACCCACAAGGGCTCGGTCGGCCGCGCCGTGATCGGGGAACTCCGGATCTGCAGCGAGGATGGCGAGGCCCTGCCGCCGCGCGCCGAGGGCGTTGTCCACTTCGCCAACGGCCCCCCGCTCAGCTACCATAATGCGCCTGAGAAGGTGGCCGAAGGCACCAACAAGCACGGCTGGACCACCCTGGGCGACGTGGGCTGGGTGGATGAGGAAGGCTTCCTCTACCTGACCGACCGCAAGAGCTTCATGATCATCTCGGGCGGCGTGAATATCTATCCGCAGGAGATCGAGAACCTGCTGATCGGCCACCCCAAGGTCGCCGACGTCGCCGTGGTGGGCGCGCCGCACGAGGAGATGGGCGAGCAGGTTGTGGCGGTGATCCAGCCGGCCAACTGGGCCGAGGCGGGCGACGCGCTGCGCGACGAGCTTATGGCCTTCGCCCGCGCTGGCCTCAGCCACGTGAAGGCGCCGCGCAAGCTGGACTTCATGGAAGAGCTGCCGCGGCACGCGACCGGCAAGCTCTACAAGCGCCTGATCCGGGACGCCTACTGGGGCAAGGAAGGCTCGCGGATCGTCTGACGCGAGCGCGGGCGTCAGGCCGCCGAGATCTGCCGGCCGCCGATGGCCTCGGACCCGGCGGGGATGTCGGTCGACAGGACCCTGACGACCACCTCGGCCAGGGCGTCCAGCGTGATGGGCTTGGAGACCACCGCGTCCATCCCGGCCGCGTCATAGCGGACAACGTCTTCCGGCAGCACGCTGGCTGTCACCGCGATGATGGGCGTACGTGGATGGCGCTCTCGCGCCTCGCGCTTGCGGATGGCGCGCGTGGCGGCCATGCCGTCCATCTCCGGCATGTGGATGTCCATCAGGATGACGTCCCAGGCGCCGTCCTCGCAGGCCTTAACGGCCTCGAGCCCGCTGCCGGCGAGATCGCAGTCCAGACCCAGGCTTTCGAGCAGCGTGCGCAGAACGAGCCGGTTCGTGGGATTGTCGTCGACGATCAGAGCGCGTCCCACCGCCTCCAGGTGGGATGCCCTCTCCTGAGCGGTCGACTCGTCGACCGCGCCACGACGGATCGGCGTCCGGACGGTGATCTGCGTGCCGGCGCCGGGCTTGGAGTCCAGCGAGAGCGAGCCTCCCATGAGCCCGACCAGCCGGCGGCAGATGGCCAGTCCCAGCCCCGCGCCCCCGGCCTCGCGGGTGAGGCTGTCGTCAACCTGCGTGAACGGCTCGAAGATGCGCCGCTGGGCGGCGGCCGGAATACCGACGCCCGTGTCGGCGACGCGCAGGATCAGTTCGTCCTCTCCGGCTTCAAACGATACGCTGACAGTGCCGGCGGGGGTGAACTTGATCGCGTTGGAGATGAGGCCGGCCGCCACCTGGCGCAGTCGCCGTTCATCGGCCACGCAGGGGCCCGAGGCGAGGTCGCGGACGTCGATCGCCAGCTCCAGGCTCTTTGCGGCCGCGGCCGCCGAGTAGAGGCGCTCGAGGCCCTGCGCGAAGGTCGGGAGATCGAACGCCTGGGGGCGCAGCTCCAGATCGTTCGCCTCGACGCTGGCGATGTCGAGGATGTCGTCCAGGATCCCACGCAACGTCTCGGCCTCGTGGTGCAAGACCCGCAGGCGGCCGGACTGACGCTCGGACAGCGTCTCCTGACGCATGGCCTGGGCCATGCCCAGCACGCCGTTGAGGGGCGTGCGGATCTCATGGCTGATGGTGGCGAGGAATGCCGATTTGGCGCGCGCCGCCGAGCGGGCCTCGATCAGCAGGCCTTCCGACAGAATCCGCGCCCGGATCTCGCGCATGACCACGCCCCGCAGGATGGTCGTCATGCCGACCGCGGCGAAGGCGCCGCCCACGCCGATGTAGACGTACATGTCGTAGAACTCGCCGCCCATCCGCTGCCCCAGCAACGCCATCGCCCCGATCGCCGCGGCGATGGCGATGTAGCCCATGCGCAGGGTTGGCGCGGTCGTGCCGAAGACCATCGCCATGAACGCGAAGTAGACGAGCGGCTCCGGGCGGAAGTCCAGGAGCTCGTGCACGACCACATTCGAGATGAAGAGGCCGTACGCGCCGCCGGCGATCACCTCGAGCCTGCGCAGGGTCTGGGTCGGTGCGCGCTTCAGGTAGATCCACGCCGCGAGCGGCCCCAGGCAGCCGGCCGACGCCAACAGGAACAGGATGACGCGGGTCGAGCCGACCTCATCGAAGATGTGGGCCGTGGCAATAATCGCGTAGTAGCAGGCGGTCGCGCCCAGGAACCATCGCAGGACGGGCGAGTAGGCTGCGGCGACGTGCTCGGGCCTCACCGTCGTCGGGAGATCGCGGACGTCAGGCTCTGTGCGTTTTCTGGGCATTGACTGGCTCAGTATCCCGTCCCGACACGGTCACGCGCGACGACTCAACCTGGGCGTCGCAATTAGGGAAAATTAAACCACTTACATTAGAGAAATCAGCGCCTTTCGATCTCAGCCGATAGGTTGCCACGAACTCTATTTCGCGACCATTACCCCACTACTCACAATGGGAAGCATTCGACATCCAACTGTTACTTGCGACAATCTGTCGCTAGCCCTGAGGGCGCCCCGAGATGATCGCTTGGTGGGGCCGGTGACCTACGAGGACTGCGGACCCGAAAGCGTGGAGGGGCGCTGCCGACCTCAGAGCTGCATACGCATCCGTGGGAGCCACCGCCCGGGAATCGAACCCGATGGCGAGCGGGCGAAGGTCTGGAACCCCAGCTTCGCGTAGATCGACTCAGCGTTGGGGTCGGCGTCGACCTCAAGCGATGCGGCGCCGGCGTCGCAGGCGGCGGCCTGCAATGTCGCCATCAAGGCCCTGCCCACGCCGCGGCCCTGAAACGCCGGCTCCACGAAGAAGTCCTCGACCTCGGCGCCCCGCTCCAGGTTGAGTGCGATCATCCCGGCGATCGCCTCGCCCGCCTCAGCCACCCACACCTGCCAGCCAGCCATCTTCGCGGGCGTCAGGGTGAGCTCCTCGCGGCAGGCCTCCATGAACGCCGCGTCGTAGCCCCACGACGCCTTGGCCCGCAGCGCGAGCTGGGTCAGCGCCTTGGCCTCGTCCGCACGGGCGCGCCGGATCGTGATGTCGTCGACCATCTGACCTCGCGTCCGCCTTGCCCCGATCCAAACAGATGTTAGACGACATGCTCCAGTTTCAAGCGCGAGGAGCGAGACGAATGAACCCGGTCGAGATCAAAGACCTGCCCGGCATGGTGGGCCAGGAAGTGGGCGTGTCGGACTGGGTCGAGATCACCCAGGAGCGTGTGAACCAGTTCGCCGAGGCGACCGGCGACCACCAGTGGATCCATGTGGACGTCGAGCGCGCGACCCGGGAAATCGGCGGCCCGATCGCCCACGGCTACCTGACGCTCTCGCTCATCCCGTTCCTGGGCGCCGGCATGCTGCCGGTGAAGGGCGTCACCCGCGGCATCAACTACGGCTCGGACAAGGTGCGTTTCGTCAACATGGTGCGCGTCGGCAAGCGCGTGCGCATGCGCCAGAAGCTGATCGGCGCCGAGCCCAAGGCCGGCGGCATGCAGATCAAGAACGAGTGCACCATCGAGATCGAAGGCGAGTCGAAGCCCGCCTGCATCGCCGAGACGATTTCTGTCGTCTACGGCGGCTAAGGTTGCGCGGCGCGGCTAGTCCCGCGCCGCTTCTTCCGCTGCGGCGGTGCGGGCGCCCTGGACGGCCGGGGGCGTCGGCGGTTCGGCTTCCGCCACGCTGGAGGGCGCCAGCGGCGAGCCCACCAGATCGATCGTTTCGCGGATGTACCGGGCGTGCGTGACGATGCCGATTTCCAGGCGTTCGGAGTTCAGCTCGACCTGCTGGGTCAGGAGGCCCGCGATGAAGCCCTGTTCCGGGGCCTTGTCGCTCACCGGCGTCAGCGTGGTAGGGTTCTGCTGGCGGCTGATGAATACCGGCCCGCCGGAATTGCCCGGGAAGACCGAGAAATCGAGCAGGAACGTCGGGAAAGCCGCCGCCGGGCCCAGCGGATAGCTGGCCACGCGGCCGGACCGCAGGATCGGAAAGCCCGCCGAGTTCGCCGAAAGGCCGCGCGGGAAGCCCAGCGCCATCATCTCGTTGCCGGCGTTCACCTGATAGGCGTCGAAGGTGTCATCCTTGGCCAGATAGCCCACCGGGATCGCCGCCTTGGCGAATTCGGGCGGGGCCTTGATGACCATGGCCGCCACGTCGCGGGTCGGGTGGTGGGTCCAGAGGGCCGCGCCGTCCTTGTCGCGGATCTTGATCGGCTTGGGCGCGTACGACCACGAGCCGTCGGCGTTGGCCACGCGATAGCCGATGCGAGCCTCGCCCAGCGCCATCTTGTCGAAGACGTGGTTGGCGGTGATCAGGACCGTGCGCGGCTTGCCGTCGGGCCCGGGCGAGGAGATGAGGAAGCCGGTCCCGACCGTGCGTGTGCCGTCGCCCAGAGGTTGCTCCAGCTGGACAGTCGCGTGGATCAGCTCAACCGCAAGGTCCATGACCATGCCGGGCCCCTAAACTCGAAAAACCCTTCGCGTCTTTGATGCGCGATCTCGATGCATAAAGAGTGAATCACCGAACTGCGTCCGCCTACAAGTCGCCATAATCCCCTGCGCCCGAACGCCGCGCGCGAAAGCGCACACCCCTCGGAAAACACACAGGAAAGCTTCACGTCCAGGCGTTCGCGGGCCCGACGCCCACGGACGCCACAGTCATGGAGCGAGCCAAGATGGGCAACCGCTGGCAGGATCACGCCTTCGTGGACGTCGCGGGGACGTGGGGGATGACAGCGGCGGGCGGGCGACGCATCTAGCGGGCATGACCCTGCCCAAGCCTCCCGTCGCCCAGAAGATCCCCCACCGCATCGAGCAGCTGGGCCGCGTCCGCACCGACGACTACGCCTGGATGAAGGACGAGAACTGGCAGCAGGTGCTGCGTGACCCGAAGGCGCTGCGCGCCGACGTGCGCGAACATCTCGACGCCGAGAACGCCTACACCAAGGCCGTACTGGCCGAGACAGAGGCCCTGCAGGCCCAGCTGTTCGCCGAGATGAAGGGGCGCATCAAGGAGGACGACTCCTCCGTCCCCGCCCCCGACGGCCCGTTCGACTACTACGTCCGCTACGACCTGGGCGCCGAGCACCCGGTGCATGGCCGGCGACCGCGCGGCGCCGAGACCGGCGAGGAGGTGCTGCTGGACGAGCAGGCGCTGAGCCAGGGCAAGGCCTACTTCAGCGTCGGCGGCGCCCACCACAGCCCCGACCACAAGCTCTACGCCTGGGCCGTCGATGAACAGGGCTCGGAGTACTACCAGGTACGCGTGAAGGACCTGGCGACCGGCCAAGAGGTGGGCCCGCCCATCGAGAGCGCCTACGGCGACTTCTGCTTCTCGCCCGACAGCCAGTGGCTGTTCTGGATCTGGCGCGACGAGAACGCCCGCCCGGCCAAGGTCTTCCGCAGGGCGGCGCGCCCGGGCCTCGATGGGGGCGGCGAGGACGTGCTGGTCTACGAAGAGGCCGACGACGGCATGTTCCTGGGCGTCGGCGTCACCGCCGACGACAGCCATATCCTGATCCATGTGGGCAACCAGGAGACCACCGAGCTCTGGCTGATCCCGGCCGCCGATCCGACCGGTCAGCCGGTCGTGGCCGAGCCGCGGCAGGTGGGCGTGAAGTACGCCATCGAGCATTGGACCGACCGCTGGGTGATCCGCACCAACGCGGACGGTGCAGTGGACTTCAAGCTGTGTGTTTCGGAAGCGGCGGTTCCGTCCCGGTACACCTGGCGGGACTGGATCCCGCATCGCCCCGGCCACTACGTCGCGGGCTTCGCCGCGTTTGCGAACCATCTGGTCCGCGCCGAGCGGGTAAATGCGCTGGACACCCTGGTGGTCATGGCCCGGGACGGCGCTGAGCACATCGTGGCGTTCGACGAGGAGGCCTACGCCCTGGACCTCGAAGGCGGCTACGAGTACGACACGACGACCACGCGGTTCGTCTACCAGTCGCCGACCACGCCCCGGCAGACCTTCGACTACGACATGGCCACCCGCGAGCGGACCCTGCGCAAGACCCAGGAGGTGCCGTCCGGCCATGACCCGTTGCGCTATGTGGCGCGGCGCCTGTTCGCCAAGGCGTCGGACGGTCAGGAGGTCCCCGTCACCCTGCTGATGCTGAAGGACACGCCGCAGGACGGCTCTGCGCCCGTCCTGCTGTACGGCTACGGCTCCTACGGCCACGCGATGGAGCCCAGCTTCTCGATCCGCAACCTGAGCCTCGTGGACCGCGGATGGATCTGGGCCACGGCGCACATCCGCGGCGGGTCGGACAAGGGCTGGGGCTGGTTCCTGGACGGACGCAAGGAGAAGAAGCCCAACACCTTCACCGACCTCATCGCCTGCGCCGAGCATTTGGTCGCCGAGGGCTATGCGTCGAAGGGGCGGATCGCGGCCTACGGCGGATCGGCCGGCGGGATGCTCATGGGGGCCGTGGCCAACCTGCGGCCCGACCTGTGGGGCGCGATCATCGCCGCCGTGCCGTTCGTGGACGTGCTGAACACCATGAGCGACACCTCGCTGCCCCTGACGCCGCCCGAGTGGCCCGAATGGGGCAACCCGATCGAGGACCCCGCCGCCTACGACCTGATCGCCAGCTACAGCCCCTACGACCAGGTGGCGGCG
Source organism: Phenylobacterium sp. (assembly GCF_965284355.1). Lineage (NCBI taxonomy): Bacteria > Pseudomonadati > Pseudomonadota > Alphaproteobacteria > Caulobacterales > Caulobacteraceae > Phenylobacterium > Phenylobacterium sp. The sequence continues at coordinate 3,569,926 of NZ_OZ260078.1, read as the reverse complement.
AAAGCCTACCCGCCGATCCTGGCCACCGGCGGCCTCTCGGACCCCCGGGTCACCTACTGGGAGCCGCAGAAGTGGGTCGCCAAGCTGCGCGAGCACACGACAGGCGATGCCCCCATCCTGCTCAAGATCAACATGGAGGCCGGCCACGGGGGCGCCTCGGGCCGGTTCGACTTCCTCAAGGAGATCGCCCTCGACTACGCTTTCGCCGTCTGGGCCATCGAAGGAACCTGGAAGGCGGCATGATCGTACGGGCGGCGACGGCGGACGACGCGGAGGCCTTGGCGGCGATCTATGGCCACCATGTGCTGCACGGCTTCGGCACCTTCGAGGAGGAGCCGCCCTCGCCCGCCGAGATGGAGACCCGCCGCGCAGCCGTCGCCGCGCGAGGCCTGCCCTATCTCGTCGCCGAAGACGGCGGAGAGGTACTGGGCTTCGCCTACGCCGGGCCGTTCCGGCCGCGGCAGGCCTATCGCTACACCCTGGAAGACAGCGTCTACATCGCCCCCGAGGCCATCGGCAAAGGCGTGGGCCGGGCCGTGCTGTCGGCGGTGATCGCCGCGTGCGAGGCCATCGGCGTCCGGCAGCTTGTGGCCGTGATCGGCGACAGCGGCAACGCCGCCTCGATCGGGCTGCATCGGTCGCTGGGGTTCGTGGACGCCGGCGTCGGCAAGAGCTTCGGCTTCAAGCACGGCCGCTGGGTCGACATCGTCTGGATGCAGAAGGCGCTGAACGGCGGAGATGAGACCGCGCCGGACACGCCGGGCGTCCGGCTGTCGGATCGTTGACGGAGACTTCGCCCCGACAGTTGAACGAAGGATGAGACATTCGCCTGAAAGGCGAGAATCCCTAGGGCGGCCACCCTTATGGGTTTGTACGTAATTGCTAGCGTTGGAGAAGTTCTGCACAACTTCGCCGCCGGTTCGGGGCCGGTGGGAATGTAGAATACATGCCTGGGTTGTGGACGGGAAATCGCACAACCGGCGTGGCGAATCTGGGTTTTGGCCTCGGCGTACTTCGGGGACAGCTCCTGGCGATCGGCGTGTCCGCAGCCTTGCTGGCTGCGGTGTTCATCCTGCGCCCGATCCTCGGCCACTCGGTCTATCTGCTTTGTGCGCCGGCGATGCTGGCCTGCGGTCTTGCGGGCGGGCCGGGCGCAGCGTTGACCGCGACCCTCCTCATGGCGGCGGGCGGCATCGCCCTGGACAGTGTAGACGGCTTCGCCACGCAGGATGGGCTTCGCGCGGGCGCATTCCTGTTGCTTGGGGGCCTGACGGCCTGGGGCCTTCGCCAGCTGGTCGGCGAGCGCAACGCCGCCGCTGAGCTGCTGGCCGATCAGGCGGAACGCGAGGAGCTGCTGCAGGCCAGCCTCAGCATCGTCGCCGACGCCCTCGTCCTGATCGACGACGACGGCGCGATCCAGAGTTTCAACCACGCCGCCGAGCGCCTGTTCGGCTGGACCTCCGCCGAGGTGGTGGGCGCCAAGTTCAGCCGCATGATGCCGCCCGGCGAGGATGGCGCGCTGTCGGGCCCCACCGCCGAGGACGTCAGCGGCAGCTATCGCCAGGTCACCGGCCTGCGGAAGGACGGCGAGGCGTTCCCGATGGAGCTGCGGGTCGGAGAGGTGGTGGTCGCCGGCCGGCGCCTGCTGACCATGGTGATCCGCGACCTGACCTCGGCCCAGGAGGCCGAGCGCCGGTCCGAGGAACTGCGCGCCCAGCTGACCCAGGTGTGGGCGGCCAATTCGATGGGCGAGATGGCCTCGGTGCTCGCGCACGAGCTCAACCAACCGTTGTCCGCGGTCGCCAACTACCTGCGGGCCGCCCGCAATCTGATTGCCCGGATGGAGCTGGATGACGACGACCTGATCGACGCGGTCGCGCGCGCCGGAGACCAGGCGGTGCGGGCCGGCGAAATCATCCGCACGATGCGTGACCTAGCGACGCGGGGCGGTACGCTGCAGAAGCCCGAGAGCCTGTCGGCGATCATCGGCGAGGTCGACTTCATCATCTCGCTGATGGCGCGCGAGGCAAATGCACGGGTTGTCTACGACCTGTTCAAGGGCCCGGACACCGTGATCGCCGACCGTATCCAGATTCAACAGCTTGTGGTTAACCTTGCTCGCAACGCTATCGAAGCGGTCACCAAGTACCCGAACCGCCAGATCAACATATCCACGCGACTTGTCGGCGACGATCAGCTCGCGACGACTGTCGAGGACAGTGGTCCGGGCGTTGACGCCTCGGTCACCGACAGGCTTTTTCAGCCCTTGGCCAGCACAAAGCCCGAAGGCATGGGGCTAGGCCTCTCAATATCGAGTGCTATAGTCGAAAATCACAAGGGACGGATCTGGGTCGAACCCAGCCGCCTGGGCGGCGCCGCCTTCAGTTTTGTTCTGGCGCGAGCGGGTGATGATGGTGGCGACAGCGGGCGAACGCACAGTGTTCGTCGTCGATGATGACGACGCGGCGCGGGATTCGCTCGTCATGCTGCTCAAGTCCGATGGGCTGAGCACGCGCGGCTTCGCCTCGGCGCACGACTTCCTGGCCCAGTTCGACACCGCCCTGCGCGGCTGCGTCGTGACCGATCTGCGCATGCCCAGCATGGACGGCATCGAGCTGATCCGCGAGCTCAAGGCCGTGGGCTGCCTGCTACCGGTGATTGTCATCACGGGCCACGCCGACGTCAGCCGTGCGGTCGACGCCATGAAGGCCGGGGCGACCGACTTCATCGAAAAGCCCTACGAGGCCGAGCAGCTGCTGCGCGCCGTGCGGGGCTGCATCGAGGAAAACGACGCCGCGGTCGACGCCAACGCTGCGCGCTCGCGCGTGATGCGCCGCCTCGAGAGCCTGACCGGGCGCGAGCGCCAGGTGCTGGACCTGATCGTCGGCGGCGCTTCGAACAAAGTGATCGCTTCCACCCTGGCGATCAGCCCGCGCACGGTCGAAATCTATCGCGCCAATGTGATGTCGAAGATGCGGGCCGAGAGCCTGTCGGACCTGATCCGCTCGACCATCTCGGCCGGCGCCGCCTAACCTAGAGCGCGTTGGGCGAAAGTGGACGCCGGTTTCGCCCCGAAACGCGCTCTAAATCAAAGAGATCGAGCCTGTTCATCCGGTTCAGATGATTCCATCTGAACCAGACAGGCTCTGGGCGATCGGCAGATAGATCGTGGCCGTCGTGCCGCGGCCTTCGGCGGAAACCAGTTGCAGCGCGCCGCCGGCGGCCTCCGCGAACGCCCTGACGCTCGCCAGGCCGAGGCCGGTGCCGCCCTGCCCCTCGCGCGTCGTGAAGTAGGGCTGGGTCGCCCGGGCCAGCGTCTGCGGCGACATCCCGACGCCCGGATCCTTGACCGCGAAGGCGGCCCAGGCGCCGCTGTCCAGGCCCAGGTCGCCAGCCGCCTCGGCGGTGAGAATCGCCACCGTCGCCGACACCAGGATCGCGCCGCCCGTGGGCATGGCGTGGCCAGCGTTGACGCAAAGGTTCAGCAGCGCCGATTCCAACCCCGCCCGGTCGGCGCGACAGGTCAGCGGCCCGGGCATGGCCATGGCGACCACCGTCACGCTCTCCGGAGTCGAGACGTTGGCCATCCGGCTCACGGCCACCATGGCCTCAGCGCCGTCGACCAGGTCGGGCTCGGCCGTCAGGGGCGCGCTCAGCGACCGGATGCGCTCGAGCAGCTCGGCGCCCTTCTCGGCCGCGTCCAGGCCGATCTGGGCCAGCTCGAACGCATCGGAGCCCGGAGGCAGGCGTGCGGCCAACGCCTCGTTGGCGGCCATGATCACGTTCAGCAGGTTGTTGAAGTCGTGGGCCAGGACGCTGGTCTGGCGATGCACCGCATCCAGCCTGCGCTCGGCCTCGGCGCCGCCCGGCGCCCGGAGCCCACCCTGAGCGCGGGACCTGCGCCGCGCCGCCTGGCGCTGCCCCTCGCCCCCACGCTCTTCCGCCGCTTTCGCCCTGATCGTCATCACGTCCCAACCGTGATCAGATTGTGGTTAAGATAGAACCACAAGCGGGGGTGGCGTTCACCCTGAGACGAACACCTAAGTACTTCTACATAGTGACGAATTTCCCGACCCAGCATGTGCATGGAAACGGCCGCGCGGGAGCCCGTGCGGCCGTCCGAAGCCCTGGAAACGGTGGTGTGCCTCAAGCCGCCAGCTGCGCGGCTTTGGCGTCACGCAGCATGTAGCCGCCGCCCCACACGGTCTCGATCTGGCTGTCGCCGCCGGCCGCCCCCGCGATCTTCTTCCGCAGCTTGCAGATGAAGACGTCGATGATCTTGGGCTCGGGCTCGGAGAGGCCGTTGTACAGGTGGTTGAGGCAGGCTTCCTTGGTGAGGACCGTGTTCTTCCGGAGCGAGAGCAGCTCCAGCATCTTGTACTCGCTGGGCGTCAGGTGGATCTGCCGGCCCGCCACCTCGGCGCTGCGGGTGTTGAGGTTCAGCGCGATCGGGCCGGTGCGGATGATCGAGTCCACATGGCCGCGCGAACGGCGCACCACGGCCGTGATCCGGGCCATCAGCTCCTCCTTGTGGAAAGGCTTGGTCATGTAGTCGTCGGCGCCGGCGGCCAGGGCCTGGATCTTCACGTCGACATCGGTGGTCCCCGACAGGATGATCACGGGCGTGGCGTCCTTGCGCAGGCGCAGTTCGCGCAGCGCCTCGATGCCGGAGATGTCTTCCAGGTCGATGTCCATCAGGACGGCGTCGTAGTCGTAGAGCTCGACCAGCTCGACGCTCTCCCCGCCCGACGTCGTGTGGGTCACGTTGTGGCCCGCGTTCGACAGGTTCAGCTGCACGCTCTTGGCGGTGGAGATGTTGTCCTCGACGAGAAGGATGTGCATCGGTCAGGCTCCCAGGTCTGTGACGTCGTGGTTTTCGTTGGCGATGACGGACTTCGAGATCTTCATGAGCTCGGACATCCGGAACGGCTTGGCGAGGACGGCGTCCGCGCCGAGATGGCGGGCCCAGCCCAGATAGTCGGCGCCGCGGGCGCGACCGGCCCCCGAGATCGCGATGACTTTCGGCGGGCGGGCGGACTGCTTGATGACGCGGATGGCGCCGATGCCTTCGATGTCGGGCATCACGATATCGGTGACCACCAGGTCGGGGCGGTGGGCGCCGGCCATGCGGATCCCGCTGCGGCCGTTGTCCGCCGAAATGGCGTTGAAGCCCGCCTGCTGGAACGCCATCGACATCAGGCGCAGCAGCGCCGGGTCGTCGTCGATGATGAGTACCTTGCCGCCCACGCGCGCCCCACTCTCTCGGAGAACACCGGGCAAGGCGGGGCCGTCGACGATCTCAGGCCGTCCCGACGCCCCCAGCGCCAGGTCCCGAAATCATCCGAAGGCCGTCTTCAGCCGGCGTTCACTATGGTTAACGCCGACCAAGAACCACACTGATTCGGGTCAGGGAAATTCGGGACGATTGCTTAAGTAGATTCCCGGGTGACAGGCTGTCGCAGCAACGGGGCGCGGTAGTCCTGCAATCCCATCGCGCCGCCGGGAGCAGCGCGGAAGGCCGTGGCTGGGGAACTAGGACTCGAACCTAGAATGACGGTACCAAAAACCGCAGTGTTACCATTACACCATTCCCCAGCAGGAACGGTCACCGGAGGGGCCGCGCCCTCGGGAGCGGGGGAAATAGCGCAGCGCGCCGGGCGATGCAACGCCTCTGATAAAAGGCCGCAAATGGCCCGCTTGCAGCCCGGCGGACCCTCCTCTATAAGCGCGCCTCCAAGTCGGAGTGTGGCTCAGTCTGGTAGAGCACTGCGTTCGGGACGCAGGGGTCGCAGGTTCAAATCCTGCCACTCCGACCATCTTCCTTTCCCGAGAGTTCCAGATCCCTCCCGCGGCCTCATGGCCGCCCGTCGCGTGGACGGGCAGCGGGCGGCTCCTCATCTCGGCTGACCCCGCGATTCGCGCCACCGCAGGTCTCGCGACACAACCGGAATCAATTCGGTAGCTATCGCCCATCAAAGCTTGTTCTCTATTTGTTCTTGACTCGCCTCCTTGTTCGTGGAATGATGGTGCGTGTCGATCAGTGCCCGTCGCCACCCGCCAGTGAGCGGACAAGGCCCGCACCAAGTCCGACCAGTCGAAGTCTTCCTGTCGCAGCGACTCGGTCGCTGCCGTCGACGCTGCGCGCGCCGCAGCCATCATTCAGCGATTGGAGAGATCTTGGCCGGAACTGGCTCATACGCTCGCGGCGATCAACCTCGCAGCGTGCCTGATACGCTTGCGCAGCCCTACGCAAGGATGGCGGCTCAACAACGCACTTACAACGAACGGCAGGCGGAGGGGCTGGAGAAGCGCAGCGGCGCTATCGCGCGGGCACCCGAGCCCACAGGAACCGGTGCAGTCGCGCCCCTGGCAGACCGGATGTACCGGGGTTCCGACGCTGACATAGCGGATCTTCGCAAGCAGCAGGCCGCTTTCAAGAAGACTGAGCGCGCCATTAGCCGGGACAACGCGTGGATGGCGGTCCCAGCACTGGCGCCCGTTGTGGCGGTCGCAGGACTAGAGGGCGCAGCGTACATCGCGGGCCGTCTTGCGCCGGCAGTGGCTCGGGAGGCGCCACTCGTGCTGCAGCGGGCCGACCCCTATCTGCGCGTGGGCGACAACTGGGCCACGCGCGCCGGGCGTCGCGCGCACGCAGCATTGCGGGAGCGTGTCGCACAGAAGCCAGGATGGGATCCCGAGCCGACCGTGCCGGTGGCGGGTGGTCGAATTCTGAAGCCCGACGTACGCACACCCGCGCGCGTTCGAACCCTAGGGAAGGAGCCTGAACCCTTCCAGATGGAGTTGAAGTCAAATACGCCATCTGGACGCGCAGCGGCCGCTCGGGCAGTCAAGAATTATGAGGCGACGGGGGTGAAAACCCGTCCGATCTTCTACAATCCGAAGCCGTTCATATGACACGTCTGTCCTACACCAAGGCGCTTGATCGGGCGCTGGCGCCGCTGGAGTTTACCCGCGAAGGCAACGCGAAGGACTGGTATCGGCTGCGTGGCGAAATCCAGGACTGGGTGAACCTGCAGAAGAGCTGGATCGACGGCAGCGTGACGATCAATCTGTTTGCAAAGAACGTTGAAACAGAACGGATGCTGAGGGCCGTTGACTGCGAAACAAGACTAGGGATTCGACAGGCCGGGCAGCGGATTGGCCAGTTGATCGACGGCTACGATCGGTGGTGGAAAAACAATCCTGATGGTCCTGGCGAAGTTGCTGAATCCGTACTGACTTACGGCATCCCATGGTTCGAACGGGTTCAGTCGCTCGAGGACGAGGCGTCGATATGGTACTGGAGAGGTACAATCGGCGCCTGGAGCAAACCGAACCTGACCGCCCTGGCGATGACCCTCTTTCGACTTGGAGCGATTCAGGAAGCCCTGGCTCTCTTCGATGAGCCTGTACCGAAGCGGGCAATTCCAACGCTGGTAACTGAGGGCAGGTGCATGCAGCGCTGGCTGCAGGAGCAGGCGGACAGAAAGCAAGCGGCTTCCTAAGCAATTCACCGGACTTAACTGCATCCACGTGTCCGAGCCGAAGTCTTGAGCGACTACGCCCACGACCATCTTCCTTTTCCCTAGAAGACCGGTTCCTTCCGGGCGCCACGGGGTCGCCTTCCACGTCCTCCCGCCGCGCTTTTTCGTCCGCCCCCGTGCGCGGACTTTGCCGCCGACACATATGTATGCGACAGCGCGCGGACGGCGCGGCGCATACGACCCCTGGAGACCATGAAGCAGTTCCTCATCACCGCGGCCGGGGTCTTTGCGGGGCTGGTCGTCTTCATGGTCGGCGTGCCGATGCTGCTGATCGGGATGGCGCTGTCGGCCACGGCGCCCGCGCCGATGCCGGCTCACACCGTGCTGGAGCTCGACCTGCGCGCGCCGCTGTCGGACCAGTCGCCGAACAATCCGCTCTGGGGCCTGGCCCGCAACTCGGCCTCGGTGATGTCGATCATCGAGACCCTGCGCCGGGCCGAGGACGACGAGCGGATCAAGGGCGTGCTGGTGCGCCTGCCCGAGGGCGGGGTCGAGCCGGGCATGGCCGATGAGCTGCGACAGGCCTTCAGGCGCTTCCGCGCCGCCGGCAAGCCGATCTACGCCCACAGCCAGGGCATCTATCCCTCGGGGTTCGTGACCGCGACCTACATGCTGGGCTCGGCCGCCGACCAGTTCTGGATGCAGCCCGGCGCCTCGCTGCAGGTGACCGGCGTCGCCACCGAGGACCTGTTCTTCAAGCGCTTCTTCGACAAGTACGGCGTCGTGCCGCAGTACGAGCAGCGGCGCGAGTTCAAGAACGCCGTCAACGGCTACCTCTTCAGCGACTACACCGCGCCCCACAAGGAAGCGACGCTGTCTTGGATGGGCTCGGTCTATCAGTCCAACCTCGCCACGGCGGCTGCCGACCGGAAGGCCGACGCCGCGGGCCTGCGCACGGCGCTGGAAGCGGGCCCCTACGTGGCCGAGGACGCCCTGCGCCTGAAGCTGATCGACCGGGTGGGCCAGGTGCGCGAGGTCGAGCAGGCGATCCTCGACAAGGCGGGCAAGGACGCCAAGACCGTCGACTTCGACGACTACGTCGACCCGCGCCGCGACCAGCCTCTGACCGGCGACACCATCGCGGTCATCGAGGCCGAGGGCCCCATCGTCACCGGCGAGGATCATGGCGGCAACCCGTTCACGGGCGGCTCGACCATCTATTCCGACGAGCTGGCGGGCGCGATCCTGCGCGCGGCCAAGGCCGACTCCGTGAAGGCTATCGTGCTGCGGGTGAATTCGCCCGGCGGCTCGGACACCGCGTCTGAGCAGATCCTGGACGCCGTGAGGTTCGCCAAGGCCAAGGGCAAGCCGGTGGTGATCTCGATGAGCACCTACGCCGCCTCGGGCGGCTACTGGATCTCGTCCGAGGCCTCGGCGATCGTGGCCCAGCCCACCACCCTGACCGGTTCGATCGGCGTCTATGGCGGCAAGTTCGCGGTGGGCCCGGCGCTGGCCAAGCTGGGGGTGGACGTGCGGGGCACGGGCGTCGGCGGCGACTATGCCGGCGCGTTCGGCCTGGGCCAGCCGTTCTCGGAAACCCAGCGCGCGGCCTTCGGCGGCTGGATGGACCGCATCTACGCCAACTTCCTGAGCCGCGTCGCCACCGGCCGCAAACTGCCGCCCGAGCGGGTGGCCGAGATCGCCAAGGGCCGCGTCTGGACCGGCGCGCAGGCCAAGGGGCTGGGGCTCGTCGATGAGGTCGGCGGCTTCTACCAGGCGGTGGAGAAGGCCAAGCAGCTGGCGAAGCTGGAGGGCGACATTCCCCTGCGCCGCATGACCCCGTCGGCCGGCGCGTTCGAGAGCCTGCAGCGGGCCCTGGGCGTCCAGGCGAGCTCGGCCCGCAGCCTGGCGGCCGCCGCCTGGGTCTTCGGCGATCCGCGCGCCCAGAAGCTGCTGGACCAGCTGGCCGAAGCGCGCCTGCGCAGCGAGGGCAAGGCGACGGTGCTGGCGCCCTCCCTCCCTTGATGGGGAGGGAAGCCTAACCCGGCGCCTGCCGCCGTTCGTGGATGAAGGTGACCTCGCGGCGGCCGAAGTCCAGGATGACCTCGTCGAAGTTCCGCAGCACGTCCACGCCCACCAGCATGGCGGGCCGGTCGTTCAGGTTCCACAGGTTGAAGATGTGCAGCGGCGCGAACGCGGCGCGGATGTTGTTCAGCCCCATCCCGCCCAGCCGCAGCCGCGGCAGCGCGGCCAGCTGCGCCGGCGAGGTCTGGCCCGTGGCGCTGATCAGCTGGGTGTCGCGCATGCGCTTGTCGTAGCCGGGACGCTGGCGGATCAGGGTGTCGCGCAGGGCCTCGTTGCCGCAGGTGATCTGCGCGCCCGAGTCCAGGAACGCCCGCACCGGGATGCCGTCGACGTCGGCGTCGAAGATCACCAGCTGGCCCGAGCGGTATTGCGCCGGGACGACGATCCCATCCGTGCGCTTGGGAATGCGCGTGCCGCCTCCGCCGCCCAACATGTTAACCGAGGCGCCAGGCCCCGAGGGGCCGATCTCGAAGGTGTTGCGCACGAACGAGAGCCGCATGCGGCGGCCCTTCAGGACGTCGATGCCCAGCAGGCCGTCGGCGCCCAGGCTGGCCCTGGGCAGCACCGGCAGGCTGAGGTTGGACGACTGCACCTGCCCCACCCGCAAGCGCGGGACCTTCACCAGCGGCGCCGGCTGGGTTCCGACGATCCCGTGGACCGGCGTGGTCCCGTCGGCGGCGAGGCTGCAGAGCGCGGCCGTCTCGACGCCGACGACCGTGCGGTTGGCGCCGGTGTCGACCACGAACTGGAACGGTCCCCGGGCCCCCAGCTTCACCGGCACCGTCATCCGCTTGGCCTCGTCGAAGGCCGTCTCCAGGTGGGTCGCATCGGGATCGGGCGACGCCTGGGCGTCGGCGAGGTTGATCGAGATGACCGGCTCGCGCCGGGGCGGTGTCGCGCACGCCGTGGCCAGGCCGCCCAGCAACAGCGTCTGAGCGGCGCGGCGGCGGGTCAGGGTCATTCGGCGGCGTACCCGAACTTCGCCGCCCAGGGCGCCAGGGCCGGCGTCGTGGCCGCCATCTGGTCGCGATAGCGTCGCCACGCGCCGACGCCCTCGGCCGAAAGGCCGCGCGACAGCTGGGCGCCGCTGGGCGTGGCCACCGCGCGATCCCGAGCCTTGTCGGCGAAGTCGCGCATGGAGTCCGACCAGGCCAGGCCCAGGAAGTCGCAGACCTCGCTCACGGCCTTGTCGAAGTCCTCGATCAGGCCCTCGTGGCGCACGACCAGGGTGTGGGCGGCGATCGCTGGCTGCAGCTTCTCGGCCAGGCTCATGGCCGCGTCGTAGTAGGCCGCCGCGCCCGGCAGGGTCAGCAGTTGATAGGCCGAGTGGCTCATGGCGAAGCGACGGCGATAGCACGACAGCACCACATCGCGGGGGTCGCGCCGGGCGAACAGGATCTTCGCCTCCGGGAACAGCTTCTGGATCAGCGGCAGACGGAAGGTGTGCAGCGGGTGCTTGTCGACGAAGACCTTGCCCGAGGGGTTCCCGCCCTCGGCGCGCACGCGGGCCCAGTAGGCCTCGCGCAGGGGCGCCAGCTCAGCCTCGGAGGCCTGGGCCAGGCGCGCGACGTCGTCGGGGCGCGTCTGGAAGGCGCGCTGGGCCTCGGACAGCGTCTCCCGCTCCTCCAGAGCCTCGACGTCGGGGTGACTGGCCAGCACCTGCTCCAAGAGCGTCGTGCCCGAGCGGGGAAAGCCCAGCAGGAACACATGGGTCCGGGGACCGTCGGTCGGGGCCGGGCCGGGCGCGGTGTTCCAGGCGGCGGCGGGGATGGCGTCCATCTCAGCCAGCATCGCGCGGGCGAACTGCAGCGCGTTGTCGCCGCGGGCGTATAGCGGGGCGTAGGCCTGGGCGAGGCCCGTGTTGCAGGCCTCGTAGGCCTTGAACGCCTCGGGCACGAGGTTCTGGCTGTCGAGCACGTCGCCCAGTTGGCCATAGGCCAGGGCCCGCTGGTGTGGGGTCAGCCGCTCGTCGCCGGCCAGCATCTCCAGGCGAGCCTGGGCGCGCTCGGCGTGGCCCTCGGCCGCGTCGGCGGCGGCCAGCACCATCACGGCGTCCGGGAAGTTGGGCTCGGCCTTCAGCACGGCCTCGGCCAGCGGCCGGGCCTCGGCGTGGGCGCCCCGGCGGCTCAGCAGGTTGGCGCAGCCTTGCATGGCGCCCAGGTTCTCCGGCTCCAGCTCCAGGGCGCGGCGGTGGGCGGCCTCGGCGTCCTTCAGGCGGCCCAGGGCCTCCAGGGTGGCGCCCCGGGCGCAGTGGGCGCCGGCGAACTCGGGCATGATCTCGACGACGCTGTCGAACATCGCCAGCGCCTCGCGATAGCGCTCAAGACGCGTGAGGACGAGGCCCGCGGCGTTGCGGGCGCCCAGGTCCTGCGGGGCGATCTGGATGGCGCGCTGCAGCACCGCCAGCGCCTCGTCGAAGCGGTTCTCGTCCTCGTACTTCAGCGCCGCCAGGTTCAGCACCATTGGGTGCTCAAGCCCGTCCCGGAGGGCGGCTTCGGCCATGTCGGAAGCCCGCACGAAGTCGCCTGACTGAGCGGCGGCGTTGATGGCCTGCAGCATCTGGCGGTCGGCGGCGGCGTCGCGGACACCCGGCGCGGAGGGGCTCGCGGCGGCGCGTGCGGTCGCCGACGGGGCGGGCGTGTACCCCGACTTGATCTTGATCTGCCCGACTTTCCACTCGCTCAACGCGCCGACCCTCTGCCCACAAAATCCGGCGGTTAGCCTAGCAGCAGAGACGGTGCAACGCGCGTCCGTATCGACAAACGCGCCGAACCCGCCGGGCAACGGGCGTCATGGCGTGGTCGAGGTGCGGGGGACCAAAGGAAAAGGGCGGCGGATTGCTCCGCCGCCCTTCCCTTAGGCTTGTCTCTGAACCGTCGACTTAGAAGTCGGCGGTCAGACCGACGAACAGGTACCGGCCGAACGCGTCGTACACTTGCGGCCAGGTGTTGCCGTTGCAGGGCCCGGTCGGGCAGTTCGACGAACCCGTCAGCGGCGGATCCTTGTCGAACACGTTGTTCACGCCGGCGCGGAAGTTGAGGTTGTCCCGCACCGTCCACGACGCCGTGAGGTCGAAGTAGTCGCGCGAGGCCAGCTTCAGGTCGCTGGCCGGACCCGTCGGGTCGTCCAGGTCGACGCTGGAGAAGTGGCGCCACTGCACCGACACCGAGAAGTCCTTGAACCAGTCGCCGTACTCGAGCGGCGTGGCCCAGGTCAGACGGGCCTTGTGACGCCATTCGGGGTTCGGCGAGGTCAGGCCGGCGGTGGCCGAGCAGACGGTGCCGTACTTGCCGGCGCAGTCGGTCAGCGGATCGCCCGGCAGGGTCGCGAACTTCAGGGAGTCGAGCCAGGTGCCGACGAAGTTGGCCGACAGGCTGCCCATGCCTTCCATGCCCAGCGAGTCGAGGTCCGTACGGTAGCCGAGGTTCACGTCGACGCCCGTGGTCGCGAGCTTGCCGGTGTTGAAGGTGGTGTCTTCAACATAGCCCTGCGGCGACAGCCACAGCGAGCCTTGGGCGTCGCGGCGGACGAGGGCGCAGAACGCCGCGTCCTGCTGCTGGACGCAGCGGTCGATGATGTTGTCGGCGCCGTAGCCGCCCAGGAAGCCCTTCACGGTGATGTCGAAGTAGTCGAGCGACACGTTCAGGCCGGGCAGGAACGACGGCTGCAGCACCACGCCGACGGTGTAGGTGTCGGCGATTTCCGGATCCACGTTCGGGTTGCCGCCGATCAGGCCGTTGTACTGCGCGGCGGGGTTCGCCTCGATGGCCAGCACTTGCGCCGTGGTCAGGTTGAACAGGGCGGCGCAGCGCGCGACCAGCGGGTTCGCGGCCGTCAGGCCGGCGCACGGGTCGCGGGTGCCGTCCAGGGTCACGTTCCGCGGCGAGTAGAGCTCGAGGACGTGCGGGGCGCGGACGGCGCGGTTGTAGCCGCCGCGGACGCGGACGCCATCGACCGGCTCCCAGTCACCAGCGATCTTGTAGGTCTCGGTGGTGCCGACCGTCGAGTAGTCCGAGTAGCGGAACGCCAGTTCGGCGGTCAGCGACTTGGCGAAGGGCGCGTCCTGGACCAGCGGAATGCGGGTTTCAGCGAACACTTCATAGACGTCGAACGAGCCGTTGACCGGCGGGTTGGCGCCGCCCGAGCCGTTCAGGTCGCCCGAGGACGAAATGAAGTCGGCCGCGAAGTCCAGCTGCTCGCGACGGTACTCGGCGCCGATCGAGACGCCCACGCCGTCGTTGGCCCAAGGCGTCTTCACACCGTACTCGGTGAGGTCACCGCCGATGTTGAAGTTCACGATGCGCTCGAACAGGTTACCGTTCTGCGTGGAGGGCGTTTCCAGGAAGTCCAGCGCCGCGCGGGTCACGCCGCCCAGGCTGAAGATGTTGTAGGGCACGCAGCCGCCGGCCGGGTTCGCGCACTGCGGACCGTTCGGGGTGGAGACAACGTTCAGGGCCTGGTTGATGGCCGAGGTCCGGAAGAAGCCGGTCTGGACCTGGTTGAACGAGACGCGGCCGTACTGCATCGCGAAGTCGTACGACCAGTTGTCGTTCAGGTCGCCCTTCACGCCGAGGACGTAGCGGTACTGCTGGTGCTGCGTCTTGCCCTGACGGCCGCCGCCTTCGATGTTCCGGCGGGCGACGATGCCCGTGAACGTGCCGGCCGGGTTGCTGGCGCAGGTGCCGCCGCCCGTGGCCGCCGTGGCGCTGAGCTGGCCGCGCTGGGCCGCCGACAGGAGCGGGTTGGCGCAGTTGATCGAGAACGTGCCGGCGAAGATGCCGCCCGGCGCGATCTGATAGGTCGAGGTGTCGTCCATGAACATCACGTCCATGTACGCCTTGGCCCATTCGGTCACTTCGTACTCGGCGAACGCGCCCAGCACGTAGCGGTCGTCAGGCCGCTGGTAGTAGTTCGACGGACCGAAGTTGTAGATGTCGCGGCTGGCGACGCGCGGGATGAACGCCGAGCCGCCGTTGAAGTCGACGATGAAGTTGCCGACGCGGGCCGGGAAGGCCGTGCCCGAACCACCGCAGCCGGCGGAGACGAAGTCGGCGCCCGAGTTCAGCGTACAGGCCGAGAAGTCGCGGTTGCCCTGCAGGATGGGCTCGACGTGACGGTAGCCGGCGTAGGCGGTCACATTGCCCTTGCCGTCCGGCGAGTTGACACCCATCACCAGGGTCACCTGGCTGGATTCACCGTCGCGGACGTTGTCCTTCGGCAGATTGAAGAATTCCTTGGTCGACGCGCGGGCCCGCGCGGCGCTCACGGCGTCGGCGACGCCGTTGCCGTTGTCGTGCTGATAGATGCCGTACTGGGCATCGACGCGCACGCCTTCGAAGTTGCGCATCATGATGAAGTTCACGACGCCGCCCACGGCGTCGGCGCCGTACACGGCCGAGGCGCCGCCCGTCAGCACGTCAACGCGCTGGATCAGGGCCGAAGGGATGAAGTTGATGTCGGCGGCCAGAGCGCCGCCGAGGGTGTTCGGCGTGCCGGGCATCAGGCGACGGCCGTCGATCAGGACCTGCGTGCGGGTCGCGCCCAGACCACGGAGGCTGACGGTCGCCGTACCGGTCGAACCGTTCGACAGAGCCGAGCCCTGGGCCGCGAAGGCCTGCGGCAGGCTGTTGATCATGTCTTCGACGCGCGTGACGCCGGTCGCCTTGATTTCAGCGGCGGTCACCGCGGTCACCGGGCTCACCGACTCCAGGTTCGGCGACGGAATGCGCGTACCGGTGACGACGACTTCCGAGATTTCCTCGGACGCGGTCTGGGCCAGCGCTTGCGTCGAGGCCAGCATGGCCACGCCGCAAATCATAGAAGACGCCAACAGGCGTTCCCGCATGGGCTTGAATTTCACGGTTTAGATCCTCCAGCGGTCCTGCCTCGAGGGGCGGCCGCTCCCCACAAAAAGAGATCGGTCCCGAAGACGGTGGGTCTCCGGTTACGGCGGAGTTACGAACCACAACCAGTGTCGGTCAACGGACATTAGCTGCAAGCAATGTTTCGGGCGCCGACCTGTCGCATTCTGGTCACAGATTGCTGGGCGCCGGGGGAAAGCGGGGAAGGTTTCTTCCGGGATTGTGACAGCTCACGCACCGTTCGTCGCAAAGCGCTTGCACTCGATTCGTCTCGACGCGCAGCCGTGAACGCCTCGGAATGGCCGTTTGTCGTCGTTGCGCGCGGCGCGACGGCCTGCGAAAGGAATCGCCCCTGGATCACCGAGACCCGCCATGATGATGCCGCGCAGCGTTCTCGCGCTCAGCCTGCTTTTCGCCGCAGTCGCCGCCCCGCCGGCCGCGCTGGCCCAGCCCAAGCCTGAGGGTCGCGCCCAGATCTTCCAGGAGCTGGCCGACTGCCGGAAGATCGCCGACGGCGCCGCCCGCCTCGCCTGCTACGACAAGACCGCCGCCACCCTCGACCAGGCCGAGGCCAAGGGCGACATCGTGGTCGTCGACCGCGAGCAGGCCCGCAAGGTGCGCCGCCAGGCCTTCGGCTTCTCGATGCCGTCTATCTCGCTCTTCGAGAAGGGCGAGACGCAGGAAGAACTGGAGAACGTCGCCGGCGAGGTCGCGGTGGCCAGCGTCAACGGCGCCGGCAAGTGGACGATCCGCCTGAAGGACGGCGCGATCTGGACCCAGATCGACAACAACGAGCTGCACCGCACGCCCAAGCCGGGCATGCCTGTGAAGATCCGCCAGGCGGCGATGGGCAGCTTCCTGATGTCGATCAACAACGGCGGCGCCTTCCGCGTGCGGCGCGTGGAATAGTGTCGTTTCCGCCCTTGATGGGGAGGGAAATCACCCCGAGTAGAAGGCGTTCCTCGCCGCCATCATCGCGTTGATCCGCTCCTTCTCGCCCGGCTCCAGATACGGGTTCCAGACGTCGAAGATCAGGATCACGCGCAGTTCGTCGGCGTCGTTCCAGGCCTCGTGCTCGATGGTGTCGTCGAAGACCCAGGCCTGGCCCAGCTTCCACGCCCGCGTCTCGTTGCCCACCCGGAACCGCGCCGGGCCGGGCAGCACCAGCGGCAGGTGGCAGAGCAGGCGCACGTTGGTCGAGCCCGTGTGCGGCGGGATCTGCGTGTGGGCCTCCAGCGCCGAGAACATCGCGGTCGGCGCAAAGCCCGGCTGGTTGGCCATCGGCAGTCTGTCCAGCAGCGCCGCGGTGCGAGGGCAGGCCTCGCAGACCGCGTCCTGACGCTCACCGTCCTTCCAGAGGAACAGCGAGCTCCACCGGCGGGAGTGGTTCAGCTCTTCCCACTGGTTCACCGGCGCCTCGGCCGGGATCTGCATGTAGGGCGCGAAATCGTCCATCCGCGAGGCCAGCAGCGCGGAGAGCTCAGCCTGGATCGCCGGCGTCGCGGCCTCCAGTTCGGGCAGCCACGGAAACAGCTCGCGCGGATAGAACGGAATGGCCGGCAGCCGCGGATAGTGCAGCAGCAGCGGCTCGTGCTGGTAGACCTTGCGGACGCCAGCGTAGACGCCGATCGCCTCTTCCAGCCGCCGCTGAGCCAGCTCGCCGCCGGCGCCAGAGATATCCCCCACCTGGGACGCCAGGTGCGCCGCCAACGCCTGGCGGGTCTTGTCGACCACCGCGCGGGCGCGCGCCAGCGGGGTCAGCAGATTGGGCGGCAGCTTGTCGTCGGCCGGCGCCAGCTTCAGCGCGTTCTCATAGATCCGCGCGGCCACCCGCTCGCCCGACAAACGCTCGACCACGGCGCCCTTCGAGAGCAGCGCCAGGAAATTGTAGGGATCGAGGGCCAGCGCCTCATCCAGAGCCGCCAGGGCCGCGGGCAGCGCGCCGCTGGCCCGATAGACCAACGCCTTCTGCATCCGCACATGCGGATCGTGCGGCGCGGCCAGCTCGGCCCGCCTCACGCTGTCGAGCGCGGCCCGGGAGTCCCCGCGCCGCATCGCCGCCACGGCGTCGGCCAGGAACTGCTCCGGCGATGTCTCAAGCCCCCCGGCCGTCATCACCTGTCCTTCGGATCGATGGCGTCTCTTAGCCCATCGCCGATGAAGTTGAAGCACATCAGGGTCAACACCATCACCAGAGACGGAAACACGAGCAGCCAAGGCGCGAGCTCCATGTCCGAGGCCCCGCCGGCGATCAGGGCGCCCAGCGACGCCATCGGCGGCTGCACCCCCAGTCCCAGGAAGCTCAGGAAGCTCTCGGCCAGAATGACCGCCGGTATCGTCAGCGTCACGTAGACAACCACGGGTCCCAGCAGGTTCGGGACGATATGACGCGCGATGATCGCCGCTCGCCCCAGCCCCGCCGCGCGGGCGGCCTCGATGAACTCCTTGTTCTTCAGCGTCAGCGTCTGGCCCCGCACGATCCGGCTCATGGTCAGCCACTCGACCGCGCCGATGGCGACGAAGATCAGCACGATGTTGGACCCGAAGGTCACCGTCAGCAGGATCACGAAGAAGATGAAGGGCAGCGAGTAAAGGACGTCGACGAAGCGCATCATCACCTCGTCCACCTTACCGCCGAGGTAGCCGGCCACGGCGCCCCACGTCACGCCGATCACCAGCGACACCAGCGTGGCCACGACGCCGATGGCGAGGGACACCCGCAGGCCCACCAGCAGCCGCACCAGCAGGTCGCGCCCGAGAGCGTCCGAACCCAGCAGATGGCCCGCCGTCAGCGGCGCCATCCACACGTCCTCCTTGTCCACCTGGTCATAGGCGAACGGCGACAGGAACGGCCCGACCACGGCCGCCAGCACCAGCACGCCCAGGGTGACCATGCTGGCCACGGCCGCCTTGTTGCGCATCAGCCTGCGACCCGCGTCGTCCCAGAGGCTGCGGCCCTTCACGGCGGCGAGGTTCATGCGGTCGGAAGCGTCGGGCGCGAGCAGCGTCATGCCAGCCTCACCCGCGGGTCCAGCATCGCCAACAGCAGATCGGCCACCAGGTTAAGCACCAGGATCAGGGCGGCGTAGACGATCACCATGCCCATCACGACGGTGTAGTCGCGCTGCAGGGCGCTGATGACGAAAAACTTCCCCAGGCCCGGCAGGTTGAAGATCTTCTCCACCACCAGCGAGCCGGTGATCAGGCCGGCGCAGGCCGGGCCCAGATAGCTGACCAGCGGCAGCAGCGCGGCGCGCAGGGCGTGCTTGCGCACGATCAGCCCCTCGGGCAACCCCTTGGCGCGGGCGGTGCGGATGTAGTTGGCGTGCAGCACCTCGATCATGCCCGCCCGGGTCAGCCGCGAGATGATCGCGATCTGCGGCAGCGCCAACACCGTGACCGGCAGCACCATGTTGGCCAGCGCCCCGTCGTTCCACCCCGCCGTCGGCAGCCAGCCCAGCTTGGACGCGATGGCCAGCACCAGCAGCGGCGCGGTCACGAAGGTGGGGATGCAGACGCCCAGGATCGCCACCGCCATGACCACATGGTCCGTCGTCCCGTTCTGTCGGAGCGCCGCCATCACCCCCAGACTGACGCCCACGATCGAGGCGATGACGATGGCCGAGAGGCCCAAGGTCAGCGAGACCTTGTAGTTCTCCTGCAGGATATCGAGCACCGACTTGTCGCGGTACTTCAGCGAAGGCCCCAGGTCGCCCGTCACGACCCCGCCCAGATAGTCGGCGTACTGCTCGGCCAGCGGCTTATCCATGCCGTACTGCGCCAGGACATTGGCCTCGATCTCGGGCAACAGCTTGCGGTCGCTCTCGAAGGGACTGCCCGGCGCGGCGCGCATCATGAAGAACGCGGCGGTGATCACCAGGAACAGCGTGGGGATCGCAACCAGAAGGCGCCGGCCGATGAAGCGGAGCATGGCGCGGGAACAGCCTCCGAAAGCGGGCTCCGGAAGGGCGAACGCCGGACCGGACCTTGCGAAGGTTCCACCCACCCCCGATGATGTCAACGAAGCCCCCTTGTCCCCGCACGAGTATCCCATGAGCGACTTCCGACGCGTCACCGACGAGTTCACCACGGCCCCGCAGATCAGCCTGGCCGACGTGGCCGAGGCCGCCCGCCTGGGCTTCAAGACCGTCATCAACAACCGACCCGATGGCGAAGACGCCGCCCAGCCGTCCAGCGCCGATATGGAAGCCGCCGCAAAGGCCGCCGGCCTCGCCTACCACCATATCCCGGTGCGCGGGGGGCCGACCCCCGACCAGGTGGAACAGACCCGCGCCCTGCTGGCCACGGCCGAGGGTCCGATCCTGGCCTTCTGCCGCTCGGGCACCCGCTCGATCGTCACCTGGTCGCTGGCGCAGGCGACGTCCGGCGCGAAGGCTCCCGCCGAACTGATCGGCCTGGGCCGCGCCGCCGGCTACGACCTCTCGGGAGTCCTGGGCGGATGAGCATCCCCTACGTTCGCGACATCGACATCGAGTACGGCCGCTGCGACCAGGTCTCGCCGCTGATCCGGCGGGTGACGGCCAACAATCCGGGTCCGTTCACCTTCAAGGGCACCGGCACCTACATCGTGGGCAAGGGCGAGGTCGCGGTCATCGATCCCGGCCCGGACGATCCGGTCCATCTGCAGGCGATCCTGCAGGCGGTGGCGGGCGAGACCGTCACCCACATCCTGATCACCCACCACCACTCCGACCACTCGCCGTTGGCGGGCGCGCTCAAGGCGGCGACGGGCGCCACGATCTACGGCTGCGCGGTGGCGGGCCATGACGAGGACGACGACGGTCCCAAGATGGAGGCCGGCCACGACCTGTCGTTCCAGCCCGACGTCAGCCTGTGCGGCGGCGGCCAGGTGATTTCCGGCCCCGGCTGGACCATGGAAGCCATCGCCACCCCCGGCCACACCTCGAACCACATCTGCTTCACCCTGCGCGAGGAAAACGCCTGCTTCTCGGGCGACCACATCATGGGCTGGTCGACCACGGTGATCACCCCACCCGACGGCGACATGACCGACTACCTGGCCAGCCTCGACGACATCCGCGGCCGCCGGTTCGACGTCCTGTGGCCCACCCATGGCCCGCCCATCCGCGACGTCGACGCCTTCATCCAGGCCTACATCGACCACCGCCAGGAGCGCCTGGACCAGATCCTGGGCGCGCTGAAGTCGGGCCCCGCGAAGATCCGCGAACTGGTCCCCCGCCTCTACGCCGACGTCGACTCACGCCTGCACCCGGCGGCGGCGCGGTCGATGCTGGCCGGGATGGAGCACCTGGTCCGCAAGGGCCAGCTTACCGCCGACGGCGACGGCCCGGACGCGACGTACCGGCTGGCAGGGTAGCCTTCCCTTCTCCCCTTGCGGGAGAAGGTGGGCGCCGAAGGCGGCCGGATGAGGGGTCGCGCTGACGTGAAATACGATGCCGCTTGAAGGCCCTGCGAAAGTCGGACGCCTGCGGCGCACACGGCCGAACAGGCCAGCACAACCCCTCATCCGTCACGCTTCGCGCGACACCTTCTCCCGCAAGGGGAGAAGGACGTTAAACCGTGATCTGCGGGCTGGAAGACTGGCCCACCAGCCCCGCCACACTCTCCAACGCCTGCCTCAGAACCGCCTGCTTGGCTGGGCCGCCCAGGGCGATGCGAAGGCCGTTGGGATGCTCCGGCCCCGCCGCGAAAGCGTCGGCGGTGACGAGGGACAGGCCCCGCTCGACGGCCAGGCGGTGGACGCGGGCGGCGTCCCAGGCGGGCGGCAGGTCCAGCCAGACGTGGACGCCCTCGGCGGCGCCCTTCGCCCCCGCCAGCACCTCGGCGGCGAGCGCGCGGCGGGCGCGGGCTTCGCGGCGGACGGCGGCCAGCAGCTTCTCGGCCGCGCCCTCGCGGATCCAGGCGGTGACCACGGCGGTCATCAGCGGCGCCGGCATCTGGCCCACGGCGCGCAGGCTCTCGGCCGTGGGGCCAGCCATCGGCCCTTTCGGCGGGACCAGGTAGGCGATGCGCAGGCCGGGCGACAGGCACTTCGACAGGGTGGCGATGTGGAACGTCCGTTCGGGCGCCAGGCTGGCCAGGGCCGGATGCGGCGCATCGAACAGGCGGGCGTAGGGGTCGTCCTCGACGATCCAGATCCCAGCGGCCCGCGCGGCCTCGGCCAGGGCCCGGCGGCGGTCGGCGTCCATGGTCACGGCGGTGGGGTTATGGGTGGTCGGCGTCAGGTAGACCGCCGCCGGCTTCTCCTGCGCGCACAGCCGCGCCAGCGCCTCTGGGTCCATCCCGCCGGCGTCGGCCGGACAGGCGATCACCCGCAGGCCCAGCTGGCGCGCGAGGGTCAGGACGCCCGGATAGACCAGCGGCTCGGTCACCACCGCTCCCCCCTTGGGCGCGAGCGCCAGCACCGCCGCCAGCGCCGCCTGGGCGCCCGGGGCCACCAGCACCCGCTCGGCCGCCACCTCGCCCAGCACCGGCGCCAGCCACGCCGCGCCGGCGATCCGCTGACCCAGACTGCCGCCGCCCGGATGGTAGGCCATGAGCCGGGCGGCGTCGGTGCGGTCCAGGATGGCCGCCGTGGTCTCCTTCAGCAGACCGGCCAGCGACATCCCCTGCGGCGGAGGCGGCAGCAGCATCGACAGGTCCACCCGCCCCGCCTCGTCGGCCGCCGCGGCTGAGCGCACGAAGGTGCCCCGGCCCACCGCACCCTCGATCAACCCGCGCGCACGGGCCGCCGCGTAAGCCCGCGTCACGGTGGTGAGGTCGACGCCCAGCAGATCGGCCACGGTCCGTTGCGGCGGAAGCTGGTCTCCGGCCTGTAGTTCCCCCTCGCGCACCGCCGCCGCCAGCGCCTCGGCGAGCCGCACGTACAGTGGTCCGCCCCCGGTCGGGAGGCGCGCCAGCCAGCGTGCGGTCGGGTGCTCAGGAATGACGGCCATTGCGAGTCTCGCGTCGAAAGCATACATTACTCATATATTGTATGCACTCAATACGTAGATTGTATGGAGGCAAGTCGATGACCGCCAGCCACCACCCCGCTGAAAGCCCCACCTCGCTCCAGGCCGGCCTCCGCTGCCGCTGTCCGCGCTGCGGCGAGGGCAAGCTGTTCCGCAGCTTCCTCAAGATCGCCGACCGCTGCGACCGCTGTGGCCTGGACTACGGGTTCGCCGACCCCGCCGATGGCCCCGCCTTCTTCGTCATGAGCGGCGTCAGCATCGCGGTGATGGCCGTCTGGGCCTGGTCGGTCGTCGCCTTCCAGCCGCCGATCTGGCTGCAGTTCGCCACCGTCTTCCCGGCGCTGTTCGGCGGCGCCCTGGCGACGCTGCAGCCCGTCAAAGCCTGGCTGGTGGCCGAGCAGTACCTGCACAAGGCCGAGGAGGCCCGCTGGGACTCGATCGGCGGCCACGGCGAAGGCGGCTTCACCTACGATCGACGCGGCGTATCCGACAGGCGCTCGGCCTAAGCCAGCGTCTTCTCCAGCACGTCGAAGTACAGGTCGTCGCGATTGGGCGCGCCGAAGCGGTCGTCGCCATAGGGGAAGGGCTGCGTCTCGCCGGTCAGCACATAGCCGCGCCGCTGGTACCAGGCGATCAGTTCGGGCCGCTGGTGCACCACGGTCATCCGCATGCGCCGCCCGCCGCGGGCGAGGGCATACTCTTCAGCCGCGGCCAGGAGCGCCCGCCCCAGCCCGCCGTCCTGCCGGTCGGGCCGCACGGTCAGCATCGCCAGATACCACGCGCCGTCCGGCCCGGCGTCCAGTCGCACGTGGCCCATGTGGCCCCCGCCCTCATCGCGCCAGATCAGCAGCTGGACGCCCGGCGCGGCCAGATCCTCGCGCAGCAGCGACTCGGTGATCCGCCGCCCGCCGACCAGGGTCTCGACCTTCCACGCCGCCTGGCCCGCCGGCTCGCGGAACGCCCGGTTGGTCAGGGCGATGATGTCGGGATACTCGGCCTCGACGGCCGGTCTGAGCTGAATCACGAACGCCTCCCTGCGCCGTCATCCATCCGCAGGCAGCCCTCAAAAGCAATCGCCGCCGGCCAAGGGCCGGCGGCGAGGCATTGTCGTCTAAGCGAAGGTCGGGATCAGGCCGCGACCGACGCCGTGCGGCGACGGCGCAGGGCCGAGCCGGCCAGGCCGAAGCCGCCGATCATCAGGGCCCAGGTCGCGGGCTCCGGAACGGCGCCGCCGCCGCCCTGGAACGAGAAGATCACGCGCTCCACGTCCTGGCTGCCGTTCAGGCCGGTCAGATTGCCGGCGCGCCAGCCACCGTCGAGATTGCCGCTGCTCGTGTGCCAGCACAGGCGCTGGTTCGAGCCGGAGGTGTTGCTGTCGAACACGCCCGAGGCGTCGCAGCTGGTCCGATTGACCGTGTCGCCGCCGTTCGCGAAGCCCCAGGAGTAGCTCGAGTTATAGTACCACTCGATGCCGTTGGCGTTGTGCGTGTCGTTGCCGAAGCCGGTGTCGAAGAGCACGTCGGCGCGATCGGCCTGGCCCAGCAGCAGCAGCGTGTCGCTGCCGGTCAGGCGGGCCGCCAGCATCAGCCTGCCGCCGCCGCAGCCGCCCAGGGCGCTCGAGAGCGACGTGCCGTACGTGCCGTAGGTCTGCGAGAAGCACTCCGACCAGCCCCCGCTGGTCACGGTCGAGGTGAGGACGTCGTTCTGGACGCCGAACGGCAGATAGTCGGCCGCTTGCGCAGCGCTCGCCGACAGGCCGATCACGGCGGCGGCCGCGAGCATGGTGTGTTTGAAAGTCATGAGAACCCCCTAGGTGCATCGCGACAGACGCCATCCGCGCGCCGCCGCGCAACGGAACTCACCCGTTAGGAGAAACTTAACCTTGACCATTCCCCTCCGCTAAGCGGCGGGGTGGCTTAACGCTCCGCTTGGGAGGGCCGCGTGGACGGATGCGCCGCCAGGCGGCAAAGCTGCGCGCCACGGGGAGATTCGCCTGATGCCGACCAAACGCGATCTGATCCTGGCCGGCGTGCTCGCCGCCGCCGCGGGCGCGGCCCGGGCGCAGGCGCCGGCTCCGGAGAAGATCCGGCTGTGGCCGCGCGGCGTGCCCGGCGGCGAGCGGCCGGCGGGGCTGCGCCAGGAGAGCGTCTTTACCGAGATGCCGGGCGGTCGCAGCGACCGCGGGATCGTGGGCGTCACCGACCCTGTGCTGGAGATCTGGCGGCCGGCGGGCCCGGCCAAGGGCGCCATGCTGATCGTCCCCGGCGGCGGCTACCGCCAGGTGATGATCGACCGGGAGGGGATCGAGCCGGCCCAGCGCCTGGCGGCTGACGGCTTCGTCGCCGGCGTCCTCACCTATCGCCTGCCCGCCGAGGACTGGAAGATGGGGCTTGGCGTCGCACGCCAGGACACCCAGCGCGCCATGCGCCTGATGCGGGCCGCGGTGGGGCCGCGCGTGAAGCTGGGCGCCATGGGCTTTTCCACCGGCGGCGAAATGGTGGGCCGCCTGGGCAATGACTTCTCGCGCCCGACCTATGGCGCGGTCGACACCGCCGACGACGCCTCGGCCCGGCCCGACTACATGGTGCTGGTCTACGCCGCGCTGGGAGTGCAGCCGCGCAATCCAGACGGCACGCGCCCGCCGCCGTCGCCGACCTTCCCGCCAATCCCGCTCGCGGTGAACGCCCAGACCCCGCCCGCGTTCATCGTCCAGGCGATGGACGACGAGCGCCTCAGCTTCGAGAACGCCACCGAGATGGCCGTGGCCCTCAAGGCCCGCGGCGTGCCCGTCGAAACCCTGCTGTTCGAGGAGGGCGGCCACGGCTTCGCGCTCCGGCGGCCGCCCGAGATGCCGGTGTCGCGCTGGCTCGACCTGTTCCTGGCCTGGGGCCGCCGCAAGGGCCTGGTGGGTTAGCCCCGGGGCGCCTCGCGCAGCGCGATCGGCGCGGCTTCGAACAGCGTCGAATAGTGCCCGAGGCCGGGGAACAGCGTGACCGCGGGCGTTTCGCGCAGGCCCGCGGCAAGGCTTGCGGCCAGGGCGGGCGGCGCCCAGCCGTCGTCCTCGCCCTGCCAGATGCGCACCGGCGCGGAAACCCGCTCGAGGTCGGCCGCCCAGGGCCGGACGTAGGCCGCGATGTCCCGGATGTACCCGGCGCGGGCGGGGCCATAGGACCAGGCCAGGAAGCTGGCCAACGCCGCCTGGAAGTCGGGCCGCGCGGCGCGTTCGGCCTCGGCGCCGCGGACGCTGGCGAACAGCCCGCGCAGGACCGCGGTCGGCGCGAGGCCGACGGCCACGCCCTGCGCCCAGGTGACCGCACGGAACAGGCCGGGCGAGCGCATCGCCAGCCGGAAGACGGCGCCGCCCGCCATGCTGTCCAGGAAGTCCCCCGCATCCAGCGGGCCCGCGGGCGAGACGAGATCGATTCCTGCGATCGGCGTCTTCAGCCGGATCGCCACCTGAACGGCGACGAACGCGCCGAGCGAGAAGCCCATCAGGCGCACCGGCGCGCCGGCGGCCAGCCGGTCGACCTCGGCGGCCAGCGCCTCGAAGTAGGCCCCGCCCGCCGCCACCGGCGCGACGGCAGTCCGGTCGATGCCGACCAGCCGGACACCCGCCTCGCGCGCGGCGTCATCGAACCAGGCGCACTCGGCGGGCGCGCCCGGACAGCCATGGAAGTAGACGCAGAGCGGACCCGCCGGGGCCCCGCGGAACTCGGACATCAATGCGGCGCCATCAAGCCCCGACGGGAGTCCGCGCGGTCGGCAGCACGTAGTCCTTCATCCGGTCGCGGATCAGCTTCTTGTCGATCTTGCCCGTGGCGCCCAGCGGGATGTCGTCGACGAAGACCACGTCGTCCGGCGTCCACCACTTGGCGATCTTGCCCTCCAGGAAGGCCAGGAACTCCTCCTTGGTGCCCTCGACCCCGTCGCGCAGCTTGACCAGCAGCACGGGCCGCTCGTCCCACTTCGGATGCGGCGCTCCGATCACGGCGGCGTTCGCGGCCTTCGGGTGGCCCATGGCGATGTTCTCGATCTCGATCGAGCTGATCCACTCGCCGCCCGACTTGATCACGTCCTTGGCGCGGTCGGTGATCTGCATGAAGCCCGTAGCGTCGATCGTGGCCACGTCGCCGGTGTCGAAGAAGCCGGTCTCGTCCAGGATCTCGCCGCCCTCGCCCTTGAAGTACTGGCCCACCACATAGGGCCCCTTCACCTTGAGGCGCCCGAACGTGGTCCCGTCGTGCGGCAGCACATTGCCGGCGTCGTCGGTGATCTTCATCTCCATCGTGAACGGCGTGCGGCCCTGCTTCAGCTTGGCCTGGAGCAGCTGTTCCGGGCTCAGGTCCAGCATGGCGCCCGACGGCTGGGCGATGGTGCCCAGCGGCGACGTCTCGGTCATGCCCCAGGCGTGGGTCACGTCCACGCCGAACTCGTCGCGGAAGCCGCGCACGATCGCTTCGGGAACCGCCGAGCCGCCGATGACCACACGCTTGAGCGTGGTGAGGCTGCCCCTGGTGTCGCGCAGGTGCGCCAGCAGCATCTGCCAGACCGTCGGCACAGCGGCCGAGAAGGTGACGCGTTCGGTCTCCAGCAGCTCGTGGATCGAAGCGCCGTCCAGCTTCTGGCCCGGCATCACCATCTTCGCGCCCGCCGCAGGGCAGCTCAGCGCCAGGCCCCAGGCGTTGGCGTGGAACATCGGGACCACCGGCAGCACGGTGTCCATGCCCGAGATGCCCAGCACGTCGACGCTCATCGTCGCCAGCGTGTGGATGAAGTTCGAGCGGTGCGAGTAGAGCACGCCCTTTGGATTGCCCGTCGTGCCCGAGGTGTAGCAGAGCGCGGCCGGCGAGGTCTCATCGAAGCCGCCCCAGGTCACGTCCGGCGAATGCTGCTCGATGAGGTCCTCGTAGCAGAGGGCGTTCGGCAGGCTGACGCCCTTCATCCCCTCGCGGTCGGTCAGCACCACGAAGTGCTTCACGCTCGTCATCTTGGCGGCGTTCTCGGCCAGGATCGGCAGGAACGTCAGGTCGGTGAAGATGATGCGGTCTTCGGCGTGGTTGACGATGTAGCAGAGCTGCTCGGCGAACAGGCGCGGGTTCAGGGTGTGGCACACCGCGCCGATGCCCATGATGCCGTACCAGACCTCAAGGTGACGGGCGGTGTTCCAGGCCAGGGTGGCGACGCGGTCGCCGTGCTGGACACCCAGGCTCTTCAGCGCGTTCGAGAGGCGCTTCGCGCGCTCGTGCGACTGGGCGTAGGTCGAGCGCACGATCGGCCCTTCCACCGAGCGGCTGACGATCTCGCGGTCCCCGTGCCAGGCCTTGGCGTGGTCGAGGATCTTGTCGACCGTCAACGGCCAGTTCTGCATGAGGCCAAGCATGGCGTATCCGCTCCCGTCTTATCGCTTGTTACTTACCGCGCACGCTTAGCCAGCGGATGCCGGTTCCGCAACGAAAGCCTCAACTTAGCGCCGCCAGCCACGCCCGAGCCGCCGCTTCCTTGGGCGCCGCGGTGCTGACCATCGGCCAGGCCATCGTCTGGGTCTTCAGGCGTGCCGCCTGTTCGTGCAGGACGTCCACCGTCGCATCCGACGCGTCGCCCTGGCGGCCGGCGACACGGGCTTCGAGCACCTCCAGCGGCGCATCCAGCCAGGCGGCGTGGAACGGGACCGCGCATTCCGCCGCCAGCGCCTCGGCCCGCGCCCGCAGCGCCGGGTCGATGAAGGTGGCGTCCAGCACCACCGCCCGGCCCGCCTGCAGCATCGTCCGGGCGTTGTCGAACAGGGCGTCGTAGGTCCGCGCATGGACCTCGGGCGCATAGCCCTCGGGCGGCAGGCGCTCGGTCGGCGCCACATCCAGCAGCCGCTTGCGCACCTCGTCCGTCCGCAGGATCACCGCGCCCGGCGAGGCGCCCAGCGCCGGGGCGATCACGCGCGAGAACCGCGACTTGCCCGACCCCGACAGTCCGCCCACCGCCGCCAGCACCGGCGGCGGCGGCGACAGGTGGGTGATCGCCGCCTCGACATAGGCCCGCGCGGTCGCCGGATCGCCCGAGTGGGCCGACACGTGGGCGCGCACGCCGGCCCGCACCGACAGCATCAGCGGCATCGTCGCCAGGCCGTGCCAGATCTCGGCCGGGAAGCGCCGCGCGGCCTCGTCCATGTAGCCCGACAGCGCCCGCACGGCCGCATCGCGCCGCCCACGGAAGTCCAGGTCCATCAGCAGGAACGCCAGGTCGTACTGCACGTCCAGGTCCGACAGCAGGTCGTTGAACTCGATGCAGTCGAAGAGGACGGGCCGGCCGCCCTCCATCAGGATGTTGCCCAGGTGCAGGTCGCCGTGGCACCGCCGCGAAAAGCCGCTCGCCGCCCGGTGCGCCAGGAGCGGCGATTGTCGCTCCAGCTCTTCCTCGGTCAGCGCGATCATCACCTCGACCCGGTCCTGATCCAGGCCCTCGCAGGTCTCGCGCAGCAACTGCGCGTTCGAGCCCACGGTGAACGCCAGCGCCGTCAGCCCGCCCGCAGGCCGCAGCGGCGCGGTGGCATGGAACCCCGCGATCGTGCGCCCCAGCTGCTCGGCCACGTCGCCGTCCACCGCTTCGGGCCGGGCCGAAAGCACCTGGGTCTCATCGAACCGGCGCATCTCCAGCACGTGCTCGACGGGCGGGCCGGCGCCGTCGATCGCCAGACTGCCGTCCGCCTCACGCGTCACCGCCCGCACGGCGCGATAGATGTCGGGCGCCGCGGCCTTGTTGAACTCCAGCTCGCGATCCAGCGCCCACTTGCGACGCTCGACGGTCGAGAAGTCGGCATAGCCCAGGTCGGCGTGGCGCTTGATCTTCCACGCGGCCTCGGGCGCCAGGAAGACGTGCGCGCAGGCGGTGTCGATTGTCCGTTCGGATCGGCCGGCGAACCACGCGATCAGCTCGGCCTCGAGACCGGCAGGCGCGCTCCAGCTCAAGGAAACAGCCGGCGGGTGGTCCAGCCCGCGCCCCCGCGCCCATCCTCGGCCGTCTCGAACAGCAGGCGTTCGTGCAGGCGGAAGGGCCGGTCGCGCCAGAACTCGATCGACTGCGGCACGACGCGGAAGCCCGACCAGTGCGGCGGACGCGTCACCTTGCCCAGGCCGAAGCGCAGGCCGACCTCGGCGATCTTCTTCTCCAGCGCCAGCCGGTCCGGCAAGGTCCGCGACTGGGCGCTGGCCCAGGCCCCGATCTGCGCCGGACGCGCCCGGGTGGCGAAATAGGCGTCGGCTTCCTCGTCGGTGGTCCGGGTCACGACGCCGCGCACCCGCACCTGCCGGCGCAGCGACTTCCAGTGGAACAGCAGCGCCGCCTTGGGGTTGGCCGCCAGCTCGGAGCCCTTGGCGCTTTCCAGGTTGGTGTAGAACACGAACCCATCCGCGTCGGCCGCCTTGAGCAGCACCATGCGCACGTCCGGCATCCCGTCGGCGTCGACGGTCGACAGCGCCATGGCGTTGGCGTCGTTCATCTCCTTCGCCACCGCCTCGGCGAACCATTCCTGGAACAGGGCGATGGGGTCGGTCTCGCTGAGCAGCGGCGGCGGCTCGGCGGACACCACCTGGCGGACGTAATCGTCCTCGCTGGGCGACGGGGGGATGGGGGTCTGATCGGTCACGCTCGGCATATAGCCCGGCCCGCCGCATTCCGCACCCTCCTCACCCGTAGGGGGAGGGGGACCATGCGCAGCATGGTGGAAGGGGAGAGGCCCACCCGCTGAGCCCTGATCTCGCGCCCCCTCCACCACCCTTCGGGCGGTCCCCCTCCCCCTACGGGTGAGGAGGGCTCGGGTTACGCGCCCTGCCTTCGCGCCTTAACGGAGCGTTGACGGCGTTCACCATAACGTTCCGGCTCATGACTCCGGCCGCCGCCGAAATGAGCCTGAAGTACGCCCGTGAGGTGCTGGGCGTGACCTCCGCCGCCACCCCCGCGGAGGTCCGCCAGGCGTTTCGCGAAGCCGCCAAGCGCGCCCATCCCGACGCCGGCGGCGACGAGGGCGCCTTCCGCCAGGTGGTGGACGCCTTCCATCGCCTGCAGGATCCGCTGGACGACCGCTTCACCGCCACGCCCGCGCGGCCCAAGCCCGACCCCGACCCCGACCTCGAGATCTCGCCGCTGCTGGCGCTCGAGGGCGGCGAGGTCGACCACCGGATGCCCGACGGGAAGCTGATCCGCATCACCCTGCCGCCCGGCCTGCGCTCGGGCGACAAGGTCCGGGCCGGCGGCGCCGAACTCTGCGTCTACATCCGCGCCCAGGACGGCGTGATCGTACGCGGCGACGATCTCTGGATGACCGTCAAGGTCGCCCCGGCCGTGCTGAAGAAGGGCGGCCGCATCAGCCTGGACACGCCTATCGGCCGACGCAGCGTCTGGATCGACCGCAAGGCCGCCGAGCGCGGCCTAGTGCGCGTGGATGGCGAAGGCCTGCCGGCCCGCGGCCGCCGCGCCGCCGGCCACCTTTTCGTCCGCCTGACCGCCACGCAGGGCATGGCCGACAGCGCCGCGCTCGCCCTGCTGCGCAGGTTCGCGGCCGCTTGGGCGGCCTAGCACTTCAACGCACCCACATCTGAACGTTGTAGCCGGGACGAGCCCGACCATGACGATCGGCGAGTTGGCGAGCGGCCTACAGCCGATGCCGCTGGCGCCACTGTTCCCGCGTCATCTCCCAGTACACGGACTTCCGCACCGTCCCGTCGGCGCGGACGGCGTCGCGCTCGCCCATGCGCACGAAGCCCGCCGCGTCGATGCCCTTCTGGACGCGGACGTTGTCCAGCGCCGCGGTCAGGCACATCAGCTCGACGCCCAGGGTCTCGAAGATCCAGCCGAAGCTGTGCGCCATGCCCGCCCCGCCGCGTCCGCTGTTCTGCAGGTCGGCGCGGACCGCCCCGGCAAGCTCTGCCGACAGGTGCTCGGGCCAAACGGTGATCTTCGAGTAGCCGGCGACCTCGCCCGCCTCGTCCAGCGAGACGATGAGCAGCGCCTCGCCGGCCAGCGCCTGAGCCTGGCTCTCGGCCACCCAGCGGGTGACGCTGTCCTCGGTGATCGGCCGGGGAAGGTCGTAGATGGGCCCGGCCACCCTGGGGTCGGACAGCAGCTTCACCAGCCCCGGCACATGCTTCATCTCGGCCCGCTCGCGATGCGGGCCCAGGGTCGCGACATCCACGGTGCGAACCGTCTCGCGCAGCGCTTCGGCCGCCTCGGGCGAGGCGTGGATGACGGTCTTTGGCGGGGCGCTCAAGCGCCCGCGAGACGCCGCAGCGCCTCGCCGTCCAGCCGCCGGACCGTCCAGTCGTCTTTCCGCGTAGCGCCCAGGCTGTCGTAGAATTCGATCGAGGGCGTGTTCCAGTTGAGCACCGCCCACTCCAGCCGGCCGAGGTCGGCGTCGACGCAGCGCTCGGCCAGCCGCCGCAGCAGCGCCTTGCCGGCCCCGAGCCCACGGGCCTCCTCGCGCACGAACAGGTCCTCCAGATAGATTCCGGCCCGCCCGCGGAAGGTGGAGTAGCTGTAGAACCAGAGCGCGAAGCCGACGGGCTTGCCCCCGTGCTCGGCGATGTCGCAGAAGCAGCGCGGGTTCTCGCCGAAGAGGTCGCGGCGCGCGTCCGCCTCGGTCATCTCGACCTCGTGCAGCAGCCGCTCGTACTCCGCCAGCTCGCGGACGAACGACACGATCAGCGGAATGTCCGCCGGCGTCGCCACCCGCACCTTCACCCGCTTTTCCACGTTCACGCTCATGTCACAGTTCTAGGCGCTCGCCGCCGGGGCGGCTACAGCCGCGCGCCCGTCGTCTCTTCCGACACAGCCCAAAGCCGCTCGGCCGCCTCGGGGTCCAGCGCGTGCGGCAGGACGCCTTCGAAGGGGTTGGCCTCGGTCCACGGCAGGGCCTGGTTGCAGTTCTCCAGATAGAGGCCGCCCACGCCCTCCAGTTCGGGCGCCAGCGCGGCCCAGACGCTGGTGGCTGCGCCCTGTTCGGGGGTCTTGAAGCGGTCGTTCACGCGGCCCTGCTCGTCGATCCAGCCGAACGCGCGCATCTCGTCGTCGGTCAGGTGGCGCTGCAGCGGCGTGCGGATGCCGCCCGGCATGACCGCGTTGGCCGTGATCCCCAGGTCGGCGAACCGGTCATGGAAGCCCACGGCGAACAAGGCGTTGGCCGTCTTCGACTGGCCGTAGGACTCCCACTTGTCGTAGGGGCGGTTGCGATAGTGGATGTCCTCGAACACCACTCCGCCGCGGCGGTGGCCGATGGACGACAGCGACACCAGCCGGCTCGCCCGGCCCTCGTCGGCCCCGTTCATCAGCGCCCGAGCCAGCAGCAGACCCAGCAGGAAGTGGCCGAAGTGGTTGGTGCCGACCTGGGTCTCGAGATCCTGCGCGGTGTAGCCCAGCGGACAGGCCATGACGCCGGCGTTGTTGATCAGGATGTTGAGCGGCCGGTCGCCCCACGACGTCGCGAACGACCCCACCGAGGCCAGATCCGACAGGTCGAGCTTGCCGACGGTGGCGACGCCCTTGCCGGCCCGATTAATGTCGTCGGCCACCGCCTGCCCGGCGTCGGTGTTGCGCACGGCCAGCAGCACGTCGGCTCCGGCCACGGCCAGCGCCCGGGCCGTCTCGACCCCGATGCCCGAGGCGGCGCCGGTGACGATGGCGTTGACGCCGGTCAGGTCGTGGCCGGCGGCCACCTCCTTCGCGGTGGAGCGCATGCCGAACTGCGATGTGATGCGGTCGGTCATCTCAGCTCACCTTCGAGAAATCGGGCGCCCGCTTTTCGCGGAAGGCCGCAAACGCTTCGGCCGCCTCGGCCGTCTTCAACTGGGCGCTGAAGTGAACGCCCTCATCCTGCATCCGCGCCAGGTAGCGCTCCGACTCGCGCATCAGCGCCTTGGTGATGGCCACCGCCGAGGGCGGCTTGGACGCCACGGCCTCGGCCGCCTTCCGCGCCGTCGCCCGCAGCTCCGACAGCGGCACCACGGCGTTGGCGATGCCCCAGGCCTCGGCCTTCTTCGCGTCGACCGGCTCGCCCAGCACGAACATCGAGAAGGCCCGCGCATGCCCGATCCGGGCCGGCAGGGTGATCGACGAGGCCGCCTCGGGCACCAGGGCCAGGTTCACGAACGGGGTGGTCAGCAGCGCGTCCTCGGCCAAGAACACCAGGTCGCAGTGCATCAGCATGGTCGTGCCCACGCCCACCGCGCGGCCGTTCACGGCCGCCACCACCGGCGTCTTCGCCCGGCCCAGCGCCTGGATCAGCGCGCTGGCCCCGCGCCGCTCATTGCGCGAGTTGTCGCCCGCGTTCACCGCCGCGAACGTCGCCAGATCGTTGCCCGACGTGAACATGTCGCCGTTGGCCTGGATCAGGATGCAGCGCACTTCCGGGTCGTCCGCGGCGCCGTCGATGGCGTCGCCCAGCGCTTCGTACATCTCGGGGCTCAGGGCGTTCTTCTTGTCGGGGCGGTTGAGCGTGAGCGTCAGCACGCCCTTCGCCGTCTCGATCAGCACATGTTCGGTCATGGGGTGTCGGGCCCTCCCTCGAGCCTTTCAAACAAGCTTTGGCGATACGACGTAAGCTAGTGGCCTATGGGCGCAAGGGGCAGAACCAATTCCGGCCCCCGCGACCGTCCACTTTTCGAACCTGGCAGGCTCACGCCGCCGCGCGGTACCAGTCGACGCCGTTCGGGTCGCGCTCGCGCACCGCCTGGCCGCGGGCGATCAGGCAGTTGAGGTGGGCCAGGCTCTCGCCGGTCGCCAGGCCCAGCAGGTACTCGTCGATCTTGCGCCGGAAAAGCACGCCGAACACGTCCACCACCCGCTTGGGCTCGGCCAGCAGCTTGTGCAGCCGCTCCAGCCCCCGCTCGTGGCCGTTCACGAGGTGGTCCAGCCGCGCATGTAGCCCGTGGAACGGGTCGTTGTGGGCCGGCAGCACCAGCACGTCGTCGGGCACCTGGGTCTTGATCCGCTTCAGCGAGGTCAGCCAGTCGGTCAGCGGGTCGCCGTCGGGCTCGGTGGGGAACACCGAGACGTTCGACGAGATCTTCGGCAGCACCTGGTCGCCCGAGATCAGCAGCTTCAGGTCCGGGCAGTAGAGGCAGGCATGCTCCGGGCTGTGGCCCGAGCCCACCACCACGCGCCAGACGTGCGCGCCGATCTTCACCTCGTCGCCGTCGTTCAGCCGGTGGAAGCTGTCGGGCAGCGCATAAAGCCCGCGACCGAAGCCGCCGAACTTGGCGCGGTAGTTCTCCAGCGCCTCCTCGTCCCAGCCCGCGCCGCGGAAAAAGGCGATCGCGTCCTGCGGGGCCTCACGCCCCGTGTCGGCCGCCAGCGAGCGGCAGGTGATGTATTCCAGCCGCGTGATCCACAGGCGCGCGTCGAACTTGCGGGTGAGGTAGCCGGACATGCCGATGTGGTCGGGGTGCATGTGTGTTACGAACACCCGGGTCACCCGCTTGCCGCCGAGCGGTCCCTTCAGCGCCGCGCGCCACGCGTTGCGCGTCTCCATGCCGCCGATGCCGGTGTCCACGATCGCATAG
Source organism: Phenylobacterium sp. (assembly GCF_965284355.1). Taxonomy (NCBI): domain Bacteria; kingdom Pseudomonadati; phylum Pseudomonadota; class Alphaproteobacteria; order Caulobacterales; family Caulobacteraceae; genus Phenylobacterium; species Phenylobacterium sp. Next base: position 3,534,998 of record NZ_OZ260078.1, on the reverse strand, counting down.
CCGTCGCCGTCCTCGATCGCCCACACGTTGATCCATTGCAGCGCCCCGCCCAACGGCATCCGCAGCCACTTCACACCGGGCGCGATGTCGACGGCCTCGCCCGCCTTGGGCGCATGATCGAAGGGGTAGGTCAGCTTCGGCCTGTGGCTTTCCCAGGTTCCCTGCTCGATTCCGTCCCGCACGCCCGCACTCCCACCCAGGTTTCCGCTCCGTCATTATCCGGCGGCTACCCTAGGGAGGGCAACGCCTAGGTGATCGCAGGCGCGAAGCGGTCGACCCACTGGCGAAAGACGCCCGCGTCGCTCAGCCCCGCCTGCTGCGCGGCCACCTTGCCGCCGACGAGGCACAGCAGCGCCGGGATGCCCTGGATGCGGTAGCGCTGCTGCAGCGCCGGGTTCGCATCGACGTCCACCTTGATGAACCGCGCCCGCGGCTCCAGTTCCGCCGCCGCGCGGGCGAAGATCGGCGCCATGGCCCGGCAGGGCCCGCACCACTCGGCCCAGAAGTCCACGATCAGCGGCAGGTCGCTGCCGGCCAGGTGCTTGTCGAACCGCGCCTGGTCCAGCGCCAGCGGCGCGCCGGTAAACAACGCCTTCTGGCAGCGCCCGCACTTCGCCGCTTCGCTCAGCCTTGCGGCCGGCAGGCGGTTCCGGGCGTCGCAGTGCGGACACACCACATGCAGCAGATCGGTCATCGAATGCCTCCCAGGCCCACTAACGCCCGGACGCAGGATCGGTTTGAATGACGCCGCGTCGCGGGGCTAGCTTTGCACACAACGAAAACACCAAAGGGGGATCATCGTCATGGCCGAGATCAAGGAACGTCCCGATTCTGCGCTCGCCGCCGCGCTGGATCCCATCGTCGATGCGGCGCTCAGCGAAGGTCGCGTGGCGGGCGCGGTGCTGCTCGTGGCCAAGGACGGCGAGCTGGCCTACGCCCGCGCCGCCGGCCATGCCGATCTCGAGACCGGCCGGCCGATGCAGCGCGACGCGATCTTCCGCGCCTCCTCGCTAACCAAGCCGCTGGTCACCGCCGCCGTGCTGGCGCTGGTCGAGGCCGGCGTCGTGGGCCTGGACGACCCCGTCATCCGCTACCTGCCCGAGTTCCAGCCCCGCTGGCAGGGTGAGCCGCTGACCATCACCCTTCGCCACCTGATCACCCACACCGCCGGCCTGTCGTACGGCTTCATGCAGCCCGTCGACGGCCCCTACCTGCAGCTGGGCGTGTCCGACGGCATGGACCAGCCGGGCCTGGGCTTCCCGGAGGAGTTGAAGCGCATCACCGAGGCCGGCCTGTTCTTCCCGCCCGGCGTCGCGTGGCTCTACTCCGTCGGCATGGACGTCCTGGGCGCCGCCGTCGAGCAGGCCACCGGCAAGTCGCTGCCCGAGGTGGTCCGCGAACGCGTCACCGACAAACTGGGCCTCGCCGACACCGGCTTCAGCGTCTCGGACAAGGCGCGGCTGGCCCGCCCCTACGCCGACGGCCCGCCGCCACAGCCGATGGGCGCGACCCACACCGTCCCCTTCGCCGAACTCTCGGGCATCAAGTTCGCGCCGGACCGCATCTTCACGCCGGGCTCATTCCCGTCCGGCGGCGCGGGGATGGTCTGCTCGGCGCCCGACTTCCTCACCTTCCTGGAAGCCATCCGCACCGGCGGCGGCGGCGTGGTCGGGCCCGAGACCGCCAGCGCGATGATGACCAACCAGACCGGCAGCCACGCCATCGTCACCAGCGGCCCCGGCTGGGGCTTCGGCTTCGGCGGCGCGGTGATGCTGGACCCGGCCGCGTCGGGCTCGCCGCTCCCGGCCGGCGCCTGGATGTGGGGCGGCGTCTACGGCCACAGCTGGTTCGTCGATCCCGCCGGCGGGAAGAGCGTGGTCCTGATGACCAACACCTCCACCGAAGGCATGAGCGGCCGGCTCTCCCAGGAGGTCTTCGCGGCCGCTGCGGCGGGCTAGCTTTAACGCCTGCCTTGCCCGACGGCGCGGCGCGGTGGAATAGTCCGCGCCTTCGTCGGGGGAGTTATCGATGTTCAGGTTTGTATCGGCGCTGACCGCGCTGTCGCTCGTGGCCACGCCTGTGCTGGCCCAGAAGGCCCCCAAGGACACCGGCGAGGCCCAGTTCCGCGCGCTCTACAAAGAGCTGGTCGAGACCAACACCACCTTCTCGGCCGGTGACTGCACCCTGGCGGCCCAGCGCATGGCCGACCGGCTGAAGGCCGCGGGCTTCGCCGACAGCCAGCTGACCGTCTTCACGCCCGAGGGCCGGCCTAAGGACGGCGGCCTCGTGGCCGTGCTGCCCGGCAAGGACCCCAAGGCCAAGGCCGTCCTGCTGCTGGCCCACATCGACGTGGTCGAGGCCAAGCGCGAGGACTGGGAGCGCGACCCGTTCAAACTGGTCGAGGAGAACGGCTACTTCTACGCCCGCGGCGCCAGCGACGACAAAGCCCAGGCCTCGATCTGGACCGACCTGATCATCCGCTTCAAGCGCGAGGGCTACACGCCGCGCCGCACCATCAAGGTGGCGCTCACTTGCGGCGAGGAAGGCGGCGGCCACGTGAACGGCGCCCGCTGGCTGGCCCAGAACAAGCGCGATCTGATCGACGCCGCGTTCGCCCTGAACGAGGGCGCGGGCGGCAATCTCGACGCCCAGGGCAAGCGTATCGCCCACACCATCCAGGCCGGCGAGAAGAGCTCGTTCAGCTTCAAGATCGAAGCCACCAACCCCGGCGGACACTCCTCGCGCCCCGTGCCGGACAACGCGATCTACGAGCTCGCCAAGGCGATCGGCCGCATCCAGGCCTATGAGTTCCCGGTCCAGATGAACGACACCACCAGGGCCTTCTTCACCCGCATGGCGCCGATCGTGGGCGGCGAGCAGGGCGCGGCCATGACCGCGATCGTGGCCAACCCGAACGACAAGGCCGCCCGCGCCGTCCTCAGCCGCGACGCCAACAACAACGCCATCCTCGGCACCACCTGCATCCCGACCATGATCCAGGGCGGCCACGCCCAGAACGCCCTGCCCCAGCGCGCGACGGTCACCGTCAACTGCCGCATCTTCCCGGGAGAGGGCCCCGCCCAGGTACGCGACACCCTGACCAGGGTCGTCGGCGACGCGAAGGTCACCGTCGGCTCTAACGTGGACGTCGACCGCGTCGACCCCAAGGCCGCCCCGCCGCTGACGCCCGCCGTGGTGGGCCCCATCGAGAAGGTGTCGCAGGCGATGTGGCCCGGCGTGCCGGTCGTGCCGGTGCTGCAGGCCGGCGGCACCGACGCCCCGGCGCTGATCGCGGTGGGCATCCCCACTTACGGCGTCTCGGGCCTCTTCTACGACCCTGACCTGGGCCGCCTGCACGGCCTGAACGAGCGCATTGGCGTTTCGTCGCTGATGGAGGCCCGCGAGTTCAGCTATCGCCTGGTCAAGATCTACGCCGAGCAGAAGGACTAGGTGGCCGCCACCCGCATCTGGATCGCCGCCAGCCACGACGCCGTCCACCGGAACGGCGGGTGGGCGTTCGTGCGGGCCGACGCCGAGCCGGTCGGCCGCGCCGGCGGCGACCGCCGCACCACGCGCGCCCGCATGGCGCTGGCCGGGTTTCTGTCCGTGTTGAAGGATGTCCCGGCGGGCGCGCCGCTGGCGGTCGTCGCGGCCCGGCCCGACGCGCTGGTCCTGCACGCCTTGCTGAAGCCCCCGGCCGACCCGCCGACCGACGACCTGGACCTGCGCGCGGCGCTGACCAAGGCGCTCGACGGCCGCGCCTGGACGCTCGCCGTCGGGGATCCCGCCGCGCCGACGCCGACCGCCTTCGTCAGCGCCTGGGCCGACACCGCGTCCGAGAAGGCCAAGATGGGCGGCGCCTTCGAACACCCGATCCCAAAACCCAACCTGGCCAAGGCAAAAGGCCTCTAGGACCACGCGCCGCCGGGAGTGAGTCCGGCCGGACCCGGGCCGACTGAAGGCTACGACGGCCCACAGGAATGGAATGTTAGCTGTTTTGCGCGAAGCTGCTCGCCCGCAGAGGACTTCCCATGGGCAAGCTGATCGGAACGCGCCGCGCCTCCAGCGACCACTTCGAGCCTGACGACGACGTCGATCCCAAGGCGCAGCGCCAGCTGCGCGGTCATCTCGAGCAGATCGACTACGCCGCTTACGCCGCCAACAAGAAGCTGCTCTCGGGCGCCGTCGGCGCCATCGAGGGCGAGCAAGTGCAGAAGCTCGCGACCGCCGCGGCGCTGGCCCGCACGCGATGGGTGGTGGCGGCGTTGTCCATCAGCGAATCCGGCGCCGCGCCCACCCGCGAGCAGGTCTCGGCCCTCACCCACCTGCGAACCACCTACGACGAGCTCGCCACCGCCTACGATGGCCTGCGCCGCATGGTCGAGCGCGGCTACATCGGCTACGCCCCGCTCGCCGAATAGGCCTCGCGCCGGCTACTTGATCTCGCTCATCCAGACGCGCAGCGCGCGCAGGAACGGCAGCGCCTCGCGAAATTCCTTCTGCGTGAAGCCCTCGCGCAGCTTCTCCACCTTGGGCCGGATGGCGGCCATCGAGCGGTTGTAGGCCTCGCGGCCCTTGTCGGTCATTCGCACGCGCTTCTTGCGCCGGTCGGCCGCACACGGCTCCACCGAGACCAGCTGTGCGCCCTCCAGCCGCTGCAGGGTGTTGGTGATCGCCCCCGGCGTCATGCGCAGCGCGTCCGCGATCGCCGCGGGGGTGAGATCGTCGCCCCGCCGCGCGATCAGGTTCAGCACTTCGTACTGGGGATAGCTCAGACCCACCGGCAGCGCTCGCGAGATCGCCGTGCGCACCCCGTGCTCGATCAGGCTGATCTCGTCGAAGACCTGGACTTCCGGATGTTCCTCGATGACGACGGCCATAGGCCCAGCTCCTCCGACTCAGGCAGGAGAAGCCTAATCTTTCAACTTTGAACGTTCAAAGTTGAATGGTCAGCCCGATGCCGCCTCGACGGTTTCCCGCAAGCCTTTCCGAGCCAGCGCATCCGCCCGCTCGTTCAGCTCGTGGCCCGCATGGCCCTTCACCCACCGCCATGTCACGTCGTGACGCGACCGGGCTTCGTCAAGGCGTCGCCACAAGTCATCGTTCTTCACGGGCTTGCCGTCGGCGGTTCTCCAGCCACGGCGCTTCCACGAGTGGATCCACTCGTGGATGCCCTTCTGGACGTACTGGCTGTCGGTGAAGAGCTCGACCTTGCACGGCTTCTTCAGCGCCCCCAGACCCTGGATCGCCGCCATCAGCTCCATGCGATTGTTGGTGGTCGCCAGCTCACCGCCCGAGAGCTCCTTCTCGGTCGTCCCGTGCATCAGGATCGCGCCCCAGCCGCCCGGCCCCGGATTCCCCGAGCATGCGCCGTCCGTGTAGATCGTGACGCCCGGGGTCATACGGCCGGCGTGCCGAACAGCACCAGGTCGGGCGAGCTGCGGTGAACCGCCAGCTTGCGCTCGTACTCCAGCGGATCCTTGGGCTTCACCAGCGCGCCTGCGGGCGTGGAGCCCCAGTCCTGCAGCCGCGACAGGAAGAACCGCATCGCCGCCCCGTGCGCCAGGATCGGCAGCGCCGACCGCTCCGCCTGCGACAGGGGCCGGAGGCTCTCGTACCCCGCCACCAGCTGCCGCGCCGAGGTGATGTTGAAGCTGCCGTCGGGCTCGAAGCACCAGGCGTTCAGCGCCACCGCCACGTCGTAGGCGAAGGCCTCGGTGCAGGCAAAATAGAAGTCGATCGCGCCCGAAAACGCCCCGCCCGTGAAGAACACATTGTCCGGGAAGAAGTCGGCATGACAGACGCCGGTCGGCAGGCCCTTGGGCCAGCGGCTGGCCAAATGCGCCAGGTCGTCGGCGATCGTCTTGGACAGCCCCGGCTTCAACCCCTCGGCCGCGCCCTCCAGACCGTCGAACATCCCGGCCCAGGCCGCCTGCCCCAGGTCGTTCTCACGGGTCATCGGGAACCCTTGCCCCGCGAGGTGCAGCCCCGCCAGCCCCTCACCCGCCTCGCGGCAGTGGGCCGCCGTCGGGCGGCGCACCGACAGCCCGTTCAGGAATCCGGTGATCGCGCAGGGCTTGCCCCGCACATGCTTGATCAGCCGCCCCTCGCGGTCGGCCATCGGCTCGGCCGACGGATAGCCGTGCCGGGCCAGCCACCGCATCAGTTCGAGGAAGAACGGCAGGTCGTCGGGGTTCGTCCGCGCCTCGTACACCGTCAGGATGAAGCGGCCGGCCTGCGTCTCCAGCAGGAAGTTCGAGTTCGAGACCCCCTCGGCGATCCCCTTGAACGACAACGCCTCGCCCAGCTCGAAATCGGCCAGCAGGGCCGCGAGCTCGTCGTCGGTGATGTCGGTGTAGACCGCCATGGCGGGGGAGTGCGTCACGTCGCCCAGCCGGTCAACCCCAGGGGGCGCTCACGCTGCGGGTTAGTGGCCGCCTGTTCCTCCGCTGAGACGACGAGAGCCATCTGGCGCCAGGCGAGCAGACGCTCGCCCCCTAGGGACCGACTCGAGGTCGTGCTAGCTTTCGCGAGCGGAGGCTGAAGATGATCGTCCTGAAGATCGAGGAAACTGAGAAGGGCCTCGCCATCCTCTTGAGTCCCGAGGCTCAGGAGTTGCTCGGTGCGACCGCCGGGAAACAAGTTGGCTTCGAGGTAAGCGGCGACGGTCAGTTGACGATTGGCCAGCTCGACATGTCCTTCGAGGCTCGTCGCGCGCGCGGTCGCGCGTTCCTCGACCGCTACGACAAGACCTTCCAGGATCTCGCGAAGTAGCAACCATGTCCGCGCCGGTCTGGTTGGATAAAGCGCTGATGCTCGCGCTCTACGAAGACGTTGTGGCCGCGTCCGGAGGCGCTGTGGGCCTTCGTGACGAAGGGCTGCTTGAATCTGCCCTCGCCCGACCGACCAATCGCTACCTCTATGAGCAGGTATCCAGCGTCCTGGAACTGGCGGCGACATACGCCGTAGGCATCGCCTCCAATCATCCGTTTTTGGATGGCAACAAGCGCATGGCGTTTATCGCTCTCGGTCAGTTCCTGGCGGACAACGGCATCGTATTGACCGCAACGCCAGACGACGCCACGGCCATCATGCTGGGCGTCGCAAAAGGCGAGGTCGGCATCGACGATCTGTCAGCTTGGCTGGAGACAAGAACGCTGCGGCCACCACAGCACCGATAGCCCCTTAAGCCACCGCCCGCGGCAGCTTGAACGTCACGGTCTCGCGGGCCGTGTCCACATCCTCGACCGTCACCCCGAAGGCGCCGGCGATCTTGTCGATCACGCCCTGCACCAGCACCTCGGGCGCCGAGGCGCCGGCCGTGACGCCCACGGTCGTCACGCCGGTCAGCCAGCGCAGCTCCAGCACGCTGGCGTCCTCGATCAGGTAGCTCCGCGCGCCCGCACGGCGGCCCACCTCGGCCAACCGCACCGAGTTCGACGAATTGGCGCTGCCGATCACCAGCAAGACCTCGGCCCGCTCGGCCACCGTCTTCACCGCCTCCTGGCGGTTGGTGGTGGCGTAGCAGATGTCTTCCTTGTGCGGCGCGGCGATCCCGGGGAACCGGGCCTGCAGCGCCGCCACGATCTCGGCCGTGTCGTCCACCGACAATGTGGTCTGGGTCACGAACGCGACGTTGGCGGCGTCCTTCGGCTCGAACGTGGCCACGTCCTCCACCGTCTCGATCAGCCGCACGGCGCCGTCCGGCAGCTGCCCCATGGTGCCCACCACCTCGGGATGGCCGCCATGGCCGATCAGCACGATCTCGCGGCCGGCGTCGAAGTGGCGCTGCGCCTCCACGTGCACCTTCGAGACCAGCGGACAGGTGGCGTCCAGGTACAGCATCTGCCGCGCCTTCGCCTCGGCCGGCACCGCCTTGGGCACCCCGTGCGCCGAGAACACCACCGGCCGATCCGTCGGGCACTCGTCCAGTTCCTCGACGAACACCGCGCCCAGCGCCTTCAGCCGGTCCACCACATGGCGGTTGTGCACGATCTCATGGCGCACATAGACCGGCGCCCCATACTTCCCGATCGCCCGCTCCACGATCTGGATCGCCCGGTCCACCCCGGCGCAGAAGCCGCGCGGACTGGCCAGCAGGACGGTGAGAGGCGGACGCACAGGCATGGCGCGGAACCTAGTGCGCGGGGCGGTCTATCGCCACCCCTTACCTCCCCCGCGAAGCAGCGGGAGGTGGAGGTAAGGCTAGAACGGAACCACACAGGTAAAGCCGGCCCGCGCGTTGCCGGAGTCGCCCATCGCGTTCGTGTCACCCGTGGCCCGCACGCGGCAGCCCTTCTTGGGTCGCCGCGACAGGAACGGCTCGGCGTCTTCGACATAGCGCCCCGACGGATCCAGGTTCAGCCGCTTTGCCGGAGCGCCAGCGCTGGCCCACCGCCGCGTCTCGCACCGCTCGCGGTCCTCACGACTCAGCCCCGCCCGCTCGCACCCGCCCAACCCCTGCAACGCCCGCTGCGCCTGACCGGCCAACCCCCCGTCCCCCGGCGGCGCGATCCGCGGCGCGACGGGCAGGTCCGGGACCGCCGGCGTCGCCCGGGCGGTCGTGGTCTCCACGCGGCGCTCACGGGTGATCTTGCGCCTGGGCGCTGGCTTCGGAACCGACCGCTCCGGCGGTGACACGAGCGTCACCTGCATCACCGGGGCCTCGGCATGGATCGGCGTCTGCGCCAGGAACCGCGCCAGCTCTAGGTCCTGTGGACACTTATCGTAGCCACAAGACGATGGCGGCGAGGGTGACGATGGCGAGGTAGTTGCGGGCGGTCTTCTCGAAGCGGGTGGCGACGCGGCGGAACTGCTTGAGCCTTGAGAAGCAGCACTCGACCAGGTGGCGCTGAGCATAGAGCTGGGCGTCGAGGGGGTGCTTGATCGCGCGGGATGGGTTGTTCGGTATGACGGCGATCGCGCCCTTCTCAGCGATCTTCTGGCGCAGGCGATCTGAGTCGTAGGCGGTATCGGCCATCACTACGTCGGCGGCCAAGCCTTCGATCAAGGGTTCGGCCTGGGGTGCGTCGCCACGATGGCCGGCGGTGAGGCTGAACCGGACAGGACAGCCCAGGCCTCTGACCGCCATGTGGATCTTGGTGCTCAGGCCGCCGCGGGAGCGGCCAAGGGCCTGATCTTCAGACCCCCCTTTTTCGCGCCCGCCGCATGCTGGTGGGCGCGCACGATGGTCGAGTCGACGATCAGGTACTCGAAGTCCGGATCGTCCGAGAGCGCCTCGAAGATGCGCCACCAGACCCCTTTGGCGCTCCAGCGGCTGAAGCGCCGAAAGACCGTGTTCCAGTCCCCGAACACCTCGTGCAGGTCACGCCAGGGCGAACCCGTCCTGACGATCCAGAGCACGCCCTCGACGAACATCCGGTTGTCCCGACCCGTCGAGCCCTTCTGATCCGGCCGCCCGATGATCAGCGGCGCGATCCGCTCCCACTGCTCATCGCTCAGCACCAGTCGATCCATCACACCCAAGACCGCCTCCAAAAAGCAGTCTTGAATCACGCTTCGGACCCAGCGTGAATCCTAAGAGTCCACAGCTCCTAGAGCGTGACCGCGCTTAGCTGAATCGGGATTCCGGGTTTGGGCGGATCATGATTCAAGATGTGGGCTGGATGGGAGGCCAGCTCGCATGGGTCGACCCTACTCGCTTGATCTGCGGGATCGAGTGGCGCGCTTCGTGGTGGCGGGCGGGACGTGCCGTGAGGCGGCGGAGCGGTTCGGGGTCGGGGTGGCGACGGCGGTGCGCTGGTCGCAGCGTCTGCGGAGCGAAGGCAGCGCCGCAGCGCGGCGGATGGGCGGTCATCGGCCGCTGGTGCTGGCGGGCGAGCGGGACTGGCTGCTGGCGCGGATCGCGGAGCAGCCGGACCTGACGCTCCGGGCGATCCAGGCCGAGCTCGCCGACCGCGGCGTGGTTGTGAGCTACGACGCGGTGTGGCGTTTCTACCTGCGCCAGGGCGTGACCTTCAAAAAAAAGCCTGCACGCCATCGAGCAGGACCGACCGGACGTGGCCAGGAAGCGGGACCGCTGGCGACGCCATCAGGGCCGGCTTGATCCGCGCCGCCTGGTCTTCATCGACGAGACTTGGGCGAAGACCAACATGACCCGCACCCACGGCCGCTGCGCGCGTGGCCAGCGGCTGGTCGGCAAGGTTCCTCACGGCCACTGGAAGACCCTGACCTTCCTGGCCGCACTGCGATGCGATCGGATCGACGCGCCCTTCGTCCTGGATGGGCCGATCAACGGCGAGTGGTTCCGGGCCTACGTCGAACAGGTCCTCGTCCCGACGCTCGCCCCCGGCGATGTGGTGATCATGGACAACCTCGGCAGCCACAAGGGCAAGGCCGTCCGCCAGGCCATCCGGCGCGCCGGCGCGCACCTGATTTTCCTGCCGCCCTACAGCCCCGACCTGAACCCCATCGAACAGGTCTTCGCCAAGCTGAAGACCCTCCTGCGCAAAGCCGCCGAGCGCACCGTCGAAGCCACCTGGCGACGCATCGGCCTCCTCCTCGACCACTTCTCAGCCGCCGAGTGCGCCAACTACCTCGTCAACTCCGGATACGCTCCATGCTGAAGCGGTCACGCTCTAGCAGCACCCCATGGAAGACGACCGACGCGCCCAGCGCGACCGGACGCACGTTCCTCCCGGCTATCCTGCGCTGCGACATCGCCGCTCCCCCCCGCCGGACACGAGGCGGAGTCTTCGGGACCGAAGTGTGGCCACGCATAGTCCATCCTGAGGTTGTTGCCACATGGGATGGAGCGCTACTGTGCCGCCTAATGAGGAACGACGAAGCCTGGGCTGGTCTGCTGAACGGCTCGATGATTATCGCGTTGAGCGCAGCGTTTCCGGCCCTCCTGCTCTGGCGCGCCGCCAACGCCTGGCCGGGCGGGGTCATATCCTTCGATACGATGACCTCCCACGAAGCGCTGCAGGGAAGCTAAGCCGTCGCTCTGACTCTGCTCAGCTTCGGCGGCGTCCGGCTCGGCGCCCGCCTCGTTCGCCAGCATCTCGCTTAGCTCCACCGGCGATAGCGCCGCCTATCCGCCCAGGTTCGCCTTGCGGGGACCATCCTGAAGACTGCCGCGCACGAAGACCGTGTGCCCGGAGAACATGTCTCCGTCCGCGAAGTAGAAAGTGAACTCGCCATCGGCGCCCGCGCTGATCGACTCGATCGTGAGCCGCGCGGCGAACGCATCGGCCGTCAGGTCGGCGCCGTCCTCCTCATCCTGCCAGCTCTCGTTGTATGTCAGGAGGAGGTCGGCGACAGCCCGCGCGAGGATTCGGGCCTGCCACGACCCTTGATCGGCCCAGAGCTGATGGGCTGTGTGCAGCGCTGCGGCGACGTCCTCGTCAGCATCGATCGAAACGTCGATCTCGACGCCTTGCCAATGCGCACGCGTCTCGTAAGAGCCCAGTTGACGGTCCACTCTCAGGCCGGGAAGTACTTCGCTGGCGAGGTGCTCAGGCCAGTCCGCCGCCTCCGCCGCGCCAGCCCGATTGGCCGCCGGGACCGGCCCGAGCCCAAGCCGCGCCAACCACGCGACGAATGGATTGCGCATCAGTCTCGCCAGCTCCCCGTCCAGGGCAAACATCCCCCCGGGATGCAATCCGCCCTGAAATCCATGGTCGATTGCGAGCCTGTGGGCCAATCGATGTCAAGGACCGGCCTCTGGCCGGCCGCGCTGCGGCGAGCCCTGCGGGCTCGTCCTTGAGATCGATTGGTCCACAGGCAAACTGGCAGCCATGGACTTAAGGCTCGGAAGGGCCGCTCATCGGAGCTTGGCTGTCACCTGTCCCGTAGGCCATGCTTCGGCGAATGGATGATGCTGAAGCTCTGCGAGGCTTGAAGGCCGCCGGCCGCTTGGCCGCTCTGTCGCCTCAGACACAAGCTCGGATGACGGAGTGGAGCTTCGATGGTCTGCCAACCAGACTGTGGATCGGCTCAGCCTTCCGTGAGATCGGCCGCGCGATCGCATCGAAACGCAGCCCCGTCGCCGACAAGGACCTCAAGCGCCTCTTCGCCGAGATCGAGCGGCTGCTTCGGAACTCAGACCACAGCATAGCCAACGCTGTCGCCACGGGCCTTCTCGAGGAAATCTGGAAGGCCGCGCATCACAGCGGCTTCGACTTCTCGATTGTCGATTCTCAACTGGGTGGCGAGGCGCGCCGCTACCTCGTCGCCTGGGACGACTTCAATCACACGAGAACCCCCGGCCTCAAGCGGCGGTAAGCCCCCGCCGCCAACCGTCGCGTTGCCGCCGCAATCATCACGCTGTACTGAACCGGTGACACCGCGCCCCCTGCGCGGCCCTACCTATTGGACGCCCTCCATGCGCCGCCAGATGCTCCTCGCCGCCGCCGTGATGGCGGCCCTGACCGCCGTCCCTTCGGCCAGCTACGCCCAGAGCGGTCGCCGCGACCCCGAGGCCGAGCAGCGCAAGCAGCAGGAAGAAGCCGCCAAGAAGCGCCGGCAGAAGGAAGAGTGGGGCGACGTCCAGGCGCCGCTGCCGGCCCTGCGCAACGCCGGCCCCTGCCCGTTCGTGAAGTCGCTCTACGACGCGGCCCGCTATGTCGAGTTCAAGGAAGGCCGCGAGGCCAGCGCCAACGTCGCCTGGTCGGGCGAGATCCAGGGCATTTCGGCCGGCTGCTCGTACAAGGACGCCCAGCCCATCGACGTGACGATGGAAATCCTGTTCGAGCTGGGCAAGGGCCCGCAGTCGGCCGGCCGCCAGAAGACCTTCAAGTACTGGGTGGCCGTCACCGACCGGAACCGCACGGTGTTGGCCAAGGAGTGGTTCGAGATCCCGGTGACCTTCCCCGAAGGCGTCGACCGCGTCTACGCCACCGAGAACATCGGCTCGATCACCATCCCGCGCGCCTCGATCACCACCTCGGGCTCGAACTTCGAGGTCCTGGTCGGCTTCGACGTCACGCCGCAGATGGCCGCCTTCAACCGCGAAGGTAAGCGCTTCCGCCTCAACGTCGGCCAGGCGAGCGCCACGACCAACCCATGAGCGATCTCAAGACGGTGCTGGGCGAGGCGGTGGAAGCCGCCTTCGCCGCCGAAGGCGTGCCCGCCGAACTGGCCCGCGTGACGGCCTCCGACCGGCCCGACCTGGCCGACTTCCAGTCGAACGGCGCCCTGGCCGCCGCCAAGCGCCTGGGCAAGAACCCGCGCGAGATCGCCACCGCCGTCGCCGAGCGGCTGAAGGGCGATGCGCGCCTCTCGTCGGTCGAGATCGCCGGCCCCGGTTTCCTGAACCTGAAGATCGCCGACGCCGCCCTCTTCGCCCGCGCCGACGCCATCGCCGCCGACCCGCGCGCCGGCGCCGAGAAAGTGATGGGTCCGCGCCGCGTGATCGTCGACTACGGCGGCCCCAACGTCGCCAAGGAGATGCACGTCGGGCACCTGCGCGCCTCGATCATCGGCGAGAGCCTGAAGCGCCTCTACCGCTTCCGCGGCGATGAGGTGATCGGCGACGCCCACTTCGGCGACTGGGGCTTCCAGATGGGCCTGCTCATCGCCGCGGTCAGCGACTCGCACCCCGACATCGCCGCCCTCGTCGAGGACCTGAACGCCAAGGGCCAGGTCACCGAGGCCGACCGCGAGCGGCTGGCCGTGCTGGCCACCCTGGGCCTGGACGACCTGGGCGACCTCTACCCGGCCGCCGCCGCCCGCGCGAAGACCGACGTCGACTTCCGCAACCGCGCGCGCCGCCTCACCGCCGAACTGCAGTCGAAGAAGGCCGGCTACTACGCCCTCTGGGAACGCTTCCGCGATGTGACCCGCGAGGCGCTGGAACGCGACTTCCACGCCCTGGGCGTCGACTTCGACTGGTGGAAGGGCGAGAGCGACGTCGAGGACCTCGTCCAGCCCATGGTCGAGGAGCTCCGCGCCAAGGGCCTGCTCGAGCTGGACCAGGGCGCCCAGATCGTCCGCGTGGCCGGCCCGAACGAGACCAAGAAGAAGAAGCTGCCCGACGGCAGCGTCGTCGTCGTGCCCAGCCCCGACCCGCTGCTGGTGGTCTCGTCCGAGGGTTCGGCGATGTACGGCACCACCGACCTCGCCACGATCCTGGACCGGAAGCGTGAGTTCGATCCGCACTACGTGATCTACTGCGTCGACCGCCGCCAGGCCGACCACTTCGAGACCGTGTTCCGCGCCGCCTACCTGGCCGGCTACGCCCAGCCGGGCCAGCTGGAGCACGTGGGCTTCGGCACCATGAACGGGCCCGACCGCACGCCCTTCAAGACCCGCGAAGGCGGCGTCCTGAAGCTGAAGGACCTGATCGAGATGACCCGCGGCAAGGCCCGCGAGCGCCTGCACGAGGCGGGCCTGGGCGAGAGCCTGCCGGAGGGCGAGTTCGAGGCCATTGCCGGAAAGGTCGCCGTCGCGGCGCTCAAGTTCGCCGACCTGCAGAACTTCCGCGGCACCGACTACGTCTTCGACCTCGACCGCTTCTCCAGCTTCGAGGGCAAGACCGGCCCGTACCTGCTCTACCAGGCCGTCCGCGTGAAGAGCCTGCTGCGCCGCGCCGCCGAAGAAGGCCACGCCGCGGGCCCCGTCACCATCTCCGAGCCCGCCGAGCGCGACCTGGTCCTGACGCTCGACGCCTTCGAGACCGCGCTGGGCGAAGCCTACGACAAGAAGGCCCCTAACACCCTGGCCGAGCACGCCTATCGCCTCAGCCAGGCCTTCTCGAAGTTCTACGCCGCCTGCCCGATCATGCAGTCGGAACCCGCGACCCGCGCCAGCCGCCTCACCCTGGCCAGCGCCACCCTGCGCCAGCTTGAACTGGCCCTGGACCTCCTGGGGATCGAGACGCCCGAGCGGATGTAGACGCTGCGGCACGGTCGACCGCGCCCGGCAATGCGGCTACCACGCCACGACACAGCAAGAACACCACCGGGGGATCCATGGAATTCGACGACGTCATCCGCGGCCGGCGCAGCATCCGCGGCTACAAGCCCGATCCCGTGCCCCGCGAGCTGATCGAAGAGATCATCGCGCTCGCCATGCGCGCGCCGTCGTCGATGAACGTCCAGCCCTGGAACTTCTACGTCATCACCGGCGAGCCGCTGGACCGCATCCGCGCCGGCAACACCGAACGCAACCTCGCCGGCGTGCCGCAATCGCGTGAGTTCCGCATCGGCACGAAGGGCTTCGAGGGCAAGCACCGCGAACGCCAGATCGGCGTCGCCAAGCAGCTGTTCGGCGCCATGGGCATCGCCCGCGACGACAAGGACGCCCGCCAGGACTGGGTGCTGCGCGGCTTCCGCCAGTTCGACGCCCCGGTCTGCATCATCGTGACCTTCGACAAGGAGCTGGAGGGCATGGACGACGCGCCCTTCGACTGCGGCGCGGTGGCGACCGCCCTCGTCAACGCCGCCTGGTCGCGCGGCCTGGGCGCCGTCATCAACAGCCAGGGCATCATGCAGTCGCCCGTGGTGCGCGAGCACGCCGGCGTCGCCGACGATCAGGTGATCATGAAGAGCATCGCCCTGGGCTGGCCCGACGAGACCTTCCCGGCCAACGCCGTGGTCTCCGAGCGCAAGTCGGTCCAGGAGGCCACGGTCTTCGTGGGCTTCGACGACTAGGGCGCCCCCATTGCCCCGGCAATCATCGCCGCCGCCATGATCCTCGACCCGGTCTTCTACGCGCTCGCCATCCCCGCCGTGATCCTGATGGGCCTGGCCAAGGGCGGGTTCTCGGGCGTGGGCGCCGTGGCGATGCCGCTGCTGGCGCTGGCGATCTCGCCCGTGCAGGCCGCCGCCATCCTGCTGCCGATCCTGATCGTGCAGGACGTCGTCGGCGTCTGGGCGTTCCGCAAGACCTGGGACCGGCGCACGCTCCTGGTCATGCTGCCGGGCGCGGCGCTGGGCATCCTGGCCGGCTACCTTTTGGCGGCCCAGGTCTCGGCCACCACGATCCTGGCGGTGCTGGGGGCGATCTCGATCCTGTTCGCGGCCTACCGGCTGTGGCTGTCCCGCCCAGCGGCCGGCGCGAGCCCGCGCAACCTCCCGCCCGCCGCCGACACCGCCCTGGGCTTCGGCCTGGGCGCCGCCTCGGGCTTCACCAGCCAGATCGCCCACGCCGGCCAGCCGCCGTTCCAGATGTGGGTGCTGCCCAAGGCCCTGCCGCCCGCCAGCCTGGTGGGCACCACCGCGATCTATTTCGCGACGATCAACTGGATCAAGGTCCCGGCCTATTGGGCGCTGGGCCAGTTCACGGCGCAAAACCTGATGACCGCCGCCGCCCTCCTGCCGGTCGCCATCGCCTCGACCTTCGCCGGCGTCTGGCTGGTCCGCCGCATCGATCCTGGCCGCTTCTACACCCTGATCTACGTCCTCATGATCCTGGTCGGCGGCCAGCTCATCTGGGAAGCCTGGTCCAAGGCCTGACCCCTACCCTCTTCAACCCCCACATCTGGAACGTCATGGCCGGGCCTGTCCCGGCCACCCAGATACGCAGGCGATTCAAGGCTGCTCAAAGCAGCGCCACCGCGATCCCACGAACCCCGGTGCTTCTGGGTGGCCGGCGCAAGCCCGGCCATGACGCTCAAGGCGTAGGGGGAACAGCCTTCGCCTTCGCCGCCGACGACAGCACGTGCTCCACGCCCGCCACCGCCCGGTCGCCGTACTTCAGGCCCAGCATCGTGCGGTGGTCGGCCCCGGGGATCGCCTCGATCATCCCGTACTGCGAGCCCTTGGCCGGCGCCTGCCGCACCACGGTCCACGGGCTGGGCCGATCGGGCCCCGCGGTGATCACCGCCACCGGCCACTCGGGCTTCAGCGGCCCCGCCGCCGCGGCCTGCAGGGCCGCCGCGCTCCACGACTGCACCTCCACATAGGCCGCCCGGCTCTGGCGGCCCGAGATCACGCCCCTGCGCTTCTCGGCCTTGCCCTGCGGCGGCAGGCCGATGCGGTCGCCCCACCAGTAGAAGGGCTTGGTCAGGCCGATGGTGCCGGCGATGGCCCCCAGGTGCGAGATGTCGCGCATGCGCTTGGCGAACTGGCCGGCCTGCCGCTGCTGGATCATCTCGGGCGTCACCGCGTCCAGCAGCACCAGCCCCACCACCTGGTCCGGGTTCTGCGCCGCGAACTGGCGCAGGTACAGCCCCGCCATCGAGTGGCCCACCAGCACGTACGGCCCGGGCTCGCCCGACGCCGCCATCAGCGCCTTCAGGTCGCCCACGATCGCATCGCCGTCCCGCGGCTTCGGCCCCTTGTCGGAATAGCCCATGCCCGCCCGGTCGTAGGCGCAGCTGCGATGCCCCTTGGCCGTCAGCTTCTGCTGGATCGCCGCGAAGTCCGCCGCCCCGCTGAACGCCCCGGCCTCCAGCCAGATCACCGGCCGCGCGCCTTGCGGCCCCTCGCAGACCAGCCGCAGCTTCCGCCCGCCGATGTCCACATACTCGCCCCGCGGCTTGTACGTCCGGCTGATGACCTCCGCGGCCACCGCCACGGTGCCATAGGCCACGATCACCACCACAACGGCGGCCAGGACGGAGAACAGGAACACGCGAAGCATGCGCCTTGCGTAGCCGGTTTGCGCCGGGCCGTGGAGTCCGGGGTGCGCGGGGAAGGTCAGAACATCTGCGGTGGCCGGATTGCGAGCCGTGAAGGGCCTCGGGATCCGATGATCTCAGCTCAGACCGGCCCCAGCCAGACCACTGAGGCCGCCAGCGCCAGAGCGGCGGCCGACAGCCATCCCGCGCTGAAGAGTATGGCGTCCGCCGCCGGCCCCGTCGCCCGAGCCCGTATGAACAGGAGGCCCAGGGGCAGGAGCAAGGCTTGCGGGCCTGCCTGACGAAGGACGGCTTGCAGGCCGCCGGGATCGCGAAGACCCGTGGCCAGCGCCGCGACGCCGCCCGCCGCGTAGGCCACCAGCATCAGGCGCTTCAAGCGGGCCGGGTCTGGCGCCGCGAAGCCGCGCAGCGACATCGCCAGCGCGTGAACCGTCCCAACATAGGCCGCGGCGCCGATGGCGGTGAGCACCCAGCGCCATGTCTCCCGCGGCGTCAGCGCCAGGATCAACTGGTCCCAATCGTCCTGGCGCGCGGCCGCGCTGAAGACGAGCTGCCCCTCGAGCCACAGCAGATTGAAGGCCGCGCAGAGCAGCAGGAACAGCCGGAGGCGCGGGCGGCGCGCCGCGAGAGCCCAGAGCCACGCCCCGACGCCGATGACCAGGTTGGCCGCCGGCCCGGCCAGATCGACCGGCGCCCCGGTGACCGAACAGACGACACGGATCGAGCTCACCGACTGGAGCTGCCCGCCCAGCGCCAGGCAGGCCGCCCCGTGCCCGAACATGTGATGGGTCACGTCGGCCAGGACGTAAGCGATCAGTCCGATCGCGCCCGCCGTGATCAGGGAGTCTCGCCGAGTCTCGTCCGTCATGGCTCCCCCGCGCGCGCCGGCAAGCGTCCATCTCGCCACGGTCTGCCGAACTTCACCTTCTCCGTCATCCCGGGCGCGGCGTTGGAGGCGGCGCCCCGACGGTGCGACAGCGATCCGAACAGTACTTCACGTTGTCCCAGTCCCGCGCCCACGTCTTGCGCCAGGTGAACGGCCGACCGCAGGCGACGCAGAGCTTGGTCGGGAGGTCTGACTTGGATCGCATCTTGGCCATCAGGCATCCGAGGTGATCGGCGGTTCAGGCGCTGTGCAAGGGGGATAGGTATCGTGTCCCCTCGCATCCAAACACAGCGCCTCCCGCGCGAGAATGTCGCAGGGCCGCGCCGGCCAGGCCGAGGCGGCTCAGCAACATCGCTAATGGGTCTTTCACGGCTGCAGACTAACCTCGCGGACCACCAGTTGAACCTCGAGGCTTAAGATGACCGATCCTCGTTCTGCCTGCGAAGGGTGTCGGGACGGCAAAGACCTGGACTTCACGTTCTCGATGGCGTTCCAGCCGATCATGGACCTCACCACGTCCAAGCCCTTCGCCTATGAAGCGCTCGTACGCGGACCGCAGGGCCAGTCGGCCGCCAGCGTGCTCGGGCAGGTGACATCGGCCAACCGGTATGCGTTCGATCAGCAATGCCGGGTCAAAGCCATCCGGACCGCCGCCGCCGCGGGTCTGCTGCAGACCCCGGCGAAGCTGTCGATCAACTTCCTGCCCAACGCGGTCTACGAGCCGAGGGCCTGTATCCAGCTGACCCTGAAGACCGCGGCGGCGATCGACTTCCCGACGGATCGGCTGATCTTCGAGTTCACCGAGAACGAGGAAATGGCCAATCCGGCCCATGTCGCGAAGATCGTCGACAGCTACCGGCGAATGGGGTTCGGCACCGCGCTGGACGATTTCGGAGCCGGCCACGCCGGGCTCGGTCTGTTGGCGCAGTTTCAGCCCGACATCATCAAGCTGGACATGGAACTCGTGCGGAACCTGGACCGCAGCCTGCCGCGCCAGATCATTATCGATGCCGTGGTCAAGATGTGCGCCGCCCTGGGCGTCACAGTCATCGCGGAAGGGATCGAGACCGAAGGCGAACTCGAAGCTCTGCGCGCACTCGGCGTGCGCTACATCCAGGGCTATCTGTTTGCCAGGCCCGAGTTCGAACGCCTGCCCGTCGTCGACATCCCGGTCGCGGCCCTGGCCCGCGAGGCCTGACCCTCCGTCATCCCGGGCGCAGCGCTCGCAAGAGCGCGGAGACCCGGGCCCCGGCCGCTCCGACCCTTATCCCTCACGCGGCGTCGAAGGCGCCGCCCCGGCGCTCCGACAACGGTCAGAGCAGTACTTCACGTTCGCCCAGTCTCGCGCCCACTTCTTGCGCCAGGTGAACGGCCGCCCGCAGGCGACGCAGGTCTTGGCCGGCAGATCCGACTTCGATCGCATCTTGGTCATCAGGCCTGTCGCGTGCTTCCCCAGGTGACCGGCGGCGCTGCATATGTAGGGCGCCTTCTTCCAGTCGTCCCCCACTCCCCCTCCGTCATCCCGGGCGCAGCGCTCGCAAGAGCGCGGAGACCCGGGACCCAGCAGACGCAAATGCCCCGCTTCTGGTCGGCCAGCCCCCCTTCATCGCCGTCTACATCCTGGCGAACGCCGGAACGGAACGCTCTACACCGGCGTGACCGGCGCCCTTGTCGCCCGCGTCCGACAGCACAAGCACGGGACCTTCGAAGGCTTCTCCAAGACCTACGGCTGCAAGACCCTCATCTGGTGCGAGGTCCATGCCGTCAGGCTCGAGGCGATCCGGCGGGAGAGCAGATCAAGCGCTGGCGGAGAGCCTGGAAGCTGGAACTGGTCGAGGCCCAGAACCCAGATTGGCGCGATCTTTCCGGCGACGGGTTCCGGTGTCGCCGACGGTGCGGCTGGGTCCCGGGTCTCCACGCTCTCACGAGCGCTCCGCCCGGGATGACGGCGTTGGGCGGCTGCGGTCACCACCGTCACCGCCGGAAGCGGACATCGGCCCCCGTCCTCCAGGAACACACGCCCTCCCCGCCCCGCCTCGCCCCTACAGCTCCCACCCCTTCCGATACGTCCGCCCCAGGTACTGGTTGGCGTCCGCGTTGTTGGTCACACGCCCCGCCACGCCGTCGTACTCGATCGGCGTTCCGGCCTTCAGCGCCACGATGCCCAGGATCATCGTCTCGTTCAGCGGCACGGCGTAGTCGAACGGGCACGAGACGGCCTCCTCGCCGCGGATCGCGCGCACCCAGTTCTGCTCGTGGCCGCGCAGGCCGCCTTTGATGCGCGGCAGCGACGTGGGGATCTTCTTGGCCTTCTCCTCCAGGCCCTCGCCGATCAGCACCGGCTTCTCGCCGTAGGTCTCGTGCAGCAGCATGCCCCTGGTCCCGATGAACAGCACCCCGCCGTCGCCGCTGATCGGCACATTGGCGGGGAAGCCCTCCGGCGTCGGCGGCAAGAGCCCGCCGTCGTACCAGGTCATCCGGAGCGGCCCGCCCCCCGTCACGTGCTTGGGCGCCTTCCCGAACTCGTAGTGGGTGATGCAGGCCAGCGGGAAGCTGGTGAGTTCGGCCGGCCGCTTCACGTCCCAGAGACTCGCGTTGCCGGCCCACTTGGAGTTGCGCGTCTCCACCCGCGTCGGCAGGCCGGGCTCCAGCGCCCAGAACGGGAAGTCGATCAGGTGAGCGCCCATGTCACCCAGCGCCCCGCACCCGAACGGGATCCAGCCGCGCCAGTTGAAGTGGGCGTAGTCCGGGTGATAGCCCCAGTCCACGTTCGCCGGCCCCAGCCAGCTGCCCCAGTCCATCCCGTCCGGAACCGCCATCGCCGCCGGCCGCGGCACGCCCTGTGGCCACACGGGCCGGTTGGTCCACACATGGACCTCCGAGACCTTGCCGATCACCCTGCCGCGGATCAGCTCGACCACCCGCCGGCCATCGTCGCCCGAGTGGCCCTGGTTGCCCATCTGGGTCACCAGTCCGGGATTGGCCTTGCTGAGCGCCAGAAGCTTGCGCCCCTCCTCGACCGTGTAGGTCAGGGGCTTCTGCACATAGACGTGCAGGCCACGCTCCATCGCCATCCGCGCCGCCACCGCGTGGTGGTGGTCGGGCGTGGCGATCACCACCGCGTCGATGTCCTTCTGGGCGTCGAACATCCGGCGGTAGTCCGAGTACCGGGTCGCCTTGTCGTAGGCGGCCTGCAGCGGAACCCTCAAGGGGTTGGGCCGGAAATGCTTGTCCAGCATCTGCCGGTTCACCCGGTCGAAGTCGACGTCGCAGGCGGCCACGATGTTCTCGCCCGTCAGCTGCGCCATGTTGGACGCGCCCTGCCCGCCCGCCCCGATCACCGCGATGTTCACCCGGTCGTTGGCCGACAGCTTCCGCGTCTGCGCCCAGGCCACGCCCGGAATGGCGGGCGCCGCGATGGCCGCCGCGCCCGCACCGATCACACCGCGCCGTGTGAACCCCGCCATGCCGTCCTCCCTGGGTGGTCTTCTTTGAACCCCGAAAGCGTACCCCGGCCCGCGCAGCGGGCGACCGGTCTGCAGTCGGTAGGGAACCACGGAAGGCCACGGAAAGCACGGAAGGTGAAGCCGCGTTTCCGTGCCCTTCCGTGTTTTCCGTGGTTCTCAGAAGGGTGCGCGCCGCTCCGCGGCGTCCCGAGGCGGCCCGCCGTTTCGTGTATTTCGTGGTTCTCCCGCGCCACGCGGCCTCGTCCGAATCCGGCTTCATCCCGTACATGTCGGTTCACGACCCTGCCCGGAGCCGACCCCTACGATGCGCGCCCTGCACCTCGCCCTCATCGCCGCTCTTGCCGCCGCCCCCACGGCCGCCCTTGCCCAGAGCGCCGCCCAGCAGATGCTGGACTCGGCCCGGGCGATGCGCGCCAACGCCGAGAAGCTGAAGGCCACCCTCCCGCCCGACGCCTACGCCAGCATGGTGAAGTCGGCCGACGACCTGGAAAAGCAGGTCCGCGACGGCGTCTACGGCAAGCTCGACGCGCCGGCGCCCGTCTCCAACGACCCCGACAAGAACGTCGCCGAACGGCTGATGCGCGAGCACGGCCGCCTCGACTGGCTGACCCCAAAGGCCGCCTGCGCCGGCTACACGCTCGAGAACTACACGACCTTCCGCTACAGCCCCGCGATCAACGACCGCGACAGCCATTGCCGCAACGCCTACGGCCACTACGCCACCTACCTGCGAGTCACGAAGGCGGGCGACGAGAAGCAGTTCGCCGAGCAGGCCCTGTTCTACTACGACGCCGCCGCCAAGCGGGCCGTGGCCCTGGTGGGCCGCTAGGTCGCTCAACCTGGCGTCGCGCTCAATTCAGGTAGGCGCGGCCACGACCACCGCGCGGGAATCAGCAATCTCCAGCACATGTCCGGCAAGACCATCCTCGTCGTCGAGGACGACCCCAGCATGCGCGAGCTGGTCCGCGACCAGCTGAAGGCGGCGGGCCACGGGGTGATTACGGCCCGCGATGGGCCCGAGGCGATCACTCGCCTGTCGAACTTCCTGATCCACGCTCTCATCCTCGACCTGAGCCTGCCTGGAATGGACGGCTTCGAGGTGCTGAAGGTGATCCAGGGCATGCCTACCCTCAACGGCCTGCCGATCCTGGTGCTCACGGCCCGCCACGCCGAGCGCGACGTGCGCCGCGCCGTGGTCCTGGGCGCGTGGGACTATCTCACCAAGCCCTACACCGAGCAGCAGCTGTCGCGTCGCATCACCCGCCTGCTGCGCGGGCGATTCCGCGCGCCGTCCGAAAGCGAGCCTCAGCCCACGGCGCCGCCCGACGAGTCCTCGCAGGACGCGATGCTGATCTAGCGGACTCGCGGCGCGCGCAGCGTCATCGCCACCCGGATCGTATCGCCCGCCGTCACGTTCGCTTTCTTCCGCACCGCATCCTTCAGCGGCAGCAGATAGCCGTCGTCCCTGGGGAACAGCGAGGTCGTGAAGGCCACGCCCCCCACCTCGGCCTCCACCGGGATCACGCCCCAGCCATAGCTCACCGCCCGCGACAGCGCCCGGACCTCGGCTGCAGCGTCTACTGTCAACGGCGCGAAGAAGTACGGCGACGGCCCCCGCCAGTGGATCACCTCGGCCTCGAACGTGAGCTCGAGCAGGGGTTCATCGGCGCTCACCGGCCGCCGCCCTCCACCTCGAGCCCCCGCGCCTCCAGCTGCTGGATCACGCCGCCCTCGGCCAGCAGCGGGCGCAGGCTGACGATGGCCACCGAGTGGCCGGGCTTCTGCAGCGCCGTCGCGATGGCGGTGGCGTTGTCCTTCACCACGCGCCGCCAAAGGTCGGGGCCGCCGCCCAGCAGCAGCAGGCACTTCTCGAAGCTGCGCGGCTCGGTCAGGGCGCCTGCCACGTCGCCCCGCGCCCAGGCCTGCGCCGCCGCCCGCGACCGGCCCGCCGGCGCCTCGGCGTCGCGCAGCGCCAGGTCCAGGCACTGCTCGTGCATCTGCGGGGTCAGCGTCGCCATCGCCTGCTGCAGCACCGGCACGGCCTTGTAGTTGGCCGGCTGGACCACCTTGGCCTTCTCGCGCTTGGCGGTCTTGATCACCGTGTCCACCACCGTCGCGCCCTTCTGGCCCTCCTGGGCGTCGCCCAACAGCTGCAGCCCGGCCAGGAACGGCTTCCAGTTCGCGTACTTGCTGGCCGGCTGGCCGATCCGCGTGCGCTGGGCCACGAAGCGGGCCCGCAGCGGCTCGGGCAGGGTCGCCTCCAGCGGCGTCTTCGAGCGCATCTGCTTGCGCAGCCGCAGCAGCGCCGGGATATCCCCGAACCCGCCGCGCAGCCCCACCCGTGTGCCCACGATCAGGCTGTTCGCGCCCTTCAGCCGCCGGTCGACGAACCGCCGGTCCCAGGTCACGCCCGGCGGCAGCCGGTCCTCGCCGATGCCCAGGATGTAGACGGTGGAGTCCGCGTCCGAGACCTTCCACCAGGCCGGCCCCGGCTCCTTGGCCTGCACCACCAGCTCGGCCACGATGTTGGCTTCCGGATCCTCCAGCCGCTGCGCGCTGGCCGGGCCCGCCGCCCACACCAGCGCCGCCGCGGCGACGATCGCCCTAACGTTCCGCATCATCGCTTCTCCCCTGCCCGCCCCTGATCCCTGATCCGTGCGGCGAAAGCTGGGCCGTGGCGGGCCAGGGTTAGGGCGGGATTAAGCACGACACCGCTACCCTCGCCCCATGGTCAAGCCAGCCCCCCGTATCGGAGCCGTGGCCCTCGCGTTCGTCCTGGCCGCCGCCCCAGCCCTGGCCGCGCCCGCCGACCTTCCCGCCTGGCTCGCCGCCAACACCGACATCCCGGCCGCCCAGGTGGTCATCCCCGGCCCCGAGCACGTCTACAGCCTGGAGCCCCTGGGCGCCCGCACCCCCGCCGGCGAGGTGATCGCCCTGGTCCGCGCCGAGCCGCTGGCCGCCGACTGGGGCGCGTCGCGCGGCTTCCAGTCCTGGGACGCCCACATCCTGTTCGACTGCGCCGCCGGCCGCCTGCGCGAGATCCGCGCCGCCACCTATCCCGGCCGCAACCGCAAGGGCGCCCCCACCTCCGAGCGCACCGGCGCCGACTGGACCAAGCCCGCCCCCGATCAGCCCGCCGCCCGCCTGCTCGCCGCCGCCTGCGATTCCACCTTCGTCTGGGCCCTGCGAAACACCGGCCAGCGCGCCGCGCTCGCCCTGGCCCAGCTGCCGCCGCCCGTCCTCCCGGCCCGCGGCTATGCCCTCCAGCTGGCCCGCGGCTCGTCGCAGGAGGGCGCCCAGCGCGCCCTCGTGGCCGCCCGCAAGACCCTGGGTCCCCTGGCCCAGGGCCTCGCCGACACCACCGAAGTCACCGCCATGCCCGCCGGCCCGCGCTACACCAGCCGCCTCGCCGGCTTCCCCGACCTCGCCGCCGCCCAGAGCGCCTGCAACACCCTGCGCAAGGCCGGCCACGACTGCTTCCCGTGGCAGCCGGGCGCCGAGCCCACCGTTCCCGCCGCCGCCGCCATCCCCACGTCAGGCTTCGTCGTCCAGCTGGCCCAGGGCCCCTCGGAAGACGGCGCCCAGCGCGCGGCCAAGGCCGCCCGTAAGGCGCTCGACCCCGCCGGCCGCCGTCTCACCGCCGTCACCCGGACCACCCAGGTCGAGGGCGACCAGCCGCACTACACCGCCCTGCTCGCCGGCTTCCAGACCGCCGGCGAAGCCGCCCGCGCCTGCGCCGCCCTCACCCGCGCCGGCCAGTCCTGCTTCGCCCGCCCCGCCGACGACAACGCCGACTGAGCCTTCCCTCCCCTTTATGGGGAGGGACAGACCGCGCAGCGGTCAGGGTGGGGAAGTCACGACCAGGCGCCGCGCCAACAGGCCGAGCCTCCCGCGCCCCAGCCCTCACCCCAACCAACGCGCCGGCAGCCGATACTCCGGCCGGCTGGGCCGCACGATGTCGAAGAGCACCAGCGACAGGAGCCCGACAGCGCGGGCGGCGTTCGTGATTGCGGTCATGTGTCGAGCCTCCGACCGCAGAACGCCACCCACCGGCAGAGGTTGCACCGCCCCTCCCTCCCCCTCGTGGGGAGGGACAGGCGGCGCGAGCCGCCAGGGTGGGGAAGTCACGACCAGGCGCCGCGCCAGCAGGACGAGCCCCCTCACACGCCCCCACCCCGCCGATACCCCAGCACCGAAAGCCCCGCCCCCAGCGCCAACAGCCCGACAAACACCGCGTCCGTAACCGGCCCCTCAACAGCCTGCGGCGCGCCCGGCGCGATCATCCGCACCAGCCCCACCGCCAGGATCCCCCACCCGCTCAGCGTCACCAGCAACGGCCAGCCCCACCGCCACCGGTTGTGCGCCTGCACGATGGCCACGCCCGCCACGAACAGCAGCGTCCCGTTCAGATAGACCACCGGCGCCGTCTGCGCGGCGAAGATCGGCATGTTGAACGCCTCCGTCGCCGCCAGCACGACAGCCGACGGCCCAGCGATCCGTGCGATCGTGCGAGATGCGGGGGTCAGCGGCGTGCTCGCGTCCAGGGTTCGAACCCCAGCGTCCGACAGGCCCGCGGCGAGGGCCTTGACGGGGATCAATCCCGCCCCTCAGCCT
This sequence comes from Phenylobacterium sp., assembly GCF_965284355.1. Taxonomy (NCBI): domain Bacteria; kingdom Pseudomonadati; phylum Pseudomonadota; class Alphaproteobacteria; order Caulobacterales; family Caulobacteraceae; genus Phenylobacterium; species Phenylobacterium sp. Next base: position 3,508,486 of record NZ_OZ260078.1, on the reverse strand, counting down.
GCCGCCCCTACCGAAGCCAGTTCACGACCTTCAACCCAGCGACCCTCGTGAACTCCCGCTCGTTGTCGGTCACCACGACGAAGCCGCCGGCCCTGGCCTGGGCGGCGATCAGCATATCGTTGCCGCCGATCGGCGCCCCCGCGGCCTCGAGTTCCACGCGCAGATCGCCATAGGCGCGGTCGGCCGGCTCCTCGAACGGCAGGATCTCCAGCGCCCCCAGCACGCGCTCGACCTGCGCCGTCAATCGCTCCGAACCCTTCTTCGCGGCGCCGTACCGCAGTTCCGCCGCCACGATCACGCTGGTGCTGACCGCATCTTCGCCCAGTTCGGCGATGCGCTGGGCGATCCCACCCTGCGGGTTGCGCACGAGGTCGGAGAGGATGTTGGTGTCCAGCAGATGCCGCATCAGAGATCGACCGGCGCCGGCGCCGGATCGTCGATCTCGCCGAAGTCCTCGTCGATGGGGGACAGCTCCGCCAGCACGGCCAGCAACGACCGCCTCGGCGCCGGCTCGATGATCAGCCGGTCGCCGTCCCGATGCATGATCGCCTCGTCGCCCTGCAGCTCGAACTCCCGCGGAATCCGAACCGCCTGGTTGCGGCCGTTCCGGAACAGTCGAACGTGGCGATGGATCGTCATCGCGGATGAATAGCATAGGCCGCAGCATATGCCAACCATCAGACCATCGCGCCGCAGGCCGAAGAGCGGGTGATGGAGGGGGCGAACCTCACGCCCAGAATTGAGCCCCCGCCAAGGCCGCGCTAGCCTCACCGCCGTGAAGCACGCCGTCCTCGCCTCCATCGCCCATAACATCGCCGACTCCCTGGCCAGCGGGATCGGCATGATGATCGGCATGTACGAGATGGACGTGTTCGGCGAGGCCGCCGCAAGCCCGAACGGCTACATCGAGGTCGACTTCCTCACGGGAGCCGCGACCGGCGCGAAGCCCTCGGCGTACCTGGCCCAGGCCATCCGGCTCTACGCCGAAGCGCTGCCCGATCTCTGTGAGCGCCAGGGCGCCCACGTCTCCGACTTCCAGCAGTTGACCGCCCGATACGCGGGCAAGAGCACGTTGCGGGGCTTTGTCGTGACGGTCACCGACCGCCGGGGCCGCACGTCCCGCGCCAGCTACGTCGGCACGCCCGGCCAGCGCGCCAAGGTCCTCGACCCGCTGGGCCGCATCCGCCGCGCGAGGCGATTTGACTCCGACACGTCGCCGGCGACGGCACCCCCCAGGGATGCCACCCGCCCTTAAATCTATGGTCGAATGCGAGCCTTGGGGCTGAGCCGTGTCAAGGCGCGCGCGCCGCGCGCGCGCCCCGCGGCGGCCCTGCGGGCCGTGTCGGCGGATACGGCTCGGCCCCAAGGCAAACTGGCCGCCATGGACTTCGGGCTCGGAAGGGCCGCCGCGCCGGGCATCGGGGATAGGTATCGTGTCCCCTGAACCCTCTAGTCGCCTGAACCCTTGTCCCCTGAACCCTCGTATTCAAATTTGGCAAGCCTTCGGAATGATGAACTGCGGGTACTTCACTGACGCAGGCAAGTACGAGCAGCCTCGCTGAAACCGTGGCGCCATCGCCAGAACGGGAATGGTGCTCCTGTCACCGTATTCCCGCCTGTCACCGTATTCCCGTGGCCTTAGTCATGTGGGGTCCTTGTGAGATTGGGGCCGCGTCGCGCTGGTGCGCAGTTGCGGGGGCTCGGATCAGTCGTTGAATGTCGTGTCGTAGAGTGAGCGTGCGGCGGGCTGGTCAGCCTTGGCCTGAGCCTTGGCTACAGCAGCGGCGATTCGGTGCGGCCCCAGCGGATCAGCGTGCACAGGCTTGCTCACGGGTTCGCCGGGATTGTTGGCTTGGTAGGCGGCGCGAACGGCGCGTGCTCGCGTTCGGCGAACATTCATTGAGTATTTTTTCAGCATTCGACTTTCAGATGCGGTCCAGGGGGACCTAGCAGCGTGTCGATAGTCATGTCGCGTCGATTGAAGGTGGCGGGCAAGCTCATGCTCGCAGCCGGGCTGTCCATCAGCCTTCTGGTGCTGGCCGGCGCCGCCGTGCTGACCTGGAGCACCGGGCGGGAGATGACCCGCCTGTCGGAGCTCTACGCCCAGGCGATCGCCCAGGAGGCGGCTCGCGAGATCAGCGGCGAACTCGCCGCCGTGGACGCTTCCACCCGCGCCCTGGCCGGGTCGATGGCGGCGGCGAAGGCGGCCGGCGCCCACAGCCGGCCTGCCCTGCTGGAGCTGCTGAAGCCCGCCGCCACCGCCGAGCCGGTGGTCCTGGGCGCTTGGACCATCCTGGAACCGCGCGAGACCTTGGGCTCTGACGCCGAGGCCGCAGGCCGCGACGATCTGGCCGGCACCGAGACCGGCCGCTTTGACGCCTATTGGGTGCGCGGCAAGTCCGGCCTGACCTTCCAGAGCGGCTCTGACAGCGATGTGCAGGAGCCCTACTATGTGACCTCGTTCCGCAGCGGGCGCGGCGCCGTGCTCGAGCCCTACACGGACGACATCGACGGCAAGCCCGTGCTCATGACCTCCGTGACCTATCCGATCCTGGCCGGCGGGCGGACGATCGGCGTCGCTGGCCTGGACATCGGGCTCAACGAGCTGGCCGCGCGCCTCGACGCCATTCATCCCCTAGGCAAGGGCAGGGTCATGCTGGTCTCGCCGTCCGGCGTCTGGCTGTCGCACCCCGACGCCAAGCTGCGCATGAAGACCTATGCCGACCCCGGCATGGACGTGATCAAGGCGGCCCTGGAGAAGGGCCAGCCTGGGCGGATCCGGGGCGTGAAGATGGACGGCGGCGCGGCCGAGCGGTTTGTGCTGCCGGTGCGCCTGAACGCCGATGGCGCGAGCTGGGTCCTGGTGGCCGATGTCTCGCACGGCGCCGTGGCCGCGCCGGCCCGTCGCCTGGCCCTGGCCCTGTTCGTTGGCGGCCTGGTCCTGCTGGCTGCGGTGCTGGGAGCTCTGGCCTTCACCTCCACGCGGGTCATCCGTCGACCCTTGGCCCGTCTGGTGGCCGCTGTGCGGGACCTGGGCGAAGGCCGCTTTGACGAGCCGGTCCCTGGTGGCGGCGCCGGGGACGAGGTCAGCGAGATCGCCGAGGCCTTGGAAGGCTTCCGTCACCAGCTGGCCGCCAACGCCCGCCTGCAGGCCGAGCGCGCCCAGGCTGACGCCGAGGCCGAGGCCGAGCGGGCGCGGGCCGAGGCCCTGCGCACCAGCGGCGAGGAGCAGGAGCGGGTGGTCCGCACCCTGGGCGAAGGCCTGGCGGGCCTGGCCGCGGGCGATCTCACCTTGCGGGCGCATACGCCGTTCCCCAGCGAATACGAGCCCTTGCGCCAGGACTTCAACCTGGCCACCGACACCCTGACCGAGACCCTGGGCGAGATGGTTGAGGCCGCCGGGCGCCTGCGCCACAGCGCCGCCGACATCAGCGGCGCCGCCAACGAACTGTCCCGCCGCACGGAAAGCCAGGCTGGCCGCCTGGAAGAGACGGCCGCGGCCCTCGACCAGATCACCGCCACCGTGCGGCACGCCTCGGAGGGCGCGGGCAAGGCCGGCGCCGTAGCCGCGGACGCCCGCGCGGTCGCCGAAGACTCGAAGTCCGTGGTCGAGGCCGCGGTGGCGGCCATGGCCCGGATCGAGGCCTCGTCCGCCCAGATCAACCAGATCATCGGCGTGATCGACGAGATCGCCTTCCAGACCAACCTGCTCGCGCTCAACGCCGGCGTCGAAGCCGCCCGTGCGGGCGAGGCGGGCAAGGGCTTCGCCGTGGTCGCCTCGGAAGTGCGGGGCCTCGCCCAGCGCTCCGCGGAGGCCGCCAGGCAGATCAAGACCCTGATCGCCACATCGGGCTCCGAGGTCGGGGCGGGCGTCCAGCATGTGGGACGCACGGGCGAGGCCCTGGCCGCCATCCTCGATCGCATCGCCGACGTGCATCGCCTGGTCTCCGAGATCACCGCCTCGGCGCGGGAACAGGCCAGCGGCCTGGAGGCCGTCAACGCCGCGGTCAGCCAGATGGACCAGATGACCCAGCAGAACGCGGCCATGGTGGAGGAGACCTCCGCCGCCGCCGAGGCGCTGAAGGACCAGGCCCACGGCCTGGACCGGCTGGTGGCGCGGTTCCGTCTCCCTGACGGCCGCAGCCAGGGGCGTCGCGCCGCCTGACGCGCCCGGCTGCCCGGATCGGGCAGGAAAACCGGGGAAAACCGGTGACAGGAGCACCTGTCACCAGACTTCGGAAGGGCGCCTGGACGGGGAATTGTGCTCCTGTCACCGCATTCCCCCGCCACTCGACGCTGCAGGCCGGACGAGAGAGGCCCAGCAGAGGTCAGTGCGCAGCCGCGCCGCCGAGCGGCTGGGTCCCGGATCTCCGCGCTCTAGCGAGCGCTGCGTCCGGGATGACGGAGATAGGGGTGCGCCGGTCGGAGGTCCGCTATGGGGGTCGCTTGCCGACCCAGACTTCGGCCCCAGGATAGGACTTATCCAGCATCCGGGAGCAATCACCCCCCACCCCCCACCTCCCCCGTTGACTCCCCACACCCCCTCCCGCACAACCCCTCCAACTCTCGCGGGAGAGACTCTGCCTCGGCCTACCGGCCAAAGCAGGGAGCCGAAGGCGCAACCGCCCCGGAAACGCTCAGGCAAAAGGACCGCGACGGGCTGATGAACGCTGGAAAGTTCTCGCGACGCCGCACGGCCTAGCGGGGCGCCGAAGGAGCAGGGGACGCCGCCAACCAACGGCGCGTCCGAAATCTCTCAGGCCCAAAGGACAGCGGGGGCGCGCGACGTCGGAACACCCGTTCCGCCGCTCGCCGGATCGTCAGCCGAGGTCGCCCGCTTGTCCACTTCCGATACCGCCCTGAAGACCACCCCCCTGACCGACGCCCACATCGCGCTGGGCGCCCGCATGGTCCCGTTCGCCGGCTACACCATGCCCGTCCAGTACCCGATGGGCGTGATGGCCGAGCATCTGTGGACCCGCGAGCACGCCGGGCTGTTCGACGTCAGCCACATGGGCCAGGCGCGCCTGAAGGGCGTCTCGCCGCTGTCGGCCTTCGAGGAAATGGTCCCCGGCGACTACATCGGCCTGAAGCCCGGCAAGCAGAAGTACTCCGTCCTGCTGAACGCCAAGGGCGGCATCATAGACGACCTGATGGCCGGCCGCCCCACCGCCCCCGACGGCAGCGTGACCGACGGCCTGTTCGTGGTGGTCAACGGCGCCTGCAAGGACAACGACTTCAAGGTCATCGACGACGAGCTGGCCGGCCAGGTCGAGATCGTGCGCCTGGAAGACCGCGCCCTGATGGCGATCCAGGGCCCCGAGGCCGCCGCCGTCGTCCAGGCCCACGTGCCCGCCGCCGCCGACATGGTGTTCATGGACATCCGCGCCATGCCGGGCTTCGGGACCGACCTCATCATCTCGCGCTCGGGCTACACCGGCGAGGACGGCTACGAGATCTCGGTCCCCGCGTCCGAGGCGGTCCGCGTCTGGAACCTGCTGCTGGAAGACCCCCGCGTGAAGCCGATCGGCCTGGGCGCCCGCGACTCACTCCGCCTGGAGGCGGGCCTGCCGCTCTACGGCCACGACCTGGACGAGACCGTCAGCCCGGTCGAGGCGGGGCTCACCTTCGCCATCAACAAGAACCGCCGCGAACAGCGCGACTTCCCGGGCGCCGCGCGCATCGTCAAGGAACTGGCCGAGGGGACCACCCGCACGAAAGTCTGCCTGCGCGTTCTGGAAGGCGCCCCGGCCCGCGAGGGCGCCGAAGTGGCCGACGAGGCCGGAACCGTCATCGGCGTGGTCACCTCGGGCGGCCACTCCCCCTGCCTCAAGGCCGGCATCGCGCTGGCCTTCGTGCCCCCGGCCTTCAAGGCGGTCGGCACGAAGCTGAAAGTCATCGTCCGCGGCAAACCCCAATCCGCCGAAGTCGTCGCCTCCCCCTTCGTCCCCCACCGCTACGTGCGCAAGGTCTAGGCGATGAGCACTCCTGGCGCGTCAGCGCCGACAAAATTGAACCACGAACCACACGAACCACACGAACAGTGGCGCCAGGGTTCGCGACGCTGCAGCGGGCACGACCCGTTCGTGTCGTTCGTGTGGTTCGTGGTCAAAAAAGACAGCGCCTGCGGCGCACCCCAGACTCTCTAGGAGAATCCCAAATGCGCTTCACGAAAGATCACGAGTGGGTCGTCCTGCAGGGCGATGTGGCCACCGTCGGCATCACCGCCCACGCCGCCGAGCAGCTGGGCGACGTGGTGTTCGTCGAGACCCCCGAGGTGGGCAAGACCGTGAAGGCCGGCGACGCCTTCGCCGTGGTCGAGAGCGTCAAGGCGGCTTCGGATGTCTACGCCCCGATCTCGGGCGAAGTCATCGAAGCCAACCCCGAACTGGCCGCGGCCCCCGAGACCGTCAACGCCTCGGCCGAAGACGCCGGCTGGTTCGCCAAGGTGAAGCTCTCCGACCCCGCCGAATACGAAGCCCTCATGGACCGCGCCGCCTACGACGCCTTCCTGGCCACACAGTAAGCCGCGCGCAGCGCAAGAAAATCGAACCACGAAATACACGAAAGCACTCAGCACGCCTCCGACCCTTTTGTGTATTTCGTGTATTTCGTGGTTCCAAATTACAGCGCCTACGGCGCATTCGACCTAGCCGGATAGCTCCATGCGATACCTGCCCCTCACCCCATCCGACCGCGCCGAGATGCTGGCCGTCATCGGCGCGCCCGACATCGACGGCCTGTTCGTCGACGTGCCGCAGGCCGCGCGGCTGGCCGGCCCCGTCGACCTGCAGCCGCATGCCGGCGAACTCGAAGTCGAGCGCGAGCTCAGCGCCCTGGCGGCGATGAACCGGCCGGCCGGCGCCGGGCCGTTCTTCTGCGGGGCGGGCGCCTACAAGCACCACGTGCCGGCCACCGTCGACCACATCATCCAGCGGTCGGAGTTCCTCACCAGCTACACGCCCTACCAGCCCGAAATCGCCCAGGGCACGCTGCAGGTGCTGTTCGAGTTCCAGACCCAGGTGGCCGCGCTCACCGGCATGGATGTGGCCAACGCCTCCATGTACGACGGCTCGACCGCCTGCTCGGAAGCCGTGCTGATGGCCAAGCGCGTCAACCGGCGCGGCAAGGCGATCCTGTCGGGCGGGCTGCACCCGCACTACGCCGCCACCACCCAGACCATCGCGCATGCCGAGGGCATGGAGATCGTGCGGCTGCCCGCGGCCATCGACGCCGAGGCCGCCGTCATCGACGCCATCGACGACCAGACCGCCTGCGTCGTCGTCCAGACCCCCAACGTCTTCGGCGTCGTCACCGACGTCTCGAAGATCGCCGAGGCCGCCCACGCCAAGGGCGCCCTGCTGATCGTGGTGACGACCGAGGCCGTGTCGTTCGGCCTGCTGCGCTCGCCGGGCGAGATGGGCGCCGACATCGCCGTGGCCGAGGGCCAGTCGATCGGCAACGCCCTGAACTACGGCGGCCCGTACGTCGGCCTCTTCGCAGCTAAGGAAAAGCTGGTCCGCCAGATGCCCGGCCGCCTCTGCGGCGAGACCGTCGACGCCGACGGCCGCCGCGGCTACGTGCTGACCCTGTCCACCCGCGAGCAGCACATCCGCCGCGAGAAGGCGACGTCCAACATCTGCACCAACTCGGGCCTCTGCGCCCTGGCCTTCACGATCCACATGACCCTGATGGGCGGCGTGGGGCTGCAGCAGCTGGCGCGGATCAACCACGCCAAGGCGCGCGAGCTGAAGGCCGCCGTCGAGGGCGCGGGGATCGAGGTGCTGACGCCCCGGTTCTTCAACGAGATCGCCGTCCGCGTGAAGGGCTCGGCCGCCGCGCTGGTCGACGACCTGCTGGGCCAGGGCATCGTCGCCGGGGTCCCCTACTCGCGCCTCGATCCGCACGCCGGCCTGGACGACGTCCTGCTGCTGGCCGCGACCGAAACCACCACCTCCGAAGACATCGCCGCGCTCGCGGCCGCGCTGAAGGCCGCCTGATCATGACCATGCAGAACGTTGGCCGCCCCACCCGCCCCGAAGGCTCCGCGGAGAGCGCGGGCTTCCAGTCGCTGACCGGCGGCCGGGGCCTGCTCCAGGACGAGCCGCTGATCTTCGAACTCGACGGCTGGACGAAGACCGGCGTCGACCTGCCCGAGCCTGAAGCCGACGCCTCGGACCTAGCCGGCCTGACCCGCGCGGGCCTCGAGCTCCCCGGCCTCTCCGAGCCCGAGACGATGCGCCACTACGTGCGCCTCTCCCAGAAGAACCACGCGATCGACCTGGCGCTCTATCCGCTGGGCTCGTGCACCATGAAGCACAACCCGCGCCTCAACGAAAAAGCCGCCCGCCTGGCCGGCTTTGCGGATCTCCACCCGCTGGCGCCGGTCGGCGCGACGCAGGGCGCGCTCGAGCTGATGGACCGCCTCTCGCACTGGCTGAAGACGCTGACCGGCATGCCTGCCGTCGCTCTGTCGCCCAAGGCCGGCGCCCACGGCGAGCTCTGCGGCCTGCTCTGCATCAAGGCCGCCCACGAGGCCGCCGGCCAGGGCCACCGCCGCACCGTCCTGGTCCCCACCTCGGCCCACGGCACCAACCCCGCCACCGCCGCCTTCGTAGGTTATAACGTAACAGAAATCGCCCAGACCCCCGACGGCCGCGTCGACCTGGCCGACCTCGAGGCCAAGCTCGGCGACCACGTCGCCGCGATCATGGTCACGAACCCCAACACCTGCGGCCTGTTCGAGCGGGACATCCTGGACATCAGCCGCCTGACCCACGCCGCCGGCGCGTATTTCTACTGCGACGGGGCCAACTTCAACGCCATCGTCGGCCGCGTGCGGCCGGGCGACCTGGGCGTCGACGCGATGCACATCAACCTGCACAAGACCTTCTCCACGCCCCACGGCGGCGGCGGGCCGGGTGCGGGGCCGGTGGTCCTGTCGCAGGCCCTGGCGGCCTTCGCGCCGGCCCCCTGGGTGGTCTCCGGACCCGACGGCCTGCGCCTGGTCGAGGAGGCCGTGGACGAGGCCGCCAGCGCCTTCGGCCGCATGAGCGCCTTCCACGGCCAGATGGGCATGTTCGTCCGCGCCTACGCCTACATGCGCAGCCACGGCGCGGACGGCCTGCGCCAGGTCGCCGAGGACGCGGTGCTGAACGCCAACTATATCAAGGCCAGCCTGTCGGACGTCATGACGCCGGCCTTCCCCGACGGTCCGTGCATGCACGAAGCCCTGTTCGACGACAGCTGGTTGGACGGTACGGGGGTCACCACGCTCGACTTCGCCAAGGCGATGATCGACGAGGGCTTCCACCCGATGACCATGTACTTCCCGCTGGTCGTGCATGGCGCGATGCTGATCGAGCCGACCGAGACCGAGTCCAAGCGCGAGCTGGATCGCTTCTGCCACGCGCTGCGGTCTTTGGCCGCAACGGCCAAGCTTGGCGACGTGGAGCGGTTCAAGAACGCGCCGCACCTGGCCCCGCTGCGCCGGCTGGATGAGACCCTGGCGGCCCGCAAGCCCAAGCTCACCTGGCGCCCGGAATTCCCGGCGAATCAATAGGAAACCGACGCCGGCTCGTACGGCCAAGCTTCGAAAGCGCGGTACTTTGACGACGGCCGTGTGACGATCGCGTGGCGCATGGGCCGCGCAGGTGTGGCGCCTTTGCCATCAGCGGGCGAATACCAGCGCGTGAGCAAAATTTAACGGCACGGCGTCTTTACGATTCCCGGCTACGTACGCATATGGGGTTTGTGACGGCGGGACCTCCCCGCTCTGCCGCACGCCCCCCAGGACTATCCAAGTGTCTTTCGCCATGCCCTCTTTGCGCGTCTACCGCGCCACGGACGACTTCGCGCGCGAAGTTGCCATCCGCATCAAGCGGACGGGCATGGTGCTGCTTGGGTTCGCCATCATCGCCGCCGGCGTCCTGATCGCGCCCCTGCCGGGTCCCGGTGGGATCCCCGTGATCGTGGTCGGCCTGATGATCGTCCTGCGCAACTCGTTCAAGGCGCGCCGCCAGTTCGTGAAGCTGCATCGGGCGCATCCCCGGATGCTGTCGCCGATCCGCCGCCTGCTGCGCCGCGACCCCGAGTTCATGCCGATCTTCTATCACCAGACCCTGCGGGTGGAGCGGATCCTGCTGCCGCGCCGCATCCGGTTCGTGAAGAACGTCCGCCGCTCGTTCCGCCGCCGGTAGCCATCCGCGCGACGGACCCCGGTTCACGCCGGTCCTGCTTGATTCTCACCGGCTTCGCTCCTTGGCGAGGCAGCGTGGTTCGTCGCCGCCGCGTCCAGAAGGGCGCGCCAGGACAATGCCACGCGGGATCAGGCAGGGTGTCCCCTGCGGCGTGACGGCGGATGGGTCATGGCACAAACGGGGAAACGTCCACGAACCCCACAACGGCCGGGAACAGTCCGGAGTGGCGCATCTTCCCCAGGTCGAGCGCCGCGGATGATCAGGCGATTGTGGGGTCCGTGGACAGGTCACTGACGCGCGGACATTCCCCAACGCCGCGCGTCCGACCTTTGGGTCGCCATCTCCGGGTGCAGGAGTACGCGACGACCCGATCTCGATAGCGTGCCTGAACGAAAGGGACACCGGGTCCGCCCCGGAACCACGTGGCACATCAAACAGGTCGACCCGCCCGGTTCAGAACCGTCGGTCTGAACCGGACTCTCTTCAGGCTATTGCAGTTTCCCCGCGAGTTGGGCGATCGCCGAGTCGATCAGCGGATCCGACTTGGCGCTGGCCAGCCTTTGGGCCAGCACGTGTTCGGTTGCGCGAGCGGCAAGGTCGATAGCCGCGGTGCGGACCTGGGCCGCCGCCTCAGCCTCGGCGGCCTCAATCCGCCGCTCGGCCAGCCGCGTGCGCAACGCAAGTTCTTCTTCAAGCTTGGCCCGGGCGTCTTCCGCGACGCGACGCGCCTGATCCACAGCGGCTTCCATGACCGCCTTGGACTGCGCCTCGGCCTCGGCGCTCTGACGCTGGATGTCGGCCAGCAGGGCTTCAGCCTCGGCACGGATACGCGCGGCCTCGTCGAGGTCGGCGCGGATCTTGTCAGCCTTGGAATCGAGGGACGCCGCGGCCATGCGGAAGGCGCCAGCCATCATCAGGATGAGGAGGAAGATGACCAGGCCTACGCCGACCCAGAGTTCCGGGTTGGCCAGATTCCAAAGCTCGGCTTCAAAAAACGCAGGCATCGTTTACCCCTGGCTCTTCACCGCGCCGGCGATCATGTCGCGCGGAGGGGGGAAGCCGGTCAGTTTCTCGAGCATGGCTTCGGCCGCCTCGGTGGCGACCGTAGTCAGCTGTTCCATTGCAGCGTCGCGAGCGGCCCGAATGCGGGCGTCCGCCTCCGCCTGCTTGGCCGACAACTGGGAATCCAGTTCGGCCTTGCGGGCGGCGGTCTCGGCGGCGGCCTTCGCCACGGCTTCGGTCGCCAGACGGCGGGCCTCGGCGCGGGCGTCGTCCAGGCCGCGCCTGGCGGCGGAGGCCTGGGCGTCGGCCTCGGCCTGCACGGCCTTGGCGCTGGTGATGGCGCCCTGGATCGTCGCGGTCCGCTCGTCCAGCACGCGGCGCATGCGGGGCGCAAAGACCTTGGACATCAACACGTAGAGCGCGACGAACAGGATCAACAGGTACGCGATCTGCCCGGCCCAGTGTTCGAACTGGAACTGCGGCAGACCCGCGCTGTGTTCCGCTCCGGTGGCGGCCCCATGAGCCTCACCGGCCGCGTGGGCCGCATTGGCGTCTGGAGCGACCACGTGGGTCGCGGAATCGGATTCTACGGCCATTCGAGGGCTCCGAAGTCAGAAGTATGCGCGGGCGAGGCCCGCGCCGGCGTCTCGGTGGATCAGCCGTACTTCAGCAGGATGCCCAGCACGAACGCCAGAATGCCGAGCGCTTCGGCCAGCGCGGCGCCGACGAAGAGGTTGCCGATCTGGCTGGCCGCCGCCGACGGGTTGCGCAGAGCGCCCGACAGGAAGTTGCCGAAGATGTTGCCGACGCCGATACCGGCGCCAATCATGCCGAGGGTCGCAAGGCCGGCGCCGATTTGCTTAGCCGCATCGAGTTCCATGGATGTGTTCTCGTCCTAGAGTGAGTTTGAAGGGCGGATCAGTGACCGTGGCCGAGGTTGACCACGTCGTTGAGGTAGATGCAGGTCAGCACCGCGAAGACGAAAGCCTGCAGGAACGCCACCAGGCATTCCAGCGCCGTCAGGGCGACCACCATGCTGAGCGCCAGCGCCGCGCCAGGGATGCCGAGGAAGCCCAGGCCACCACCGGCGGCAAGCGCGCCGAGCGTGACAACAAACCCGGCGAAGACCTTCAGGGCGACGTGGCCGCCCAGCATGTTGCCGAAGAGACGAAGGGCCAACGTGACCGGACGCAGCAGGAACGAGACAAACTCGATCAGCACGATGACCGGCAGCAGCACGATCGGTACGCCTGACGGCACGAAGAGCTTGAAGAAGCCGAGGCCATGGCGAAGGAAGCCGATGCCGATCACCAGAGCGATAGTCATCAGGCCCAGGGTCGCCGTGACCGCCAACTGCGACGTCACCGTGAAGGTGAGCATCAGGCCCAGCACGTTCATCGCCAGGATGAACATGAACAGGGTAAACACGAACGGGAAGAACTTGCGACCTTCGTGTCCGATGATGGATTCCGACAGATTGTCGATCATCCCGAACAGGGTCTCGCCCACGGACTGAAGGCGACCCGGGACGACCTGCATGCGCGAGGTGGCCAGCGTCATAAAGCCCACCACGCCCGCGAACGCGATGGTCATGGCCAGATGCGAATTGGTGAACGCCAGTTCGGAGCGCCCGAACAGCGGAAGGTTCACGACGCCGAAGTCGACGAGCTTTTCGATCTGGAACTGATGGATCGGATCGGCCATCGGCCCTAAGGCTCCTCGTCGTCGTCGAACGGAACCGACGGTAGCGGTTCCGATCCCTGCTTCGCCAGCGCCATGAGGCGGTTGGCCGTTCTCCGCGCCATCCAGATCGACAGGGCAAATCCAAGAAGGACTCCCCCGATCAACCCCCACGGCGTGGTGTTGAGCACCCGATCCACGATGAACCCCGCAGCCAACCCCACCAGCACACCGCCGATCAATTCGGCAATGATGCGGTACGCTTGGCTTACAGCCTGCTCACCGGCATGCGACGTCGTCGGACGCTGGGTCCGGGCCCCTAGAGCGGCCGCTCGTTCATCGAGGCGCTTGATCGCCTCTTCGCGCGCGTCGTTATCAGGAGCCATCAACGTGCAATACGGGTTTCGGGGAAGCGTTAGCCCGCCCCGGCTTGATCGCGGCGGAACCTATAGGCGGTGGGTGCAAGCGTCAAGGCTGTGCACGCACGGTCTATCCGATTGTTTTAATTCATAAAACTGACCTTACGATAAGATGCCGCCAAAAGCGGCGAGGCGTCGCGACCTATTGAGCCGCCATAGCCTCGGCTTGCCGCAGATCCACCGACACAAGTTGCGAGACACCGCGCTCGGCCATGGTGACGCCGAACAGCCGGTCGGTCCGCGCCATGGTCACCGGGTTGTGGGTGATGACGATGAAGCGGGTCTCGGTGCGGCGGCACATCTCGTCAACCATGTTGCAGAAGCGGTCGACGTTGGCGTCGTCGAGAGGGGCGTCCACTTCGTCCAGCACGCAGATGGGAGCCGGCTGGGCCAGGAAGACCGCGAAGATCAGCGCCGAGGCGGTCAGCGCCTGCTCGCCGCCGCTCATCAGGCTCATGGTGGCCATGCGCTTGCCGGGCGGGCACGCGTAGATCTCGAGACCGGCCTCGAGGGGATCGTCCGATTCGACCAGCCGCAGTTCGGCCTGGCCGCCCTGGAACAGGGTCTCGAACAGCGTCTTGAAGTGCTCGTTGATGACGCCGAACGCGGCGGTCAGCCGCTCGCGGCCCTCGTGGTTCAGTTCGTCGATACCCTGGCGCAGGCGCGCGATGGCGCCGGACAGGTCGGTGCGCTCGACATTCATCGCTTCGAGGCGTCCGGCCAGCTCCCCGGCCTCTTCCTCGGCGCGCAGATTCACCGGGCCGATTCCCTCGCGCTGGCGCTCCAGGTTGAAGAGGTGGGCCTCCATGCCGTCGGCGTCGGCGGGAATCGCCACGGCCTCGTCGGCGAGCTGCTTCGCCAACGCTTCGGGCTCGACCCGGGCGGCCTCGCGGATGTTGGCCGAGACCTCCTGGAGACGCTGGGCGGCCGCCTCGGAGTGGGCTGCGAAACTGGCCCGCAGCTCGCGGGCTTCGGACGCCGCGGCCTCGGTGGCGCGCAGGCCGCGGTCGGCGTCGGCCCGCTCGCGCTCGGCGGCGGCCAGGGCGTCGGAGGTCTTGGCGCGGCGGGCCTCGGCGGCGGCGAGCTCGTCCAGCAGCGCGACCTTGCGGGTCTCCAGGGTGGACGGCGCGTCCTGGGCGGCGGCCAGCGCGGCGTGGGCCTTGGCTCGGGCGTCGTCCAGTTGGCTCACACGCTTCAGCGCGGCGCCGGCGCGGCGCGTCCAATCCTCGTGCTCGCGGGCCAGGGTCTCGAGCCGGCGGGCGCGGCCGTCGCGTTCACGGATCTCCATTTCATAGGCCGAGCGCGCCTGGGCGGCGGCCTCGCGCGCGGGCCCGGCGGCGGCGCGCGCGGCGGACAGGCGTTCGGCCAGGTCGCCGCCCTGGGTCTCGCCAACCGCCTCCGCCATCACCGCCGCCAGCTGGCCCTCATGCTCGGCGAGCTCGGTCTCGAACCGACCGATCAGGTCGTCCAGAGACGCCGCGCGGGCCTCCTTGAGGGCGGCCTCGCGGTCGAGCCGCTCCAGCGCGGTGCGGGCCTGGGCCGCGCGCTGCTCCAGCGCCGGCGGCTCGCGCCGGGCGGCGCGCAGGGTCTCGTCGGCGGCGCGGACGCGGGCCATCGCGGCGGTGGCGGCCTCGCGGGCGCTCTTCGCCTTGGGCTCCAGGCCCTCGATCTCGGTTTCAACCTCGGCCAGGCGGGTCTTCTGTTCCAGCCGGATCGCGGCCGGCTTCGGCGCCTCGGCCCGCGCCGTGAAACCGTCCCAGCGCCACAGGTCGCCCTCCTTGGACACCAGGCGAGCCCCGGGAGTCAGCTGCGTCTGAAGCCGGTCGCCGTCGGCGCGGTCCACCAGCCCGACATAGGCCAGCCGCGCGGCCAGGGCGCCCGGAACCTTCACCAGCCCGCCCAGCGGGGTCACGCCATCCGGCCACTTGGGCGCCGGCGCCTCCCGGCCGCCCCAGTGCGCCGGCGCCGCCGGGTCGAGCGACGCGTCCAGGTCGTCGCCAAACGCGGCGGCCAGGGCGGCTTCGTAGCCCCGGTCGGGCGCGACCGAATCCAGGGCCGGAGCGAAACCGCCCCGCTTGGCCTGGGCCACCAGTCCGGCCAGCGCGCGCGCCTCGGCGGTCAGGCGACCCAGCTGCTCTTCCTGTTTGCGCGCGATCTCACGGGCAGCGACCTCGGCCTCGGTGGCCTTGGTCCGTTCGTCTTCGGCGGCGTCAAGCGCCGCACGGGCGGCGGCCAGCGCGGCCTCGGCCTCGTCCAGGGCGGCCCTGGCGGCGTGGGCCTGCGGGTTCAGCGCCGGGCCTAGGGCCTCGCGCTCGTGCTTGGCCTGGTCCAGCGCGCGGCGAGTGCGGGCGACGCGGGTCTGGGCCTCTTCGACCCGGGCCTGTGCGGCGCGACGCTGGGCTTCTTGCGCCGCCAGCTCGCCGGCCAGACGCTCGACCTCGGCGTCGGCGGCGGCGCGGGCGGCCTCGGCGGCGCGGGCGGCGGCTTCCAGTTCCGGTCCCCGCTCGGGCGCCGCGGCGATCTGGCCCTGCAGCGCCTCGAGGTCGTCGGCCAGGCGCTTCAGGGCGACCTCGGCGTCCTCGGTGATGTGGGCCTCGCGGGCGCGGTCGGCGTCGATCCGCTCGACGTCGCCGGTCAGCCGGGCGAGTTCGGCGGCGTAGGCCTCTTCCTCGCGGTCGAGGCGGTCCTTGTCGATGGCGAGCTTGTGCAGGATGGCGGCGGCGACGGTCTCGGCCTCGCGCAGCGGCTTCAAGGCCGCCTCGGCCTCGGCCGCCCGCGTGGTGGCCGCCGCGGCGGCGCGCGCCGTCTCTTCGACCGCCCGGATCGCGGCGTTGGCCTCGGCGCGCAGGCGCTCGGCCGCGGCCTTCGCCTCGTTCCACTTGGCGACCAGCACCGCGCCCTGCAGCGCGCGGATCTCGGCCGACAGCTTCCTGTAGCGCTCAGCCTGGCGCGCCTCGCGCTTCAACCGGCCGAGATTGGCTTCCAGCTCCTGGGCCACGTCGTCCAGGCGGGTGAGGTTGGTCTCGGCGGCGCGTAGCCGCAGTTCGGCCTCGTGCCGACGCGAGTGCAGGCCCGAGACGCCCGCCGCCTCTTCCAGGATCAACCGGCGGTTCTGCGGCTTGGCGGCGATCAGCTCGGAGATCTGGCCCTGGCGGACCAGGGCCGGCGAGTTCGAACCGGTCGAGGCGTCGGCGAACAGCAACTGGACGTCGCGGGCGCGGACCTCGCGGCCGTTGATCTTGTAGGTCGAGCCGGCCCCGCGATCGATGCGCCGGACCACCTCGATCACCGGGTGGTCGTTGAATGCCGCCGGCGCGCGGCGGTCGGCGTTGTCGATGGTGAGCGAGACCTCCGCGTGGTTGCGCCCAGGCCGGTTGCCCGATCCGGCGAAGATCACGTCGTCCATGCCGCCCGCGCGCATCGCCTTGGCGGAGTTGGCGCCCATCACCCAGCGCAGCGCCTCGAGCAGGTTTGATTTCCCGCAGCCGTTCGGCCCGACGATGCCCGTGAGTCCAGGTTCGATCCGGAACTCGGTCGGATCGACGAAGGACTTGAAGCCCGCGAGCCTGAGGCGCTGGAAGTGCACGGCCGGCTAGCGCCTCCCGCCCGTCTTGCCCGCAGGAGCGGCTTTCAACGCCTGGGCGATGGCGGCGTCCAATTGGGGCAGGGTCGGTGTTCCCGGGGTGGAGATCGGCACGCCGTTGATGAAGAACGCGGGCGTGCCGCTGACCTTGTCGACCTTGGTGGCATACTCGAGGCGGGCCTCCAGCGCGGCCGAGGCCTTCTCATCCACGAGGCAGGCCTCGAACTGCGGCTCGGTGATGCCGTTGGCCTGGGCGATCTCGAGGAAGATCGGCTTGATCGGCGCACCGGGCTTCCAGCGCGACTGGCTCTTGAACACCTGGTCGACGACCTGGAAGTAGCGCGTCCCGCCGTTGCAGCGCGCCATCAGGAAGCCGGCCGCCGCCACATTGGCCGGAGCCGTCAGCAGTTCGCGGATCGTGAAGTAGACTTGGCCCGTGTCGATGTACTTGGCCTTGAACGCCGGGAAGACCTCGTCATGGAAGTGCGCGCAATGCGGGCAGGTGAGCGAGAGGTACTCGACCACGTGCACCGGCGCGGTGGGCTTGCCCAGGTTCATGTCGCCGGGCGCAGCCTTGATAGCCGCCCCCGCCCCAGGCGCGACGACGAGCGCTGCGCCGGCGGCGGCGCCCGCAATCGCGTCGCGTCGGGTCAGCCGGGTCATTTCTTGGACGCAGCGGCCACGGCGGCGTCGAGCTCTTCCATGGTCATCTCGCCCTCTTTCACCTTCTTGCCATTGAAGATGAAGGTGGGCGTGGAACTGATGTTGGCCGACTTGATCGCCTTCTCGACGCGGGCGTTCAGGGCGGTGGCGGCCTTCTCGTCGGAAACGCAGGCGTTGAACTGGGCCTCGGTCATGCCAGCAGACTGCGCCACCTTCAGCAGCGTGCCGCGCGCATCGCCCGTGCGGAACATCTCCTCCTGGCTGTGGAAGAGGGCGTCGATGACGCTGAAGTACTTGTCCTTGCCGGCGCAGCGGGCGGTCAGGAAGCCGGCGGCGGCGATCGCTTCGGGAGGGGTGAGGAACTCATGGAAGGTGTACTTCACCTTGCCCGTGTCGATGTACTTGGCCTTGAACGCCGGGAAGACATCGACGGCGAAGCGGCCGCAATGGCTGCAGGTGGTGGAGGCGTATTCCTCCATGTGCACGGGCGCATCGGCCCTGCCCATGGTCATGGCGTCGGGCGAAGCGCCGCCGGCGCCGCCGCCCTGGTTGCAGCTGGCCAGCGTCAGGGCCGCGCCGGCAACGGCGGCGACCATCAGGAGGCGACGGCTGAGATTCGACATCGAGGACCTTCCGGAGGTTCTGAACAAAGGATTAAAGCGCGATTCCCGCCCCCTGCGAGACTCCCTCTCCGAGAGAGGCGGCGGGCACATGCCGATGCGACCGCGGCGGTTGTGTGTCAACCTTGGCCATGGCGTTTCAGAACGCCGCGCCCCAGCGCCAGCAGCGCGTCCTTGAGCTTGCCGTCGGGGGCTTCGGCGAGACCGTCCCTTAGCTGGGCCTCCAGAGCCGCGTCCAGCGGCATGGATCGGCGGCGCGTCGGGGCCGGCGGCTCGACCCGCTGCAGCGGCGGGCCCTGCACGATGCGCAACTTCTGAACCGCCTCTGCGCCCAGGAACAGGTTCACCCGCGCCAGGATCTCATGGGCCTTGTGCTGGATGATCGCCGCGGCGGGCCCCGCCACACGGATCTCCAGCGACGAAGGCGCCCCGTTGCGGCCCCGCACCAACTTCACCGGCTCGGTCCGGCGCGCGATCTCCTCGCCCACCACCTCGCGCCAGCGGGCCGTCAGCGCGCCCGCGCCCTGGCCGTACTTGGCGTCCAGCTCCTTCACGAAACGGCCCAGCCCGCGGCCGGCCGGCGGCGGCGGGCGATGCTGCGGCCTCGTCCGCTTGGTCGCGAGGATCAGGCGGGCTTCCTCGAGGGTCGGCAGGGGTCGACGGCGGGACACGGGCCACCCTACCGCGACGGGGCGACGGGTGGTAGGCGGGTGCGGTGACGCACGACACCCTACGCGCCCAGCTTCTCGCCTGGTATGACGCCAACGCCCGCGACCTGCCCTGGCGCGTTGGGCCCGCGGATCATGCCGTAGGTGTGCGCGCCGACCCCTATCGCGTCTGGCTGTCCGAGGTGATGCTGCAGCAGACCACCGTGCCGCACGCCGCGCCCTACTTCCTGAAGTTCCTGTCCCTCTGGCCGACGGTCTCGGATCTCGCCGCGGCGCCCGATGGCGAGGTGATGGCCGCCTGGGCGGGGCTCGGCTACTACGCCCGCGCCCGCAACCTTCTGGCCTGCGCCCGGGCGGTGGCTGGTCGCCACGGCGGCGTCTTCCCGGACACGGAGAAAGGCCTACGCGCCCTGCCCGGTCTCGGGCCCTATACGGCGGCGGCGGTGGGCGCGATCGCCTTCGATCTTCCCACCAACGTCGTCGACGGCAATGTCGAGCGGGTGATGTCGCGGCTGTTCGCGGTGGAGACGCCGCTACCCGACGCCAAGCCCGAGCTGAAGCGGCTGGCGGCCGGCCTGGTCCGCGACCAGCGGCCCGGCGACTGGGCGCAGGCCTTGATGGACCTGGGTGCGACGGTTTGCCGACCGAAGGCGCCGCTCTGCGACCGCTGCCCGATCTCGGCGCATTGCGCAGGCCTAGCGACCGGTGCGCCCGAGTCCTACCCGCGCAAGACGCCCAAGGCGGTCCGCCCTCATCGGCACGGCGTGGCCTATGTGCTGACCCGCGGCGACCAGGTCGCCCTGGTGCGCCGCCCGCCCAAGGGCCTGCTGGGCGGCATGCTGGCGCTGCCCACGACCGACTGGCGGGCCGAGCGGTGGACCGACGACGAGGCGATCCGGCACGCCCCCGTAGCCGCCGACTGGCGGGCCGTGGGCGAGGTGGAGCACGGCTTCACGCACTTCACCCTGACGCTGCGCCTGCTACGGGCCGAAGGAGATGGCCACGGCGTGATCTGGAGTCCCCGCCGCGACCTCGACGCCCTGCCCAGCGTGTTCCTGAAGGCGGCGCGGGCCGGGCTGGCGACGCTGCTCTGAAGGCTCAGGCCGGCTTTGGGTTGCGCGGGAAGACGAAGCTGAGGGTCACAAGCGCCACCAGCGAGGCCGCGAGCGCGGTCGCCGGGATCGCGGGCACGCCGAAGGCCGCCAGGGCCGCGCCGCCCATGGTCGAGCCCAGGGCCTGGCCCATGGCGAACACCGAGCCGTTCAGGGCCAGCGCGACCGGCGCCCCGCCGGTCATCTGGATCAGCCGCGACTGGGTGACCGGCGAGATCGAGAACAGCGCCGTGGCCGCCAGGAACACCGCCGCGAGAACCAGCCCGTCCACGGCGAGACCGTGCGGAAGCACGCCGTGCGTGGCCGAGAAGTGCAGCGTCATGGCCACGGACTGCAGGGCGATACACTGCAGCACCCAGGCCTTGCCCGCGCCCCGGTCGGCGGCTCGCCCGCCCAGCCAAAGCCCCATCGCCGCCCCGAAGCCGATCATCGACTGGAACACCGCGACGCCGGCGCCCGTGATCCCCGTGCCCACCCGCACGATGGGGGCGATGTAGAGGTTCAGCGTCATGTTGGCCGCGAAGGTCAGGAAGCTGGTCAGGTACAGCGGCCAGATGGCCGAGAGGTCGAGGTTACCCCCCTCGCGCTTGGCCGGCGCCGGAACGCTGGGCAGGAAGAGCGCCACGGCCGTCAGCGCCACCGCCGCCAGGATCGCCGCCACCACGAAGGTGGCTCGCCAGCCGAACATCGCCCCGGCCACGCTGCCGATCGGGATGCCGACCACGAAGGCCAGGGTCATGCCGCCCGACACGAGAGCCAGCGCCGAGCCGCGCCGCTCGGGCGGCACCAGGGAGGCCGCCGCCACGCTGGCCGCCGGGCCCGACATGGCGCCCGCCACGCCGGCCAGGGCGCGCGCCACCAGCAGGGTCTCGAAGTTGGGCGCGATCGCGCAGGCCAGGTGCAGCACCAGGCCGATCACCAGCCCGAGGATCACCACGATCCGGCGATCCATCCGTCCCATGAGCCAGGCGACCACCGGCCCAAGGACCGCCGAGGTCAGCACATAGGCGGTCTGAAGCTGTCCGGCGACCGCCGTGGAGACGCCAAGGTCGGCGGCCATCGGCTCCAGCATCCCGGCGAAGATGAACGCCGCCGAGCCGAAGGCGAACGTGCACATGGTGAGCACGAACACGCGCGGATTCATCGCCGCCGCCAGTTCATGCCGTCACCCCCGAACGCTTGTTTGACGTCCAGGGTGGCCGAAGACGCGGTATGCCGTCGAGCCCCAATCGGCGAGCGATCGTGGCGATCAGCGCCCCCTCCACCGCTTCGCGGTCCCCCTCCCCCATTGGCATGGGGGAGGAACTGACGGATCGATCGCCCCCAGTTCCTCACCCGCTTGCGGGGGAGGGGGACCACGAAGTGGTGGAGGGGGCGTCGGGGCCGTGCGCCTAGGCCGGCATCGCCGCCCGCACCCGGGCGCGCAGCACGTCGATGGGGGCCAGGCCCTTTTCCGTCTTGTAGTGCCAGTAGGTCCAGCCGTTGCAGGCCGGGGCTGACTGGACCATCGCGCCCACCTTGTGGATCGAGCCCGAGACTTCCCCCACCACCAGGCTGCCGTCGGCGCGCACGCGGGCCGCGTTCTGTCCGCGCGAGCAGTAGAGGATGTCGCCCGGCCGCACGAGGCCGGCTTCCACCAGTTGGCCGAACGGCACGCGCGGCTCGGCCTTCTTCGAGGTGGTCACCACCATCTCTTCGGCGGTGGCCGGCACGACCTTGGCGATGCGCGCCTCCGCGATCTTCGCGTAGCTCTCCTCGCGCTCGATGCCGATGAACTTGCGGCCCAGCCGGCGGGCCACAGCTCCGGTCGTGCCGGTGCCGAAGAAGGGGTCGAGGATCACGTCGCCGGGCCGGGTGGACGCCATGATCAGGCGGTGCAGCAGGGCCTCGGGCTTCTGGGTCGGGTGGGCCTTGTCGCCGTTGGCGTCCTTCAGGCGCTCTTCGCCCGTGCACAACGGCAGCGTCCAGTCCGAGCGCATCTGCAGCTCGTCGTTGGCCATCTTCATGGCGTCGTAGTTGAAGGTGTAGCGCCGTCCGCCCCGGCTCTTGGCCGCCCAGATCAGGGTCTCGTGCGCGTTGGTGAAGCGCGTGCCCTTGAAGTTCGGCATCGGGTTCGACTTGCGCCAGACGATGTCGTTCAGGATCCAGAAGCCCAGGTCCTGCAGCACCGAGCCCACGCGGAAGATGTTGTGGTAGCTGCCGATCACCCACAGCGCGCCGTCGTCCTTCAGTATCCGCTGGCACTCGGCCATCCAGGCCTTGGTGAAGGCGTCGTAGGCGGCGAAGCTCTCGAACTGGTCCCAGTGGTCGTCGACGGCGTCGACCTTGGAGTTGTCGGGCCGCAGCAGATCGCCGCCCAGCTGCAGGTTGTACGGGGGATCGGCGAAGACAAGGTCGACCGAGCGGTCGGGAAGCTTCTTCAGCTCCTCGATACAGTCACCTCTGAGAATGGCGTCGACCGGCAGCGCCATGGCGGCTTACCCCTGAAATCCACAAAACACCTTAGAATCCTGGGCCCAACATGGTGAAGGGGCCGTTACCGGCCATGGTGAATGAGGTCTTAAGGCGTCAATCGGCCTGCCGTGTCACAACCATCGAACCCAGGCGCCATGCGGGTGGACCTCGGCCAGCCGTCGGCTTTCGCCGCCAGGCCAGATCGTCAGGTCCAGGCGGACCATCGCCAGGTTGTCGGCGGGCGGCTCCATGCGCAGCCAGGCGAAGGGCGAGCGGACGGTCGCCTGGGCCGCGAGCTCCGCGATAGCCAGCTCCAGTCCGTCACGCGTCGGTTGGGGCGGGTACTGCCAGAAGATCGAGTGGTAGAGCACTGTCGCCGCGCCGTCCTGGAGACGCACGCGCGTCCGCACCCAATCCAGGGCGTCCGCAGACTCGATCACGACGCCTTCGGCCAGCGCAAGATCGATGGCGGCGCGGCTGCGGGCCAGTCTATCGAACTGGTCGGGCCAAACGCAGGCCAGCAGGCGACGGCGCTGGGCAAGGTCAGCCAGGTCCGTCGGCCGCCGGTCGCAAGCCGCGCGTGCGATCACGCGGGGCTGGATGTCCAGGGGCGGCAGAGGTCCGCTCCAATCGACCGGGATAACCACGGCGGCGGCGGGATCGCCCCAGGAGGCCTCCCCCAGACGGTAGCGGAATCGATCCCAGAGCAGATTCAGCCCTGCGCTCGCTCCGAGCTCGAAGGTGCGCAGCGGCAGGCCCGTCGCCTGCGCCACCGTCAGGAAGCCGCCGAGCAGCACGCCCGAGCGTCGCACCTCGTTCGTCTGCGGCTCGTGCGCCATGAAAGCCGTCAGGGCGGCGCGATGCTCGGGAACCAGCGCGCGCGCCAGGCGCCAAGCTGTCGCCGGATCGCCGGGCGCGCCGTCGCGCGGGTAGGCCCGCGCCAGTTCCGGAGTCTCCTCGCCCATCGCCAGATGGGTGAAGGCATTCACCAGTCGGAGGGGCGCCGCGTCGTGGAGTATCTTCTGGCGAGAGACGCCCCGCCAGGGCGCCAGCAGCTCCGCCACGGGTCCCCCCGCCTCGAGGTCGGCTGCCATATGCGCCAGCATCGCGCCGTTGAAGGCCGAACCAAACTCGCGGCAGACCTCGGCCTGTAGGCGCAGCGCATGGACCAGATCGTGATCAGCGGTCATCCGCCCATGCGGCGGCGGACGCTCGCCAGGGTCAATCTTGATTCATTCGGTCAATCACAGCGCCAGCTCGCCCTGCTCGGGCTCGACCTGTCGGGGGTCGATGCCCGCCAGGACCAGCTTCACCGGCCGCCAGGCGCGGCGGTGGATTTCGCAGGGACCCATGTTGACCAGGGCTTCGAGGTGGCTCGGAGCGTTGTAGCCCTTGTGGCGGGCGAAGCCGTAGCCCGGGTAGCGCGCATCCATCTCGACCATCAGGCGGTCGCGGGCCACCTTGGCCAGGATCGAGGCCGCGGCGATCGACTTCGACTTGCCGTCGCCGCCAACTACCGTCTTCACCTCGCAGGGCAGCTTGAAGGGGTAGTTGCCGTCCACCAGGGCGAAGGCCGGCTGGACCGACAGCGCCTCGATCGCCCGGCACATGGCCAGCCCCGTGGCGTGCAGGATGTTGAGCTCGTGGATTTCCTCCACGGTGGCGAAGCCCACGCCCCAGGCCACGGCGCGGTCCTTGATCTCGAGCTCCAGCTCTTCGCGCGCCTTGGCGGTCAGCTTCTTGGAGTCGTCCAGGCCCTTGGGAACCTTGCGCGGGTTGTCGGACAGGATCACCGCCCCGGCCGACACCGGCCCGGCCCACGGGCCGCGTCCGGCCTCATCGACGCCGCAGACAGGACCGCCGACGAAGGCGCGTTCCAGGGATAAGGTGGGCCCGCGGGGCACTACTGCATTACCAGGAGGCCGGTCGCCCGGCCGGTGATCTTGCTGATCCAAACGATGATGGGACCGCCGACGCAGGTGTCGCATGGCGGATCCAGGTTCACGTCCCATGTGTCGCCGCCATCGAGAATCACCGCCGACGAAGGATCCTGAACCTGGAGTTGCCGGGCCTCTGCATAGTGGACGGCTGTCGATACCAATCGACCCCGATCCATTCCGCCGTACATGTGCTCGCATCCCGCGAGGGCCAGCGCGACGGCGATAGTCAGCGCGGCCCTCATCGGGCCAGCCTCTTCACCGCATCGTGCCGCTCGCAGCAGGTCAGGTGGTCGTTGACCAGGCCTGTGGCCTGCATCCAGGCGTAGACGATCACCGGGCCCACGAACTTGAACCCCTTCGCCTTCAGCGCTTTGGAGACCTCGACGGCGAGGTCGGTCTGGGCCGGCACGTGCGACTTCGACGTCCAGCTGTTCTGCACCGGCTTGCCGCCCACGAAGCCCCAGCAGAACTCCGAGAAGTCCTCGCCGCGCGCCTTCATCTGCAGATAGATCTTCGCGCTTTCGATCGCCGCGTCGATCTTCGCGTTCGATCGCACGATGCCGGCGTCGGCCATCAGCCGCGCCCGGTCGGCCTCGCCATAGCGCGCCACTTTCTCAGGGTCGAAGTTGTCGAAAGCCGCGCGGAAGGCGTCGCGTTTCCGCAGGATCGTGATCCACGCCAGTCCCGCCTGGAACCCGTCCAGCACCAGCTTTTCCCACAGCGCCCGAGAGTCATACTCGGGCACGCCCCACTCGGTATCGTGATAGGCCTCGTACATCGGATTGCCCGCCATGCCGGGCCATTCGCAACGAGTCAGGGACGGGGTCTCGCTCATCGGCGGACTCTCAACCGACCCGGCCGCGGGAAACAAGGGGTTGTGCTTCGATGGCGTTCGAAGGCTTCGAGTTGTCGCAGATTACGGTTCCGGATCCCGCGGGCGAGGTGAGCCTGCGGGTCCGCCACGGCGGCTCGGGCCCGCCGCTCCTGCTGCTGCACGGCTACCCCGAGACCCACATGATGTGGGCCAGGGTGGCGCAGGGCCTCGCCGACAGCTTCACCGTCGTCTGCCCCGACCTGCGCGGCTACGGCGGCTCGACCAAGCCGCCCTCGTCGCGCGACAACGAGACCTCGTCCAAGCGCGCCATGGCCCGCGACGCCGTGAACCTGATGGCCAGCCTGGGCTTCGACCGCTTCGCCGTCGCCGGGCACGACCGCGGCGGCCGCGTCGCCTACCGCCTAGCGTTGGACCATCCGGCCGCGGTCGCCAAGGTCTCGATCCTCGACATCATTCCCACCGGCGAGGTCTGGGCGCGGGCCGACCGGCGCTTCGCCCTGGCCTACTGGCACTGGTCGTTCCTGGCCCAGCCGCACCCGATGCCCGAGACCCTGATCGGCGCCGATCCGGAATACGCCCTGTTCCGCGCGCAGTTCGGCGGCGCCATCCCCGGCTTCGACCCCGAGGCCTACGCCGACTATCTGGCCGCCGCGCGCAGCCCGTCGGTGATCCACGGCATGTGCGAGGACTATCGCGCGGGCGCCGGCTACGATCGCCTGCTCGACGAGGCCGACAAGACGGCGGGCAAGAAGATCGCCTGCCCGGTCCAGGTGCTCTGGGGCGCCAAGGCCGCGCTGGCCGCCTGGTACGACACGCTGGCGATCTGGCGCGAGTGGGCCGACGACGTGCAGGGCCAGGCCGTCGACTGCGGCCACTTCATACCCGAGGAGAAGCCCGACGAGACGCTGGCGCTGCTACGCGGCTTCTTCGCCGACGGCCGCTGACATCCACGCCGGAACCTCGACGCGCGCGGGCCGACCCTCGACCGTGAGCGCCGCGCCCAGCGCCCGGTCCAGGCGCACCAGGGCGATCCCGCGGCCTTCGGCGCCCGACAGCATCTCGCCGGCGCGCAGTTCGCCCGCCAGGACCTCGGTCCCGAACGGCGGCGCGGCGCCGTCGTATGTGATCGGCAGCATGCGGTTCTTGATGACGCCGCGCCGCTTCATCCGCGACGTCGTCTCCTGACCGACGAAGCAGCCCTTGTGGAAGTCGATGCCGCCCAGAAGGTCGAAGTTGGCCTCGATCGGATAGGTGCGGTCCACACCCCAGTCCTTCGGCCCCGGCACGCCCCGCCGCAGCTTCTGCGCCTCGCGCTCAGCCTCGGTCGCCGCGACAGCGCCGGCCGGCATGTCCACGCCATATCCGCGCCAGCCGAGTTCGGCCAATCGCCCGTCGCGCGCCCAGCCCGGGCCGTCAAGCTGCGCTGGCGCGCCATCCTCGGCGAACAGGACGCTCACCTTCATGTCGTCCGCCGCGATCTCCACCTTCGCCCGCAAGCGATAAATCATCAGGCGCTGCATCAGCGCGTCGCGGTGCTCGGCTTCCACGTCCAGCCAGGCGCCGTCCTCGCGTTCCACCACGAACAGGTCGTAGAGCAGCCGGCCCTGCGGCGTCAGCAGGGCGCCGAACCGCGCCACGCCCGGCGCGGGCGTCTCCACGTCCTGGGTGATCAGCCCCTGCAGAAAGCTGCGCCAGTCCGGCCCGCTCACGGCGATCAGCGAACGGCTCTGCAAGTGCGCGAAGGTGACAGTCGGCGACATCCCGACAATCTGGGGCCGCGGGCGATGGAGCGCCAGCCGTAGGACGCTATAGAGAGCGCCAAATGTCCCGCGGCTTCCCCATCCTGTTCATCACGGCCACCCGGATCGGCGATGCGGTGCTGTCCTCGGGCCTGATCAAGCGGCTGATCGACGAGATTCCCGACGCCCGCTTCACGATCGTGGCCGGCCCCGACGCCGCGCCGCTGTTCGCCAATGTTCCGGGCCTGGACCGGGTGATCGCCTTCGAGAAGTCCAAGAGCGGCAGCCACTGGTTCGAGCTGTGGCGGCAGGTTCGCCGGACCAAGTGGGGGCTGGTGGTCGACCTGCGCGGGTCGGGCATCTCCCGGTTCCTCACCACCCGGCGCCGCGCGATCCATCGGAAGAGCGCCACGCCGACCCACAAGGTCCTGGAGGCGGCCCGTACCCTGCGTATCGAGGAAGACCCCGCGCCGCCCCACATCTTCACGAGCCCCGACGTCGAGGCCTATGCCGACGAGTTGACCCAGGGCGCCGGGCCGATCCTGGCCATGGCGCCGGCCGCCAACTGGATCGGCAAGACCTGGCCGGTCGAGCGGTTCAGCCAGGTGGCCATGAACCTCTTGCACGGCTACGGCCCCCTGGCGGGCGGGCGGCTGATGGTGCTGGGCGGCCCGGGCGACGACGCGCTGGCCCGGTCGCTCAAGGATTCCGCCGGCCGCCGGTTCATCAACCTCGCGGGCAAGGTCGACGTGCTGACCGCCTATGCCTGCCTGAAGCGGGCGCGGCTGTTCATCGGCAACGACTCCGGTGCGATGCACCTGTCGGCGGCCGCCGGCACGCCCACCATCGGCCTCTTCGGTCCCTCGGACGAGCGTCTCTATGCGCCCTGGGGCGAGCACGCGCGGGTGGTGCGTGGCCCCCGGTCGTTCGAGGCGATCCGCGCGGTTGACCCTGGCTTTGGCCAGGCGCTGT
This sequence comes from Phenylobacterium sp., assembly GCF_965284355.1. Taxonomy (NCBI): domain Bacteria; kingdom Pseudomonadati; phylum Pseudomonadota; class Alphaproteobacteria; order Caulobacterales; family Caulobacteraceae; genus Phenylobacterium; species Phenylobacterium sp. Next base: position 3,480,600 of record NZ_OZ260078.1, on the reverse strand, counting down.
GCCACATGATGGACCTGCCGGTGAAAACCGTCGTAACCGCCGCCAACGACCTCCTGAAAGCCACGGAACCCCGAGATGCCTGAGACCTACGATCTGATCGTGCGCGGCGGAGACGTGGTGAACCATGCGGGCCGGGGCATGGCCGACGTGGGCGTCAAGGACGGCAAGTTCGCCGCCATCGGCGACCTCTCCCAGGCCAGCGCGGGCGAGGTGTTCGACGCCACCGGTCTCACGGTCATGCCGGGCGTCATCGACACCCAGGTCCACTTCCGCGAACCGGGGCTGGAGTGGAAGGAAGACCTGGAGACCGGTTCCCAGTGCGCGGTCCTGGGCGGCGTCGTCGCCGTGTTCGAAATGCCGAACACCGAACCCACGACCACCGACCCCGACAGCCTGGCCGACAAGCTGAAGCGCGCGAAGCGCCGCATGCACTGCGACCACGCGTTCTATGTCGGCGGCACCCACGACAACGCCATCTACCTGGGTGACCTTGAGCGTCTCCCCGGCTGCTGCGGTATCAAGGTGTTCATGGGCGCCTCGACCGGCACACTGCTGGTGCAGGACGATGAGGGCATCGAGCAGGTCCTGCGCCACATCAACCGCAGGGCCGCCTTCCACTCCGAGGACGAGTACCGCCTGGCCGAGCGCCGGCCGCTGGCCCGCACCGGCGACTGGACCAGCCACCCCGAGGTCCGCGACGCAGAGTCGGCGTTGCAGTCCACCCACCGGCTGGTCCGCCTGGCCCAGAAGCTGGGCAAGCGAATCCACGTCCTGCACGTGACCACCAAGGAAGAGATCGAGTACCTGGCCGCCCATAAGGACGTGGCCTCGGTGGAAGTGACGCCCCAGCACCTCACCCTGGAAGGGCCCGAGGCCTACGAGCGGCTGAAGGGCTTCGCCCAGATGAACCCGCCGATCCGCGATCACTACCACCGGATGGGCATCTGGGCCGGCGTGGCCAACGGCGTCGCCGACGTCCTGGGCTCGGACCACGCCCCACATACCCGCGAGGAGAAGGCCCGCCCGTACCCCGCCTCGCCGTCAGGCATGCCGGGCGTGCAGACGCTGCTGCCGCTGATGCTGACGCACGTGGCCGAGGGGCGTCTGTCGCTGGAGCGTCTGGTCGACCTGACGAGCCACGGCGCGCAACGCATCTTCAACATCGCCGACAAGGGCCGCATGGCCGTGGGCTACGACGCCGACCTGACCATCGTCGACCTGAAGGCGCGCCGCACCATCACCCACGAGCAGATGGCCACCCGCTCGGGCTGGACCCCCTTCGACGGCATGGAGGCCAGGGGCTGGCCCAAGGCCACCATCATCCGCGGCAAGGTCGTCATGCGCGACGACGAGATCGTTCTGCGGTCTCAGGGCGAGGCGGTGCGGTTCCTGGAAACCCTGGCGAGCTAGTTCGCCTCCAGGGCCGCCAGGACATCGCGGGCGAAGCGCACCTCGTCGAAGCGGGCCTGGGCGCTGTCGAATCCTCGCCGGACGATGACCACCTTCTTGGACGGCACGATGAAGACGTACTGCCCGCGGTTGCCGTTCATGGCGTAGGCGCCCTCGGGCAGGCCCTGGGCCGGGCCGTGCAGCCAGAAGAAGGCGCCATAGCCCGGGCCGTTCGGTGGCTGGGCCGGCGCAGGCGTGGCCACGAACTTCGCCCAGCCCTCAGGCAACAGCCGCTCGCCGTTCCAGACCCCGTCGTTCAGGTAGAGCAGCCCCAGCCGCGCCAGATCACGCGACGTGGTCCAGACCTGGCTGGAGAGGATGTAGTTGCCCTGCCAGTCGGTCTCGAGGGTGGTGTGGTTCATCCCGATCCGCCAGAGCAGCTCGGTGAACGGGAAGGCCAGGGCGTCGGCCCCATCGCCCAGCGCCGCGCGGACCGACCGCGCCGCCAGCAGGGTGTCGTTGTTGGCGTACCGGAAGCGGCTGTCGGGCGCGACCTCCAGGGGCATGCGCGTGGCCCACTCGGTGACCAGCCCGCCGCCCAGGTACGCCTCGTCGGTGCGGTTGCCCGGCCCGTCGGTCCAGAGGCCCGAGCCCATGTGCATCAGCTGCGCCAGCGTGATCGACGCCCGCGGATCGCCCGGCGCCTTCCAGTCCGGAATGTTCGCAGGCGCGTCGACCTTGACCTTGCCCAGCTGCACGGCGCGGCCGACGACGGTGGCGGTCAGGCTCTTGGCGGCCGACCAGGTGCGTTGCGGTGTGTAGAGGTCGTAGCCCGGCCGATACTGCTCGCCCACGATCTTGCCGTCCTTCACGACCAGAACAGCCGTGGTCTTGCCGCCGTAGTCGCTGAACGCCTTGGCCAGCAGCGGGGCCAGCGCCTTGGGCGCCTTGCCCGTCGCCTGCTCGTCACCCGCCGGCCATGCGGCCTTCGGCCCCGGCTCGCGCACGATGCCCAGCGTCGGCAGCTTCGCCGCACCATCCACGCGCGCTCCGATCGGCAGCTGGGCGCAGCCCAGATGCGGTCGCCACGCGGCGATCCGCGGCGGCAGCGTCGGGTCGAACGCGACGCTCACCGTCTTCGCCTGGCGATCCACCGTCGCCGGCAGGGTCCGCACCAGCGCCTGATACTCGGGATAGATCCCCTCAAGGTCGTCGGCCGCGATCTCGGCTTCGGGCCGCCCCGCATTGAAGACACCGCTGCACAAGAAGGCGGCCTTGTAGCCCGCCGCCAGCGCCCGTGTGTGCGGATCGTCCGCCGCCTGCGCCCCGCTCGCCGCCACGGCCAGGACCACCGCCACCCAGATCGCTCGCATTTTTTCGAAGACCCCTGTCGAATCCGGCGGACGCCGCCCGTCTCCCCGGTGACGCAGGCTTCTGCGTCGCGCAATCTTCAGCCGAACGGGGATCCAAATGAAATACATGCTTCTGCTCTATGAGCCCGAAGGCGCCTACGAAGGCGAGGCCGGCCAGAAGAAACTGGCCGACATCATCGCCCAGCATATGAAGCTGGCTGAGGCCTTGGTCGCCGCCGGCGTCGAGTTCTCGGGCCACGAACTTCAGCCCACCAGCACGGCCCGGACCGTGCGCACGGACGCCGCCGGCGCCAAGACCGTCCATGATGGGCCCTTCGCCGAGACCCGCGAGCAGCTGGGCGGCTACTACATCGTCGACGTTGCGGACGCCGACGAGGCGACCGCGTGGGCCCACAAGATCCCGATCCTCCCGGGCGGCAAGGTCGAAGTCCGACCTGTCGGCCAGCACTGAGGGAGGGGCCGACATGCAGTACATGATCCTGATCTACGAACCCGAGGACGCCTATGCCGGCGAGGCCGGCCAGGCCGCCCTGCAGGACATCGTGGCCAAGCACATGGCGTTGGCCGCCGACCTGAGCGCCAAGGGCTGGATGAAGGACGGCTCCGGCCTGCAGGACAGCTCCACCGCCACCACCGTCGTGACCAAGGGCGGCCAGCAGACCCTGCATGATGGGCCGTTCGCCGAGACCCGCGAACACCTGGGCGGCTACTACCTGATCGACGTCGCCAACCTGGACGACGCGCTGTCGGTGGCCCGCCGCGTTCCGGTGACAGACGGCGGCAAGGTCGAGGTGCGGCCGCTCGCCGTCTACGGATGAGCCCGCACCGGTTCGGCCAGCAGATCTCCGCCGCCCGTCCGCGGGTGGTGGCGGCGTTGGCCGGACGCCTGCGCGACCTGGACCTGGCTGAGGACGCCTTCGCCGACGCCTCGGCCGCCGCGCTGGCGGCCTGGTCCAGCCAGGCGCCCCGCGACCCGGCGGCCTGGCTGTGGCGGGCGGGCTTGCGCAAGGCGCTGGACGCCAAACGACGCGCCGCAGTGCGCGAGCGCGCTGTTCTGGAAGAACCCGCCCCACCGCCGACGCCCGAGGAGGCTCTGATGGCGGCCGATGAACCGATCCCCGACGAGCGGCTGAAGCTGATCTTCGTCTGCTGCCACCCGGCGCTGGCGCCCGACAGCCGCGCGGCGCTGACGCTGAAGGTGGTCTGCGGTCTCTCCACCGAACGGCTGGCCCGGGCCTTCTTCGTGGCCGAGCCGGCCATGCTCCAGCGCATCACGCGGGCGAAGCGCAAGATCGCCGGCGCCGGCGTGCCCTTCGAAGTTCCGGGCCGCGAGGCCTGGCCCGAGCGGCTGGACGCGATCCTCACCACGCTCGAGATCGCCTACGCCCAGGCCTACGAGGACGCCGCCCTCGCCGGCGAGACCGCCGGCTTCGCCGCCGAGGTCCTGCGCCTGTCGGGCCTGCTGGCCGACCTGATGCCCGACGAGCCCGAGGTGCTGGGCCTCGCCGCCCTGGTCCGCTTCGCCGAGGCGCGGCGGCCCGCCCGCCTGGACGACCTGGGCGCCATGGTCCCGCCCGATCAGCAGGACACCGGTCTGTGGCGCCGCGACCTGATCGCCGAGGGGGCCCGCCTGCTGGAACGGGCGGCCGGGTTCGCGCGCTCCGGCCCCCGCCAGATCCTGGCCGCCATCCACGCCGCACACTGCACCCGCGCCGAGACCGGCGCCACCGACTGGACGACCATCGCAGCGCTCTACGACGTGCTGGCCCGCCTGCGCCCCCACGCCGCCACGGCGGTGAACCGCGCCGTCGCTATCGGTGAGGCGCGGGGCGCCGAGGCGGGACTGGCCGAGTTGGCGAGGGTCGAGGAGATGGCGGACTGGCTGCCCTATCAGGCCGCGCTGGCCGCCCTCAGCGCCCGGGCCGGCCGCTACGACGCGGCGCGGACAGCCTATGCCGCGGCCCTGGCGATGGACCCCGCGCCGGCCGAGCGGCTGTTTCTGGGCCGGCGCCTGGCCGAACTCCAGGGACGTTGAGCGCCCGTCAGCCGAAGCCGTGCGCGTCGGGGATGGCCGACGGCGGACCAGCCGGCATCGTGATCAGGCTGTTGGGGTCCGCGCCGCCTTCAAGCCGCGCCAGGAGGTCGTCGGGGTCGATCGTCACGCCGATAGGGTTCGCCGCGAAGGCGTCCGACCGCATGTAGGCGTTGGCGTCATCCACCGAACAGGCGTCGACCTGGAACTCCATCCGGTTGCCGTCCGGATCGCGGTAGTAGAGCGACAGCGTTGGCCCGTGATGGATCGGCCAGTAGGGCGTGATCCCTTTGGCCTTGAGCCGCTTGTAGGTGGCCAGCAGATCCCCGATGTCGGCATAGGTGTAGGCGACGTGGTTCACCCCGATCCCGCCGCGCTGATCGCCGCCGCCGGGGTTCAGCACATCGAGGTTCGCGAAGGCGAAGCGGTGGTGCTCGTCGTCGTAGGTCAGGAACGCCAGGGCTGGATCCTGGTGGACCACCGTGGCCTCGAACACATCCTGATACCAGGCGATCATCTGGTCGTAGCGGCGCGTCTGGTAGACGACGTGCGCGAACTTGGCTGGCTTTGCCATGACCGTTCCCCTTCTGCAGTCTGAAGCCTACTTCAAGCGTGGCCGCGGCGTCCCCGCCTTGCGCGGACGCAAACGCGCGGCCATGTCCTTCGTAAGCCGGATCAACCGGCGACCAGGGGAGGCGCATGGACATCCGCACCGCGACGCGGGCCGACGAGGCCCGCCTGCTCGACACCATCACCCTGGCCTTCGCCGCCGACCCCATCGTCCGCTACTGGTGGACCACCGCCAGCGAGCACCTCGAATGGTGGCCCAGGTTCGTGCTGGCGATGGGCGAGCGCGGCCTGGACGCCGGCGCCTGCGATCTCGCCGCCGACTTCGAGGGCGCGGCGCTCTGGATGCCGCCGGGCGTCGAGCCCGAACCGGCCCGCATCGCCGCCTTGAACCTGCCGGGAACAGAGGAGTCGGCCGAAGTCTCGGCCGCGTTCCGCGCCGAGATGGATCGCTATCACCCTACCTCGCCGCACTGGTACCTGTGGACCCTGGGCGTCGATCCGCGCTGCCAGGGCCGCGGCATAGGCTCGGCGCTGCTGAAACACCGGCTGACCCAGATCGACGCCGACGGCGCCACGGCCTACCTCGAGGCCTCCGACCCCAAGAACGTGCCGTTCTACGAGCGCCACGGCTTCGAGGCCCTGGGCGTCATCGAGGTGGCGGACATCCCACCGCTGACGCCGATGCTGCGTCCCGCCCGTCGCTAGCGAAAAGCCGGGGCGCCCGCCCGCCAGGCCTCGCCCAGGGCGTAGTAGTCGAACGTGTCAGCGTCGGCGTGCTGCACGCCCGGGATCACGGCCCACGGAATCGCACTCTCCACCCACACCTGCGCGATCGGCTTGACCCAGCCGGCGTCGTCCAATGTGCCGGCGCGCAGCGTGGTGTACTCGGCGGCTGACGGCGCTCGGGCCAGCAGGTAGGCGCCACAGTCCGGGCAGGCGCTGTCGTCGACCTCGCGTCCGCGCGCTGTCGTCCGCCGGCGGGTCCCCAAGGCGCCCTCCACGGTCAGGTCTTCGGTCCGCACCAGCACCATCAGGCTGAAGGCTGAGCCCGAGCGCTTCTGACAGAGATGGCAGTGGCAAACGTGGGCCAGGAGGGGCGCGCCCGCCACCCGATATCGCACGCCTCCGCAGAAGCATCCGCCGTGCAGCGGCAGCGCCACCTCATCCATCGGTCTAGGTTCCCTCTCGCCTGCCACTAGAGCGCAAGCGGTGTGGCGCGCCAACGCCGTGTTATGAGATCGCTATGAAGCAAACCCGGCTCAAGGGCGCCGAGCGCAGGGAGCGGTTCCTGGACGCCGCGGCCGAGATCGTCATCGCGTGCGGCGTGGCCGCCGTGACCATGGACGGCGTGGCGGCGCGCAGCGGTGTGAATCGGGCGCTCGGCTACCGGTACTTCTCCGGCCGCGACGAGGTGCTGGCCGCGCTCTTTGACCGTGAGGTGGCCCGGCATGAGAGCCGGGTCGAACACGAGATCGCCCGCGATGCGAGCTTCGAGGACTGGATCCGTTACGGCCTGCGCCATTGGTTCCGGCGGATGGATGAGAGCGGCGAGCTGTTCGTGCGGCTCACCAGCGACAACGGCCCGCTGGCGGCGAAGGCGGCGGCGCGGCGGCGCGAGGACGTGGCGAACTGGGCCCGCGCGCTGCAGCGGGTGTTCGGTATCTCCCAGCGGCCGGCCGAGCATCTGGCCTCCTTCCTGGTGGCCGGAACTGCCGGCGCACTGGCGGTTCGCAACGGCCAGGACGACGAGGACGTGATCGAAACCATCACCCTGTCGGTGATGGCCGCAGCCGAGGCCTTGAAGGCGCGCGAGGTTGCGCAACCCACCAAGTAACGGTACCGTTACTTTAAGCCTCATGGAAGGGGCGCCAAGGGAGGAAGACGATGCGGCAGGGCGTGGGACGACGGGCTTCGATCGGGCTCCTGGGCGCCATGGCGCTGAGCGCGCCGGCGGCTGTGCAGGCCGCAGCCAAGGGCAGCAAGGCGGCGCCGCTGCCGCCGATCACGATCTACCATCTGGAAGGCCGCCGCTCAGAGCGGATCGTCTGGCTGATGGAGGAGCTGGGCCTGCCCTATGAACTCAAGTTCAAGCGCGGCGACCTGGCGGGCTCGATGGCGCTGATCCGGGCCATCAACCCGGTCGCCCCGATGGCGCCCACCGTGCAGTACGGCGACCAGATCCTGGTGGAGTCGGGCGCCATCATCGACCTGATCCTGACCCGGCACGCCGCTGGCAAGCTGCGTCCGGCCGACAACAGCCGCGACCTGCCCAACCACCTGCTCTTCATGCACTACGCCGAGGGCTCTCTGGCCGCGCGCCTGTTCTCGGACTACCGCGCCTGGATGGCCAAGCCGCCGACCACGCGCTCGCCGCTGGTCGACTCGGAAGCGGCCGTTCAGTTCGCCGAGGACCACCTGGCCCGCTATCCCTGGTTCGGCGGCGCCGAGTTCTCGGCCGCCGACATCATGATGATGTTCCCGCTCAACGTGGCGACAGCGCTCAACATCGTCGACGTGGCCCAGTTCCCGAAAGTGGCCGAGTGGAAGACGCGCATTGAGGCCCGCCCGGCCTACAAGCGCATGCTGGCCAACGCCCGTCCCGATGGCATGATCGGCAATCTGCCGGTGCTGCCCAAGCACGCGCCGTCCGGCCCCCGCCAACCTCGCTAAACCCTACCGACCGAGACCATAGCCATGACCCAGTCCCGCCAGATCCAGCTCATCCGCCGCCCGCAAGGCATGGTGGTCGCCGAAGACTTCGCCGTCGTTCCGGTCGAGACGCCCGACGCCGCTGACGGGCAGGTGCAGCTCCAGGCCCTGCTGGTCTCGGTGGACCCCTACATGCGGCCCCGTCTGGATGTGGACCAGCCGCTGAACGCGCCCATGCTGGGCAGCGGCATCGCCCGCGTCGTCCAATCCATGAACCCCGCGTTCAAGGAAGGCGACCTGGTCCGTCACTTCAACGGCATGCAGGAGCGGTTCGTCTCGGACGGCCGCGGCCTGCAGAAGCTGGACGCCGACCCCGCCCTGCCCCTCAGCGTCTACATGCACGCCCTGGGCGGCACCGGGATCACCGCCTATGGCGGCCTGCTCGAGACCGGCGCGCTGAAGGACGGCGAGCAGGTGTTCGTCTCCACGGCCGGCGGCGCTGTCGGCTCGGTCGTGGCCCAGATCGCCAAGATCAAGGGTTGCTATGTGGCCGGCTCCACCGGCGCGGCGGACAAGGCGGCTTGGCTGCGCGACGTCGCCGGCCTGGACGCCGTCATCAACTACCGCGAACAGCCCTTCGCCCAGGCGGTCCGCGAGGCCATGCCCAAGGGCATCGACGTCTATTTCGAGAACGTCGGCGGCGAACAGCTCGACGCGATCCTCCCGCGGATGAACGTCCGGGGCCGCATCCCGGTCTGCGGGATGATCTCGACCTACAACGGCGATCGGGTCGGGGTGAAGAACCTCTCCAGCATCATCTACAGCCGGGTGCGGATGGAAGGCTTCGTCGCCAGCGACTTCCCCCACCTGCAGGCCCAGTTCCAGGCCGACATGACCGGCTGGCTGAAGTCTGGCCAGCTCAAGTACCAGGAGACGATCCTGGACGGATTCGAGCGCGCGCCCGAAGCCCTGGTCGGCCTCTTCTCCGGCAAGAACGCCGGCAAGATGCTGGTCCGCGCCGCGGACTGACGCGCCGCATGATCAAGAGGGCAGGCGCTCAGAGGTCCCACCCGGGGCTTCCCTTTCGCCGCCTGCCCTCGTAACGGTCGGCCATGGACGCCGAGCTCAATATCGCGACCGCCCCGTTCCGCGACCCGCGCTATGCGCCGCGCGAGCTGGTGATCGACCGCAGGCCGGGAGGTGAGATCATCCTCACCAACCCTCGGCCTTATTCGACCGCGTTCCAGACCACCACGGCGTCGCTTGGCCACTGGGCCGCCGCCACACCCGACACGATCTGGCTGGCCGAGCGCTCGGGCGACGTCTGGCGCACGGTGACCTTCGCAGAGGCCTGGGAGCGGATCGGGGCCTTGTCCGCCGGCCTGCGCGACCTGGGCGTCGTGGGCGATCGCCCGCTGCTGATCCTGGCCCGCAACACCATCGACCATGCCCTGATGTCCTATGCGGCGATGGGCCAGGGCATGCCCGTCGCGCCGGTGTCTCCACAGTACGGCCTGCCCGGCGCCAACCTGATGCGGCTGACCCACGCCTGCGAGGTGCTGAAGCCGGCCGCCGTGTACGTCGAAGATGCCGCGCTCTTCGCCGAGGGCCTGGGCGCCGACATCATCGCCGGCCTGCCGGTCATCGCCAGCGCCAACCCCCGCCCCGGCGACGTGGATCTGGCCGACCTCTATCGCGCAGGCTCCGCCGCCCCCACCGCGACCCCGGACCAGCACGCCAAGTATCTGCTGACGTCGGGCTCCACGGGCCTGCCCAAGGCCGTGATCTGCACCCACCGGGCGATGAGCCTCAACTCGGCCCAGATCACCGCCTGCTTCGACGATCCCGACCCGCCTGTGATGGTGCACGCCGCGCCCTGGAGCCACTCCCTGGGCGCCAACGCGATCCTGCACTACTCGGCCCACCGCGGCGGCTCGCTGTACATCGACGCCGGCCAGCCCACGGGCGCGAAGTTCGCCGAGACCGTGCGCAACCTGCGCGAGGTGGCGCCCACCTACCAGAACATGGTCCCGGCCGCCTGGATGCTGTTCGCCGAGGCGCTGGAGAACGACGCGGTGCTGGCCCGCAACTTCTTTTCCCGGGTGCGCCTCCTCCAGTACGGCGGCGCGGCCCTGGGCCAGGCCTACGCCGACCGCATCCAGGCTGTGGCCGTCCGCACCTGCGGCGAGCGGATCAGCTTCGGCTCGGGCTACGGCGCCACCGAGACGGGCCCCACCGCCTCCAACGTTCACTGGCCGAACGGGCGAATGGGGCTGATGGGCCTGCCGCTGCCGGGCACCTCCGTGCGGCTGCTGCCCGAGGCCGGCAAGCTGGAGTTCCGCGTGAAGGGCCCGCAGGTCACCGAGGGCTACCTGAACCAGCCCGAGAAGTCGGCCGCGGCGTTCGACGATGAGGGCTACTACCGCCTGGGGGACGCCGCTCGCTTCGCCGACCCTGAAGATCCCTACGCCGGGCTCGTCTTCGACGGCCGCATCTCCGAGAACTTCAAGCTCGCGTCCGGCACGTTCGTGATGGTGGGCGACTTGCGGATCAGCGCCCTGAACGCCATCGGCGGCGCGGTCACCGACGCCGTCGTCTGCGGCGAGAACCAGGAGGCCGTGGGTCTCTTGCTATACCCCAGCCCAATCCTGCCCCGCCCCGAGATCGAGGCCGCGGTCCGAAAGGGCCTTGAGGCCTTCAACGCGCGCGCCAAGGGCGCCGGCGGCCGGGTGGCCCGAGCGCTCGTCCTGCCCGACGGCCCTGACGCCGGTTCGGGGGAAATCACCGACAAGGGCTACATCGCCCAGAGCCTCGCCCGCGCCCGTCGCGGCGAGGCCATCGACCGGCTCTACGCCGTCCCCGCAGCTTCCGACGTGATGGTGTTCTGATGATTGGCGCCGTGAAAAATGGGGCCGACGCCCTGATCTCGACCCTGGTGGTCAACGACGTCACCGCCTGCTTCGCCAACCCCGGCACGTCCGAGATGCAGTTCGTCGCCGCCCTGGACGGCGTGCCCGCCATGCGTCCGGTGCTGTGCCAGTTCGAGGGCGTGGCCACGGGCGCCGCCGACGGCTATGGCCGCATCGCCGACAAGCCGGCCTGCACCCTGCTGCACTTGGGCCCCGGCTACGGCAACGGCGTCGCCAACCTGCACAACGCGCGCCGCGCCTTCACGCCGATCGTCAACGTCATCGGCGACCACGCCACCTACCACCGCCAATACGACGCGCCGCTGAACTCCGACATCGCCACGCTCGTGAAGCCCAACTCCATCTGGACCAAGTCGGCCGACCGGCCCGATGAGGTGGCCAGCGTGACCGCCGAAGCGGTCGCCGCCAGCTACGGTCCGCCCGGCGGTCCGGTCAGCCTGATCCTGCCCGCCGACAGCGCCTGGCTCCCGGCCAGCGGCGAGGTGGTCCTGGCCCAGAAGCCGGTGCGCCCAGCGCCCCCCTCAGCGGCGGTCGACGCCGCCGCCAAGGCGATCAAGGCGTCCCGGAACCCGGTCATCCTACTGGGCGGCCAAGCCTGCCGCGCCGAGGCGCTGGCCCAGGCCGCGCGTCTGCAGGCCGCGGGCGTCACCGTCTACACCGACACCTTCGTCGCCCGTCAGCCCAAGGGCGCCGGCGGCTTCACGCCCAAGAAGATGCAGTACTTCGGCGAGATGGCCCTGGCCGAGCTGGAGGGCGTCGACCTGATGGTCTTCGCCGGCACGACCCTGCCGGTGGCCTTCTTCGCCTACCCCGACCGACCCAGCGTGCTGGTGCCCGAGGGCTGCGCGCAGCTCACGCTGTCTGAGCGCGCCGAGGACTCGGTCGTGGGCCTGGCGGCGCTGGCCGATGCGCTGGGCGCGCCCAAGACCGGCCCGACCACGTCGCTCGCGATCCCGGACGCGGGCCCCACCGGCAAGCTCACCGCCTATGCCGTCGGCGCGTCCATCGCCCGCCACATGCCCGACCACGCGATCCTGTGCGACGATGCGGTGACCTCGGGCGCCGGCGTCTCGGCCGGCACGGCGGCGGCGCGGCCGCATGACGTGCTGGCCCTGACCGGCGGCGCCATCGGGATCGGACTGCCGCTCGCCATCGGCGCCGCGGTGGCCGCGCCCGACCGCAAGGTGCTGAGCCTCAACGGCGACGGCGCGGCGATGTACACGATCCAGGCGCTCTGGACGATGGCGCGCGAGAACCTCGACATCACCGTCGTGATCTTCGCCAACTACACGTACCGGATCCTGAACGTGGAGATGGAGCGCACCGGCGCCGGCAAGGCGGGACCCCAGGCCGCGAAGCTGCTCGAACTGGGGGGGCCCAACATCGACTTCGTGGCGGTGGCGAAGGGCCTTGGCCTGCCGGCGGTCAGCTGCGCCTCGGCCGAGGAGTTCGAAACAGCCTTCGCCGGCGCCATGGGCCAGCGCGGCCCGATGTTCATCGAGGCGAAGATCTAGGTCGGACGAACGTCATCCCCGGCGCAACGCCGGGGTGACGTCCCCGATCTGTAGATGGCCGTCGGCGGCTCAGCCCAGGCCTTCCGCGAAGATCACGCGATAGTCTGCGCCCTTCAGCCGGTGAGCCTTGGCGTCCTGGTAGGCCGGGCTGCCATACCAGGCCTTGGCGGCGGCCATGTCGGGGAACTGCAGCAGGACGACGCCCTCGGCCGGATCGCCCTCCATCACTTCCAGCGGGCCGTAGTACGCCAGGGGGGTGATCTTGTGGTCGCCGCGGGCCGCACCGGCCTTCTGGGCGTAGACCTTCAGCTCCTCGGCGTCCTTGGTGCTGTTCTTGATGAAGATGGCGTAGGCGGGCATCGCGCGCTCCATGAGGTATGGGACGCGCAACCTCGGGTCTTTCCGCGACGTCCGCCAAGCCCCTCACGTCGGCCGCCCACGAAAAAGGCCCGCGGATCGCTCCGCGGGCCTCGTTCGTCTCGTCTCGGGTCCGGCTTCAGGTATTGCCAGCCAGCTTGCAGTCGCGGGTCAACGCGCAGCCGGTGACCGCGATGGGGTTCACCACCGGTTGGCTCTGGTACTCGATGATGTAGCCCTTGAACTTGTCGGCGCAGGCCACTTCCACATAGGTCGTGCCCGTCGCGGTCTTGCCGACGACACGGCTTTCCGAGACCTGGCAGGTGGTGTCGGCCTTGAACTTCTTCAGGTCGGCGGTCAGCGCCGTATACCCCGTGACGTCCTTGGCCAGCGAGCACTTGTAGCCCGCCACCGGCGCCCGGCCGCAGTCCAGCACCTGGCCCTTCGAACCGGCCGGGAAGATGCCGATGGCGCCCGTGCCGTCCTTGCAGACCATCTCGACCACTTCCTCACGCGGGTTGCGCGACGGGAAGAGGGCGTACTTCTCGACATCGCACTTGCCGCCGGCCTTGGTCGACAGGCTGGTGTAGAGCGCGGCTTGTTCGTTCTGCGCCTGGCGAGCATCGGTCAGCGTGCAGCCGCCGAGGATCGAGGTCGCCTTGGCGCACTCATAGGCCTCGGTCAGCGTGCCGGCCGCGGCCACCTTGTAGATGTAGCCCTTGCCGTTCTCGCAGGCGGCTTCGTAGAAGGTGGAGTTGTCCTTCGACACGCCCACGAAGCGCTTGTCCTTCACGGTGCAGCCGTTGTTGGCCATGCCCGCGTACTTGTCGATCACCGCCAGGCGTGTGGCCTTGTCGCCGAGGGCGCACTTAATGTTGGTCTCGGCGTCGTCGTACATCAGGCAGCTCTGCACCTGGGCCGGCTTGGCGCCGTCGAACGGAACGCTGGCGACCACGATGTAGCCCGCGCCGCCCTGGCAGGCGACTTCCAGGTAGGTGCTGGTCTTGGTCTGGCCGATGCCGCGCGCCTGCTCGGGCAGACACTCGAAGCCGCTGGCCTTGATCATCGCCTGAAGCGGGACCTTCGGGTCGGAGTTGCCCGGCAGCAGGCACGGCGCCGACGGCGGCTGGCCCGGGGCCGGCGGCGTGTTGGCTTCGACGCAGCTGTAGATGGTGGCCGGAGCGCCGGCCGGAGCCTGCAGGACGTAGCCCATCGCGCCCGGAGCGCAGGCCACTTCGTAGTAAGCCGTCTTCGTCTTCTTATCCTCGCCGATCTTGCGGGCGTCGGACAACTGGCAGGGCACGTTGGCGGCCGCCAAAACGGCGGGCGCCTCGGCCATGCCGGCCTTGCGAGCGGCTTCCGGCACCGCGGACGCGGCCTTCTTCTGCGAAACGGCGGCCGCCGGCGTGAGCGTCATGGCAAGCAGCGCCATCAGCAACCCGATGGCTTTGGGCGTCTTCACCTGTGTCATCTCCTGGACGTTTGTTTCCCTCGGGCCCAGGTCCCTCAGGTCATGGTTTTGCGCGTTATAAGCGCCGCGAACACTACGGGGTCAAGCTGGCTCAGGAACCGGGCCGAAGTGTGACACATTTCCAAGCACTTAGGCTGCGCTCAACAAGCGCTGTCGTACCAATGATCTCTAGGCGCGACGCACCCTCAGGCGGGCGCCGTCGACCCCCACAACCTCGACGCTGGCGCCGGCTTCCAGCGCTTCGCCGTCGTCCAGTTCAGCGGCCCACTCCTTGCCATCGACGAACACCCGGCCAGCACGTCGCTGGAACGCGCTCACGGCCGCGCCGCGATGACCGATCAGCCGGGCGATGTTGTCGTTGATGTCGCCGCCCGGCGCGTCGGCGGGCCGTGGCAGATAGCGGCGCGCCAGCAGGGTCGAGGCGATCGTCAGGCCGGCGAAGATCAGGATCGCCGTCGGATGCGACGGGCCCAGCAACGCCACCAGCACCGCCGTGACCGCCGCCGAGGCCGCCGCCCAGAGCAGCCAGCCCGACCCGGTCGCGATCTCGGCGGCCAGCAGGGCCGCCGCGAGGCCGGCCCACAGCCAGAACGGCTGATCGGCGACAATCCCGAGGATCGTGTCCATGGCGCGCTAGGCTCCCGTGGTCGGCGTCGCCCGGCTGCGAGGCGGCGAAGGCGCCCGCGGGGCTGGCCCTTCGGCGTTGATGGACTTCACCAGCTCGCCGATACCCGCGATGGAGCCGACCAGCGACCCCATGTCGGCCGGGACGATGACGGTCTTCTGCTGCGGACTCTCGGCCAGCTTGGCGAACGCTTCCACGTACTTCTGGGCGACGAAGTAGTTGATGGCGTTCACGTCGCCGGCGGCGATGGCGTTCGACACCAGCTCGGTGGCCTTGGCCTCGGCGGCGGCGGCGCGTTCGCGGGCCTCGGCGTCGCGGAACGCGGCTTCGCGTCGGCCCTCGGCCTGCAGGATCGCCGACTGCTTCTGGCCCTCGGCCACCGTGATGGCGGCCTGCTTCTCGCCGTCGGCCTCGGTGATCACCGCGCGCCGCTCGCGTTCGGCCTTCATCTGCCGGGCCATGGCGTTGGTGATGTCCGGCGGCGGCTGCAGGTCCTTGATCTCGATCCGCGCCACCTTCACGCCCCAGGGGCTGGTGGCCTCGTCGATGACCGAGAGCAGGCGGCTGTTGATCTGGTCGCGCTGCGACAGCACCTCGTCCAGTTCCATGTTGCCGACCACGGTCCGCAGGTTGGTCATGGTCAGCTGGGTGATGGCGAAATCCAGGTTGGTGACGCGATAGGCGGCGGCGGCGGCGTCCATCACCTGGATGAACACGATGGCGTCCACCTGGACCGAGACGTTGTCCTTGGTGATCACGTCCTGGCGCGGCACGTCCAGCACCTGCTCCATCATGTTGATCTTGCGCCCGATGCCCTCGACGAACGGGGTCAGGAAGCTGATCCCCGGCTTGAGGGTTCGCGTGTAGCGGCCGAACTGCTCGACGGTGAACTCGCGCCCTTGCGGCACGATCTTGATGGCGCCCAGGGCCACGAAGAGCGCCAGCACCAGGAAAATTCCGGCGACGATCAAACCCATTGCATGTCTCCCCCAAAGCCCTGAGGTCGAGCTTATCCGCGCCTGCGGCCCGCCGCTACGGAAACCGGACGGACACGCGCCCGCCATGCTCGCGCCCAGGTCGCAGCGATGGTAGCGGTCCGATATGACGCTTCGCGCCCTCCTGATCGTGCCCGCCGCCCTCGCCTGCCTGGCCGCAGCTCCGGCGAAGCCCCCCGCCGCCAAGGCCGCGCCTGCCAAGACCCCGACGCCGGCCGCCAAGCCGGTGGCCAAGCCCGGCGCGCCGGCCGCCCCGTTCGATGCGACCAACCCGCAGTCGTTCATGGACCTGCTGGCCGCCGCGGGCGCCAAGGCGCAGACCAGTCGCAAGGAGGAGGACGCCGTCTTCGTGGCCGTCACCTCGACCGCTGCGTCGTTCTCGATGCAGTTCGCCGGATGCACGCCTCAGGGCCGCGCCTGCAAGGCGGTGCTGCTGGACAACGCCATGGAGCGGGGCCCCGCGACCACGGCGCAGATGAACGCCTTCAACCAGACCTCGGTGATGTGCCGGGTCTATCAGGACCGGGGCGGCGTCCCGCACGTGGTCTATTCGGCGATCCTGTTCCGCAGCATGACCCGCGACGACGCCGCGACCCACCTGCTGGCGTGGCAGGGGTGCCTGGCCGATGGCCGCGACTTCATGCGCGACCCCGTCGGCTACCTGGCCAACGCCGCCTAGAGCCCGATCAGGCCAGCGCAGCCCTACGACGGCGCAGCGTCGCGCCCATGGCGCCGAAGCCCAGGATCATCAGCAGCCACGCGCCGGGCTCGGGCACGGCGGTCGTCGGCGGCGGGTTCAGGAGACCCGTGCCGTCCTTGACGTTGTTGATCTGGGTGACGTTCCAGTCCTGACCGCCGAAGCTCTTCACCACCATCTGGCCGAAGACCACGCCCGGCCCGCCCACGTAGTCGGCGTTGGGCGCCAGAACCGAACCCGCCATGGCGATGCCACGGAAGTCCAGCGAGGTGGCGTCGGCGTAGTTCCACAGCATGCGCGAGCCCAGGGCCTGGCGGCTCACGTCCAGGAACTGGTCGTTGAAGAACATGCCGGCGTTGGCGAACTTGCCCGTCGTGCCCGTCACGTTGATCAGGGCGTAGCCGTCCGACGGAAGGTAGATCTTGAAGGTGTTGGCGGTGGCCAGCTTCGAGCCGTCGATCGTGAACACGTTCAGGCCCGACAGAGCGCCGGTCAGCGTGATCTGGCAGCTGCTGCAATACTGGTAGGTGGTCGTGCCGGTGTCGGCATAGCCCTGCAGCGTGTCGGCCAGGTCGCGCAGGCGCTCGCCCTCGGCGGCGAAATCCACCGGCAGGGCCGTGCCCGACGCCAGGATGTTGCTGGGCGCCCAGCTCGAATCGGTCGTGACCGTGCCGCCCACAATCGTGTCGCCGTATGCGGAACCGTTCTTGGCGTTCAGATTGCCGCCCACCACGAGGTTCACGTCGCCATGGTCCGCGAGCAGGCCCACCGAATGGCCGCGCGCATAGAAGTCGCCGCCCACGGCGACACGGCCTTCCTCGTCCGAGCCCACGGCGTGGAAGTTGCCCAGCACGAAGAGGTTGAAATCGGCGGCGGTTTCGGCGGCGGCCGGTGTGGCCAGAGCGGCGGCGAAGGCCGCGGCGATGAGAAGCTTACGCATGATGTCCCCTGGAGAGACGCGCCTTCTAGCTGAGCTTCACCAGTCTTCAAGCCGTTGCGGGCGACAGGGGAGTCAATGCGCGCGGAGCGAGAGCGGGCCGGCTGAGGCTGCACAATGTCTGCGCCGGTCTGTCGGATTTCCAGCCCCCTCGCGCGCCGCAGGGGATCGCGGGCCGGCCGGTTCGGGGTCGCGCCGTGCGTCCGGCCTCTGCTAGAGGAAGGCCGCGCCCCCAAGAGAGAGATCCAGATGCCTTCGGTGATCCTGAGCGTGATCGGAAGCGACCGGCCCGGCCTGACGGAGGCGCTCGCCGATGCGGTCTTCTCCGCCGGCGGCAACTGGCTGGAAGGCCATCTCAGCCAGCTGGGCGGGCTGTACGTGGGCTCGGTGCTCATCGCGCTGGACGCCGGGCGGATCGATGCGCTGCGCGCAGCGGTCCAGGCCGTGGACGCCAAGGGCCTGGAAGTGCGTATCGCCAGCGCCGTCGAGGGGCCGGGCGCCACGGGCGAGGCCCTGCGCCTCAGTCTCGTGGGACAGGACCGGCTGGGAATCGTGCGTCAGGTCACCGGGGTGCTGAGCGGCCTGGACGTGAACATCGAGACGTTGCGCACCGAGATCACCTCCGAACCTCATTCGGGGGCGCCCTTGTTCAATCTGAACGCCGCCCTGCGCCTGCCGCCCGGCCTCGACGCCGCCGCCGTCCAGGATGCGCTGGAAGCTATCTCGGCCGAGATCATGGTCGACCTGTCGCTGGAGCCCGCATGACCGACCTCGCCCAGCGCCGCCTGCAGACCGTACGCGACCACATGGCGCTGGAGGTCACCCACGACTGGGACGGCGTGATCGCCACCTTCGACCACCCGCGCTACGAGATGGCGTCGGGCGCGGTGTTCGACGGCGAGGCGGCCGTTCGCGGCTATTTCGCCGCCTCGCGCACGCCCTTCCCCGACCAGGGCAACGAGATCATCGCCCTGGCCCACGACGGCGACACCGTGCTGGTCGAGTTCTGGCTGACCGGCACCCACCTGGGTCCGCTGCGGACGTCCAAGGGTGTGATCGAGCCGACCGGCAAGACCTTCCGGGTCCGAATGGCGGCCAGCTTCGAGTTCGCGCCCGGGTCGGACAAGATCGTCTGCGAGCGGCCGTTCTTCGATCCCGGCGCGGTCGGCCGCGCCCTGGGCGTCTAGCTAGGCCGGGACGCCCGAGCCCTTCCGGATCGCGGCCACCTTGTCGATCGCCGCCTCGGCTTCCGAGATCAGGCGCGTCACGATCTCACCGGCCGTCGGGATGTCCCGCACGCCGCCCGCCGACTGGCCCATGGCGAAGCACGAGCGGTCCTCGTCCAGGCCCTCGATCTGGCCGCCGATGCCGCCCATGACCCCGGCCCGGCTGGACAGCATGGCCTGTTGCGGAAACGGCTGGATGTCCTGCGGCCGCTTCTCCCAGTCTTCGACGTAGGGGTTCTTCTTCACCCGCATCGGCTTGCCCGAGTAGCTGCGGGTGCGGATCGTGTCCTCGTCGGTCGCCT
Source organism: Phenylobacterium sp. (assembly GCF_965284355.1). Lineage (NCBI taxonomy): Bacteria > Pseudomonadati > Pseudomonadota > Alphaproteobacteria > Caulobacterales > Caulobacteraceae > Phenylobacterium > Phenylobacterium sp. The sequence continues at coordinate 3,461,533 of NZ_OZ260078.1, read as the reverse complement.
GCAGGATCACGTCCCGATACATCTGACCCGCGTGGGCCTCCTGGCTGGCGATGAAGCGCGTGCCCATCCAGACGCCGACGGCGCCCAGGCTCAACGCCGCCGCCAGGCCTCGGCCGTCATAGAGGCCGCCCGCAGCGACCACCGGGATCTTCACCGCCTCGACCGCCTGAGCCACCAGCGGCAGGGTGCCGACCAGGCCCGTATGCCCGCCGCCTTCGCCGCCCTGGCAGATCACCGCGTCACAGCCGGCCTGCTCGGCCTTCACCGCGTGCTTCACCGCGCCGCAGACGACCATGACTTTGAGGCCGGCCTTCTTCAGCTTTTCCATGATCGGCATCGGCACGCCCAGGCCCGCCACGAACGACGAGGCGCCCTCCTCGATGATGATCTCCACCGAGGCGGTCAGGCTCTCCGGGCTCGCCGCCAGCAGGTCGACCCCGAACGGCTTGTCGGTCAGGCGTTTCACCTGGCGCATCTGTTCGCGGATGAAGTCCGGCGTGGTTCCGGCCATGCCCAGTACGCCATAGCCGCCGGCGTTCGACACGGCCGCGACCAGTTCGGCGTACGAGACCCCGCCCATGCCAGCCAGCATGATCGGATGCTTCACGCCCAGCAGGTCGCATAGCGGAGTGTGCAGGGTCATCGGACGTCCTCCCGTGTCTTGTTGCCGGGAAGCATGGCGCCGCAGGTTATCAATGGAAACCGTGACGCGAGGTCAGTCCCTGCGGTCGGCCGCCGCCTCGTCCCTGTCTCAGGGCGTACAGGCGCATCCGCGATTGTCGAAGATCCCGTCGTCGCGAACGATCAGGCCGTCGCGCACGGTGAAGAGATCCAGGATCGGCACGTCGAACGCGCGGCCAGCAATCCGGCTGCGAACCACGAACTTCACCGCGACACGGTCGCCCTCGACGATCATCTCCTGAACGTCGGCCACCACGTCGGGCACGCCGCCGATGATCGCCTCGTAGGTGCGGCGCACGTCGTCCCGGCCCCGGCGCGGCGCGCAGAAGTCGGACGCCGTCACCACCGCATCGGGGGCGTAGAGCGCCACCACATCGGCCACGGCGTGGCGGTTCACGGCGGCGAACTTGGCCTCGACCACGGCGCGAGCCGAAGGCGCGGCGGCGGCGGGCGTGACCAGGGCCGCCACCAGGGCGATCAGGATGCGTCTCATGGGCGGCGCCTCCCGCAAGCAACTCCGGACATTTGTCCGCACGGCGCGCGTCGGTCAAAGCACCACCCGATGCTCCCCCGCGGCCCTGCCGCTGTCAGGCGTCCTTCTTGCGGCCGGCGGTCGCCGGCGGAGGCTGAGGCCGGGTGAAGACGAACTCCTCGTCGGAGGAGAGGTGGGCCTGATACATGTAGCCGTCCGTGTTGAAGGCCCGCAGGTCGGCGGCCCTGTCGATCCTGTGGTCGATGGCGTAGCGGGCCATGGCGCCGCGGGCGCGCTTGGCGAAGAACGAGATCACCCGGCCCTCGCCGTCCTTCTCCTCGACGAACCGGCAACTCACGACCGGCAGCTTCAAGGCCGCGCGGTCCACCGCGCCGAAATACTCGGTGCTGGCGCAGTTCACGAGCGTCTTGTCCTTGTGGCTCTCGGCCGCAGCGTTCAGTTGCTCGGAGATGCGCGGTCCCCAGAAGTCGTAGAGGCTGCCGCCGCGCTTGGTCTTGATCCGCACGCCCATCTCCAGCCGGTAGGGCTGGATCGCGTCCATGGGCCGAAGCACGCCATACAGTCCCGACAGGATGCGAACCCGGTCCTGCGCCCAGGCGAGCGCCTTCTTGTCCAGCTCGCGCGCCTTCAGACCCAGATAGACATCGCCGTTGAACGCGAACGCCGCCTGCAGCCCGTCGTCGCTTTCGGGATCGAAGGCCTGGAACCGCTCGCGGTTCAGCTTCGCCAGGGCGTCGGACAGATCCATCATCCGCTTCAGGTCGACGACCCGCAGCTTCTTCGTGGTCTTGGCGAGTTCAGCGGTCTGGTCGGCCAGCTGCGGCGCGGTCAGGGGGGCGGCGGCCGGCGGAGCCGTGAAGTTCAGCGCCTTGGCCGGGGAGAGCACGATCAGCATCGAGCGACCTTTGCCGCGACTTGGCCGGGGCGGCAAGGGTGGCGCTAGAAGAGCACGCGGGGGTTCAGGATGCGCCTGGGGTCCAGCGCCTGCCGGATCGCCCGCTGCGCCTCCAGCTCGACCTGAGATTTGTAGCGCGCGCCCTCGGCCGTCTTCATCGCGCCCAGGCCATGTTCGGCGCTGATCGAGCCGCCCAGCCTCGCCACCAGGTCGTGAACGATCCGCGAGCCGGCGTCGCGCTTCGCCGCATGTTCGGCGTCCGAACCGCCGTCGGGCCGCAGCACGTCGTAGTGGATGTTGCCGTCGCCCACATGGCCGAAGGCGGCGATCCTGGCGCCCGGCGCGAAGGCTTCCATGGCCGCCGTCGCCTCGGCCAGGAAGGCCGGGACGCAGCTCACGGGCACCGAGACGTCGTGCTTCCAGGTCGCGCCCTCCGGCTTCTGGGCCGGCGACTGGTTCTCGCGGATGGCCCACAGGGCCTTGGCTTGGGTTTCGGTCTGCGCCACGACGGCGTCGCGGACCAGCCCGGCCTCAAGCCCCTCGGCCAGGAACCGCTCCATGGCGGCCTCGGCCGACCCGGGCTCGCCGGAAGAAAACTCGGCCAGTACGTACCAGGGGTGCGGCCCCGCCAGCGGATCGCGCGTGCCGGCGATGTTGCGCAGCGCAAAGTCGATGCCCAGGCGGCCCATCAGCTCGAAGGCCTCGACGGCTCCGCCCGTCTCGTCCTTGGCCCGCGCGAGCAGTGTGATCGCATCCTCCGGGCTACCTACCCCGATCATCGCCACCGCCCGGGACGCCATCACGGGATAGAGCTTGAGCGCCGCCGCCGTGACGACGCCCAGCGTGCCCTCGGCCCCGATCAGCAGCTGCTTCAGGTCGTAGCCGGTGTTGTCCTTGCGCAGGCGCTTCAGGCCATTCCAGACCTCGCCGTTCGGCAGCACGGCCTCCAGGCCCAGCACCAGGTTGCGCGTCATCCCATAGCGCAGCACCTGGGTGCCGCCCGCGTTGGTCGAGACAACACCACCGACCGTCGCCGTGCCTTCCGACGCCAGCCCCAGCGGGAAGCGCCTGCGCACCTCGGCCGCCGCGGCATGGACCTCCGACAGGGTCACGCCGGCCTCGGCCACCAGCGCGTCATCGCGGGCGTCCACGTCCCGGATCGCCTTCAGCCGCTCGGTCGACAGCAGGATCTCGCCCTGTGGGATCTGGCCGCCGACGAGACCGGTGTTGCCGCCCTGCGTCGTGATCGGCTGGCCCGCCTCGAAGCAGACGCCGACGACGGCGGCCACCTGTTCGGTCGTCTTCGGCAGCGCCAGGAACGGCGTCTGCCCCACCCAGCGATCCCGCCATTCCACGAGCTTCGGCGAAATCCGCTCGGGATCCTCGCTCCAGGCGCCCTCGCCCAGCACGGCTTTCAGGCGCGAGATCACATCGGCGGGGACTGGGGCGGTCATAGGGTCAATCTAGCCCTCGCCGCTCAGCCGACAAACCCCGCTGCGCGCTTCAGGCGGTCGTTGATCGCCTCGCCAAGGCCTTCGTCGGGGATGGGGGCGATCGCGATGCCGCTCGGCGCTGTCCGATCCGCCGCACGCAGGTAGGCGAACAGGTTGGCGGCGGCCTCGGCCAGGTCGCCACGGGGGCTGAGGTTGAACGGCCCCGTCCCTGAGGGACCGAACGACAACCAGGCCTCGCCGTCGGCGGGCTCGGATGCGTCCAGCCGCACCGGCGCGTTGGGCGCGTAGTGGCGGGTCAGGCGGCCCGGAGAGCGCTTGGCGTCGGCCTCGGCCTCGGCAAGCGTCCCGATCACCGCCTCGATCTGCGCGCGCGTCACCGCCCCCGGGCGCAGCAGCCGCGGCTGGTCCAGTAGGGCCACCACCGTCGACTCCAGCCCGATCCGGCAGGCCCCGCCATCCAGCGCCGCCGCCGTGGCAGAGCCGGTCTCCTCGACGGCGTCCGCGTAGGTCGTGGGACTGGGCCGGCCCGAGCGGTTCGCCGACGGCGCCACGACCGGCCCGCCGACGGCCTCGATCAGCGCCTGCGCCAGCGGGTGCCCCGGCGCGCGCACCGCCACCGTGTCCAGCCCGGCCCGCGCTAGGTCGCAGACCGCCTGCTCATCCGCCACCGGCAGCACCAGCGTCAGCGGCCCGGGCCAGAAGGCCCGCGCCAGCGCCTCAGCCCGGTCGTCGAACCGCGCGATCCGCCGCGCCATCGCCACGTCGGCTACATGGGCGATCAAGGGGTTGAAGCTGGGCCGGCCCTTGGCCTCATAGACCGCCGCCACGGCGAGCGCATTCCCCGCATCCGCCGCCAGCCCGTACACGGTCTCGGTGGGCATCAGCACCAGGCCGCCGTAGCGGATCGCCCGCGCGGCGTGGGCGACATCCGCCCCTAGGGCGCGCGAGCCGCCTTCAGGTCGATGCGCACGCTCACCTTCGCCGGAATCTGATCGCTGCTCGTCCACTCGCCCTGTCCAACGCCGAACGCGGTCCGGTCGAGGCTGGTTACACCGGCCACCGTCGCCCTGTCGCCGTCGATCGTCAGGCGGAACGGCAGCGACAGCGGTTTCGACACGCCGCGCAGACTGAGCTTGCCCCGCGCCAAATAGCGTCCCTCGCCCGTCTTCTCGAAGCGGGTGGCGGTGAACGTGGCCTTGGGATGGCTGGCCGTGTCGAACCAGTCGGACGACGGAAGGCTGGCGTCGCGCTGGTCGTCGCCGGTGCGCGCCGAAGCCATGTCGATGCCCACCGTAACCTTGGCGGCCGCCAGATCGTCAGGGTCGAACACGATGTCCGCGGTCCAGCGCTCGAACCGCCCCTGGATCGGCTCGCCGCCCCAGGCCGTCGCGAAGCCCAGCGTCGAGCCGCCCCGCACGGCCCATCGCGGACTTGGCTTGACCGTCGCCGCCGCGGCCACCGGCGGAGACGACGCGACCTGCGCCACCGGCTCAGGCGTCTCGATCGCCGCCACGGGAGGCGGCAGCGGGGCCTGCGCCCGCCGTGGCGGATCATACAGGCGGCCGAACGCGAAGACGGCCACCAGCCCCAACACCACCGCCAGCAGACGGGGCTCCCACCACCGCCCAGTCACGGCGCCCGGGGCCATCCGCGGCAACACCGGCGCGTCACGGTCCACGAAATGGTGCTTCAGCGCCCCGGCCACGTGCAGGGCGGCCAGCCCGTAGGCGCCCTTCATGATCGCCTCGTGCGCCACCTCCGCGCCCTCGCGCCAGGTCTCCTTGGCCGCCGGCGCCAGGTCCGACAGGCCCGGCAGGTGCGGCCACGGAATCGCGCCGAAGAGCAGCGTCGGCACTTCGATGCGGCTTGCCGAGACCATGATCCAGCCGGTGACCGGCATCAGGATCATCACCGCGTAGAACGCCCAGTGCACCACGTGCGACGCCGTCCGCTCCCAGCGCGCCAGACCTGCGGGTTCGGGAGGCGGGCGATGCATCAGCCGCCACGCCAGCCGCGCCAGGCTGAGCAGTAGGATCGTGATCCCGATGGACTTGTGGAACTGGGTGACCGCGAACGCCTCGGGCGTCCGGTCCTCCATCCGCCCGGCCAGGACGACCTGCAGCGCGATCAGCGCGGCGATGGTCCAGTGCAATGCGATGGCGACGCCAGAGTAGCGCGCCGGAGACGGCTGGCTCATTTCTTCACGAACTCGACTTCGAACTCCAGGTCCACCACGTCGCCGGCGAACGGCCGCGCCTGGGTGACCCCGAACTCGGACCGCTTGATCTTGCCCTGCCCGGAAAAGCCCATCCGGGTGCCAGCGCCGAGCAGACCCGGCCCGACGCCGTTGAACGCCACGTCCAGGGTCACCGGCTTGGTCACCCCATGGAACGTCAGATCCCCTGTCAGCTGGCCCTTGCCGTCTGCGTCGGCGATGAGGTCGGTCGAGTTGAACAGGATCACCGGATACTTGTCGGGTTCGAAGTAGCCCGCGACCGTGCGGTTGAAGATGTTGTCTTCGGTGTCGATCGACTTTGGGTCCACCGAGATCGTCACCTTGGTCGCCTGCCAGCTGGCCGGGTCATAGCTGAAGCTGCCCGACAGGCGGTTGAAGCGCATGGTGTAGCGCGAGAACCCGCCCATATGCGGCACCCTGATCACCAGGCTGGCGTGGCGCGGGTCCAGGACGTACTCGCCGGCGGGCGCCTTGGCGGGATCGCGGGTGGTGGGGTCGGCGGCCGCCGCGCCCCCGGCCAGCAGGGCGAGGGTGAAGGCGAGGACAAGGCGTCGAAGCATCGGTCGGCTCTCTGCGATTGCGGGCATCATACGCGCCGCGGCGGACGGCGCGCGTGTTAATGCCGCCGATCAGCGCCTCGGACGTGGGCGGCGGTGGGATTTTTCAGCTTCCCTCGGCGGGCTGCCCGGCTAGAAGGCGCTCGAGCTTTCGGAGACCCGTGTCATGACCTTCCGCGCCCCCGTCCGCGACCTCGCCTTCGCGCTGAAGACCGTGGGTCATCCGCAGCTTCTGGAGCGGGCCTTTCCCGACCTGGACGACGATACCGTCCAGGCCGTCCTCGAGGCCGCCGCCGCCTTCGCCGACGGTGAGCTGGCCCCTCTGAACCGCCAGGGGGACCAGCAGGGCGCCCGCTACGAGAACGGCAAGGTCAGTGCGGCGCCCGGCTTCGCCGAAGCCTACAAGCACTTCGTCGAGCAGGGCTGGAACTCGCTGAGCGCCAGCCCGGCCTACGGCGGCCAGGGCCTGTCGAAGGCCATGGAGCTTTCGGTCTTCGAGATGGTGCACGCCGCGAACATGGCCTTCGGCCTCTGCCCCATGCTGACCCAGGCCGCCATCGAGGCGCTGGCCCAGCACGGAACCGAGCGCCAGAAGCGTCTGGTGCTGCCCAAGCTGGTGTCGGGCGAGTGGACGGGCGCCATGTGCCTGACCGAGCCCCACGCCGGCACCGACCTCGCGGCGCTCACCTCCATGGCGCGGCCTGACGGAAACGGCGGCTGGCTGCTGACCGGCCAGAAGATCTTCATCACCTGGGGCGACCACGACGCCGCCGACAACATCTGCCACCTGGTCATCGCCCGCACGCCCGACGCGCCGCCCGGGGTGAAGGGCATCAGCCTGTTCCTGACCACCAAGTTCGAGGTGAAGGACGACGGCGCCCTGGGCCCCCGCAACGACTTCCGGCCCGTCTCGATCGAGCACAAGCTGGGCATCCACGGCTCGCCCACCTGCATCATGGCCTATGAGGACGCCAAGGCCGAGCTGGTCGGCGAACTGGGACAGGGCCTGGCCCACATGTTCGTGATGATGAACGCCGCGCGCCTGCAGGTGGGCGTCCAGGGCGTCGCCATCGCCGAACGCGCCTTCCAGCAGGCCCTGACCTTCTCCCAGGACCGCAAGCAGGGCCGCCCCGCCTTCGACGACGCCCAGGGGATGATCTACGGCCATCCCGACGTGCGACGCACCCTGATGCTGTCGAAGGCCAAGATCGAGGCCGCCCGCGGCGTCTGCCTGACCGTCGGCGTCCTGTCCGATCTGGCCGAACACGCCGGCAGCGACCAGGAGCGCGCCGCCGCCCGCGCGCGCCAGGAGTTGCTGACGCCCATCGCCAAGGCCTGGTCCACCGACATCGGCGTCGAGGTCGCTTCCGCCGGCGTCCAGGTGCACGGCGGCATGGGCTTCATCGAGGAGACCGGCGCGGCCCAGCACTACCGCGACGCCCGTATCGCCCCGATCTACGAAGGCACCAACGGGATTCAGGCCATGGACCTGGTCGGCCGCAAGGTGCGCCTGAATGGCGGCGAGACTCTGCGCGCGCTGTGCGGAGAAATGGCCCTCACCGCCGAGACCCTGACTCAGACGCCCGGGTTGGACGGCGTCGGCCGCCGCCTCGGCGCCGGGATCGCCGCCCTGGAACGTGCCACAAACTGGCTGGTCGCCGCCGACAACATTTCGGCGCTGGCCGCCGCCACCCCATTCCTGAAGCTGGCCGGCGACGTCTGCGGCGGCTGGATCCTTGGCCGTCAGGCCCTGGCCGCGGCGGGCTCGGACGACCCATGGCTGAAGAGCAAGGGTGCCCTGGCGCGGCTTTATGCCAGCCAGGTGCTCACCGCCGCCCCCGGCCTGGCCGACGCCATCACCGAGAGCGGGCCGGATCTGGCCGAGACCCACGCGGCCGCGCTGGCGGGATAGCCGCCCAGCGGCCTCCTACGCTGCCGCCAGCGACGGCAGATCGTGCAGCGACGAGTCCAGACCCTTGCCCATCAGATCGATGAAGTTGTCGCGATAGAAGGCTCGCTTCCCGACCTCGCTCACGCCCGCCAGGCTGTCGTTGAACCGCTTCAGCGGATTGCGGCCGCCCTCGATGTGCGGGAAGTCCGACGAGAACAGCACCATTTCCTGGCCCGAGTTCTCCATGATCCAGCGGACGTCCTCGTGCGGATAGGGCGTCACCCGCAGCTGCCGGCGCAGGATGTTGGACGGCGTGTCCGACAGCTTCTGCAGCCGCTCCTCCTTGCCGAACGCCGCGCAGCCCGAGTCCAGGAACTTCATCAGGCTGGGCAGCCACGAGGCGCCCAGCTCGATCGCGCCCCACTTGAGGCGCGGGAAGCGGTCGAACACCCCGTCGATCACCAGGGCCGACAGCGTCTGCCAGACGCTGAGCGGGATCGCCATGAAGGTGAGCGAGGTGAAGTTCTCGTCGCCGCCGTGGAAGTCCTTCACGAAGGGCAGCCCGTTCTCCAGGTAGTCCTTGTGCATCTTCTCCTCCCCGCCGACGTGGAAGAGGATCGGCACGCCCGCCTCCTGGGCCAGCGCCCACAGCGGGTCCAGCTCGCGGTGGCTGGGCGAGAAGCCGGGCGGGTGGCGCGAGGGAATCACCAGCGCCTTGCAGCCCAGGGCCAGCGCCTCTTTGGCGATTTCCGGCGCCCGCTTCCGATCGATCAGCGGCACGTAGCCGGTCCCCAGCAGGCGGCGATCGACGCTGCAGAACTCGGCCATCATGCGGTTGTGGCCGCGGGCGGCCTCGGCGGCCAGCTCCACCTCGCCCATCTGCTCCAGCCCGAAGTTCGAAAGACAGGCGGTGGTGAACACCAGCTGGCTGGTGAAGCCCAGATAATCCAGGGTCTTGGGCCGCTGGTCGGCGTTGAAGGCGCCCAGGGCCTCATAGTTCTTGCGCAGCAGGATGTTGGCCTCGGCGCCGGCCAGGAACTCGGGGTCGCGCGAGGTCTCGGCCGCCTTGGCGAACCACTCGGGCAGCACGTCCTTGCGGCCGGTCTTGGCCACGAAATCGTCGCGGAACTTGGGATCCAGGTAGCGGTTGATCGTGCCCGGCAGTTCCATGATGTGGCTGTCGGCGTCGTGGACGGTCTGGCCTTCGACATAAGCCATGGCGCAATCTCCCCGGATGTCTTCTCTCGTTGGCCGTCATTCCGGACCTTCAAATTCCGCACGTCAAGGATTCTGGGCCCGCCATCCCGCGCAGGTGGCCGCCGATCTGATCGGCTGGGAGGTCTATGTGAGCGGCGTCGGCGGTCGCATCGTCGAGACCGAGGCCTACCACCACGAGGACCCTGCCTCGCACAGCTTCAGCGGCCAGACGCCCCGGAACGCCGTGATGTTCGGCCCGCCGGCGCATGCCTACGTCTATCGGAGCTATGGGATCCACTGGTGCCTGAACGTCGTCTGCGGGGAGGCCCCCGGCAGCGCCGTCCTGATCCGGGCCATCGAGCCGCTCCATGGGCTGGAAGAAATGCGCGAGCGCCGCAACCTCGCCGATCCGAAAGCCCTCTGCTCGGGCCCCGGCAAGCTCTGTCAGGCGATGGCCGTCACCCGCGCGCATGACGGGCTGCCGCTCGACCGTGCGCCGTTCGAATTGCGGGAGGGCCAGTCGCGAGGGCTCATCGCAGGCCCCCGCATCGGTATCACCAAGGCCGCCGAAACGCCCTGGCGGTTCGGAGAGGCCGGCTCGAAGTTCGTGAGCCGGCCGTTCCCCCGCTAGACGTTTCGGGGTCGGCAAACCATGGTGCGTGGATGACCCTGGCCACCAAGCACCGCATCTACACGACCAGCTTCGCCAGCGTGTATCCGCTCTACGTCGCCAAGGCGGAGAAAAAGGGTCGCACGAGGGCCGAGGTCGACGAGGTCATCCTCTGGCTCACGGGCTACAGCCCCGCCGGGCTCGAGGCCCAGATCGCCGTGCGCACCGACTTCGAGACCTTCTTCGCGAAGGCCCCCGCCCTCAATCCGGCGCGCGCCGAGATCAAGGGCGTGGTCTGCGGGGTGCGGGTGGAAGAGGTCGCCGAGCCGCTGATGCGCGAGATCCGCTACCTGGACAAACTCATCGACGAACTGGCCAAGGGCAAGGCGATGGCCAAGATCCTGCGTCAGCCCGGCTAGTCAGCCGCCGGTCGCGTCCACGACGATGGTGACCGTCTTGCCCCGCGAGTGCGGCTCCCATCCCGCGGCCATGGCCGATGCGATGGCCTTCGCCACCAGAGCCGGCGCAATCTGCGAGGCATGCAACAGCGGCGCGCCGAAGCGGCGCTGGGGCCCGGGGGGGAACTCGATGACCACCTCGCGCTGCCCCTCCTTGTGGCGCACCGCGATCGCCATGCCCCGCCAGCCGGCGGCATCGCTGGACCACGCCGGCTGACGCTGCAGCTTCCAGACAAAGGACTCGCCGTCGACGTCGATGTCGAACTCCGGGCTTTGTTTCATGCGCGCCATGCGGGGGAGTTAGCCCGGCGCGCCGCAACAGGCCACCCCGCGTCCGCTTTCGCCACACGCGCAACGCCGTTCGCCGGCTTTAACCAGCGAGCAAGGCGAACCCGTGCATGGTGCTCTCACCACTCCGCCGGATATCCACAGTGAACCTCGCCGAACACCTCGTCGTACCGACCGAAGACGTCATGTCCGCCCTGACCGCCGAGCTTGCGGTCGCCCGGGAAGCCTGCGCGCGCCTCGACGGCGCCATGGTGAGTGTGCTGGAAGGCGCCAGCTCCGAGCAGCGCGGAACGCTCCTGGGAGAACTGCACGTCGTAGACCGTCTGAATCAGCAGTTGGAAGCTCTCGACACGTTCCTGCGTCGGGTCGACTGCGGCGAGTCGCTGCTGGAGATTGGCAAGGCGCTGCCCGCCATCACGCTGGCCGAGGTGGCCGAGCGCATGGGCGCCGCCCTCAGCATGGCCGCCGTGGACGCCCCGCCCCCGCCCATGGGCGACTGCGAGTACTTCTGACGCCGCCCGGCGCTTACTCGGCCGCCTGGCCGAAGGCGCCGCCCAGGTCCAGCATGCCGCGCCCGTAGACGTCGTCGACGCCCGCGTCGCCCGCGTCGCGGGCCGACGCGAGCAGCCGCGCGGCGATGTCGCGGCCCGCCATCTGCGGCCAGGCCTCCATCATCAGCGCCAGGCCGCCGGCGACGTAAGAGGTCGAGAACGACGTCCCCGACACCAGCTGGCACTTGGCCGCGCAATCGGTCAGCACCCACTCGCCGGGCGCGGCGACGTACCAGGCCTTCACCTGCCCGGCCCGGTTGGACCAACTGGCGATCGATCCGTAGTAGCCGGTGGCCCCCGCCACCAGGATCGAGCCCGAATAGCGCGGATCGATCGCGTACATGGCCGGCCAGCTTGGGTCGGGGCCGCTCCGGTTTCCCGCAGCGATCACGACCACCGCGCCGCCATCCACCAACCGCTGGAGCGAGGCTTCGAACGCCGCCCCCAGCGGCTTGCCGTGCTGGAGCGGCAGCACCACCACCCGGGCTTTTTGCTCGGCGGCGTAGTCGAGGCCGCGGGCGAGATCGCTGGGCCGGAAGGCGCACTTGCCGTTCAGGCCGCCCTCCACGTCGGCCCGAACGGCCAGAAGGGTGGCGTTGTAGGCCACCCCCACCATGCCCCGCCCGTTCAGCGCCGCGGCCAGGGGCGCGGCGGTGTAGGCTCCGTGCGGGTCGGTGACAGGCGCCTTGCGGCCCGGCACCACATCGGTCGAGTGCCGGGAGACGTTGCGCAGCACTTCGGTCTGGGCGGTGGCGACGCCGCAATCGAGGATCGCCACTGTCACGCCCTTGCCGGTCAGGCCGGCGTCGTAGGCCGCCCGGGCCCCGATCGCCTCGAGGCCCCAGCTCTTGCGGTATTCGTCGGAGTTGGTGCGGGGCCCGCGCGTCTCGGCGGCAAACCCTGGCAGCAGAGCCGCCAGGACCGCGATCAGGCTGAGCCCCGCCTGCAACATCAGAGCTGCGCCAGCATGTAGTCGGCCGACGAGACCTTGAACTCGCCGCCCTGCTCGACGTTGAGCTCGGTGACGACGCCGTCCTTGACGATCATCGAGTAGCGCTGCGAGCGCTTGCCCAGCCCGAACTTCGAGCCGTCCATTTCCAGGCCGACCGCTTCGGTGAAGGCGCCGTTGCCGTCGCCCAGCATGATGATGTCGTCCCCCACCGCCTGATCCTCGCCCCAGGCCCGCATCACGAAGGCGTCGTTCACCGACAGGCAGGCGATCTCGTCGACGCCCTTGCCCTTCAGGTCGGGGGCGTGCTGCTTGAAGCCCGGGAGGTGCTTGGCTGAGCAGGTCGGGGTGAAGGCGCCCGGCACGGCGAACAGGGCGACCGTCCGGCCCTTGAAGAAGTCCTCGGTCTGGACCGGCTTCGGCCCCTCGGCCGTCGCCTGGGTGAGGGTCACGTTCGGCAGCTTGTCGCCCACTTTGATCGCCATGGGGGTCTCTCCTTCGAAGGGTTGCAGGCGTGCAGATAAGCAAGAACCCCGGCCGAGGTAACCTCGATTTCAAGAGAGACGAGCGTGCGCCCCTTGAAGTCGCCACGTTCCCGCAGAATCTTCACATCAGGATGGAAAGCGCGTTCCTCTCGGGCCAGTTGCTTATCGCCATGCCGGGGATCGGCGATCCCCGGTTCGAGCGCTCGCTGATCCTGCTCTGCGCCCATGACGCCGACCACGCGATGGGCATCGCCGTGAACCGGCCGCTGGAGGGCGTGACCGTCCCCGACTTGCTGGAGCGGCTGGAGATCGAGATCGACGGCGACGTCGAGGCGGACCTGGTGCTGATCGGCGGCCCGGTCGATGTCGATCGCGGCTTCGTGCTGCATACGGACGACTATCACGCCGAACACAGCGTCGCCGTCGAGGGCGGCCTGGCGCTCACCACCACCCGCGACGTGCTGCAGGCCATGGCCGGGCCGGACCATCCGCGCCGGGCGATCCTGGCCCTGGGCTACGCCGGCTGGGGCGCCGGCCAGCTGGAGCGCGAGATCCGCGAGAACGTGTGGCTCACCGTCGAAGCCGACGAGGCCCTGGTCTTCGACGACGACTACGACACCAAGTGGACCCGCGCCCTCGCCAAGCTGCGCATCGACCCCAAGTTCCTGAGTTCGGAGGGCGGGCGGGCTTAGAACCTGTCCGGTTGAGATGGAGTCATCTGAGCCGGATGAACAGGCTCGATCTCTTTGATTTAGAGCGCGCTTCGGGGGCGAAACCGGCCTCCACTTTCGCCCAACGCGCTCTAGCCGCGGGCCTTCACCGGCGCGGCGCCGTCGACGTAGCTCTCATTGAGATAGACCTCGGCCTCCTGGGCCGACAGGGCCGGCGCATAGCCGAAGCCCTGGCCGTAGTCGCAGCCCACTGACAGCAACTGCCGCGCCATGCCGGCGTTCTCCACGCCCTCGGCCACCACTTCCAGCGACAGATCCTGGCCCAGCTTCACGACCGAGCTGACGATCTTCGCCGAGCCTTCGTTGGTGGCCATGGTGCGGACGAAGTAGCGGTCGATCTTCAGCGTGTCGAAGGGCAGCCGCGTCAGGTAGCTGAGCGAGGAGAAGCCGGTGCCGAAGTCGTCCAGCGCCAGGGCCGCGCCGGCGGCGCGCAGGTTGCGAAGCACCACGGCGGCCCGGTCGGGATCGCGCATGACGTCGCTCTCAGTGACCTCCAGCTTCAGCGCGCCGGGCGGAAGGTCGGTGGCCTGGCGGATCGAGACGACGTCAGAGACCAGGTCGGGCCGGTCGATCTCGCCGGTCGACAGATTCACGGCGACGGTCAGCTCGCCGGCGGCGCGGTGCCGCTTGCGCCAGGTCGACAGCTGGCTGGACGCCTCGCGCATCATCATGGCGCCCAGTTCCGGCATCAGCCCCATCTCTTCGCAGAGCGGCAGGAACTGCTCGGGCATCAGCAGACCGCGGCGCGGGTGGCGCCAGCGGACCAGGGCCTCGAAGCCCGACAGCGCGCCCGTCGAGAGCCGCACGATGGGCTGGTAGAACGGCATCAGTTCGCCGCGGCGCAGCGCGCCCTTGAGGTCGCCCTCGAGGGCCAGGCGCGACAGGCCGTCGGTTTCCAGGCTGCGGCCGTAGGCGGCGGCGCCGCCGCGGCCATTGCTCTTGGCCGATTCCACCGCCAGCTCGGCGCGGCGCAGCAGCTCGGCCGCCTCCGGCGCGTCGATGCCGCCCTGGGCTTCCACGGCCCCGATCGACAGGGTGGGATGGATATCGAAGCCCGCGACCCTCAACGGCTGCTCGAGGGCGCGGCGCAGCGTCTCGGCGCCCGGCGAGGCGCCCACGGGCGCCAGGGCGGCGAACTCGTCCTCGCCGATCCGGGCGAGCAGAGCGCCGGGGGGGAAGGCCGCGGCCAGGCGCGAGCCCAGCGCAGCCAGCACCAGGTCGGCGCGTTCGTGGCCCAGCGCCTCGTTCAGGCGGCGCAGGCGATCCAGGTCGGCGACGATCAGCTCGTGATGACCCGGCGCCTGCAGGCGCTCGCGAGCCAGGGCGATGAAGCTCTTGCGGTCGGCCAGACCCGTCAGGTGATCCAGGCCCGAAGCGGCGAAGCGCACTTCGGCGGCGACCACGCCGGCCGCGCGCACGCCCTCCTCCAGCCAGACGCCACGCCAGATGCAGGGCTCGCCGCCGCGCAGGCGCAGCCGCACGGCGACTTCCTCGCCGGGCTCCTGCACCCGCAGGATATCCTCGGCGACGGCGCGGTCCTGGGGCAGGGCCAGAGCCCGCAATGCAGCGGACGAGCAGTCGGGGGCGAGCGGGCCCAGGCCGAGCGCGCGGGTGGCGCCGGTGAGGCGCAGACGGTCCTTCTCCGGCTCCCAGACCCAGAGCGCGACTTCCGCCGCTCCCAAGGCCTCGAGCGTGGCCGTGGCGTCCCACATCCAGCGATCGTTCGCCATGCCGTCCCGAAACGAAGCCCGCGCCACGGCGCCGGTCAGATCAGACCGACACCCCCTCGTCCGGACCCTCGTGGCCCCGATAGGGGGTCAGGCGTCCGAACAGGACATGGTCTCGCCATGCGCCGTTAATTTTAAGATAAGCCTGGGCAAATCCCTCCTCCTTGAACCCCGCCATTCCGAGCAGAGTCCGGGACGGCGCGTTGTCGGGAATGCAGGCGGCTTCCAGCCTGTGGAGGGCCAAGGTGCGGAACGCGAACTCGCACAGCGCCCGCACCGCGGCCAGGGTCAGGCCCTGGCGCGTGTACGTCTTGCCGCACCAGTAGCCGACCGACCCCATCTGGGCGACGCCACGCCGCACGTTCGACAGCGTGATGCCCCCGGTGAGGGCGTCGTCCGAGGCGCGGAAGACGAAAAACGGGTACGCCACCCCGGCTTCGCGGTCGCGAGCATAGGCCAGAAGGCGGCGCCGGAAGGCGGCCCGGGAGAGGTCATCCGTGGGCCACGTCGGCTCCCAGGGCTGCAGAAACCCCCGGCTGGCGGCCCGCAAATCGCGCCACTCGGCATAGTCCGTGGCCCGCGGCGGCCGCAGGCGCACACCCTCGCCTTCGATGCGAAGGCCGCTCTCGGGCGCGATCCAGTCCAGCAGGGCCATGCGACGGAGGGTCGCGCAAATCGCCGTCGCGTCAAGCCCGCGGCGCCAGGGGCCCCCGACCCGCGCCGCCGGCGGCCGATCCCAGACTGGGCGGACGCTTTGCCGCACCTGGACGCACAGGCGTCAAACGTGGCCTTAACACCGTGCGATCCATGTTCTTCGGACTACGGAAGGAACGTCCAACGTGCGTGGACCTGTCGGGCATCATGGTCGGCTCTCGCGCCTGCGGGATCGACAGCGCGCTGGCGTCCTTGCCCGACGCGGCGGGCTCGCCCTGCGCAAGCCCGGGATCGATCCGAACCAGGCGGCGCTGGCCACACTGATCGGTCGGCTGCCGCTGCGGATCATCATGGTCGACCGCCAGATGCGGGTGCTGGCCGCCAGCAAATCGTCCGTCGGCGGGCTCCGCATGGGCAATGAAGACTTTCTCGGTCGCGACCTCTTCGAGATCGACCCGCTCTACTTCGGCCCCTACCGGCCTATCGCCGAGCGTTGCCTGGTCAACGACGAGACCTTCACCGCGCCGCGGGTTCGGGCCCGCCAGGCCGAGGGCGACGACGTCTGGCTCCGCACCGAGATCAGCCCCTGGCGCGATTCCCGCGGCGAGATCGGCGGTCTGGTCTCGGTGTCGGTCGAGATCACCGACGTCATGGAGAGCCTGGCCGCCAGTGAGCGCTCGGAGGCCCGGCTGAACCTGGCCCTCGAGATTGCCGAGGTTCATGTCTGGGAGCTCGACTTCCGGACGCGGGAGATGACCACGGCCGGGGCCAGCGCGACCTTCTTCGACGGCTCGATCTCGGACGCCGAGATCGCCGCCGATACCTCGATCACCATCCACCCCGACCATCGCGAGGAAATCTCGAAGGCCTGGGAAGAGGCCCTGCTGTCCGACACCCCCTACAAGCCCGAGTATCGGGTGAACCGCCGCGACGGGAAGGAGGTGTGGGCAGCCTGCACCTCGCGCCTAGTGCGCAACGACAAGGGCCAGCCGACCCAGTTGGTCGGCGCGATGCAGAACATTACCGCGCGCAAAGCGGCCGAGGCCGCGCTGCTCGCGGCCAAGGAAGAGGCCGAGGCCGCCAACCGGGCCAAGAGCGTGTTCCTGGCCACCATGAGCCACGAGATCCGCACGCCACTGAATGGCGTCCTGGGCATGGCCCAGGCCATGGCCGTCGACGAACTGTCTGATCCCCAGCGCACCCGCCTCGAGACCATCCGCCAGTCCGGCGAGACGCTGCTGGTGATCCTCAACGACCTGCTCGACCTGTCGAAGATCGAGGCCGGCAAACTGGAGCTCGAGGTCACCGACTTCCCGCTGCGTCCACTCCTGGACGGCGTGCGCGCCACATACTCCGATCTGGCCGCGCGCAAGGGCCTGCGGCTGGTGCTCGACGTTTGCCCGGCCGCGGCGGGCGTCTATCGCGGCGACTCCACGCGGCTGCGGCAGATCCTCTTCAACCTGGTCTCCAACGCTCTGAAGTTCACCCAGGTGGGCGAGGTTCGGCTGATCGTACAGCGGGATGGCGAGACTCTGGTCTGCGCGGTGCGCGACACCGGGATCGGTATACCGACCGATCGGCTGGCGCGCCTTTTCAACAAGTTCGAACAGGCCGACGTATCGACCACCCGGAAGTTCGGTGGGACGGGCCTGGGCCTGGCTATCAGCCGCGAGCTGGCGACGCTGATGGGGGGCGCGATCTCCGTGGAGAGTCAGCTCGGCGAAGGCAGCGAGTTCACCCTGCGCCTGCCCCTGAGACGCATCAGCGACGAGCCTGCGGCGCCTGCAATCCCAGCCCCGCCCCCGATCGCGCCGCAGCGGCCGCTACGGGTGCTGGCGGCCGAGGATAACAGCGTCAATCAGACGGTCTTGCGCACCCTCCTGCAGCAAACCGGCGTCGAGCCGGAGATCGTCGACGATGGCGCCGCCGCCGTCGCCGCCTGGCGCGCCGCAGAATGGGATGTGATCCTTATGGACGTTCAGATGCCGGTGATGGACGGTCCGGACGCAACCCGCGCTATCCGCGCAGCCGAAACCCAGAGCGGTCGGGCGCGCACGCCGATCATAGCACTCACCGCCAACGCCATGGCGCATCAGGTCGAGGAGTATGCCCAGGCGGGCATGGACGGTTTGATCGCCAAGCCCATCCGCGTCGGGGAACTGTTTGCCGCGTTGCAGGCCGTACTTGACGATGCTGAAGACGAGGAAGCGGCGGCTTAAGCGAACAGCGTCTGGAACGTGTCGGCCGCGGCCAGCGCAGGCTTGGGGCCCAGAATGGCGACGGCCGCCTTTCGCTCACCCAGGATACGCGCCATCAGGCGCGCGATCTGATCGGCGGTGACGGTGTCGACCTCGGCCGCGACGGCCTCCGAGTCCAGGGTCTTGCCGAACAGCAGCACCTGGCCGGCGGCCTGTTCGGCGCGAGCGAGCGCCGACTCGCGGCCCATGAACATCGAACCCTTGAGCTGGGCCTTGGCGCGGGAGAGCTCGGCTTCGCCCACAGGCTTCGTCAGCGCCTGGAGTTCGCCGGCCGTCACCTGGGCCAGTTCCGCCGCGTCCTTGGCGTCGCAGCCGGCGAAGACCCCCAGCGCGCCGATGTCGGCGTAGGTCTCCGAGTAGGCGTCGATGGCGTAGGCCAGGCCGCGCTTCTCGCGCGCTTCCTGGAACAGCCGTGAGGCCATGCCCCCGCCCAGCATCTCGGCCAGCAGGCGCAACGCGAAATAGTCTGGATCCATCACGCCCACCGCCGGCAGCAGCAGCACGATGTTGGCCTGCTCCAGGCGCTTGGCGACCGTACGGGTTCCGCCCACGAAGGCGGCGGCCGGGGCGTCGGCCACGCCCGCGCCGGCGGCCTCGCCGAAGTCGCGCTCGGCCAGCCTGATCAGCTCGTCCTCGTCCACCGCGCCGGCGGCGCTGACGATCAGGCTCTCGGGCGCATAGAGCGCCGCGCGCCAGTCGCCCAGGGTCTCGGGCGTCGCGCCCTTGATCGAACGGGGGGTGCCCAGGATCGGGCGGCCCAGGGGCTGGCCGTCGAAGGCCGCCTCCTGCGCCAGTTCGAACACCAGGTCGTCGGGCGTGTCCGCCGCCTCGGCGATCTCCTGCCCCACCACCTGCTTCTCACGGGCGAGGTCCTGGGCGTCCATGGTCGGCCGCAGGACCAGGTCGGACAGCACACGCGAGCCCAGATCCAGCCCGTCCTTCAACGCGCGGACCTGGAAGCTGGTGCGCTCATAGCCGGTGGCCGCATTGATGTGGCCGCCCTCGGCCTCGATGACCTCGACGATGTCGCGGGCCGAGCGCCCGCCGGCGCCCTTGAAGACCATGTGTTCGAGGAGATGCGACCAGCCCGACCGCGCGGCGTCTTCGAACCGGGCGCCACGCCCGGCCACGACCGAGAGCGCCACCGTCTGCCAGCCCGGGAGCGGATCGCACACCACCCGCACGCCGTTGGCCAGCGTATGTACTCTAGGCGTCAACCCGGGCCGCCTCCGCGAAGCTGCGCACGTAGTCCTTGATGGCCGCGGCATCGCCCGCGATTCGCTGGAACCGCTCGGGCCGATCCGCCAGGCTGGCCACCCCGCGAGGCAGCGCCGGCTCAACGCCGGTCGCCTTCTCCACGTCCTCGGGGAACTTGGCGGCATGCGCGGTCGAAAGCACCACAGTGGGGCCGTCCAGGGCGACGTGCTTGAGGCCCGCTATCGCCACCGCCGTATGCGGATCGATCAGCTCGCCAGTCTCGTCCAGGGTGGAGACGATGGTCGCCACCGTCTCGTCCTCGCCGACGGCGACGCCGGTGAAGGTCTGCTGCATGGCGGCCAGCGCCGCGGTCGGGATGTCGATGGCGCCGGCGGTCTTGAAGGTTTCGAAGGCCTGGCCTGTATCGGCGGCGTCGCGGCCCCCGGCCTCGAAGTAGAGCCGCTCGAAGTTGGAGGCCGACTGGATGTCCATGGCGGGCGACAGGGTGGCGTGCACGGCCCCGCCGGCGTAGCGGCCGGTCGTGAGCGCGCGCGCCAGGATGTCGTTGGAGTTGGTGGCCACCACGATCTGCTGGATCGGCAGGCCCATGCGCATCGCCACATAGCCCGCGAAGGCGTCGCCGAAGTTGCCCGACGGCACCACGAAGTTCACGGCGCGGTCCGGCGCGCCCAGGGCGACGGCGGTGGTGAAGTAGTAGACCGCCTGGGCCACGATGCGGGCGAAGTTGATCGAGTTGACGCCGGTGAGGTCGACCGCCTGCTTCAGCGACTTGTCCTGGAAGGCGTCCTTCAGGATGGCCTGGCAGTCGTCGAACGTGCCGGCCACCGACAGGCAGGCGATGTTGTCCTCGGTCGCGGTGGTCATGAACCGGCGCTGCACCTGGCTGATCCGGCCTTCGGGGAACATCACCACCACGCGGACATTCGTGGCCCCGCGGAACGCCTCGACGGCCGCGCCGCCGGTGTCGCCCGACGTGGCGCACAAGATCGTCTGCTTGCGGTTCTGCCGGCCCAGCAGGTGGTCGTACAGCTTGGCCAGGATCTGCATCGCCACGTCCTTGAAGGCGAGGCTGGGGCCGTGGAACAGCTCGGCGATGAAGGTTTGCGGGCCCACCTGCACCATCGGCACAACGGCCCTGTGGTGGAAACTGGCGTAGGCCTCTGCGCACATGCGGGCCATGTCGGCCGGCGCGATCTCGTCCCCGGCGAACTTGCCGAACACGGCGGCGGCCACCTCGGCGTAGGGCTTTCCCGCGAACGCCGCGATCTCGGCCTTCGTGAAGGTCGGCCAATCCTGCGGCACATAGAGGCCGCCGTCGGGCGCGAGCCCGCCCAGAACGGCGTCTGTGAAGCCGACGGCCGGCGACTGCCCACGGGTCGAGATATAGCGCATCAGGATTTCCGCCCCTTGAGCGATGCGAGCATCGCTCAAGAGTCTTTAGTGGTCGGACTTTCCACGGCTAACCGGCTGCCACTTCGCCTGAAAGCCCTCAGAAGCACGGCGGCATAGACGCCGAGCAAGGCGCCCGCAAGGCCGTACCAGGTCAGCGCGTACTCCAGATGGCGGTTGGGGATGTCGGTGGGGATCGGCGCCGGGACCAGGGCCTTCCACTCGGGATTGGTCGCGGTCTCGGCCATCAGGAACAGGGGCGCGGGCGACGAGGCCTCGAGTTGGGCCGCCATGGCGGCGACGTCGCGGGTGTACCAGCGGTCCGGCCGGTTTGGGGCCGAGAAGGCGTTGCCGTGCTCGGGCGTGCGAAGGACGCCCTGGACGGTCACCGGCGCGGTCGAGGCGGCCACCGCGGGGCGGGCCGAGACGTCGTCGGCCACGAAGCCGCGGTCCACCAGCACCGTCGCATAGCGTCCAGCCGCCACCCGACACGCCGAGATCAGCCGCGCGCCGGCCTGTCCGTCCCGCACCGAGTAAAGCTCCAGGAAGGGCGCAGAGCCCAGGCCCGGGCAGGTGGCGGTCACGCGCGTGAAGTCGGCGTCGGCGCCGGCCGCCACCCGCTCCAGGACCACGTCGATGGGCTGGGCCGGCGCCGCCTGCAGCGCGGCGATACGGGTCAGCACGCTCTGCTTCCACGCCAGACGCTGGAGTTGCCACGTGCCCAGGCCCACCAGGATCACCAGCGCGATGGCGACGGCGATCGTCAGGCCGACAGGAAAACGCGGCCGCCCTGGGGCCTCACTCGTCATTGCGGTGTTCAGAGGCCTTGTTCATGAACTGGGCGGCGAGCATCGCGCCCTTCAGAGGGCGCATCAGGCCCAGCGAGATGATCAGGGTCGCCGGCAGCCACAGGATCAGGTGCACCCAGACGGGCGGGTGCAGGGCGAACTCGACGAAGAGGGCGGAGAAGGCCACGACGAAGCCCGCGATCATGATCACGAACACCGCGGGGCCATCGCCCGAGTCCGCCTTGGCGAAGTCGTAGCCGCAGGCCTCGCAGGCCGGAGCGACCTTCAGGAAGCCTTCGAAGAGAAAGCCCTCCCCGCAGTTGGGGCAGCGTCCGGCCACCCCAGCGAGCAACGGATTGGGCTTGCTCACATGATCAGCCTAGTGGGCCGGTCCGCCGAAGATCACGTAGATGAACGCGAACAGGAACAGCCACACCACGTCGACGAAGTGCCAGTACCAGGCGGCCGCTTCGAAGCCGAAGTGCTGCTTGGCCGTGAAGCCCGTGCCCATCAGGCGGATCAGGCAGACGGCCAGGAAGATCGTGCCGACCAGCACGTGGAAGCCGTGGAAGCCGGTGGCCATGAAGAAGGACGAACCGTACAGGCCCGAGTTCTCCTGGCCTTCGCCGCCGAAGAAGTAGTTGTGCTCGAGGATGTGGTGGTACTCGTACGCCTGGATCGCCGTGAACAGCGCGCCCAGGATGATCGTCAGCACAAGCGCGATCTTGGCGTTCTTGCGGTCGCCCTGCTGGAGCGCATGGTGCGCCCAGGTGACGGTCGTGCCCGAAAGCAGCAGCGTCAGCGTGTTGACCAGCGGCAGCTGGAACGCCGGCACCGTCTCGATGCCCTTGGGCGGCCAGGCGGCCCAGGCGGCGCGCACTTCCTCGATGGGGGCGTGCGTGCGGTTGCCATGGAACAGGGCCATCTCGAAGAAGATCCAGAACCACGCGACGAAGAACATCACCTCCGAGGCGATGAACAGCACCATGCCGTAGCGCAGGCCGATGGAGACGACCGGGGTGTGGTCACCGCGGTTCGCTTCCTTCACGACGTCGGCCCACCAGCCCAGCATCGTGAACAGCACGCCGGCCAGACCGGCGAAGAACAGCCACGACGTGTGCTGAGGCAGGCCGAACAGGCCCTTCATCCAGGCGACGCCGCCCAGTGCCATGACGGTGGCGGCGATCGAGCCAACCAACGGCCACGGGCTCGGGTCCACCAGGTGGTAGTCGTGCTTCACGCCAGCAGCCATCGCGGTCCTAACCCCTCGTCAAATCCCCACGCACACGACTCCGGACAGAGTCGCGCGCGGTCAGTCGCGGACGCTATAGCGCCCGCCAGCGGCATCCGCCAAGGGGAAAGGCGCGCTCCAGCGTCGCAGATTGGGCCTGCGCGGTCGCAGCGCTAGACCTTGACCCACCGCATGACCCAGTTGTCCTCCCAGGTGCGACCACCGTCGCGCGAGACCGACTGGCTCCAGCGGTGGGACCTGCCGGTGATCTCATCCCACAGGCCGCGGACCTTGATGGGCTTTCCAGCCTCCTCGTCGTCGGCCAGGAACACACCGGCCCCGTCGACGAATCCCCCGGTCAGGCCCGCCTCGCCGCCCAGGACGCCGCTCTTGGCGTTGACCCAGTAATCGCTCCAAACGCCGTTGCCGAGATCGAGCAGCCGCAGTCCCATGCCGGAAAAGTCCCGCTGGGGAATCCGCAGCTCCTCCACGTGGCCCACGCCGCCCAGGATGCTCCAGCACGTCGCCTCGCCCGCGAATTCGTCCCACTGGCCAGGGGCCTTCAGGCGGCGATGCGCGATCTTCCACTCGCCGCTCAGCCAGTCGAACTCGCCGGGCTTCCCGGCCACGGACTTGGCGGCCGGCGCGGCGGCTGCGCCACCCGCCGAAGCGGCCAGCCACGCGCCGGCTCCGGCGCTCAGCAGCCGTCGTCGTTGTTCGTTCATTGGAGGTCCTCCCGATCCAGCGGATTGGGATAGGCCCCTTTGACTGACGCGGAGCGTCAGCCTTTGCTCAGCCGCCCGTGTGTGACTTCACGCTGCTCGCCGCGTCGGCCTGCTTGGGCTGGGCGTTGGTCGACGGGAAGAAGGTGTAGCTCAGCGTCACCTCGGGCTTGCCCTTGGTGTCGACGTCGGCCGCGTACTTCGGGTCGATGTAGTAGAGGACCGGCATGTCCACGGTGGCCCCGGCGGCGATAGTCTGGTCCTCGAAGCAGAAGCACTGGAGCTTCTGGAAGTAGGGCCCCGCCTGCTCGGGCACGACGTTGTAGAGCGCCCGCGCCATGACCGGCTTGTCCGACTTGTTGGTCACGCGGAAGAAAGCCAGCTTGGTCTCGCCGATCTTCACCTCCTGCGAGGTCTGCTGCGCCGAAAAGGCGATGGGCAGATCGCGGACGTTGGCGTCGAAGCGTATGGTCAGCTTGCGGTCCAGGACGGTGTCGGAGGCGGCCTCGGCGCGACGCGTGGCGCCGTCGAACCCGGTGATCTGGCAGAACGCGCGGTAGATCGGCACCGAGGCGAACGCCGCGCCGATCATCCCGAAGAAGACCGATGCGCAGATGACCGCAACCTTCACATTGCGGGCGCGATCGGGGTCGACGGGCGCCTTGGGCGGCGCCGGGTCAGAAGGTGCGTTCAAGGACACTGCCGCCCATCCGGATGATCGAGACCGCGTAAACGATAATCACGAAGGCCACCAAGCCGAGAGCTATGGCGACATTACGGCCACGCCGAGCCTTGGCGAAATCGTCGCCCTCGCGGTTCGGATCACTCATCTAGAGAAGCTCCAGGGGGGCTACGCCGGCCAGATGCTCGCCCAGCAGGGTCGCGAACAGCAGGGTCAGGTAGAGGATCGAGAAGGCGAACAGGTTGCGCGCGTCACGGGCGCCGGCGCGGACGTCGTAGAGGCCGTCGTCCATGCGCGGATCGGCCGCCTCGCCCGCGTGGCTGCGATAGAGCCGCCAGGCCAGCAGCAGGAACACCAGGCCGCCCAGGGCCGAGACGCCGAGATAGAACGGGCCGCCCAGTCCCGTGAAGGCCGGCGCGATGCAGATCGGGATCAGCAGCAGGCTGTAGACCAGGATCTGCAAGCGGGTGGACGTCGCGCCCTTCACCACCGGCATCATCGGCACCCCGGCCTTGGCGTAGTCCTCGGACGTGTACAGCGACAGCGCCCAGAAGTGGGGCGGCGTCCACATGAAGATGATGGCGCACAGCAGCCAGGCGTTGGCCGGCGCCGTGCCGGTCACCGCGGCCCAGCCGATCACCGGCGGCAGCGCGCCGGCCAGGCCGCCGATGACGATGTTCTGCGCGGTCCAGCGCTTGAGCCACATCGTGTAGACCACGGCGTAGAAGACGATGGTGAAGGCCAGGAGGCCGGCCGCGAGCCAGTTGGTGGCCACGCCCATCAGCATCACAGAGAAGAGCGATAGCACGACGCCAAGGCCCAGCGCGTCGGCGCCCTGGACCTTGCCGGCCGGGACCGGACGGCCGCGCGTGCGGCGCATCTTGGCGTCGATGTCGGCGTCGTACCACATGTTGAGCGCGCCGCTCGCGCCGGCGCCCACGGCGATGCACAGCACGGCCACGGCGCCCAGGATCGGGTTGATCGATCCCGGCGCGCAGACCAGCCCGGTCAGTGCGGTGAACACCACCAGGGACATCACGCGCGGCTTCATCAACTGCAGGAAGTCCTGCCAGCGAGCGGGCGTCGTGCGCGGAGTGTCGTGGGCCGTGGCCATGGCCATCTCGGATACACCTGAATGCGGGGTGGCGCTCTCTAGCGCAGATCGGCGCCCGGACGAAGCGCGTCCAGCCCTGCCGCGACAAAATTGGCCGGAAAATGAAATGGCCGGCCGCTCCTGGGAGCGGCCGGCCCGTATTCGGAGAGGTGGACCCGACGCTTAGTGCGCGTCGGGCTTCACCACCGGAAGTTCGTTGAACTGGTGGAACGGCGGAGGCGAGCTCAACGTCCACTCCAGCGTCGTGGCGCCTTCGCCCCACGGGTTCGCCTCGGCCTTGCGGCGACGGATGGCGGCTTCCAGCAGGACGAGCAGGAAGATGACCACGGCGACGCCGGTGATCGCATAGCCGATAGACGAGATCTTGTTCCAGTAGGCGAAGCCGTCCGGATAGTCGACGTAGCGACGCGGCATGCCCTGCAGGCCCAGGAAGTGCTGCGGGAAGAACACGAGGTTCACGCCCACGAACATCACCCAGAAGTGCAGCGCGCCGAGGAACTCGTTGTACTTCACGCCCCACATCTTCTCGAACCAGTAGTAGAAGCCCGCGAAGATCGCGAACACGGCGCCGAGGCTCAGCACGTAGTGGAAGTGGGCCACCACGTAGTAGGTGTCGTGCAGGCTGTAGTCGATGCCGGCGTTGGCCAGGACGACGCCGGTCACACCGCCGACGGTGAACAGGAAGATGAAGCCGATCGCCCACAGCATGGGCGTCTTGAAGGTGATCGAGCCGCCCCACATCGTGGCGATCCAGGAGAACACCTTCACGCCGGTGGGCACCGCGATGACCATCGTCGCCGCCACGAAGTACGCGCGCAGCTCGATGCCCATGCCCACGGTGTACATGTGGTGGGCCCACACGACGAAGCCGATGAAGCCGATGGCCACCATGGCGTACGCCATCGCGAGATAGCCGAAGACGGGCTTGCGGCTGAACGTCGAGACGATGTGCGAGATCATGCCGAACCCGGGCAGGATCAGGATGTACACTTCCGGGTGACCGAAGAACCAGAACAGGTGCTGGAACATCACCGGGTCGCCGCCGCCGGCGGCGTCGAAGAAGTGGGTTTTGAAGTTGCGGTCCGTGAGCAGCATGGTGATCGCGCCAGCCAGCACGGGCAGCGAGAGCAGCAGCAGGAACACGGTCACCAGGATCGACCAGACGAACAGCGGCATCCGGTGCAGGGTCATGCCCGGCGCGCGCATGTTGAAGATCGTGGTGATGAAGTTGATCGCGCCCAGGATCGAGCTGGCGCCCGCGAGGTGGAGCGACAGGATCGCGCAGTCCATGGCCGGGCCCGTGTGGCCTGACGTGGAGAGCGGCGGATAGATCGTCCAGCCGCCGCCGAAGCCCTTACCGGGTCCGCCGTCGACGAACATCGAGACGATCAGCATCACCCAGGCGGCGACCAGCAGCCAGAACGAGATGTTGTTCATCCGCGGGAAGGCCATGTCGGGCGCGCCGATCATCAGCGGCACGAACCAGTTGCCGAAACCGCCGATCATGGCGGGCATGACCATGAAGAAGATCATGACCAGGGCGTGGCCGGTGACGACGACGTTGTAGCCGTGCTTCGAGGCTTCCACGAGGCCGGTCGTGGCGAGCCACGAGCCTTCGGTGAACACCTGGATGCCCGGCTCGGCCAGTTCCCAGCGGATCAGGCCGGACATCAGGCCGCCGACGATCCCCGCCATGATGGCGAACAGGATGTAGAGCGTGCCGATGTCCTTGTGGTTCGTCGAGAAGAACCAGCGGGCGAAGAACCCGGGCATGTGCCCGTGGTCGTCGTGATGATCGTGAGCGGCGGCTTGAGCCATCTTACGCGGATCCTAAGGCTTATTTCGCAGCCGGCGCCTTGGGCGCGGGCGTGGTGGCGGCGACCGGAGCCTTGGGCTCAGGCGTCGCCGGAGGCGGGGCGGCAGGGTTCACCGTGGCGGTGGCCGGCGTCGCCGCGGCGTCGGCGGCCGGAGCCCCCTCGGCGGCGGGCGCGGTGGCCGGAGCGGGCGCAGGCGCGGCGCCGGCGACCGAGCCGCCCTTCTTGGCGACCCAGGCGTCGAACTCGGCCTGCGTCACGACGCGGACCTCGATCGGCATGAAGGCGTGGTCGACGCCGCACAGCTCACGGCAGTTGCCGTAGTAGGTGCCGAGCCGATCGGCCTTGAACCAGGTTTCGTTCAGGCGGCCGGGGATGGCGTCGCTGATGATCCCGAACGACGGGACGGCGAAGGCGTGGATCACGTCGGCGCCCGTGACCTGCACGCGGACCACCTTGTTGATCGGAACGACCAGCGGCTCGGTGACGGCCAGGCGGTACGGCTTGGCGGCCTTCTTCGCCTCGTCTTCCGGCAGCATGTTCGAGACGAACTCGCCGATCTTCTGGTCGGGGTACTCATAGCCCCAGTACCACTGATAGCCGACCGCCTTGATGGTGAGGTCCGGCTTCGGCATGTCGTTGTAGGCGAAGAGCAGCTTGAACGAGAAGATCGAGATCACGACCAGGATCGCGACCGGCGCGAGGGTCCAGATCACCTCGATCATCGTGTTGTGCGTGAACTTCGCCGGGACCGGGTTCGCCTTCTTGTTGTAGCGAACGACCACCCAGATCAGCAGCGCCAGAACGAACAGCGTGATGCCCGTGATCACGGGCATCAGGATCCAATTGTGGAACCAGATCGCGTCGTGACGCAGCGGGGTCACCCCCGGCTGCAAGTCAATCGCCTTGTCCGTCGGCTCGCCGAACTTGTCCGCAGCCATGGCGGCCGCGCCCCAGAACGCCGTCGCAGCGCCCGCGAGAGCGCCTGCCGCCCGCGTCCGCAATCCGTGAAAGCTCGACTTCATGTCCCCTCGGTCAGTTTGGCCGGCGACGCCCTCAACAATGGGCGGTCCAACGCTACGGAACGGGACGCGCGGGCGCGACTTGCGCAACGCCCGACCGGCCCCTTCGCCGGGGTCCATACGCGCATCGTTCGGCCTTGCCAAGGCGTCGGCGGGTCTTACGTGGCGTACGCAGGCTCTCGACGCCGTTTGCGCACGGAAATGGCGCGACGTCTCGCCGCAAGCGCCGTGTCGATCACACCCCATTCTGGAGTTGGCCGTCCCGCGAACGATGCGGGCGCTGCGGAGAATGCAGCGGCCCGGTGGAGATGCGAATCGTCCGTCACGCGACGGGGGCAAAGGCGGGCCAAGAGTCACGTCGCGGGTGACGCCCCACCTTCGAGCCCCTATCTTCACCGGCATGAACGCCCCAGTCCCCGCCCCCTCGATCCTCGATTCCGTGGGGGTCGACCCCGCCCGCGCCCAGGAAATCCTCGCCGACGCCCTTCAGGGGGCCGACGACGGCGAGCTGTTCGTCGAACGGTCCGAGAGCGAGTCGTTCCTGTTCGACGACGGGCGGCTGAAATCGGCGGCCTATGATTCGACCGAAGGCTTCGGCCTGCGGGTGGTGGCGGGCGAGACCGCCGGCTACGCCCACGCCTCCGAGATTTCCGAAGCGGCGATCCGCCGCGCCGCCGACTCGGCCCGATTGGCCAAGCGCGGGTATGCGGGCGTCACCGCCGAGGCGCCGCGGGCCACCAATACCAAGCTCTACGGCGAGGAAAACCCGCTGAGCTCGCCCGCCTTCTCCGACAAGGTGGCCCTGCTCCAGGAGATCGACGCCTGGGCCCGCGCCCGGGATCCGCGGGTGGTGCAGGTGATGGCCTCGATCGCCGGCGAGCGCCGCACGGTCGAGATCCTCCGCGCGGACGGCCGGCTGATCCGCGACGTCCGCCCTCTCTGCCGTGTGAACGTGCAGGTGACCGTCGAGCGCGACGGCAAGCGCGAGCAGGGCTACACCGGCGCCGGCGGCCGCGCCGGTTTCGAGGCCTGGATCAGCCCCGACAAGTGGCAGGATCAGGTGGACGAGGCGCTGCGCCAGGCGCTGACCAACCTCGACGCCGTCGCCTGCCCGGCCGGCGAGATGGACGTGGTCCTGGGCCCCGGCTGGAACGGCGTGCTGCTGCACGAAGCGGTCGGCCACGGCCTGGAAGGCGACTTCAATCGTAAGGGCACCTCGGCCTTCTCGGGCCGCATCGGCGAGCGGGTCGCCGCACCGGGCGTCACCGTGTTCGACGACGGCACCCTGCCCGGCCGCCGCGGTTCGCTGACGGTGGACGACGAGGGCACCCCCACCGAACGCACCATCCTGATCGAGGACGGGATTCTCGTCGGCTACATGCACGACCGGATGAGCGCGCGCCTCATGGGCCTCAGCGCCACCGGCAACGGCCGCCGTCAGTCCTACGCTCACATGCCCATGCCGCGGATGACCAACACCGCCATGCTGGGCGGCAACCACAAGCGCGCGGAGATGATCGCGTCGACGAAGAAGGGCCTCTACTGCGCCAACTTCGGCGGCGGCCAAGTGGACATCACCAACGGCAAGTTCGTCTTCCAGTGCACCGAGGCCTACCTGATCGAGGACGGCAAGGTGACGGTCCCGGTCAAGGGCGCGACCCTGATCGGCGACGGCCCCTCGGCCCTGACCCGGGTGACGATGATCGGCGACGATTTCGACTTCGACCTGGGCGTCGGCGTCTGCGGCAAGGCCGGCCAGAGCGTTCCGGTCGGCGTGGGCCAACCGTCGCTCAAGATCACCGGCCTGACCGTGGGCGGGACCGCGGTCTAGATCAGGCCGCGGCGAGGCTCCGCCGCCGTGCGCGCAGCGCGGCGCCGGAGAGCCCGAAGCCGAGCAGCAGCAGCGCCCACTGCCCCGGCTCGGGCACGGCCTGGCGTTGGTTCAGATCGGCGCTTCCCGACAGGATGAAGCCGCTCGGGTTGCGCCCGGGACCGTCCAAATTCTGGACCAGGGCGCTGATCGTCACGAGCCCGCCCGTCACGGCCGCCAGCGACAGCACCCCGCTGGACGCCGTGACGCTGGTCTGGGTCGGGGCGCAGAGGTTTCCAGGCCCCGCGGCCGTGCATTCGTACAGCAGTCCGTTGTTGGCCTGGGTCACGCTCAGCGAACGGACGCCGTTGTCGCCGGTGAACCCGTTGAGGATCATGCTGCCGCCGAGGGACGCATCGAACGTGAAGTCGTAGCGATAAAAGCCGGCGGTCGCGCCGCAGGGGCTGCCGCAAGTGATAGACGCTCCGTTCGAGAACTGCCCGTCGGTCGCCAGTTGGCCCACCCACACGGCGCCGCCGAACGGGTTGGCCCACGCAAAGGCCTCGAAGCCCGGAAGGTTGGCCGCGAACGGGAGCGTGCCGGTCAGGACGACCGCCGCATTCGTCGAGGAGCCCAATCCATTGTCGACGCCGCTGACCTGAGTGACCTGCCAGTCGGCGGCGCCCGTGTTGAGACTGACCGTGGCCGCCAACGACGGGGTGGCGATCAGGGCGAGCGAAAGGGCGAGCGATCTGACGAGCATGGCGGGCGTCTCCCAACGGCGATTACAGTTCGCCGAACAGGTTGCCCGCCCCTCGAGGTCCGTCAACGCCATCTCGCCTGAGAGGCGAGCGGCCCGCGGCCGGTCCTGAGCGTTACGGGCAATTAACTCGCGCTTTGGGCGGAGTTTGGCCACGTCTCCCGCTCTTATGGGGAGTTCGTCGATGCTGATCGTCCAGGTCCTGGCCCAGGCTGCCGCCGCGGCCGCCCCAGAGGCCGCGGCGCAGCAAGGGGTCATCAGCTACGCGCCCCAGTTCTTCGCCAGCTTTCAGCCCGTGAACGCCATGGAGATGATCGCCCGCGTCCCAGGATTCACCTTCGACAGCGGCGACGACGTGCGCGGCTTTGCGGGCGCCGCCGGCAACGTGCTGATCGACGGCCAACGGCCTGCCGCCAAGACCGACAACCTGGAGAGCATCCTGCGCCGTCTGCCGGCGAGCCAGGTCGAGCGGCTGGAGCTGATTCGCGGCTCGGCGCCCGGCATCGACATGCAGGGTAAGACGGTTCTCGTGAACGTGGTCCGCAAGACCACCGGCGGCGTCCGCGGCCTGGCGTCTGTGGCCAACAACTATGTGGTCGACGACGGGCGCACCTCGCCGGCCATTCGTCTCGAGGGTTCAGGCGGCGGCAACGGGCGCACCTGGGAAGCCAGCCTGCTCGCCGCGCGGTTCACAGACGACGGCGCCGGCGACGGTCCGGGCATCCGCATCTCGCCGACAGGGCAGGTTCTGCGGCGGTCCGCCATCGAGTCCGAGGGCCAGGGCCACGAGATCGTGCTGATCGGCGCCTACGAGACCCCAGCGCTGGGTGGACGCCTGCGTCTGAACGGCCTCCTGCGCACCGAGGAGTACAACTACGACGAACAGAACCGCATCAGCTTGCCCGCGCCCAGCGGCCAGTTCGACCAGTACGGCGACGATGAGAAGCAGCTGGAGGCCGGGGCCCACTTCAACCGCACGCTCGGCCCGCGCAGCAGCCTGGAGGTCGTGCTGCTCCAGCGCAACGAGGACGAACACTTCGGAGAGACGTTCCGACAGCCCGGCGAAATCACCTTCTTCACCCTCGACAACAAGACCGGCGAGAGCATCGCGCGCAGCGTCCTGAAGCACCGGGTGGACGACCGGCTTTCGTTCGAAGCCAGCGCCGAGGGCGCGTTCAACTGGCTGGAGAGCGAGACCCGCTACGTGGAGAACGGCCTGTCCGTGCCTCTGCCGGCCGCGGGCGTGCGGGTCGAGGAGACGCGCGGCGAGGCCTCGGGCATGGCGACCTGGCGACCGCTTCCGGCCTGGACGTTCGAGGCAGGGGTGCGCCAGGAGGCCTCGAAGATCACCTCGTCGGGCGACGTGAAACTGTCGAAGACCCTCTACTTCACCAAGCCCCGGGTGACGGCCAGTTGGGCGGCGACTCCCAACACCCAGGTGCGCGCCCGCGTGGAGCGCGAGGTGGGCCAGCTCGACTTCGACGACTTCGTCGCCGAGACCAGCTTCAACACCGGCGCCGGCGTCCAGGCCGGCAATCCCGACATCAACCCCGAGCAGGCCTGGGTAGGCGAGGTCGCGATCGAGCAGCGGTTCTGGGGCAAGGGCGCGCTCGTCCTCACCTGGCGCCGCTTCGAGCTGAAGGACGTGGTCGACAGCGCGCCCGTGTTCGACGGCGCGGGCGGCGTCTTCGATGCGCCGGGCAATATCGGAGACGGATCGAAGGACGAGTTCGCGGTCAGCGGCACGCTGCCGCTGGAGAAACTGGGCTGGAAGGGCGCCGAGCTACGCGGCTCGGCCACCTGGCGAGAGAGCAAGGTCACCGACCCCACCACCGGCCGGGCGCGCGAGATCTCGGGCCTGCGTCCGCTGTCATGGGAGGTCCACTTCACCCACGACCTGCCCCAGTGGCGGATGAACTGGGGCGTCGACGTGTACGGCGCCTCGCGCGAGACCTTCTATCGCGTCGATCAGATCACGGACGAGAAGGTCAAAAGCTATGTCGAGCTCTTCGTGGAGTACCGACCCAAGCCCGACCTGTCGGTGCGCGCGGAACTGTCGAATCTCACCGAGCGCGGCTTGCGCAACACGCGCCGCTCGTTCGCCGGGCCGCGCAGCACCGGCGCTCTGACGTTTGTCGACGACCGCGACGTGCAGGTCGGCCGGATGGTCTACATCCGCGTCCGCAAGACCTTCGGCCGCTGACCCCCGCAACCGCACGCCAAGATTGCGGAAGTTTAATCGAGCTTACAGGCATTTAACTCGCGCCTGACGGCGGCGGCCTCCACTCCTCTCGGCTCTTGGGGAGAGATCGTCGATGCTGTTCGTCCACATCCTGGCGCAGGCCGCCGCCGCCGCTGCGCCGGAAGCCGCCGTGCAGCAGGGCGTCACCAGCTATGCGCCGGCCTTCTTCGCCGCACAGCAGCCCGCGACCGTCGTGGACATGCTCAACCGCATCCCAGGCTTCACCCTGGACAACGGCGCCAGCGTGCGCGGCTTCGAGGGCGCGGCCGGCAACGTGCTGATCGACGGCCAGCGCCCCGCCAGCAAGTCGGACAGCCTGCAGGACATCCTGATCCGCATCCCGGCGTCCAAGATCGAGCGCATCGACATCATTCGCGGCGGCGCGCCCGGGATCGACATGCAGGGCAAGACCGTGATGGCGAACGTCATCCAGAAAAAGGACAACAGCATCCGCGGCGTGATCGCGATCGCCGACAACCACATCGACGACGGCCGCGACCTGGGCCAGATGCGCCTCGAGGGCTCCGGCGCGCTGGGCGATGTGAAGTGGGAAGCTTCGGCCCGGGCGGCGCGCGGGCTGGACGACGGCGCCGGCGCCGGGCGCGGAGCCCAGATCACCGCCGGCGGGCCCACGGTGCTCAACGGATACGACGCCGAGGGCGACGGGCTGTTCTACTCGCTCGTCGCCGCCGTCGAGGCGCCCGTTCTGGGCGGGTCGCTGCGGCTGAACGGGCGCGTCCTGACCGACGACTTCAAGTTCGAGGAAAAGACCCGCGTCGTCTCCACGCCTGTCGTCGACCAGCAGTACCTCTACCTCCAGGAACAGGACGATACCGAGTTCGGCGCCCGCTACACGCGCAAGTTGGCCGCCGACTGGGACCTGGAGCTGGTCGCCCTGCGAACAGGCCGCGATCGGCTGGTCACTGAGAATTTCGACGCGCCGTCCGTCGCCAACCGCCTGCTTGTCGAGCGCGACACCGTGGAGACCATCGGGCGCGCGGTCGTGAAATACCGCTTCGATCCGAAGCTCTCGTTCGAGGTGGGCGGCGAGCGCGCCGTCAACACACTGGAGAGCGAGACCACGCTCCGCAGCAACGGGACCCTCGTCCGCCTGCCGGCCGGCTCGGTCGAGGTCGAGGAGGACCGCAAAGAGCTGTTCGCCAAGGCCGCTTGGCGGCCGTTCGAGACCGTCACGGTCGACGCCGGCCTGCGCTATGAGTTCCCGACCATCAGCTCGGAGGGCGACGTGGTCCTCGAGAAGTCTCTGCGCTACCTGAAGCCGCGGCTGGCGGTGAGCTGGGCGCCGCTGGAGATGACCCAGTTGCGACTGCGCCTCGAGCGCGAGGTCGACCAGCTGAACTTCAACGACTTCGTGGCCGCCGGGGGGCTGAACCAGGCGGGCGGCGTCACCGCGGGCAACCCCGATCTGAACCCTGGCCAGGCCTGGGTGGGCGAGGTGGCGCTGGAGCAGCGGTTCTGGACGTCAGGGTCGGTGGCGCTGAGCTACCGCCATTCCGAACTCAGCGACGTGGTCGACCGGGGGCCTGTCGACGCGCCGGGCGGCGGCCTGTTCGACCGGCCCGAGAACATCGGCGACGGGACCAAGGACGTCGTGGCCGTGGACCTGACCCTGCCCTTCGACCGGCTGGGCGCGAAGGGGGCGCTGCTGAAGGGCAACCTCACCAAGCGCTGGAGCGAGGTGACCGATCCCACGACGATGGAGACGCGGTCACAGTCGGCGCTGCGCGGCCTGGACTGGAACGCGACGTTCACCTGGGACATGCCGCAGTACAACATCACATGGGGGGTCGAAGCCTTCGGCGCATTCAAGGAGACGACCTACCGCTACAACCTCGTCTACACGCGCAAGCTCAACACCTATGTGAAGCCGTTCATCGAGTACAAGCCGCAGCCCGACCTCAACATCCGGCTGGAATTGCCGAATGCGACCCGGCGCAACCTGAGCGACAACTACGCCTTCTACGGCGGCCGGCGCGTGGCCGGCGCCGACGCCACGTCGGCGGACATCAAGCGCACCAACCAGACCCCCGGCGGTACGTTCCTGCGGATCCGCAAGACGTTCGGCTAGCAGGCCCCAAACACGCAGAAGGCCGCGGATCGCTCCGCGGCCTTCGTCGTGTCCGACGCCTGGGATCAGGCCCCGGCCTTGGTCTCCGCCTCAGCGGTGCTGTGCGACCAGTGCTTGATCAGGAAGCTGATCAGCACGAACGCCACGCCGATCCCGAAGCCGCCCCAGCCCAGCGTGTTGAACACGCCCAGCGAGGTCTTCAGCGCCAGCTCGGGGTTCAGCACCTGGCCGCCAACCGTCTCGGTGCCGGCCAGGCCTGCGATGAAGCCGCCGACGTACTGGGCGATCGACGAAGCCAGGAACCAGATGGCCATCATGAACGACACCACCTTGGCCACCGACAGCTTGGTGATCTCGGAGAGGCCGACCGGCGACAGGAACAGCTCGCCCGTGGTGTGCAGCAGGTAGAGCAGGCCCAGCAGCATCAGCGGCACCTGGAAGGCGCTGTTGGCCAGGCCCACGCCCCACACCACCACCAGGAAGCCGAGGCCCACCTGGATCAGGCCCAGGCCAAAGGTCATCACCGGGTTCGACGCCTGGCCGCGACGGCCGAGCCACGCCCACATCGCCGCGAAGATCGGGGCGAAGATCAGGATGAAGCCGGCGTTGAACGACTGGGTCTGGGCCGCGCCGATGCCGGTGTCGATCCAGAAGCCCGTGGGCTGGATCCCGGCCGCGGCCAGCTGGTCGGCGCTGCCGATCGGGATGCCGAGGAAGGTGCTGGCCTGCCGTGTCAGGTTCAGGTCGACGTTCTGGGCGGCGAACAGGTTCAGCGAGGTGCCCGCCTGTTCGAAGAGGGTGAAGAACACCACCGCCCCGAACACCAGCACCAGGGCCAGGATCATCCGCTCGCGCTGGATTTTGTCGCACTGGGTGACGATGAAGTAGATCACGTAGGCCAGGGCCGCGAGGGTCGAAGCGATCAGCATCACCCCCACCCAGTCGTTGCGCTGGACCAGGAACCACACCGGGATCACGCCCAGCACCCCGCAGAGATAGATCAGCCACTCGCGATTGAGCGGACCGGCCACCTTCTCCTGCAGCAGCGCGGGGTTCGGCGGCTCGCCCTTGCCCTCGAGGTGCTTCTTGCCCAGCACGAACACGATCCAGCCCGCGGCCATGCCGACCCCGGCCAGGCCGAAGCCCGCCCACCAGCCGACGTTGAGGCCGAACCAGGCGCATGCGAACGAGGCCCAGAAGGCCCCCAGGTTGATGCCGTAGTAGTAGAGCGTGAAGCCGGAATCCCGCCGCGGATCGCCCTGCGGATAGAGCTGGCCCACGATCGTGGAGATGTTGGGCTTCAGGAAGCCGACGCCCATGATGATCAGCGCCACCGCCAGGTAGAAGGCGTTCTTGCCGAACAGATCGACGTCCTTCTTCAGCTCGTAGCTGCCCTTGGGCAGCACGGCCGGGAGCGGCGCGGTGGCGGGCAGATCCTTGATCTCAAAGCCGCCCGCCTCGTTGGCCGAGAAGTCGTAGGCCTTGTCGCCCACCACCAGCTTCACCGAGCGGTTCTCCATGCGGCCCTCGATGGCCACATTGTAGGTCTGTCCCGCGTAGGTCAGCGTCTGGGTCGCCGGGCGTCCCTCGACCGCCATGGTCAGGTGGCCCGCGACCAGGAGAAGGGCGCCAAACGCCACCGCCTTGCGCGTGCCCAGGTAGCGGTCGGCCAGCATGCCGCCGATCAGCGGCAGCAGGTAGACGAGGCTGGTGTACGAGCCGTACTGGCCGCTCGCCACGTCCTGGTCGAACAGCAGGTGCTGGGTCAGGTAGAAGATCAGGATCCCACGCATGCCGTAGTAGGAGAAGCGCTCCCACATCTCGGCGAAGAACAGGATGATGAGGCCCCGCGGGTGGTGGCGGAGCATCTGGAGGAGCACCGGGATACCCGTCACCAGCGTGATGACGATCCCGGCCAGCAATACGATTGGCATCTGAGGGTTTGCTTCCGATCCTAAGGGCCGGCCTACGTCTCCCACGGGGTCTTTTCGACCCGGCCTGGCCTGAATTGGGGGCAGAGAACCACCAACCCGTTCAAGACACAAGCAAACCGGCGCCGGCCGGGCGCCTGGCGCCGCTGGGACGGGCGCCCATATCCTTTCGCAGCCGGTCGCGAGCTCGCGCGTTCAGGCCTTCAGGAGACGCGAACCCCATGAAGATCCC
Source organism: Phenylobacterium sp. (assembly GCF_965284355.1). Lineage (NCBI taxonomy): Bacteria > Pseudomonadati > Pseudomonadota > Alphaproteobacteria > Caulobacterales > Caulobacteraceae > Phenylobacterium > Phenylobacterium sp. The sequence goes on along the minus strand of NZ_OZ260078.1, from coordinate 3,424,374 downwards.
CGGCCCCGACCACCCCATCACCATCACGCCCGCAGGCCGTCGCTGGCGCGCCAGGTACCAAGGCCACGTGATCGCCGACACGGGCGACGCGCTGGTGCTCCAGGAGGCGAGCTATCCGCCGGTGATCTATTTCCCGCGCGAGGACGTCTCGATGGCGTTCCTGGCCCGCACCGCACACGCGACGCACTGCCCCTACAAGGGCGATGCGGCCTACTACACGCTGCAGATGGACGGCCATTTCGCCGAGAACGCCATCTGGACCTACGAGGAGCCCTACCCCGCGATGGCGGAGATCGCCGGGCGACTGGCGTTCTATACGAACAAGGTCGAGGTCTATGCGCCCGACGACGCTGAGACGGTGATTCCGCAGCCCACCGAGGCAGCTGACGTTGAGACGACCCCCTCGGTCGATGACGTCGTGCTGCACACAGACTCAGGCAGCGGCGCGTCGCAGCGCGAGCACTGGCCCGCGAACGTCAGCATGCCTCGCGAGGACGGTGGCTCCCGTTAGGCCGCCGGCGCGGCTTGGTTCTGCGCCAGCTGCCAGCCGGTGTAGGCCGGCTCGTTGGTGACTTCACGCAGGCACCACTCCGGGACGTCGAAGCGCATGGCGGCCATCCGGTTGGTCGCCTCGCACTCGGCGGTGACCAGGCCCTCGAGCGCGCCTTCGAACACGTCGATGATGAACCCGCCCACCTTGTGACGCAGCTTCGAAAGACGCTCGCCAGGCAGCACGTTCAGCACCGCGTACTCCTCGGCCGTCAGGTAGAGGTTGGTCATCGGGCCGATCAGCGGATTGTCCGGGGCATACTTCTTGGCCAGCTTGAAGGTCCGCTCGCCATTGGACAGGTCGGTGGTCGCGCGCAGCCGGAGGCGACCGCCCTCAACATAGAGGTCCTCGATCCGACGGGCGTGGCCGAGGTCCAGCGCCGGCAGGGTCTTCGCATCCACGAGGAAGCGCCGTTCCGCCACCCAGTGCGCGTACTTCGGCAGTGTCACAGGCATTTCAGTCCTCGCGCGGGCCGCTCCACTCCGGGCGACCCTCGCCAGACCGTACGCTCATCGTCAAGCCGTCGGCGAGGCGAAACGCAAATGCCTGAGGGTCGAAATCCTCCAGGCAGCCGACGTTAACCCCGTAGTGGTCCGGCGCCGCCCGCTTGCGGTGGAAGGTGTAGATCCCGCAGGTGCGGCAGAACCAGTGGCGCGCGACGCGTGTGTTCCACTGGTAGAGCGTCAGCTCGTCCTCGCCGGCCTCGATGGTCAGCCCGCGCTCAGGGACCTTCGCCATCAGCGCGCCCTTGCGCCGGCAGAGCGAGCAGTCACACCGCGTCAGCTCGTCGATCTCGGCCTCGACGCGAAAGCGGACAGCGCCGCAATGACAGGATCCCGACCAGACGCCCATGCAGCGTGACTATCACGCGGCGAAGCCTCGCAAAGCGCCACCTCGGAAGCCGTGGCCTTCCACGTTTTCGGGAAGAGCGGACGGGAGGGGATCGTGCGAATCCGCCGCGGCGGCGCTTCAGCGCCGCTGGATCTGAACCACGGAAAACACAGAAATCACGGAACGCAGGTTCAGGTCCGGAGCCCCTTCCGTTTTCCGTGGTTCAAATGAATGCGCCTGCGGCGCGCCCCGTTCAGTAAGCGAAGTCTTCGAACACCGGGTCGACCTTGCCGCCCCAGCGGGTGTTGTAGAGTTCCACCAGGCGTTCGGCGGGGGTCACGCCGGTCTCGGCGATGTGTTCCAGCTCTGCCAGGTAGCCGCTCTCGTCGACCATGCCGCCCGACAGGCGGTTGCGGTTCTTGAGGCCCGAGCGGGAAATGGCGACCATGTCCTTGGCCACGTCCTGCACCGAGCGCCCGGCGATCTGGGCCTTGAGGCCCATGCGGGCCACGTCGGCGCGCAGGCGCTCGTGGTCCTCGATCTTCCAGTCCTTGCAGAGGTCCCACGCGGCGGCCAGCGCCTGGCTGTCGTAGAAGATGCCCATCCACAGCGCCGGCAGCGCACAGAGCCGGCTCCAAGGCCCGGCGTCGGCGCCGCGCATCTCGAGGTACTTCTTGAGGCGAACCTCGGGGAAGATGGTGGTGGTGTGGTCGGCCCAGTCCTTGATGCTGGGGCGCTCGCCCGGCAATTCCGCCAGCTTGCCATCCATGAAGTCCACGAACGAGCGGCCGGCCAGGTCGATGTACCGATCGCCGCGCTTGGCGAAATACATCGGCACATTCAGCGCATAGCGGGCGTAGGTCTCGAAGCCGAAGCCGTCCTGGAACACGAAGTCCAGCATGCCGGTGCGGTCGGCGTCCGTGTCGGTCCACACGTTGGCGCGGCTGGACACGAAGCCCGACGGCTTGCCCTCGATGAACGGCGAATTGGCGAACAGCGCCGTGGCGATTGGCTGCAACGCCAGCGACGTGCGGAACTTCGCCACCATGTCGGCTTCGGAGCTGAAATCGAGGTTTGCCTGCACCGTGCAGGTGCGGAACATCATGTCGAGGCCCAGCTTGCCGACCTTCGGCATGTACTCGCGCATGATCTTGTAGCGGCCCTTCGGCATCACCGGGACCTCGTCCCGCCGCCAGACCGGCGTGAAGCCAAGACCCAGGAAGCCCAGGCCCAGTTCGTCGGCGACGATCTTCACCTCGTTGAGGTGGGAGCCGGTCTCCTCGCAGATGTCGTGGACCGTCTCGAGCGGCGCGCCCGACAGCTCGAACTGGCCGCCCGGCTCGAGGCTGATGTTCGCCATCCCGCGCTCCAGCGCGATGACGTTTTCGCCCTCCATCACCGGCGTCCAGCCGAACCGGGTCAGGCCGTCCAGCAGCGCCTTGATGCCGCCGGGCTCGTAGGGGACCGGCGAATGGTCGGCCAGCTTGAACACGAACTTCTCGTGCTCGGCGCCACATCGCCACTCACTGGCGGGCTTGGCCCCATCGGCCATCCAGCGCACCAGGTCTTCGAACACCAGGGGACGATCGTCGCAGGCGACCTCGGCCATGTACTTCCTCCACGGGCGAGCCGCCCAAGTCGCCGGGTTGGGGTCCCGCCCAGGTCGCGTCTTTACGCCGTCAGGATAGGTGGGCGCAATTCCGCCAAGCTCAAGCCCGGGCTAGTTTTCCTGGGTTGCGGAGGAGCCCGAGATGGACGGCGCGAACGCTTCGACGACCGGTGTGCGGCAGATGGTCCCCCTGCTGAACGTGGCCGATATCGCCACCTCGGCAGGGTTCTATGTCGATGGCCTCGGCTTCCGCATGACCCGGCAGTGGGCGCCGGACGGCGTCCTGCGCTGGTGCTGGCTCGAGGTCGGCGACGCGGCTCTGATGATCCAGCAGAGCTGGCAGGAGGGTGTCGGCCCGGCCCCGCTTCCCACGCCGCCGGGCCAGGGCGTGACGCTCTGCCTGATGTGCGACGACGCGCTCGCGATCTGGCGCGACGTCCGCGGCAGGGGCCTGAAGCCCGACCGGCCCTTCGTCGGCAACGGCCTTTGGGTCGTGTCCTTCCGCGATCCCGACGGCTACCGCATCGACTTCGAGAGCCCGACCGACGTCGCCGAGGAAACGGTGTACGCGGGAGACTAGCGCCAGTCTCCGACCGCCGCCTGCCAGAGCGTCAGCGCGCTGATGGCCGCGGTGTCGGCGCGCAGGATCCGCGGGCCCAGGGTGGCGGGCGTCGCGTAGGGCAGCGCGCGGAGCCTGTCGCGCTCGGCCGGCGAGAAGCCCCCCTCAGGCCCGATCAGGATGGCCCACGCCCCGCCCCCGCCCACCGCCTCCAGGACCGGCTTCGCGTCGCCCGCCTCGTCGCAGAATAGGAGACGGCGGCCGCTCTCCCAGCCTGAGATCAGCTTCTCCAGCTTCACCGGCTCCAGCACTTCGGGCACGTCCAGCCGTCCCGTCTGCTCCGAAGCCTCGACAGCGATGGCCTGCAGGCGGTCGACACGGGTGTGGTCGGCGTTGGTGCGCTCGGTGATCACCGGGCGCACGCGGCGGGCGCCCAGCTCGGCCGCCTTCTCCACGATCGTCTCCAGACGCGCCCGCTTCACCAGCGCGATCACCAGGTCCAGGTCGGGGCCCGTCGCCTGGGGCCGGATCTGCGCCGCGATGTCCAGGGTCACGACGCGCTTGCCCACGGCCGCCAGCACCGCCCGCCACTCGCCGTCGCGGCCGTTGAACACCAGCACCGCGTCGCCGACGGCCTTGCGCATCACCGCGGCGAGGTAGCGGCTCTGGCCCTCGTCCAGGTCCAGGCGCGCGCCAGCGGCGAGGTCATGGGGAATGAACAGGCGGATCATGTGAGCCTTCTTGTCTTGGGCGCGTTCTAGCGCGCCCTTGCCTGCGCCGCACCCGGCGCGCCAGATGCGGACCCAATGATCCTGCGCCTTTTGCCCCTCGCCCTGCTCGCCGCCGGCTGCGCCGCGGTTCCCGCCGCGGACAGGCCATGCTCGGTAAAAGTCGAGTTCGGCAGCTACTGCTGCGGCGTCGACGGCGAGACGAAGGCGGCGGTCGAGCGCTACCTCGCCGGCGCCCGCGGCGTCGCGCGTTCGACCTCCAGCGCCTGGGGTCGTGAGGGCGAGTCGACCCGCTGTGTCGTCACCCGCACCCGCGCCGACACCGACCGCATCTACCGTGACCTCGCAGCGTTGATCCCGCCCATCGCACGCCGCGGTCCGGTCGCGGTGACCACCGCCGACGGCCGCGCCACCCCCACTCAGACCCAAAGGTAGTCATGGCCAAGGACGACGACGACGGCGAACTCGAAGCCCTGCAGGTGGCGCTGGTGCGCTTCCAGCAGTACGCGATCGAAGCGGGCGAGCGCGACCTGGTGATCTTCGAGGGCCGCGACACCGCGGGCAAGGACGGCGCGATCAAGCGCATCGTCGAGCACCTGTCGATCCGCTCCACGCGGGTGGTGGCGCTGCCCAAGCCGACCGATCGCGAGCGCGGCCAGTGGTACTTCCAGCGCTATGTCGAGCATCTGCCCGCCAAGGGTGAACTCGTGATCCTGAACCGCTCCTGGTACAATCGGGCGGGCGTCGAGAAGGTCATGGGATTCTCCACGCCGGATGAGCAGGAGACCTTCCTGCGCGACGTGCCCGTTTTCGAGCGCATGCTGACGGGAAGCGGCGTCCAGGTCGTGAAGCTCTGGCTCGACATCTCTCGGACAGAACAGGCCGAGCGCCTGGAAGCCCGCAAGACCGATCCGTTGAAGGCGCTCAAGATCAGTCCGTTGGACGCCGTCGCCCAGGAGAAGTGGGACGCCTATTCCGCCGCCCGCGACGAGATGCTGCGGCGGACCCACACGACCGACGCGCCCTGGACCATCGTCCACACCGACTCGAAGTCGAAGGCGCGGCTCAACATCATGCGCCACCTGCTGAAGCAGTTGGCGCCTCCGGAGATCGCCGACGCGATAAGTCCGCCGGACCCTGACGTGGTCTTCCCGTTCGAGCCCGCCGCCCTGACCGACGGGCGACTCGAGCCCTGAGGCCGCCATGCAGCTCGTCTTCCTCCACGGTCCGGCCGCCGCCGGGAAGCTGACCGTCGCCCGCGCGGTGGCCGAACGGACCGGCTTTGCGCTGTTCCACAACCATCTGGTGGTCGATGCTGTGGCCGCGGTCTTCCCGTTTGGCAGCCCAGAATTCCGCCGGCTGCGCGAGCGGTTCTGGTTGGAGATGTTCGAGGCGGCGGCGCGCGATGGCCGCTCTCTGGTATTCACCTTCGCGCCCGAGGCGACGGTCACGCCGACCTTTCCGCAAGAGGCTGTCGCCGCCGTTGAGGAGCAGGGCGGTCGTGTGCGTTTCGTCCAGCTTACCTGTCCGCCCGGCGAACTGGCGCGGCGGGTCGAGGGCTCTGATCGCGCCGCCTTCGGCAAGCTGCGCGACCGCGAGCTGTTCCAACGCCTGTCGGCAGAGGGCGCCTTCGACTACCCGGATATCGCCTCGGAGCTGGCCATCGACACCTCCCAGACCTCGCCTGGGGACGCGGCGCAGCGCATCGTCGACAGCCTGGAACTCGCCCTAGACGCGAATGCGACAAACCACCTCAGGTAGTGCTCATTTGTTCCGGCGCGGCCGAGACAACGGCGAAGCTTGTTAACCATCCGTTGACTCAATCTTGTTCCATCTTTGTTCGACGGCTAGCCTGATCTTCCGACTCGCGGAGATCGCATGAAGGACACGCTCACCGCCGGCGAGGCGCGCCGGATCGCGATGGCCGCGCAGGGCTTCGGCGGGGACCGCGAGGCGACGGTTGCAAAGCGCCAGCTGACCAAGCTGGTCGACCGGCTGGGCGTGATCCAGATCGACTCGGTCAACGTGGTCTCGCGCACCCACTACCTGCCGGCTTTCTCGCGATTGGGCGCCTATCCGCGCGCGATGCTGGAAGACATCGCGTGGTCGAAGACGCGGCCGCTGTTCGAGTACTGGGCGCATGAGGCCTCGCTCCTGCCGATGGCCAGCCAGCCGCTGTTCCGCTGGCGGATGGAAGACGCCCAGGCCGGGGTCGGCGTCTGGAAAGGCGTCGCCAAGTTCCTGCGCGAGCGGCGCGACTTCGTGGACCGGGTTCGCGACGAGATCGCCGCCCGCGGCCCCATGTCGGCGAGCGAGCTGGAGATGGGTCACAAGGGCCAGGGCGGCTGGTGGGGCTGGAGCGAGGCCAAGCGCGCCGTCGAGTGCCTGTTCTGGGCCGGGGAGCTGACGACCGCGACCCGGCGCGGCACCTTCGAGCGGGTCTACGGCCTGCCCGAGAAGGTGATCCCCAAGGCCGTGTGGGAGCTGCCCACGCCGGATCGCGCCGACGCCCAGCGCCAGCTCTACCGCATCGCCGCCCGCGCCATGGGCGTGGCCACGTCGAAGGACCTGCGCGACTACTTCCGCATGCCGGTGGAAGGGGCCAAGGACCGCATCGCCGAGCTGGTCGAGGCGGGCGACCTCTTGCCGGTGGCCGTGAAAGGCTGGCGCGAACCCGCCTATCTCGACGCCGGCGCCCGGCGGCCGCGCAGGATCGAGACCCACGCGCTGCTCTCGCCGTTCGACAACCTGATCTGGTTCCGCGAGCGGACCGAGCGGATGTTCGGCGTCCGCTACCGGATCGAGATCTATGTGCCGGCCGAAAAGCGCCAGCACGGCTACTACGTCCTGCCGTTCCTGGAGGGCGACGCCCTGACCGCCCGGGTCGACCTGAAATCCGACCGCAAGGCCGGCGTCCTGATCGTCCAGTCCGCCCACGCCGAACCCTGGGCCAGCGACGAGACGCCCGTGAAGCTGGCGCATGAGCTCAAGCGCATGGCCGGCTGGCTAGGGCTGGAGAGCGTCCGCGTGCAGCCCAAGGGCGACCTGGCCCAGGCGCTCGACGCGGCGCTCTGACGTCCAGACCCGCGAGGGTCAGTCCTCGTCGTCCTCATCGTCGTCGGGCAGGTCGACGACCAAGGCCGGCTTGCCCTGGTGCATGAGTTCGCCGTTGGGCCCTTTCAGGCCCAGCCACTCGTCCATGATCCCGGCCGGCACGGTGTGCGGGGCCTCAGGCGTTTTCTCGGCCATGCGACGGCTCCTCCTTGAGCGGGAGGAACCGTCGCACGCACCTGAGGTTCCGGTCGACCCGGTTCCTCCTCCATCGCGATGGGGGAGGTGCCGGCCAAGCTGACGGAGGGGGCGCTGGCGCCACGCGACGCCCCCGCCACCACTTCGTGGTCCCCCTCCCCCGCTAGCGCGGGTGAGGAACTAGGCGACGCCTTCGGTGACCGCGTGCAGGCGGGCGTAGGCGCCGCCCTTCCGCACCAGGTCGTCGTGACGGCCCTCCTCGACGATCCGGCCCTGGTCGAAGACCAGGATCCGGTCGGCGCCGCGGATGGTCGACAGGCGGTGGGCGATGACGATGGTGGTGCGGCCCACCATCAGCTCCTCCATCGCCGCCTGCACCTGGCGCTCGGTCTCGACGTCCAGCGAGCTGGTCGCCTCGTCCAGCACCAGGATCGGCGCGTCGGCCAGGAAGGCCCGGGCGATGGCGACGCGCTGACGCTCCCCGCCCGACAGCTTCACGCCGCGCTCGCCAACCAGGGTGTCGTAGCCCTTGGGCAGCCTGGCGATGAAGTCGTCGGCCCGCGCCCGCCGGGCGGCCAGGGCCACCTCGGCCGGGGTGGCGTCGGGCCGCGCGTAGCTGATGTTGTCGGCCAGCGACCGGTGGAACAGCGCCGGGTCCTGCGGCACCACGGCGATGGCGCGCCGCAGCGACCCCTGGGTCACCTGGCTGATGTCCTGGCCGTCGATCAGGATCGCGCCCTCCTGCACGTCGTACAGGCGCTGCACCAGCTTCACGAAGGTCGACTTGCCCGAGCCCGTCGGCCCCACCAGCGCCACCCGCTCGCCGGGCGCGATGCGCAGGGTGAACCGGTCGTACAGCGGCGCGGCGGCCGACTTGTAGCGGAAGGTCACCCGGTCGAAGACGATCTCGCCGAGATCGGCGCGGAACGCCGGCGCGGCGGGGCGGTCGGCGACCTGTGCTGACGTCTGGGCGTAGCGGGCCACGTCCTCGATGTCGTCCATGCCCTTCTGGGCCGTGCGGATGTTCTCGCCGATGTTGCGAAGGTAGCCGCTCATCAGCATGAACGCGGTCACCGCGAAGGTGATGTCGCCCACGCTGGCCCGGCCCTGCACCCACTCGCGCAGCAGCAGGCCGGTCAGCCCCGCCTGAAGGCAGACCAGGATCAGGTTGTGGAACAGCCACAGGTCGGTGAAGCGGCCCCAGGTCTTCATCGTCGCCTTGCGCCAGAGTTCGGTGACGCCGCCGATCCGCGCCTCCTCACGGCCCTCGGCGCCAAAGGTCTTCACCGTGGCGTTGGACGAGATGGAGTCCGACAGGGCGCCGCCGATCCGCGAGTCCAGCGCGACCGAGCGCAGGTTCGCCGGCCGCGCCCACAGGGCGGTCAGGTAGATGTTCGACAGGACGTAGATCACCGTCACGACGGCGGCGAACAAGCCCACCATCGGCCACTGCACCAGCATCATCACGCACAGGCCGACCAGGACGATGGCCGCGGGGCCGAACCAGATCAGCACGGCGTCGGTGACCACGTCATAGCCCCACATCGCCCGCGAGAGCCGCCGAACGGTGGCCCCGGCGAAGGTGTCGGCATGCCAGTCGGCCGAGAAGCTCTGCACGCGGCGGAAGCCGTCGTCGGTCATCTCCTTCATGTTGGTCGCCGAAAAGGGGATCAGGAACCGCATGGCGGTGTTCCGGATCACCGAGAAGGCCAGATACACCCCGACGAAGATCGCCCAGGCGCGCCAGGCCGGATCGACGTTGGCGGGACCGGCGGCGACCGCATCGACCAGGCGTCCGGCGGCCCACGGCATCATCAGGTCGAACCCGATCGCGACCAGCGTCAGCGCCACCGTGCCGGCCATCAGCCACGGCCGTCGCCGCCAGTAACCGGCCACAAAGGCCAGCACCTTGCTGTTGGAGAGCTGCCGCTCCCGGGTCTCTTCTTCATCCTCGTAATGGTCGGTCATGGAACGTCTCGAATGCGGGCGCCGGACCGAGGCTCAGAGTCTGAGCGCAGGCAGGTCCGGACGCGGAAATGGGATCGTGGCTTGGCGGGGGGCTTCGAGCCGGAGGCTCGGAGGACCGCGAATGAGGTGTGCCTTGGAGGCGCGCGGGATCGCTTCGAGAAGGTGGCCGGTCAGGCCACGCGGCGAAGCGGCTCGGACTTAACGGAGCGGCGGCGGCGGCCCGAGACGACGTTTGAGGGCGTTGGTCATTGCGACAGCTGTCATCCTGACGGACCTCCCTCATTCGTGGCTTCGAGGAGAGCAAGGCTAGGCGCGGCCTTGGAGGCGGTCAAGGAACGGGGTCGGTCCCGCCGAAGCTTGCGGCCAAGGGTTGCATGACGGCCACAGGGGGGCGCCGCCGGCCGCGGGTCGCAGCCGCCGTGGATCTACCAGCCGGTTCCGCCGGGCATGCGCTGTCCGGGTCGGAGCTTTTCCCAGGGTGGGATGTAGGGCTCGGGCGGGGGATCGGGGGCCTGGGCCGGGCAGCCTGTGCGACGACCGGCTCAGGAGCGGGTTCTCCCCTCCCCCTTGCGGGGAGGGGTCGGGGGTGGGGGTGCGAACCTTCAGGCGCGGAGCCGACACCCCCACTCCCCACCCTCTCCCCGCAAGGGGGAGCGGGCTCTTGGGGCGAGGCCTCGGGCTCGCGGGGAGAGGGGTCCGCCTCCGTCTCCGCCTCGGGCTCGTGGTTCATGCCGATGTCGTCGGCGAGGCGGGCGATGAGGGCTTCGATGGGGGTGTCGGGGAAGTCGTCCTCGTGGACGAGGTCGGATAGGCGCTGGTCGACGTCGTGGCAGAACGCCTCGGCCTCATCCTCGTCGTACTCGTCCCAGACGAGGTTCTCGAGATGGCGGCGAACGCGCTTGCGCTTGAACTCGATCCTGGCCTGACGGTCGCGCTCGGCGGCCTTGCGGTCGGCCTCGGCGGCGGCCTGGGCCTCGCGGGCCTTGGCGGTTTCCTCGCGGTCGAAGCGCTGTTTCAGGGCGATGGTCTGGCGCAGGTTACGGCAGGCCTGGTTGAGGGCCCGACCCGAGCGCTCGAAGGCCTCGTCGTCAGGCGCCGCCTTCTGACGCTGCCCCGCCTCGACCACCGACCCCAGGCACACCTCGGCCATGATCGACAGCATCGCGTCGATACGTTCGGGGGTGAGGACCGGGGGCGCATCCATAAAGAACAAAAGTAGAACATTAGAATGCGGAAGTCAAGGAATCTGCGCTTATCCCGGGCGCGGAACGCCGACGGAGACGGGTGGGCTAGTCCAGTCTGGCTGAGGGAACAGCGGCGACCTGCGGGCACAGCAGGGTGTCGGTGGGCAAGTCCGCTTCACTCTCGCAGTACCAATCGGGCGCATCGATCCGCTGCCCTCCACTATTCTTAAACGCAAGCTTGCCCGGCCATGCCAGCGAGACTCTGCGATAGACCATGCGCGCCGGCTGGACCCAACTATCCCCGCCCTGTGGCTGGTACACGCCGATGTAGACGCCTGGAATTGCGTCCCGCTGACCGTCGAAAAGCAGGTGGTCGGCGTTCAGGTTGGTGCCGGGCTCCCGGCAGAGACTTACAGAGACTCGCCGGAACCCTTCACGAGAGCGACTCAGGTCGCGCACAGACCAGTTGGCGGCGGCGCCAGCTTCCGCGAGCAAAGCTCTGAGCCGTGGCCAGTCTACGGGCGTGATGTCGAGCGTTGCGCCAGCCACGGGGCTGATCGAACGCCGCCCGTCACGCATCACGTTGTGGCAACTCAGGTCCGGCGGGCCTCGCATCATCCGCAACCCCGCCAACGTCCCGTACATAGCAGCGACAAGGAACAGCAGCGAGGTGGCGGCGCCGGCCAGGACCGTGCGCCGCCCACTGAGCAGGCGGTCCGGTAGCGCCTGAAGTTGCGCCGCAATCCACGCGACGAGCCCGATGGCAAACCCTACCGCCGACATAAAGACCAGACCGCCTGGGCCCGCCGTGATCATGGCAAACAGTCCAGCCGGAACTGCGCCGGCCAGCGCACCCGTGCCCATCGCATGAAGCGGCCCCGCCCAACCTCGGGCGCGCATGATCAGCGCCAGGGGAAGCCCAACGACGAGGGCGTAGCCCACGGTCATCGGCAGGAATGCAGCGGCGACCCACGGCATGAGCCCGGGCATCATCGGGACGCAGACAGCAAGCGTGGCGACGATGAGGGCTACGGTATGGCGCAACGCCGTCAGCCAGCCCGGCGTCTCCGTCGCCAGCGGACGCACGCCTAACCCTTTCGCTCGCGCTTGATCTTGGCGCTTTCCTTTTTCAGCGGCGCCGAGACCGGGCAGACGTTCTGGACGAAGCCGTTCAGCGTGTTGACCAGGTTCTCGCGGACCAGGGCGTACCAGACGAACTGCCCGCGCTTCTCGCTGGTGACCAGGCCGGCGTTCTCCAGAATCTGCAGGTGCTTGGAGATGGCCGGCTTGCTCATCTCGAACCGGCCCGCGATGTCGCCGGCAGTGAGCTCAGTCTCCGACAGATAGGCCAGGATCTTGCGCCGGGGCGTGGACGCCAGCGCCTCGAAGACCTTCTCCATCACACGAATTCCTAATTAACTTTCGAGTTAATTGCCTAAATATAGGAAGCGCTGTCAAGCGGCGTTTCATGGCGACCCAAACTTCCCCACCCCGGCCGGCTGGCGCCGGCCTGCCCCTCCCCATAAAGGGGAGGGAATGACCCGGTCCGCTCCCCTCCCCGACGCCGCCCCGACGAACTGGGTGGACGCCTATGCGCCGGTCGGCCTGCGGCCGTGGCTGAAGCTGGGGCGGTTCGATCGGCCGGCGGGGATCTGGCTGCTGATGCTGCCGGGATGGCAGGGGATCGGGCTGGCGGCGGCGATGCAGGGGCGGCTGCCCGATCCGGTGCTGCTGGGACTGTTCTTCCTGGGCGCGGCGCTGATGCGGGCGGCGGGGTGCGCGTACAACGACATCGTGGATCGCGACATCGACGCCAAGGTCGCGCGCACCGCGATGCGGCCCGTGGCGTCGGGGCAGATCAGCGTCAAGAAGGCCTGGGCGTTCGTGCTGGGGTGCTGCCTCGCCTCGCTGGTGATCCTCCTGGCATTGCCGCCGCTGTGCTGGGCGCTGGGGGTGGCTTCGCTGGGGCTGGTGGCCGCCTACCCGTTCATGAAGCGGATCACCTGGTGGCCGCAGGCGTGGCTGGGGCTGACGTTCAACTGGGGCGCGCTGATGGGGTTCGCGGCGGCGGCCCACATCCCCGAAATGCTGATGGCCGGCCGGCTCTATGGCGTCTCGCCCGCGGTGACGCTGACCACGGCCCTCCTGCCACCGCTGCTGCTCTACCTGGGCGGGGTCGCGTGGACCCTGGGCTACGACACGATCTATGCGATCCAGGACCTGGAGGACGACGCGCTGGCGGGTGTGAAGTCGTCGGCCCGGCGGCTGGGAGACGCGGCGCCCCGCGCGGTGCTGGCCTTCTACGCGATCGCCGCCGCGTTGCCGGCGGGAGCCGCCGTCGCGGGTCGGCTTGGCCCCGGATTCCACGCCGGCCTCGCGCTCTATGCGGCCCACCTGCTGGTCTGGCAGGCCACGCGGGTGCGGACCGACGACCCCGCGCTGGCGCTGAAGCTGTTCCGCTCCAACACCTGGGCCGGCGTGATCCTCTTCGTGGCGATCGCGGCGGGGGCTTTTTAGGCCCAAGGCGCCTCGGAACCACGGATTTCACCGATTTCACGGGTCGCGCACGAGAGGCGCCGACGCCGCGCCCATCCGTGCGATCCGTGGGTCACTCGCGAAGCGTGGCGGGGACGGTTGGCCTGGCCCTAGCGCTTCGCCGTCCAGCCCGGCAGGGACATCTGCCGCCGCTTCGGCTTGCGGCCGATCAGCCGCATCAGTCCGTCGAGAATTGCCCGGGTCATACGCTACGCCTCCGTCGATCTCCGCAGGGTGGCGTACGACCATGTCCGGCACGTGGCGACGGGGCGAAAGGATGCAGCGACGAATGCGCGCAGGGGGTGAGCCCATGACAACCGAAACGGGCGCCCCGTCGCCTTTGACCCCGCGTCTTGTATGACATACAAACAAGGGCATGGCCGAGGTCCATGCCCTTGCAGACGTCCGCGCCGTGCGTGAGCCCGGCAAGCGGATGCGCTCGCGCCTGCTGGACGCCGCGGTCGAGATGTTCAAGGCCAAGGGGCTGTCGGCCGTATCGGTCGCCGAGATCGCCACGGCGGCCGGCGCCTATCCCAGCCAGATCACCTACTACTTCCGCACCAAGGAGGCCCTGTTCGTCGAGGCCGCCTGCCGCGAGGTGCTCTATGTGGCCCGCCAGGCCGAACTGGCCGCCGCGGGCGCCGCCTCGGGCCGCGACTACAATCGCCGACTGGTCGAGACGGTGATCGGCTCGCCGGGCCTGGCCCTGTTCGTCGAAGCGCTGTCGCTCACGCGCCGGCGACAGGATCTGGCCCCGCTGGTCGAGCGCACGTTCGAGCGTCTGCACGCCGAGGGCGACCGCGCCTATGGCGAGGTCCGGCACCAGCGCGGCTGGTCCGAGGTCCAGCCGTCGGCCACGGTCGCACGCCGCTTCTGGACCCTGGCGCTGGGCGTTACGCTGCGCGAAGGCGCGACCGAAGCCACGCTTTCCGAGGCGGTCGCCGAGATGACCGCCCTGCTCGACACCCGCCCCAACGGAGACCGCTGATGGCCGCCGCCGCCCGCGTCGCCCCCAAGGACTACTTCACGCCGCAGGAATGGAGCCCCCTGTCGACGAAGTCGTCGTGGAAGGGACCGGCGATGGTCGCCCATGCCTGGATCGTCATCGGCCTGGCCGCCGCCATGGCCATGGCGTTCCCGATCACCATCCCGCTGGCCGTGATGATCATCGGCGCGCGCCAGCTGGGCCTGGCGATCCTGATGCACGACGCCGCCCACGGCGCGCTGCACCCGAACCTGAAGGTCAACGACTGGCTGGGCGAATACCTGACGCCCGGCGGCCTGGTTCAGTACCGGACCTACCACCTGGGCCACCACAAGTTCGCCCAGCAGGCCGAGGACCCCGACCTGGGCCTGTCGGCCCCGTTCCCGATCACGCGGGTCAGCCTGCGCCGCAAGATCCTCCGCGACCTGACCGGCCAGACCCACTTCAAGCAGCGCTGGGCGCCGCTGTTCCGGCGCATCGGCGAGAAACGGCCGGGCGAGAGCGCGCCCGGGCTGATCTGGGGGTTCGTCAAGCGCCGGCCGCGCTTCTTCATCGGCGGGGCGGTGACGATCGCCCTGACGGCGCCCTTGGGCTTCTGGTGGGCCTGGTTCGTGCTGTGGTGGCTGCCGTCGGCGACCTGGCTGCCGCTGGTGACGCGCCTGCGCAACATCGCCGAGCACGCCTGCATCCCCAAGGACGAGCCCGATCCGCTGCGCCATGCGCGCACCACGCGGGCCAGCCTTTTGGAACGGATGTTCCTCGCGCCCTATTACGTGAACTACCACTGCGAGCATCACATGTTCATGCATATCCCCTGCTACAACCTGCCCCGCACCCACCGCCTGCTGCGGGACAAGGGCGTGCTGAGCGGCATGCTGACGGCGCCCAGCTACATGGACGTGATGCGCATGGCCGCGTCCAAGCCCGACCGGCAGGACAGGGGCGGCAGCGCCACGCCCGAGAAGCGCGGCATCGTGCAGACGGTGATCCAATGAAGCCGGCCGCCCTCGCGCTCCAGCGGTTCGCCGACAAGTGGGGCGATCCCGACCTGCTCCCGGAACTGATCGACTCGGGCGACCTGGCCATCGCCGAGCACCGGATGGGGCGGCGGTTCCCCGAGGCCTATGTGCACGCAGTGACGCTGGTGGGGCTGCCGCTGCCGACGCTCTCGCTGTCGAACAGCCTGATGGAAGCCGACGCCGACGCCAGCGACATCGAGGCCTTCTTCACGCCCGAGGAGATCACCGCGGGCTTGAACGCCCACCGGACCGCCGCGACGCCCGCGGCGTTCGTGGCTTTCGCTTCGGACTCCTGCGGCGACCGCTACGGATTCCTGTGCACGCCGGGCAACAGCGCACGACCGGCCGAGGGCGGCGTCTTCCAGATGGACCACGAGAACGGCGAGGTGATGGAGGTGGCCGGGAGCTTCCTGGACTGGCTCCTAGACTACAACCGGATCGCCCTCGTCCACTTCGACGAGGCCTAGCCCAGCGCGCCGGCCAGCCGCTTCGGCGCCGCGAGGCTCCAGCTTGAGCGCAGGCGCGACTCCACCAGGTCCCAGTCCACCCGCTCTTCCGCGAGACAGATCGCCACCCAGCCCGAGGGCCAGAGGTAGGCGGGCTTCGAGTAGGTGTCCGGGTCGGCCTGCCAGAGGAACTCCTGCTCGTCGCGCCCGGTGGTCTTCACGCAGACGCAGGTCAGGCCGTCGCCGTGATGGTTGTGGCGAAAGTAGGCGAACATCTTGCCCGCCACGTCGAAGGCCGGGATCCCGTGGCTGATCCGCTCGCCGGTCTCGGGCAGGGCCAGGCAGAGGGCGCGCAGGCGCTGTTCGGCGGCGGCGGGATCGGATGCGAGCATGGCGCCCACCTTACCGCTTCCGGTAAGGAGCCGCCATGATCCCCCTTGCGGCGCGCCGCCAGTTCATCGTCGCCAACACCCGCCTGCAGTCGCCGCCGCACACGCCCGAGCTCACGCTGCACCTCGCCGACGAGGTGACGCCGATCTGGCGCATGACCGAGGAGGCGCTGGCCGAGATCGGGGTGCCGCCGCCGTTCTGGGCCTTCGCCTGGGCGGGCGGCCAGGCGCTGGCGCGCCATGTGCTCGATCGTCCTGACGTGGTGAGCGGCAAGGCCGTGGTCGACTTCGCCTCGGGATCGGGGATCGTGGGGATCGCCGCCATGCAGGCCGGGGCGACCCGCGTCCTGGCCGCCGACATCGATCCCTTCTGCGGCGAGGCGCTGTCGCTGAACGCCACCGCCAACGGGGTGGCCGTGGACTACACCGACGCCGACCTGCTGGATGCGCCGCCGCCGCCCTGGGCCGATGTCATCCTGGCCGGCGACATCTGCTACGAGAAGCCGCTGGCCGACCGGGTGATGGCCTGGCTGGCCGAGGCGCGCGCCGCCGGCGCCACGGTGCTGATCGGCGATCCCGGCCGCAGCTACTTCCCGCGCGAGGGCCTCGTGAAGCTGGCGGAGTACCAGGTGCCCACCACCCGCGAACTCGAGGACCAGGAGGTGAAGAAGACCGCCGTCTGGACTCTGCCCTAGGCTCGATATAGAACAAACGGGCAACTTTGGAGGCGCGGATGCGTGAGGACGGCAAGGTCGACTATGTGGAAATGCCGGGCGGGGAGCTGCCCGCCACCAAGGCCTTCTACGCCCAGGCGTTCGGCTGGGGCTTCACCGACTACGGGCCCGACTACGCCGCCTTCAACGAGGGGCTGGATGGCGGTTTCCACACCGGCCAGGAGGACGAGGGCGCCGTCGCCAAGCCGCTGGTGATCCTCTACGCCCACGACCTGGAGGCTATGGAGTCCAAGGTCCGCGCCGCCGGCGGCGCCGTCACCAAGCCCATCTTCGCCTTCCCCGGCGGACGGAGATTCCACTTCACCGACCCGGCGGGGAACGAACTGGCGGTGTGGAGCGAGGGGTAGCGGGCCGGCGCGCCAGGGTTGTAGGTTGCCGGTGGGTCAATCGGGGGAACGGCGTGCGAGTAGCGATAGAACGAGTGGCGACCAAGCTGGCGTCTTTGTTGCTTCTAGTAGGCCTGTTCGCCGCCTTGGCGCCGTCCCACGCCTCGGCGGTCGAGGGGCGCGACTTGGCACGTCTACAGGCGCCAGCAGCGGCCGAACTTCGGCAGATGCCTGCGGGGCCCAAGCAGGCCGTGAAGTTCGCTCGCGGCGTCATTCGGCTGCGCCCCGAGCCCTGGGCCCGCGTGCGGCCGACGCCCTACTACGTCGGTGAGAAGATCGTGGGCGGCCAACCCGAGCTTCTCACCTGGGAAGATGGGCAGGTCGAGTTCGAGACCTCCCTCGTCGCGCAAATCGTCAACGAGGAGCTGCGCGCCGCCGGAGTGCCTGTCGATGGCTCCGGCGAAAGCCTGTTCGGCCAGGAGACCAGCGCTGATCTCGCGCTCGGCGTGACCATCATCGGAATGCAGGCCTCGTTCTGCCAGGGGTGCACGGGCATCCTCAAGATTGGTCCGCGATGGTCCGGCGCAGTGGTCCAGACGGCCCGGTGGGAGATCTACTCGGGCCGCGAACGGCGTGTCATAGCCACCGTGATCACTGACGGCGGCTATGCAGCTCCCAAGGACGGGCTGTCAGGCGCGCCGTCGCAGTTGGTCTACAACGCCCTACGCGACAGTACGCGACGGCTGATCGCGAGCGACGACTTCCGCCGGGTCATCATGACCGATCCTGGCGCAGGACTTGCCCAGGCGCCGCCGTCTCCAACCGCCGCGCCCATCCGCTTCATGAAGCCGCCCGAGACCCGCCGAACCGTGGCCAGCGCGTCCGACGCGGTCGCCGCAATCTTCGCCGGTGACGGACACGGTTCCGGATTTCTGATCTCGACCGACGGCTACCTGCTGACCAATCGCCACGTCGTCGGCGGCGCGAAGTACGTAAAGGTGCGCTTCGCTGACGGAACCGAGTCGCTGGGCGAGGTGGTTCGTTCCGACAACCGTCGTGATGTGGCGCTGATCAAGGTTTCGCCTGGGCGTCAGGCTCTTCTCGTCCTGCGCACCCCGCCCGCCGCAGTGGGCGAGGCGGTCTTCGCCGTCGGGACCCCGCTCGACCCCAAATTCCAGGGAACCGTCACGAAAGGCATCGTCTCGGCGACACGGACCTATGAGGGCCTGCCCTACATTCAGAGCGACGTGGTCATCAACGGCGGCAACAGCGGTGGGCCGCTGCTGGACGAAGCCGGGGCGGTGATCGGGATCTGCGTGTCGGGGATGGAGATCAATGGCGCGCCGGTGGGCATCAACCTGTTCATCCCCATCGACGATGCGCTCAAGGCGCTGGCCCTGACGCCCGCGTCGTAGACTCCGCCAGCCCCCTAGAACTTCGTCGCTTCGGGGGTGGTGGAGACCACCTGGCAGACGCCGGAGAAGGCGCCGAAGTTGGCGACGCCCGTGCGGCGGTCGATGTCGAGCGTGGAGCGGTCGAGGCGGTTCCACTTGAGGCGTCCGCGGATCGTGAGCCGGTCGATCGCGACGTCGGTCAGTTCGTACCAGCCGCCCTGGTCGTCCTTGGCGAACAGGGGGATCGAGGTCTGGGGCGGGCGCACGCGCACCTTGCCGCCCTCGACGATGACGCCCAGCTGGGCGGCCTGACGGCTCTGCACGACCCCGCCCATGGCGTAGGCGTAGCGCCCGCTCCAGGCGTTGGGCGCGATGGCGACGGGGATCGAATCCGTCCCGATGCAGGTCAGCGTCAGGTTGACCGGCGCGTCCTGCGCCCCGGCCGTTGTCGCCAACGCCATCAGGGGCGCGATCACGGTCGCCGCCACCCGTCCCATGAGCCCAATTCGCACGCCGCCGCTCCTGTCGCCGAACCCTCGCGCGGAGCCTAGCGCCGTTTCACGCCCGCTTGCCAGCGCCGCGGCCGAGCGCCAGGGGGATCATCGCCGCCGCCACGCCGGTGACATTGGAAACGAGGTCCTTGGCCTGGAACGTCCCCGAGACGAGGCCGAAGACCTGCATGAGTTCGAACCCGCCGCCGACGCCCAGGTAGGCAGCGCCGATCCACCACGGGTTCACCCGCGGCAGCGCGGCCACGGTCAGCACCGTCAGCAGGTAGCCGTAGACCACGTGTTCGACCACATCGCCCGGCTGGGCCGAGCGCTGGGCGTTGTGGTGCGGGTCGATGGCGCCGGCGAAGGCCACGGCCAGGACAGCCAGCAGGGCCGCGCGGGCGATCCAGGGAAGAAGCCTCATCATGCCCCATAGATAGGCGAGGCCGGGCCGCTCACGCTACGCCGCAGCCGAGCGGGTGCGCCTCCGGCGCGGAATCCGCACCCGCACCAGCCAGAACGCCATCAGCGCCAGCGGCCCCAGTCCCACGATCATCGGCAGCGGCGTGGCGCGCAGCCAGTCTGGCTGGAAAGCGGGCTGGCCGAAGAAGAACGAGCCCGTCGCCACGAACATGGCCAAGCTCATGCGCCAGAGGTGCCGCGCGGTGCGCCCCACGCCCGTGATTCCGCCGGCTCGCAGCATCCGCAGGTCGCACGCCGCCGCCAGGACCCCGACCGCGCCGAAGGCATAGACCACGGCGTAGGAGTCCGACCCGCCGGTGACCGTGGCCCAGAAGAGGCCTACCGCCGCGATGCTCACGGGCACGGCGACCAGGCCCGCCTCGGCGCGCCCCGCCTCGCCCGGCCGCCGCTTCACGGTCAGCCAGGCCGTCAGCGTCAGATACAGCGTGAAGACCGCCGCGGTGGTGTTGGTCCACTGCGCCTCGTCCAGCATGGGCGCCACGACCGCGCCGATGCCGGCCATCACCAGCATCGAGGCGAAGAAGACGTTGCCGCTCAGCCGATGCAGCCTCTGGCCCTTCTTTGCGAAGATGGAGACATAGCCCGACGCGATCGCAAGGCTGCCGCCACCGATATGCAGCCCCAGGGCCGCGGCGGCCGTGGCGTGGGCGATCCAGGGGGCGTCGGCGGCGACGACGAGATTGGACATGGACAGACCTCCAGAGCCTGAGCCTGAAGCGGGCGCCTCAAGCCGGCCATGACGCACGGCGCCATTC
The DNA here is from genome assembly GCF_965284355.1 of Phenylobacterium sp. NCBI lineage: Bacteria > Pseudomonadati > Pseudomonadota > Alphaproteobacteria > Caulobacterales > Caulobacteraceae > Phenylobacterium > Phenylobacterium sp. Next base: position 3,404,139 of record NZ_OZ260078.1, on the reverse strand, counting down.
GCTTGATCCCAGGCGCCACGCCGCCGTAGCGGGTCCCGCCGCATCTGCTACATCTCGGCGCCTAGCCGGAGTCCCGCATGCGCCGCCGCACCTTCCTCGCCGCCCTGCCCGCCGCCGCCGCCGCGGTCGCGGCGCCCGCCTTCGCGTCCAGCCGGGCGGAGAACCCCAACCGCAACCGTCCGGACGTCGGCCCCGGCGACCGCATCGACGGCGCCACCTGGGCCGGCCGCAGCGCCGCCTGGGGCGTGCATGGCGCGGCCGCCACAGCGCACCCTCTGGCCACCCTGGCCGCCATCGACATCCTGAAGGCCGGGGGCTCGGCGGTGGATGCGGCGATCGCGGCGAATGCGGTGCTGGGCTACGGCGAGCCCATCGCCTGCGGCATCGGCGGCGACTGCTTCGTGCTGCTGTGGGACCCGAAGACGAAGAAGGTGGTCGGCCTCAACGGCTCGGGCCGCAGCCCCAGAGGCCTCAGCCTGGAGACCGTCCGCAAGCGGGCGACCGCCAAGGGTACGATCCCCAGCCACGGCGCCATCTCGGTCAGCGTGCCCGGCGCGGTCGACGCCTGGTGGGCGCTGCACCAGCGCTACGGCAAGCTGCCGTGGAAGGACCTGCTGCAGCCCGCCATTCGCTACTGCGAGGAGGGCGCGCCGGTCATCCAGAACACCGCCTTCTATGTCGAGGCCTCGAACCGCAACTTCTCGCGCAACACGGCCATCGAGGAGATCGAGAACTTCAAGAAGGTCTGGGTGGCCGACGGCCGGACGCCGCGCGAGGGCGAGATCTTCAAGAACCCGGGCCTGGGCCGCACCTACCGTCTGATCGCCGAGGGCGGCGGCCGCGCGTTCTACGAAGGCGAGATCGCCGACACCATCGAGCGCTACTTCAAGCGGATCGGCGGCTGGATGACCAAGGCCGACCTGGCCGCCCACAAGACCGAATGGGTCGAGCCGCGCAGCGTCGACTACCGCGGCGTCGACGTCTGGGGCCTGCCGCCCAACAGCCAGGGGCTGGCCACGCTGCAGATGCTGGCGATGCTGAACGAGTTCGATGTGAAGGGGATGGGCTTCCAGTCGGCCGCCGCCATCCATCACGGCGTCGAGGCCAAGCGCCTGGCCTTCGAGGACCGCGCCCGCTTCTACGCCGACCCCGCCTTCTACAAGGCGCCGATCGATAGGCTGCTCTCGAAGGAGTACGCCAGGGAGCGCGCAAAGCTGATCCTGCCCGACCGCATCCAGCCCAAGGTGGCCCACGGCCAGGCGCCCAGCCGCGGCGACACCACCTATTTCACCACGGCCGACAAGGACGGGATGATGGTGTCGATCATCCAGTCCAACTATCGCGGCATGGGCTCGGGCCTGATGCCCGACGGGCTGGGCTTCATGTTCCAGGACCGCGGCGAACTGTTCTCGCTCACCGACGGGCACCCCAACCTGTATGCGCCCGGCAAGCGGCCGTTCCAGACGATCATCCCCGGCTTCGCCACCCAGGGCGGCCAGCCGATGCTCAGCTTCGGCGTCATGGGCGGCGACATGCAGCCCCAGGGCCAGACCCAGATCATCTCGAACATCGTGGACTTCGGCTTGGGCCTGCAGGAAGCCGGCGACAGCCCGCGTTGGCACCACGACGGCGGATCGGAGCCGACGGGCGAGGATCTGGGCCAACCGGGCGTGCTGAACCTGGAGACCGGCGTGCCGGCCAAGACCCAGGCCGAGCTCGCGAAGATCGGCTGGGTGATCAAGCCGGCGCCCGGTGGATATGGCGGTTATCAGGCCATCCAGCGCTGGCCCGGCCGCTATGCCGCCGCCACCGAGATGCGCAAGGACGGCGTGGCGCTGGCCTACTAGGACGCCGGTCCTCCCGATCGGCTCGACCAGCCAATCGGGAGGGGAGTCTTGGCGCCTGGGCGGCCGGTTACTTTCGGAACGTCGACCGGAGTTCCGCGCTTGCCTGACCGATGGCCGCCTTGGCGGCCGGCGTCCCCGCGAGCGGGTTCAGCATGACGAAGTCGTGGATCGTGCCGTTGTAGCGAGTGGACGTCACCGCTACGCCGGCCGCGCGCAGCTTGCGGGCATAGGCCTCACCTTCGTCGCGCAGCAGGTCATTCTCGGCCACGATGACCGTCGCCGGCGGCAGACCCCGCAGGTCCTCCACCGTCGCCGTCCCGGGGAACGCCAGGACTTCGCCGCGGCGGGCCGCCGGGTAGTTGGCGTCCAGGAAGTAGTGCATCGCCTTGAGCGTGAGGAACGGCCCTTCGCCGAACGCGCGGTACGAGGCGTTGTCCGAGATGTCCTGGGTCACGGGATAGAACAGCACCTGCCGGGCGATCGCCGGGCCCTTGCGCGCCTTGGCCATCAGAGTGACCGCGGCGGCCATGTTGCCCCCGGCGCTGTCGCCCGCCACCGCGATGCGCGATCCGTCGAGGCCCAGGCTCGCCCCGTTGGCGGCCACGTACTGAAGGGCCGCGTAGGCTTGCTCGTTGTTCACCGGATACTGCACCTGCGGCGCGCGGTCGTAGTCGACGAAGACCACCGCAGCGCCCGTTTGCACCGACAGCTGGCGGATCAGGTGGTCGTGGGTGTTCGGACCGCCCATCACCCAGCCGCCGCCATGGAAGTAGAGCACCACCGGCAGCGACCCGCTGACGCCTTCAGGCCGCACGATACGCACCCGCACTTTGCCGGTGGGGCCGACCGGCCAGACCGCGTCCTCGATCCTCGAGCCCGGCACGGCGATCGGCGCGGCCTGGACGGTGTCCAGCACCTTACGCGCATCGGCGTAGGGAAGAGCGTAGATCGGAGCGCCGGCGGCCGCGGCGTCGGCGAACGACTGGGCGGCCGGGTCCAGGACAGAGCCGGCGAGCGCGGGCGCGGCGAGAGCGGGCGACGCGATGGCGACGACGGCCGCGGCAGCGCCGAGCAGGGACTTGAAGGACTTGGTCATGGGTGATCTCCGTTTAGATCGTTTGCGATTAAATCGTGTGCGAGTCGTCTGGTCGGGCCGTCTGGGAGATGCAACCCCTTACGATCCAATCGCGCACGATTTATATGTGACGCATGACCCAGGACCCGTCCCACCCCGAAGCCGGCCTCGGAGAGCTGCTGTGCTTCGCCATCTATTCCGCCAACCTGGCGTTCGGCCGGACCTACAAGCCCATGCTGGACGAACTGGGCCTGACCTATCCGCAGTACTTTGCGCTGGTCGCGCTGTACGAAGAGGACGGCGTCACGGTGAGCCGGCTCGGCGAGAAGCTGTTTCTGGACTCCAACACCCTCACGCCTCTGTTGAAGCGGTTGGAGACGGCGGGCCTGGTGGACCGGCGGCGCGATGTGCGTGACGAGCGCCAGGTGCTCGTCTCGCTGACCCCGGCCGGGCGGGCCGCGCGCGAGAAGGCCTTTGCCTTCTGGGATCGGCTGGTCGCCTCGAGCGGCGTCACGGAGACCGAGGCCTCTCGCCTGCGGGAGGACCTCGTCCAGGTCCGCGACCACCTCCTGGACTCGGGCGGCTGACCCCTTGGCCTGGGGCTCGGCTCCAGGCCCTCCCGCCCCGCTACCGCAAGGTGGCCGTCCACCGCGTCGTGTCGGCGAAATCGGCGGAGACGCGGGCGCGGCGCCTGGACATTCTCATCGACGCCACGGCCCGCGCCTGCAATCCCCCACGAAGGTGTGGGACGGCTGAGGCCCGGACGCCCCACTATAAGTTCCTTATGCTTGAGCTTGCAGGGCCCGGCGGGCGACGTCGATGCATGCGTCGAAACCTTCTCAGCCTCACCGCTTGCGGCCTCGCCGTGCTGTCGCTCTCCGCCTGCGCCAGCCGTCCGAAGCCGCCGCCTGGCCCCACGCCGGCCGATACGCCCTCGTCCACAACCCCCCAGGAGAGTCCGACCCCATCGGCCTCGTCCGGCGAGGCGGCGGCGGGGGGCCAGGCAGATCTCGCGGCGCGGGCCGGCGACAGGGTCTACTTCGCCTTCGACAGCCATGCGGTGGCGCCCGAGGCGCGTGACATCCTGGTGCGGCAGGCCGCGTGGCTGGCCAGCAACGTCGGTGTCTCGGCGATCGTCGCGGGTTCGGCGGATGAGCGGGGCACCCGGGAATATAACCTGGCGCTCGGCGCGCGCCGCGCCGCCGCGGCCCGCGAGGTGCTGGTCGCCAATGGCGTCGACCCCGGCCGCGTGCAGACCATCTCATACGGCAAGGAACGCCCGCTCGACCCGGCGTCCAACGCGGAGGCCTGGGCCCGCAACCGCAATGCCCACACTGAGGTTCGGTCCGGCCGCTAGCCGCCGGGCGTCCGGGGCGCCAGACTGACCGCTCAGCCTGGACGGCTTTGAGGCAAGAGGCGATCCGTGACCGAAGACGAGATGCGCGAGATCGTGCTCAGCTTCCCCGGCGTGGAGGAGGGGACGAGCTATGGGCGGCCGTCGTTCAAGGTGAACGGCAAGTTCCTGACCCGGCTGCGCGACGAGGACAATTCGCTGGTTCTGGTCGACGTGCCGTTCGACGAACGCGAGATGCTGATCGAGGCCGAACCGCAGACCTTTCACGTCACGGCCCACTACAAGGACTATCCCAGCGTGCTGGCGCGCCTGGGGACGCTGCACCCCGGCTCGCTGCGCAGCTTCATCGAGCGCCGCTTCCGCAAGGCGGCCAAGAAATCCGTCGTGAAGGCCTGGGACGCGACGCCGCGCTAGTTCTGGCCCGGCGGAAACTGCGTCGGGTACTCCAGCTTGCTGACGTCATGGCCCAGGCTGCGGGTGCGGGCGGTCATGTCGGCCACCATCTGCGGCGCAGGCCGGGGATCGCGGGTGTAGAGGTTCACCAGCTTGAAATCGTCGGTCGCCATGATGAACCAGCCTTCGCCGTGGTCCAGCAGCCAGTACGTGCGGCCGACGGGCAGCACGCCGAACAGGCGGTAGCTGACGTGGACCTTGTTGTTCAGCCCGGGGTTCAGAATCTTCAGCGGTCCGGCGACCACCTTCTCCTTACCCGCCGGTGATCCGTCGCGGCAGCCGTCGCGCTGGATGAGCTTGTCGCCCTCGCGCAGATAGTCGGTGTAGCCCGCGACGCAGCCGTCGGTGAGCTTCATCGGGGTGCGGCCGATCTCGTACCAGCGGCCGGTGAAGTGGGACGCCGCATCGATCGGCTTGGCGGGCTCGGGCGCCCGCGGCGTGCGGGACGCGCCCAGGGACGCGCAGCCTGCGACGAGAAGGGCGAGACCGCCCGCGAAGAGTAGCGTCCTGGATTTCATGCCGAGCTCCGTGGAGCAGGCAGAACCGCGGACCGGCCGCTTCGTTCCGTCGGCTAGAGCGGCCAAAGCTCCGGCAGCTTCGCCACCAGCCACTTCGCCAGCGCCGCGTTGACCTCGCGCGGCTTCTCCTGGGCCATCCAGTGGCCGCTCTCGACCACCGCTTCGGTCAGATCGGCGCAGTTGGCCCGCATGGGATCGGGCAGGCGCGTCCCCACGGTCGCGCAGACGTAGTCGTAGGCGCCGTGCAGGAAGAGCGCCGGCATGGCGAGGCGCTTGTCGGGCGCGCGGGCGGCGTGGGCCATGTTGGCCGGGCCGTTCATGTACCAGCTGTCGGGGCCGAAGAAGCCGTTGCGCGACAGGCTCTCGGCGTAGGCCTCCTCGTCCTCGGCGGTCAGCACGCTCTCGTCACGCGGGACGTCGGGGATCGCGGCGCCCCCGAACCAGCCGCCGTTGGCGCGAACGAAGGCGGTGCCGGCGGGCTGGCCCTCACCGCCCGGCGCGCCCGCGCGGAACGCCAGTTTCACGAAGCCCCGGGGATTCTGGTCGAAGCCCGCACAGGCGGCGGCGAAGTTCTCTCGGTAGAACAGCATGTAGTCCCACTGTCCGGCCGGGAACTGGGCCTCGGGATAGACCGTCCGGTCCACCAGCGGGATCAGCGTCTCGGGCGCGAAGCCGTCGGGCATGTAGGGCACGCAAAGCGCGGCGACGCCGAGGGTCCGCTCGGGATGCTGCTGGGCCATGCTCCAGACGACGGGGGCGCCCCAGTCGTGGCCGACGAACACCGCCTTCTCGGCGCCCAGGTGGTCGAGCAGCTCGATGAGGTCTGCGACCGCATTCTCGACCGTGTAGTCTTCATGACGGGGATAGACGCTGGAGCGCCCATAGCCCCGCATGTCGGGCGCGACGGCGTGGAAGCCCAACCCCCCGAAGACCGGCAGCTGGTGGCGCCACGATATCGAGAGTTCGGGCCAACCGTGGACGAAGATGATAGGCGTCGCGCCCGGCGCGCCCGCCGACAGGTAGTGGGTGGTGTGGCGCGCGGTGGCGTGGATGTGGCTGCTGACGTTCAAAACTCGTCCTCGATGGCGGCGCGGAAGTCTTCGAACACCTCGGCCATCTTCTGCTCGGGCGAAAGGTCCGGCTCGGGTTCGGCGGCCGGCGGCGGGGCGGCGACCGTCAGGCGGCTCACGACCGCGCCGTGCTGCACCAACACCAGATCCTCGCCCTCGGGCAGGCCGGCCAGAAGGGCGGCGATCTTGGGCGGCAGGTCGTCGAGGTCGAGGCGGGCCATGTGCTCTCCGTGGGGCCGCATCCTAGACCGCTTCACCGGCCCCAGGTAAACGGCGCCATGGCTTATCGATCGCTGCGCGAGTTCCTGGCCAAGCTGGAGGCGGCGGGCGAGCTGGTCCGCGTCACCGAGCCTGTGTCGACCCACCTGGAAATGACCGAGATCCAGCGCCGCCTGCTGGCGACCGGCGGGCCGGCGGTGCTGTTCGAGAACGTCATCCGCGCCGACGGCGAGCGCTCGACCATGCCCTGCCTGGTCAACCTCTTCGGCACGGTGAAGCGGGTGGCCATGGGCGTGACGCTCGAGGGCAAGGAACGCACCACCGCGGGCGAGTTGCGCGAGGTGGGCGAACTGCTGGCCTTCCTGCGCCAGCCCGAGCCGCCGCGGGGCCTGAAGGACGCCTTCGACATGCTGCCGCTTGCCCGGACCGTGATGGGCATGCGGCCCCAGGTGCGGAAGACCGCGCCGGTGCAGGAGATCGTGCTCAAGGGCGACCAGATCGACCTCACCAAGCTGCCGATCCAGGGCTGCTGGCCGGGCGAGCCGGCGCCGCTGATCACCTGGCCGCTGGTGGTGACCAAGGGCCCGTCCGACAGCCGCGAGGACGACTTCAATCTCGGCATCTACCGCATGCAGGTGCTGGGCAAGGACCGCACCATCATGCGCTGGCTGGCCCACCGCGGCGGGGCGCAACATCACCGGCGGTGGAAGGCGCAGGGCAAGCGCGGGCCGCTGCCCGCCTGCGCGGTGATCGGCGCCGACCCCGGCACGATCCTGGCGGCGGTGACACCGGTGCCGGACACCCTGTCGGAGTACCAGTTCGCGGGCCTGATGCGCGGGGCCAAGCTGGATCTGGTTCCCGCCAAGACCGTGCCGCTGATGGTGCCGGCCCACGCCGAGATCGTGCTGGAGGGCCACGTCCTGCTGGACGAGTATGCCGACGAGGGGCCCTACGGCGACCACACCGGCTACTACAACTCGGTGGAGCCGTTCCCGGTGTTCCAGGTGACCGCGATCACCATGCGGAAGGACCCGATCTACCTCACCACCTTCACGGGCCGCCCGCCGGACGAGCCCTCGGTGCTGGGCGAGGCGCTGAACGAGGTGTTCATCCCGCTGCTGCAGCAGCAGTTTCCCGAGGTGGTCGACTTCTGGCTGCCGCCCGAAGGCTGCAGCTATCGCATCGCCGTCGTGTCGATGAAGAAGGCCTACGCCGGCCACGCCAAGCGCGTGATGATGGGCGTCTGGAGCTACCTTCGGCAGTTCATGTACACCAAGTGGGTGATCGTCGTGGACGACGACATCGACGCGCGCGACTGGAAGGACGTCATGTGGGCGCTCTCCACCCGCATGGATCCCGCCCGCGACATCACCGTCATCGAGAACACGCCCATCGACTACCTCGACTTCGCCTCGCCCGAGAGCGGCCTGGGCTCCAAGATCGGCCTCGACGCCACCAACAAGTGGCCGCCCGAGACCCACCGCGAATGGGGCGAGAAACTGGGCATGGACCGCGACACCGTGGCCAAGGTCACGGAGATGTGGGGCCGCCTGGGGTTGCCGGGTGATGGCGCACCGGTGGATTAACGCAGCCCATGGACGCTACCGCTTCGGCCCACGCCGCCGCCCTCTGGGCCGGCCTGCACCTGATCCTGTTGCTCGTGCTGTCGGTGCTGGTCACCCGACAGCGGCGCAAGCATCACGTCGAGATCGGCGACGGCGGCGTGCCGGCGCTGAACCAGGCCATCCGCGCCTTTGGCAACGCGACGGAGTACGTCCCGGCGGCCCTGGCCGGGCTGGGCCTGCTGGCGCTGGCGGGCGCCCCGCCGCTGCTGATCCACCCGATCGGCGCGATCCTGTTCGCGGGCCGCATCGCTCACGCCGTCGGCCTCTCGCGTTCGACGTCCGCGACGCTGCCGCGGGCGCTGGGCGTGCTGGGCACATGGATCAGCTACGTGGCCATCGCCGCGGCCCTCTTGTTCTACGCCATCCCGTAGGGTTGTTCGGGCGGCCCGGGTCGGCCATATCCCCGCGATGGATGAGACCCTTCTGAACGACGTCGTCGCCGCTGCGCTCAAGGCGGGGGCCGACGCTGCCGAGGCCGTGGGCGCCGAACGGCGCAGCCTGTCGATCACCGTGCGCAACGGCGACCTCGAGGAAGTCGAGCGCGAGGAGTCCCGCGACCTGGGCCTGCGCGTCTTCGTGGGCAAGCGGCAGGCGACGGTGTCCGGGTCCGACATTTCGCCCGAAGCCCGCGCCAAGCTGGTCGAGCGCGCCGTCGCCATGGCCCGTCTCGCGCCCGAGGATCCCTACGCCGGTCTCGCCGACCCTGAGCATCTGGCCCGCGGGCCGATGCGCGACCTGGACCTCTACGACGCCAGCGAACCGACGCCCGAGACGCTGGAGGAGCGCGCCCGCCTCGCCGAGGCCGCCGCGCGGGCAGTCCCCAAGGTGACCAACTCCGACGGGGGGTCGGGCGCCTGGTCGTCGTCGCAGTGGACCATGGTCACCAGCGCGGGCTTCACCGGCGTCCACCGGGCTTCCGGGTTCTCTATCAGCGCCTCGGCCATCGCCGGCGACGAGAACGGCATGGAGACCGGACACGACGGCCGCTCCACCCGATGGCAGGCCGACCTCCCCTCGCCCGAGAGCCTGGGCGACTCGGCCGGCCGCCGGGCCGCCGCCCGTCTCGGCGCGCGCAAGATCGCGTCCACCACCGCCCCGGTGATCTTCGAGAACCGCCTCGCCGGCTCGCTGATGAGCCCGCTGATCGGCGCCATCTCGGGCCCTGCCATCGCCCGCGGCGCCTCGTTCCTGAAGGACAAGCTGGGGCAGCAGCTGTTCGCCAAGGGCGTCGTCATCCGCGACGACCCCCACAGGCTGCGCGGCCTGGGCTCCTCGCCCTTCGACGACGAGGGCGTGGCCAACGAGGCCCGTAACCTGATCGACGACGGGGTGCTGACCACCTGGCTGCTGAACACTTCTTCCGCCCGTCAGCTCGGCCTGACCACCACCGGCCACGCCTCGCGCGGCCTGGCCGGCCCGCCCGGCGTCTCGACCTCGAACCTGACCTTCATGCCGGGCGAGAAGGACCAGGCGGGCCTCATGAAGGACGCCGGCAAGGGCCTGCTGATCACCTCGATGTTCGGCCCCTCGCTCAACGGCAACACCGGCGACTGGTCGGTGGGCTGCGCCGGGTTCTGGTTCGAGGACGGCGAGATCGCCTATCCGGTCAACGAGATCACCGTGGCCGGCAACCTGCTGGACATCTTCGGCCGCGTCACGCCCGGCTCCGACCTGGAGATCCGCGGCGCCGCAAACGCCCCCTCGCTGCTCGTCGACGCCCTCGCCATCGCGGGTCTCTAGACGCCCGGATGGAAGCGGACCTCGCCCTCATCCTCGACGCGGCCCGCGAGGCCGGCGAGCTGGCCAGCGACCTGCGCCGCCAGGGCCTGGAGATCGAGTACAAGGAAGACGACGGCACGCCGGTCACCAACGCCGACCTGGCCGCCGACAAGCTGCTGACAGAACGCCTGCGCGGCGCCCGCCCCGACTACGGCTGGCTGTCCGAGGAGACCGCCGACGACAAGAGCCGGATGGACTGCCGGCGTCTGTTCGTGGTCGACCCGATCGACGGCACGCGCGCCTTCCTGAAGGGTCGGCCCTGGTGGTCGGTGGCGATCGCGGTCGTCGAGGACGGCCTGCCGGTGGCCGCCGTGGTGTTCGCGCCGGAATGCCACGAGCTGTACGCCGCCGCCGCCGGCCAGGGCGCGACCCGCAACGGCGAGGCGATCTCGCCCTCCGCTGCGACGGAACTGGCCGACTGCCGCATGGTGGGCGACCCGATCGTCTTCGGGCATTGGTCCTGGCCCACGCCCTGGCCGGCGATGCAGGTCGAGCAGCGCAACTCCACGGCCTACCGCATGTGCCTGGTGGCGGCCGGCGACTTCGACGCCGCCGTGGCGCCGGTGCGCAAGTCGGACTGGGACGTGGCCGCCGGAGATCTGATCGCACGCGAGGCGGGTTGCTTCGTGGGCGACCACACCGGCGAAGGCTTCCGCTACAATTGCGCCAGAGCGTCGCAGGCCAGCCTCATCTGCGCTACGCCAGCGCTGGCCCCATTGATCCTGCCGCTCGTCCAGCATATTGGCCCGCGGAAATGATTTCAGCTGAAACGATCTAACCCATGCCCAGCACAGAACTCCTTCATCTCGTCCTCGGCGGGGAGCTCAAGTCCCTCGACGGCCCGCCCGAGTTCAAGGACTACGCCAGCGTCGACTTCGTCGGCGCCTTCGGGAGCTATGAGGAAGCCGCGCGCGCCTGGCGCGCCAAGGCCCAGGCCACCGTCGACAACGCCCTCATGCGCTACTTCGTCCTGCACGCCCACAAGCTGCTGACGCCCGGCGCCGACGACGGCCACGCACACTAGGACAGCGGCGCTGCCCAGATGCTCCCCCTCTGGGGGAGCTCACGAAGCGAGTGGGGGTTGCAGGCCCCGAGTCCCTGCCTGAACCCCCGCCCCGCGCCTTCGCGCGGACCTCCCCAGCGGGGGAGGATCTGGGCAGACTACTCCCGGCGCAGCACGCTCTCGGTGAGCAGGTTGCCCCACATGTTGGTGCGGAAGTCGGCCTTCATGGCGGCAGGGTCGTACATCGGGCTCTCGACCCATTCCAGGAAGCTCATGCCCGCCGGCTCGCCCTCGGTGAGGTAGCGGGCGAAGGTATAGTCCAGCACGCCGGTCTTGCCGTGGCGGATGTGCAGGTACTTGAACGAGAGCTGGTCCAGCGCCACGCGGATCGGCAGGCCCTTGCGAAAGTGCATGTAGAGCACGCTCATGATGCCCGCCCGGTCCGCGCCGGACTTGCAGTGCATCATCGCCGGGTACTCCAGCGTCTCGAACAGCCGCTTTGCGCCCAGCACGCGGTCGCGCGACGGGACTTCGCGCGAGGTGATCGTGAAGTTCACGAAATTCAGCCCCAGGCGCTCGCAGGCGTCCTTCTCCAGCGCATGGAAGCTGGCGTCGAACCCGCCGCGCAGATTGACGATCGACTTGATCCCGCGCGCCTTCCATTCCGCGATCTGGTGCGGCCACGGCTGGTTGGCCCGGACCAGTTCCTCGCTGATCCAGTGCGCGTTCGAGAACCCCAGCCGCAGGTAGGCGTGGTCGTTCCAGAGATAGTCGAGGTAGGTCTTCGTCCGCCCCAACGGGGTTGTGAGGTCGAAGCGGTCGGCCGGGGCGGTCATGTCGGCCTAACTAGGGCCAGCCGTGCCGCCGGGGAAGCCTTCCGACACTCGCCAGCTTGAGGTTCGCCTCCGATATCCTAGGGTCCGCCCATGACGGAGCCATCCCCAAACCAGCCCCGGGTCGGCTGCGGCGTCGCGATCTTGCGCAATGGCGAGCTCCTGCTGATCCGCCGGGGCCGCGCTCCGGAGGCGGGCTGCTGGAGCCTGCCGGGCGGCAAGGTCGATGCGGGCGAACCTACGGAAACCACGGCGCGCCGCGAGATCGCGGAGGAGCTGGGCCTGACCCTCGGCCCGCTCGAGCTCCTCTGTGTCGTGGATCTCATCCTCCCCGATCAGCACTGGGTCTCGCCGACATACCTGGCGCGAAGCTTCCAGGGCGAGCCGGCCCTCCTCGAGCCTGAGAAGCACACCGGCCTGGGCTGGTTTCGGCTGGACGCCCTCCCGACCCCGCTCGCCGCTTCCGTGATCGCGGCCGCGGAGGCGATGAAGCGGATTTGACCCACCACGGCTCGGCCGGCGCCCTCTCTCCCGCTAGGAGAAGGTCCCCGACAGCCGCTTGACTTCACCCCCGCAACGTCCGACCCAACCCCCATGAGCGAGCCAGCCCAGCCGGAGCTGTCCGCCCGCGCGCTGATCGCCCGGGTGGCCCGCATCTACATGGCGCCGCGGTGGAAGGGCTGGGCCGTGGCCATGCTGGCCGCCGTGGTGGTGGCCTATTGCTCGGCGCAGCTGGTGCAGATCATCGAGCCGGCGACCAACGACCTGCTGGTGGTTCACAAGCCGGGCGCACTGCTCTGGATCCCCCTGACCATCGCGGGCTTGGCGGTCGCCCGCACGGTCGCCCAGATCGTCCAGGCCACCCTGGTCAACCGCATCGGCAACGGCGTGGTGGGCGACGTGCAGGTTCAGCTGTTCGGCAAGCTGGTCCGCGCCGACCTCGCCCATCTGCGCAGCCAGCACTCGGGCGCCTACGTCTCGTCGGTGCTCTATGACGCGGGCCTGATCCGCGAGGCGGCGACTGCGGGGGTCGTGAACTACACCCAGAACCTGCTGGTCTTCGTGGGCGCCGTGGCGGTCATGATCGCCAACGACTGGGTGCTGTCGCTGGTGCTGATCGGGGCTGTGCCGGTCGCGGGCGCGATCATGCGCCGGTTCTCGAAGCGCACGACCAAGGCCGCCAAGGGCGCCATGGCCGAGACCTCGGCGCTGTCGTCGGCGATCATGGAAAGCCTGGACGGCGTGCGCGTCGTGAAGCTGGAGAACCGCGAGGCCTATGAGGAGGCCCGCGTCGCCGAGGTGGTCGAACGCCGCCAGCGCCACCTGACCAAGGGGGCCAACGCCCGGGCCCGCGCCGCGCCGGCCACCGAACTGATGATGTCCCTGATCGTGGCCATCGTCTTCGCCTACGCGGGCTGGCGTTCGACCGTGGGCGAGATGAACGCCGGCGCGTTCTTTTCCTTCATCGCCGCGCTGACCATGGCCAGCCAGGCGCTGCGCCAGTTGGCCAACCTGCAGACCGTGTTCGCCGAGGGCATGTCGGCGGCGCGGCGGCTGTTCGCGGCGCTGGACGTCGAGCCCGAGGTGCGGGAACAGGCCGGCGCGCACGCCATCACCCGCTCGGAGGGCGCCATCCGCTTCGAGGACGTCAGCTTCTCGTACGGGGGCGGGGGCCCGCCCGCGCTGGGTGGCGTGTCGCTGGAGGCCCGCCGGGGCGAGACCGTCGCCCTGGTGGGCCCTTCGGGCGGCGGCAAGAGCACGATCCTCAACCTGATCCCACGCTTCTACGACGTCAGCGGCGGCCGAGTGACGCTGGACGGCCAGGACGTGCGCGACGTGACCCTGGCCTCGCTTCGGGACCAGATCGCGCTGGTCACCCAGGAGCCGTTCCTGTTCGACGACACCGTCCGCGCCAACATCGCCTACGCCCGGCCCGACGCCACCGACGCCGAGATACAGGCCGCGGCCGAGGCCGCCGCGGCCCACGAGTTCATCGCGGCCCTGCCCGAGGGCTACGCCAGTCTCGTCGGCGAGGGCGGAACGCGCCTGTCCGGCGGCCAGCGGCAGCGGATCGCCATCGCCCGCGCCTTCCTGAAAGATGCTCCGATCCTGCTGCTGGACGAGGCCACCAGCGCGCTCGACACCGAAAGCGAGGCCCAGGTGCAGGCCGCCCTGAAGCGGCTGATGGCGGGCCGCACGACCCTGCTCATCGCCCATCGCCTGTCCACCGTCCGCGGCGCCGACAGGATCTATGTGGTCGACCAGGGGCGGGTCGTGGAAACCGGCGACCACGCGGGTCTGTTGAAGAAGAAGGGCCTCTACGCCCGCCTGGCGCGCAGCCAGGATCTGGAGGCGGAGCCCGCCGCTTGAAGAAGCTGCTGCGATCCGACGGTGTCCAGGCCTTCCTCGGCTGGCTGCTCGGGACCTATCTGCGCGTGGTGCTGCGCACGATCCGTTGGCGCCACGAGAACGTCGAAGCCGTCGAACCCGTGCTGGTCGACGACGCCAAGGGCGCCATCGCGCTGTTCTGGCACGGCCGCATCCCGCTGTGCCTGGCGACGGCGCCGCAGTGGTGGAGGAAGCGCACCAAGTGCCTGATCTCGCCCAGCGCCGACGGCGAGTTCATCGCCCGCGCCCTGGACATGTCGGGCTTCCCGGCGATCCGCGTCTCCTCGGCGAAGAAGGGCGACGCGGCCAAGGCCCGCCAGGCAGTCGCCGCGATCCGCGAGGCCACCAACTGGGTGAAGGGCGGCGGGGCCCTGGTGGTCACGCCCGACGGCCCGCGCGGCCCCAACGAGGTGATCGCCGCCGGCTCGCTGCAGATCGCCAGGCGCTCGGGCCAGGCGGTGTACCTGATGGGCATCGCCGCCAGCCCCGCGACCCAGATGCAGAGCACCTGGGACAAGGTCATGTGGGCCGCCCCCTTCGGCCTCGGCGCCGTGGTCTGGGACGGCCCACTCTACGTCCCGGCGGACGCCGACGAGGCCGCGATCGAGGCGCTGATCGTCGAGTGGTCGACCCGGCTGTCGGCAGCGACCCGAAAGGCGGAGGCGATTGTGGGGCGCGGCTGACAAGGGGCGCACAATCCTGTCAGCCGCGGTGGCGCGTCAGCGCCGTTCAGATTGACCACGAACCACACGAACCACACGAACGGAGCCGGCAGCTCGGGCGCTCAGCGTTTTCTCGCGTTCGTGTGGTTCGTGTCGTTCGTGGTCAAACAAGACTGCGCCTGCGGCACACGCTGAACCGGACAGCCCAGCTCGCCCCCTCAGCGCACGCGTTACTTGTTATCGCGTTGATCGCGCCCGAGGTCGGTGAGACATAGGCCCCGTGGCTCACGCGCACGATCATCACGCCCACGGACACGATCACGACCACCACCATCACGGGGGCGGCCACCATCATCATGCGCCGGCCGACATGGGCCGAGCCTTCGCGATCGGGGTCGGGCTCAATGCGTTGTTCGTGGCCGCCGAGGTCACCGCGGGCCTCTGGACCGGGTCGCTCTCGCTGCTGGCCGACGCCGGGCACAATCTCTCGGACGTGCTGGCGCTGCTGCTGGCCTGGGGCGCGGTGGTGCTGGCGAGGCGAGCGCCGGCCGGGCGTCGCACCTATGGCCTGCGCAAGGCCACCATCCTGGCCTCGCTCGCCAACGCCATCCTGCTGATGGTGGCCGTGGGCGTGATCGTCTCCGAGGCGGCCCATCGGCTGCGCGAGCCGGCGCCGGTGGACAACCAGCTGGTCATGCTCACGGCCAGCCTGGGTGTCGTGATCAACGGCCTGACGGCCATGCTCTTCATGCGCGGCAGCCATTCCGACCTCAACGTGCGCGGCGCCTTCCTGCATATGGCCGCCGACGCCGGCGTATCGCTGGCCGTGGTGGTGGGCGCGTTCGCGATGGCCCAGACGGGGCTGCTCTGGATCGACCCGGTGCTGGGCCTGGTCATCGCCGCGGTCATTGTGATGGGCACATGGGGCCTGCTGCGCGACTCGGCCGACCTTGCTCTTGACGCGGCGCCCCGCGGCATCGACGTCGAGGCGGTGCGCCGCTACCTGGCCGAACTGCCGGGCGTCGAGGACGTCCACGATCTGCACATCTGGGCGATTTCCACCACCGAGACGGCCATGACCGCCCACGTGCTGCGGCCTCAGAATGGCGACGGCGACAGCTTCCTGCACATGGCCTGCGAAGGGCTTGAGCACCGCTTCCGCATCTGCCACGCCACCCTGCAGGTCGAGACCAGCACGGTCCACGCCTGCCGCCTCGCGCCGGCCGACGTGGTGTGAGGCCAAGCCCCCTCGCCTTCTACGGCGTGCTGACGGCGCTCCTCGAGCCGCTCGCGCCGATGCTCCTGCGCCGCCGCGCCGCCCGCGGGAAGGAAGACGCCGCGCGACTGGACGAGCGCCTGGGTCGGACCACGCGGCCCCGGCCGGACGGTCGACTCGTCTGGCTGCACGGGGTCAGCGTGGGCGAGGCCATGTCGCTGCTGCCGTTGGTGGCGGCGCTGCACGCGGCGCGGCCAGAGCTGGTGCTGCTGGTCACGTCCGGCACGAGAACAGCCGCCGAGATGTTGGCCAGGCGACTGCCGGACGGCGTGATCCATCAGTACGCCCCCATCGACGCGCCCCGGACGGTAAAGCGCTTCCTGGACCACTGGCGTCCGTCGCTGGCGATCTTCGTCGAGAGCGAGCTGTGGCCCAACCTGATCCAGGACGCCCACGCGCGCGGCGTGAAGCTGGCCCTGGTCTCGGCCCGGATCACCGAGGGCACGGCGCGGAACTGGCGGCGCTTTCCGGTGGCGGCGCACGAGATCTTCTCGTCCTTCGACCTGATCCTGCCGCAGGACGACGCGACCGCCGGGCGCGTGCGCCGGCTGGGCGGGTCGCCGGGGGCGAAGCTGAACCTGAAGCTGGCGGGCGAGCCCCTGCCCGCCGACGAGGCCGAACTGGCGCGCCTGCGCGAAGCGTGCGCCGGGCGGAAGGTGGTCCTGGCGGCCAGCACCCATCCGGGAGAGGACGAGATCGTGGTGGGGGCGTTCCGGAGCGTCGCCGAGGCCGACACGCTGCTGATCCTGGCGCCGCGCCATCCCGAGCGTGGCCTCGACCTCGCGGCCCGCTTCGCCGCCACCCGCCGGGCCGCCGGCGAGGCGCCGTCGGGCGCGATCCATGTCGCCGATACCCTGGGCGAGCTGGGGCTGTTCTTCCGGCTGGCCGACGTGGTGGTGATGGGCGGCGGCTGGGCCGGCGTGGGGGGCCACAACCCGCTGGAGCCGGCGCGCATCGGGCGGCCGATCCTGACTGGCCCGAACGTCTCCAACGCCGCCGAGCCCTACGCCGACCTGTTCGCCGAGGCCGCCGCCATTGCGGCCGCCGACACCGAGGCGCTGGCCCGCCACCTGCGCGGCCTGCTGGGCAACCCCGCCATCGGCCGCCGCATGGGCGAGGCGGCCCTCAGCTACGCCAGCCGCCAGAGCGCCGCCCTGGACGATGCGTTGGCCCGCCTCGAACCCCTGCTGGCCGCATGAAGCTGTCGACACCCCAGTGGTGGTACACGCGCGAGCGCTCGCCCAGTCCGGTGCTGCGGGCGCTGCTGACCCCGCCGTCGTGGATATGGACCTGGGCCACGGCGCGGCGGATCGCGCGCGGCGCACCCGTCGATCCCGGCGCGCCCGTTATCTGCGTCGGCAATGTCACCATGGGGGGCGCGGGCAAGACGCCGGTCGTGCGCGAAGTCGCCCGCCGGCTGGGGGGCCATGTGCTGACCCGCGGCTATGGCGGCGCGCAGGCTGGCCCGCTTAGGGTCGAGCCCCACCACGCCGCGGCCGACGTCGGCGACGAGCCGGTGATGCTGGCCGCTGACCTGCCCGTCTGGGTGGCGCGCGATCGTGCGGCCGGGGCTGTAGCGGCGGCGCAGGCCGGGGCGCCGGTGATCATCATGGATGACGGCCACCAGAACCCCTCCGTGAAGAAGGCGCTCTCGTTGGTCGTGGTGGATGGCGAGACCCGCAACGATGAATGGCCCTTTGGCGACGGCCGGGTCTTTCCGGCCGGCCCAATGCGCGAGCCGCTGAAGGCGGGCCTCGCCCGCGCCGACGCGGCGATCGTCCTGCTGCCGGCCGACCTCGAGGCGCCCGATCCGGAATTGCTGCGCGCCCTGGCAAGCGTCCCGGTTCTCGTCGCCCGGCTGCAACCCACCGAACCGCCCCCGCCGGGCCCGCAGGTGGGCTTTGCGGGCGTCGGCAAGCCGTGGAAGGTGGAGCGCGCGCTGAAGGCCGCCGGCTGCGAGCTGGCCGACTTCTGGCCCTTCCCCGATCACCACGCCTATTCGGAAAGCGAACTGGCCCGCCTGGCCGACCGCGCCACGCAATTCGACGCCGGCCTGGTCACCACGGAGAAGGACTGGGCCCGCCTGCCCCCGGCCTGGCGCACGCGTATCCGGCCCTGGCCGGTGCGAGCGGTGTTCGAGGACGAGGCGGCGCTGGAAAGTCTCCTTCTCCCCTTGCGGGAGAAGGTGTCAGCCGCAGGCTGACGGATGAGGGGTCGCGCTGACCTCGCTAGCTCGATGTGCGCGCAGGCGCCGTCAGCCCGAACCACGGAAGGCACGAAAGCACACGTAAAGGGCTCCGAGCATGAGCCTGCCTTCCGTGTTTTCCGTGGTTCCGTTTAGCGGCGCTGGCGCGCCACGGGGGTTGAACGACCAGCGCGACCCCTCATCCGAGCCGCTTCGCGGCCCACCTTCTCCCGCAAGGGGAGAAGGATCCGCCGTCTACTCCGCGCCGGCCAGCTTGGCGTACTTCCAGCTGGTCTCGGCCAGGCTCAGCACGCGGTCGGCCTGCTGGGCGGCGTGGGGGCTGTTGGCGGTGCCGTCGCGGACGCGGCCCACGATGCCCTGCAGGATGCCCGCGAGGCGGAAGGTGTTGTAGCTGTAGAACCAGTAGAGGTCGTGCAGGCCGCTGCGGCCCGTGAGCCCGCAATAGTACTCGACCGCCTCTTCCATGGTCGGGATGCCGTGGGCCTTCAGGTCGGGGATCTGCGAGATCCCGCCGTTGATCCAGTTCATCAGCAGGTAGGTGAAGTCGGCCAGCGGCTCGCCCAGCGTGCCGAGCTCCCAGTCCAGCACCGCCGCCACGCGGTTCTCGGTGGGATGGAAGATCATGTTGTCCAGGCGATAGTCGCCGTGGACGATCGAGGTGCGCTCCTGCTCGGGCACGGTCTTCGGCAGCCACTCGATGAGGCGCTCGATCTCGGGGATGTGGACCGTTTCCGAGGCTTTGTACTGCTTGGTCCAACGGTCGACCTGACGGGCCATGTAGTTGCCCGGCTTGCCGTAGCTCTCGAGCCCGACGGCCACGTAGTCGGTGTTGTGCAGGTCGGCGAGCGTCTTGATCTTCGCGAGAATAATCTCGCGCCGTTCGGGGGGCGAATAGGCCGGCAGGGACTGGTCCCAGAGAATCCGACCCTCCACCATGTCCATGATGTAGAACATGGTGCCTACGACGCTCTCGTCCTCGCAGAGGCCGTAGGGCTTGGCCACCGGGAAGCCGGTGGGGTAGAGCGCCGAGATCACCCGGAACTCGCGGTCGACAGCGTGCGCCGACGGCAGCAGCTTGCCCGGCGGCTTGCGGCGCATGACGTACTTCTGGGTCGGGGTGATCAGCTGGTAGGTCGGATTGGACTGGCCGCCCTTGAACTGGCGCACCTCGAGCGGGCCCTGGTAGCCCTCGACATTGGCCTCCATCCAGCGGGCCAGCGAGGCTTCGTCGAAGCGGTGGGTCTCGGCGACCTCCTTGGTGCCGGTGTTGAGCGCCTCGCGCTCCTGCTCGGCAGTGACGGCTTCGGTCATGGCGCTCTCCCACGCTTCGTACGCTTGTTTGACGTCCTTTTACCGGTGACGCGGCGTCGGGCAAGCGCTTGACGGGGCGGCCGGCGCCCCTCAGAGGCGGGTCATGGTCGAGGACGTCGCCTCCATCATCGAGATCGAAGCCCCGCGCGAGCGGGTGTGGCGGGCGATCACCGAACCGGCGCTGGTGACCCAGTGGATGGGCTGTCTGCGCTTCCAGCCGGTCGTCGGTCAGGTCTTCTACCTGCAGCCTGACCGTGCGCGGCGCCTCGCGGGCGACCCCACCGATGGCATCGCGTGCCGGATCGAGATGCTGGACGCTCCAAGGCGGCTGGCGTTCTCGTGGGGCCTGCCCGACACGCACGTGGACATCCGGCTGCGCAATATCCCCGGCGGCACGCACGTAAGGCTGGTCCACTCGGGCTGGGACCAGTTCGACGACCGCGAGGTCGAGGGCATCCAGGGCGGCATGGGCCACGCCTGGCACGCCGTGGCGCTGCCGGCACTCAAGGCGGTGGCGGAATCTTCCCTCCCTTGATGGGGAGGGACAGGCCGCGCCAGCGGCCAGGGCGAGGCAGTAAGGGCCAGACTCAGAGGGTCGGGAGGATCGACACTCCCTCACCCTGGCGGCTTCGCCGCCTGTCCCTCCCCATCAAGGGAGGGAAAGCGCGCGCCAGCCGATATCGCGGCGGCAGAAGCCGTCCGGGAAGTCGATCGCGTCGACGGCGGCATAGGCCTTGTCCTTGGCGTCGCGCAGCGTGACGGCCCGGGCGCAGACGTTCAGCACGCGACCACCGGCTGCCCGCAGCACGCCGTCGTCGTCCAGCTTCGTCCCGGCATGGAAGACCGCCGCGTCCGCGCCGAAATCGGCGTCGGCGCCCGTGATGACGCCCCCGGCCTGCGGCGTGCCCGGATAGCCCCTGGCCGCCACCACGACGCAGATCGCGGATTCGTCCCGCCACTGCGGCTCCGGCATCTCGGCCAGCCGGCCGGTCGCACAGGCCAGCAGGTAGGGCACGAGGTCGCTCTTGAGACGCAGCATCAGCACCTGGCACTCGGGATCGCCGAAGCGGGTGTTGAACTCCACCAGCTTGGGTCCGTCCTTGGTGGCCATCAGTTCCACGAACAATACGCCGCGATAGGGCGCCCCATCGGCGGCGATGCCCGCGAACGCCGGCTCCACCAGCCGCGTGCGCACCTGCTCCACCAATTCCGGCGTGAAGACCGGCGCGGGCGAATAGGTGCCCATGCCGCCCGTATTCGGTCCCTGCTCGCCATCGAACACCCGCTTGTGGTCCTGGGCCCAGCCGAAGACCATCGAGGACTTGCCGTCGCACAAGGCGAACAGCGAGCCGATCTCGCCTTCCAGGAACTCCTCGATGACCACCCGGGCGCCGGCCTCGCCGAACCGGCCTCCGAAGGCGTCGTCGATCGCGGCGTCCGCCTCGGCGCGGTCCGGGGCGATCACCACGCCCTTCCCGGCCGCCAGCCCGTCGGCCTTGATGACGTAGGGCGGCGTGAAACGGGCCAGCGCCGCCTTGGCCGCATCGGCGGTCTCGCACACCGCATAGGCCGAGGTGGGCAGTCCGTAGCGGTCGCAGAAGGCCTTGGTGAAAGCCTTCGAGCTCTCCAGCTGACCCGCCTGGGCCGTCGGCCCGAAGCACGGGATGCCCACCGCTGCCAGCGCGTCGGCGAGCCCCGCCGCCACCGCGGTTTCGGGGCCGATCACCACGAGGTTGGCGGCGATCTCCTGCGCCAGCGCCACCAGGCCCGCGACGTCGGTCGCGGCCACGTTCCGCAGCTCGCACTGGGCCGCCATGCCGGGGTTGCCGGGCGCAGCCACCAGGCGCTTCACCAGCGGCGAGGCCGCGATCTTCCACGCCAGCGAGTGTTCGCGGCCGCCGGACCCAACGATCAGGATGTTCATGAGGCGCCGCTTTCGCCCGCAGGCCCTTTCGGGTCAAGCGGGGAGCCCGCTTCAACGTGACCGGTTCCGCGAACGCGGCGCCGAGTGGCAAGATCGACCGACCCGCCTTACGGTAGAGCGTCGGCCCGGCCGACCACGGGAGTCAGTATGGTCAGTCCCAGCGACGAAAGCCCGGAAGCCGCCCTCCAGCGCCAGGAGGCGCGGCAGAGGGAGGCCGAGCACCGGGTCAAGAACACCCTGCAGCTGATCTCCTCGATCGTCATGCTGCAGGGCCGCCGGGTGAGCGACGACACCGCGCGCCAGGCGCTCCGGGCCGTGCAGCTACGGGTGGCCGCCGTCAGCGTCGCCCACCGCCACGTCACCTGGTCGGACGACTGCGAAGAGGTCGAGTTGTCGGGCCTTGTGCGCGAGATCGCCGGCGATCTGGCCGGGTCTGCCGGGCGCGAAGGCGTCGACATCGACCTGGACCTCGAAAGCATTCACATCCCGGGCCGGCATGGCGCGCCGGTGGCGCTGCTGGTCAGCGAAACCGTGAACAACGCCTTGCGCCACGCCTTTCGCGACGGCGTGCCGGGGCGCATCCGCGTGGGCTTGCGCCGCACGCCGGAGGGCTTCGAGATCTCGGTCGCCGACGACGGGGTGGGGATGGACCCTGCGGCGCCCAAGGCCGGCTTCGGGCTGACCGTGGCCCAACTGATGGCCCAGCAGCTTCGCGGCAAGCTGGATATCAGACCTGAGCAACCCGGGGTCCGCATCATCGTTAGCGTCCCCATGGACAATCACACGCAACGGGCCTGAGGCCTCATGTTCTCAGCCGCCGACCTCGTCGGCACAGGCGCCGCCCTGTGCTCAATGGCCAGCTTTACGCCCCAGATCATCAAGATCGTTCGCGAACGCGACGCCTCGGCCGTGTCTCTCCGCATGTACGCCGTGACCGTCACGGGCTTCGTCCTCTGGACCGTCTACGGCCTCATGACGGGAAGCTGGCCGGTCGCCGCGTCCAACATCGTCTGCCTCGGGCTGTCGGCCACGATCCTGGTCCTGAAATGGCGCTTCTCGCGCTAGAGCGCGTCGGTCGACGGGGACGCCGGTTTCGCCCCGAAACACGAACAAAATCGACGCAATAGCGCCTGTTCACCCGGTTGAGACGACCCCATCTGCACCGGACAGGCTTCAGGTGCGGCCACCCGGCCCTAGCCATGGCCGGGCGAGCGCCGTAAGTCGGGCGCGACTATCGGCATAAAGGTCTAGGAATGAGCGATCGGTTGAACGCGGCGCAGGCGGCCCTGACTGCGGGGCGCCGGGACGAGGCCATCGAGCACCTCAGCGCCGCGATTGCGGAAGACCCCGCCCGCACGGTCCAGGTTTACCGGGCGCTGGTGGTCCAGCTCTACAACGCCGGCCGTTTCGCAGAGGGCGAGGCCGCCGCGGCGAAAGGGCTCGAGCGTTACCCCCGCGACTACGACCTGCTCAACACGCGCGGCGTCCTTCTGCGCAAGCTGCGCCGCCAGGCCGAGGCCGTGCCGCTGTTCGAAGCCGCCATCAAGCTCCAGCCCAAGAGCCTCGCCGCACAGCAGAACCTGGGCAACGTGCTGATCGACCTGAACGAGCTCACCAAGGCCGAGGCGATGTTCACGAAGCTGATCCGGCTGGAGCCGCGGAACAGCGAATATCACCGACAGCTGGGCCGAACGCTGAGCAAGCTGGGCAAGATCGAGCCGGCGCTGATGCGCCTGCGCACCGCGATCAGCGTCAAGCGCGACAACGCCGATGCCTGGCTGGACATGATCGGCGTCCTCAACGAAGAGCTGCGCACGGCCGAGGCCGAAGAGACGATCGACAAGGCGCTGGCCATCGCGCCGCACGACCTGCGCCTGGCCGAGAGCAAGGCCATGGTGATGCGGCGCGCGGGCGACCTGACCCGCTGCGAGGCGTTTCTCGAAGAGCAGCTGCCCGCCAACCCGAACGTGGCGTGGATCCACTACCAGCTGGGCATGCTGGTGGCCGACCGCGATCGCGAGCGCGCCAACTACCACCTCGAGAAGGCCTACCAGCTGGATCCGGGCCGACTGGAGACCGCCACCGCTCTCGTCGAAACCTGGGAGCGCAGCCGGATCGGCGACGAGGGCGCCTACATCGAGAAGGCCTACCAGCTGGCCCTGTCACTGTTGCCGCGCCGGAACGAGTTCACCGACGCGGCGAACAAGATCCTCACCGACGTCTTCGTACGGGTGGCCGACTACGACGCGCTGGACGCCGTGGGCGATTTCGAGACTCTGGGCCGCAGCTGGGCCCGCCACGGCCGCCACACGGCGCTGCTGAAGCAGCTGGCCCGCGTTCGCTCCGACGCAGACCGCCTGGAGCTGGTCGAGCAACACCGCATCTGGGGCCGCGACCAGGAGACCGCCGCCGCCCGCCGCAAGATCGCCCGCCCCGCGCCGCGCCCGGCCGACGGAAAGATCCGGCTGGGCTTCATGTCGTCTGACCTGCGCCAGCACCCCGTGGGGTACTTCGCGATGCCGCTGTTCGACCACGTCGATCCGCGGTTCGAGGTCTATGTCTACTCGTTCAATCAGGGACAGCCCGACCCCGCCCAGCGGCACATCGAGAGCCGGATCAAGGCCTACCGCTGGTGGCGCGACATCGGCGTGCCCAAGGCGGCCGAGAACATCGCCGCCGACCAGCTGGACATCCTGATCGAACTGGGCGGTTCGACCCACATGAACAAGCTGGAGGTGATGGCCTATCGCCCGGCCCCGGTTCAGGCGAGCTGGCTGGGCTATCCGCACTCGGCGGGTCTCTCGACCATCGACTACTTCATCTGCGACCCCTACAGCCGGCCGACCAAGGACGAGTATCTGGTCGAAACCCCGCTGGTGATGCCGCACACCTGGCTGGCGCTGGGCCAGCAGTTCTTCGTCGACCGGCACGCGATCGCGGCCGAGATGCCGTCCGACCGCAATGGCTTCGTGACCTACGGCACCGCCAACAACCCGCACAAATATACCCGCGAGGTGCTGCGTCAGTGGGCCCGGGTGGTCGCCGCAACGCCGGGCTCGAAGTTCGCCTTCGTGCGCCCCGAGGCCAGTGGCGAGAGCTTCCGCAGGAACATCGAGAAGCAGTTCGCGCTGGAAGGCGTCAGCGCCGACCGGATCATCTGGCGCGCGGTGCGCGGCGCCCACCTGCCGCACTACAACGACATCGACATCACGCTGGACCCGTTCCCGCTCACCGGCGGCACCACCACCACCGAGACCCTGTGGATGGGCGTGCCCCTGGTCAGCATGGTAGGCGAGGCGTTCTTCGAGCGGCTCAGCTATTCGATCCTGTCGAACGCCGGCTTCGGCGACCTGTGCGCCAGGACCCTCGACGAGTACCTGGAGATCGCGCTCAAGCTGGCCGCCGACGTGGACCGCCGCCGCGAGTTTCGCACCACCATCCGCGACCGGCTGCGGGCCAGCCCGCTGGGCCAGACCGAACAGTTCGCCGCCGACTTCTACGCCATGATCCACCGCGCGGTGACCGAACGGCCGGGGCTCAAGAAGACCGCCTGAGCGAGCCCAGCGCCTACAGCCGGAAGTATTCCTGCAGCAGGTCGTTCGGGCGGGGCGCGAACGTCAGGTCCGCGCCGCCGGAGCGGAACGCGATGACGCCCTCGGGGACGGTCTTGTTCACCGCGCTGGTTCCCTGGCTGAGCACCGAGTCCGAGCCGATCACCGAGCGGCCGATGACGGCGGTGTTCGGATAGAGCACCACGCGGTCGCCGATCACCGGGATGTCGGTCTTGTGCCTCCCCACGGTCGAGTTCTGGTAGAGCACCAGGTAGTTTCCGTAGGTGGCCTTCGCCAGGACGATGCCGACCGAGTGGCCAATGTAGAACACCTCGGGCATCTGGATCTCGTAGAAGAGGTCGATGCCGTTTAGCGCCTTGTTCATCAGGAACAGCCGCGTCCCCGCCGCCGTATCGCCCGAGCGCCGGTAGATCGTGTTCGAGAGGTAGTAGAGGAAGATGCAGTGCTGCGAGCTCTGCAGCACGTTGAACTGGTCGGGCCGCCAGGGCGCGCAGGCGTTGATGCAGACATGCATCCGCTCCAGCGCCTCGTCGATGTGGGCGTCCACGGCCTTGCGGAACTCGGCCTCACGCCCGTCGGGCACGATGGCGGCGCACTGGGCGGTGACGTAGCCGATCAGGCTCTCGCGGGTGTGGTCGACGAGCTTCACGCGGGCAGACCCTCCAGGTAGTCCTTGACCACATCCTCGACCCGTCGGGCGACGACGCCAAGGCCCGCGAGGCGTTCGGCGCTGGCGTTGGGCGGCGGCAGCGGCGTGGCGTCGCCCGTGAACCTGACCCACCAGCCTGCGCGCTCGAAAACGCGGGCGATGTCGGCGTTGGTCGACAGGCGGCCGGCGGCCACGTTGTAGATTCCCTGACCTCGTTCAGCCAACGCGATCAGCGCCTCCACCGTGTCGTCCAGATGGATGTAGTCGCGGGCGATGTTGGGGCTGCTTTCGAGCACGAGGTCGCGGGTCGTCCGCGCCTTCATCAGCCACTCCGAGAGGAAGCCCGGCGCGCCGTCGGCCCAGTCGTAGACGTTGGACAGCCGCGCCACGGCGCCCCGGCCGCCGGTGCGGGCCAGGGTCAGGTTCTCGCCCAGCGCCTTGGACAGGTCGTAGACCCGGCGGGGGTCGGCCGGATCGAAGACCAGCGGCTCGGCCTCGTGCGCCACCTCCTTGCGCTGACCGTCGTAGAGCCGGGTGGACGAGCAATAGACCAGCCGCTCGAACCGGTCGGCGCGGATCACCTCGCTGACCAGACTGGCGTGCGCCTCCACCGTATCGAAGGGGCGGCGATCGTAGTCGGCGGTCAGGCCCGCGCAGTAGAAGACCGTCCCCAGATCACGCTCGCAAAGCGCCGGATCGCCCTTGGCCGGGGCCCACACGCTCCAGCCGTCGGCCTGCAGCCGCGCGCTCAGGCGGGCGCCGACGAAGCCGGCCGCGCCAACGACGGTGGCCAATCTAGCGGGAGATGGGCCCGCCAAAGCCTCAGAGCCCACCCAGAGGGTGATGCAGCTTGGGATCCTTGTGGCGCAGGTACTTGGGGCTCACGCCCTTCACGATCGAATAGCCGGGCCCGTCGAACACTGCGGTGTCCTTCACGGCCACCATGTTGAAGCCGTGCGGCGGGCCTTCCAGGTAGACGTCTTCCACCGGGATCAGCTCGACTGGCTTGCCCGCCAGGTCGTAGTTCGAGTTGAAGTCGCGCAGCGCGAAGACCGTGTAGCCGTGGCCGGTCAGCAGCTTGACGATGTCGGTATTGGCGAGGCCATTCGACCAGTCGACGTAGTGGCGGTGCACCTCGAACAGGATGTCGGGCGCCTGCCCCTTGGGCTGCGCCAGGAACGGCTCGGCGCCCTTCAGCGCGCCCAGCTCGGCGCCTTCGATGTCGAGGACGATCAGGTCCAGCACATCGACGCCCGACGCCTTCAGGTAGTCGGCGATGGTCACGGTCTTGAAGGTGTCGTCGCCCGCCTCGGCCACCTCGGCGCTGGCGAAGCTGTCGAAGCCCACCAGCTTCAGGTTCGTCGAGCTGTCGTGCCACAGTCCCTCGGACCGCGGCTTGATATTGGTCAGGCCGTTCAGCTCGGCGTTCTTCATCAGCATGCCGCGCTGGTCGTTGTTGGGCTCGAAGGCGTGCACGACGCCCCCCTTCGCCGCGATCTCGCGCGCGATCAGCACCGCGTGGTCGCCGAAGTAGGCGCCGCCGATCACGACGTTCTTCGCGCCCCCCCGCGTCTTGCCACGGGCAAGGTCCACCAGGATACGGCTGGTCATCGGCTCCCAGGCATGGTCGGGCGCCTCGGGCTGCGACATCACGAAGTCGCGGGCGATCTTGGAGCGGTAGAGGAACTCGAACGTCACGCCGGTCGAGAGCGTCCGCCGCACCACCGCGTCGTCGTCATACAGCGCATCCACCAGCGGGCCGGTCAGCTCCTCGCGCACATCGACGCCGGGCGCCTGGATCTGCCCCTCGAAGGCGATCAGTTGGCGGATGAAGGCCTTCCGCCAGTCCTCCGTCTCTCCGATCCGCGAGAGCGCCTCGAGCGCCTTTTCCTTAGCCATAGAAGTCCAGGTCCATTTCGATAGGGCGCAATCTCTAGCAGACGGCGCCGAGGTTCTCAGCCCCGATGGTCGGGGTACGAAGCGTCGCGCTCCGAGATCAGTCGCGGGGCGGCCGGCCAGTCGATCCCGAAGGCCGGGTCGTTCCATCGGACGCCGGCGTCATGGCCCGGGCGATAGGCGGGTGCGATCTGGTAGACGACGTCGGTGTCCGGCTCCAGGGTCAGGAAGCCGTGGGCCATCCCCTCGCCGATATAGAGGCCGACCAGGTTCTCGGCCGACAGTTCGGCGCCGGTCCACTGGCGATAGGTGGGGCTGTCCGGGCGCAGGTCGACGGCCACGTCGAACACCCGGCCGCGGGTGACGCGCACCAGCTTGGCCTCCGCATGGGGGGCGGCCTGGAAGTGCATGCCGCGCAGGGTGCCGGACGTGGGATTGCGCGAAAGGCTGGTCTGGACCGGCTCGAAGGGAATGCCCGCCGCGGCGAACGCCTCGGGGCAGTGCAGGCGCGCGAACAGGCCCCGCTCGTCCGCGTGCGGCTCGGCCTCGACGCGGACCACGCCCGCGATCGTGGTGGGCGTGAAGCGCACTAGTCCAGCACCCGGGTCAGCGGCGAGGCCACCACGAACCTGCCGCCCCAATCGGCGATGAAGGCCAGCTGCTGGGTGATCTCGTCCTTCAGGTTCCAGGGCAGGATGACGACGTAGTCGGGGCGCGTGGTCTTGACCGCCTCAGGGCTGCGGATCGGCACGTGGCTCCCCGGCAGGTAGCGGTCCTGCTTCGCGGGATTGGCGTCATAGACCTCGACGATGTCGTCACGGGTGACGCCGCAGTGGTTGAGGAAGGTGTTGCCCTTGGCGGCCGCGCCGTAGGCCGCCACAGCCTTGCCGTCGTCCTTCGCCGCCGCCAGGAACGCCCGGAAGCTCTCGCACATGGCGTCGACGCGGGCGGCGAAGCCCTCGTAGGTCTCGATGCGATTGAGGCCCGCGGCGGCCTCGGTGGCGCGCAGGGTGCGCAGCGCCTCGGTCTCCTGGTGATCGGCCGCGGCGTGGCAGCAGAAGAGCCGCAGCGAGCCGCCGTGGGTGGGCAGCAGCTCGACGTCGAACGGGCGCAGGCCATGGGCGGCCAGAACCTGCTCCACCGCCACCAGCGACAGGTACGAGTAGTGTTCGTGGTAGATCGTGTCGAACTGCACCAGCTGGATCAGGTTCAGCAGGTGCGGGAACTCGAAGGTGAGCACGCCCTGCGGCTTCAGCACGTGGCGGAAGCCGGCCACGAAGGCGTTGAGGTCAGGAACGTGGGCCAGCACGTTGTTGGCGGCCATCAGGTCGGCGCGGTCGCCACGGGCGGCCAGGGCCTGGCCGGTTTCGGCGTTGAAGAACACCACGTCGGTGCGCACGCCGATGGCGCGGGCGGCCTCTGCTGTGTTGGCGGTGGGCTCGATGCCCAGCACCGGCACGTCATTGGCGAGGAAGTGCTTGAGGAGGTAGCCGTCGTTGCTGGCGACCTCGATCACCAGCGACTCCGGCCCCAGGCCGAAGCGCTCGATCATGGCCTCGGCGTAGCGTTTGGCGTGCGCCACCCAGCCCGGCGAGAACGACGAGAAATAGGCGTAGCCGGCGTCGAAGATCGCCTCGGCCGGCACCTCGTGGTCGGCCTGGACCAGGAAGCAGCTGTCGCAGACGCGGGTGTGCAGCGGGAACACCGGCTCGTTCCCCGCCGCCAGCTGTTCGGGCGTCAGGTAGCTGTTGGCCAGCGGCTGGTCGCCAAGGTCCAGGAAGGTGCGGGTGAGCGGGGCGCGGCAGAAGCGGCAGAGGGGAGCGGAACTCATTTGCGCGCTTCGTAGCCTTCGATCTGCTCCAGGCAAAGGGACAGCGCGTCCTCGCCCGCCGCCTGGCGTCCGTACCAGTCCATGGTGAGCGCGACGGCCTCGGGCGCCTCAAGGCGGCTTTCGAAGCCCAGGGCTGTGCGGGCCAGGGTGGCGTCGATCGCCAGGGCCTTGGCCTCCAGCGAGGTCGGGTCGGGCTCGTGCACCCACGCCTTGCCGCCCAGCGCCTGGACGCCCAGCGTCGCCAACTCGCCGACGGTGACCTCGGCGCCGCCGGGCCGGGGGCCGAAGTTCAGGGCGCGGGGCGCGTCGGGGCGGGTGGCCAGGGCCTCCAGCAGGGTGAAGTAGCCGGCCAGGCAGTCGAGCACATGCTGCCAGGGGCGCGTGGCCTCGGGATGGCGCAGCACCACGGCCTCGCCCGCTCGGGTCGCGCGCACGATGTCGGCCACCAGCCGGTCGCGCGAGAAGTCGCCGCCGCCGATGACGTTGCCGCCGCGGGCCGTGCCGACCGCCACATCCTTGAAGTAGCTCTTGGCGAAGCTCTGCACGACGATCTCGGCCGCAGCCTTCGAGGCCGAGTACGGGTCCTTGCCGCCGAGGTTGTCGCCCTCCTGGAAGGCGCGACCGGAGTCGTTGTTGGCGTAGACCTTGTCCGACGTGATGGTCAGCACGGCCTTCAGATCGGGCTGCCTACGGAGCGCCTGCAGCAGGCGAGCCGTGCCCATGACGTTGGTGTCGAACGTGCCCAGGGGGTCCTCGACAGAGGTCCGCACGATCGCCTGGGCGGCCATGTGCAGGACGAGGTCAAAGGTCTTGCCGGCCAGCGCCGCCTCGATCGCCGCGGGATCGCGGATGTCGCCCAGGTGCGAGTCGATGCGCTCGTCGACGCGGGCCATCTCGAACAGGCTGGGGCTCTGGTCGGGCGCAAGCGACAGACCGGTCACCTGCGCCCCCATCCGGGTCAGCCAGATCGACGCCCACGAGCCCTTGAAGCCCGTGTGGCCGGTCAGCAGGACCCGCTTTCCGGCCCAGAAGCGGGAGGTCACCGTCGCCACGGCGCCTCGCCGGAGGCCCACAGGCCTTCGAGGATGTTCTTGTCGCGCAGCGTGTCCATGGCGGCCCAGAAGCCGTCGTGGCGATACGCCATCAGCTGGCCGTCGGCGGCCAGGCCTTCCAGCGGCTCGCGCTCCCATATGGTTGGATCGCCGTCGATGCGATCGATGACAGAGGGGTTCAGGACGAAGAACCCACCGTTGATCAGCCCCTGGTCGCCCGGCGGCTTCTCGATGAAGCGGTCGACGCGGTCGTCGTTGATGTCCAGCGCGCCGAAGCGTCCGGGCGGCGCGACGGCCGTGATGGTGGCGTCCTTGCCGTGGCCCTTGTGGAAGGCCGTCAGCGCGGTGAGGTCCACGTCGGCGACGCCGTCGCCATAGGTCATGTGGAACGGCTGGCCCGGCTCCAGGTACTGCGCCACGCGCTTCAGCCGGCCGCCGGTCATGGTGTCGGACCCGGTCTCGACCAGGGTGACCTTCCAGGGCTCGTGATTGGTGGCGTGGTATTCGATCGTGCCCGTCGCCAGGTCGACCGTCAGGTCGGCGTTGTGCAGCACGTAGTTGGCGAAATACTCCTTCACCACATAGCCGCGGTAGCCCAGGCACACGACGAAGTCGTTGAAGCCGTGGTGCGCGTAGAGCCGCATGATGTGCCAGAGGATCGGCCGGCCGCCGATCTCGATCATGGGCTTGGGTTTGAACTGGCTCTCCTCGGAGATGCGCGTTCCCAGGCCGCCGGCCAGGATCACCGTCTTCATGCGTCCGCCTTGCAGGCGCGCGCCCCCCGATGGACCCCGGTGGGACTCATCTCGCGCGCAGGTTTGAACGCCGTCTTAGCGGCTACTGCGCCGCGTCAGAAGCCCCTTGCCCGAAACGCCGCACCGAGGGATGCACAGGCGCATGGCCGAGCCACCCCTGGTCAGCTTCCTGATCGCCGGCGCCCAGAAGGGCGGGACGACGGCGCTGTTCGACTATCTGACCGACTATCCCGACATCGCGCTGCCGGCCGAAAAGGAACTGCACGTCTTCGACGACGAGACGCAGGACTGGTCCGCGCCCGACTACCGCGCCTATCACGCCCGCTTTCCGGACCCCGCAGGCCGGCCCTGCGGCGAGGCGACGCCGATCTACAGCTACTGGCCGAACAGCCTGGAACGGATCTGCGCCTACAATCCGGCGATGAAGCTGATCCTGGTGCTGCGCGATCCGGTGCAGCGGGCCTGGTCGCACTGGCGGATGGAGTATGCGCGGGGGGTCGAGACGCATCCGTTCGAATGGTGCGTCCGCGAGGGACGCCAGCGCCTGTTCGCCGCCGAACCGTGGGGTCACCATCGCGAGTTCAGCTATGTCGAGCGCGGCTTCTATGCCGAGCAGGTCGAGCGGCTCCTGGGCCTGTTCCCGCGCGAGCAGCTGCTGTTCCTGACGTCGGACGAGCTGCGAAGCGATCCGGGCTCGGCGCTGGGGCGGGTGCGGACGTTCCTGGGGCTCCCCAAGGCGCCGACGCCGGCGGCGCGCGAGGTGCATGTGGGGCGGCAGATGGATTACCCCTCGCAGCTGACCCCGGGCGTGGTCGCGCATCTGCGCCAGGTGTACGCCGCCGACGCCGAGCGGCTGGAGGCGCTGACCGGCATTCGTTTCGGATAGAGCCACAGTTTCGTCCCGCCGCACCGCCAGGGTCCCACGCATGAAGGCCGTCGCGTTTTCCCTCCTCGCCCTCGCCGCCCTGGCGCCCGCCGCATCCACGCAGACGGCCAGGCCCGTGCTGGACTTCCCGCTGGCCTGCGAGCTGGGGCGGACCTGCGAGATCCAGCACTACGTCGACCGCGATCCCACGCCGGCCACGCGCGACTATCGCTGCGGACTGAACACCTACGACAAGCACAACGGCATCGACATCCGCATCCCCGACATGGCCGCCCAGCGTCGGGGGGTGGCGGTGCTGGCCGCGGCGCCGGGGCGGGTGGCGCGGCTGCGGGACGGGGTGACCGACATCTCGGTGCGGGCGCCGGGCGCGCCGCCGGTGACCAACGCCGAGTGCGGCAACGGCGTGGTGCTGGATCACGGGGGCGGCTGGGAGACCCAGTACTGCCATCTGGCCAAGGGCAGCATCGGCGTGAAGGTGGGCGACGTGGTGAAGGCCGGGGCGCCGCTGGCGCGCGTGGGCCTGTCGGGCAATACCGAGTTCCCGCACCTGCACTTCACGGTGCGCAACGGCGGCCAGATCGTCGATCCTTTCGCCCCCGAGGCGCAGGCGGCCTGCGGCGTGCAACCGGGACTGTGGCGCGCCGATGCGGCGGCGAAGATGGTCTACCGAAACGGCGTGGTGCTGAACGCCGGCTTCACCGACGGCGAGATGACCCAGGAGCAGGTGGAGGCGGGCGGCCTCCGGCCCTTCAGCGCCGCCGCGCCCTATCTGGTGTCCTATGTCCGCGCGATCGCCCTGCAGCCGGGCGACGTGGTGGAGCTGGAACTGAAGGCGCCGGACGGGGCGGTGTTGGCCAAGAGCCGCGCCGAGCCGCTGAAGAACTGGCGCGCCCAGAGCCTCGTCTACGTGGGCAAGCGGCGGCCGGCCACGGGGTGGGCCCGGGGAACCTACATTGCCGACTACCGGGTCTGGCGCGAGGGCAAGGTCGCGATCTCGCGGCGGATCCAGGTCGCGCTTTGAGACGGTTCCGTGATGACCTAGTCGTGAACTGGCGCAAGCTTCTCCATGGCAGGGCTTTGCGCTAGGTTCGGCTTGTCAGCCTAGCTCTCCAGTGGCTGTGTCGCATTGGCCGGGCGGTGGATCGCGAGATCCGTCGTCCGGCCGTCTGCGTTCTGGGCCCCTAACCCGCCGGATGCAGCGCCACGACGTCGTGCCGCGCCAGCCAGATCAGCCCGCGTTCGAGGAAGTTGCGCCGGCCGGGCGGGATCAGCTCGATCACCTTGGCCACCGGCATCGGGCCCTGTGCGGCCAGCGCCTGGATCACCACCTCGAGCTCGGCGTCGCTGGGACGGTTGAAGCGGCTGTAGACGGCCAGCGCTCCGCTGAGGCGCGCGTGCGCCGTCGGCCAGTCCAGGCCGGGGTTCAGCATCACCACGTCGTGCCGCGAGAGATGCCGCGTCGGGTAGCCGGCGAACAGGACATAGGGGTCGGGCCGGTACGGGTTCTGACGGCGCGTCGGCTCAGGCGGCGCTGCGGCGAGCCGCGCGCGCTGCTCGGCCCAGAGCGCCTGATACTGCGGGATGATGGCCGCCCAGTCGAAGACCTCGCGCGCCTGCTGGCGGGCCGCCTCGCCCATCGACCGCCGGATCTGCGGATGATCGATCAGCGTCGCCAGGGCCACCTCGGCCCGGCCCAGATCGACCGCGGTGTATTGGGCGGTCGCCCCCACATAGTTCTCGTAGCTGATCCACTTGTTGGCGAACCAGTAGGCGAGGTCCGTGCCGAAGCCGGGCCGCGGCGTGACCGTCGGCACACGGAAGCCGTCGACCCCGTCGCGGACCGTGTCCTTGTAGCCGTTCCAGTCGGTGACGACACACGGCAGCCCCGCCGCCATCGCCTCGACGGGCGTCAGGCCGAAGGTCTCCTGGATGTTGTCCGAGAAGCTGATGAAGATGTCGGCCACCGACCAGATCGAGAAGCGGATGTCGGCGGGGCGGCCGTCCACCTCGCGATAGTGCACCGAGGGACAGAGCTTGCGGGTCTCTTCATGGAACCCGGGGCCGGCGGACGCCGGCTCGATCCAGCCCGAGTTGACCCAGTAGACGGGCTTTCCCGTGCGGCGCGCGGCGCGCTCCAGGGCCATCGCCATCAGCGCCGGGTTCATCTTGGTCCGGACGCTGAAGCGGCCGACGAAGAGGACGACCACGGCGTCGTCGGGGATGTCGAGCCGCGCGCGCCAGGCGCTTCGGTGCTCGGGCGTGGTGGCGAAGTCGTCGACGTTGACGCCCAGCGGGATCGTCGCGCGCATCGGCTCACGTCGGCGGCGCGGGCCATAGGCGTCGGCCATGTAGTCGCGCATGGCCGAAAGCTGGGTCTCGACCGCGTCACGCACGGCGGTCGAGGTGCAGATCAGCGCGTCGTAGTCCTCGGTGGGGGCGATCAGCAGGTCGGGCACCAGGCGCATGACCGTGGCCGTCGCCGTGGTGTGGGTGAGGCCGCATAGCGCGTAGTGGCGGGCCCCCTGCGGCGCGCGTTGCCAGGCCTCGGCGTCGATCTCGGGGGACGGGACATTGAGCACGCCAGGGTCGGACAGCTCGTCACGACGAGCCTGGCCGATCCAGCGGACCGGCTTGCGTGGAGGCTCGATGCGGTTGACGAGGTCCTCGAGCTCGGCCTGCGGGCGGCCGGTGACGTTCCAGAAGTGATAGCGATCGACGTCGGCGTGCCGCAGGAAGCCTCGCAGGAAGCTCTCGCCGGCGGCATGGCGGCCCAGCAGGCTCTGCCCGGTGGTGTCGTAGCCGTTCGGATGTAGGAAGAGCGCCGCGTTCGACATGGAGGCCCCGACTTACCCCACCGCACCCGGCGCGGGCAAAGGGAAAGGGGCGAGCAGCTGGCCGCGGCGGTCAGCGCCGTGGGGAGAACCTCCGGGTCGCGACGAGCGCCTTGCGGATGCGCGGCATCTTCGGGCGGTCGCGTGGTCCGCGCATGGATTCGACGCGAGGCACATAAGAAAAGGGCCGCCCCGAGGGGCGGCCCAATCCTTGTTGCTCTGGTTCGACTTAGGCCGGGATGTTCGCGGCGCTGATGTCGGCGAGCGTACGGCCCACCAGCACCACTGCGTCTTCCGCCGTGCCGTTGTTGGCGCCGGTATCGGTGAAGATCACGACATCCGAACCGACCTGGATGACCACGTAGTCGTTGCCGTTGCCGATCTGGGTGTTCGCCAGGGTCAGCGCGGCGTCGAAGGTCGCGGCCGTCAGTTCGATATAGTTCACGCCGTCGGTCGCCGCGCCGATGCCCGTGTAGTCGAGCGAGTCGGTCGACTGCCAATCGAGGATCTGGTCCAGCGTACCAGCCGTGACGCCCGAGTCGCCGGACGCGAAGACGAACAGGTCGTCGCCGTTGCCGCCGCGCAGGAAGTCGGTGGTGGCGCCACCGGTGATGACGTCGTTTCCGTCGCCACCTTGCAGGGTGTCGGAGCCGGCGCTGCCGCCGATGGTGTCGTTGCCGCCACCGCCGTCGACGTTGTCGTTACCGGCGCCGCCTTCCAGGGTGTCGTTGCCTTCACCGCCGGTGACCACGTCGTTGTCGCCGCCCGCGTCCACGGTGTCGGCGCCAGCGCCGCCCGAGATCACGTCGTTGCCAGCGTCGCCGAGGGCGCTGTCCGCGCCGTCGCCGAGGGTCAGGCTGTCGTTGCCGGTGTTGCCGGTCACGGTGTCGTCGCCGACGCCCATGTCGACCACGTCGTTGTCGGCGCCCGCATCGACGCTATCGTTGCCGTCGCCGGCATTGATGTTGTCGTTGCCGGCCGCGCCGGTGACGGTGTCGTTGCCGATGCCCGCCGTAACGGTGTCGGAACCGGCCGCGGCGTCGATGCTGTCGTTGCCGTCTTCACCCAGGAGCGTATCGCCGGCGCCGCCGCCAACGACGGTGTCGTTGCCGAGGTTGCCGTTGATGAAGTCGCCGACCGTGCCGCCGTTGCTGGTCAGCACGTCGTTGCCTTGGCCGCCGAGGAGCGAGTCACGACCGATGGCGTCCGACGAAATCGTGTCGTCGCCGCCGTTGCCTTGCAGCACGTTGACCTGAGCGCCGGTGACGCCGGCCGAGGTCAAGACGATGGAGTCGTTGCCGTCGCCGCCGAGGATCGAGGCGTTCGCGCTCGTCGCCGTGATCGAGTCGTTGCCCGCGCCGCCGTCGAGGCTGACAGCGCCGCCTTCGGCCGAGGCCGAGACGATCGAGTCGTTGCCGCCTTCACCGAGCATGACGTCGTTGCCGCCGCCGCCCGTGAGGGTGTCGTTGCCCAGGTTGCCGTTCAGGAAGTCAGCGCCCGTGCCGCCGGTGATCTGGTCGTCGCCTTGACCGCCGAGCAGGGTGCTGGCGGTGCTGCCGGCGCCGTTGATGCTGTCGTTGCCCAGGTTGCCCTGAGCGAAGTCACCGTTACCGCCCGTCGTGATCGTGTCGTTGTCACGGCCGCCGTAGATGGTGTCGGCGCCGGTGCCGCCCACCAGCGAGTCGTCGCCGGCGTTGCCCTGAAGCACGTCGGTCGAACCGCCGCCTTCGAGCGTGTCACCGCCCGCGTTGCCGTACAGACCGTCGGCCGTCGCCGCGCCGCCAGCGGTGGTCGTGTCAGCGCCGGCGGTGCCGACGAACAGGACCGAACCGTCGGGGAAGATCGGGGTTTCGCTGATGAAGTTCGCGTTGAACGTCACCGCCTTGCCGGTCAGACCCGAGATCACGGTCACGGTCGGACCCGAGGTCGCCGTCGCCGCGTTGAAGATCACGGTGGTGCGGGCAGCGTTCTCGCCCGTCTGGCCGAACACGAGGTTATCCGCCGTCGTGTAGGCCGCGGCTTGCGCGTCCGTGATCGTCTCAAAGAAATAAGTCGCCATTATTCTCTCCAGTCAGTGTCACACGGACCCCTGGCACGCTTGACCCCCACCGAAGTGAAGCAGTCCCAGCGGTCCATTACCCCAAGCGCCATAGCATGGCTGCGGCGTAGGTTAGACGAGCCCAAGGGGAGACGTATCGGAACCCCGCCAATTGCGCAACCTGAAAAAGCCCCCGGAATCTCAGCGCCCAAGGGTGTTGCACAGACGCCGCTACTCCTCGCGGAACGCGTCCTCCAGGGTGTCGGTAATGGGCGAAATCAGGAAGCTCATGATCGACCGGTCGCCGGTCTTGATGAGGGCCTGAGCGGGCATCCCGGGCGTCATCTGCACGCCCTTCTTCAGCTTCGAGAGTTGGCTGGGCGCGATTCGCAGGTCGACCCGATAGAAGGACACCCCGCTCTTCTCGTTGGTGATCCGATCGGCCGAGACGACTGCGACGGTCGCGTCCAGCGAGTCGTTGAAGCGTTGATTCAGGCCGGTCAGCTTCACCTTGGCGGGCATGCCCACGCGGACTTCGTCCACATCCTCGGGCTTGATCATCGCGGTGACCGTGAGCGGCGTAGCCACCGGCACGACGTCCATCATCACCTCGCCGCCGCCGACCACGCCGCCGACGGTGAACTGGGTGAGATTGAAGACGTAGCCCTCGACCGGCGAGCGCACGATCGTGGCGGCCAGGTTCTGGCGTGCGGCGGTAAGCCGCGGGATGACGTCGGAGAGTTTGGTCTGGCTGTCGCGCAGGCCTTCGGCCGCTTGGCTGGAACGCTCATTCTGCAGCGAAGACAACTGCATGCGCGTCTCGCCCATCTGCTGTCGCAGGCGGGCGATCTCGGACATCAGCTGGCCCCGACGCCCGCCCAGTTCGGCCAGCGAGCGCTCGTAGCGCAGGATCAGCGTCTTGGGCGCGAACCCCTGCTCGTTGAGCTTGCGGTAGCCAGACAACTCCTCCTCGGTCAGCCGCTGCTGCTCGAGAATCGACTCGAGCTGCGCCTGTTGGCCCTGGACCTGAGTCTGCAGCTGGTCGACGCGCTGGGCCAGGACCGACGACTGGCTCTGGAACAGCTGGCGGCGCGTGGAGAACAGGAATTCCTGGTCGCGGATGAGCTGGGCCACGCCCGGCTCGCCCATTCGCGACGTGAGCTCGGCCGGCAGCACCAGCGTGCTGCGATTGGTCGCCTCGGCGGTGAAGCGCGCGCCCTGGGCGACCAGGGTGTCGTACTGGTTCTGCAGCACATCGACCATGGCGCGCTGTTCGACGTCGTTGAACAGCAGGAGCGGCTGACCGGGTTTCACCAGCTCGCCTTCGCGGGCCATGATCTGCTTCACGACCCCGGCGTCCTTGGCCCGCAGCGTCTTGCGCTGCGAATCGACGCGCACCTCGGCCGGCGCGGTGATGCCCGACGCCAGCTGGTCCAGGGAGGCCCACAGGCCCACTCCGAACACGAACACCACGATGACGACGGCGCCCGCGATCATCGGCCGGCGCAGGCGCTCCCGCAGCTGAGGCGCCATGGTCTCGGACTCGTCGCCCCCAAAGGCCGGGAGAACGTAGTCCTGCTTGGCGGGCGGCCGGGTGAGCGACTTCAGATCCAGCTTCAACGGCCCGCCTCCACGGCGCGCACTTCAGGCGGCTGCGCCGGCTTGACCAGCCGGGCCATGACCTGGTCGCGGGGGCCGAACAGCTCGACCCGCCCGTCGCGCAGCACCAGCATCTTGTCGGCCGAACGGAACACGCCCGGCTTGTGCGAAATGATCACGACCGTGGCCCCGTTGGCCTTCATGGCGTCGATGGCGCCCATCAGCGCCTCCTCGCCCTCGGCGTCGAGGTTGGCGTTGGGTTCATCCAGCACGACGAACGCGGGGTTCCCGAGCAGACAGCGGGCCAGGCCCACCCGCTGGCGCTGGCCGGCGGAGAGCACGACGCCGCCCTCGCCCACGTCGGTGTCGTAGCCCTTGGGCATCCGCAGGATCAGGTCGTGGACGCCGGCGAGCTGGGCGGCGGCCACCACTTCCTCGTCGGTCACGCCCTCACGAAAGCGCGCGATGTTGTTGCGCACGGTGCCGGCGAACAGCTCGGTGTCCTGCGGCAGGTAGCCCACGTAGCGGCCGAAGTCGGCGCGATCCCAGGTGAAGACGTCGGCGCCGTCCAGGCGAACCACGCCGTTCAGCGGCTTCCAGATGCCGACCAGCAGGCGGGCCAGGGTGGACTTGCCGGCGCCCGACGGGCCGATCACGCCCAGAACCTCATTCGGGTCGATGGCGAAGTTGACGTTGCCCAGCACCAGCCGCTGCACGCCGGGCGGCGCGAAGTTCACGCCCTCGACCGAGAGCTTGCCCAGCGGACGCGGCAGCGCCGTCGACGACGACGGCGGCTCGGCGTTCTTCAGCAGGACGTTCAGGCGCTCGAACGCCCGGTACATGTTGTTGAGGGGGTCCCACGAGCCCACGATCTTCTCGATCGGCTGCAGGGCTCGGCTGGCCAGGATCATGTTGGCGAACAGCATCCCGGGGTGGATCTTGCCCTCGAGGATCAGATAGGCGCCCAGGGCCACGATCAGCACCTGCATCCCCATCCGCACGAACTTGATGACGTCGTTGTAGAAGTTCGACGCCTCGGCGGCGGCCGCGCCGCGCTCGATGGTGATCGCCCGGTGACGGGCCCAGGCCTTGCCCAGCGTGGGCAGCATGCCCATCGCGCGCACCACCTCGCCGTTGCGGAGCGCCGCGTCGGTAAAGCCATAGCTGCGGAGCGCCGCTTCGTTGGCGTCCTTCAGGGAGTTCTGCACCGCCCGGGCCTGGGCGATGGCCAGCAGCACCAGGATGACGGCGCCCACGAAGGTGACCACGCCCACCAGGGGGTCGATGATGAAGAGAACGCCCAGGTAGACGGGAATCCACGGCACGTCGAAGAAGGCGGCGGCGGCGATGCCGGTGAGCGACTGGCGGAACTGGTCGAGGTCACGCAGCGCCTGGGCGCGCGCGCCCGGATCGCCGCGGACGGCCGCGTCGAACAGGCTGGTGAACACGCGCCCCGAGGTGCGCTGGTCCAGCGCGACGCCGAAGTTGATCAGCACGCGGGCGCGGATGTCGTCGATGACGCTGGAGATCGCGAAGACGAACAGGGTGACGACCGTGAGCGTCCACAGCGTGGCCTGGTTCTGGCTCGTCATCACTCGGCCGTACACCTGGTAGGTGTAGAGCGGCAGCGCCATGTAGAGGATGTTCGAGACGAGGCTGAACCCGAACGCGACGGCCGCGGGCTTGTAGCCCTCGCGCAGGGCGCGTCCCAGGACATTGTCCGGGAGGTCCGTCAGGAAGGTCAGGAATTTCATTGCGCGCAAACTGTCCCGTCAGACCTTAGCAAGGGCTGATACACCATACTTCGACGAAAAGGGTGAACGCGCCTCACGATACGCCATTCTGACCGTCCCGCGCCGAAAGGGCGCGTTGATGCGCAGGCCGCCATCGCTTGTCAATGTTCCGGACTGTCGCCCCACCCATGCTATTGACCGCCGGATGAAGCCGCGCATCGCCATTCTCGGCAGCTGCATTACCCGCGACCTGTGGCCGATCCGTGGCGGCGGCGCGGAGCTCTTGCTCTACGTCTCGCGGACCAGCTTCCCTAGCCTGTTCTCGCCGGCGCTGGCCGCCTTCACCCCCGACGAAGGGCTGCCGGGCGACCTGCACCAGCACGAGCACGCCGCCCTGGTAGCCGACCTGCGCAAGACGGCGCTGGCGAAGCTGGTGGCCTACCGGCCAACCCACCTGATCTTCGATTTCATCGACGAGCGATTCGACCTGTTGGCCGCCGACGGCGCGCTGGCCAACATCAGCGGCGAGCTGGTTCGCAGCGGCTATATGGCGCAACCGGCGCTGGCGGCGGGACGGCGGATGTCGCGGCTGTCGGCGGCGTGCGAGCGGCTGTGGATGGACGGCGTGGCCGAGTTCGCAGCGGTGGTGCGGGCCACGCCCCTGCGCGACGCCATGTTCATCCACCACGAGGCCCGCTGGGCGACGCATCAGCGCGCGCCGGACGGGCGGCTGTCGCCGATCACCGGGGTCGAGATCGTCGGCGGGCAGCCGGCCGAGATCGGGCCGTACAACGCCCTGCTGGAACGGCAGGAGTCGGCGTTCCGGGCCGTGATGCCGCCGATGGCGCGTATCGACGCGAGCGGACAGCGCGTTGCCGACCCGGCGCACCGGTGGGGCCTCAGCCCGTTCCACTACGTGCCCGAATACTATGACGAGGTGCGCCGACAGCTGTGCGAGCTGGGCCTGGCCACAGCGTTTCCTATGGAGCGCCTTGACGCGCCCAGTGCTCCAGCGGCGTGACGCCGTCCCGGGCAAGATCAGGCTGTTTGGCCAGATAGGCCGCGGTCGGGAAGCCCGGCCGCGCCTCGGCGATCGCCCAGGCGCCGCCCTGCAGATAATCGACCAGCGGATTGACGCCGGGCGCCAGCGCGTCGCCGCGGGTCGCGATGTAGTGAGCGGCGTCGAACCAGGGGCCGGGCGAGAGACCACGGGGGCCGCCCTCGACCATGAAATGCGTGAGCGGCTCTACGCCCGCGGCCGCGACCTCCGGATTCTGCTCGAGGTACCAGCGGACGTCGAACAGCGGATGCGGCGACAGACCTTCGCGCCAGCCGGTGGTGAGATAGTGCGACAGCGGCGGTTCCGTCGTCTGGACCTGGCGGCGGTACCATGCCGGGTCGAACAGCGGATGCGGGGTGAAGCCGCGCGTCCAGCCTTCGCGGAGGTAGTGCGAAAGGGCGTCGTCGTCGGCCGCCAGGGGCCCCGACTGAGCCAGGTAGTGCGCCACATCGAACAGCGGATGCGGCCCCCCCTGCCCGCCCGCGCCGGTGCGGACGAAATGTTCCAGCGGGGTGACGCTGGTGGCGGCCAGCTCGGCGGCGTGCTCGCGAGCGTACCAGGCGGGGTCGAAGAGGCCGGAGGACGCGCGACCCTCGCGGCCGCCCGCGACCAGGTAGTGGACCAGCGGCGCGGTCCCCCGGGCGGCCACGTCGGGATTGGCGGCGACGTACCAGGCCTGGTCCAGCGGCGCGAGCGGGGCCACGGCCGGGTTGGCGCCGCGCCGGGCGTACGCCGCCATGTGGCGGAAGTCATGCAGCGGTCGGCCCGTCCCGCGCCAGACGCCGCTGCGGGCGATCACACAGGCCTGGCCCAGCGAGCCGAGGCGGATCAGCAGGCGGTCCAGCATCTGAGCCGGGCGCCCGGATCGGCGCGACGTCGAGGGGCGCCGCGCGCGATAGGCGGCCAGCGCCTGCTCGCGCAGGGTGGCCAGCAGCCCGGCGCGGGCGGCCAGCGACTCGTGCAGCGCCAGCGTCAGCTCGGTTCGGGTCAGCGCCTCGCGGACCTGCGCCTCATGGGCCAGCGCCTTGAGCCCGCCCACCTGGGCGGCCAGCGCGCGCACCTTGTCCAGGACGGGCGCGGTCACGGGGCTGATCCGGGAAGAGGGTTGGGCGCCGGCGGCGCGGCGGGCGCGCCTACGCCCCTTCGTGTTCGAGCCATTCTTGGAAACTGCCGCGTCCGGAGGCGAAGGGGTTGGGGAAGGCCTGCTGCAGGTCGATGCGTTCGCGATAGAGCACGCGCTCGGTCTTGGCGATGGGGCGCCCGTCGTCATAGGCGCCATAGGCCCACCAGCGCTCGGGGATGGCCGGATCGGTGGCGGCGGTCACCAGCCGACGATACCAGCTCCAGATCTCGTAGACCGGATAGTTCTGGCCGGCGTAGCGCTTGGTCATCGAATCGCCCACCGCGCCCAGCTTGGTGAAGTGCCAGAACCGCAGCGGCGCGCCGTTGACGAGGATCCGGCCGTCCTTCTCCACGCTGACCTTGCGGGTCGAGAGGTTCCAGCTGGCGACGTTGTAGCCCGGGTCGCGGATGACCTTCACGTTGTCGAACAGGGCCGGGACATGGTCGCACCAGCGCTGGTCGACGAAGAGGCCGTTGGGCATGTCGTCGTAGCAGTAGCTGAGCAGGCGATCATTCCACCACCGGGCGAACCGGGCGCCCTCGCCCGTCGTGCGGATGGCCACGAAGCCCAGGTTGAAGATGCCGGTGCGCGAGGCCGACAGGTCATTGTCGAGAATCGCGGCGTGGTCGTCGTTGGGATCGATCAGATGCGGCGTGAGTAGGATGTCGTGCTCTTCCAGCCACCGCTCCAGCGGCTCCAGCGTCGACAGCGCAGCGGTGTCGGGATCCATGTAGATCACCGCATCGAACCCCCAGCTGCAGGCCTGGTGCAGGAAGGGCCCCTTAACCGCCGTGCAGACCTCGACCACGTCGTGCTTGAAGAGCCAGCTCTGGAAGTTGGAGATGCCCAGGTCGCTGGCCCAGACCAGGCGATCGAACGGCTCGTTCGCCGGGTCGAAGACGAAGCCCTCGGGCGGCTTGTCGGTGATCAGGGCGGCCAGCTCCCAGTCCGGACGGTGCTGGCGCAGCGTCTGGAACAGGACCCGGGCCCGGTTCAGGTATGAGAACGTGAAGCTGGTGTAGCAGAGGGTCTTCATGCGTCGGGCAGGTCGAGCGAGAGGGCGCTGTAGCGCAGGTCATAGAGCATCGGACGGCGCTGCGCGCGGCCCAGCTCCAGGATTTCGCCGGAGGTGAAAGCCGTCATGAGCGCAGCCTCCGTGGGCAGAACCCGTCCATGGCCGGTCTCGGCGACGAACGCCTGGACGTTGCCGCTGTCAGGGCCGGTCAGCACCGCGGCGCCGGCGGCCACGGCCTCGTAAGCCACGAACGAGAACGTCTCGCGGCAGAGCGGCCAGACCAGGACGGCGTCTGGCTGGGCGGCCGTGAGCGCCTGGGCCATCCCCGAGGTGACGGTCTGGAACGTCGCGGGCAGCGTGGGGTCGCCGCGCGCGCCCAGGTGCAGGAACTCGTAGCGCGGGTCGTTCTCGAACGTCAGCGCGAGCGCGCGGAAGATCGGCCAGCCCTTGTGGGGGGTCGGCAGGCCCGCATAGGCCAGACGGAAGGGGCGGCGGGCCGCCGCCGGCGCCGGCGCCTTGGGTGTGAGCACGGCGTGGGGCAGGACGGCGGTTCCGGCGAGCGGGAAGGTCGCCCTGGCGGTCCAGAGGTCCAAGGTCGTCTGCGACGGCGCCGCGACCGTCAGGCTGAGGCGCTCGAACAGCCGGGCATGGGCGTCGACGTGTCGGGCGCGCC
This sequence comes from Phenylobacterium sp., assembly GCF_965284355.1. NCBI lineage: Bacteria > Pseudomonadati > Pseudomonadota > Alphaproteobacteria > Caulobacterales > Caulobacteraceae > Phenylobacterium > Phenylobacterium sp. Next base: position 3,359,883 of record NZ_OZ260078.1, on the reverse strand, counting down.
AGGGCCCGTAGATGCAGATGCCGCAGCCTGCGCTGTCGGCCGGCGGGGCGGCGCAGTCCTCGACGTCGTTGCGCAGCAGGTGGAAACCCGCGCAGAGGCTGGCGAAGTCGTGCAGCCAGAACACGCCCGCCGAGAGCCCCGCGGCGGCTACAATATCGGCCGTCTGGTCGGGCTCGTGGCCCAGCAGGCTGTGGATCGCGAAGCTGCGACCCGAAGCGTCTGAGGCGCAAACCCGGGCCAATATGCGCGCGACCGTGGCGGCGTCGAACAGGCCCACGGCGCGGCCGTTCCAGACCACGCCCAGCGGCTCGGCGTCTGCGGCCGTGCGCACGACCTGCCATGGGCGGGCGGGATGGAGGTGCAGGTGATCACGACTCTGCTGGGCCAGGCGTTCGGCCTCGCGGCGAACCGAGATCTGCAGGCCGCCCAGGTGCGCGGTATAGTCGTCGTGGCTGAACGTGATGTGCAGGCCCGAGAGGCCGCCACGCGACACCGCCAGCGCCGAGGCGAGCACCTCGTCCGCCGCCGGAGCCGGCGGCGGTCCTTGCGGGAGGCGGTCCTCCACGGGCGCCAGCCGCTCGATCACCTCGTAGCGGAAGCCATACGGCGACTGCGGCGCGCGAATCTTGGGCCGGCCGTTGGTCAGGTAGTGGACGAACGGGTTGACGCCGGAGTCGGCCACCTCCGGGTAGGCTTCGAGGTAGGCGCGGACCGAAAACGCCTTCGACGGATCGCGCCCCTCCCGCCAGCCGAAGTTCAGGAAATGGTCCAGCGGATCCTGGTCGCTCGCCGCCACGTCGGGGTTGGACTTGAGGTAGAACGCGCGATCGAAGGCGCGGGCGGCGATCACCCGCTCGGGATGCAGCGGCTTGTGCCGGCCCGACAGCGCGTCGCGGAGGCGCGACGGCAGACCCTGAAGAATCGGGCGCCTCATGGCGCCACCAGGTCGGCGCTGAGCCCGCTGTAGGCCTGATCGAACACCCGGGCCTCGCGCCGGCGGCGGCCAAGCGCCGCGATGTCGCCGTTCCGGAACGCCTGCAGCAGCGCGGCCTCGTCGGCCAGCACGCGGCCCACGGCCGGGTCAGAGGCGAAGGCCGCCACATTGCCGCTGTCGGGGCCTGTGATCACCGCCGCGCCGCCGGCCGCCGCTTCGTAGGCGGTGAACGAGAACGTCTCGCGGCAGAGGGGCCAGATCAGGGCGGCGTCGACCTCGAGCGCCTCGATGGCCTCCTGCATGGCGCCGGGCCGGTCGCCGGTCGCAACCACCGCGTGGAAGGCCGCCGGGGCCGAGGGGTCGGCCTGGCCGCCCAGGTGCAGAAACTCATAGCGCGGGTCCTCCGCGAGGCTGATCGCCAACTCGCGGAACACCGACCAGCCTTTCAACGGTATCGGCATGCCGAGATAGGCCACCCGCAGGGGCCGCTCGGCGTCGCCCTCGGGCGCCGGGCCCCGCGGCGTCAACGTCGCGTGCGGCAAGGCCACGGTGGCGTGGGCCGGCAGATCCGTATGGGCGCGCCAGAAGTCCAGCGTGACCTGCGAGGGGGCGACCACCGTCATCGCCAGGCGCTCGAACAGGCGGCGGTGGCCGGCCTCCTGTCGTGCCCGGAACGGGCCGTAGGCGCAGACGCCGCAGGCCGCGCTGTCGCGCGGCGGCGCGGCGCAGTCCTCGACGTCGTTGCGCAGCAGATGGAAGCCCGCGCAGACGCTGGCGAAGTCGTGCAGCCAGAAGAACCCGGCCGACAGCCCGGCGACGGCCAGGATGTCGGCGGTGGCGTCAGGATCGTGCCCCAGCAGGCTGTGGATGGCGAAGCTGCGTCGCGCACCCTCGGGGCCGGCTGTCAGCGCCGCCTGCACCGCCGAGGCGTCATGGGCGCCCAGGCGATGGCCGTTCAGCAGCACGCCCAGGGGTCCCGGCTCGTCGGCCAGCCGGACCATGGGCGAGAACGCCGCCGGAAACAGGTGCAGGTGGTCGACGCCGCGGGCCATGAAACGCTCGCTCTCGCGCCGCACGCACATCTGCAGACCACCGGAATGGGCGGTGTAGTCATCGTGGCTGAAGGTGATGTGCAGGTCCGCGAGGTCAGCCAGCTGCGCGAGCCGCTCGGGCGGATCCAGTCGCACGCGCTGCGCCGCGGCCAGGGCGTCGGCCAGGCGGTCCTCGACCGGCTTCAGGCGCGCGATCACGTCGTAGCGGAAGCCCAGCCGGCTCTTCGCCGCCCGGCCCTCGGCCCGGCCCGCCAGCAGGTAGTGGGCGAACGGATGGACGCCGGTGGCGGCCACGTCGGGATTGTCGGCCAGGTAGTCGCGCACCGAGAACCGGGGGTTGGGGTCGCGTCCCTCGATCCAGCCGGCGGCCAGGAAGTGTTCCAGCGGATCCATGCCGGCCTGGGCCACATCAGGATTGACCGCCAGGTAGTAGTGGGCGTCGAACTCGGCCGCGATGGCGGCGCGGTGCTCGTCGGTGAGCGCCGGCGCGCTGTTGGAGACCCGGCTCCGGCGGACGGGCGCCAGGCCCGGCGCGCTGTCGAAGGCGGGATAGCCCCACTCATGCGCGCCCCATCCGACATGGGCGTAGTAGGCGCTCATCCAGCGCGACGGGCGCACGTCGCGGCCCTCGCGGCGGCCGCGTTGCAGATAGTGGGCGAAGGGTTCAACGCCAGCGGCGGCGACGTCGGGATTTTCTTCCAGATAGCGGGCCGTGGAGAACCAGGTCGCCGGATCGCGCGCCTCACGCCACCCGGCGAAGCGGTAGTGCCAGAGGGCGTCCATCTCGGCCGGAAGGTCGGTGTAGATGGCCCGGTAGAAGTCGGGATCGAACGCGGTCGAGATCGCCCGGAGGTCAGCCTCGGCCAGGGTTCGATCGTCGACGTGGGCCGGGACGGCCATGGAGCTCCGGGTCCTGCAGGGGTGGGCGCCGGGTGGTGTGCAACAGTTGCCCCAGGCGTTCAACCTCGCCGATAGCCTTGCGGCCGGGCGCGTCGGCCCGTACCACCGCCCACAGGAATGAGCAAAGCACCACCCTCAAAGCCCAAGGCTGCCCGCGCGCCAAGGGCGCCGCGCACGGCCTACCTCGTGCTGGGGATGCACAGGTCCGGCACCTCGGCGGTGACCCAGCTGCTGGCGCTGGCCGGCGCCAGCCTGCCCGCCAACGTGATGCCGGGCGACGAACACAACGCCAAGGGCTACTTCGAGCCGTGGAAGATCGCGATCTTCGACGACGAGCGGCTGCGCGCCGCCGGCTCGGCCTGGGACGACCCGTTCGCCTTCCCGTTCCGCCCCCTGCCCCCCGACGAGGAGCGCGAGTGGACCCTCCAGGCGCTCGCCATGTTCGACGAGGAGTTCGGCGAGGCGACCTGGCCGCTGATGAAGGACCCGCGCGCAACGGTCCTGCTGCCCTTCTGGCGGGCGGTGCTGGCCGAGCGCGGCGTGACGATGCGTTGCGTGATCCCGGTGCGCCATCCGCTGGCGGTGGCCGGGTCGCTGGCCCGGCGCGACGGATTTCCGCCCGAGAAGTCGGTGCTGGTCTGGAGCGCCTACATGCTGGCCGCCGAGGCCTACACCCGCGACCTGCCGCGGGCGTTCGTGGGCTATGACGCGCTGCTGAGCGACTGGCGGGGCGAGGTCGCCCGCATCGAGGCGGCGCATGGCGCGCCGCTGCCGAAGCTGACCGCCGCGAAGGCCAAGGAGATCGATGGCTTCCTCACGGCCGACCTGCGCCACAACGCCGGTGAGGATGGGCTCTCGAAGCTCGGCTGGGCGGGTGAGATCGCAGGGTCGGTCTACGACTGGTTCGCGGCCAAGGCGGCCGGCAAATCGCCCAGCAACAAGGCTCTCCAGTCCGCCGCCGACAAGCTGGCGGCGCGGCAGGCCGAGATCGGGATGCTGGTGTCGCCGGCCGCCCGCGACCTGGCCGCCGCCCGCGCCGAGCTGGCCCGGACCCGCGACGAGCTGACCGCGTCCGAGACCTTCCGCGCCGAGCTGCAGGCCGAGATGGCCAAGCAGCGCCGCTATCTCGAAGACGGCTGGCGCGCCGACCTCGCCCGCCTGGCCAAGGCCCAGGAGGAGCTCACCTGGAACCAGGCGGTGCTGGAACAGGTCGAGATCGCCGTGAACGAGGCGCTGACGGGGGGATAGTCCCGAACGCCATGGCGCGTCAGGTCGACCGGCGCAGCCTCGGGTCCAGGGCGAGGTAGAGGGCGCCGGTGATGGCGGCGACGTCGAGGACGTAGAGGTAGCGGTAGTCGCAGGCCAGCGAGATGACGAAGAAGCTCGCCGTGAAGGCCAGAGCGCCGGCCAGGAGCCCTGCGATCATGATGTCGGCCGGGTCGCGGCGGATCAGGAGGACGACGCCGACCACCAGGGCCAGCCCTGCGAACGCCACGTGGCTCATGGCCGGGGTATCCAGGAACCAGGTCACGTAGTTGTAGAGCCGGCCGTCGTCGCGGTCGCGGCGGGGCGGCATCTTGAGGTCGGCCAGCGCGGCGGCCGGCCCCTCGACGCCCAGGTGGACGGGCAGGCAGCGGTCGATGTCCGGCGTGGCGAACACCCAGCGGAAGACATCGGCGCGAAGGCGGAGGTAGAGGCCGGGGTCCTCGGTGACGAGGCGCAGCCACTCGGCGCGGATGTCGCCACGCTCGGCCTGCTTGATCACCGGCCCCAGCACGGAATCGCCCACGATGGGGTCGGCGCGGACGGGGGTGTAGATCGACGGCGCCTGCTGGCGGATCACATCGTCGAGGTCGGGTCGGACGCGGTCCAGTTCCGGCATCTGGCGGCCGGGCTCGAGGGCGGCGGCGCCCACCAGGTCGTAGGTCTGCAGGATCCGCAGGCCGCGACCGCCGGCGCTGTCGGGCGGGCCTATGCCCGTGGGCTGGGCCACGATCGAGAGCACGAAGGTCAGCGCCGCGACGCCGCCTAGCCAGCCGGCGCCAAGGCCCAGCGCCCGGGCGCGCCCGGCGGGCCAGGCGACCACGGCGATGGAGAGGCCGGCGAACGCCGCCAGGATCAGCCCGTTCTGACGGAAAAGTCCGGCGGCGGCGAACAGCAGAGCCGAGAGCGCCAGCGCGAGCCAGGGCCGCTCCAGGCGGTTGCGGGCGGCCAGCGCCAGGATCACGAAGCCGGCGATGGTCGCGGTGGCGAACAGCACATCCTTCCAGACGATGGCCGGATAGACCATGGCCTGGGGCAGCGCGATGGCGCCGAGGGCCGCGATGGGGCCGAGCCAGGAGATCTGGGGCCGCAGCCGCGCCAGACCCATCCAGGCCCCGAACAGCAGCACGCCGTTCAGCACCACGATGGCCGCCGCCCCGGGCGTGATCCTGTCGCCTAGGCCCAACAGCCAGCCATAGATCGCCGGGTTCCAGGTCTCGCGGACGCCGAACCGCCCCTCGTGCAGGCCCAGCACCGAGTCGACCGAGAGGTGACCCGGCAGGTTCAGCCGCAGCATCAGGCCGAGGCCGGCCGCCAGGATCAGCACATAGACGAGGCGCGCCGCGCTCAGCCTCACGACCAGGACCGCCCGATCACCGCCAGGCCCGCCACGATCAGGGCGACGCCCGCCCAGTAGCTGGGCGACACCGTCTCACGCAGCAGCACGAAGCTGCCCAGCGGCACCAGCACGAAGCTGAGCGCCATCAACGGATAGACCCGGCCCAGCGGCGCATGCTTCAGCGCCGCCACCCACAGCAGCGTCGCCGCCGCGTAGAGGGCGAGCGCCACGCCCAGCACCAGCAGGCCCTTGGGCGCGTCGAACGGACGGCGGAAATCGACGCTGGCCGAGGCGATCTTGAAGAGCAGTTGGCCGGTCGAGATCACCGCCACGCAGGTGAGCGGCGCCAGCAGGCCCCACCAGAGTCCGGGCTGGGCGTTCACGGCTGTTTCGCCCGCCAGGCGCTGAGCGCGAACAGCGGGATGCCCGCCGGCTGCAGGCTGCGCGCCTCGCGCCGGAAGCAGGCCTGCGCCTGGCGCTCGATGTCGTAGATGGTCTGCACGTGGTAGTGCCCGTCGAAGCCCGCCAGCCGGCGGCCGAGACGGTACAGCGCGTTCTCGGTCGGGCCCGAGAGGATGAATACGCCGTCGGGCCGCAGCGACCGGGCGATGGTCCCGAGGATCGGCCCGATCTCCTCGTTGTGCTCCAGGCTGTCGAGGGCGAACACGGCGGCGAAGCGGCCTTCGCCCAGGTCGGCGCCGTCCTCGCGGCGGGCCTCGGGGATGGTCTTCTTCAAGGCGCCCACCAGCACTTCGTTCTGCTCGACGAAGTGATAGTCGCCGCGGATCGGCTCCAGCACCTGGCGCAGCTCCCCCGTGGCCGAGCCGAAGTCCAGCACCGGGCCGGCCGGGGCGAAGCGGGCGTACAGGCGGGCCGCGGCGGTCAGGCGGCTCCAGGCGGTCCAGGCGGCCAGCGGGTTGCGGTGCACGTAGGAGGGCACGCAGCTCTCCTCCAGCGTCTCGAACTCCCGAGCGACGTCGAACTGGGTGCGCAGCGCCGCGCGGCGGGATTTCACGGTGTTCGAGAAGAGCATTGCGTTGTGGATACACCCGCGCCCGCCCAAGTGGTCAAGCGCGGGGGGTCAGGCGTCGGCCCGGGCCGCCATCTCCTGGATCGCGCGCAGGTAGGGGTGGATCGGCCGGTTGGGCACGTTGAGGACGTCGAAGTTCATGGCCTGCAGCAGGAACTGCGCGCCCAGGATCACGGGCAGGGCGGCCAGCATGACCACGCCCGCCGAGGCCGCCTGGCCCGGCACCCGGTTGGCGAGATAGCTCAGCGCATAGCCCACGCCGAACAGCAGCGAGAACAGGCCGAACACCAGCTCCAGGCTGGCGGCGTTGAAATCGCGGACGAAATACTGGCCGATCACCCGCTGGGCGAAGTTGCGCAGATGCTTGAGGGCGAAGGGCCCGACGATCTGGCCGATGCGGATGTTCGAGACCTCGTCGGCATAGCGGGCCGGCATCGGCACGTCGCGCACCACGGCCCGCAGCGTGCCCAGGTGGTAGAGCAGATCGGTCTCGAAGAAGAACCGGCGCGAGACCCGTTTTTCCATCACCAGCCGCCCGACCGTGGCCTCCATGGCGGTGTAGCCGTTGGTGGGGTCGAAGATGTTCCAGTAGCCGGTCGACAGCTTGGCCGCGAAGCTGAGCATCGCGTTCCCCAGCACTCGCACGGTCGGCATGGTGGTCAGGTGGCTGATCGACGTGAAGCGGTTGCCCTTGGCATAGTCGGCCTCGCCCAACAGAATCGGCGCCACCAGGTGGGCGGCGTGGCCCAGATCCATCTGGTCGTCGCCATCGACCTTGACCATCACGCGGGCGCCGCGCTTCACGGCCTCGGCATAGCCGGCCATCGTGGCGCCGCCGACGCCCTGGTTCTTGGCCAGCCGGACGACCACCACGCGGGGGTCCGTGTTCTCGGCCTCGATGAAGTCGCCCGAGCCTTCGGGACAGGCGTCGTCGACGCAGACGATGCCCTCGAACCAGGCCGGGGTCTTGGCGATCACCCGCAGGATGTGCGCCTTGACCTTGTAGCAGGGCACCACCAGCCAGACGCCGGCGCCCTCCAGCGACGGCATCGGGAGCGCCGGGGCGGCGCGATCGATGGCGGGCGGGGGCGCGTTGCGGGACACGCGTCCGGCTAACACGGATGCCTGCGCCGTGGCAAAGCGCCGCCCTGCACGCCTTCTCCATGGAATGCCATCGGGCGCCGTCCTTGCGCCGGGGTACCCCGGCTGTTACCTCGCACGCCTTCTGTCGGGAGAGGCCATGGACTCCGCCAACCACATGCTGCGGACCGGTCGGCGCGGCGCGCTGTTCCAGTTGCAGATGGCGCTGCGGGACCTCCAGAACTCGTTCGCGAGAATCGGGCTGGCGTGGTCGCTGGCCACCCACGACGTGGGCTCGCGCTATCGGGGCTCGGTGCTGGGCCCGTTCTGGATCACGCTGTCGATGGGCCTGATGGTCCTGGGGATCGGCTTCCTCTACGCCAGCCTGTTCAACCTGGCCCTGGACCAGTTCCTGCCCTACGTGGCGCTGGGCATCGTGTTCTTCGGCGTGATGACCGGGATCATCAACGAGGGCTGCGACACCTTTGTCCACGCCGCCAGCATGCTGTCGCAGACGTCGCTGCCGATGTTCACCTTCGTCTGGCGGGTGGTGTTCCGAAACCTGATCAACCTGGCGCATCACCTGGTCATCGTGGTGGGCATGCTGGCCTTCTACGGCCAGTGGAAGGTGGCGAACGCGCCCCTGGCGCTGCTGGGCGTCTTCCTGATGCTGCTGAACGCCAGCTGGGCGTCGCTGCTGGCGGGAATCGCCTCGGCGCGCTTCCGCGACATCCCGCAGATCGTGATCTCGGTGATGCAGTTCGCGATCTTCATGACGCCGGTGTTCTGGATGCCCGACCGGTTCGGCAAACACCAGGCGTTCCTCGACTTCAACCCGTTCTACCACCTGCTGCAGTCGGTCCGGGCGCCCTTGCTGGGCCAGACCGTGTCAGGTCACTCGTACGTGGTGCTGGTGTCCATGGCCGTGGTCGGCTGGCTGGTCACCTTCCTCGTCTTCGCGCGCACGCGCCGCCGGATCGTCCACTACCTATGACGAAAGCCTCGATCACCGTTTCCGACCTGACGATCCGCTTCCCGGTCTATGGGGCGGACGCCAAGTCGCTGAAGAAGGCGCTGGCCCGGGCGGTCAGCGTGGGCGGCGCGCTGGGCCGCCACGCCGGCGTCACCGACGTCACCGCGCTGGAGGGCGTGAACCTGCAGCTGAAGGCCGGCGACCGGCTGGGCCTGATCGGCCACAACGGCTCGGGCAAGACCACGCTGCTGCGGGCGCTGTCGGGCGCCTACGAGCCGGACGAGGGCACCATCGACGTCCACGGACGGATCGCGGCCCTGCTGGACCTGTCGCTGGGGATCGATTCGACCGCCACGGGCTACGAGAACATCCGCCTGCGCGGCCGCATCGCCGGGCTGTCGACGCGTGAGATCGACGAGCGGATGGACGAGATCGCCGAGTTCACCGGCCTGGGCCCGTTCCTGTCGATGCCGGTCAAGACCTACTCGGCGGGCATGCAGGGACGCCTCGCCTTCGCGGCGGCGACGGCGCTCGAGGCCGACGTCCTGCTGATGGACGAGTGGATCGCCGTGGGCGACGCCGAGTTCCAGAAGCTGGCCCACAAGCGGCTCCTGAAGCTGGTCGAGCGGGCGGGGATCCTGGTGCTGGCCACGCACGAGGCCCCACTGCTCAAGCTCTACTGCAACAAGGTCATGAAGCTGGAAGGCGGCGTCGCCTCCGAGGTCATGGACATCCGCCGCCTGGACGAACTGCTGGCCGTCTAGCCCAGCCAGTCGACCAGCCCGTACTTGGCCATCCACGCGAGGCCCAGCTCGACGGCGCGGCGCTGGGGCGCTTCGAAGGCGACGAGCACCTCGCGGACGGCGGTCCCGGGCTGGGCCGCGATGACGTCGAACGCCCGCGCGCAGAGGTCGGGCTGGGCCCGGAGCGCGGGGAAAGCCATGTCCAGTGGCACGGACCCCTTGGCCAGCACCGCCTCGCGGGTCACGCCAGGCGCGGGCCACAGTCGGGTGTCGAGAGTCAGCGTCGTGGTGGCGAAGCCCGCGAAGTCGCGGAACGGATCTCCCTTCACCGGATCGGACGGCGGGCGCGGAACCGGATCGGCGGAGGCGGCCCGCACCTGGGCCAGGTCGTCCGTCAGGTCGTGGATCTGGCGCGCGACGACGGGCCAGTCGAACGCCTCGGCCACCCGCCGACGGCCGGCGGCGCCCATCGTCCGGCGCAGGTCGGGCGAGGCGATCAGCTGAGCGAGAGCCTCGGCCGCCTTGCCGATGTGGACCGCCGTATGCTGGGCAACGCCGCCGACGTAGGCCTGGTAGGTCTGGGCCTCGATGGTGTGCCGCTCGACCATCCGCGCGCCCAGGCCGCCACCGGCCGGGCCCAGCAGCGTCGGGACCAGGAAGCCCTCGATGCCGTGGCGCACGGTGGAGCGATAGCCGTCTCAGTCGCTGGCCACCACCGGCAGCCCGGCCGCCATGGCTTCCAGCGGGGTGATGCCGAAGGTCTCCTGGATGTTGTCGACCAGCGACAGGAAGATGTCGCCGGCGGCCCACAGGTCGCCCAGCAGGGCGCGGTCGTTGCCGTCGACGAATCGCACGTCGACGTCGGGCGCATGGGCGCGAGCGGCCGCCTCGTAGTGGCCACGGTCCGGCTCGGACGGGAACCAGCCGGCCATGGCGAACACCACCTTGGCCCCGGTGCGGGCGCGGGCCTGCTGCACGGCCTGGAACATGGGCTGGGGGAAGGCCTTCTCGTAGTAGGACAGCCGGCCCACCCACAGGACCAGGACGTCGTCCTTCGCGAGCCCGAACGTCGCGCGTACGCGGGCCCGGGCGTCGGGCCGGTCGGCCAGCGCGGCGAAGGCGGGCCCGTCCACGCCCAGCGGAATGACCGGCAGCGCCGGCTGCGGTGGTGGCCGTCCGCCGGTCCGCTCGGCCAGGTGCTCGCCCCAGCCGGCGAACATGACGGCCAGATTGTCGCGAACGCTGGGCGAGGTGCAGATCAGCGCGTCCCAGGGGTGCATGGGCCCGGCCGACGTCATGGCGATGATCTGGCGCATCGCCGGCGGCCCGAGGGTGTGGATCAGTCCCACCAGGCTGTAGGCGCGATCGGACGCCCGGCGACGGCGCATCCAGGCCAGGTCGTAGAGCTCGGGCTGCCCGCGCAGCAGCACGCCCGCCTCCTCGGGCGCCCGGCTCTGGCTCAGCAGCGCCGTCGCGATCTCGGTCGTGGGGGCGCGGTCCTCGAACAGCGCCGCCTTCAGTTCGGCGAGGTCGGCGGGCTGGGCGCTCAGGACGTCGAGGCGCTCGTAGCCGCCGTGCCGCGCCAGCGCCTGCCAGAGCTGGAGGTTGGCGACGTCCTTCCCGAAGGGATTGGCCCCCAGGCCCATGCGCCCGGGCGGGTGCAGGATGGCCAGGCGGCCCCGCGGCGCGATCCCGTACGTAGCTTCACTCATCTCCGCACTCTTAGTGCCCCAGGCGCCGCCCCGTCGACCCGGGCGGTTCCCCTGCCCCCGCGAACCGGCTAGGCAGGCCCCGGATCTGAGGTGTCGATGCACGGCGCAGACGCGGCCCCGCTGAGGGCGCTGGACGGACGGGAGACGGCGGTGCTGACCCGCACGCCGATCGCGGCCACGCGGTTGCGCTACCTGGCCGACGACCCCGCGCCCTTCGGCGCCGCTCATCTGGCGCGCAATCCCAAGACCGAGCTGGCCGACGATCCGGCCGACCGCTCGGCGGTCGAGGTGCTGGCCGCCGACGACATCGACCGCCTGTTGAGGCACCCCGACGCCGACGTCCTGTTCGCCGCCTGCGCGACCGTTGTGGCCGCCGTGCCGCCGGCCGGCGCCGAGGCGCTCGATCGACGGCTGAAGGCCCTGGCCGAACACGGCTTCGAGATCGTGGAGTTGCAGCCCTCCGACGCCCAACGCGGGTACTTCGACGATCGCGCGACCAACCTGGCGCCCGCCTGGCGCGCCGGCGCCCTGCCCGCCGACGCCAGCATCGAGACCCTGATCGTGGTGGCGGTTCGGGCCGGGGGTCGCGCGCCGCTGCACCTGCGCCTGATCACCTTCGCGCCGACCCTGATGGACATCCGCACCCGGCTGCCGGCCGAGGCGATGCGAACCGAGGCCGACCTGATCGTCACCCATGAGAAGGTGCCGTCGCCGCTTCCCGCCCTGCCGGTGGACGAGCCCAAGATCTCGGTGCTGCAGCGGCCGGCGGCCATGGAGCCCAAGGCCTGGCGCGACGCCATCGCCGCCCGGGCGAAGGCTGGCTGGATCGTCGTGCTGGAGTACGACGACCATCCCGAGCTGGTGGCCCGCGTCCGCAACCGCACCCTGGGCCCAGACGACTGGCTGCGCTTCTCGCACGTCCACGCCGTGCAGACCTCGACGCCGCCGCTGGTGAAGCTGTTCGGTCAGCACAATCCCCAGGTCCGGATGCTGCCCAACGCGGTCTTCCGGCTGGAGCCGTTCCCCGAGCGCCTGCCGCGGCGGGTGTTCTACGGCGCGGTGTCCCGCGGCCCGTTCGCCGCCGGCGTGGCCGCCACGCTGGGGCCGGTGATCGAGGAATTCCCGGACGTCGAGTTCGTGGTCGTCGGCGACCAGGCGGTGTTCGACGCCCTGCCTACCCAGCGCAAGCAGCTGCGCGGCTACATGCCGTTCGACGAATACCTGCAGCTGATGGCGACCTGCGCGGTGTCGCTGTCTCCCATCGAGGGCAGCGAGCACCAGGAGACCAAGAGCGACGCCAAGTACCTCGACGGCGCCGCCCGCGGGGTGCTGACCATCGCCTCCCCCACGATCTATTCGGGCGTGATGCGTCACGGGCGCAACGGCCTGATCGCCCAGACCGTGGCCGACTGGGCGCCGCTGCTGGCCCGGGCCCTCCGCGACGAGGAGGCCAGTCGCGTCATGGCCCGCAACGCGTGGGACTACGTCGCCGGCGCGCGGATGTTCGCGGACCAGATCCGCGACCGCCACGACTGGTACCGCGACCTCTGGGCCCGCCGCGACGAACTGAATGCGGCGCTGTTCAAGCGGTTTGAGGCTATCCCCTAGTCCGCGTCATCCCGCGATGGCCTGGCGTAGAGCGGCCAGGAACGCCGCCTGGGATTCCTGGAGGACGTTGTGGCCGGCGCCGGGGGCGACGCTCAGCCGGATCATCGCATGGGCGGCCATCTGGGCGCGTTCGGGTTCGTCGACCAGGCTAGGCAGCTTCTCGAAGGCGCTCTGCGGAAACAGCGGGCGGTCGCCGACCAGGACGTGGGCGGGCTTGCGCAGGGCCTCCAGAAGGCCGTCGTAGCGGCGCTCGGCCACGGCGGCTTCGGTCACCCCGAAGACGTTGACGATGAAGTCGCGCTGGGCCTTGTCGTCGGGGTCGGCGGCCAGCTTGTGGCGCAGCGTCGGCCACATCGGCCAGACCTTGCTCATCACCAGCGGCGGCTCGATGACCAGCAGGTTCCGCACCTGCGGCGCGCGTAGGCCCAGCGCCACCAGCCCGCCGATCGACGCCCCGCACCCGATCACCGTGCGGCCCGCGAACGCATTCGAGATCACGTGCGAATAGGCCGAGGCGTACACGCCCACCGAGGCCGAGATCAGCGTCGGGCAGTGGTTGCCCGGCAGGTGGCCCGAGACCACGTCGCAGTCGCCGATGTGGGGCGCCAGGTGGAACAGGGGCCCCCGGGCGATCGCAAACGCGCCGGCGATGGTGACCAGCAGGGGCCGCGTCCCCTCGAACGCGGCAGGCTCGCCCACGAGGACGATGGGCCCGAACGGCGTCTCGAACGGGCGTTCCTCCACCTCAGGCCGCGCTCCGGATCACCGCGGCCACCCGGTCGACATCCTCCAGCGGCATCTGCGGCCACATCGGCAGCGACAGCACCTCGCGCGCCAGCCGCTCGGCGCCCGGGAGCGCGCCCGCCCCCAGGCCCAGGTGCGCGAAGGCCGGCTGCCGATGGCAGGCGACGGGGTAGTGGATCAGGGTCTCGATCCCCGCGCCCTTCAGCCGGGCCTGCAGCGCGTCGCGCTCGGCCGAGCGCACCACGAACAGGTGGTAGACCGGCTCGGCGGCAGCGGCCTCGGTCGGCAGGGTCAGCCTTGCACGCCCGCCAGTTGGCTCCGATAGCGCGCCGCCCGTTCGCGGCGCGCGGCGTTGGCGGCGTCCAGGCCCGCCAGCCGCACCCGCAGGAAGGCCGCCTGCAGCTCGTCCAGCCGCGAGTTCACGCCGGCGATCTCATGCACGTACTTCTGCGCCGAGCCGTAGTTGCGCAGCATCCGCAGCCGCTCGGCCAGGCCCGCGTCCGAGGTCGTGACCGCGCCGCCGTCGCCGAGCGCGCCCAGGTTCTTGGTCGGATAGAAGCTGAACGCCGTGGCGTGGGCCGCCGCGCCGGTACGTCGGCCGCGCAGGCGCGCGCCATGGCTCTGGGCGGCGTCCTCGAGCACGAAGAGGCCGTGCCCACCGGCAAGGTCCAGAATCGGGTCCAGATCGACCGGATGACCGTACAGCGAGACCGGGATCACCGCCCTGGTCCGCGGGGTGATCGCCGCGGCGACGGCCGGGGCCGTCAGCACGTAGAGGTCCGGATCCACCTCGACCGGAACCGGCCGCGCGCCCACGGCCTCGACCGCCAGCCAAGTGGCCGTGAAGGTGTGGGCCGGAACGATCACGTCGTCGCCCGCGCCGACGCCCGCCGCGCGCAGCGCCAGCACCAGGGCGTCCAGCCCGTTGCCCACGCCCACCGCCTGCCCGGCCCCGCAATAGGCGGCGAACTCGGCCTCGAAGGCGGCGAGCTCGGGGCCCAGGATCATCCAGCCCGAGTCCATCACCCGCCCGTAGGCGGCGTCCATGGCCGCCCGGGTCGCCGGGTCCGCCAGGCCCAGGTCGAAGAATTTCACGTGCTGGTCGCCAGGCGGAGGCGGGCCTGCCGCTCGAAGTCGGCGTACTCGCGCATGTAGTCGGCTTCGTCGTAGTGCTCGGAGGCCAGCACCAGGCACACCGCCCCCGACGAGAAGTTGTCGATGTCGCGCCAGGTCATCGGACCGATGTGCAGGCCGCGGCTGGGGCGGTTCAGGGTGACCCGTTCCTCGCGCTGACCGTCGTGCAGGCGCACGTCGAAGCTGCCGGAGAGCGCGATGACCAGCTGGTGCAGCGCGTAGTGCGCGTGGCCGGCGCGGGCCGACTGGCTGGGCACATCGTAGAGGTAGTAGACCCGCTTGATCTCGAACGGCACGTGCTGGTTCGATTCCGCGACACACAGATTGCCGCGCGGATCGGCGACGACGGGCAGGTCGATGAAGCGGGCGAGCGAGTCCATGCCGCCATCGGATTATCCGCCGCCGACGCCGCCGTCGAGGGCGGTTGTCACCACCGGAGAGCGCGCGGACAGCGCGCCCGGATCAATCGGCGAAGCTGAGGTCGTAGAAGGGGCAGACCATGGCGCGCGCGCCGAACATCTCCTTCTGCGCCACCAGGCCGTGGTTGAGCGTCCGGCCCTCGTCCTCGGTGGAGATCCCGAAGCTCAGGTAGCGACGCCCGGCATAGTCCTCGGTGGTCAGCCGGTGGAGGATCGCCTCCAGCGCTCCGCTCGCCCGGCCGGCCTCGCGCGCGGCCATGTACTGTGTGTGCACCGTCTGGCCGCAATCGTAGACCAGGACGTAGGCCACGGCCTGACCCTTCAGGGTGGCGGCATGCAGCCGGATGCGGTCCGGGAAGCGGCCGGCCAGGAGCTCGAGCTCGGCCTGGCTGTGGACGGGCGTGGCGCCATGCCGGGCGAGCGCCTCGGACAGGCAGGCCAAAAAGTCGGCCCAGTCGGTGCTCAGCGCCACCTCCACGCCCTCGGCGCGGGACTTGGCCAGCGCGTGCTTGCGCCCTTTCGCCCACCCCGGCGCCGCCGCCAGGTCGATCACCGAGGTCAGGTCCTGCCGCGCCAGCACCGCGTTCTGGACAAACAGGCCGTACAGGTCCTCCTCGGCCGGCAGCCGGTGATAGCAGCGCGGCACAGCCTTGTAGCGCAGCGACGAAACGCCGGCGCCCGGCGCCCAGGCGCGCAACAGCTCGAACAGGCGCAGCATGGCCGGGCTCGTCATCCGCCCGTCGGTGATCCAGCCGCCGTAGGTGAGGCCGCCGTGGCTGACCAGGCGATCGCCGTGCCGCGAGGCCGGCAACAGGGCGACGATCGTGCTCTCGTCGTCGCCCTCGAAGGCCACCAACGAGGCGTCCACGAACCGGTCGGCATGATAGTCCATGTAGCCGCGGTCGAAGAGGAAGGTGCCGTTCTTGCTGGCCGCGACAAAGCCATTCCAGCGGCTCGCCAGCTCCGGGCGGTACGGCGCAAGCCTGAGGCGTTCGGCCTGCATCCTCAGGCGGCCCGGCGCAGGTTGACGAAGATCTCCGAGCCCAGTCCCGGCATGTGCTTCTCCAGGCCCCAGAGGCCGTCCAGCATCGCGTCGGTCATCAGCCCCTCCGCCTGCAGCTGCAGCATCTGGGCGTGTGTGAAGGGCTTGATGAAATAGCTGCCCTGCTCGAACGCGGCGAAGCCGTGGGCGGCCGCGAGGTCGGCCAGACTGTCCAGGGTGAAGATGCGGTGCTGTTGCAGCGCGCGCTGCAGGTCGGACGTCTCGGCGACGTCGCCGATCAGGCCCATCTCCATCGCCAGCAGCCGGTGGACCGAGCGGGCGTTGGGGACGTTGGCGTGCACCACCGTCTCGGGGTCGGCCAGCGCGCGCGCGGCGTCGAGGATCGCGCCGCAATCGGCCACCTCGTGCAGCAGGCCGCTCAGCAGGATCAGGTCGAAGCCGCCGGTGAGCTCCGGCAGAGCCCCCTCCAGGGTCGCTTCGATCACCCGGACATCGGCACGGCCTACGGTCTGGGCGCGCGCCCGCGCCGAGAACTGCGCCCCGGGCTCGACCACCGTGAAATGCTCGGCGCCCGTCCAGTGCGCGGCCAGGGTGTCGAACCCGCAGCCGACTTCCAGGACGCGTCGGGGCCGCAGCCGCTCGAGCAGTTCCAGCAGCAGGCGTTTGCGGAAGGCGGCCTGCACGACCTCGAACCCGCTGTCGCGGTAGGCGCGCTCATAGTCGGCGATGTCCCGCGCCGCGGCCGGTCGCTCGGAGGTCATGCGCCCTCTTAGCATCTGGCGCCGCGCCCGCCAGCCGGCCGCGGCGTCGGGGCCTGCGCAGGGCGTCCCCGGCGGGCCGATGATTCCATCTGAGCCGGACAGGCTCTAGGATCATGCCGCTGCCGGGGCGGGGGGATTCGACAGACGCATGAGCGCCAATCTGATCCTGGGCGCGTCTCACGCCATGGTGCTCGCCCGCCAGGTCGGCCGCTTCGAGGGCGACTGGAAGGTGGCCGTCCGAGACCTGATCCCCATCGCCACCCACAGCGGCGCCGAGACCTGGCTGCTGTTCTCGACCAACAATCCGACGTTCCTGGAGCTGAAGCGCGGCCCCGGCGACGAGATCGCAGGCGTCTTCGGCCCCCTCATGGACAAGGTCCGCGCGTTCAACCGGCCGGGCGCCAAGGTGGTGCTGGGCGTGGGCGGCAACGAGCACAACATCCGCTTCCTGGCGGCCCACCCGCAGCCGTTCGACGTCTTCCACCCGATCTGGCCCGGGGTTGAGCCGGGCCGCCAGATCATCCCGCGGCGCGAGATGACGGCGGTGACGCAAGGGCTGCTGGAGCGGACGCTGACGGTGACCCGCCTGATCGCCGCAGAACTCCCACTCGCCGAGCGCTGGTACCTGCCGCCGCCGCCGCCCATCCCGTCCGAGGCGCACATCCGCGCCAACACCGAGGGCTTCTTCAGGTTCGAGGGCGGCGTCGAGGCGGCGAGCGTGCGGCTGAAACTCCACGCCATGTACCTGGAGGTCGTGACCGGGTTCTGCCGCGCCAACGGCCTGCGCCTGATCCCCCCGACGCCCGGCGGCCAGGACGAGCAGGGCTTCCTGCGCGAGCCCTACTGGCAGGGCTCCACCCACGCGACATCCGACTACTATGCCGGTATCGTCGCCGAACTGGGGCTCTGAGACACGCCGTGCATCCCTATCGCCAGTTCCCCGATCGCCAGTTCTGGAACCGCGCCGTCTCGGGCACGCCGTGGGCCGACGTCTTCCTGGGCCAGACGCCCAAATTCCGCATCGACCCGACCGACCGCGTGGCCTCGGCCGGCAGCTGCTTCGCCCGCCGCATCGCCGAGCACCTGATCGGCTCGGGCTATCGCTACGAGCTGTTCGAGCCGGCGCACCCGCTGGTCGAGAGCCGCGCCGCCGACCTGGGTTACGGCGTCTTTTCGTGCCGCTACGGCAACGTCTACACCACCCGCCAGCTGCGTCAGCTGTTCGACGAGGCGCTGGGCGTGCGCGCGCCCATCTATCGCTTCGCCCGCACCGGCCCCGACGCCTATGTCGACCTGATGCGGCCCAACCTGGGCCCGGCCGCCGCCTTCGCCTCGCCCGAAGAGGCCCAGGCCGACCGGCTGTACCACCTGGCCCGCGTGCGCGAGATGATCGAGCAGATGGGCGTGTTCGTGTTCACCCTGGGCCTCACCGAGGCCTGGGAGGAGACCGCCGCGGGCGTCGTCTATGGTTCACACCCGGCGGTGATCCAGAGCACCCTGCAGGCCGACCACGTCACGGCGGTGAACTTCGACTACGCCCAGGTGCTGGAAGACCTGGAGTACGTGCTTGACCTGATCGCCCGCCACAGCCAGGTGGGCGGGCCCAAGGTGGTGCTGACCGTCAGCCCGGTGGCGCTCGCCGCCACCCACCAGGACAGCCACGTGGTCACCGCCACCACCTATTCGAAGGCCGTCCTGCGCGCCGTCGCCGGCAAGGTCGCCGCCACGCGGGCCGAGGTCGACTACTTCCCCAGCTACGAGATCTTCTCGCTCGCCCAGTCCTTCGGCCAGTTCCTCGCCGAGGACCTCCGCGACGTGAACCCGCGCGGCGTCGCCGTCGCCATGCGCGCCTTCGAGGACGCGTTCATGCAGGCGGGAGCGGGGCCGGCGCCCGTCGCGGCGAAACCCCCCACAACCGCGCCCGCCCCCTCGCCGACCAAGAGCGCTGCCGAAGCCGAATGCGACGAGATCGCCAACGCGATCTTCGGCGACCGCTGAGTTTTGGGGGAAGTCTGGAGCGGCCGGGGGGAATCGAACCCCCGACATTCAGCTTGGGAAGCTGACGTTCTACCTCTGAACTACGGCCGCATCGCAGAGGCCGCCTTCATAGCGGCGGGGCCTGCCTGCGCCAAGGGCCGACATTGACCTCCGCGCCCCCCGGCCGCACGATCGTTCCTGAACAACGATAATGGGAGGCTGCGATGGCGGACGACGCTGCGATGGACCGGGCGAAGTTCACGGCGATGACCGAGGGCACGGCCGAGGACTGGGCCGCCATCGGCCGCGCCAGCCTGGCGCACCGGGGCGAGCACGTGGACCGGATCGTCAGCCACCTGAAGCTGCTGGACAACGACTACGGCGGCTTCTCGGTCGACCGGCTGGAGCATTCGCTGCAGACCGCGACGCGGGCGCACCGGGCGGGCCAGGACGAGGAATACGTCGTCTGCGCCCTGCTGCACGACATCGGCGACATCCTGCTGCCGGCCAGCCATGCCGAGCTGGGGGCGGCGATCCTGAAGCCCTACATCTCCGAGCGGAACCACTGGATGCTGGAGCACCACGGCATCTTCCAGGGCTACTACTTCTTCCAATACCTGGGCCTGGACCGCGACATGCGCGAACAGTTCCGGGGCCACCCCGACTTCGAGTACACGGCCCAGTTCTGCCACCTGTATGATCAGAACTCGTTCGATCCGGCCTATGACTCCATGCCGCTGGACGCCTTCGTGCCGATGATGCGGCGGGTGATGGACGTTCCGAAGCACTCGATCTACCGCAAGCCCGCCACGGCCTGAGGCCGATGATCTTGGCCGGCGCGGCGCTGGCGGCGGGGCGTATGCGGTCTTGCGGGAGCGCGGCGCCTGCGCGGGACGCCGCTAGAGCGGCTACTGACGCTCGGCGATGACGCCCAGCTTGGCGAGCTCCGCCTGCAGGCTGTCGGGGCCCACGAGGTGGCCGGCGCCCACCGTGACGAACGAGGTCCCCGATCCGGCCAACTTGGCCTTGAGCTGTCCGGCCCAGTCGCGATTGCGGCGCGCCAGCATGGCCTCATAGACCGCGGGGTCGTCGAGCCCGCCCTCGGCGAGGAACACCGCCGCCAGCCGGTCCTGATCGGCGGCCAGCCAGGCGGCCAGCATCTGCTCGGTCATCGGCACGGACTTGTCGAAGTCCTCC
This sequence comes from Phenylobacterium sp., assembly GCF_965284355.1. NCBI lineage: Bacteria > Pseudomonadati > Pseudomonadota > Alphaproteobacteria > Caulobacterales > Caulobacteraceae > Phenylobacterium > Phenylobacterium sp. The sequence continues at coordinate 3,340,014 of NZ_OZ260078.1, read as the reverse complement.
AGCGTCGCCTTCAGCATCGCCAGCTCGGCGGCCGGAGGCAGGTCGGCCATGAAGCGGATCTGCTGCTCCAGGGTTTCCAGGCCGCTGATCGGCTTGCCCGCGGCCTTGGCCTGAGCGGTCAGGCTGAGTTCGACGCCCGACTTGGGGTCGAAGCCGGCCTTCACCAGCGGCAGGGTGGCCAGGCTCATCGAGGCCAGCCAGGGGCGCATCACCTCCACCGCCTGGGGCGGCGTGCCGGTGGCCGCGACCGCGGCGGCCAGACGCTCGCGGTCGGCGGGTTCGAGGCGGGTGGACAGTTTGGTCGTCAGGTCGATGCCGTACTTGGGCAGGATCGCCTGCATGGCGGCCACGTCGTCGGCGCCGACCACCTCCAGGACCAGGTCCTGGCTGGCGGAGAACGCCTTGTCGATCTTGGGCGAGCGCCACTCGGTGCCGGGCCGCAGAATGTGGATCGAGCCCAGGATGTAGATCGTCGAGTCGTGGTCCTTGATCGCCCAGAGGGCGGGCTCGGCGGCGGCCGGCGCCGCCAGCGCGGTCAGGGCGAGGGCGCACGCGGCCAGGGCGCGGCGGGCGCGATGGGTAAGCTTGGTCAGCATGGAAGAACTCCAGGAAAGGCGCGGAAAGGGGGCTCCAGGACCAATCGACATTCAGTACAGCGTTCTCCTCACCCGTAGGGGGAGGGGGACCGCCCGAAGGGGGGTGGAGGGGGAACGAGGCCGGAGTTCGGCGCTCGCGGCAAATCCCCTCCACCCTGCTGCGCAGGGTCCCCCTCCCCCTACGGGTGAGGAGAACGCGCGCAACTCGGGGCCCGTCTGACTGTCGATCCGTCGTCAGGCCGCCTCGTCTTGAAAAATCTCTTCGATCGAGAGGCCGAACAGCCGGGCGATCTTGAAGGCCAGGGGCAGGCTGGGATCGTACTTGCCGGTCTCCAGGGCGTTCACGCTCTGGCGCGAGACGCCCAGGCGCTCGGCGAGGTCGCCCTGGCTCCAGTCGCGCTCGGCGCGCAGCACTTTCAGGCGGTTCTTCATCCGATCACCCACTGGACGAGGCCGCCGAGGCAGAAGCTGACGACCAGCGCGGTGGAGAGCAGCAGCAAGAGGGCGGAGTTCATCGGCGAGCTCATCGATGGCTCCACCACCAGCCGGCCCAGGCCACGAGGTAGCCCGCAAGCTGCGACATCAGCACGGTCACGGCGCCGGCGCTGAAGGCGTCCGAGACGGACGGCCCCATGATCATCGGCGCCGGGATGACCCCGCGCTCGACCAGCATCATCACCAGGCAGGCGACCATGATCCCGGCCGAGCCGCCCCAGTACCAGGCGAACTTGTGGGCTTCCTGGGCCACCTCATCCAACAGCCGCCACCAGCGCAGCGTGAGATAGCCCGCCGCGGGGATGACGAGGACCACCAGGGCCAGCGCGCCCCAGGCCGGCAGGCGAAAGCCGGCGATGTGGTGCGCCGAGGCGATGAAGCCGGTGATCATCCCCAGCAAGATCAGTCCGCCCCATACGGCGCGGCGACGTTGTTCCAGAGTCACGAGTAAGGTCTCCTTGTCTGAGTGACAAGGAAACATGACACATCGAGGGTGTCAAGCACGCTAGACAAAAAGTCGCCTTAGCTTGTCTCAGAAAAAATTAGCGGGCGCCCCCTGGCGGCGTCGGCCATCAATCCCAATGTCTAGTGGGCGGGACCGGGCCCCTCTGGCGATCATCGTTGATCGTGATGTCGGACCGCACAGGTGCGCCTGGGGCCCGGCGGTCAGCGCCTCTCCCCCCTCGCCCCCCCGGGCTCCGGGCGCGCCTCCCTCAGGAGGAGCGCATGCGTGATCACCCCATTCCCAAGCTTCGCAATCTGTACTGGCTGCTCGAACAGCGGCTGGGCGACGAACGGCGCAAGCCGCGGCCCAACCGCTTCACCCTCCAGGCGCTGGAGCGCCGCAGGCTGCAGATAAAGGCGCAGCTGTCGGGCGCCCGCTAGTCTCTCCCAGCTGCGGGAGGGTGGGGCGGCAGCCCTGCCCTCCCGCCTTCTTGGGAAGGCTATTCCCCCCAGATGCGGAAGTGCTTGGACAGCTTCAGGCCCTGGCGCTGGTAGTGCGACCCGCTCTCGCCGTAGAGCCGGGTGGGCCGCTCGGTCAGGGGCTCGTAGACCAGGCGCGCGACGGTCTGGCCGTCTTCCAGAATGAACGGGGTCTCGTGGCTGCGGACTTCGAGAACGCCCTTTGAGCCCTTGCCGTGCGCCTCGTCGGTGCCGAAGCCGGGATCGAAGAAGCCGGCGTAGTGGACGCGGAACTCGCCCACGGACGGATCGATCGGCGTCATTTCCGCCGCCTCCATCACCGGGATCTCCACCGCGCCCTTCGACGCCAGGATGTAGAACTCGCCCGGGTCCAGCAGCAGTTGGCCGTTCCGCGGGATCAGCGGCTCCCAGAAGTCGCGCGGGTCGTGGCCGTCCTCGTGATCCAGGTCGACGACGCCGGCGTGGCGGCGGCCGCGGAACCCGGCGACCTCGCCCGTCAGGTCCACGCCGACGCTCTCGATGCGCAGCCGCTCGGGCACGCCCGCCTTCAGCCGCAGCTGGTTCAGCCGCGTGCCCGACCGCACCAGCACCGAGAAGGTCTGCGGCGCGATCTCCATGTAGAGCGGCCCGTCGTAGCCCTCGTCCACGTCGTCGAAGGCATGGCCATAGTCGGTGATCACGCGCACGAACACGTCGACGCGTCCGGTGGAGCTCTTGGGGTTGGCGCGCGCCGAGACGCCCTTGGGCAGCTTCACCGCCTCCTGCAGCTCGGCGATGTAGACGCAGCCCCGCTCCAGCACCGCGCCCTTGGTGAGGTCCAGCTCGTGCATCGCCACTTCGCGGATGCGGTCGCGCACCTTGCCGTGGCGCGGCAGGAATGAGGCCCGCACCCGCCACGCCCGCCCGGCCAGGCGCAGGTCGAGGCTGGCCGGCTGCACCTGGTCGGCGTCGAACGGCGTCGCCGACGTGATCGCGCCGGTGGCAATCAGGGCTTCAATGGACTGGCAGGGCAGGATGCCCGGGACGTGAAAGTCGCTCATGGGCGGCGAAGCCTTAGCGCAGAACGGCGGGCGCGCAAGGCCAAGAGAGGGGAACCACGAAATACACGAAATACACGAAAGGACCGGAGATCCCCTGCCCGCGAAGCCGGCGATCACTTCGCAGCTTGAGAGGACCACGGAAGGAAACCGAAAACACGGATAGCGACGCCGCGCTTCCGCGCCCTTCCGTGCTTTCCGTGGTTCTCCAACGGACGGCGCCGCGACGCGACCTGAGGGGGCGGCACGTCCTTTCGTGTATTTCGTGTATTTCGTGGTTCGCCCTTTTCTGCGGCCGCTGCGCCAAAAGCGGACCTTGACGCGGCGGGGCGCCAGGGCGTTCAAGGCCCGCAGTTTTTCTATTGGAGGCCGTCATGGCGGAAGACCCGCGCGATTGGGATATCGAGACCCGAGCGGTGCGCGGCGGCCTCATGCGGACCGAGCACGGCGAGATCTCGGAAGCCCTCTTCCTGAACCAGAGCTTCGCCTACGAGAGCGCCGCGGCGGCCGACGCCCGGTTCGCCGGCAATGCGCCAGGCTTCATCTACCAGCGCTTCGGCAACCCCACGACCCAGATGTTCGAGGACCGGCTGGCCCTGATCGAGGGCGCTGAGGCCTGCAAGGCCACCGCCTCGGGCATGTCGGCGATCCAGCTGTCCCTGATGGGCCTGCTGCGCGCCGGCGACCACCTGGTGGCGGGCCGCGCCCTGTTCGGCTCGTGTCGCTGGATCGTGTCGGAGCTGCTGCCCCGCTTCGGCGTCGAGACCACATACGTCGACGCCACCGACCTCGACGCCTGGAAAAACGCCGTGCGGCCCAACACCAAGGCCTTCCTGGTGGAGAGCCCCGCCAACCCGCTGCTCGAGGTCACCGCCATCGGCGCGGTGGCCGACATCGCGCATGCGGCCGGCGCGAAGCTGGTGGTCGACAACGTCTTCGCCACCCCGATCTTCCAGAAGCCGCTGGCGCTGGGCGCGGACGTCGTCGTCTATTCGGCCACCAAGCACATCGACGGCCAGGGCCGGGTGCTGGGCGGGGCGATCCTGGGCGCCGCCGACCTGCTCACCGAGGCCTACAAGGACATGCACCGCCACACGGGCCCGGCGCTCTCGCCGTTCAATTCGTGGGTGCTGCTCAAGGGCCTGGAGACGCTGGAGCTGCGCGTGCGCCGGCAGACCGAGACCTGCGCCAAGGTCGCCGACGCCATCGCGGCCCATTCCAAGGCGCTGAGGACCATCTACCCCGGCCGCCCCGACCACCCGCAGGCCGCGATCATCGCCAATCAGATGACCGGCGGCGGCAACGTCGTGGCCTTCGACCTGGGCAGCCGCGAAGCCGCCTGGCGGTTCCTGGACGCCCTGCAGATCGTCGACATCTCGAACAACCTGGGCGACGCCAAGTCGATGGCCACCCATCCCTGCACCACCACCCACCGCTCGATGCCCGAGGCCGAACGGCTGGAGATCGGCCTCACCGAGGGCTGGGTGCGGATGAGCGTGGGCCTGGAAGGCGTGAACGACCTGATCCGCGACGTCAGCCGGGCGCTGGACGCGGCTTAGGCCGCCAGCCCGAACACCTGCCGCGCCGCGCCCTCCAGGAACAGCTGGCGGGCGCGGTCGTCGAGGCCCAGGTCGTCCAGCCCGGCCAGCGCGTGCTTGGGCGAGATCATCGGCCAGTTGGTGCCGAAGAGGACGCGGCCGGCGCCCTGCCCCCTCATGAACTCCACCAGCACCGGCGGCAGGCGCTTGACGGTGTAGGCCGAGGTGTCGACGTAGAAGTTGGGGTACTTCCGGGCCAGCGAGAACACCTCGTCCATCCACGGATAGCCCACGTGGCCGCCCACGACCTTCAGCTCCGGAAAGTCCAGCAGCACGTCGTCGAGATAGGGGATCGGCCGGCCGGGCTCCGAGCGGCACAGCGGGCCGGTGTGGCCGATCTGGGTGCAGAACGGCAGCCCCGCTTCCACGCACGCCACATAGACCGGATAGTAGCGCCGGTCGTTCGGCGGCAGGTCCCAGAGCCATGGCACGACGCGCACGCCCACGAAGGCCGGATTTCGCGCCTGCTCGCGGATGGTGCGCACGCAGCTCATAGGGTCGTTCAGGTCCACCGAGATCAGGCCCCGCAGCCGGTCGGGGGCCTCGGCGCAGGCGGCGGCCACCTCCTCGTTGGTGATCAGCCAGCCGCGCGGGCCGCACCAGGCCGAGAGGATCGTGATGTCCACCCCGCCGTCGTCCATGGCCGCCAGCGTGCGCGCCGTGGTGACCAGCGGCTCGTCGCCGGTCTTGCCGGTCCAGCGGTTGAGCGTCGCCAGCCACGGCTGGGACTGGAACAGGGCGTTGGGCTGCTGGGCCCAGACGTCGATGGCGCCCATGGCGGTCACTCCCATTAACTTCACATGTGAAGTAAATGCGGCCGTTGAGCCGCCGTGTCAACGCGGGCTAGCGTTGCGCCCATGGATCCTGCCGGCCGCGAGCGGCTCTATCACCTGCTGCAGACCGCCGCGCACCGGCTGAAGACCCGCGCCGACCGCGACAGCCAGGGCGTGGCCGGGGTCAGCGCCGCGCAAGCGGCCGTGATGTTCGTGATCCAGCGCGAGGGCGGCGCCACCCAGCGCCGGGTGGCCGAGCAGTTGAAGCTGAACGAGAGCGCGGTGACGGCGATGGTCGGGCGGCTGATGGAGGCCGGCCTGGTCGACCGCGCCCCCAGCGCCACGGACGGCCGGGCCTGGACCGTGTCGCTGACCGCAGCCGGCACGACGGCGCTGGAGGTCTTCCGCGTGAGCCTCGACGCCATGAACGCCGAGATCACCGCCGCCCTGGGGGGCGAGGAGGCGGTCGTTCGCTTCGCCGAAGGCCTGCGGGCGCTGCTGGAGATTTCCCCGACCCGGGAACCGTGATCCCTTCCCCAAGCTCGTCATGGCCGGGACAGGCCCGGCCATGACGTTCTGGAGTTTGGTCAGGCGGTCTCCAGCGCCTCGGGCGCCAGGGCGTACACGCGGCTGCAGAACTCGCAGGTGACGTGGATCTTGCCGTCGGCCTCGATCATGTCCTCGCGCTCGGCCTGGTCGAACGACTTCAGCACGGTGACGATCCGCTCCTCGCTGCAGCGGCAGAAGGCCCGCAGCGGCTGCGATTCGAACACGCGCACGCCGTCCTCGTGGAAGAGGCGGAACAAGAGGCCGTTGGACGACAGCTCGGCATCGACCAGTTCGTCCTCGCCCAGGGTCTCGAAGAACGCCTGCGTGCGGTTCCAGGCCTCGATCGTCTCGCCGCGGGCGTCGTCGGCGGCGATGTACTGGATGAGGAAGCCCCCCGCCCGCGCGCCGCCGCCCGACTGGCCCACCGCCAGGCGCACGCGGGTGGGCGTCTGTTCCGACTGGGCGAAGTACTGCTCGGCGCACAGGGCCAGGGTCTCGCCCTGGATGTCGGTCATGCCCTGGTAGCGGTCCATGTCCGGGCCCTGGTCGACGGTCATCATGAAGACGCCGTCGCCCAGCAGGGTCTTGGCCCCCGGCCGCTGGAATCCGCCCGAGATCGCCGCCACCTCGTCGGCGTCGAACCGGCAATAGCCGCGCAGGCCGCCCGAGGTGTCGTAGTCGGCCACCACATAGCGCACAGGGCCCGAGCCCCGGGCCTCGACGATCAGGCGGCCGTCGAACTTCAGGTTGGAGCCGACCAGCGCGGCCAGCGCGCAGGCCTCGCCCAGCAGGTTGGCGACCGGCTCGGGATAGTCGTGACCGCGAAGGATCGCGTCGATGGAAGGGCCCAGCCGCGCGATGCGGCCGCGCACGGGCTCGCCCTCGATCTGGAACGCGCCGACGACGTCGTCGGGAATAGGGGTGTCAGGCATGGGGCCCAATATAGGACGAGCCGCCAAGGTTGCGAGCATCCCTCCCCTAATGGGGAGGGACAGCTCGCCGCAGGCGAGCAGGGTGGGGAAGTCACGATCCTCACCGACCGCAGCACTCCGGCCCACCCTTCCCCACCCGTCTCGCTTCGCTCGCCACCCTCCCCATTAAGGGAGGGAAAGCTCAGGACCCCGGCACGCGGCGGAACTCCAGCGCGTAGACTCGGCCCTCGGTGAACTTGAGGCCCACGGGCTTGCCGGCCTCGTCCCGGACCACCCGGATCAGGGTCCCTTCGCCCTGGAAAGCGTCCTTGTAGAGCGGCCGCGCGGTCACAGGCGCGCTGGGGCGGTCGGCGGGCGTGATCACCAGCGCGCCGCCGCGGACCCCGGCCAGCAGCACCGATCCGGCCTCGAGGCTGGAATAGGCGCCCGCGAGTTCCGCCAGCTCGGCCTCGGTGGGCGTCACCGGCTCCACGCGGCGATAGATCACAGCTTCGCCGTCGTTCTGCCGACGCTCCAGGCGGCCGGGTCCGAACGTCCAGTCCATCTCGGCGGCGCGATAGCGGCCCTTGCCCATCGGCGTCAGCGTCCCGCCGCCCCGCACGCTGAGCGCGCCGTTCTCGCCCGCCACCCGCAGGACGCCGCCCGCGCGCTCGTCAACATAGACGCCGGGCAGGCTCGCGAGCTCGTCGGCGGGCTGGGCCGCGGACGCCGGGGCCGCGGGACCCGCGGGCAGGTAGAGCTCGGCCACCTTGCGGCCGGCCTGCGTCGGGTTCACCGCCGCCGCATTGCACAGCAGCGCCACCGACAGCCCCTGGGCCGGGAAGCGCGCCAGCCAGGCGCGGTAGCCGGCCGTGGCGCCCGAGTGGGCGATCTCGGTCTGGCCCTTGAACGACTGGGTCACCAGGCCCCGGCCATAGGCGATCCTGCGCCCACCGGTCAGCACGGCCTGCTCCTGCATTTTCGCGCTGACCGTCTTGCCTAGCCGCCCCTGGGTCAGGGCGTCGTTCCAGATCAGCAGGTCGCCCACCGTCGTCAGCAGGCCGCCGTGGCCGTAGGTGTTCTCGAACGGCATGTCCTGGAAAAAGCCGCCGCCCGGTCCGCCGCCATAGGCGATGGCGCGGCCCGGCACGACGCGCCGGAAGTTGTCGCGCCACGAGGTGTGGCCCATGCCCAGCGGCTCGAAGATCCTGAGCTTGGTGAAGTCGGCCAGGCTGTAGCCCGAGACCCGCAGGACGATCCAGGCGGCCAGGTTGTAGCCGGTGTTGGTGTAGGAATAGGCCTCGCCCGGCGCGTAGTTCAGCGCCTTCTGCCGCGCCGTGATCTGCAGCACCTCGACCGGCGTGTAGATGCGGCTGGTTCGCGGCCAGCCCGCCAGCTCCATCACCGAGCCCCAGTCGCGCAGGCCGCTGGTGTGGGACAAGAGCATGTCGATGGTGATCGGCTTGCCGTAGTCGGGCATCTCCGGAAGGTATTTCCGGATGTCGTCGCTCAGCGCGATCTTGCCGTCCTCGACCAGCAGCAGGATGGCCGCGGCGGTGAACTGCTTCGAGACCGAGCCGGCCTCGAACACCGTATCGGGCGTGATGGCGACGCCATGCTCCAGGTCGGCCGAGCCGTAGCCGCGCAGCGTCGGCGCCTTGCCGTTCTCCTGGACGCCCAGCGCGCACCCGGGAGTCTCGTTCGTGTATCGTGCGAACAGCGCGTCAAGCCCGGCCGGCTGGGCCTGAACGGCCGACGCAGCCAGCGCGAACGCGCCCGCCAGAACCACAAGACGCATGCCGACACCCCCGAACAGACCCTTACCCACATTGAACCACGGCAAACGCGGAAGGACACGAGAGGGGGCCTACCGGTGAGCCCCTGCGCGCCGCAGGCGCTGTCCTATTCAACCACGAACCACACGAACCACGCGAACACGCAGCGGCGCACTCCGAGGTAGCCCGTTGGCGTTCGTGTGGTTCGTGTGGTTCGTGGTTCAGAAGACGGCGCTTCGCGCGGATACCGCCGACTGAGGATTGCCGAGGCGCTTCTTCAGGGTGATGGCGGGCGCGCGGCGCGCTAAACAACAGGCGTGAGCAACCTCTTCCTCTTCGGCTACGGCTTCTCCGGCCAGGCGCTGGCGCGCAGGCTGGCGGCCAAGGGCTGGACGGTCAGCGCCACCTACCGCAACGACGCGACCGCCGCCCAGATCGCCGCCGACGGCCACACGCCCGTCGACCTCGGCGACCGCGACGCCATCACCGATGCGCTGGGCGAGGCCCGGGCGCTGCTCGCCACGGCGCCGCCCGGCTCGCAAGGGTGCCCCGCGCTCAACAACCTCGTGGGCCCGATGGCCGAGGCGAACGCCTTCCCGGACTGGGCCGGCTACCTCTCGACCACCGGGGTCTATGGCGACCGCCACGGCGGCTGGGTGACCGAGGACAGCCGGCTGGCCGCCCAGTCGGTGGAGGGCGCGCGCCGGGTTGGCGCCGAGCGTGACTGGCTGGACGTGGGCCGCGGCATGGGCCTCACCGTCACGATCTTCCGCCTGCCCGGCATCTACGGCCCCGGCCGCTCGGCCTTCGACCGCCTGCGCGAGGGCCGCGCCCGCCGCATCGCCGCGCCCGGCCAGGTGTTCTCGCGCATCCACGTCGATGACCTCGCGGCCGGCCTCGAAGCCTCGATCGCCCGTCCCCGGGCGGGCGGCATCTACAATCTCTGCGACGACGAGCCCGCGCCCAACAGCGACGTCATCGCCTACGCTGCGCGGCTGCTGGGGATGGACGTCCCGCCGGAGGTCCCCCTCGCCGACGCCAACCTCTCGGCCGCCGCCATGCGCTTCTACGGCGAGAGCAAGCGCGTCTCGAACGCCCGCGCCAAGGCCGAACTGGGCTGGCGGCCGGCCTATCGCACCTACCGTGAGGGGCTGGCAGCGATCCTGGCCGCAGAGCGCGCGGTCTAGACCCCGTCATCACGGTTCAGCTAGCCGCCCTGCTAGGGTGGGAAAGGCAAGTTGCGCAAGCTAGGCTCGCATCATGGATAGGCAGGACCCACATCTCCGCGCCGTAGTGAGGGCGAAGTGGTTCGCGGCAGTCTTCGCGCTGTTCTGCGGCGGCTTTGCCGCTCTGGCTCACTCGAACCTCCTAGGGCAGCGTCAGCAAGACGCGCCGGTGTTGCTCCAAATGGCGTCAGCCGGGGCAGGCCTGTTCGTGCTCGCGTGGTTCGCGATTTGGTTTGTGACGCGCAAGGTCCGCTGAGGGCCGAGTGCGGCCTTCGGCCCAGCGTCACAAATCGGACGTTCGCCGATCTGCCTAGAAGCGGACCTGCCCGAGTGGGTTGGGTACCTTACCTCCCCCACCTCCGTCATCCCGGGCGGAGCGCTCGTGAGAGCGCGGAGACCCGGGACCCAGCAGACGCAAGCGCCGCGCTGCGCCACGACCGATGACCCAATCGCCATCGTAGCCTAGCGTGGCGCCATGGTCGGAGAAGACGCCTTCATCGCCGTCTACATCCTGGCGAGCGGCCGGAACGGGACGCTCTACACCGGCGTGACCAGCACCCTTGTCGCCCGCGTCCGCCGGCACAAGCACGGGACGTTCGAAGGCTTCTCCAAGACCTACGGCGGCAAGACCCTCGTCTGGTACCAGACCCATGCCGTCATGCTCGAGGCCATCCGACGGGAGAAGCAGATCAAGCGCTGGCGACGCGACTGGAAGCTGGGAGCTGATCGAGGCCCAGAACCCCGACTGGCGGGATCTTTCCGACGAAGGGTTCGAGGTTCCCGAGGGACCGCTGTCGTGGCTGCAACGACCCTAGCCGCGTCGCCGGTGGTGCGGCTGGGTCCCGGGTCTCCGCGCTCTCACGAGCGCTCCGCCGGGGATGACGATCTGGGGGTGCAAGGGGTCGACGTCCGCTAAGGGTTGAACGGGGCCATTCCATGCCGCGGAAATCGGACCCTCAGTGAGGAGAGCCGTGAGCAGACCCGGCGAACGTAGTCCTCAAGAAACTCCGGGAGCAGCGTGCCCTGACGCCGGTCCGCACCCTCCACGAAGCGCTTCATCGCGCCCCCCGAAGCCAGTCCTCAGGAGCCTACGGTGCTTCGCCGTTTCCACACAGCCTCGGTGGAGAGCGGACCTAGGGCCTGCTGCGCTAGCCGTGGTCCGTTCTGGCGATCATCCACCCGACAGCTTGTATCGCGTGTCGTAGGACGTCAGGCGTCCGCAGCTTCCAACACGGGCTCCCAGGCCCAAATCAGAACGGGCCCATGCCAAAGCTCCGCGCGGCCTCCGTCGATCACGCCCACGACGCGATCAATCGCGTCGTCATCATCATGCGCGGGGAACTGTTCCCTGAGCACTTCACCGTTCAGGAGCCGCTCAATGAGCGTGTAGGTCGGGTCACAATCGACGCTCACGAGCGCTGAGGCGTTTCCCATTACAGAGCCCCACGAAAAAGGCGGGCCGCAAAGGGCCCGCCTTGATCTTGACTGCGTCAGTTAAGCAGCCGTCGGGGCGAACTGCCGACGGCGGATCAAGGACCCGGTCAGACCGAAGCCCATGATCATCATGGCCCAGGTCGCGGGCTCCGGGACAGCGCCCACTTCACTCTTGCCGCCCACTTGGACCCAGAGCCTGGGGCGCTCGTCGGTGTTGCCGTTGGCGCTGAAGCTGAAGGTCCCGGTCGCATTGATGTTGGCGAACGTGCCGCCGGTGTCTTCGAACAGCGTGTTCAAGGCCGCGTTGCCGACGCTGAACGGGCCGAAGCTGGTCCCGTTCAGGGTGAAATTGCTGACGTTCACCGAGCTCAGCGCGTTACCCTGGATGAAGAGGTTCACGTAGTTGAACCCGAAGCCCACGAGCGCCGCGTCGACCACCGAAACCAGTTCCTGGCTGTCGGCGAAATCGTTGTCCCGGTTGAAGTCGATGCCCCAGGTCGTCGTACCCGTGGTGCTGTCGTAGGTCAGTGCGAAGTTGTAGTCGGAACCGTACGACCAGACCGGCGCGCCGCCCGGATTCATGTTGGGGCTCGTGGTTTGCGTCCGCAGGATGCCCTCGAAGCCGGTCCGGCCGTTGCGAGCCTCACCGCGCATCTCGTAGGACGCCGGCGCGGCATCTCCAGAGATGACAGCCGCGGCTTGGGCCGACGTCGCGAACGCGGCAGCCACCGCAGCAGCAATCAGAGTCTTCTTCATGGCTTTCCCCACAATCCAGTTCCCGTATTAGGTCCGTTCTGCAAAATGGCACACAACGAGGGGGGGGGGGGGCGGATTCTCCTCAGACGGGAAGCATGCGTCTATAGGTGTACACAACACGGTTGAGCCACAGCGGCACATTGCGGCGCGGGCTGCGCCTGCGAAGTGCCGACGTAAGCAAGGATCACCCGGACCGCAGTGGTGTGAGAAAAACGCTTACGTTGGACCGTTATCCCGTTAGCTGAGCCGACCTATCGAGGGCGGCCAGTAAGGTCCGCACAGGGTCGATTGTGTTGAAGAAGGCGGATTCGAGCGCCGCTTTCGGCAGGTCCGGATGAGGCGCGAGCGCAGGTCTACCCGACCTCCTCCACCGCCGCGATCAGCCGGGCGATGTCCTGCGGCCGTGACAGCCGGTGGTCGCCGTCCTTGATCAGCGAGAACACCACATCCGTCCCCTTCAGACCCTGGGCCAGCTCCAGCGCGTGGCGCCACGGGACGTCAGGGTCTTCGCCGCCCTGCAGGATGCGGATCGGCATGGTCAGCGGGATCGGCTCGCCGCCCAGGATCGACCACCGGGCGCCGTCCTCCAGCAGGCCGCGGCTGATCGGATAGGGGTCGCCGTACTCGCTGGGCCGCAGCCAGACGCCGTCGGCCGCCAGCGCCGCGTGGCCCTCGGGCGGGATCTCGGGCGTCATCAGCTTCTCGGTGAAGTCGGGCGCAGGCGCCACCAGCACCATGCCGGCGATCCGTTCGGGAACGACCATCGCCGCCAGGCAGGCGATCCAGCCGCCCATCGACGAGCCCACCAGCACCAGCTCGCCCTGCGTCAGCTCGGCGATCACCGCCAGGGCGTCGCGCCGCCAGCGGCTGATCGTGCCCGCCACGAAGTCGCCGGTGGAGGCGCCGTGGCCGAAGTAGTCGAAGCGCACGTAGGCGCGCCGGTTGGCGATCGCCCAGTCGGCCAGCGCCTGGGCCTTGGTCCCGGTCATGTCCGACATGAACCCGCCCAGCCAGACGACGGTCGGCCCGTCGCCGGCAACCTTCATCCACGCCACACGCTCGCCATCTGAACGTTCGAGGACTCCGCTCGATTCCATCCGTCACCCCAACTCGCCGGTGTTCTGTGCGCCTGCGAAACAGTCTAAGCAAAGCGCCGTGCCCTTACCCCCCGATTTCACGCTGCTGCAGGTGATCCCCGAGCTGGAGACGGGCGGGGCTGAGCAGAGCACGATCGACGTCGCGCAAGCCGTCGTCCGCGCCGGGGGGACCGCGCTGGTGGCCACGCGTGGCGGGCGCATGACAGCCAGGCTGGAGGCCGACGGCGGCCGACTGGCCCAGATGCCGGTGCAGACCAAGAACCCCCTGACGATGCTGGGCAACGCGGCGCGCCTGGTCAGCCTGATCCGCCAGGAGAAGGTGTCGATCGTCCACGCCCGCAGCCGGGCCCCGGCGTTCTCGGCGCTGTGGGCGGCGCACGCGACCGGCACGCCCTTCGTCGCCACCTATCACGGCGTCTACAAGGCCCAGTCCGGGCTCAAGCGCTGGTACAACGCGATCATGACCCGCGGCGACCTGGTCATCGCCAACTCGGACTACACCCGCGACCACGTCCTGACTGAGCACGGGATCGACCCCGGCAAGCTGGTCACCATCCCGCGTGGCGTCGACCTGGGCCGCTTCGACCCCGCGTTCGTGACGCCCGCGCGCGTCGACGCCCTGCGCGCCGCCTGGGGGATCGCGGCCGACGACCGCCGCACGCGCATCCTGCTCGCCGGGCGGCTGACCCGCATCAAGGGCCACCTGATGATCGTCGAGGCCGCCCGCCGCATGGCCGCCGCCGGGCGCGACGACTTCCTGATCCTCTTCGCCGGCGACGACCAGGGCCGCACGGGCTACGCCGCCGAGGTGCAGGCCGCCATCGAGGCAGCCGGCCTGTCGGGCGCCATCAAGATCGTCGGGCACTGCGACGACATGCCGGCCGCCTACCTGCTGGCCGACCTGGCCATCCTGCCGACCAACGTGCCGGAATCCTTCGGGCGCGCCGCCGTCGAGCCGCAGGCCATGGGCCGCACCGTGATCGCCTCGAACCACGGGGGCGTCACCGAGACGATCGTCGACGGCACGACCGGCTGGCTGGCGCCGGTCGAGGACGCCGAGGCCTGGGCCGCCGCCCTCGGGCGCGCCATCGACCTCGGGCCTACCCGGCGCAAGGAAATGGGCGAGATCGGCCGCAACCGCGCCCGCCAGCTCTACTCTGCCGACGCCATGTGCGCCCAGACCCTCGCCGCGTACGAGCGGGTGCTGGAGGCGCGCCGCGGATGACACGCAACGTCGAGCGCATCCTGGTGATCAAGCTGTCGGCCCTGGGCGACTTCGTCCTGGCGCTGGCGGCGATGAAGCAGATCCGCAAGGCCCATCCCAAGGCCCACATCACCCTGCTCACCACCCCGCCCTTCGAGGCGCTGGGGAAGATCTGCCCCTACTTCAACGCCGTCGACACCGGCGGGCGCCCCGAGACCTTCCCGCAGTGGATGGCGCTGCGCGGCCGGATCAAGGCGGCCGGCTACGCGCGGGTCTACGACCTGCAGACCTCGGCCCAGTCCAACCGGATCTTCCAGCTGCTGCGGCCCGGCCCGCCGCCCTGGTCGGGCATCGCGTTCGGCTGTTCGCTGCCGCACAGGAACCCGCAGCGCAACGGCATGCACACCCTGGAGCGGCAGGCCGACCAGCTGAAGTACGCCGGCATCTGGCCCGACGCGCCGAGCGAGCCTGGCAGCGCGCCGCCGCCCGACCTGTCCTGGATCGCCAAGGCGCGTCCGCCCGAGCGGCCGGTGCCGGGCGCCAACAAGCCGCGGCCCTACGCGATCTTCGTGCCCGGCGGCTCGGCCCATCGCATGGACAAGCGCTGGCCGGTCGAGAAGTACTCCGAGCTGGCGCGCATCCTTTACGGCCGGGGCCTGGACATCGTGGTGGTCGGCGGCCCCGCCGAAACCGAGCTGGCGCACGCCATCCAGCGCAGCGTGCCCCGCGCGCGCGACCTCACCGGCCGCACCGACTTCGCCAGCGTCGCGCTCCTGGGCCAGAAGGCCGCCCTGGCCGTCGGCAACGACACCGGGCCGCTGCATCTGGCCGCCGCCGGGGGCGCGCCCACGATCGTGCTGTTCTCCAAGGCTTCGGATCCGGCGCTGTCGGCCCCCCGCGGCCGCGTCGCGATCCTGCGCGCCGACAATCTGGCCGACCTGCCGGTGGCCCAGGTGGCGCAGGCGGCCGGCTCTTTGGCCCCGCTCACCTAGCGCACGCCTTGATCGCGCGCCTTGATACTAGGGCCCCTGCGCGTCATATACTGGCCCAACGACCGGATCGCTTCGCGCGCGCCGGCGTTTTTTGCGTTTCAACAGTCCGGAGCACTGCCTATTCGCCGCCCCATGCAAGCGCCGCCCGTCAAAGAAGGGCCGCGCATGAACGAAGATATCCGCGTCCCCCGCGTTCTGCTCATCGACCAGCACGGTGAGAAACAAGGGGTGATGCCGACCTCGGCTGCCATCGAAGCCGCCGAAGAGGCCGGCCTCGACCTGGTCGAGATCGTGCCGAACGCGGACCCGCCCGTCTGCAAGATCCTGGACTACGGCAAGTTCAAGTTCCAGGAACAGAAGAAGAAGAACGAGGCGCGGAAGAAGCAGAAGGTGGTGGAGCTCAAGGAAATCAAGCTCCGGCCGAATATCGACATCCACGACTACGAAGTGAAGTCGCGTTCGATGCATCGCTTCTTCGAAGAAGGCGACAAGGTGAAGATCACCCTGCGCTTCCGTGGTCGCGAACTGGCCCACCCGGAACTTGGCATGAAGCTGCTCCAGAAGGTGAAAGCCGACTTCGAGCCTGTCGCCAAGGTCGAGTACGAGCCGCGCATGGAAGGCCGCCAGATGATCATGATCCTGGCCCCCCGCTAGTGCCGAAGGCTTTGACCCGAATTTCAGGAACGGCCGCTTTCGCAGCGGCCGTTTTCGTCTGCGCCGCCGCCGCCGCGCAGACGCCGGCCGACTGGGCCACGCCCATCAAGCCGTTCAAGATCGGCGACAACCTCTACTACGTCGGCTCGTCCGACCTCACGGCCTTCCTGTTCGTCACGAAGGCGGGCCTGATCGTCCTGGACGGCGGCGAGGCGGCCACGGGCCGACAGGTGGTGGCCAACATCCGCACCCTGGGCTTCGACCCGGCGCAGGTGAAGATCCTGCTGAACACCCACCAGCACTTCGATCACGCCGCGGGCTTCGCCGAGATCCGCAAGGCCGCGCCGAACGCCAAACTCTACGCCAGCGCCGCCGACGGGCCTATCATCGCGGCGGGCGGCAAGGGCGACCCCTTCCTGAAGGGCAAGGCCTACGAGTACGAGCCCGTTCCGGTCGCCAAGACGATTCAGGACGGCGAGAAGGTCACGCTGGGCGGCTGGACGCTGACCGCGCACATCACCGGCGGCCACACCGCGGGCTGCACCACCTGGACCTTCCCGGTGACCGTGGCCGGCAAGGTGCGCCAGGGCCTAGTCCACTGCTCGTCCAGCGTCCTGCCGGGCTACAAGCTGGGCAAGACTGAGACCTACCCGGGCATCACCGCGGCCTACGAGAAGAGCTTCGCCACCTGGAAAGCGCTCCCCTGCGAGGTCTTCCTGGGCTCCCACGGCCGCTTCTTTGGCATGGCCGCCAAGGCGAAGGCCGTCGCGGCCGGCAAGGCCGACGCCTTCGTCGACCCCGCCGGATGCAAAGCCTTCTACGCCGGCCAGGAAGCCGCCTTCCGCGCCGAGCTGAAGAAGCAGAACCCGTAGCCGCCGACGCTGCCCTTGTGACTGTGGCCTGACGCCAACGGCCGCCGCTCAACTGGCGTAACGTGGCGTCCGAGCTTGCCCGCGGGGGCGGCGCGTCCTACCACCGCCCACATGTCCGACACCCCGCCGCGAGGGGCGACGCCGCCGCCTTGGGCCGCGTTGTCGCTCATCGGCATCATCTTCCTGAACATGCTGGGCTTCGGGATCATCGTCCCGTTGCTGCCGTTCTACGCCAAGTCGTTCGACGCCTCGCCGATGGAGATCGCCCTGATCTTCTCGGGCTTCTCGATCGGCACCTTCTTCGGCGAACCCTTCTGGGGCCGGCTCTCGGACAAGTATGGCCGCAAGCCGCTCCTGATCATGACCATCGCGGCGAATGGCCTTTGCTACCTGGCGCTGGCGTTCGCGCCGAATGCGATGGCGGCGTTCGCGATCCGCCTGCTGGGCGGGCTGTTCAGCGGCAACGGCTCGATCATCCAGGGCTACATCGCCGACGTGACGCCGCCCGAGAAGCGCACCCGGACCATGAGCTACATGAGCGCGAGCTGGAACGTGGGCCTGATCGTGGGACCGTTCATGGGCGGGGTCTTCGCCCGTCCCAACGCGGGGCCGATCGGCTTCCAGCTGCCGCTGTTCATATCTGCCAGCTTCTTCCTGGCGTCGGCGGTCTTTATCCTGCTGATCATACGCGAGAGCCGCGAGCGCGACCTCTCCAACAGCCACCGGCCCAACCGCTGGGCCGCCACCGGCGAGGCCGCGCGCCACCCGGTGATCGGCCCCCTGATGCTGCTGACCTTCATGGTGGGCTTCGCGTTCACCGGCATCGAATCGGTGTTCGGCCTCTGGACCCTGGCGCGCTTCAACTGGGGCCCCCAGGAGATCGGCTGGGCCTTCGCCGTGGTCGGCGTGGCCTCGGCCATCACCCAGATCTTCGTCACCGGCCCGCTGTCAGAGCGCTACGGCCAGGGCCGCATGCTGGCCATCGGCATGGGTGTCACCATGGTCTGCATGGCATTGCAGCCGCTGTCGGTGAACGGGCCCATGACCATTGCGCTCCTGACCTTGAGCGCAGTCGGCCAATCCGTAGCGTGGCCGAACGTCAGCGCCCTCATTTCCGAGACCGCCGACCCCCACCGACAGGGCCAGATCCTGGGCCTGAACAACGCCATGGGGGCGCTGGCCCGCGTGATCGGACCGATGTTCGCCAACCTCGGATTTGAGTACGTCCACGTGAACACGCCCTACATTCTGGGCGCCGTCGTCGTCGCACCGACGATCCTCATCGCGCTGGCGGCCGGCCGGCGGGCCCAGGCGTGGCGGCGAGATCACCCCGCAGACGTCGCCGAGTGACCCGAGGCCCGCGCAAGGAACGGCGGGCCCTGATCATGATGGATGACAGCTGACGCGAAGACCGCGCCAGCATCTCACGACAGACCCTGACCTAGGCCTGGATATCCAGGACCTGGCCCTTGCCCGGCTCCCGGCCAGCCTTGGCCTTCACCGAGGCCTCGCCGGCCTTGGCCTTGTCGTCGGCGGCCTTGATCGCCTGAGCCTTGTCGGCGTCGACCGGCGGGCGGAAGCTGACCGGGGGCTGCGACGTGACGGACGCCACGGAAGAGGTGCTCGACATTCTGGTCTCCAACGCCGCAGTCCGCGGCAGGTGAGCACGCAATAGCCCGCCGCGGCAAACCGGCGCTTAAGCGTTGCCGTTAACGCGCAGATAAAGTGCCGTGTGGAGCGCCGCCCAAATTTGGCAAGGGCTGTGGTAGCGCGTCGCGCAACCTTGACTTGATCCGCGAGCCGCTGTTTGCATCTCCCCCAGGGAGAGAATGAAGACACGGCCAGAGCAGTACGGCGATGTAGTGCTGGATGTCCCGACAGGCTCCGGGCAGTCCGAAATCGTGCGCCGCCAGAGCCGGACGCCCGCATGCCGCGCGCTGGGCTTTTTCCAGGCTCTACTCGGCGTCGCGGCGCTGTGGTTCTTGAAAGTCCAGGACACCGGCCAGATCGGCATGTGGCTAATGATGCCTGCAGTCGCGCTTGGCCTCTTGACCGGTAAGTGGGGCGTGAAAGAAGAGCTTTGGCGCAAGCCTAGCGACGCGACAGCGCGGGCGGCCTATCAGATCCGCGAAATCATCCAGAACGCTCTTTGGGTCGCCATCTACGCAGCCTTCATGGCCTACGTGTTCTGGGGACCGGTCGGCGCCGGACCTTGGTTAACCGCGCTCATCACCCTCATCGCAGCAATCCATTTACTCGGTGATTGGATTAAGAGGACCCAGGATCGGTGGCTGGAACGCGTTCCTGCGTACTAGGGCCTGTTGAGATTCAAGATTCTCGAAGGCGGCGTGGTGTGATTCAAGCTGCGGATGGAACGATTCGTTTTGACCGACGCCCAGTGGGCGAAGATGGAGCCGCACTGCCTGGGGAAGCCGAGCGATCCCGGGCGTAGCGGCGCGGACAACCGGCTCTTCATCGAAGCCGTCCTGTGGATCGCCCGGACCGGAAGCCCATGGAGGGATCTTCCGCCCTCGTTCGGCAAGTGGAACACGGTCTACACGCGTTTCCGCGACTGGCGTGACGCCGATGTTTTCACACGGCTTTTCGACGCCTGCTCGGACGAGCCGGACATGGAGTACGCCATGGTCGACGCCACCATCGTGAAGGTCCATCGCCACGGGCAGGGCGCAAAAGGGGGACTTCGAGCCAGGCCATCGGGCGCTCCAAGGGCGGCATGACCACCAAAATACTGGCGCTCACCGACGCGCTCGGAAACCTGGTCCGTTTCGTCCTGCTGCCCGGTCACCGCTTCGACACCGTGGGCGTCGCGCCGTTGATCCAGGGCCTCGAGTTCGACGCTTTGCTCGGCGACAAGGCATTCGACAGCAACGCCATCATCGCCGAGTTGGATGAGCGCGGCGCCAAGGCCGTGATCTCTCAGCATCCTCGCCGCGCCATCCCCCTCGACATCGACACCGAGGTCTACAAATGGCGTCACCTGATCGAAAACTTCTTCTGCAAGCTCAAGGAGTTCAAACGCATCGCCATGCGCAGCGACAAGACCGACCGCAGCTTCTCAGCCATGATCCACCTCACCGCCGCCGTCATTCACTCGCGCTGAATCTCAACAGGCCCTAGTCGCCCTTGCCATCCCGCCCCCGTTCCGCTACTAGCCCGCCCCTTCGGAACCGCCTGGCCCCAAGGCATGCCAGGGCGGTTCATCAACACGACCAGAGGACGGGATCTTCGGACCCCGACGTGAAATGCCCAAACTGAAGACCAAGTCCGGCGTGAAGAAGCGCTTTCGGATGACGGCGTCTGGAAAGCTGAAGGCCGGCGTCGCCGGCAAGCGCCACCGCCTGATCAGCCACAACGCCAAGTACATCCGTCAGAACCGCGGCACCAAGGTGATGAGCGAAGCTGATACCAAGATCATCAAGCTTTGGCTCCCGTACGGCCTCTAGGAGAATCTGACAGATGGCACGCGTGAAAAGGGGCGTTACCGCCCACGCCAAGCACAAGAAGGTTCTCGAGCAGGCCAAGGGCTTCTACGGGCGCCGCAAGAACACCATCCGCACCGCCAAGGCGGCCGTGGACAAGGCCGGCCAGTACGCCTACCGCGACCGCAAGGTCCGTAAGCGGATGTTCCGCTCGCTGTGGATCCAACGGATCAACGCCGCGGCCCGGACCGAGGGCTTCACCTACTCGCAGTTTATTCACGGCCTTGAGAAGGCCGGGATCGAAATGGACCGCAAGGTTCTCGCCGACGTCGCCGGCGCCGATCCGGTTGCTTTCAAGGCCATCGCCGACAAGGTTCGCGCCGCGCTGGCTTAAGGCCTGGGATCGTCTCGATCCTGACGCTTTCAAGAAGCCCTCCGGCCGAACCGCCGGAGGGCTTTTTGCTGCCTTCCGCTCAAGACCCTCCTCCTCTAGAGCAGACCGCCTCATGACCGACCTGACCCAAATGGAAGCCGAGCTGTCGGCGCGCGTCGCCGCCGCCGCAGACCTCGCCGCCCTGGAAGCCATCCGCGTGGAAGCGCTGGGCAAGACCGGCTCGATCTCCGAGCTGTTGAAGACCCTGGGCAAGCTCACGCCCGACGAGCGCCGCGAGCAGGGGCCGAAGATCAACGGCCTGCGCGACGCGGTGCAGGCCGCCATCGCCGCCCGCAAGGCCGCGCTCGAGACGGCCGCCCTCGACGCCAAGCTGGCCGCCGAGCGCGTCGACCTTTCGCTGCCCCCGCCGCCCGAACGCCGCGGCCGCGTCCACCCCACCATGCAGGTGCTGGACGAGATGATCGCCGTCTTCGCCGACATGGGCTTCAGCCTCGCCGAAGGTCCCGACATCGAGGACGACTTCCACAACTTCACGGCGCTCAACTTCCCGCCCAAGCACCCGGCGCGGGAGATGCACGACACCTTCTGGCTGCCCGAGGACGAGCGCGGCGAACGCAAGGTGCTGCGCACGCACACCAGCCCGGTGCAGATCCGCACCATGCAGCGGCTGAACGAGAAGCTGCCCTCGTGGATCGCCAACGGGCAGGAGCCGCCGATCCGCGTCATCGTGCCCGGCCGCACCTACCGCTCGGACTCCGACGCCACCCACACGCCGATGTTCCACCAGCTGGAAGGCCTGGTCATCGACCGCGACATCCACATGGGCCACCTCAAGTGGACGCTGGACCAGTTCATCGCGCGCTACTTCGAGACGCCGATGGTCGAGTCGCGCTTCCGCCCGCACCACTTCCCGTTCACCGAGCCCAGCGCCGAGATGGACGTGAAGTGCGACCGCTCGGGCGGCGACGTGAAGATCGGCCAGGGCAGCGACTGGATGGAGATCGTCGGCTGCGGGATGGTGCACCCCAACGTGCTCCGCAACTGCGGCCTCGATCCCGACCAGTGGCAGGGCTTCGCCTTCGGCTTCGGCGTCGACCGGCTGGGGATGCTGAAGTACGGCATGCCCGACCTGCGCGACATGTTCGCCGGCGACACTCGCTGGCTGGACCATTACGGCTTCTCGGCCTTCCAGGCGCCGAACCCGGCGACGGGGCTGTCATGACGCTCGTCGAGCAGGACTGGCGCTCGCTTGAGGCCTTCACGTTCGGCGACAGCCCGGAGATGGCCGATCGTCTGCTGGGCTTCGTGCTCTCCGGCGCGAAGACCGCCACCTGCTGGGCGGCCCGCGACGGCGAGCTGACCCATGTGGGCAAGCGGATGGTCGCCAAGGACGGCGCGGGCAATCCACGCGCGGTCATCGAGACCGTGTCGCTGGAAAAGCTGCGCTTCAACGAGGTCGGCTGGACCTTCGCCCAGGCCGAGGGCGAAGGCGACACCTGCCTCGAGGACTGGCGCGACGGCCACCGCGCCTATTTCACCCGTAACGGCGGGTTCGCGCCGGACATGCTGCTCTACTGCGAGCGCTTCCGGCTGGTTGAGATCATCGGCGAAGGGGCCGACCAATGAAGTTCACGCTTTCCTGGCTCAAGGAGCACCTCGACACCACGGCCGACGTCGGCGCGGTGGTCGAGGCCATGACCATGGCCGGCCTCGAGGTCGAGCATGTGGAAGACCCCGGCAAGACGCTGGCCGCGTTCACAGTCGCCAAGATCGTCGAGGCCGTGCAGCACCCCAACGCCGACAAGCTGCGGGTCTGCCAGGTCGACACCAAGGATGGCCGTCTGGAGATCGTCTGCGGCGCCCCGAACGCGCGGGCGGGCCTGACCACCATCTACGCCCCGATCGGCGCCTATGTGCCGGGCTCGGGCGTGACGCTGGAAGCACGCCCGGTCCGCGGCGTGGTCTCCAACGGCATGCTGTGCTCGGCGCGGGAGCTGGAGATCTCGGAGGAGTCCGACGGCATCGTCGAGCTCTCGGATGATCTGCCCGTGGGCGCCAGCGCCGTCGAGGCGTTCGGCCTGGAGGCCGCCATCGACTTCGAGGTGACGCCCAACCGGCCCGACTGGCTGGGCGTGCGCGGTATCGCCCGCGACCTGGCCGCCGCGGGCCTGGGGACGCTGAAGCCCGACGCGACCGCGGCGGTGAAGGGAAGCTTCCCCTGCCCCATCGAGATCCGGGTCGACGGCGACGCCTGCCCGGTGTTCGCCGGCCGCCTGATCCGGGGCGTCAAGAACGGCCCCTCGCCGGCTTGGCTGCAGCAGAAGCTGGTCAGCGTGGGCCTGCGTCCCATCAACGCCCTGGTCGACGTGACCAACCTGGTCTCGCAGGACCGCTGCCGGCCGGCGCACGTCTATGACGCGGCCAAGCTCCAGGGCCCGGTCATCGAGGCCCGCCTGGGCCGCGAGGGCGAAAGCATCCTGGCGCTGGACGGCAAGACCTATGCGGTCGGCCCCGAGATCTGCGTCATCGCCGACGCCTCGGGCCCGGTCTGCCTGGGCGGCGTGATCGGCGGCGAGGAGTCGGGCTGCTCGGACGAGACCACCGACGTGTTCCTGGAATGCGCCTGGTTCGACCCGATCCGCACCGCCCAGACGGGCCGCACCCTGGGTATCAACTCCGACGCCCAGTACCGCTTCGCCCGTGGCGTCGATCCCGAGTCCCCGGTCCCGGGTCTGGAGCTCGCGACCCAGCTGATCCTGCAGCTCTGCGGCGGCGAACCGTCCGAGGTGCGCGTGGCCGGCCATGCGCCCGCCCCGCCCAAGGCCATCGCGTTCGACCGCGGCTATGTGAAGAAGCTGTCCGGCCTGAACGTCTCGCCGGCCCGGATCGACGACATCCTGACCAAGCTGGGCTTCGCGGTGGACGGCGACGCGGTGACCCCGCCCAGCTGGCGCCGCGACGTGGAAGGCAAGGCCGACCTGGTCGAGGAAGTGGCCCGCATCGAGGGCTTCGACGCCCTGCCGGCCGAGCCCCTGCCCGAGATCGCACGCCCTGCCGGCGGCGTGCTGACGATCCGCCAGCGGCGCATGCGCGACGCGCGCCGCGCCATGGCCGCTCGCGGCTATGCCGAAGCCATCACCTGGAGCTTCATGCGCCAGGAGTGGGCCGAGATGTTCGGCGGCGGCGACCCCAAGCTGGTGCTGACCAACCCGATCGCGTCCGACCTGTCGACCATGCGGCCGACGGCGCTGGGCAATCTGATCGACGCCGCCGCCCGCAACGCCCGCAAGGGCTTCGCCGATGCGGCCCTGTTCGAGGTGGGTCCCAACTTCCGCGGCGACCAGCCGGCCGACCAGTGGACGGCGGTCACGGCGCTGCTGGCGCCGCATTCGCCCAAGCACTGGGCGAAGGTGGGCGGCGATCCGCTGTTCGCACTGAAGGCCGACCTGCTGGCCTTGCTGGAAGAACTGGGCGCGCCCCAGCTGCAGGTAGTCCAGGGCCAGAACGCGGCGTGGTGGCACCCCGGCCGCTCGGCGCGCCTGCAGCTGGGCCCGAAGGTAGTGATCGCCGAGTTCGGCGAGTTGCACCCCCGGATCCTGAAGGCGCTCGACGCCGAGGGCCCGATGCTGGCGTTCGAACTCAGCCTGGACGCGATCCCCGAGCCCAAGAAGAAGGGCGTGAAGACCAAGGCGGCGCTGGAGTTGTCGCCGCTGATGCCGCTGACCCGCGACTTCGCGTTCCTGGTGAGCGCCGACACGCCGGCCGGCGATCTGGTCCGCCCGATCCTGGGCGCCGACAAGGCGCTGATCGCGGACGCGCGGGTCTTCGACGTCTACGCGGGGCACGGTGTGCCGGAGGGCCAGAAGTCCGTCGCCATCGAGGTCGTGGTCCAGCCCCGCGAGAGGACACTCACCGACGGCGAGATCGAGGGTTTGTCCAGCCGCATCGTGGCCGCCGCCGAGAAGGCCGTGGGCGCCAAGCTCCGGGGCTGATCGTCCGCCTCGCGACCTGCCGCCCGACGCCTGGTCGAACCCCGCCAGGCGGCGAGGTCGTATGACCCGCATACGACCGGAGTCCAATTGATGGCCGCGGCCTGAGCGCACTACCTGAGCCCCTCGTTTCGAGGAGGGTGTGCTTTGGAAACTTCACTGGCTTCGGCGAAGCTTCGCATGGGTTTCGCGGGCCTGGCCGCGAGCGCCTTGCTGAGCGCAGGACCCGCCGCGGCGGCCATCACCTGGTTCGCCCCGGTGGACAGCACCGGCAAGAGCAGCGACGTGATCAACACGGGCGATCTGCTCGACGCGGGGACCTTCGGCGCCACGACGACCGTCAACGGCGTGACGTTCCAGAACACCGGGCTCGGCGTCCCGAACACGGGGAACTACGGCGTGTTGTCCAACTACGGACAGTTCTCGTCGGACTGGGATCCGGAGTACCGCACCCTGGTGGCGTCGACGGCCTACTTCGTCCTGCCCACACAGGTCGAGCTGCAGCTCGGAACGCTCGCGGCCGGGAAGTACATGATGCAGCTGTTCCTGCCGCAGTGGGACGCAAACTGGGCGACCGCCTTCTCGCTCAACGGCGTGTTCTCGGCGCCGGTCCAGGCCGGCGGGGCTCTGGCGGGCGGCCCCAGCTACCCGGGCCGCACGATGCCGCAGTGGGTGAAGGTGGAGTTCGACGCCGACGGCGTCACCGAGTACGCGATCCGGACAGAGGGCGTGACCCGCTACCAGCTGCTGTCGGCTTTCCAGCTGCGCACCGTTCCGTCGACCGCCGCCGTCCCGGAACCGTCGACCTGGGCGATGATGATCCTGGGCTTCGGCCTGGCGGGCGCCGCCTGCCGCCGCCGACGCACCCTCTACGCGGCCTGACGCGCTTCGCGCCGTTGACTTCCGCGGGCGTCAGGCTGGCCCAATCGCGACCATGGAAGTCAACGGCGTCGCGCATACCTTCATCACCGCGGGCGATTTCGAGCGGTCGGTCGCCTTCTACCGGCAGCTGTTGCCGTTCCTGGGCATGCGCGAGGTGGCCGACAGCGTCGACACCTACTACTGCGTCGGCGGCCGCACCGGCTTCGGCATCCGCCGGCCCGATCCCGAGCATGCCGGCGCCCGGTTCGTGCAGTTCCGGGTGGGCCTGCACCACCACTGCTGGCGCGCCCGCGAGAAGGCCGACGTAGACGCGCTCTACGCGTTCCTGCAGTCGATCGGGGCGAAGATCGTCCACCCGCCGCAGGACGAGCCGTGGGCGCCCGGCTACTACGCCGTGCTGTTCGAAGACCCCGACGGCGTCCGCCTGGAGCTCAACCACGTCCCGGGGCGCGGGCTGTTCGACACGGAGACGCAGCGGGTCGGGGCGTCTCTGGACGACCGGTAAGCTCTCCCAAGGGCAGGCCGCCGTCCGCCTTGCGCACGCGGCTCAAGCGCGATCAGGTAGGCCCATGGACAAGCTCGAACCGTCCCCCCGCGCGGCGAAACGCAAACCGTCGGCGGAGCTCTTCCTGGAGCTCTGGCTCTTCCGGGCCCGCTGGCTGATGGCGCCGTTCTACGTGGGCCTCGTGTTCGCGCTGGCCGCGCTGTTCTTCGTTTTCGTCCAGGCGGCGATCAAGGACCTCTCGCACCTGGGAGATATGTCGCCGGAAGCGGCCATCCTGATGGCCTTGACCCTCATCGACCTGTCGCTCGCCGGCAACCTGCTGCTGATCGTGATCTTCTCGGGCTACGAGAACTTCGTGTCCAAGATCGACACCGGGGACGATGAGGATCGTCCGGGGTGGATGGGCACCGTGGATTTTTCCGGCCTCAAGCTGAAGCTGGTGGCGTCGATCGTCGCGATCAGCGCCATCGCGCTGCTGAAGGCGTTCATGGAACTGGCGGAAGGCCAGGACATCTCCGACCGCCACCTGGCGTGGCTGGTCGGGATCCATCTGGTGTTCGTGGTGTCCGGAGTTCTGCTCGCCCTCATGGATTGGCTGGCCAGCAAGACCGAGAAGTCGTGACGTCCCCGGCGAGCGCTAGAACGGAATGACGCTCCGCTTCCGGGTATAGGCCAGGTAGCCCACGTTGGCGCCCAGGCGCAGGCCGACGCCGGCGCGGATGGGGGCCAGGGTGACATCCTCGGCGCGCTGGTAGTT
The DNA here is from genome assembly GCF_965284355.1 of Phenylobacterium sp. NCBI lineage: Bacteria > Pseudomonadati > Pseudomonadota > Alphaproteobacteria > Caulobacterales > Caulobacteraceae > Phenylobacterium > Phenylobacterium sp. The sequence goes on along the minus strand of NZ_OZ260078.1, from coordinate 3,313,154 downwards.
CACGCCCAGGCCGCCCACGAGGTAGGCGGTGCCCTCGACGCCCGGGAAGCGCTGGAAGATCGCTTCGGGCACATGCAGGTTGTAGCAGAGGGTGAAGACGCGGCTGGCGTTGCCGCCCCAGTCCCAGCCGACCGACGGGCCCTGCCAGAAGACCTCCATCGGGGTCCTGTCCTTCATGTACATCAGGCCACGGCCGTACCGCAGCCCGAGCACGAACGAGCCCGAGCCCTCCTCGCCGGCGATGTAGGCCGTGGGCCGGCCGTTCTTGGCGAACAGCCGCTCGACCGCGGCGCCCGCCGCCTCGGCGGTCACGCCCAGGAAGTCCGAGACGTTCCGGACGATCTCGTCCTGGCTGTAGGTGCCGGCCTCGCCCGCGGGCGCGCCTGACGGACCGGCCGACGGATAGCTAGGCGTGGAATTCGGAGGCGGCGGCGCCTGGGCCGGCGGCAGCGGCTGCGACGACACGGTCTGCGCCTTGGCCAGACGGGGGGCGAGCGACGGCGCGCTCAGTGTCACCAGGCCCGAAACAATCAGTTTGCGACGATCCATGGGCGCGTCTTTCGCCTCCAGCTAAGTCAGAATCATGTCCCGCCCAGGCGTTCTGGATGGCCGAGTCCGCCTTAACGGTGGATTAACCACGTTCGGACCCGAGGGCGTGTCAGACCCACGAGACAAGGGGCCGCCTTTGTTGCGCCTGCGAATGTGGTAGAGGGGCGCGCAAGATGACCACGCCTCTGTCCCATATCCGCAACTTCTCGATCGTCGCGCACATCGACCACGGCAAGTCCACGCTGTCCGACCGCCTGATCCAGGAGACCGGCGCGCTGACGGCCCGCGAGATGTCCGAGCAGGTGCTCGACAACATGGAGATCGAACGCGAACGCGGGATCACCATCAAGGCCCAGACCGTTCGGCTCGAATACAAGGCCGACGACGGCGAGACCTACATCCTCAACCTGATGGACACACCCGGGCACGTGGACTTCGCCTATGAGGTCAGCCGCAGCCTGGCGGCCTGCGAGGGCTCGATCCTCGTGGTCGACGCCAGCCAGGGCGTCGAAGCCCAGACGCTGGCCAACGTCTACCAGGCCATCGACAACAACCACGAGATCGTCCCGGTCCTGAACAAGATCGACCTGCCGGCCGCCGAGCCCGACCGGGTGCGCCAGCAGATCGAGGACGTCATCGGCCTGGACGCCTCGGACGCCGTCGAGTGCTCAGCCAAGTCGGGCCTGGGCATCCACGATGTGCTGGAGGCCGTGGTCCATCGCCTGCCGCCGCCCAAGGGCGACCGCGACGCGCCGCTGAAGGCGCTGCTGGTCGACGCCTGGTACGACCCCTACCTCGGCGTCGTGGTGCTGGTGCGCGTGATCGACGGCGTGCTGAAGGCCGGCCAGCGCATCCGCATGATGCAGCAGGGCTCGTCCCACCTGATCGATCGCATCGGCTACTTCCGCCCCAAGCGCACCGAGGTCGAGGAACTGGGCCCGGGCGAGATCGGGTTCATCACCGCCCAGATCAAGGAAGTGGCCCACGCCGCCGTCGGCGACACCATCACAGACGAGCGCAAGCCCGCCGACACGCCCCTGCCCGGCTTCCGCGAAGTCCAGTCGGTGGTGTTCTGCGGCCTCTTCCCGGTGGATGCCTCCAAGTTCGAAGACCTGCGGGCCGCGATCGGTCGCCTGCGCCTGAACGACGCCTCCTTCACCTACGAGATGGAGACCAGCGCCGCCCTGGGCTTCGGCTTCCGCTGCGGGTTCCTGGGGCTGCTGCACCTCGAGATCATCCAGGAGCGCCTTAGCCGCGAGTTCGACCTCGATCTGATCGCGACGGCGCCTTCGGTGGTCTACAAGGTCAAGCTGACCAACGGCGACGAGATCGAGCTGCACAATCCGGCCGATCTGCCCGACCCGGTGAAGATCGCCGACATCGCCGAGCCCTGGATCAAGGCCACCATTTTCACGCCAGACGACTACCTCGGCCCGATCATCAAGCTGTGCCAGGACCGTCGCGGCCAGCAGCGCGAGCTCAGCTACGTCGGTAGCCGCGCCATGGTGGTCTACGACCTGCCGCTGAACGAGGTGGTCTTCGATTTCTACGACCGCCTGAAGTCGATCTCGAAGGGCTACGCCAGCTTCGACTACTCCATTGAGGAGTACCGGGTCGGCGACCTCGTGAAGATGTCGATCCTCGTCAACTCCGAGCCCGTGGACGCGCTCTCGATGCTGGTCCACCGCGACCGCGCCGAGGCGAGAGGCCGCGGCATGGTGGAGAAGATGAAGGAGCTCATCAATCCGCACATGTTCCAGATCCCGATCCAGGCGGCCATCGGCGGCCGGATCATCGCCCGGGAGACCGTCCGAGCGCTCCGCAAGGACGTGACGGCCAAGTGCTACGGCGGCGACGCCAGCCGCAAGCGCAAGCTGCTCGACAAGCAGAAGGCCGGCAAGAAGCGCATGCGCCAGTACGGCAACGTCGAGATCCCGCAGGAGGCGTTCATCGCCGCCCTGAAGATGGACGCGGACTGAGATCATGCCCGAAGACGAATTCGTCTACGACGAGGCCACCGGCGAGTGGATCAGCGCGGCCCAGGCCGCTACCCAGGCCGCGGCCGCCTCGCAGGTCGAGGTGCGGGACGCCGTCGGCAATCTGCTGGCGGATGGCGACAAGGTCACCCTGGTCAAGGATCTGCCGGTCAAGGGCGCGGGCATGACGCTGAAGCGCGGCACGGTGATCCGGTCCATCCGGCTGACCGGCGATCCGCAGGAGATCGACTGCCGGCACGAAAGCATCAAAGGCCTCGTCCTGCGGGCCGAGTTCGTCCGCAAGGTCTGACGGCCGGTCCTTAGGGCGCCACCAGGCGGCCGCCCTTCAACACCCCGGCCACGCGCTCCAGCACGCGCACGTCGGCCAGCGGATCGCCGTCCACCGCGACGAGGTCGGCGGCGAAGCCCGGCGCGGCCTGGCCCAGGTCGCGTTCCATCCCCAGCGCCGCGGCCGACTCCACAGTGGCCGCCCGGATCGCCTGGGCCGGGGTCATGCCGTAGCGCACCATGTAGGCGAACTGCCGCGCCCCCAGGCCATAGGGATAGACCCCGGCATCCGTGCCGAAGCTGAGCTTCACGCCGGCCGCCACGGCCTTCCGGAAGCCCTCGCGCTGGACGTCGGTGGTCTCGCGGTTCTTGCGCAGGTATTCGGCCGGCCAGCCTTCCTTCGTGCCGAATTCCTCGATCCAGTCGCCGTTGTAGATGTCCATGTCGAGCCAGACGCCGCGCGCCTTGGCCAGCGCGATCCCCTCGTCGTCGATCAGGCTGGCGTGCTCGATGGTGCGCGCGCCGGCGCGGATCGCGGCCTTCACGCCCTCGGCGCCGTGGGCGTGGGCGATGCAGTATCTCCCCAGCGCCCCCGCCTCATCGCAGGCGGCCTTGATCTCGGCCTCGGTCAGTTCCAGCGCGCCGGGCTCGCTGCCCACAGCCAGCACCGCGCCGGTGGCGATGATCTTGATGAAATCGGCCCCGCCGCCGATCAGCCGGCGCACGGCGGCGCGCGCCTGGGCCGGGCCGCGCACCTCGCCCATGCGGAACTCCGGCGGCGCGACCTCGCCCGGCTTGAGGCCCGTCACCGCCCCGCCGCCGCCCGGCGTGGTGATGTAGCCGCCCGCCACGATGATCCGCGGTCCGTCGACCCATCCCCGGGCGATGGCGTCGCGCAGGGCGACGTCCGACAGGCCCCGGTAGGCGCCCACGTCCCGCACGGTGGTGAAGCCTGAGCGCAGCATGACGCGCGCCGTCTCAGCGCCCTTGAGCGCGGTCTCGGCAGGTCCGTGCTTCAAGGGTTCGGCCGGGTCGTTGGATTGGCCGAAGCCGTCCGCCACATGGGTGTGCAGGTCGATCAGGCCGGGCAGGACGGTGTAGCGAGACCAGTCGAGGGTGGGACCGCCGGCGGGCGGGCCTGTCCAGGGGCCGATCGCGGCGATACGTCCGTCGACAATCGTCAGCAGCCGGTCGGACTGAACGTCTCCGCGGACCACGTCCACCAGGCGGCCGGCATGGACGTACTGCGGCCCGGCGTGGGCAGCGGCGATCCCGGCCATGGCCAGGGCGACGCCGGCCACCAGCGCGGCTCTCCAACCCATGCGGAACCCTCCCTGGCCACCCGGCCCTCAGGGTTTCCGACTCCTGGGCTGGGAGCAAGTCGTCCTCAGATCAGGCGGCCGTGGCTTTCGCGAAGCGCGCGGCGCGGTCCGCCGCGCGGGCCTCTTCCTGCTCGGCGAGGGCGGTCCAGACGCGAGCGGCCTCCTCGTGCTTGGCGCGAACCTGCGCCAACGGGGTCACGGACCCGGCCGCAACCTCCGCGGAGGCGCGGGCGCGGTATTCTTCGGACCGAATGGGATGCTGGGTCACGCAGGCTCCTTCGCAATGCGCCGCAAGTCGAGCGCGACGCTATCCCATCACATAGGTACGAGCGACCGACTTCGCCAGGACTACGGTGTGTAATCACGAAGTTACTGCCCGGCCTGCGAAGCGTGCTTCAGATCGCGGAATATGAAATCCGGATATCGTTTTATAGACTAGGTGCTTTCATCGGCATTCCAGGTACTTCACGCGATCTGCCGATATTTGGCACGGATTCGGTCAAAGTCGAAGGGTCAGCGCCGGGACCGGCCGAGATCGCATGGAAAACTTGCCATCGCCCAGGGAAATCCTGAGCCGTGGGCGATCATGACCGAGGCCGGGCGAAGACGGCGCGGCGGGGCGCGCGGAAGTCTGGCGGCACAACGCTCAACGCGGCGAGCCCTCGACGGCAAACCGTCACCGGAGGGCCGGCGCCCTCCGATCCGTGGACATCAGCGCCCCGTCAGCGGCGTTGGCCGGTTCTCGGCGATCCAGCGCTTCTCATCCTCGGTGCCCGCCATCGGCGGCCGTATGCCCTGGATCGACCACAGCTCGAACGACGTCTCGTCGATGTGGAACTCCCAGTCGAAACCCTTGTCGCGGACGAAGGGCGCCAACGCCTCGTCGCACTGGCCGATCCACCAGGTACGCGCCTCGGCGGTCGGCAGCGTGCGGGCGATGTGGTCCACCCAGATGCGTACGAAGTTGGTCGCCGGCTGGCCGCCCACGAAGAACGAGTCGGCGGCGACCTCCTGGAACACCACGCCAACATAGAACTTGGGCAGGCGCGAGTAGAGGGCCGTGATCCGCTCCGAGAGTTGCTGCTTCTCGTCGGCCGTGAAGGCGTCGACCGGGTGATAGATTTTCCAGAGCGGCATCGCCGTTCCCTTCCTGAATTTGATGATGATCATCATCATAATGGACAGGATGCCTGTCAACGGCAATAATGATGGCCGTACGCATAACAGCCGGACGGAGCCGATGCGGATCAGCAAGGAACAGGCGGCGGAGAACCGCGAGCGGGTGGTTGAGGCGGCCTCAAGCCTGTTCCGCGAGCGGGGTTTCGACGGCGTGGCCGTGGCCGACCTGATGCGCGCGGCGGGCTTCACCCACGGCGGCTTCTACAACCACTTCCCGACCAAGGAGGCGCTGTCGGCCGAAGCGCTGGGCCGCGCCTTCGACGACATGGCCGCCGTCCGCGCCAGGGCGGCCGATATGGCCGAGATGCTCAGGGGCTATCTCTCCCGGGCCGCTCGGCAGGCGCCGGGGAAAAGCTGCCCCGCCGCAGCGCTGGCCGGCGACGTGGGGCGCCAGCCCGCGCCCGTGCGCGCGGTCTTCGCCGACGGTCTCGAAGGCATGATCGAAAGCTTCGCCGATCAGATCGGCGGACCCGACGCCCGCGCCCGCGCCACGGTCCTGCTGTGCCAGATGGTCGGCGGCCTGATGCTGTCTCGCGGCGTCCCCGACGACCACCCCCTGGCCGACGAAATCCTCAAGGCGACCCTGGCCCGCGGCCTCGCCGACATCGGCTAGCCTACTAAGACAACAAAGCCCTCATTTCGGCTAAGATGCGAGCGAGCGTATCGCAGTTTGCGTGACCATTCTGAACCAACCAGCGGGCGAAGCGGACCTTTGTGCCCTGCTCGATCTGTCTAGTGTAGAATTGGTGGTCGTGGTGCTGGAGAGCATCACCGACTGCGAACAAGTCAGCCCGCGTGCGCATGAAATCTCTTGGTTGTCCGAGAGCAAGAGCACGAGCATGCATAGCGCGCACCTTTGTCGCCGCAGGAAAGCAGTCCTCCAGGCTTGCCCCGACCCCGGACACGTCCTGAACGCCAGCCGCAGCGAACGCCGCTCGCGCCTCGGCAGTTGGAGGCAGCGTCCTCCAGTAAATGTCGTTGCTCGACTTGATCCATCGTTGCGAAACGGCGGAGCGATCGACGTTTTTGGGTAGCGCGTCTCGACCGGCCTTGTCGGAGTCCAGCAAAACAAATCCGCGCCGACCCGCCAATAGCTTGGCTAGCAAAGGTTGGGTGATCGAGGAAAGCCGTTCGGCGTGGCTCGTTCCATCCAGGCTAACGAGATCGAACAGGTCACCCATCCCCGCTAGCCGAGCCAACTCCTCTAGGATGACCACCTCACTCGGTCCCTCTACGAAAAGAATTGGTCGTTGTGCCTCGACAATGCGCCTCTCCAGCGCGGCCACAGATGCGCCTAACGTGGCGGCTCGCTGCTCGGCCTCCCGTAGCCCCTCAGCGACGAGCGGCAAGTAAAAATCATCCCCCATGAAGTTCATGAGTGCGAGCGTGTCAGACGACGTGCCGTCTAGGACTGCAACCTCCTCGCCCTGCCGCCTCAAGAAGAACTTGGCAACATCGGCGCCATCGAGAGAATAGAAAGCTGGGCTATGCGTTGTAATGAACACCTGCACCTTAGGATCAGATGCTAATGCGCGCAGGCGCTTTGCCGCACTCATGGCTGAATTCATACTCAGCGAATTCTCAGGCTCTTCGATCCCCCATATGTGAAACGACCGCGTGTCCTTCTCGGCTGCGAACGCCATGAGTTCGGGAATGTGGCGCGCCTGCACGCCGTCGCCACGCTGGCGCAGCAGCGACATTGTCGAACCACCAGCGATTAGCGTCTCAAAGTCCAGAGAACCAAAGAGATCAGCAAGGTCAGTTGGAGGAGCGAGCGCGCTCGTCATGCCAAGAGACTTACCAAGTCTCTCGGACAAATCTCCTGTCTGGTTTCGTATCTCTTCGGTAAATGCAGCCAATGCACTCGAGAACGCGTCTGCCTGAGAAATTGCGTTGTAAGTATCTATGAGAAACTTCTCGTATACGTCCCTGTCTTTTACGGCTGGAATGTATTTAAATTTAATTTTGCTCGGAAATTTAGTCAGAGACTGTTGTTTTCCAGGCGTGTCGATGTGCCCAGACATTTCTTGACGGAAGTCGACCCCCGTTGTCTGACTCCAGGTTCTCTTAACGTAGAATTCTTCACCTAAAGCGTCACGATGCGCTGCTGGCGTTCTGAACACGACTTTTACGTAGACGAACTTCCGCACATCGCCGCCGCCGCCCGCCTCGGATCTACGCTTCGTAGAAAGATCTATGTCGAAGTCAAATTCGTATCCATCTCCAACAAGGCCGTTAAAGAAAATATTCAACGCCCGCATTACATTTGATTTACCGGTGTCATTCTCACCGAAGAGAACATTAATGCGCCTCGTCGGTTGGAATACAACCTTATAGAATGATCTGAAGTAGGCGATTTCCACAGATCGAATTAGCGCAGTGTCGCTCGATATGCGCCGCCGGATGGCCATTTCGTCGCCCCCCCGACATTGTTATCGCAAGGACTACTCGCTGAAGTCGAGTAGCCGTTTGTGCCCTACTCGCCGACGTCGACCTTCTCGGGCGTCTTGCCTTCCCGCTCGGCCTGGCGCGCGCCGCCCAGGATGCCGGGCAGGGCGTAGTTCCCCTCGTGACAGGCGTACTCATAGACCGGACCCTTGGCCGTGTTCAGCGGCATCTCGCCCCGCCAGGGCTGCGTGTAGACCGACGGATCGTCGACGGTGAACTCATACCGGATCTGGGTGTCCGAGATCCGCGTGAAGCGCTCGGTCACCTTGGCGTCCTTCGAGACGAAGAAGGTGGTCGGGATGCCCGGCCGCAGTTGTTCGCCCGGGTTGAAGTGGGTGGTCTCGACCACCAGGGTGTCGCCCTCCCAATGGCCCACGCTGTCGCCCATCCAGAGCCGGACATGCGACGGCGGCCGGGTCTTGTCGGTCAGCCGGATGATCCGGGCGTCGTGGTTCATTTCGACCACGATGACCACGTGATCCTTGGCCTGCTGGATCTGGTAGGTGTTGTTGTAGAGCACGTTCATCATCGGCGGCCCGGCCGTCGAGCCGAAGCCCATCAGGCAGCGCTCGGCCACCTGCCGCGCCTCGGGGCCGTCGAAGTTGGTCTGGATTTTCGTCACCTCGGCCATGAATTTCTTCCGGCCTTCGGCGCTGTAGGGCAGCTTGCCGTCGGCCGGCTCGACGATCCAGGACGAGCGCCGCTCGCCAGCGATCTCGCCGACCCGTGTGCCGGGGTCGATCCAGAAGGCGTTATAGCCGCCCACGTCCTGGCCCGCCTTGGGCGCGGGGGCGTTGGGATCCGTGTCGCGCGCGTCGGACGAGCGCATCCGCGCATAGCCCTGCTCCAGGGCCCTGGCCTGGGCCTCCGAGATCACCAGGTCCTTGAACTGGGCCGGACGCTCCAGCTGGGTCACCGAAGCGTTGGTCCAGGTGCCCGAGAAGTCGGGCTGGCCGAAGCCGTTGCGCGGAGCCTTGTAGTCACCGGCCGCCGCCGCCCCGGCCAGGGCCGTGGCCATCAACAGCGCCGCCGTCAGGCGCAGGGTCGTAGCCGCCATCTCGTCCTCCCCAGGGCGATTGTTCAGCGGAGTATGCGCGCTTCCGGTGGCGCCCACCACCACAGCGCCACCACGTAGGCGAACACGGCCAGGTACAGACCAGAAAACACCCACATCGGCAGCGGCCAGTAGATGACGCCGTTGATCCAGCGCATGATCATCGGGTCATGCGCGCCTTCGCTGGTCAACGCCGCCTGCCAGTCGGTGAGGAAGCAGGCCCGGCCCAGCGCCGCCTGCGCCGCGACGACCGCCAGCGACCCCAGGTGCAGCAGCCGCAGCCAGCGCAGGCGCACGAACCGCCACCCCCGCGCCGCGCCCAGCGGAATGACCACAAGGCCCGCGACGTTGAAGGCGATGACGATAATGTGGACGGCCAGCACCAGCTGGCCGAGGGCGACGTTCATGGGGCGCAAACCTCGCGCACCCCGCGTCGCGCGTCACCCTATGCCCGGCCGGTGGGTCAAATCGGGCGAGCGAAAGCAAAGTCGGCGCCCTTGGGGCGCCGCGGTCTGCGACGCAGCTCGCTGATCGCGCAGTACGCCTGCCTACAGCTGGTTGAACTCGCCGCAGCGGCACTTCACGACCACATCGGCCAGGAAGCTGCGGTCGGCGCGAAGCAGCTCTTCGCCGCAGGCGCCGCAGGCGAACGCCGAGCCTTCGCCGTCGCGGGGCGCCTCATCGGCCTGGAGCACAGTGCGGCGGCCAACGAAGAGACCGGGGAAAGTACGCAACTCGATCATCAGACTGCTCCAGGATGGGCCAGGGGCCACGCGCCGGCTCTTCGCACTGCAGCAATCATACCGCAAGCCATGTTGCACCGCGATGACAGCGTTCTCCGCGAAAGAGCAGCCAACGCCTCTGGAACAGGCGCCGGCGCCACGGGAAGCGCCCGCGGATGGGAACGCCGTTCGCCCACGGGCAGTCCCGGCACGACGCCGCAATCCCGCCGCAAGCTTGACGGCATAGGCCGGCGCATAAGACCTAAGCGTCACCGCAGAATGGGTTTCGCCCAAAGAGGTTCGCCATGCGCGAGCTGATCGTTCTGACCGCGGCGGCCGCCGCACTCCTGGTTTCCGCGTGCAACACCGTCTCGGGCATCGGCCGCGACGCCCAGGCCGCCGGCCGCGCCGTCACCGGCGCCGCTGAAAACGCCAAGAAATAGCGCTTGAGCCTGCGGCCAAAGCGCCACGCGGCCTTCCTTCCGGCCGCTATCGGGCGCATATGGCCGCCATGGCCGAAATCGCATACCCCCTGTTCCGATCCATCGGACGCGGCTTGGCGCACCATTGCCCGGCCTGTGGCCAGGGCCGCCTCTACGGCCGCTACCTGAAAGTCCAGCCGCATTGCGCCGCCTGCGAGCACCCGCTCCAGCGCTACCCCGCCGATGACGGCCCGGCCTACCTGACGATCCTGCTGATCGGGCACCTGATCATCGCGCCGCTGTTGATCTTCCCGATCGTCTGGGAGAGCCCGGCGTACGTCTCCCTCCCGATTCTGCTGGCGGGCCTCACCGTGGTGACCCTCAGCGCCCTGCCCCGCATCAAGGGCGGCTGGATCGGTCTGATGTATTCCCTGCAGGTCACCGACCGCGACGCCAAACTCCACACCGCCGACGTTGCCGACTAGCGGTCGCCGGCTCCATGCGTCTGGAACCCGACCTCTGCGCGAGCGTTGCCTTGCGCGGTCGGGGGACTGTGGAGGAGCGCCTGCATGTCCCTTGGGACCATCCTGATCATCATCCTGATCCTGCTGCTGCTGGGCGCGCTGCCCACGTGGGGGCACTCGCGCAACTGGGGCTACTTCCCGAGCGGGGGCCTCGGCCTGGTGCTTGTCATCGTGATCATCCTGGTTCTTCTCGGTCGGATCTGACTCTGCCTGCCGCAGGCTCGGCGCGGTCGATGGGTCCGCTGATCCGTCGATCGCTCTAGGCGCAGGCGCACAACGCCCCTAGCATCCCGCCCACGATGGATGGGGAGGATGCATGACCGCAACGGAAACCGGGGCCGACGCCCAAGTTCCGGCGGCCGTCTTGGCGCCTGGCGTTACGGCGGGCCAGCGTTTCAAGGCGATCCTGGGCGGGTCGGCCGGCAACCTCGTCGAGTGGTACGACTGGTTCGTCTACTCGGCCTTCGCGGTCTATTTCTCGAACCACTTCTTCCCGGGCGGGGACGAACTGGCCGGGCTCCTCAAGACCATGGCGGTCTTCGCGGTGGGCTTCTTCGCCCGGCCCCTGGGCGCCTGGCTCATGGGCCTCTACGCCGACCGCGCCGGGCGCAAGACCGCGCTGACGGCCGCCGTCAGCCTGATGTGCGGCGGCTCTCTGATCATCGCCATCCTGCCCGGCTATGAGACCATCGGGGTCGCCGCCCCCATCCTGCTGGTGCTCGCACGCATCCTTCAGGGCCTGTCCGTGGGCGGCGAGTACGGCGCCAGCGCCACTTACCTCTCCGAGATGGCCGGCAAGCGCCGTCGCGGCTTCTGGTCCAGCTTCCAGTTCGTGACGATGGTCATGGGCCAGCTGATCGCCTTGGGCCTGCTGGCGCTGATGCAGACCACCATGGACAAGGCCGACCTCGAGAGCTGGGGCTGGCGCATCCCGTTCTTCATCGGGGCGGCGATGGCGGTGGTGGTGTTCTGGATCCGCGGCCGGATGGACGAGAGCCACAGCTACGAGAACGCCCAGGCGGCCGGCGAGGAGCGCGCGCGGACCATGATGCTGTTCACCCGCTATCCGCGGCAGACGCTGATCATCTTCCTGTTCACCGCCGGCGGCTCGCTCGCCTTCTATGCGTTCACCACCTACATGCCGAAGTTCCTCACCGGGACGGCCGGCTTCGCTGCGCCGACGGCCACGGCGATCACCGCCGGAGCCCTGGTGGTCTACCTCCTGGCGCTGCCGTTCTTCGGCTGGATCAGCGACCACATGGGGCGCAAGGCGACGCTCTGGATCGCGTTCGGAGGCGGGGCCGTGCTCTCCTATCCCCTGATGATCACGCTCGCGGGCCAGGACAGCCCGTGGATCGCCTTCGCCCTCGTGTCGGTGATGGTGTTCCTCATGTCGGGCTACAACGCCGTCAGCGCGGTGGTGAAGGCCGAGCTGTTCCCCGCCAATGTGCGCGCGCTGGGCGTCGCCCTGCCCTACGGCCTGGCCGCCGCCGCCTTCGGCGGCACCGCCGAGCCGATCGCCCTTGCCTTCAAGCAGGCCGGGGCCGAGATGGGGTTCTTCGTCTATGTCTCGGCGCTGATGGCGCTGTCGTTCGTCGTCGTGTTCTTCCTGCCCGACAACCGCAAGCACAGCCTGATCCTCGAGGACTGAGTGCACCCCTACGACGCTCTGGCGCTCACCGTCTTCGTCCTGGCGTGGGTGTTCTACCAGCCACTGCTGGCGGCGTTCGGCCAGCGGCGCGGCGGCCTGCTCAACACCGACATGACCGTGATCCGAACGGCCTGGATGCGCACCATGACCGGGCGCGAGGTGCGGCTGATGGACAGCCAGCTGCTGGGCCATGCCCTGAACTCGGCCTCGTTCTTCGCCTCGTCCAACCTGCTGCTGATCGCAGCGGCGGCCGGCGCGCTGTTCGGCGGCGACTCGACGTTCCGCTCGGTCTCGGCGCTGGACATCGTGCGCACGTCGTCGCGCCTGCTGTTCGAGATGCAGCTGGGGCTGGTGCTGGTGGCGCTGGCCCGCGGCCTGCTCGATTTCATCTGGTCGATCCGCCAACTGAACTACTGCCTGGCCGCCATGGGCGCGACGCCCGAGCCGCTGCCTGAAGCCGAGCGCCAAGCCTATGGCGACGTGCTGGCCCGGATGCTGAATCCGGCGCTGGGATCGTTCAACTCGGGCGTCCGCGGCTATTACTTCGCTCTGGCGGCGGCGGCCTGGCTGTTCGGCCCCTGGGCGTTCATCGCCGCCACGCTGGGCGCTCTGACCCTGCTGATCTGGCGGCAACGCAGCTCGCCGGCCGCAGTGGCGATCCACGATTTCCGGCTGTTGCTGGAGCAGGGCTCCGCTAAGGGGCCGCCTGGATCGGCCCAGGATACGCCAGCACCGCCTGATCCGCCGTCAGGAGCGTGACGCCTTCCACGACGGCCTGAGCCACCAGGATACGATCGAAGGGGTCCTTGTGCAGGTCTGGAAGCGCCGCGACGGCCGCGGCGTGCGCCCCCGTGATCGCCAGCTCCTCGTAGCCGCTCTCAAGTAAGGCCCTGCGGAAAACCCCGGCATCCAGGTCGAAATCCGGTCGGCCCAGACTGGCCTTGATGGCGATTTCCCAGATGCTCGCCGCGCTGAACAACGGCTCGTTCTCGGGGTCGCTGATCAGGGCCACCGCGCCTTGAGACAGGCCCGATCCCACCGCCGCCCAAAGGAGGAGGTGGGTGTCCAGCAGGAGCTTCATGACCGTCCCGAGAAGAGGCCTTCGATCTCGTCACGGCCGAACTCATCGAAGTCCGCCGGGACCGACATCTGACCCTTCATAAAGCCAACCCGTGCCTTTGGAGCGTCGGCCATCGCGAGCGCGACCACTTTCACCAGCGGCTTGCCGGCCTTCGCGATGATGAAGCTCTCGCCCTTGACCGCATTGTCGATGAGCTTCGACAGGTTCGTCTTGGCGTCATGAATGTTGACGGTCAGCATCATTCCGCTCCGGACTTAGTCCACTAAACTTAGTTTAGTAGCCCGCCGCGATCAAGGGGGGCTAAAGACCCAGCTCCGCCCGGGCCTTTTTCGTGAGCTTGCCCGCCACGATCTGATGGGCGGCCTCCAGCCAGCCGGAGGCCTCGCCCATCTCCACGGCGTCCAGGTCGACCACCACCCAGCCGCCCTTCGCGAAATAGGGCGCCTGGCGGCCGGGTCCGCCGTCCGAAGTCAGCACCTCGAAGCCGATCTCGCTGACCTTGAAGGCCAGGCCGTTCTCGAAGCCCACGACGGCGAACACCTTGCCGCCCACCTTGTAGACGTCGGACCCGCCCCACTGGACGACCATGGTCGCCGCCGGAAGCCGCAGCGCGAACGCCTGGATCTCTTCGCGGCTGATCACGCGATCCGCAGCTCGGCCTTACGCCTGGACGCCCACGCCGATCGGGCAGACCACGCCGGTGCCGCCGATCCCGCAGTAGCCGTTCGGGTTCTTGGCCAGGTACTGCTGGTGATAGTCCTCGGCGAAGTAGAACGTCTGGGCCGGCTGCAGCTCGCTCGTGATCCGGCCATAGCCCTGCTTCGACAGCTCAGCCTGATAGGCGTCGCGCGACGCCGCAGCTTCAGCCGCCTGGGCGTCGTTCGTGACGTAGATCCCCGACCGGTACTGAGTGCCGATGTCGTTGCCCTGACGCATGCCCTGCGTAGGGTCGTGGTTCTCCCAGAAGGTCTTCAGGAGGTCGCCATAGCTGACCACCTTGGGATCGAAGACCACCAGCACCGACTCGGTATGACCGGTCTGCCCCGAGCAGACTTCCTCGTAGGTCGCGTTCGGCGTGATTCCCTGCTGGTAGCCGACGGCGGTCACGTAGACGCCCGGGATCTGCCAGAAGATGCGCTCGACGCCCCAGAAGCAGCCCATGGCGAAATAGGCGATCTCCAGCCCCTCGGGGTACGGCCCCTTCAGCGGGCGGCCGTTGACGAAATGGGTCTCCGCGGTCGGCAGCGCGTGCGCGCGTCCGGGCAGGGCCGTGTCGGCGGTGGGCAGGTCGAGGGGTTTCTTGGCGAAGAACATCATGCGCCTCCGGGAGGATGGGTCGGCCCGTATGTAGGTGTGCGAACGTTGTTTTGCATGTTGAGATCAGCCTAACTGAACCGCCGGGCCGTTTGTGGGAATATACGCCCGAAGGCTCGGGAGGAGGATGTCCGATGCGCGTTCTGAAAATCGTGCTTCTGGCCGGCGTGATCGCCGGGGCTTCGATCACCGGGGCGACAGCCGCCGGCAGTGGGGGCGGGGGTGGCGGCATGAGCAGCATGCCCTCCGACACCGGCCCCCGCTACGACCCGGCCGAAGAGTACGCCAAGGCCATCCGGGCCATCCAGGACAAGGACTTCAAGGCCGCCGCCCGCTCGGCCCAGCGCGTAGCCGACGCCGCGCCCAAGAGCCTCGACGGCTGGAAGCTGTTGGGCGTGGCCCAGGCCGGCGCCGAGAACTGGAAGGGCGCCAAGCGGGCCTACGAGAGAGCCTTCAAGCTGGCGCCCGAGGACGAAACCGTCCGCGGCGGCCTGGGCCTCGCGCTGGCCAAGCTGCAGGACGCCAAGGCCCAGGAACAGCTCGACTGGCTGAAGGCGCGCTCGGCCAGCTGCACGTCGAACTGCGCCACGCTGAAGGCCCTGACGGCCGACGTCGAGAAGGCCATGACGCCCGCCGGCGCCACCGGGGACAGCGCCACGCTCGAGCACAGCGGCCTGATCTTCTCGGCCGACGTCGGCGACCGGGCCTACGTCCAGGCCGTCGGCCTGATCAACGAGAAGCGCTACGACGAGGCCCTGGCCTCGCTGGACGCCGCCCGCGCCGCCTTCGGCCCCCACCCCGACATCCTGACCTACCAAGGCTACACTTGGCGCAAGAAGGGCCAGTTCGACCGGGCCGAGGGCTATTACAAGCAGGCGCTGGCCATCGCGCCGGACCACCGCGGCGCCACCGAGTACTACGGCGAGCTCAAGGTCGAGCGCGGCGACATGCCCGGCGCCCGGCAGATGCTGGCGAAACTGGACGCGTCCTGCGCCTACGGGTGCGCCGAAGCCGAGGAGCTGCGCCGTTGGATCGACGCCGGCGGCGAACCGGGGCTCTAGCCGGTCTGGCGCTGGCCGCCGCGGCGGCGTCCATCGCCGCGGCTGAGATCGCCCAGCCGCTTCAGGCCCTGCACTGGGTGACGCCGGACGCCGACCCCGTGGCGAGCTTCGCCTCCCAGCCCACCGAGTGCCTGGCGCCTCCCGCAGACCCCGCCGCCGCGCAGGCGGTGGAAGTGGGCCGCGCTGCCTTCCGGACCCCGCTCCTCTTGGGCGGCCAAGCGGCCCGCGTGAGCCTCACCTGCGAGAGCTGCCACCGCGCGGGCCGCGGCAACCCCGAGTTCCTGTTCCCCGGCGCATCCGGCGCGCCCGGCACCGCCGACGTCACCCTGTCGCTCTTCTCCAGCCATCGGGGCAACGGCGTCCACGACCCCCGGCCGATCCCCGACCTGTCGGGCCCCCGCGACCGGCTCAAGGTCGCCCCGGACCAGTTGCCGGCCTTCATCCGCGGCCTGATCGTGGAGGAGTTCGACGGCCGCGAGCCGCCGCCCGCCGTGCTGGCGGGCCTCGCCGCCTATGTCCGCGCCCTCTCGCCCGCGGCCTGCCCGGCCGACGCCCGTGAGCCGTTGCGCCCCGCGGGCCTGCTCGCCGATGCCCGCCGCGCGCTGACCGCCGCCGACCGGGCCTACGCCGCGGGCGACCGTCCCACCGCCATCCTCATGATCGCCGCTGCCCGCGCCCGCCTGGGCCTGATCGACGAACGCTACAAGGCCCTGCCCGCCGAGGTCGCCCGCCTGCGCGCCGCCGACGCCCGCCTGACCGCCCTACAGCAGGCCATGCGCGAGGGTCGCGCCGACGCCCGCGCCAGCCTCGCCGCGTGGCTCCGCGACTCCCGCCGCCTGGATGCCGCGCTGGCCGCCCGCGAGTCCGAGTCCCTCTTCAACCCGGCTCGACTCAAGGCAGCGGCGAACCGCCGCTTGCCCCCAAAGCCCACCTGACGGTATATGCCCGCCTTCCGCTCGGGGGCCCGCCCCCCGCCGCGGCGTGGTGAGGTGGCCGAGTGGTTGAAGGCGCACGCCTGGAACGCGTGTATAGGGGAAACTCTATCGAGGGTTCGAATCCCTCTCTCACCGCCACACATCCGGACAACTCCCTTGTACTGGCGAGCGCCGACTCGAGAGCGCGGCCAGCCAGCTAGTCGAAGACCTTCACATCTGGCCGGTACTCGCCGCGCAGCACCATGGCCAGATATCGCGCCGCCGTGCGCACGTAGCCGTCTTTGTCCTTCACCGCGGCCTCCACGGCGGCCAGAGCCGATGAGGCGTCGGGCGCATAGGTGAGCGCGTTGATCGCCTGCAGGCGCACCCGGGGATGCTCGTGCGCACTGAGTTCGGCCAGCATCGCCAGCGGCGCGTCGGGCGGCCCCACATGGGTCAGCGCCTCGGCCAGCGCGACCCGAACCTGTGGCGAGCTCTCGGCGCTCAGCCGGGCCGTCATCGCCGCCGCAGCGGGCGCAGCCCGTCTGGCCAGCATCAAGAGCCCCTGCGCCGACCAAAAACGGATCACCTCGCTGTCGTCGCTGAGCCCTGTCATGAAGCCGGCGGCGTTCGCGGGGTCACGGGCGATGCAGCGAGCCGCCAGGGTCATCGCCCGCCTCAGAGGATAGCGCCCCTCGTCCTGCTGGGCGGCATAGTCCTCAAGCGACGAGCCCTCGGGGATGAAGGCGCCGTCGCGGATCGACAGCATGTGCGCATCCAGCTGCCGTCGCATCGCGGCCAGCCGGGCGCGGTGCGCGGCCCGCATGGCCAGGTTCGAGACCTGATCCGGGTCAGCCCGCAGGTCGTAGAGCTCCTCGGCCGGCTTGGCGCTCCAGAACCGCGCCTGGGTCGGGTTCAGACGTCCGGCGGCGTGCGCAGTCTCCCAGTCCTGCCAGGCGGTCATTTGCCATGGATAGGCGTAGTGCTGCCCCCACGGGCGGTGCGGCGCGTAGTTGCGGATGTACCGGAAGGCGCCATCCGTGACGGTGCGCACCAGGTCGTAGCGCTCGTCCATCCGGTCACGGCCGCCGAACGCCCAGGTCCGGCCGGCGCCGCCCCGCAGACCCGGCAGAGGGCGACCCTGGAAGTGCGCCGGGATCGGTTGGCCCGCCGCCATGAGGACGGTGGCCGGCAGATCGACCAGGGTGACGGGGTCGTCGATGGTCTCACCCGGCCGCGCGGTCAGCAGGTGCGCCCATTTCGGCGGAACCCGCACGGTCAGGCCGCAATGCAGGCCCTCGTCGTAGCAAAAGCGCTTCGTGCGCGGCAGTGCGCCGCCGTTGTCGGCGTAGTGGAAGACGATGGTGTCCTCGGCCAGGCCGGCGGCCTCCAACTCGGCCAGCCTGGCGCCGATCTGGGCGTCCATGACCGCGATCCGGTTGTGGTAGCTGGCGATATCGGTTCGCACACCCGGCGTGTCCGGGAGGTAGGCCGGCACGTCGACGTCCTGCGGCTTCACAGGCCCAGGCGTCGGCTTGAAGAGCTGGGACTCGTGGGTGGTCTCGTGGTTGAAGACCGCGAAGAACGGCGCGCCGGCCGGCCTGTCGTTCCAGTGCGCGGAGAGCCCCTGAGAGCTCCAGGTCGCGGCCGGGTCGAGGTCACAGTTGTAGTCGGTCTTGGCGTTGTTGCTGCAGTAGTAGCCGGCCTGGGCCAAGAGCCGCGGCAGGGCCGTCGCGAAGGCGGGCAACCTGGCCCGCGCCCGCATCTGGTGAGCCGGCGCGCAACTCTCGGCGCGCATGCCGGTGATCAGCGCGAACCGCGAGGGCGCGCACACCGGGGCGGTGGAATAGGCGTGGCGATAGAGCAGGCCCTCGGCGGCCAGACGGTCGATGGCGGGCGTCCGGGCCAGCGGCTCGCCGTAGCAGCCCAGCCACGGATTGTTGTCCTCGCTGACCAGCCAGAGGATGTTCGGCCGCGCCTGGCCAGCGGCGCTCGACGGCCCCGCCGCCGCCGCCGCCGCCGCCGCGCCCAGCAAGGTCCGCCGCGATACCGGGCCAATCGCCTCCCCCCGCGCCACTCTCGGACTCCCTTAACTCGATGCGGCCCACGCTCGACCGAACGCGAGGGGGTTGCAAGGGACTGGCGAGCTAGCCCACGCGAGTCAGGACGGTGAGGTCGGCGATCAGGGCGTCGATCATCCGGGCGGCCAGCGCGGAGGGCGCGGCGAAATCCAGTCGGTCGAAGTTGACCGGCAGGGCGAGGCAGCCGTGGACGCCGGCCCAGGCGACCTGGGCCAGCACCCGCGGATCGCCGCCACGCACCGCGCCAAGGGCCTGGCCCTCCTGGATGGCGGCGATGAGCAGGGCGGCGAAAGGGGCGTCCTCGAGCGGCCCGCGATCCGGCTTTGGCAGGGTGTCCGGACGGACAAAGAGGAAGGCGCCGCGGAACAGCTCGGGTCGCGCCTGGGCGACCTGCACATAGGCGTTCAGCAGGGCCGCGAGGCGCTCGACCGGGTCGGCGATGCCGGCCGCAAGGTCCGCCAGCTGGGCGTTGATGGTCTCCAGGGGCTCCATCCACAGGGACTGCATGAGACCCTGCAGATTTCCGAAGTGGGCGTAGATCGTGCCGATGCTTACGTCGGCGCGCTGCGCGATGGCGCGAACGGAAACCGCCGACGCGCCTTGCTCAGAGTAGACGCCGGCCGCCGCCTTCTGGATATGGCGACGCGCGGCCAGCTTCTGTTCAGCGGTCGCCGGTTTCCGAGCCATGCCGTCCTTATGCGGCGAGACCCACCCTGTTCAAGTTCATCCGCGCGCGGAGCACCTCGAGCGGGGTGTCGAGCTCGTCTTCCCAGCGTTCGAAGTTGAGGTTGCGCGCGGTGCGGCCGTAGCTCCAGCCGTCGACGAAGGCGTCCATGGCGTCGACGATCAGGCCGGGCCTCACGAAGGCCATGTGCGCCGTCGTCACTGCGACCCGCATCGCGTGATAGGGGAACCTGAGCTGCGCCAGATAGAAGGCGGCCAATGCCAGCTCACCCCAGTTCGTGGCCTCGTACCCGGTCAGGACGTGCAGGAAGTCGTGGATCTGAAAGCCGCGGACCATCATGTAGCTGAGGTCTGGCGGCAGACGGTCCAGCTTGCCTGAGCCGGTCAGTTCTTCGTTGAACTTCCGATAGTTGCGGCCGAGGTTCTGCTCGAGCTTGTTGTCCAGGACGAAGCGCCGATAGGCATGCCCCAGGGTGCCCGGCGCGCACTCGGCCAGGCGGTCGAGCGACAGCGGCTCCGAGATGTACCGGCTGGCGAGCAGCGGCCCGGCCTCCGGGATCGACGCGAGCTCCCGGCTGTAGGCCTCGATGGCCTGCTGCGGGGCCTCGGCCCACCAGTCATGGAAGAGCAGGTAGACCCCGTAGTCGAGCGGCGCGTCCGCCGCGCGCAGGAACTTCGCTGCAAACTCCCGATTGATGATCTCCGGCTAGCACCCACCCAATTAAATGAACAGGTTCATTTAATTGGGACCGCAGGTCGGCAGGACGGATTGCCGGTGGTGGCGGACAAGACGCAGCGTAGCTCAGGACGTCCGACGCTGGCCGATCAGAGACGATCGGACGCAACGCCATCAGCCGGCCAAACCGCATGATGGCGACCACAAAGCCTTGATTTTATAGAGTTCCAGATACGAGAAGCCCCGACCGAGGTGTGACGTCCTCGGGCCGGGGCGGTAGGTCTCGTGCCGGTGACTGGAGAGCCGACGCGTATCGCGCGCAGCCCGAGCCGGCCGCACACAACAGCACGACAGTAGCACCGCTCGTCATTTCGGCCAATGTGAATGTCGCGCCTGCGACAAGACGCAGGGAGGCGCGGCCCCGGAGCTCTCCTCACCAGGGCCGCGCTTCAGCCATCTGCAACGCGACCTTGGGCTCGGAACGCGCGATGCTTTTGACTGTGTGCGCCGGTCACCAGGCGCCCAGATTGTCGACCCATGGCTCTCCAGAAGTCGCAGGTCGCGGTGGAGACGTCACAAAGTTCCCGCCCCCCTAGGTAGACGTGGAACTTTTTTTCAGAGGGCCGCGGAAATCGTCATGCCCACGGTGCGGGGGCGCTGAGGGGTGATCTGGCGCGTCTGGTCCGGGTTGAACGGGTTACCGAAGGCGAAGGTGTCGCCGCGGGCGTCCAGCGGGTTGATCATGAACAGCTGCACCCCGAAATGCTTGCCCGTCAGTTCGGCTGACAGCTTGGTGCGCGTGTAGTTGCCCATACTGGACTGCGCCGCGTCGAAGCTGACCCGCGAGCGGCCGATATAGGTGGCCTGACCCACCAGCCGCAGGTTCCAGTCGCCGAAGGCCGGCCGTTCATAGCTGAGCAGCCCGCCGGCCGAGATGGGCGGCGCGCCGGGCAGGCCGTTCACCAGATTAGGGGTCAGGTCGAGGTTGCCCTTGGTGGTGCGCACCCGTGAGAAACGGCCGTTCAGCTGCGCGGTCAGGCCCCAGTCGGTACGCCAGGCCATCTCGGTCTCGATCCCCAGGATGTGCGCGTCGCCGGCGTTGGTCGTGTAGGGAATCCCGGAAGGCCGGAACTGGTCGGTCTGGATGTCCTTCCAGTGCGCGTAGAACAGGGCCCCATTCAGCGCCAGCCGGTGGTCCAGCCAGTCCGACTTCAGCCCCAGCTCGTAGTTCAGCAGGCGATCGGGCGTGTAGGCCTCGCGCTGGGCCGGCAGCGGCAGCGCCCCGCCCGAGTTCACCCCGCCCGAGCGGTAGCCTTCCGAGATCACGCCATAGGCCAGCGCTCCGCCGCGGAACTCATACTGCAGCGAGACCTTCGGCGAGAAGCCGGTGAAGTTGATCTGCCGGTCGAAGCCCCGCGGCGCAAAGCGTTCCGACACCACATCGGACCGTGTGCGGGTCTCGATGCGGAAGACCCGCCCGCCGATCGCCGCCGTCCAGCCCGGCGCCAGGCGCCACGACGCCTCGCCGTACGCCGCCATCTCGCGGATGTGGTCGCGCCGGTCGTCGCCGTAGACGAGGATGTTGGGCGCCCGCGGCACCTGGGCCAGGAACTCGCTGGGCGACTGGGTGCGGGTGTCCGAGCCATAAAGCCCCGCCAGCCACTCCAGCCGCCCGGCCCCGCGCGAGGTCAGGAAGATGTCCTGCACCAGCATCTTGGTCCGCGTCCGTTCCGAATAGGCCGAGGTGCGGGCGAAGTCGGTGTAGAGCGACTGGGTCGCGGTGGCGTCATAGAGGCTGCCGTAGGCGTGGCGGACAAAGCCGGATGACAGGTTCAGTTCGGCCCCGCCCCACGACCGCCTGACCGTCACCGTCGCCAGTGCGATGTCGTTCACATGCGGCTCGGGGATCCGGACGCTGCGCTTCAGCCCCAGCCCCGGGGTCGTGTAGTGCGTGTCCTCGGACCGCAGATGCTGGCCCGCGACCGTCCCGCTCAGCATCCAGTCCGCATTGGGCTGGAACAGCAGGATCAGCCGGGCGCCCCGCCGCTCGGTGCGGTCGACGTTGCTGCGGTCCTGGCCGATGTCGTCCAGGTAGCCGCCCTGGATTTCCTGATAGGCCGCCACGCGCGCGCCCAGCACATCGCCCCAGATCGGATAGTTGGCATGGCCTTCGACCGCGTAGCTGGACGCGCCGCTCTCGGTGAGGGCGCCGGTCGTGCGCAGCTCGGCCGAGATGTTGTTCAGGTCGGGCTTGCGCGAGACCAGCCGATAGATGCCGCCGATCGAGCCCGCGCCGTACAGCGCCCCCTGCGGCCCGCGGGCCACCTCGACCCGCTCGATGTCGACCAGGCGGAAGTCCGGGTCGGGGGCGTTGTAGTTGACCGGCAGATCGTCGAGGTAGGTCGCCACCACCGACCGCGCGCGCCCGGTATAGGCGCCGTCCGACAGCCCGCGCAGCAACAGCTTGTTGCGGCCTGGACCCAGGTTGGTCGCCAGCACCCCCGCCAGTTGCCCGGCCGCCTCACCCGCGTCGGTCGCCCCCGACGCGTACAATTCTGTGCGCGGGAGCGCTGTGACCGCGACCGCCAGCTCGCGCGGATTGCGGATCCGCTTGGTGGCGGTGACCAGCAGCTCGCCGACCGTGACGGGCGGCGCGGGACGTACGACCTCGGTCGCCGCGCTGGCGCCGCCGGGCGAAACCTCTACGGCCGCGGGGGCGATCAGACGCCAGGTGCAGGGCGCGCCGGACAGCACCTGCCCCAGCGCCTGTTCCAGGGTCATCGACCCGTCCAGCCGGCCGCGGAACTGGCCCGGGCAGGCGGCGGCGCCGATCAGGGTGACATTGGCCTGCTGGGCGATGTCGAGCAGTGCCTCGGAATAGGCCTGCGGCTCGACCCTGAACTGGATTCGTGCGGCTGCGGCTTCGGCGGAACTGCCGAAAAAGGCCGCCACCACGCCAGACGTGACAACGGCCGCCATGGCCCGACGCGCGAGGATGGTCAGCTCCGCCTAATCTTCGGCCCGGTTACTTCCGAAGAAGCAGCAGCCCCCTGTCGGAAGGTACTGATCTAATCGGGAGCATCAAGCTAAGACGCGCCACGACGGCAGGTTGGTCGTCGAGGACGATGACGCCGGTGATCGGCATCTTGCCCAGCTCGGGATCCGAGATCTCGATCTGCTCGACGTACTGGCGATTGAGGTCTGCGACCACGTTGGCCAGCGGCTCGCCTCGGTAGATCAAGCGGCCCGCGCGCCAGCTGAAGGCTTCCTGGGGGTCGACGGCGCCCAGCTCCTCGCGCCCCGACGAGGCGATGTTCAGCTTCTGGCCGGGGGTCAGGGTGAAGGCGCGGCCGGTCACGGCAGCGGTCATCGGCCGCACCTCGACCTTGCCGCGCGCGACAGCGACCATCAGGTCGCCCTGCCGGTGGCGCACGTCGAACTGGGTGCCCAGGACGCGCACCACCCGATTCGAGGCGGCGACGGTGAAGGGCCGCTTGGCGTCATGGACGACATCGAAGATCGCCTCGCCCTCGGCCAGTTCGAGCTTCCGCTCATCGCGCCCATAGCTGACGCTGAGCCGGGTTTCGGCGTTCAGGTCGACGATCGAGCCGTCGGTCAGGGTGACGCGCTTACGTTCGCCCTTGCCCGTCGCATAGGTCTCGGTGGTGGCCTGCTGGGCTACGACGCCCGGCAGCACGGCGACAGCCAGGCCCGCGGCGATCGCCATGCCGCCCGCTCCCAGCCACCAACGGCGAGTGCCGCCACGGACGATACGTTGGGTCTCGCGTCGATCGAGCGTGGCGAGTTCGTCCTGCACCTGGGGCGCCGCGGCCTCGAACTCGTGCCACAGCGACACGACGTGTTCATAGGCGGCGCGGTTGCCGGGCGCGGCGTCGAGCCAGGCCTCGAATTCCAGGCCGTCGGCCTCCGACACCTCGTCGCGCTGCAGGCGCACGAGCCAGGCGCTGGCTTCCGCCAGGTCCCTGTCGTCCTCGAACGCGATGCTGCTCATCGACAAGCCTGCCATCCCCGCGCGGAATACGTGAGGCTGACGGGGAGACGTCGCCACCCCTCGCCACCCCTAGGCCGCGTTGAAAATTTCGCACTCACCGGCCGCGCAGCCTCTGCGAAAGCTGTCGGACGGCCGCCTGGATGTGCTGCTCGATCATCTTGACCGACACCCCCATGGCCTGGGCCGTCTCCTTCTGGCTGAGCCCCTCCAGCTTATGCAGCCGGAACGCCTTGCCCATCTGCGGCGGCAGGGCCGCGACCGCCTCGGCCAGCAGCCGCACCCGCTCGCGCGAGATCACCGCCTCGTCCGCCGCCAGCTCGCTTGAAACCTCCTCGTCGCCGATCGACGAACGCGTCTCGCGCCGCCAGTCGGCGCTGCGCTTCGACGACCGCTGCGCGCTGCGCACGTGATCCACCAGGAGGTTGGTCGCCATTCGATACAGCAGCGCCGAGGGTGCGCGCACGTCGCCGTCGTCGGCCGCCACCGCGGCCACCTTCAGATACAGGTCCTGCAGCAAATCCTCGGCCGTGGCCATGCAACGGGTGCGCGCGGCCAGGAACAGGAGAAGGTTCTCCCGCTTCTCGAAGAAGGCCTGGGCCAGCGGCGTGTGGTCCGCCGGTCGCTCTGAGGGCCTCGAAGGCGCCAACGCGTCTCCCCTTACCGCCTAAGGCGTGGCTGGTGATTCAATCCCTGGGGCATGGCCAAACTTGTGGCGTTAGCCAAGCGAATTCACCTGCGCTGTTGGCCCCTCAGCGCCCGCGTTCGCAACTCGGGGCCGGCGACGCCCTGGAGGACGGGTTCGCCGTTGCGCGCAAAGCCCCTTCCCACCCGCTCCGTCCGGCGCCAGCTTGCAACCGATTACAAGACGCCGATGGGAGGGAACGTGGCCGAACCCTATGACGTGATCATCGTCGGCTCCGGGGCGGGCGGCGGCATGAGCGCCTACCACCTGGCCAAGTCCGGCCTGAAGGTGCTGATGCTCGAGGCCGGGCGGGACTACGACCCGACCACCGAGACCCCGATGTTCAACACCAACGCCCAGGCGCCCCTGCGCGGCGCGTCGACGCCCGACAAGCCGTTCGGCTTCTACGACGCCACCGTCGACGGCGGCTGGGAGGTGCCCAACGAGCCCTACACGGTGGCCGAGGGCTCCGAGGACTTCACCTGGTGGCGCCCGCGCATGCTGGGCGGCCGGACCAACCACTGGGGCCGCATCTCGCTGCGCTTTGGCCCGCTCGACTTCAAGCCCCGCTCGCGCGACGGCCTGGGCCACGACTGGCCGATCACCTACAACGACCTCGCGCCCTGGTACGACCGGACCGAAAAGCTGATCGGCGTCAGCGGCGCCGCCCCGCCGCGCGGCCTGACCAACACGCCGGACTCGCCTCCCGGCTGCCTGATGGAAAACCCGCCCCCGCGCGCGTTCGAGCTGTTCTATGCCCGCGCCTTCGAGGCCATGGGCATTCCGGTCGTGCCCATGCACGGCGCCGTGGTCACCCAGGCGATGGAGGGCCGCAACACCTGCATCTTCGCCACCCCCTGTGGCCGGGGCTGCCAGATCGGGGCCAACTTCCAGTCGACCACGGTGCTGATCCCGCCGGCGATGGCGACGAAGAACCTGACCATCATCACCAACGCCCTGGTCTACCAGGTCGACCTGGATGCGGCGGGCAAGGCCAAGGGCGTCAGCTACGTCGACCGGGTCTCAGGCGAGCACCGCTCGGCGACGGCGCGGGTGGTCGTGCTGGCGGCCGGCTCGGGCGAGACCGCCCGCATCCTCCTGAACTCCAAGAGCGCGACGTTCCCCGACGGCCTGTGCAACGGCGAGGGCATGGTCGGCCGCTACCTGATGGACACCGTCGGCCTGAACGTCACCGGCCAGTTCCCCGCGTTGGAGAACCTGCCGCCCACCAACGACGACGGCATGAGCGTCGAGCACCTCTACGTGCCGTGGTGGGGCTACGACAAACACAAGGACCTGGGCTTCCCGCGCGGCTACCACGTGGAGATCGGCGGCGGGCGCCAGATGCCGTCGATGGGCCTGGGCCGCCTGATCGCCGACGACGAAGCGAGCGTCGGCGAGGCCCTGCGGGCCAAGCTTCGCCAGCGCTACGGCTCGATCATCAGCTTCAACGGCCGCGGCGAGATGATCCCCAACGACGACTGCTATTGCGAGCTGGATCCGACCGTGAAGGACAAGTGGGGCATTCCCGTCCTGCGCTTCCACTGGAAGTGGGGCGAGCACGAAACGAAACAGGCGGCCCACATGGTCACCACCTTCCTGGAGGTGATCGACAAGCTGGGCGGCAAGCCCATCGGCAAGGTCGAGCGCGACGGCAAGAAGGCCATCTCCAAGGGCGGCGAGATGATCCACGAGGTGGGCACCGCGCGGATGGGTGCGTCCGATAAAGACTCGGTGGTGAACCAGTACGGCCAGGCCTGGGCGGTGCCGAACCTGTTTGTGACCGACGGGGCGGTGATGGTCTCCAGTCCCGACAAGAACCCGACGCTCTCGATCATCGCCCTGGCTTGGCGGTCGAGCGATCATCTGGCGCAGATGGCCAAGC
Organism: Phenylobacterium sp.; assembly: GCF_965284355.1. Lineage (NCBI taxonomy): Bacteria > Pseudomonadati > Pseudomonadota > Alphaproteobacteria > Caulobacterales > Caulobacteraceae > Phenylobacterium > Phenylobacterium sp. The sequence continues at coordinate 3,286,629 of NZ_OZ260078.1, read as the reverse complement.
GGGGTGAGCTGTGAGCGGCGAACAGCAACCACCTGAAGCCGTGCCGTACGTCCGGAAGATCGACCGCCGCACGGCGCTGACCTGGATCGGCGTCGTCGGCGCGGCCACCGCCGTCGGCGCGGGCGTCGTGGTGTACGGCCCGAAGATCGGCGGCAAGACTCCGGGGACGAAGGGCTACGGCACGGATCCCAAGCTGGTCGAGCCTGAGCCCGCCCCTTGGCCGCGCCTGCTCAGCGACGGTGAACTGCAGGCGGCGGCCGTGCTCAGCGATTTCATTCTGCCGGCCTCGGCGACCGCGCCGGCGGCCACGGCGCTGGGCATTCCCGACTTCATCGACGAGTGGATCAGCGCCCCCTACCCCGACCAGGAGAAGGACAGACCCCTGATCCGGGACGGCCTGAAGGCGCTGGGATCAAAGCCGGACGGGGCGAAGCTGGCGGCCCTTCCCAAGGCCAGCCCCGAGTTCTTCAAGCGGTTCCGCTATCTCGTGATCGGCGCCTATTACACGACCGAAGCCGGGTTCAAGGACCTGGGCTACATCGGCAACGTCTCGCGCCCCGCCGACCCCGGACCGTCGGCCGAGGTGAAGGCCGCGCTGGAACGCGAACTCGCAAAGCTGGGGCTGTAGCATGCGCGCAATGAAGACGGTTCTGACCCTGGCAGCGCTCGCCGTGGCGGGGCCGGCAATGGCGGCGGACAACACCCTCTCGGCGGCCGAGCAGAAGGCCGGCTGGAAGCTGCTGTTCGACGGCAAGTCGATGGACGGCTGGCGCACGTTCAAGAAGCCCGCGTCCGACTGGAAGATCGTCGACGGGGCGCTCGGGCCCGACTCCAAGGCCTCCGGCGACCTCATGACGAAGGATACGTTCGAGAGCTTCGAGCTGGCCTTTGACTGGAAGATCGCGCCTAAGGGCAACTCAGGCGTCATGTACCGCGTCACCGAAGCCGGACAGCAGAGCTATTGGTCAGGTCCGGAGTACCAGGTGCTGGACAACAGCCGGGGCGAACCGCCGCTGCAGCGGGCCGGCGCGCTCTACGACCTTTACGCGCCCTCGGTCGACGCCACGAAGCCTGTAGGCGAATTCAACTCCTCGCGCCTCATCGTGAAGGGCGCCCACGTCGAGCACTGGCTGAACGGTCAGAAGGTGGCGGAGTACGAGTTGGGCTCGCCCGAGTTCAAGGCCAAGGTGGCCGGGTCCAAGTTCCGGGCCTGGCCGTTCGGAACCAGCCCGACGGGCCACATCGCGCTCCAGAACCACGGCGACCCGGTCTGGTACAAGAACCTGAAGGTGCGGGTCCTGAAGTGACCTCCGCTCCCCCTCTCATCGCGCTACGCGCTTGGGGGATAGGAGGGTTTTACGTCGCCCAGGCGCGTCCGATCTCCTTCATGGGCACACAGCCCTTGAAGTCGCCCGGCACCGGATCGTAGCGCAGCGTCACCGTCGCCCCCGGCTTCGACGTGAAGTAGCCGATGGTCATCAGGTCCTTAAGCGCGCCGAACGGGTGCGGCCTGGGCCGCGCGGCCGTCGCCTCCTGGTCGTAGCGGGTGAGCAGCGCGCCCTGCTGGGCCGCGGTCAGCGCCACGAAGCCCGCGCCGTGGGCGGCCTTGGCGTCGGCGTCCAGCTTGTCGAGGCCGCTCTTGATGAAGCCGGCCTGCAGGGGATCGCACCAGCCCTTGAGGGCCTTGTCGACCATCTGCGGGACGCCAGCCTCGCGGGCGCCGGGCGTGTCGGTCTTCGGGTAGACCAGCTCGGCCACCACATCCAGGATTTGGGCCTGCGCCGCGGTCAGCGCCGTGGGCGTCCAGCCCAGCGCCGGCTGAGCCCAGGCGTAGCCGCCCGACCCCGCGGCGAGGGTGAGCGAGAGGCCGAACAGCGCGTCGCGTCGGTTCATCAGCATCGTCCGGTCCTCCCCTAGAGCTCGCCGCGCTTGCGGGCCGCCACGGCGTGGTCGGCCGCGCGCGCCGTCAGCGCCATGTAGGTCAGCGACGGGTTCACGCACGACGCCGAGGTCATGGCCGCGCCGTCCGTGACGTAGACGTTCTTGCACTCGTGGACCTGGTTGTGGGCGTTCAGCACCGAGGTCTTCGGGTCGCGGCCCATGCGCGCCGTGCCCATCTCATGAATGCCCAGGCCGATGGCGTAGTCGCCGTCCACCGGCTGGACGTTCTTGAACCCGGCGGCCTCCATCATCTCCATCGCCGTGGCGATCATGTCCTTCCGCATCTTCTGCTCGTTCTCTTTGATCGAGGCGTTGAAGGTCAGCGTGGGCAGGCCGTACTTGTCTTTCTTGTCCTTGTTCAGCGTCACGCGGTTGTCGGCATAGGGCAGGATCTCGCCGAAGCCGCCCAGGCGCGCGATCCACGGGCCCGGCTGCGTCAGCTCGTCCTTGCGGCCGGCGCCCAGGCCCGGCGCGCCGATGGCCCGGGTCCAGCTTGGCCGCCCGGCGCCGCCCTGGAAGCCGAAGCCGCGCAGGTAGTCCTTCTTCGTCGCCGCATCGCCCAGGTTCCGGAAGCGCGGGATGTAGACCCCGTTTGGCCGCCGGCCCGAATAGTAGTGCTCCTCGAAGCCCGGCGCGTCGGCTTGGGCGCCCACGCCCAGGTGATGGTCCATGATGTTGCGGCCCAGTTGGTCCGACCCGTTGCCGAACCCGTTCTCGAAACGGCTCGAGGTCGAGTTCATCATGATCCAGGTGGAGCCCAGGGCGCTGGCGCACAGGAACAGCACGTCAGCGTAGAACTCCTCCTCCTGGCCGGTCTCGGCGTCGAGGATGCGGACGCCGTCGGCGCGGTTCTTCTTCGGGTCGTGCAGGATGGTGGTGACGATGGAGTTCGGCCGGATTTTCAGGTTGCCCGTGCGCTCGGCCGCCACCAGCGTCGCCGAGTTCGAGCTGAAATAGGCGCCGAACGGGCAGCCCTGGATGCAGCGGTTGCGGTGCTGGCACTTGCCGCGGCCCAGGGCCAGCTGTTCCTCGGTCGGCGCGGTCAGGTTGGCGGTGCGGCCGATGGTGACCCGGCGCTCGGGAAAGCGCGCCTCGACGCCTTTCTTCAGGACCTCCTCGACGCAGTTGAACTCCATCGGCGGCTGGAACACGCCGTCCGGCAGCTGCGGCAGACCTTCCTTGCGCCCGCTGACGCCGGCGAAGCGCTCGACGTAGTCGTACCAGGGGGCCAGGTCGGCGTAGCGGATCGGCCAGTCGACGCCGATACCCTCCTTCGCGTTTGCCTCGAAGTCCTGCGGCGAGTGGCGATAGCTCTGGCGCGCCCACATCAGCGAGCGGCCGCCCACGTGGTAGCCGCGGATCCAGTCGAAGCGCTGCTTTTCCTCGTAGGGGTTCTCGTCGTCGCGGACGAAGAGGTGCTGGGTGTACTCGGTCAGTGCATAGCCGGTGCGCTGCTGGGCCGGGTACTTGGCCTTCATCTCGGCGTCGGGCAGGCGGCCCAGGGGATACTGCGTCTCCCAGGGGTCCATCGTGGCGGTCTTGTAGCCGGTGATGTGCGGCATGGGCCCGCCGCGCTCGAGCACCAGCACCTTCAGGCCCTTCTCGGTCAGCTCCTTGGCCGCCCAGCCGCCGGCGATGCCGCTGCCCACGACGATGGCGTCGTAGGTGTTTTCCTTGCGCCAGCGCGTGTTGAGATTCGCCATGCTTCCTTCCCCATCGGGTCCGCTGGCGTCCAGACAGACCTCGCGAGCGGTTCTCCCGCTTCCGTTCGGCAGCGTTTCATGAAATGGATTACATCGCAAGGCCGGGAGGAAGGCTGGATGACCCGAAATCGGGCTGTATGGGGCGTGCTGCTGGCCCTCGTCTGTACGACGCCGACAACCGCCGCCGAACGCTGGAAGTCCCTGTTCGACGGCAAGACGCTGAGGGGTTGGATTCCCAAGATTGTGGGCTCGCCCGCGGGCGAGAACGCCCGCGACACCTTCATCGTGAAGGACGGCGCGATCACCGTCTCATACGCGGGCTATGAGCGGTTCCAGAACCGCTTCGGCCACCTGTTCTACAAGACCCCGTTCAAGGCCTACCGCCTGCGCCTGAAGTACAAGGTGCTGGAGCCGCCACTGCCCGACACGCCCGGCTGGGCCCGCTCGAACTCGGGCGTGATGTTCCACAGCCAGAGCCCCGAAAGCATGGGCCTGAACCAGCCGTTCCCGGTGTCGGTCGAGTTCCAGATCCTGGGCGCCGACGGACCCAAGCCACGCCCTACAGGCAACCTCTGCACGCCCGGCGTCTCCGTCACCCTGAACGGCGCGAAGCAGCCCGTGCATTGCTCGGACTCCTCTGGCCCCACCATCCCGAACGGGACCTGGGTCGACCTGGAACTGGAGGTCTCGCCAAAGGGCGTTGTCACCGAGCGGATCGACGGCGCGGTCGTGCACACCTACAGCGACATCGCCCTCGACCCCGCCGACCCGATGGCCGCAGCCGACGCAAAGCGCCTGATCGAGGCCCGAGGCGGCAAGCTGCCCGTCACCGAGGGCTACATCGCGCTCCAGAGCGAAGGCCACCCCATCGCGTTCAAGGACATCGAGATTCTCGTGCTGAAATAGGCTCTGCCGCCGGAACATCATGTCGTCGGCCACGTTCGGATGCCCTGTCATTCAAGGAGACTGGGAACATGCCGAACGAGAAGCCTCTGGACGCCGTGGCCCTGCTCAAGGCCGATCACCGCAAGGTCGAAGACCTGTTCGCCAAGTTCGAGGCGGCCAAGGCCGACGGCAAGAAGCGCGCGCTGGCCGAGCAGATCTGCATGGAGCTGACCGTCCACGCCAAGATCGAGGAAGACGTATTCTACCCGGCCTGCGAGGGCGCGGTGGAGGAGGACCTACTCAAGGAAGCCTATGTCGAGCACGACTCGGCCAAGGTGCTGATCGCCGAGATCGAAGCCGGCGGCCCCGACGACGAGTTCTACGACGCCAAGGTCAAGGTGCTGTCCGAGATGATCGAGCACCACGTCAAGGAAGAGGAACAGCGGGCCGAGGGCATGTTCGCCCAGGCGCGCAAGGCCGGCCTCGACATGGACGCCCTGGGCGAACGCATGGCGGCCGAGAAGCAAGAGCTGATCGCCAGCTACAAGTCGTCGGGCCTGCCGCGGCCGGAGGCGGCCACCCTGACGGGCACGACGCTCGCCTGATGGGAACCCCGTGGATGCGCCTGGGCATGAACGCCTGGGCGCTGGGCCTCGAGTCCTCGGCGGTCATCGGGCTTCGCAGGCTGAAGATCGCCGCGGGCGGGGCCGAGGCCGAGGCCGAGACCCGCCGAATGGAGATGGATGCCGTCCTGGCGCTACAAAAGATGGCGTTCACCGGCGGACTGGGGGCCACGCCGCAGCGCGCGGCCGCCCGGACCGTCGCCCACTACCGCCGGAAAGTCCGCGCCAACCACCGCCGACTGGGCGGCTAGAGGAACACTTCGGCCAACGCCAGGCCGCGTTCGCCGGCGATGCCGTAGACCATGTAGAGGCGTCCGCGTTCCTCGAAGAAGAAGGGATCGCGGAGCTGGTTCACCGGTCGCTCAACAGCGCCGCGGACCGAGGGCTCGGCCGGGAGTTGCGCGCCTTCCCAGTCGAGCTCCGGCCGCAGAATCTCGACCGGCGCGGACTGGGTCCAACGCTCCCATGGGCCGCTTGCGTCGATGGTGGTGAGATAGATGCGCTCTGGCGCATCGCCCACTTGTGTCCAGGCCACCTTCAACTGGTCGCCGCGCACCACCACCGTCCCATGACGCATGTTCGTGTTGAACAGACGCGGGCCAGTCTCGAAGCCGGACAGAGGGTCCTCCGAGCGATAGAACTGGCCCGGCATGGCCATGGCGTAGGTCATCCCCCGGAACGGGAAGGCGCGCCAGTAGGTCAGGCCCAGGATCTCGGGCCCCGCCGAAGCGAACGCCAGGCCATCCGGCGACGTGGCGACGCGGGTCACCTGCTCATTGGGCAGGCGTTCCAGGCCATGGAAGTACATGACGAACCGCCGCCGCTCCTGATCGACATGCACGTCGGGCGAGGCGATGTGGCCGCCCTCCAGGTTGGTCGGAAACGGCGTCTGCTCGATCCGCAGCACGCCCGGCGGATGCACCCGCCAGGGCCCCTCGAGCCGGTCGGCATAGGCCATGCGGATGTACTGGCCCACGTGATCGGCGAAGTAGAGATAATAGCGGCCCAGCGCCTCTTTGGCCCACGGGGGCACGCGGATCAGCGAGGGCTCGGCGATGTTGGTCCCGATCGACGGATGGGTTTCGGGCGTGATGATGGGACCCTGGCCCAGGCGCACGGCGCGCGGGCCGGCCGCCAGAGCGGCCGATCCGCCGCCAGCGGCCAACCCGGCCGCCAGCGCAAGTGTCCGGCGGCGGGTGAGCATGCTCAGGCCTCGGCCTTTTCCATCGCCGCCTTGGCCGCGGCCATCATCTTCTGGAAGGCGCCCGTGCGGATCAGTTCGCGCCGCTCCTCCAGCCCACGGTGCAGCTCAACAAGCACCCTGGCCGCCGGCTCGTGGGTCTGGAGCGCGGCCCAGTAGGCGGCGACGTTGGCGTTCTTGGGGATCGGGTTCTCGACGCCCGTGCCCGGCAGCACGTTCTCGATCATGAACAGCGCCGGCGTCAGCGCGCAGTCGGCCATGGTGATCCGGCCGCAGGCGGCATACCCGTCCGTCCCGATCATCCGGTCCAGCGCCTTGACGTTGCGGACCACCTGGCCGCCCAGCAGGTCGACGATCCCCTGGTCGCGGTCTGCGGCGCGCGCCTGAGGCGAGAGCATGAACATGTTGTTCATGAGGTAGACGTCGCCGATGCGGGCCAGCGTGCGGATGTGGGCCGTCTCACGCGGCGTGACGCCCAGCATCGAGGGCGTCGGATAGATCTCCTCCAGATACTCGGCGATCACTTCGGATTCCGGCATCAGGTCGCCGTCGATATCCAGCACAGGGATGCGGCCGATGGGGTTGCGCTGCCGGAAGGCCGGCATGCCGAAGTCGGCCGGGCGTTCCAGTACGATGTCGGTGATGCCCTTGGCGTAGATCTGCATACGCACGCGCGCCGAGTAGGGGCTGAGATCGCCGGAATAGAGCTTCATCATTATGGGACGCTTCCTCTTTGGTCTTTGGCCAAGGGAAGCACGAAACGCGGCCCGCGGGCAGAGGCTCGCCGCAAGCTAGAGACCCAGGAGTTTCCGGTTCGCCGCGGCGTCGACGCCCGATCTGGCGAAGTCGTCGAAGGCGTGCTCGGTGACGCGGATGATGTGGTCCCTGATGAAGGGCGCGCCCTCGCGGGCGCCGTCCTCGGCGTGCTTCAGCGCGCACTCCCACTCCAGCACCGCCCAGCCCGGATAGTCGTAGGCCGCGAGCTTCGAGAAGATCGCCTTGAAATCCACCTGGCCGTCGCCCAGCGACCGGAAGCGGCCCGGCCGGTCGACCCAACCCTGATAGCCGCCGTAAACGCCTGAGCGACCGTTCGGCCGGAACTCGGCGTCCTTCACGTGGAAGGCGCGGATGCGCTCGTGATAGCGGTCGATGTAGTCGAGGTAGTCCAGCTGCTGCAGCACGAAGTGGCTGGGATCGTAGAGGAGGCACGCGCGAGGGTGGCCGCCCACCTCGTCCAGGAACCGCTCGTAGGTCGCGCCGTCGTGCAGGTCCTCGCCGGGGTGGATCTCGTAGCAGGCATCGACGCCGTTCTCGTCGAACACGTCCAGGATCGGCTTCCAGCGGCGGCCCAGTTCGGCGAAGGCCTCCTCGACCAGCCCCGCCGGCCGTTGCGGCCACGGATAGAGATACGGCCATGCCAGCGCCCCCGAGAACGTGGCGTGCGCCGTCAGGCCCATACGCCGGCTGGCCCTGGCCGCCAGCTTCACCTGGTTCACCGCCCAGGCCTGCCGCTCGGCCGGACGCCCGCGAACCTCGGGGGGCGCGAAACCGTCGAACATCGCGTCATAGGCCGGGTGCACGGCGACCAGCTGGCCCTGCAGGTGGGTCGAGAGTTCGGTCACCTCGAGGCCATACTGCTCCAGCGTCCCGGTGATCTCGTCACAGTAGGTCTGGCTTTCGGCGGCTCTTTCCAGGTCGACGAACGAGCCCGGGCCGGTCGGCAGCTGAAGGCCGATGTAGCCCAGGTCGGCCGCCCACTTGGCAATGGTGTCCAGCCGGTCGAAGGGCGGCTTCGGCCCCACGAACTGGGCCAGGAAGATGCCGGGCCCCTTGAGCGTCTTCATGCGTCACCTGCGTTCAGATCGACCCAGCCCTGCCCTGTACGGCTGGCCGCCACGGCGCGCTCGACGAAGGCCATGCCGCGCACCCCGGCCGCGATGCCCGGCGTCAGGTCGTTGGCGCGGCCGCTGGAGATGGCGCCGGCAAAGTCGCGGTAGATGTTGGCGAACGCTTCGATAAAGCCCTCGGGATGCCCGGTCGGGATCCGCGAGCCCGCCTGGGCCGCCGCGCCCAGATAGCCCGAGGCGGCGTGCAGCGTCTGGGTGGGTCCGTCCAGCCAGTCGATGGTCAGCTCTGTGTGGCGCTCATGGCTCCAGGACAGCCCGCCCTTTTCGCCATAGACCTTGATGTTCAGCCCGTTGCGGGCGCCGGCCGAAATCTGCGAGGCGATCAGCACGCCGCGCGCGCCGCCGCCGAAGCGGAGCAGGACGTTGCAGTCGTCGTCCAGCGCACGGCCCGGCACAACGGAAGCGAGGTCGGGGCAGAGCCGCTCGACCTCAAGGCCGGTGATGAACTCCGCGAGGTTGAAGGCGTGGACGCCGATGTCGCCGCTGCATCCGCCGACGCCAGACCGCGCGGGGTCGGCCCGCCACATGGCCTGGGCGTCGCCGCCCTGCTCGATCGGCCGCGAAAGCCAACCCTGCGCATACTCGACCACCACCTTGCGGATCGGCCCCAAGTCGCCGCGGCGAACGATCTGGCGCGCCTCACGGACCATCGGATAGCCGGTGTAGGTGTAGGTCAGCGCATAGCGGCGGCCCGACGCCGCCACGATCCGCTCAAGCTCGAGAGCCTCAGCCAGGTTCCGGGTCGCGGGTTTGTCGCTGATCACGTGCAGGCCGGCCTGCAGCGCGGCGGCCGAGACGGCGAAGTGCAGGTGGTTCGGCGTGACCACCGCCACCAGCTCGGCCCCGTCATCGCGCGCGGTCTCGCCGGCGATCATCGCCACGTGGTCGGCATAGACGCGATCAGGCGCGACGCCCCAGGCCTCGGCCGCCTTGGCGCTCTTGGCGGGGTCGCGGCTGAAGGCGCCGGCGACCAGGCGAATGGTCCCATCCAGCTCGGCCGCCATGCGGTGAACGGGCCCGATGAACGAGCCCGGACCGCCACCCACCATGGCCAGCCGCAGTGGCCTCACGCGGTCACGCCCGCCAGGTAGTCGTGGCAGATTTTCGCGGCCTCGATACGAGGCCGTTCGAACGGCGGCTCCTGCTCGACGAAGAAGCCCGTGACGCCCGACGCCTTGGCGGCGGGCAGAAGTTTCTTCCAGTCGATGGCGCCCGAGCCGACCTCGGTCGGATCCATCTTGAGGACGAAGTTGGGCACGGTCGTCGGCTTGATGTCCTTCACATGCATCATCGTGAAGCGGCCTTTGTGCCTGGCCAGCAGGGCGGCGGGATCATGGCCGGCCGCCGCGACCCAGCCCACATCCAGCTCGAAGGTGACCAGCGACGGATCGGTCTCCCTCAGCAGGATCTCCAGCCCATAGGTCGAGCCCAGCGGCAGGAACTCGAAGTTGTGGTTGTGGTAGCCGACCTTGAGGCCCTCCTTCTTCAGGACGGTGGCCTTCTGGTTCAGGAAGTCGGCGTTGGCCTTCCAGTCGTCGGCGGTCATCTGGCCGACCAGGCGGCGCAGCATTCCGCCCATGTCCTCGCCGGCCTGCGGCCGCATCTCCATGCGGTCGGGGAACCAGCAGATCGGGGCCACTGCGGCCTTGGCGCCGACCGCATGCAGGGCCGCGGCCAGCTTGCCGAGATCGCCTGAGAACGTGAGGTCGCCGCCGCGCGGCTGGACGTGGACGCTGGGACACGCAAGCCCCGCCGCGTCCATGGCGCTCCGCAGGTCGGCCGGAGCCTTGCCCATGAAGCCGGGCAGCTCGACGGTCTTGTAGCCGATGCCGGCGACCGCCTTCAGCGTGCCGCCCAGGTCCTTCGCCGCGTCCGGGGCCAGGGTGTAGAGCTGGATGCCGATGGGCAGTCCCGCCGTCTTGAAGAAGGGCCGGGCCGCAGCCCCCGCCCCGGTCGCCGCTGCGCTCATGGCCGCTCCCAGTCCGAGAAGGACGTTCCGCCGGTGGATGCTCTGCAAGGGTATGGCTCCTGTCATAGCGCCGCCACCGCCGTGGGGCCGCGTTCGGGCGGCTTGAAGAAGACCGCCAGCAGCACGACCGCCGCCAGCGCCATGGCTGTCGGGACCATGAATAGGCTCTGGTAGTCGACCACGCCGCCCGCCGAGTTGCGCGCGATCAGCGTCGGGAAGAGGAAGCTGGCCACGACGTTGCCGATGCCCAGGATCAACAGGTTGAACAGGCCCTGGGCGCTGGAGCGGACGTCCTTCGGGAAGACGGCGTCCACGAAGATGTACACGGTGGCGAAGAAGAAGGCGTAGCAGACGCCGTGCAGCAGTTGCACCGCGATGATCGTGGGCACGCTGTCGGCGAAGAAGGCGAAGGTCGCGAACCGGGCCGCGTGGCCCAGGATCCCGATCATCATCGTGACCTTCCAGCCCAGCCGGATCAGCACCGGCCCCAGCACGAGCATCGTCACGATCTCGGCGATCTGGCCCAGGCTAAGCACCACCATCGACAGGTTGCCGGCGATGCCGACGCGGTTGGTCAGGAAGGCGTCGGCCATCACGAAGTAGCCGTTGTGGACCACGCTATCGATGAAGGTGACCGCGAACAGCACGCCGATGAAGGGCACGCCCAGGAACTTCACCGCCTCGCGCCAGGCCAGCTTGTCCACCGCGGCGCCCTCGGTCTTGGGCGGGGTGTGCGGCAGGGTCAGCGAGTAGCCCGCGAGGGCGAACGAGACGATCGCGCCGACCAGGAAGATCCAGCGCATGTGCTCGACGCTGGCCTCGCCGCCCAGCAGGAAGATGAAGGGCCAGCTGACTAGGATCCAGCCGACAGTGCCGCCCATGCGCACCGCGCCGAAATCGCGCGCGGGGTCCTTCAGGTTGGCGAACGCGATGGAGTTGGTGACCGACAGCGTCGGCACATAGACCAGGCTGTAGACCAGATAGGCGGCGAAGAACGGCCAGAAGCTGGTCGCGAAGGCCGCGCCCACCAGCGCCACGCCGCCCAGCAGATGGCTGACGGCCAGGAACTTCTCGGCGGCGAAGTTCCGGTCGGCGAATTGGTTGGAGAAGAAGATGCCGACCACCGCGGCGATGCCCCACGAGCTGCCGACCAGCGACTGCTGCCAGGGCTGGAAGCCCAGCAGGCCCATATAGGGGAACAGCTTCGGCGCCCAGGCGCCCCAGACGGCGAGCTGGAGCACCATCATGATGAAGAGCCGCGTGCGCACGCCCATGCCGTCGAACCCCTCCCAAGGCGCCTCGAACATCGCGGTCGGTGTGCTCCCGGCCTCTCGATGTAATCGAATTCATCCGTAGCAATGGCGCACTGGCGAGGCAATCGATTCCGGGCCGGCGGTTTGCCGGGGGCGCGCCTTGAATTGACCGGGCCTTGTCGCCAGTGTCGCGCCGATGGCCACGATTCAAGACGTCGCCCGGGACGCCGGCGTATCCACCGCCACGGTCTCGCGGGTGCTGAGCGCGCCCGAACTGGTGGCCGAGGGCACCCGTGCGCGGGTTGCGGCGTCGGTGGAGCGGCTGGGGTATCAGCCGAACTTCGCGGCCAAGAGCCTGCGAACGCTGAAGACCGAGAAGATCCTGGTCACCGTGCCCGACATCTCGAACCCGTTCTTCAGCCAGGTGATCCGGGGCGTGGAGGAGGCGGCGCGCAGCGCCGGCTATTCCGTGCTGCTGGGCGACACGCGCCACGAGCCCGACCGCGAGGAGGAGTACGCCGCCATGCTGCTGCGGCGCGAGGCGGACGGGCTGATCTTCCTGGGCCACCGGCTGCCCGAGGCGCTGGCGCCCATGGTCGCCACGCGTGGCGTCCGCACGCCGATCGTCAACGGCTGCGAGTACAGCTCCGAGCTGGGCGTTTCAGGCGCGCACATCGACAATGCCCGCGCGGCCGCCGAGGCGATGGAGCACCTCTACGGCCTGGGCCATCGCCGCGTCGGCGTGATCACCGGCCCCCTGGCCAGCCCGCTCAGCCGCGACCGCCTGGAGGGCGTGCGGGCCTCGGCCCAGGCGCGCGGCCAGGCGGCCGGACTAGCGGTGGTGGCGGGGGACTTCAGCATCGACTCCGGCCTGCGCGAGGCGACGGCGCTACTGGCCGCAGATCGGCCCAGCGCGATCTTCTGCTTCAGCGACGAGATGGCCATGGGCGCGCTCGAAGCGATCCGCCGCGCGGGTCTCTCCTGCCCGGGAGACGTGTCGCTCGTCGGCTTCGACGACATTCGCTTCGCCGAGTTCCTGAACCCGCCGCTGACCACGGTGAGCCAGCCCATGGACCGGATCGGCCACGAAGTGGTGCGCCTGCTGCTGGACATCCTGAGCGGCAAGGCCCAGGCGCTGGAGCACGTCACCCTGCCCCACCGGCTGGTGGTGCGTGGCAGTACGGCCGGCCCGGTCGTGCGTTAGGACGCGTGGAGAAATCCTCCTCACCCGTAGGGGGAGGGGGACCGCCCAAAGGGTGGTGGAGGGGGAACGAGGCCGGCGCTCGGCGCTCCCGGCACACCCCCTCCACCATGCTGCGCATGGTCCCCCTCCCCCTACGGGTGAGGAGAGTCGCACTCGCCCCCTCGACTTCGCCTCGCGCAGGCGTTCTCCTAACGGAATGAACGACCTTGGACGCCTGCCCCGGCCCCACCCCCTCAACCGCGACTTCGACTGGATCGCGGCGCGGCGCGACGGGCTGGAACGGCTGACGCCGGAGCATGTGGACCAGTTCAACGCCGAGGGCTTCTTCGTGCTTCGGGACGCCTTCACGGCCGACGAGATCGCCGAGGTCCGCGCCGCCATCGATCCGTTCGAAGAGGCCCACGTCGCCTATGCCCGCCAGCGCGGAGGAAAGGTGCGACTGACGGACGCCGACGCGATCACCTTCACGCTGCACCTGGTCCGCAAGTCGCCCGTGCTGAAGGCGTTCTCGGCCCACCCCACCATCCAGGGCGTCTGCCACGACCTGATCGGGCCCGACGTGCGGCTCTACTGGGACCAGGCGGTCTACAAGAAGACCGAGAAGGTCCAGGAATTCCCCTGGCACCAGGACAACGGCTACTCGTTCGTCGTGCCGCAGCAGTACCTCACGCTCTGGGTGCCGCTGATGGATGTGGACGAGGCCAACGGCTGCCCCTGGATCGCGCCGGGCCTGCACCGGCTGGGCACGCTGGAGCACCGCGCCACCGAGATCGGCCTCGTCTGCCTGGACAGCGCCCCGGACGCCGTGGCGGCGCCGGCCAGGGTGGGCGACGTGGTGGTGTTCTCTTCGCTGGCCCCGCACCGCACCGGTCCCAACACCAGCGACGCCGTGCGCAAGGCCTACATTCTGCAGTACGCGCCCGACGGGGCGGTGGTGCACACGGAGGATGGCCAGGTCGTCCTCCAGGACGACCCCGAGCGGCAGTATCTGATCTAAGACCGCACGGGATCGTTGGAGCCGGCGCGTTGCTGGTGCAGGGTCATGGCCATGCGCCTTCTCTTCAACATCCTCTGGTTCATTTTCGGCGGCTGGATCTCGGGCACGCTGTGGCTGCTGGCCGGGGTGATCCTGGCGATCACGGTCGTGGGCCTGCCCTGGACGCCGGCGGCGTTCCGCCTGGCCGGCTTCAGCTACTGGCCGTTCGGCAGGGTGATCGTCGAGCGCGACACCGGGGCCGTCAGCGTGGTGCTGAACATCCTATGGCTGCTGCTGGCCGGCTGGTGGCTGGCGCTGCACCACCTGGCGCTGGCGGCCGCCCTGGCAGTGACGATCATCGGCATCCCATTCGCCTGGCAGCACGTGAAGCTGGCTATGCTGTCGCTCATCCCGGTCGGCAAGGGCGTGGCCGAGGTCTGACCCTCAGTAGATCAGGTGCGGCCTGCGGGTCTCCAGCCAGGCGGTTTCGTCCGGCGTGGTGATCGCATCGAGGTCGGCCGCCGTCGCCTGAGGATCGTCGACCCATTCGCGCAGGCCCGGGCCGCCATTGATCACGTCGATGGCGAGATGGCCCTCGGTGTACTCGTACTTGAACTCCAGCCCGCGCCAGAGCGGGTAGTCCGGATATAGGCGGCGGATCGCCTTGAACCCCAGGGCCTGAACCCGCCACGGGCGGAACGCGGCGTGGTCGTACGACGGCTGCTCGGTGTGGATCTGCACCCCGCTGCACAGCTTGCCGACGTGCTTGTGGAACGTGGGCTCGAACCAGCAGTCGCGCAGGATGCAGCCCGCCAGCCAGTGCGGAGCGAGCGCGCGCATCTCGGCGATCACGGCGCGGGCGTCGATGTCGGGCGCACCGAACAGCTCGAGCGGCCGCGTCGTGCCCCGGCCCTCCGACAGCGTGACGCCCTCGACCATGACGGTCCCGGCGTAGGCCCGCGCCATGGAAAGGTTTGGCGCGTTGGGGCTGGGGTTGACCCACGCACGCTCGCCCAGCGGCCAGCCGTAGCCGGGGCCCGCATCCGGCGCCCAGCCGTCCATCTCGATCACGCGGTAGTCCACGTCGAGACCGAAGTGGCTGACGAACCAGCGGCCCATCTCGCCCATGGTCAGGCCGTGGCGCATCGGCATCGGGCCGGCGCCCACGAAGCTCTCGTAGCCCGGGAGCAGGGTCAGGCCCTCGACCGGGCGGCCGGCGGGATTGGGACGGTCCAGCACCCAGACCGCCTTGCCGTGCTGGGCGGCGGCCTCCAGCACGTAGAGCAGCGTCGTGACAAAGGTATAGATCCGGCAGCCCAGGTCCTGCAGGTCGACCAGCAGGACGTCGAAGGTCTCCATCGACGCGGCCGTCGGGCGGCGCACCTCGCCGTACAGGCTGAACACCGGCACGCCGTGGACCGGGTCGTTGAAGTCCGGGGACTCCATCATGTTGTCCTGCTTGTCGCCGCGCAGGCCATGCTGCGGCCCGAAGGCGGCGGTCAGGTCGATGCCTTGGCAGGCCGCCAGCGCATCCAGCGAGTGAGTCAGATCGGCGGTCACCGAGGCCGGGTGCGCCAGCAGGGCCACGCGCTTGCCGGCGAGCGGGCGGCGCAGCTCGGGCTCGGACAGAAGGCGGTCGATACCGAATTTCATGAGGGATCAGGCGGCAGGAGGCGGCAGGGAAAGGGCGAAGGCGTCAGCGTGGTGGAAGTCGGGTTTGCCCGGCGGATGGGCCAGCGCCCAGTAGGCGCGGGTCCGGTCATCGGCCTCAAGCACCGCCGACAGGCCCACGCGCCATGGCCCGTCGGTCGGCAGGCCCCGCAGCGCGCCGACATCCAGCGCCGCCCGCAGCTCGAACCGCGTCCGCCCGCCCTCGGCGTCGATGAACGGGGCCGGCGTGTCGGGATCGTCGGTCCGCTCGCGATAGCCGCTGAACGCAAAGGCCGCCCACTGCGACGACGGCGCCAGGTTGAACTCGTAGTAGGCCGCGTCGCCCGGCGCCCGCAGGAACACCTCGAAACAGGTGTGCTCCCACAGCCCTTCTACGCGCGTCGGCGCGGATCTGGGCGGCGTTTTCAGCCCCGACATCCGGCCGGTCACGACATAGCTCAAGGTCAGCACCCCGCCGGGGCCGCGGTCGATGGCCACCTCTACGTGCTCGGCGGCGTTGCTGGCGAACTGCGGGTGCGGCGTGAGCTCGACCGACCTCATCGGGCGAACCCGAGCTCGGGCTGGCTGACCGTCTGCGCCTCCTCGGGCAGGTGGCAGGTGAAGGTCGCCCCGGCGCCGGGCTCGCTCTCCAGCGCCACCCAGCCGCCGTGCAGCTCGGTCAGCGCCTTGACCAGCGCCAGGCCCAGGCCCGGGCCGCCCCGCTCGCGGCCGATGAAGCGGTCGAAGATGTGCGCCTGGACGTGGAAGGGGATGCCGCGCCCGGTGTCCGACACCTGCAACTGCACCTCGCCCAGCGCCTTGCGCGCTGCCAGGGTGACCGTGCCGCCGGCGGGCGTCTGGCCGATGGCGTTCTCCATCAGGTGGTCCAGGACCTGGGCCAGGCGACGACGGTCGCCGCGGATCGTGCCGACGTTGGTCGCCGGCTGCAGGACGATCGAGATCTTGTTGGGCTCGGCCTCGTGATGCCAGCGGCTGGCGGTCTCGAGCAGCAGGTCGGCGACGTTCACGTCGCTCAGGTCCAGCGCCATCTCGTCGGCGTCGATCTGGGCCATGTCGAGCACATCGTCGATCGACCGCGCGAGCTGCGTCGCCGCCGTCTTCACCGAGGCCGCATAGCCGCGCGCGCGCTCAGGCAGGGCGTCGCCCGAATGCTCGAGCAGTTCGGAGTAGCCGATGATGGTGGTGAGCGGCGTGCGCAGCTCGTAGCTGACGTTGCCCACGAAATCGCGCTTGAGCCGCTCGGCCTCGCTCAGCGCCTGCTCGCGGTCGGCCAGCGCGCTTTCCAGGCGTCGCGCGTCGGTCACGTCGGTGAAGGCGATCAGCGTCGCGCCGTCCGGCAACGGACGGGTCCGGTACTCGACCATGCGGTCGTCCGAGGTCTGGACCTCGCCGGTGATCGGCATGCGCGCCGCAGGATCCGGGTCGGCGACACGGCCCTTCAGCTCGCGCCAGAAGCCCATGTCGTGCAGCTTGTGGACGCACAGCTCGACCACGCCCTCGAAGTCGCCGGCGGCCTCGAGCTGCAGCGGCGTGATGTTCCAGAAGCGCTCGAAGCTCTCGTTGTGCAGCCGGATACGGCCATCCGAGCCGAACACGGCGACGGCGTCCGACAGCTTGTCCAGCGTCGCCTGCTGCACCTGGATCAGCGCATTGTACTGCGCCTTCATCTTCAGTTCGCCGGTGATGTCCGAGAACAGGATCAGGAGGCCGCCCCGCGGGTGTGGCTGGCGAACGACGCGCAGCGTGCGGCCGTCGGGCAGGCTCCACATGTCGTCCGGCGCGCTCTCCAGCTGTTCGTAGCGGCCCAGCTCGGCGGCCTTCCACTTGGCGTAATCGGCGGTCTCGGGCAGCCGGCGCCGCTGCCGCAGGCGGTCCAGCACCTCGCCATGGGTCGGCCGTTCGGTCAGCCAGGCCGGCTCCAGGCCCCAGAGATCGGCCAGCGGCGTGTTGTGGAAGCTGACCCGCTTGGCGCGGTCGAAGATCACCACCGCGTCGTCGATGCGGTTGAGGATCTCGTCATGGGCCTCGACGTTGCGCTTGGTCTCCTCGCGAGCCTCCTCCAGATCGGTGAGGTCGTCGGTCCAGACGCCGACGCCGCCGCCCTCCAGGGGCTGGGCCGCGATCAGGAAGGCGCGGCGCCGACCATCGGCCGAGAGCCAGCGCACCGCCTCGCGTCGCTGGCCCAGGTTGGCCGCTTCCGAGGCCACGGTGTCGGCGCCCTTGTCGAAGGTCAGCCCCCGCTGCGCCGCCTCGTCCAGGCTGGCGACACCCACCGTCTTGAGCCACGCGGCGTTCACCCAGACGGGCGAGCCGTCGGCGGCGGCGATCCAGGCGGGGCATTGGCGCGCGTTCAGGAAGGCGGCGAAGCGCGGCGCGGTCGGCAGGCCCTGATCCTCGCCAAGCGCCGCCGACACCCGCAGCCAGGCCAGCGCCCCGGCCGCCCGGCCCTCGACCGTCACCACGCCGGCCGGGCCCTTGACCTCGAAGGCGCAGGCCTCGCCGCGCTCGATCAGCCCGCGCAGGCGGCGCGTGTGGTCAGGATCGGCGCGCATCAGGGCGTTGAGCAGGAACTGGGGGTCGGCCTCGGTCAGCCCCAGCGCCTCGCAGCAGACGCCCAGGCTTTCCTCGCCCGAAGCCAGCAGCGCATGGCCGTCCTCGACCGCCAGCAGAGCGGAATCAAACGCCTCGGCCGAGGCCTGGGCGGTCTCGGCCCCCAGCTCGAGCTGGCGGATGCGCGCCCGCAGTTCCGCGATCCGCCGGTCGGCCGCGCGGCGCTGGGCGAACGCCCAGAGGGCGGCCGAGATGGCGAGGCAGACCGCCCCAGCCGCCGCCGCCAGCATCAGTTCGTGCGCGTTCATCGATCCCCGGCGAATCGTAGGCGGTCAGCTTAGGGCGGGACGGCCCGGGCCGCACGTGGCGTCGTGGTCGCGCACCACGGTGAACGCGCGAGTTTGAGGCTGGCCGATCTTGCCGCCTTGGTGTCGCCGTGCGCTTTGGGCGACAATGCTGACGATGACGGCGATCCTCTACCCCGTGGCAACCAACGCCGAGCAGGCGCTGAGCCGCCCCCTGGGCCGCGCCGCGCGCGAGAGCGACGCGCGGCGGCGCGCGGGCGAGCCCGTGGTGTTCGCCACCGATCCCGTCGGGCCCGCCTTCGCCACTCGCGAGGCCGCGCTCGACGCCTACAAGAGCCGCGTCGAGGACGAGCGCACCGGCGCCACGCCCGAGGCCGAGGACCGCTACTGCCGCCTCATCGAACAGGTGGCCGAGGGGACAAGAGCGCCGCGCCCGGTCGAGCCCACCTATGCCGACGGCCACCGCTGGCCCGCGCCGGCCAAGGCGCCACGGACCGTCTGGCGGCTGGCGGTCTCGTACTGGCGGATTGGCACGGCCGATCGGCCGCTGGAGGCGCCTCAGGCCCGGGTGGCGCGTAAGTCCGGTGAAGCGCTCGACGCCGAGACCCTGCGGGCCATCACCCGCACGCCCATGCGGCCGACAAAACCGCAGCAGCCGCTGGACATCGGATTGTTCGAGGTGCGCCCGCCCGAAGCGCCCCATATCGTGATGCCGGATGAGTGACAGCGATCCCTTGACGAGCGGGCCCTGGGGCCGCGCGCCTTCCCTGGACGAAATGGCTGAGATCGCCGAGCGCGCATTCGCGGCCCTGCCGGCCCCGTTCCGCAAGATGGCCGGCGAGGTCGTGTTCCGCGTCGACGACTTCCCGGCCGACGACGTACTGGATGAGCTGAACATCGAGGACCCGTTCGGCCTGACCGGCCTCTACTCCGGCGTCAGCCTGGCCGACCGCTCGGTGTTCGGCGGCGCGCCCGAGCCCAGCCGCGTGTTCCTCTACCGCCGCCCGATCCTGGACGAGTGGGCCGAGAACGGCGAGGTCACGCTGGAGGAACTGGTCACCCACGTTCTGGTCCACGAAATCGGTCACCACTTCGGCCTTTCCGACGGCGACATCGACCTGATCGAAGCGGGAGCCTGAGCTTTCCTTTCCCACGCCGTGGGCGAGGCAGACTACGCCCGGCGCTTGCGGCTCTGAGGGCGGGCCTGCTCGCGGCTCTCCGCCAGGAACTCGAGCAGCTTCTCGATCGGTTGGGGCCGCGCGATCAGGTAGCCCTGGGCCATGTCGCAACCCATGCCGGCCAGCACCGAGAAGCAGGCGTCGGTCTCGATTCCCTCGGCCACCACCTTCAGGCCCAGGCTGTGGGCGAGGTCGATGGTGGAGCGCACGATCAGCGCGTCGCGCTGGCTGCCGGTGACGTCGGCGACGATGGAGCGGTCCAGCTTCAGTTCGTGACCGCGGATCTGCTTCAGATAGGCCAGCGACGACAGGCCCGAGCCATAGTCGTCGATCGAGATCGACACGCCCATGTCGGCGAAGGCGTCCAGCATGGCGAGCGCCACGGCCGGGTTCTCGATGACCGCCGTCTCGGTGATCTCGAAGCAGATGCGGCCCACCGCGTCCTTCAGCGCATCGCGCGCGAAGTCGATGAAGTCGGGCTCGCCCAGCACGCGGCCCGAGATGTTCACCGCCACCGACAGTTCGTAGCCGGCCTCGGCCATGACGCGCTGTTCGGCGATGGCGCGGCGCACCACCCATTCGGTCAGGGCGCGGATGTGGCCCGTCTCCTCCGCCATTGTGATGAAGACGTCCGGGAAGATCATGCCGCGCACCGGGTGGTTCCAGCGCACCAGCGCCTCAGTCCCGGTGACGGCGTTCTTGCGCATGTCGAATTTGGGCTGGTGCCACAGGACCAGCTGCTCCTGCAGGATTCCCGTCAGTAGGTTCGACATGAGCGACAGATTGGCGGCCGGGTCGCCATAGGCCTCGGCGTCGAACACGGCGGTCTTGCTGCGGGCGGCGCGGGCCTGGTCGACCGCGATGCTGGCGCGCTCGATCGAAGCGGCGACGTCCTCGCCCTCAAGAGGGGCCAGACCGAGGGAAAGCGCCACGTCGATGGGTTCGCCCTGAACCCGCACGGGCTGTTCCAGAGAGACCAGGAGGCGAGCCATATCCTCGAGCGCCGCCGCCTCGCCGTCGGCGATCAGCACGAAGCCCAGCATGTCGCTGGCGATCCTGGCGACGCCGCAGGTGGGCGCCAGGCCGCCCAGGCGGTTGCCCACCATCCGGACGGCCTGGGCCGACAGCTTGTGCCCCAGGGCATGGCGCATGTGGTGGAAGCGATCGAGGCCCAGGGCGCACACATAGACCTGGCCCTGCGGGACGTCGGTCAGGCCGCCCACCAGCCGCTCCAGCGCGTGGCGGTTAGGCAGGCCGGTGTCGTCGTCGTGCATCGCCTGGTGGGTGATCTTGCGTTCGCGCTCGCGGATCTCGGCGGCCATCGTGTTGAAGCTCGACGCCAGCCGGCCGATCTCGTCCTCGCCGTTGACCTCGACGTGGGCGTCCTCCCCGCGCTGGAGGCGGTGGGCGGCCTCGTCCAGCTCCGAGATCGGACGGGTGACGCTCCGGGCCAGCGCCCAGCTGCCCCAGCTCACCACCGCCAGGCCGGCGGCCCCCAGCAGGCCCACGATCAACAGCAGCGGCTCGTAGGGCGCCAGCGCCAACGCCAGCGGATAGCGCAGTAGCAGCACCGCGCCGCCGCCGGGCTCCAGGCTGGGCAGCGGCTTCACAAGGGCCACGGTGCGGCCGCTCTTCAGCCGCAGGTCCTGGGGCGCCGCGGCGCCGCCTTTCAGCGACCGCTCGACCATCTGCCGCACGGCGGCGGAGTTCAGCTCAGCGGGGGCATGGGCGTTGGTCCAGGCGCCGCCGGCCGCGCGGTTCAGCACCATGGCGTCCAGCGGAATGGCGGCCAGCTTCTCCAGGGCCTGCATCTCGGTTTCGTCCAGCCGCTCGGCGAAAACGACCCAGCCGATCAGTTCGGGCGACAGGACCGGCGCGCTCACCAGCTGGTAGGGCTCGCCCGCCAGGCGGAACACGCCGGACGGGTCGTCGGCGGTCTCGAAGGCCTTGGCCAGCCGCGCCTGGTCGTCGGGCGCGAAGCTGGCGCCCACGATCTGGCCTGCGGCGTCGACCATGAACGCGTGGTCCACGCCCATCCGGCTGCGCAGGTTCTCCAGCGCCGACTCGATGGTGGGCGCATCGCCTGTGGCCGCCGCCGCGCGGAAGCCGAAGTCCCGCGACAGCAGGCTGGCGCCTTCCCGCAAGCGCTCGGAGCGCAGGGACCAGACGCGGTCGAACACCGTGCCGGTGGCGGCGAGCTCGGCCCGCACCTGTCGCTGGGCCGCGCCCGAGATCGCCCCGAACACGGCGACCGACACAACCAGCAGCACCACTCCGAACAGGGCGGCGTAGAGCACGGTCAGGCGGGTGGAGAGGCGGCTGAACATGTCAGTGCGCCCCTTGCACGACGCGCGGGTTCGCAGGCCCGCGCGCCGTGGTCGGGCGACGACGGGCGAGGGCGAACGCTGGGGTCGCGGCGCAATACATCACACGCAGGGGTACACGCCGGAGGTGAAAGCGGCGTAAAGCCTGAATTCACAGGACTTTGGCTGAGACTCAAACGCCCGTTTGCCTCCGCCCGGCGGCCTTGGCACAATCGGGCTTTCAGACGTGCATTTTCGAAAGTCGTTCCATTGACCCTTTCCCCAACGGCGGCCAATTCGGCCGCGGCCGATCCGCTCGCCAGCGTCGAATCCCTGATCGAGGGGCTGGGTTCGGTCGGATACATCGCCTCGCGGCGCATCGCGACGGCGCTCTTCATGTCCGTGAAACTGCAGAAGCCGATCCTGGTCGAAGGCTCGGCCGGCGTCGGCAAGACAGAACTCGCGCTCTCCACCGCCAACCTGCTGGGCCTGCCGCTGATCCGGATGCAGTGCTACGAGGGCCTGGACGAGTCCAAGGCGCTGTACGAGTGGAAGTACGGCAAGCAGCTGCTCTACACCCAGATCCTCAAGGACCGGATGGGCGAGCAGCTCGCCGATGCGCCCAACATGGAGGCGGCCATGGATCGCCTCCACGGCATGGGCGATCTGTTCTTTTCCGAGCCCTTCCTGGAACCCAGGCCGCTGATGAAGGCTCTGCGCGAGGACAACGGTTGCGTCCTGCTGGTCGACGAGGTCGACAAGTCGGACGAGGCCTTCGAGGCCTTCCTGCTGGAAGTGTTGTCGGCCTACCAGGTCTCGGTGCCCGAGCTCGGCGTGATCGCCGCGAAGACGCCGCCGCTGGTGTTCCTGACCTCGAACAACGTCCGCGATCTGGGCGACGCACTCAAGCGCCGTTGCCTGCACCTGCACATCCCACTGCCCGAGGCGTCGCTGGAGGAGAAGATCGTCGCCAGCCGGGTTCCCGGCATCGAGGCGCGTCTGACGCGCGAGCTGGTGGCCTTTGTCCAGGCGCTGCGGACCATGGATCTGCGCAAGTCGCCCTCGATCTCCGAGACGGTCGACTGGGCGCGCGCGCTCGTGCTGCTGCACGCCGACAGCCTCTCGGCCGACGTGGTGCGCGACACGCTGAACGTCATCCTGAAGTTCGAGCAGGACATCGGCGCCATCGAGCCCCAGGTCGTCGAGCTGCTGCACAAGCGCTAGCCCGATGCAGCACACGCTGGAGCTGTTCTTCCGGGCCCTGAGGGCCGCCGACGTCAAGGTCTCCCCCGCCGAGGCCATCGACGCCTCGCGCGCGGTCACGGTCGTCGGCTACGCGGACCGGACCCTGTTCCGCGACGCCCTATGCTCGACGCTCGCCAAGTCGGCCGAGGAGGTCGACCGTTTCGACTCGGTGTTCGAGACGTTCTTCGCCCGAGATTCGGTCTCCGTCCCGCCGCCGTCGCGTTCGCCGCAGGGCGAGCCCAGCGAGAGCGACATGCAGGCCGTGGCCGACTCGCCGCTGGCCCAGGCGGTGTTGCAGGGCGACGCCACCGCGGTCCAACAGTCGATGGAGGAGGCCGCCCGCAGAGCCGGCGTCGCCGACATCCGCCTGACCACCCAGCGCTCGCGCCTCACCCGCCGGCTTCTGGAGGAGATGGGGCTGGAGGAGATCGAGAAGATCATCGCCAACGCGCGCCGCATGCCCGGCCAGGAAGGCTTGGCCGACCGCCTGGACGAGGCCCGTCGCAACCTGTTCGGCCAGGCGCAGTCGTACGTCGCGCGCCAGCACGACCTGTATGCGGCTGGCTCGGCCAGGGAGCTGCGCGAGGAGCGGCTCGCCAGGAAGCAGCTGAACGCCGACGGCGGGGTCGATCCGGTCGACTACCAGTTGATGGCCGCGCTGGTGAAGAAGATGGCCAAGCGGCTGGCCGCCAAGTACTCGCGCCGCCGCCATATCGCCCACAAGGGCCATCTGGACGTCCGCAAGACGCTGCGCCGCAGCCTGGCCTACGGCGGCGTGCCGTTCGACATCCAGTTCAAGGTCAAGAAGGTCGACAAGCCGTCGATCGTGGCGATCTGTGATGTCAGCAAGTCGGTGGCCGCGGCCGCGCAGTTCCTGCTGACCTTCCTCTACTCGCTGAACGAGGTGGTCGATCGCCTGGAGGCCTTCGCGTTCTCAGGCCGCATGATCAGCGTGAACGAGATCCTGGACGACCACGGCGTCGAGCAGGCGATCTTCCAGGTGCTGCAGCAGATCGGCTTCCAGCAGACCGACTACGGCCGCTCCCTGCAGGACTTCTCGGAACAGCATCTCGACAAGCTGGACCGCCGCACCACCGTGATCATCCTGGGCGACGGCCGCTCGAACTTCGCCGACCCGCGGCTCGACCTGATGAAGGAAATCCACGACCGCAGCCGCGCGGTGATCTGGCTGAACCCGGAGCCCGAGAGCTACTGGGCTCAGGGCGACAGCGTCATGCACCGCTACGCCCGGTTCTGCCACGTGGCCAAGCAGTGCGGCACCATCGAGCAGCTCGAGCGCATCATCGACGACGTGCTGCGAAGCTACGTTCCCCACTGAAGCTGAGGGCGCCCGGCGCCTGAGCCGGACGCCCTCGTCGTGTCGTCAGGCCATGACAGGCGTGCGCTGGCGACGACGCAGCATCGCGCCGGCGCCGGCGAAGCCCGAGATCATCAGAGCCCAGGTGGCCGGTTCCGGAACCGCGGCCATCGACGGCGCGAAGGTCACGACGCCGCTGTAGGACGCGTTGCCGCCGCCCACACCCTGCAGCCGCAGAGTCTGGGTCGTGCCCGCGGTCACGCCGACGTCGTTGAGCAGCCGGAACTCATTCTGGCCGACCACCATCGGGGTGAACTCGATGCCGTTGAACGCCACCGAGGACCAGGTGATGTTCTGGCTGCTGGTGCTCATCGTCGACGTCACGACGAAATCGGCCGTGCCGGTGGGCAGGGTGAAATCGAACTGGTCGTCGATGGCGGTGGTGGTGATGCCGGTGTTGCCGAACGTGAGGGTGAAACCTCCGTCCTCGCCGACCGGCCCCATGTTGATGTAGGTCGCTGCGCTGGCGGCCGAAGCCATCGTCAACGCCGCGACCGACGCCGCGAGAGAAAGTACAAAGCGGTTCAAACTCATAACTCCGTGTCACATGTCCCCGCGGACGAACACGAAATTGTCTGATTAGTTCCAGAATACGTTCGGCTTATTATTCAGAGACCGCTGTCGGCCACAAATAAACAAGACCGCAATTCTTCATTCAGGCGAGTAGAATTTCGACACAGCCCGTCATGGGCGAGTCGGTCCGGCCTGATGAGGGGGCGATCAGGAACTCCGGCCCTCGCTGACATCGGCGGCCCGCTTCAGCTTCAGGGCCGTCATGATCGCTTCGTGCCGCGTGCGGGTGATGGCGTAGGGCATGAACAGCAGAGCGCCCAGGATGCACATGGCCGACGGCAGCGGGCCCCAGGCCAGGACGAGGCTGCGCAGCACCTCCTCGGGAACGACCGCCCCCACCTGCCGGCCGGCCTCGGCGGGGAAATGCATCAGGTCCAGAGCGAAGCCGCCCAGCATGGTTCCCATGCCCCCGGCGGCCTTTCCGGCGAACCCCAGCCCTGCGAAGTAGAGCCCTTCGCGCCGCACGCCGAACTGGTGCTCATGCTCCTCTGCGGCGTCGGCCATCATCGACGGATAGGCGATGAAAATCAGGCCCGTCCCGACACCGGCCACCAAGGTCGAAGCCATCAGCCAGTTCAGAGCCTCGCCCGCTACCGGGCTGAAGACACCCGCCGCGCGCAGCCCGGGCAGAACGGTCCAGGCGACGATCACCAGGGCGAAGCCCAATAGGACCACCGACTTCTTCTCCATGCGCCGCAGGAGCGGCGGCGTCAGCGGAATGCCCGCCGTGATGCCGAGCAACAGGGCGTAGGCGATGAACTGGATCGTCTCGGGCCGCAGCTTCCAGACGAAGACATAGGTGTGGTTGTTGAGCGCGGCGCCCACGCCGGCGGCGCTGGCGAACACCAGCATCGAGGTGAACAGGGTGCGGAACGAAGGATTGCGGAAGATCTCGGCCAGCTCGCCGGGAAGCCGGGGCAGCATCGGCGCCGCCGGCGTGGTGGGCTGGGGCAGGCTGGCCGCGTAGCGCCAGACGCCGGCGCAGCTGATCAGCGCAAACACCAGGATCAGGGCCGCAATCCACCATCCGAAGGCGGGATAGGCGGTCCGGCTCTGCAGACCGGCCTGGCCGGTGAAGAACAGCGAATAGGCCAGCGCGGTGATGACGACGGTGGCGACGATGCCGCCCAAAAGGCGGTAGGCGACGATCCGGGCGCGCTCGACGTAGCCGTCGGCCATCTCCCCGCCGAGGGCGAAGTAGGGGATGTTGAACATCGAGGCAAACGCGCGGACCCCCATCTTGGTCATCGTCAGCCAAACGAACAGCAGGAGGGGCGACAGCGCGGAGGGCGGCGCGAACAGCAGACCCATGGTGATGAAGGTCAGGGGGGCGCCCACCAGCATCACCGGCAGCCGCCGCCCGAACCGCGACCGGACGCTGTCGGACCACGAGCCGATCAGCGGGTCGGCGGCAGCGTCAAGGCACATGCTGATGGCCAGCGCGACGCCCACCATCGTGCCCGACAGACCCAGGACAGCCGTGTAGTAGAAGAACACGAAGCCGTTCACGGCCAGGTAGCCGGACTCCACCACCTGGCCCAGGCTGTAGAAGAACTTGACGCGACCCGGCGGCTTCAGCTCGCCCTCATGCGCTACGCCGTCCTGCGCCGGAACGCCCAGACCTTCTGCAACCGACAACGGAGGTTCTCCTTAAGCCGCGGTGGCGCGAGTGCGGCGAAGCGCCGTGATGATCTCGGCGTGGCGGGCGCGGGTGATGGCGTAGGGGGC
Source organism: Phenylobacterium sp. (assembly GCF_965284355.1). Lineage (NCBI taxonomy): Bacteria > Pseudomonadati > Pseudomonadota > Alphaproteobacteria > Caulobacterales > Caulobacteraceae > Phenylobacterium > Phenylobacterium sp. The sequence goes on along the minus strand of NZ_OZ260078.1, from coordinate 3,260,036 downwards.
GAAGATGAGGGCGCCCAGGACGCAGAGCGCCGAGCAGAACGGCCCCCAGGCCAGGACCAGCCCGGCGAGCACGCTCTCGTCGATCACCGCGTCAGGCTGTCGCGCCAGTTCGTGGGGGAAGCGCAGGATGTCGAGCGCGAAGCCGCCCACCATGGTGCCGACCCCGGCGGCCGCCTTGCCGGCGAAACCCAGGCCCGAGAAGTAGAGCCCCTCCCGCCGATGCCCGAACAGGTACTCATGCTCCTCGGCCGCGTCGGCCATCATCGAGGGATAGGCGATGTAGACCAGCCCCAGGCCCAGTCCGACGACGAGCTGGGTGGCCAGCAGCCACGGCAGGGCGTCCAGGCCCGCCGGCGCGAATATCCCGCTCGCGCGCACCACCGGCAGCAGCGTCCAGCCCACGATCAGCAGGCCGAACCCCAGCGCCACCACGGTCTTCTTCTCCAGCCGACGCAGCAGAATCGGCGTCACCGGCACCCCGATCGTTATGCCCACCAGCGACGCGTAGGTCATGAACTGGATCATCTCGGGCCGTAGCTTCCAGACGAAGACGTAGTTGTGGTTGTTGAGCGCCGCGTGGGCGCCCGCCGCGCTGGCGAAGACCACCATCGACAGGAAGAGGATGCGGAACGAGCGGTTGCGGAAGATCTCGGCCATCTCGCCCAGCAATCGGCGCGCCATGGGCTCGGGCCGGGACGTCGGCTGGGGCAGCGTGGCGGCGTAGCGCCAGATGCCCGCGCACGAGATCAGGCCGAACACCAGCACCACGACCGCGATCGTCCAGCCGAACGCGGGATAGTTCTCGGGCCGCTGCAGCCCGCCTTTGCCCGCGAAGAATACGGAATAGGCCACGGCCGTGATCGCCACCGTCACCACGATGCCGCCCAGCAGGCGATAGCCCGCGATCCTGGACCGTTCGGCGTACCCATCGGCCATCTCGCCGCCCAGCGCGAAGAACGGAATGTTGAACACCGAGGCGAAGGCGCGCACCGCCATCTTGGTGATCGTGAGCCACAGAAACAGCATGAAGGGCGTCAGCGCCGACGGAGGGGAGAACAGCAGGCCCATGCTGACCATGGTCAGTGGTGCGCCGATCAGCATCAGCGGCAGGCGCCGGCCGTACTTCGAACGCACGCTGTCCGACCACGAGCCGATGATGGGGTCGAAGGCGGCGTCCAGGCACATGCTGATCGCCACCGCGGCGCCCACCAGGCTGCCCGACATGCCCAGGACGGCCGTGTAGTAGAAGAACACGAAGCCGTTCACGGCGATGTAGCCGGACTCGACGACCTGGCCCACGCTGTAGAAGAACTTCACCGACGCCGGCGGCCGCAGCTCACCGTCGTGCGCAGCAACATCAGGCGTCGCAGGGACGCCCGCACCTTCCACGACCGCCACCTGGTTCCTCCCGAGCGGTTCTTGTTGGGAAGAACGGTATCCCCCTGGCGGCCCCTGGCAACTCTGACGCCACGTCACGGGACGCGGCGGCGCCTCAAGGTTCGGGCGAAACCTGGATCAGCAGCTTGCCGTCGTGGGCGCCGGTGAACAGTCGCTGCAGGGACTCCATGGCGCCCTCCAGGCCTTGATCCACGTGCACCTTCCACTTCAGCTGGCCCGACGTGACCCACGGGATCAGCTCGGCCATGGCCTCGCCGGCGCGGGGCAGGAAGTCGGTGACGATGAAGCCGCGGATGGTGATCCGGTGCATCAGCGTACGGGAGAAATCGGTGGGCCCCGACGGCCGGCTGTCGTCGTTGTACGTCGAGATCATGCCGCACAGGGGCATCCGGCTGTAGTTGTTCATCCGGTTGAACACGGCGTCCATGATGTCGCCGCCCACGTTCTCGAAGTTGACGTCGATCCCGTTCGGGCAGAGCCGGTCCAGCGCGGCGCCGACGTCCTCGCTCTTGTAATCGATGGCCCCGTCGAACCCGAGCTCGCCCGTCAGCCAGTCGCACTTGGCCTTGCCGCCGGCGATGCCGACGACGCGGGCGCCCTTGAGCTTGGCGATCTGGCCGGCGATCGAACCGACCGCGCCCGCGGCGGCGGAGACCACCACCGTCTCGCCGGCCTGCGGCTTGCCGATGTCGCACATGCCGAACCAGGCTGTCAGGCCCGTGGCGCCGAGCACGCTCATGTAGGCGGTCAACGGCACGCCGGGCAGTTGCGGCGTGGGCATCAGCATCGCGCCATTCGCGATCACATGACTGGTCCAGCCGCCCAGGCCTGTGTTGACCACGTCACCCTGCTTGAAGCGATCCGACCGCGAGCGTTCGACCACGCCGATCGACCCGCCGCGCATCGTGTCGCCGATCTGCACCGGCGGCATGTACTGGTCCTGGTCGCTCATCCAGATCCGGTTGGTGGGATCGAGCGACAGGTACAGCGTCCGCACCAGCACCTCGCCGTCGGCCAGGTCGCGGATCTGTTCCTCGACCAGCTCCAGGTCGCCCGGCTGGATCTCGCCGGTCGGCCGGCGCCGCAGCACCCATCGCTTCAGGTTGGCCATCGACGTTTCCTCGCTCTCACCATGTGTCCACAAAGGGACGCTTCTTTCCCGCGCGCGCCGGCGGGATCGGACAGGCTTTCAGTCCGCGTACCAGCCAGGCGCGTGTCTCGGCCGGATCGATGACGGCATCGATCTCCAGGACGGACGCCACCGACAGCGCCTTGCCCGTCTCATACATGCGGCCGACCAGCTTCTCGAACAGCGCCTGCTTGGCGGCCGGATCCGGCTGGCCGTCCAGCTCCTTGCGATAGCCCAGGCGCACGGCGCCTTCGAGCCCCATCGGTCCGAATTCGGCGGTCGGCCAGGCGATCGTCATGGCCGGAGCCGAAAAGTCGCCGCCCGCCATCGCCTGGGCGCCGAGGCCATAGCCCTTGCGCAACACCACCGTGAACAGGGGCACGGTGAGACTGGTCGCCGTCACCATCAGCCGCGATCCGCGGCGGACCGCGGCGGCCTCCTCGCTGGCCGGGCCCACCATGAAGCCGGGTGTGTCGCACAGCGACAGCACCGGGACATCGAAGGCGTCGCACAGCTGCAGGAAACGGCCGGCCTTCTCGGCGCCCTCGGCGTCGATGGCGCCGCCCAGATGCCTGGGGTCGTTCGCGAAGAGGCCCATGGGCCGCCCCTCCACCCGCAGGAACCCGGTGATGACGCCCCGTCCATAGCCGCCGCGCAGCTCGATCCACGTGCCGGTATCGGCGAGGGTCCGGATGACCTCGCGCACATCGTACGCGCGGACCCGGTTCTCCGGGATCAGGTGACGGAGACGCCGCTGGTCGTCGCAGGTCCAGTCGCGCAGCCGCCCCTGGAACATGCCCAGGATTTGCTTGGCCGCGGCCGTCGCCTCGGCCTCGGCCTCGGCCAGAACGTCGATCGAGCCGTTGGCGAACATCACGTCCGAAGGGCCGATCTGGTCGGGCGTGAACACGCCCAGCCCGCCGCCCTCGATCATCGCGGGACCGCCCAGCCCGATGTTGGAGTTGCGCGTGGCGATGGTGACGTCGGCGCAGCCGAAGAAGATGGCGTTGCCCGCGAAACAGCGGCCTGAGTTGATCGAGATGCGCGGCGCGAGACCCGACAGCCGCGCAAAGGTCGTGAAGCTGGTGGTGTCCAGCGACGAGGCTGAAAGCTGGCCCACGTCCACGTCGCCCGGCCGCCCGCCGCCGCCCTCGGTGTACCAGATGACCGGCGCCTTCCAGTGCTCGGCGAACTCCAGCACCCGGTCGGTCTTCTTGTGATTGAAGTGGCCCTGGGTGCCGGCCAGCACCGTGTAGTCGTAGGCGAGCCCCACGCAGCGCGCGCGATCCTCGCCGAACAGCGCGGCGTTCACCTCGCCCACGCCGGCGACCATGCCGTCGGCCGGCGTGTTGACCTGCAGGTCGGCCAGGTCCCGCCGCCGCCGCTGGGCGGCGATCGCCATAGCGCCGTACTCGCTGAAGCTCCCGGGGTCGAACAGGTCGTCCAGGTTCTCGCGCGCCGTGCGCTGGCCGGTCTTGCGGCGCCGCGCCACCGCGTCGGGACGCGCGCTGTCCAGCGTGATGCGGTGGCGTTCGATCACCTCGGCGAGGTCGGGACGGATGTGGTCCAGGTCGATCGCCGCTTCCGCCTCGTCGACCGCGCCCGCGCCTTCGACAGCCTCGATGAAGGCCAGGGGACCGCCCTCGAACACGGTCTCGCCCATCTCGACGGCCACGCCCCGAACGATCCCCGCCACGTCGGCGGAGATGACGTGCTCCATCTTCATGGCCTCGAGGATGACCAGCGTCTGGCCGATGGCAATGACTGCCCGCCTGGGCCGCGAGCCCGATGACCGTGCCCTGGAGAGGCGACCGCAGGGCCTGCGCGCCCGCGGGCGCTTCCGGCTCGGACTGGACGGCCGTTCCCGAGCCCGAGGCGGCGGCCTCGAAGTAGAGCCGGGGGTGGGCCTCGGGCTCGCCGGCCAGCTCGGCCATGTGCTCTTCGATGAAGCGGGTGTGGACGTCGCCCTGCGCCACGGCCGGCTGAGCCAACAGATTCTGCAGGAAGGCGATGTTGGTGGCCGAGCCGTCGATGCGGAACTCCGACAGCGCGCGATAGGCCTTCGCCACCGCCCGGCTCAGGCCGCCGTCTCCGGCGTGCACGATCAGCTTGGCCAGCAGGCTGTCGAAGCGGGCGCTGGTCCGGTAGCCGGCGTAGCCGAAGCCATCCACGCGCACGCCAGGGCCTGAGGGCGGTTCGAAGACACTGAGCACGCCGCCTGCCGGTCGCGCCGACCCGTCGGGCCCCATGGTCTCCAGGTTCACGCGCGCCTGCACGGCATGACCGCGCGGCGCGGGCACTCGGTCCTGGGTCAGCCCAAGGTCGGCCAGAGAGCGGCCCGCGGCGATCTGCAGCTGCAGGCGGACGAGGTCGAGGCCGGTGACCTCCTCGGTGACCGTGTGCTCCACCTGCAGGCGCGCGTTGCCCTCGATGAAAACCACGTCCTCGCCGTCCACGAGGAACTCCATGGTGCCCAGGCCGCGGTAACCTGCGGCCTGGGCCAGCGCGACGCCATAACCGAAGAGGCGCTCGCGGACGGCCATCGGCAGAGTGTCGGCGGGCGCGATCTCGATCACCTTCTGCCGCTGCCGCTGCAGCGAGCACTCGCGGTCCCAGAGATGGATCACGTGCGCGCCGTCGCCCACGATCTGCACCTCCAGGTGCCGGGCCCGCGGCAGAAGCCGCTCGAGGTAGAGGTCGCCGTTGCCGAAGGCGGCCTTGGCCTCCGAGGCGCAGCGCTCGAAGGCCTCTTTCAGCTCGTCGAGCGTCGTGGCTGGCCGCATGCCGCGCCCGCCCCCGCCGGCCACCGCCTTGACCATCACCGCCCCGTTGGCGGCGAAGAAAGCCTTGGCCTGTTCCAACGTCGTGGGCCCGTCCGTGCCCGCCAGCACCGGCACGCCGCACTGCTGCGCGAGCGCCCGCGCCCGGCCCTTGTCCCCGAACAGCTCCAGCGTCTCGGGTGTGGGACCCACGAAGGTTAGCCCTGCCGCCGCGCAGGCCCGGGCGAAGGCCGCATTCTCCGACAGGAACCCGTAGCCCGGATGCACCGCGTCGGCGCCGGCGGTCTTCGCCGCGGCCACCACCTGGTCGATGTCGAGATAGGCGGCGGGACCCGAGCCCTTCAGGGCCACCGCCTCATCGGTCTTGCGCGTGTGCAGTGAGGCGGCGTCGTCTTCCGAGAAGACGGCGATGGTCGTGAGGCCCATCTCGGCCGCCGTCCGGGCGATCCGCACAGCGATCTCGCCTCGGTTGGCGATCAGCAGCCTCTGCACGTGGGCGTTCCCTCAAACACTTGTTGGAACCCATCATGCGCACAGACGCGCGCGCGCCAAGGCCGCTTGTTGAATTCATGGCGGCTTGTGCGCGTGAGAGCCCTCAACGCAAAGGGCCTCCGCTCTCGCGGAGGCCCTCGCATCTTGATGTCGGCGCCGTCGCTACGCCTTCAGCATGTCCGGCGTGATCGGCAGGCTGCGGATGCGCTTGCCGGTGGCGGCGAAGATCGCGTTCGTCACCGCAGGCAGGGCCGGCGGCAGCGCCGGTTCGCCCAGGCCGGTCGGCGGGAACTCGGTCTTCAGGAACTTCACCTCGACCGGGAAGGACTCGGCGATCCGCATCAGCGGATAATCGGTGAAGTTGGACTGCTGGGTCGCGCCGCCCTCGATGGTGATCTGCTGGTGCAGCGCCTCGGACACGCCATCCAGGACCGAACCCTGGACCTGGTTCAGCGCGCCATGAGGGTTGATGATGGTGTGGCCGACGTCGGCCGCCACCCACACCTTCTTGACCTTCACCGAGCCGTCCCCGGCCACCGCCACATGGGCCACCTCGGCGAAATAGCCCTGGTGGCTGTAGTAGCAGGCGACGCCCAGGCCTTCGCCCTTGGGCAGCTTGCCCCGAGTGTCCCAGCCCGACATCTCGCCCACGGCCTTCAGCACGCCGCGCATGCGCCCGGCGCCGAAAGCGGCCGGCGGCGTGCCGACCACCGCCTGATCGCCCAGCAGCTTGATCTGGAACGCCAGCGGGTCGGCGCCGGCGGCGTGGGCCATCTCGTCGATGAACGACTGGAAGACGAAGGCCAGGGCGTTGGAGCCCGGCGCCCGGAGCGGCCCGGTGGGGATCGCCATCGGGATCATCGAGACGTCGTACTTCACGTTGGGCACGAAGCGCGCCGGGAACTCCGAGCCCGGCATGCCCGCGCTGGCCGCAATTGCCCCGTTCTGCGAGAACGTCACGAAGTGGTCCTGCAGCGCGATCAGGTTGCCCTGCGCATCCACGCCGCCCTTCAGATAGTGGTACCCGCCCGGCCGGTAGTGGTCGTGGGCCATGTCGTCTTCGCGGGTCCACAGCAGCTTGACCGGCGCGCCGGCCTCGCGCGCCACCCAGGCCGCCTCGACCATGTAGTCGTTAGCCAGTCGCCGGCCGAAGCCGCCGCCGCCGCGGACCATGTGCACCGTGATGTCCTCGGGCTTGATCCCTAGGGTCTTGGCCGTCAGCTGGCGGCCCGGCTCGGGGTTCTGGGTCGGTGCCCAGATCTCGAGCTTGCCGTCCTTGAACTCGGCCGTGCAGTTCTGCGGCTCGAGGTTGGCGTGGCTGAGGAAGGGATAGCTGTAGGCCGCCTCCACCGTCTTGGCCGAGGCCTTGAGCGCGGCGGCGACGTCGCCGTCGTTGCGGGCGTTGCGCTGCGGCGCGCCGGCGTTCAGCGCGGCCGCCTGCTCGGCGAAGCTCTTGGTCGACTGGGCCTGGGTGGGATGGTCGGCCCACTTCACGTTCAGCCTGTCGCGGCCCTTCTTGGCCGCCCACCAGCTGTCGGCGACCACGGCCACCGAGGGCAGCAGGCCCTGGCCGATGTTGCCGGTCGGGAACAGCCCGTTCGGGTCGCCGTCGATGACGATGACCTTCTTCACGCCCTTGACCGCCTTGGCGGCCTCGACGTCGGCGCTGGCCACCTTGGCCCCAAACACCGGCGCCTTGACGATGCTGGCGTACAGCATGCCCGGGCGGACCTGATCGATACCGAACAGCGGCTGGCCGGTGACGATCTTCTCGACGTCGTACTGGGCCATCGGCTTGCCGATGATGCGGTAGGTCTTGGGATCCTTCAGCGTCAGCGACTTGGGATCCGGCGGCGTCACGCTGGCGCAGGCCAGGGCCAGCGAGCCGTAGCTGCGCTTCTTGCCCGAAGGCTTGTGGATCACCTCGCCCGGCGCGGTGACACAGTCGGCGGGGCCGCAGTTCCAAGCGGTCGCGGCGGCCTGGATCAGCATGGCGCGGGCCACGGCGCCGACGCGGCGCAGCTCGTCCCAGTGCAGCGGGGTGGCCATCGAACCGCCGGCGAACTGCCGGCCGAACGCCTTGGGATCGTTGTCGGCCTGGACGATGCGGACAACCTCCCACGCCACGTCCAGCTCCTCGGCGATCAGCATCGGCAGCATCGTCTTGATGCCCTGGCCAACCTCGGGGTTCTTGGCGGTGATGGTGACGACGCCGTTCGGCGCCACGCTGACGTAGGCGTTCAGCGGGCGGACCGCGTCATCCTGCGCCTGGGCCTTGCCCGCCAGCGAGAAGCCCAGGGTGAGGCCGCCGGCCGAAACGCTGACCAGGACCTGGCGGCGGTTGGCTTTGAGATCGTGATAGGTCATGGCGCTCACGCCTCCTTCTGGCCGGAGGCGCGCTTGATGGCGGCGCGGATGCGGACGTACGTGGCGCAACGGCAGATGTTGCCGTTCATCGCCTCATCGATCTGGGCGTCGGTGGGCTTGGGCGTCTTCGTCAGCAGCGCGGTGGCGCTCATGATCTGCCCGGCCTGGCAGTAGCCGCACTGGGCCACGTCCAGCTCCATCCACGCCGCCTGGACCTTCTTGCCGACGGCGTTCTTCGACATGCCCTCGATGGTCGAGATCTTGGCCTTGCCGACGCTCTCCACCGGGATCTGGCACGAGCGCATCGCCTGGCCGTCCACGTGCACCGTGCAGGCGCCGCAGGCCGCGACGCCGCAGCCGTACTTGGTGCCCACCATGCCCAGCGTATCGCGCAGGACCCACAGAAGGGGCGTATCCCCCTCGACGTCGGCGCTGAGCGCCTTGCCGTTCACGTTCAGCGTATAGGCCATGCGAGCGTCTCCCATTCGAAACGATGGTACCGCGCAGATCGGGACTGGCAAAGGCGCGGAACGCTGATTTCCGCGCAGAAAGCGCAGCTCGGCGCCGATCAGCGCCGCTAGAGCTCGCCCATCGGAAAATGGATATCGGCCTGGAAGCCCTGCGGGTCGAAATTCGCCGCGACCCGACCGCCGTTGTTGCGCAGCGAGACGTCCAGCAAACGGGTGCCGAATCCGCGCTTCGAAGGCGTCGAGACGGGGGGCCCTCCCAACTCCTGCCAGCGCAGATGAACCTCCCCTTCCGGCGCGCCCAGGACGCTGAGCAGGACCCGTCCGGTCGGCGACGACAGCGCCCCGTACTTCACCGCGTTCGTGGACAGCTCGTGAAGCAGAAGGGCGAAGGCCACAACCGCGTCATTGGCGACGTGGATCTCCCGCACCCCGGGGCCGATATCGAACCGGCTCGCGTCGAACGGGGTCAACGCGCGGCCCAGCAGGTCGCCCAACGGCAGCGAACCGTCGGCCACCTCGGTCACCAGATCCTGGCTGTCGACCATCGCTTGCAGGCGCGCCATCAAAAGATCTGCGAAGGCCTTCACGTCGGTGGCGCTACGCGCCGTCTGCGACACGAGGGTCATGAGGATCGTGAAGCCGTTCCGGGCCCGATGCGCCAGCTCGCCGAAGACCAAGTTGCGGCGCTGCTCGATGGTCTTGCGGTCGGTGATGTCCAGGGTGGCGCCCACCACGCGGCGGATCCCGTGCGCGTCCTTCTGCACCCGCCCGCGCTGCTGCAACCAGCGCGACGCGCCGTCCGGTCCCGGCCGGGTTCGGAACTCGAAGACGAGCTCGCCGCCATCGGGCCGGTCGGCGGCCTCGCGGTAGGCGGCGCGCACCGCCTCCAGGTCTTCCGGATGCACCTGGCCCGGATAGTCCTGGATCATCAGGGATTGGTGGGGTGTCACCCCCAGCAGTTCGCGATTGCGGGCGTTCCAGGTGAGCACCCCCGTGGGGACATCCCATTCCCAGATGCCGATCCCCGAGGCCTCCACGGCGGCTTCCAGGCGGCGCAGCCGCTCACGCAGACTATCGATCGAGTCCTGCTCGTCGGCGTTCAAAACCAGCCCCCACGCCAGCTTCCTGCTTCGTCAACTGAGCGACGAGCGCTTAAGCCGCTTAGTTGGCGTATCGCGTTCTTGCAACACAGGCATGGCTCTGGGTTGCAATGTCCTGCGACCTATGCGCGCGGTAGAACAACCAGGGCGTCGGGCAGTTCGTTGGGGTTGTCGCCTGGGCGGGCGGGGAAGCGCTCAGCGAGGATGTCGGCGCAGAGGCCGATCGCGCGGCCGAACCCGGTCGCGACGTCGCCGCGTCGCAGAACTTCGACCAGGGCCGCCATCGGCTTGTCCCAGGTCCCCTCCGCCACCTGCTCGTGGATCGTCTCGTCCGCGATCAGCTCGGCCATCCGCTCGGCCAGCGAGACATAGATCAGCACCCCGGTCCGCTCGCGGGTCGCGTGCAGGTTCTTGGACAGGAATTGCTCCTCGGCGCGCTGGCGCACCCTGTCCCGCTTCATGCCGCGCGGGGTCAGCGCCCGGCGCACCGGCGGGATGGCGACCAGGAACAACGTCACCGCGAAGAGCACGACCTGCAGCATCAGGGTCCCGACCAGGGCGGCCTGGGCCGTGGCCTCGCCCACCTCCTCCACCTGTGCGGCTGTCCAGCCGCCGAACATGCCGATGTCCGGCGCGGTCACTTCCACGCCGGCCAGCAGCAGGATCGCCGGGGCCAGCAGGGCGACGCCCGCGCCCCAGGCCAGCGGGGTGGCGTGATAGTCGGCGCTCTCCTCGGCGACCACGCAATAGATCTCGCCGGTCGTGCGGGCCTCGGCCGCGCGCACGGCGGCCTCGATGGCGGCCCGATCCTGCGGGGTCAGGGGGCTTATGCTCATCACCAGCTCCCCGAGGCGCCGCCGCCCCCGCCCGATCCGCCGCCGCCGGAGAAGCCCCCGCCGCCGCCGAACCCACCGCCTCCGCCACTCCAGCCGCCACCGCCGCGCCGGCTCACGCCGTCCAGGATCATGGGCAGCAGCCACCACAGGCCGCTTCCGCCAAACCGGCGCCGCACGCCGAACATCCGCAGCACGCCGCTCAGCAGCCAGAGCACGATGAAGATGACGATGATCGGCAGCACGAACGAGACGTCCGAGCCGCCGTCGTTCGCCGCGGCCTTCTGGGCCTCGGCCTCGGCCACCGCCGCCTGGGCCTGGTCGGCGGGCAGGCCGATCTGGCGCACGATCTGCTCGGCGCCCGCCACCACGCCGTCCTCATAACGCCCCTCCCGGAAGGCCGGCAGGATGGCGCGGTGGATGATCAGGCTGGACAGCGCGTCGGTCAGCACCGGCTCCAGGCCATACCCCACCTCGATGCGGACCTTCTTCTCGTTGGGGGCCACGATCAGGATCACCCCGTCGTCCTCGCCCTTGCGCCCGATGCCCCAGGTCCGCAGCAGCTGGTAGCCGTAGTCCTCTATCTCATAGCCCTGCAACGTCGGCAGGGTAGCCACCACCAGCTGGTGGCCGGTCTGCTTCTCCAGCGCCGCCAGCTCGGTGGTCAGCTTGGCCTCGGCGGTCGGCGACAGGATCTCGGCGTTATCGACCACCCGCCCGGTCAGCGGCGGGAACTTCGGCGCCGCCAGCGCGATCGTCGGCAGGAAGAGAAGCGCCGCGAGCAACAGGGACGACGCCCTTCTCCCCTTGCGGGAGAAGGTGGCGGCCGCAGGCCGACGGATGAGGGGTCGCACCGCCGCAAGGAGCGAGACGGCCGCTGGGAAGACGGAGAGGCCATCGAAACCCCTCATCCGACCGGCTGCGCCGGCCACCTTCTCCCCCAGGGGAGAAGGCCTGCGCGCGCGCCCCCATCTATTTCGGCGGCGGCGAGCCGGGGCGGCGCCGGGCGGCGGCGTCCCGGCGGCCGGGGCGCCGAAGTCCACCGTCGGCGCGGACTGAGCCGTCGCCGTGGCCTGGAACAGCTCCATAGGCTTGGACCCGCCATGCACGGTCTTGGCCCAGATGATCTGAGGGAAGGTCCGGAGCGTCGTGTTGTAGTCGCGGACGGCCTCGTTGTAGTCCTTCCGCGCCACCGTGATCCGGTTCTCGGTGCCTTCCAGCTGCGACTGCAGCGCCAGGAAATTCTCGTTCGACTTCAGGTCGGGATAGGCCTCCTGCAGCACCCGCATCGGGGCCAGGGCCAGCGACAGGTTGTTCTGCGCCGCCGCGTACCGCTGGAAGGCGGCCGGGTCCTGGGTGATGCCGGGGTCGGACCGCACCTGCAGGGCGTTGGCGCGCGCCTGGGTCACGCCGATCAGCACGTTTGATTCCTGGGCCGCATAGCCCTTCACCGTGGCCACCAGGTTGGGGATCAGGTCGGCGCGGCGCTGGTACTGGTTCTGCACCTCGGCCCACTGGGCCTTGGCGCGCTCTTCCTGGGTGGGGATCGTGTTGATCCCGCAGGCCGCCAGCGTCAGCGGCATCGCGATCAGCAGCGCGAGACGCGCCATCCATCGGGTAAACGTCATCGTCTCTCCCCAGGCTCGGGCCCGTCGTGTCGCCGATACTTGGACCCGGCATTGATCCAACGCAACGGCGGCGGCACAAGGCCCCGATGGCCAAACCGTATTACACGCCGGGCAGTCTCAGCGCCGCCCACTATGACATGATCACCGGCCTCGATGTCCGGCTCCGCGGCGATGAAGACATCTACGCCGGACTGGTTCCCGAAGGCGGCTCGGCGCTGGAGCTGGGCGCCGGTACGGGACGGTTGACGGCGGGCCTCGCGGGACGGGGCCACCCCATCGTCGGCGTCGACATCTCGCCCACCATGCTGGCCCAGGCGCAGACGCGGGTGGCCGGCCTGCCCGAGGAGGTCCGGAGCCGCATCCAGATGGTGCGGGGCGACATGACCTCGCTGGATCTCAAGCGCACGTTCGACCTGGTGTTCCTGCCGTTCTTTACCCTGGCCCACGTGCCGGCCGGCGCAGCCTGGAAGAACACCTTCGCCGTCGTGGCCCGACACATGGCCGAGGGCGCGCTGGCCGCCTGCCATCTGCCGCGCATCGACGTGATGAAGTTGCCGGCGCCGGCCGAGAAGCACCTGCCGGTGATGGACCAGCCGCTGCCCGATGGCCGCCGCCTGCTGATGTTCGTCAAGGAGCGCACCTTCCGCGAGGGCGTGAACCGCCTCGACCAGGTGCTGGAATACGCCGTCGCCGAGCCCGGCGGCCGCATCGTCCAGCGCAGTCCCGAGCGGCTGACCTTCTACATGTCCGACCCCGCGCCGCTGGCCGCGACGGCAGGCCTCGTCCTGGATCGCGACCCGATCAACCTGGGCGACGTGGGCGACATCTGGGTGTTCCGGCGGGCCTAGCGGACCGCAGCGGCGGGGCGCCATAGTCCCTGGGTCACACGCGGGGGGGCGCATGGACACGCTGATCATCGGCACGCCGCTCTGGATCCTGGCCGTCGTGCTGTTCGTGGGCCTGATGGCCGCGATGGAGGCCGGCCGCTGGCTGCGGCGGCGCCTGGCCCGCAACCTCGACGGCGAGGCGGCCGAGCACGATTACATCTTCAACGGCGTGCTGGGCCTGCTGGCGCTGCTGATCGCCTTCACCTTCGGCCTGGCGCTCGACCGCTACGACGCCCGACGCGAGCTGGTCGTGGACGAGGCCAACGCCATCGGCACGGCCGAAATGCGGGCGCGCCTGCTGGACAGCCAGGACGGCCCGCGGCTGGCCGGCCTGCTGCGCACCTACGCCGACACCCGCCTGCGCTACGGCGAGGCCAGCGCGGCCGCCAAGCCGCCGCTGCGGGCGGCCTCTCAGGCCCTGCGCGCGCGGATCGAGAGCGAGACGATCACCGCCTTGCGGCCCATCGCGACCACGCCGCTGGCGGCCATGATCACGCCGGCGGTCAACGAGGCGCTGGACATCGGCGTCACCCGCGAAGCCACCCACGCGTCGCGGATCCCCACGATGGTGCTGGCGGTGCTGGCCGTCTACGCCCTGGTCTCGGCCGGCGTCCTGGGCTCGGCCCTGGACGCGGCGGGCCGCCGGGGCCGCGGGATGAGCACGCTGCTGTTTCTGCTGCTGACCCTGGCGATCACGGTGATCCTGGATCTGGACCGCCCGCAGGAGGGCGCCATCCGCATCAGCCAGCAGCCGCTGGCCGACCTCGTCGCGGGGTTCGCCGCTACGCCACCGCCTTCAGTTGCGATCCCACCACCGTCACCGACCACGCCGGCTTCGCCGGCCGCTGGCGGATCTTCTCGCCCTTGAGCCAGATGAACAGCGCCTCCCAGTGGATGGCGCCCACCACGCCCACGGTCATCCAGGGATGCGTGAGCCACGCCCGGGCCAGGTTGCGGTCGGTCATCTCCTGGCGCTCGGCCACGAAGCCCGTCGCCAGTACCCGGCCCTCGGCGTCGTCCACATCGACCAGCACCTGGACCTGCTCAGATGGCGGCCGGACGCGGAACGCATAGCTGAGGTCCATGTCCATGAAGGGTGAGACGTAGAAGCCCTTCTCGCAGGCCTGCTTCACGATCGGCGTGTCTTCGGCGGGGATCAGGTAGCTGTGCCGCTCGCCGAAGGTGTTGTTCACCTCGTAGAGGATCGCCGACAGCGCGCCGTCGGGCCGGTGGCAGAAGTAGACGGTCAGCGGGTTGAACCCCAGGCCCAGGATGCGCGGCATCGCCAGCAGGCGGATCGGCCCGCCATGGGCGATCCCGGCGGCGGCAAGCTGGGCTTCCACCTGCGCCTTGAGCGGGGTCGCCGAGCCGTCGCCATGCTTGCGGGGATCGAAGCCGGTGAGATTGAAGCGCTTCAGCGAGAACAGCTTCAGATCGCGGTCCAGCGCCGCGACCTCGTCCAGGTCCAGCAGAAGCATGAAGATGCGATAGCGCAGGCCGTGCCGGCGGGGCTTCAGCCGGGTGTGGCTGACCACCCCGGGATAGAGCCCGGACGCAAGCACCTCAGGCCGCCTCGTCCAGGGCCCGGTCGCGCACGTGGATGCGGCTGCTTTCGCCCTCGACCGTCCAGGGCCGGCGCACGCCCCCCAGCTGCTCGGCCACCGCCAGGCCCGACTGCAGCGCATCCTCGTGGAAGCCGTGACCCAGGTAGCTGCCGCAGAACCAGGTGCGCCGCGCGCCCTGGATGTCCCAGATCTGCTGCTGGGCGGCGATGGCGTCGGCGTCGAACAGGGGATGCTCGTAGATTTCGGTCCGGATCAGCTTGTCCGCCGCGATCTCCTTATTGGGGTTGAGCGTGACGAACAGCTCGGGCGCGTCCTTCAGGCTCTGCAGACGGGTCATCCAGTAGGTCACCGCCCCCTCGCCCGGCTTGTCGCGCATGCCGATGTGGTTCCAGCTGGTCCAGGCCCGGCGGCGCTTGGGCATCAGCACGGTGTCGGTGTGCAGCGCGACCATGTTGCGGGCGTAACGGAAGCAGCCCAGCAGGCGTTGCTCCTCAGGGCTCGGATCGTCCAGCAGCGACAGCGCCGTATCGCCATGGGTGGCCAGCACCACCTGGTCGAAGCGCTCGCGCGCCCCGCCCGCCAGGCGGACTTCTGCGCCGTTGGCGTCGCGCCGCACGCCGGCCACGCGGACGCCCTTGCGCACCTCGCCGCGATACGCTGCGCTCAGCTTCGCCACATAGGCGCGGCTGCCGCCCTCGACCGTGCGCCATAGCCCCCGGCCGGTGATCGTCATCATCCCGTGGTTCAGGAAGAACCGGATCAGCGAGGCGGCCGGATAGGCGCCGATCTGGTCCAGCGGGGTCGACCAAATGGCCGCCGCCTGGGGCAGCAGGTGGTCGTCGCGGAAGGCGTCGCCATAGCCCTTGGCCTTCAGGTAGTCGCCCAGCGGGGTGGCGTTGCGCTCGAGCTCGGCGAGGTCCTTCGGCGCGGTTCGGAAGAAGCGATTGATGTCGCGCAGCAGGCCCCAGAACCGCAGCGACAGCAGGTTGCGCTTCTGGGCGAAGATGCCGCCCAGGCCGAAGCTGGAGTATTCGAAGGCTCCGTCGTCCAGCGAGACGCTCAGCGACATGTCGGCATAGAGGCTGGGCACGCCCAGGTGCTCCAGCAGCGCCGTGAAGTTGGGATAGTTGCCCTCGTTGTAGACGATGAAGCCGGTGTCGACCGGAACCGGCCCCTGGTGGCCGGGCGCCTCGGCGGTGTTGGCGTGGCCGCCCAGACGGGGGTCGGCCTCGAACAGGGTGACGTTGTGTTTCTCCGAGAGCAGCCAGGCCGCGGAAAGACCCGCGATTCCGGCCCCGATCACGGCCACGCTCAGCCGTTCACCACCGCTCATACTGTCTCCAACCCTCCGTGCACGCGCCAGACCTGGCGCGCGTTCCCGCCGCCAGAGTGCTTAGCAAATGCTACGACGCCATCACAGGGGCGGATGCGTCTGATCGCGGAACGTGGTCGTATGCCTCGGGGACATTCGCATGCTGCTTCAGATCGAACTTTTCGTGCTCGCCGCCATGCTGGTGGTGATGGTCGGGGCCTGGGCCTACGGGCTGGCCGTGAAGAACGGCGGCTGGACCGACGTCTTCTGGAGTTTCGGCACGGGCTTTGTGCTGGCCGCCGCCGCCTTCCTCGCCACGGGGACCGACACCAGTCAGGCGCGCCGCCTGATGATCGCGGCCTTCATGCTGGTCTGGGGCCTGCGCCTGGGCCTCTATCTGGCGCCGCGGGTCGCCGGCCATCCCGAGGATCCCCGCTACGCCGCCTTCCGGGCGACCGCGAAGAACTATCCACTGACCATGCTGTGGGTCAGCCTGCCCCAGGCCCCGGCCAGCGCGCTGCTGGGCCTGAGCGTGGTCGTCGCCGCCCAGCGACCCGTCCCGCAGCTCGATCTGCGCGACGGCCTGGCGCTGATCGTCTACCTGATCGCCATCGTCGGTGAGACCGTTTCCGACGCCCAGATGAAGCGGTTCCGCGCCAATCCCGACAACAAGGGCCAGGTCATCGAGACCGGCCTCTGGGCCTGGTCGCGGCATCCCAACTACTTCTTCCAGTGGCTGGGCTGGATGGCCTATCCCGTCATGGCGTTGGACTTGTCGCGGCCGGTCACCCTGCTGACCCTCGTCGCGCCGGCTGTCATGTTCGGCCTGCTCCGCTATGTCTCCGGCGTCCCGCCGCTGGAGGAGGCCATGCTCAAGTCCCGCGGCGACAAGTTCCGCGACTATCAGAAGCGCGTCAGCGTCTTCTTCCCCCTTCCTCCCAAACAGCAGTCCTGAGTCCGCATGAGCTTCACCTCCGCCATCATCGACACCTTCGAAGGCGCGCCGCTGCCCGATGTCGTCCGCAAGACCGCGATCCACCTCCTGGTGGCCAATGCGCGGCGCGAGCATTCCAAGGCCGGGCCCGGAACCGAAGCCGCCTTCGCCCGCGATATGGCCGAGCACCCCATCGCGGCCCACACCGACGCGGCCAACGCCCAGCACTATGAAGTGCCCGCCGACTTCTTCCTGAACTGCCTGGGCCCGCAGCTGAAGTACTCGTCCTGCCTCTACAAGAACCCCGGCGACGGCATCGCCGAGGCCGAGGAGCACGCGCTGAAGGAGACGGCCGAGCACGCCGATCTGCAGGACGGACAGCGCATCCTGGAGCTGGGCTGCGGCTGGGGCTCGCTGTCGCTGTGGATGGCCAAGACCTATCCGAACGCGCGCATCACCTCGGTCTCGAACTCGGCCAGCCAGAAGGCCTTCATCATGGCCCGGGCGCAGGAACGCGGCCTGGGCAACCTCGAGGTGATCACCTGCGACATGAACGACTTCGAGGCGCCGGGCGCGTTCGACCGCGTCGTCTCGGTCGAGATGTTCGAGCACATGTCGAACTGGCGCGCCCTGCTGGGCCGGGTGAAGACCTGGCTGAAGCCCGACGGCCGCCTGTTCATCCACGTCTTCACGCACAAGACCACGCCCTACCGGTTTGACCTCGACGACGAGGCCGACTGGATCGGCAAGTACTTCTTCTCGGGCGGCGTGATGCCCAGCCACGGCCTGATGGCCCAGTTCCCCGACCTGTTCACCGTCGAGCAGGACTGGCGCTGGAGCGGGACGCACTACGAGAAGACGGCGCTGCACTGGCTCGAAGCCTACGACCGCAACATCGCCAGGATCCGGCCGGTGCTCGAGGCCACCTATGGCAAGGACGCCACCCTGTGGCATCGTCGCTGGCGCTTGTTCTTCCTCGCCACCGCCGGCCTCTTCGGCCACCGTGGCGGGACGGAATGGGGCGTGAGCCACTACAGACTGAAGCCCGCGTAACGCGGCAGGAGGGGCGGACCATGGGACGGCTGATCGGGGTCTATCTGGCGACCGGGATCGCCTTCGCGATCGTGGACTACATCTGGCTCACCCAGTTCGGGCCCAAGGTGTACTTCCCCACGCTGGACCCGGTGGCCCTGCCCTCCGCGCGGCTGCCGCCGGCGGTGGTGTTCTACCTCGCCTACATCGCGGGCGTGCTGGCGCTGGTGGTCTATCCGCGGAAGAACGAGCCGCTGTTGCGCTCGACGCTGTACGGCGGCCTGCTGGGCGCCATGTGCTACGCCACCTACGACCTGACCAACCAGGCGACGCTGAAGGTCTGGTCCACGCACATCACCGTCATCGACATTGCGTGGGGCACGTTCATCACCGCGTTCGGCGCCACCGTCGGCGGCTGGGTGCTGCGACGGCTCCGCGGTCAGAGCGCGTAGCCGTACCGGCCCAGGTACGGAAACGCGCGGTCTTCCGTCGGCGGCGCGGCCAGGTCGGTCACAGGCGTGAGTTCCCAGCGTAACGCCTGGTCCGTCGGCGCGGCCACGAGGCCCAGGTCGCCGCGCCCGACCTCGGCCGGCGCGCCCTTCGGAGCCAGCGGCGTCGCGAACGGCGAGAAGAACCAGAACAGCCGGTAGCCTTGCGCCGTCAGCAGGTCGGCCACCTCGCGGGTCTGCTCGGTCTTGCCGCGATGCGCTTCCAGGAGCCAGACCGGCCGGATGTCGCGCAACAGCCGCGTGGCCCCGCGCAGCACGGCGGCCTCGAAGCCCTCGACATCCACCTTGACCACCTTCGTGTCGTCGGGCGCGATGTCGTCCAGGGGACGGACGCCCACCTTGCGTCGCTTCTGAAGCCGATGGGCAAAGCCCACCGCACCGAAGTTGCCGGTGTAGCCCAGCTCGATCGCCGGGAACTCGGCGATCCCGGCCGCCTCACCGGCCGCCACCGACAGCACCTCGACGTTGGAAAGACCGTTGGCCTCGGCGCCCTCGAGGATCAGGTTGGCCAGGGGAAAGGCCGCTTCGATGGCGATGACCCGCCAGCCCGGCCGCGCCTTGGCGAACGGCATCGAAACCGAGCCGATGTGGGCGCCGACGTCGACAAATGTCCCGGTCGGGCCCGGCGCGTGATCCAGCAGGAAATCCTGTTCCGGCTTGGCGAACTCTCCGAAATCGCGGAGGCAGGCCCCCACCGCCGTATCGTGGGCGGGATAGCGAAAGGTCAGTCCATAGGCTTCGGTCTGGGCGATCACGCCTGGCCTCTATCACGTCCCATCGCCCGGCGAACCTACCCACGGCGCGCCGTGGCGATTGTCCCTGACGTGGCGTCCATGCCATGATCGGTTTTCGAAAGCTGGGCATAATATACGGCGTAAAGCCGAGTGGAGGATCTGGATGGACGCGGTGTTGGAACGGGCCGGACTGGACCAGCGGCTGGAAGCGGCGGCTATGGTGGGCATGACGACGTCGGTGTGGGCCGATGTCCAGCCCGAGAAGGCCGCGGTGATCGACCCCGACGGCCGCACCCGCTCGTTCGTCGAGGTGAACCGCAACGCCAACCGCATCGTGCGCCTGCTGCGGAACGCCGGCCTCAAGGCCGGCGACGCGGTCGCGGTGCTGATGTCCAATCGCGGCGAGTTCATCGAGATCCAGGCCGCCACCCTGCGCGGCGGCTTCCGCATCACGCCGATCAACTGGCACCTGACCACGGACGAGATCGCCTACATCCTCAACGACTGCGAAGCCCAGGCGGTGTTCGCCGAGGCCCGCATCGCCGCTTCGGCGCCGGCCGCCGCCGAGGCCCCCGGCCTCAAGCTGAAGATCAGCCTGGGCGGGCCCATCGACGGCTTCCAGGACTATGACGCCGCACTGGCCGGCCTCGACGGATCCGACATCGCCGACCCCTCGTTGGGCAATCAGATGCTCTACACCTCCGGCACGACCGGCCGGCCGAAGGGCGTCTTCCGCGCGGCTCCGGCGGTGACGCCGCAGGCGATGTATGCGCTGCGCGGCTACGACGCCCACTCGGTGCAGCTGTGCGCGGGACCGGCCTATCACGCCGCGCCGCTGGCGTTCGACGTGCGCGCCGCGATGGGCGCGGGCGCCACCCTGGTGTTCCTCGACAAGTGGGACAGCGAGCACACCCTGCGCACGATCCAGGATCGCAAGGTGACCCACATGCACCTGGTGCCGATCATGTTCCAGCGGCTGCTGGCGCTGCCCGACGAGGTGAAGGCCCGCTACGACATCTCGTCGGTCAAATACATCATTCACGGCGCGGCCCCGTGCCCGCCCGAGGTGAAGCACGCCATGATCGCCTGGTTCGGCCCGGTGATCAGCGAGTACTACGCCGGCTCGGAAGGCGGCGCGGGCTTCATGATCAACTCCGAGGAGTGGCTGCGGAAGCCCGGCTCGGTGGGTAAGAAGCCCGAGCTGCTGGGCTCGAAGATCCTGGACGACCAGGGCAATGAATGCCCGCCCAACGTCTCGGGCACGATCTACCACCAGCTGCCGCCGGGCGGCGGCTTCACCTACTACAAGGACGAGAAGAAGACCCAGGCCAGCCGCGTCGGCGACTACTTCACCATGGGCGACATGGGATACTTCGACGACGACGGGTACCTGTTCCTCACCGGCCGCAGCGCCGAGACGATCATCTCGGGCGGGGTCAACATCTACCCGCAGGAGATCGACAACGAGCTGATCAAGCACGAAGCCGTCGCCGACAGTTCCACCGTGGGCGTGCCGCACGACGAGTGGGGCGAGCAGGTCAAGGCGGTCATCCTGCTGAAGCCCGGCTACGAGCCCTCGGACCTGCTGGCCCAGGAAATCCTGGCCTTCGCCCGCGACAGCCTGCCCAGCTTCAAGGTCCCCCGCAGCCTCGACTTCGTCACCAGCCTGCCGCGCTCCGAAGCCGGCAAGATCCAGCGCGGCAAGGTGCGCGCCCCCTACTGGGAAGGCCGCGCGCGGCAGATTTAGGTGTTCGCCGCGGCGGCAGGCCGTTCTGACCGGGGCGGTCACGCGTCCTGCCGCTGATCCTGTTCTGAGGGTTTTCCGCGTCCGGAAACCGCTTAAGGTCCCGCACAGATCTTTCAGGGGCCTCTCAGTGAAACAGCTTCTCGCCGGCGCGCTCGCCGCCGCTCTCCTCGTTGCGCCGGCCGCGGCGCAGACCAATCCGACCACGTTCGTCCACGCCGGCCGCGTGCTGGTCGATCCCGCCACCGGCAAGGTCGAAACCCAGAAGACCCTGGTCGTCCAGAACGGCAAGGTGGTGCGCATCGCCGACGGCTTCCTCACCGAGCCGGGCGGCAAGGTGGTGGATCTGAAGTCCGCCTTCGTCCTGCCGGGCTTCATCGACAGCCACGTCCACCTGACGGGCGAGCAAAACCCGAACTCCCGTCTCGAGGAGGTGACCCAGTCGTCGGCCGAACAGGCCATGGTGGCCGCCCGCTATGCGAAGAAGACCCTCTTGGCCGGCTTCACCACCGTGGCCGACCTGGGCGCCGACGACGACGCCATCTTCGCGCTGCGCAAGGCCATCTCGCTCGGCGACGTACCCGGCCCGCGGATCGTCGCCTCGGGCAGCGCGATCTCGATCCACGGCGGCCACGGCGACGTCAACGGCTTCCGGGAGGACGTGATGCACGTGCTGCGGCCCGGCTCGGTCTGCTCGGGCGCCGCCGACTGCTCGCGCGCGGTGCGCGAACAGGTCTGGAAGGGCGCCGACGTCATCAAGATCACCGCCACCGGCGGCGTGCTCTCCAACACCGCCGCGGGCCTGGCCCAGCAGTTCTCCGAGGACGAGCTGAAGGCCATCGTCGAGTCGGCCCACCGTATGGGCCGCCGCGTCACCGCCCACGCCCATGGCGGCGACGGCATCAACAGCTTCCTGAAGGCCGGCGGCGACTCGATCGAGCACGGCACCTTCCTCGACGCCGAGGGCATCGCGCTGATGAAGAAGAACGGCGCCTACCTGGTGCCCACCCTGATGGCCGGCGACTTCGTCTACCGGGTGGCCTCGGGCCCGAACAATTTCCTCACGCCCGCCCAGTCGGCCAAGGCCCTGGAAGCCGGCCCCCGCATGCTCGACATGGCGCGTCGCGCGCACGCGGGCGGCGTCAAGATCGCCTTCGGCACCGACACCGGCGTCTCGGCCCACGGCGACAACGCCGGCGAATTCGCCCTGCTGGTCAAGGCGGGGCTCACGCCGCTGGAGGCGATCCAGGCCGCCACCGTCAATGCCGCCGACCACCTGCAGCTCTCGTCGGTGGCCGGCGCGCTCACCCCCGGCCACGCGGCCGACATCGTCGCCGTCGACGGCGACCCGCTGAAGGACGTGACGGTGCTGACCAAGGTGCGCTTCGTGATGAAGGACGGCGTTGTTCATAAGCCGTAGCCCCCGCCCCCTCGCTGCGCTCGGGACCTCCCCCAGGGCAATCGCATATGACGGTGGGTTGATAGGGATGCTCCCCTCCCCCTTGCGGGGAGGGGTCGGGGGTGGGGGTGCGAAACTCCAGGCTCTGAGCTGACACCCCCACTCCCAACCCTCTCCCCGCAAGGGGGAGAGGGCCCCGCCTCAAGCGCCGGCCATATGCGATAGCCCTGCCCTCTGGGGGAGCTCGCGAAGCGAGAGGGGGTTTGCGGGAAACGTCGCGAAACCAACCGTGTTTGGCCGCGCATGGCGGCGCAGGGCATAAGCCGCGCCCATGATTCCGTTCATCGATCTTCAGGCCCAACGCGCCCGCCTGGGCCAGCCGCTGGAGGACGCGATCCTCAAGGTGGTTCGCTCGGGCGCCTACATCATGGGCCCCGAGATCGCCCAGCTGGAAGCCGAGCTTTGCGCCTTCGGCCAGGCGCCGCACGCGCTCTCTTGCGGCTCGGGAACCGAGGCGCTGGTGCTGCCGCTGATGGCCTGGGAAATCGGGCCCGGCGACGCCGTCTTCTGCCCCTCGTTCACCTTCGCCGCGACCGCCGAGGTCATGCCCCTGGTGGGCGCCTCGCCGGTGTTCGTCGACGTGCTGCCCGACACCTACAACATCGATCCGGTGAAGCTGGACGCCGCGATCGCCGCGGTGAAGGCCGAGGGCCAGCTGACGCCCCGCGCCGTCATCGCCGTCGACCTGTTCGGACAGCCCGCCGACTATCCCGCGATCAAGGCTGTTACGGACCGGTACGACCTGAAGCTGATCGCCGACTCCGCGCAGGGCTTCGGTTGCACGCTGAACGGCCAGCACCCGATCCATTGGGCGGACGTCACCACCACCTCGTTCTTCCCGGCCAAGCCGCTGGGCTGCTACGGCGACGGCGGGGCGGTGCTCTGCAAGGACGCGCGCCTGCACGACCTGCTGGTGAGCCTGCGGGTCCACGGCCAGGCGGTGAAGAGCGACCTCGACGGCCGCACCTTCGATCACGATCCCAAGTACCTGAACATGCGCGTCGGCATGAACAGCCGGATGGACACGATCCAGGCCGCCGTCCTGCTTCAGAAGCTGACCATCTTCGCCGACGAGATCGCGGCCCGGAACAAGGTGGCCGCCCGCTATGGCGAGGGTCTCGGCGACGTGGTGCGCGCGCCGCCCGTCATCGCGGGCGGGACCTCGGTGTGGGCCCAGTACGTCATCGAGACCGACGACCGCGACGGCCTGGCCGCCCACCTGCGCGGCGAGGGCGTGCCGACGGCGGTCTACTATCCGGTCCCGCTGCACATCCAGGCGCCCTACCGCCACTATCCCCAGCCCGGCGGCCTGCCGGTCACCGAGGCGGCGGCCGGCAAGGTCCTGGCCCTGCCCATGCACGCCTACCTCGCGCCCGAGACCCAGGACGCGATCGTCGCGGCCATCCGCAACTATGTGAAGCGCAACGGCTAGGTCAGCACACGCCGACGACTGCGCAAGGCTCCGCCCACACCGGCGAAGCCCATCACCAGCAGGGCCCAGACCGCGGGTTCGGGTACGGCGTTTCCAACGCCGCCGACGAAGGTGATGTTGTCGAACGCGACGAAGTCATCGATGCCGGCGGCGGCCGCGACGCGTACCCTGCCGATCTCACCACCGCTGACCTTGAACCCGGCGAAGCCGTTTGGTGAAAAGTCGCCAGCGGACAGTCCCGCTTGCGCAAAGGTGAAGCTGCCCAGTTCCTGTCCACCCGCGCCATACAGCGTGAAGCTGTGCGCAATGAGGGCATGCCCCCATCCCTGAACCGTCAGACCAAAGGCCGCCACCGGGTCGGCGAAGTTGATATCGAAGGCGCGCATGGCGCTGGCGGAGTAGACTGGCGCCTGGCTGATGTCCGAGATCAGTCCGTTGAAGGTATTGCCGAGGGCGCGGCTCGATAGGACGCCGATCCCCGAGTAGTTTCCAGGAGCGGTGATGAAGGGACTCGCGCCCGCCGTCGCCGAGCTGAACGTCACACCGAAGTTCGACTGGATCGCCGCGAAGCTGGCGTCGTTCGCGCCGTCGAACGTGATGCTGGAGTTGACCACACCGAGCTCGGCGGCGCTGCTCACCACTGTCACCGTGGCCGAGGTAGCCGTGCCGGCCGCGGCGAACGACAGCGCCACGCACGCGGCGATCACTGAAAGTCGAGACGTCATTCTGTTTGCCTTGCAAATGCGGCCGAGCCGCCGTCGGCGAACAGGAAGCATGGTGTCGCCGCGGTCGCATGACGCAAACGGACTAAGCGGAACTCAGGCCCGGGCCAGGTACCGCACGACGTCGGCCCATTTCTGGAGGCCGATGAGATGACCCATGCCAGGGAAGACATGCACATCGCTGGCCCACGTGCCCAGGTACTCGAGAAGGTCGGAAAGCGGCGCGAACTTGTCGTCCTCGCCGTGCCAGACCGTGATGGGGCAGGTCACGCCGATCGGGGTCGTATTGGCGGATCGTCGGAAGGCGCCCATTTCGGCGGCGACGCCCTTCCGTCCCAACGCGACGCATTCGGCGTTTGCGGCGGCGACGAATGTCGCGACCCACGGGTTGGCCTCGACGAAGGCGCGGTCGCCGGGCGAGTAGGCCGAGCCGGCGGCGATCATCCGCTCGATGAACGCTGGCGATATTCGCGTCTGCAGGATGCCGTACAGCGCTTCGACGACCCACGGGTTCTGCTCCATTCGGGCGCGGAAGCGCGCGATGATGGAGTCGTTGCGCCTGGCGGCTCGCGGAGGTCGCCCGGAACAGAGAAGAACGCGGCGGGCCCGATCCCCCAGTCGCGCCGCCGTGCAGATTGCGGATGGCGCGCCGGACAGCACCGCCGAGAGATGGATGTCCTCGAGCGCCAGGGCGTCACAGAGCTCGACCATGTCGTCCGCGACGCCTTCGAAGCTGTAGTCTTCGCGGGGATCGGACTGCCCGAACCCGGGCCGTTCGACGGCAACCACGCGAATACCCAATCCTGTCGCCAACCTCTGCATCCCCGGAGGCAGCAGGCTGGAGCCGAGCCCCTCATGGAAGAAGAGGATCGTTCGCCCGGAACGCTCGCCATAGTCTCTGTACGCGAGGCGTCGCCCGTCCTTGAGGCGAAGTGACAGAACGGGCGGCGCAGGCATCGGGGTGGGCGCGGACGACACCCCATCCATGACGCCCGCCACCTGACCAAGTTCCGTCAGCGCGCGGATGAGTTCGCCTTGCCGTTTCAGCCCCATCTTGTCGAACACGGCGCGAAGCTGGTTGCGAACCGTGTTGATCGAGAGCCCGAGGTCGTCAGCCGCCTCCTTCAGTGTCTGCCCATCGCGCAGCCGCTCGGCCAGGCGCATCTCCGCCCCAGTGAGGCCGAAATTGCGGTGGATCGAACGCCAGAGCTGTCCCGTCTCCTCGACGGCGGGGAACAGCAGGGCCAGCCCCCCTTCGACCCCATCCAACTCAAGGCCGCTGAGATAGGCCACGTCGGCCAGGCTACGGACGGGAGCCATGAAGCCGAAGCAGGGAAGCTCGTCCCGTCCACGCTCAAATCTGACCACCGCCTGGCTGCCGCTGGCCCGCGCCTGTTCCAGGGCGTGCGCAAAAGCCTCATCGTTGTCAGGCGCATGGAACCGAAGTCTTGAGCCCGGCTCTACATGTGCGATGTCCTGGAGCACGCTGGAGCCGCGCGCATTGACGGCGGCCACCCGGCCTGAGGCGCTGAGGGCCACCCAACCCAGGGCGTGACTGAAGAGACGGATTTCCGGCGCTGCACTGCCGGCGACGATCCTGGCGACCTCCTGGCTATGCTCGATGCCGCGCAGCGCGATGGTCGGCGCCTCGTCGCGGGAAGGCTGCAGCTCCAGCGCTTCGACAAGGCTCACCCAACGGTGGGGGTCGGCCGCCACCTGTTAGAGCGCTTCCACGATGAGCGTCGGATCGTCCGAATTGTTCGGGGTCATGGAATCGTGTCGAAGGGTTACGCGCGGCCAGCCAGAGCAAGACTCACGCCATCCAGGCTTGCAGACCCGCTCGCCTAGGTAAGGTCGCCCACGATCGACGCCCGCTGGCTGAGTTCGATCCAGTTGCCGTCGGGGTCGCGCACCATCGAGATCCGCGCGGTGGTTCCCAGCGTGACCGGGGCCAGCGCCTCGCGGCCGCCCTTGGCCAGGACGGCGGCGTGCTCGTCGTCGACCTTGAAGACCTGGAAGGTGATGTAGCGCCAGCCCGGCCCCTGCATCTGGGCGTCGGCCGGCGCCGAGGGGTCGGCCTCCAGCAGAATCAGGCTCTCGCCGGCGCGGAACACGCCCGGCCGTTCCTCGGGCAGCCCCAGCGCCTCGCCGTAGAAGCGCCGGTGGGCCTCCAGATCGCGAACCCCGAGCCGCACGCCGATCTGGCCGACACCCTCATGACCGGGCGGCATAAGGCTCACCCGATTGCCTTCCGGATCGGCCAACATCCGCGGCGCCGTCAGCCCCTCACGCGAGATGACCAGCTCGAGATAGCCGCTGGGCGGGTTAGACGGCAGCGGGGCCGCGTGATGGTTGATCTTCAACACGCTCCCCAGCACGTCGTGGCGGTGCTGATCCTGCCCCCGGCGGATGGGCAGCACGTGGTCCAGGGGCGCGCCCACTTCGCCCTGCCAGAACGCCAGCATGGGTTCGAGGGCGTTGGTGGCGAGGCCGATGTCGATCCGTGGCTTGGCCAGTTGCATGCCGTCCTCCCCTTGCGTCAGCACCATGGTCATGGAATGTCTGCCGTCAAACAAGCGTTTGAGGAGGATCCCCCATGAAAGCCGCCGTCTATTACGAGAACGGTCCTCCCAGCGTCCTGAAGTACGAGGACGTCCCCGATCCGCAGTGCCATCCCAAGGGCATCGTGATCCGCGTCGAGGCCGTGGCGATCGAGGGCGGCGACACGCTCAACCGGTTCGGCGGCCCGCTGATGACCAACCCGCACGTGGTCGGCTACCAGGCCGCCGGCGAGGTCATCGAGGTCGGCAGCGAAGTTACCAACCACAAGGTCGGCGACAAGGTCTGCACGACGGGCGGCTGGGGCAGCCACGCCGAGCTGCGCGCGGTCTCGGCCAAGACCGCCTGGAAGGTGCCCGACGGCCTGTCGACCAAGGAAGCCGCCGTGATCCCGGTCACCTTCGGCACCGCCGACGACTGCCTGTTCGAGTTCGGCCGCCTGAAGGCCGGCGAGGTGGCGTTGATCCAGGCCGGCGCCTCGGGCGTGGGCGTCGCCGCGATCCAGCTGGCCGCCAAGGCCGGCGCCTCGATGGTCATCGCCACCGCCTCCTCCGACGCGCGGCTGGACCGCCTCAAGGCCCTGGGGATGACCCACGGCATCAACTACTCCACCCATGACGTGGTCGAAGAGGTGATGCGGATCACCGACAAGAAGGGCGCAGACGTCGTCGTCGACTCCGTCGGCGGCGCCGTGCTGCAGAGCTCGATCAACAGCTTGGCCTATCGCGGGCGGGTCTCGACTGTCGGCCAGGCTGGGCGCGATCGCCAGAAGATGGACCTTTCCACCCTGATGGGCGGCAACCGCACCATCTCGGGCGTCTTCCTGGGCGCGGAGATCAACACCGACCGCGTGCAGAAGAGCATCACCAGCCTGATCGACCGCGTGGCGAAAGGCGAGTTGAAGGTGCTGATCGACCGCGAGTTCCCGCTATCCGAGGCCGCCGCCGCGCACGCCTACATCGAGAGCCGGGCCGCCGTGGGGCGGGTGCTGTTGATCCCGTAGGCCGCCATGGCCGGCTTAGTGGGCGAACACCTTCAGCCAGAGTCCGGCAAGGCCAAGCAGGATGAACGCCCACATCGCCAGGGACAACAGCAAGGGAACGATCACGCGCATGCTTCGGGTCCGCCCCTCCCCCCGGGCGACTCTTTCGTCAATGATTGGCGCACTCGGGCGCCGAAGACCAGCGACTTCACGCGTACGGGTGTGTGCGGCCCACATCGCACAACCCTCAGGGGTCAAGTCAGGAGGAAAAGCCGATGCCGAAAGCCCGTAGCGGCGACGCCGTCGAGATCGAATACGAGGTGTTCGGCGACGGTCCCGAGACCATTCTGCTGATCAACGGCCTGGGGTCGCAGATGACCCGCTGGCCCGAGGCGTTCTGCGCCAAACTCGTGGCCAAGGGCTACCGCGCGATCCGCATGGACAACCGCGACACCGGCCTCTCGACCTGGTTCCAGTCGGGCCAGCGCTACACCCTGAAGGACATGGCCGCCGACGCGATGGCGGTTCTGGACGCCGTGGGCGCGCCGAAGGCGCACATCGCCGGCGTCTCGATGGGCGGGATGATCGTCCAGCGCATCGCCATCGACTATCCGGCGCGCGTGCTGTCGCTCACGTCGATCATGTCGGCGCCCAGCGGCGATGTGGTGGCGACGCCCGAGGCGATGGCGGTGATCAGCAACCCGCCGCCCGATCCGGCCGCCGACTACGAGGCCTTCATCGCCCACGGCATGAAGAACGCCCGCACCATTGGCAGCCCCGGCTATCCCTGGACCGACGAGGAACTGCGGGACCGTGTGGTCGCCGAGCATGCGCGCGCCTTCAATCCGGCCGGCGTGGGCCGCCAGCGTCAGGCCATCGGCGCCGACGGCGACCGGACCGCGGAACTGAAGACGCTGAACGTGCCGACGGTCGTCCTCCACGGCGCCGACGACCCGCTGGTCCAGCCCGTGGGCGGCATCGACACCGCCAACGCCATCCCCGGCGCCGAACTTCGGATCATCCCCGGCATGGGCCACGACCTGCCGCCGGGCCTCTACGACATCTTCGTCGACGCGATCCTCGCGGCGGCGACCCGCGCCAAGACCACCGTATGACGCGGTCCTAGCGCCCCTCCACCGCTTCGCGGTCCCCCTCCCCCATTGGCATGGGGGAGGAACTAGAGCTGATTGATCGCCCCAGTTCCTCACCCGCTTGCGGGGGAGGGGGACCGCGAAGCGGTGGAGGGGGCACTGGGCTCGCACCGATATTCGCCTTTGTGAGGACCACCATGGGACGTCTTTCCGGCCGCACGGCCGTCATCACCGGCGCAGGCAGCGGCATCGGCCGGGCGGCGGCCAAGCTCTTCGCGGCCGAAGGCGCCGCCGTCATCTGCGCCGACATCACCGACGCCGTGTCGGCCACGGCGGCCACCATCAACGAGGCCGGCGGCAAGGCCATCGCCATCCAGGGCGACGCGGGCGACGACGCCTTCGTGAAGTCGCTGGTCGACCGAGCCGAGGCGGACTTCGGCGGCCTCGACGTCTTCTGGGCCAACGCCGGCATCTCGGGCGGCTTTGCGCCGCTCCATGAGCAGACCGCCGACTACTGGGCCAACATCCTGCGGGTGAACCTGATCGGCCCGTTCCTGGCCGTGAAGTACGCCAGCGCGGCGATGATCCCCCGGGGCCGCGGCGCGATCATCTGCACGGCCTCGGTGGCGGGCATCCGCTCCGGCGCGGGCGGCCCCGCCTATTCGGCGTCCAAGGCCGGCGTGATCAACTTGGTGCAGACCGCCGCCAACGAGCTCTACGGCACCGGGATCCGGGTCAACGCGGTGGCGCC
Organism: Phenylobacterium sp.; assembly: GCF_965284355.1. Taxonomy (NCBI): domain Bacteria; kingdom Pseudomonadati; phylum Pseudomonadota; class Alphaproteobacteria; order Caulobacterales; family Caulobacteraceae; genus Phenylobacterium; species Phenylobacterium sp. The sequence continues at coordinate 3,230,126 of NZ_OZ260078.1, read as the reverse complement.
CGGCCTGATCGAGACGGGCATGACCAAGCCCATCTTCGACGGCGCCCGGGCCCGCGGCAACGAGGACAAGATCGGCCAGCTGAACCCCACGACCCGCTACGGCGAGCCGGAGGAGATCGCCCGCGCCGGCCTGTTCCTGGCCTCGGACGACGCCAGCTACGTCAACGGCCAGACCCTGGCGGTGGACGGCGGCCTGTCCACCTCGCACCCGGTGGTCCGCCGCAAGCGATGACCGTCCCCCAGTGATAATCCTCGTCCGGCATGGCGAGACGTTCTGGAACCGCGAAGGGCGCATCCAGGGCCGCACCGAGAGCGACCTGACGCCGCTGGGCGAGCGTCAGGCCGCGGCGATGGCCGCGCTGGCGGCCGACCTGGTCGGCGCCGAGGGTCCCCACGGCTGGCGGCTGGTCTGCAGCCCCATCGGTCGGGCCCAGCGCACCGCCGGCTTCGTGGCCGAGGCCACGGGATTGCCGATCGAAACGGACGCAAGGTTGGCCGAGATCTGTTGCGGGGCGTGGGAGGGCCGGTTGCGCGCCGAGATCGCCCACATCCACCCGGACGCCTTCGCGACCCGCGAGTGGTTCTTCGGCGCGCCCGGCGGCGAGACCTTCGAGGACGTCACCGCCCGCGCCTCGGACTGGCTGGGAACGCTTCCGCCCGAACCTGAGCGCCGCATCATCGCCGTCAGCCACGGCGTCTGGGGCCGCCTGCTGCGCGGCGCCTACGCCGGGCTCGACCGGCAGGCGACCCTCGACCAGGACGTCCCGCAGGACGCCGTCTACCGCCTGTACAACGGCCAGATCGACCGCTTCGACTGCGAGCCGCTGGACTGATCGGCGGGCGCCCAGGCCGGCGGCTGCGACACCAGGCCATGCTGCATCGCACACTCAAGATGGGTATTTGACGCCCGCAACCGCCGAATTCGGGGCGCGGTGGGTGCGTCCTTTAACCTTTTCAAGGCGTAGTAGCGTCGATGCACCCGGTCCGCCCCCTCTTCGCAGCCGCAACCGCCAGCCTGGCGCTGGCCGGCGCCGCCATGGCCGCCCCTCTGCCCAGCGCCGTCGGCGCCGATCAGATCAATGGCGGCTTCCAGGCGATGCGCGACTTCAACCTCATCGTCCTGAAGGATCTGCAGTCGACCTCGGAGGTCCAGGGCCGGACGTTCGTGGGCGGCAATCTGAAGGGCGGATCTTCGTCGAACTACCTGACCTCGCCGGGCGCGCAGGGGACAGGCGGCGTGGCGCTCACGGTCGGCGGTAACGTCACGGGCGGCGCGAAGAACATCAACAACGGCGGCAGCCTCAAGGTGGGCGGCAACCTCGACTCCGGCGCCAACATGAACGGCGGCGGCTCGGTGACGGTCGACGGCAACGTCAAGAAGGTCAACGCCAACGGCGCCTCGGTCTATGCCGGCGGCAACGTCGAAGGCACGAACGCCAAGGACATCTACTACGGCGGCTCGATCAAGACCTCGAACGGGACGAAGCACGCGGGCGACAAGAGCGCCGACGGTCTCCAGGCGGCGATCGAGGAACAGGCCGCCATCTACGAGCAGGAGCTGCAGGCCACGTCCAACTACCTGGCCGAGCTTGACGCCACCAGCATCATGACGACCACCAGCCAGCAGGCGATCTTCAACCCCGGCCTCGGCTCGGGCGCGGCGATCTTCTCGATCAGCGACCTGAAGGGCCAGCTGACCGGCAAGAGCCAGCTGATCGTCGAGGCGCCTGAGAGCTACGACCTGATCGTCATCAACGTGGCCGGCGCGAAGGTCAGCCTGCCCAGCAGCATCAACTTCAACAGCTCGGCCAACCTGGGCCAGAAGGTGATCTGGAACTTCTTCGAGGCCACCAGCATCGATCTGGGCTCCAAGAGCTGGTACGGCTCGGTGCTCGCGCCCAAGGCCGACCTGAAGATCGGCAACTTCATCCAGGGCTCGGTCGTCGCCCGAAGCCTGGTCCAGAACGGCGCGATCAAGATGGACAACTACCGGTCCTCGGTCACCGTCGCCGAATTCGCCGGCGGCGTGCCGGAACCGGCCACCTGGGCGATGATGATCCTCGGCTTCGGCGCGATCGGCGCGGTCATCCGCCGCCGCCGGGCCGCGCTGGCCTAGCGAACCGCCGGGGGTTCCTCCCGACGGGCCGGGTGCGGTAGAAGCTCCGACCGCATTCACACGACCGTCGCTTTCAGGACCATGGCCGGACACTCAAAGTTCAAGAACATCATGCACCGCAAGGGCCGCGCCGACAGCGCCCGGTCCAAGCTGTTCTCCAAGCTCTCCCGCGAGATCACGGTCGCGGCCAAGATGGGCCTGCCCGACCCGGCGATGAATGCGCGCCTGCGCCTGGCCGTGAACAACGCCAAGGCCGAGTCGCTGCCCAAGGACGTCATCGAACGCGCCATCAAGAAGGCCTCGGGCAACGACGCCGAGAGCTATGACGAGATCCGCTACGAGGGCTTCGGCCCCGGCGGCGTGGGCATCATCGTCGAGGCGCTGACCGACAACCGCAACCGCTCGGCCTCCACCGTGCGCTCCACCTTCACCAAATGCGGCGGCAACCTCGGCGAGACCGGCTCGGTGTCGTTCATGTGGGATCGCGTGGGCCAGATCGTCTACGGCCCCGAGGCCGGGTCCGAGGACAAGGTCATGGAAGCCGCCATCGAGGCCGGCGCCGACGACGTGGAATCCGACGAGGACGGCCACACCATCTACACGGCCTTCGAGACCCTCTCCGAAGTGGCCGCGGCCCTGGAAGCGGCCCTCGGCGCCGCGAAGTCGACCCAGCACGCCTGGAAGCCGAAGGCGCTCACCCCGCTCTCCGGCGACGCGGTCGGCACGCTGATGAAGCTGATCGAAACCCTGGAAGACGACGACGACATCCAGAACGTCTACTCCAACGCCGACATCGCGGCCGAGGACCTGGAGAAGCTGGCCGGCTGATGGCGCCCAAGCACGAACCCGAGGTCACCGACCTCGAGCGGTACCGCAAGGCCAAGGCCAAGGCCGAAGCCGAGAAGCGCAAGCCGCCGCCCCGGCCGAAGGCCCCGGGCCAGTCGTTCCTCGGCTCGAACCCCCGCGCGGGGCTCATCCTGGCGATCGTGGGGATCCTGGCCGTGATCCTGTGGCTGGGGCCGCTGCTGTGGTCGCTGGTCGCGCGGCTCTAAGCCGATCCAATCATCGTCACTTGAGCAATAGGCGCCCCCACGGAAAGACCGGTATGGTCACGGTCAACAGAGGGGAAACACCATGAAGACTATCGCCGCTCTCGCCGCCGCCGCGGCCGCTCTGGGCGCCGCCGGGGCCGCCAGCGCCGCCGACTTCGTCCGCATTCCGTTGGAGACCACGGTCAACGCGCCCGCCGACCTGGCCTGGAAGAAGGTCTCCGGCTACTGCAACATCGGCGCGTGGTTCAAGACCACCTGCGAGATCACGTCGGGCAAGGATGGCGAGGTCGGCGCCGTGCGCGTCATCGCCGGCCGGATCACCGAGCTGCTCGTGGCCAGCACCGCCTGGTCCTACACCTACTCGCAGCCGAAATCGCCGATCGACTACCACGGCACGCTGGAAATCCAGCCGATCGACAAGAAGACGTCGAAGCTGCTGTACACCCTGGTCTACGACGCCGCCGCCCTGCCGGACCCGTCGAAGAAGGACGCCGACATCGCGAACCGCACGAAGCAGTTCACCGGCCTCCTCGCCACCATCAAGGCGCAAGCCGAAGCGAAGTAGGCGCGCCCCTGCCCTTCCCCCGCAGCGGGAAGGGCAGACCGATGCTGGGCCGTCAGACCGGCGGCTCGCTCACGTCCTTCTCGCGCGCGGCGGCCTCCGCGCCGACCTCGAGCGCCGTCTTGCTGCCGTCGCCGGCCTGCGCGCTGGAGGCGGCGGCCTGCCGGGCGCTCTCGTCCTGAACCACGGCGTTGATTTCAGGCCCCGGCCCCCGGGACGCACAGGCCGACAGCAGCAGCATCGTCGTCACAACCAGCGTGCGCATGGCCTCGCGTTCCTCGGGTTTCGACAGGCGACGCAATGCCTCGGCCCAGTCGTGGTTCCGCCGCGTCCCCGGGCAGGCTAGAACAGCCGCCGAGTTCGGGGGAACGGAACCGACATGCAACGACGGAAGGTCGATCGCGCCCAACGGATGCGGGCCCGGCGAATCTGGTGGGAACGCAACGGCGCCTTCGTGCGCGGCGCGCTCGTGGGCAGCGTGGTCACCGCCATCGGGGCGTGGATCCTGCAGATGGTCATGTTCCGATAGCCCGCAGCTCGCCCCCCTTCGGCGTGGCCGAGCCCGCCTACGAGAGCTGGGCGCAGGGCGAAGTGGCCCACTGGCGGGCCCAGGTGCTCAGGCCGCCCTCGGCGCTGGACCGCGCCGCCCGCGGCGTCCAGGGCCGCATCAACCAGATCATTCCGGAAAAGGTGCACGCCGCCGTCACCACGGTGATCGAGGGCATGACCCGCACGATCCTGACCGGCGCCGACCTCACCACCGCCCGGCCGCTGATCGACGCCCCGCTGGCCGAGCGTGACCGCAGGGCCCTGGCCGCCGTCGACGGCTATCGGGCGACCGCCGCGGTCGAGGGCGGCGTCGCGGGCGCCGGCGGCTTCGTCCTGGCGCTCGCCGACTTTCCCGCGCTGCTGGTGCTCAAGATCAAGCTGTTGTTCGACCTGTCGGCGATTTACGGCCACGAGGCCGAGGTGTTCGCCGAGCGGCTCTACATCCTGGCGCTGTTCCAGCTGGCCTTCTCGGGCGCCGAGCACCGGGCCCAGGTGTTCCACGGCCTGGAGGGCTGGGACACCCGCGAGCACCCCGCCGACTTCGAGCACTTTGACTGGCGGGCCTTCCAGCGCGAGTACCGCGACTTCATCGACCTGGCCAAGATGGCCCAGCTCATCCCCGTCGTGGGCGCCCCGATCGGCGCCTTCGTGAACTGGCGGCTGCTGGAACGCCTGGGCGACACGGCGGTGAACGGGTACCGAATGCGCTGGCTCGCGCGTTCGGAGTCGTGATGCGCCCCTTCGCCCTCCTTTTCCTCGCCCTCGTCGCCGGCCCGGCCCTCGCCCAGCCCGCACGGATCACTGACGCCGACGTCCGCGCGTTCGCGGCCCGCCAGGAGCAGGCCTGGAACGCGGGAGACATCGACCGCTATTTCGCGGGCTTCACGCCGAACGCCCGCTTCACCGATCAGGCCTACGTCGGCGACAAGCCGCCGGTCCCTTATGGGACGTCCACGACGGCGCAGGCCCGCGAACAGGCCCGACGCACCCGCGGCCAGTCCCGCGAGCGCGGCGAGATCCGTCGCATCCAGATCGCCCCCGACGGCCGCTCGGCCATCGTCACCTCGCGCGTCGGCTCCGTGGTCCAGACCTCCGGCAAACCGCGCCGCCTGTGCGCCTCGCGCGTCCAGACGCTTGTTGTGTCGGCCGCCGGGATGCGTGCGACCGGCCAGACAGATACGTTCGTCAAATGCAGCCAGTGATTCCTTCCCGACTTCAGATCGGCGTCGATGTCCCCTGGGTCTCCAGCTGGAGTCAGGAGAAGCCAGGCGGGATCGGGCCCTGCCCCACCGTCGACGGCGAGATGGCGGCCCTGCAGATGTGGAAGCCCGGGCAGGGCGAGCCGCTCTTCGCGCGGCAGCATCTGCGCCGGCAACGGGACTCGGTGCGCGCGCTGCTCTGCCCCATGTGTGGGAAACACGCGCCGGAAGGCGACCGCTGGACCCTGACCGGCCGCTTCTACGCCGCCGGCGTCGTGCGGGCGCGCGGCTTCGGCAAGCTCCTGCCGGACGACCTGGATGATGATCGGGTGGTTCTGGACTGCGGGACCATTGCGCCCATGCACTTCCAGTGCGCGCACGTCTCGCTGCAGCACTGTCCGCCCCTGCGCGCCCTGCCCGAGAAGGACCTCAAGGCCTTTCCGCCCGTTTGGACGGTGGCGCCCCTCTATGTGGAAGGCCGCCAGCAGGTGACCAACAAGCCCATCGCCGCGGTCGGCTTCATGCAGCTGGTGGGCATCACCAACACCCGGGACCCCGACTGGCGGGCCAGCCTGCCGCCGGGCTAATCTAGGCGCATGCTCCGCACCACGCTGATCGCGCTCGTCGCGCTGACCGCCCTTCCCGCCGCCGCCCAGCAGCCGGCCGCGACGCCGGCGCCCGCCGCAGCGACACCCGCACCCGCGACGACACCCGTTCCGGCGGCCCCGGCCGCGCCTGCGACGCCCACCACGCCCGCGCCCAAGCCGTATCCGAAGGTGAAGGTCGAGACGACCGAGGGCGCCTTCGTCGTCGAGCTCTATCCCGACAAGGCCCCGATCACGGTGGCCAACTACCTCAAGTACGTCGACCGCGGCCTGTTCGTCGGCGCCGCCTGCTTCCGCGCCAGCAAGCCCAAGGACTACGCCGGCAATGACTACGGCCTGGTCCAGTGCGGCCAGAAGGATCCGGCCAAGAAGCTGCCGCCGATCGCCCACGAGTCGACGATCAAGACCGGCCTGACTCACGGCAAGGACGGCGTCATCTCCATGGGCCGCTTCGCGCCCGGCACCGCCCAGGCCGACTGGTCCATCATGCTGGGCGACATGAGCTATCTCGACGCCGACAAGAAGAACCCCGCCGCCAACCCCGGCTTCGCCGCGTTCGGTCAGGTGGTCGAAGGCCTGGAAGTCATCAGGAAGATCATCGTCATGCCCACCGACCCCAACAAGGGCGACGGCGCGATGAAGGGCGAGATCCTGGTGAAGCCGGTGCGGATCAACAAGGTCAGCCGCGTCACGGGCTGACTTCAGCATCGGGCGACCGGCGACTGGCTGATCGCCCGATACCTGTCAGGTCAGGCCCACGCCGTCCTGCGCCGGCTCATGCGCAGCATCGCGCCCGCGCCGCCGAAGCCCAGGATCATGAGGGCCCACGTGCCGGGCTCCGGAATTCCGCCCGTCACGTCGCCCGCCACGATGTAGGCCCGGTCGACGACGAAGTCGCCCGCCGCGCCCGGGGCGGAATTGTAGAGGAACGACGTGTCGTAGAAGCCGTCCGCCGCGATGTTGGCCACGCCCGCGAAATGCATCCACTGCTGCGGCGTCGAGGCGTCGACGGTGAAGTTGGCCAGGTTCACGCCCGCCACCGACCCCGTGAAGGTCGCATTGCCCGGATTGCCGAAGCCGTTGAGCGGCACATAGACCGAGAAGCCGATCGTGTACTGGCCCGCCGTCAGGAACACCGACTGCGACAGCGTTTCCGTGGCGCCGTCGGCCACGAAGTAGGCGGCGTGGTCACCCACCGCGTCAGGGCTGGGCGAGGAGGTGTCGTCCGGCGGAATCGCCTCGCCGAACGCGCCGGTGGGATAGCCCGACGCCGAGTTGTAGTTGAGCACCGCCGCCGGGAAGCCGGTCGGCGTGACGCCGGCATAGCTCCATCCGGTGAAGTCGCCGGTCTCGAAACTGCCATTGGCCAGCAGGTTGACCGCTGCCGACGCCTGCCCGGCGAACGCCGTCCCAGCAGCGAGCGCCGCTATGCATAGAAGCCTCATGGCCCCGTACTCCGTGTCATTCTGGAAGGCCCCCAACCTGACTTGCGCGGGTTTTGAAGCACAACCTTTGGCCGAGCGAAACAAAACTAAAAGTCGTGCCAATCGGAACTATCCGGCGTTTCGCGACTATAATCTTTACATGAGATATTTGTCTCATTATCAAGGAGTCCATCAACCGCGAGGCTTCGCCATGCCCCTGACCCCCGCCCAGATGGACGCCCAGATCGACGAGCACTTCGGCTTCGAGCAGGCCGACAACGTCGAGGGCGTGCTGGCCACGCTTACGCCCGATGTGAACCACGACATCGTGGGCTGGCCGGGCGGCCCGACCCGCGGGGTGGAGGGCGCGCGGCCATTTTACGAGACGCTTTTCGCCGACCTGTCCGACGGCCGGGTCGAGACGATTCGCCGTCTCTACGGCGAGAACTTCCTGGTCGACGAAAGCCTGTGGCGCGGCAGGGCGCCCGGCCGCCCCTTCGGCCTGGAAGGCCGCGACCGGCCGCTGGAGTTCCGCCTGCTGCACGTGGTCGAGTACGCAGACGACGGAAAGATGAAGGCCGAGCAGGTGTGGATCGACCTGGCGGCGATCCAGCAACAGCTCCCGCAATGAGCCAAGGGCGCGCCAATCAGCGCCTGCGCACCCGCAAGGACCTGCTGGAGGCCGCCAACCGCCTGATGCGCGAGGGCAAGCGGCCCACGTTCGAGGAGGTCGCCGAGGCCGCCCTGGTCTCGCGCGCCACCGCCTACCGCTACTTCCCCGGCCTCGAGGCGCTGATGTTCGAGGCCGGCCTCGACGTGGCGATGCCGACGCCCGAGGCCTTCTTCGAAGGCGACACGACCACCGATCCCGTGGTGCGTCTCGAACGGCTGGAAGCCGCCCTCTTCCGCATGATCGCCGAGAACGAAGCTCCCATGCGGATGCTCCTGGCCCGTTCGCTCCAGCGCAGCGTCGATCCCGACCACGATCCGGCCGTCCCGGTGCGCCAGAACCGCCGCCGCGGCCTGATCGCCGAGGCCCTGGCGCCGGCCCGCGGCCAGTTCGGCGCCGCCGAGTTCGACACCCTCAGCAAGGCGCTGGTCCTGCTGCTGGGCATCGAGGCCGAGGTGGCTTTCAAGGACGTGATGCGCGTCGATGCGGCAGAGGCCGCCCGCATCCGCCGCTGGATGATTCGGGCGCTGGTCGAGGCGGCGCGTAGCCGCTAGCGTCGCCGTCATGAGCGAAGACGTGCAGATTCCCGAGGACGGCTGGAAGCACTCCGGCGTCCGCGTCGTGCCCGGCGACCAGCTGGGTCCGGTCAGCGCCACCACCCCCGGGATGGACCGCGCCGTGGCTATCGACCGGGCCCGCATGGGCGCCCAGAAGCTCTGGGCCGGCACCGTCCACATCCACGCCAACGCCAAGACCGGCGCCCACCACCACGGCCCGCTGGAGAGCGTCATCTACATCGTGTCGGGCCACGCCCGCATGCGCTGGGGCGAGCACCTGGAATTCACCGCAGAGGCCGGACCGGGCGACTTCATCTACGTGCCCCCGTTTGTCCCGCACCAGGAGATCAACGCCTCCACCGACGAGCCCCTCTCCTGCGTCCTCGTCCGCTCCGACTCCGAAGCCGTGGTGGTCAACCTCGACATCGACCCCGTCGAAATACCCGAAGGCGTCGCCTGGGTCGACCCGATCCACAAAGCCTGAGGCTTTCGGCGCACTGCGCTCCTTTCCCCCTCCCCCCAGAACGTCATGGCGGGGCCCGTCCCGGCAACCCAGATACGAGGCGCTGGCAGGAGGGCGCACCGTACTCCCCGCCTGCGCTCCATCACCAACCCCAAGAACGTCATGGCCGGGCCTGTCCCGGCTACCCAGATACGAGGCGCTGGCCGCAAGGCGCACCGTACTCCCCGCCCGCGCCCTCTCCGGAAACGGCGGCGCTTCTGGGTGGCCGGGACAAGCCCGGCCATGACGTTCCAAAAAGTACGAACGAAAAACCCACCTACGACCGTTTTTGTCGTAGGGGCGTGTTCCACTCGCGATCATGTCCGAGCCCGCGCCCGACATCTTCGAGGAAGACCAGCTGCTGGCCCGCGCGGCCCGCATGGACTTCACCTTCGCCGAGCGCCTCCACACCAAGGCGCTCGCCACCGAGGACACCGCCGAACTCTCCGACCTGGCCCGCGCCTACACCCGCCTGACCCGGTCGCTCCGCCAGACCCTGGCGCTCCTCAGCAAGCTGAGGGCCGAGCGCGCCAAGGCCGAACGCGAGGCGCCGCGCCGTTCCGCACGAGACCTCCAGGATCAGGCCGTCGATGAGCGCACCGCCCAGGTGCAGGACGCCGTCGAGCGGGTGATCTCCGCCGCCGCCGAGGGCGACGAGGCGCTCCACACCGACTGGTGCCACCGCTTCGACCGCGAGGTCGACGACTGGACCGAGAAGCCCGACTGGATCGTGGACGACGTCGACGCCGTCATCCGCCGCGTCTGCAAGGCCCTGGGCCTCCCCGACGACTACGCTCAACGCTGGCGGGATCTGCCGGACCCCACCTTCTTCCCCGACCCCGAGCCCGCCACACCCGAAGACATCGCCGCCGCCAACGCCGCCGCCCGCGCCTTCACCGCCGGCCTGCGGCCCATGGCCCCGGACCCCGCGCCTCGAGGGACCAGCCCCCGACGCCCCCACTGGCGCCCCTCCGGCTGACCCGCTGCCCGCGCGAAGCGCCCTAAATCCAAACCACGAAAGACGCGAAATACACGAAAGCGAGCCGGCTCCCGCCGCCCGCAGGCCGCCTCATGCCCTTTCGTGTATTTCGTGTATTTCGTGGTTCAGACCATGACAGCGCCTGCGGCGCGCAGGGCCTCAACCGACCACGTGGTAGACCAGCAGCAGGCCCGAGATGCTGACGCGTTCGACGGTGGTCTCGACGCCGGGGTCCAGTTCGGCGCGGGCGGCTTCGGTCAGCAGGATCTGGCCGCCCTGGGCGACGTCCTCGCCCAGCTTGGAGGTCAGGTTCACCTCGTCGCCGAACAGGTCCTCCTCGTCCAGCACGAGGATGTCGCCGAAGCCGATGCCGATGGAGGCGTAGAGCCTGCGGTCCACCGGCAGCAGGACATTGACGGTGCTCAGCCGGGTCACGATCTCGCGCGCGGCGCGGACCGCCGCCTCGACCGTCTCGAACAGGCAGTAGAGATTGTCGGCCTCGGCCTTCACCAGCTTGCCGCCCAGCCCCTGGATGGTCGGCACGGCCAGCAGCCGCATCTGGTGCACCATCAGCAGGAACTCGACGATCCCGTGACGCTGGGTGGTGCGCGTGAAGCCGCTCATGTCCAGGACCATGACGGCGCTGCGCCGCGTGAAGTCGCGCTCGATCTCCTCCGAGATCGCCTGGCGCTTCTCGGGCTCCTGGATGATCCGCGACAACAGGGCGTCCAGCCGCGCGTGCGTGTTCAGCGGGCCGTCGTCGTCGCGATCCACATCCGGCATCCTGCACCCCCTGGTTGGCCGCGCGATGCGAGCCTTCGAAAACCGCCGAGTCAATCTATCTCTGCCGTATGACCTCGACGTCGGCGACGCCCCAGGCGCCGCCCAACAACCTGATCGGCCTGGGCCTGCTGGCGACCTTCCTGGCGCTGGGCTGGGCGCTGGCCGTCCTTCCGCCGGGCAAGACCCCGCTCACCTTCGCCTTCGTGCTGTTCGGCTGGGTGCTGGCGGTGATGGCGCACGAGTTCAGCCATGCCGCCGTGGCGTTCCTCGCCGGCGACCACACGGTTCGCGACAAGGGCTACCTGGCCTTCGACCCGCGCCGCTATGCCGACCTGGGGGTCAGCCTGGTCATCCCGCTGGTCTTCCTGGCCCTGGGCGGCATCGGCTTCCCGGGCGGGGCGGTCTATCTGCGCAACGACCTGATGCGCAGCAAGCTCTGGCGCACCGCCGCCTCGCTCGCAGGCCCCGCCGCCACCTACGGCGTCCTGCTGGTGCTGGCCGTCGTGCTCATCACCCTGGGACGAGAAGGCCTGCCGAACGGGCTGTTCGACGCCATCGCCATGCTGGCCTTCCTGCAGGCCACGGCGCTACTCCTCAACCTCCTCCCGCTGCCGGGCCTGGACGGCTTCAACGCCCTCCGTCCCTACCTCCCGGAGGCGTGGGAGGTCGGTCTGCGCAAGATCGAGGGTCTGGTCTTCGTGGGCGTGTTCATCGCCTTCTCGTCCATCCCCGGCTTCAGCCGGTTCCTGTTCGGCGGCGGCGCGATCATCGCGCATCTGGCGGGCGTGCCGCTCGAGGCGGCCCAGGCCGGATGGGACGCCTTCCGCTTCTGGACGTGAACCGCTAGCGTCCGGCATCGAGATGTGGAGCTGCCGATGAAGGGCGTTGTCGAACTCCTGAAGGCCGCCGGCCTCTGGCTGCTGGTCTCGGTGCTGAGCCTGGGCGTGGGGCTGATCCCCCTGGCGATCTGGGCCGCGCTCGTCTTCCTGGGCGCCGAGGAACGCGCCCAGAAGGCCCGCGCCACGCTGAAGTCCACCCTGATGACCGGCGAACAGATCGTGGCCGAGGCCGTGCAGCACCGCGTCTTCGCCCTGTTTCGCCGCCGCATCGTCATCGCCATCACGTCCAGCCGCATCCTGACGGTGCAGCGCGGCCTGCTGGGCGGCTTCAAGATGGCCGACATGCAGTGGAAAGACCTCAAGGACGTCCGCCTCGAGCAGAACATCCTGGACGCGCTGTGCGGCTCGAACCTGGCGTTCGACAGCCTGCTGCTGGGCCACCCGGGCTTCGTCATCGACGGCGTCCCCTGCGAGGCGGCCACCGCCATGTACGCCAAGGCCCAGTACGAAGAGCAGGCCTGGGAAGAGAAGCGCCGGGTCCGCGGTCTGGAAGAGACCCGCGCCGCATCCGGCGGCGTCACGATCGGCTCCGCCGACGGGGCCGGCGGCGGGGGCAGCGACCGCATGGTCGAGGAAATCCGCAAGGCCAAGGAACTGCTGGACGCCGGCGCCATCAGCGACACCGAGTTCCAGGAGATGAAGGCCAAGATCCTGGGCCGGGTCTGAACCCCCAAGTCGTTCGGGTTAACCCTCGCTTCACCATTCCCACCGCTCCGTGGTTCCGGCATCTTCAGCGGAACAGACGATGAACGCGCCGATTCGCCCCATTCGCATCCTTGGCCTCGACCCGGGGCTTCGCCGCACCGGCTGGGGCGTGATCTCGTGCGAGGGCGCGCGGCTGACCCACGTGGCCCACGGCGTCATCGCGCCCAGGGATACCCTGGCCTTCGCCGAGCGGCTGCGGACGCTGTTCGTCGAGATCGAGGCGGTCATCGCGGCCCACGCGCCCGACGAAGCCGCTGTCGAAGAGACCTTCATGAACACCAACGCCCAGTCGGCCCTGAAGCTGGGCCATGCCCGAGCCATGGCGCTGGTGGTCCCTGCCCGCGCCGGCCTGCCGGTGGCCGAGTACGCCGCCACCGTGGTGAAAAAGGCCGTGGTCGGCACGGGCGGCGCCGACAAGGCCCAGGTGGGCTGGATGATCGCCCGCCTGCTGCCCACCGCCGGCAAGACGGCATCCGACTCCGCCGATGCCCTCGCCGTCGCCATCGCCCACGCCCACGCCCGGACGGCGCGGCGGGTGGCCTGATCGGGCTGGACGCTCAGCGACGTCGCCTCCTATCCTTGGGTCGCAGTTCGGGGATTCAAGAGAGTGGTGAGAAGATTTGTTGCCGGTGCGACCGCACTGGCAGTGTTGGTTGCAGGACAGCCGGCGTGGGCCGCCCCCGCGATGGTCTATGCAAAGCAGGGCGCGACGGCCGCCCAGGTCACGACGGAGATCGCGGCCTGCAAAGGGCCAGTAAAGGAGATTTCGTCCTACGAGTACCTTCAGGCTCCGGCAGGCGACTATTCCATGGAGGGCGCCGCGGGCGCAGCGATCGCCACCATGATCGTCGGCGCTCTGCGTACCGCCTCTGCGCGGGACCGCGGCATGATAATCTGCATGCGCAAGAAGGGTTTCGCCTACCTCCCCCTGACCCCTGACGAGGACGCAACCTACTCCAAACAGGCCGAGGGCGCGGCGCGCGACGCGTGGCTGGATGCCTTCTTGGCCGCGATCCCTGAAGCGCGTGTCAGCGAAGCGCTCCGGCCGGTCCATCCGCCGCTTCCCGCCGGTGACCATGCGCCATTCATGGTCGGGCCGGTCCGCCTGCACTCAGACAGCCTGAAGCTGGGCGAAGGCACCCTCGGCTATGGTAGCGCTCTGGTCACGGCCCGCGCCACCCGGCGAGCGACGGCTAGTGTGAGAGCGGCGGCCGATGTGGGCGTCCTGCCACCGACGATCCTCCGGGCAAGGGGCACTGCGCAGGCGGGCGCGGTCTTCCACCAGATCAACTATTCCGGGCCGCCCGGCGCCGCAGAGGAAGACCGCACGATGTGGTGCGGACCCGTGGAAATGCCGAAGGGCCGGAAGCTGATCTGCGTGACCTCACATTTCACAGGACAGCGGATAGCCATGGCGACGGGGCCCGCCTTCTTCGCGGCGCCTGACCCCGACTACAGTCAGGTTCGGCTCGACATGCGCACGCCACTGGACCTCGAACTTATGCCGCCTGAGACAAGCCCGGTCTTCGACGTCGAACTGAAGGCAGGCTGGGTCACGAAGAGAGAAATCAGCCTCTGGGCGGTGCTGACGTACGAGGGGAAGACCGTCGACGTCTGGAGCGGCGCGCGCGACTTCGACGCCGACGGCCGCGCGATCTTGCCGTTCTGGGATCGCGACCTGGTCATGACCAGGGACGGCAAGGGCGTCACGGTCGCTTTCCGCCCCCGGACGGACGGTCTGGGCTGGTACGACGAACTGCCGAAGCCGAAGGGGGCCGAAAAGGCCGACTAACCGGGCCTGAGCGGGCGCTATTTCCCGGTCTCGACCTCGCCGTCGATCCGCGACCACTCCTCGAACGGGCCGTCGTAGAGCAGCACCTCAAGGCCCAGGGTGCGAGCCGCGAACGCCGTCGCCGTGGCCTGCTGGCCCACGTAGCAATAGGCGATGACCCGGTCGTCCAGCTTCACGCCCGCGGCCTTGGGCCGAGGCCAGCTGCAGGTCGGCGGTCGTCACTGACCCTTGTCGTAGGGGCCTTATCGCCGACCTGCAGCATCGCAAGCACGGTCCGAACCATCGTGCCTCCCAGGTCGCCAGGCATGCTAGCGTCGCACAGTAGGCTTGGGTGCCCCCTGGGCCGACGCCACGAATTGGGGCAGCAAGGGCGGCGACAGGAGATCCCATGCTGAAAGCCGCCCTCGGTCTCGCCTTCGCCCTCACGTTCACGACCGCGGCGCATGCGGCCGAGCCGCCCAAGCTGCCGATGGCCGAGACCGAAGTGGCGCACCCCGCGCTGCTGCCGATCCTCTCGCCCCGCGACCGGGCCAAGGTGGTGGACGCCATCCTGGCCGACCGGCTGGACCGGGTGATCCCGCAGGTCATGCAGACCCACCAGATCGACATGTGGGTGCTGGTGGCGCGCGAGTACCTGGAAGACCCGGTGGTCGCCACCATGCTCGACGCCAAGAGCCTGCGGGCGCGGCGGCGTACGATCCTGGTCTTCTACAATCCCGGCGGCGGCAAGCCGGTCGAGCGACTGACCGTCAGCCGCTACGGGTTGGGCGGCCTGTTCCAGCCGGCCTGGAACCCCGATGTCGAGCCCGACCAGTGGAAGGCGCTGGCCCAGCTGATCGCCGCGCGCAATCCACAGAAGATCGCGCTGAACGTCTCGTCCAAGTCGGCCTTCGGCGACGGCCTGACCAAGAGCCAGCACGACGAGCTGGTCGCCGCCCTCGCCCCCCAGTTCCGCGAGCGCATCGTGTCAGGCGAGGGCCCCTCGATCAGCTGGCTCGAGACCCGCACGCCGATGGAGATGCAGCTCTATCCCGGCATTCTGCGGCTGGCGCACGCGGTCCTTGGCGAGGGCCACTCGGCCAAGGTCGTCAAGCCGGGCGTCACCACCACCGACGACGTCGCCTGGTTCTACCGCGCGCGCCTGTCCGAGCTGGGCGTCGAGACCTGGTTCCATCCCTCGGTCGGCGTTCACCGCCAGGGGGTGAAGGAGCTGCTGAGCGGCGACACCGTGATCCAACCCGGCGACCTGATCTGGACCGACTTCGGCATCACCTACCTGCGCCTCAACACCGACACCCAGCACCTGGCCTATGTGCTGAAGCCCGGCGAGACCGACGCGCCCGCAGGCCTCAAGGCCGGCCTCGCGGCCGCCAACCGCATCCAGGACGCCGTGACGGGCTCGTTCCAGGTCGGGATCAGCGGCAACGACATCCTGGCCGCCGCCCGCAAGAAGGCCATCGACCAGGGTCTGAAGCCGTCGATCTACTCGCACCCGCTCGGCTACCACGGCCACGGCGCCGGCCCCGCCATCGGCTTCTGGGACAACCAGAACCCCGACCCGCGCGGCGACGGCCGCGTGAACCCCGGCACGGTCTGGTCCATCGAGCTGTCGGCCTTCGCGCCCGTGCCCGAGTGGGGCGGCCAGGAGGTCCAGTTCCGCACCGAGGAAGACGCCTTCTACGACGGCAAGACCGTCCGCTACCTCGACGGCCGCCAGACCTCGCTGACCCTGATCCCCAGCAAGTAGGCCGACGCGGCCCTTGTGGTCGAAGCCTGGCTTTGGAAAATGACGCTCGGATGACCCGCGGCGGCGGCGGCCGGCGCCTTAGTCCGTGAGACTCCCGTTGTCCAAGGTCCTGGCCATGCCCTCGTCGCCCGCCCGCCGACCGCTCGGCCCGCTGATCCTCGGAGCCGCGAGCCTGACGCTTGCGCTGGGCGGCCCTGCCGCGGCCCTGCCCGTGCTGGGGACCGCTCCGCCTCAGGTCAGCGCCGGCGGCGGGCAGCCGATCATCGCCACGGGCGGAGGGGCGGTGCGGGTGGACCTCAACGCGCCGCGCACCATCATCGACTGGTCCAGCTTCAACCTCGCGGCCGGCGAGCGGGCCGAGTTCCTGTTCGACCAGCGGAGCAACTTCGTCCTGAACCGCGTGACCGGCTCGGCGATCAGCATCAACGGCCAGGTGTTCGCCGGACAGGCCGCCAACCTGAACAGTCCTCTGCCGGCCAACCCGGGCGGCAACGTCTGGTTCTACTCACCGCAGGGCGTGGCCTTCGGGGCGAACGCCAGCGTCGACGTCGGCGGGCTCCTGGCCACCAGCTCGGCGCCCAACACGGCCCAGTTCCTGACGCCTGGCAACCGCAACATCACCTTCACCGGTTCGGGCTCGGGCGGGCCGGTCACGGCGGCCGGCGGCGCCCGGTTCAACGCGACCGCCACCGTCACGTTCGCCGCGCCCAGGGTGAGCACCGCCGCCGGCTCGACCGTCACCGTCTCGGACTACGGCTCGGCCCTCTACCTCGGCGCCGACAGCTTCGAGCTGCAGTACTTCCCCAGCTTCAACGACGACCTGTCGCTCTTCACCTTCATCATCCCCAACCGCGCCGCGGGCACCGCCAATCCCCAGGCGCTGAGCCTGGCGGGACAGACGACGTCGGGCACGATCTACCTGGCCGCCTACAGCCGCGCGGCGCTGGCCAGCGAGCTGATCAACGCGCCGGGCCTGCTGACGGCCCGATCCTCCTTCGCGGAGTACGGCCAGGTCACCATCACCACCGGGCGCAACGTCATCCTGGGCCAGCCGGGCCCGGGCGACAACGCGCCGGTCGCCAACCTCGTCCCCGGCCTCACCGTCGGCCACGCCCGGATCGGCGAGGTCAACGCCGACGGCAACGTGAACATCATCCTGACCGGGGTGAACTACGACCAGGCGCCCCAGGGCAACCTCACCGCGACGAAGGTCCGCGCCGGCCAGGGGCTGGTCATCGGCGGGTCCATCGTCAGCATCCCGGGCGGCGTCAGCGCCGGCGACGCCGGGGTGAACGCCCGCAGCGCCCACCTAGTGGCCGGCCTGCAACTCAGCATCCCCACGATCACCGTCGCCGGCGACCTCTTCTTCGGCAGCCGGGCCTCGACGACGACGTTTGACCGGGTCACCAGCGGCGGCGACGTGTCCATCCGGAACAACCAGACGATCTCCGGCAATCTGCTGTCGAGCTCGGGAAGCCTCTCGCTCCAGTCGGCCGCCGGCATGATCAACGTGGCCAACGTCTCCAGCGGCGGGGCCCTGACCTTTTCCACCGGCGGCGCGGTCAACATCGCGAACCTCACCGGCGCGACCTCGGTGACCATCGGGTCCACCGGCTCGCAGACGTACGGGGCCTTGACCGGCGGGACCGTATCGCTGAGCACGGCCGGCGCGATCAACGCCACGACCCTCAGCGGGACGACCGTGAGCGCTGGGTCGATCGGCGCGCTGAGGATCGCCTCGACAACGGCGACGACGTCGTTCGCCGTCGGCTCCAACACCAGCGTCGACCTCGGGTCGTTCACCGCGCCGACCTTCACCGCCAACGCCCCACTGGTCCGGCTGGGCACGGCGAACGTGTCGGGCGACGCCCTGGTCCGCACGCCGCAGATCGACCTGACCACCAGCTTCACCGCCGGCAACCTCAGCATAGAGGGCACGAGCGGCGCCTTCCGGCTGGGCGGCGACGGGCCGCTGGGGCTGACCAACGCCGAGCTGCAGCGGATCAGCGTGACTGGCGCGCTCAACCTCTACGCCGGCCAGACCGCGCCCACGACCGGCAACCCCAACCCCGTCTACGGCGACTTCGAGGTGCTGGACGCGACGGTCGACGCCACCCGCATTCCGCGCCTCAACCTGTTCGCCCATTCCGGTCGCCAGGTGATGATCAGCGGCGTCGTCGACGTCGTCGGCCTGGGCGGCCGCCTGCAGGTGGGCGACCCGGCGAACGAAGCCTGGAGGCCCGACCGGATCGTGCTGAGCGGCGCGCTGGGCCGCGCCGACGGCGACGCGATCGCCGGCTTCACGAACGTCCGCGGCTTCCAGTCGGTGAGCCTGAACGCCGGGCGCGACATCCTGATCGGCTCGTCGCGGTTCATCGATCTGGTTGAGGACGCCGCGGCGGAGACCATCGACATCGGCCACGGCCTGCCCGACGGCGTCGCGCCGCAGGGCGATGAGCTGGGCCGACTGTTCCTGGTCGCCGGCGGCGCACGCCTGTCCGCCGGCGAGCGCATCCTGCAGCAGAACACCGGCGCGCCGGGCGTCGAGGGCGGCGTCTTCCTCAGCGGCGCGGGCGTCAGCGCCGGCGAGCCGGTGCTCAGGGTCGGCGGCGGCGCCGCCACCGACATCTTCGTCGCCCTCGAGGACGAGCGCGGCGTGGTGTCCGGACGTCTGGCCAGCGTCTCGCCGCGCATCGCCGCCGACAGCGACGGCCTGTCGCGCACGGTCCGCGTCAACGGTTGTCCCCTCGGGCTTGGCTGCGCGGTCTCGACGCCGGCCAGCCAGTTCCGCCTGGATCAGTTCCGGCCCGCGGCCCGCAGAGCCGCGATCGACCCGCCCGTGCTGGTCCCGCCCAGCCCCCTCGACGACGAGCGCGAGACCGACCCGGTGATCATCGGCTCGGGCAACGAGGAGATCTGGCGCGAACGCTGATCGGCGCGGTTTTGCTGGCCGCTCCGGCGCCCAGGCCTCAGGACCGGGCCCGACGCGCGGGGCGCCTGACCTTGCGGTCGGCCAGCTCGATCCAGACCGGCCCGTGGTCGCTGGCATGCTCGCAGCCGCGATGCTCGCGATCGACGCCGCCGTCCGTCAGCCGCTCCGCCGCCGCGGGGCTCAGCAGCAGGTGGTCGATCCGCAGGCCGGCGTCGCGCTGGAACGCGTTCCGCCAGTACTTCCAGAACGTGTAGACCGGCGCGTCCGGATGGAGGCTGCGGATCGCGTCGGTCCAGCCCGCCTCGGTCAGCCCCGCGTACAGCGCCTTCAGCTCGGGCTGGAACAGCGCGTCGTCGCGCCAGCGGTCGGGCGCGTACACGTCGGCGTCGGTCGGGATGATGTTGTAGTCGCCGGCCAGCACGATCGGCTGCCCGGTCGCCAGCAGCCACGCCGCGTGTTCCACAAACCGCGCGTACCACGCCTGCTTGAACGCATACTTCGGCCCGCCCACCGGGTTGCCGTTCGGCGCATAGAGGCACCCCACCAACACCCCCTTCACCGCCGCCTCGATGTAGCGGGCCTGGGTGTCGGCCGGATCGCCCGGCAGGCCGCGCATGGTCTCGATCGGCGCGGCGCCCCGCGCCAGGATCGCCACCCCGTTCCAGCTCTTCTGGCCCTGCCAGACGGCGCCATAGCCGGCGCGCTCGATCTC
This sequence comes from Phenylobacterium sp., assembly GCF_965284355.1. Lineage (NCBI taxonomy): Bacteria > Pseudomonadati > Pseudomonadota > Alphaproteobacteria > Caulobacterales > Caulobacteraceae > Phenylobacterium > Phenylobacterium sp. The sequence continues at coordinate 3,210,341 of NZ_OZ260078.1, read as the reverse complement.
GCGGGCCGGAAAGCTCTCGGTCTTCAGCTCCTGCAGGCAGGCCACGTCAGGCCGGGTCTCCTCCAGCCACGCCAGCAGGTTCGCGAGCCGCGAGGTGACGCCGTTCACATTGAAGGTCGCGATCCGCATGCCGCGACACTGGGGCGCCGCCGCCGCTTCGGAAAGCCGCGCCGGCTCAGCGGTCCTCCGGACCACAGACGCCGTCCGCGAACGCCTTGGGCGCGATCTGGGCGCATCGCCGGTGCGCCGCGCGCACGATCCGCCGCAGTTCGCGCATCGACCGCGCCTCCGTCTCCAGCCACGGCGCCGACGGGTCCGCCCGACAGATCGACCGCAGGCTCTCCCCCGCCGCGACCCGCTGGCAGATCATGGCGGCCAGCTCCGCCGTGTACTTCGACGCATAGATCCCCGGCGGCGCCGGCTGGCGGGCGAGCGTACGAACGGCCTGCGGCCGCAGAGTGGCGGAATGGGTCATCAGACGACCCTAACCACCCCACCCCTCAAATCCGGACGCAAGCGTGTCTAGCGGCATGATGGGTAACAGTTTAGCCCGGTTGGATAGGTAACAGTTTGCGGCCGTGTGGATCGATGAGGCCGATGGGTTGGCGGTAGAACCAGACGCGCCAGCCGTGGTCGATCTCCTCGATAGCCACGCCCTCGCCGGCGAGGGCGTGGCTGATCTGGACGAGTTCGCCGCGCCACTTGATCTCGCCGGTGGTGCGCACCTTGCGGACCGCGAGGTCTGATCCGTACTCGGGCTCCGGAAGGCGGCGGGGCATGGGCCGGGGCGAGGGGCTGTAGAACCGGGCGGGGGTGAGCTGGTCGAGCGCCTGATGAGGCCGGTCGTGATTGTACTCCGCGCGGAAGGCGGCGAAGCGCCGGGCCTGAGCCTTTCGATCGGCGGTCGGCGGCGAGAGCGTCTCGAGCAGGGTGAGATGCAGGCGCTCCAGGCGACCGTTCTCCTGCGGCCGGCCAGGAAGGATGCGCTCGGGCTGGATGCCCAGCTTGATCCACCAGACCGACAGCGCCGAGAGGCCCGTGGGGCTGGCGGTGGCGAAGGGCGGGCCGTTGTCGGAGCGGATCACCTGCGGCAGACCATAGGTGCGGAAGGCCCGCTCCATCACCGGCCGCGCCTCGGCCGCCGACGTCCCGCCGCCGGCCGAGACCGTCAGCAGGAAGCGGCTGTAGGCGTCCGCCAGCGTCAGCGGCTCGCAGCGCGACCCGTCGCCCAGTCGCACCCAACCCTTGTGATCCACCGCCCACACCTGATTGGGCCGCTCCGGCGTCACCAGCGCTCCAGCCCGCACCGGCGCCCGCCGCCGAAGCCGCCGGCCCTTCACCAGCCCCGCCTTGCGCAGGATCTCGTCGGCCGTCGAGTGCGAAGGCCACGCCAGGTCCGGATGCAGCGCTTCCAGCCGCGCCACGATCTTGCGCGGCCCCCAGTGCGGCCGCGCCCGCCGCAACTCCACGATCTTCTCAGCCAACTCCGGCGACGTCGAGCGGCCATGCCTCAACGGCGCATGCGAGCGATCCGCCAGCCCCGCCGGACCCTCCGCCGCATACCGACCCAGCCACTTGTAGCCCACGCGCCGGCTAATCCCGTACGCCTCGCAAAGCTCCGTCATCGAAGCCTCGCCCGCCAGACACTCACCCACAAACCGAAGACGCTGATCCATCGCGAACGCCTCAAGCCACGGCATCGCACAGCCCCCAAAGCGAGAACTGTTACCCCTCTATCCGGGCTGGTCTGTCACCTCTCTATCCGGGCAGGACACGCGTCCAATGCCTCCCCACCGGGGAGGTGGCTCGCCGCCGGGGGCGACGAGACGGAGGGGCTTCCCCACGGCCGACGAGACGCCCCTTATAAGTTTCCCAGAATTGCGAAGCTTGGAGGCCGCGGCGATGACCCTGCGCAGTGACACCTGCGTTGGAGGACCCCTTGCGCGACTTCGGGATGATCGCCGACGACGAGCCGACAGCGTCCCGGCTACTGGCGGCCTTCGATGACGACGGGTTCGATTTCCAGGCCGCCGCCGAAGAGGCCGGCGTCATCGACGCCGCGCGGATTCTCGTGGATCGGCCCGATGTGCTGGCGGCCTACTATTCCGAATACTTCGGGCCGCTGAACGATCGGAACTCGCACGCCTGGATCGACCGCGTCGGCGGGACAACGCCCGAGGACTATGCGCGCTACTGGTACGACACCCATGGCCGCAACGAAGGCTACGTCCAGGACGCGCGCCCCGCCGCGGCGCAGGGCGACCTGCCCGCCGCCTACGCCGGGCGTACGACGTTCGATGGCGTTCCGATCGCGAAGATCCTCGCCGATCGCCCCGACGTTTTCCAGGCATTCTTCACCGAGTACTACGGCGCTGGCAACGACCGCCATTCCAGCGCCTGGGTCGAGCGCGTGGGCGGCGCGACGGTCGAGGACTATGCTGACTACTGGTATCGCGCCCACGGGAAGCTGGAAGGCTATGTCCCGAGCAGCGACGCGCCGGCCGCGCCTGAAGAGTCCGCCCCGCCTGAGCCGCCGACGGGCTCGGAGGCGCCGCCGGAAGGACATGTCGGCGTCGACAACCCGCCGACGCCCGAAACCGAGACCGTGCCCGTGCCCGCCGCCGATCCGCCCGCGTGGGAGTACGCCCGGCCGCTGGTGGTCTCGGAAGTCGATGGTCACGTCGTCCTCACGCCCGCCTCCGACGCCGAGATCGCCGCAATGCGCACTCTGTTCGACGACCTCGCGTTCTGAGCCCTTCGATGCCGCTGTTCCCGGGCGCGCCGGCGCCAATGTTCGACGCGCCGTCGCCGATCAACCCACGGTTCGCGTTCAGCAGCGTGGGCGGGCGCTATATCGTCCTGGCCTTCCTGCCGCCGCCTGGGCCAGCCCGTGACGCCGCCGTCGCCCTGGTGCGATGCAACGCCGACGTCTTCCGAGATCATCGCGCGCTGTTCTTCGGTGTCCTTCCGGACGCCGCCTCGTTCGCGGCGGCGAAGAATACGCCGCCCCTGCGCTGGTTCGACGGCAGTGACGGCGGCCTGCGCCGTCTCTACGCCACGTCGGCCGACGACGACCTTTCGCCCATGTGGGTGCTGATCGACCCGTCTCTGCGCGTGCTGGGCTGGCGGCCGCTGGCGCAGGGCGCCGATCTCGTCGCCGACCTGAAGGCCATGGGCGCGCCCCGGGACCACGCGGGCGCGCCGCTCCATGCCCCTGTCCTGATCGTGCCCCGGGTGTTTGAACGTCAGCTCTGCTGCGCCCTGGTCGAGCACTATGAAAGCGTCGGCGGGGCCGCGTCGGGCACGATGATCCTGCGCGACGGCAAGACGGTCGGCGTCCTGAACGACTTCAAGAGCCGCCGGGACGCCGCAGTGCGTGACGACGGCCTGATCGCCACCTGTCGCGACCGGCTGCACCGACGCCTCTGTCCCGAGATCCAAAAGGCGTTCCAGTTCACGCCGACCTACATCGAACGCTACATTGTCGCCCGCTACGACGCCGAGGAAGGCGGCTGGTTCCAGCCGCACCGCGACAACACCACCCCGGGCACCGCGCACCGCAAGTTCGCCGTCTCGATCAACCTCAGCGACGACTTCGAGGGCGGGGACCTGCGCTTCCCCGAATTCGGCGACCGCACCTACCGTCCGCCCATCGGCGGGGCGGTCGTGTTCTCGTGCTCGTTGCTGCACGAGGCGACCAAGGTCACGCGTGGCGCGCGCTACGCCTTCCTGCCGTTCCTCTACGATCAGGCGGGCGCCGAGATCCGCGCCGCCAACCTGCACACCCTTGAGCCGGGCCAGACGGCCGCGGCGGGCTAGTCGCTGTTTTCGGTCATCAGGCGGTACCCCAGCCCCGGCTCGGTGACCAGCAGGCGGGGCTGCGACGGCTCGGCCTCGATCTTCTGGCGTAGCTGACCCACCAGGACACGGACGAACTGAGCGTCGACCTGGGCGTCCGGTCCCCAGACGGCGGCTATCACCTGCCGGTGCGTCACGACACGTCCGGCATGCCGCGCCAGCACGCTCAGCAGGTCGTACTCGCGGGGCGTCAGGCGAACATCCTGGTCCTCCAGGGCCACGCGCCGAAGCGCGAAGTCGATACTGAGCTCGGCCGACCGGAACACCGCTTGGGCGGCGAATCGCCGATCGCGACCGCGCAGCGCGGCGCGGATGCGCGCCAGCAGTTCGCCGATGCCGATGGGCTTGTTGACGTAGTCGTCGGCGCCGGCGTCCAGGGCGGCGATTTTCTCGCTTTCCAGATCGCGGGCGGACAGCACGATGATCGGCGCGTCGGACCACGCCCGCATGCGCCGGATCACCTCCTTGCCGTCGAGGTCGGGCAGTCCCAGGTCCAGCACCACCACGTCGCATGGGGCCGAAGCCACCCGGGACAGCGCCTGCTCGCCCGTGGCGGCGACTTCCGCAGCATAGCCGGCGGCCTGCAGCGCCGGCGTGAGCGCGCGCAGGATCTGCGGCTCATCGTCCACAAGCAGGAGGTTGGGCGCGTTCATACCGCCGCCAGCCGCAACCGGACCACCAGCCCCGCGACGCCGTCGCACCGGTTCGACGCGTCGGCCTGGCCGCCCATCGCCTCCAGCAGGCCCCGGACGATCGCGAGGCCCAGCCCTGTCCCGGGCGTACGGGCCACGGCCGGCGCACGGTAGAATTTCTCGAACACACGCCCGAGATCCGCCTCCGGGACACCGCCGCCCTCGTCCCAGACCTCGACCACCAGTCCGCGCGCCTCGGCCCGCAATACCACGCCGACCGGCGTCTCTGGCGGCGAGTAGCGCAACGCGTTGTCCAGCACATTGCCCAGCGCCTGCTCGAACAGCACCGGGTCGCCCATCGCGTCAGGCAGCTTGGGCGAGGCCATCACCGAGACGGTTCGGAACGTGATGGGCCGGCGGCGCTCCACGGTGCGTTGGACGCTCTCGGCGAGGTCGAAGGCGACCAGGCTCAGGTTCAGGGCGCCCGCCTCCAGGCGGCTCATGTTCAGCAGGTTCTCGACGACGCCGTCCAGCCGCTCGGCCTCTTCGCGGATGGTGGCGGCGAGGTCCTCGCGCGTCGCCGCATCGAACTGGGGTCCGAACGTCTCCAGGCTGGTGGCCGAAGCCAGGATGGCCGCGAGCGGCGTGCGAAGGTCGTGGCTGATCGACGACAGCAGCGCATTGCGTAGGTCCTCGGTCCTGGCCCGCGCTTCGGCCTCGGACTTGGCCGCCGCCAGCCGGGCGCGCGACAGCGCCGCCGCGCCAGTATCGGCCAGGATCTCGATCAGCGTCGCCTCCTCGTCACTGAGGGGTTCTCCCGCCGGCCGCCAGGCCGCGACGCCCAGAGCCTCATCGCCCGTTCCCAGACAACGCAGACGCCACGCGCCGGCCTGCCCGACCGCGGTCTGCAGGCTCGTCATGGCCTGGGCCAGCGCCGGCTCGCCGGCGAGCACATCAGCGCCGCTCGTCGCCTCGCCCACCCGCACCACCGCAAAGCCCCGCGCCGCCCGCGCCAAATGGCTACCCAGTTCCTCGCAGATCAGGCGTTCGTCCGAGCTGGCCGAGAACGCCTGGGTCGCGTCCAGCAGTGCGCCGTTCACGCGTTGGCGAGCCTGCGCCGCACGGGCTTCGTCACGCATCCGACCGGCCAGCAGGCCGGTCAGGGCCGCCACCGCCAGAAACACCATCAGGACGTTGAAGTCGTCGACCCCGCCGAACGTGAACTGGTAGCGCGGGTCGACCAGGAACATGTAGGCGGCGAATAGGGCCGTCGCCGCGGCATAGGCCGGCCCTGAGCCCAGCAAGAACGCCGCCAGCAACACGCCGGCGAGGAAAATGCTTGAGAGCCGATCGCTGCCGGTCAGGCGATAGAAAACTTCGGCGACGGTCGTGGTGAGCGCCACGATCGGCAGCACCGCGGCGTAGCGCAGGGCCTCGCCCACCGTCGACCTCAGGCGGCCGCCCTCTATCGGCTCGGCCCAAACCCACCACATCTGCTTCAACTTCACCACGTCGCGCGCCGGGTCAATTATGCCGGCCTTATGACGCCGTGACGGGGCGCCATCCCTAGGCAGGCGACTTGGCGCGCGGCGGGTCGCATGGGCCCGTCAGGTTTACTGTCCCGGCCCCGTCTCCACCGCCCCGTCCCGTCGCGACCAGTCCTCGAACGAGCCGTCGTACAGCAGCACGTCCAGCCCCAGCGTCCGGGCGGCGAAGATCGTGGCGGTAGCCTGCTGGCCGACGTGGCAGTAGGCGATCACCTTGTCGCCCGGCTTCACGCCCGCGGCCTTGAACCGGGCGGCGATCTCCTCGGGCGAGGCGAGGCGCGCGTCCGGGGTGGTGACCGTGGTGAGCGGCACGCTTTTGGCGCCGGCGATGTGGCCGGTCTTGTGGGGCTTGGCGGCGGGTCCGCCGGCGCGCTCGCCCGCGTAGAAGTCCGGGGTGCGGGCATCGACCAGGGCATAGCCCTTGGCGCGGGCGTGGGTCTTCACGAAGTCGGCGTCGACGACGATCGGGCGCATCTTCAGCGGCGACAGACGGCCCGGCGCGGGCGCGGCGGCGGTGGTCTCCAGGGCCCGGCCCTCCTTGGTCCAGGCCGCCAGCCCGCCGTTGAGCAGTGACGTGCGGGCGCCCAGGCCGGCGGCGTCCAGCACGAACACCACTCGCGTCGCCGACTGGATGTCGCGCGTCGGGTAGACCACGATCCGCGAGCGATCCGACACGCCCAGCGCCTGCAGCTTCGCGCGCAGGGCCTCGGGGTCGGGCATCTCCAGGATCAGCGGGTCCTTCGCCGCCGGCGGGGCGGAGATGTCGCCCAGGGTCACCAGCCGGGCGCCGGGCACATGGCCCGCCTCGTAGCCGGCCTTGTCGCCCACGTGCAGGATGACGAGGTTCTTGTCCTTCAACCGCCCGGCCAGCCAGTCGGTGGACACCAGCAGCTTCTCGCGCGCCGCGGCCGGCTTCGGCGCGGCGAAGCCGGGCGCCGGCGTCGCAAGCGCCAGGAACAGGACCGCCGCCAGGACAGCTCGCATCGTCGTCTCCTCGTTTCGCGCCAGCATAACGCCCGCATTGTTCCCTGCGAGTCCCCGCTGCGGTACTCCTCCAGAACACATGCCGAACGTGATTCGCAGATGATCGGACGTCTCAGGGGCGCCGTCGCCGAGGTCGGGGAGGAAGACGCCCTGATCGACGTGATGGGCGTAGGCTATGTCGTGCGCTGCGGCAGCCGCACCCTCTCGCGCCTGCCCGAGGTGGGCGGCGAAGCGCTGCTGCACGTCGAGAGCCACTGGGGCGAGCAGACGGGCCTCACCCTCTACGGCTTCCTCAGCCGCGACGACCGCCAGGCCTTCGTGCTGCTGCGCACGATCCAGGGCGTCGGGCCCAGGGCGGCGCTGGCGGTGCTGGACGTGCTGCCCCCCGCCGAGCTGGCGGGCGCGGTGGCGCGCGACGACAAGGCCGCCGTGGCGCGGGCCAACGGCGTCGGGCCCAAGCTGGCGCTGCGCATCGTCACCGAACTCAAGGGCAAGCCGATCCACGACGGCCCGGTCGCCGCCTTCCACAGCGCGATCCCCAGCGCCGCGCCGGTGAAACCCTCGGCCTCGGGCGAAGCCGTCGCGGCCCTCATGGGCCTGGGCGTCGCCGAACCCGCCGCCCGCCGCGTCGTCGAATCCGCCGCCATCCGCCTGGGCGAAGACGCCGAACCCCCGGCCCTCATCAAGGCCGCCCTGCAGGAGCTGGGGCGTTGAGGGGAACCACGAAATACACGAAATACACGAAAGCGGCGGGCTCGTTCCGACCCGCGGAGCGGGTCAGGCCATCAAGCTGGTTGGCCGCTGCGCGGCCGTGGAGAGCCGCCCACACTTTCGTGTATTTCGTGTATTTCGTGGTTCCCCCACTCGGGGCGCGCCCATGACCCGCGTCATCTCCGGCGAGGCTCAGCCGTTCGAGACGGCGGACAAGGCGCTGCGGCCGCAGACGCTGGCCGAGTTCGTGGGCCAGCAGCAGGCCAAGGGGAACCTCAGCGTCTTCATCGAGGCGGCCAAGGCCCGCGAGGAGGCCCTGGACCACGTCCTGCTGTTCGGCCCGCCGGGCCTGGGCAAGACCACCCTGGCCCAGATCGTCGCCCGCGAGCTGGGCGTGAACTTCCGCGCCACGTCCGGGCCCGTGCTGGCCAAGGCCGGGGACCTGGCCGCCATCCTCACCAACCTCGAGCCGCGCGACGTCCTGTTCATCGACGAGATCCACCGCCTGCCGGCCAATGTGGAGGAGATCCTCTATCCGGCGATGGAGGACCACGTCCTGGACCTGATGATCGGAGAGGGGCCGTCGGCGCGCTCGATCCGCATCGACCTCGCGCCCTTCACCCTGGTGGCGGCGACCACGCGCGCGGGCCTGCTGGCCACGCCGCTGCGCGACCGCTTCGGCATCCCGATCCGGCTGGAATTCTACACCCACGAGGAGCTGCAGAAGGTGCTACTGGGCGCCGCGGCGAAGATGGGCGCGGCGCTCTCGCCCGACGGCGCCCTGGAGATCGCCACCCGCGCCCGCGGCACGCCGCGCGTGGCCGGCCGCCTGCTGCGCCGGGTCCGCGACTTCGCCGCCGCCGACGGGGCCCCGGTCATCGACCGCAAGGCCGCCGCCTCGGCGCTGGCCCGCCTGGACGTCGACGAGCACGGCCTGGACTCCCTGGACCGCCGCTACCTGCGCGCTCTGATCGAGAACTACGCCGGCGGCCCCGCGGGCGTGGAGACCCTGGCCTATGCGATCGCCGAGGCCCGCGACGCCGTCGAGGACGTGATCGAGCCGTTCCTGCTGCAACAGGGCTTCATCCAGCGCACGCCCCGCGGCCGCATGGCCTGCGCGAAGGCCTACAGCCACCTGGGCCTGACAGCGCCGAAGGGCGTGGGGCACGCGCCCACGAGCGGGGACCTGTTCGAATGAGCGAGCCTTCCGCCGGGTGGATCGAGGGCCGCGAGCATCTGCTGCCGGTCCGAATCTACTACGAGGACACCGACTTCACCGGCATGGTCTACCACGCCAACTACCTGCGCTACTTCGAGCGCGGGCGGAGCGACTTCTTCCGGATCGCGGGCATCAGCCATACCGAGCTGCTGAAGCTGGCCGAGCCGACCGCCTTCACCCTCGTACGGGTCGAGATCGACTACCGGCGGGCCGCCCGGGTCGACGACGCGCTGCTGGTCCACACCACCTACGACACCATCAAGGGGCCCCGGCTGATGGTCAGCCAACGCATCACCCGCGGCGAGGAGCTGATCGCCGAGGCGCACGTTCAGGCCGTCTGCATCGACCTGCGCGGCCGGGCCAAGAAACCGCCCAGGGAAATGGTCGAGCTTCTGCGCCCCTATTTTGAGACGCCATAAGATCGCCACCGAGACCCCGCACCACCGCCACGACACGCGCCTTCAGGAGACAAGATGGACCCGGCCGCCATCACGCCGCAGAGCTTCGACCTTCTCTCGATCTTCCTGAACTCCGACTGGGTCGTGAAGCTGGTGATGATCGGCCTGGCGGCGTCCTCGCTGTGGTCGTGGACGATCATCCTGGACAAGCTGTTCCGCTTCCACGGCCTCAACCGCGAGGCCGACAAGTTCGAGGACGCCGTCGCGTCGGGCCGCAGCCTGGAAGACGTAGCCGCCGAGGCCGGCGAACGTCCGACCCACCCTCTGCCCCGCATGCTGCAGGGCGCTATGAAGGAATGGCGCGACACTCGCGCCAAGGGCGCCGTCAGCGAGGGCCAGGTCGCCTTCCTGATCCAGCGCATCGACCGCCAGATGGACACCATCATCGCCCGCGAGAGCGCCCGCGTGGAAAGCGGCCTGGGCATCCTGGCCATCGTCGCCACCGCCTCGCCGTTCGTCGGCCTGTTCGGCACGGTCTGGGGCATCATGCGATCCTTCCAGGCCATCGCCATCCAGAAGAACACCTCCCTGGCCATCGTCGCCCCCTCGATCGCCGAAGCCCTCTTCGCCACCGCCATAGGCCTCGTCGCGGCGATCCCGGCGTATGTATTCTTCAACAGTTTCTCGACGGCGGCGGGGAAGTACTCGGCGCGCCTGGAGGGCTTCGCTGACGACCTGTCGACGGCCATCCAGCGCCGGCTGGCGGAGCGGGGCTGAGCCATGGCGTTGTCGGCCAACGACGCCTTCGCGACCGGGGGCGCCAAGCGGCGGCGGCGGTACGGTCGAGGTCGCCGCGGCGTGCTCTCTGAGATCAACGTCACGCCGCTGGTCGACGTGATGCTGGTGCTGCTGATCATCTTCATGATCTCGGCGCCGCTGCTGACGGCGGGCGTCCCTGTGGAGCTGCCGAAGACCGAGGCCGGCGCCATGCAGGACGTGCCCGACCCGATCACGATTTCGATCCGCTCGGACGGCTCGATCTACATCGGCGAGACGGCCACGCCCTTCGCCAACCTGTCGCCGCGCCTCAAGGCCATGGCAGCCGACACCACGCGGCCGATCTATGTCCGCGCCGATGGCAAGGCCAGCTATGAGGTGGTAGCGCGCGTGATGGCGTCGCTGTCCACCTCGGGCTTCACCGCCATCAACCTGATCACCGACACGGGCGGTCCCTCTTCCGGCGGCGACGAGGCCGCCCCGGTCCAGGAGGAGGCCCAGCCGTGAGTCGGGCCGCCTCCCGGCGCATCGAGGTTTCGCCGGCGGCCCTGGGCTCGATCGGCCTGCACGTGGCCGTGGCCGCCGCCTTCATGGTGAGCTGGGGCGCCCACGACCTGAAGGTGGGCTCGGTGACGCCGGTCACCATCGTCTCGACTGCGCCGTCCACCGACGTGCGCCCGGCGATCCAGGGCCCCGAGACCGTCGAGGCCGCGACCGAGGAGCCTGCCCCGGAGGCCCCGCCGGAACCTGCGCCGCCCCCGCCGACCCCCGCGCCTCCGACGCCGACCCCGACACCCAAGGTCGCCAAGCCGGCCGAGAAAGCCGCGCCGCCGACCAAATCCGCGACCAAGCCGGCCGAGAAGAGCTTCGACCTCGACGCGCTGTCGGCCAGCCTCACCCGCCCCGCCCGCAACGCCCCGCAGCGCCCGTCAGCCGCCCCCAAGGGCCCGACCCGCGCCGAGACGGCGCCGATCGCGCGCCAGACGGCGGGGACGGGCCTGTCGACCGGCGCGGCGCTGGAAGGCCTGGCCGAGGACCTGCAGCGCCGCTGGAATCCGAACTGCAGCCTGTCGGCCCGCAACGTCGTCGTGAAGACCACCTTCCAGCTGGGTATCGGCGGCAACGTTATGGGCGAGGTTCTGACCCAGGTGCAGGACCAGACCGTCCGGCGCGGCCAGATGGAATGCACCAACGCCAACACCCGCGAATGCATCGTCCAGTCGGCGGCCGACCGCGCCGCCGCGGCGGTGCATGCCGCCGCCCCGTTCCGCGGCCTGCCCCGTGAACTCTACGGCCAGCGTATCGTCGTGAACTTCAACGCCCGAGAGGCCTGCGCCTGATGACCAAGACCGCCGTCGCCACCCGATCGCGCCTCGCCGCGCTGCTGCTGGCCTGCATGTGCGTCGCCACCGCCCTGATGGTCGCGAACCCCGCACGTGCGGACATCCAGGTGAACATCAACCGGGCCGACCTGAAGCCGCTGCCGATCGCGATCCCGGCCTTCGGCGGCCAGCAGGGCGCCGAGATCGCCCAGGTGGTCCAGGCCAACCTGCAGCGCTCGGGCCTGTTCCTGCCGCTGGACCCGGCCAGCTTCATCGAGAAGGACCTGAACGCCGCGGTCCAGCCCCGCTTCGCCGATTGGAAGACCATCAACGCCCAGGCGCTGGTCAACGGCCAGGTGACCATCGAGGGCGGCCGCATCCGCGTGGACTTCCGCCTCTGGGACACCTTCCAGGAGCAGCAGCTTCTGGGCCTGCAGTTCACGTCCAGCCCCGAGAACTGGCGGCGCGTGGCGCACAAGATCTCAGACGCGGTCTATGAGCGGCTGACCGGCGAGAAGGGCTATTTCGACACCCGCGTGGTGTTCGTGGCCGAAAGCGGCGCGCGCGGCGCGGTCACCAAGCGCCTGGCGATCATGGACCAGGACGGCGCCAACCCCAGCTACCTGACCGGCGGCGACTCGATCGTGATGACGCCCCGCTTCTCGCCGACCAGCCAGGAGATCACCTACATGGCGCTGAAGCCCGACAGCGCCACCGTCTTTCTCTTCAACCTCCAGAGCGGCCGGCGAGAGAGCCTGGGCACCTTCCCCGGCATGGCCTTCGCCCCGCGGTTCTCGCCCGACGGCGGCCGGGTGATCTTCTCAGTGGAGCGGGCCGGCAACAGCGACCTGTTCGTGATGAACCTGTCCAGCCGGTCGTCCTCGCGCCTCACGTCGGACCCCGGGATCGACACCTCGGGCTCGTTCTCGCCGGACGGCACGAAGATCGCCTTCAACTCCGACCGCTCGGGCAGTCCGCACATCTACGTGATGGGCGCCGACGGCTCGGCCCCGCGGCGGATCTCCAACGGCGGCGGCCGCTACACCACGCCGGTCTGGAGCCCCACGGGCGAGTACATCGCCTTCACCAAGCAGGAGGGGGGTCAGTTCCACATCGGCGTCATGAAGCCCGACGGCACGGACGAGCGACTTTTGACCTCCAGCTACCTGGACGAAGGCCCGACCTGGGCGCCCAATGGCCGGGTTCTGATGTTTTCCCGTGAAACCCCAGGCGGGGCGCCCAAGTTATGGAGCGTGGACGTGACCGGGCGAATCCTTCAGCCGATGCCTTATCCGGGGTCAGGCTCGGATCCGGCCTGGTCGCCTTTGCTTAACTAGTCTTGCGCCCCAATCCCGCCAGATAGATGCCGATAGTGATTCGCAACTTCTCGACGACAGGAGACACACATGGTGAGCAGCTTCAGCGGTAGCACGGCGGTGCGCCTGGCCCTGGTCGCCATGGCGGCAGCGTCGTTGGCCGCTTGTACGACCAAATCCAAGCCCAAGTACGACACCCAAGCCCCCCCGACTGCCGCGCCGCGGCAGCCGGATGCCCCGATGCCGCAGAACAACGGCCCCATCGGCACGCAGTCGACGGCGCCGGTCCCGGGCTCGGCGCAGGACTTCGTCGTCAACGTCGGCGACCGCGTCTACTTCGACACCGACAGCCACGACGTCCGCGCCGACGCCGAGCCGATCCTCAGCGGCCAGGCGGGCTGGCTGAAGCGCTATCCGTCGGTCCGCGTGCGGATCGAGGGCAACGCCGACGAACGCGGCACGCGCGAGTACAACCTGGCCCTGGGCGCGCGGCGCGCCAATGCGGTGCGCGACTTCCTGGTGGCCCAGGGGATCACCTCGGACCGCATCTCCACCATCTCGTTCGGCAAGGAGCAGCCGGTGGATCCCGGCAGCGGCGAGGAAGCCTGGCAGAAGAACCGCAACGGCCGCACCGCCATCGTCTCGGGCGCGCGGTAGGTCATCCTGGTGCGTGCGCGTATTCCTCTGACGCTGATGGCGCTGGCCGTTCTCGCGACGGCGGCGCCTGCGGCGTCGCAGACCCCCTTGCCGGAGCCCGCGGTCGATCCGCTGGACTCGCGTGACGCCAAGCGGGTGGAGCGGATGGAGAAGGTGGTCCGCGAGCTACGGGCCATCGTCTTCCAGCTGCAGAAGTCGGACAAGCCGGTGGTCGTGCAGCCCGCCGACACCGACGCGCGCATGGCCGAGATGAGCGAAAAGCTGGGCGATCTGGAACAGACGCTCCGCTCGCTCAACAGCACGATCGACAACGCCACCCGCGACCTGGACGCCGCGAAGCGCGAGAACGCGGCGCTCAAAGCACAGCTGGACGGCCTGAGCGAGCGCCTGGCGGCCGTCGAGCAGAAGCTGACGGCGTCCACCGTCGCGGCCGCCGAAGCCGCACCGGCGACCGCGCCGACGGCGCCGCCCGCCGGAGATCCCAACAAGGCCTTCGCTGACGCCCGGCAGTTGATGCTGGCCGGCGACTACGACGCCGCCGAGAACGCCTTCGCCGATTTCGTCGAGGCCTATCCCGACGCCGCGAAGACGCCCGAGGCCAGCTATTGGCTGGGCAAGACACTCAGCGTCCGAGGGGCGCATGCCGACGCCGCCCAGGCCTACATCGGGGCCATCCGCGGCTGGCCGCAGACGTCCTGGGCGCCCGACGCGGTCGTCGAGCTCTCGCGCTCGCTGATCGCGCTGAAGAAGCCCTCCGACGCCTGCCAGACCCTGGCCGAGTTCGCGCGCCGCTACCCCAAGGCCTCGCCCCCCGTCGCCGCCCGCGCCGCCGCCGCCCGCACCCAGGCCAAGTGCGCGGCCTAGAGGCCGCTGTCCGCGAGGTTCTCGACCGTCGCCTGCTGCCTGCGAGCCCGCGCCCGATCGCGGTCGCACTGTCCGGCGGCGGAGACTCGCTGGCCCTGACCCTGCTGGTCGACGCCTGGGCCCGCGACCATGGCCGCGGCCTCGTGATCCTCACCGTCGACCACGGCCTGCGCACCGAGAGCGCGGCCTGGACGACCCGCTGCGGTGAGATCGCCGCGCGCCTCGGCCGCCCGTTTCGCGCGCTGCCCTGGGAAGGCGGCAAGCCCATGACCGGCCTCCCGGCGGCCGCCCGGGGCGCACGCCACCGCCTGCTGGCCAACGCCGCCCGCGAAGCCGGCGCGCGAGTGATCCTCATGGGCCACACCGCCGACGATATCGCCGAAGCCCACGCCATGCGGGCGGAAGGGTCGACGACGCCCGAACCGCGCGAATGGGCGCCCTCCCCTGTCTGGCCGGAAGGACGCGGCGTCTTCCTGCTTCGGCCGATGCTCGGGCAACGACGCGCGGACCTCCGCGCCTGGCTGAAGACCCGGGCCGAGGCCTGGATCGACGATCCGGCCAACGACGATCCCCGCTTCGCCCGCAGCCGCGCCCGCGCCGCCGGGCCTGCGCCGGCGATCGCTGCAGCCCAGGCGTCGCCCACCTCCGAGCTCTGCCGACTGGCCGACGATGTCGGCGGCGCGATCACAATCCCCCGCAGGACTCTGCGGGCTGCAGGCGGCGATGCGGTGCTGCGGTTTGTGAGCCTGGCCTGCGTCTGCGCGGGCGGCGGCGAGCGACGTCCCGCGACCGACCGCCTGCGACGGCTCGCCGACGCCTTGCGGAACAGCGACGGCGACTTCGTCGCCACCCTGGCCGGCGCCCGCGTCGAGGCTGGCGAGCACGGCGTCGAGATCTTCCGTGAGGCCGGCGAGTTCCATCGGCGCGGCTCGCCGCCACTGAACCTGCCCGTTGGTGAGGAGGTGGTGTGGGATGGCCGCTATGCCTTGACCGCGCACGCGACCGGCCTCTCGGTTCGGCCCGCCGTGGACGTCGCCAACACCCTGTCCGATGACGACCGCGGCGCGCCCCCCATATCTGCCCGGCGGCGCGGCGGCCTGCCGGCCATCATCCAACCCGGCGGCGACGCGCGCCTCGCGCTATGCGACCGGCCAGATGCCGCCGTGACGGTGAGATCGCTGGTGCGCGCCCGGCTCGAAGCCGCCGCGGGCCTGGTTCAGCGCGAGCCGGCCTGAAGCACGTGGTCGACGCCGCGCACGACGGCGTCGGCGTAGCGCGGGCCCAGCAGGTTGGCGTGGGTGGCCGCCGTCACGTGCTCGATGTAGCCGTACTGAGACAGCCTGGCCGGCGTTTCCTGGATCTGCTTGATCGGGCCGCGCGCCTGGTGCGGACCGGCGGTGACCACGGCCACCGGCATCGTCACCGGCAGCTCGATCGCCCCCGCCATCCGCGAGGTGTCGGGCCAGGCCATGACTTCCGCCGCCGCGCCATGGGCATGCGGCGCCGAGGCGTGGATGCGCCGCTTCTCGCGCCCCGCGTCGCCGGTCAGACCGATCAGGTTGCCGCTGATGAACGAGACCGGGACCATCATCCCGACCTTGGCGCCGGCGCTGGCCAGTTGCAGCAGCCGCCCGAAGCCCTTGATCGCCGTGGGTCCGCCCGGAAGGCTGAAGACGTCCGGCGTCACCGCGTCCACCAGCACAAGGCCCACGATCGGCCATTCGCGCTCCAGCGCGTACAGCCGCACCATCAGGCCGCCCATCGAATGGCCGGCCAGCAGGATCGGCCCCGTCTCGCCCAGCTTGCCCAGCAAGGCCTCGAGGTCGTCGTTGATCGCCCGCCCGTCCCGGGGCGCGGGGCCGACGTCGGAATGGCCAAGGCCCGCGCGGTCATAGGCCAGGCTGCGCAGGCCCTTGGCCGACAGTTTGTCCTGCACGATCGCCCAGTCCGAGGCGCAGCCGAACGCGCCGTGCTCGCACACCACCAGGGGATGGACGCTGTCCTTCGGACCGGCGCGGACCACACGGAGGCTGCGGCCGCCGATGTCCACCTGTTCGCCGCGGAAGTTGAGTTTGGGCAAGCTAGAGCGCCAGCTGCGCGCGGGGACGCCCGTCGGGGCCGATGGAAAGCTCGCGCAGGCCATCGACTTTCGGCGCCTGGGCCGCGGCGCGCGCCTGGGCGCCCTTCAGGTTCCGCTCCGCCTCGGCCAGATCCTGGGCGTCGGTGGTGGTCCGCTTGATGATCACGACGGACGGATTGTTCTTCGCGTCCATCAGCGCCCGCTTGCTCTCGGGGATGAACGACACATAGGCCATCCGCACCCGGCCGGAGTAGCGCTTGGCCTTGTCCAGCGGCAGGTCACCGGCTTCGGCGAAGGCCTTGCCCAGGAACATCGCCGGGTCCAGCGGCCGCTTCTGGGCGTCGCGGATCTCGAAGTGCAGGTGTGGGCCGGTGGACGTGCCGGTCGAGCCGATACGGCCGATCTGATCGCCGCCCTTCACCGCCATGCCAGGCTTCACGTCGGCGCCGATGGAGCCCAGGTGCGCGTAGTAGGTGGTCAGGCGCTCGGCATGGCGCACGGCCACAAAACGTCCATAGCCGCCCTTGGTCCCGGCCTCGACGACGACGCCGTCCGCCACCGCGACGACCGGCACGCCCGCGTCCGCCGAGATGTCGACGCCCTCATGCAGGCGGCCGTTGCCCTCCCAGGGCAGCTGGCGCAGGCCGAACGGCGAGACGATCGCGCGGCCCGGGACCGGCTCCTCGAAGGCGATCAGCACGTCTTCGGCGGCCGGCTGGGCGACCGGCTTGGGCACGGCGTTGGTCAGGCGCACGGTTTCAGACGGCGTCCGCGACAGGACAGGGGTCAACAGCGATGCATGCGCCACGGCCACGGCGCTGAGGCCAGCCGCCGTCACGATACCGGCCTCGGCCAGCATACGACGCGTCAGGATCGGCTTCCGTCCCTGCAAGGTCCTGAGAACTCCATCACGCCGCGGCCCGTCCCCAGACGAGACCCGCGACAGAATGCCCGGCGTTCTAGGCAAAAAGCAGGCCGCGGGCAAACCAGCGCCCCCGAGGCGCGAGTCGGATAGCGCCCCCTCCACCACTTCGTGGTCCCCCTCCCCCATTTTCATGGGGGAGGAACTTGAGCCAGCCGGACGCCCGTGCTCCTCCCCCGCCTGCGGGGAGAGGGACCGCGCAGCGGTGGAGGGGGCGCTAAGCTCGACGGATCATTAGAACTGGAAGCGCACGGTCGCGCGGACGTCGTACTCTTCGTAGTCGGCGTCCTTCGTCAGACCGCCGTTCACCGTGTAGAGCACCCGGGCCGAGCCGCCGCGGAAGCCCGCACGCGCCACGTAGCCGCTCTTGAAGACGGTCTCGGGATCCAGCGTGAAGTCCTGTCCGCCCTCGAAATGCGCCGTCGTGCGGGCCGGGCCGCCGGCCAGCTTGGCACGGTAGCCGCCCTTGATCTCGGGGGCGAAGAAGACGTCGTCGCCGAACTTCCAGCCCACCGCCAGCAACGCCTCGCCGGTGAGCAGGTCGCCGGTCCGCTTGTCGACGATGAGGTTGAAGCCCGAGCCACCGCCCTTCTCCCTGTAGCCGTCTTCAGCCAGGCGCAGGTAGCTGAGCGACCCTTCGGGCCGAACGTAGAGCGAGCCCAGCGAGACCTCGTACGAAGCCCCCGCGTAGGCGTCGACCATCCAGGCGTTCCACTTGGAGTCGGCCCGCAGGTTCAGGGTCTGGGAGACCAGACGCCGGTCGCCGTCGAAGAATGCATAGCCCACGCCGCCGCGCACGGCCGCCTGCAGCGGGCCGCCGTCGAGACGCCAGTACAGCCCGGCGCCGAAGAGACTCATCGAGATCTCCTCGCCCGCCGCGGAGCCCCGGTCCTTCACGTCGGTGGTGACGAAGCTGACATTGGCGCCGAGGGCGTTGTTCTCGCCTTGCATGTCGTAGCCGGCGGCGAAGCCGAACCCCTGGCTTTTGAAGCCCATGGCGTCGCTGCGGTCCTGGCGGATGTTGAACACCACCTCCTGGGCCCAGGCGCCGTTCGCCGAGTTGGCGTCGATCCGCATCGGCTGGGTCACCGCCGACGAGACGGCCGACGAGATCGCCGCGGCCGACATCAGCACTCCGCCCGAATGGTCGGGCAGCATCTGGTCGTAGAGCCCGTCGAAGCCCGCCTCGGTCTTCTGGGCCAGAAAGGCCTGTTCGATCGCATCGTCCTTGTCGAGCGAGGCGAAGACGGCGTCGAAGGCCTGAGCGCCCGAGCGATTGAGGCCCAGTTCGCTGGCCGTCTTGGGCCGAACGTCGACGAACAGCCCGTTAGCCGCGGCGTCGGCGCGCAGGCTGGCCTGATACAGATAGGGCGCGCCGGCCAACGTGGCGCCGGCCTGGCCCACGGTCAGGCTCTGGGCCTGGACGATCTGGTACGACTTGGTCCCGCGCGAGATGCCGGTCAGCGTCAGGTCGATCTGGGCGCCGGTGGCGATCGTGGCCGCACCGGCCACGCTGAAGCGCGCCGAGGTGACCGAGGGGTCGATGCTGACCGCCAGCACCCCCTTGGTTCCCAGGCTCAGCGACGTGAGCCTGACGACCTCGGCGTTGCTGACCGCAAGGCGGCCGTCCGCCACGTCGATGGCCAGGCGGCCGTCCGCATCCACGATCCGTCCGGTGGCCGTGGCGCCGCCCGTGATCGAGAGCGTATCGGCGCCGGCGCCGAAGCTCATGGTTCCGGTCAGCGTGCCGGCGGTCAGCTCCAGCCGGTCATCGCCGCTGCCGAACAGCACGTCGCCGCCGATCTGCGGCGCATCGGCCGTGTCGAACTTTCGCTGCCGCACCGTCGCGCCCGTGGTGTTGGCCGACAGATCGATCGCGATGGTCTTGCCCGTCTGGGTGACGCCCGTGGGTGTCGAGATCACCGACTTGATGACGCCGGAGTTCTCGACCAGCGCCAGCTTGCCCGACAGGTCCACGATGGCGCGCGCGTCGTGCAGGCCGCCCGTCTGCTCGGCCCCGATCGTCCCGCCGTTGCGCAGGTAGGGCACGTCCGCGCCCGCGGTCAGCAGCACCGAGGTCGACTGGGCCGAGAAGGCGCGCGCTACGATGGCGCCGCCGCCCCAATTGTGGATGCCGCCCTGGACGGTGACGCCGGAGCCGATCCGGATCGCCGTCGCGGTGATGCCGTCGTTCACGCCGCTGGCGGTGATGCTGCCCCGGTTGACGACGCCGAAGCCGTAGTCGCCGGTCCCCACCGCGCCCAGGATGATCGGCGAAGCGCCGCCGACGTCGATGGCCGGGGCGGCCCCGAACGCCGCCACCGACGCGGTCGACTCCAGGCTGTCGGTAATGCCGTCCTTGTCCTCGTCGGTATCGGTGGTGCTGGTGTCCAGCGGCGGCCGGTCCAGCAGCAGGCCACGTCCCACGTTGCCGGTGATCCGCACGGCAGAGCCGCCCTGCTTCAGGTCGTCGGCGTCCAGCTTGGCGCGAGCGGCGTCGGACAGCCGGCTAGCCGAGCGGTAGCCCGTGACGGTGACGGCGTTCTGGATGACTAGCGCGCCATCCACCTGGCCCACCTGAACGCCGACGCTGCCCTCTCCGACAACCCCCACCGAGCCCAGGATCTTCATATCGCCCGAGACCGAGTCGGCGCGCACGCCCACGCTGCGATCACCGGTGACCGACACCGCGCCTGAGATCGTGAGGTTGCCGACGAGGCGGGACTCGACCGAGACGCCGCCCGAGTCGTTGCCCTCGATGCTGATCGCGCCGGCGCTGCTGATGTTGCCGTTCACCGGGCCGCCGGCCAGAGCGCGGATCCCGAACCGGGCCGAGCCTTGCGCGAACGGGCCGTCCAGGTCGCCGTCACTGTCGGTATCGGTGGCGGTGTAGTCCTCCTGCAGCGAGATCGTGCCGTTGTTGGTCACGGCCATGAAGACGCCGGGATTGATCTGGACGCCCGTGGCGCCGCTGACCCCCGTGTAGGTGATGGCGCCGTTGTTCACGACGGCGTTCGAGCTGTCGACGGTCACGGCCGCGCCGGCGGTGGTGGGTGCGATGGAGCCCGCCGTCTCGATGGTGATGTGGTCGGCCTGGCCGTTCGCCACCGTCGATGTCCGCAGCGGCGCGGTCGTGGCCGTGGATATCTTGGTCTCGGCGTAAGCGTTCACCGAGGTGAGCAACGGAAGGACGGCGGCGGAGACGAGGAGACGCTTCATTGCTTTCCCGGGGCGAGGTGACGTGGTACGCCAGACGAGTGACTACGCGTCGCATAACTAATTGTTGCGCAAAAACTGTAGTAGACGGCGAATGTGCGGCCCGCAAGGGCGGACTGTCAGCCTGGAGCCCCTGATGCCGAGACCTGCGACCGATCCTGCCAAGGCCGCGCACATCAAGGTCCTGCGTCAGCAGGCCGGGCGCTGGCTGAAGACGGCGCGTGAGCAAGCGGGGCTGACTCAGGCCGAGCTCGCCGAAAAGGTTGGCCTGCGCTACTACACGTTCGTCTCGCAGGTGGAGAGCGGGTTGGGCCGCCTGCCGATCGAGACGCAGGGCGCCTGGGCCCAGGCGCTGGGCCTCGAGCCCGGCGATTTCGCCAAGACCCTGCTGCGCTACTACGAACCAGAACTATATAGGCTGCTGTTCGGCGCCGAGGCTGCGGCCGCGGGCCAGGATCGGGCCGTCGGCTGAAGCCAAGGCCCCAGGAGATGCTTTCCTAGAGACGATGGGTCAGGTCGTTCCATTCATCGCCCGTGTGCGCGACAGCGGCGATTGGTCCGCCGCCGAGCGCGCGCGCCTGGAAGAGCTGGCCGAGCGCCTGGCCGCCAGCGGCGTGCGCGTCGAGGTGATCTTCGGCGCGACCGATGAGGGCGATCCCTGGTGCGTCGTCACCGACGCCGACGGCGACGTGTTGATCCACGTGGCCCGCATCGACGGCAAGTTCGTCGTGCACTCCGCGGTAGACGACGCGGTCAACGAGAGCGCCGACCTGCACACCGCGCTGCGGGAGCGGCTGGAAGCGACCGAGGAGGCGATGGCCCCGCAGTCGGCGACCATCCTGCCGTTCGGCCTGACCGCCCGTCAGGGCCAGACGTTCCTCGCGCTGCTGGCCGCCGCCACCTTCTTCTACGAGACCGCCGCGATCGGCGACACGGCCGAGGCCGGAGAGAAGATCCAGGCCCTGCCTCCGCCCGACGACGACCCGCCGCCGGACGCCGGCGCCCCCGCCCAGGAGCGTGAGGCGACGCAGGGCGTGGCGTTGCAGCCCGCCGCGACGCCGCCGACGCCGCAACTGGCGCCGACGCCCGCGGCGACGGCCGTCGCCGCGCCTGATCCGCCGGCGCCGCCGCCTGCGATCGAAGCCCAGCCGCCCGCGCCCGCTGCGAAGTCCGAAGCCATCGCCGCGCCGCCGGCCGACGACGCGCGCATCGTCATACAGGGCACGGCCAGCGACGACCTGCTGGTCGGGACGAGCGCCGACGAACACATCCTGGGCGGTGACGGCAACGACAC
The DNA here is from genome assembly GCF_965284355.1 of Phenylobacterium sp. Classification (NCBI taxonomy): domain Bacteria; kingdom Pseudomonadati; phylum Pseudomonadota; class Alphaproteobacteria; order Caulobacterales; family Caulobacteraceae; genus Phenylobacterium; species Phenylobacterium sp. Next base: position 3,188,544 of record NZ_OZ260078.1, on the reverse strand, counting down.
TCTGCGCGGCGGGGGCGGCAACGACCTCCTCGAAGGCGGGGCCGGCGACGACGTCATCGAGGTGACGGGCCAGGTGACCGCCGTGGGCGGCGAGGGCGCAGACACCTTTGTCCTCGCAGCCCCGGTCCAGGCTGGGCCCGAGCGCCTGCTGGGCGTCATCCTCGACTTCAGCGGCCTCGAAGGCGACCGGATCTTCAACATCGCCGGCGAGGCGGTGCGCTTCCGGCCGCCACCGACGACCGACGGAGATCACAAGGGCCCGCCCACCGACGGCGAGGGCGGCTTCACGACGACGCTGGTCCCGCCGCACCCGGGACCCGACACCCTGGCGCCTCCCACCGGAGGCGGCGACTTCACCACGACCGTCGTCGGCGGCCCGCCGCTCACGCGGGTGGAGGTCGACCTGGACGGCGACGGCGTGGTCGATGGCTACATTCTGGTGGGCGTCCGCCCCGTCATCACCACTGTCGGCGCCAGCCTCGGCCCCTCCGACCCGATCATCTAGCGCGAGCCCGCCAGCCGCCATGGCGCGTGAGCGCCACTAGATTGACCACGAACCACACGAACCACACGAACTCGCCACGAGTTCGCTGGCCATGTGAGCCGCAGGCTCCGTTCGTGTGGTTCGTGTGGTTCGTGGTTCCAACTGACAGCGCCTGCGGCGCGCGTTGCGCCGGGCCGTCCGGCTAGAGCCCCTTCACGATGCCTTCGACCATCTTCTTCGCGTCGGCGAACAGCATCATGGTGTTGTCGCGGAAGAAGAGCTCGTTCTCGACGCCGGCGTAGCCCGCGGCCATCCCGCGCTTCACGAACAGCACGGTGCGCGCCTTCTCCACGTCCAGGATCGGCATGCCGTAGATGGCGCTGGTGGGGTCGGTCTTGGCGGCCGGGTTGGTGACGTCGTTGGCCCCGATCACGAAGGCCACATCGGCGGTCGCGAACTCGGAGTTGATGTCCTCCAGCTCGAACACCTCGTCGTAGGGCACGTTGGCCTCGGCCAGCAGCACGTTCATGTGCCCGGGCATCCGGCCCGCCACGGGGTGGATGGCGTACTTCACCTCGACGCCCTCCTCCTTCAGCTTGTCGGCCATTTCGCGCAGCGCGTGCTGAGCCTGGGCCACCGCCATGCCGTAACCGGGCACGATGATCACCTTGGAGGCGTTCTTCATGATGAAGGCCGCATCGTCCGCCGAGCCCTGCTTCACCGGCCGGGTCTCGACCTTGCCGCCGGCCGCCGCGCTCTCATCGGCGCCGAAGCCGCCCAGGATGACCGAGACGAAGCTGCGGTTCATGCCCTTGCACATGATGTAGCTGAGGATCGCGCCCGAGCTGCCGACGAGGGCGCCGGTGATCACCAGGGTGATGTTCTCCAGCGTGAAGCCCAGCGCCGCCGCCGCCCAGCCCGAGTAGCTGTTCAGCATCGACACCACGACGGGCATGTCGGCCCCGCCGATCGGGATGATCAGGGTGACCCCGATCAGCAGCGCCAGGGCGAAGATCGCCCAGAAGGCCCAGAGGGCCGATCCGCCGCTCATCACCAGGATCGCCACGAGCGCCACGATGGCGAGGCCAATGGCGATGTTCAGGATGTGGCGGGCCGGCAGCAGGATCGGCGCGCCGCTCATGTTGCCGTTCAGCTTGGCGAAGGCGATCACCGAGCCCGAGAAGGTAACCGCGCCGATCGCCAAGCCCACCGACAGTTCGATCAGCGAGACCAGATGGACACGACCGTCCTCGCCCAGGATGCCGTAGGCGTCGGGCGTGTAGATCGCCGCCACCGCCACAAGGCAGGCGGCCATGCCGACCAGGCTGTGGAAGGCGGCCACCAGCTGGGGCATCGAGGTCATGGCCACGCGCCGGGCGATCACCGCGCCGATGCCGCCGCCGATCACCACGCCGCCCAGGATCAGGCCGATGGTCAGCGCATCCAGCTTCGGCCCCAGCAGCCACAGCGTGGTGCCGATGGCGATGGCCATCCCGATCATGCCGTTGCGGTTGCCCGCCTGGCTGGTCGTCGGCGAGCTCAGGCCCCTGAGCGCCAGAATGAAGAGCACCCCGGACACGAGATACAGGATGGCCGCGATATTGGCGTTCATAGTGAGATGCCCCCGCCGATCCGGCCTACTTCGACTTCTTCTTGTACATCGCCAGCATCCTCTGGGTGACGAGGAAGCCGCCGAAGATGTTCACCGCCGCCAGGGCCGCGGCGACCGCGCCGGCGCCCTTTGAGATCAGGATGTTGCCGGTCAGCTGGCCGTCCGAGCCGCTGGCCGCGGCGGCCAGGAGGGCGCCCACGATGATCACTGAGGAGATGGCGTTGGTGACGGCCATCAGCGGGGTGTGCAGCGCCGGCGTGACGCTCCAGACCACGTAGTAGCCGACGAAAATCGCCAGCACGAAGATCGCCAGGCGGAAGACGGTGGGATCGACGTCCATGATGACCTCAGGCCTTGAGCGAGGGGTGGACCACGGCGCCGCCGTGGGTGACGAGGCTGGCCTTCAGGATCTCGTCCTCGAGATCCGGGGCGAAGGCGCCGTCCTTGGTCTTGAACAGTTCGGCGAAGGCCAGGAGGTTGCGGGCGTAGAGCGCCGACGAGTCCGCCGAAATGCGCGCGGGAAGATTGGGCACGCCTAGGATCTTCACGCCGTTCGCGGTGACCGCCACCTCGCCCAGCTTGGCGCCCTCGACGTTGCCGCCCTGCTCGATGGCCAGGTCGACCAGCACCGAGCCCGACTTCATCGACGCCACCTGGGCGGCGCTGACCAGCTTGGGCGCCGGGCGGCCGGGGATCAGGGCCGTGGTGATGACGATGTCCTGCTTGGCGATGTGGCCCGAGACGAGCTCGGCCTGCTTGGCCTGGTATTCCTTGGACATCTCTTTCGCGTAGCCGCCCTCGGTCTGGGCGTTGGCGAATTCCTCGTCCTCGACCGCGATGAACTTGGCGCCCAGGCTCTCGACCTGTTCCTTGGTCGCCGGCCGCACGTCGGTGGCGGTGACGACGGCCCCCAGGCGGCGCGCGGTCGCGATCGCCTGCAGGCCCGCGACGCCCACGCCCATGATGAAGACCTTGGCGGGCGCCACGGTGCCCGCCGCGGTCATCATCATCGGCAGCGCCTTGCCGTAGGCCTCGGCGCCCTCGATGACGGCGCGATAGCCGGCGAGGTTGGCCTGGGACGACAGGGCGTCCATCACCTGCGCGCGGGTGATCCGCGGCACGAATTCCATGGCGAAGGCGGTGGCGCCCTGTTTGGCCAGGGCCTCAACGGTGGCCTTCTCGTTGAAGGCGTTCAGCAGAGCCACGACGTATGCGCCGGACTTAAGCGCCCCCACCTCTTCGGCCTCGGGCGCGCGCACCTTGAACAGCACGTCGGCCTTGCTGATCGCGTCCTTGGCGGTCTTGGCGATCTTGGCCCCGGCGGCCTCGTAGTCGGCGTCGGCGATCGAGGCGCCCAGGCCGGCGCCGGTCTCGATGACCAGTTCGAACCCGGCCGCGACCAGCTTCTTCACCGTCTCGGGCGTCGCCGCGACCCGGGTCTCGCCGGATTTGCGCTCTTTGGTGACGGCAATGACAGCCATGGTCCGCGGGATCCCCCAAAATGCGCGCGCCAGCGGCCGGACCATAGGGGGGGTCGTGACAGCTTGTCCAGCAGACGTCCCGCAGTTTTCAAACGCGCGTTTGAAGTCTTTCTGTGTTGAGCCCGGGACCCGCGGTCCAAACACGACAAAGCCTCCGCTTGCGGCGGAGGCCCGTCAGACTCGAAGTTCGAAGAGCGCTAGTGCGCGTCAGCGCCCGCGGGCTTGTCGCGCAGCAGCAGGAAACCGACCACCAGCAGGCCGACCGTGTAGGCGGCCGAGCCGAGGAAGCCCGTCTGCGTGCAGAACAGGAGCGAGAAGAACAGCACGCCGGCGGCGATCACCAGCGAACCCCACTTCGTCAGGCCCATCACCAGGTGGAAGGTCGCGTTCTGCTCGGCGATGTCCATTTCGCCGCGGTGGTAGTCTCCGGCCATCGGGGGTCTTCGCTCTTCGGTGGGTGGGAATTGGTGGTGGCGATACACGAACCGCCGAGCCGGTTCAATGCGGCCAGGCGCCCAGAAGGGTGCGAAGCGCCGCAACCAGGGCCAGGGGCTGGTCGATCATCACGTGGTGATGCGAGTCCGGGATCTCGATCTCGGGGATGTGGCCGTCCAGGAACCCGCGCTCGCCGGCCTTGCGGCGGTCGATGATCCGGCTCTTGTCGCCGTACAGGTGGATCACCGGAACCTTCAGGTCGGGGAAGTCGCCCGTTCCGGACATGATCCCGTCGCTGCGGTCCAGCTTTTCCCACATGTTGGGATCGAACTTCCAGGCCCAGCCTTGCCCCGAGCCGTCGGGCATCGGGGTCTGCTTCAGAGAGCGGCGCGCGATGAAGTCGAGGATGTAGTAGTTCTCGGCGGGCTGCGGCGGCATCAGCCGGAACCGCTCCAGCGCCTTTTCCAGCGAAGGATAGACCCGCGTCGGCCGGTCCGGGCTGGGGTTGTTGGCCAGCACCTCGGCCCGCTTCGCCCGCTCGGCCAGCACCTCGGGCGGCGGCCCGCCGAAGCCCGTGTCGACCAGCACCGCGGCGTGCATGTTCTGGGGATAGCGCGCGGCGGCGAAGAACACCTGTCCGCCGCCGAACGAGTGGCCGATGTAGATCGGCTTGCGCCCGCCCTCGTACAGACCCGTGGCCCGCGACACCGCTTCGGCGTCAGCGGCGAAGTCCCCGAACTTGTAGGTCTCGCGCCAGTCGGAGTTGCCCATGCCGGCCAGCGACATCGACGTCACGCGGTAGTCCTTGGCCAGATAGGGCGCCAGCGGGCTCCACCATTCGGCATGCGCGCTATTGCCGTGCACCAGCAGCAGGCCGGGCTTGCCGCGCTCGCCCCAGGACAGGGTCTCGAGCCGGGTTCCCATGGACTCGACGAACTGCTGCTCGGCCTCATGGGCGATCGCCCACTTGAACCACGCCGGCGCCGGCGGCTCCTCGCCCTTGAACGGGGCCAGCGGCGCCCGGACCTCGGGCGGCAGGTCGTCCGAGTGGAACGGCCGGTCGTCATAGGTCTCGGTCTTCGCCGGTTCCGGCGCTTTCGTTACGTCATCTGCCATCGCGCCATCGGTCTAACGACCGTTTGAAAAATGGCAAGCCGTACCTGCCCTTCGGATGGCGCCCGAGGCAGTCAGCCGTCGACCGGCAGTCCCAGCGCCACACGGCCGGCCAGGCGCGCCTGGGACTTTTCCTGCAGCGGGTGGTAGCGAGCGGCCTGGACGTCGCGCCAGATCCGCTCCAGGCCCGCCTTGCGATAGAACGCCCCGCCGCCGGCCGCCTCTATGGCCTTTTCCACAGTGCGGATCGCGGATCGCGCCACCAGGGTCCGGCCCATCATGACGCGGTTGCTGGCGGCTTCGCCCGGCGCGCCGGCCTCGATCACCGCCAGCATGTCGGCCAGCGCCATCCGGGCGGCGGCCAGTTCGGTGTCCATCTCGCCCACGATCTGGGTCAGGTCGTCGGAGGTCTTGCGGGCCGCCATCGCCACCGCCTTGTCCCGCGCCGTCTCGGCCAGGCCGACGTAGACGCTGTAGATCAGCGGGAAGGCGATCATCGTCACCATGTGCATCAGGGGATGCCATTTACCCGACGGCCGGCGCACAGTCACGGCGGCGTCCGGCACGAACACGTCGGCGAGTTCGATGTCGTGCGACCCTGTGCCACGCATGCCCAGCGTCCGCCAGGTGTCGAGGATCGTCACGCCCGGCGCCTTCAACGGGATCGCCAGGTGGAGCACGGTCGGCCCCTCCGGCGTCTGCTGCACGGCCATGGTGACCAGGAGGTCGCCAAGCGGGCTGCCGCTGGCGAAGATCTTGCGCCCGCGGACCCGGAAGCCGCCCTCGACCGGGACGGCGTCGCACGAGCCGTCCAGCCAGTCCGAGCCGCCCGACGAGACCAGGGTCAGCTTCTCGGCCGCCACGCGCTTGAGCAGGCCCTCGACGGGCTCCGGCGTCCGATGCCAGCGCCAGGCCGGGAGCGCCACGGCATGGGTGTGCATGGCGAAGGCCAGCGCCGTCGAGCCGCAATAGCCGGCCAGCGCTCGCAGCATCCGCGACAGCTCGGCGGGCGTGGCCCCGCCGCCGCCCAGTTCGGCCGGCACGGCGGCGGCGTGGAAGCCGGCGTCCTTCAGCAGCTTCATGCTCTCGGAGACGAAGGCGTCGTTCGCATCCGCGGCCTCTGCGCGCGCCGCGATCTGCGGGCCCAACTCATGCGCCCTGGCGGTCCAGTCCATGGGCTCGGCCTTTACATTGATCGTCATCGCGCAACCTCGGTGTCCATCGAGGCTGGGTCTTGCGCCCGATACCGCCGCCTCTCCAGTTCGAAGAATGAACTTGTGGAAGGACGGTCGCGGGAGGACCCTCAGCGCATGAAGGGTTATGGCCAGTTCTGCCCGGTCGCCAAAACGGCCGAGATCTTCGCCCAGCGATGGACCCCGCTGGTCATCCGCGAGCTCTGCTTCGGGCCGCGGCGGTTCAACGAAATCCACACGGGCGTGCCGCTGATGTCGAGGGCGCTACTCGTTCAGCGGCTGTCCGAGCTGGAAGAGGCGGGCGTCATCGCGACCCAGCCGCTGGCGCAGGGCAAGCTCTATAGTCTCACCCCCGCCGGAGCGCAGATGAGCGAATTGATCTGCCTGATGTCGGAATGGGGCCAGCGCCACGGCCAGGGCCGCATCGCCCACGAAGAGCTGGACCCGACGCTCCTGATGTGGGGGATGAAACGCCAGGTCGATCTGGACGAGCTTCCCGACCATGACGTTGTGCTGCGCTTCGAGTTCCGCGGCATTCCCAAGGCACATGCCGCGCGGCGCTACTGGTGGATGATCCTGCGGCCCGACGATGTGGAAGTGTGCCTGAAGGACCCGGGCCGGGACGTGGACGTGGTGCTGGCCTCCGACCTCGAGGCCTTCGTGCGCGTCTGGATGGGCCATCGCGGCCTGGAGGATGCCTTGGCGAAGGGCGATATCACGCTCTCGGGCGACAAGGCGCGGATCGCCGAGTTCAAGCGCGCCCTGCGCATCGCGGACGAGGCGGCGCTCAAGACCTTCTACTTCCGTCCGGCGGCCTGAGCCGATGCGCCAGAACCACCTGCGTTGGATCTGGTCCGAAGGACGCCCAGTGCTGAACGCCTGGTGCAGTCTCGGCAGCGCCATTGTCGCCGAGGCGATCGCCACCCAGGGATGGGACGCGATCACCATCGACACCCAGCACGGGGTGATCGGCTACAGCGAGATGGTGGCCATGCTGCAGGCGACCACCGCGGGCGACGTCACGCCCCTGGTCCGCGTATCGTGGAATGCGCCGGGCGAGATCATGCGGGCGCTGGACGCGGGCGCCGCCGGGGTGATCTGCCCGATGATCAGCACCCCGGAAGAGGCCGCCGCCTTCGTGGGCGCCTGCCGCTATCCGCCCCAGGGCTATCGCAGCTATGGACCGACCCGGGCGGCCCTGGTCGCCGGCGCGGACTATGCCCGATACGCCAACGACGATGTCCTGGCGCTGGCGATGATCGAGACCGCCGAAGGTCTGGCGAACGTGGAAGCCATCGTCGCGACGCCGGGCCTCGACGGCATCTACATCGGCCCCTCCGACCTCTCGCTCTCGCTGGGCGGCGAGCCGCGCCAGGACAGCCAGGACCCCGTGCTGCTGGCCGCGTTCGGGCGCATCCTGGCGGCCTGCAAGGCGGCGGAGAAGCGCGTCGGCGTCCACACCACGAGCGTCGCCTACTCCCGGCAGATGATCGCGATGGGGTTCGATCTGGTCACGGTGGGCGCTGACCTGCGCTGGCTGATGGGCGGTCGCGCCGAGGCGACGGCGATGCGTGAGCCCATCCGGGATCGCAGATAGCCGCTCCGGCTGGCGAAGCCCGCGACCCACGCTATCGTGGCCCCGGCATGCTCGTGGAACTCACCGAAGTCGTCGTCGCCGTCGTCATGGTCGTGGCCAGCGTGCTGGTCCACGGCGCGGGGCTGTTCTGGCTGTCGCGCGCATTGCGGCTTGTGGGCGCCGAGGAGACTCGCCGCCACGTGGGCCTGGACTCGCCGCGCGCCGTGTTCGACCTGACCGCCATCGTCCTGGGCCTGTTCGTGCTGCACGGCCTGGAGATCTGGGGCTGGGCGCTGGTCTATGTAACCGTCGGCGCGATCCCTGACCTTCGCACCGCGGTCTATGCGTCCGGTTTCGTCTACGCGACCATCGGCTACGACGAAGACCTGATCCCCGAGGCGTGGCGCCTGCTTGTCGCCGTCGAGGGCATCACGGGCATCCTGCTGCTGGGCTGGACGACCGGCTTCTTCGTCAGTGTGGTGTCGCGGCAGCGGGGGACCTGAGCGCATGGACGACAAGACCCTCGACGACGTGGTGGCCGTGCTGCCGCCGCTGCTGCAGGCGCTGGATCGCCTGGGGTTCATATCGCGATACCTCGACCCGGCCCAGTTCGACCGCGTGATGGACGCGGTAGGCGAGCCTGAGGTCGCGCTGGCCGCCGAACGTCACCGTCTGGATGATTGGCCGGCGGAGATGGCCGACGTGCAGACCGCGCTGGCCACCGCCAGCGACGCGGCCATCTCGGCCTTCGAGGCCCTGCGCGCCGCGCCGCAGGCCGAGGATGGGCTGATGGCGTCCTTCCGGGCGCTGCGCGAGCTGCCGAAGGCGCTGGAGGCGATCTACCCACTGGCTGAGGGACTGCCGCCCGTCAGCCGCTTCTTCCTCGATCCAGCGCACCGCGGCGACGAGGCGCTGGTCCAGCGCCTGGCCCGCGCGCCCGCGCGCGCCGACACCGGCGTCCTGCATTTCGACCAGCCCGGCTCGCGCGGCGGCTTCTCGGTCTATGTGCCGGAGTACTACGACCCGGCCGAGCCGCTGCCGGTGGTGTTCGCCTTGCACGGCGGGTCGGGGAACGGTCGCGGGTTTCTGTGGAGCTGGGTGCGCGAGGCCCGCACCTTCGGCGCGATTGTGGTCGCCCCCACCGCCGTGGGCCGCACCTGGGCCATCCAGGGGCAGGACGCCGACAGCCCGAACCTCGCGCGCATGCTGGGCGCCGTGCGCGAGCAGTGGCAGGTCGACGCGCGGCGGCTGCTGCTTTCGGGCATGAGCGACGGCGGCACCTTTTCCTACGTGTCGGGTCTCGAGCCAGGGTCGCCGTTCACCCACCTGGCGCCGGCGGCGGCCGCCTTTCACCCGATGATGGCCGCCTATGCCGACAAGGCGCGGATCGCCGGCCTGCCGATCCACATCGCCCACGGCGTCCGTGACTGGATGTTCCCCGTCGACATGGCCCGCGAGGCCGCCGATGCCCTGGCCCGCGCCGGCGCCGACGTGACCTATCGCGAGCTGGACGACCTCAGCCACACCTACCCGCGCGAGCTGAACGGCCCGGCCCTCGAGTGGCTGAAGGCGACGTCCTGATGGCGACGCTCAAGGCGCCGCGCGGCGTCGCACTCGGCCGCTGCGCCTGCGGTGCGGTCGAGGTGGAGATCGGCGTCCCGGCCCGCTGGGCCTGGCACGACCACTCGCAGGCCATCCGCGTGGCTCAGGGCTGCGCCTACGCCACCTATGTCGGGAGCTGGCGCAGCCGCTTCCGCATCGTCGAGGGTGAAGCGCACGTCACCCGCTACGAGGACGAGACCGCCGGCACGGCCCGAAGCTTCTGCGGCCGATGCGGCACGCCGCTCTTCTACGAGCGCCGTCGCTCGCCCCAGATGGTGAACGTGCCCCGCGCCCTCTTCACCACCCGCACCGGCCGCGAGCCCCGCTACCACATGCACCTGTCCGAGCAGGCCGACTGGACCTACCTGGGCGAGCCGCTGGCGCCGTTGAAGGGCTACCCGGGCGTGATGTGGGAGAAGCCCCGGCGCAGGAAGAAGCCGCCCGAGCCGATGTTCTGACGGGCGCGGGCGGTGCGGGAACGGCAGGCTCGCGGCGACAGAACCCAAGGCGGCGGGCCGTCGATAAACCAGCCATCAAGGAGTCATGTGGCAACAGTGCCCGGCGCCACGTCCGCCTCCGCGGGTCCGCGGCGAGGAGCGAACCACAGATGGCGTCCACAAACGCCGCAGTCGCAGCGGCTCAGCCAGCGCCCAAAAGGTCGCAGGGCGCGCCTACCATGGGCCAGCTGCTGGGGTTCGTTTTCGCAAGCGCCGACATGGTCCTCGAGATCGAGGACAAGCACTTCGTCACCTTCGCCACCGGCGCGGCCATGCGACTGCTGAGCCGCAGCGCGGACTCGACGCTGGGCAAGCCCTGGCGCGAGCTCTTCGAACCTAACGACGCCGAGATGGTTGAAGCCGCCCTGCGCGACGTTCAGCCGGGCGAGCGTCGTGGGCCCTATTCGGTCGAGCTGGCCACCCAGCGCGGCCCGCAGCCCGTGTCGCTGACCTTCTTCCAGATGCCGCAGCGCGACGCCTTCGTCGCCATGGCCATGAGTCTGCGCACGCCGGGCGTGCAGTCGGTCAAGATCGACGAGGCCGGCCTCACCAGCCGCGACGAGTTCGAAAGCGCCGCCGCCAGCCTGCTGAAGCAGGCCGAGGCCGATGGCGCGTCGCTGCACGTCGACCTGCTGGAATTCGCCGGCCTGAACGGCGCCCTGGCGAACATGACGAGCGCCGAGGCCATGAACGTCCGGCGCAAGCTGGCCGCCATGCTGCGCGCGGCGTCTTACGGCGGCCTCCCTGCGGCGGCCATCGGCCCCGACCGCTTCGCCCTGCTGCGTTCCGGCCGCCCGACCGTTGAGGCGATCGGCCAGGCCGTGCGCGATATGGCCGGGCCTCGCATCCAGCTCTGGACCGGCGAGCTGGAGCTGGACGGCGCGTCTCCGACCGAGAGCCTGCGCGCGATCCGCTACGCCATCGACCGCTGCATCGAGGACGGGCCGTCGCAGGCGGCCAAGAGCTTCGAGGCGGCGCTGCACCATACGGTCACCGAGTCGTCGCGATTCAAGGAACTGCTGAAGGACGGCCGCTTCGAGGTGGTCTACCAGCCGGTCGTCGATCTGAAGACCCGCCAGCTGCACCACTATGAAGCGCTGGCCCGCTTCGAGGGCGGCGATGAGCCCGCGGCCACGATCAAGCTGGCCGAGGAGTTGGGCCTGGTCCTCGAGTTCGACCTCTCCATCGTGCGCACCGTGTTCCAGGCCCTGTGCGACGCGCCCGACAGCGTCTCCATCGCCGCCAACATCAGCGCCTTCTCGATCCAGTCCGCGGGCTTCGTCGAGGAGATGCTGAAGATCACCGCCATCACCCCGAAGATCCGGCCCCGGCTGATGCTGGAGCTGACCGAGAGTCACAAGATCACCGACTTGGCGGCCGTCAATCAGGTGATCCAGCAGCTGCGGCGCGCCGGTCACATTGTCTGCCTCGACGACTTCGGCGCCGGCGCCGCGTCGATGGACTATCTGCGCCAGATCGAGGCCGACGTCGTGAAGTTCGACGGCCGCTTCGTCCAGGGCCTGAAGGGGCGGCCACGTGACGCCCTGATCCTGCGGCGGCTGGCCGAGCTCTGTACGGAACTGGGCATCTCCACCGTCGCCGAGATGATCGAGAAAGAGGAGACGGCCAAGACCGTCGCATCGCTGGGCGTCGGGTTGGGCCAGGGGTGGCTGTTCGGCAAGCCGGTCGCCAAGCCCGAGGGCATGAAGCGCGCGCCGGCCCCGGTCGCGGCCCGCCGCAGGGGCGAAGTCGAGACCTGGGGCTAGCGGCGATCGCCGTCGTTCGCACGACCGCCTTCAGACCAGCGCTTCGAACTCGTCGACCAGGCGCTCCATCTGCTTCATCCCGGCGGCCCAGAACGCCTTCTGCCGTGGGTCCAGGCCGAACGGCGCCAACGCCTCGACGTAGGTCCTGGTGCCACCGGCCGCGAGCAGCGTCTCGTACAGCGGGGTGAACTTCGCCGGGTCCTCGCGGCGCTTTTCCATCAGGGCCCGCACCAGAAGGTCGCCGAACGCATAGGCGTAGACGTAGAACGGCGCGTGGATGAAGTGGCTGATGTAGGCCCAGTAGTTCCGATAGCCCTTGTCCAGCCGCACGGCCGGCCCGAGGCTTTCAGTCATGATCTCCATCCACAGCGAGCCGATCTCGTCGGCCGACAGCTCGCCCTCCAGACGGGCGGCGTGGAAGCGGGTCTCGAAGCGGTGGAAAGCGATCTGGCGCACCACCGTGTTGATGCCGTCCTCGATCTTGCCGGCGAGCAGCCCGCGGCGGTCGGCCTTCGACGTCTCGGCCAGCAGCTTCTCGAACACCAGCCCCTCGCCGAAGATCGACGCCGTCTCGGCAAGCGTCAGGGGCGTGTCGGCCAGCAGGGTGCCCAGCGGCTTGCACATGGTCTGATGCACCGCGTGGCCCAGCTCGTGCGCCAGGGTCAGCACGTCGCGCCGCTCACCCATGTAGTTCATGAACACGTACGGGTGGCGCGTGGCCGTCACCGAGTGGGAATAGGCCCCCATCTGCTTGCCGGGGCGCGGCTTGGCGTCGATCCAGGGCTGGCTGAAGAACGTCTGGGCGGTGTCGGCGAAACCGGGAGACAGGGCCCGGTAGCTCTCCAGGACGATCGACTTGGCCTCGTCCCAGCTGAACGTGCGCGGCGCCGCTGAATCCAGCGGACAGTTGCGGTCCCAGTGGTCCAGGTGCGTGCGGCCCATCACCTTGGCCTTCAGGCGATAGTAGCGGTGGCTGACGCTGGCGTAGCTGTCGACCACCGCGGCCTCCAGGGCGTCCACCGCCTCGGCGTCGACCTCGTTGGCGAGGTGCCGGGCCGAGGCCGCCGTGGGATACTTCCGCCAGCGATCCTCGACCTGTTTCTCGAACGCCAGGGTGTTCAGGCTGAGCGCCAGCGTGCCGGCCCGTTCGCCCAACGCCTTGGCCAGGGCCTGGGCGGCGGCCTTGCGTTTCTTGGCGTCGGGACCGGCCGACAGGCTCAGCAGCTCGGACAGGGTCAGCGTCTGGCCGCCCACCTTGGCCGACAGCTTGGCCAGGGTCTCGTCCGACAGCCGGCCCCAGTTGGCCGTCGCGGGCGCCTTGTCGATCAGCAGGCGCTCCAGGTCGGCGGAGAGTTCGTGCGGTCGGCCGGCCCGCACCCGGCGCAGCCAGGGCCGCCAGCGCTGGGCCGGCTTGTGGGCCTTCAGCGCCAGTTCCAGCTCGTCGTCCTCCAGCTGGTTGATCTCCAGCGTGAAGAACAGGCTCATGGCCGCGATCTGCGACGACCGCTGGCGCAGGTCGGCCTCGAACTTGGACCACGCCGAATCGTCCCGGGCCGTCGACGCCGACAGCGAGGCGAACGCCCCCACGCCCCACATGGCGTTGGTGGCCTGCTCGTACAGCTCGATGCCCCGGTCGATGATCCCGCCCAGCTCGGCCGGCCGCGACCGCGTGGCGATCATGCGGCCCTCCAGCTTGGCCAGCTCGCCGTTCAGGCGCTCGGCCTCCTTGAGGTCGGCCTCGATCCGCGGGTCTTCGCGCCCCGCATAGAGGTCATCCAGCCGCCAGGTCGGCAACGCGTCGGTCTTGAAGGGGGCGTTCATGGGGCGGGACCTTAGCGCCGCTGAGTTCCTCCGGCCAATGGCGGATCGCCGTTCTTGGCGCCAGCGCCCCCTCCACCACTTCGTGGTCCCCCTCCCCCATCGAGATGGGGGATGAACTGAAGCTGATTGATCGCCCCAGTTCCTCACCCGCTTGCGGGGGAGGGGGACCGCGAAGCGGTGGGGGGGGCGCTGACTACATCTTCTGCGTCGCCAGCAGGATCGAGGTCTCGGTAGATGCGATGCCCTCGATCTGGCGGATGCGGTCAAGAGCGGCGCTGAACGCCGTGAGTGTCTCGACGTCGATCTCGGCGACCAGGTCCCAGCGGCCGTTCGTGGTGTGGACGGCCGAGACCTCGGGAAAGCCTCGCAGCGATCGCACCACGGCCCCGGATCGCTCGCCCTCGATGGCGATGGTCATCACGGCGCGCACCCGGTTCGAGGCGTCGGGGCGGGTCTTGATCGTAAAGCCCTGGATGGTCCCGTCGCGGACCAGCCGCTCGATCCGGTTCTGCACCGTGCCCCGCGACACACCCAGCGCCTTGGCCAGGGTGGCGGCGGGCTTGCGCGAGTCGACGCGCAAAAGGCCGATCAGTTCTCGGTCCAGATCATCGATCATTTTGCCAGCCGCTTGTGACATTACGCCAAACTGATCGACGTTTTGTAGCACGTTGCTCGCTATTCGCTAGCACTCGACAGCGCGACCCTGGAGGCGATCACTTCAGGAGCCCGCATGGACCGCCCCACCTATCTGATGACCGACCCGGCCTGCTTCGACGTGAGCTACCGGATCAACCCGTGGATGGACCCCAAGGCCTGGAGCACCGCCGACGCCGCGGCCGCCCGCGAAGGCTCGGCCGCCCTGCGCGCCGCGCTCGAAGCCACCGGCGCCCACGTGGAGATCATCGGCGCCGTCAAAGGCCTGCCTGACCTTGTGTTCCCGGCCAACGCCGCCGTCGTGCTGGACGGCCGGGTGCTGATGGCCCGCTTCCGCCACCCCGAACGCCAAGGCGAGGAGCCGGTATTCCGCGCCGTCTTCCAGAAGCTGAAGAGCCGCGGCCTCGTCGACGACATCGTCGACTTCCCCGAAGGCGTGTTCCACGAGGGGGCCGGCGACGCGATCTGGGACGCTGACCGCAAGCTGTTCTGGTGCGGCTATGGCCCGCGATCGAGCCGTTCGGCCATCCCGGTGATCCGCAAGACGTTCGGGCACGAGACCGTGGCCCTCGAACTGGCCACCGATCGGTTCTACCACCTCGACACGTGCTTCTGCCCGCTGGCCGGCGGCAAGGTGCTCTACTACCCGCCAGCCTTCACGCCCGAGGCGCTGGCGACGATACGGGCGCATATCCCCGAGAGCCAGCGCATCGAGGCCAGCGACGAGGAGGCCGCCGCCTTCTGCGTCAACGCGGTGAACCTCGACGCCCGTATCGTCATGGCCAAGGCGCCGGAAAGCCTGCGCCGCACCCTGAAGAGCCGCGGCTACAGCCTGACCGAGGTGGACCTGTCGCCGTTCATCCGCTCGGGCGGCGCCTCGTACTGCATGACCCTGCGCCTCGACCGCACGTCCCTCCCCGCCGCCCAACTGCACGCCGCCGAATAGGAGCGCCCCTGATGAACGACATCGCCTTCCAGCGCAGCCTGACCGCCCAGTTCATCGAGACCGAGGCCCGGTACGGCGCCAAGAACTACAAGCCGCTCGACGTTGTCCTGACCCGTGGCGAGGGCGCCTACGTCTGGGACGTGGACGGCAACCGCTACCTCGACTGCCTCTCGGCCTATTCCGCCGTGAACCAGGGTCACTGCCATCCGAAGATCCTGGCCGCGATGATGGAGCAGGCGGGCAAGCTGACGCTGACCTCGCGCGCGTTCCGCAACGATCAGCTGGCTCCCTTCTACGAAGAGCTCTGCGCGCTGACCAACAGCCACAAGGTGCTGCCGATGAACTCGGGCGCCGAGGCGGTCGAGACGGCGCTGAAGGTGGCCCGCAAGTGGGGCTACGAAGTCAAGGGCGTGCCCGAAGGCCAGGCCGAGATCATCGTGGCCGCCGACAATTTCCACGGTCGCACGGTGGCCATCGTGGGCTTCTCGAGCGACCCGCAATCGCGCGGCGGCTTCGGCCCCTTCGCGCCGGGCTTCAAGATGGTCCCGTTCGGCGACGCCGACGCGCTGGAGGCCGCCATCGGGGCGAACACGGTGGCCTTCCTGGTCGAGCCGATCCAGGGCGAGGCGGGCGTGATCATCCCGCCGGCCGGCTACCTCAAGCGCGCCCGCGAGCTGTGCACGAAGCACAACGTCATCCTGATCCTGGACGAAATCCAGACGGGCCTGGGCCGCACCGGCAAGCTGCTGGCCGAAGAGCATGAGGGCGTCGAGGCCGACCTCACCCTGATCGGCAAGGCGCTCTCGGGCGGCTTCTATCCGGTCTCGGCCGTGCTCTCGAACTCCGAGGTCATGAGCGTGCTGCACCCGGGAGAGCATGGCTCGACGTTCGGCGGCAACCCGCTGGCCTGCGCGGTCGCCCGCGCGGCGTTGAAGGTGCTCACCGAAGAAGGCATGATCGAGAACGCCGCCCGGGTGGGTGAGCGCCTCAAGGCCGGACTCGCCGCGGTCGCCACGCCCCGCGTGAAGGAGGTCCGCGGTCGCGGCCTGATGATCGCCGTCGAACTCCACGCCGACGCCGGCGGCGCGCGCCGGGTCTGCGAGGCGTTGCAGGCGCGCGGGCTCCTGGCCAAGGAGACCCACGACCATACGATCCGCATCGCCCCGCCGCTGATCCTCACCGACCCCCAGGCCGATTGGATCGTCGACCAGTTCGCCGCTTCCCTCCCTTGATGGGGAGGGAAATGGCTAGTTCATCCCTGCCGGCGTCGGAGCGGCAGCCGTCGGCGGCTTCTTCGCCTCGGTGATGACGTAGGCGCGGATGTCCTCGGCGTCCTGCGGGCTGAGGAAGCGGGAGAAGCTGGCCATGCCGCGGCTGGCCGAAGCCCCGTCGATCACAACGCCCTTCCAGTTCTCGGCAGTGGTCAGCATCGGCGAGGCCTTGAGGTCCGGCAGCCAGGCGCCCGATGCGTTGGGCCCGTGGCAGACCTGGCAGTTCTTGTGGAACAGCTCGAAGCCGTGCTGGACGTTGCCTGTCGAGGCCACGCTGGTCAGGTCGATCTTGGCCGCGGCCGGCTGCGGGAAGGCGGGGGCCGTCGCCTTGCCGCCCAGCTTGTAGACCATCAGCCGCCCCGGCAGTCGCGGCCGGGTGGGCATCGAACCCGGCGCCGAAATCTGGCCGCCGCCGCCCACGCCCACCATCACCGCCACATACTGCTCGCCGTCCAGCTCGTAGCTCATCGGCGCGGCGATCACGCCGTTGCCGACCTCGGTGGACCACAGCTTCTTGCCGTTGGCGGCGTCGTAGGCCGAGAACTGGCCGTGCGCCGCGCCCTGGAAGACCAGGCCGCCCGCCGTCGACAGCACGCCGGCGTTCCAGAAGTAGGGGTGATCGACGGTCCAGACCGCTTTCTGCTGGACCGGATCCCAGGCCACCAGCTGGCCCTTGATCATCGAGGTCAGCGCCTTCAGCTGCGCCGCGTCTGTGGGCAGCGAGTTGATCACGAAGTCGACGCCCACGTTCCAGGCGCCGGCCTTGTACGACCCGCCCTTGTCGTCGGCGTAGGCGAACGGCGTGACGTTCAGCGGGATGTAGACCAGCCCCTGCTTCGGATTGAACGCCATCGGCTGCCAGTTGTGCGCGCCCAGGGGGCCCGGCACCTGCATGACCATCGAGGTCTGGTAGCGCGAGCCAGCGGTCTCGATCGGCCGGCCGGTGGCCATGTCGACGCCCGTGGCCCAGGTGATGTTGGTGTAGGGCTTGGCCGAGATCAGCTTACCCGTCGCCCGGTCGATCACGTAGAAGAAGCCGTTCTTCGGCGCCTGCATCAGCACCTTGGTGGGCTTTCCGCCGATGTTCAGGTCGGCCAGCATAATGTGCTGCGTGGCGGTGTAGTCCCAGCTCTCGGCCGGCGTGGTCTGGTAGTGCCAGACGTACTCGCCGGTATCGGGCTTCAGCGCCAGGATCGAGCTCAGGAACAGGTTGTCGCCCTTGCCGCCCGAGCGCTTCTGGTGGTTCCAGGGCGTGCCGTTGCCGATGCCGAAGTACATGATGTCGAGCTGCGGGTCGTAGGCCATCGAATCCCAGGCCGTGCCGCCGCCGCCCGTCTGTTTCCACTCGCCGTCGCTCCAGGTGGCGTTGCCCTTCTCGGCCATCACCTTGTCGGAGGCCGCGTTGTCGGGCGCGCCGGTGGGATTGGGCGTGGTGTAGAAGCGCCAGACCTGCTTGCCGGTCTCGGTGTCATAGGCGGTGATGTAGCCGCGCACGCCGTACTCGGCGCCGCCGTTGCCGATCATCACCTTGTCCTTCACCACCCGCGGGGCGCCGGTGATGGTGTAGGGCTTGGACTTGTCGGTAGTCTGGACTTCCCACTTCACCGCGCCCGTCTTGGCGTCCAGCGCCACCAGGCGGCCGTCGATGGTGCCGACGAAGACCTTGCCCTTCCAGACGGCGACGCCGCGGTTCACGACGTCGCAGCAGGCGTCGAAGCCCTTCGCGCCCTCGACCTTGGGGTCATACTTCCAGAGCTGCTTGCCGGTCTTGGCGTCGAAGGCGAACACCTTGGACCAGGCCGTCGAGGTGTAGAGCACCCCGTCGATCATCAGGGGCGTCGCCTCCTGGCCACGGTCGGTGTCGAACTCGGCGTACCAGGCCAGGCCCAGCGTGCCGACGTTGCCGGCGTTGACCCTGTCCAGCGGACTGAAGCGCTGCTCGTTGTAGTCCTTGCCGTACGACAGCCACTCGCCGTTGGTCGCGGCGGCCTCCAGGCGCTTCTGATCGACATTGCCCGGCGACTTCTGGCAGGCCACCAGGGCAGCCGCGAATGCCAGGGCCAAGCCCAGACGGGTGATCTTCATAGCGCCCTCCCAGCAGCCGATTCTTTGCAGCGTGATCGGCGTTCAGTGAGCGCACTATGCCCCGGACCGCGCGCCGGGCAAGCGTGCCGCTGGGGAATACTCCCTCCCCATCATGGGAGGGAAGTCAGACCATCGCCCCCAGCGCGCCGCGTGAGGAAACAGCCCCCGGCCGCAGCCGCGCGTAGGCCATCGCCAGCCGGTCAACGACCTCGGCGAGATCGTCCGGCGCCATCGTGAACGGCAGGCGCATGAAGCGTTCGAATGCGCCGTCCACGCCGAAGCGAGGACCGGCGGCGAGGCGCACGCCGAACCGCTCAGAGGTCGCCGCCAGGGTGTTCGAGACGGGCGCCGGCAGCTCGGCCCAGAGGGACAGGCCGCCCGGCGGCAGACTGACCTTCCAGTCGGGCAGCTTCTCGCGCACGAGGCCGTAGAGCACGTCGCGGCGTTCGCGCAGCAGCACGCGGCGGGCGGCCAGCGCCGGTTCGTCGTCGGCCAGCAGGTGGGCGCAGGCCAGTTGCTCCAGCACCGGCGTGCCCAGGTCGAGCGAGACGCGGCGCACCGCGATCGCCTGGATGGTGGCCACGTCGGCGCGAATCCAGCCCAGACGCAGGCCGCCCCAGAAGCTCTTGCCCATCGACCCCAGCCGCACGAGCCCCTCGTCGGGCTCGTCGAAGCCGTAGTGCGTGACGGGCCCGTCCAGCGACAGGTCCATCATCGTCTCGTCGAAGATCACGGTGGTCCGCGCCGCCTGAGCGGCCGCCACGATCGTCGCGCGCGCCTCCAGGCTCATGAAGCGGCCCGTGGGGTTGTGGAAGTCGCCGATGAAGTAGGCCAGCCGCGGCGCGCTCTGGCGCAGCGCAGCGGCCACGCCCTCGACGTCCCAGCCCTCGCCCGGCAGGCCGACCGGGGCGGGACGACACGATGCGCGCTGGATGGCGTCGATGGCGTGCGGATAGGTCGGATGGTCGATCACCACCCGATCGCCCGGGCCGCAGGCCACCCGCAGCATCAGCGCCAGCGCGTGCTGGGCGCCGTTGGTCACCAGGATCTGCTCCGGCGACGTCGGCAGCCCGCGGCGCGTGTACCGCTGGGCGATCACCTCGCGCAGCACCGGCAGGCCCACGGGCAGGTAACCGTGATTGGGCAGGTGCGCCGGCAGCGCGGACAGCGCCGCGGCAAAGGCCTGATGCACCACATCCGAGGCCGGCGGCGCCGCGGCGGCCATGTCGAGGATCCCCTCGGACATCGGGCCCAGCATCAGCGGCGTCGAGCCCCGGTCGCCCGGCCCGGCCGGCAGCCGGGTCTTGGCGCCAGCGCCCTGGCGGCGGTCCAGGAAGCCGTCGTCGCGCAATCGCGCCAGCGCTGCGGTCACGGTCGTGCGCGACACTTCCAGCGCCTGGGCCAGCTCGCGCTCGCCCGGCAACACCACGTCCAGCGGCAGCCGGCCGTCGAGGATGAGCAGCCGGAGCGCGTCGGCCAGCTGGCGATAGGCGGGGCCCGTCTTCTCGCCCCGCCAGGCGCCGAGCAGGCGCACGAGCGAGGCCGGACCGATGCGGCGATGGGTCATGGACGCCACACTCTCAGAACTGGACCTGTTTTCAAGGTCCAGTTGCGGCCACTTGGCCCGACTATGATGCCACGTCGCCTGATCCAACTGTTCGCCGGCCTGACCCTCTATGGGCGTCCATGGCCCTGATGCTGCGCGCCGTTCTGGGGCTCGATCCCTGGGACGTGTTCCACCAGGGCCTGTCGACCCACGTCGGCCTGTCGTTCGGCATGCTGGTCAATGTGGTGGGGGCCGTGGTGCTGCTGCTGTGGATCCCGCTGCGCCAGAAGCCGGGGATCGGCACCATCGCCAACGTCTTCACGATCGGCACGGCGGTGGACCTGACGCTGATGGTCCTGCCCGAGATCGAGGGCCTGCCGCTGCGCATCGCGGCCCTGATCGCCGGCGTGGTCCTGAACGGCGTAGCCGGCGCCATGTATATCGGCGCCGGCCTGGGCCCCGGCCCCCGCGACGGCCTCATGACCGGGCTGTGCAAACGGACCGGCTGGTCGATCCGCGTGGTGCGCACGGGCATCGAGTTCACGGTCCTGGCCGTGGGCTGGCTGCTGGGCGGCACGGTGGGCGTAGGCACTGTCGTCTATGCTGTCGCCATCGGCCCAATCGTGCAGGCCTTCCTGCCCATCTTCACAATCCGCGACAGGTCGCCGCGGAAAAGCGCGCCCGTTAACGCCTGACTCAGGGTTGCGAAACGCCCCCTTTACCCTTGGCCTGTATCAGAAGGGGACAAGAACAAGACCTCTTCCAGAAGGGAGGAGCGTCGATCTGGTGGGTGTTTTCGCATGGCCAAAACGGTCCTTGTCGTAGACGACGATCCAACTCAGCGCCGTCTGATCCAGGCCGTCCTGGAACGCGACGGGTTTGCCGTTTCGCATGCGCAAAATGGCGATGAGGCCATCCAGCACCTGAACTCCGGCGCCGGCGTGGACGTGGTCCTGCTGGACCTGATCATGCCCGGCATCTCGGGCCAGGACACTCTGGTCGAAATGCGCGCGCGCGGCTTCAACCAGCCGGTGATCGTGCTGACCGCCACCGGCGGGATCGACACCGTGGTCTCGGCTATGCAGGCGGGCGCCTGCGACTTCTTCGTGAAGCCGGCCAGCCCCGAGCGGATCACCGTCTCGATCCGCAACGCCCTTTCGATGGGGTCCCTCAAGAGCGAGGTGGCCCGCCTCAAGAAGCACGCCTCCGGGCGCACGACTTTCGACGACCTGATCGGGACGTCCCCCGCCATGCTGATGGTCAAGCGGCTGGGAGAACGGGCGGCCAAGTCGTCGATTCCCATCCTCATCACCGGCGAGAGCGGGGTCGGCAAGGAAGTGATCGCGCGCGCGGTGCACGGCTCGTCCGACCGCGCCGGCAAGCCGTTCATCGCGGTGAACTGCGGCGCCATACCCGAGAATCTCGTGGAGTCGATCCTGTTCGGCCACGAGAAGGGCAGCTTCACCGGCGCCAGCGACAAGCACCTCGGCAAGTTCCAGGAGGCCAACGGCGGCACCCTGTTCCTGGACGAGGTGGGCGAACTGCCCCTCGACATCCAGGTCAAGCTGCTGCGCGCGCTGCAGGAGAGCGAGATCGACCCGATCGGCGCCAAGCGCTCGATCAAGGTGGACGTCCGCATCGTTTCGGCCACCAACCGCGACCTCTCCCAGGCCGTGAAGGAGGGCCGGTTCCGCGAGGACCTGTTCTACCGCCTGAACGTCTTCCCGGTGGAGGCCCCGGCGCTGCGTGAGCGCAAGGAGGACGTGCCCGCGCTGGTCGACTGCTTCGTGCGCCGCTTCAATGTGGAAGAGGGCAAGTCGGTGGTCGGCGCCAGCGCCGAGACCCTGGCCTGCCTGACGGCCTTCGACTGGCCGGGCAACGTTCGCCAACTGGAGAACGCCGTCTACCGCGCCATCGTGCTCGCCGACGCGCCCTACCTGCAGCCGCACGACTTCCCGGCCATATCGGGCGTAGCCGCCCCGCCGCCGGAGTACGTCCCCCAGCCCGCCCCGGCGCCCAGCGCGGTCGGTCCTGCGGGATCGGACGCGCCCCCGGTGGATCAGCCGGTTCGCATTCTCGACGCCCGCGGGCATCTGCGGACGCTGGAAGAGATCGAGCGCGACCTGATCCAGCTCGCGATCGAGATCTATGCCGGCCATATGAGCGAGGTGGCCCGCCGCCTCGGCATCGGCCGCTCGACCCTCTACCGCAAGGTCCGCGAGCAGGGTCTCGAAGGCCTGGTCAAGGGCGGCGAAGCCGATGCGGACGCGGACGTCGCGGCCGCCTAGGCCTGGTACATCACCTCTCCGCCGGTCACGGTGCGGACGATCTGGATGTCCTTGATCTTCTCGGGCGCGATGGTCGTCAGGTCGTCGGCCATCACGACAAAGTCGGCCAGTTTGCCGGGCGTGATCGAGCCCTTGAGGCGCTCTTCGCGGGCGGCGTAGGCGCCGTTGTAGGTGTTGATGCGCAGGGCCTCGGCCGGGGTGATCCGCTGGTTCGCGCCCCAGGTCTCGCCGTTCCATCCGGTGCGGGTGACCATGCCCTGGATGCCCATCAGCGCCGCGAACGGTCCGGGATAGAAGTCCGACCCCGCCGCCACGTTCACGCCGGCGTCCAGGAAACTGCGGAAGGCCATGGCGTTCTCCATGAAGTCCTTGCCGTAGAAGCCGAACTTGTCGGTGTTGTAGTAGGCGTAGGTGGTGAAGCAGGCGGGCGTCACGTCCAGCGCCTTGATGCGTCGCACCAGGTCCGGGTTCACCAACGTGCAGTGGGTGATCTTGAAGCGCGCCTCGGGCCGGGGGAACAGCTTCTGGGCTCGCTCATAGGCGGTCATCACGCTGGCGATGGCCCGGTCGCCGTTGGCGTGGCAGTTCACGTCGATCCCGGCCCGGTGCACCCGCTCGACCCACGCGTCCAGGGTCGGCTGATCCTCCACCAGGTTGCCGTAGTAGGGCGGTGAGCGGCCCGGGAACGGCTTGCTCCAGGCCAGGGTCCGCTCCGAGAACGAGCCGTCGACCAGGTGCTCGAAGGTGGCGCCCAGCCGGATCCAGTCGTCCCCGAAGCCGGTCTTGAGCCCCGCCTTGATCATCGCCTCCAGCACAGGGCCGATGGGCTCGTAGCTGACCCGGTGCTTGAGGTCGCCGCGGGCGCGCACGTCCTGCAGGGCGCCCAGGTCGCCGCCCTGGTGGTGGACGGTGGTGAGGCCGTAGCGCGCGAACTGTTTCGAGATATGGGCTAGGCCGTCGCGGGCGCGCCGCGCGGTCTCTTCCGGCGAGAACGCGGGCCGTTTCCCGACGTTGTCGAACACGTCCATCGCGGTGTCGGTGACCCGCCCGGTCAGCTCGCCGGAGGCGTCGCGGTCGAAGGTGCCGCCCGGCGGGTTGGGCGTGGCCTTGGTCACGCCGGCGAGAGCGAAGGCGCGAGCGTTGTAGAAGGCTGTGTGGCCGCCGCGGTGGTTCACCACCACAGGATGCTCCTTCGACACCCTGTCGAGGTCGGCCATCGTCAGCTGGCGCTTGTCCTTCAGCTTGGTGTCGTCGTGGAAGTGGCCCGCGACCCAAGTGTCGGGCGGCAGGGTGCGGGCCTTGGCGGCGAGCTTGTCGATGATCGAGTCGATCGTGACGAACTCCACCTCGAACGGATTGCCGACCAGCACCTCGTAGAGCAGCACGTCGCCCACGGGATGGTTGTGGGTGTCGATGAAGCCTGGCGTGATCGTCATCCCCTTGGCGTCGAAGACCTGGGTCCGCTTGCCGATCAGGCTGCGGATATCGTCGCTGGCGCCCACGGCCACGAACCGCCCGCTCTTCACAGCGAAGGCCTGGGCCTTGGGGCGGCCGGGATCGACGGTGATGACGTTGGCGTTCAGGACCACGAGGTCCGGCTCATCCGGGGCCATGGCGGCCCAGGCCGCGCCCGACCAAGCCGCGCCGACTGTCCCCAGGAATGCCCGCCGGCTCGCCTGCCCCATGCCCTTGCCTCCCCCATCAGATGGGAAAGACTAGACCCTTGAGGCGGCGTGTCACCCCTAGCGGTCGGCGGCGCCCGTCCGCAGGTAGGCCGCTTGCATCGGCCGCTGGGCCCGCTCGGCCTCGATGAGGCTGGTGACTTCCGCCACGCCGGCCGCGGCAGAGGCCCTGGTGTCGTCGTCGGCCAGCGGATTGCGCGCCGCGGCCTCCAGCCATTTGCGAGCAGCCTCGAAGTCGCGCGGCGCCAGATAGCCCAGGGTGTAGATGCGCCCCAGCTCAAGCTGGGCTTCAGGGTCCTGTTCGCGGGCGTCGGCCTGCAGACGTGCCAGTTCCTGGCGCAACGCCGAGGCGCTGCCGGCGCTGGGCTGCGGCATGATCAGGGTGACCGAGCGGGTCCGGCCCTCGGTCACCTCGGGCTTGGCGACCGATGCCACCTGGAAGCGCGGCTGGCCCACCGGTCCGAAGCCGAACGGTTCGAGATGCAGGTGCGGGCCCTGCGTCCCATGCGCGCCCTTGGGCTGATAGCGGGCGAAGGGCGCCCCGGCCTCGCGCAGGCGCTGGGCGGCGGCGAAAGGGCTCATGCCGTTGACCACCAGGTCGAACGCGCCCGGCGCGCCGGGATGACCCAAGGAGTGTCGGGAGATCCCGCCGGGGCGAACGGTCATGGCGCCCTGCGCCCGCAGCTGGTTCTCTCGCTCGGGCGTGCGATAGCCCCCGGTCATTCGCCATGTCCCGGGACCGAAGACCCGGTCCATGACGGCGCCGAAGCGAGCCTGCGTCATCTCCTGCCCTGCCGCGGGAGACGCCAGCGCGCCCAGCGCCGCGGCGAGCAGCGCGGCCTTGGCCAGGGATCGCCCGATGCGAGACATGCCGCTGAGCTTGCCAGCGGGCGGCGAAGAGCCGGTGAAGAGGCAAGGTGAACGGACCCTTGCCGGCTACCCCCGCGTCTTGCGGCGGAACGGCCGGCGCTTGAGGTCCTTCTTCTCGCCCTTGGCCTTGGCGGTGATCTCCTTGAGCTTCACCGTCTGCAGGACCGAGAGCGCCTCGCCCATGGCGCCCTTCTCGGGATCGCCGAAGGCGCGGCCGTAGGTCTTCACCCGCTCGCCCACCTCGGTGAGGAACTCGCCCTCCCAGTCGGAGAGCTGGACGCCCGCCTTGTCGGCGGCGCGGCGGGCGCGCTTCAAGGCGTTGAGGGCGGCGCGCTTGGTCGCCGCCTTTCGGGCCTCCAGGGGCGAGGCTGGAGGCTTGGTCCTCAAATCTCTCCGATCGCCGAGAGATAGAGGTCGAGGATGGCTTCCTCTTCCTGGCGCTTGGCGCGGTCCTGCTTCCGGATGCGGATCACCTTATTGATGATCTTGACGTCGAAGCCATTGCCCTTGGCCTCGGCCTTCACTTCCTTGATCTGCTCGGCGATCTCGGACTTCTCCTGCTCGAGGCGCTCGATACGCTCGATGATGCTCTTGAGCTGGCCCTGCGCGGTCGCGTTGAGGACGTCGGAGTGGGCGGAAGCGTCGTCGGCCATGGCCAAGCCTTTAAGCTAGATGCGAGGGGTCGGAAAGGCGCGGAACCTACTCATCGGACCCCGCCGTGTCACCCGCGGCGGTGACCCATCCCCAAAAAGAAAACCCCCCGCCGGGCTGTGGCGGGGGGTTCTTACGAGCGAGGCCCAGGGAGAGAGCTGGGCGCTCGCGGCAAACTCTAGATGCGGGCCATGGCCAGGGCCGACTGGCGGCGGCGCAGCAGGGCGCCGGCGACGCCGAAGCCCATGATCATCATCGCCCAGGTGGCCGGCTCCGGCACGGCGGTCACCGCGAAGGAGTCGACTTCGAACGAGTTGCCCGACGAGCTCAGGATGACCTCGGTGACGCGGTCGTTGCCGAAGTCGAAGTTGACGCGCTTGCCCCAGGACCAGCTCTGGCCCACGTAGCCTTGCGTGAATTGGCCGCCGTTCAGGGTCACGTCGAAGCCGTTCGCGCCCTTGAAGCGGATCGAATTGTAGGTGTCGGCCGAGCCCATGTAGAAGCTGAAGGTCTTCAGCCCCGCCAGCGAGGTCAGCTTGGCCGAGGCATTGCCCGGGATCGTCAGGTAGTGGGTGTTGTTGCCCGGCAGCGTGCCGGAATAGCCGCTGCAGCCTTCGCAGACGCCGACCGTGGCGCCGACGAGGTCGAGATCGAAGCCCGGGAGCAGCACGGCTTCGGGCGTCGCGGCGTTGTTGAAGTCGGCGACCAGTTGCTCGCCCGGCTGCAGCGCCAGCGGCGCATTCTGCGAGGTGAGCGAAATGGTGATCGCGGCCGAGGCGGGGGCGGCGAAGGCGGCGGCCGCAGCGGCGGCCATCAGGAGGGTGCGGATACGCATCGGGGGTCGTCCGTGATCTGGGTGACGGCCCCCTGATCGGATGCCGTGCCGGTTTGAAACAAAACGCTTCTACTTGCGGCACAGTCCTGCAGAGGACGTGCCACAGCTGTCCCCGACCGTACGGCGAAGCTCTAAAGAAAGACGCAATACCCGGCCTCGCGAGGCGGCGGCGCGTCAGATCAGTCCGCGGCGCTCCAGGGCGGGCTGAAGGTCCGCCGAGTCCGTGAAGTGATGGGTGTCAAAGCCCAGGGCGTGGGCGGCCGCGATGTTCCTGGCGCTGTCGTCCACGAACAGGAAGTCGGACGGCGCCAGTTCGAAACGCTCGCAGCAAAGCCGGAAGATCGCCGGGTCGGGCTTCATCACGCCCTCCAGCCCCGAGGCCACCACGCCCGACAGCCGCCCGAACGCCGGGCTCATGGCCAGGGTGCTCTCCAGCGTCTCATGACTGATGTTGGAAAGGCCGAACTGCGGCACGCCGCGGGCGTGGAGAGCCTCGATCGCGGCCTCGGTCTCGGGAATCGCGCCCGAGAACATCTCGTCCCAGCGATGATGCCAGGCCCAGATCTCGGCTTCGTGCTCGGGATGTTTGGCGGCCAGGGCCGCGCAGTTCTCGGCGAAGGTGACGCCGCAGTCGGTCGGCGCATGCCACGCCAGGGTGCACACGTCGTTCAGGAACCGGTCGCGGGCGACCGGATCAGGAATGACCTTTTCGTAGAGCGTGCGCGGGTTCCAGCGCACGATGACATTGCCGAAGTCCCAGAGGAGAGCCTTCGGCACACGCGGGCCTTTCGGCTCAGCCTTGCTTGGCTTTGAAGCGCGGGTCGGTCTTGTTGATGATGTAGACCCGGCCCTTGCGGCGCACGAGCTTGCAGTCGCGGTGACGCGTCTTCAGCGACTTGAGCGAGCTTCTGACCTTCATGGACCTAATCTTCAATCGGGCCCCGAGGGGCCGGTTGGCGAACAAGAGCGCGCGCATATACGGGTCGCCTGTAGCCGAGTCAACCTGAGCGCCTGCGACCCGTCGCCATTCCGCCGAGCCCGATTTGCCCCGCCTGACGCCGATTTGATTGGGTCGCTGGCCAACACACCCTAGATTCGGGGGATGCGTCGACGTCTCTCCTTCTTCCTTCTGCTCGCCGGCTGCGCTTCGCCCGCCGCGCCCCCCGCCTCGACGCCCATGGCGGCCCACGCCGGGGCCGCGGCCCAGCACGCCCAGGCCACCATCGCCCCGCCTGTGGCCTCGGGCGACCTGGTGTTCGACCAGTGGGCGTCCGAGTTCGAGGCGCGCGCCATCGCGGCCGGGATCGAGCCGGCCGTGTTCCGGCGGGAAATGGCCGGGCTGACCCCCGACCCGCGGGTCGGCGCGCTGGATTCCCGCCAGCCCGAGTTCTCCAAGCCCATCGGCGACTACCTGCGAGGCGTCGTCACCGCCGACCGCGTGGCCATCGGCCAGCGCCGCCATGCCGACGTGACCGAGTTCCCCGCCATCGAGGCGAAGTACGGCGTGCCGCGCGACGTGCTGCTGGGCGTCTGGGCTCTGGAAAGCGGCTTCGGGTCGATCCAGGGCGACAACGACACCCTGCGCGCGCTCGCCACCCTGGCCGCCCAGGGCCGCCGTCGAGGCTGGGCCGAGGGCGAGATCATCGCCACGCTGAAGATCATCCAGTCTGGAGAGCACCCGCGCGCGCGCCTGCGCGGGAGCTGGGCCGGCGCCATGGGCCAGACCCAGTTCATCCCGTCGACGTTCCTGGCCACAGCCGTCGACCAGGACGGGGACGGCCGCCGCGACATCTGGGCCAGCCGCGCCGATGCGCTGGCCTCGGCCGCCAACCTGCTGGCCAAGGCCGGCTGGGTGCGCGGGCAAAGCTGGGCGCGGGAGGTTTCGGTCCCTCCGGGCTTCGACTTCAGCCTGACCGAGGGCCCGCGAGAGACGCCGGCCTGGTGGGCCGACAAGGGCGTGAAGCGGGCCGACGGCCTGCCCTGGTCCCCAGGCGACGCCGAGGCCAAGGCCCAGCTGGTGGCGCCGGCCGGGGCGAGCGGGCCGCTGTTCCTGCTGTTCCCCAACCACTTCGCCCTGCGCCAGTACAACAACAGCCTGAGCTATGCGCTTGGGGTGGGCCTTCTGGCCGATCGGTTTGCGGGTGAGGGACCGCCGATCCGCCCGTGGCCGCAGGAAACCCCGCTGAGCCTCGTCGACCGGATGACCGCCCAGCGCGCGCTGACGGCGCTCGGCTTCGACGCCGGCCAGCCCGACGGCGTGGTCGGCATGGGCACCCGCAAGGCTCTGCGCGAATGGCAGAAGGCCCGGGGCCTGACCGCCGACGGCTATCTCTCGGCCGACATGGTCCGGCGCCTGCGCGAAGAAGGCTCTGCCGCGACCGCCGCCCCGGCTGGCTGATCGTTCGGCCCGGTCAGACGGCGCCCTCGTCGGCCTTCTCGATCGTCGCCACCGAGGCCGCGTCCCGGGTCGCGGGCTGGGGATCGGCGTTCTTGAGGGCTGTATTGCGGAAGGCGTAGACCAGCATCGCCGCCATCAGCGCCGTGTTGAGGATGAAGGGCGCCGGACCATAGTGCTGGTAGGCGAACACGAACGCCGGCGCGAAGATCACATTGATGCCGTTCACCGCAGCGATCAGACCCGCGACGCGAGCCTGCTCGTCCATGTCGACGGCGATCGACGATCCCGCGGTGAAGCCCGGCCGGGCGAAGCCGAAGCCCAGGCTGGAGATCGCGTAGCCCGCCACCGCGCCATAGTAGCCGGGCGAAAGCGCCACGATCAGGTTGCCAAGTGCGGCGATGCCCACGCCCCAGCGCAACAGCTGGCGCGGCGTCATCTCGAACATCCGGATCAGACCCCACTGGGCCAGCAGCCCCGCCACCGCGCCGAACATCATGGCGATGGCGATGAAATACTGCGCCTGGGCCGGCGACATGTGCAGCTTGTCGATGATCAGGAAGCCCAGCGTCTGGGCCTGAGCCGTCTGGCAGGTGGCGACGATGAAGCCGTAGATCAGGAAGGGCTGGATGCGCGGATCGCGCCACATGCCGCGCGCCTTGGGCCCGCCCACGACAGGCCGGCGCGGGCGTTGCGCCTCGAGCGGGACTTTCTGGTCGGGCAGGTAGCGCCAGACGATGAACAGCATGACCAGCGCGATCAGCGAGAAACTGAACAGCGGTCCCGCCAGCCCGACCACGGGAAAGACGAACAGCGGCGCCAGGAAGGGCCCGATCACGGTGCCCAGGCCGAACGCGCCGGCCAGGCTGGCCATCGCCTGGGTGCGCCCCTCGGGCGGCGTCCGCTCGGCCACATACGCCTGGGTGGCCGGGTTCGACGCGGCGCCGAACAGGCCGAACAGCGCCCGCGCCAGCAGAAACAGCCCGAAGATGACGAGCGGCGGCGCCAGATGGTGCAGGCCCGCGCTCACCACCCCGCCGCAGAGCGCCATCGAGACCATGAAGCCCGACAGCCCCAGCATCATCAGCGGCTTGCGGCCATGCCGGTCGGATGAGCGCGCCCAATAGGGTGACGACCCCGCCCAGAGGAGCGCCGACAGCGAGAAGATGCCCGAGACCATCCAGTCGGCGATGCCGATGGAGCGGCCGATCGCCGGCAGCACCGAGATCAGCCCGGTATTGCCCATGGCCGTCGCGGCCGAGACGGCGAAGATGATCGCGAACGACCGGCGAGGAAGGGCGGGCGCCACACTGGACATCGGCCCCTCGCTTAAGCGTTCGAGGGCGCGTCGCCTACCCCAAAGGCTCCCGATCACTGGGCATTAAGCATTAACCGGCATGTTCCCGAGACTCTCCGGGGGTTTCCATGTTCCAGATCATCGGTCTCGTGCTGCTCTTCGGCATGGTGTTCGGCAGCTACATCATGGCTGGCGGCAACATGGGCGTGATCCTGCACGCGCTCCCGCACGAGATGATGGCCATCGGCGGCTCGGCCGTGGCGGCCTTCCTGATCTCCAACTCGCTGCCCACGATCAAGGGGGTTGGCCCTGGCTTCGGCAAGGTGTTCGGCGGACCGAAGTGGAAGGCGGCGGACTACCGCGATCTGCTGTCGCTCCTGTTCCTGCTGACCAAGACCATGAAGTCCAAGGGCGTGATCGCGCTCGAAAGCCACATCGAGAACCCCGGCGAATCTTCAATCTTCACGCGTTTCCCGAAGATCACGAAGGACCACTTCGCCATCGACTTCATCTGCGACACCCTTCGGATGATGACCATGAACCTGGAGGATCCCCACCAGGTCGAGGACGCGATGGAGAAGCAGCTCGAGAAGCACCACCACGAGGCTCTGGCGCCCAGCCACGCCATGCAGAACATGGCCGACGCCCTGCCCGCCCTGGGCATCGTCGCCGCCGTGCTGGGGGTCATCAAGACCATGGGCGCCATCACCGAACCGCCGGAAGTTCTCGGCGGCATGATCGGCGGCGCGCTCGTCGGCACGTTCCTGGGCGTGTTCCTGGCCTACGGCATGGTGGGTCCGATGGCGGCCCGCATGAAGGAGGTCGTCGACGAAGAGAGCGCCTTCTACAAGATTATCCAGGCCGTTCTCGTTGCCCACCTGCACGGCAACGCCGCCCAGATTTCGGTGGAGATCGGCCGTGGCAACGTCCCCTCCGGCGCCCAGCCCAGCTTCCTGGAGCTGGAAGAGGCGCTGTCTAACATTCCGGCCGAAGCGTAAGCACAGGCCTGAGCCGCGTCTGCACAGAACCGCCCTTCGACCTGCACGCCGCGGGCGCCGCACTTGCGCACCCCCAGTAAAGGTTGAAAAAGTGATCACAAACGCGTGAGTTTTGCGCTTGCTATCACGCCGTCGTGAGGCGTATCCCTACGCATGCGTCGGGGGGCGGCTTGTCTTCTGGCAGGTTCGTACCGGCGCCTGACACACCGACCAGAGGACTACTCACATGACCAAGCAACTCCTGCTCGCCGCCGCCGCCGTCGCCATGCTCGGCGTCGCCGCCTGCTCGAAGCCCGAAGAAAAGGCCGCTGAAGCTCCGGCCGCCGACGCCGCCGCCGCTCCGGCCGCCGACGCCGCTGCTGCTCCGGCTGCTGACGCCGCCGCTGCCCCGGCCGCCGACGCCGCTGCCGCTCCGGCCGCCGACGCCGCCGCGATGGCTCCGGCCGCTCCGGCCGCTGCCGAGCCGGAAAAGAAGTAAGCTTCTTTTCGCTCAAAGCGATACGGAAGGGCCGCCCTCTGGGGCGGCCCTTCTTCTTTGTGGAATAGCTCATGGCGGCCGACAGTCCGCTGACCTGGACAGACGACGGCCAGCCGCGCTCGGCGCTCTTCGGCGACGTCTATTTCTCGGCCGAGGACGGCCTGGCCGAAAGCCGCGCGGTGTTCCTCCAGGGCTGTGGCCTCCCCGAGGCGTGGGCCGGCCGCCGCCGGTTCATGGTCGCCGAGCTGGGGTTCGGGACCGGCCTCAACATCGCCGCCCTCCTGCTGCTGTGGCAGACGAACCAGCCGCCCGGCGGCCGCCTGCACATCGCCTCGATCGAGGCCCACCCGATCACCGCCGACGAAGCCGCCCGCGCCCTGTCGCACTGGCCCGAGCTTGCGCCGATCGCGAACCTGCTCACCGCTCGCTGGCCGGGCCGCGCGCGTGGCCGCCACCGCGTGGATCTGCCGGAACTCTCGGCCACCTTGGACCTCGCGATCATGGACGTGGCCAGTGCGCTGGACGGCTGGTCGGGACCGGCCGATGCCTGGTTCCTCGACGGCTTCTCGCCCGCGACCAACCCCGGCATGTGGTCGGATGAGGTGCTGGCCCTGGTCGCCGCGCGCTCGGCGCCGGGCGCGCGCGCCGCCACCTTCACCGTCGCAGGCCAGGTCCGCCGCGGGCTTGCCGCCGCGGGGTTCACAGTCGAGAAGCGCCCCGGCTTCGGCCGCAAGCGCGAGCGACTGGAAGCACGCCTTGCGGGCGAGGCCGTCGATCCGCCCGCTCGCCGCATCGCCATCATCGGGGGCGGGATCGCGGGGGCTGCGGCCGCCCGTGCGGTCCGGGCCCTGGGCGGCGAGGCCGTGGTCGTCGAGGCCCAGACGCCCGGCGCGGGCGGCTCGGGCAACCCGGCGGCCCTCGTCACGCCCCGCCTCGACGCCGGTCTGGGCGAGGCCGCCCGACTGTTCGCCCAGGCCTATGCGCGCGCCACACATCTGTACGACGGCGTCACCGGCGCGGTGCTGGCGCGCGGCGTGATGCAGTTGGCCGCCGGCGAACGCGACACCGAGCGGTTCGCGAAGATCGCAGACTCCGACGTCTTCGAACCCGATGCGCTGGCCGTGATCTCGCCCGAGGCCGCCAGCGCCCGACTGGGCGAGGCCGCGACCGGGGCCCTGGACCAGACCGGCGCCCTCGTCATCCGACCCGAACCGATCCTGGCCGCCTGGAGTGGTCAGGTCCTCCGCGCCGAGGTCGCCCGGCTGGAGGCCATCGACGGTGGCTGGCGGCTGCTGGATCCGGCAGGCGTCGTCGTCGCGGACGCCGACGGCGTCGTCGTGTCCAGCGCGCTGGCCTCCCGCGAGCTCCTGGCCGGCGTGCCCCTGCAAGCCGTGCGCGGCCAGGCGAGCTGGACCACCGATAGCGCCTCCGCGCCCGCGGCGGCGTGGGGCGGATACGTCCTGCCCGCGCCGCAAGGCCTGCTGTTCGGCGCCACCCACGACCGCGACGACGAGTCCACCGAGCTGCGGCCAGAAGATCACCAGCGCAATCTCGCGACCCTGGCCGCCACTCTGCCGGCGCTGGCGGCGAAGATCGACCCCGCAGCCCTGGAGGGCCGCGCCGCGATCCGCGCAGTGACGCCCGACCGCCTGCCGCTGGCCGGGTCCGCGGGCGCCCCGGGCCTCTACGTCCTCTCCGGCTTCGGCTCCCGCGGCTTTTCCCTGGCGCCCCTGCTGGCCGAGCACGTTGCGGCCCTGGCCCTGTCGGCCCCGTCGCCGATCGGCCGCGCGGCGGCCGACCTCGTGTCGCCCGATCGTTTCGCCCGCCGAGCCGCCCGTCGTTCAGGTTCCTGACAGCTTGGGTGCGCGTATACTTCCGCGGTCGGGGAGACCATTCGGGGCCAGAGGACTGTCGCCATGTCGTTCAAAATCGCCCTCGCCGTCGCCGCCACGGCCGGACTGATGCTCTGCGGCGCCGCTGCGCCGGGGTTCGCCAAGTCGCCCGAGGAGCCTGCCGCGAAGACCTCGCGCCAGTGCTTCTGGGCGCGGAACATCAGCAGCTTCGCGTCGAATGACGACAAGGTGGTCAACCTGCGGGTCGGCGTCCGCGACGTCTACCAGCTGGAGATGCTGGGCCGCTGTCCTGACGTGGAGTGGAGCCAGACCATCGCCATCAAGTCGCGCGGCTCCAGCTACATCTGCACGGGCCTGGACGCCGAGGTCATAGCGCCCTCGTCCATCGGCCCGCAGCGCTGCGCCGTCGCCAATATCCGCAAGCTGACGGTCGAGGAGGCCAAGGCGCTGCCGAAGCACGCGCGGCCCTGACGCCAAAGGAAAGGGCGTCGGATCGCTCCGACGCCCAGTTGCCCTTGGAGGAAAGGCAGCCGTTGAGGAAGGCGGCGCCGGGCCGAGGCCCGACGCCCATCTCCCGCTCGGTACGCTAGAACCGCTTCCTGAAGCCGACCTCGAAGACGCGGCCCAGCGGATTGCCCTGGGTCAGGTCGTAGTTGTACGGCGACGGCACATAGGGCGGATCCTCGTTGAAGATGTTCTGGACGCTGGCCGTGATCGTCACGTCCCACGGCGCTTCCCAGCGCACGATCACGTCGTGCTGGAAGTAGTCGTCGGACTTGCCGACCGCCTTGAGCGTGCGTCCCGCACACGAGACAGAGGCGCAGGCGGCGCCGGCGGTGGTAGCCGCCGCGTCCGGAACCGTCACGAAGAACGGGGATCCGAACGCCGGCGACGTGCCTTCCGAGTACCGGGTCTGCCAGCGGACCGACAGGCCGTCCCGCACATAGGCCAGGAAGCCGTTGGCCTTCAGTTCGGGGTACGAGAAGAAGTCGTTCAGGATGTCGCTGAGGCCGGCCCGATCTTCGGCCGGAGCGATGTTGATCGTGGACGAGTCCTTCAGCGCCACAGCGCCGCGCTTGTACTTGATGAGGTAGGTGGCCTCGGCGCCGACGGCCCAGTTGCCGTCGAACCAGCCGTCCCAATCGTACTGCGCCCGGAACTCCAGACCCGACGTCTTGGTGTTCGGGCCGTTGATCACGAAACTGCGCAGCCGCGCCACGTTGGCTGCCCCGCAGACACCGGCGAAGGTGAAGCGGTTCTGCAGCTCGGCGAACGCGGCCTGATTGCAGTTCACGTTGGTGTTATTCGGGAACATCGTCGCATAGAGGCGCGAGCCGCTTTCTTCGATGATCTCGTCTTTGAACTTGAAATTGAAGTAGTCGAGCGTCGCCTGGAAGCCGCCGAACTCGACGATAGCGCCGATGTTGAAGGTGTCAGCTTCCTCCGGCTTCAGGTCCGGATTCCCGCAGGACTGGAAGGCGCGGTAGGCGCTGCCCAACACTCGCACGCCGTTGTTGCAGTTGTTGCCGGTCAGGCCTGGGCCCGGAGCGCGGAACGTGGTGCTGGCGCTGCCGCGGAGGGCCAGGAAGTCGGTCGCCTGCCACTTCACAGCGACCTTGGGATTGGTCGTGGAGCCGATGCCGCCCTGATAGTCCTCGTGGCGGATCGCGAAGTTGAAGTTCAGGTCGTCGGTGACAGGCACCTGCAGTTCGCCGAACAGCGCCTTGACGTTGGCGTCGTCGTCGCGATCGACGTTGGAGCCGAAGAATTGCAGCGGCCCGGTCGCGTCGGCGCAGGACGGACGGTCCGGGCACGGATTCTCAGCCGCGTTGAAGAACGGGCCGTACTTCCGGATCTCGCGCGAGTAGCGGTATTGCGCCCCGATCGCCCAGGCCACCGGCCCGCCGCCGAGGTCCAGGCCCGTCTCGCCCGAGAACACCACGTCGGCCACCAGGATCTGGTTGGTCAGCACGTTGGTGTAGGTCCCGAAGAGCCCGCCGACCACGTCGCGGTCGTTGGCTACGGCGGGATTGAAGAACGGGTTGGCCTGGCCGTTCACCAGGCTTGTCTGGACCCCGTTGGTGAAGGGGTTGAAGAAGAAGCACCCCAGCGCCGCGCTGCCCGCCCCGGTCGTATAGTTGGCGGTCTCGGCGGCGGTGCACTGGTCGGCCGCGCCGTCCTTGCTGCCGAAGCCGCGGAGCGCCAGCTGCAGGTTCTTGACCAGGATGTCCCGCGTGGTCGAGGTGTTCTTCTGCTCCATGTAGGTCAGGGCGGTGTCGTACTTGATGCCCCCCCACATCGAGCCCTTGAAGCCGCCCGAGATCCGGAAGCCCTCGTTCACGATCGACTGATGGTCGGCGCCGTCGGGATACGTGGGATTGCCGCCGAACGAGAGCGCGCGCCAGCCCAATTGTACGATGTCGACCCCGCGGGCTCCGCCCGGCGCCCCGGGCTGCGCGCCCGTGGTGCTGAACGCGCCCGCCCGGATGGCGGCGCACTCGGTGGCCGTCAGGGGCGCGCGGCAGTCGTTCACCAGCGCCAGGAAGCCGGGGTTGTTCACCGGCACGTTGAACGGCACCGAGAGGTTCGCGCCGGTCGCCGCCGAAGGCGAGAACGAGGTGCCGCCATCGGCCACGCGCGAGGGATACTGCGCCGTCAGGTTCGACGGCGAGATGCGCTGGACCGGCGTGTCGTTCTTGGTCCAGGCGACTTCGCCATGGAACGACATGTTCTCGGAGAAGTCGAAGTTCACCTCGCCATAGAGCTGGTAGTGATCCTCCTCGTTCACGAGGTCATTGAAGTTCGAGAACTGGAAGCGGCAGCCCGTGCCCGTGCCCGACGTGATGGGGTTGAGCGGTCCGGTGGGCACCGCGAAGCCCACGGTCGCGCCCTGGTTCGGCTGGCCCGCCAGCGGATTGGCGAAGGTCACCGTGCGGGTCAGCGTCCCGCCCAGCTCTTCACAGCCGTTGTCGCGGAAGGCGGTCGCGCCCGCCACATAGAAGCCGGGGTTCGAGGCGCCCGTGAAGCCCGCCGCGCCCGACGAGCCGGCGAAGTCGAACGGCTTCAGCGCAAAGTCGCGGTCATGAATATCGAGGCGCGAACGGTGGCGGTAGCCGGCCGTCAGCAGGACGTTGCCGTTGTCGAACTTCTTTCCCCACGCGGCGTTCGCGTTGTAGTCGCCGTCGGTGTCCTGGATGAGGCTGTACTCGCCATCGATTTCCAGGCCGTCCAGGTCTTTGCGGGTGATGAAGTTCACGACGCCGCCGATGGCGTCCGAGCCGTAGGTCGCGGCCGCGCCGTCCTTCAGGATCTCGATGCGGCCGACCGCGGCGGTCGGGATGAAGTTCAGATTGGCGCCGCCACCCTGGAACGCCGCGGCGGGGCTGTCCGCCAGGCGCCGGCCGTTCATCAGCGTCAACGTCCGCGCGGCGCCGAAGCCGCGCAGGTTGATGGTCGCGGTGCCGGCGCCGCCGTTGTAGCGGTTCGACTCGCCGAGCGACGACTGGGACGCCGTGATCGTCTTCACCAGCTGCACGATGGTGGGCGATCCCTGCTGTTCGAGATCCTTGGTCGACAGCACATCCACTGGGAGCGCGGAATCTTCCGGCGTGCCTGCGATGAACGAACCCGTGACGATGACCTCGGCCACCTCGGCCGGGTCGGACGAGCTCTGGGTCTGCCCCTGAGCATTGCCGGCGAGACCGAGAACGAGGGCGACGGCCAGGGTCGAGCCGCCGCAGAAATATCTGCGCTTGATCATTTTACTTCCTCCCCTCCGCGCCGCACCCGCATCTCGCGTGCGTGGTTTGACAGCGCGTGGCCCGACGATGATCCGACGAGATTGCGTTTCGCGCCAGGAAATTCCGCCACGGAAACGTACCGCAGTTGCGAACAATACCTATGTTCCGAAATGTGCTCGGGAATTTGGAATGGTGAGCGAGATCGGGCGGTTGCTTCGCCGAGAGTGAAGGCTGATCACTCACGCGATAGGGAAACTCCGGTGTGCTGGACGTTGCGCCGGCGCCACACGTGATCCACGGCGCGGCGACGGCCGCATTCCCTTGTCCCACAAGGAAAAGGCGCTGTCGGGAACCCGACAGCGCCTTCGAAGTCGACAATGCCGCAGCGACTAGAAGCGCTTCTTCACCGCGAACTTGAACACCCGGCCCAGCGCGTTGCCGGTGAAGGGATCGTAGTTCAGGTCGAGACGCGCGAACGAGGGATCCTCGTCGAACACGTTGTCGACCGAGATGATGACCGTCGTCTCCCACGGCAGTTCCACACGATAGTCGAGCTCGGCGATGAGGGTCGACTTCACGGTCTGGCCGCCGTTGACCACGCCGCTGACCGCGTTCGGCACATTGATGGACGCGCGCTGGTCCTTGTAGGAGTCGATGTAGTTCAGCGTGGCGCGCAGGTTGTGCGGGCCGCGACTGTACTGGGCGTAGATCGAGCCCTTCCACTCGGGCAGCGACGTCGCCGACAGCTGATAGTTCAGGAAGCCCGCCGCGTCGTAGGCGCGCTCGACCGTCACGCCTTCGACCGTGAAGTTCCCGATCTTGTACTCGCGCGTGTAGGTCGCGGAACCGCCAACGCGGAGCTCGCCGCCCAGGACCTCGCCGAAGTCGTAGTCCGCCAGGATGTCGATCCCCGAGGTCTTCACCTTGGGACCATTGACGACCTGGGTGCGGACCCGGGCGATGGTGGCCGTGGAGCAGGCGCCCTGGAAGGTGAAGCGCGCTTGCAAGCGGGCGAACTCAGGCGTGCCGCAGCGGGTGGCGGCGCCGCCCGGGAACATGGTGTTCACCAGGGACCCGGACGGTTCGCCCACGATCGGGTTCTTGAAGTCGAACTGCCAGTAGTCGACCGTCGCCTTGAAGTTGCCGACGTTGAAGATCGCGCCCGCCGAGTAGGTGTCGGATTCTTCGGGCTTCAGGTCCGGATTGCCGAAGAAGTCGATCGCCCGGAACGACCCGGCGATGAAAGACAGGCCGGTGACGCTGGAGGTGACCAGCGAAGTCAGCGGCGGGCCCCGGAACGTGGTGCCGACCGATGCGCGGACGGCCAGCCAGTCGACCAGCTGCCAACGGCCGGTGGCCTTGTAGTTCGTGGTCGAGCCGACCGCCTCATAGTCTTCGTGGCGGACGGCCAGCTGCAGCTGGATATCGTCGGTGATCGGCACCGCCAGTTCGGCGAAGCCCGCCCAGACGTTACGCGAGAGGTCCTGCTCGTCCGCGGTGCCCAGGAACACCAGCGGGCCGTTGGCGACCGGGCAGTTGGTCGTGCCGGTGACCACGGTGTCGATGCAGGGCGTGACCGCGCGATCGTTCAGTCCGTTGTACTGGGAGTCGAACATGTCGCGACGGAACTGGGCGCCAGCCGCCCAACCCACCGCGCCGCCCGCCAGCTCGATGGGCAGCTCGCCGTTGAGCACCAGGTCGGCGACCACGAGGCGGGTCGTCTGCTTGGTGGAGACCTGTGGGAAGAACCAGCGGATCAGGTCCGGATTGTTCGCGACGGCGGCGTTGTAGCCGGGGTTCGTCTGGCCGGTGATGGCGTTGGACTGGACCGCGTTCGAGAACGGGTTGAAGAAGTAGCAGCCCAGGGCGTTGTTGCCGGCGTTGGTGGTGAAGTTGTTGGTCTCGGCCGCGGTGCAGCCGTCGCCGGACGCCAGGGCGCCGAACCCGCGCAAGGCCAGCTGCAGCCTGGAAGCCACAGTGTCGTAGCCGGTCCGCCGGGCCACTTCCTGGCCATAGGTCAGTGCCACGTCGTAGCCGATGCCCATGAACCCGGTGTCGCCCTTGAAGCCGACCGAGGCGCGGTAGGCCTCGTACTGGCGCAGGCCTTCCGACGAACCGTCAGACCCTTCGAAGATCGGGTTCCCGCCGAACGAGATCGGACGATAGAGGACCCCAGGCAGGTGCGCGCCGGTGGCCGTCGCCGGGACCAGTCCCGGGTTGGCGGCCCGGTAGGCGGCGAAGCCAGGGTTGTTGGCCGGCACGAACCAGCCCAGCAGCACCGCCGGCGTCAGCGAACCCACGGTCGGGTTCGTGGTGGCCGTCGGCGTCTGCAGCGTCAGGTACGACGGCGACGTCTTCCAGTTCGGCATGTCGGTCTTCGACCAGAGCAGCTCAGCATGGAACTTGTTGTTCTCGTCGAGGTCGAAGTTCGCTTCGCCGTAGATCTGGTAGCGGTTCTCCATCTCAACCAAGTTGTCGTACTCGGTGTAGTGGAACCGGCACGACTGAATGCCACCCCCGACCGGGATGCCGCCGAGCACCGAGCAGCCCACGTCCACCGCGCCGGTCACGCCGGCGACGCCGGTGCCGATCGGCACCCAGGCGCCCGTGGCCGTCTGTGCGATCGGCACGATGCCGGTGGTGGACGAACCGCCCGACCAGCCGCCTTCCGGGTTTTCCGTGAAAGGCCGCGAGGCCCAGCTGCGGTCGGTGACCTTCAGTTCGGACCGGTGCTGCCAGCCGCCGCTGATCAGGATGTTGCCGTTGTCGAACATCTTTCCGAACAGCGCCGAGGCGTCGTAGTTGCCCTTCGAGCCGTCGATCAGGCTGTAGCTGCCGCCCAGTTCCAGGCCTTCGAAGTTCTGGCGGGTGATGAAGTTGACCACGCCGCCGATCGCGTCCGAGCCGTAGATCGCCGCGGCGCCGTCCTTCAGGATCTCGACCCGGCCGATCGCGGCCTGGGGCAGGGTGTTGGTGTCGACCACGCCGGCGGCGAACGGATTGGGCGCCATGCGGCGGCCGTTCATCAGCACCAGGGTGCGGGCGGCGCCGAGGCCCCGCAGGTTGATCGAGCCCGAGCCTTCCGAGCCCTGGGCGCGAGTGTCGAACTGGTTGGTGTCGCCCAGCACGCCGCTGGACACCGACAGGTTCTTGATCAGTTCGAGGGTCGAGGGCGAGCCCTGCTTCTCGATATCCTCCTGGCTGATCACGTCGACGGGCAGAGCCGCGTCTTCAGGCGTACCGCGGATGAACGAGCCGGTGACGACAACTTCGCCGACCTCGGTGGGACTGGCCTGGGCCTGTGCGTGGGCCTCGCCTGACGCTCCCAGGGCAAACAGCGCGGCAATAGCGGATGCGCTGCAGAAGAACCTGCCTTTAGTCATCGCTTTCCTCCCCTCGGCAGCCTCTGTGGCGGGCCGGCCTGAGTGGAGCGATAGTGATGGGAATTATTTCACCTTTGCCACAAGAATCTCGGCGTTCTCCTAACGCTGATCTTTGTTCTGCGGAGGCGACCGCGGCGTCGCGGACAAAAAAAGACGCCGCCAGCGAGCTGGCGGCGTCGATAGAGGTCCGATCCGGGAGGTCCCCGGAACGGTGACTAGAACTTCTTGCGCACCGCGACCTTGAAGGTGCGGCCGTAGGGGTTGCCGATGAAGGGGTCGTAGGACGCCTCCAGGCGGGCCGCCGACGGATCGCGGTCGAAGATGTTGAACACCGACGCCGACACCGTGGTGTCCCAGGGCAGCTCGATCCGATAGGTGGCGTCGAAACTGTAGAACGACTTCACCTTCAGGCCGATGGTGGTCAGCTGGCAGTTGGTCGCGATGCCGGCCTGGGCGTTGGCGACGTTGCAGTTCGCGGACGAGCCCGTCTGGACCGTCGTCGGGCCGCGATTGTCGGTCGCGCCGCCGATGTAGGTCATGTCGATCCGCAGATTGTGCTCGTCGCGGGTGTACTCGGCGTAAGCGGCGCCGCGCAGCTTCGAGACGGTGCCGGGGAACCGGTCGTAGTTCGTGAAGCCCAGCGCCTTGTAGGGCGCCGAAATGAAGACGCCATTCACGCTGAACTCGCCGATGTCGTACTTCACCAGCCGGCTGAACGACGCACCGAACGAGACGTCGCCGCTCAACACGTCGGGCATCTTGTAGTCGATGCTGCCGTCGATGCCGGTCACCTTGGTCCGCGGGCCGTTCACAGTGTCGGACCGGACGCGCTGGATGTCGTTGCCGACCGTCACGCCCTGGGTGCAGGCGTTGTTGTTGTTGAAGGTGATCAGGTTCCGAAGCGCCGCGCTGCAGTTCACGAGCTGCGTGCCGTTACCCACGCCGCCGACGGAGGTCGCGACCACCTGGGCCGGCACGGTGGTGATCTGGTCCTCGATGTTGAAATGCCAGTAGTCGGCGATGACCCGCAGGGTTCCGGCGCCGACGTCGGTCTGGAAGATGGCGCCCACGTTGTAGGTGAAGGCCTTCTCGGGGCCGACCGCCGGGTTCCCGGTGAAGTCGACCGACTTGAAGTTGTTGCCCGCGGCCTGGATGCCCGACAAGCCCGTCACCGAGTTCGTCGAACGGTTGCCCGGCGTCGGGCCCCGGAAGGTGGTGCCGACCGATCCGCGCAGGGCGAAGCTGTCGACGATCTGCCACTTCAGCGCCAGCTTCGGATTGACGGTGGAGCCCGTGAGGCCGCCGTAGTCCTCGTAGCGGATGGCCGCCTGCGCATTGAGCGAGTCGGTGATCGGCAGGTTGGTTTCCGCGAAGAACGCGTAGACCGAGTCCTCCAGCTGCTGGGGCGAGCCCTGGCCCAGGAAGATGTAAGGACCGGTGGCGAGGGTGCAGTTCGTCGTCCCCGGGACCGGGCACGGCGTGACCCGCACGTCCTGGAACGGGCTGCGCAGCGTCGACTGGAAGTCGGTCGTCCGATACTGACCGCCGGCCGCCCAACCCACCTTGCCGCCCGGGAGCTCGATGCCAAGCTCGCCGTTGAACACCAGGTCGACCACGAACAGGTCCTGGCGCTGACGGGTCTCGGAGCCACGTTCGAACAGATAGTCCAGCAGTTCGACGCTGTTGGCGTTCGCCGACACGAAGCCCGGGTTGGTCAGGCCGAGAGCCGGGTTGCCCGCATAGCCGTTGGAGAACGGGTTG
Source organism: Phenylobacterium sp. (assembly GCF_965284355.1). Lineage (NCBI taxonomy): Bacteria > Pseudomonadati > Pseudomonadota > Alphaproteobacteria > Caulobacterales > Caulobacteraceae > Phenylobacterium > Phenylobacterium sp. The sequence continues at coordinate 3,146,231 of NZ_OZ260078.1, read as the reverse complement.
AAGTAGAGGCAGCCGTTCGCGCCGGGCGTGTTGGTCCGGCAATTTGCCCCACCAAGGCCGTTGAGGGCCCGCTGGAGCTTGTCGATGAAGATGTCCGGCGTGTGTTGGCGGTTCTGGGTGTGCGAATAGGTGACGCCCAGGTCGTAACCGATGCCCGCGAACGGCAGCTCGCCGGTCAGGCCCGCGGCGACGCGATAGATGTCATAGTTCCGATAGCCGACCTGGCCGCCGTTGTCATAGAGCGCGTTGCCGCCAGCCCCCAGCGGACGGAACAGCGTGAGTGAGATCCGGCTGGTCGCCGCGATCTGGGCCGCCGAAAGGCCCGCCTGCTGCAGCGCCGTCAGGGCGCCCGGGTTGGTGATCGGCGTCGAGAACACTCCGACGCTGCCGGGACCGTTCGGACCCTGGATCGGAGGGAAGGCCGGCGAGAACCGCATACGCGGCAGGTCGGTCTTGGCCCAATAGGCTTCGACGTGGAACTTGGTCTTGTCGTTCAGATCGACGTTCGCCTGGGCGAACACGTGGTAGCGATCCTCGTGCTCCACGAGGTTGTCGAACGGGATGTACGTGAAGTAGCAGGCGGGGGTCGTGGCAGAGAAGCCCGCGAAACCACCGACGTTCGTGCAGTTGGCGTCGCGCGTCACGCCCGCCGTCGGCGCGCCGGTGGCGCTCAGCGGCAGGAACGAGGAGGGCTGACCGAGGACGGAATAGCCTGACGGATTTTCGAGGTACGGACGGTACGACCAGTCGCGATCGGTCGTCTTCAGTTGCGAGCGGTGCTGGTAGCCCGCCGAGAACAGGACGCTCGCGCTGTCGAACATCTTGCCGTAGACGGCGCTCAGGTTGTAGTCGCCGTTGGAGCCATCGACGTAGCGGTAGTCGGCGTTGACCTCGACCCCGTCGAAATTGGTGCGGGTGATGAAGTTCACCACCCCGGCGATGGCGTCCGAGCCGTAGGTGGCGGCCGCGCCGTCCTTCAGGACTTCAACCCGTCCGATGGCCGAGACGGGCAGCATGTTGGTGTCCACGCCGCCGCTGCCGGCCCCCGCCGAAGACACGACCCGCCGCCCGTTCACCAGGACGAGCGTGCGCAGGCTGCCGAGCCCGCGCAGGTTGATGGTGCCGGCGCCCACCTGGCCCTGGGCGGCCGTCGAGAACTGGTTGGAGTCGCCGAGCACAGGGCCGCTGACCGGCAGGCTCTTGATCAGGTCGATCGTGGTGGGAGACCCGCGCCGTTGCAGTTCATCCTGGCTGATGACCTCGACGGGCAACGCCGCGTCCTCGGGTGTGCCCCGGATGAAGGAGCCCGTGACGACAACTTCACTGACTTCACTGGGACCCGTCTGGGTCTGCGCCTGGGCCTGCCCGGCGGCGCCGAGCGCGAACAACGCGGCGACAGCCGACGTGCTGCAGAAGAACCTGCCTCTATTCATCGATTTCCTCCCCTCGGCAGCCTCTGTGGTGGGCTATCCTGAGTGGGAGAATAGTTGAGGCGTTTGCCGCCCCGCGGCTACAGAAATTTCGCCGTTCTACCAAGATCGTGCGCGATCGCGGCGTCACAGCAACACCTTGTGGCGTAAGGGATAGCGTTACGCAGCGTTATCGAATTCTCCGTACGCCCCGTCGCGTTCTTAAATGACGTCGGCGTCAGTTTCTGGAGAGACTTCCAGACCCGCCTGTTCAGCCCTGTCCAGCCGGAAACTCAGCTCGCAGCTCAGGCCCTCCGGCAGGTAGTCCATCCGGACCTGGCCGTTCAGCTCGCGGGCCAGGCCTTCCTGGATCAGGCGCGATCCAAAGCCCCGGCGTAGGGGCGGCTGCACGGCCGGGCCATCGACCTCGCGCCACACGAACCTGAGCAGGTCGTCCGTCAGGGTCCAGTCGATGCTCACCCGGCCGCTTTCATCGGACAGAGCGCCGTATTTCACCGCATTCGACCCCAGTTCATGCAGCGCCATGGCCAGGCCCAGCGCGTGGGAGGCCTTCAGGCGCGCGCCGGGCCCCGAGATGCTGAAGCGCCCGCCCTGGGGCTCGTCGAACGCCGCGACCGCCAGGCGGACCACGTCCTCGAGGTCGGCGCTCTCCCAACTCTCGGCCGTCAGCAGGTTGTGCGCTGCGGACAACGCCATCAGCCGCGAGACGAACGCCTCCCGCGCCTCGGAGAGGGTGCGGTCGCTTCGCATGGTCTGGGCGCCCATGGACTGAACGGTGGCCAGGGTGTTCTTCACCCGGTGGTTCAGCTCGTTCATGAGCAGCCGCTGGTGCTCTTCGGCGCGGCGGCGCTCGGCGATCTCGCGCTGGGCGGCCTGATACAGACGGGCGTTGTCGATCGCCACCGCGGCCTGGTTGGCCAGCCCCACGATCAACCGCTCGGCCCGTACGGTGAATACGCCCGCGTCCTCATGGCCGAAGAACAGGCCCCCGATGATCTCGCCGGAACGTGAGCGAACGGGCACGGCAAGGTAGCTTCGGAATGGCGGATGGCCTTCGGGCATGCCCCGGTTCGGCGGGTTCTGGCCGTAGCGCGCGTCCTGGGTGATGTCGGCCACCCGCACCACGCCTTCGCCGGAGAAGGTGGGCGCGAACACCGCTGTATTCCGGGGATGGCCGAACCGCTCGAACGCGGCGCGCGGCGCGCCCGACAGCGCGAAGAGCGTGAACCTTTCCCCAACCTCGTCGATGACGTTGTAGAAGAAGGCACCGATTTGCGCTCCGCTCAGCGCGCGCCCTGAGTCGGTCACCGTCTGGACCGCCGTGTCGAGGTCAAGTTGGGCGGCCACGGCTGCGCCGGTCCGGTTCAGGATTTCCAGCGCTTCGCTCTCGTCGCGCAGTCGCCGTTCGCTCACCTGAAGTTGCTCGCGTCCGCGCCGTTCGTCGGCCACGGCCGCCAGGATCAGCACCGTGGCCGAGACAATCGACACAAACTGCTGCGCGAGCAACACCTGTGCGCGTCCATCGGGCGCGGCGTTGAAGGGGCCGATCCCCTCGATCACGCCGGCGAACGCCACCACCGCCAGACCAAGCAACGCCGCCGAGGCGCCTCGCACGCTGAACGCCAGCGCCGGCCATACGAGGATGGGAAAGATGTACCAGGAACGCAGCACCTGGGGCGGAACCCAGACGAAGATCGCGTAGGCGACAGCCACCGTGACCAGCAGGGCGGCTGCCAGGTGCAGCCGTTCGGGCCAGGCCAGCGCCGGCCCTCCGCCGCGCCGCCAGGTCAGCACGACGGGCGCGACCGCCAGGACGCCGGCCAGGTGGCCGAACCACCAGGTGGCGCCCAGCCGCGCCGCCTCGCCCTCAGGCGCGACCAAGGGCGCGCCCAGCCCCGCCGAGATCGTCGCGCCGAGGAGGCCGCCGCCCAGCACCAGGACCAGGATGGCGTTCAGCGACGCCAGGTTGGGGTCCAGCCGCAATCGGCGGAACGCCAGAGCGGGCACGACTGCAGCGAGGGTCGAAGCTCCAGCCACCCAGAGATCGTTGACTTCGACCGCGCCTTCGAGCGTGACCAGGGCCAGCAGATGCCCCACGAGTACGCCCGGCCACAGACGCGCGCCCCCAACCACCAGCGCTGCGAACGCCAGTCCTGCGGCCGGCCAGAAGGTGACACCCGCGCTCGGCGCGAACAGCAGGTACAGACTGGCGACCGACACGGCGCCATAGGCGAGCGCCAGACCCAGGGCGGCGAATAGCTCGCCGCGGCTTAGAGGCAGTACGGTGGCCAGCCCGACACGCGTCGGATCGGCCGTCCTGGGTCGAGCCCTGTTCAACGGCGCCCCGTCTCGCTCCCGTTCCTGTCGCGGCGTGGGCGCGGGGGGTCCCCACCCCCGCGCAAAGCCAAGCTCCTGGCGCCACGATCCTAGGCTGGGGGCTCCGGGTCAACCAGACGGCGCACCCACGGCGCGAATCCTGTTGCGCCGGCCCTCCCGGCAGCGGCAGTCTGATGACCGCTGTTCGGTTCGGGGGGCTCCGCGGCATGGCGCGCGGGGAGTGGGTATGACGTTTACGTCGAAGATCGTGCGATCGGACGGGAAGCTGGTGTTCACGCCGATCGGCCGTGTCGACGCCGAGTCCGTGGACCAGTTCACGGCCGAACTGATCGCCGCCGCCCGCGAAGCCAAGGCCGCCGGCATGATGATCGTCGACCTCGCGCAGCTGGACTTCATGGTCTCGCGCGGCCTTCGGGCGCTCACCATGGCTCAGCGCGAAGGCGCGGTCATGAAGCTGGCGGCGCCCAACGCCCAGATGGTCGAGATCCTGAAGATCAGCCGCTACGACAAGCTGTTTGAGATCCTGGACGAGGCGTGAGCGGCATGCGGGTGCGTTTCTGGGGCACGCGAGGCTCCCTGCCGGTGGCGCTGACCGCCACCACGATACAGGCCAAGATCGCCAAGGCGCTGGTCGCCGCCGGCGGCCGGTCGTTCGCCAGCGAGGCCGAGGCCGCCGCCTTCGCGGCAGAGACCCTGGATTTCGCGACCAACGGCGCCTACGGCGGCGCCACCTCGTGCGTCGAGATCGAGGGGGCCGACGGCGCCTTCGTCATCTGCGACATGGGCTCGGGCCTGCGCGAATTCGGCATCGACAGCTTCCGCCGCATCGCGGGCGGGCATCCGGCCGTCTACCACTTCTTCCTGTCCCACCTTCACTGGGACCACATCATGGGCTTCCCGTTCTTCGGGCCGGCCTTCAACCCCAACGCCACCATCGTGATCCACTCGGGCCACGCCGACGCGGAAACCGCGCTGCGACGCCAGCAGGAGGAGATCTCGTTCCCGGTGCCGTTCGACTGGCTGCGGGCGAAGTTCGAGTTCGTGGTGCACGAACCGGGCGTCACCTTCGAGGCCGCAGGTCTGACCGTCAGCCTGACCCCGCAGCACCACAGCCACGACTCTTACGGCTATCGCTTCGAGAAGAACGGTCGCGCGGTGATCTACTCCACCGACAGCGAGCACAAGGTCGAGAACATGGACGCCGAGGCCGCCTTCGAGGCGTTCTTCGCCGGCGCCGACCTGGTGATCTGCGACACCATGTATTCGCTGGGCGACACCGTCAGCCTCAAGCAGGACTGGGGGCATTCGTCCAACGTCGTCGCGGTCGACCTGTGCCACGCGGCCGGCGCCAAGACCCTGGCGCTGTTCCACCACGAGCCGACCTACACCGACGAAGACGTCCAGCGCATGCACGCCGAATCCGTCCGCTACGAGGAGTTGGTCCGGGGCGATCGGTCGCCGCTGGAGGTCATCTGCGCCTATGACGGACTTGAGGTCGAAGTCTGATCTGGTCGATCCGGTGAAGCCGGCCCGCAGGTTTCCGTTCGGCGCGCCGGTCCTGCCCCCGAGCGCGATCGGCGATCTGGACGGCCGCGCGCGCGTTCGCATCCGGATCGGCGGTCTCATGGCCGCCCTGGCAGGCGCGCTGCTGGTGGCGATGCTCGGCCCCGTCCTGCGCCAGCCCCTCATCGACCTCTACCATAAGGTCTCGCCGCCGCCCCTGGCCAGCGCCAAGGTCAAGGTGGTGGTCATCGACGCCGAGAGCCTGGCGGCGATCGGCGGCTGGCCCTGGTCACGCTATGCGCTGGCGCGGCTCACCGAGCAGATCGCCGACCGGGGGGCCCTGGCCATCGGCTACGACTTCCTGTTCGTCGAGCCCGACCGGCAGGCGCCCAGCGAATTCGTCACCGCCTATCCCGACGAGCTGTCGCCCGCCGCCGCCGCCGAGGTCGCGGCCCTGCCGTCGATGGACGCCATCTTCGCCCGGGTTATCGGGCGCAGCCCCGTGGTGTTGGCCCGCGCCGGAGTCGACGCCTCGTCGTACGACAGCGCCGCGGGCGCCGTCCGAGACGAAGTCGCGCCCCTGCCGCCCGAGGTGGCGTTCCAGGGTCCGATCCCCCGGACGATCCCCTACTACCCTGCCGCCGTCGCGAACCTGGAGTTGATCGATGGCGCCGCGCTGGGCCACGGACTGGCGAACGGACCGCCGGACGCGGATGGCGTCATTCGCCGCGTGCCGCTGCTGGGCCGCCCTCACGGGGTGCTCACCCCCAGCCTGGCGCTGGACCTGGTCCGGGTGGCTGAGGGCGTCGAAACGATCCAGCTGGAGGGCGACAAGACCGCGCTGGACGCCATCCGCATCGGCAAGCACCGGGTCCCGGTGGACGCAGGTGGCCGCATCGAACTGCGCTTCGCCGGCCGCCCGCCCGACGCCGACGGCGACCGGGTCGAGGACTACCGCACGTTTCCTGCCGCCGACCTGCTCCGGAAGGGCATCCCGGCCGACGCCTTCAAGGACTCCATCGTCCTGGTGGGTCTGACCGCCGCCGGCACCTCGGACGTCGTCACCACCCCACGCGATCCTGAGACCTACGGCGTCTTCGTCCAGGCCCAGGCCGTGGACGCCATCCTGCGCAGCGCCGCCCTGGCCCGCCCCCGCTGGGCGCCGCCCCTGGAGTGGGGGATCGGTCTGGCGCTCGCGCTGATCTCATGGGTCGGCGTGCCAAGGGCCGCCATGACCGCGGTGCTCGCCGGCGCGGCGGTCGAGGTTGTGGCGGCCTTCGCCGCCAGCTGGGTCGCCTTCCTCAACAACCTGGTGATCGACCCCTACCCGATGCTGGTCCCCGGGGCGGCGTCGTCGGCGGTGCTGGTCACCGCGTTGTTCGTCGAGGGCCGACGCGTCCAAGGGCGCCTGCGGGCCGCACTCGAGGACGAACGCCTGTCGGCCGCGCGCATCTCTGGCGAACTGGCGGCCGCAAGCGAAATCCAGTTGGGGATGCTGCTGCCCCGTGAGGAGCTGTCGCGGATTTCGCCGGCGGTGGACCTGGATGCGGTGCTGCAGCCGGCCAAGACCGTTGGCGGCGACCTCTATGACGCTTTCCGCTTCGACGACGGCCGCGTTTGCTTCCTGGTGGGCGATGTCACCGGCAAGGGCGTGCCCGCATCGCTGTTCATGGCTCTGTCCAAGGCGCTGTCGCGTAGCCTGCTCATGCGGCCGGCGACGCCGCTGGACGCGGCCATCTGCGAGATCAACGCCGAACTCAGCCGAGACAACCGCCAGGCCATGGCCGTGTCGGTGCTGGTGGGCGTGCTGCAGCCCTGGGACGGCCGCCTCGACATGGTCTGCGCCGGCCACGACAATCCGGTGATCGTCGACGCCCAGGGCGTCGCCCGTGAGGTCGACCTGGACGGCGGGCCGCCGCTTTGCGTGGCCGAAACCTTCCCCTACCCGGTCGAGACCCATCGCCTGGCGCCCGGCGAGGTGCTCTTCTGCTTCACCGATGGCCTGACCGAGGCGCAGACTCCGGACGGTGAGCTGTTCGGCCGCGCGCGCGCCGAGGCGGCGATGGCGGCGGCGGCCCGCGCCGGCGACATCTCGCAGGCCGTCGACAGCCTGGTCGCCCAGGTTCGCGCCTTCGAGGCGGGCGGCGAGCCCAGCGACGACCTCACCATCCTGGCCGTCAGCCTCAAACCGGGCGCCAGCTAGTCTACTGTCGGGTGCGCGACAGTTCCGCCTTGCGCGCTACGAGTGTGTTGTAGAGTAAAGCCGCACCAAGGGTCGCGAGGTCGTCGTCCATGACGCATTTGCAGCCTGCGCCCGAGGCGGCCACCCCGGCCGACGCCCGCGCGCACCGTCGGATCCGCGTCCTCGGCCTTGCCGCAGGACTGGTGACGGCTGTGCTGGTGGCCTTGGCCGGCGCAAATCTGAACCAGCCGTTGTTCGACGCTTTCCAGCGCGTGATCCCTGCGCCGGATGTCTCGCGTCGTGTGCACGTGGTGGTGGTCGACGCCGAGAGCCTGCGCGATGTGGGCGGCTGGCCCTGGTCGCGATTCTATCTGGCCCGGCTGGTGGAAGAGATCGCCGAACGCGGCGCCGTCGCCATCGGCATCGACGTGCTGCTGCCGGAGCGCGACCGCGCCGACCCTACCGATTTCGCGCGCCTCTACATGGAGCTGCCGCCCGCCACCGCCGATGAGCTGCGCAAGCTTCCGTCGATGGACGCGGTGTTCGCCCGGGTGGTGGGCCGCCTGCCGGTGGTGTTGGCCCGTGCGGGCGTTCGGCCCGGTTCGTTCGACGACCTGGAGCAGACGGCGACGCCCCTGCCCCCCGGAGCCACGTTCAAGGGAGCCACGCCGCCCGACATCCTGGCCTTCCCGAAGGTGGTGACCAACCTGCCGCTGATCGACGGCGCGGCGATGGGCCATGGATTGATCAACGGTGACCGCGACGCCGACGGGGTGGTCCGTCGCGTGCCCCTGGTCGCCAACGCCGCCGGCCATCTGACTCCGGGCTTCGCGCTGGAGCTGGCGCGGGCGTCGGAGCACGCGCCCGCAATTCAGTTCCGCGACGGGCTGGTCTGCGCCGGCCGCGCCTGTGTGCCCGGCGGGCGCGACGCCCAGCTGACCCTGCGGTTCGGGGATTGGCGACGCACCCAGACCACCTCGGCGGTGAACCTGATGCGCCAGGGCGCGCCTGCGGACCTGTTCAAGGGGCAGGTGGTCATACTGGGCGTCACAAGCGCCGGCGTGGCCGATGTGGTGGGAACGCCCCGCGCCCGGGCCGTGTCGGGCATCTTCGTCCAGGCGCAGGCGGTAGACGCCATCCTGCGCGGCGCGGGACTGGCGCGACCGGGCTGGGCGCCGCCGGTCGAGTGGGGTCTGGCGCTGCTGGGCGTCTTGGCCGCGTGGCTGGGCGTGCCGCGCGCGCCGATGCTGGTGGTGATCGGCTCCGCCCTGGCGGTCACGGTCGCAGCGACCGGGGCCAGCGCGCTGGCGTTCAGTCGCGACCTGCTGGTCGATCCCTTCCCGATGTTCGCCCCCGGCCTTGCGACCGTCGTGGCCATGCTGGCGCTGCTGGTGATCGAGGGGCGCCGGGCCGAGTCGCGCCTGAAGGCCGCCTTCGAGGGCGAGCGCCAGCTGGCCGAGCGCCGCCAGAGCGCGCTGATCAACGAGCTGAACCATCGGGTGAAGAACACCCTGGCCACGGTCCAGGGCATGGCCATGCAGACCATCCGTCCCGACCGCGACGCCGAGGAGGCCCGCGACGCGTTCGTCGAACGGCTGATGGCGCTGTCGGCGGCCCACAACCTGCTGAACGAGGTGCATTGGGACCGCGCCGAACTGGGCGACGTCGCGCGGACCGTCACCGCCCCCTACGACGAGCCCCCCGGCACACGCTTCCGTATCGAAGGCCCGCCGGTGCCGATGACCGCCACCCACGCGCTGGCTTTCGCCCTGGCCCTGCAGGAGCTGGCTTCCAATGCGCTGAAGTTCGGGGCGCTCTCGACCGCCGCCGGCCGCGTGCGGATCGCCTGGCGCGCCATCGACGGCGACCGCATCGAGTTTCGCTGGGTCGAGACCGGCGGTCCGGCCGTTTCCGGCTCCGTCAGCGGCGGCTTCGGCACACGCGTCATTCGCCAGGGTCTGGCCCGCGATCTGGACGGCCAGGTGCGCCTGATGCCCCGCCCGACGGGCCTGACCTGCGAGATCGTCTTCCGACCGGGCTAAGCTACCGCAGGATCACTTCCACGCGGCGGTTGCCCGCATCGTCGACACCGTCGGCGGTCTTGTTGAGCAACTCGCGCTCTCCTCGCCCGGTCACTTTGGCGTTCTCCACCGGCAGGCCCCGCTTCACCAGCGCCGCGCGGATCTCGGTGGCCCGGTCGCGCGACAGCGTTTCGTTCAGCTCAGAGGCGCCCACGGTGTCCGTGTGCCCGACGATCTGCACCTCGGACGTCGCGGTCACAGCCTTCATCAGCGCCTCCATGGTCGGCACGGATTCGGGCGTGATGTCGGTCGTGCCCTGGATGAAATAGAGCCGATAGGGGCGCGGCGGCGCGGGCAGCCAGGCCAGCAGGGCGGCGTGATTGTCTTTCACGGGCTGGGCCTTCACCGACTTGCCGCCGATCTTGGCCCAGGTGTTGGGCTGGGTCAGGGCGCCCACCTCGGCCTCGGACTTGGCGTCGAACACCGCCACGGCGCCGGTCGCGCCGTCGGCGTCGGGATAGAGGCTGACCTTCGAGGTGGCGCAGCCGGCCAGCGCCGCCGCGGCGCCCAGAGTGATCAACAGGCGCATCACTTCACCTCGACGACGAAGGTGGTGCCGCGGGCCGCCAGCAGCGAGGTGGGGGTCCGCACCTTCATGGCGTCCTTGTTTTCCTTGGCGATCTGTCCAGAAACGACGCCCAGCGTGCCCCGGTCCACCGTGGTGAGCGACTTGCCGCGATGGGTCGTGTCGTCGAATTCGAACTGGCTGAGCGCGACCCGGCTATTGGGCCCGACGGCGAAGCGGCTGTTGTCCACGAAGGTCACGCCGATGCGACCGGTCGGCCCCGTGGCGAGCACATCGCTGACCAGGAGCTGGTAGCCCGGCGTGGCCGGCGTCTGGGCCTTGCCCCGCACGACTGTGGCCGTGCCGGTGACCGTCTTGATGCGGCCGATTTCGCCGGCGTTCTGCGCGATGGCCAACCCCGGCGTCGACACGCACGCGGCCATCAGCAATCCTGCAACGTAGATACGCATCATGCGGTTCTCCGGACACCCACGCGGAAAGACATAGCTCAGCTGGACGCTCAAGCCGACCCCCCTGCGCATGATGCGGCGAACGTCGGCATGCCGACCCGCGTCAGTCTGCCCGCCAGCGAGTCCGGTCTGGTGCTGGCGATCCGCGCCGCCCGCGCTTTCGCGGCGCAGTGCGGCCTGGACGCCACGGCGACCGACCGCCTGTGCGTGGTGGTCGAGGAGTGGCTCTCCAACGTCGTCGAGCATGGCGGGCCCGCGCCCGGCAGCCGCCTCATGATGCGGCTGGAGCGCGATGAAGGCGGGCTTCGCGCCACCTTCACCGACGCCGGCCAGGCCTTCGACCCGCGCCACACCCCGGCCTTCGAAGGCCCCAACACCGAGCGCGGCGGCGGCGCAGGGCTGGAACTGGTCCGCGCGTGGGCCGACATCGCCGACTATCGCTACACCCGCGGGCGCAACCGACTGGTGCTGCGGGTTACCCCATGAGCCCGTCCCGGCGGTGGCGCCTGGGCCCCGGGGCGTTTCGCGCCCGGCCGCGCCTGCTCGCCGCCATGGCGATCGGACTGGCCGGGGGCGTCGCCTCCCAGCTCGTGTTCCCCGGACTGCAGCCCGCCTCCAGCGCCATCGCCGGCTGGGACATCTTCTGCGCCATCTACCTTGGCCTGACCGTCCACGCCATCCGCCGCCAGACCCCCGCCCAGATCCGCGCCCAAGCCGCGCGACAGGACCAGGGCCAGGCCGTCATCCTGCTGATGATCCTCGCCGCCTGCGTGGTCAGCATCGCGGTGGTGGCGTTGGAACTGTCAGGGGCCCTCCATGAGCACGGTTGGGTCAAGGCGCTCCGGGTCGCCACCGCGTTCGTCACCGTCGCCGCGTCGTGGCTGACGCTGCAGACGGTGTTCGCCCTCCACTACGCCCACGAGTACTACGCGCGCGACCCGGAGACCGGCCACGACCAGGGCGGGCTGGCGTTCCCAGGAGGTGAACCGCCCGACTACTGGGACTTCCTGCATTTCGCTGTCGTCATCGGCGTGGCCGCCCAGACCGCAGACATCGCCTTCACCAGCCGGCCCATGCGTCGTCTCGGCACGACCCACAGCCTGATCGCGTTCGCCTTCAACACCCTTGTGCTGGCCCTGACGGTCAACCTGCTGGCCGGACTGGTCTGAAGGTCCGCCGCCGGCTGAGCGCCCGACGACTACCCCCGAACGGGGGAGGGCGGGCCAAGTCTCTGCAGATATCGCTTCGCCCCTAATCCGTACAAAGGGGGTTCTCCATGTTCAGCTCGGTTACGGCGGCCCGGGCCGCCTGGAAGGCCTTTGCTGCACCTGTCGTCGCCTGCGGCCTCGCCGTCACTGCCGCGACGCCAGCCGCGGCCACCATCTTCTTTGGCAACTACAATCCGTCGAACACCGCCGCCACCTCGGCAGGCGTGGGGCTGCCGCTGGTTCGCCGCGCACCTGACGCCACCCAGAGCTTCGACACCGCGGCGTCCAACAGCACCTACTGCGCCAACTTCTTCTGCACGTTCTTCTACGGGACGACGGTCACGACGACCTTCACCGTCGACAGCACCTTTGTCGCCAGCCACCTGATCGTGCCGATCTCGACGGTGAGCCCCTACGGCAATCGCCGCGCGGGTTTCAATATTGAGCGGCTCGACGGCGCAGACTGGGTCGGTCTCGGATTTATGCAGGTGGAGAGCGGTCTGGTGCCGGCGGGCATCCACGAAGTGCAGGTGGCGTTCGGCAACTCGAGCGGCTCGACCTTCAATCCGGCGCCGATCCAATTCGTCGACGGCTCGACCTATCGCATCCGCACTAATCACGCCGCCGGCGCGGCGGGCTTCATGTCCTGGTACCTGAGCGACCAGGCCGCAGCCATCGGCCAGTCGTTCCAGCGCAGCACCCAACCCGGCGTGGCCGGCCCGCTGGCCTACCAGCCGGCCTTCGCGCTGACCGACGGCGGCGACCTCGTGTATGCCCCGAAGTCCGGCGCCATACCCGAGCCGGCGACGTGGGTCATGATGATCGCGGGTTTCGCGAGCATCGGCGCGGCGCTTCGCCGCCGCCGGCTTGTCGCCGCCTGAGCGATCAGACCGGGCTCTGGTATCGCGCCAGAGCCCGGGCGAACCGGGCCGCCGTCGGCGCGATCAGCGGCCGATAGGCGTATCGCAGGAACCACCCGGGAAAGCCCTGGCCGCGTTCCTCCAGCGCCACGCGGCCGCGCGGATGGATCATGAAGCGCGGGCCGGGCGCGCGATACGCCTCGGAATCGACATCGAATGTGAGCGCCGCGAGGTGCTTGACGCTCTTGTAGCCGTAGTGCGCCGGCGCCACGAGCCGCAGGGGCGCGCCGTGGGCCAGCGGCAAGGCTGCGCCGTCCAGCCGATCGGCCAGCAGAACGTCATCGGCCAGCAGGTCGCCCAGCGGCAGGGCGGCGTGATAGCCGTCGCTGGCGTGCAGCACCACGAGCCGCGCGGGGTCGCCGCCGGCCAGCCCCAGGGCCGCCGCGAAGTCCGCGAATCCGACGCCCCCCCAGACGCATTCGCGTCGGGTCCAGGTGGTCACGCAGTGGAAGTCGCTGACCTGTCGACGTCGTGGAAGAGCCGACCACGCCTGTGGCCCCACGTCGGCGACCTGCGCGCCGCCTGACGACACGATCAGACTTAGCGCCGAAGGGTCCGGTGGGAACCGCGTAGCGAATCGCGTGGCGCCGAACCTTGGGAACGTCGCGATCGCGTGCTGCCCGGGCGGCAGCGCGCCCCGCTCAACCGCTTTGTCGTCCATCCCGGCCTCCGCATGGGTTCGGCCCGGACTCGTAGTTGTTTTAGATTATCGAGTCTATTATCTATTATACATGCCACGCCCCGCGAAGTTCGACGAACGCCAGATCCTCGACGCCACAGCGCGGATCGTCGCCACTCAGGGCGCGCCGGCCGCCACCATCGGCGCGATCGCCCAGGCCTTGGGTGCCCCGTCAGGGTCGATCTACCACCGCTTCCGGTCCCGCGATGAGTTGCTGGGCCGCCTGTGGCTGGAGCGCATCGGCCGCTTCCAGGCGGGCGTACAGGCCGCCCTCGAACACCCTGATCCCGACATGGCGGCGCTCGACGCCGCGCTGTTCACTTTAGCCTGGGTGCGCGCAGACCCGGCGGGCGCCCGAATCGCGCTGCTGCACCGGCGCGAAGAGTTCGTGGGCGGTGGCTGGCCCGCCGACATGGCGGCGGAAGCGGGCCGGATGGGCGCGGACGTCGAGACCGGCCTGGCGACGATCACCCGGCGGCTGTTCGGCGAAGACACGCCCGACCTGCGTCGCGCAGCGCGTTTCGCCGTCATCGACATCGCCTACGCCGCCGTCCGCCCCCACGTCGCCCGCGCCGAGCCGCCGCCTATGAGCCTCGACGCCCTGGTCCGGGCCGCCGTCATGGCCAGCCTGGCGGCGACGCGCGCGTAGGGCCCGCATCGCGGGTCGAAGGCTTTGAAATTTCTGAAGAAACGATGGTGGACGTGACAGGGATTGAACCTGTGACCCCCTCGATGTCAACGAGGTGCTCTCCCGCTGAGCTACACGTCCGTACCTTCGGGAAGGCGGGGATATACAGATCGACCCCGTGCTTAGCAAGCGGGGCCGATGCGACCTTTTCCGCTAGGCGGCGATCATCCGTTCCACCTCGGAGACGATCTCGCGCAGGTGGATGGGCTTGCTCAGCACCTTGGAGCCGGCCGGAGCCTTGTCGCCGGCGGCCAGCGCCACAGCGGCGAAGCCGGTGATGAACATGATCCGCAGCCCCGGATGCTTCGACGCCGCCTGGCGGGCGACTTCGATGCCGTCGAGACCGGGCATCACGATGTCGGTGAGCAGCAGGTCCCACGGCTGGTCCAGATGGGTGACCGCTTCTTCGCCATCGGCGCACGCGGTGACGTCATGGCCGGCGCGCTCCAGGGCGCGGGCCAGGAAGCCACGCAGGCTGTCGTCGTCTTCGGCGAGGAGGATTCGGGACATGGCGATGCTACCGGGCTAGATCGGCTACAATACCTAGCGAACCGTAAACGCGCCATGAAGGCGGTTTGACGCTGGGGTCGCACAAAGCATTGTATGAGCCCATGAACGCCATGCCGCCCAAACCCGGCGCAGAGCCCTCCAGTGCCGAGGGCGAAGCTGTTGTTGCGGCGTTCGAGATCCGCCGCGCCGGCCCGGCGGACGCCCCGCCGACCCCGCTGGTGTTCGCCTCGCCCCACTCGGGCCGGCTGTACCCAGAAGACATGATGTCGGCCGCCGCTCTGGACGCGGTGTCGATCCGCCGGTCCGAGGACGCCTTCGTCGACGACCTGATCGCCAGCGCACCTGGCCATGGCGCCGCGATGATCACGGCCGGATTCGCCCGCGCCTATATCGACCTCAACCGCGAGCCCTTCGAGCTGGACCCGTCGATGTTCGCCGACGAACTGCCGGCGTTCGCGCGCTCGCGCACGGCGCGGGTGGCCGCGGGGCTGGGCGCCATCGCCCGCGTGGTGTCGGAGGGCCAGGAGATCTATCGGCGCAAGCTCACCTTCGCCGAGGCGAAGCTGCGGATCGACGGCGCCCACACGCCCTACCACGCCGCCCTTAGGGGGCTGATCGACGAGGCCCAGGCGGCCCATGGCTTCGCGATCCTGGTGGACTGGCACTCCATGCCCTCGGCTGCGGCGCGGGCGGGCGCGCGTGATCGGCCGGCCGACATCGTGCTGGGCGATCGCTTCGGTGCGGCCTGCGCCGGCGTGCTGCCCACCCGCGTCGAGCGCGAACTGGAGGCCCTGGGCTACCGGGTCACACGCAACACCCCCTACGCCGGCGGCTACACCACCGAGCACTACGGCCAGCCCGCGCGCCGCGTTCATGCGCTGCAGATCGAGATGAACCGGGCGCTCTACCTCGACGAGGCGACGCTGACGCCCACGTCCGGCTTCGAACGCCTGCAGCGCCACCTGGACCAGCTGATCCAAGGTCTTGCCGCCGCCGACTGGAGCGCCCTGAAGGCGTCGTAGGGCGTGCCGTTGCCGGATTGAGCCGGTTCGCAACCTGTGATGGGCTGGACCCAGGACCACCCGGAGCCCCTGCGATGTGCCGTAACATCAAGACCCTGTTCAACTTCGAGCCGCCGGCCACCGACGACGAGATCCGGGCGGCGGCGCTGCAGTTCGTCCGCAAGATCTCGGGCTTCAACACGCCGTCCAAGGCCAACAAGGCGGCGTTCGACGCAGCGGTCGCGGCGGTCTTCCATGCCGGACACCAGCTGATGCATGACCTGGAGACCACGGCTGCGCCACGCGACCGCGAGGTCGAAGCCGCAAAGGCGAAGGCGCGCTCGGCCGAGCGCTTTGCGAAGGCATAGAGGCGCGCAGGCCAAAAAAAAGCCGCGCCATCGGGCGCGGCAGTTTTCAGGGAGGAAACGCCCAGCAAGGGCGGAGGCGCCAGAGCGCCTCGTACGCCTAAGCTAGGGTGCAACGCACAAAATCGCAAGGCGACGACAGAAACTTTTGTGTCGCACCTTTAGGGCGTGACTGTTTTTTCAATAAAATCAGGATATCGCGTTACGTCAACGTCTCTCTGCGTTATGTGCGCCGCACAACGCCCTAGCGGTGTGGCCCGGCTTCCCGTACAAGCGCGCGCCTTTCGAAAGAACCCGTCCGACCCATGTCGCTCCGTAACATCGCCATCATCGCCCACGTCGACCACGGCAAGACCACGCTCGTCGACCAGCTTCTCGCCCAGTCGGGCGTCTTCCGCGCGAACGAAGCGACGGTCGAACGCGCCATGGATTCCAACGATCAGGAGCGCGAGCGCGGGATCACCATCCTGGCCAAGTGCACCTCGGTGCTTTGGAACGGCGAGGCGGGCGAAACCCGCATCAACATCATCGACACCCCCGGCCACGCCGACTTCGGCGGCGAGGTCGAGCGGATCCTGGGGATGGTGGACGGCTGCGTCATCCTGGTGGACGCCGAAGAAGGCGTCATGCCCCAGACCAAGTTCGTGCTGGGCAAGGCGCTGAAGATGGGCCTGCGCCCCATCCTCTGCCTGAACAAGGTGGACCGGCCGCACGCCGACCCCGACCGCGTCCTGAACGACGCCTTCGACCTGTTCGCCGCCATGGGCGCGACCGACGAGCAGCTGGACTTCCCGCACATCTATGCGTCGGGCAAGAACGGCTGGGCCACGATGGATCTGGCCAAGCCCAACGACAACCTGGGCCCGCTGTTCGACCTGATCGTCAAGCACGTGCCCGAGCCGAAGGTCGTCGAAAACAAGGACAAGCCGTTCCAGATCCTCTCGGTTCTGATCGAGAACGACCCGTTCCTCGGCCGCCTGCTGACCGGGCGCATCCAGTCGGGCAAGGCCGTGCCCGGGATGCCGATCCACGCCCTGTCGCTGGACGGCAAGGAAATCGAGCGCGGCCGCATCACCAAGGTGCTGGCCTTCCGCGGCCTGAAGCGCCAGCCGATCGAGGACGCCGAAGCCGGCGACATCGTCGCCATCGCGGGCCTGTCGAAGGCGACTGTGGCCGACACCCTGTGCGCCATGGAAGTCACCGAGGCGCTGCCCGCCCAGCCGATCGACCCGCCGACCATCTCGATGACCGTCTCGGTCAACGACAGCCCCCTGGCCGGCCGCGAGGGCGACAAGGTGCAGAGCCGCGTCATCGCCGCGCGCCTGATCAAGGAAGCCGAGTCGAACGTCGCCATCCGCGTCACCGAGACGTCCGAGAAGGACGCCTACGAGGTCGCCGGCCGTGGCGAACTGCAGCTGGGCGTGCTGATCGAGGGCATGCGCCGCGAGGGCTTCGAAGTCTCCATCAGCCGTCCGCGCGTGGTGTTCCAGACCGATCCCGAGACCGGCGAGCGCCTCGAGCCGATCGAGGACGTGATGATCGACGTCGACGACGAGTTCACCGGCATCGTCATCGAGAAGCTGTCGGCCCGTAAGGCCGAACTGAAGGACATGGGCCCGTCGGGCGCCGGCAAGACCCGCATCAGCCTGATGAGCCCGTCGCGCTCGTTGATCGGCTACCAGGGCGAGTTCCTGACCGACACCCGCGGCTCGGGCGTTCTGAACCGCGTGTTCAGCCACTACGAGCCCTACAAGGGCGCCATCGACGCCGGCCGCAAGGGCGTGCTGGTCTCCAACTCCGACGGCGAAACGGCGGCCTACGCCCTGTGGAACCTGGAAGAGCGCGGCACCATGTTCGTGGGCGCCGGCGAGAAGACCTACCAGGGCATGATCATCGGCGAGAACAGCCGCTCGGACGATCTCGACGTCAATCCGATGAAGGCCAAGCAGCTGACCAACGTCCGCGCCTCGGGCAAGGACGAGGCCGTCCGCCTCACCCCGCCGCGTCGCCTCACCCTCGAACAGGCCATCGCCTACATCGAGGAGGACGAACTGGTCGAAGTGACGCCCAAGTCCATCCGCCTGCGGAAGAAGGTCCTGAACCCCTCCTTCCGCAAGAAGCGCGTCAAGGACGAGTAGGCCTCAGCCCGCGGGGCGCTCAACGGAGGGCGGCATCATATCTTGGCGCAGACGCCTGCGGCTGTCTGATAGAACGCCTCGTCAGCCTCCAGCCGTCGCATCAGGGCCAGCCCTTCGGCGCAATCCGCGCGGGCCTCCTTCTGCCGGCCCGCGCGGGCGAGCACCTGCGCACGCTGGACCATCAGGTCCCCATGGTTGACGTGCAGCTTCTTGTAGTGGGCGTCGTAATTGCGTTTCGACTCATCGAGGCTCCGGAGCGCCGAAGCCGTGTCGCCAAGCTGGGACTGGGCCAGTGCGAGGTAGCCCTGGATCGAGCCGATCTTGAAGTGTGGTCCGCCATAGGCTTGCTTCAGAATGGCGATCGCACGGTCGAAGTCCTTGATCGCCAGTGCGGGTTGCCCTTGGGCGTAGAGGATCTGGCCCCGCTGTGACAGGGCATCGGCAATGATCGGATTGTCGGCGTCCAGGACGCCTCCGAGGATCGAGATCGCCTCGTCGATGTGAGCCTTGCCTTCGGTGTACCGACCCGCCTCGCGTTCGTTGAACGCCAGGACAGACAGCGCCTGACCGGTCATCCGACTCTTCGGCCCGGTCGCTCGCCGCGCCAGCTCCAGGCCTTTCAGGAGAGCCTCGCGGGCCCGTTCGTCCTGTCCCATGCTCGAGAGGGTCAGTCCGTAGTTGAGGTAGATGCGGGCGAGTTTCCTGGGCTTGACGTCCTTGGCCTTGGCATAGTGCGCCAGCGCGGACTGAAAGGCCTTTTCGGCCGCGCTGTAGTTGGTCATCGACTGCTCCACCTGAGCGCGCGTCTGAGCAAGATCGCCGCGCGTCTCCGAATGCTCGTCCAAGTTCGGGCCGAGTAGCGTCTCGGCCTGCGTGATCGTGTTCAGGCTCGCCGTGAAGTCGCCCTTGTTGCGATAGGCCGAGGCGAGCGTCTGCAGAACGGGAGCGCCCTCAGAACCGCGGGTACGCGCGAGAGCAACCGCCGGCTCCAGCGCGTTTCGCGCTTCATCGAACAGGCCCAGATTCACATACGCCTCGCCCACAGTGCCCAGCAGCCGCAGCCTTATGTCCGGTTGATCGCTGAGCTCCAGGGAGGCGCGTTCAGCGCTGTTCTTAAGGATCGACAGCGCCGTAATCGTGCGCGGGTTCTCCGTCGCCGGGTTGGAGATCGAGAAGGTGCCGATCAGGAAGCTGGAGGCCGCCCGCGCCGCCGCGCTCTCACGCTCGGCCAGCAACCGCTGACGATTGGCCTCGAACGCCAGGGCGCCTGTGATCGCCATCCCCGCCATGGAGCCGGCGACAAGCATGCCCGCGCGCCGGACCCTGCGCTGGGCTTCCCTCTGGACCAGTTGATCGAGGGGCACCGCCGCAAGGCCGGCAATGAGTTTCAGCAAGGCGCCCCGCCGGCCGTCGCCTTCCTGGCGCAGGTCAGCCGCGATCGGATGGGCGGGCTCGCTACTCAGTTCGTTGTCGGGGCCGAGCCGGTACCGCACTGCCGGCGGGAAGCACTCTTCATCCGGCTTGCCTCGCTCGGTGGCTCCAGGGTCGCCGGCGATGATCAGGGCCAGCACCCCGGCCTCCCCATGCATGCGCTTGAAGGTCAGAACCTCTTCATTGACCCACTGCGAGCGCGCCGAGCGGGGCGAGCAGACAACGATCAGTCGAAGGGATCGCGAGAGGGCGGTGCGCAATTCGTGCCCGAGGTCTCCGGACGCCGGCAACTCGTCGCGGTCTCGGAACAACGGGATCAGGCGACGCGGCGCAGGTCCCAGCGGCGTCTGCTGGCCAACGATTCTTGAGGGAATACGGAATGTCTCGATCGCCCGATGCAACCAACGCACCGTCGCGGTGTCAGCGTGGCTATAGCTGATGAAGGCGCGGTACGAACGCCCGACGCCTTCACCCTTAGTTTGGTCGGTCACACCGCGGAGCTCACGCCGTCTTTCGGCGTCGGGCGCGCAGATGCATTCCGGCCAAGCCGAAGCCGCCGATCATCAGCGCCCACGTCGCAGGCTCGGGCACACCGCCGGCGCGCAGTGAGGACAGGCGCCACGAGTACGTGAAGGGCGGGCTGTTATCGACCTGGGGCCCATCACCGCCTCCGCAGCCGGTGCCATCATCCGGACAGACTGGGAATAGGCTGAGGTTCCAGAGTCGCGCGACGCCGCCGAGGGGGTCTTCAAGGCCCGTCTGGAAGAGCGAGGTCGCCGATCCGATTGTTACGATATTGTTTTGGACGGTGCCGATGTCGTCGGTGAAGTCGAAGTCGTGGCTGAACGTCGTCACATCGGACGCGCCGACTTCGTAAAACAGAACATCGTCGTTGTAGTATTTCCACGAGAGGAGCGTGCCACCGAACGGCACGTAATCCTTGATCAACAGGGTGCCTCGGACGTTGCGTCCGGTCTCGTCGGAGAACAAAAATGTTGCGATCGCGGCGTGCGCGGTCGCCGCTGACCCCAGAACCATCGCGGCCGAGACCGCGGCATACTTCGCCCATTTGATCAAAGCTCAACCCCCACCCTGGCGTGCGACGTCCGCGAGCCTACGGTGAAGTTAACACCGCGATAACTGTCAAGCGCTCCGATTCTCCCGACGGGCGATACGCTCCATCAGCGCACGCGAGAATAGCAGCGAAACGTCAGATCGGGCGCCGGTCCCGCGCCGCCGCCGGTGAGATGGCCCGCGCGCCTCCGCCGGCATCATCGCCATCGAAGGCCTTGGACGGCGTGATCAGACCCCTTCAGCACCACCACATCCGCGAACGCCATCGTCGGCGCGATGTGTTCGTGCAGATTGACCAGGTTGAGGTGGGTCCACGCCGCCTCGAACATGGCGTCGCGGCGCTCGGCGTCCAGCCTGGCGAAGAAGCTGTCGGGATCGGCGGCGATGATCCCGTGCAACCGGGCCAGGTACCAGCTCTTAGCGTCGACGGGATCGGCGTCGACGTAGAGCGACAGCGCGAACCGGGCGCGAGCCTCGGCCGTCTGCAGCACGTTGATACCCTCCACGATCACCACGCCCGACGCTTCGACGGGCCGCGTCTCGCCGGGCAGGATGTCATAGGTCACGTGGCTGTAGACCGGGATCTCGGCCCGAAGGCCTGCCGCGAGGGCGTCCAGGAAGGCGTGCAGCGCCTCGCTGTCGTAGGTCTCGGGAAAGCCCTTCTTCATGCCGAGGCCCGCGGCCTCGAGGACGGCGTTGGGCTTGAGGAAACCGTCGGTGGCGACGATCTGGACCGACAGGTCCGCCGCCTCCAGCCCGTCGGCGAGGGTGCGCGCCAAGGTGCTCTTGCCTGCCGCCACGCCGCCCGCGATCCCCAGCAGGAACACGGGCTGACCCGCCGCCCGCTCGGCGATCCGCGCGACCAGCTCGGCGCGGAGGTCGGCCATCAGTCCTCCGCGATCCGGCTGTGGCGGCGGGTGTCTCGCATCAGGAGGTAGACCAGCAGCGAGCCGCCGATGATCGCTGTCACGTAGGTGAAGAAGTGGGTCTCGTTCCCGGCCTGCTTGAACGCCAGCGCCACGTACTCGGCCGTGCCGCCGAACGCCGCGTTGGCCAGCGAATAGGGCAGCGCCACGCCCAGGGCCCGCGTGGCGGTCGGGAACAGCTCGGCCTTCACCACCGCGTTCACCGACGAGTAGCAGGCCACGATCAGCAGCGAGCCGCAGACCAGCAGGAAGGCGGTCCCGACATCCCGTGTGGCGGCCAGCGTCGAGAGGATCGGCCAGGTCAGGCCCGCGCCCAGGACGCCGAACGTGAGCAGGATCGCGCGACGGCCGACCCGGTCGGACAGCGCCCCGATCAGCGGATTGATCACCATGAACACCGCCAGCCCGCCGGCCAGGATCAGGTTCGCCTGGTCCTTGGTGAAGCCCGAGGTGTTGACCAGGAACTTCTGGATGTAGGTCGTGTAGGTGTAATAGGCGAGCGTTCCGCCGGCGGTGAGGCCGATGACGGTCAGGCTTTCCTTCGGGTGGCTGGCGATCAGGCCCCAGGTCGTGGCCTTGGGTCCGGTGCGGGCGTGGAACGACGGCGTTTCGTCCATGCCGCGCCGCAGCCAGAAGACCGCGATCGCCAGGCCGCCGCCGATGAAGAACGCGATCCGCCAGCCCCAGGCCTGCATGTCTTCCGGGGAGAGCAGCGTGGTGAGCGCCAGCAGCACGCCCATGGCCATGAGCTGGCCCGCGATCAGGGTCGAGTAGAAGATCCCGGACCAGAAGCCGCGGTTCTTCCGGCTGGCCATCTCGGAGAGGTAGGTGGCGCTGGCCCCGTACTCGCCGCCCATGCTGACGCCCTGCAGGATCCGCGCGAACACCAGCACCGCGGGCGCGGCCACGCCGATCTGGGCCTCGCCGGGACAGATGGCGATCAACAGCGAGCCCACGCACATGAGGCTGACCGAGGCGACCATCGCGGCCTTGCGCCCCACCCGGTCGCCGTAGAGGCCCATGAGCCAGGCCCCCAATGGCCGGGCCAGGAAGCCCACCCCGAACACCGCGGCGGTGCTGAGCAGCTGGGTGGTGCGGTCGCCCGCCGGGAAGAAGACGCTGGAGAAGTAGAGGCCGAACGCGGCGTAGACGAACCAGTCGAAGCTCTCGACCAGGTTGCCCGCCGACCCGGCCAGGATCGAGCGCAGCCGGTTCGGCTCCGGCGCCGCCTGGGCGTCGGCGTTGTCAGCGACCTCTGCGGTCAAGGCGTGTCCCCCTCGTTGGGCCGGATACCACCCGGTTTTGCCGCCGCATTCAATCGCCAGGCCCTTGCGGGGATCGCTTCCCCGGGCCAGATCGGCCGTCGAAGGGGAGACATCGTATGCTCAAGCTCTACACCGCCAGGGCGACCATCGGCCTGGCCTGCGAGATCGCGCTGGAGGAAGCCGGCGCCGACTACGAGGCGGTGAGGCTCAACTTCGCCGAGAACGAGCAGCGCGGCGACGCCTACCTGGCCATCAATCCGAAGTCCCGGGTGCCGTCCCTGGAAACGGATCGGGGGATCATCACCGAGGTTCCGGCCATCCTGGGCTACATCGCGCGAACCCATCCGGCGGCCGGCCTGGCGCCCGGCGCCGACGACGCTTTTGCGCTGGCGCAGGCCGAGTCTTTCCTGAGCTACCTCTGCTCCTGGGTGCATCCGGCGGCGGCCCACCGCGTGCGCGGCAATCGCTGGGCCGACGACGAGGCGGCGATCGCCGAGATGCGGCGCAAGGCGCCCGAGGTGTTCGGCGCGGCGCTGCGGCTGATCGACACCACGCTGTTCAAGGGCCCCTGGGTGCTGGGCGAGGCGTACAGCGTCTGCGACCCCTATCTGTACGTGGTCGCCGGATGGATCTCCCGCGACGGGCTGGACTGGGCCGACTACCCCCGGCTGGCCGACCACACGGCACGAATGAACGCCCGGCCGGCGGTGCAGACGGTGCTCGCACGCGTCAGCGGTTGAATCGCCTTATGGTCGTCGCATTGGCGATGGTACGAAGAGACCCATGAGCCTGACCGCCCCGTCCTCCCTGCCCGCCAAGCCCTATCCGCCGCGTCACTATCCGACTCCGGCGGCCAAGTGCGCCGACCTGGTGGTGCACGTCATGGGCCTGACCCTGGCGCTGGTGGGCGGGATCGTACTGCTGACGCTGGCTGTGCTGAACGGGTCGATCAGCCAGGTGGTCGGGGTCTCGATCTACGCCGTCGGCGTACTGTGCATGCTGGCGTTCTCGACGGCCTATAACTTCGCCAGGCCCCAGTACCGGCCCATCCTGCGGCGACTGGACCATGCCGGCATCTTCCTGATGATCGCGGGATCCTACACACCCTTCACGATCAACCTGCCCGGCGCGTGGGGCTGGGGCATGACGGCGGCGGTCTGGGCGATCGCCAGCCTGGGCGCGCTGGGCAAGCTGTTCCTGGTCGGGATCGACCGGAAGTTCTGGGTGGCCGTCTACCTGGTGCTTGGCTGGCTGGTGGTCGTGGCGCTGAAGCCGATGATCGACACCCTGGCCTGGTACGCGATGGCGCTGCTGGTCACCGGCGGCGTGCTCTACTCCACCGGCGTGATCTTCTACGTGAACAAGCGGCTGAAGTTCTCCCGCGCGATCTGGCATGGCCACGTGGTGGCCGCCGCCGCCGCCCACTGGACCGCCATCCTGCTGGGCGTGGTCCTGGCCACGCAGCACTAAGTGCGCCGGCTCTTCGCGGCGCTCGCGCTCGCGCTGATCGGCGGCGCAGCGCAGGCCCAGGCGGTCCCGCAATGGGGCTATGCGCGCAGCGGGACCTGCGACGGCTATCCGCGCGCGGCGATCGAGACCGCGCCCGGCCTCTGCGTCGGCCTGGCGCTGGCGCCGCCGTCCACGGGCCTGCCGCTCTCGAAGCGCACGATCCGGATGCCGCGCGGCCTGCTGGTCCTACCCGACGGCGATCTCCTCGTGTCCGACCTGGGCGCCTGGACGACGGGCCGGGGCGCGGTGTGGCGAGTGACGCCGAGGCCCGGCGGCCCGCCGATCATCAGGCCAGTTCTGCGCAAGCTGGACATGCCGCACACCCTGGCGGTCGGACCGGACGGCGGGGTCTATGTGGGCGAGATGAGCCGGATCAGCCGGTTCGATCCCGACGCCGCCGACCCGCAGGCCACGCTGACGCCCGTGATCACCGGCTTGCCCGACAACCGCCTGCACGAGAACCGGCATCCGCTGTCGGCTTTCATCTGGGCCGCCGACGGCGCGTTCCTGGTCAACGTGGGGGCGCCGTCGGACCAGTGTCCGCCCACCAAACCTGGCGGGGAGCCCTGTCTGGAGGCCGTACGGCAGGCAGCGATCTGGCGGTTCGCGCCGACCGGGCCAGGCAAGTGGGCCGACCAGCCCACCGTCCATGCGCGCGGTCTGCGCAACTCGCTGGCCCTGGTGCGGACGCGGGCGGGCACGATCCTGCAGGCCGAGAACAGCATCGACGTGCCCCAGGCCAACTGGCCGCCCGAGGAGCTGAACGTCATCGAATACGGCGCCCACTACGGCTGGCCCTACTGCGTGGCGATGAACGAGACCGCGCCCGCCTGGAAGGCGCAGAAGGTGACCTGCGCGCCTTACCGCAAGCCCGCCATGAACCTGCCGCCGCACGCCGCCCCACTGGACCTGCTGGAGTACCGGGGCGCCATGTTCCCGGAGCTGTCGGGCCGGCTGCTGGTCACGCTGCATGGCTACCGCCCGACCGGCTCGCGGATCCTGGCGATCGAACTCGACGACAAGGGCCTGCCCAAGGCCGGCCAGAAGCCCCGCGACCTGACCCCCGGCTGGGGCGCTGTGAAGGGCAAGCGGCCAGCGGGCGCGCCGGTCGGGATGGCCGTCGGCGCCGACGGCGCGATCTGGGTCGCCGACGACCGCAACGGCGCGATCCTGCGGCTGGCGAAGGACCGGCGGTAGCTACTCCGCCGCCATCGGGAAGATGATCGTCTCGCCCGGACACGGGATGGCCTGATCCGGCGTCGGGCGGGGCCGGAGCATCAGGCCGTTCATCGCCAGGGTCTCGGCGACCATGCAGGCGGCGGCGCCCATGGCGAACGGCGCCTGGACGTCCAGCAGCCCCCGCAGCCGCTCGTCCACCGAGCGGAAGTCGCCGGCCTGGGCGCAGCCGAAGACGTCGAGGATCAGGGCCTCGTCGTCGGTGAGCCTGGGGTCGGCGGGGATCGACAGGCGCACGCGCCGGCGCCCCTTCGCCGCCATCTGCTGCACGAAGGCCTCCAGCATCCGGTAGGCCGCCTCGCCCGCGCAGCCGCAGGCCGCCTCGAAGTGGGCCTGCAGGCCGTGGCAGGGCGTGGTCAGCGCCAGCAGGCGGACGGTGCGCACCAGGAGCCGCTCGCCGTGGAACAGGGCGTCGCCGAGTTGGGGTTCGTGGGAATGGAGGTGAGGCATGGCTCGACCCTATTGCTGTTGCGAGTCATTCGCAACTAGGCAATGTGATCACGGCCGCGTGAACAATGCCGTTGCGCCCGCGGCGGGATTGGCGTCATCCTCGCAGCACCACGAACCGCCCCCACAGGAGCGCGCGATGCAGACGTTCATGTCCCCCAGAGGAGCCCTTCCCTGTCACCAGGACATGACAACGCATGCTTTCACGCATCTCCGAGGCGCCGGCGCAATCCGACCGTAGCGCCCCGTCCCGCCTTCCGCCGGGCCACCGGCGGCTCCGCAAATTCATCAGCTACTACCGCCCGCACCTGCCGATGCTGGCGGCCGATGTCGCCTGCGCCATGGCGATCGCCGCCACGGCGCTGGCCCTGCCCGTCTGCGCCAGCTGGATCACCCGCCGCCTGACCGAGGGCGGGCCCGAGGCGATGACGGCCATCCTCGCCATGGGCGGCGTCATGCTGGCCCTCGTGGCCGCCCAGGCCCTGGGCACGCTCTTCGTGGACTACCAGGGCCACATGATGGGCGCGAAGATCGAGAGCCGCATGCGCCAGGAGCTGTTCGAGCACCTGCAGACGCTCTCGTTCAGCTTCTACGACCGCGAGCGGACCGGCCAGCTGATGAGCCGGATCACCCACGATCTCTTCTACATCGGCGAGCTCTGCCACCACGGACCTGAGGACCTGGCCATCGCCACGCTGAAATTCGTGGGCGCGGCGGTGATCCTGGCGTGGATCGAGCCTTCGCTGACCTTCGCGATCCTGGCCGCCTTCCCCGTCGCGGCGGCCTACGCCTTTCACTTCAACCAGCGCATGAACGCCACCCTGGCCGACGGCCGCGAGCAGATCGGCGCCATCAACGCCCGCGTCGAAGACGCCCTGGCCGGCATTCGCGTGGTGAAGGCGTTTGGCGGCGAAGCGGCGGAGGCCCGGCGGTTCGCCGCCGAGAACGAGCGGCTTCTCGACATCCGCCGCGAGGGCTACCGCGCCGAGGCCTGGTTCGACGTGGGCATGACCACCTTCGCGCAGGCCGTGACCCTGGCGGTGATCGTCGTGGGCGCCGTTCGCGTGGCGCAGGGGGCGATGGGGGTGGCCGACCTCCTGACCTTCCTGCTCTGCGTGGCCGTGCTGATCGATCCGATCCGACGAGCGGTGAACTTCGTGCGGCTCTGGCAGCTGGGCTACACCGGCTTCGTCCGCGTGGCCGAGGTGCTGGACACCGCGCCCGACGTCGAGGACGCGCCTCACGCCCGCCCGCTGGGCCGGGTGAAGGGCGACCTCAGCCTGAAGGACGTCACCTTCGCCTACCGGCCCGGCGGCCCGCCCGTGTTGGACGGCGTCTCGCTGGAGGTGAAGGCGGGCGAGTTCGTGGCCCTGGTGGGCGCCTCGGGGGTGGGCAAGAGCACGCTGTGCGCGCTGATCCCACGCTTCTACGAGGCCACGTCGGGGTCGATCCGGGTGGACGGGCACGACGTGCGCGACGTCACGCTGGCCTCGCTCCGGCGCAACATCGGGGTGGTGCAGCAGGACGTCTACCTGTTCGCGGGCAGCGTGCTGGAGAACCTGCGCTACGGCCGTCCCGACGCCACCGTGGCCGAGGTGGAGGACGCGGCCCGCCGGGCCTGCGCGCACGACTTCATCATGGGCCTGCCGCAAGGCTACGACACCGACATCGGTGAGCGCGGCGTGCGGCTGTCGGGCGGCCAGAAACAGCGGCTGACCATCGCGCGGGCCTTCCTGAAGGACCCGCCGATCCTGATCTTCGACGAGGCCACCAGCGCCCTCGACAACGAGAGCGAGCGCGCCGTCCAGCAGGCCTTGGGAGAGCTGGCGCGGTCCCGCACCACCCTGGTCATCGCCCACCGCCTGTCGACGGTGCGGGGCGCCGACCGGATCGTGGTGCTGACGGAAGCCGGCGTCGCCGAACAGGGCCGCCACGACGACCTGATGGCGGCGAAGGGAGCCTACGCGAGGCTCTACGCGACGCAGGCGAGGTTCTAGCCGCCGACGGTCTCCGTCCTCACCCGTAGGGGGAGGGGGACCATGCGCAGCATGGTGGAGGGGGAACGCCTCAAGCTCGGAGCTCCGGGGATCGCTCCCCCTCCACCACCCTTCGGGCGGTCCCCCTCCCCCTACGGGTGAGGAGGGTGGAAAGGCCGCTAGTACACCCGCTCCATGAACACATCGGCGCGGGCGTAGGGGGTGTCGGTGGGGGCGAGGTCTTTGAAGCCCATGGCGCGGTAGAGGCCCAGGGCCGGGCCCAGCGTCGAGTTGGTCTCGAGGTACAGCCGCGTGGCGCCCAGCTCGGCGCCGGCGTCGATGCAGCGCTGCATCAGGAGGCGCCCCAGGCCCGAGCCGCGCAGGGTCTCGGACACCGTCATCTTGGCCACCTCGTAGCCGCCGTCGTCCATCTTCATCAGGGCCACGCAGCCCACCGGCTCGCCGTCGTGCAGGGCCATGAACACCGCCCCGCCCTTGGCGATGATCTTGCCCTGCGGGTCGCCCAGCACTTCGCGGTCCTTGGGCTCCAGCGCGAAGTATTTCGAGATCCACGCCTCGTTCAGCGTGCGGAACGCCTCGGCGTGCGCCGGCTCGAAATCCACGATCTGCATGGCGACCTCCCCTTCCCGCCGGCCCAGACTGCCGCCAATGTCGAGCTAATGGCGAATGCGATTTTCACAAGTCTCCCGACCACCGTCTTCGAGGAGATGTCGGGCCTGGCCCGCACTCTGGGCGCGATCAACCTGGGCCAGGGTTTCCCGGACGACCCTGGCCCCGAGCCGCTGCGGGCCAAGGCCGCCGACCTGGTCCTGAACGGCTACAACCAGTACCCGCCGATGGCCGGCCTACCCGAGCTGCGCCAGGCGGTGGCCGATCACTACAACAGCACCCAGGGGCTCGACTTCGAGTCCGGCGAGATCACCGTCACCTCCGGCGCCACCGAAGCCCTGGCCGCTTGTTTCCTGGGCCTGATCGAGCCGGGCGACGAGGTGGTCGTCTTCCAGCCGTTCTACGACGCCTACCTGCCGATGATCCGCCGCGCGGGGGGCGTGCCCAAGCTGGTCAGCCTGAAGCCGCCGCACTGGCGCTTCGACCGCGCGATGCTGGAGGCGGCGTTCACGCCCCGCACCAAACTGGTGGTGCTGAACAACCCGGTGAATCCCACCGGCGTGGTCCTGCCCGACGAGGACTTGGCCCTGCTGGCCGAATTCTGCGTGGCCCACGACGTCACCGCCGTCTGCGACGAGGTCTGGGAGCAGGTGGTGTTCGAGGGCGCCCGCCACCGGCCGCTGATCGCCTATCCCGGCATGCGCGAGCGCACGGTGAAGATCGGCTCGGCCGGCAAGATGTTCGGCCTCACCGGCTGGAAGGTGGGCTTCCTCTGCGCCGCGCCCGGCCTCACCCACGCGCTCAGCCGCACCCACCAGTTCCTGACCTTCACCACCGCCCCAAATCTTCAAGCCGCGGTCGCCTGGGGGCTGCAGAACCTGGACGACTGGTTCCGCGACATGCCGCGGACCCTGGAACGCGCCCGCGACCGCCTCACCGAGGGCCTCCGCCGCGAAGGCTTCGCCGTCCTGCCCAGCGCCGGCACCTACTTCCTCAACATCGACCTGCCGGGCTCGGGGATCCCCGAACCCGACCGCGACTTCTGCCTGCGCGCAGTGAAGGACGCCGGCGTGGCGGCGATCCCGGTCTCGGCCTTCTACGAGGCGGACAAGGTCACCAGCATCGCGCGGCTGTGCTTCTCGAAGGGGGATGCGACGCTGGATGAGGGGGTGGTGAGGTTGGCGAAGGCGCGGGAAGGGAGCCGGGCCGAGGATCGATGACGACCACGCATGGGACGGCGATGCGCCACTTCCGGACCTTTGATCAGCGCCCGGAACAGGACATTCGTCCCTCGGCCAGCGCCGTAATCACCAACTTGTTCCTGGAGTTTGACCAAGACCACGCAGGAAAATCAACGGCTTAGACGAAGATTTCGCCCCCCGTGTAGCGCCGCTGTCTAGCAGTGCCATCCTTGGCGAGGAACCCCTATCCGATAAGGTCTTCCTCCAGCAGCGCCTTGTTCGCCTCGAGGATACGGATGATCCGATCAACCTCCGCCGGGCTCCTCAACACGGCGCTGATAGTGAGTTGATCCCCCTCCACCGTCACCTTGTACCGCTGCGCGAAGGGCCTCTCTGCGTCCACGGGAAGCGCAACAGGCGCGGGAGCGGCCGCCGCGACAACAAGCTGGCGACTTTCGGGGGGAGAAGTGCTAATCTCCTCCTCTGAAGACGCCACGTGCGGAACCGCGCTATCACCAGCGCCATCATCCTCCGCCAGATTTGCGAAGGACACGGTCTCATCGAACACCCGGAGGAACGAGCGCGCAGCATCGCTAGTGAAGCCCCGATCAAGGTGAAGCTCGCTTATGCAATGGCTGTCGCTGGGCCGGTCAGGAACCCACCTCGACAGATACTCCGCGATAAGGCGGGGTCGCCGGGCCGCCTCCTTCAGCGCCTGCTCTTTAGCACCAGGGCGGGTATCCAGCAGGATGCGGCGCGCAAGGTCCGTCAGCATGACCTTGCGATCATCCCCGCTACCCATGTCCTCCAGAAGCCCGAACTGCTTCAGGGCGGCGACCGTCTGGAGAAGACCGCTACTCTTGGCCCCGTAGTTCCAGGTGGTCCCGACAGACGACAGCCGCGCCGCCTCACGGCGATGAGCGGTGTTGATCGCCTCCGCCCGAGACACGGCCTTGGGGAGAGAGATGAAGGGAAAGTTTGGGCTCCTATCTTTTTTCTCTCTTATATCAATGACTTGATCGTCGGACATGGCAACCTCTCTGCGACCCACCGAGATCATAGCTCTGGTTCCCCAAAATGCAAGATACGCTATCTAAATCGGATTGCGCTATCTTCCTATCTCTTTTCTGTTGACGTGACGGTGGCGGCTCCTTTATAGTTGTGGTCGAATGGAGCGGCGGATGAACAAGAGCGCCTTGAAGTCCGCCGGGATGGCGTCGAAGTACCCGGACGCCGACGTGCTCATGCCGAAGCCGGATGGGTCTCTGGACTTGGGCGAGATCAGCCAAGAGGCCGGCGCCGCCGCCAATGTCGCCGCTGGACCTATCCGCCTTCCCTACGGCATCCCCGAGCACTGGGGCTTCGGCCTCCAGCACGTTCAGGCCAAGCCAGATCGGGTCCGCGCTATCCAGAAGTTGGGCTTCCCGAACGTCCAAGTCTTCATCTGCGACGTGGCGTCGAACTGGACCCACATCGTGGAGGGGAAGGACGGCAAACCCCTGCTGGTCTGGCAGAAGGGTGGCTACGATCTCACCATCGTCGTCACGTGGAAGGAGACCTATTGGTCGGTCACCACAGCGCTGCCCTACCGCGTGGCGCAGGGAACCTTGCTCTACAAGAAGGGAGAGAAGTAGGCGGCCTGATGGGTGCGAACCCCCATCCTGTGCTAGCCGAACACACCCGCTTTGAGACGTCCCCTGTCTGCGTTTTACCGCCGACTGACAGGTGTCCTAACGCGCGCGGAGCCCGCCGGTAGAGCCCTCAACATAGGGCGTGAGGGGTTAAAACTCAACTGATAATGCCCTGGCCGGTTCCTACCTCGGAGGGCGACCAGCAGCCATTCCTGACAATCAGTCTTAGACCCAAACCGCCTCCGACCGGGCACCGAGCTGATGCGGCGTCAGTATCGAGCCCGCTTGGCGGATCGTGTCATCAAGGCGCTGCGCTAAGATGGACCTGAGCAGCTTCGATGGATGGCCATCTATCGCCAGATCTGGACCAAGCCGGCCGTCGCCGTCACCGGCTGAACCGACGTCCCCCAGGTTCGGACAATGGCGGCCGCCATATAAGCCGCGTCCAATTCGACGGACGTTGTCCACAGGTTCTCCACATCAGCGCAAACAGGTCCACCGTTCCGGGGCGCGTTGAAAAAGAATCCCCGTTGCCCCCCCCGAGGCCCCCAGTAGGTGGAAAGACGCATATGATTTTGGGACACCCCGAATGGCGCGTCTTCCCGCTGGGTATCAAAACGCCTCTGAACATAAGGACCATCCGGGCGACACTTCGCCCATGATGGTCCCGATCGTCACTTCCGGGTCGAAGTTTGCGACGCTCGGTCCCGGGGCGGTCTTTGCATCTGCCACGTTCGCGATCCCTCAGATCGCAAGCCGCACCGACAATCCGAACCTGCTGATCGTGGCCATCATTGCCGAAGTGCTCGTGGTCGCCCTCGCCGTCGCGTTCGTCGCCATCGCTTCAAGGCCTCAGTAGTCGAAGGCCAGCCATTGGCACGGGGTCGAACCTTTCACTTCCGACGCTCACCCGCTCCGCCATCGCGCTGGCGTCACCCCAAACGCCTTCTGGAACGCCGCGATGAAGGCGCTGGCGCTCTGATACCCCGCGTCCAGAGCGGCCTCCGTCACCGGCGCGCCGTTGCTCAGGCTCACCACCGCCTGCTGCATCCGCGCCCGCCCCCGCCAGGCTTCCAGCGACAGGGACGTCTGCGCCAGAAACAGGCGCTGGAGGGTGCGCAGGCTGGCGCCGGCGGCTTTCGCGAGGGCGGCCAGGGCGGCTTCGGCGCCGGGGTCGGCCAGGATGCGGTCGGCGAAGGCGCGGGCGCGCGGGTCGGTGGGGAGCGGGAGCTGGAAGGGGACGGTCTGGGCGTCGGCCAGGAGGTCGAGCAGCAGGCCCTCGATGCGGGCGTGGCCCAGGTCGTCCACGTCCAGCATGCCCAGTTGCACGACGTGGAGGATCAGCTCCTTGAGCAGCGGCGCCACCCAGATCGCCCGGGTGGGCGGGGCCAGCCAGGCGGCGTCGGGGGGTGGCGCATGAGCGCCGATCAGATTGTCCACGTACCACACGAACACGCTCAAGACATTCCAGGCCCTGGCGAGACGCGGGTCTCCGTTCGTGTGGTTCGTGTGGTTCGTGGACAAATGAGACAGCGCCTGCGGCGCATGCGGCGTCGGCCAGGCTGGCGCCCTGCTTTTCCCACGCCGTGGGAGAGGGGGACCGCCCGCCGAAGCGCGGGGGGTGGAGAGGGCGAGCCCCATCCACGACGGCGCCGGCTGATCTGCTGAGCCCTCAGGCGGAAGGACAATCCGCCCTGCCGGCCGTTTGCCCTTCCCACCGCCCGCTCTTCGGCCTGCGGCCTCGGCAGGCGGTCCCCCCTTCCCACGGCGTGGGAAGGGCAAGGTCAGGGGGCGGGGTCGCGGCGCTCCGATCCACTCGAGCTGGGGGCCTGGAGCTTGAGCGCCGTCAGCCGCGCCAGGTCATCGGCCGTCGCCGGGCGAAATTCGATCAGCAGGTCGAGCCGCCGTCGACCACCAGGGTCTGGCCGGTGGTCCAGGCGCCGGCGCGCGAGGCGAGGTAGACGGCCGCGCCCGCCAGGTCGTCAGGCTCGCCCAGGCGGCGAAGCGGCGTGCCCGAGCTGGCGCGTTCCTCGCCGGCCGGAGTGTCCCACAGCGCCTTGGCGAAATCGGTCTTCACCAGGCCCGGCGCCACGCAGTTCACGCGGATGTTGTGGGGGCCCAGCTCCTTGGCGAGGTTGCGGGCCAGCTGCATGTCGGCGGCCTTGGAGATGCAGTAGGCGCCGATCACTTCCGAGCCGCGCAGGCCGCCGATCGACGAGACGATGATGATGGAGCCGTCCTTGCGTTCCTTCATCTCGGGGACGACTATTTTGATCATCCAGTTGTTGGCGATGATGTTGTTGTCGAGGATCTTGCGGAACGCGTCGTCGCTGATGTCGAGCTGGCTGCCGTAGAAGGGGTTCGAGGCGGCGTTGCAGACCAGAATGTCGATCTTGCCGAACGCCTTGCGGGTCTCGTCCATCAGGCGCTGAAGGTCTTCTTGGCTCGAGATGTTGGCCGGGACGGCGATGGCCTTGCCGCCGCCGGCGGCGTTGATGCCCGCGGCGACCTCTTCGCAGGGGCCGGCCTTGCGCGAGCTGATCACCACGTTGGCGCCCTGCTGGGCCATGCGCTCGGCGATGGCGCGGCCGATGCCGCGCGACGAGCCGGTGATCACCGCCACCTTGCCCGTGAGGTCGAAGAGGCCCAGGGCGCTGACCTTGGGGGCTTCCAGAACTTGGCTCATCGGGCGCTCCTTCCGGCCAGGACGACCTGGCCAAACGTTTGTTTGAGTTTGCGCCATTTGCGATGCGGCCTGCCCCGAGGTCAAGCCGGGCCGGTCGTCGGCCGCACGGGGCGTCACGCTTCAAGCCAGACATAGACCCCGGCGCGAGATGCCGTATCTTCGAAACTGAGGCGGCCGTTCCAGAGCCGCCCACGAGTTCGGGGGAACGCGTCATGAAGTGGTTCAGCCAGGCGGCAGGCCTTTGGGCGACCGTGGGATTCGCCGTCGCCGCCGCGTTCGCCGGCCAGGCCTCCGCGCAGATGGCCAGCCAGATGCCGCATGACGGCCAGGCGGTCTATCGCCAGTTCTGCGCCGCCTGCCACGACAACCCCGTTGAGACCCGCTCGCCGTCGAAGGCCAACCTGGAAGCCATGAGCTACCAGACGCTGGAGTTCGCGCTGACCCAGGGCAAGATGCAGGCGCAGGGGGCCAGCCTGACGCCTGAGACCCGCGGCCAGCTGATCAACTATCTCACCGGCAAGACCAAGAAGCCGGCCCCGACCTGGACCACGGCCATGGCCTGCACGGGCGGCCGGCTGGCGGTCGACACCAAGGCCGCGCCCACCATCGCCACCTTCGGATTCGACGCCCGCAACACGCGCACCCTGAGCGCCAAGCAGACGGGCCTGACGCGGGCCCAGCTGAGCAAGCTGGACCTCGCCTGGGCGATCGGCTTCCCGGACGTGACGATGATGCGCGCCCAGCCCGCGGTGATCGGCAAGAACGTGTTCCTGCCGGTGGCCGAGGCCGGCGCCCTCTACGCCTTCGACGTCAGCGACCCGGCCAAGCCCTGCGTGAAGTGGGTCTACAACACGCCCTCCGGCGCGCCGCTGCGCACCAGTCCGGCGTACGGCGTCATCGCGGATGGTCGGGCGGTGCTGGCCTTCTCGGGCCTGGATTCGACGGTCCACGTCGTCGACGTGAAGTCGGGCAAGCCGCTCTGGACCAAGAACGTCGCGGTCTATTCCTACTCGATGACCACCGGCACGCCGCGCGTGCTGAAGGATCGCATCATCGTTCCGGTCAGCCAGTTCGAGATCACGGTCGGCGGCGACAACAAGGTGCAGTGCTGCACCAACCACGGCGTGGTCCTGTCGCTGGACCCGGCCACCGGCGCCCAGCAGTGGCGCTACGACACTATGCCTGACGCCACGCCGGTGAAGGCCGACCGCGGCGACGGCAAGCCGCTGCTGGGCCCGTCGGGCGCGCCGATCTGGAACTCGCCGGTCGTGGATGAAAAGCGCGGCCTGATCTACTTCGGCACGGGCGAGGCGAACTCGCCGCCGGCCCACCACAACACCGACGCCCTGATCGCCATCCGGCTGAAGGACGGGACCGAGGCCTGGAGCATGCAGGCCACCGCCAACGACATCTTCACCATCGGCTGCGGCCCGAACCCGCGGCCCGACCGGCTGAACTGCGTGAAGGAGACGGTCTTCCGCGACGTGGACTTCGGCGCCTCCGTCGTGCTGGCCAAGCTGAAGAACGGCCGCGAACTGGTGCTGGCCGGGCAGAAGTCGGGGACGCTGTGGGCCCTGGAGCCCGAGACCGGCAAGGTGGTCTGGCGGCGCGACATCGGCTCGGGCGGCCCGATGGGCGGCATCCACTGGGGCATCGCGTTCGAGAACGACCTCGTCTACGCCGGCATCACCAACGTGGGCCGGCCGATCCCGGGCCAGGCCGACTTCGACCCCAAGCTGCAGATCGGCATGTACGCGGTCGACGCCAACACCGGCGACTTCAAGTGGCACTACACGGCCAAGGCCGACTGCGCCGGCGACCGGGGCAAGAAACTGGCCCGCTGCGAGCGCAGCTACGGCTTCTCGGGCGCGCCGACGATCATCGACGGGACGGTGATGCAGGGCAGCCTGGACGGGCGCCTCTTCGCCCTGGACGGCAAGACCGGCGAGCAGCTCTGGACCTACGACACCCTGCGGCCGTTCGAGACCTTGAACGGCGTGCCGGCCAAGGGCGGCGCGTTCGACGCGGTGTCGATCGTGGGCGTCAACGGGCTGCTGCTGGCGGGCTCGGGCTACGGCATGTTCGGCCAGGCCGACGGCAACGTCCTGCTGGCGTTCCGTCCCAAGCGGTAGACTAGCGACAGGCCCGGAACGGCCCGCGGTCGAGGTGAAGGTGGTCCTTATGGGCCGCGTTGTAGTCGGGGCTGAGCCCCGCCGTGTACCAGGGGCAGGCCCCGTCGCGCACGCGGCGCAGGAAGCGTCCCTTCGGCCCCGGATCGTCAAAGTCGTGCAGCACGCTCACGCGCTTTCCCGAGGCCGTGCGGAAGGCCGCGATGTCGATGGCGTTGGCGTAGGCGTGCTGGCTGCGCCTCGTGCTGCCGGCCACGTTGCGGCAAGAGAACGTGCCGTAGTGCTCGACCCGGGCGACCCGCTCGCCCAGCTCAGCGCGCGCCGCGGGCTGCAACGCGTGGCGGGTCCAGAAGGCGTACGCCAGCGCCTGCCCGCAGCTCATCACAGGGCCGGCCGGAGTCAGGGCGGTCGCCGGGCTCTGCAGTCGCACGGCGCCGGTGGTAGAGCAGCCGCCCGCTTCGCGATCCGGCTCCCTGAGGAACGCGACACCGCCCTCCCTCAGCACCGCCTCGCATCGCGCCGGATCGGCCGCCGCCACGGCGAACTTGAACCCGGTCGACAGGCCCACCGGCTGGTCCAGGGTCAGAGGCGTCCACGGCAGATCCTCGGGCGGCGCCCAGCGCACGATAGCCAGCATCAGCAGCGCGCCCGCGAGCGCAAGCTCGACCACCACGCTCCAGGCGGCGGCCAGGGCCAGCAGTTCACGGTTCACGCGGATGGGACGAGGCACCCCTGAGGAATGGCGTGGCGGCGTCGTGGTTCAAGGGAGCGGCCATCGAAACCCGGCCGACGTTCGGGGGAGTTTCGGGGGCGCCTCAACAGTCGTCAGTGCGTCGCAGCGTCGCCGGAGTTGCGGTACGCACTTGCCGTTCACGCCCCGGACCAATAACTCCAAGGGGAACGAACTCCGACCTTGAAGGCGCGACCTATGCAGAAGTGGATTTCCTACCTCGACGAAGACGGCGACGACGAGGACAAGGGCCGCCTCCCCGACATGCCCATGAGCGCCGGGCCGGTCCAGAACGCGCTGTTCAAGAGCCGCACCGTGCTGATCTTCGGCGAAATCGACATGCGCCTGGCCGAGCGCGTCACCGCCCAACTCACCGCCCTGGCCAGCGAGAGCGACAAGCCGATCCGCGTGATCATCAACTCGCCCGGCGGACACGTCGAAAGCGGCGACACGATCCACGACATGATTCGCTTCTGCGGCGCGCAGGTGAAGGTGATCGGCACGGGCTGGGTGGCCAGCGCCGGCGCGCACATCTTCCTGGGCGCGCTGAAGGAAAACCGGGTCTGCCTGCCGAACACCCGCTTCCTGCTGCATCAGCCCGCCGGCGGCGTGCGCGGCCAGGCCTCGGACATCGAGATCGAGGCGGAAGAGATCATCAAGATGCAGGACCGGTTGAACCGCCTGATCGCCCGCGAAACCGGCCAGACCTTCGAGAAGGTCGTGAAGGACACCCAGCGGAACTTCTGGATGAGCGCCGAGGAAGCCGTGGCCTACGGCCTCGTCTCGAAGATCATCACGGACGCGAGCGAGGTCTAAGTCGCTACAGCTCCCTCCTCCCCCGCTGGGGGAGGGGGACCACGCGAAGCGTGGTGGAGGGTGCTTGCCGGCGGGCTCAGCGGATGGGGTGAACCCCTCCACCGCCCCCGGGTTGCGCTGCAACCCGACGCCTCTAGGATTACGATCCGCTAAGGGCGGATCGGGGCGGTCCCCCTCCCCCAACGGGGGAGGAGAACGGAATGCGAAGCCTTGATCCCTGGTGGAAGGGCGCGATCCTCTATCACGTCTACGTCCGCAGCTTCTTCGACTCGGACGGTGACGGCCACGGCGACCTGCCGGGCGTCATGGCCAAGCTGGACTACATCCAGAGCCTGGGCGTCGATGGCCTTTGGCTGTCGCCGATCCACCCCTCGCCGAACCGCGACTGGGGTTACGACATCGCCGACTTCGAGGGCGTGCAGCACGACTACGGCACGCCCGAGGACTTCCAGGCCCTGCTGGATGAGGCCCATGCGCGCGGCCTGAAGGTGGTGCTGGACGAGGTTCTTTCCCACACCTCGGACGTCCACCCCTGGTTCGTGGAAAGCCTGAGCGGTGGAAAGGATGGGCCCAAGGCCGATTGGTACGTCTGGGCCGATCCCCAACTGGACGGCACGGCGCCGAACAACTGGCTGAGCGTCTTCGGCGGCCCGGCCTGGGCCTACCAGCCGGCGCGACGGCAGCACTATCACCACAAGTTCCTGCGCCAGCAGCCCAAGCTGAACTGGCGCAGCCCCGGCGCCCGCGAGGCGGCCCTGTCGGTGCTGGATCACTGGCTGGAGAAGGGCGTCGACGGCTTCCGCCTGGATGTGGCCGGCACCTATCTGCACGACGCGGCGCTGACGCCCAACCCGCCGGTGCCGATGGACCAGCGCCGCGGCCTGCACTGGAGCCACGCGGGCAACCTGCAGTTCCACCTCAACGACTCCAACCTGGAGGAGAACGTCGAGATGCTCGACCTCATCCGACGGCGGGTGGACGCGTGGAGCGGCGTAAACCAGGGCGACCGCTTCGTGTTCGGCGAGTTTTCCGAAGAGGAAGCCCGCTGCGGCGCCTACTGCACGCCGACCGAGGGGCTGCACTCGGGCTACACCTTCGTGATGCTGCTGGCGCGCAAGCTCGAGCCCGGCTTCGTCACTCAGCATTACGACACGCTGGCGGCCTATCCGGGCCACTGGCCGACCATCAG
The DNA here is from genome assembly GCF_965284355.1 of Phenylobacterium sp. Lineage (NCBI taxonomy): Bacteria > Pseudomonadati > Pseudomonadota > Alphaproteobacteria > Caulobacterales > Caulobacteraceae > Phenylobacterium > Phenylobacterium sp. The sequence goes on along the minus strand of NZ_OZ260078.1, from coordinate 3,107,358 downwards.
CTTCTCGAACCACGATGTACCCCGCACCGTCAGCCGGTTCGGCGGCAAGGACGCCCCGCCCGAGCTGGCGCGGATGCTGTTCGCGCTGCTGGTGGCCCTGAAGGGCACGACGTTGATCTACCAGGGCGAGGAGCTGGGCCTGCCGCAGGCGTCGCTCACCCGCGACCAGCTGCGCGACCCGGTGGGCGACCTCTACTGGCCCTACGACGGCGGCCGTGACGGGTGCCGCACGCCGATGCCCTGGACCACCGGGCTGAACATGGGGTTCACCGACGGCGAGCCCTGGCTGCCGCTGGCCGCCGAGCACCGTGGGCTGTCGGTCGAGGAACAGGCCGACGACCCCGACTCCATGCTCACCTTCGCCCGCGAGATGATCGCCTTCCGCAAGGCCTCGCCCGCCATGACGGTGGGCGACATCGCCTTTGCCAAGGTGGACGCCCCCCTGGTGGCCTTCGTGCGCGAGTACGACGACGAGGCCGTGGTCTGCGTCTTCAACTTCAGCGACCAGCCGCAGGTGTTCGACCACCCGACCCTGTCGGTCGCCGATCTGCTGCCCCTGCGGTCCGGCGAGGCCGAGCTGCGCGGCGACTCGGTGGGCCTGTCGCCCTACGCCGCCTGTTTCCTTCGCCTGGCTCAGGGCTGAGTTCCCGGCGTTTGGAGCCACGGGCATTTCGTGGCGAAATGCGCTAGTGAACCGCCGGATGAGTGACTGCAACCTTGAGGCCGAGCATGCCTGACGGCGGGCCTCGCAGCCGTACGGAGGCCCGCTTCGGAACGGGCTTCCTGACCGACACCTGGTACGTGGCCGCGCTGTCGGCCGACCTGCGGCAGGGCAAGCTGATCCATGTGCAGATCCTGGGCGAACCCCTGGCGCTGGGCCGATCGCCCAGCGGCGCGCTGTTCGCCCTGCGCGACGTCTGCCCGCATCGGGCCGCGCCGCTGTCGGCAGGCCAGTTTCACCGCGACGCCTTCGGCGTGGAGACGGTCGCCTGCCCCTATCACGGCTGGCGGTTCAAGGCCGACGGCGCGTGCGCGGCGATCCCGTCCCTGACCGCGGACCAGGAGCTGGACGTGAGCCGCATCCGCGTGCGGCGCTACCCCATCGAGGAGAGCCAGGGCCTGGTGTTCGTCTGGATGGCCGCCTCCCCGACGGGCCAACCCGATCACCCGCCCCCGTACCTGCCCGGCGTGGTGGGCGGCGCGCCAAAGCTCGTCGACAGGATGGTGTTCGACGCCCACATCGACCAGGCGGTCGTGGGGCTGATGGACCCGGCCCATGGCCCCTATGTGCATCGGCAGTGGTGGTGGCGGACGGCCGGCAGCGAGCACGACAAGGAGAAGCGCTTCGTGCCCTCGGACGCCGGCTTCACGATGGTGCGCCACGCGCCCTCGAAGAACAGCCGCGCCTACGCCATCCTGGGCGGCAAGCCCGAGACCGAGATCACCTTCCGCCTCCCCGGCCTGCGCTGGGAGCACGTGTCGGTGGGCGCGCGCCAGGTGCTGTCGCTGACCTGCCTGACGCCCATCGACGAGGCGCGCACCCAGGTCATCCAGGTCGCCTGGTCCGACCACCCGGCCTTCACGCTGTTGAAGCCTATCATCGGAGCGATGGCGCGGACGTTCCTGCGCCAGGACGCCGACATGGTGAAGCTGCAGAACGAGGGCCTGAAACGCAGCCCCGCCCTGATCTGGATCGACGACGCCGACCGGCAGGCCAAGTGGTACCAGGCGCTGAAGCGGGAATGGGCGCAGAGCCGGCGCGAGGGCCGGCCCTTCCACAACCCTGTGCAGCCCGCGACCCTGCGCTGGCGCAGCTAGAGCGCGTTGGGCGAAAGTGGAGGCCGGTTTCGCCCCGAAACGCGCTCTAAATCAAAGAAGATCGAGCCTGTTCTTCCGGTTCAGATGGTTCCATCTGAACCGGACAGGCTCTAGGCTGCCGCGCGGCGCGCCGCCAGACCGATATCGTCCAGGTCGATCGCACCCAGGCCGCGGGCCGGCGTCCAGTCGAAGCGGGCGCCCAGCGCCGAGATGACCGTGGTCGCTTCCATCTTCTTCAGGTGAGCCTTGGCGATGGCGATCGCGTGGACCTTCACGTGAAGAACAGTGTCGAAGTCGGCCTCGGCCGATCCATGGGGTCGGCAGAGGCGGGCCACCACCTCGACCGTTTCGACCGGCGCCGCCTGCAGCACCTCCACCGCGACCCGCAGCACCGCCGAGCAGGCGTTGCTCAGCTGCAGTTGGGCGCGATCGGCATCGGTGAGCGGCGCCCAAACATAGCCGGCGGCCGCGGACCGGCACTCTTCATCCGGAAGCGCGTCCAGCTCGATGAGGTCCACCTGGGCCACCGCCGGGCGCCTTCGGTGCGCAGGCTGAAGGCCTCGACGACGTCCTTGAGCGCCTTCGGCAAGCCGCTGGCCTTGAGCACGCCCGCGATCGCGTCGGGGTTTAGGGCGCGAACCTCGTTGGCGAGCGCCAGCTTGCGGTTATGGGCGTCGGCCTCGGCCTTGGCGCGGGCATAGAGCTCGGCGTCCGCCTTCACGGCCTCGATCACCTTGTCCATCAGCTCGCGTCGACGATCGCGCTCGCGGCCCAACAGGTTGTCGGCAAGCGATGGGCGATAGTCCTGCAACTTGCGCCGCGCCACAGACGAGACGGCGTCGCGTGGCACACTGGGCACGACGGGGCCCATCGCCTCGATCTCGGCCCAGTCGATGCGCTTAAAGGTCACGTGGTGCGCCTCGGTCAGCCGGGCGAGCACGATCTGCCAGGCTTCAGCGTCGGCCTTGGTCGCCCGGCGACGCTCCCCCGTCCGCTTCCGACGCTCGCTGTCCCGAAGCGAGCGCGCCGTCACGCGATCGACGCGGCTCATGGGTGCGAGAATCGGGGCTGGAGGCCTTGGGGACATGGGGGGTGCTCCGTAGGGCTGTGTGCGCTCTTCTGTCGCTACTCAAAATGGGTATCGCTGTTTTCGTAACCGAAACCTTTACAGTGGGAATGGCCTGGGAATTCTGTGGGAAATCCGGCAACCCCGACGTGCAGCGACCTCAGGCTTCGCCCAGGAAGATCACTTTCGAGCCTTTTTCGACGGCCTGCGCCAACTGTTGGGCGTCCCAGTTCGTGAGCCGGACGCAGCCGTGGCTCGCCACCTTGCCGACCAGCCGAGGCTCGGGCGCGCCGTGGATGCCGTAGGTGTCCTTGGTCAGGTCGATCCAGACCGCGCCCACGGGGTTGTTGGGGCCCGCCTTGATGGTGAGCTTGCCCGCTTTCTTGTTTCCGAAGTTCAGGCGACTGGGGTCGTAGGTGTAGGTGGGTGACGGGGCGATCGTGCGCACGGCCCACTCGCCTTCGGGCGTCGGCAGGTCGGCCGACCCCACCGTTGCCGGATAGGCCGCCAGGAGTCTGTCGCCGGCGTCGTAGGCGCGGACCTGCTTGCGGGCCTTGTCGACCTCGATCCTGGCGACCTTGGCGGGCAACTCGGGCCGCGAGGGCGCGGCCACCACGATTTTCGTTCCGGCCACCGAGAAGTCGGCGCCCGGGTTCAGCGCCTGGAGAAGGGGCACGTCCATGTGGAAGCGCTCGGCCAGCGCCTCGAGCGGCCCCGTGAACCGCACGCCGTCCAGCTTGGCCAATTCGGCATAGTCCTTGGGGATCACCGGCGTGAACGGGCCGGCCACGTCCTGCGCGGTGATGACGTAGTCTGTCAGCACGGGACCGGCGTCGGCCGTCAGCTTCGCCCACACCTCCGCATCGAGCAGGCCGTCCTCGGGCAGGCCGTTCGCGCGTTCGTAGGCGGCGATGGCGTTCTTCACGTTCTCCCCGTCCTGGCCGTCGATGACGCCCGGCGAGAAATGAGCGCGGTCCAGCAGGACCTGGGCGCGCAGCAGCATGTCCCGCTTGGCCGCAAGCGAGGCGGGCGCCTCGGCCCAGGCGGCTTGATTGGCGGCCTGAGCCAGCGGAGAGACCGAGGGCTGTGGCGGCGCGACGGGCGCCGGGGCTTCGATCGGAGATGCGGCCACCGGCGCTTCGGCGGTCTCGCGGGGGCGGATGTCACAGGCGGCCAGCGGCAGGAGGGAAGCGCCGAAAAGCAGCGCGCGGGCGAACTTCATACTGGACCTCTGCGTTTGGCCGCGGTTGCTGGCGGCGATGTGGATGAAGCTCCGAGACATCATCCGGTTCCTGTGGGCGACCGCCGCGGCGGTCGTGCTGCTCCTGATCCTGTTTGTGCGGGTGACCGGCTGTGCGCCGCTGTCGCCTGACCGGCCGGGCGCGGTGGGCGCGGCTGAGCCCGGCCCGGCGGCCGGCCCGGCGATGCCGCTCAGCACCCTTTGCCGCGCCCCGGGCTGGACCGCGGCGGCCGAAGGCAACGCGGCGTCCGTGCGCAGCCTCGCCTGGGCCCCCTTCGGGCGGCAGGAGGCCGGGTGGGAGGTCTACGTCACGCTGATCCAGGGCGAGCTTGGGACCGACTGCCCGCCCAATTCCGAAGGCTTCGCCCGCGCGCTCGCCGACTGGCAGCGGCAGAACGGCCAGACCCCCGACGGCGTCATGGCCGAAGCCGTCTTCATGTCGATGAAGGGCGCCATGCAGACGCGCCGCGACTTCGTGCGCTTCACCTCAACCGGCATGTGCCCGGAAACACCGGACCTGGTCAGCGCGGCCCGAACAGACGAGGGCTATGGCGGCAAGCAGGTGTGGATGCGCCCGCGCGCGCTGGCCGCCTATCGCCAGATGGTCGCCGCCGCGCGCGCCGAAGTCCCCGAGATCGCCGCCGACCCGCGCAACCTGACCATCTTCTCCGGCTATCGCAGCCCGTCGGCCGACGCCGCGCGCTGTCAGGCCGAGGGCAACTGCGACGGGATCGTCCGCGCCCGCTGCTCGGCGCACCGCACCGGCCTGGCGGCCGACCTTTTCGTGGGCCAGGCGCCCGGCTTCGGTCCGGACTCCAGCGCTGACCCCAACCGGCTCTTCATGACCCAGACGCCGACCTATCGGTGGCTCGTGAAGAACGCGCGGCGCTTCGGCTTCGTGAACTACCCGTTCGAGCCGTGGCACTGGGAGTGGACGGGCGAGAGTCCGTAGACGCCGCGGCCATACCGGCTCTACGTTTCCGACCATGCCCACCGCGACCTTGAACGGCGTCTCCATCGCCTACGACGACATCGCCCCTCCCACCGCCCCCGCTGGGGGCGGAGTCCTAAGTGAAAGAGACTGGATCGCTTCTCGCGATCCAGAGGGCCCGGCCGAGCGGACGATCCTGCTGCTCCACGGCTTCGCGTCGAACCGCAACGAGGGCTGGCAGCGCACCGGCTGGTACCAGGCGCTGGGCCGCCGCGGGTTCCGGGTGATCGCGATGGACCAGCGCGGGCACGGCGAGAGCGTCCGCAGCCACGATCCGGCCGACTATGGCCGCGCCAATCTGGCCGCCGACGCGCTGGCGCTGCTGGACCACCTGGGCGTCAGGCAGCCCGAGGTGTTCGGCTACTCGATGGGCACGCGGACGGCCATGCAGATGGCGATCGACGCGCCCGAGCGGGTGAACAATCTCATCCTGGGCGGCGTGGGCGGCAAGCTGTTCGATCCGCCGCGCGCGACCGAGAATGGCGAGACCATCGTGACCGCCATGGAGGCCGACGACCCGACCAGCATCAAGACCGAGTTCCTGCGCAGTTTCCGCCAGTTCGCCGACGAACAGGGCGAGGACCGCCAGGCGCTGGCCGCGTTTTCGCAGGCGTTCAGCACGCCGCTGGACCGCGAAGCCCTGGGGCGGCTGGACATGCCGGTTCTGGTGGTGGCGGGCGTCGGCGACGACCTGGCCGGCGATCCCGTCGAGCTCGCCCGCCTGTTCCCCTATGGCAAGGGCAAGGTCCTGGGCGGGTGCGATCACTTCTCGGCCATCCCGCACGGCGCGCTCAAGGCCGCCGTCCTGGACTTCCTGGACGGCGTGCCCGACGAGGACGACTTCCCGCCGTTCGAGTAATCAGCGCCTGGCCATGCTGTAGTCGCCGCCCCGGGCCAGCGCCGCCTTGTAGGCCGGCCGCGCCTGGAAGCGATCGACCCAGGCCTTCATGTTCGGATAGCGGTCGAGTCGCCCGAAGGCGCCGGCGACCTCGCCGACGAAGCTCATCTGGACGTCGGCGCCCGTGAGTTCGCCCAGCAGCCAGTCCTTCCCGGCCAGCGAATCTTCGAGGTAGCCCAGGTGGTTGTCCATCTCGCTCTCGATGCGCGGATGCAGCGGCGCGCCCGCCTCGCCCAGCCGGCTGACGTACATGTTGAGCATCAGCGGCAGCATGGCCGAGCCTTCGCCGTAGTGGAGCCACTGGTTGTAGATCTCGTAGGCGTCGCTGCCGGGCGGCGGCGACAGCTTGCCGCCGCCATGGCGGCGGACGAGGTAGTCGACGATGGCGCCGGACTCGATGATGGTCCGGCCGTCCTCGGTCACCACCGGCGACTTGCCCAGGGGGTGGACCGCCTTCAGCTCCGCGGGGGCCAGCCGCGTGGTGGCGTCGCGCTGGTAGATCTTCAGCTCGTAGGGCGCGCCCAGCTCCTCCAGCAGCCAGAGGATGCGTTGCGAACGGCTGTCGTTGAGGTGATGGACTACCAGCATGAGAGCGTCTCCGGTTTCTTTGTGGGATACAGCAAACCGGCCTCACCTGACGCAACGCAATCCTGCCAAAAGGTCCGCATGAGCCTGATCCTGCCCAACCTCCCGGACCTGCTGGACCTCGCCGCGGCCGAAGCCGCGTCGCTGACCGCCTCGATAGCCAACACCGTGGGGGGTCGGGTGCGGGCCGACGGGCGGTTGGACCGCGTGGCGCTGGACGCCGAGCAGCACGCGGCCCACGGCCTGGCCTGGATGGCCGCCTACGCCGAGACCCTGCGCCAGACGGCGGCCTGGGCCCGGGCGCTGGACGACGAGGGGCGCCTGACCGAGGCCGAGGCGCTGCCCGCGCAGCTGCTGGCGCATGAGTACCTCAGCCAGATGGTCGGCGGCCTGCCGATGAACCAGGGCGAGTTCTTCCGCCCCGCCGACGTCTTCGCCCCCGCCGAGCGCCTGACCCACGTGCTGGGCCGGCTGCGTCCCGGCGCCTCGCAGGCGGCCAAGCACCGCATCGTCGAGCTGCTGGAGCAGGCCCGCGGCCGACCTTCGCTGGAGGCCAGCGGGCTGGACGAGACGCTGGAGGCGATCCGCGACCAGTTCCACGCTTTCACCGAAGAGAAGATCGTCCCGTACGCCCATGGCTGGCACCTGCGCGACGAGTTGATCCCGCTGTCCCTTCTGGAGGAGCTGGGCGACCTTGGAGTCTTCGGCCTGACCGCGCCCGAGGCCTGGGGCGGCTCGGGCCTGGGCAAGGTGGCGATGTGCGTCGTGTCCGAGGCGCTGTCACGCGGCTGGATCGGGACGGGCTCACTGGGCACCCGATCCGAGATCGCCGCCGAGCTGATCCTGGCCCACGGCACCCCGGCCCAGAAGGAGCGCTTCCTGCCGGGCATCACCTCCGGCCGCACGATCCCGACGGCGGTGTTCACCGAGCCCGAGGCCGGCTCCGATCTGGGCTCCCTGCGCACCCGCGCCGTCCGCGAGGGGGACACCTGGAAGATCTACGGCGCCAAGACCTGGATCACGCACGCGGGACGCGCCGACCTGATGACCCTGCTGGTCCGCACCAATCCCGACGTGAAGGACCACCGCGGCCTGTCGATGTTCCTCGCCGAGAAGCCGCGGGGCGTGGACGGCGGCCCGTTCCCCGCCGACGGCATGAGCGGCGGCGAGATCGGGGTGATCGGCTATCGCGGCATGAAGGAATACGAGATCGCCTTCGACGGCTTCTCCGTGCCGCACGCCAACCTGCTGGGCGGCCAGGAAGGCCAGGGGTTCGTGCAGCTGATGGCCACCTTCGAGAGCGCCCGCATCCAGACCGCCGCCCGCGCCATCGGCGTCGCGCAGAGCGCATTGGACCTGGCCCTGGACTACGCCCTGCAGCGTCGCCAGTTCGGCGCGCCGATCACGACCTTCCCGCGGGTGGCCAACAAGCTGGCGATGATGGCCGCCGAGCTGACGGGCGCGCGCCGCCTCGCCTGGTTCGCGGCGCGGGCCAAGGACGAGGGCCGCCGCTGCGACCTGGAAGCCGGAATGGCCAAGCTGACGGCCGCCCGCATCGCCTGGGCCGCCGCCGACAACGCCGTGCAGATCCACGGCGGGACCGGGTTTGCGATGGAGCAGCCCGTCAGTCGCGTGCTGGCGGACGCCCGCATCCTCAACATCTTCGAGGGCGCCGGCGAAATCCAGGCGCAGGTGATCGCGCGGCGACTGCTGGAAGGCGCCAACTAGCGCTCAGGTCCGGGGCGCGAAGCCTTCTGCGATAAGGCCGATCTGGCGGTCCATGACGGCGATCATGGCCTTGGCGTCGGCGCCGTTGGTGATGACCAGCCGGTAGGTCCAGGCATAGGCGCTCATCAGGAGATCGACGACCTCCTGCAGTTCGATATCGTGGCGGACGTCGCCGTCGGCCTGACCCTTGATCAACGCGTCGACGATCACGTCCTTCAGCCGCGTGTTGCGGCCATAGGGGCGAGCGCCCTCGGTGAGCGTCCAGTCATAGGCGGCGGCGATGTGCGACATGAACAGTCGCACATGCCTGGCCTCGAACTCGAAGTGGATCGCGAACATGGTCCGCAGGCGATCGGCCGTGGACCCGCGCAGATGGGGCATCACCCGGTCGATCTCGGCGTAGAGCGGATCGAGCCGGGCGGCCATCACCTCGGAGAGGATCTCGCCCTTGGAGGCGAAGGTGGTGAAGACGCTGCCGACGGACACTTCGGCGCGACGCGCGATCTCGCGGACCGTGGCGCCCTGGTACCCCTGCGTGTCGAACAACTCCCGCGCGGCCTCCAGGACGCGTTGGCGGGTCGCTTCCTTTTGCGACTGCCTCGGCGACAGAGGGTCTCGCGGGAGTGATCCGACGTCGGCGGTCATCGGACCGCGATCAGCCGCGGCGCGCGCCGGCCAGCAGGATGCGGACCTGATCACGGGCGCGGGTCTGAAGCGCGTCCAGGCTCCAGCCTTCGAAGATCGCCTGGGGGAAGTTCGAGAGGTAGGTGTCGAACAGCATCTGGGCGCGCAGCTTGACTTCCGCTTCCTGCGACAGCTCGCCGCGCTCGACCGCGGCGGTCAGCATTTCGATGAACACGTCCTGGAAGGCCAGCGACGACGAGAGGCCGCGCAGGCTGGGGCCGCCATCCTTGTCCCACGACACCGAGAACGCGGCGCGGGCCAGTTGCAGGCGCGACTTGTAGAAGGTGTAGCCGGCCATGAAGACCTTCAGGACGCCGTCCTCGATATTGCGGCCGCGAGTGGCAGCGTCGCGCATGGCGCCCAGCAGGGCTTCCATGTCGTCGGTCATGATCTCTCGGAAGAGATCGGATTTGTCCGTAAAGTTGGCGAACACCGCGCCGGTCGACATGCCCGCCGCGGCGGCGATGTCGCGGATGGTCGCGCCTTCGTAACCCTGCTCGCTGAAGAGGCGGCGGGCGGCGGCGAGGACCTTGAGGCGGGTTTGCTGCTTGGCGAGAGCGCGGCGGGTGGGCGCGCGCGCCGGAGCGTCGGCGGCGACCTGGATGGGGGAGATGTGCTTCATTCTTCTCAATTTTCACCGACCCGGGGGCGTCGGTGGTCTGGCTGGGGGGAGGATTAAACCGGGATCATCCGGCCTGAACATGTTCAACTAACTAGATACGCGAATTAGATTACTGACTTGTAATGCAACGCAGGCGAGCAGATTGACGCCACTCGCACCGACGGCAAAATCCCTTATTGCATAAGGGGTCTGGCGTCACGTCGAATTTCCGCGTTCGGCCTGGACCCACGCTCGATGAACATGTTCATGGGCATTAAAGTCAAGTTTAAATTAAACACGGTTCTTCGTGGTGGCATAGCCCCGGCGCGGGGCATAATGTTGGCGCATGGACCTGTTCGACTATCTCATCACCGCGGCGCTGGTCGCGGTCGCCCTCGTACTGGCGGTGGGCATCTACTCCTTGTTCCGGGGCGGCGACTTCGGCCGATCATGGTCGAACAAGCTGATGCGGCTGCGCGTCGTCACCCAGGCGGTCGCGGTCGCCGTGCTGATGGCCGCCGTCTGGTGGCGCAGCCAGACCTGACATAGCGACCAATGGTCACGCTCAATCGCATCTACACGCGCACCGGCGACGCCGGCACGACGCGGCTGGCCACCGGCCAGACGGTCAGCAAGACCGACCTGAGGGTCGAGGCCTACGGCTGCGTCGACGAGACGAACGCCTGCATCGGCCTCGCCCGCGTCCACCTGGCCCACGACCCCGAGCTCGACGCCATGCTGGGACGCATCCAGAACGAGCTGTTCGACCTGGGCGCCGACCTCGCCATGCCGGCCGAGGCGGACGAGGAGCCCGGATCGAAGCTGCGCATCCTCGATGGCCAGGTGGCGCGGCTGGAAGCCGAGATCGACAGCCTGAACGACCGTCTCCCGGGCCTGAAGTCGTTCATCCTGCCGGGCGGGACACCGGCGGCCGCGGCCCTGCACCTGGCCCGCACGGTGAGCCGTCGCGCCGAGCGCGAGGCGGTGCGGCTGACGGAAACGGGCGAGCCGGTGAGCGGCCCCGCCATGCGCTACCTCAACCGCCTGTCAGACCATCTCTTCGTCGCCGCCCGCTGGGCCAACGGCCGGGGCGAGGCCGAAGTGTTCTGGGAGAGCGGGGCGACGCGCTAGGTTCCCTCCCCGCCGGGGAGGGACGGGCCGCGGAGCGGCCAGGGTGGGGAAGTGTGAGCCGGCGTGCTGAGGTCGGGGAGGATTTTGACTCCCCTACCCGTCTAGCTTCGCTCGCCACCCTCCCCGATGGGGAGGGACGTTACTCCGCCTTCGGAGCTGGCTTGGGCGCCGCCTCGGGCCGCCCGATCGCCTTCTTGGCCTCGGCGAGCGCCTTCGCGTCGGTGATCACCCGGCCCGTCACATCCGACACGAGGATCGGCGTGGCGCAGACACGCTGGCTGCCGTCCCACCACTTCTTGGCCTTCTCGCAGTTCTTCTGCGGGATGATCCAGCCGACCTGCCAGACGCCCACGCCGACGATGGCGACGGCGAAGATCGCGATGAAGATCAGCTTCAGGCGCTCGATATTCGGGTTCATGCGAGCCTTTTACGTAACGGGAGCCGTCCTTGGCTAGGCCTGTGCGCTGCGGCAATTTCAGGCCGCCCGTGCTTGCAATGCGCGGCGGAAAGGGTAATGCCCTCCCGCATTCTTTCCGCAGCAATTTGAGGCGCTAGCTACCCATGAAGGTGTTGGTCCCGGTCAAGCGGGTGATCGACTACAACGTCAAGGCCCGCGTTAAGGCCGATCAGACGGGTGTCGACCTCGCAAACGTCAAGATGTCGATGAACCCCTTCTGCGAGATCGCGGTCGAGGAAGCCGTGCGCCTGAAGGAAAAGGGCGCCGCGACCGAGATCGTCGCCGTGAGCGTCGGCCCGACGCAGGCGCAGGAAACCCTGCGCACCGCGCTGGCCATGGGCGCCGACCGCGCCATCCTCGTCCAGACCGACCAGGACCTCGAGCCGCTGGCCGTGGCCAAGGTGCTCAAGGCGATCATCGCCGAGGAGAACCCCGAGCTGGTGATGATGGGCAAGCAGGCTATCGACGGCGACAACAACGCCGTCGGCCAGATGCTGTCGGCCCTGCTCGACTGGCCGCAGGCGACCTTCGCCTCGGCGATCACGGTCGACGGCGGCAAGGCCACCGTGACGCGGGAAGTCGACGGCGGCCTTCAGACGATCGATGTCAGCCTGCCGGCGGTGGTCACCGCCGACCTGCGCCTGAACGAGCCGCGCTATGCGTCGCTGCCCAACATCATGAAGGCCAAGAAGAAGCCGCTGGACGTTAAGGAGCTGGGCTCGCTCGGCGTCGACACCGCCCCGCGCCTCAAGGTCGTGAAGGTTTCCGAGCCGCCGAAGCGCAGCGCGGGCATCAAGGTCGAGACCGCCGCCGACATCGTTTCCAACCTCAAGACCGCGGGGGTCCTCTAATGGCCGTTCTCGTCATCGCGGATCACGACAACGCGACCCTCAAGGACAACACGCACAAGGTGGTGACCGCCGCCCAGGCGATCGGTGGCGACATCGACATCCTGGTGGCCGGCACGAACACCGCGTCGATCGCGGCCGAAGCGGCCAAGATCGCCGGCGTGCGCAAGGTGCTGACCGCGGAAAGCGCCGAGCTGGGCCAGGGTCTGGCCGAGTCGGTGGCCGACCTGATCGTAGGTCTGGCGGGCGGCTACGACGCCATCCTGACCCCCGCCACCTCGCAGGGTAAGAACTTCAGCCCCCGCGTCGCGGCGAAGCTGGACGTGGCGCAGATCTCGGACGTGTCCGAAGTCGTCAGCGCCGACACCTTCACCCACCCGATCTACGCCGGCAACGCGATGGAGACCGTCCAGTCCTCCGACGCCAAGAAGGTGCTGACGGTGCGCCCGACGTCGTTCAAGGCCGCCGCTGAAGGCGGTTCGGCTGCGATCGAATCCGTGGCGGCTCCCGGCGCCCCGGCCAAGACCAAGTTCGTCGATCAGAAGCTGGTCAAGTCGGCTCGTCCCGACCTGGGCGCCGCCAAGATCGTGGTCTCGGGCGGTCGCGCCATGGGCTCGGCCGAGGAGTTCCAGAAGGTGATCGAGCCGCTCGCCGACAAGCTGGGCGCCGCCGTCGGCGCTTCGCGCGCCGCCGTCGACGCCGGCTATGCGCCGAACGACTACCAGGTCGGTCAGACCGGCAAGGTCGTGGCTCCCGAGCTCTACATCGCCGTGGGCATCTCGGGCGCCATCCAGCACCTGGCCGGCATGAAGGACTCCAAGGTCATCGTCGCCATCAACAAGGACGGCGATGCGCCGATCTTCCAGGTCGCCGACTATGGCCTCGTGGGAGACTACAAGACCGCGGTCCCCGAGCTGATGAGCGAGCTCGCCAAGATCGGCAAGTAAGCCGCGTCACGCGCGACAACGATCAGAGGGGCGGACCGCAGGGTCCGCCCCTTTTTCGTTACGCCTGGCCTTTCGGCAGGATGATCTGTTGGCCCGAGGCCTTGGCGATCAGCTCGCCGTCCGGGCGGCGGAAATCGACTTCGGCGGTGATCAGCCGCTTGGTGGCCGACAGCACGCGCGCCTCGATCAACAGGGGATGGCCGCGCCCCACCTTCACGAACCGCACCTGAAGGTCGGTGGTGCGATACCAGGCGTCGTCGGCGACCACCGTCATGGCCGCGAACGCCAGAACCTGGTCCGCCAGGGCGGCGATGTAGCCGCCGAACATGGAGCCGTCAGCGTGCTTCAGGTCTTCCGCGTCAGGGGTCCATGTCTTGCGGACCCAGCCGGGGCCCCAGTCGTCCAGAAGCCCCAGGCCGAGGCGCCGCACCACGGGTGGCGGGACGAATCCCGGCGCTTGAATCTCGTCCAGTCGTTCGGTGGCCCAGGTCAAAGGCGGTTCCTCCCATGTGGAGGAGCAGAATCCGAGCTAAGCTCAGGTTTTGGTACTCGCCTTTCCCGGAGCGCCCTGTCCGATGCCAAGAGTCCCGCGTCGTCAGCCGCGTCAGGCCCGCGCGCTCGCCACCCGCGCGGCGATCTTCGAGGCCACAGCTCAGATTCTGGAAAGCGAGGGCGAGGCCGGCTTCAACACCAACCGTGTCGCTGAGCGCGCCGGCGTCAGCATCGGCACGCTCTACCAGTACTTCAGTTCCAAGCAGGCGATCCTGGCGGCCATGGCGCGCGAGGAGAACGCCCGCAAGCGCGATGTCCTCGCCGCCGAGATCGCCGAGGGGCGCGAGGATCCGGTCCGGCTGGCCGTCCGCGGGCAGATCCAGGCGATGGACGGACGACCCGCCACGAGGCGGGCCGCACTGAAAGCGATCATGGCGGAAGAGGGCGTGGACGGGATCGTCCGCGAGGGCCGCGCCGCCAGTCGCCTGTTACCCCGTCTGGACCCCTTCGACGCGTTCGTCCTGGACCGCGCCGTCAATGGCGTGATCCGCGCCGCGGTGCTCGAGGGATCGCCGGTGCTCAACGATCCGCGCCTGGAGGACGCCCTGGTCCGCCTGATCGAGGCCTATCAGGCGTCCGCGAAAAAAGGAGGCGGCTCCTTGGCAGGAGCCGCCCCAGTCGCGGAATGACGGTCCTCGTGGAACCGCCGCCTGACCGCCCTGCACGGACGATCAGGGGTTCTGGGCCGCCAGCATCGGTTCCTTGGCGACGGCGACCGTGATGTCGGCGCCCAGCAGCGCGTTCGGCGGGGCCGACACCTTCAGGCGCCTGAGGGCTGCGACGGCCTTCTGGTCGGTCTCGAGCGAGCCGCTCGACTTCACGACCCGCAGGCTGGAGAGCCGGCCGTCCGAGTTCACGCGGGCCTTCACGTCCAGGCCCGGGCCGACATCGACGCCGGCCTGGGCCACCTGCCTGGCGGCCGCGGCGCCGGCCCGGTCGAGGTAGTCGCGGACCTCGCGCGGGGCCGCGTGCGCCGTCGCGCCGATTGCAACGAGGGCTGCGGCGGAGAGCAGGAGAACACGAGATTTCATGGGTCTAATCCTCTGAAACTACACACCTTCAGCAGCGCCGCTGCATCGGATATGGGAACCTTGGGCCGCTCCCGCGAACGATAGATTTTGCAAGTGGTTGTTACGATCGCTAACAACCTGCCCATGGCCCGTCTGCCGCCCTTCTTCGCGCTCCGCGCCCTCGAGGCGGCGGCGCGGCACCGCAGCTACAGCCGCGCGGCCCAGGAACTGGCGGTCACCCACGGCGCGGTGAGCCAGCAGATCCGCAGGCTGGAGGCCGAACTGGGCGCACGCCTGTTCGAGCGGCGCGGCAACGGGATGATCCCCACGCCCGACGCCCAGAAGCTGGCGGCCGAGGTGGCCCGCGGCATCGGGGTGCTGTCGAACGCGGTCGACGATTTCCACGCCGCCGCCTTCCGCGCGCCCCTGGTGGTCAGCCTGGAGAGCCAGTTCGCCAACCGCTGGCTGCCTCCGCGGCTGCAGCGGATGCTGGCCCATCCGGCCGGCGCCAACCTGGAGATCCGCGTCGAGGAACGCCGCGCCGACTTCGTCACCGACGGCGTCGACATGGCCGTGCGCTATGGCGGCGGCGGCTGGCCGGACGTGGAGTGCGTCCACCTCGTCTCGGAGAGCCTGATCCCGGTCTGCAGCCCCGAGTTCCTGGCCCGCCATGATCTGAAGACGCCGCAGGACCTGCTGAGCGTGCCCCTGCTGCACCACGGCCACCGGCCCTGGAACCTGTGGTTCAACACGTTCGGCCTCGAGGCGCCGCGCCAGCAGGGCATGCTGTTCGAGGACAGCGCCATGCTGCTGGAAGCCGCAGCACAGGGCATCGGAGCCGCCCTGGCCCGCAGCGGACTCATCGAACAAGACCTCAAGACCGGCCGATTGGTGCGACCGTTCGAGGCGGGCGTCGCCTCGGAACTGGGCTTCTGGGTGGTCTGGCGCGCCGATAGCCGCAAGGTGCGCCGCATCGAGGCCCTGCGCGATTGGCTGATGGCCGAGGCGACCACTCCAGGACGAACCGAATCGCCCTGATATTTTGCGTTGCAGCAAAGCCTCTTGCCGCAATGCGCCATAGACATGTTAGAAAGCTGCCACACGTTTGAGCGGCGATCGCTCCTAGGCATTGGGATTTGGCCTGAATGGTTGACATCAAGTCGGTCGGCGTCATCGGCGCCGGCCAGATGGGGTCGGGTATCGCGCATGTCGTCGCCCTGGGCGGCTACGACGTCCTGCTGCACGACGTGAGCGCTGAGCGGATCGACCAGGGCATCGCCCAGATCGAGAAGAACATGGCCCGTCAGGTCTCCCGCGGCCTGATCGAGCATACGGCGATGGAAGGCGCGATGGGCCGCATCAAGGCCGCGCCCGAGCTGCAGACCATCGGCGGCGTCGACCTCGCGATCGAGGCGGCCACCGAGAACGAAGACACCAAGAAGACCATCTTCAAGGCGCTGCAGCCGCACCTGAAGGCCACGACCCTGCTGGCGTCGAACACCTCGTCGATTTCGATCACCCGCCTGGCCTCGGCCACCGACCGGCCCGACAAGTTCATCGGCCTGCACTTCATGAACCCGGCGCCGGTCATGAAGCTGGTCGAGATCATCCGCGGGATCGCCACGGGCCCCGAGACCTACGACATCGCCGTCAACTTCGCCCAGTCGCTGGGCAAGACGACGTCCAACGCCGAAGACTTCCCCGCGTTCATCGTCAACCGCGTGCTGGTGCCGATGATCAACGAGGCGATCTACACGCTGTACGAAGGCGTCGGCACGGTCGACGCCATCGACACCGCGCTGCGCCTGGGCGCCAACCACCCGATGGGCCCGCTCGAGCTGGGCGACTTCATCGGTCTGGACACCGTCCTGTCGATCATGAACGTGCTCTACGAGGGCCTGGCGGACTCCAAGTACCGGCCCTGTCCGCTGCTCGTGAAGTACGTCGAGGCCGGCTGGCTGGGCCGCAAGTCGGGCCGCGGCTTCTACGACTACCGCGGCGACAAGCCCGTCCCGACGCGCTAGGCGCGCTCCCTCTGCGGCGGGGAGGGAAAAATAACTCGTCTACCCGTCGGCCCGCCCTATCCTCGCGCGTCCTAAGACGACCGAGGAGGCCCGGCGCCATGCTCTACGCCCTGCTCTGCTACAACGACGAAGCCACCGTGTGGTCCTGGGACAAGGCGCAGGAAGGCCAGGTGATGGAGCGCCTGGACGCCGTCCGCGCGCGGTTGGAAAAACAGGGCAAGATGGGGCCGTCGCTCCGCCTGCTTCCCACCACCGCCGCCACCACACTGCGCAAGAGCGACCCGCCGCTGGTCCTGGACGGTCCGTTCGCCGAGACGAAAGAGCAGCTGCTGGGCCTCTACATCATCGACGTGGCCGACCTGGACGAGGCGCTCGCGGTCGCGAAGGACCTGGGCGAGGTCAATCCGGGCGGCGCGTATGAGATCCGTCCGCTCGCCGTCTACAACGCCGGCGCGGATCTGCGCGTGAGCGCATGAGCGACCTGGCCTGGATCAACGCGGCGATCACCGCCGCGCGGCCCCAGGCCGTGGGGGCGCTGCTCCGCTATTTCCGCGACCTCGAGACCGCCGAGGAGGCGTTCCAGGACGCCTGCCTGCGGGCGCTGAAGGCCTGGATGCAGAACGGGCCGCCGCGCGACCCGACCGCCTGGCTGATCATGGTAGGCCGCAACGCGGCGCTGGACGGCGTGCGCAAGCGCTCGCGCCACACCGAGCTTCCGCCCGAGGACCTGCTGTCGGACCTCGAAGACCAGGAGGCGCGCGCCGTCGAACAGGTCGACGCCAGCGACTATCGCGACGACGTCCTGCGCCTGTTGTTCATCTGCTGCCATCCCGACCTGCCGGCCACCCAGCAGATCGCGCTGGCGCTACGCATCGTCTCGGGCCTGACCGTCAAGCAGATCGCCCGCGCCTTCCTGGTCAGCGAGGCGGCGATGGAGCAGCGGATCACCCGGGCCAAGCGCATCGTGGCCGAGGGTGACGCCGCCTTCGAGACCCCCGGCGCCGTCGAGCGCGCGGAGCGGCTCGCGGCCGTGGCGGCCATGATCTACCTGGTCTTCAACGAGGGCTATTCGGCCGGCGACAACCCGGCCCGCGCCCAGCTGTGCGGCGAGGCGATCCGGCTGGGCCGCCTGCTGTTGCGTCTCTTTCAAACCGAACCCGAGATCATGGGGCTGCTGGCGCTGATGCTGGTCCAGCACGCCCGCACCCCGGCGCGCTTCGACGCCGAGGGCCAGATCGTGCTCCTGGAGGACCAGGACCGCAGCCTCTGGGACGCTCGGATGATCGCCGAGGGCCTGGCCCTGATCGACAAGGCCATGCGCCACCGCCGGCCGGGCGCCTATCAGGTCCAAGCCGCGATCGCGGCGCTCCACGCCCGCGCCGCCACTCCAGCCGACACCGACTGGGCCCAGATCGACGCGCTCTACGCCAACCTCGAACGCCTGACGCCGTCGCCGGTGATCACACTGAACCGGGCCGTGGCCGTCTCGAAGGTGGCAGGCCCCGAGGCGGCGCTGACCATGATCGAACCGCTGGCCGGGCGGCTTTCCGGCTACTTCCATTTCCACGGGCTGAAGGGCGCGCTGAACCTGGAACTGGGCCGCCACGCGGAGGCCCGGGACGCCTTCGACCGCGCCATCGCGTTGGCCAACAGCGCCGCGGAGGCGACCCACATCCGCCAGCACCTGGACCGCCTGATGGCCGACCACGACCCGGCGCTACGCGAGGCGAGCGCGGCCAAGAAATAGTCTGCCGCCATGTCGGGGGCGCGCGGGCCCGGCCGTCCTTGGGACAGAACCCAAGTGAGGACGTCCAGATGTCTGAAACCCTCGAAGCGCCACAGACCGTCGTGAAGGGAACGCTTGTGCCCTACCTCGCGGTCGACGGCGCCGTGACCGCCGGCAAGTTCTACGAGAAGGCCTTCGGCGCAGTTGTCGAATCCGTCCACCCGCCCGACGAACAGGGTCGGACCATGCACGTGCACGTCTATGTGAACGGCGTGTCGATCATGCTGAGCGACTTCTTCCCGGAGCAGGGCCACTCCAAGGTCGCGCCTGCGGGATTCTCCCTGATGCTGATGGTGGGCGAGGACATCCACGCCCGGTTCCAGCGCGCCGTCGACGCCGGATGCACGGTGCTGATGCCCGTCGACAAGCAGTTCTGGGGCGACACCTATGGTCAGCTCAAGGACCCCTACGGGATCACCTGGGCCATGAACTACCCCGGCTGAGTCTAGCCGGGCCGGCCCGCGGCCGCCTCCTCCCCTCCGGCTGCGGGCCACTTCCTGCCGAGACGACGACCATGACCACCATCACCCAGCGATCCCTAGGTGAGGGAGTGACCATCGTCGAAAGGCGCCGTCGCCGCTCAACCAGGCCTGCCGGAGCGCAGTGGATCGTTCTGGCCGCCTTTGCCTGGCCTGTGGCTCAGCGACGCACGAGTCCGCGCGCTGATCCCGATTCGGCGTTAACCATTCCCGAACCGGCACATGGTTAATGAATTCGACTAGCCCGGGGACCACCTCGATACTCCGGGTGATTCGGAAGCAGGACCATGCGGCGGCTCACTCTCGCGCTTCTCTGTGCGACCTACCTCTGCCTCTCGCTGATCGTGGCGCTCACCCTGTGGCGCAGCGGCTTCGGCTGGGGGGTGGCGATCTCGGCGATGATGGGCGGCCTGGGGCTCTGCCTCGCGTCGCACGGCATGATCATGCGCTTCCTCGAGATGCGCGAGCTGCGCGGTGAGGTCGAGGCCGTCCGCGACGCCCACCGGATCCTGCTGGACCAGGTGGTCGCCATCGACGGCCGCGTCACCGACGTCGCCCGGGTGGTCGAATCCGACGTCTCGCGCGCCGCGGCCCTGACCGACGAAGTCCACCTGCTGGAAGAGCTGGTCGAGAAGATGAGCCAGCGGATGGACGAGCCCCGCGCCCCTTACCTCGCCGCCCAGGGCGGCCAGGACGTCCGTCGCCCTCAGAACCTGGTAGGCGTGGTCAAGGAGGCCCTGATGGAGGGCCGCGTCGACCTCTATCTCCAGCCGGTGATGGCGCTGCCCCAGCGCAAGACCGTCTTCTACGAGAGCTACACGCGCCTGCGCGACCCGTCGGGACGGGTCATCATGCCCGCCGAGTACCTGTCGGTCGCCGAGCCGGGCGGTCTGGTCACCGCGATCGACAACCTGATGCTGTTCCGCTGCGTGCAGATCATCCGCCGGCTGGCCCGTCAGGACCGACGCGTCGGCATCTTCTGCAATATCTCGATGTCCAGCCTGGGCGACGAGGAGTTCTTCCCCCAGTTCCTCGACCTGCTGCGCGCGAACCGCGACCTGTCGCCGGCGCTGGTGTTCGAGATCGGCCAGGCCGGCTTCGACACCCGCACCTCGGTCCAGGCCCGCAACATGGGCAAGCTGGCCGACCTGGGCTTCCGCTTCAGCCTCGACAAGGTGAAGAACCTCGATCTCGACCTGCAGGACCTGCAGCGCTCGGACGTGAAGTTCGTGAAGGTGGGGGCCCAGACGCTGCTCGACGAACTGACCACCGTGGAGAACCGTCTGGTCCTGCGCTCGATGCCCGACCTCGCCGCCGAGGACTTCGCCCTGCTGGCCCGCCGCTACGGCGTCGACCTGGTGGCCGAGAAGGTGGAGAACGAGCGGCAGGTGGTCGACATCCTCGACCTCGACATCCAGCTGGGCCAGGGCCACCTGTTCGGCGAGCCCCGCGCCATCAAGAGCGACGTCCTGGCCGAAGCGGGCCAGCCGGGCGCCCCCGTCGAACGCCTCCGCGTTCGCGCCGCTTAGGGCAGCCCTGGGGTTCGAACTTCTTTTCCCACGAAGTGGGAAAGGCAGGACGAGCGTTGACCTGCTCCCTCACGCCCGGTACCGCCCGGCCCGATGACCTCCCCCCAAAGACTTGGCCCCACGCCGATCTCCGGGCTGTCCCAGCTGGCCGCCCGCTACGATGTGCTGCTCTGTGACGTGTGGGGCGTGATCCACAACGGCCGCGAGAGCTTCGCCGACGCCTGCGCCGCGCTGGCGCGGTTCCGGGCCGAAGTGGGGCCGGTGATCCTGATCTCGAACGCGCCGCGGCCACATGGCCCGGTGATCGAGCAGCTGGATAGCCTGGGCGTGCCGCGGGCTGCCTGGACCCACCTGGTCACGTCGGGCGATGCGACGCTTCCCCTGCTCGCGGCTCGCGCGCCGGGCCGGGTCTGGGCCATCGGCCCCGAGCACCAGAGCGTCCTCTATGGCGGCCTGGACCTGCAGATGGGTGGCCCCGAGGACGCCGACTTCATCTGCGTCACCGGCCCCTACGATGACGAGAACGACGAGCCGGGCGACTATCGCGACCGGTTCGTCACCTGCGTCGCGCGGGGGCTGGAGCTGATCTGCGCGAACCCCGACATCGTGGTCCAGCGCGGCGACAAGCTGATCTATTGCGGCGGCGCCTTGGCCCAGCTGTATGAGAGCCTGGGCGGCCGCGCCGTGATGGCGGGCAAGCCCTACGCGCCGATCTACGAGATGGCCCTGACCGTCGCCGCCGAGCGCCTGGGCCGGCCGGTGGACCGCGCCCGCGTGCTCTGCGTGGGCGACGGTCTGCCCACCGACGTCCGCGGCGCCAACGCGCGCGGCCTCGACGTCCTGTTCGTCGCCAGCGGCATCCACGGGGCCGAGACGATCGGGCCCGATGGGCTGATCCTGCCGGTGGTCGAGGACCTCCTGCGGCAAGAGGGCCTACAGGCGAACTGGGCGATCGCAGATATGATGTGGTCGTGAGCGGACCTGAGTCGCGCGTCGGGTGCACGGACCGGCGAGAGGCTTGAGGGGGCCGCGTAACACGTAGAAGGGGGGTCTTCCGTGCAGGGTCTTTATATCGACGAGCTGGCCGTGGGTCAGTTCGCGGAAATGAGCCGCGTCGTGGGCGTGGCCGACATCGAGGCGTTCGCCGAGGTCTCGGGCGACAACAATCCGGTTCATCTGGACGACGACTACGCCAAGGGCACCGCCTTCGGCGAGCGCATCGCCCACGGGATGCTCTCGGGCGCCTACATCTCGGCGATCCTGGGCACCAAGCTGCCGGGGCCAGGGGCCATATATCTCTCGCAGTCGCTGCGGTTCCGCCGGCCGGTGAAGGTGGGCGACCTGGTCGTGGCGCGCGCCACCATCAAGGCGCTGGACGTCAGCAAGGGCCATGTGACCCTGGACACCGTTTGCGAGGTCGGCGGCAAGACGGTGGTCGAAGGCGAAGCTCTGGTGATTGCGCCCCGCCGCGGGGCGTGACAATCGGGGGCGCATGAAGCGCATCCGGGTCATTCGCGGCTGGAAGGATCTGTCCGACGGCGATCGCGGCGCCGCCGTCGCCATGGGCAGTTTCGACGGCGTCCATCTGGGTCACCAGCAGGTGATCGAGCTGGCCGCCCGCGCCGCTCATGACCTGGGCGCGCCGCTGGGCGTGATCACCTTCGATCCGCACCCGCGCGTCTATTTCCGCCCGGACGAGCCGGCCTTCCGCCTGATGAAGACCGACCAGCTGGCGCGCGCGCTCGAAAAGCTGAACGTCGACATCCTCTATGTCCTGCCGCTCGAGCCCGAGCTCGCCGACATGAGCGACCGCGAGTTCGCCACCGACGTGCTCCATAAGGGCCTGGGCGCGCGCCACGTGGCGGTGGGCTTCGACAACTCGTTCGGCAAGGGCCGGTCGGGCTCTCCGGCCACCATGCGCCAGTACGGCGCCGAGCTGGGCTTCGGCGTCTCGGTGGCCGAGCCGGTCGGAGACGGCGGCGGCGAGAAGTTCTCGTCCACGGCGGTGCGCGAAGCCCTGCGCGACGGTCGTCCCGAGATCGCCGCCGGGATCCTGGGCCGGCCGTTCGCCATCGAGGGACCGGTGCAGCGCGGCCGCCAGCTGGGTCGCAAGCTGGGCTTCCCGACCGCCAACGTCGACCTGGCCGACTACGTCTCGCCGCGTTTCGGGGTCTATGCCGTCCGCACCCGCCTGTCCGACGGCCGCCAGTTCGACGGTGTCGCCAACATCGGCGTGAACCCGACAGTCCAGGGCGTGACGCGGCCCTTGCTTGAGGTCTGGCTCTTCGACTTCGACGAGGACATCTACGACCGGGTCATCGAGACCGACCTCGTGGCCTTCCTGCGCCCGGAGGAGAAGTTCGACAGCCTGGAGGTGATGACCGAACAGGTCATGCGGGATGCGGACAACGCCCGGCGGGTGCTTGGGTCTGAATCATGAAGATGAATGCGCTGCACTGGGTCGCGTTCGGCCTGACCTTCGCCCTGATGATCGTCTGGCAGACGACCCCGCTGGGCGCCTGGGCGCATGCAGCTTTCGTAAGCCTCGGCGTGGACGGCGATTGGGCATGGCCTGTCTGCGGATTGGCCGCATTCTGGGCAATCTACTTCGCTCTGAAGCTCAGCGTCGCGCTTTGGCGTCGTACCCGCACAAAGCCCAGCGACGCCTAGCGCCGCTTGCCCAGCTCCGCGGCGATGTCCTTGGTCATCTTGCCGACCTTGCGATGGGCCGCGGTGAGCTGGTCCTTGGTCACGCCCCACTTCTTCATCCAGTACTCGACCGCCTTGCGCTCGGTGAGGTCGAGGCGGTCCTTGTCGATGAAGAATTCGCCCTTGCCCTTCAGGCCAGCCATGGGAGCCCCTTCGCGATTCAGCCCATTATGATGCCGCGCGTCGCCCGCAGCGTCACCGGCTGACGGTGATGTCCTTGATGAGCGCCTGGACCTGCGCCTTGCCGCCGGCGTTCCAGACCTGTTTCAGGTAGGCCAGCGTGCGGGCCGCGGCGTCTTCGTGCTTCCAGTCGCAGGCGACGAAGGTGCAGTCCTCGAACACGGGCGTTTCGCCGCCGGCATAGACCAGCCGGCTGTCGCGGAACTCGCATTGCGTGAAGACCTCGCCGTCCAACTGGACGATTTCGTGGTTGTAGGTGACGCCGCTGGGCATGCTCAGCTTTCGTCGGCCGAAGGTTCGGCCCCATCAGGGTTGTTCGCGGCGCGGTCGCGTTCGCGCTGTTCGCGCTTGGCAGCGGCTTTCTCGGCCGTCTTGATCGCCTTCTGGCGGTCGCGTTCCATGCGCTCGAATTGGTAGTTGGGCTTCCTCGCCATCGGGGCTCCTGGAGACGTTTCGGTTCACCTGAACCGTCGGGGCTCAGGACATTCGCCTAGCTAGCTAGACCCTTCGGCGCGGAACGGGCCGGGGCGATGGTCTAGCGGGCCTTGCGGGCCGCGTAGCGGGCGTCGCGCTTGGCCTTGGCTTCGGCCTTTGTGAGCGCCTTGCGCTCCTTGCGCTCCCCGCGCTTGGCGTCGAGGCTGGCCGCCTCGGCGGCTTCCGCGCTCAGGCGGGCGGCTTCGATCGCATCGGCGGCGGCCTGGCGCTTGGCGACCTTGGCCTCAGTGCGCTCCTGGCGGACGCGCAGCAGCTCGGCCTCACGGGCTTCGGCGCGGGTCCGCGTATCGGTGGGGGTGCTTGCGGCTTTCGGCTTGAAAGCGGCCAGCAGGGCCTTCTTTGCGTCGGCCGCGGTCTTCAGGCGTTCCTGGAAACCGGTGCGGAGGATCTCGTTCATTCTTGCCCTTTTCGGCTGGTCGCCGCAGCGCAGATCGCCTCGAGGTGTCCCCGGACGTTGCGCGACGCCAGCAGGACGTCGACGGCATGGCAGCCGTCGGCTTTCAGGCGCTGTTTGAGAGCCGCCACGTCACGGACCTCGCCCGCGCGGGCGAGCGCGTAGGCGCGCTCGAGTGTGGATGGTGTCATGGTGTTCAGACCTCCGGCCGGACCGGCATGGCGCCGCTCCGACCAGGGGGCCCTTGTCCTTAGGCGGACTGAAGCTGGCCGGCGGACATCTTGCCGCTGCGCTGGTCGCGCTCGAGTTCGAACGAGACCTTCTGGCCTTCGTTCAGCGAGCCCAGGCCCGCGCGTTCGACGGCCGAGATGTGGACGAACACGTCCGCGCCGCCGTCGTCAGGCTGGATGAAGCCGAAGCCCTTGGTGGGGTTGAACCACTTCACTGTGCCGATAGCCATGTTTTCTGTCTTTCTATTGCAAGATTTGGCGCGCCCCAGGTGGGACTTCGCATCAAATTGTCGGAGAGGATCTTGCGAAGTCCGGGCTCGATCCGAAGAACAAGCGTGGAGAGCAACCGAACCAAATCGCGATTTGATTGGCGCCTTATATCCGAATAGCTCGCCGATAGCCACCGAAATCGGATGCTCGACCAAGTGCGTGCGACGAGACCCCCGCAAAGGAGCCCCTGTTCGCGACGATGTGGAGAGGCCTCGACGGTCCGGTCGTGACCCGTCAGCGCCCCTTGGCGCCGGACTTGCGGCTCTGCTGAAACAGCCACTGAGGCAGGGCTTCATCGGCGAACGCGGGGTCCCAGCTGTTGTGGTTCACGCCCGGCAGTTCCTTGTAGGTGACCTGCGCGCCGGCCGCCTTGAGGGCGGCGGCCATCTTACGGGACTCGTCCACGGGCACGACCACATCGGCGTCGCCGTGCACGATCCAGATCGGCAGCTTGCTGATCTTGCCCGCGAGCGCCGCGTACGGGTCCGGCCCCGCCGCGATCGGTGGCAGGCCGCGGAACGACCCGGCGAAGGCGCAGACGGGCACGACGGCGGCCCAGCGGTCGGGGTTTTCGTAGGCCAGCCGCCACGACCCGTTTCCGCCCATCGACAGGCCGGCCAGGTAGACGCGGTGGGGATCGGTGCGGAACTCGCGCTCGGACTGGGCCAGCGCCGCCAGGGCCACCTTCGCCGGGAGGCCCATCCAGAGCTGATCCTTCGGCGCCTGCGGGAAGACCACGATGGCCGGCCACCGTTCGGGATGACGGCGGATTGCGCCGGCGAGGCCGACTTCGGTCTGCAGCAGGCCGTCCGAGCCCCGCTCGCCCGCGCCGTGCAGCGCCAGGATGATCGGCTTCGCCCCCGCGATCGGCTGGCGAGGCACATAGACCTGGTAGGCGTAGGCCTTGCCATCGACCTTGATGGTCCGGTCGAGGAAGCCCGTCTCGGCCAGGGCCGCCGCCGGCAGCGCCAGCATGAACAGCGCCGCCAGCGCCAGAATCCACCGCGTCATCATCCGCCTCCCCCATGTTGTTGAGAACGAGCGTAGCCCTACGCCCGTCGTTGTCATCCCCAAGACTTGGGTTCGCTGCCTGTCTCTGTTAGAGCCTCCGCCCATGACTTCGGTCCGGAAGAGCGTGCGAATTATCCGCCCGGCGTGACGCCGCCGGACGAAGCCGTTCCAGCGCGCGCCGGGTTTTCACCCCGCACCTCTCAGACCCCCGGACCAGCCTGGACAGAGTGATGGCCGACGACGCCCCGACCCCGACTCGCGACTACCGCGAAACCGTCTTCCTTCCCGAGACGCCCTTCCCCATGCGCGCGGGCCTGCCGCAGAAGGAGCCGCAGATCCTGGCGAAGTGGGCGGAGCAGAACCTCTATCACGCCATGCGCGCCGACCGGCAGCGCGCCGGGGCGCCGCTGTTCGTGCTGCACGACGGCCCGCCCTATGCCAACGGCGCCATCCACATCGGCCACGCGCTGCAGAAGACGTTGAAGGACTTCGTGGTCCGCTCGCGGTTCCTGCTGGGCTTCGACGTCGACTATGTGCCCGGCTGGGACTGCCACGGCCTGCCGATCGAATGGCAGATCGAGAAGGAGCTGAAGGAAAAGGGCCGCCGCAAGGACGAGGTCTCGAAGGCCGAATTCCGCACCCTGTGCCGGGACTACGCCGCCAAGTGGATCGACGTGCAGCGCGACGGCTTCAAGCGCCTGGGCGTCGTGGGCGACTGGGAGAACCGCTACGCCACCATGGACTATTCGAGCGAGGCCGCGATCGTGGCCGAGTTCCACAAGTTCGTGGCGACCGGCCAGCTCTATCGCGGGTCCAAGCCCGTGATGTGGAGCCCGGTGGAACGCACCGCCCTGGCCGACGCCGAGGTCGAGTACCACGACCACAACAGCCCCACGATCTGGGTGAAGTTCCCGGTGACCGAAGGCAGCGACGCGGCGCGCGGCGCATCGGTCGTCATCTGGACCACCACGCCCTGGACCATCCCGGCCAACCGCGCGATCAGCTACAACGAGGCCATCGACTACGGCGTCTACCAGGTCGAGGCGATGGAAGAGGGCCTGGAGTTCGAGCCCTGGGCCAAGCCGGGCGACCGCCTGATCGTGGCCGACAAGCTGTCGGGCGACGTCTTCGCCGCCGCCAAGATCGCCAAGGCCCGCCGGGTCGAGAAGATCGACTGCCAGGGCATGGTCTGCGAGCACCCGTTCGCCAACCTGGACCCGCACTATCAGTTCGGCGTGCCGCTGCTGGCCGGCGACCACGTGACCGACGACGCCGGCACCGGCTTCGTCCACACCGCCCCCGGCCACGGCGCCGACGACTACCTGGTCTGGCTGGCCCACGGCCATCGCGAGATCCCCGAGACGGTCGATCCCGACGGCGCCTACTACCCGCACGTGGCCCTGTTCGCGGGCCTGAAGGTGCTGGAGACCGAGGGCAAGAAGGCGGGCAAGTTCGGCCCCGCCAACCCGGCCGTCATGGACAAGCTGATCGAGGCCGACCGCCTGCTGGCCCGCGGCCGGCTTGAGCACAGCTATCCCCACAGCTGGCGCTCGAAGGCCCCGGTGATCTTCCGCAACACGCCGCAGTGGTTCATCCGCATGGACGAGCCGGTGGACACGAAGGAACTGGGCGGCCGCACCCTGCGCGAGGCCGCGCTGGAGGCCATCGAGGCCACCGCGTTCCACCCCGCGGGCGGCAAGAACCGCATCCGCTCGATGGTGGAGAGCCGGCCCGACTGGCTGATCAGCCGCCAGCGTGCGTGGGGCGCGCCCCTGGCCATGTTCGTCGACAAGGAAACGAACCAGCCGCTGCACGACCCCGAGGTCGACAAGCGCATCATCGACGCCATCGGCCAGGAAGGCGCCGACGCCTGGTTCACCCGCCCGGTCACCGACTTCCTGGGCAGTCACGACCCGGATCGCTACGAGAAGGTCGAGGACATCCTCGATGTCTGGTTCGATAGCGGCTCGACCCACGCCTTCACGCTGGAGGACCGCGCCCACACCAAGTGGCCCGCCGACCTCTACCTCGAAGGCTCGGACCAGCATCGCGGCTGGTTCCAGAGCTCGCTGCTGGAAAGCTCGGGCACCCGCGGCCGCGCGCCCTACGACGCCATCCTCACCCACGGTTTCACCATGGATGAGAACGGCGAGAAGATGAGCAAGTCGAAGGGCAACACCGTCGACCCCGAGACCGTCATCCGCGAGAGCGGCGCCGAGATCATCCGCCTCTGGGCCTCGATGATCGACTACGCCGACGACAGCCGGATCGGGAAGACGATCCTGCAGACCACCTCGGACGCCTACCGCAAGCTGCGTAACACCGTGCGCTACATGCTGGGCGCGTTGGCCGACTACAGCGCCGATGAAGCCGTCGAGCTGGAGGAGATGCCGCCGCTGGAGCGGTTCATCCTGCACCGCCTCTGGGAGCTGGATGGGCAGGTGCGCGCCGCCTACGAGGCCTACCTGTTCCAGGACGTGATCCGCCCGATCCTCGACTTCTGCCAGGAGGACCTGTCGGCGCTGTTCTTCGATATCCGTAGAGACAGCCTCTACTGCGACAAGCCCACCGAGCTGAAGCGCCGGGCGGCGCGCACGGTGATGGAGGCGGTGTTCGAGCGGCTGACGGCATGGCTCAGCCCGCTCATCCCGTTCACGATGGAAGAGGCCTGGACTACCCGCTACCCGGACGCCCACTCCAACTGCCTGCGCACCATCCCGATCACCCCGGCCGAATGGCGCAACGACGCCGAGGCCGCCCGTTGGGCCAAGGTCCAGAAGGTGACATCGGTCGTGACCGGCGCGCTGGAGGTCGAGCGGCGCGAGAAGCGGATGGGCGCCGCCCTGGAAGCCGCGCCGAAGGTCTATGTCGCCGACGCCGACCTGATGTCCGCCCTGGAAGGCCTGGACGCCGCAGAGGTGTTCCGGACCAGCCAAGCGACCCTGGTCGCGGGCGAAGGTCCCGCCGGCGCTTTCTGCCTGCCCGAGGTGGGCGGTGTCGCCGTGGAGCCCCTGAAGGCCGAGGGCCGCAAGTGCGCCCGCTCGTGGCGGATCCTGCCCGAAGTGGGGTCCGACCCTCGGTACCCTGACCTGTCGCTGCGTGACGCCGACGCCGTGGCGGCCTGGGACGCGGCCCGCGCATGACGGAGGCCACGCAAGCATCGCAGCCGGGCGTCACCCGCTGGGGCTGGCGCGCCTATGCGCTGGCCGCCGTGGTGCTGATCCTGGACCAGCTCACCAAGTACTGGATCCTGTCGGTCGTGCGCCTCCCCGAAGGCGCGACGATGGAGGTGTTCCCGCCGCTGCAGTTCACCCGCATCTGGAACGAAGGCGTCAGCTTCGGCCTGTTCCAGGCCCAGCACGACCTGGTGCGCTGGGGCATGGTGGCCTTCAACGTGATCGTGGCGGTTCTGCTGTCATACTGGGTGCGCACCCAGACGCGGCTGCTGCCGGCGGTGGGCCTTGGCCTGCTGATCGGCGGGGCGATCGGCAACGCCATCGACCGCGCCCGCTTCGGCGCCGTGGTGGATTTCATCGACGTCCAGCGGCTGGGATTCTTCCCCTGGATCTTCAACATCGCCGACGCCGGCATCACCATCGGCGTCATCTTCATCCTGCTGGACAGCCTGCGGCGTGAACGTCCGGCCTGACGGCGTTGGCTCAGGCGCGCGGTTGGGGTATCCAGACCGTCCGCCGTTTTCCGGCCACGGACAGCGGGCACACTGCAGGACGATGCGCCACCCTTCGATCCGGCGCGCTTGGGAGTTTCTAGGGTTCATGAGCTTCAATCGCGTGATCGTGGCGACCGCCCTGGTCGCAGGCGTAGGCCTCGCGGGGGGCCTCGCCGGCTGCCAGTCCACCCAGAAGGCCCTGGGCATGTCCAAGGTGACCCCCGACGAGTTCCGGGTCGTGACCAAGGCCCCGCTGGTGGTGCCGCCCGACTACGCGCTGCGCCCGCCCGCTCCCGGCGAGCCGCGCCCGCAAGAACTGCAGCCCGAGAGCGCCGCCCGCAACGCCCTGCTGGGCCAGCGTGAAGCCGAGCAGCGCTCCGACGGCGAAAAGCTGCTGGTCGCCAAGGCCGGCGCCGAAAAGGCCGACCCGCTGGTGCGCTATGTCGTCGACGACGAGTTCGGCGACATCGCTCACAAGGAAAAGAACTTCGCCGACCGCGTGATGTTCTGGAAGAAGGGCGACGCGCCCGCGCCCGAACAGACCGCCGCCCTCGATGGCTCCAACGCGCCGATCGACCCGGCCGCCGAGAAGGAACGCGTCGCCAAGCTGACCGGCGACAAGCCCATCACCATCCAGCGGGACGCCAAGAGCCGCATCAAGCTCCCGGGGCTTTGATTTCCCTCTCCCCTTGCTGGGGAAGGTGGCGGCCGAAGGGCTGACGGATGAGGGGTCGCACGGAGTAGTCCGGCGGCCCCTTCTCATGTCTGCCCCTTGAAGGCGCCAGGTAGGGTCGGCCATGCTCCGCTTCGGAGGGCATGATGCGAACCCAACTGACCCGCGGCCTGCGGCGCCGCATCATGTACGTCGAGAGCAAGCAGGGCGTCATCGACGGCGTCAAAGGTCGCATCGGCTGGGTCAGCTTCTCGAAGACTGGCCAGACCGTCTACTACCGCGGCCTTACCCTACAGAAGGGCAACGGCGTCAGCGGCAACTTCTTCAACGTCGAGTCAGGTGAGGAATTCTGGGTCTCTGGCGTGAAACGGCGAGGCTCGAATGCCCACCCGGCCGAGCGCAGCTTCGCCGTTGAGATCGACGAAGACGCGATCGATGCGTATCGGGCTTTGAGGTCGGCCTAGCCGCTCGCGCGATCCCTCATCCGGCCTGCTGCGCGGTCCACCTTCTCCCGCAAGGGGAGAAGGACCTTTCAAGCTCTACTCCTCGCTCGGCGTCTTCACCGAGTAGCCCTGTGCGCGCAGGCGCTCCAGCACGCCGTTCTTCGCCAGCAGAGGTCGCAGCGGAACCAGCACGATCGCGTGTCCCGGCTGCTTCAGGGCGCCGGCGATGGCGGCGGCGGTGTCGGCCTTGGTGCGCTCGTCGTAGGTCCGCCCGCCGGTGATCACCGCCAGGCAGCGCTCGTAGGTCCGCTCGTTGGCCAGCGCGCCTTCGACGTCGCCCACGGCCCAGGCCTGGGCCGCCGCGCGCGTTACGCCCGGTCCGGCCTCGGCCTGTTGCAACACCTCGTCGAAGCAGATCCGCCCCGTGGCCGCCGGCGTGCGCAGGATGCCGCTGAGCTGCGGACCCAGGTCGTAGCTCTTCTCGACCACCTTCACGCGCTGGCGCTGGGCCAGCAGGCGCACCAGCTTGGCCGGGTCCATGTTGGTCAGTTCCGAGCGGTCGCGGTAGTCGATGGCCAGCTGCACGCCGGCCGCCAGCGGATTGCTGGTCGGATAGTGCTTGGCGTCCTGGCCCAGCCGCGCGCGCACGGCCACGAAGCGGGCCCGCGTCGCCGGGTCCAGCCGGTCCTCGAACGGCCCGCCCGAGCGCAGCCGCAGCAGGTTGAACGCGGTTCCCACCGAGCCGCCCACCTTGGCGCGCACGTTGACGAAGGGCAGGATCACCACGTTCGCGCCCTGAAGCCGCCGCTCGAAGATCGCCCGGTCCCACTCCATCCGCTTGGGCGCCAACGAGGGAACGCCCAGGACGTAGACTGTGGTGTCGGCGTCGGTCACGCGCCACCAGGCCGGCCCCGGCAGCCGGCCGCGCACGACCAGCTCCTCCACAAGCGTCGCGTCCGGGTCGTCGGGCAGCGGCGCCGGCGTCTGGGCGACGGCGGGAAGGGCCGCGAGCGCGGCGGCGGCAGCTAGGGCGGCCATACGTTTCAGCACGCGGGGAAGACTCCTCGGAATCGGACTATGTAGGAAGGTCTAGCGCCCATGCCGATCCGCCGCCTCCCGCCCGAACTGATCAACCGCATCGCCGCCGGCGAGGTGGTGGAGCGTCCTGCCAGCGCGGTCAAGGAACTGGTGGAGAACGCCCTAGACGCAGGCGCGTCCGAAATCCAGGTCCAGGCCGACGGCGGCGGGCTCACCCGCATATTGGTGGCCGATGACGGCCAAGGTTTGGCGGCCGACCAGCTGCCGCTCGCCGTCGAGCGCCATGCCACGTCCAAGCTGAACCCCGGCGATGATGGCGAGTACGACCTGCTGCGCATCGCCACCATGGGCTTCCGCGGCGAGGCCCTGCCGTCCATCGGGTCAGTGGCGCGCCTCTCCATCACCAGCCGGGCGAAGGGATTCGCCGACGCCTACGCGATCTTTGTCGAGGGCGGCGCGGTCGGTCAGGTGACGCCGGCGGGCTTCCCCGGCCCGCACGGCGCCCGGGTGGAGGTGCGCGACCTGTTCTACGCCACGCCGGCGCGCCTGAAGTTCATGAAGTCCGAACGGTCGGAGAGCCAGGCGATCACCGAGGAGCTGAAACGCCAGGCCATGGCCCATGAGGCGGTCGGCTTCGCCCTGGACCTCGACGGCCGCCGTGCCCTGCGCCTGCCGGCGGAGGCGCCCGGCGACGAGGGCCGCCTGGCCCGCCTGGGCGCGGTCATGGGCCGGGAGTTCTCGGACAACGCGCTCCTGATCGACCACGAGCGCGAAGGCGTGCGGCTTTCGGGTTATGCTGGCCTGCCGACCTACAACCGGGGCAATGCGGCGCATCAGTACCTGTTCGTGAACGGCCGTCCGGTGCGCGACCGCCTGCTGCAGGGGGCGCTACGCGGCGCCTATGCCGATTTCCTGGCCCGCGACCGGCATCCGGCCTGCGCCCTCTACATCGAGCTCGACGCGGGCCTCGTCGACGTGAACGTTCACCCTGCGAAGGCCGAGGTGCGGTTCCGCGATCCGGGTCTGGTGCGGGGTCTCATCGTCAGCGGCCTGCGCCACTCGCTCGCCGCCGCCGGCCACCGCGCTTCGACCACCGTGGCGCAGGCGGCGCTTGGCGGCTTCCGACCGCAGGGGGGGCTTCCCTATCCGGCGCCGCGCCCCTCAGGCGGCGGGTTCTCGGCCTGGAGCGCGGGCGGCTGGCAGGCCGCTGCCGCCGCCGTCCAAGCGATCCCCGGCCTCTCCGACGTCTCGGCCCGGGCCGAGCCTGACGACGGCCCGGGCGTCGCGGAGCCCGCCGCTCCGCCGGCCTTCGACCCTGTCGACCACCCGCTGGGCGCGGCGCGCGCCCAGGTGCACGAGACCTACATCGTCGCCCAGACCCGCGACGGCGTGGTCATCGTCGACCAGCACGCCGCCCACGAGCGCCTGGTCTACGAGCGCATGAAGACCGAGATGGCCGACGGCGGCGTCACCCGCCAGGCGCTGCTGCTGCCCGAGGTGGTCGAACTGGACCCCGCCGAGGCTGAGCGCGTGGTCGCCCGCGCCGACGAGCTGGCCGCCCTGGGCCTGATGATCGAGCCCTTCGGCCCCGGCGCCGTCCTGGTCCGCGAAGTCCCGGCCCTGCTGGGCGAAACCGACGCGGCCGGGTTGATCCGCGATATCGCCGACGACCTGGCCGAGAACGGCCAGGCCCTGGCGCTCAAGGAGCGGCTGGAGGACGTCTGCTCCACCATGGCCTGCCACGGCTCGGTCCGCGCCGGCCGTCGCCTGACGGCGCCCGAGATGAACGCCCTCCTGCGTCAGATGGAAGCCACCCCCCACTCCGGCCAGTGCAACCACGGCCGCCCGACCTACGTCGAACTGAAGCTCGCCGACATCGAGCGGCTGTTCGGGCGGCGCTAGCTAAAGCGACCGCGCCGCGTACGCCCGCATCGCCTCGGCCAGGTAGTCGGTGAGCCCAGCGGCCCGGCCGTCGTACCGCGCCCGGAACTCGGGATGCTCCTGGTAGAGATGCCCCAGTCCAGCGAACGCCTCGGCGGTCGGCGCCCGGTTCCAGCTCTTGCCGACCCAGGCGCAGTGCTGGGCCATGATCGCGCCTACGGCTTCGCAGTCGGCCGGCAGCCCGTCCACCAAGGCCTTGGCCATGGCCGCCTCGATTGCTTCGGCCTCGGCCATCAACGCATCGTAGCCAGCCTGACTCACACCCTTCATGGCCGATCTTGAGTCGTCGATCCGCGCCGGCATGTCGCCGCCATAGCGGTCGATCAGCCAAGCCTCGTGCTCAGCCTGCTTTTCCGGGTCGAAACCCTGGTACATCGCCTTGTCGTCCATCGTCGTCGCTCCTTGCAAAGCGGCGAGGGTCGTATCGATCGTGCCGATCAGCTTGCGGTAGCGCTTGGCCTCCGCTTCCAGCCGTTCACGGTGGCGTTTCAGCGCCGCCACCCGGTCGAAGTCCGGCGCGTCCAGCACCCGCGCGATCTCCGCCAGCGGGAAGCCGAGCTCCCGATGGAAGAGGATCTGCTGCAGGCGCAGGAGCTCGTCCGGCCCGTAGTAGCGATAGCCGTTCACGCCGACGCTGTCGGGCTTCAGCAGCCCGATCTCGTCATAGTGGTGCAGCGTCCGGACGCTGACGCCCGACAGCTTCGCCACCTGCTTGACCGTGTAGCTCACAGCACCTGTTTCCCTTGCCGTTCGAGAGCGGTCCAGCCTCACGTAACGTCATGGTCAAGACCCTGCGAAACGATACCTCGCGGTCTTCGAGGGCCCGAAGCAGAAGCCCTCCTCTTTTCGACGCCTGCGACAATTGCAGCGCTGCGTCGCACGGTGTGGCAGCCTACATTGTAGCGGCAACAGGGACCCCTCGGGGGTAGGCGGGCGCATGACGGCTCCCAGGCTGAAGCTCGAATCCACGCGCTTCGCCAGCGACGGGATCTTCCGCAGTGCTTTGGAAAGCAGCCCCGACTGCGTGAAGATCATCGACCTGGACGGCGTCGTACAGTTCATCAACCGCAACGGCGCCGCCCTGCTGGGCGCCGAGGACCTCGCGGTCCTTCTCGGTATGCCATGGCTGTCCGTTTGGGAATCCTCGGAACGCCCAAAGGTCGCGGCGGCGCTGGCGGCGGCGGCGGCCGGCGAGAAGCAGCGCTTTACCGGCGCGGCCCGCATCTTCACCGGCGAGTTGCGCTACTTCGACAATGTTCTGGCCCCGCTGGCCGACGATGCGGGCGCGACGTCGGCCTTGCTGGTGACGTCGCGGGACGTCACCGAGATCGAGGCCGCAAGGCTGGCCGCGGAGTCGCGCGAGCGCCTGGCCGAGCAGCAGGCCTCGGTCCTGCGCGCCGCCGCCGAGATGGCCAAGCTTGCGAGTTGGGGAGCGGACTTCCGCCGCGGCGTGCTGATCCGCAGCGAGGAGAGCAACGTCCTCCTGCGCGGCGGCCTGATGGAAGCCCCGATCCAGCAGGGCTTCGGCATGTACGAACCCGAGGTGCAGCGGCAGGTCACCGCGCTGATCGAGCGCGTACGCACCCATGGCGAGCAGATGAAGTACGAGGCCCCGTTCATCCGCCATGACGGCACCCGCGGCTGGGTCCGGCTGCGGGGCGAGCCCGTCTACGAGGGCGGAGAGTGCGTCGGCCTGACCGGCACGGCCATGGACATCTCCGAGCAGAAGGCGGCCGAGGAGACGTTGCGGCGCGCCGAGCGGCGCCTCGCCTGCGCGCTGGGCCTCGCCGGAGTGCACGTCTACGAGCTCGACTTCGAAACCAGGACTCTGATCCACGAGGGCGAGGGCGAACTCGTCTTTGACACCCAGCCGACGTTCGATGACCTCTGGCCGGACCTGGAGGTGATCGTCCACCCGGAGGACCGCGCCCGGGCCAGCACGGAGTGGGAGGCGGCGCTCGCCGACGGGACGCCGTTCCGCTCGGAGTTCCGGGTGAACCGGAGCGATGACCGCGAGCTCTGGATCTTCTGCGTCGCCGAGATCCTGGTGGACGCGGTAGGCGAGCCCGCGCGGCTGATCGCTGCGCTCGTGGACATCACAGAGCGCAAGCGCGGCGAGATCGAGACCTTGCAGGCCATCGCCCGGATGCGAGAGCACGAGGACCGTCAAAAGCTGCTGCTCGACGAGTTGAACCATCGGGTGAAGAACACCCTCGCATCCGTCCAGTCCGTGGCCGTCCAGAGCCTCCGCGACGCGCGGGACCTGCGTGGCGCCCGCGACCTGTTCATCGAACGGCTGATGGCGCTGTCGTCGACGCACAACCTTCTGGTCAAGCGGGGCTGGGAGGGCGCCACCCTGCACGAGCTGGCGGAGATGACGCTTCGGCCTTACGGCCATCCCTACGTCGTCCACGGGCCTGACCTGAAGTTGGACCCCAACTTCGCCGTGAGCTTGGGCATGGCCCTGCATGAGTTGGCCACGAATGCGCTGAAGCACGGCGCCTGGCAGGCCGCCGGCGGTCACGTGGAGCTGGTCGTCGAGCCCGGCGCGGACAACGCCACCATCGTCTGGCGCGAGATGGGCGGCCCGCCGGTGGCCCAACCCACAAGGCGGGGTTTCGGCTCCCGCCTCCTGGAGCGTGGCGTCGCGCGCGAGCTCGGGGGTCAGGTGAGCCTGCAGTTCGACCCCGCAGGCGTTGTCTGCGCCATCCGCGCGCCGCTCAGCGATCGGCTTCGAGTGATCGTCCCGGTCGCGGCCTAGAGCCTGTCAGGCTCAGATGGAATCGTCTGAACCTTCCCGCTTTCGCCCAATGCGCTCTAGGCGGCGCAGATCGCCTCATCGGCGGTTTCGATCTGCAGCACCGCATTCATCGCCGCCAGCAGGCGCTCGGGCTTGATCGGCTTTTCGACCACGCCGTTCATTCCGGCCAGGCGGTAGAACGCCGCGTCGGCAGGATCGGCATTGGCGGTCAGCGCCAGGATCGGCGCATGGCTGGCCGCGCCGCCGCCGGAGCGGATCCGCCGGTCGCCTCGACCCCATCGATCCCCGGCATCTTGATGTCCATGAGGACCAAGTCGAAGCGACCACCCGCCACGGCGCGCACCGCGTCCTCGCCGTTGTCGACGTTCTCGGTGGTGCAGCCGAACATCTCGACCAGGGTCTGGGCGACCATGCGGTTGGTGGCGTTGTCATCGACGATCAGCACGTGGACCCCGTCACCCGCCTCGACGGTCGATGCGGGCGCGGCGGCCGCCACAGGCGCCGGCATCCGGCGGAGAGGCACCTCAAAGACCACGTGGGCGCCTTGGGCGCGGCCCGGCACAGCGCGGATCGTCCCCTTCATGCGCTCGACGATCTGGCGGCAGACCGCGAGGCCCAGGCCGGCGCCGCCCTGACGCACGCCCTCCTCGGTCTGCAGGAAGGGCGCGAAGACGGCGTCCAGCCGATCGTCCGGAATGCCCGGCCCGGTGTCGATCACCTCGCCGCGCAGGCGGACGTGCTCGCCGTCCAAGGCCGCGGTGAGCCGGACGTCCACCCCGCCCTGCGCGGTGAACTTGAGGGCGTTGCCGACCAGATTGTTCAGCACCTGCCGCAATCGCACGGCGTCGGTGAGCGCCCAGAGGTCGGGCGGCCCATCGTAGGTGGTGGTCACCGTCAGGCCTTTCAGCTCGGCCTGCGCCGCCCAGAGGCTCGCGGCTTCCTCGAGGACCCGGGCCACGGCCAGCGGCGCCTCGTCCAGCTCCAGGCCAGCCGCCTCGGCTCGCGACAGGTCCAGCGCGTCGTTCAGCAGCCGCAGCAGCGTGCCGCCCGATTCCAGGATCGTTTCGACGAAAGGCGCGAGGTCGGCCTGCTCAGACTTTCGCTTGAGGATCTCGGCCACCGCCAGCACGCCGTTCAAGGGCGTGCGGATCTCGTGGCTCATCACCGCCAGGAACCGGCCCTTGGTGGCCAGCGCCTCGTTGGCCTCCCACGCCAGCCGGCTCATGGTCTCGGCGTGGCTGGCGGTCGCGGCCGCCGAAGCCTGGAGCAGCGCCAGGGTCGTGCCGACGCCCGCGTAGCGACCGCCACGGGTGACGATGAAGCCGTGCAGAAGTTCGGAGGGTCGCTCCTCCAGGATCCGGCCGCAGAATTCCTCGACCGTGACATCGCCGTCGGCGATCACCGGGTCGCGCTTCATCATGTGCGAGGCCGGTCGCTTGGACCACAGGGCATAACCATGCTGGGCGGCCATCAGCACCAGGAAGGCGTTGCGCTCAACCAGTCCGACGGGACGGCCCTCGTCGTCCACCACTGCAATCGCCAACGTGTCGGGCTCGTCCTGGAAACGCGCGTAGAGGTCGGCCCCCGGGGTCTGTGGCGAGACCGGCGGGATGTGGGGCGCGATATCCAGAAGCAGTGTCATGCCCGTCTCCGCGATAGACCGGCCATGCATGCGGTGAAGCTCCCTAACGGCGCATTGGCCGGGGATGAACCTTTCAAGACATGTTCGTGACGCGCGGCCCGGTTGCACCGGGCGGGTTGCGCCCAAGGTGACGCTCGGCGATGCTCAGCGTCGTCTGCTTCGGGTGGAGACCATGTCTGAGACTGTGTTCGGGGCCCGGGCCTAACCGCCAGCCGGAGCCTCGCTTCTGATCGGCGACCAGGCCCGTTCCGTCCGCGCCCCGTTTCGCGGGCGCGTCCCGTGACGCCTGAACCCCGGACATCTCTTGAACATTTCCAAGCCGCAGCAACGGACGCTGCACGCGCTGGCCCAAGGCGGCGCGATCCTCATCGAACGCGACGAACGCGGAGCCCTGATCGACGCCGAGTGCATCACCCGCGAGGGTTGGCGGCTCTCGGACTGCGACCTCGCGGTCTTCAAAGCCCTGAAGCAGAAGCGCCTG
Source organism: Phenylobacterium sp. (assembly GCF_965284355.1). NCBI lineage: Bacteria > Pseudomonadati > Pseudomonadota > Alphaproteobacteria > Caulobacterales > Caulobacteraceae > Phenylobacterium > Phenylobacterium sp. The sequence continues at coordinate 3,069,046 of NZ_OZ260078.1, read as the reverse complement.
ATCGCCAGCCGGAACGGCGGCCCCTACCGGATCACCCGGGACGGCCTCGCCCGCCTGCGCGCCCAGGCCGACAACCGCACCTCAGCCCGGGCGTGGTGACATCCTGAGGAAATGGACGCGCGCGGCGCCGTAGTCGCGCGCGTCCAGCTTCTCGTAGCCGGGCGCGTCGAAGTCGGGCTCGGAGGAGCCCCGCTCGAAGACCACGATCGCGCCATCGGCCAACCAGCCCCCGGCGGCCAGCTTCTCCAGCGCCTGCTCGCCCAGCCCCTTGGCGTAGGGCGGATCGAGGAAGGCGAGATCGAAGGCGGGACCGTCGGCGCCCGGACGCACGCCCAGGTCGGTGGCGCTGCGCCGATGGACGCGGGTCTTGCCGAACAGACCGCCCAGGTTGTCGACGTTGTCGCGGATGGCGCCCCGCGCCGCCTCGTCGGTCTCCACGAACAGGCAGAAGCTGGCCCCGCGCGAGATCGCCTCGAAGCCCAATGCGCCCGAACCCGCGAACAGGTCGATGACCCGCTTCTCGCGCACGCCCTCGCTCCACGGCGCGTGCTCCAGGATGTTGAAGATCGCCTGCCGCGCCCGGTCCGACGTCGGGCGGGTGTTAGCCCCCGCCGGCGTCACCAGCGCCTTGCCGCGGAAATCCCCTGAGACGATGCGCAACCGCTACTCCTTGCTTGCCGCAACGGCCTCGTTCCAAGGTTTCGCCCAACAATCAAGGTGGGAGACGTGCGATGGGCCTGGTGACAGTGGAGCGCCGCGGCGGGACGGCGATCATGACCTATGCGAACCCGCCCTTCGGCACGATGACCGCCGCGGGTTCGCAGGAGATGCTGGAGGCATTCCGGCCGCTCGCCGCCGATCCGAGCGTGCGTTCGGTGATCATCACCGGCGGCCTGCCGGGCATCTTCATCCGCCACTACGACGTCGACGAGCTGTCGGTGATGGGCGAGCAGCTCAAGGACCGGCCGTTGCCGCCGCCGTCGGACGACCCGCCCGAGCAGGGCTTCCTGGCCCTCGTCGACGCGATCTACGCGGCGCCTAAGCCGGTGGTGGCGGCGATCAACGGGCTGTGCATGGGCGGCGGCTTCGAGCTGACGCTGGCCTGCGACCTGCGGATCGCCGACCCCAAGGCCGGGGCGATCGGCCTCCCCGAGACCCGCATCGGGATCTTCCCCGGCGGCGGCGGCACCCAGCGCCTGCCCCGCGTGGTGGGCGAGGCCAAGGCGCTGGAGATCATCCTGCGCGGGCTGACGTTCACGGGCGCCGAGGCCCACGCCATCGGCATGGTCCACGAGCTGGCCGATGACCCCCTGGCCCGGGCGCTGGAGATCGCGGCCGAGTGGGACGGCTGGGGCGCCGAGGGGCTGGCCTATGCCAAGCGGCTCACCCGCGCGGCCCTCGACCGCCCGGTTTCCCAGGGCCTCGCGGACGAGCGGCGGGGCTTCCTCGAGGTGATGCAGCAGGCCTCGGCCCGCGCGGGCCTGGAGACGGGCCGCCAGCCCGTGGAGATCCAGAAGGTCTAGCCGCGCCCGTTGCCGGGCCTGTCCGCTTGGGAGCGCCCGCGCCGGGCTTCGCGCCAGGCTTACCCGCGCCCGGCCTGTCCGTCGCTCGAGGCGCCGCATCCCGGGATCCGGCGGGCCTCGACCTCGGACCTTTCGCCGGGGGTTTCGGCCCGAAGCTTATCGGCCCTTCGGACTTCGCCCCGGCCTTCTTCTTCGGCGCCGGGTGCGCGCGCACCTTGATCTTCGGCTTGGCCCAGCCGGCCTTGTAGGGCTGCTTCTCCTTGGGCCCGCTGGGCCGGACCAGGGCCTCGGTCCCGGCCGGCGTCGGATCGCGGCGGGTGGTCTTGGGCTTGACCCGGTACAGCGGCCGCTCGCCGGTGGGCAGGTTGTCGGGCTCGATGTGCTCGGCGAACTGCTCGCGCACCACCCGCGGCCCCACCTCCTCGATCTCGCCGACGCCCAGGTTGCCCAGCGCCAGCGGCCCGTAGGCCAGGCGGATCAGCCGGTTCACCTTGAGGCCGATCGACTCCAGCACGCGCCGGACTTCACGGTTCTTGCCCTCGTGCAGGGTGACCGTGATCCAGAGGTTCGCGCCCTGCGGACCTTCCTTGGCCTTGTCGAGCTTGGCCTCGATGGGCCCGTACTTCACGCCTTCGACCGTCACGCCCTTGGCTAGCGTATCCAGCCTCTCCTGCGTGGTCCGCCCATGCGCCCGCGCGCGGTAGCGGCGCACCACGCCTGTGGACGGCATCTCCAGCGCGCGGGCCAGCTGGCCGTCGTTGGTCAGCAGCAAGAGGCCCTCGGAATTGATGTCGAGGCGGCCCACCGAGATCAGCCGCGGCAGGCCGTCGGGCAGCGCCTTGAACACCGTCGGGCGGCCGTTGGGGTCGTTGTGCGACGTCACCAGTCCCACAGGCTTGTGATAGCGGAACAGCCGCGCCGGCTCGGGCTCGGCCACCACTTCGCTGTCGACCGTGACGATGTCGCCGGGCTCGACCTTCACCGCCGGCGTGTCGAGCGTGCGGCCGTTGATGGCCACCCGACCCTCGCCGATCAGCCGCTCGACATCGCGTCGCGAGCCCACGCCGGCGCGGGCCAGGAGCTTGGCGACGCGCTCGCCGGAACCTTCACCATCGGCGTCGAGGGCTTGACCCGTGTCGTCGGGCTGGGGACGTAGTGGATCGTGGACCATGATGACCGGACAATGCGCATCGCGCTCGAAGCGGCGCAAGCCGCTGCGGCGGCCGGCGAGACGCCCGTGGGCGCCGTGATCGTCGATCCGGCCACCGGCGAGGTGGTCGCCGTGGGCGCAAACCAGCCCATCGGGACCCACGATCCCACCGCCCATGCCGAGGTGGTCGCGCTACGCGAGGCGGCGCGCAAGCGCGGCAACTACCGCCTGACCGACCTCACCCTGTTCGTGACCCTGGAGCCCTGCGCCATGTGCGCCGGCGCGATCAGCCACGCCCGCATCGGCCGCGTGGTGTTCGGCGCCGAGGACGCCAAGGGCGGCGCGGTCGTCAACGGCCCCCGCTTCTTCGACCAGCCCACCTGCCATTGGCGGCCCAAGGTGGACGGCGGCGTGCTGGCGGACGAGAGCTCGGCCATGCTGAAGGCCTTCTTCCGCGCGCGGCGCAAAGGATGAGGTACGCCGAGTTCCCACCGCCGCCGGAGCTGGGGGCCTATGTCCACTGCCTGTGGGTGTTCGAGGGCCAGGACGCGGACGAGCCGCAGCGCATCGTTCCCGACGGTCGCGCCGAGCTGATCCTGCACTGGCGGACGCCCTACCTCGAGCAGACCGAGGCCGGCTGGACGCCCCAGCCCCAGGCGCTGTTCGCCGGACAGCTGACCCAGCCGCTGCACCTTCTGGCCCGCGAGCCCGCCGGGGTGGTCGGCGTGCGCTTCCGCACCGCCGGCGCGCCGGCCTATCTGCAGAGCCACGCCAATCCCTTCACCGATCGTCGCATGGCGGTCACCGAGGCCCCCGATCTGCGCGCCGCCGAGAGCGAGGCCGAACGGCTGCGGCTGGCCGCCGCCTACGTCGTCTCGCGCCTGCAGCCCCGGCTCCATGACCCCCACATGCAGGCCGCCGCCGACGAGATCCGGACCAGCGAGGGCCGCATCGCGCTGGACGATCTGGCCGCCCGGGTCGGGCTGTCGCCGCGGGCCCTGCAGCGCCGGTTCCTGGAGGCGACGGGCGTGCCCCCGCGCACGCTGGCCTCCATCGTGCGCTTCCGTCGGGTGTTCGAGGCCCTCCAGGCGCCCGGCGTGGCCAACTGGACCGCCTGCGCCCAGGCCGCCGGCTACTTCGACCACCCGCAGATGGCCAAGGACTTCCGCCGCTTCCTGGGCTGCACGCCCAGCGAATTCCTGGCCGCGCAGCAGGGCCTGGCCACCCATCTCGCGGACGCAAACGTACAAGCCGGGTCGACCGCCCGAAGCTAGACCGGGCGCATCGAAGGAGACCGGACCCCCATGCGCTTCGCCCTTGCCATCGCCGCTCTGGTCGTCGCCTCGTCAGCAAACGCCGCCCCCACCGACGAGGTGGCGAAGCTCACGTGGATGGCCGGCAGCTGGAGGCAGGAGAAGGACGGCGTCATCACCCGCGAGACCTGGCTCGCGCCCGTCGGCGGGGTGATGGCCGGCGCTGGCCAGACCAATACGCCGGGGAGGAAGCCCTTCGTCTCCTACTATCGGATCAGCGCGGAGCCGGCCGGCGTCACCTTCACCGCCATCCTGCCCGGCCAGCCGCCGACGCCGTTCGTCCTCCTGCCCGGCAAGGACGGCGAGGCGACCTTCGAGAACAAGGCCCACGACTTTCCCCAGCGGGTGATCTTCCGGCGTTGCGGCGAGCAGCTCTGCGGACGGATCGAGGGGACGGTCGGGGGCAAGGTGGAGGCCGAAGACTGGCGCTATACGCGGGTGAAATGACCCGTCGAGATCTTCCCCGTAGGGGAGCATCCGCACTTGCGCGTGGGCCGTCTGAAGTCCGATGATGCTTCCAAACAACGGTATGGGAGGACGTCATGGCGGGACTGCTCGACGGGAAGGTTGCGATCATCACCGGGGCTGGCGGCGGGCTGGGTGAGGCCTACGCCAAGCTGTTCGCGCAGGAAGGCGCGGCCGTGGTCGTCAACGATCTGGGCGGCGCGCGCGACGGGTCGGGCAGCGGCGCCAGCGCCATGGCCGACAAGGTGGTCGCCGACATCAAGGCCGCCGGCGGCCGGGCCGTGGCCAACGGCGACGACGTGTCCACGATCCAGGGCGGCGAGAACATCCTGAAGACCGCGCTGGACGCCTTCGGCAAGGTCGACATCCTGGTCTGCAACGCGGGCATCCTGCGCGACAAGACCTTCTCCAACACCTCGGAAGAGGACTGGGACAAGGTGGTGAAGGTGCACCTCAAGGGCACCTATTGCTGCGCCCTGCCGGTCTGGAACTGGATGAAGGCCAATGGCGGCGGCTCGATGGTGCTCACCTCGTCCACCTCGGGCCTCTACGGCAACTTCGGCCAGACCAACTACGGCGCGGCCAAGGCCGGCATCTACGGCATGGTCCGGGTGATGGCGATTGAGGGGCGCAAGTACAACATCCGTGTCATGGGCCTGGCGCCCGGCGCCTACACCCGCATGACGTCCGACCTGCCCGGTCGCATCGGTCAGGAGCCCGATCCGCTGAGCCTGCCCGAGAACGTAGCCCCCGGCGTGCTGTTCATGGTCTCGGACCTGGCCGCCGACCACTCGGGGAAGATCCTGGGCGTCTCGTCGCGCGGCGTGCGCGAGATCAAGATGCTGGAGACCGAGGGCTTCCAGCCTGGCCGGCCCTACACCGCCGAGGAGGTGGCGAAGAACGCCGAGAAGGTCTTCTTCCCGACGCCGGAGTCACGGCGCGTCGAGAGCATCACGCTGGTGAAGCCGGCGGCGAGGGCTCCGGCGTAGAGCGCGATCCTCCATTTGTCGTCATCCCGCGGCTGGTCCGCGGGATCCATCCCTCGGCCGCGATGCCGTGGGAGCAGGCCGCGGGGGCGGCCTGCCGTCGAGCGCGGAATTGGCTGAACCATGGATCCCGCGAACACGTCGCGGGATGACGGTCGTCGTTGGGGCGTGGGTGTTCAGCCGAACGCCGCGATGCGCTGATCCAGCCGGTCACGCACCGCCGGCCACTCGTCGGCCAGGATCGAGAACACCACGGTCGAGCGGATTCGCCCGGTCCAGGTGACCTTGTCGTTACGCAGGATACCCTCCTGCACCGCCCCCAGCTTCAGCACGGCGGCGCGGCTCCGTGCGTTGATCGCATCGACCCTGTATTGCACCCGTTGGGCGCCGCTTTCGAAGGCGTGCGCCATCATCAGCCGCTTGGCCGAAGGGTTGACGACCCCGCCACGGACCGCCGGATCGTAGTAAGTGAAGCCGATCTCGACAGTGTTGTGGGCGTTGTCGACGTCGAGAAAGCTGCTCATGCCCCGGCACACGCCGTCGACCACCACGGCGAAGGCCTTGTTCCTGGGGTCCGGCGCGTTCAGAAACATCGCCCAACCCAGATCGAATCCCGCGCCCAGCATCGAGACGATGTAGAGATCGTTCCAGGTGGCCGGATCGGCATCGCAGGCGGCGCGCAGGTCTTCCTTGTGGCGCTCGGCCAACGGCTCCATCCGCACGAAGCGGTTCTCCAGGACCTTGGTTTCCAGTTGCATACGCCCCTCCCGTCGACTGTCACGGGTGCTCTAGTCGGCAAATGGTCCAGCAGAAACGGCCACTTCTTCACGATACGGCAGTCCACTTAACCGCAGAGGCAGCGCTTTTCGCCGGGTCCGGAAAAAAGTTCGACCCTGCTCTTGCAGAGCTCGGGAAGAGACATACCTGACGGTGTGCCCATTCCTGGGCGTTTCCTCCCTAAGAACTTCCGCCGGGCCCCCAAAGGCCCGGCGATTTTTTTAGCCCGCGGCGAACAGCTGCGCCGCGCGGATGAGGTAGCTGACGCCCACGGCGGTCACGATCCAGCGGGTCCAGCGCTTGAAGTTCACGTCGCTCATCCGGTCCAGGATCAAGCCGCCCACGTAGGTCCCCGCCATCGACAGCGGGATCGCGATCGCAAAGACCCAGAGCGGCGGCATGCCGATCGCCACCCCGGTCACCAGCGGCGCGCCATAGACCAGGATCTTGGCGAGGTGTGTGAACACCTGCGTCGCGGCCTTGGTGGCCACGATGGCGTGGCGCGTCAGCTCGGTGCGCACGAAAAAGATGTCGAGCAGGGGCCCCGCCACGCCGGCCGTGAGGTTCAGGCCTGTCACGGTCAGCCCTGACAGGAACGCCTGCGGGGGTCTGGCCGCATCGAGGTTGATCCAGCGCTGCGGCAGCCAGGTCAGGAACGGCACCAGGCCCAGCAGCAGGAACAGCAGCGGCTTGGACGGCGTGAAGCTCAGGCCCGCCACGATCAGGCCGGCGATCAGCGAGGCCAGCGCATACCAGCCGACGATGTCCCACCGGACGTGCTTGCGATGCAGGATCGAGCGCCAGCCGTTGGCGACCAGCTGAAGTATGCCGTGGCTAACGAACGCCGCCTGAACGGGCAGGACGAGAGCCAGCGCCCCCATCAACACCAGGCCGCCCGCCATGCCGAACACGCCCGAGAGCGTGGCCGTCACGAAGGCCATGCAGACCACGAAGACGGCTGCGAGAAGAGTCATGGAAGTCCTCCGGAGTTGCGACCAACCCCGGAAGGCGGTCACAGGCCGCCTCCGGTCGCTGGCCAGCTGCGCGTCGCGCGCGGGACGGAGCCGGTGCTGCAAGCCTGTCGAGGCGAGCGCCGGAGTGTGCGCCGCGGCCGCAGCCGGGCGAGGTATGGGGTTCTGCCGTTGGCAAAGCGGCGTTCGATTACACTGAAGCCGGACGCGGCGCTACCGCGCCGCGCCGATCAAAGCTACCGCTTCGCCGCCTTGCACGCCCAGCCGTCGCCCTCGCGCCGCGCCACGCCGGGATGCGGGCAGAGCAGCTGGCTGGCCCCGCCGGCCCCGGTCGCCGTGACGGCGGCGGGCGCCTGGCCGCCGACGACCCAGGCGTCGAGGGCGGCGATCCAGTCGACGTTGGTCGGGCTGTTCCCGCCCGAGCAGTGGAGCATGCCGGGCACCATGTAGAGCCGGTAGAAGCTGGAGACGTCGCCCATCGTGCGGCGCAGGTCCTCAGAATAGAGGATCGAAGACCGGGCCGGGATCGCGGGGTCGTTCCACCCGTGATACTGGATCAGCTTTCCACCGCGCTTCTTGAACGCCGACAGGTCGGCGCTGTCCGAGTCGATCATCGGGCTCATGATCGCTTTCGCGCGGTCGAACTCGGCGCCCAGGTCCATCTTCAGGAAGTCGAACTTGGGGTCCTGGAAGGCGAAGTACTTGAAGGCGTTCGAGCCGAACTGGTAGCCGGCCGCGTTCACAATGCCCGGCTGGCTGACCCCCGTGATCCACGCCTGCCAACCGCCCCCCAGCGCCTCGGCGCCCGGGCTGACGCCCGGCAGCGGCACCCGGCCGGTCCGCGGGTCCTTGCGACCGCGGTAGATCTCGGCCGCCGCGGTGGCCTGCGCGGGCGTCAGGCAGCCGCTGTTCTGGCCGGGCTTGCAGATCAGGGTCCTGGGATCGAACCGGCATGACAGGGGATCGCGGATGAAGCTTTCGCCTCCGCAGTCCTTCAGCGCGCCGGCCTGGAGCGTCTCCAGGGCGGCCTTGTCGAGATAGGCCCCCGGCCGGGCCAGCGCCTGCTGCTGGCCCGCCGCGTTGCCGAACAGCAGGCTCATGTAGTTGGCCGGCGCGCCGGCGACGATGCCGTCGAAGTCGGCTGGATACCGCTGGGCCTCCATCAGGGCCTCGCGCCCACCGTCCGAACAGCCCACGAAGTACGACTGCTTGGGCCCGCCGGCCTTCTGCGCGGCGATCAGCGCCTTGGCCGCCTCGGTCGTCTCCTTCAACGAGCGCCAGCCGTAGTCGACGATCTTCTCGCGATGTCCCAGCGCCCACGAGGCGTCGGTGCCGCCGGCCCGGTGGCCGTTGTCTGTGCCGGCGACCGCATAGCCCTGGGCCGCGATCCGCTTGAGGTAGGCCGAGTTGATCGAGCCCGCGAACCCGCCGTTGCCCAGTTGCACGAACTTGCCGTTCCAAGCCGCCCCGACCGGGATCCACACCTCAATGCCGATTTCGGAGTCGCTGGTGGGCCGGCTCGTGACCGACAACCGGCAGTAGTCGGCGCCGCCCTGGCTCTCCGTGGCCGCCGCCGTCACCTCGGCGTTCGCGAGCTTCGTGGCCTTCAGATCGGCGCAGGCGGTCTCGGCCTTCGCCAGACCCGGCCCCATCAGCGCCAACGCGGCCCCCACCGCAAACAGCAAGCCCTTCATCGCGTCCTCCCCCAAACCGGTTCTTCTTTGGGAAGGACTTCACCACAGGCGCCGAAAGCCGCGAAGCGCCAATTGGACGAACCAGGGATTTCACGGATTGCGCGGATGAGGCGGTTCGCCATCCCTGAAAATCCGTGAAACCCGTGGTTTCCAAACGAAAAGAGCCCCCGCTTGCGCGGAGGCTCCAATCTAGTCGCTTGATGCGGTGACTAGTTGCGGAACACCGCCGCCGAGGCGCCGCCGTCGTCGGGCTGTTCGCGGTACTGCTGCAGCTCGTTGCGGCCCACCACCATGTGGTGGACTTCGTCCGGGCCGTCGGCGATGCGCAGCGTGCGGGTGTTGGCGTACATGCGGGCCAGCGGGGTGTGCTGCGAGACGCCCAGAGCGCCGTGCATCTGGATCGCCTGGTCGATGATCTGGCAGACCTTTTCCGGCACCATCGCCTTGACCATGTGGATCCAGACGCGGGCTTCGCGGTTGCCCAGCACGTCCATCGCCTTGGCCGCCTTCAGGACCATCAGGCGCATGGCCTCGATCTCGATGCGGGCGCGGCTGACGCGCTCGATGTTGCCGCCCAGCTGGATGATCGGCTTGCCGAACGCCGTGCGGGTCATGCCGCGCGTGACCATCAGGTCCAGCGCCTTTTCCGCCGAGCCGATCGCGCGCATGCAGTGGTGGATTCGGCCGGGGCCGAGGCGCAGCTGGCTGATCTCGAAGCCGCGGCCTTCGCCCAGCAGCATGTTCGAGGCCGGCACGCGAGCGCCGTTGAATCGGATGTGCATGTGGCCGTGCGGCGCGTCGGGGTCGCCGAACACCTGCTGGCCCTGGACGATCTCGACGCCCGGCGTGGGCAGCGGCACCAGGATCTGCGACTGCTGAAGGTGCGGCGGGTCGTTCTCGCCGCCCGTCTTGACCATGCAGATCATCACCTTGCAGCGCGGGCTGCCGGCGCCCGAGATGTAGTGCTTCTCGCCGGTGATGACGTACTCGTCGCCCACGCGCACGGCGCGGGTGTCGATGTTCTTGGCGTCCGAGCTGGCGGTGTTCAGCTCGGTCATGCAGTAGGCCGAGCGGATCTTGCCTTCCAGCAGGGGCTCCAGCCACTGCTTCTTCTGCTCGGGCGTGCCGACGCGCTCCAGCACTTCCATGTTGCCGGTGTCGGGCGCGGCGCAGTTCATGATCTCGGAAGCGAGGCGCACCTTGCCCAGCTCGACGGCGATGTAGGCGTAGTCGAGGTTCGACAGACCTTCGCCGGTCTCGGCGTTCGGCAGGAAGAAGTTCCAGAGGCCCGCGGCCTTGGCCTTCTCCTTGGCGGCTTCCAGCACTTCCAGCTGGCCGGGGGCGTACTGCCACACGTCGGGGCGGCCTTCGCCCAGGCGATGCCACTCTTCAGACGCCGGCTCGCACACGTCTTTGATGAAGGCCTTCACCGCGTTGTAGAGCGGCAGCGCCTTGTCCGACATGCGCAGGTCGTTGAGGTCGTCCTGCGGGCTCAGGCCGAAGCTGGATTGAGCCCTGGCGGCAGCCATTGCGGGCCGATCGGCGGTCATGGTCATGGGTCGCTCCCTATCGTTGCCGCCAGTCTTGCCGCAAAGGCGATTTTCAAACAAGCGTTTAATCTTCGGGAGTGTGCGTTTCGCCACATCCTTCGCGCGCATCTTGGCGCACGACGATCATCTCTTGCAGGCAGCTCAAACAGGGAGGACTTCCCGCATGGTTCAGCTCCTCGTAGCGGGCTCGTACACACCCACACGCATCCGCAGCGAACTCACGTTCCCTGGAGCCATCGCGACGGGGGCCACAGGTCTGAAGGTCAAGCGAGTACAGGAGTGGCTGACGCTCCACGACTGCGCACTCGCGATCGATAGCGACTTCGGTCCGGTGACCGAGCTTCAGGTTCGCTCCTTCCAGGCCCAGGTCGGTATTGCTGTCACGGGCGCCGTCGACAACACAACCTGGGACCACCTCGTCGAGCCGTTGGTCAAGGCCGTGGCTCCGATCGCGCCCGGCGCGACGCTCTCATCGACGATCAATGCGGTGGCGGCCCAGCACGTCGCGCAGCATCCTCGCGAAGCCGGGGGCGACAACCGTGGCCCCTGGGTGCGAGCCTATCTGGGCTGGGATGGCACGCCCGCGAGATGGTGCGCCGGCTTCACCTGCACGGCGATGGAACAGGCCGCCGCCATCCATGGCGTCGCGCCCGCGATCGCATCGTCTGCGAGTTGCGACACGCTCGCGGACCGCGCGAAAGCGGCGAACAGGTTCGTGGCCGGCGGCGGCGCCAACACGCCCCCCGCGAAGACGATACCGCCCGGCAGCTTCTTCCTCGTGCGGGCGACGGCGACGGACTGGACCCATGTGGGCATTGTGGCCGGCGCCGGACCCGCTGCGTTCCAGACCCTCGAAGGCAACACCAACGACGAGGGCTCGCCTGACGGCTACGAGGCCTGCGCCCGCGCGCGGAACTATCGGAACAAGGACTTCATCGTCTGGTAGCTCGCCGCGGCCGGGCCTTGTTGTCAGACCGGGGTAGCCATCAGGCTCGTTTGGGAGGATCGCGGCGGCGACCGGGATCCCCTCCTCACGCTCAAAGCGCAGAGGGTCCCCGGGTCGCGCGCTGCGCGACACGCCCGGATGCAGCCTCTCAGGCCGGGCCACGACTCGCGCGTCAGGCGACCGCAGCTTGGCGCTTCTTGGCCCGGCGCAGAACGAGGTACTGCAGGTCACCGACGATCAGGGCGGAGACGGCCTGGACGGCCACGAAGGCCACGCCCAGCTGGGTCGGCTGGACCCAGCCCAGCGCCATGATCGCGATGCTCTCGATAGCCCAGAGCGCGTTGAACGCCACCAGAGCCCAGACCGCAGGGCGCGGCAGCGTGGGCCGAAGCGCCATGACGACCAGCCCTGCGGCGTAGACCAGCAGGAAGAGGCCGACCGGCTGCATGAAGGCGAGTGAAAGCCCCAGCGGCTGTGCGAGAAAGCCGGCGTCAAACGCGAAGGCCGCGCCCATCAGTCCGCAAGCCGCGGCGTCGGCGCCGATGACGAAACGCAGGAAGGTCGAACGAACGGCGGTCATGAGGGAAGCTCCTTGGGCTTGTCGATGGCCCAAGGATTTCGCAGTAGCGGCCGCCGGTCGATTACGCGGGAGGTAAGGCCCGCCGCCTCGTGGCCGGCCTACTTCACCGGCACATGGTCGGCGTGCGGGCAGACCGCCGCCAGCAAGGCTTCGTTGTCGGCGCCCTCGGCCTTCTTCGGCGTGTCGGAGCGCCACGTCGCCTTGATGTCGAGCGCCTGGTTCGGCCGGTAGCTCGCCATCGGGATCACGTTCTTCTTGCCGCAGTCATAGGCCGCAACGCTGCCGACGCTGTCGGCCTTGCCGGGCGCGGACGGACCCAGCGTGCCCTTGGACAGCGCCTGCATCACAACAATGCGGCCGCTCTGCTTGTCCTTGTAGGTGTAGTCGCTGTCGAACGAGACGCTGGCGCCGTTCTCCATCGTGTGGAACTTCGTCCAGGTCTCGGCCGAGGCGGCGCCGGCGACGAGGCTCAGGGTGGCGGCAAGCGCGAGGGCGCGGCGCATAGCGTGTCTCTCCAAACAGTCGTTCGAGTTTCTTGGGCGCGACCCTAGCGGCGGTTTTTGGGCGCCTCCACACATTTCAGGCGCGGCACAACGCCTAAGCCGCCTTCCGCCTGGCCTTCGCATAGCCCCGCTCGGTCTCGCCGATGTAGTCGCGGGTGATGGGCAGCACGTCGACGCGCTTGGCCAGCTGGATCTGGAAGATGAACTGCCGGCGCGCCCGGAAGCTCTGTTCCGCGATGCCCAGATAGAACTCGAACATCCGGCAGAAGCGTTCGTCATACAGCTCGACGATGTCGGGCCGGGCCGCGCGGAAACGGTCGCGCCAGTGCCGGATGGTCTCGGCGTAGTGCAGGCGCAGGATCTCGATGTCGGTGACGATCAGGCCCGCCCGCTCGATGGCCGGCAACACTTCGGACAGGGCGGGCGAGTAGCCGCCCGGGAAGATGTACTTGTCGATCCAGGCGTTGGTGACGCCGGTCTCTGGCCGCCCGATCGAGTGGACCAGGGCGACCCCGTCGTCCTTCATCAGCCGCGCCACGCCGTCGAAATACTCCTGGTAGTTCGGCCGCCCCACCGCCTCGAACATGGCGATCGACATCACCCGGTCGTACGTCCCCTTCAGGTCGCGGTAGTCGGTGAGCGAGAACCGCGCCTTGTGCGCCAGCCCCTTCGCCTCGGCCCGTTCCTTGGCCACCTTCAGCTGCTCGACCGACAGGGTGATGGCGTCGACCTCGACATCGGCGTCCTCGACCAGCTGCAGCGCCAGGCCGCCCCAGCCGCAGCCGATCTCGACCACGCTCATGCCGGGTTCCAGGGCGAGCTTGGCCGCGATGTGCCGCTTCTTGGCCAGCTGGGCTTCTTCCAGCGTCATGTCGGGCCGCTCGAAATAGGCGCAGCTGTACTGCATGTCCTCGTCGAGGAACCGCCGGTAGAGGTCGTACGAGAGGTCGTAGTGGTGGGCGACGTTCTTGCGCGCGGCTACCCGGTCGTTGGCCTCGCGCAGCGTCTTGCGCAGCCAGCGGCGGAAGGGCCCGCGTTTCTTGGTCTTGTTCTTGGCGTTGGCGCCGATCAGGTCGATGAACGCGTCAATGTCGCCCTGCTCCAGCACCAGGCCGCCATCCATGTAGGCCTCGCCCACGCCCAGGCCCGGCTTGGCCGCGATCCGCGCCGCCCAGGCCGCCGTGGTCACGCGCGCCACCAGCGGCGGGCCCGACCCGTCGCCCAGCTTCAGTTCGGCGCCGCCCGGCAGCTTGATCGTCAGGTCGCCTTCGCGCACCAGACCCTTGAGAACCGACTGCAGACCCATGGCGCCCCCTCCTATTTTCGACCGACAGTAGGATCGTCTGCGCGAATTCCAAGCCACCGCTCGCATTGGATGCGCGACGTCGCTTGACTCAAGCCGCACCGGTTCCTAACTCCCGCACGACGTTGGCACTCAGGGGTTGGGACTGCTAACAGCCACGTCCCCCCGGGCCCGCGTCACCGCATTTTGAACCGTCTCGAACGGAATAGAGAGAGAAGAACTATGGCGTTTCGTCCCCTGGGAGATCGCGTCCTCGTCAAGCGCGTCGAGGAAGAAGAAAAGACCAAGGGCGGGATCATCATCCCCGACACCGCGAAGGAAAAGCCGCAGGAAGGCGAAGTGATCGCCACCGGCCCCGGCGCCCGTGACGACTCCGGCAAGGTCCAGCCTCTGGACGTCAAGGCCGGCGACCGCATCCTGTTCGGCAAGTGGTCGGGCACCGAGGTCAAGCTCGATGGCCAGGACCTGCTCATCATGAAGGAAAGCGACATCCTGGGCGTCGTCTCCTAAGGCGACCTCGAGGGCCCGCGACCGGGCCGCTTCCCCCAACAATCTAGGAAAGAGAATCAGCCATGGCTGCCAAAGACGTCTATTTCGCCTCCGACGCGCGCGACCGCATGCTGCGCGGCGTCAACACCCTCGCCAACGCCGTGAAGGTGACCCTGGGCCCCAAGGGCCGCAACGTGGTCATCGAGAAGTCGTTCGGCGCCCCGCGTTCGACCAAGGACGGCGTGTCCGTCGCCAAGGAAATCGAACTGGCCGACAAGTTCGAGAACCTGGGCGCCCAGCTCATCCGCGAAGTCGCCTCCAAGACCAACGACAAGGCCGGTGACGGCACCACGACCGCCACGGTCCTGGCCCAGGCCATCGTCGTCGAAGGCCTGAAGTCGGTCGCCGCCGGCATGAACCCGATGGACCTGAAGCGCGGCGTCGACAAGGCGGTCGCCAAGGTCATCGAAGAGATCAAGGGCAACGCCAAGAAGGTCTCGGACAACTCGGAAATCGCCCAGGTCGGCACCATCTCGGCCAACGGCGACTCGGAAGTCGGCGAGATGATCGCCAAGGCCATGGCCAAGGTCGGCAACGAGGGTGTCATCACCGTCGAGGAAGCCAAGACCGCCGAGACCGAACTCGACGTCGTCGAAGGCATGCAGTTCGACCGCGGCTACCTGTCGCCCTACTTCATCACCAACGCCGAGAAGATGGAGGCCGACCTCGAAGAGCCGCTCATCCTGCTCTTCGAAAAGAAGCTCTCCTCGCTGCAGCCGCTGCTGCCGGTGCTGGAAGCCGTGGTCCAGTCGGGCCGTCCGCTCCTGATCATCGCTGAAGACGTCGAAGGCGAAGCGCTGGCGACCCTCGTGGTCAACAAGCTGCGCGGCGGCCTGCGCGTCGCGGCCGTCAAGGCTCCGGGCTTCGGCGACCGCCGCAAGGCCATGCTGGAAGACATCGCCACCCTGACCGGCGGCCAGCTGATCAGCGAAGACCTGGGCATCAAGCTCGAGTCGGTCACGCTCGACATGCTGGGCAAGGCCAAGAAGGTCACGATCACCAAGGACGACACCACCATCGTCGACGGCACGGGCGACAAGGCCGACATCTCGGCCCGCATCGCGCAGATCAAGGCCCAGATCGAGACCACCACCTCGGACTACGACAAGGAAAAGCTGCAAGAGCGTCTGGCCAAGCTGGCCGGCGGCGTCGCGGTGATCCGCGTCGGCGGCTCGACCGAAGTCGAAGTGAAGGAAAAGAAGGACCGCGTCGACGACGCCCTGAACGCGACCCGCGCGGCCGTGGAAGAAGGCATCGTCCCCGGCGGCGGCGTCGCCCTGCTGAAGGCCTCCAAGGTTCTGGACGGCTTCAAGGGTGACAACGACGACCAGGAAGCCGGCGTCGCCATCGTGCGCCGCGCGCTGCAGGCTCCGATCCGCCAGATCGCCGAAAACGCCGGCGTCGAAGGCTCGATCGTGGTCGGCAAGGTGCTCGAGAACAGCTCGGCCACCTTCGGCTTCAACGCCCAGACCGAAGAGTACGTCGACCTGGTGAAGGCCGGCGTGATCGACCCCGCGAAGGTCGTCCGTACGGCGCTGCAGGATGCGGCCTCGGTCGCCGGCCTGCTGATCACCACCGAAGCGGCCATCGTCGAAGCCCCCAAGAAGGGCGGCGGCGGCGCGGGCGGCATGCCCGGCGGCGGCATGGGCGGCATGGGCGACATGGACTTCTAGTCGCCTTGAAAGCTGTCATCCCGGCCAACGGAGCGGCGCAAGCCGCGTAGGCCGAGCCGGGAAGAGACCGGAGGGCGGGACCGCAGGGTCCCGCCCTTTTTCTTTGTGGGCGATGCTACCGCGCCTTGCAGGATGGCGCTCTCAGCTAGGTAGCGGCGACTTTGGCGGTGCAAGCTGTCGCCTATGATCCGCCCTGCCGTCGCAGCCGCCCTCCTGCTCGCCACGTCGGCCCAGGCTGCCGTCGTCGGCCAGATGACCCCGGCCCCGCCGCTCACCCGCGAGCGCCTCGCCGACATCCCTGCGGGCGAACGCGCCACTTGGTCCGACTATCTCGACCGCTCCGAGGCGGCACGCCGCCTGAACGCCGCCGAGACCACCAACGGCCTGCCCCCGACCTCCGGCGACGCCGCGGCCTCGATGCCGCTGAACAAGTCCGCCACCTGGTACGCCACACCCGAGGCCCGCCACATCGCCGACGTGATCGTCAGCTTCCAGAGTCCCGCCGGCGGATGGGGCAAGAATTCGCCCCGCAACGGCGCCGTCCGCCAGCCGGGCCAGCCGTTCTCCGCGGAGAAGGACTACGTCGGCACGCTCGACAACGACGCCACCGTCACCGAACTCCGCTTCCTGGCGCGCGTCATCACCGCCGGCGGCGAGGCGTCCTATCGCGACAGCTTCGAGCGCGGCGTCCGTTGGCTTCTGGCGGCGCAGTATCCCAACGGCGGCTGGCCCCAGGTCTGGCCTCTGGTCGGCGGCTACCACGACGCGGTGACGTTCAACGACGATGCCATGGTGGCTGCGCTCAGCCTCCTGAGCGACATCGCCAAGGGCCAGGGTGACTACGGCTTCACAGCGCCCGCCCTGCGCGCCGAGGCCGATATCGCATGGCGGCGCGGCCTCGCAGCCGTCCTCAAGGCGCAGGTCGTGAAGGACGGCCGCCCCACCGGCTGGCCGCAGCAGGCCGACGCGGTCACACTGGCGCCCGTCGGCGCCCGCAACTTCGAGCCCGCGGCATTGGCCAGCGCCGAAAGCGCCGGCATCCTGGCGTATCTGATCAAGGCCTTCCCCACCCCGCCAAATGAGGTGGCCCGCGCTGTGAGCGGCGGCATAGCCTGGCTGAAGAGCGCGGCGATTGCCGACAAGGCCTGGCCGACGCCGGCCCCCGGCGAGGCCCGCCGCCTGGTCGACCAGCCCGGCGCACCGCCGCTATGGGCCCGCTACTATGACCTCGCCACCGGCCGCCCGATCTTCGGCGACCGCGACCGCACCATCCATGACGATGTCCACGACCTGAGCGCCGAGCGCCGCAATGGCTATGCCTGGTTCACCACCGCGCCTGCGAACGTGTTGAAGGCCTACGGCCGATAGCCCGGTCTAGCCGGCCACCGTCTCGGCCACCCGGAACTCCGCGCCGGTCTTGGCCTTGATCTCGTCAACGGTCACGCCCGGCGCCAGCTCCAGGAGGGTCAGAGGCGACTTGCCCCGGCTGACGTCGAACACGCCCAGCTCGGTGACCACCAGGTCGACGACGCCCTGGCCGGTGAGCGGCAGGGTGCAGGCCTTGAGCAGCTTGGGCGCGCCGGTCTTCTCGGTGTGCTCCATGACCACGACGACACGCTTCACGCCCGCCACCAGGTCCATGGCGCCGCCCATGCCCTTCACCATCTTGCCCGGGACCATCCAGTTGGCGAGGTCGCCGTTCTCGGCCACCTGCATGGCTCCCAGGATGCTGAGGTCGATGTGGCCGCCGCGGATCATCGCGAAGCTGTCGGCGCTGGAAAAGTAGCTGCTCGACGGCAGGGCGGTGATCGTCTGCTTGCCGGCGTTGATGAGGTCGGCGTCCTCCTGCCCCTCGAGCGGGAAGGGGCCCATGCCCAGCATTCCGTTCTCGCTCTGCAGCGTCACGCTCATGCCTGCGGGAATGTAGTTGGCCACCAGCGTCGGGATGCCGATGCCGAGGTTCACGTAGAAGCCGTCGCGCAGCTCCTGAGCCGCGCGGGCGGCGATCTGGTCCCGAGTCCAGGCCATTAGACGGCTCCCTCAAGCTTGCGGGTCGTGCGCTGCTCGATGCGCTTCTCGTGCACCCCTTCGACGATGCGGTCGACGAAGATGCCGGGCGTGTGGATGTTGTCGGGGTCGAGCGTGCCGGTGGTGACGATCTTCTCGACCTCGGCCACGCAGACCTTGCCGGCGGTCGCCATCATCGGATTGAAGTTCCGCGCGGTCATCCGGTAGACGAGGTTGCCTTCCTGGTCGCCCTTCCAGGCCTTCACGATCGAGAGGTCGGCGGTGAGGCCGCGCTCCATCACATAGAGCTCGCCGTCGAACTCGCGGACTTCCTTGCCTTGGGCCACCAGCGTGCCGACGCCGGTCTTGGTGAAGAAAGCGGGGATGCCCGCGCCGCCGGCCCGGATGCGCTCGGCCAGGGTGCCCTGCGGATTGAACTCCAGCTCGAGCTTGCCCGACAGATAGAGCTCGGCGAACAGCTTGTTCTCGCCGACGTAGGAGCTGATCATCTTGCGGATCTGGCCGCCGGCCAGCAGCACGCCCAGGCCGAAGTCGTCGACGCCGCAGTTGTTCGAGACAACCGTCAGGTCCTTGACGCCCGACTGGCGGATCGCCGCGATCAGGGTTTCGGGAATGCCGCACAGCCCGAAGCCGCCCGCCATGATGGTCATGCCGTCGAACAGCTGCCCTTGCAGCGCCTCGACCGCGTCTTTGCGAACCTTGTCAGCCATACCCGTCTGATACGCCGCAAAACGGTGGTCCGGAAGGGTCGGTCAAAAAATTCATCGATTGATGATATTGTAGTCACACCCCCGGATCAGGGGATGGTGATCCCGCAATGACCGCAGACTCCCTCCTCATCCAGGCCCTGGTCTATCTGGCGGCCGGCGTCGTCTCCGTTCCCATCGCCAAGCGCCTGGGGCTGGGTTCCGTCCTCGGCTACCTGATCGCCGGCGTGCTCGTGGGCCCCTTCGCGCTGTCCCTCGTGGGCGACCAGGCCGACGTGATGGCCTTCGCCGAGTTCGGCGTGGTGATCCTGCTGTTCCTGATCGGACTGGAGGTGAGGCCGGCGCTGCTGTGGGAAATGCGCACCTCGATCTTCGGTCTGGGCGCCGCGCAGATGCTGGCAAGCGCCGCGGTTGTAGGCGCCATCGCCCTGATCCTGGGCGCCGACTGGCGCGTGGCGCTGGCCGTGGGTCTGATCCTGTCGCTGTCGTCCACGGCCATCGTGCTGCAGAACCTGGAGGAGAAGGGCCTGCGGCAAGGCCCCGTGGGCCAGGCCGCGTTCGGCGTTCTGCTGTTCCAGGACCTGGCGGTCATCCCACTGTTCGCCCTTCTGCCGCTTCTGGCCGCCAGCCCGGGCGGGGTCGAAGCCGCCGCCGGGCACGGCCACAGCATCCTGACTGGACAGCCTGAGTGGGTGCGCATTGTGGCCACGTTCGCCGCCGTGGCTGGCGTAGTGGTGGGCGGCCGCTATCTGACGCGACCGATCTTCCGTTTCATCGCCGCGGCGCGCCTGCGCGAGATCTTCACGGCTTCGGCCCTGCTGCTGGTGGTGGGCGTCGCGGCCCTGATGGAGCTGGTCGGGCTCTCGCCGGCGCTGGGCGCTTTCCTGGCCGGCGTGGTGCTGGCCGAGAGCGAGTTCCGGCGCGAGCTCGAGACCGACATCGAGCCGTTCCGCGGCCTGCTGCTGGGCCTGTTCTTCATCACCGTGGGCGCGGGCCTGAACCTGGGCCTCGTGGCCGCTCAGCCGGTGCTGGTGATCTCGCTGACTTTGGGGCTGATGGTCGCCAAGTTCGCATCGATGTGGGCCGTCGGCCTGGCCTTCCGTCGAAGCCGGAGAGACTCGGCCACCATGGCCGTGTCCCTGGCCCAGGGCGGCGAGTTCTGCTTCGTCCTGCTGACCTTCGTGGCCGGCGCCCAGGTGCTGTCCGCCCAGGACGCGGCGCTGGCGACCGCCGTGGTGGCGCTCTCCATGGCGCTGACGCCTGTCGCCTTCGTGCTCTACGAGAAGCTGGTGCTCAACCGCACCGCCGGCCTGGCCGAGCCCGAGCGCCTGGCCTTCGACGATGGCGCGCCCGACGTGATCGTCGCCGGCTTCGGCCGCTTCGGCCAAATCGCCACCCGCCTGCTCATCGCCAACGATTTTTCGGTGGTGCTGCTCGATTCCTCGATCGAGCAGATCGACACCATCCGGCGCTTCGGCTGGCGGGTGCATTACGGCGATGCGACGCGCCTCGACCTCCTGCGGGCGGCAGGGGCCGACAAAGCCAAGCTGCTGCTGGTGGCGATCGACGACAAGGACAAGGCCGTCGAGCTGGTGAAGGCCGCCACCGACTACTTCCCCAATCTGACGATCCTGGCCCGCGCCTACGACCGCCGCCATGCTTACGAGCTGGTGCGGGTGGGCGGCGACGAGGTCGTGCGCGAGACGTTCGAAAGCGCGATGCTGTTCGGCAAGAAGGCGCTCTTGCGGCTGGGCCTGTCGGACCGCCGCGCGGCCAAGGCGGTCACCCTCTTCCGCGACCACGACATGGCGCTCTTCAAGAAGCTGGCTCCGGTCTACGGCGAGGAGGAGCAGTACGCGATGGCCGTGCGCGACAGCCGCGAGACCATGGAGAAGCTGCTGACCGAAGAGATGCGCCGCCTGTCCAAGGAGGAGGCCGAGGAGGCCGACAACGACCGGGCCGCCGCCAAGCGCCGCCTGGAGGCCGGCTAGAGCCTGTCCGGTTCAGCTTCTGAACCGAATGAACAGGCTCGCTCTGTTGGATTTATAGCGCCTTTCAGGGCGAAACCGGCGTCCACCTTCGCCCAACGCGCTCTAGGTCCTGTGGACACTTATCGTAGCCACAAGACGATGGCGGCGAGGGTGACGATGGCGAGGTAGTTGCGGGCGGTCTTCTCGAAGCGGGTGGCGACGCGGCGGAACTGCTTGAGCCTTGAGAAGCAGCACTCGACCAGGTGGCGCTGAGCATAGAGCTGGGCGTCGAGGGGGTGCTTGATCGCGCGGGATGGGTTGTTCGGTATGACGGCGATCGCGCCCTTCTCAGCGATCTTCTGGCGCAGGCGATCTGAGTCGTAGGCGGTATCGGCCATCACTACGTCGGCGGCCAAGCCTTCGATCAAGGGTTCGGCCTGGGGTGCGTCGCCACGATGGCCGGCGGTGAGGCTGAACCGGACAGGACAGCCCAGGCCTCTGACCGCCATGTGGATCTTGGTGCTCAGGCCGCCGCGGGAGCGGCCAAGGGCCTGATCTTCAGACCCCCCTTTTTCGCGCCCGCCGCATGCTGGTGGGCGCGCACGATGGTCGAGTCGACGATCAGGTACTCGAAGTCCGGATCGTCCGAGAGCGCCTCGAAGATGCGCCACCAGACCCCTTTGGCGCTCCAGCGGCTGAAGCGCCGAAAGACCGTGTTCCAGTCCCCGAACACCTCGTGCAGGTCACGCCAGGGCGAACCCGTCCTGACGATCCAGAGCACGCCCTCGACGAACATCCGGTTGTCCCGACCCGTCGAGCCCTTCTGATCCGGCCGCCCGATGGTCAGCGGCGCGATCCGCTCCCACTGCTCATCGCTCAGCACCAGTCGATCCATCACACCCAAGACCGCCTCCAAAAAGCAGTCTTGAATCACGCTTCGGACCCAGCGTGAATCCTAAGAGTCCACAGCTCCTAGAGCCGCTTGCGCGCCGAGATCTGGTACATGCCTCGGAAGGTGGCAGGATGGCGCTCCTCGAACGCCGCCCACCGGGCGAGATCGTTCAGCGGCGCGCCGGGGAACATGCCGCGGTAGATGTCCAGGATGGGCAGCGGGAGCTTGACGGCTTCCAGCTCCAGCCCGTTCTCATCGAGCATCCGCTGCAGGTCACCGGGCGTGAGCGTGTGTTCCTGGACGTGCATCAGCAGGTCCAGGCAGGCGCTGACCGAGTAGAAATCCCCCGACGTCGCGACCTCTCGCACGGGCGAACCGGCGGGCGCGTCCAGAATGGCCCGGCGCAGCGCCCGGATCCCCTCGGTGGTCGACGGATAGGCGGCCGCCAGCGCCTTCGCCGGCGCAAGATAGGCGCGGGCGACGGTGCTGTAGACGCCGATATCCATCCGGCCGCCGGGCCGCAACAGGCCGGCCAGGACCCGAGCCCCGGCGAAGGGATCGGCCATATGGTGCAGCACCCCACTGCAGTCGATCACATCGAACGTGCGGCCCAGCGCGCCCAGCGCCAGCAGGTCGGCCTGGGCGAAGGTGACGTTGTCGATGCCCAGGGTCCGGGCGGCGCGCATGGCGTAGGCGAGGCTGGCGCGGCTCAGGTCCACCGCCAGGACGCGGCTGCGAGCTCTGGGCTTGGCGATGCTCAGAGCGTTTCGGCCCGTCCCGCAGCCGGCGATCAGGATGTCGGACTCTTCGTCCATCGGCGCGGCGGCGTGAAGCTCCACCCAGCGTGGATAGGGATTGGCTTCGTACTGCGCCTGGACGGCCCGCGAGACCTCGTCGGAGATCGGGGTGATGGTCTCGATCCGGGCGGCCAGCTCCGCCTCGTCCCGCGCACTGGCGATCTGGCCGATGATCGCCGCAAGATGGGGGCCGGCCTCGCGGGCGAGCAGCGTGGAGGCGTCGGGCCGGCCGCTCAGGGGCCTATAGGCGGCGTAGAGCAGCAGGCTGACGTCGTCGTTGCGGGAGGCGATCTCGGCGAGGCGCGCGGTCTCGTCGGGCGCTTCCCACCAGGCGTACTCGTTGATGAACCCCTGCAAAGCCAGATGCGCCAGGAGCGGCGTATGCTGGGGCCCGGCGCCCTGGAGCAGCAGCTGTCGCCGGACGCCGGTCAGGTGGCGCTCGAGCGCGGCGTCGCGCAGGGGCGCCGATCCGAGACGGCGCGCCAATTGATGATCTTTGACGATCGCGGTGGCGAAGGCGGCCCAGGTCACGGAGCCTCCTTACCACGCAGCTTGACCTTGGCCAGCCTGGGGGTCGCTTGCCGGGATGCGCGGCGGCGCGCGGAGGTGTAAAACGCCGGAATGAGCCAAGCCACTGCCCTCCAGGATCGTATCGAGCCGGTCTCGTTCGACCTCTTCGCCAAAGACTTCAACGCCTTCACCCAGGCGCTGGGCGACAGCTACGCCCGCTGGGGCTTCGCGGTGATCTCCGATCACGGCATGCCGCAGGATAAGGTCGACGCGGCCATCGACCAGATGAAGCAGTTCTTCGCCCTGCCTGAGGCGGCGAAGATGAAGTACAAGCTGCCCGTCGCCGGCCAGCGCGGCTACACGCCCTTCGGCGTCGAGACCGCCAAGGGCCACACCCACTACGACCTCAAGGAATTCTGGCACGTGGGCCGCGACCTGCCGCCCGGCCACCGGTTCCGCGATCACATGATCGACAACGTCTGGCCCGATCTGGAGCTGCCCGAGTTCCACGCGAAGGTGCAGTGGCTCTACAACGCGCTGGACGCCATGGGCCTGAAGGTCCTGGAGGCGATCTCGACGTACCTCGGCCTCGATCGGCACTTCTTCGACAACAAGGTCGACGTGGGAAATTCGATCCTGCGCCTGCTGCACTATCCGCCGGTCCCCAAGGACGGCCCGCACATCCGCGCCGGCGCGCATGAGGACATCAACGTCATCACGCTGCTGCTCGGCGCCGAAGAAGCCGGGCTGGAGGTGAAGGATCACGACGGCCGCTGGATCGCCATCAATCCGCCGGCCGGCAGTCTGGTGTGCAATATCGGCGACATGCTGCAGCGGCTGGTGAACCACCGCCTGCCGTCCACGACCCACCGCGTGGTGAACCCGGCCCCCGAGCGCCGCGGCTTCCCGCGCTACTCGACGCCATTCTTCCTGCACTTCAATTCGGACTACCTGATCCGGACGCTGCCGAGCTGCGTCGACGCCGCCAACCCCGACCGGTACCCGCAGCCCATCACGGCCGACGAGTACCTCCAGGAGCGGTTGAGGGAGATCAAGCTGGCTTAGGGGCGGCGCGTATTCCCTTCTCCCCTTGCGGGAGAAGGTGTCAGCCACAGGCTGACGGATCAGGGGTCGCGCGGAGCAATCCGGCGACCCCTTCTTCGTTTCAGTTTGAGAGGCCGGTGCGACCCCTCATCCGACCTGCTTCGCAGGCCACTTTCTCCCGCGGCTTCGGCTGGCCTACCACCCGCACTGCTGGCCCTTGTTCTGTTGGGTCAGCCAGGCGTCGAGCGGCTTGAAGTAGGCGGTCACCGCGCTGGCGTCCGTCCGGGTCTCGCCCGAGAATACGGCCAGCGTCTGCGGCCAAGGCTGCGACATGCCCAGCTCCATCATCCTGTTGAACTTCTCACCCACCGCCTTCTGGCCATAGACCGAGCAGCGATGCAGCGGGCCCTTCCAGCCGGCCTGCTGGCAGGCGGCCCGGTGGAACTGGAACTGATAGATGTGGGCCAGGAAGTAGCGCGTGTAGGGCGTGTTGCCGGGAACGTGGTACTTCGCCCCCGGATCGAAGGCGTCGGCCGGACGGTCGCCCGGCGGCTTCAGGCCCTGGTACTTGAGCCGCAGCGCCCACCAGTCGGCGTTGTACTCGTCGACCGTCGTCTCCCCCGAGAAGACGCCCCAGCGCCACCGGTCGACCAGCAGGCCGAACGGCAGGAAGGCGATCTTGTCGAGCGCCATCTTCAGGAGAAACGGGATGTCCTCCTCGGCCCCCGGGACGGCGCCCAGCAGGCCGATCTGGTTCAGGTAGGTAGGCGTCGAGGCCGACAGGGCGGCGAAATCGCCGATGGCTTCGTGGAAGCCGTCGTTGGCCCCGTTGCGGAACAGCGTCGGCTGGTTCTGGTAGGCGCGCTGGTAGTAGTTGTGGCCCAGCTCATGGTGGACGGTCCGGAAGTCGTCGGCGTTCACCTTCGTGCACATCTTGATGCGGATGTCGTCCTTGTCGTCCAGGTTCCACGCGCTGGCGTGGCAGACGACTTCGCGGTCGGCCGGCCGCGTGATCAGCGAGCGCGCCCAGAACGTCTCCGGCAGGGGCGCATAGCCCAGCGACGAGTAGAAGGCCTCGCCGGTCTTCACCATCCGTTGCGGGTCATACCCCTTCTCGAGCAACAGCTTGTCGAGGTCGTAGCTGGAGGCGGCGGTCTTGGGCGCGACCACGTCATAGATGTTGCCCCACTGCTGGGCCCACATGTTGCCCAGGAGGTCGGCGCGGATCGGGCCGGTCTTTGGTTGCACCGCTTCGCCGTATTTCTCCGAAAGGCGCGCACGGACGTAGCAGTGCAGGTTGCGGTAGAACGGCTCGACCTGCTTCCACAACCGATCAGTCTCGGCGGCGAAGGCGTCGGGGTCCATGTCGTAGTTCGAGCGCCAGAGCGCGCCGGTGTCCTTGAAGCCCAGGCCCCGAGCGCCGTCGTTCGAGAGCGCCGCGAACTTGGCGTAGTCCGGCTTCATCACCCTGGCGGTGTCGTGCCAGCCTTCCCAGGCGGCCTTCAGCTCGGCCGGGTCGCGGCTCTGGGCCAGGACGTCCTCGGCGTCATTCAGGGTGATCGTCTTGCCCTTGTAGGCGAACTTGCCGGTCGAATAGGTGCTGTCGAGCCTGGTCAGCAGACCGGCCAGTTCCTCAGCCGCGCCGGGCCGGTTCGGCGCCGGCGCCACCGCGTAGAGCTTGAGCAGCTTCAGCTTGCGGGCCGTGACCGCGTCGGCCGCCACGCCGTTGAACTTCGCCGCCTCGACGGCCAGTCGGGCCAGGAGGCCGTTCTGCTCGGCGTTGGCCTTGGCCTCGAGCCACTGGGTGTCTTCGGTGATGAAGTTGGCGCGGACCCACTGGGCCCGGTTGGCGAAGGCGTTGGCCTTGTCGAGCTGGGCCTCGGCGCTGTCGACGAAGGCCTTGGCCTCGGCGGGCGTCGGCTGGGCCATGGCAGGCCCGGCGCACGCCAGGACGGCCGCCGCGGCGGCCGCCATAAGCTTCAGTTTCATAAGCGGTTCCTAGACGTTTCCTTGGGCGGCTCTCTGCCACCCGCTGGCGGCGAAAAGAGGACCGCCGGCCGGGCGCGTCAAGCGAGCGTCAGCCCACGAATTCGGACAGGTCGTCAGGGCCCGAGATGGTCACGCCCATGTCGGTCACCAGCCCCGTGCCCAGCGTGTAGACCCAGCCATGGACACTGAGTGGCTGTCCCCGCCGCCACGCGTCCATGACGAAGACGTCCGAGGCCACGTTCTTGACCTGGCGCATGACATTCAGTTCCACGAGGCGGTCCCACTTGGCCTTCTCGTCGGGCAGTTCCGACAGCTCGTGGCGGTGTTCGTGGTGGACTTCGCGAATGGGGTGGAGCCAGTGGTCCACCAGGCCGCGGCGCTGGCCGTCGACGGCGGCGGCGACGCCCCCGCAGCCGTAGTGGCCCACCACCAGGATGTGCTTCACCCGGATCACGTCGACCGCGAACTGCAGCACGGACAGGTAGTTGGCGTCTTGCGGCGGGGCCAGGTTGGCCACGTTGCGGTGCACGAACAGCTCGCCCGGATCCAGCCCCACGATCTCGTTGGCCGGCACGCGGCTGTCGGCGCAGCCGATCCACAGGTACTCGGGCGCCTGCTGGCCCTCCAGGCGCTTGAAGAAGCCCGGATCGGCCGCGACCTTGCCGGCGGCCCAGGCGCGGTTCTTGGCCTTGAGATCGTCGAGCGTCTTGCGGGTCATCGCGGCCCCCCTGCTGGGATCGGAGCGTCGGGTTGCCGGTCTGGGTGCGCCGCCTGGAAGGCCGGATGCTCGGCGGCGCGGTCGGCGGCGCCGATGAGGGCCGGCCAGGGCGTCACGTCCAGCTTGAAGCGGCGGGCGGAATAGACCTGAGGCACGAGACAGCAGTCGGCGATGGTGGGCGTATCGCCGAATGCGAAACGGCCGCCGTGCTGGGCGACCAGAGGCTCCAGCGCGTCGAAGCCGTCGCGGATCCAGCCCTGGATCCAGTCGGTCGCGACCACCTCGTCCGGCACGCCCAGATTCTTCAGTTTCCGACCTACGCGCGTGTTGTTCAGGGGATGGATATCGCAGGCGATGATCCCTGCCATGCGGCGCACCATGGCCCGGTCCAAGGCCGAACGCGGCAGGATCGGCGGCTGCGGCCGCGTCTCCTCCAGCCACTCCAGGATCGCCAGGCTCTGGGCCAGGACGGTGCCATCGCCCAGGTCCAACGCCGGCGTCAGCCCCTGGGGGTTCACGGCCTTGTACGCCGGCTCACGCTGCTGACCGGCGATCAGGTCGATGGCGTGATAGCCATACTCGACGCCCTTGAGCGCCAGGCCGATACGCACGCGATAGGGCGCGGTCGCCCGCCACGCCGAGTGCAGGGTCAGCGCCATCAGGCCACCCGGAAGGCCAGCCGGCCCACGCCCTCGACCTCGCCCTCGACCGCGTCGCCCTTGACCAGGGGCCCGACGCCCTCGGGCGTGCCGGTATAGATCAGGTCACCGGGGGCCAGCGCCCACAACTTCGAGGCCTCGGAGATGATCTCGGCCACGTTCCAGATCATGTCGGCGACCGTGGCGTCCTGCTTCACGGCCCCGTTGACCGAGATGGAGATGCGGCCCTGCGGCGGGTCGCCGGTCCAGCGGCGGATCGCCGAGATGGGCGCGCTGTCGTCGAAGCCCTTGGACGCGTCCCAGGGGTGGCCCTTGTCCTTGGCGGCGTTCTGCAGATCGCGGCGTGTCAGGTCGACGCCCACCGCATAGCCGTAGACCAGCCCCAGCGCGTCGCCCACCGCCACGTCCCGGCCGCCGCCGCCGATGGCCACTACCAGCTCGATCTCATGGTGCAGGTTGGCGGTGCGCGGCGGATAGGCCGGGTCGCGACCCGGCGGGACCACGGCGTCGGCCGGCTTGGCGAAGAAGAACGGCGGATCGCGGTCATCGCCCCCCATCTCGCGCCGGTGGGCGGCATAGTTGCGCCCGACGCAGAGAATGCGGCGGACCGGGAAGCCACCCACCTCGCCCTCGACGGGCACGACGGGAACGGGCGACGGAGCAAGCGCGAACTCGACCATCGCCGCCCTTTAGGCCCCCTGGCCCATGCTGTGAACCCCCGCGCTGGGTGAGGGTCGGGGCGGGGGAGCTTTGCGGCTCGCCGATGGCGCTGACGACGCCCGCCAATCGTCCTATGATACCCCGATGACCGATACCGTAGCTTACCCCGTGGGAACCCCCGGCCGCGCTTGGGGCGAGGCGGAGCTGGCGCAGTGGCGGGCGCGGCAGGCGCGCCGTCGGCGATACGACGAGGATGTGCTGCCCCGGATTGAGCGGCTGGCGGACCGGTTCGAGCGGGTCTGCTACGGCCGGCTCGACTATGCGGGCGAGGCCTACGACCTGTGGGCGCTGAGCACGCGGGCCTGGGACCCAGCCCTGCCCGCCGCGCTCGTGACCGGCGGGGTCCATGGGTATGAGACCAGCGGGGTGATGGGGGCGCTGGCGTTCCTGGAGACGCGGGCGGCGGGCTATGCCGGGCGGGTCAATCTGCTGGTCGCGCCCTGTGTGAGCCCGTGGGGCTATGAGCGCATCAACCGGTGGAACTTTGACGCCGTCGATCCCAACCGCAATTTCCGCCTCGACGGGCCGTCCCGCGAGGCGACCAGCCTGATAGCGCTGGTGCAGCCGCGGCTGGGACAGTTCGTGCTGCACATCGACCTGCACGAAACCACCGACAGCGACGAGAGCGAGTTCCGCCCGGCGCTGGCGGCGCGGGACGGCAAGCCGTTCGAGCCCGGTCTCATACCCGACGGGTTCTATCTGGTGGCCGACGCTGAGGCCCCGCAGCTGGCGTTCCAGCAGGCGATCATCACCGCGGTGGAAGCGGTGACGCACACCGCGCCGCCGGACACGGCCGGCGAGATTATCGGTTGTCCGGTCGTGGGGCACGGGATCATCGAATACCCACAGCGGGCGTACGGCATGTGCCCCTCGATCACCGGCGCGCCATACACGACCACCACCGAGGTCTATCCGGACAGCCCGCGCGCGACGCCGCAGCAGTGCAACGACGCCCAGGTGGCGGCGGTGTGCGCGGCTCTGGACTTCGTGCTGGCGCGTCCCGCTTAGCCGGCTAACGGCTCTTCTTGGCCGGTTTCGGCTTCGGCGCAGGGAGCTCGGCGGCGGTGACCCGCACCAGATCGGCCAGCCACTCGCGATCCTCCCAGCGATCGGCCGCGATCAGAAGGTAGGGCTTCGCGCCGGGATAGGGTGGGACCTCCGCGGCGTCCCCAGCCGCGGCGCGACCTCCGGCGGTCGGCTTGAGGAACAGCTGCTCGTCGCCGATGATCGCCACCATCTTGCCGTCGCAATAGACGCCGTACTCGCCGAACATCGGCCGCGCCGTGATCGCGCCGGCCCCGGCCATCTGATCGACAAGGTAGTCCACGGTCTTGCGGTCGGTCGCCATGACCCATTGTGGCCGCGGCATGGGCGGCTGGCGAGCGGCATTGGCTGGTGTCACCGTCCTTTCGCTTTTCTGCTGGCGACGCGGCGGCGCGCGGACTACTGCCCATCCCATGGTCGAACCCCACCCGTCCGGCGGCTACATCCTGGAAGAACTCTCGGTCGGCATGAGCGCCGAGAAGCGTGTGACCGTCACCGAAGATCGGATCGCCCAGTTCGCCGAGGCGTCGGACGACTTCAATCCCGTGCACATGGACGAGGCGTTCGCGGCGCGCACGGCCTACCGCGGGCGGATCGCGCACGGGCTCTTGTCGGCGTCGTTCGGCTCGGCGGTCGTGGGCACGATCCTGCCGGGGGCCGGAGCCATCTACCTGAGCCAGACCCTCAACTTTCACAAGCCGGTGCGGATCGGCGACGTCGCCGTAGCTCGGGCGACCGTGGCCTCGATCGACGAGGCGGCCGCGCGGGTGATCCTCAGCTGTACGATCCATGTGAATGACGAGCTGGTGATGGACGGCGAGGCGACCGTCCGCGTGCCGCGGCGCCGGCGGCCCCCCAAGAGCTAGGCTCTTCGGGCGGGTTGGGTTGATCGACGCTATTCCAGCCTTCCCCGCCCTACGTCATCCCCGCTAAGCCTGAGGCATGACCGAGACCGCCACCGGCCCGCTTTCAGACCTCGTCGTCGTCGAGCTGGGCACCCTCATCGCCGGCCCGTTCTGCGGCCAGATCCTGGGCGACTTCGGCGCCGAGGTGATCAAGGTGGAAGACCCCCGGGTGGGCGATCCCATGCGCCAGTGGGGCCGCAGCCTGCCGCAGGGTCTGTCGCCCTGGTGGCCGGTGATCGGGCGCAACAAGAAGTCGGTGGGCATCGACCTGCGCCAGAAGGAGGGCCAGGCGCTGGCGCGCCGGCTGATTTCACAAGCCGACGTGCTGATCGAGAACTTCCGGCCCGGCGCGATGGAGAAGTGGGGCCTGAGCTACGAGTCCCTGGCCGCCGAGAACCCCCGGCTGATCATGGCGCGCGTCTCGGGCTTCGGACAGACGGGGCCGTACTCGCAGCGGGCCGGCTATGGCCTGATCGGCGAGGCGATGGGCGGCCTGCGCCACGTGACGGGCGAGCCCGACCGGCCGCCGGCGCGGGCGGGCATCTCGATCGGGGACAGCCTGGCGGCCATGCACGCGGTGATGGGGATCACCATGGCGCTGCACCACCGGGCCCGGACCGGCCAGGGCCAGGTGATCGACGCGGCGTTGTACGAGAGCGTGCTGGCGGTGATGGAGAACCTGGTCACCGAGTACGACCTGACCGGCTATGTCCGCGAGCGCTCGGGCTCGATCCTGCCCGGCATCGCGCCGTCGAACGCCTATCCGTGCCGGAACGGCGAGATGATCCTGATCGGGGGGAACGGCGACAACGTCTACGCGCGCCTGACCGAGGCCATGGGCCGCGACGACCTGAAGACGGACCCCAAGTTCGTCAGCCACGCGGCGCGCGGCGAGAACCAGAACGAGCTGGATGCGATCATCGCCGAATGGACCTCGGGATTCGTCCTCAACGACCTGCTGGCGCTGCTGGAAGGCAAGGGCATCCCGGCCAGCCGGGTGTTCCGCGCCCCCGACATGCTGGAGGACCCGCAGTTCGCCGCCCGCGACGCCATCGTTTCGGTGGAGCACCCGGTGTTCGGACCGGTGAAGATGCAGAACGCCTTCCCGAAGCTGTCGGCCACCCCGGGCCAGGTGCGCTGGCCAGGGCCGACGCTGGGACAGCATACGGACGAGGTGCTGGCCGCCCGCGCGGGCTGCACGGCCGAGGACCTGGCCGCGCTGCGGGCGAAGGGCGTGATCTGAAGCGACCGGCCCGCGACCTCTGCCGCGGACCGAACGCCGAGGTTCAGGTCGCCTGTTCCGGGCGAGTTCCCAAGGTCACCGGACTGACCCCCGCGAGCACTCCGCGGGACCTCTTGGCGGGACTGTTAGGGGCCGGCTTCACGCTTGCGCAGGTGACGCCTTGTCTCAGCGCGCTCTCGCCGCGCGGCATTGCGGCGCAGCGTATAGTAAACAAAATCAACGTTGTGCGAGAAGCTCGGCGACGGCGGCGGCCACCTGGGTGACGTCGTACGGCTTGCGGATCACCGGCGCGTCGAAACCCCCCGGCGCGCCGCCCGTCTCGCCATAGCCGGTGGCGAAGACGAAGGGGATCTTGCGCTGGAAGAGCACCTCGGCGACGGGCGTCACCGAGTGGCCGTTCAGGTTGGCGTCCAGCACCGCCGCGTCGATCTGGCGGTCCAGCAGCGCCATCGCCTCCTCGAGTTCGTAGGCCGGACCCACGACCACGGCGCCGGCGTCGGACAGCCCGGTCTCGAGTTCCAGCGCCAGCAGCACGGCGTCCTCGACGATCAGCACCCGCGCCCCCTTCAGGCTGGTGGGGCCGCGCGACGTGGGCACGGTCTCGGTGACGCGGTTGGCGCTGACCTCGGGCACCACCTCGGGGCGCTCGGCGACCGCCTGCGGGCCGGCGGTGAGGTTCACCGTGACCCCGGCCGGACGGTAGTCGACCTTGACCTCGCCGTTCAATTCGCGCGGCGTCACCTGTTCCAGCAGGGTCGAGCCGAAGCCCCGGCGGACCGGCGCGCTGACCGTGGGGCCGCCGCTCTCGGTCCAGGTGAGCTCGAACCCGCCCGAAGGCTTGGCGGTCCAGCGTACGTCGACGTGGCCCGTCTCGACCGACAGCGCGCCGAACTTCACTGCGTTGGTCGCCAGTTCGTGCAGCGCCAGCGACAGGGCGTTGGCCGCGCGCGGCGTCAGGAACAGCTCGGGCCCCTCCCAGCGCGTCTGCCCCGGCGCGATCGCGCCCAGCTCGGCCGAGGCCAGATGGTCGATGGCGGCGCCGCGCCAACGGGCGGCGGTCAGCAGTTCGTTGGCGCTGGCCATCGACTTCAGCCGGCCGCTGAAGGTGGTCAGGAACGCGTCGAGCGAGGTGGTGCGCTTGGCGGTCTGCTGAGCCAGGGCCTGCACAGCGGCCAGCACGTTCTTCACCCGGTGGTCCAGCTCGGCCATCAGGTGATGGCGCTGCTCGTCCTCGCGTCGAAGCTCCGAGACATCCTGGACGATCCCCATGAGGACCTTGGGGCGCCCCGTGGCGTCGCGTTCGATGCTGGCGCTGGCGCGAACCCAGATGGTGCGGCCATCGTCAGGGCGGATATTGCGGAAGACGGTCGTGAAGCTGTTCGACGCCGCAAGGTCCGCAGCCCGCTTGGCGCGAAAAGCCTCGATGTCGTCAGGATGGGCGTACTCGTCCAGCGCCGCCCCGCCGCGGGCCGGCCTCTCGCCGGCGGGAATGCCCGTGATGGCCGACATCCGCGGGCTCACGATGAAGACGTCGCGGTCGTAGTCCCACTGAAATTCGCCTAGGCCCGCGACCTGGAGGGCGAGTCCAAGGCGCTCTCGGCTCGAGCTGTCGCCCAGATCGCGAGTCATTGGGTCAACATATGGAAATGCTTCGGGTCATGCGACCGACAAGAGGGGCAATCTTTCGTTCTCCTTAGCGGGCCTCTTTGCGGCGGCGCGTTCAAGGCCCTATGTTGAGCGCCTTACAGTCCAGGTCCCCAAGTTGGGGAACCGCCACCCGTTCGGAGACGACACATGCCCCCCAAGGCCAGCCCCGTGACGACCCAGGATGCGGTCGCTGCGGCTGACACCGCCGCCAAGATCGCTGCCGACGCGCAGAAGGCTGTCGCCGACGCCGCCAAGCGGATCGAGGCCACGGTCCAGCAGGGCCTGGAGCAGCTGCGCGCCCAGAGCCGCGTCTATGCCGACGTCGCCGGTGAACAGCTCGACGAAGCCGCTCGCGCGGCCAGCGAACAGATCCGCGCGCGGCCGCTGGCCGCCACGGGCGTGGCGCTGGGCGTGGGCGTCCTGATCGGCATGCTGCTCGCCTCGCGGCGTTGATCGTCTAAGTGATCGGGCGCGTCCTGAACCTGACCGCGGCGATCGCCGCGGTGGCGGCCGCCGTGGCCGTCTGCATCGTCGCGGCCTCGTATGCGGTCTATGCGCTGGCCGACCTGTGGCTGACGCCGGCCGGCGCCGCGGCCGTGGTGGCGGCGGTGTTCGCCCTGATCGCCGTGTTGGTCGCCTGGATCGCCACCCGCAAGGTCGTTCCCAAGCCGGTCAAGGGCGCCCCGCCGCCCGAGACCCCGGTTGAGAAGGTGATCGGCCTGGCCAAGGAACGGCCGATGATGGCCCTGGGCATCGGCGCCGTGGCGGCCTTCGTACTGGCCCGCAACCCGGCCCTGGTCTCGGCGCTGCTCAGCGGCATGATCGCCGGCAACGCCGCCAAGCCTCCGCCGCCTGGAAAATAGCCGGAATCCGGCGGCTCAGGCGGTGACGGGGTCGGCCCGCCGATCGAGCGCCCAAGTCCGGTAGGGCTCGTAGTGCGAACCCGTCCAGGCGAGGGCGGTCACGCGGATACAGGCGCCCTCGACCTCGACCTCGTTGAAGCTGGGCGGCACGCCCCGCTCGCGCACCGACAGGGTCCCGCACCCCACGGCATAGGTGCGGCCGTCGCCGTGCGGATAGGGCCAGGTGAAGGGGGCGTGGATGTGCCCCGACAGCACCAGGTCGACCTGCGCCTCGGTCAGCACCTCTGCCGCGCGTGGCCCGCCCCAGACGCGCGCCGTCATGGGCCCGCCGATCATTTCGATCAGGGGGTGGTGCACGACGACGATCCGCAGATGGTCGGCGGGCTCGAACCATTCGGCCGCGGCCTTGGCCTGGCTCACCGAGATCTGACCCTTCGACCAGTTGAGCCGAGGCTGGGCGCCGCGGGCGGTATTGATGCCGCGAACCGCCACCCCCGGGCCGCGCCAGGCCTGGTACGGCGCCGGACCGATATAGTGCTCGTAGCGGCGGAAGGGCGCGAAGATCCGTTCGGCCCAGGCGAGATAGGGCGCATCGTGATTGCCCGGCGTCACCAGCCGCGGGCCGGGCAGAGCCTCGAGCCAGGCCTTCGCCGACTCGAACTCAGGCTTTTCGGCGTAGCGGGTCAGGTCGCCCGACACGATGGTGAGGTCGAAGCCACCCTCCCGGATGCGATCGGCGGCGGCGGCCACCGCGGCCACGTTCTCACCGCCGAAGTGGATGTCCGACAGATGCGCCAGCCGAATCTTCATCAAGCCTCCGGGGCCGGCATGAGCACCCGGCAGATCCTGGGATCGTAGCGGACCAGCGTGTTGGCCTTCAGCGCCACGGTTTCGCCGTCCAGCAGCGCCGGAATGCGTCGGGCCGACCAGACCCGCACACGCTTGCAGAACTGGCTGTCGACGGCGGGATCGACACGCCAGTCCCGGACCACGGCGTTCAGGCCCAGCCGCAGCACTTCCACCACGCCGGTGGGATTGAGCGCTGCGGCTTCCAGCTGCGGCTCCTGGGCGTCCATCACCTTCGAGGCGATGGGGCAGATGAGGATCAGGGCCTCGGCCTTCTCGCGCGCCCGGCCGTCGAGCTGGTAGCGGAGGCGTCCGGTAAACGCCTTCTGGACGGCGTTGCGCAGCTGATCGAAGGCCACGCGGAACTGTCCCTGGCGCGCCGACTCCCGCACCTTGGCCAGACGGGCCGGCGAGCCCAGGATCGCGGCGCAGAGGAAGCGATGTCCGTCGATGCAGCCCCCGCCCAGGTCGCGGACGCTGCCCGCCTCCAGCGCCAGCTTCAACGCCTCGGGCCACGGCCGCACGCCGTAGACGGCATGGGGCAACATGTTCATGGTCCCGCCCGGCAAAGGCGCGATCACCGGGCCGTCGC
The DNA here is from genome assembly GCF_965284355.1 of Phenylobacterium sp. Lineage (NCBI taxonomy): Bacteria > Pseudomonadati > Pseudomonadota > Alphaproteobacteria > Caulobacterales > Caulobacteraceae > Phenylobacterium > Phenylobacterium sp. The sequence continues at coordinate 3,033,889 of NZ_OZ260078.1, read as the reverse complement.
GACCGCACAGTTCCGCCGCGGCGCGCACGGTGCCGTCACCGGCCAGCGTGATCAGAAGGTCTGGCGCAGCGTCCACGCTGGCCTTGAGCTGGTCCATGAGCTCTGCGGGCTGGCAGGCGTGGACCTGTGCTTTCACGCCGCACTCCGCCAGCAGGCGCGCCATCTCGTCGGGCGCGGCGGGGCCGACGCTGCCCGAGGCGACGTTGATCACCACCTCGATGTTGCCGAGGCGGGGGCGGTCTTTCACGGTGGATTTAACCCTAGTTGACGGCAGGCGTTTCGGTCCGGTCGGTGGTGGTGGCGTCGCGCAGGGCGTCGCCGGCGCCGGTCGCGGCGCCGCGGACCACAGGCTCGGCCTGGTCGGCCGCTGTGGCAAGGTTCTGATCGACCACCACGCCCGCGGTGCTGAACGAGCCGTTCACCGCCGCAAGCGCCAGGACGATAACGCCGATCGCGGCGGCGATGATCGTGAACGTCATCAGGACCGGGTGGCGCTTGCGGGCGCGGCGGGCGTCCTGGCGGCCCATCTCGTAGGCCTGACGCAGGTCACTGCTCTCGTGCTCGCGGTCGCTTAAAGAGGTCACGGCTGAGGTCTCCGGATGATGTGCCGCCCATGCAACGGTGCGGGGGGCCCTTGGTTCCGGATCGGAACTGGGCCCGAGCCAAGCGCGTTGGTTGGCGCAAGGGACCCTGAAACTGGTGACATCCCAAAGGAGAGCCATCGGCATGTTCAAGCCAATCATCGCCATCGTGGGCGCCGGTCTGCTGGCCAGCGCCTGCACCACCACCGGCAACACCGAACGGAACGCCGTGGGCGGCGCCGCTCTCGGCGCGCTGACTGGGGCGGCCATCGGCGCAGTCTCGGGCGACGTGGGCGTAGGCACGGGCGCGGCCATTGGCGCCGGTGTCGGCGCGGTCGCGGGCTCGGTGAAGGGCTGTCGCGAAGACGGCGGCTGCGGCGCGTCCTCGCCCAACCGCAGACAGTATTATGACGAGCGCGCGGGTCGCTATTACTACTACGATCCGGGCGCGGGCCGGTACTACTGGGAGAACGGCACGCCCCGCTGAGGCGGCGCGCTGAATTGGTAGAACAAGGGCGGTTGGACCAGATCCGACCGCCCTTTTCGTTGGAGGGGCTAATGACCACCAGGACCTTGATCGCAGCCGGCGTGATGCTGGCGGTTGGCCTCTCGGCCTGCAGCACGGCGCTCCGACGCGAGAGCGTGGTGCGCGCGCCCCGGCTCTGCGAGGACATGACCCTGCCCGTCTACTTCGAGCCCAACGACGCTGAGATCACCCGCGATGGCCGCCGCGCCATCGTGGCCGGCGCCGCGCAGGCGAAGGGCTGCAAGGTGGACGAGGTGCGGGTGCTGGGTCTGGCGGACGCCGCCGGCGATCCCGCCGCGAATCTCGAACTGTCGAGGAAGCGCGCAGCCTCGGTGGCGGCGGCGATTCGGCGAGCCGGCCTGCCTGACGCTGAGTTCGAGATGTCTGCCGTTGGACAGGCGGGCTCGGTCACCGCCGCGGGCCGGGCGCCTGTGCGCCGGCGGGCGGACGTCACCATCAAGCTCTCGGAGATCAAGTAGGCGTCACGCCGGAATCAGCGCGGCGACGGCCGCAAAGAAAACGGCGGGCCATTGCGGCCCGCCGAGTGTGCATCATCGAGAAAAGGGTGCGGAGACGGCAGACTGGCATGTGCGCCAGTCTCAAGTCGGGGGGGGCGTCGCCGCCTCCGCAGAGATAAAACACGCGCCCCTGACAGGCGTTCCGGGCGTCGCCCAAATTTTTTCGGAGGGCGTCTCAGCCCGCGCGGGCGCCCAACTGGCAGGAACGGCGCCTTGGCCCTGCGCGTTAACTCAGCGTGGCCGACGCCTCCGCGCCGGCCGAGAAAGGGCTTCCTGCCATGCGCAGTTCCCTCGTTTCCACGACGGGGCAAAAGCTTGTCCGCGGGCCCAGCGTCCGCGGCGACGCTGCACGACGAAGGTGGGCTGTCGTGGGCGCCATCGCAGGCTTTGCGCTGGTCAGCAGCCTGATGGGCTACCTCACCGCGCCCGCCGGCCCCGCGAACTTGCGTACCAGCCCGTTCAGCTATTTCCCATCCGAATAGGAGAGCTCATGAGGTTGTCGCGAGACACCGATCAACCGTCGCCCACCCTGAACGCCACCCGCGCCCGCCAGGGGCGGTGGGGTCGTCACATCTTCTGGGTTCTGGTGTTCGGCACCGTGCTGGCCGCTCTGGGCCTGTTCGCGGCCTGGGGCTGGAGAGCCCCCGATCTGGCCGCCAGTGAGCCGACGCGCCAAGAGAAGAAGGTGGAGGCCGAGACGTTCGACACGCCGGCGCCGCCGTCAGTGACACGCCAGGCGCCCTAGGCAGCTGTAAAGCCACAACGAGAAAGGGCGCCGCGTTTCAGCGGCGCCCTCCTGCTTTGTCGGCGTAGGTGTGGATCAGGCGGCCTGCTTGGCCGACTTGCGAGGATGGAAGAACAACGCCTGGCCGATCGCCGCCTTCACCGTCTCCGGCTGGAAGGGCTTGGTGATCAGGAAGGTGGGCTCGGGCCGCTCGCCGGTGAGCAGTCGCTCGGGGAACGCCGTGATGAAGATGACCGGCACGTCGTAGCGCTGGAGAATGTCCTTCACCGCGTCGATTCCCGACGAGCCGTCGGCCAGCTGGATGTCGGCCAGCACCAAGCCGGGCGTCTTGCGGGCGACGGCGTCCACCGCTTCGGTGCGGGTGGCGGCGATATCGACCACGGCGTGGCCGAGTTCGGTGACCAGCGCCTCGATGTCGGCGGCGATGACCGGCTCGTCCTCGATGATCAGCACGTCGGTCGCCAGTTCCGCGTCGATCTCAGACTGAGCCTCGGCGATCAGCTTTTCCACCTCGGAGAAGTCGGATCCCAGGATCTGGGCCGCCTCGGTCGGCGTAAAGCCTTCCAGGGCCGTCAGCAGGAACGCCTGCCGCGAGCGCGGGGCGATCCGCATCAGGCGACGGGTGGCGTCGTCCGAATAGTCGTCGTCGGCGGGGCCTTCCAGCTGGGCGCCCGAGGTGCACCAGATGGCGTGGAAGACGTGATAGAGCGCGACGCGTGGCGTCAGGTTGTCGGCAAGTGTCCGTTCACCGGCGGCCAGGGCCTCGAGGGCCACGCGCACGTAGTGATCGCCGGTAGACTGATCGCCAGTCAGGGCGCGCGCGTATCGGCGCACATAGGGCAAGTGCGGCGCCAGTCGGGCTAGAAGACTCAAGGGTGACCCCTCCCGTTTTTTCATCAAACCTGAAAACCCGCAGGGCGGATCGCACCCCCACAGGTCCCCATGATGACCTGAAAACGTCTTTTCAGGGAACCGGTTCCCTTAAGGCCAAGTTTTCATCATCCTCCTCCGCAAATCGATGGAACCCGGGACAGGGCGAGCACGTTGAGCGGCGACGAGGATCACGAGAGGGGGCGGACTCCGCGCGAGCGGAGCGCCGATGAAATGATCGAACAGCGTCCGTTACCGGAGCGCCGCAAGGCCTCCGCAGCTCTGGATGAAGCCCGCCTGCGTCAGCAGGCGATCGGCGTGCGCCTACGTCAGATGTTCGACGAGGTGGTGAACGAGGAGGTTCCGGCGGAGTTTCTCGAGATCCTCCGTCGCGCCGACGAACGTGGCTCGGGGAAGTCCTGATGGAACCCGTCGAGATCAAGCCGCGTCAGGAGCGCACCGCCGCCGACGACGCCGTGTTCAAGCGCGACCTTGTCCAGCTCATCCCTCATCTCCGCGCCTTCGCGCGCACCCTGTGCGGTGACGCGACCGCCGCCGACGATTTGGCGCAGGACGCGATGATGAAGGCCTGGGACGCCCGGGCCAGCTTCCAGATGGGCACCAACATGAAGGCCTGGACCTTCATGATCCTGCGCAACCAGTTCTACTCCGAGAAGCGGCGGTCCTGGCGGCAGAGCCAGCTCGATCAGGAGGCCGCCGAACGGACTCTGGTCGCCGTCGACGATCCCGAGGCCCCCGTGGCCCTGGACGAGCTGCGACTGGGGCTGGCGATGCTGCCGCCTGAGCAGCGTGAAGCGCTGATCCTCGTCGGAGCCGGCGGCTTCGCCTACGAAGAGGCGGCCGACATCTGCAACTGTGCGGTCGGAACGGTGAAGAGCCGTGTCAGCCGCGCGCGGCGCGCCCTGCACGCCATCCTGGAGGCGGGCGACTATGCGCGAGACGGCGGCTCGGCGGGCGACGCCATGAGGTCCATCCTGGCCGATGCGGAGCGCCTTGCGAGCATCCGCTAGACCATTGCTCAGCGCGGATGGATCATTCTCGCCAGCACGTCGATCGACCGTAACGCAAGCGTCTGATCCGTCAGCGGTTCTACGAGAATCGCTGAAGGCTCGGGCCTAGGAGGGCCGGTGCCCGGGAGTTCTCTAAGCACGATCCGGGTGCGCCTGATCGCGGCCCTCGCGGTCGCGCTGCTCCCAGTGCTGCTCCTGGGCGCGCTGCAGTCGGCCATCGGCTTCCAGCGCGAAGGTCAGGTCCTGCGCCAGAACCTGGGCTTCGCCGCCGAACGCAGCGCCGCCACGGCGCGCGCACGCATGGAAAGCGCCGACGTCCTGCTGCAGACGCTGGCGCCGGGCGCCGTGGGTTATCAGTGCGCCCAGCGTCTGGGCGACGTGGTGTCGCGCATCCCAGGCTACCTGAACCTCGTGCGCTTCGACCGGGCGGGTCGGGTGGTCTGCGCGGCCGGCACGGTGCCGGGCGATCCGCAGCGGGCGCAGCGACCCTGGTTCAGCGATCTGGCCGGAGGCCGCAACTTCACCATCACCCGCGAGCCGGGTCTCGCCTACGCCAACGAGCCTACGCTGCTGACCGCAGCCCGGGCGACCGGCCCCGACGGCGCCTTCGACGGAGCGTTCGCCGCGGTGATTTCGCTCAGCAGCCTGCAGCCCCGGGTCAGCGACCCCACGCTGCCGAAAGGCGCCGAGGTCGGCCTGGTCGACAAGGCCGGCCGTTACATCACCACCACCGATCCCGGCGCCTTCCCGAGCCTGCCGGCGGACTGGCGGGCCAAGGTCGAGGCGAGAGGCACCCTGGTCTGGTACGGCCGCGACGGTAAGGAGCGGCGGCGCGTCTATTCGGCCGCCCCGGTGATCGGCGACGAGGTCTATGTCGTGCTCTCGGCGCAGTCGCCGGGCATTCTGTCCTGGGCCCGGCTGAACCCCCTGACCGGCATCGTCTTCCCGCTTCTGACGTTCGTGCTGGCGCTCATCGCGGTGACGGCGATGGCCGAGCGCGTGGTGATCCGCTGGATCGTCTACCTGCAGCGGATCGCGGCGCTGTACGCCCGCGGACGACTGTCGGTGCGTCCGGTCCAGGCCGAGCAGATGCCGCCCGAGATTCGTGAGCTGGCCGAAACCCTTGAGGACATGGCCGACGCCATCGTCGGCCGCGACGCCTCCCTGCGCGACAGCCTGGCCCAGAAGGACGCGCTGATGCGCGAGATCCACCACCGGGTGAAGAACAACCTCCAGGTCATCTCCAGCCTCTTGAACATGCAGCAGCGGGCGCTGTCCGACCCGGCGGCGCGCTCGGCGATGAGCGATACGCGGCAGCGGATCACGGCGCTCGCCCTCATCTATCGCGCCCTCTACCAGGGCCCCGACCTCAAACGGGTCGATCTGCGGCCGTTCCTGGAAGAGCTGACAGCGCAACTGATCAACGGCGAGCTGGCCCATGGCCAGTCCGTGCGCACCGAGCTGAAGGTGGATCCGCTGGTCATCGACCCCGACCGGCTCGCGCCCCTGGCCCTGTTCGCCGTGGAGGCCATCACCAACGCGCAGAAGCATGCGTTCGCCGGCCGGGGCGGCACCCTGAAACTGAACTTCAGTGTCCGCGGGGAAGAGGCCGAGCTCGAAATCTCGGACGATGGCGAGGCCGAGGAGAGCGCCCTGGTCTCTTCGGGGGTCGGTCGCACGCTGATGACCGCCTTCGCACGTCAGTTGCGCGGCCGCGCCGAGATCACCCGCAACGCCGCCGGGGGGGTCACCGCCAAGCTGATCTTCCCGACCCCGGCGATCGACCGGGCGGAACCCGAGCCGCGAGGGAACCGGGCGGCAGCCTGAGCCGTTGCGACGGGGCCCTATCGAACCTCGGGAGTTTCTCTGATGCGCAAAGTTTTCCTGTTTGCCGTTCTGGCCGCCAGCATGGCGACCGCGGCCTGCAACACCGTCTCCGGCGCCGGCAAGGACGTCGCCTCCGCCGGCGCCGCCGTCACCGACACGGCGGAAGACGCCAAGAAGTAGCCTTCGCGTTCCGCAAGGTTGACGAGGCCCCGTTTCGACGGGGCCTTTTCTTTAGGCGGCGAGCGCGAACACGCCGGGCGCGGCGCCCACCGGGGCTAGGTCGCCGGTCGGGTCCTTGAGCCCCAGCACGAGCCGACCGCCGGGCGCCAGCGCCCCCTTCAGCTGGCCCAGGACGTGCGACAGCGCATCAGGCGCAAGCTGGCCCAGAAGGCTGCGGCAGAGCACCAGGTCGAACTGGCCGAAGGCGCTGAGGTCGTCCATCAGGTTCACGCGGCGCCAGCGCAGCATCTGCCGGATGCGGGGCGACAGCTGGAAGGATTCGCCGCGCTTCTCGAAGTGACGGACCAGCATCCGGGCCGGCAGGCCACGCTGGACCTCGAACTGCGAGTAGACGCCGGCCTGCGCCTTCTCCAGGCAGCGCGCCGACAGGTCTGACGCATAGATCTCGACCTGGCCGGCGAGCCCCGGCGCGTCGGCCAGCAGCATGGCCAGGGAATAGACCTCCTGCCCGGTTCCGCAGGCGTTGCACCAGACGCGGACCGGCTGGTCGCGCCGCGCCGTCGCCAGCGCCGGCAGTACAGCCTCGACCACGTGGTGAAAGACGTCGCGGTCGCGGAAGAACTCGGACTCGGGCAAGGCCATCGCCTCGACGGCCGCCCACGACAGGCGCTCATCCGCCCCCTCGCGAAGCGCCCCGATGAAGGCTTCGGGCGACATGTAGCCCTCGCGCCGCGCCACCGGCCCCAGACGGCTTTCGATCAGGTACGACTTATCGGCGTCCAGCCGCAGGCCCGCACGGGCCAGGCAAAGGGCGCTCAGGAACTCGCGGTCGACCTCGTCGATCATGCGCAGAGCCCCAGATACTCCAGCTTGCCCGCCACGATCGAACCGTCGAACGGCTTCATGATGTATTCGTCGGCGCCGGCGTCCAGCGCCTCGCTGATACGCTCAAGGCTGTTCTCGACGGTGCAGAACACGACCTTGGGCCGATCGCCGCCCGGCTCGTTGCGCAACCGCTTCACGAACTGGAGCCCGTCCATCACCGGCATCTGCCAGTCCAGCAGGATGACGTCGGGCATGACCGCCGTGCACCACGCCATCGCCTCGACGCCGTCCGCCGCCTCGGCGACCTCGAATCCGAGGTCCTCGAGGATGCGGCGCGAGACCTTGCGGATCACTCGGCTGTCATCAACGACGAGGCAGGTTTTCAAGGGCGCTCCGGGAACTTGCGACCTATCTCTCGCGCCCCGTTGGTTAACGCCCGACCAACATAACGAAGGTTTGCGAACTTCTGCTCCACCCCGCCTGTGGACGCCTCACTTCGGCGACGGATCATCCACCCACTGGCGCATCCAGGCCTCGACCTGGCGGTACCATTCCACCGAGTTCTGGGGCTTGAGCACCCAGTGATTCTCGTCCGGGTAATAGACCATCCGCGAGGGCACGCCCTTGCGCTGTGCCGCCGTGAACGCCGCGATGCCCTGTGACAGCGGCACGCGGTAGTCGCGCCCCCCGTGGACCACCAGCATGGGGACCTTCCAGTCGGCCACCTTGTTCAGCGGGTTGAAGCGCTCGTAAGCCTCGCCCACCTCCCAGACGCGTCCGCCGGTCTCGTACTCGGAGAAGCTGGGGATGTCGGTGGTCAGCGCCATGGTGCGCGTCTCGACGATGCCGTCGTGGTTCACTAGGCACTTCCAGGGCGTGTTCCAGGCCCCCGCGATCCAGGCCACCATGTAGCCGCCGTAGCTGCCGCCCAGGGCGCAGGCCTTGCCGCCGTCGAGGTAGGAATAGCGCGCCAACGCCGCGGCCCAGCCCTTCTGCAGGTCCTCCAGCGGTCGGTCGCCCCAGTGGCCGACGATCGATTGGGCGAAGGCCTCGCCGTAGCCGTTCGATCCATGGAAATCGATCATCACCACGGCGTAGCCCATGCCGGTCCACACCTGCGGGTTCCAGCGATAGCTCCAGGCGTCGCCGAAGCTGCCGTGCGGGCCGCCATGGATCAGGAAGGCGACCGGGTACTTGCGCCCCGGCTGGTGGCCTTGCGGCGGCAGCACCCAGCCGTGGACCGTCTCGTCGTTCCAGCCCTTGAACGAAAACTGCTCGGCGCGCGACAGCTCGAAGTCCCGCATCGCGGCGACGTTGTGGCGGGCCAGCAGCGTCTCGGCGCCGTTGCGGCTCACCTCGTAAAGCTGCCCCGGCCCCGCCAGGCTGTCGCGGACGACCACCAGGCGATCGGCGGCGGCCGAAAAGGCGGTCACCGTGCCGTCGCGGGTCAGCGGCGTGACGCGTCTCGCCGCGACATCGATGGCGAACAGGCGGGTGCGGCCAGTGTCGGCCATGGTGGCGTAAAGCCTGCGTCCGTCGCCGCTCCAGCGGATCGCCTCGGCCGAGCGGTCAAAGCCTGACGAAACATCGACCTGCGCACCTGTGGCCAGGTCACGCACCAGGACCTCCGGCCGCTGGTCCTCGCGCGCCGCCTTGCGCCGCAGGTAGGCCAGGCGGGCGCCGTCGGACGACAGCGTGGGCTTGGTGGCGGAGGCCGGGTCCCGGGGTTCCAGAGCGACCGGCGCAGACGCGCCGTCCAGCGGGACGGCGTAGAGCTTGTAGCGCGCCGAGACGCCCCACGAGGCGCCGGGCTCCAGCGCCGAGAAGAACACCCGGTCGTTCGACACCGCATAGTCGCTGTCGTCGCCGAACGGCTTGTCGGGCGCCTCGGCGTCGAAGCCCTTGAGCAGTCGCACGGGCTCGCCCGAGGCGGCGCCCGCGTCGTCCAGCCGAAACGCGAACAACTGGGCCCGCTCCGCGTCCTGCCAGTCGTCCCAGATGAACATCGGCAGCTTGTCATAGACCTGGGCCGAGACCGGGTTGGTGCGGCGCGCGTCGGCTTTTTGTTTGCTGCAGGCCAGCGTATCGCAGCTGGGATCGGCATGGGCGGCCACCACCAGCGAGCGGCCGTCAGGCGAGAAGCGGTAGCTAGTGACGTGGATCGGCAGGTTGGTCACCTGGATCGCGATCGCGCCGTCAGGGTCGGTGCGCCAGACCTGCTGCAGTCCGGTTCGCGCCGAAAGAAAGTAGAGGCTGCGGCCATCCGCCGACCAGCGCGGCGAGCTCGCGATCTTCTCAGAGACCGCCAGGACGCGCGGCAGGCTCGGGCTGCGGCGGTCCAGAAGCCACAACGTGGCCAGGCCCCGGTTGTTGGCCCAGTCGGTGGCGCGGACCGTGTAGGCGAGATAGCGGCCGTCCGGCGAAAGCTGCGGGTCGCTGACCCGGTCCAGCATCGCGAGATCCCGGGCCGTGAACGGCCGCGCCTCGGCGGCGCCCCCGACGAGGCCAGTGATCAGGACGAGGCTGGCGACCGCAGCCGCCACGGACTTGAGAAGACGCAACATCGGCAGAGCTTAGGCGTCAGGCGGCGGGCGTCAAACGCTCCCGCGCGTCGGATGTCGCCGGGCTATGCCGACGGAATCGTCGCGGCGAAGACGACTTTCTCTTCCTGCACGTCGGCGAACACGCGGCCGCCGGCGTCAGTGACGAAGAGGTGGGTGTAGTACGCCTGGACCCAGTGGCCGTGCAGGCCTTCGCCCAGCGGCTGGCCTTGCAGGCCGGCGAGCACCTCGGGCCGCAGGCGGGCGCGGGGGCCGGTGGCCTCGATGGCAATGGCGAGCGAGCCACCCTCGTCCACGGCGCGCACCTTGGCCACGCCGCCGGTGGGCAAGGCCGCGCCGGCCATCTGGGCCAAGTTGAGGAGCGCACGGGCGGCGGGCTTGTTCACGGCGGGCGCGTCGACGGCCCACTCGAGCGTGGCGCGCATATGTTCGAACACGCCGCGGGACAGTTTCTCCAGGTCGCGCACATCGAAGGTCTCGGCCGAGGCCGAGGCGCCGAAGGCCACGCGGCAGAACGACAGCAGGTCGGCCAGCTTGCGCGCCGACGACGTGATCAGGCCCATCGCCTCTTCGCGCATATCCTGCGCCGAGGGGTCGTCCAGCAGGTCGAGGCCTGACGAGATCGCACTCGCGGGGCTGATGAAGTCGTGACACATGCGCGCGGCCAGATAGGCGGCGATCTCGGCGGGACGGACGGGCGCGGCCGTGACGGTCTCAGTCATGCCGGGCATGACTAGAGCACATCCCTCCAAAGTGGAATCGGCTTTGCGCTCGCGAAACGGCTTTGCCCCCTCAAGGACCTCTCTCTAAAGAGGCGCCATGGAGTCGTGGGATCCGTTCCTGGAGCCGGGCGTCCTGGTGCGTCACCCCACCGAGATCGACTGGGGCCTGGGCCAGGTGCAGTCGGTGGCGGGACGGAAGGTCACCGTGAACTTCGAGAATGCGGGCAAGCAGACGATCGACATGAGCGTCGTGAATTTGGTGTTCGCGGGTGACGATCCGCGAGGGTGAATTGAGCAACGACAACGACATCGGCGCGACGCTGGCCGACATCTGCGAAATCGCCGCCGAGCTGGTCCTGCCGCTGTGGAAGTCGGGCCTGGAAGTGCTGACCAAGGCCGACGAGAGCCCGGTGACCGTCGCCGATCAGCGCGGCGAGAAGCTGATCCTGGAACACCTCGCGCGCCACTTCCCGAACATTCCGGTGATCTCGGAAGAGCACGCCAGCGAGTTCGGCACGCCAGACGCCATCGGCCCCCGCTTCTTCCTGGTGGACCCCGTGGACGGCACCAAGGCGTTTGTCCGGGGCGACCCGAACTGGACCGTCAACATCGGCCTGGTCGAGAACGGCCGGCCGGTCGCCGGCGCGGTCTGCGCGCCCCCGACGGGCGAGACCTGGTTCACCAGCGGCGGCAGGACGCTGAAGCGCACCAAGCGCGGTTCGGCCTCTCCGGTGCACGTGCGGCCGTGGCCCGAGAGCGGCGCCATCGCCCTGATCAGCCACACCATGAAGGACGAGACCAAGCAGAAGCTGATGGCCGAGTACGGCTTCGACGTGCCCGAGCCGATGGATTCGTCGATCAAGTTCTGCCGCATCGCCGAGGGCGGCTGCGACATCTATCCCCGCCATGGACCCACGATGGAGTGGGACATCTGCGCCGGTCACGCTGTGCTCGAGGCGGCCGGCGGCACGGTGCTGACGCCCGAAGGGAAGCCGTTCGTGTACGGCAAGGCACAGGACGGATTCCGGAACGGCTGGTTCGTGGCGCGAGGCGGCCCGGCGGTCTGAGGCCTCTCCTGAGCGTATGCTCCGTCGCTGGGCTCGGGGGCTCTAGATGTGCTTGCCGTCGGCCAGCGGCGGCTCGGGAGCCGAGGTCGCGATCGGCGCCTGCGGGGCGCTGTAGCTGTCCTGGACGGTCTCGTAGGTCGGCGCCAGCGCCCGGCCCAACGCCCAATAGCCCACGAACCCAATCGTGAAGGCCACGCAGGCCAGGAGCAGGTAGGGCTTGAGGATGTCCATGTTCGAGAGCTGAGGCTGGATTGCGCCGGTTACCGGATAGTCAACGGACGTCACCGAGACCGGTTGCCCCAAGGTCGACGCTTGTTTTCGCGAATGGTTCGCATTAGCAGGAGGAGCGGCGACGTGGCCGCGCTTGGAGCGACCCCCTGCCATGACCCTGCTCACGAGGCTTCGCCGGCTCTGGCTCGACGTGCACCTCTGGATCGGCGCGGGGCTGCTGATCGCGCTGATACCGTTGAGCGTCACCGGGTCACTCCTGGTCTGGCACGATCCGATCGATCGCACCCTCTATGCCCACAGGTACGCAACATCCGGGCCATCGGCTTCACGACCGGTCGATGACTATGCGCGCGCCGCGCAGGCCGCGTTTGGCGACCGCGCCCGGCTGACCCAGGTGCGCCTGCCGCAGAACGCCGGCGATCCGGTGGTGGCGGTCGGCCGCATCCCCGGAGACCCGGGCCCCGGCGGCCGCCCGCGCACGTTGAACGCCTGGATCGACCCGCCGACCGCCAGGGTGCTGGACACGGCCGAGGTGGCCCGGGAGCCGACCATGATCCTGCATCGGGTGCATGGCTCGCTCATGATCCCCGAGGTGGGCCGCAAGGTCGTGGGCTGGCTGGGCTGGGCGATGTTCGTCTCTTGCGCCACGGGCCTCTGGCTGTGGTGGCCCCGGCACGGTGGCTTCCTCAAAGGCCTGCGCTGGAATCGCGGCGCGTCGACCCTCTTCAACCTGCACCACCTGGTCGGCTTCTGGGTCTGCATTCCCCTGGCGGTGCTGTCGCTGACCGGCGTCTACATCTCGTTCCCGCAGACCAGCCGGGCGGTATTCGGCCTGCCCCAGCCGCCGCCGCGCAACGCGCCCGGCCGCTTCGCACCACCGCTGGAAACGACGAACCTGACCCTGGCCCAAGCCGTCGCGGCCGCTCAGGCCAAGGCGCCCGACGCCTCGGTCGCCGAGGTCAACGTCCCGACCAAGGGCAAGGAGTCGGCCTGGCGTGTCGGCCTCAAGGTCCCCGGCCAGGAACGCCCCAAGACGATCCAGGTGGTCGACGCCACCGGCGAGGTGAAGGCCGGGCGTGGTGGAAGCGGCCCCGAGCGCGCGGCAGGACCGCCCGACGAGATCTCGCCCCTGATGCGCAAGGTGCATGACGGCAACGACATGGGCATCGTCTGGCAGTCGGTAATCTTCGTGTCCGGCTTGGCGCCGGCACTCCTGGGCGTCAGCGGCGTGGTGATGTGGCTGCGCCGCCGCGCCCGCAAGCGTGCGATCCAGCACGGCCCAGCCTGAACCGACAGATTGGGGTTTTGTTGCGAATGATTCTCATTGCGACGACTGTGTTGCAGGACTAAGAACGACTCGCATTCTTAGTTGCAACAATCGGGAAAGCCCCGGGGGACCTAGTGAAAGTGATTAACGGCGTCGCGTCGCGGAAGAAGCGCGCACTCACCTGCGCGGCGGCGGGCCTGGCCGGCCTGTCGATCGGAGGCGCGGCGCAAGCTGCCGACGCGGCGGTGGACGCCGCCTTGGCCACCGCCGAGGCCGACCAGGCCGGAACCGTCTCCGGCATCGAGGTCGAGGGACGGCTGACCAAGCAGAACAATCCGAAGGTCACGGCCGACGCGCTCAACAACCCTCAGACGGTCACCGTCATCTCGCAGGGGACGATCAAGGCCCAGAATCTGCTGTCGCTGCGGGACATCCTCTCGACCGTCCCGGGCATCACCTTCGGTGCGGGCGAAGGCGGCGGCGGTTTCGGCGACTCGATCAATCTGCGCGGCTACACCGCGACCAACGACGTCACGCTCGACAACGTCCGCGACGGCGCCCAGTACAGCCGCTCGGACCCGTTCAACATCGAGCAGATCGAGATCACCAACGGGGCCAACGGCGTCTATTCGGGCGCGGGCTCGGTCGGCGGCACGATCAACATCGTTTCCAAGCGCCCCACCGCCCGCAACGCGACCACAGTCAGCGCGGGCGTGGGGACCGAGGACTACTGGCGCGGCACGATCGACGCGAACCACAAGATCAACGACAGCGTCGCCGTCCGCCTGAACGCCATGGTCCACCGCAACGACGCGCCCGGCCGGGACGTCGAGACGTTCAAGCGCTGGGGAATCGCGCCCTCGCTGGTCATCGGCATGAACGGCCCGACCCAGTTCACGGCGATGTACGTCCACCAGGAGGATCGCAACACCCCGCAGTACGGCGTGCCCTTCTACAACGGTCGCCCCCTGCCCGGTGTCTCACCCAAGCGCTACTACGGCTATTCGAACATCGACGCGGCGGATCAGGACGTCGATATCCTGACGGGTATCCTGGATCATGACTTCGGCGACGGCCTGAAGCTCCGGGCGCTGACCCGCTACCAGAAGGTGGATGCGCTCACGATCGTCGACGCCCCGCAGGGCGTCTACTGCCTCGCCAACGGCCAGAAGGCGGCGGCCTGGAGCCAGTCGACGACCGCGACCAACACCACCGGCTTCTCGCCATGCCTGGCCACTGACCCGGCTCCGGGTTTCTATCAGCCCAGCGGGCCGCGCGGTCGCTCACGCGACGCCAACAACAAGCTGCTGCACAGCCAGATCGACCTGACCTGGGACGGCGAGTTGGGCGGCCTGCAACACACCGTGGTGGTGGGCGTGGCCGCGTTCGAGGAGGACTATCACCTCGACACCGGCGAGGTGCTGCGCACGGCCACCGGCGCCGTCGTCACCCTGGCGCCCATGAGCATCGCCGACCCCAACAACGTCTACGCGGGCCCGGTCAACTACATCCAGACCAGCGCCCAGGACGGCTCGCGCAGCAACCAGGCGATCTACGTCTTCGACAACATCGTCATCAACGAGCAGTGGTCGCTCAACGGCGGGATCCGTTGGGAGCACAACAAGGCCGCGAACCGGACGGACGCCTACAACATCACGCCGGGCCCGAGCCTGGGCGTCATCACGCCCGGCCCGACGTTCCGCAACTCGGACGATCTGCTCACCTGGCGGATCGGCGTGGTCTACAAGCCGGTCCCCAACGCCAGCTTCTATGCAGCGTACGGAAACGCCGAGACACCTTCCCAGGCGGCGGTCTCTGGCACCTGCACGGCCTTCACCTGCAACCTCGACCCCGAGAAGGCCGAGAGCTTCGAGGTGGGCGCCAAGTGGGATGTCGCCGGCCGCCTGTCGCTGACCGCCGCGATCTTCCGCAACGACCGCACCAACTATCGCGTGGCCTCGGGCGATCCGGCCCAACCCACAGGCGTCATGACGTTGGACGGCAGCGCGCGCGTCGACGGCGTCGCCCTCGGCGCCTCGGGTTCCATCACGGAGGCATGGGCGATCTTCGCGAACTACTCGTACCTGGACAGCAAGGTGCTGCGCGGCTCTTCACAGTTCCTTTCCGCGCTGGGCCAGGACTTCACCAAGGGTGATGACCTGCTGGGCGTGCCCGACCACGCCTTCAGCGTCTTCACGACCTACGACCTGCCCCACGAGATCCAGGTCGGATACGGGGTCACCTACCAGGGCAGGTACTATGTCACCCAGCACGCGGCGATCACGGGTTCGACGCCGCCGCAACGCACGACGATCCCGCGCGCCCGCGCCGACGACTACTGGGTCCACCGCGCGACGGTGGCCTGGAGCCCGGTCGAGAACCTCGAGCTGCGGCTGAACGTCAACAACATCTTCGACAAGGTCTACTACAGCCGTGCGCGCACCAACGCCGCCGGCTGGGCCACCCCGGGCGATCGCCGAAACGCGACGCTCACCGCCAACTACCGGTTCTGAACTCCCCCATTCGTCAGTTCCGGATAGTCGCGCCCCGCCGCAGCTGCTCGCAGGCGGGGCGCAATTCATTCTAGGGTCCCGCCCATGATGCTCCATGTTCCCGGCGTACTGACGGCCGCCCAGGTGGCCGAGTTGCGCGCCCAGATCGACGCCGCGCCGTGGGAGGACGGAAACGCAACCTCGGGCGCGCAGTCCGCCTTGGCGAAGTTCAACCGCCAGCTGCCCGAGAACTCGGAAGCTGCCGTCCAGGCGGGCGCGGCGATCCGCGAGGCGCTGACGCGCAACCCCCTGTTCATGTCGGCGGCGCTGCCGCACACCGTCTATCCGCCTCTGTTCAATCGCTATGGCCCAGGCCACGGCTTCGGCGATCACATCGACAACGCTCTGCGCTTCCAGCGGCATCAGAACGTCCGCATCCGCACCGACCTGTCGGCGACGCTCTTCCTCTGCGATCCGTCCGAATACGAGGGCGGCGAGCTGGTGGTCGAAGACACGTATGGGGTCCATGAGGTGAAGCTGCCGGCGGGCGACCTGATCCTCTATCCGGCCTCGAGCCTGCATCGGGTCCAGGCCGTCACGGCCGGCGAACGGGTCGCCAGCTTCTTCTGGATTCAGAGCCTGATCCGCGACGACGCTCGGCGCGCGCTGCTCTTCGATATGGACCTCGCGATCCAGACCCTGGCCCGCGGCGCCGGCCAGGACGCCCCCGCCATCGTCAGCCTGACGGGCGGCTATCACAACCTGCTGCGGATGTGGGCCGAGCTCTGAGCTTTCCATGAACGCGGATCGGCGCGAGTGTTCGCCCAAAGAGATCAAGGGAAGACGCTCATGGCCGAAGGGACGCAGGTGTTGGAGCACATCCTTTGGGAGCGGCGAGGCCAGGTGGGCGTGCTGACGCTCAACAAGCCCGACCGGCTGAATGCGCTGTCGCAGGCCATGCGCGACGAGGTGGCGGGCGTGCTGGAGGCGGCCCATGCCGACGATGACCTGCGCTGCCTGGTGCTGACGGGCGCGGGCCGGGGCTTCTGCTCGGGCGCCGATCTGCAGGCGGGCGCCGCCGTGATGGCCGAGGGCGGCATCGTGCGGAAGAACCAGAACGAGCGCATCGACGGCATGGGCTGGGTCGGTCGCTGGGCGTCGATGTGGGCTCATTTCGACAAGCCGGTCATCGGCGCCATCAACGGCGTGGCGGCCGGCGCGGGCCTGTCGACCGCCCTGGCCTGCGACGTGCGGATCGGCTCCGAGCACGCCCGGTTCAAGAGCGTCTTCATCGAGCGAAACCTGTCCCCCGACAGCGGACTGTCGTTCTTCCTGCCGCGGGTGGTGGGCTATGCCGCGGCGGCCGACATGATCTTCACCAGCCGCGCGGTGAGCGCCGACGAGGCGCTGCGCCTGGGCCTGCTCAATCGCGTGGTGGCCGCCGATACGCTGGTCGACGCGGCGGTGGCCTATGCCGAGGAGATGGCCGGATGGCCGCCGCTGGCGCTGCGCATGTCCAAGCGGGTGCTGCAGCACAACCAGGACGCCGGCCTCGACGACGCCCTGCGCTACGAGACCCTGGGCCTGGAGTTCTCCCGCCGGGCCCGCAACGACGTGCAGGAATCCCAGGCCGCCTTCCGCGAGAAACGCAAAGGCGTCTACACGGGGTCCTGAAAACCCGGTATGCCCCGCGGCGCCCATTCTCGCCTGCGACTGAACTTGAAGGAGTTTCCCATGCCGCTCGACGCTGGCGCGCCCCAGAAGACCTACCGCTGGGACGACCCCCTCGACATGTCTTCGCGCCTCTCGGAGGAGGAGCGCATGGTGTGGGACGCCGCGCGGCAGTACGCCCGCGAGAAGCTGTTGCCCCGCGTGGTCTCGGCCTATGCTGAGGAGCGGTTCGATCGCGAGATCATGACCGAGATGGGCGAGCTGGGCTTCCTGGGCCCGACGCTGCCGGAGGAGTACGGCTGCGCCGGGGTGAACCACGTGGCCTACGGGCTGATCGCCCGCGAGATCGAGGCGATTGACAGCGGCTATCGCTCGGCCATGAGCGTGCAGTCCTCGCTGGTCATGTACCCGATCTACGCGTTCGGCTCGGAAGAGCAGAAGCGCAAGTACCTGCCCGGCATGGCCGCCGGCCGCATCATCGGTTGCTTCGGCCTGACCGAGCCCGACGGCGGCTCGGACCCGGCCTCGATGCGCACGGTCGCGAAGAAGGTCTCGGACGGCTACGTCCTGAACGGCGCCAAGATGTGGATCACGAACTCGCCGGTGAGCGACGTGGCGCTGGTTTGGGCCAAGCTGGACGGCAAGATCCGCGGCTTCCTGGTCGAGCGGGGAACGAAAGGCTTCGAGACGCCGAAGATCCTGAATAAGCTCAGCCTGCGCGCCTCGGTGACCGGCGAGATCTCGCTGACCGACGTGCACGTGCCGGAAGACGCCATGCTGCCGGGCGTCGAGGGGCTGCGCGGTCCGTTCTCGTGCCTCAACAAGGCGCGCTACGGCATCGCCTGGGGCGCCATGGGCGCGGCCGAGTTCTGCCTGCACGCCAGCCGCGACTATGTGTCGAGCCGCAGCCTGTTCGGCCGCACGCTGGCCTCGCGCCAGCTGGTGCAGAAGAAGCTGGCCGACATGTCCACCGAGATCGCGTTGGGCTTCGAAGGCGCGCTGGCGTTGGGCCGGCTGATCGATGAAGGCGCGTGGGTGCCCGAGGCCATCTCGATGCTGAAGCGCAACAACTGCGGCAAGGCGCTGGATATCGCCCGGGTCGCGCGCGACATGCACGGCGGCAACGGGATTTCCGGCGAGTACCACGTGATGCGCCACGCCTCGAACCTTGAGACCGTGAACACCTATGAAGGCGCCCACGACGTGCACGCGCTGATCCTGGGCCGGGCGATCACGGGCGAGAGCGCGTTCTAGAGCGTGACCGCTTCAGCATGGAGCGTATCCGGAGTTGACGAGGTAGTTGGCGCACTCGGCGGCTGAGAAGTGGTCGAGGAGGAGGCCGATGCGTCGCCAGGTGGCTTCGACGGTGCGCTCGGCGGCTTTGCGCAGGAGGGTCTTCAGCTTGGCGAAGACCTGTTCGATGGGGTTCAGGTCGGGGCTGTAGGGCGGCAGGAAAATCAGGTGCGCGCCGGCGCGCCGGATGGCCTGGCGGACGGCCTTGCCCTTGTGGCTGCCGAGGTTGTCCATGATCACCACATCGCCGGGGGCGAGCGTCGGGACGAGGACCTGTTCGACGTAGGCCCGGAACCACTCGCCGTTGATCGGCCCATCCAGGACGAAGGGCGCGTCGATCCGATCGCATCGCAGTGCGGCCAGGAAGGTCAGGGTCTTCCAGTGGCCGTGAGGAACCTTGCCGACCAGCCGCTGGCCACGCGCGCAGCGGCCGTGGGTGCGGGTCATGTTGGTCTTCGCCCAAGTCTCGTCGATGAAGACCAGGCGGCGCGGATCAAGCCGGCCCTGATGGCGTCGCCAGCGGTCCCGCTTCCTGGCCACGTCCGGTCGGTCCTGCTCGATGGCGTGCAGGCTTTTTTTTGAAGGTCACGCCCTGGCGCAGGTAGAAACGCCACACCGCGTCGTAGCTCACAACCACGCCGCGGTCGGCGAGCTCGGCCTGGATCGCCCGGAGCGTCAGGTCCGGCTGCTCCGCGATCCGCGCCAGCAGCCAGTCCCGCTCGCCCGCCAGCACCAGCGGCCGATGACCGCCCATCCGCCGCGCTGCGGCGCTGCCTTCGCTCCGCAGACGCTGCGACCAGCGCACCGCCGTCGCCACCCCGACCCCGAACCGCTCCGCCGCCTCACGGCACGTCCCGCCCGCCACCACGAAGCGCGCCACTCGATCCCGCAGATCAAGCGAGTAGGGTCGACCCATGCGAGCTGGCCTCCCATCCAGCCCACATCTTGAATCATGATCCGCCCAAACCCGGAATCCCGATTCAGCTAAGCGCGGTCACGCTCTAGGGCCTGTTGAGATTCAAGATTCTCGAAGGCGGCGTGGTGTGATTCAAGCTGCGGATGGAACGATTCGTTTTGACCGACGCCCAGTGGGCGAAGATGGAGCCGCACTGCCTGGGGAAGCCGAGCGATCCCGGGCGTAGCGGCGCGGACAACCGGCTCTTCATCGAAGCCGTCCTGTGGATCGCCCGGACCGGAAGCCCATGGAGGGATCTTCCGCCCTCGTTCGGCAAGTGGAACACGGTCTACACGCGTTTCCGCGACTGGCGTGACGCCGATGTTTTCACACGGCTTTTCGACGCCTGCTCGGACGAGCCGGACATGGAGTACGCCATGGTCGACGCCACCATCGTGAAGGTCCATCGCCACGGGCAGGGCGCAAAAGGGGGACTTCGAGCCAGGCCATCGGGCGCTCCAAGGGCGGCATGACCACCAAAATACTGGCGCTCACCGACGCGCTCGGAAACCTGGTCCGTTTCGTCCTGCTGCCCGGTCACCGCTTCGACACCGTGGGCGTCGCGCCGTTGATCCAGGGCCTCGAGTTCGACGCTTTGCTCGGCGACAAGGCATTCGACAGCAACGCCATCATCGCCGAGTTGGATGAGCGCGGCGCCAAGGCCGTGATCTCTCAGCATCCTCGCCGCGCCATCCCCCTCGACATCGACACCGAGGTCTACAAATGGCGTCACCTGATCGAAAACTTCTTCTGCAAGCTCAAGGAGTTCAAACGCATCGCCATGCGCAGCGACAAGACCGACCGCAGCTTCTCAGCCATGATCCACCTCACCGCCGCCGTCATTCACTCGCGCTGAATCTCAACAGGCCCTAGGGCAAGACATCGGGTCGCAGGGCGCTGCGTCGCGAAACGCGAACAGCATTCTGACGCACAACCCAAAATTTACCCTTACAACCTAAGCCTTCGTTCGCCTCACCTCCTGCTTACCTGGACGTGAGGCGTGCGGGGGAAACCGATGGCTCGGAAGAGCGCGACACGCGCCGCCGACAAGTCCGAGATGATCCAGTGGCTGTTCGAGAACAGCCGCGACCTCATGCACGTGGGCAAGGATGGCGTCTTCCAGCTGGTCAATCCGGCGTGGTGCGAGCTGACCGGCCTTAGCGAGCAGGAGCTGATCGGCCGCCCGATCATCGACTTCTACCACCCCGACGATCACGCCGGCGTCCGCCACCGCGTGGCGACCATGCAGCCCGGCCAGGCGTCCGAAACCGAGTGTCGGATCCGTAACACCTATGGCCTGTGGCAGTGGTTCGCGGCGCGCAGCCAGCGGATGCCCGACGGCGCCTTCATCGTCACCCTGCGCGACGCCACGGCCGAACGCCTCCACCGCGAAGAGGCCGAGGAAGCCCGGCGCACCCGCAAGCTGCTGGGCGCCTCGGCGGGTCTGGGCATCTGGGAGTTTGATCCGCTCGCCAACTCGATCTGGTGGTCAGACGAGATCCGCCATCTGCTCGGCTTCGAGGACGAGACCTGGACGCCTGAACGCTTCTACGAGGTCGTCCACCCCCGAGACCGCGCCCGGCTGGAGAAGCAGCTCAGCCGCGCCGTCGTGCGGGGCGAGCCTCAGAAGTTCGAGCATCGCATTCGGGCCCGCGATGTTTGGCTGACCATGCGCGTCACGGTCCAGCCCGAGCGTCAGTCCGAGGGGGTCTACCTCCTCAAAGGCATGTCCGAGGACATCACCGAACTGGCCGCCGCCCGCGACGCCGCGCGCAAGGGCGAGCAGCAGATGAAGAAGGCCCAGCGCGACATCGCGCTGAACGCCGCGCGCCTGAACCTCGCTCTCGAGGCGGCCGAGGCCGGCGTCTACGAGATCGACCACGTCCGGAAGACCTTCTGGTGCTCGCCCGAGTTCGAGCGGATCACCGGGCAAAAGAATTCGGACTATGAAGAGGCTGTCGACCTTCGCTATCCCGGCTTCCATCCGGACGACCTGCCGCACGTGCGGGCCTCGTTCCGGGCGCTGCATCGCGGCGACAAGCAGTCGGGCGAAAGCTTCGAAGCCCGCATCATCCGGCCGGATGGGTCCGAGCGCTGGGTGCGCGTCTTCCACCACCTGCAGGTCACCAAGAACGGCCGCTGGCTGAAGGCCGTGGGGCTGGTGCAGGACTGCGACATGCTCAAGCGTCAGGAACTGGCGCTGAAGGAGGCCCAGCGCGCCGCCGAGGCAGGGGCCGAGGCCAAGGCCGCCTTCCTGGCCAACATGAGCCACGAGATCCGCACGCCGATGAACGGCGTGATGGGCGTGCTGCACCTCCTGAAAAACGAGAACCTGAGCGAGGACGGCCGTGCGCTGCTGTCTGAGGCGCTGTCGTGCGGCGCCATGCTGTCGGAGCTGCTGAACGACGTCATCGACTTCTCGAAGATCGAGGCCGGCCGTCTGGAGATGGCCTGTGAGCCGGTTGAACCGGGGGCGCTGGTGACGGGCGTCGTGCGCCTGCTGGAGCCACAGGCGCAGGTCAAGGATCTGAAGATCGTCGTCCAGTGCGACCCCGGTGTCGGCTGGGTGACGTCGGATCCGGTCCGGCTGCGCCAGGCGTTGTTCAACCTGATCGGCAACGCGGTGAAGTTCACCGAGACCGGCCACGTCCTGGTCCGCACGCTGCAGCCCCGGCCGGGCGTGCTGCGCTTCGAGGTCGAGGACAGCGGCGTCGGCATCCCGGCGGCGGCGCAGGCGCGGCTGTTCGAGCGGTTCAACCAGGCTGATGTGTCCACGACGCGCCGGTTCGGCGGCTCCGGGCTGGGCCTGGCGATCACGCGGCGGCTGGCCGAGCTGATGCAGGGTGACGTCGGCTTCACCTCGGTCGAGGGGCAGGGATCGACGTTCTGGATCGAGGTGCGCGCCGAGGCGACCGTGGCGCCGGCCGAACCGGTCGAGGCCGCCGCCAGCGTGCTGGAGGGCGTCCGGGTTCTGGTGGTCGAGGACAACGCCACCAACCGCCTGATCGCCACCAAGCTGCTCGAGAATCTGGGCGCCGATGTCGAGACCGCCGACGACGGCTACGCCGGCGTAGAGGCCGCCGCGCGGGGCGGGTTCGACCTGATCCTGATGGACATCCAGATGCCGGGCATCGACGGCGTCGAAGCCGCGCGCCGCATCCGCGCCCTGGGCGGCCTCGCCGCGGCGACCCCCATCGTGGCCCTGACCGCCAACGTGCTGGCCCACCAGCGCGCATCCTACCTCGACGCCGGCATGGACGGGGTGGTCGGCAAGCCGATCGCGCCAGGCGCCCTGGTGGCCGAGATCATCGCCGCCGCCAACCGCCGCGCCGAGGCCATGGAAGCCGAAGCGGCCGCGGCTTAGCTGGAGCGCGCGCCGCAAGCGCTGTCATCTGAAACCACGGAAAGCACGGAATGACACGGAAAGGGCTTCGAGCCTGGAGCTGCGTTCCGTGCTCTTCCGTGTGTTCCGTGGCTCGACTTTCCCCGCGCCGGCGCGCGACGGCGGCTGAAGGATTCACGCGACCGCGCGATTGACCCCTGGGCCGCGATCGGACCTAGTCTGCCCGCCTTCTACCGCGAGGCGAGGACCACCGATGCAAGCCGTTCTGCCCTGGCAGGCCTGGGCCCTGCTGTCCGCGGCGTTCGCCGCGCTGACCGCCACCTTCGGCAAGGTGGGGGTCGAGGGGGTGAACAGCGATTTCGCCACCCTGATCCGAACCGTGGTGATCCTGGTCGTCCTGGGCGCCTTCCTGGCGGCGACGCGGCAGTTCCAGCCGCTCGAGGGGATCGGCCCGCGGACCTGGCTGTTCCTGGGCCTCTCGGGCGTGGCCACCGGAGCCTCCTGGGTCTGCTACTATCGGGCCCTGCAGATGGGCGACGCGTCCCGCGTGGCCCCGCTGGACAAGCTCAGCATCGTGCTGGTGGCGATCTTCGGCGTGGCCTTCCTTGGCGAACACCTGAGCCTGCGCCACTGGGCCGGCGTCGGCCTGATCGCCGGCGGCGCGCTGATGCTGGCGCGCTAGACCTTGAGTGCGCCGAAC
Source organism: Phenylobacterium sp. (assembly GCF_965284355.1). Lineage (NCBI taxonomy): Bacteria > Pseudomonadati > Pseudomonadota > Alphaproteobacteria > Caulobacterales > Caulobacteraceae > Phenylobacterium > Phenylobacterium sp. Next base: position 3,010,484 of record NZ_OZ260078.1, on the reverse strand, counting down.
ATGATGCGCACGAGCGCATCGATGGCGTCCTTGCGCGACATCCGACCGGCGGCGGCGGCGTTGGCGAGGGTGTCGGCAGCGCCGATCAGGCCGAGAAACAGCGCCTCGCCGCCCTTGGCCGGCAGGGGCGTGAAGCGGACCAACGCCTGGCGGTAGAGTTCGGCGTAGGCCTCACGCTGAGCGTGGCAGAAGTCGTCCATCTCCTCGGTGGCCGAGAGCGCCGCGGTGATCGCGCCGAACTCGCGGCCCGCGTCCAGCGTGCAGTCCACATAGGCCGCCGCCAGGATCGCCACGGCGTCCTCCAGCGTACGCGCCCGGCTCTCCAGAGCCGCGCGCGCCGCATCGGCCTGACGCGCGTCGAATTGCCGGTAGAGCGCCACCAGCAGGCCGGCGCGGGTCTCGAAGTGCTCGTAGGCGATGGGCTTCGTCACGCCCGCCTGCTCGGCTACGCGGGCCAGGGTCAGCGCATCCGTGCCCTCGGCGCGCACAATGGCCGCCGCGGTCTCCAGGAGCTGGAGCCGGCGCTGATCGCGCGGCAGCCGCTTGCCGGACACGGGTCCTCCTTGACTCCGAACCTACGATACGTAACTTACCTATCGTAACTTACGAACAGTAAGAACGCGAGGAGATGATCATGGCGGCCGACACCATGCAACTGGGGGCGCTGGACGCCTCCGGGATCGAGCGGTTCGCCCCGCTGATTGCCGGCTTGATCCGGGCGACGGGTCCGGTCAGCTACGACTACCAGTTCGGGACCGACGGCCTGCTGGAGCGCCTGGTGACCGCGTCGTGGACCGCGCCCCACACCCTGTTCTGCGCAGCTTGCACGACGGCGGCGGTGGGCGCCGACGGCGAGCTGCTGGGGATCGAGCTGGGGTTCGAGGGGCCGAAGTTCTACGCTTTCAAGACCAACCTGGCGGCGCTGGCCCCCGGCCTGATCGAACGCGGCGAGGTCAGCTACGAGGAGCTGGTCGGACTGACGCAGCGGGCGGCCAAGGCGAGCTACCTCAACGCCCACGTCCCCGAGGATGTCTACTACCTGCATGCCCTCTCGGCGTTCCCGCAGCATCGCGGAAAGGGCGTCGGCAAGGGGCTGCTGGCGGCCGCGATCGCGCGGGCGAAGACGGCGGGCTATCGCGAGCTGCAGCTGGACGTCCTGGCCGACAATCCGGCGGTGAGCTTCTACCAGGCCCATGGGCTGCAGGTCGTGGCCGAGATCCGCTCGCCCGAGCTCACTCGCGACCACGGCTTCCCGGCCGAGTACCGCATGGCGGTGGCCCTGTGAGCCCGCGCATCCTGATCGCCGGCGGCTGGGGCGTGGTCGGCGGCGCGGTCGCCCGCCTGATCCGGGAGGCCGGACACGACATCGAGCTGGTGCTGGGCGGCCGCAATCCCGAAAGCGGCGCCGAGCTGGCCAAGACGTTAGGTGCGCACACCGTCCGCCTGGGCGTGAACGACCCAGCGCCCGGACTCGCCGCGGCGGGACCGGTCGACCTGGTGATCGCCGCGCTGCAGGACCCGGGCGACAACCTGCTGATGGCCGCCCTGCGCGCCGGCGCCGGCCACATCGGCATCGTGCGGGGCCCGGGCACCATGGCCTCGACCGCCATCGCCGCGGCGGCGCTGGCGAGGCGGCCGGCGCTGATGCTCGGGCACTGGCAGGCCGGCGTGATGACGGTGGCGGCGCTGGCGACGGCGCGGGCGTTCGCGGAGGTCGAGCGGGTCGAGATGGCGGCCCTCTACGACTACGCCGACCCCATTGGCCCGATGACTATGGCCGACGCCGGCGGCTTCGTGGGCCAGGCGCAGATCCGGCGGGGCGGCGCCTGGACCTATCTCGACGCGACCCAGCACGGACGCTCGGTCGCCCGGCCGGGGCAGCCTGTGTTCGACGCCCTGCCGATGAGCGTTCTCGATACGCCGGCCGTGGCGGCGGTGACCGGAGCGCCGGATGTTCGCTTCGACCTCGGGACCGGCGAGTCGCGAGGAACGGCGGCGGGCGGTGGGGCCTCTCACGACATCTACATCGACGTCACCGGCCGCGACGCGAGCGGCGCGGCGTCTGCGAGGCGGACCATCGTCAGCGATCCCGCGGGCCAGGCGCACCTGACGGCCTTGGGCGTGCTGATCGCCGCGGAGCGCGTCCTGGGGCTGGACGGCGCGCCGCCGCCGGCCGCCGGACTGCACTTCCCTGAGTCGGTGCTCGACATCGACCGCGCGCTGGCCCGTCTCGCCGCGTTCGGCGTGAGGATCGAGGGCGCGGCGTGAGGATGATGCGCGCGCTGGCGGTCGACCCGGCCCGGCAGGCGTCGTTCGTCGTCGAGGCGCCGATCCCGACGCCTCGGCCCGGACAGATCCTGGTCGAGGTCAAGGTTGCCGGCGTCAACGAGATGGACGTCCAGGTGCGCAAGGGCGGCTGGGCCGGCCAGGTAAAGCGGTTCCGCAAGGACGGGCCCGTCCTGACCGGGTTCGAACTGGCGGGGATCGCGCGCACCGACGGACGCCGCATTCGGGCCGGTCAGCGCGTGATCGGTTATTCTCCGGTGCTGAACGGGCCCCGCTGCCACGCGGAGTTCGCCGTCATCGACGAGCGAGCGCTGCTGGCGATCCCGGACACGCTCAGCGACGAAGCCGGCGCGGCGCTCACCGTCATGGGGCTGACGGCGATCGAGGTGCTGGAGCACATCTGCCCGGTAACCGCCGGCCAGCGCTGTCTCGTTGTCGGAGCGGCTGGCGGCTTCGGCGCCTATGCGGTGCAGCTGGCGGCCAACCGCGGCCTTGAGGTCACCGCCGTCGCATCGGCCGCGAACGTGGCCTGGGTGCTGGCCCAGGGCGCTGCGACGGTGCGGCCCTATGAGGCCGGACCCGCGATCCAATCCGGCGACGCCTTCGACCTGATTGTCGACGCCCCGGCCCGGCTCTCGTTCCGCGAGGCCGAGCCGTTCCTGGCCCGGCGCGGGATGTACGTGTCCAGCAATCCCACCGCCGACGTGGCGGGCTTCGCGCGGGCGGCCCTGTCGTCCCGGCGAGCGGGCTATCTGATGATGCTGAAGACCGATCCCGGCCGCCTCGGACGGCTGGCAGCCCTCGCCGACGAGGGCGCGCTGCGGCCGGTCATCGACAGGGTCTTTCCCCTGGAAGAGGCCGACGCGGCGTTCGACCGCTTCGAGACACGGGGGAAGCAGGGACGCGTATTGCTGCGTCTCTGACCGCGCGGGCTATTCCGAGTCCGGATTTCGCGTGCTTGAGTGCGCCGCTTCCGGGTTTGGAGAGAGTGCATGCGCAAGGTCGCCGCGGGTCTGATCGGTCTTCTGATGATGGGAGGCGCGACGACGGCGCAGGCCCAGGCGCCGCGGCCCGATCAGCTGGCCTTCCGCGAGATCTTCGAAGAGCTGGTCGAGACCAACACCGCGCTGTCGGTCGGCAGCTGCACCACGGCGGCCGCCAAGATGGGCGCGCGGCTCAAGGCGGCGGGCTTCGCCGACGCCGACGTGCACCACATCACCGCGCCGTCCAATCCGAAGGAAGGCAGCCTGGTCGCCGTGCTGAAGGGGTCCGACCCCAAAGCCGGCGCGGTGCTGCTGCTGGGCCACATCGACGTGGTCGAGGCGCGGCGCGAGGACTGGACCCGCGATCCCTTCACGCTGATCGAGGAGGACGGCTACTTCTACGGCCGCGGCACAGCCGACATGAAGGGCCTGGACGCCATCTGGGTCGACACCCTGATCCGGTTGAAGCAGGCCAAGACCCCGCCCAAGGCCACGCTCAAGATGGCGCTGACCTGCGGCGAGGAGACGGCCGAGGCGTTCAACGGCGCCGACTATCTGGTGAAGAACCACGGCCCGCTGATCGCGGCCGACTTCGTGCTGAACGAAGGCGGCGGCGGGCGGCTCAGCGCCGACGGCAAGCGCGAGTCGCTGTCGATCCAGGTGGGCGAGAAGGCGGCGCAGAGCTATCTGGTGACGGTGAGCAACCCCGGCGGCCACTCGTCGCGGCCGCGGCCCGACAATGCCATCTACCAGTTGGCCGAGGCGCTGCTGAAGGTGAGGGCGTACGTCTTCCCGGCGAAGATGACCGACACGACGCGGGTGGGACTGGAACTGCGCGCCCAGCGGGCCGATGCGGTCGGCGCGGCGCTGAAGACCCTGCTGGCCAACCCGAACGACGCCGAGGCCGCGCGCGTTGCGGCGACCGACGTCAACGTGAATTCGATCCTGCACACCAACTGCGTGACCACGCGCCTGGACGCCGGCCACGCCAACAACGCCCTGCCCCAGCGGGCGACGGCGGTGATCAACTGCCGCATCTTCCCCGGCGAGACCGTGGAAGGCACGCTGGAGACCTTGAACAAGGTGGTCGGCGATCCGGGCGTGAAGATCGAGGTGATCCCGCCCGTGCGGCCCATCGCCATCAACCCGCCGCTGGACCCCAAGGTGGTCGGGCCGATGAAGGCCGTCGCCGCCAAGCATTTCCCCGGCGTGCCGATGATCCCGTCGATGTCGTCGGGCGCCACCGACGGCCGCTACTTCGGCCCGGCCAAGATGTACGTCTACGGCGTGCCCGGCATCTTCGGCGACCCGGACGGCAACGGCGCCCACGGCCTGAACGAGCGCATCCGCGTGAGCTCGCTCTACGCCGGCCGCGACTACCTGTTCGACCTCGTGAAGGCCTACGTCGGGGCGAAGTAGGGCGACCCCTCCAACACGAGAAGGTGCGCCGCCAAGCCGCAGTCTCGAAGGGCCATGGCCCGCCGCGAGAATTCGGCTAAATCGAGACAAAGACGAGTTGGGGAGAGATCGGGCATGGCGGAAGTCGCCGCATCGGACGCGCCGGAGAAGGAGGGCACGTCTCTTCGCACTGTGGTGGCCGCTTCGTCCGCCGGGACCACCTTCGAGTGGTATGACTTCTTTGTCTTCGGCAGCCTGACAGGCGTCATCTCCAAGACCTTCTTCACCGGCCTGCCCGAGACGGCGGCGCTGGCGGCGGCGCTGGCGCTGTTCGGGACGGGCTTCCTGTTCCGCCCGCTGGGCGCGCTGGTGTTCGGCCGCATCGGCGACCAGGCGGGGCGCAAGGGCGCGTTCCTGGCCACCGTTCTGCTGATGGGCGGCGCCACCGTCGCGATCGGCCTGCTGCCCAGCTACACGCAGGCCGGCATCATCGGCCCGATCCTGCTGATCCTCATGCGCATCATCCAGGGGTTTGCGTTGGGCGGCGAGTATGGCGGCGCCGCGATCTATGTCGCCGAGCATGCCCCGGCCAACGGCCGCGGCAAGGCCACCAGCTGGATCCAGAGCTCTGCAGCGTTCGGCCTGTTCGGCGCCCTGATCGTGATCCTGCTGACCCGCCTGGCGGTCGGCAACGAGGCCTTCGACGCCTGGGGCTGGCGCATTCCGTTCCTGTTCTCGGGCGTGCTGCTGGCGATCTCGATCTGGATGCGCCTGAAGCTCACCGAGAGCCCCGAATTTGCCAAGCTGAAGGCCGAGGGCAGGCAGAGCCAGGCCCCCTTCAAGGAAGCGTTCGGCGAGTGGCCCAACCTCAAGCTGGTGCTGATTGCACTGGTGGGCATCATGTTCGCCCAGGGGGCGGTCTGGTACACGGCGTTCTTCTACGTGCAGACCTTCATGGAGCGGTTCCTGAAGGTCAGCCCTGAGACCATCAACATCCTGATGCTGTCAGCCACCGCGGCCAGCGCGGTGTTGTACGTCGTCTTCGGGTGGCTCTCGGACCGCATCGGCCGCAAGACGGTGATGCTGTTCGGCATGGTGCTGATGCTGGCGGCCTACTTCCCCGGCTTCCACATGCTGTCGCGCACGCTGAACCCGGCCATGGCCGAGGCGGCCGCCGCGACCCCGGTGGTCGTGATCGCCGACCCGGCCGACTGCTCGCTGCAGTTCGATCCCGTGGGCAAGGCCGCATTCCTGTCCTCGTGCGACATCGCCAAGTCGACCCTGGCCAACGCCGGGGTGTCGTACTCCAGCGAGGCGGGCGTGCCCGGCCGCCCGGCCCTGGTGCGCGTGGGCAGCCAGACGATCCCGTCCACCACCGCCGAAGGCCTGTCGCCCGAGGTCGCCAAGGCGGTGAAGGCCAGCGTCGAGACCCGGATCAAGACCGCGCTGACCCAGGCGGGCTACCCGACCAAGGCCGACCCCGCGCGAATGAACCTGCTGGGCGCATTCGGCGTGCTGCTGGTGTTCGTGGTGGCCGCGACCGCCCTCTACGGCCCGATCGCCGCCTGCCTGGTCGAGCTGTTCCCGACGCGGGTGCGCTATACGGCGCTGTCGCTGCCCTATCACATCGGCACCGGCTGGGTGGGTGGCTTCGTGCCCTTCACCGCCTTCGCGATCGTGACCGCCACCGGGGAGCTTTATTCGGGCCTCTGGTACCCGTTCGCATTCACGGCGCTGTCGGTCGTGGTGTGCTTCCTGCTGCTGCCTGAGACCAAGGGCAAGCGGCTGGACGCTTAGGCCTCAGGAGCATCCGCATGCGTTGGGTCATAGCCATAGCGCTGACTGTCGCTCTGTCCGCGGCGGAAGACGCCAAGGCCCAAGGCCGGACGGCGCCACGTCCGATCTGGCCTGCATGGTCGTGACCATGCTGGCGGCGACGCGCACGACCGACGCCAACTCGAAGCAAGGCGTGATGGTCGGCTTCGGGTACTACATGGGCCGGCTCAAGGGACGGGACCCCGGCATCGATCTGAAGGCGCGCCTGCTGGCGGAAACCCGGGCGTTGGTCGCCAACCCGGATCGGCTGAAGGCGGAGGCCATTCGCTGTGGCGCGGACATGCAAGCCTGGGGACGCGAAACCAAAGAGATCGGCGAGGCCCTGACGGCCGAAGGCCGCAAGATCCAGGGCGATCCCGCTACTTAGCCTTCGCCCCGTCCAACTCGACCAGCGTCGCATAGCTCGGCGCCGTCGTGGCCTGGAGCTTCTTCGCGACCGCCTCGGCCTCGCGCAGCGCGCGCAGGACGTTGCCGCCGGCCACCTTGCCCAGGTCCTCGTCGCTCCAGCCGCGGCGGGCCAGTTCGGCCAGGAGGTCGGGGAACTTGTCGACGCCCTCGAGGCCGGTGGGCGTGTCGCCGATTCCGTCGAAGTCCGAGCCGATGCCGACACAGTCCACGCCGCAGACCTTGGCCAGGTGGTCCACGTGGTCGGCCACCATCGCCAACGTTACCGGCGGCTTCGGATTGGCCTTGTCCCAGGCGGCGAGCGCCGCCTTCGCCCGGTCGGGCTGGCCGATGTAGAGGCCGCCGAACGGCGGGGCGTTGTAGCGGGCCTGCTCGGCGGAGCGGTTGGCCGCCCACTCCATGCGCGCGCGGCTGACGTAGTTGGGCAGGAAGTTGACCATCACCACGCCGCGGTTGGCCTTCACCTTCTCCAGCACCGCGTCGGACACGTTGCGGGCGTGGTCGGCGACGCCGTCGGCGCCCGAGTGCGAGAAGATCACCGGCGCCTGGGCGGCTTCCAGCGCGTCCAGCATCGTGCCTTCCGACACGTGGCTGAGATCGACCAGCATGCCCAGCCGGTTCATCTCGACCACCACCGCGCGGCCGAAGGGCGTGAGTCCATCGTGCGCCGGGTTGGCCGTGGCGCTGTCGGCCCAGCGGGTGTTGATGGCGTGGGTCAACGTCATGTAGCGCGCGCCGGCGGCGTACATCTGGCGCAGCACCGGCAGGCTGTCGTTGATCTGGTGACCGCCCTCGATCCCCACCAGCGAGGCGACCTTGCCCGCCTTGTGGATGCGGACCACGTCGTCGGCGGTGTAGGCCATCTCGAACGTCGCGGGATAGCGCTGGGCCAGCCCCTTCACGATGTCGATCTGCTCCAGCGTCATCTGCACGGCGACCGGGCCGTCGAACGTCGACGGGATGAAGACGCTCCAGAACTGGCCGCCCACCTTGCCCGCCTTCAGGCGCGGGATGTCGGTCATCATGCCCGGGCCGCCCTCTTCCTTGAGGCCGGTGGTGTCGACCGACAGATCCAGCTTGCCGGGATTGATCCCCACGCGCTGGCGCAGGCCCCAGGGCACGTCGTTGTGGCCGTCGATCAGGGGAGTCTTCGCCAGCACCTTGTCGACGCGCGCCTTGATCTTCGCGTCGTCAGGCTGGGCGTGAGCGGCGCCGCCAAGCGCCAGGGCCAACGCGGTGCAGCCCGCCAGAATTCCACGCTTCATCGTATCGCCTTCCCCAGGAGAGCCTGAGCTTGCAGAGCCGCCGCGGCGCGTCAACGCCGCGGCGCTCGCGTCCAAGAGCCCGTCCCGGTTGGCTTGAATCAAGCCAACCGGGAGAACCGGGCTCGTCGTCTTCTTGCTGGAGCGCATCCTCATCGCCTGTGGAGCCTCATCCTCGCGGGATGCGCTCTAGAACTCGGTGGACAGTGTGACCTGCACCGTGCGCCGCGGGCCCGGCCGGAAACTCGCCGGGGTATTGATCGTGGTCGAGATCGTGCCGAGGTAGTCCTCGTCCAGCAGGTTGTCGACGTTGATCCGCGCCTTGACGTTCTTGAGGTAGCCCCAGTCCACCCCGTCACCCAGATCGAGGTAGGCCGCCAGGATCGTGTAGCCGCCGGTCGTCTCGGTGTTGAGGAAGTTGGTGTAGCGCTTGGAGATCGTGCGCGCCGACAGGTTCAGGATCGCGCCGGGGGTCGGCTCGAAGGTGACGCCGCCCTGGAAGAGCCACTTCGGGAAGTCGGGCACACGGTTGCCGGCGATCGCGAAGGTGGCGAAATTGTCCTTAAATTCCGAGATGTTGTAGGACAGGTTGGTGTTGAAATAGACCTTGCCGCCCAGGAACTCGGGCTTCCACTGGCCGCTGAACTCGGCGCCGTGGGCTTCCACCGCCCCCACGTTCTGGAAGAAGGTCTCGGTCGTCGTGCTGCCGGGCACCGGCGAAGCGAACGACTGCAGCCGGTTGTCGAACTTGGTGAAGTAGGCCACCAGCGAGGCGTTGAACGTCGGCCGGTTGGTGCGCACGCCCAACTCGTAGTTCTTCGCCTTCTCGGCGTCCGGTCCGGGCGCCAGGGGACTCGCCGCCGAGAAGATGTCATCGGCGCCGCGCGGCAGGGCCATGTTCTCGGAGTACGACACGAACACCTGGTCGCGGCTGGTCACCGACCACACCGCGCCGACCTGCGGCAGGAACAGGTCCTTCCATTTGTCGGTGATGGTGGGCGTACGCCGGTTGATGAAGTCCCCGGGGTTCCGATAGCCCGAAATCTCGTAGTCGATGTCGAGACCCTTGAAGCCCACATCCACCTTCAGCTGGCCGTCCAGCAGGCTGATCGTGTCCTTCAGGAAGATCTGCGTCGTCTTGCGATTGGACGTGTAGTTGCGCTGCAGGTGGACCGGCTCGTTGAGCAGGGGCGCTCCGTCGGGATTGCCGTTCGCCACGTTGTAGCGCTGCTGGGTGCGGTGATAGTCGTCGTCCTCGTACCAGGCCCCGGCCTGGACGGTGTGGATGGTCCAGCGCCAGACGGCATTGCCGGTCAGGCCCTTGCGCTTCCCGTCGATGGTGGACAGGCCGTACTGGATGCCGCGCGGCGCGAACAGGCCCGGCACGATCAGACGCTCGGCGTTGTGGCTGGCCAGCGAGGTGGCGTAGGCCTCGGGCGAGACGCCGTAGCCCTTCTTGTCCTCGTAGTAGCCGGTCAGCGAGACGTCGATGTTCTCGCCGATCGGGGTCTTCAGCGTCAGCGCGTAGAGATGGTCCTCCCGGCTGTTCACCGCGAACTTGTAGTACTGGTTGTAGGCCGTGTTCGAATACGGGATCCCGGCCGCCGTGATCGGCAGCGACGTCGCCGTGGCCGGCGTCCCGGCCGCGCCGGGGACCGGCACATAGCCGATGTAGGCGAAGTCACGCCCGCTGCGCCCGAAGATGTCGCCGGCCGTTCCGGCGTACTGGGCCTTGGTGATCGAGGGGCTGTCGTAGTCGAAGTACTTGTTGTGGACGGTCTGGAAAGTCAGCGAGCCGCCCGTGCTCCAGCGGTAGCGCGCCTGGCCCTCGTAGTGATCACGGTCGATGGTGCCGGGCCCGCGCCACAGCTCGCCCGAAACGGTCGAGGCGCTGACGAAGGCCGAGAAGCCGTTGTGCTCGCCGGTGTCGATCCGCCCGAAGGCGCGCAGCAGCTCGTCCGAGCCGCGGCTGTAGCTGACCCGGCCCCCGAACGTCTCGGCCGGCCCGCGGCTGATGTAGCTGACGATCGGCCCCAGCGAGGCGTAGCTGGCCAGCGCGACGTCGCCTGCGCCCGACGAGGCCGTGACCCGCGCCAGGTTCTCGTTGTCGACGTAGCGATAGATGGGCGAGCCCCCGAACTGGTCGGACCGGCCCATCGGCACGTCGTCCAGCAGGAACCCGATCTGTTGGAAGTTGAAGGCCCGCACCGAGACCGAGTTGCCGAACTCATACATGCCCAGGGCGTCGTTGGCCTGGACGTTGAAGCCCGGCAGGCTCTCCAGCATCTTCAGGCCGGTGATGCCGGCCGGCGCCGAGAGCAGGGCGTCGCTGGTGATGGAGACCGTGGCCGTGGGCTCGTCCGTGCCGATGGCCACCTTCGCCTCCGACACGCGGCTGCCTGTGACGACCAGTTCCTCGACTTCCGGCCCCCTGGCCTGCGCCGCAGCCTCGCCGGCGACCGCCCCCAACAGCACGCCCACGCCTGCCACGGTGGCGAACCAAGTCGTCTTTTGCATCCCCGTATCCTTTTTGTGACGGCCCTGGGATGCGAGGGGTCGGGAGCGCCGTCGGGTGGCGCAAGCGGTGGGGGGGCGCAGGCGGGCTCATTCCTTTGAGCGATCAGGGATTGCACAGGTTCGAGGTCAGGCCGCCGGGATACTGATCAGTTACATGATCGGCGATCAGGCAAGCGTCAGCTCGCGATCGGCAGAACCACGGTGCTGACGCCGCGGGCGTCGAGGGCGGCCTGTTCGGTGCGCCAGGCCGGGCCGGTGACCAGGCGGGCGACCGTCATGCCTTCGGCCGCGAGCTCGACCAGTTGCTCGAGAGTGCGTCCGTCCAGCCGCTCGGCGTCGCGTCGCGCCAGGGCCACGACGTCGGCGTGGGCGCCCTCATCGCAGACCAGCACATCGGCCGCCGACAGCGCGCGGGCGGCGCGCAGGGTCAGCAGGTCGGCAGGGCCGCGGGCGTCGATGTACTGCACCGCGCCCAGCAGCAGGAACGAGTCCGACAAGGCCGCGCGCAGACGTTCCTTCGCGCCCTCCATGTCGCCGTCCATGGCGGCCTCGGCGGCGGGTCCGGTAAGCGCGGCGCGCAGGAAACGGCGGCGCGCCATGGCCTCGGGTAGGGCCGCGCGCACCTCGTCCTGCATCGCGCGGAACAGGGCCGCCACCCGGCCGGTCCCCTCGGGCACCCGGGCCTCGAGATCGTGGCGCAGCATCGCGGCCAGCATGGGCGACGCGCCGCCGGTGCCGATGGCCGCCACCACCTCGCCGCGATCGATCACAGATGGCGTGGTGAAGTCGCACAGCGCCGGTCGATCGACGACGTTCACGGGCACATGGGCGGCCCGCGCGGCCTGAGCGGCGGCGGCGGCCCAATCGTCGTCGGGGCCGGCGATGAAGGCCAGCGCCATCCCGGCGTAGGACCGAGCGTCGAGCGCCGCCGCGTCGGTCAACCGCACGAGCCTGGCCGGCGAACCCGCGAACAGGCGCGCCTTGGCCTCGGCCGCCTCGCCTTCGCCCGCGATCACGACCGAACGGCCGGCCAGCGGGTAGAAGGCGGGGAACGAGTCCATCGCGGCTACTTCAACGTCTTCAGATAGCCGATGATCGCCGCGCGGTTGGCGTCCGCCGGCACCGAGATCAGCATCTTCGTACCGGGCGCGAACGCCGACGGCGCCTTCAGGAAGGCGTCGAGGTTGGCGTCGGTCCAGGTCCCGCCCTTGTTCTTCAGGCCAGGCGAATAGGCGAAGGCCTTCGCCGCGACCGGGCCGCCGGCCACGCCGCTCAGCGCCGGGCCCATCGGCGAGCCGCCGTGGCACATCTTGCACTGCATGTTGAAGAGTTGCGCGCCGTCCTGAGCCAGGGCGGGGCCCGCCGCGAGGGTGAGGGCGATAGCGGCGGCAGTCGTGCGAAGCATAGTCACTCCTGGAAATCGGCGAGATTCGTAAATCCGGTACGCAATAGCCTTCAACACCGCCTTGACCCAACCTCGGACTTACGGCGCTGTCTAAACAACGTTAGGATCGCGGCCAAATCAGTATGGAGACGCCCGATGGCGACCACGGTGGATGTGAACGGACGGCCAGTGAACGTCAACTCGCCGCCCGAGACCCCGTTGCTATGGGTGCTGCGAGATGAACTGGGGCTGACTGGCACGAAATACGGCTGCGGTGTGGCCCAGTGCGGCGCCTGTACGGTGCTGGTGGACGGCAATGCGATGCGCTCGTGCCAGCTGCCGGTCTCGGCGATCGGCGCCGCCAAGGTCACCACCATCGAGGGCCTGGGGGGCTCGCACCCCCTGCAGGAAGCCTGGGTGAAGCTGGATGTGCCTCAGTGCGGCTACTGTCAGTCGGGCCAGATCATGAGCGCGGTGGCTCTTCTGAAGGCCACGCCCAAGCCGGACGACGCGGCGATCAGCGCGGCCATGGACGGCAACATCTGCCGCTGCGGCGCGTATCAGCGGATTCGCGCGGCGATCAAGGAAGCGGCAGCGGCGCCTGCTGTCTCGGCGCCCGCGGCCCCCGCAACGGCCCCCGCGACGCCGTCGGTCTGAGGAGCCCCCACATGAACAAGCCCCTCAAGACCATCGCCACCGCTGCGACCCGGCGCGAAGTCCTCGTCGTCGGCGCCACGCTGGCCGGCTCGAGCCTGCTGGTCGGCTGCTCGCTTCCCGAAGTGCTGTCGGCCGGCTCCAAGGTGGAGCCCGGCGCGTTTGGCCCCTTCCTGAAGTTCGCCCAGGACGGCACGGTCACCGTCGTCTCCAAGCACATCGAATTCGGCCAGGGAAACCACGCCGGCTTGGCCGCCATCGCCGCCGAGGAGCTGGACGCCGACTGGACCAAGGTGGAGGTCGAGCAGGCGCCGGCCAACGCCAAGCTGTACGGCAACCGGCTGATGGGCGGGACGCAGGGGACCGGCGGCTCATCGGCGATTTCGAACTCGTGGATGCAGCTGCGCACGGCCGGCGCGGCGGCGCGGGCGATGTTCGTGTCGGCGGCGGCGGCCAAGTGGGGCGTGCCGGCGGGCGAGATCACCGTGCTGAACGGCGTGCTCAGCCATACCTCGGGCAAGCAGGCCGGCTTCGGCGAGCTGATCGAGGAGGCGGCCAAGGTGGCGCCGCCGGCCGAACCCAAGCTGAAGGATCCCAAGACCTTCACCCTGATCGGCCAGGATCGGGTGCGCCGCAAGGACAGCCGGGCCAAGAGCAACGGCACGGCGAAGTACACCCAGGACGTCCAGCTGCCCGACATGCTGATCGCCATGGTGGCCCATCCGCCGAAGTTCGGCGCGACCGTGAAGTCGTTCGATGCGGCCGAGGCCAAGAAGGTCCCGGGCGTGACCGACGTCTTCAAGATCCCCAGCGGCGTCGCCGTGGTGGCCAACTCCACCTACGCCGCCAAGCTGGGGCGCGACGCGCTGAAGGTGGAGTGGGACGAGGCCAAGGCCGAGAAGCGCGGCTCGGCCCAGATCCTCGCCGAGTTCAAGGACTACGCCTCCGGCAAGACGGCGGCGCCCGAGAAGGTGAAGTGGGGTGGGTTCGACTCGAAAGGCGACGCCGCGCAGGCCGCCGCGGGCGCGAACGCGCTCGAGATCGCCTACGACTTCCCCTACCTGTCGCACGCCACGATGGAGCCGATGAACTGCGTGGCGATGATCGGCAAGGGTCCGCCCAAGCTGATCTTCGGGTCGCAGTCTCCGACGCTGGACCAGATGAACACCGCGCGCATCGCCCTGGCCCTGCCGGGTTCGGTGGAGATCGAGACCCTGTTCGCCGGCGGATCGTTCGGGCGGCGCTCGAACTTCCAGTCCGACTACGTGGTGGAGTGCGTCCACATCGCCAAGAAGGTGGGTAAGGGCCGGCCCGTGAAGTTGGTCTGGACCCGCGAGGACGATCAGCGCAGCGGGTACTTCCGGCCCCTGACCCACCACACCGTGCGCATCACCACCGACAAGGACGGCTTCCCGGCCACCTGGCGCCACCGGATCGTCACCCAGTCGATCCTGAAGGGGGCGCCTCCCGGCTCGCCGGGCGGCAAGGGGGTCGACTTCACGGCGGTCGAAGGCGTGATGGGCTCGCCCTACCTGAAGGCGACGCCGGTCGTGGACGCCCAGCTGCTGACCCCCGACGTGGGCGTGCCGGTGCTCTGGTGGCGCTCGGTGGGCGCAACCCATACGGCCTATGTCATGGAGCACACCGTCGACCAACTCGCGAAGCGTGCGGGCAAGGACCCGGTGGAGTATCGCCGCGCGCTCTACACGAAGGCCGGCGCCAACCGTCACCTGGCGGTGCTGAACCTGGCCGCGGAGAAGGCCGGCTGGACCACTCCGGCGCCCGCCGGCTGGACCCGCGGCGTGGCCGTCCACGAAAGCTTCGGCTCGGTGGTGGCCCAGGTCGCCGAGGTGAAGGTCGAGAACGGGATTCCGAAGGTGGGCCGCGTCGTCACGGCCATCGACTGCGGCACGGCCATCTCGCCCGACCAGGTCGCGGCCCAGATGGAGGGCGGAACCTGTTACGGCCTGTCGGCGGCGCTGTTCGGCAACATCACCCTCACCGGCGGCGCGGTCGACCAGGCCAACTTCGACAGCTACCGCGTGCTGCGCAACTCGGAAGCCCCGACGGTCGAGACCTATATCGTGCCCTCGGCCAACAAGCCCTCGGGCGTCGGTGAACCTGGCACGCCGGTGATCGGCCCGGCCGTAGCGAACGCCCTGCTGGCGATCACCGGCCAGCCCACGCTCAGCCAGCCGTTCGTGAAGGCGTAGAGCCCTGCCTTTCCCGCTCAGCGGGAAAGGCAGAATCCCCGACGCGTGCTAACCACCCCCGCATGAACTTCGACGTCATGCGGCTGATCGCGGCGCTGCTTGTGGTGGTGAGCCACACGTTTCCGCTCGCCGGCCAGCCGGCTCTCACGATCCGCGGGGTCGAGGACCTGGGCGCGCTGGGCGTCTCGGTGTTCTTCGTGATCAGCGGCTATCTGGTGGCGGCGAGCTACGTCCGCGACCCGAAATCGTATCTGCTCAAGCGCGTGCTGCGAATCGAGCCTGGGCTGATCGCCTCGCTGGTGGTGACGGTCGGCCTGTTGTCGTTCGTCACAACCGCGCCGCAGGCCGAGTACTGGCGGGCGGGCGCCCTCTACATCGTGCGCAACGCGCTGCTCTATCCCGCCACCTACGAGCTTCCTGGCGTGTTCCAAGGCTTGGCGATGGCCGGAGTCGTCAACGGCGTGCTCTGGACCCTGCGGCTGGAGTTCACCTTCTACCTGGTGCTGTGGGCGATCCGGGCGCGGCTGCCGCTGGTGCTGGCGCTGCTGGGCGCCTGCACGGCCGTGTTCGTCGTGATGAGCTTCACCCATCCCCACTGGGCCGACGACCGGGTGACGCGCATCGCGTTCCTGGCGGCCCGCAACGGCCTCCTGTTCTTCGCGGGCGCGGCCGTGCAGTTGCTGGGATGGCGCATCCCGGTGTGGCTGGGCGCCGGCTCGGCGGTCGCGTTTCCGTTCGTGGGTCCGCTGGCGCTGCCGACCGCGGTGCTGGGCCTGGCGCGGCCCGGGAAGCTGCCGGCCGACCTCAGCTATGGGGTCTACATCTACGCGTTCCCGCTCCAGCAACTGCTGGCGGCCTACGGCCAACTCAATGTCGCAACGGCTGTCCTGGCCGTCGTGCCGTTCGCGCTGATGAGCTGGTTCCTTGTCGAGCGTCCGGCGCTTAAGCTGAAGCCTGGATCTCGACCCGCCTGGTGACTCTCCGGTGGATTGTGATCGCGTTCTCGTGAACCAATCACGCTTTCGTGCGCTCTCGCTTGGCAACTCATTCTGGAGAGACCTATGCGCACCATGACTGCCATCGTCGCCGCCCTCGGCGCCCTGAGCCTGGCCGCTTGCGAAAGCCCCGCCGACAAAGCCGCTGAGAAGCAGGCCGACGCCGTCGAAGCGACGGGCGAAGCCAAGGCCGACGCCCTGGAAAGCCAAGCCGCCGCCACCTCGAACGAGGCCGCTGAGACCCAACTGAACAAGCAGGCCGACGCGGTCGAGCAGGCCGCCGACGCCAAGGCTGACGCCATCGAGCAACAAGCAGGCAAGAAGGACTAAATCCTATGCGTCTTCTGATCACCGCCGTGTCCGCCATCGGGCTTCTCAGCCTGGGCGCGTGCAGTAAGCAGGACGAGGCCGCCAAGTCGGCGGGTGAGGCGGTCGAGGCCCAGGCCAACGCCACCGCCGCCCAGATGCAGGCGGCCGCCGACGCGGCGAAGGCCGCCGCGGAAGCGGGTTCGGATGCTGCACAGACCGCCGCGGCGGAGACCGCCGAACAGCTCGAGGCCAAGGCCGAGGCTGTAAAGGAGGCGGGTGAGAAGAAGGCCGACGAGGTCGAGACGAAGATGGAAGAGAAGCACTAGCGGCTACTCTTCCGACTGGAGGAGGCCCCGGGCTCAGCCGAGCTTCGGGGCCTTCTTCGTGAGTCGGGTCAGGTCGGACCGGGCTCTGCGCCAGCCCAGCCAGACCCCCGTGGCGACGCCCGCGCCGGCCAGGACCAGCAGGGCCGTCATGGCCGCCGCCCAGCCACCGCCGCGGTCGAACCCTCGGATGAAGTCCATGCGGTGCGGGGCCTCGAACAGCCAGCGGAACCCGCGCCTTGCGGCGTCGGCGCGCGCGAGCACCTGGCCCGACGCCGGGTCGAGATAGAACCGCACGCCATCCGCCATCTGCACGCGCCAGACCGGCAGCGTGACCGTCTCATGGTGGCCGAAGTAGTACGCGTCCTCCTCGGTGATGAGGCCCTGGCTGCCTACGGCGCCCATCCGCTGCGACGCCTCGGCCAGCGCGCGTTGGTCCAGCGGCGCCAGTTTGGCCGCCGCATCGAGACGTCGACCGTCGGCCATCAGGAAGAGCGTCCCCGCGAGGGGAGCGATGGTGATCCGCCGCGCGACGACACCCTCGGCCCTCGCCGCCCTGATGGCCTGCCGCACGTCGCCGAACGCGACGAACCCCGTCATCTGCTCGGGCCGTTCGTCGGGCGCGCTTTCCAGGAAGCCCCAGGGGTTCATCGAGACCAGGCCGCTGGCCACCCAGGTCAGGGTCAGCACGCCGGCCGCCAGGCCCGTCAGGTGATGCCAGGCCATCCAGCCGCGGAACGGCGTGAGCCGCGCGTCGCGCCATGGCCGCCAGGCGACGACGCCCAGATAGAGCCCGGTGACCGTCAGGAAGACGCCGACGATCGAGGTCCAGATGACCACCTGGGCCCAGAGCCGCGTGTCGGCGCGAAGCCCCTCGAAATAGAGCCAGTGCGGGATCGGCCCCAGCCAGTTCAGCACCTTCTCGCGCGCCGTCACCACCTGGCTCACCGCGCCCGTATGGGCCGAGACGTAGACGTCGGTGCGGGCCGGGTCGTCGAAATGGAAGAGGTAGAAGGGGCGGCGCTTGTTGAAATAGCCGGTGACCGTCCACTGGTCGCGCTCGACCGCCTCCGGCGCGCCCGGACGTCCCGCGATCCCGTGAGCGCGGGCGTAGGTCGTGGCGACGGCGGTGGCTTCGACCGACGAGATCCGATGGATCGCCTGCCCGGTCGCCAGGTCGATCACCCCGCCGTCGAAGCGCAGCACAGGCCGACCCGCGAGATCCTCGACCGTGGCGTGGTCGACCTGCTGGACGTTCTGGGTCTCGCCGAACCGGCAGCACTGCGCCCAGGAGATCGGCGCCAGCCCCTTGGCCCGCTCCACATCCGAGACCTCGGGCCAGTGGACAAACAGCATCACGATGCCGCTCGCGAACCACAGCAGCATCAGCAGCCCCATGACGACGCCCAGGTAGCGGTGTGTCACCACCAGCCACTTCGGCGCCCACGGTTTGCGGACGGAGTTTGCGTCAGAAGGAATAGGCGTAGCTCACGTGCAGGGTCCGGGGCACGCCTCGGAACCGGTAGAAGAACCGCTGGGTCGACAGGTCGATCAGCGCCGAGTTCACGCGGGTGGCGTAGTCCTCGTCCAGGGCGTTCTCAAGCCGGGCTGTGACGCGGTGTTTGCGCTTGTCGCCGTCGATGTAGACGTGGGCGGCCAGGTCGACGACGGCGTAGTTTCCGTAGTTCACCCGGCCGAAGCCGTTGACCCCTGAATAGACGTCACCCACCCAGAGCGCGCTAACCGACGCGCCGAATGGGCTGCCCGGAGGCTCATAGACGATCGCCGCTTTTGCCTGTTGCTCAGGAATGCGGTCGAACAACTGCCCCGCGCCTGAGACGCGCGTACGCGAGTACGCGTAGGAGGCGCTCGCCGATATCGCATCCGTGATCTGGGCGGTGCCGCTGAGCTCAAGTCCACGGGTCTTCACCGCGTCAGCGACATTGGCGTAGATCCCCTCCGGGAAGGCCGGAAGGTCGTAAACGTCGACGATCAGGTCATCGATCTTCCGCGCGAACCCGGTCACCTGCCAGGTGAAGCGATCGCTCTGGCCGCCCACCGAGACGTTTGCGTTGACGCTCTCCTCGGGCTTCAGGTCGGGGTTGCCGACGGCGCAGCAAGGGTCGATCCCGAACAGCTGCTCGGCGCTGGGCAGGATGAACGACGTGCCCACCATGCCCTCGAGGTAGAGGTCCGGCATGACGTCCCAGCGGCCCGAGAGGTTCCAGATCGCCTTCTCGCTCTCGTCGGTCCTGTTGTAGCGGACGCCGGCGGCGAAGTGGGCGTTCTCGATCAGGTCGTCGGTCGTGCGGACCTGGGCGACGAGGGCGTGCACGGTCTCGGTCTGCTGGGCGATCAGCAGGACGTCGTCGCGGCCGTTGAAGTTCTGGTAGTCGTAACCCAGTTGGTACTCGAACCCGCGATGCAGGTTGAGCTTGGCCAGCACAGAGACACCGTAGTCCTCGTAGCCCCAGTAGGTCAGGTCATCGATGATGACGCCCGGCCCTGCGATGTTGGACGGCACGTTGTTGACCGTCGAATAGACGCTGTCCCAGTCGTGGTAGTAGCCCTTCACCGACAGCTGCACTTGGTCGCCGGCGGTCCAGTCCAGGCTGAGGCTGCCGATCTCCTCGTCGCGGTCGTTGAACGACAGGCGGGTGAGGCGCGGGCCGGGATAGTCCAGGTGGGCGTCGGTGTGCTGGTAGTAGAGGTTCAGCGCCAGGTCGTCCGACAGGTCGAGGCCCAGCTTGCCGCCGAAGCTGACCACGTCGTAGCCGCGCTTGCGGGCGGTGGCGCTGGGCTGGAAGACGTTGAACGTGCGGTAGCCCTCGGCCTCGTCCTTCGACACCCAGGCCACGAACCGCGCCGGTCCGGCCGGGCCGCGAACCAGCAGGTCGGCGTGGACGCCCTGGTGGGTGTGGCCGCCCAGGGTGACCGTGCCCTCCAGTTCGTCGACGTAGGGCTTGGTCACCACGTTGATCGCGCCGGCCACGGCCTGGGTGCCGTAAAACAGGCTCTGGCCGCCCTTCAGCACCTCGATGCGCTCGACCATGCTGGCCGGCAGCGTGTCGGCGGGACTTGTGGACGTGTAGAGTCGGTTGTTGATCCGCACGCCGTCGACCAGCCACAGAACGTCGCCGGTCCGCGCCCCCTGGACGGAAATGTCGACATAGCTGAACGGGCCGTTCCGCGGCGAGACGAAGACGCCCGGCGTCTGCATCTGCAGGGCCTGGGACACATCGACATAGACGTTGTCCCGCAGGACGGTCGGGGTGATCACCGCCAGGTCGCTGCCGTAGCGCGCCAGATCCTGAGGCAGGGTCTCGTCCAGCCGGGCGCCGCGCACCACCACTTCGTCCACCTCTGCGTCGGCCGCGCAGGCTCCGGTCGCCAGCGCTGAGGCCGCGCACGCCGCCAGCAGCGCCGTCAGGCTGTTCATCCGCATCTTGGTCCCCCCATGTCGAAGTGCGCGCGGTCTTCGCGCCGCGTCGGATCGGGGCGTAAAGGCGCGTGCAAGGCGCGCGCCCGTACTTTACGGTTTCCAGGACCGTTACAGGGGGTTACAGCGGCCTCAGGGTATCGAAAGTCGGGTATGGACGAGGAACGGGCAAAGGCGCTGGCGGAACAGGTCGCGCGCATCCGCAACGCGGGCGTGCTGGGCCGCAGCCACGGCCTCGCGCGGCTGTTCGACTACCTGGCCGATCCGGCGCACGCCGGCCGCACCCTGCGCGAAACCGAGATGGCCCAGGACGTATTCGGTCGCGAGGTCGACCTGTCGGGCGACGCCTCAGTTCGCGTCTACGTCCATCGCCTCCGCAAGAAGCTGGAGGCGTTCTACGCAGGCCCGGGGGTCGATCAGCCCCACCGGCTGGTGATCCCCGTGGGCGAGTACCGACTGGACGTCATCCCGGCCGAGGCCGCAGCCACCGCCGCGCCGGGCGCCGTGAGGCGGCCGAAATGGATCCTGCCGCTGGCGGCCGCCGTCGCGGTGACGGTCGCGGCCAATATCGGCGGCTGGGTCTGGTTCGCTCGCGACTCCGGCCCCGGTCACGAGCTGGCGCAGGTGGCCGCCTCGCCGCTGTGGGCCGACGTGGGGCGCGAGCGGCCGGTCGTGGTGGTGGTCGGCGACTACTACATCTTCGGCGACACCGAGCACGGCGAAGGGCCCAAGCGGATGATCCGCGCCTTCGAGATCAACTCGCCCGCCGATCTCGACGCCTGGCTGATGGACAACCCCGAGTTCCAGGGCCGCTACATCGACCTCGACACCTACTACACGCCGGTGGGCGCCACCCTGGCGCTGCGCGAGATCATGCCGTTGGTCCGTCAGGCCGCCGGTGGGCACGACCGCGTGCAGGTGGTCACCGCCTCACACCTGACGCCCGAGCTCCTGAAGACGTCCGACATCGTCTACGTGGGCTACCTCTCCGCCCTTCGGGTGCTGCAGGAGCCGGTGTTCGCCCGCTCGCGCTTCACCATCGGCTCGACCTACGACGAGCTGATCGACCGCAAGACAGGCGCGGCCTACGTCTCGGGCGCCGGCAAGGCCCAGGGCGACCGGCCCAACCGCGACTACGGCTACCTGGCCAGCTTCAAGGGCCCGGCGGGCAACCGCTTCGTCATCATCGCCGGCAACCGCGACATCGGGGTCATGCAGACCGCCGAGATCGCCGCCGATCCCGCCGCCATCGACGCCCTCAAGCTGCAGGCCGGCGGGCCGCTGGAAGCGCTGTACGAGGTGGACGGCGTGGGCCGCACGGCGCTGGGCGCCAAAACCGTAGTCGAAGTGCGCTGATCCAGAGGCGGAGTCGGTCCGGGGGGTGGAGAGCGAACGGCAAAGGCTGTCATTTTCCGTTCAGGCGGCGGCCGGCATAGAGCGGCCTCTCATCCGTGAACCGACCCTAAGCGTATTCCCGAGCCTATGCGTCACTCCCAGCTTTTCGCGGCCACGCTGTCGCTTCTCCTTGCCGCCGACGCGGCCGGCGCCGCCGAACCCGCCCGCCAGGGCGGCGTCGCGGCCGCCTTCGGCAACACCGTCAAGGCCCTGTACCCGGACGGCCGCTACCAGTGGCTCTGGTTCAACGCCGACGGCTCCTGGGAGGCGTTTGGCCGCCGTGGCAAATGGTCGTCGGGCAAGTGGGCCCAGAAGGACGCGGGCCAGGTGTGCCTGAAGCAGTCCAAGCCGATCCCCATCCCGCTGAACTACTGCACCGCCTTCCCGGCGACCGGCGGCGTCGGCGCCGTTTGGACGTCGAAATCCCTGGAAGGCGAGCCGATTAAGGTCACCGTCGTGAAGGGCATCCAGCGGCCGGCGGCGGCGGCGCGCTAGCCTCTGCTAGTCCGCGACCGTCGTCCCGGTGTCGCGCATCCACTGCTCGACCACGGCCCCCGAGACCGACTGCATGAAGGCCAGGCGCGCGGTCACCGGGTGGCGGGTGCGGGGCAGCATGACCGCCACCGCATAGGTCCGGCCGTCGGGCGCGGTCAGCAGGCCCACATCGTTGATGCCCAGCGACGCGCCCTGGAAGTCCTGACCGGTGCCGGTCTTGTGCGCGATCGACCAGCCCGGGGGCAGGCCGCCCTTCAGCCGGCGGGGCCCCGTCCGCGCCGCCGTCATCAGGCTGGTGATCCGCAGGGTGGACTCTTCCGACAAGAGGGCGCCACGCGACAGGGCCGCCAGCGCCGCGGTGATGGCGGCGGGCGAGGCGCCGTCCAGCGGGTCGGAGACATAAGCGTCGGCGGCGGCCTCGCGCACCGCCATCGGCAGCGCCTCGCGCGCGTTCTGGAAGTTGCGGCCGAAGCCGTACTCGTGGCGCCAGGAGAGCCCCGCCGTCTGCGCCTGCAGGTCGCGTTCGTACGCGCCCACCTTCACGTCGGTCAGGCCCATGTCCTCGAGCGCCGCGCGCACGCCCTCGGGGCCGCCCAGCTCGCGCATCAGCCGATCGTTGGCGGCATTGTCGCTCTCGACCAGCGCACGGCGCAGCAGGTCCGACACCGGCGTCACATAGCGGCCCTGCCGGTACTCGGCGACGACGGGCTGGAAGAACACCGAACGGTCGGCGTCGTCCATTGTCACCCAGGCGTTGAGGTCGATCCGGCCCTCGTCCACCGCCCGCATCAGCGCGATGGCGACCCAGAGCTTCGAGACGCTCTGCTGCGGGTAGAGCCGGTGCTGGCCGACGCCGGCGGTCCACCCCGATGCGACGTCGGTCACCGCGATCCCCACGTCCTCGCCGTAGCCGGCGGCCAGGACGTCCAGCCGCGACTGCAGGGCGCTCGGCGCTTCGGGCGCCTTGTCCTGGAAGATCGAAAGGCGGGTGGCGGTCAGCTTGGCGGTGGCGGCCTGGCGGGTCGCGCGGTCGGTCGAGACCATGCCCGCGGCCACGGCTGCGGCGACCACCAGGACGCCAAAGACCAGGACCCGTCTGCGCGGCAGATATCGTCGTCGCAGCCGTGTCATCCGTCAGAAACGCTTCGCGACCTCAACCGTGCTCGTGGCCGCTGTGATCGTCGTGGCCGTGGGAGTCGCCCCTTACCTCGACGGTCACATGGCTGAGGCCCGCCAGTCCAGCCAGCCGCGCGCGGTACGTCGCCACAGGCTCGGGGTGCGCCGCGGCGATGACGGCGATGACGGCATGGTGCCCCGGACCCAGGCGCCAGAGGTGGAGGTCGATCACCCGCTCGCCCCCGTCCGATAGGCGCCGGCGCACCTCGGCGGTCAGTTCGGGGGACGGGTTGATGTCGAGCAGCGCCGCGCCCGCGCGCTTCAGCAGCGTCCAGGCGAACTGCGCCACGAGGAGCGCGGCCAGCAGGCCGGCCAGCGGGTCGGCAAAGCCCAGGCCGAGGAACTCGCCGGCCGCGATGGCCGCGAGCGCCAGCACCGAGACGGCGGCGTCTGCGGTCAGGTGCAGGTGGGCGGCCGACAGGTTCAGGTCGCCCTGCGGATCGTACCGGTCGGAGGCGGCCGTCGTGGGCTTCAGCAGCCACATGCAGACCAGCGTCACCACCAGGCCGCCCGTCGCGATAGGCAGCGCGCTGTCGTAGTGCACCTCGCCCGGGCGGATCAGCCGGCTGACGCTCTCGACCCCGATCAG
The DNA here is from genome assembly GCF_965284355.1 of Phenylobacterium sp. NCBI lineage: Bacteria > Pseudomonadati > Pseudomonadota > Alphaproteobacteria > Caulobacterales > Caulobacteraceae > Phenylobacterium > Phenylobacterium sp. The sequence goes on along the minus strand of NZ_OZ260078.1, from coordinate 2,986,825 downwards.
AACGGCGGTGACCGCCAGGACCACCGCGTTGGCGAAGCCCGCCAGATAGCCCACCTTGCCGGTCCCGAAGCTGAAGGCCGGATTGCCGGCGTGACGCCGCGCCAGGGCATAGGCCGCGGCGGCCACCACCAGCGCCACCACGTGGGCGGCCATGTGCAGGCCGCTGGCCATCAGCGCCATCGAGCGCGTGGCGAGTCCGCCGGCGACCAGCGCCACCAGCGTGGCCACGCAGATCGCGGTGACGATCCAGGTGCGTCGCTCGTTCCGCCGATGGTCCGCGCCCAGATAGACGCGGTCGGCCCGGAAGGCGTCGAGCGCCTCGGCCTGGTCCAGCCGGTCGGGAGCGGAGGTGGTCGAGGTCAAGCGCGGTCTCGTGGGGTCCGGAGCGGGAAAGTGTTATGTTGTAACATATGGGGTCGGTCAAGGCGCGGGCGCCTCGGCGGGATGGATACGATTTCGCTGCGGCTCGATCCAGAAGGCGCGTTCGTGCGGCAGGCCATCGGGTTCACCCTGACCGGAAAGCCCTTGAGGGTCGAGGGCGACGCGCGGACCACGCTGTTCAAGCCACCCCTCCGAAAGGAAGGTTCTCATTGCGCGCTCAGCGCACTACATGTCGGCCCATGAGCGAGACCCTCACCAAGACGCCCGTCACCGTGCTCACCGGCTACCTCGGCGCCGGCAAGACGACCCTGCTGAACCGCATCCTCTCCGAGGACCACGGCAAGAAGTACGCCGTGATCGTCAACGAGTTCGGGGAAGTGGGCATCGACAACGACCTGATCGTCGGCGCCGACGAAGAGGTCTTCGAGATGAACAACGGCTGCGTCTGCTGCACGGTGCGCGGCGACCTGATCCGGGTGCTCGCCGGCCTGATGAAGCGCAAGGGCAAGTTCGACGGCATCATCGTCGAGACCACCGGTCTGGCCGACCCGGCCCCGGTGGCCCAGACGTTCTTCGTCGACGACGACGTGCGCGCCCGCACCGAGCTGGACAGCGTCGTCACCGTGGTCGACGCCCTGCACCTGCCGCTGCGCCTCAAGGACAGCCGCGAGGCCGCCGAGCAGATCGCGTTCGCCGACCAGATCATCCTGAACAAGACCGACCTGGTCACCGAGGCCGAGCTGGCCGAGGTGGAAAAGGCGATCCGCACGCTGAACCCGATGGCGCCGATCCGCCGCGCCGAGCGCTCGAACGTGCCGCTGGACGTTGTCCTGGGCCGCCACGCCTTCGACCTGGCGCGCGTGACCGAGCTGCAGCCCGACTTCCTGAACCCGGCCCACGGCGAGGCCGGGCATGTGCACGACGAGCACTGCGATCATCACGACCATGATCACCACGGACACGATCATGGCCACGTGCATGACGAGCACTGCGGCCACGACCACCATCATGATCACGCCCACATCCACGACCACGTGGCCGAGAGCGGCATCACCTCGATTTCACTGACTTCGGACAAGCCGATCGACGGCAACCGCGTCACCGCCTGGCTCAACAACGTGCTGCAGACTCAGGGCGTCGACATCCTGCGCGCCAAGGGGATCCTGGACGTGAAGGGCGAGGAGCGCCGCCTGGTGTTCCAGGCGGTGCACATGATCCTGGAGGGCGACTTCCAGCAGCCCTGGACGTCGAAGGACAACCGCTATTCGCGCCTGGTCTTCATCGGCCGCAATCTCAACGAGGACGCGCTGCGGGCCGGCTTCGAGAGCTGTATCGCGGCCTAGGCTGCGATGGGTCGGCCGACCAGTTGACGCAGGCGAGTTGTGGCGACCACTTCGGGGCGCAGCATGCCGCACCATTCGACGGTCCGTCCGCCGCGCCATTCCAACGTGATTTGCTTGCCTTCCGTCCGGAAGCGCCCGCGGTGGATCTGAGGGCCCACCGAAACTTCGACGATCTGCCACATGGTCGTTCCGCGCCTTCGCGCTCTCTTAACGAGGTCATTCTGACCCCACCTGTGCGCTCAGTCATAAACGAAGGCATTTACCTGCCGATTAATGATGAACAGGCGGCTCACCATGGGAGCCGCCTGCCGTCATCGGCCTAGAGGGCCTCGCCTACCAGCCCGACGTTGCCGTAGCCCGCGCGGCGCAGAGTGTTCATTAGGTTCATGAGCGCGCCGTAGCGGACGCCCTCGTCGGCGCGCAGGTAGATGCGCTGCTTGCGGTCGTCGCGGCCCAGGGCGGCGGCGGCGGCGGCGGGCAGCCCTTCCAGGGTCGTCGCACGGTCGCCCACGTAGACGCGGCCGTCGAGGGTCAGGCTCACGATCACCGGCTGGGACGGCGCGGGGTCCGAGACGGCGTCCGGCAGGTCGACGTTCACGGAGACGGTCGAGACGGGCAGCGCGACCATGAAGATGATCAGCAGCACCAGCATAACGTCGACGAAGGGCGTCACGTTGATGTCGGCGTTCTGGCGGATGTTCCAGGCGGTGTTGGAATGGGCGGAAAGGGATGCGGCCATGTGCAGCTCCTGTGAGTTACGAATGTAAGATATTACAATCGTGCAATCACGCAACCGCCTTTCCCACTGGGCGGGAAGGACTGGACATAGAAAAGCCCGCCCGGGTCTCCCCGGGCGGGCTCTTCCGAATAGGCTGTGCGAAGGGCCTAGAGCTCTTCGTTGATCAGGGCCACCTGATAGAAGCCGTTGCCCTGCAGGGTGTTCATGACGGCCATGAAGTCCCCGTAGCGCACATCGCGATCGGCGCGGATGTACACGCGCTGCTCGGTCGGCGGGATGGTGGGGTCTTCGCGGGTCAGCACGACCGACAGGTCACCCGTCAGGCGATCCAGGCCCGTGGCTTGCTCGCCGATGAAGATGCGTTGGCCGGCCTGCAGGTTGATGAGGATCGGCTCCTTCACCTTGGTGCCGGGGGGCGGCGGGATCGCGGGCGGCAGGTCGAGCTTGATCGACACGGTCGCGGCCGGGATCGACACCATGAAGATGATGAGAAGCACGAGCATGACGTCCACGAAGGGCGTCACGTTCATGTCCGCGTTCTGGCCGAGGGCGAACTTACCTCCGCCGCCACCGCCAACCTTACTGCCCATACGTCCTGGTCCCTTACCCTTTGCGCGCGCAGTCCGCACTTGTTCGGGCCGACCATTGGCAAGCCGCCAAGCCCTTGTAAAGCGCGAATGCGCTGAACGGCGTTCGAAGGCGAGGAACGCCCAACGCTTGCCCCGCGCAGCCTCGAAGCCCTAAAGCCCAAGGCATGAATTTCGACTTCGACGCCTATGTCACCGCCGCCCTGTTCGATCGCACCGGCCGCGCAAGCTTCGCCCTGGGGGACGGCAGCGTCCGCTTCGAGGGCGGCGAGTCGCTCGAGGCGCACGACGGCGCGGTCCTGTCGGCCTGCCTGCCCCCCACGGGCGAGGGCGTGATCACCGGCGGCGACGACGGGCGCGTCGTGCTTACCACCCCCGCCGGCGCGACCGAACTGGCCAAGGTTCCGGGCCGCTGGATCGACACGGTCGCCGCCAGCCCCGACTCGAAACTGATCGCCTTTGGGGCCGGCCGCGAGTTGCACGTGCGCGACCCGGCCGACCCGGCGTTCGCGCGGGTGTTCCAGCATGAGAAGTCGGTGGCCGACGTGGCGTTCGACCCCAAGGGCCGGCGCCTGGCCGTAGCGACCTATGGCGGCGTGTGGCTCTGGTATGCCCGGATCGCCGACCAGAAGCCGGTGACGCTCAAGTGGGCCGGCAGCCACATCGCCCTGGCCTGGAGCCCGGACGGCAAGTTCCTGGTCAGCGCCATGCAGGAAAACCAGCTGCACGGCTGGCGCGTGGCCGACGAGAAGAACATGCGGATGGGCGGCTATCCCTCGAAGGTGAAGAGCCTGGCGTTCATGTCGAAGGGGAACCTGCTGGCCACCTCGGGTGCGAACGGGGCGGTCTGCTGGCCGTTCGCGGGCGCGACGGGGCCGATGGGCAAGCAGGCCGCCGAGATCGGCTGGGACGAGAGCGCGGTCACCACCCGCATCGCGGCCACGCCCGACAAGAGCTGGCTGGCCGCCGGCCTCGACGACGGCCGCGTCTGGGCCTGCGACGTCACCGGCGAGAAGCTGGTCCCGCTGAAATCGGACAAGGACGCCGCAATCACGGCGCTGGCCATCAGCTCCGACGCCAAGCGCGTCGCCTGGGGCGATGAGGACGGCGGCGCAGGTGTGGCTGACGTGGGCTAGGGTCACAGCCGAGGGGGCTACAGCAAGGACGAATGGCAAGGCGGCGAGCGACGCCAACTCAGGCGCTGCGGTTCAAGCTTGAGCTGCTGAGAGGCCAACGGGAGATGCGCGGGCGCCGCCGCGCCGACTTGGTCGGATTCCTCTTGGGGCTGCTGTTGGTCGCCGGCGTCGCACTGGCCGCCTGGCTGAACGCCCCCATCGGTCCGCCGACTCGCACATCCGGGGTCATTGAGTCGATGCAGCTGATCTCGCGCGGATGCCCGTGCGCGACGGTCAGTGTGGACGGTCACAGGGCCATCCTCAGATCGGCGACTCTGCGGGTCTGCCAGGTCGGTGACCGTATTCCGCTGGACCGCCGGAAGGCGCCGATCGGGTTCCGATACAGCTTCCCTCCGGGGTCTTGTCGCTGGCGTTAGTGCGCCGCGGGCGAGTTCTCGCTGATCTCGCCCAGGGTCTTCCCGACCGCCTTGGCGCCGTAGTCGACCGCCACGTCGCCCAGCGACAGGATGCCGGCCAGCTTGCCGTCGGCGTTCAGCACGACCAGACGGCGGATCTGCTTCGCGCCCATCTTGGCCGTGGCGTCGGCGACGTTGTCGTCCTCGAGGCAGGTCTCGACGCCTTCGGTCATCACATCGGCGACCGGCGTGTCCAGGCCCATGCCTTCCGCGACGACCCGCAGGACGATGTCGCGGTCGGTGATCAGGCCCACGACCTTGCCGTCGTCGGTGACCGGCACGGCGCCGCTCTCGACCTCGGCCATCGTGCGGGCGACCTCGGCGACAGTGGTGCGCGGCGTGGCGGTGGCGACCTGGGCGGTCATGACTTCGCTGACGTTCATGGGGGGCTCCTTTGTCTCGGCGCCCTAAACCCCCTGGGCGCCACAGCGTTCCGCCGCCTGACCGCAGGAAAGCGAGCGGGCCGCAACCGCGGCTCGCCAAAGCCAGCTCTTCGAAATTCGTTTAATATCGAACGATTTCTGCGCGCGCTGCGCCAAGGCCATGTGTGCCGCAGGCGGCGTCCTAGGTCCTGTGGACACTTATCGTAGCCACAAGACGATGGCGGCGAGGGTGACGATGGCGAGGTAGTTGCGGGCGGTCTTCTCGAAGCGGGTGGCGACGCGGCGGAACTGCTTGAGCCTGGAGAAGCAGCACTCGACCAGGTGGCGCTGAGCATAGAGCTGGGCGTCGAGGGGGTGCTTGATCGCGCGGGATGGGTTGTTCGGTATGACGGCGATCGCGCCCTTCTCAGCGATCTTCTGGCGCAGGCGATCTGAGTCGTAGGCGGTATCGGCCATCACTACGTCGGCGGCCAAGCCTTCGATCAAGGGTTCGGCCTGGGGTGCGTCGCCACGATGGCCGGCGGTGAGGCTGAACCGGACAGGACAGCCCAGGCCTCTGACCGCCATGTGGATCTTGGTGCTCAGGCCGCCGCGGGAGCGGCCAAGGGCCTGATCTTCAGACCCCCCTTTTTCGCGCCCGCCGCATGCTGGTGGGCGCGCACGATGGTCGAGTCGACGATCAGGTACTCGAAGTCCGGATCGTCCGAGAGCGCCTCGAAGATGCGCCACCAGACCCCTTTGGCGCTCCAGCGGCTGAAGCGCCGAAAGACCGTGTTCCAGTCCCCGAACACCTCGTGCAGGTCACGCCAGGGCGAACCCGTCCTGACGATCCAGAGCACGCCCTCGACGAACATCCGGTTGTCCCGACCCGTCGAGCCCTTCTGATCCGGCCGCCCGATGATCAGCGGCGCGATCCGCTCCCACTGCTCATCGCTCAGCACCAGTCGATCCATCACACCCAAGACCGCCTCCAAAAAGCAGTCTTGAATCACGCTTCGGACCCAGCGTGAATCCTAAGAGTCCACAGCTCCTAGCGGGCGAAGACCTGCGACGGCGGCTCGATATGCTCGGCCGTGCTGGTCCGCGGGGCCAGGATGACCGTGGCGATGGCGGCGGCGGCGATGAGACTGAGTTTACGCATCTCGTTCCTCTTGCGAGGACGTTAGCCACGTGAGGCTAAGGATCGCTTACTGCGGCGAGAGATTCCGCCACGCCACGAGGCCTACAGGACGCAGGACGTCAGGCCCTCACGCCGCACGGCCTTGGCGTTGCGGTTGATGCTGCCGGCGCGGCGCTTCATGTACGGGCCGGGCTTGGCGGCTTTCCAGGACAGCGGCTTGGGCACGATGGCCGCCAGGCGGGCCGACTGGGTGGCGTTGAGCCTGCTGGCGGGGATCCTGAAGTTGCGCTGCGCCGCGGCCTCGGCGCCGTAGACGCCCGGACCCCACTCGATGGAGTTCAGGTAGACCTCCATGATCCTTTGCTTGCCCCAGCCCACCTCGATCAGGACGGTGAACCAGGCCTCCAGGCCCTTGCGGACCCAGTCGCGGCCCGGCCAGAGGAAGATGTTCTTGGCGGTCTGCTGGCTGATGGTGGAGCCGCCGCGCAGCTTCTTGCCTGCGGCGTTGGCCGCCATGGCCTTCTCGATGGCCTCGAGATCGAAGCCATGATGCTCGCAGAACCGGGCGTCCTCGGCGGCGATCACGGCGCGCACCAGGCTGGGCGAGATCTGCTCCATCGGCACCCATTGGCGCTCGAAGCCGCGCCCCTCGATAGCGCGCTGGACCATCAGGAAGGTCACCGGCGGCGGCACGAAGCGGTAGATCGCCACCATCACCACCGGCCCGATGAAGAACACGATGAGGCCGGCGATGAGGACCGCCCGCACGAACCCCCAGAATCCGCCGCCCCGCTTGGCCACTGGTCCTTGCCCTCACCTTAGGACGGGATGGTAGGCGCGATTCGTAAGGCTGGGGTCAACGGGCGAGCTTGCGCATGAACGTCTCCGACGCGATCGAACACCGGATATCCGTACGCGCTTTCCTGGACCGGCCGGTGGCCAAGGACGTCGTCGCCGAGATCATCACCAAGGCGGCCCGCGCGCCATCGGGCGGGAATCTGCAGCCCTGGCGGGTCTACGCGCTGGCGGGCGAGCCGCTTGCGGCGTTCAAGGCGGCGGTCGCCGCAAACCCCGGCGGCGAGCCCATGGAATACGCCGTCTACCCGCCCGACCTGTGGGAGCCCTTCCGCACGCGGCGGTTCGTCAATGGCGAGCAGCTCTACGCCAGCGTCAGCGTGCCGCGCGAGGACAAGGCCGCGCGCCTGCGCTGGTTCGCCCGCAACGCCGAGCTCTTCGGGGCTCCGGTGGGCCTCTTCTTCTGCCTCGACCGCAAGCTGGGCCCGCCGCAGTGGGCGGACCTCGGCATGTACATGCAGAACGTGATGCTGCTGGCGGTGGAGGCCGGGCTCGACACCTGCGCCCAGGAGTTCTGGGCCCGCTATCCGCTGTCGGTGGCCAAGACGGTCGGCCTGCCTGAGGACCACATGGTCTTCTCGGGCATGGCGCTGGGCTATCGCGACGCCCAGCACCCAATCAACGGCTGGCGATCCGCACGGGACGCCCCCGAAGTCTGGTCAGAGTTGCACGGTTTCGACTGACGGTTGCGCTTTGCCCCTTCCCCCGGTTGAGTTCTTGCAGCTAAAACTAGAACGGTATGGGCGTTGCAACCGCTGTGGGGGCGCGCGTGGGGCTGGGCGAAACGCCGAGAACGAAACGGATGGGGCCGCCGATGGCGCCGCCCGTCGAGCTGTCGCGTCGGCCACGTGAGCGCCGGCGCCGGCCTGTCGCGTTCGTCCCCCGCACCCTCCCGGAGCCGGGGCGGCTCGTCGTCAAGCTCAAGAGGCCGGCATGAGCCACAGCTGGGTCACGATCGTCATCCCGATGGAGTCGGCCCGCACGGCCGACACGCGCGCCGAGCTGCGCAAGATGGACAATCCGGCCCGACGCGAGGTGCGCGATGCGCTGCGCCAGGACCTGAAGATCCACTTCATGAGCACGGGCGTCATCGCCGGCGATCCGGGCCAGCCGTCACACTTGGTGATGGAGATATCCTCCGACCTGGCGCCGCCCGAGACCATCGCCCTGGTCGCACGGGTGCTGGCCCCGTGGATGGGGCCCGTGTTCGCGGCCGCGGGGATCAAGGGCGAGCTCGCCGCGGCGATGCAGGCGCACCACGTGAAAACCGGCCAGGGCCTGCTGGATCATCCAGGCCTCGACCACACCGGCTCGCCCGGCATGAGCGTCCAGCGCATCCGGGATGAGTGGGACTTGGCGCGCGGCATCCGCGACCTGTTCGATACGAAGTCCTACACCGGCACGCCGCTGCAGATCCTGGAGCAGGTCCGCGCCGACGTCCGCACGGGCGACGCCTTCAAGGGCCTGCAGCACCTGCTCCAGCCCGAAGCCACGCCCTGCCTCCTGGCGCCGCCGCCGCAGCGGCCGGTGGGCGCGCTGATCGCGGGACTGGTATTCCCGGCGATCGCGACCTTCCTGTGGCCTGTGGTGATCCCGGCGCTGCTGCTCGCCGTGCTGGCCACCTGGCTGACCTGGCAGGGCGGCGCCGGCGCCTCGGTGACCCTGCTGGTGCTGCTGACCGGGCTGTCGCTCAGCGGGCTGGCGACCCTGGGCGCGGCGGCCGCGATCTACGGGGGCCTGCGCAAGCGCGAACTCGCCGATCAGCCTGACGACAGCCTGCCCGACGATGCCGTGCTGTCCGAGATCTACGCCGACGAGAACCAGGCCGCCCAGAACCACATGACGGGCGTCTCGCGGATGAAGCCCGGCCACCTGCGCCGGCTGACCCTGCGGCTCGCCTTCTGGTTCATCGGCAACGTCGCGCGCCTGCAGTACCGGCCGGGCTTCCTGGGCCAGCTGGGCACCATCCACTTCGCCCGGTGGATCCTGCTCCCCGGCACGGACAAGCTGGTGTTCTTCTCCAACTACGGCGGCAGCTGGGAGAGCTATCTCGAGGACTTCATCACCAAGGCCCACGCCGGGCTGACGGGTGTCTGGAGCAATACCGAAGGCTATCCCCGCGCCAACAACCTGTTCGGCGACGGCGCCACCGACGGCGACCGCTTCAAGCGCTGGGCGCGCCGCCAGCAACAGCCGACGCCGTTCTGGTACTCGGCCTATCCGCACGTCACGACCGCGCGCATCCGCGCCAACGCCTCGATCCGCCAAGGCCTGACCTCCGCCTCGACCCGTGAGGAGGCCGAGCTGTGGCTGGCCCAGCTGAACTCGCGCACCCCGCCCTCCACCCTGCTGGAGACCCGCGAGGTCCAGACCCTGCTGTTCGGCGGGCTGAAGCATCATCCGCACGCCGTGCTGCTGGCGATCTCGGCGCCATCCGACGCCGCCTCGGCGAAGGCGCTGCTCACCGCCGTGAAGCCGCTGATCGGCTATGGCGATATGCCCGATCCCAACGCCGTCGCCATGCTGGCCCTGGGCGCCGGCGCGCTGGCCAAGACCGGCCTGTCGCAGGCGGGCCTCGCCAGCTTCCCGTTCGCCTTCCGCGATGGGATGGCCAGCGCCGCGCGCTCGAAGATCCTGAGCGACACCGGCGACGACAAGCCCGCCGAATGGCTCTGGGGCGCGGGCGACCGCGACGCCGACGCCGTGCTGGTGATCTATGGCGCGACGCCCGCGGTGCTGAAGGCCGTGGAAGCCGAAGCCATGACCGTGCTCGCCGCCCACGGCGGCCGCCTCGTCCACCGCGTGGCCCTGCGCGACCTCGACTCGGCCGCTCAGGCCTCGGGCCACGGTCTGAAGAACCAGGAACACGAGGCGTTCGGGTTCGCCGACGGCGTGTCCCAGCCGCTGATCAAGGGCGCCCGGCGCTGGAAGGCCGCCCGCGACGCGATCCACGAGGTCGAGCCCGGCGAGTTCATCCTGGGCTATCCCGACAACCGGGGCTTCCTGCCCCTGACGCCCGTCGTCCCGTCCGAGACCGACCCGAAGAACCTCTTGGCCACGGTGGCCCCGCCGCCGGCCGCCGGCTATGCGCCCGATCTCAGCAACAGCCACGCCAACCTCGACCGCGACCTGGGCCGCAACGGCACGTTCCTGGTGGTCCGCCAGCTGGCGCAGGACACCAAGGCCTTCGACGCCTCTCTGAAGGTGCTGGCCGACGCCGCCAAGGACCACCCCGGCGCGCCTCCGGGCCTGACGCCGGACCAGCTCCAGCACTGGATCGCCGCCAAGATGGTGGGCCGCTGGAAGGACGGCACCTCGCTGGTCCGCTATCCAAACCGGCCGGGCACGGGCTGGAACAACGAGCACCCGCACATCGCGCCCGACAACGACTTCCTGCTGGGGGCCGAAGACCCGGTGGGCCTGCGCTGTCCGTTCGGGTCGCACATCCGCCGCACCAATCCGCGCGAGAGCTTCGAGCCGGGATCGATGGAGCAGCTGGCCATCGTCAACCGCCACCGAATCCTGCGCGCCGGCCGCCGCTATGAAGGCTACGTCCCCGCCAAGGGCGCGAGGAAGGAAGACGGCGGCCTGATGTTCATGTGTTTCAACGCCGACCTCGAGCGGCAGTTCGAGTTCGTCCAGCAGACCTGGGCCATGGCGCCCCAGTTCCACGGCCTGGAGAACGAGGTCGACGCGATCCTGGGCCGCGGCAAGACCACCGGCCGCCTGACCATCCCCACCGCCTCGGGCCCGCTGCAGGTGAAGGGGCTGGCCGACGTCGTGCGCGTGCGCGGCGGCGGCTATTTCTTCGTGCCCTCCCGCGCCACCCTGGACTATCTCTCGTCCTGAGTTTGGGGTTCGGGGGAGTCCGATGCGTATCACCGTCTGGGTGCTCGCCGCCGCCGTGCTGGCCGGGTGCAGCTATGTCGCGGGCTGGTTCCTGCCGATCCCGCCCTGGGCCAACGTCGCCTGGAAGGGCGCGGGCGTCAGCTTGCTGGCGCTCTACGCAGCCTTGAATGCGAAGTCGCTGGACGGCTGGCTGCTGGCCGTCGTCCTGGCCTTCGGCGCCCTGGGCGACATGCTGCTGGAGACCCATGGCCTGGTCGTGGGCGCCCTGGCCTTCCTCGCCGGCCACATCACCGCCACGGGCCTCTACCTGCGCAACCGCCGCCCGGCCAGCGCCGCGGACTGGGCGGTCGCCACCGCCATCGTCATCGGGGTCACGGTGACGGCCTACCTCTTGCCGCCCGAACGCGCCGGCGCGGGCCTGATCGCCCTCTACGCCCTGGGCCTGGCGATCATGGCCGCCTGCGCCTGGCTCAGCCGCTTCCCCCGCCCGCTCGTCGCCGCCGGCGCGATGATGTTCGCCGTCTCCGACCTGCTGATCTTCCTGCGCACCGGCCGCCCCACCCTCGACATCCTCCCCATGGGCCTCGCCGTCTGGGGCCTCTACTTCGCCGGCCAAGCCCTGATCGCCGTGGGGGTGGTGCGGGGGTTGAGGACCGCGAAGCAACCGCACGCTTAACCCGCGTAAACCACGCCTCTTCAGGGCAATTTCACCGCGTCCGGTCACCCTGGGCCCAGGTCTCTCGAGGACCTTCCCGGCCCAGAAGGACCCCATGCGGCTTACGCCCCACCGACTGATGCAGGCGTTGCGCGTGGGCGGCATCTCGGCCGGCGTGGCGGCGGTGATCGCGCTGGCGGGGCCGTTCAAGTACGAGGACCTGGGACTGCCGTTCCCCGACACCGTGGCGCATGCGGTGCTCTTCTACGGTGTGACCCTGGCGATGCTCAGCTCGCTGCCCAAAGCCCGGGCCAACGAGGTGGCGATGATCGCGATCCTGCTGGCCGGGATGAGCGAGGTGGTCCAGTCGGTGTTCGGCCGGTCGATGTCGTTCCACGATTTTGCCGGCGACAGCGTGGGCGTGGCGGCGGCCTATGCGCCCATCGCCATCACCCGACTGCGCGAGCTGTCGCGCCTGCACCCGCATCAGACCTTCGCCGAGATCCGGGCCGCCGACCGCCGCACCTCTCGCGCCATCGGCGCGCGCACCGCCACCGAGCAGGCCGCCGCCAAGCTGGCCACTCCGCCCGCGCCGTGACACGCTCGCCGCCATAACAAGAGGCGGAGGGAGAGGTCATGATCGGGAAGCTGCTGGGCGCGACACTGGCCGTGTCGTGCGTCGCCGGCGCCGCGCAGGCGCAGGACGACTGGTATCCATCTAAGTATGGCGCGGCCGACACCCTGGGCGCCGTCAACAACCTCTCGCCCGAGGGCGTGAAACGGGCCGCTGCGCTGGTGAAGACCGGCAAGGTCTATGCCCTGGGCATCCCCACCGGCCCTGACGCGCCGGTCTACGGCGAGCGCAAATATACCGCCGAGGGCATTCCCACGCCGCCGCCCGGCCAGCCGCCGATCGGCGAGAGCAAGGTGACGGCCTTCGACGAGAAGGTCACCACCAGCATGGGCATCGGCACCCAGATGGACGGCCTGGCGCACCTGGGCATCGATCACCGGCACTACAACGGCATCAAGGCCGACGAGCTGGCGGCGACCAGGTTCGCCAAGCTCGACATGTCCAAGATCCCGCCCATCGTCACGCGCGGCGTGGTGATCGACATGCGCAAGCATTTCGGCAGGCCGCTGGCCGCCGGCCACGCCTTCACCGCCGCCGACATTCAGGCCGCTCTGAAGAGCCAGAGGATCACGATCGGCAAGGGCGACGTGGTGCTGCTGCACACCGGATGGATGGCCGACAAGCTGGCGAGCGACAAGGCGGCCTTCCAGGCCAACGAACCGGGCCTGGGCCTGGAGGCGGCGACCTGGCTCTGCGACCAGGGCGTCGTCGCCATCGGCGCCGACACCATCGCGCTGGAGGCCATCCCGTTCGAGAACCCGAACCGCCCGTTCGTGGTGCATCAGCACATGCTGGCCAAGCGCGGCGTCCACGTGCTGGAGAACATCAACGTCGGGCCACTGGCCGCCGACGGGGTCACCGAGTTCCTGTTCGTCCTGGGCCAGCCCCGCTTCCAGGGCACCGTCCAGGTGGTGATCAACCCGATCGCGATCCGCTGAGGTAAGCCGCGCGCCCTCCTCACCCGTAGGGGGAGGGGGACCGCCCGAAGGGGGGTGGAGGGGAACACTCCAAGATCGGCGCTCCCGGCGCACCCCCTCCACCATGCTGCGCATGGTCCCCCTCCCCCTACGGGTGAGGAGGGGCGTCGTAGAATCGGGCGAACGTCTCCAGCGGCGCCTGGACCGCCAGGACCCGCAGCGGGAAGGCGGTCCAGGGCGCGTCCGCGTCCAGGCCTTCGAGATTGGCGAGGAATGCGTCTCGGACGTCCGCGCGGATCGCCTCGCGGCTGTCGATCATCTGGCCCCAGCTGGACGTGCCGGTCAGGTGCACCGGGCCGGGCGCCAGCGCCCGCGTCGCCACGTACGGCGGCGGGAACAGGCGGCGGTAGGCCTCGAGATTGTAGAGCCAGGAGCGGCCGGCGATCTGGGTCGCGTCGGGATGCTTTTCAGCGATCCGGCGCGTCATGGCGGCCAGTTCGTCCCGGCGCCGCCCGATCTTTGCCGAGGCCAGTGGGCCGCCCGCCTCGTCGGTGTCGCGGTTGTTGAAGTGGATCTTCACCACCCCATCCTTGGGGGCCTCGAAGGCGAAGCAGCCGAAGCCCTCCTGGCCGGCGAGCGGCAGCGCCTCGTCTACGACATCGCGGAACGTCGCCTGGCACAGCGCGACCTGATCGGCCATCGACGCTGTCGCTTCCAGCCGTTCCACAAACGACAGCCAGGCCTCGGTCGGCGCGGTCATGATCGGGATGCCCTGGCCGAACCGGCGGCAGAGGTTGGTGTGCCGGTACGCCGCCTCGCCGAGGCTCAGCCCGGTCACCTCCGCCATCCGGGCGGCGAACCGCAGCTGAATCTCGAAATAGGGTCCCAGGCGTTCGGCCCGCGCCGCTCGGCTCATGTCCATCGCCCCGCTCACCCCCCGTTTGCGCCCGGCCGTCCGGAGGCCGAAAGGCGCCGGCACACTGATCTGGTTCTCGCCTGACCGCCACGCTTGCCTCCCGCCGCAATACCGCCGCAACATTCCCGGCGACGCATACGCGCCGAAGAAGACGCCTGCGAACGGCGGACAGCGAGCGGGAGGCTCCCATGTGCGACGACGATATCCACGTCGGCCTTGTCTATGACCCCAAGGTGTCGCGCCGCATGTTCGGCGTGCTGACCGCCGCCGCGGCGGGCGGGGTCGCCACCGGCGCCTATGCCGCCGACGTGGTGGAGAAGGACGTCGAGGTGAAGACCGCCGACGGGATCGCCGACTCGGTCCTGTTCCATCCCGCCGGCAAGGGGACCTGGCCCGCCGTCCTGATCTGGACCGACATCGCCGGCCTGCGCCCGGCCTTCCGCGAGATGGGCCGCCGGCTGGCCGGCCAGGGCTATGTCGTGCTCGTGCCGAACCCCTTCTACCGCTCGGTGAAGGGCGTGGTGGCCACCCCGGGCTTCGACTTCTCTAACCCCACGGACCGCGCCCGGGTCATGGGCTATCGCGGCGCGATGACCAACGCCGGCATCGACAGCGACGCCCAGGCCTACGTGGCCTTCCTCGACGCCCAGCCGCAGACCAGCAAGAAGAAGAAGGTGGGCGTCCAGGGCTATTGCATGGGCGGGCCGCTCTCGTTCCGCACGGCCGCGGCGGTCCCCGGCCGAATCGGCGCGGTGGGCAGCTTCCACGGCGGCGGACTCACCACGAAGAATCCCGACAGCCCGCACCTGCTGATCCCCAAGACCAACGCGGGCTACCTCGTGGCCGTCGCCCAGAACGACGACAAGGCCCAACCCGACTCGAAGGACATCCTGAAGGCGGCCTTCGCCGAGGCGAAGAAGACCGCCACGGTCGAGGTCTACCCCGCCGCCCACGGTTGGTGCGTGAAGGGCAGTCAGGTCTACAACGAGGCTGAGGCCGAACGCGCCTGGGCCGAGCTCAGCAAACTCTACAAGGCCAAGCTCTAAACCCGTCCCCCACCAGAGGCTCACCCCATGTGCGACGACATCCATGACGGCCTGATCCACGACCCCACGGTCTCGCGCCGCACGTTCGGCATCCTGACGGCCGCCGCGGCCGGCGGCCTGGCCACCAACGCCTATGCCGCCGACGTGGTCGAGAAGGACGTGATGGTGAAGACGCCCGACGGCGAGGCCGACGCGGCGCTCTACTATCCCGCCGGCAAGGGCACGTGGCCCGGCGTGCTGATCTGGTGCGACTTCCTCTCGCTGCGCCCGGTGTTCCGCGAGATGGGTCGGCGGCTGGCGGCCGAGGGCTATGTCGTGCTGGTGCCCAACTTCTACTACCGCTCGAAGAAGGCCCCGGTGTTCGAGGGGACGTTCAACTTCGCGAGCCAGGAAGACCGCGCCAAGATCGCGCCGTTCCGTGCGGCTCTGACCAACGAGGCGGCGACCCGCGACGCCGGCGCCTACATCGACTTCCTCGACGCCCAGCCTCAGACCAACAAGAAGAAGAAGATCGGCGTCCAGGGCTACTGCATGGGCGGGCCGCTGACCGTGCGCACCGCCGGCGCCCGTCCGGCCCGGGTCGGCGCCGCGGCGACCTTCCACTCCGGCGGTCTGGTCGGACCGCAGCCCGACAGCCCACACCTGCTGATCACCAGGACCAAGGCCGCCTACCTGATCGCCACGGCGGAGAACGACGACAAGCAGCGCCCGACGGAAAAGGACGAGCTGAAGAAGCTGTTCGCCGACAACAAGCTGAAGGCCACGGTCGAGGTCTATGCGGCCGACCACGGCTGGTGCGTGAAGGGCGGGCCCGTCTACAAGGAATCCGAGGCCGAGCGCGCCTGGGGCGAGCTGCTGAAGCTGTACAAGACGAGCCTGTAAGGCTGCGGCCTCAGAGGCGGTGCGCGAGCATCGCCTCATAGTGGGGGCGGGCGGCGTCAGCAATCCTGCGCAGGTCGTCCGGCAGCGGCGGATAGGCCGTGCGTTCGGGCGTGGAGAAGCCGGTCGATTTCCACACCGAGTCGTACCAGGCCGGCGCCCAGACGCCGTCGCTGTCGCGGGCGCCGGCGGGCCAGTTCAGCATCGCCTCCGAGAATTCGATCTCCAGCGCATCGCATAACCTGGACAGAGTTCCGCGCGGATCGGCGGTGACGTCGGCGCCGCGCACCACCGGCGGCGCCTTGCCCAGCCGATCAGCCTCGCGTTCGAAGATCGCCCGCTGCTGGACGACGCCGATGTCGTCGAGCCTGACCTCTCCCCGCTTGGCCACATAGGAGGCCAGCACCTCCGCCGGGTCGCGGATCAGGAAGGCGTTGCGGCAGTCCCGCACCCAGTCCAGGCCGAAGCCCGGTAGCATGTGGTGGGCCATGTGCTTCTCGTAGACCAGGTCGCCGCCAGCCGCCGCCAGACCATCGGCCACCGCCCGCCAGTCGGTCGGCTGGGCCGCCAGCACCTCGTCGCGCATCGGATGGTCCAGGCCGGTCTCGGCCAGGTAGGCGGCGTAGAACGGCTCATCCACGACCGTGCAGTCGGCTCGATTCTCGAAGCTGCGCATCATCGCCGTCGAGATGTTGCGTGGCCCCGACCACATGGCGATCCGGATCGTCACCGGCCCGCGTCCTCGTCCTTGAGCGCTTCGTACGCCGCCCGCAGGCGCTGGGTCATCGGCCCCGGCAGCGCCTCGGGCAGCGCGTGGCCGTCGATGGATCGCACCGGCGTCAGCCCGCCGAACGTGCCCGTGACGAACGCCTCGTCCGCCTCGGCCACGTCGCCAAGGTCGAAGTCGCCCAGCGTGATCGGGATGCCGTGCCGGCGGCACAGGGCGATGACGTTCGCCCGCGTCACGCCGTTGAAGCAGTAGTCGCCGGTCGAGGTCATCACCCGGCCGTCCTTCACCCAGAAGAAGTTGGTCGCGTTGCAGCTGGAGACGAAGCCGTTCGGGTCCAGCATCAGCGCCTCGTCGCCGCCCTTCTCGATGGCGTCCAGCAGCGCGCGGATCAGCGCCAGCCGGCTGTGCGAGTTCAGCCGCATGTCGAACATCTCGGCCGGCGTGCAGAGGATCGACGAGGTGGCCAGCGCCAGCCCACGGGTCAGGATCTCCGGACTGGGTTCCTTGTACTCGGCGGTGATCACGATGGTGGGCTTGCCCAGCCAGTTTCGCGGGTCCTGGTTCACCGCCTTCTTCTCGCCGCGCGTCACCATCAGCCGCAGGTGGGCGCCGTGCTCCATGCCGTTGGCGGCCAGGGTGCGATGGATCTCCGCGGTCAGCTCGGCCTGGGTCAGGCCGATATCGAGCGCGATATCCTTCAGCCCCGCGTAGAGCCGCTCCAGGTGGGTCTCCAGGAATAGCAGCCGTCCATGGTGCAGCCGCAGCCCCTCCCAGACGCCGTCCCCCAGCACGAAGCCCGCGTCGAACACCGACACCCGCGCCTGATCCTTGGGCACGAGCTCGCCGCTCACATAGACCTTGAGATCGGCGTTCCTGGGGTCCGCCGCGAAATCCTGACTGCCTGCCATGGGGCGGACCCTAGCGGCGCCGTGTCTCCACTCAACCCCCTCACAGGCAGGGGTGGAAAAGAAGTGCGCCGCCGCGCTAGGTCTCCAACAGCAAGGAGCGTCCCATGAGCCAAATCGGCGGATCGACGGCGGAACGGGAACTGGCGGACCTGACGCCGTGGCCCAACCCCGCGCCTGCCATCACCCGCGACGAACGCCTGGCCCGGCTGGCCAAGGCGCAGTCGCTGATGACCACCGACGCCCTGATCATCGGCGCCGGCGCCTCGCTGGGCTATTTCACGGGCGTCGGCTGGGGCGCGACCGAGCGGCTGGTGGCGATGCTGCTGCCGAAGTCGGGCGCCCCCGTGATGATCTGCCCGCGCTTCGAAGAGGGCTCGCTCAACGCCTCGCTAGGGATCGAGGCGTCCCTACGGCTTTGGGAAGAACACGAGAACCCCTCCGAGCTCGCGGCGCAGGTGCTGCAGGAATGGGGCGCGACGTCCCTCGCCATCGGCCCGGCCCTCGCGTTCGCGATGTTCGACGGCCTGCGCCAGGCGGCGCCCGACGTGGTCATGCCCAGCGCCGCCCCGGTCGTCGACGGCTGCCGGTCGATCAAGTCGCCGGCGGAACTGGCCCTGATGTCCCAGGCCAAGGCCATGACGCTGGAGGTCCACCGTCGCGCCGCCCGCATCCTGGCCCCGGGGATCACCACCGGCGCCGTCCGCCGCTTCATCGATCAGGCGCATCGGGCGCTGGGCGCCGATGACGGCAGCACGTTCTGCGCCGTGCAGTTCGGCGAGGCCTCGGCCTATCCGCACGGCCTGCCGGGCGAACAGCAGCTTCAGGACGGCGACCTCGTGCTGATCGACACCGGCTGCCGGGTCCAGGGCTACAACTCCGACATCACCCGCACCTACGCCTTCGGCACGCCCACCCCCGAGCAGCGTCGCGTCTGGGACATCGAGAAGAAGGCCCAGGCCGCCGCCTTCGCCGCCGTGAAGCCGGGCGTACCGTGCGAGGAGATCGACGCCGTGGCCCGCGGCGTCCTGGCCGCCGAGGGCTTCAGCCCGGGCTACGACCTGCCGGGCCTGCCCCACCGCACCGGCCACGGCATCGGCCTGTCGATCCACGAGGCGCCCTATCTGGTCCGCGGCGACAAGACCCCGCTGGCCCCGGGCATGTGCTTTTCCAACGAGCCGATGATCGTCATCCCCGGCGCGTTCGGCGTGCGGCTGGAAGACCATTTCCACGTGACCGAAGACGGCGCCGCCTGGTTCACCGAACCGCAGCCGGATCTGGAGCGGCCGTTCAAGGCGTAGTCCCACTTACTTTGAACGTCATCCCCGGGCGCCGTCCCGGGGATCCACAGGTCGGCGGCGAGGCCGTCGGAGCGGGCCGAGGGGCGTCGGCGTGGCTGACGCATATCCCCGGCACAAGGCCGGGGATGACGTTCATCGGGTGGGTCGCTATGGCTGACGCCCATGAAGCTCCTCGCCGTCGATGACGCCCGCGCCCGGATGCTGGCCGAGATTTCCGCGCTCGCGCCCGAGGCCGTCGCGATCCAGGCGTCCATCGGCCGTGTGCTGGCCGAGGACGTGACCGCCGTCCGCGACCAGCCGCCGTTCGCCGCCTCGGCCATGGACGGCTGGGCGGTGCGCAGCGGCGACACGCCGGGGACGCTTCGGATCGTGGGCGAGAGCGCCGCCGGCCATGGCTACGAAGGCGCAGTGCAACCGGGCGAGGCGGTGCGCATCTTCACCGGCGCCGCCCTGCCGGCCGGCTGCGACGCCATCGTGATCCAGGAGGACGCCAGCCGCGACGGCGAAACAGTGACGGTCCCCGCGACCGCGTCCGGCAACCACCTGCGCCCGGCGGGCGGCGACTTCCGGGCCGGAGCTGCGCTGCTCGCGCGCGGGACCCGGATCGATCCGTGGCGCCTGTCGCTGGCCGCCGCAGCCGGACGCGCCGAGCTGTCGGCGACGCGGCGCCCGAAGGTGGCGCTGTTCTCCACCGGCGAGGAGATCGTCGAGGCGCCTGCTACGCCAGGCCCCTTCCAGATCTACGACAGCGGCTCGCGCGCCCTGGAGGCGCTTATCACCGGCTGGGGCGCCGAGGCTCATCGCGCCCGGCCCGTGAAGGACTCCCTGGAGGCCACCATCGAGGCCCTGCGCCACGCCGAGGGCGATCTGGTCGTGACCGTGGGCGGCGCCTCGGTCGGCGACCACGACTTGGTGCGCGCGGCGGCCGACGCGCTGGGCCTGGAGATGACGGTGGCCAGCGTGGCGGTGCGACCGGGAAAGCCCACCTTCTTCGGCGTTCTGGCCGACGGCCGTCGCCTGCTGGGCCTGCCCGGCAATCCGGCCTCGGCCCTGGTCTGCGCTGAGCTTTTCCTGCGGCCGATCCTCAACGCCTATCAGGGCGCGACGCCCGGGCCCGAACTGCGGACCGCGAAGGCCGCCCAGCCCCTGCCGGCCAATGGCCCGCGCGAGCACTGGATGCGCGCCCAGCTGGCCTACGACGGCGGCGTGGTCACCGCCCGACCCTATCGCGATCAGGACTCTTCGCTGGTCAGCGTCTTCGCGGCCTCGGACGCGCTGTTGCGCCGTGCGCCCAACGCTCCCGCCGTCGCCGAGGGCGATGTCGTCGACATACTGTCGCTGGCGCGCGCGTAGCGCATCGCGGTGATCTCGCCGATCACCGACACCGCCACTTCGAACGGCGCCTTGCCGCCGATATCCAGGCCGATGGGGGCGTGCAGGCGGGCGATCGCCGCCTCGGGCATCCCCTCGGCCTGCAGTTCGGCCAGCCGCCCGGCCAGCCGGCGCCGCGCGCCCAGCAGGCCCACATAGGACGCCGCCGACGGCAGCGCCGCCTTCAGCGCCGCACGATCGGTGTCGAGATCGTGGGTCGCCACCGCCACCGCCGTCCAGGCGTCCAACCCGATGATCGCCAGCGCCGTCTCCGGGTCCTCGCGGCGATAGGCGACGCCGGCCACAGGCGGCGGGGTCTCAGGGCCCTTGGGACGCACCAGCGTGGTCTCGAAGCCGGACTTCACGCCCAGCTCGGCGATGGCCAGGGCCGTCGGGTCGCCGCCCACGATCACCAGCCGCGGCGTCGGCTCATAGGCCTTGATCACCGCCGCCTCGGGCCAGGGCGAGAGAGCGGGCGCGCAGGCCCTGGCTCGGCCGTCGCTGACGTAGACCACCGGCCGCCGCCCGCCCCAGGCGTCGAGCAGCGCCGACAGCGCCGCATCGTCCGCCGACAGCCGCTCCAGGAAAATCTCGATCCGCGCGCCGCAGAGCAGCCGGATGTCGGGCCAGGGGCTGCCCTCGCCATAGACCAGCGTCCGGGGCTCGCCGTCCGACAGGCAGGCGGCGGCATGGCCGGCGATGTCGCCCTCGACGCAGCCGCCCGAGAAGTAGCCGGACACGATGCCCGGCGCGAAGACCATCTGCGTGCCCTCGGGCCGCGGCCCGCCGCCTTCCACCGAGACCAGCGTGGCCAGCACCAGGGCCGAGCCCCCATCCCGCGCCGCCTTCAGCGCGGGGCGCACGTCCTCGGCCAGGCCGAACTGCGCCCACTCCGGAAGCTCGAAAATAGAGTCAATCACGCCTTAACCTTCGGTGGGATACAGCTTCTTAGTCTTCCTGCGTCAAATTGGCCCCTCGTTCCGATTTGACCAAGCATTTCAGGCTGCATGACCGTTTCGCTCAGCAAACTCGGCCTCGGGACCGCCCAGTTCGGCCTCGACCAGCCCCCGGGCCCCCGGGGTCGGCCGCGCGACGCTGAGGCGCGCGATATCCTTTCGATCGCCGGTCGTTCAGGCCTGTCCGTCCTGGAAGTCCCGCGGCAGCCGTCGAACGCCGACACTCTGCTGCGCGGCGCCCTGCCCCAACCGCAGCCGTTCCGTCTGAGCCTCACCACCATCCGCCCCGACCGCGGCCCCGACGCCGTGGAAGCCGAGCTGCGCGCCCAGATGCTGCGCCTGGGCGTCGAACGGGTGGACGCCGTCATGGCCCCTTCGGCCACCGATCTGTTCTCGCCCCAGGGACCCGCCATGTGGGACCGGATGCGGGCGCTGAAGGACGAGGGTGTCTGCCAGCGCATCGGCGTGCCGGTCTACGCCTCGGACGATCCGGTGGGCGTGGCGCGCCGCTTCAAGCCCGACGTGGTCCAGGCGCCGGCCTCGCTGCTCGACCAGCGCCTTCTGCTGGACGGCTCGCTCGCCGCCATCGCCGAGCTGGGCATCGAGGTGCACCTGCGCTCGATCTTCCTGAACGGCGTCCTGTTCCTGCCGCCCGACCGGGCGCCCAGCCACCTGAAGGCCGCCGCCGGCCGCATCAGCCGTGCGCGTCGCCTGATCGCCGAGGGCAAGTCCGATCCCCTGCAGGCGGCCCTGGGCTTCGCGCTCTCGCGCCCCGAGGCCTCGGCCGTCCTGGTCGGCGTCACCTCGGCCGCCGAGATGAGCGCCGTGGCCGCCGCCGCCATGAGCCCGCCCCCGGACCTCGACTGGGACGAGATGGCCATCGACGATCCCGAAGCCCTGAGCTGGGCTGCGGCTTGAGTGGAAGGCCGTTCCCTCCCCTTTATGGGGAGGGTGGCGAGCGAAGCGAGACGGGTGGGGAAGCGTCGATCCTCCCCGAACTCTCAGGAAAGCCCGACTTCCCCACCCTGCTCGCCTTCGGCGAGCTGTCCCTCCCCATTAAGAGAGGGAAAAGTCCCCAGACTTACCGCCGGTCTTGCTCACCAGCCGCACGGCCTCGATGACCATGCCTTTCTCGGCCGCCTTCAGCATGTCGTAGAGCGTCAGCAGGGCGACCGAGGCCGCCGTCAGCGCCTCCATCTCCACGCCCGTCTGGCCCGTGGTCTTCACCCGCGCCGTCACGCTCAGCCCCCCGTCGCCCGGCTCGACCCGCACCTCGGCCTTCGAGATCGGCAGGGGGTGGCACATGGGGATCAGGTCGGACGTCTTCTTCGCCGCCATCACGCCGGCGATCTCGGCCACCGCGCGCACGTCGCCCTTCCGGCCCTTGCCCGAGAGCGCTAGCGCCAGGGTCTGCGGCGCCATGCGCAGGAACCCCTCGGCCACGGCCTCGCGCGTGGTGACGGCCTTGTCCGACACGTCGACCATCCGCGCGCGGCCGGTCTCGTCGATGTGGGTGAGCTTGCTCAAGACTCCATCAGCCGGGGCATGAGCTCGACCATGTTGCAGGGGCCGTGGCGGCTATCCAGCTGGGCCGAGATCACCTTGTCCCAGCCGTCCTTCACCGCGCCGTTCGAACCGGGAAGGCAAAACACGAAGCAGCCCTTCACGATGCCGGCCAGCGCGCGGCTCTGCAGCGTGGAGAGGCCGACCGACGCGTAGCTCACCATGTGGAAGACCACCGAGAAGCCGTCGATCTCCTTGTCGAACAGTGGCCGCACGGCCTCGGGCGTCACGTCGCGCCCGGTGATGCCGGTGCCGCCCGTCGAGACGATGGCTTCGACGCCGTCGCCCACCCAGGCCAGGATCTGGGCCCGGATCGCCTCGACATCGTCCTTCACGATGCCGCGCGCCACCAGGTCGTGGCCCGCGCCGGTCACCCGGCTGGCCAGCAGATCACCCGAGGTGTCGCTTTCCTCGTCGCGGGTGTCCGAGATGGTCAGCACCGCGACCTTCACGGGCTTCAGCGTCTTGGCGGTGTCGATCTTCCCACCGGGGGTGAAGACGGGTGCGTTCATGGGGCGGAACTCCTTGCAGACCCAATCTAGCGACGCTGTCGCCCGGTTCCTACTGGCGCCGGTCTCGATCCGGCTTGTCACCGCGTCGAAGTTGGATTTATATTTCCAGAAATATAGAAATGTATAGAAGGACCGCCGTTCATGGACCAGGTCTCCCGACCGCATTCCGACATCCCCGCCCCCCTCACGTCGCCGGACGCCTGGCGGGGCTGCGATCTGCAGTCGCGGACCGACTGGCAGTACGTGTTCACCCCGACTGACATCGACGAACTCCTGTCCGCGATCGCCCACACCGGCGACAAGCCGATGCACGATTGGACCCGGGACGACCTGCCGCTGCCGATGCTCGCGCCCAGGATCGCGGAATGGATGGCCGAGCTGGATCGCGGTCGCGGCTTCCTGCTCTTGCGGGGCTTCCCGGTCCAGGATCATTCGGAAGACACCTGCACGCGCGTCTACTGGGCGCTGGGGCGGCACATGGGCCGCGCGATCTCGCAGAACACCGACGGCGACCTCATCGGCCACATCCGCGACACCGGCGCCGACCCGGCGGCCTATGGCGTTCGGCTCTACAAGACCCGCGCCGAACAGGACTTCCACACCGACGGCGCCGACGTGATCGGGCTCTTCTGCCTACAGGCCGCCAAGTCCGGCGGCGTCAGCCGGATCGTCAGCTCGCCCGCCATCTACAACCGGCTGCTGGCCGAACGCCCTGACCTCGCGCCCGTGCTCTTCGGCCCGTTTCCCTTCGACACCCAGGGCCAGCACAAGCCCGGCGCCCGCCCGTGGTTCGACCTGCCGCTATGCCGCTACGCCGACGATCGCCTGCGCACCTTCTTCATCCCCTGGTACATTCGCGAGAGCCAGCAACACGCCGAGGCGCCCCGGCTGACCCGCGCCCAGGAAGAGGCGGTGGCGTTCATCGAGCGCACGGCCAACGACCCCAGCCTCTACCTCGACATGGATTTCCAGCCCGGCGACATGCAGTTCCTGAAGAACGCCGCCGTGCTGCACAAACGCACCGAGTACGAGGATTGGGACGACCCGGCGCAGAAGCGCCACCTGCTGCGCCTCTGGCTGGTCGATCCCAACTTCAGCGCCGGCGACGAGCGTCTGCGCAAGGGTGTCTCAGCAGACTAGCCCCACCGCTCGCGGTCAGCGTGGTCCTGGGCGGTGGGTTCGATCCAGCGTTCGCCCTCGGGGCCGTGTTCCTTCTTCCAGAAGGGGGCGCGGGACTTGAGGTAGTCCATCAGGAAGTCACAGGCCTCGAAGGCGGCGCGGCGATGGCCGGCGGCGGTCGCCACGAAGACAATGGGTTCGCCCGGGCCGATCCTGCCCACGCGGTGCAGGATCGCCACGTCGTGCAGCGCCCAGCGGGCCCGCGCCTCGTCGGCGATCTTGCCGATCGCGGCCTCGGTGAAGCCCGGATAGGCCTCCAGCTCCAGCACGGTCGTCGCGCCCTGTTCGGCTCGGGCGAGGCCGGTGAAGGTGGCCACGGCGCCGGTCTCGCTGCGCCCACGCGTGAATTCCGTGAGCAGCGCGCCCGGATCGAAGGGCGCCTCGGTGAGCGAGATGGTCATCCGCCGCTCATCGGCGGCAGGAAGGCGACTTCGCTGCCGGCGGTCAGCGCCGCGTCGCCGCGCACCACCGCCTGGTCGATCGCCACCTGTACGCCGGGTCCGCCGATCGCCTCACCCAGGTCGGCGTCCTCGGCCGCCAGCGCGAGGCGCAGCGCCGAGAGCGAGTCCGCCTCGATCTGCCGCTCCCGCCAGCCGGCGAGGTCGCGCAAGGGGCCGAACAGCAGCACGCGGGCCACGGGGTCAGCCGCCCGTCGTGGACATGTGCCGCGCGACGGCCGGCTGCCGACGCGCGATCTCGAAGTCGTGGCCCTTGGGCTTGGCGTCGACGCCGCCCCGGATGGCGGCCATCAGCTCGGCGTCAGTGGCGCCGGCCCGCAGCACGGCCCGCAGGTCGGTGGCGTCCTCCTGCCCCAGGCAGGTGTGCAGCGTGCCGGTGCAGGTCAGCCGCACGCGATTGCAGCTTTCACAGAAGTTGTGGCTGAGCGGCGTGATCAGGCCGAGGCGCCCGCCCGTCTCGGCGATCCGCACATAGCGGGCCGGGCCGCCGGTGCGGTGCGCGATCTCGTCCAGCGTCCAGAAGCTCTCCAGCTCGCGCCGAACCTCGCCCAGCGACAGGTACTGGTCGGTCCGGTCGGCCTCGATCTCGCCCATGGGCATGGTCTCGATCAGCGTCAGGTCATGGCCCTCGCCATGCGCCCAGCGGATCAGGTCGGGGATCTCTGCGGCGTTGTCCTGCTTCAGGGCCACGGTGTTGATCTTGACCGCCAGCCCCGCCGTCTTGGCCGCCGCGACGCCCTCCAGCACCTTCGCCACCTGCCCGCCGCGGGTCAGGGTGCGGAACAGCTCGGGCTTCAGCGTATCCAGCGAGACGTTGACCCGCCGGATGCCCGCCGCCGCCAGCTGCGGCGCGAACTCGGCCAGCCGGGTGCCGTTGGTGGTGAGCGTCAGCTCGTCCAGGGCCCCGCTGCGCAGGTGGCGCGACAGGCTGGCGATCAGGTCCATCATGCCCTTGCGCACCAGCGGCTCGCCGCCGGTCAGCCGGATCTTGCGGGTCCCCAGGCCGATGAAGGCCGTGGCGATGCGGTCCAGCTCCTCCAGGCTCAGCACCTGCGCCTTCGGCAGGAAGGTCATGTGCTCGGCCATGCAATAGACGCAGCGCAGGTCGCAGCGGTCGGTGACGGACAGGCGCAGATAGGTCACCGTCCGGCCAAAGCCGTCGACCAGCGGCGTGGTCGATGCGCTACCCTTGGCCGGGGGCGCCATGTCGTCGTAGGGCGTCATTGGCGTGCAAGATAAGGGGGAACCGCGCGTGACGACAGTGCCGGCCGCTGGTGAAAGCTTCGCCGCCCTGATCCTGGCCGCCGGCCAGGCCCGCCGGTTCGGCGGCGGCAAGCTCACCACGCCCTTCGAGGGCCGGCCTATCCTGCATCATGCGATGGCGGCGGCCCAGGCCGCGCCGGTGTCGTCGATCACGCTGGTGACCGGCGCCGACGCCGAGGCGGTCGCCGCCTGCGCGCGGGCCTTCGACACCACCATTCGCGTCGTCCATGCGGCCGGACACGCCGAGGGCATGGCCGCGTCGCTGCGCGCCGGCGTGGCGTCGCTGCCGCCCAAGACGCGGGGCGTCTTCGTGTTTCTGGGCGACATGCCGCGCATTCCCACGGGCGTGCTCGAGCCGCTGGCCAAGGCCGTGGCGACGGGGGCGTCGGCGGCCGTCCCGGTGTTCGACGGACGGCGTGGTCATCCGGTGGTGCTGTCGCGGTCGCTGTTTCCGGCGGTGACGGAGCTGACGGGCGATACGGGCGCGCGCCCGCTGCTGCAGGCCCTGGGCGCACGGGTGGCGCAGGTTCCCACCCCCGATGCCGGGGTGTTGTTCGACGTGGATGTTCCCGGCGACCTGTCGCGGTGAGGCGACGCTAGACCGTAAGGTCCACCCGTTTTCCGCCTGCAGAGGGCGTGATCCTCACCTGATCAGCGAGGTTCATCGACCTCGCCACCGCGGCAAGGGTCTGCGCCGCCTGCACCGACGTGGGCAGGCTCAGGGCCGTCCAAAGCCCCTGACCGGAATTTCGCAGCTGGACGCTGACCATAGCGTTGCCTCGGAATTCATGGGTGCGACCATATGGCGCAACCTCTTAACCCGCGGTTAACCGACCGACGTTCGTCGGACGCGCTATTCGGGATCGGCGCGCTTGCAGCGTGCGGTGTCGCGGGCGATGCTTGGTCATGGCCTTTCAGTTTCGTGGCGTTTCCATCCTTGCCGGCTTGGCGCTTGCGACCTTCGCAGCCTCCGCCTCGGCGCGCGACTATGTGGTGGTCAGCTCCACCGACCCGTCCGTGGCGCGTGGCCAGGCCTTCGATGCGGGCGCGCGGATCCCGCTTGCGGCCGGCAGCTCGGTCGTCCTCATGCACGCGACCGGCGACCTTCTTCGGCTTAAGGGCGCAGCAGGCGGCGTGGTGCTGCCGCGGCGCGCCGCCAGCCAGGGCGACGCCGACCGACTGGCGATCCTGAAGGTCATCGTGGCCCCGCCCGGCCGTCAGGCGACCGGCGGCATGGCGCTGCGCAAGACCCGTTCGGGCGTATGCCCCGCGCCGGATCAGCTGAAGACCCTGGACGTCATCGTCGAGGTCTACCGGGCCGGCTGCCCCACCTCGGCGAGCGAAGCGCTGGAGGCCTGGTTCACGGCCCATCCGCCGACGGACGCCGACCCCGCCTGATCGGTCGCGGGGCCGATCAGCGGCCGGCCGCAGCACTGTCGGCTCGCCGACAACGCGAAAACGTTACCCATGGCCAAGCCGAACCCATTGGCCGTTCAGCGCTTCTGGCTGGGCGGTCCGGTGGGCCGCGTTCTCACAACCGGAAGGAACATCCCATGGGCAACGAAAACAACATGAACCCGAACGACCCCACCCGCCGTCCGCAGCAGCAGGACAACTCGGCCACGCAGCAGCAGCCCGACCAGCAGCAGCAGCAGCGTGACCGCCAGAACCCGCAGGGCGGCCAGGACGGCGCAAGGTCGGACGAAGCCGGCCAGGAGGGCCGCCAGGGCCAACAGGGTCAAGGCGATCAGAACCGCTAGTCGTTCGACGCCGCACGCCGCCCCTCAGCGGGGCGGCGTCGCGGGCCCGAAACGAAGGCGGCCCCCGCAGCCATCTAAGGCGCCAGGGCCGCACACCCGTCGCTCCCAGGTCCCAAGGGGCAGGGACCAGAAGCGCGATCGTTCGCTCATGTAGGGGACCGTTCGCCCCGTTCAAGACCGGCTAGCGCAGCGCGGCCAGCGCCAGCGACGCGGCCGCCTCCTCCAGCTTGGCCCGCTCGGCGGCATAGGCCGCATCCGCCGCTTGGTAGCGCGCCGTCAGCGCCTCGATATTGCTCGTCATCAGGGTCTCCTCGGCCGCCAGCGCCACGCACCCGGCATAGGCCGCCAGCACCTCATCGGCATTACAGGCTTCGATCGCCGCCTGGACCGCCGCGGCCTGGGTCTCGCCCTCGGCCTTCCACTTCGCCTGTCCGTCCAGCAGGGACTTGCGCGCCGCATCCGCCTCGCGCCGCGCGGCGCTGACCCTGGCCGTGAGACCCGTACGTTGCCCCTCGCCGGCCGATTCGGCGCCGCGGGCCGCCGCCAGCGCCCGGGCCGCCGCGGCGCGGATCTTCGCTTCCTGCTCGCCGACCGTGGTCAACGCAGGCGCCACCGCTTCGTTGAAGGCCTTCGCCGCCGCCAAAGCCGTGTCGACGGGCTCGGCGCCTTCGGGCGGCGGCGCATCAGCGGGCGCCGCCGGGGCGACCGCCACGGCGGGCGCGGCGGCCTTGGTCGAAGCATCCGGCATCGAGGCGACGTCGGCGCGCTTGCCCTCGCAGGCGGCGGCCAGCAAGGCCAACCCGATCACCGCGCCCCTGACATCCACGGCCAACTCCCTACTTGCTGGAGAATTGCGGCGTCCGCTTCTCCATGAACGCCTTCATACCCTCCAGCGCGTCTTCCGTCCTCAACAGCGGCAACAGCTGCAGGAAGACGTGATGCACGTGCTCGTCGAAGCCCTCGGACAGGCCCATCCGCATCATCCGCTTCGAGGCCTGGACGGCCAGCGGCGCATTGGCGGCGATCTCCAGCGCCAGGGCCCGGGCGGTGGCGGCCACCTCGGCCTCGGGCACCGCCTTGGACGCCAGGCCCAGCTCGACGCACTCGGCGGCCGTCAGGGTCCGGCCGGTGAAGATGATCTCGGAGGCCTTCGACCAGCCCAGCAGGCGCGGCAGCAGCCAGGTGCCGCCGCTCTCGGGCACGATGCCGCGCTTGACGAAGGCCGCGGCCATCTTGGCGCCGTTGGCCATGATCCGGATGTCGCAGCCCAGCGCCGTATCCATGCCGTAGCCGGCGGCCGAGCCGTTCAGGGCGCAGATGGTGGGCGTGTCCAGGTTGAACAGCACGGTCGGCGGCGTGAACCGCAGGTCCAGGTTGGTCGAGGTCGACGCGCCTTCCAGGCCTGTGCTGCCCTTGGTGGCCCCGCCCAGGTTCAGGCCGGCGCAGAACGCCCGGCCCGTGCCCGTCAGGATGATGCAGCGGACGTCTCGGTCGCGGTCGGCCTTCAGCAGCAGCTCGGTCAGCTGGTTCAGCATCGGCCCCGAGATGGTGTTCATCCGCTCAGGCCGGTTCAGGGTGAGCGTCGCGATGTGTTCGCTTACCTCGTACAACACCTCGGGTCCGGCGGTTTCAGCTGCGGCTTGCGGGGCGTTTGCGGGGGCGCTGTCGGCCATGGGATGTCCTCCTGATCCTTTGCCCCAAGGGTAAGCGCTTGCCCCTAGGCGAGGGCAATCGGTTTTCGCTTACGCCGTCAGCAGGCGATGTGGATCCGTGAAGGAGACGGCGCGGCCTTGGCGTCGTGTGTCAGCCCCAGGCGACCTTCACCCGGCGCACGCGGACCGAGGCGGCGATGGCGTCGGCGCGGGCCTGATCGTCGCCCACTTCGGCGGCCCAGGCCTGGACCTCGGACGGCCAGCGGGTCTCGGTAATCATCACCCGGCTGCGCGGCATCTGCCGGTCGGCGGCGTTGCCGGCGTAGATCCCGGCCATCACCTTGCCGTCGCAGGCCACGTAGAAGATCGCGAACGACGCCCGGACCTGGCCATCCTCGAGCTTGCAGCCCTCAGGCAGATCCACCGTGAACGCAGCCCGCGCCCGGCCCAGATCGAACACCGGCGGCGCGGCCCCAGCCGTGCTCGCCACTGCGCCGATCGCCAGCGCGAGACCAAAGGCCTTCGCCTTCCAAGCCATCGCAGTTCCTCCCAGAGCTCCGCCTTATGGTTTGGGCCTTTGCGGCCTCGGCGGTTGCTGTGTTGAGGGTATGGAACACCGGCTTTCGTAAACGGTCCACCCACCACATGGCCGCGCCGGGCAAAAAACGCTCCGGCGGGGGGCGGTGCGGTCTTTCCGGGCGCCTCAGCCTTCGTAGCCGTCGACGATGTAGACGCGGCTGGTCGAGGTCGCCTCTCGGATCGGCAGGATGGCCAGGTACTCGGGCGAGGTGCGCCAGGCCATCGCCGCCTCGCGGCTCTCGAAGCGCAGAACCACCAGCCGCTCGGGCGGCTCGGGCCCGTCAACCCGCTCGGGCGCCCCGCCCCGCACGACGTAGGCGCCCCCGTACTGGGCGAGGATCGCCGGCACCTGGCTGGAATAGGTCAGGAACCGCTCGGGCTCGGTGACCACGATTTCGTTGATGACATAGGCGACCATGCGCCGAGGCTAGGAGCAGCCGACACCGTCGCGCAACCGCGAGCTCTACTTCGGGGCGCCCGCAGCCTGCGCGTCGAGCTGCGATTTTCGGAAGCCCTCACGCACGCCACTGGGCGAGCCGAACTCCATCAGGCGGTCGCTCTGCGGCGTGTAGGCCGGCCAGTCCGCGCAGGGCGCCTGAGTCTTCGCGAAGGCGACCCAGCAGCCGTGCATGCGGGTCGCCATGGCGCGGTCCTCGTCGCTGACGACGCTCATCGGCGTCCGGCGGCCCCAGTACTCGAACACGTACTGGATCTCGGCGGCGTGGGCCGCCCGGGTCATCCCCGGCCGGAAGCGGTTTCCGATGTAGCTGAAGTGGTAGAGGTACGAAGGTTTCCCGCCCGCCGCCTTCGCCGCGATCCAGCGGGCCGGGGCGCCGAACACCTTGTCGGTGAAGCGGTCGCGGTCGTCGTTGGTGCGCAACTGTTCGGCGGGCCCGACCAGGCCCCCAAAGGCCACGGTGTCCTCGCCCGAGTTCCAGCCGATCATCAGCGGGACGTCGATCGCCCGGCCCCGGGCGAACGCCTGCCCGGCTGTCAGGGTCGTCAACCGCCCGTCCTGGAACGGCCCGTAGTCGCTGGCCAGCGGCACGAGCTTTTCGAAGGGGATCTCGCGCAGCTGGGCCGCTGTGGCGTCGGCGGGCGCGCCGGCCTTGGCCAGCGCCTCGGCCCCCGCCGCCTCGGCCTGCGCCAGCGACCGCCCGTCGGACCACCCGCCCCCCGATTGCACGATCGCGCCCTTGAACAGACCGCGCGCGCTGGGCGTCGCCAGCAGCGCCAGCACGCTGGCCCCGCCGGCGCTCTCGCCGAAGACCGTGACGTTGGCGGGGTCGCCCCCGAACGCGGCGATGTTGCGCTGGACCCATTTCAGCGCCGCGATCTGGTCCATCAGCCCGAAGTTCCCGGTGGGCTGGCCGCCCGCCGCCTTCGTCAGCGCCGGATGGGCCAGATAGCCCAGCGCCCCCAGCCGGTAGTTGATCGAGACCAGCACCACGCCGTCGCGGGCGAAGTTCTGGCCGTCGTAGACCCAGCCCGCGCCCACCCGGTGGCCGCCGCCGTGGATCCACACCATCACCGGCGCCTTCTTCACGGTCTTCGGTGCGAAGACGTAGAGCTGCAGGCAGTCCTCCGACACCGGCCCGTTGGCGCCGCCGAAGGCGTTGGGCGTGCCGTCGGCGTTCATCGGCTGCGGGCAGGACGGGCCGTTCTTCGTGGCGTCACGCTCGCCCGTCCACGTCGCCACCCGCTGCGGCGGCGCCCAGCGCAGCGGCCCGACCGGCGGGGCGGCGTAGGGCACATTGCGGAACACCCGGGCGCGCTCGGTGATCTCGCCCACGATCACGCCGCCCTCGACCTTCGCCGTCGTGGGGGTCTGCGCCATGGCCGCGCCTGCGGTCAGGAGCCAGGCCGCCGCCATCGCCATCACACGCCGCATCGTTCGCCTCCCGTCTTGCGGGGCGGATTAGCCGAGGTTTTCGCCTCGCCCGCAACCGCAGGCCTCGGCGCGGAAGTTCCTTCGTCACAAAGTTGCCGCTACTGCACCCTTGAACTTCAGCTTGTGAGCGTGCTGCGGGGGCGGCGCGTCGGGGGACAGACATTGTTTCAGCGTTCGTTCTGGCTCGCGACCGCGGCCTTCGCGATCACGGGGTCCGCCGCGTTCGCCCAGACGCCGGCCCCGGCCCCCGCACGCCCCGCGACGTCCGCCGCACCCGGCCCGGCCGTCGGCGAGGTCGTCGTCGAGGGCACGGCGCCGCCCGTGCGCACCTCGATCGACCGTCAGAGCTACACCGTCGCCAACGATCTCCAGGCCACCACCGGCTCGATCAGCGACGCCCTGCGCAACGTCCCCTCGGTCGAGGTGGATGTGAACGGCAACGTCAGCCTGCGCGGCGATTCCAACGTCACCATCCTGATCGACGGGAAGCCCAGCGGCCGCTTCAAGGGCGAGAACAAGGGCCAGGCGCTGCAAAGCCTGCCGGCCACCCAGATCGAGCGCGTGGAGGTGATCACCAACCCCTCGGCCGCCTTCAATCCCGAGGGCAGCGCGGGCATCATCAACCTGATCACCAAGAAGACGTCGAAGCCCGGCTTCGGCGGCAGCGTGCGCGCGAACGTAGGCTCGGCAGGCCGCCAGAACGGGAGCCTCAGCGTCTCGCGCAAGGACGGTGACCTGACGCTGAGCGGCGACGTCTACCTGCGCCACGACTCCCTCAAGCAGGCGTTCAGGAGCGACCGCGAGTTCCAGGACCCGCTCGGCCCCGGTTTCATCAGCCAGGCGCTCCGTTCGGCCAACAGCGGCGCGTTTGACGTCATGGGCCTGCGCGGGGGCGTCGACTACGACCCGGACGCCAAGACGAGGATCAGCCTGGAGCTGGACTACAACGGCGTGACCTTTGACAGCGTGCAGATCGAGTCACTGCGCCAGACCATGGCGGCCGGCGCGACCCGGACGGCCTACGACAACGCGACCGCGCTGCGCCAGGACCGCGACAGCCTCGAGGCCCAGCTCAGCTATCGCTACAAATGGGCCGACGACCACGAGTTCACGGCCAGCCTGTCGCGCGAGCTGAACGACGAGGACCGCACGCGGCCGATCCTGCGCAGCTTCCTGTTCCCGGCCAGCGGCCCGGTGTTCGAGCTCAGCGACAACCGCAACCACTTCTGGGCCACGCGGCTGAAGGTCGACTATTCGCAGCCCCTGCCCGACGAGGCCAAGCTGAAGCTGGGCTATGCCTGGGACGCCGACGACAACGACTACGAGGTTATCTTCATCCGGGGACCGGGCGCGGGTCCCTACGCCATCGACCCCGTGCGCTCCAATCTTTTCCAGTTCGACCAGCAGGTGCACGCCGCCTACGTCACCTACGAGCGGCCGCTGGGCGAGCTGACGGCGCTGGCGGGGCTGCGGGCCGAGGCGACCCAGATCGATCTCGATCAGGTGACCCAGGGCCTGAAGGCCTCGAACGACTACGTCCGGCTCTATCCGAGCCTGCACCTCACCTACAAACTGAGCGACATCCAGCAGCTCAAGGCCAGCTATTCGCGGCGTGTGCAGCGGCCGCAGGCGCAGGACTACAACCCGTTCCGCGTCTATGTGAATCCGACGAACCGGTTCCAGGGGAACTCGAACCTCAAGCCTCAGGTCACCGACTCGTTCGAGGCCGGCTACCAGTACCGCAAGCAGGGCGTGATCCTGCTCGCCACGGGCTACTATCGCCGGACCCGCGACTCGGTGAACGACGTCTTCCGCGACCTGGGCGGTGGCGTGATCCTGCAGAGCAAAGAGAACATTGGCCGCTCGCAGAGCGCCGGCGTGGAGCTGGTGGCCAACGGGCGGCTGCCGGGGAAGGTCACCTACAACATCAGCGGCAACGCGGTCTGGAACGAGATCGACGCCCGCGATCTCGGTTTCGGCTCGGGCGTTCGCTCGGCCTACACCGCCTTCGGCCGCGCCTCGCTGGGCTGGCAGGTGTCGGACAAGGACTTCCTGCAGGTGCAGGGGTTCGTGAACGGCAAGCAGCTGCTGTCGCAGGGCTACCGCAAGCCGCAGGTCGGGGTAAACCTCGGGTACCGCCACAAGTTCAACGACCAGGTGTCGGGCGTGGTCACGGTGCAGGACGTGCTGTCCACGGCGGGATTCACGTCGGTGGTAGATACGCCGCTCTACCGCGAGCGGAACCGCGCGGAGGCCAAGAACCGCGCCGTCCTGTTGGGTGTCACCTACACCTTCGGCGGCCGACAGCGCGACCCGGGCTTCGACTTCGGCGGGCCCGGCGGCTGACCATCTAGACTCCTCGCCTCCCAACCTACGTCCGAATTTGGCGGAATCCGGATGTTGACTCTGCTTGTTCCCGGTCTAGAACAAAAATGGAACAAAAGGAGTCCCAAAGCCATGTCCGATTTTCGCGCCAAGCGGATCGCCGCGCTGGTTGCGAAGGTCGCCGCGATCGAGAGCGGCGGGCGGGCGGACGCGGGCGTGCTGTCGTTCGGGGACGCGGCCCTGGACGGCAAGCTGTCGGGCGGCGGGCTGCCGCTGGGACGCTGGCATGAGATCACCGGCGCGGGGCTGGAGGCCGAGACCTCCGCCGCCCCGGCGGCCTTTGCGGCGCTGATGGCGGCGCCGCTGGCGCTCAGAGGCGAGGCGGTATGGGTGCTGCGCCGCGACGACCTCTGGGCGCCTGGGCTGGCCGGGCTGGGCTTCCCCGTCGAGCGGCTGATCCAGGTGTGCGTCCGCGATGAGACCGAGGCGCTGGCGGTCATGGAGGACGCGCTGGCCACGGTCGGGGTCTCGGCGGTGTTCGGCGAGGTCGAGGCGGTGGACCTGACCGCAGGGCGTCGGCTGCAGCTGGCCTGCGAGAGGCGCGGCGCCACGGGTTTCGTGATCAAGCGCCGGCCCTTCGGCGGGGTCGGCCGCAAGGAGGCCGCCGGCTCGGTCGCGGCCACGCGGTGGCGGGTGGTCTCCGCGCCGTCCGAGCCGCCGGCCGGCGAATTCGGCCTGGGGAACCCGCGGTTCTCCGTGGCCCTCGAACGCAGCCGGGGCGGTCGCTCCGGCGCATGGATCCTTGAGGCCGATCAGGCCTATTCCTGGGAGGCAGGCGATGTCGCGCATCCTCTGCGCCTGGTCGCCGACCTGGGCGATCGCGAACTGGCGCCGTCGCAATCCCCCGCCGTCCGACGCGCCGCCTAGCGCCCCCTCCACCGCTTCGCGGTCCCCCTCCCCCGTTGGCACGGGGAAGGAACTGGAGCCCGGCCGTTCGCGCCAAGTTCCTCCCCCGCGTGCGGGGGAGGGGGACCACGAAGTGGTGGAGGGGGCGCTGCCGCGTTCGCGCTGATCGAGACGGTGCGGCAGGTCCGGCGGCTGGCCGCGGTCAGCGTGGAGGCCTCTCGCCTCCGGCTGCACGTCGGGCAGAAGGCCACCGACGCCATGGCCCTGGTCCCCGAGCTGGTGACCGCCGACGTCGAGCCTGAGGCGGACGCCGCCGCCCTCACCGCCCTGGTCGACTGGTGCGTGCGCTTCTCGCCCGCCGTGGCGGCCGATGCGCCGGACGGCCTGTTCCTCGACATCACCGGCGTCGCCCACCTGTGGGGCGGCGAAGCCGAGATGCTGGCCGACTTCCAGGGGCGGCTGGCCCAGAACGCGCTGCCGTTCCGCGCCGCCATCGCCGACACTCCCGGCGCGGCCTGGGCCCTGGCCCATTTCGGTCGGGACGGGACGATCGCGCCGCCCGGCGGTCAGGGCGACCTGTTGAAGCCGATGCCGCCCGCGGCCCTGCGCCTCGACCCCGAGGCCGCCGCCCAGATCGAACGGCTGGGGCTGCGCCGGGTGGGTCAGCTGATGGAGATTCCCCGTGGCCCCCTGGGCCGCCGGTTCGGAGCCCGCACTCTCGAGCGGCTGGACCAGGCCCTGGGCCGCAGCGCCGAGGCGCTGCGGTATCGCCGCCCGCCGACGCCCTGGGTCGACCGGCTGGCCTTCTTCGAGCCGATCAGCGCGCCCGAGGACATGGCCCGCGTCACCGAAGACGTGTCCGCCAAGCTCTGCGCCCGGCTGGAGGCCGGCGGCCATGGCGCGCGCCGGTTCGAGATCGCCTTCCACCGCGTGGATGGCAAGACGCTGCCGCTCACCATCGGCCTGTCGCTGGCCGGCCGCGACGCGCGCCGCATTGCGCGGCTGTTCCAGCCCAAGCTGGAGACCGTCGACCCCGGCTTCGGCATCGAGTCGGTGACGATCTGCGCCTACGCCGTCGAGGCCGTGTCGGGCCGGCAGGTCCGCATCGAAACCGGCCCGGAGGCGGCGGTGGAGGAGGGCCTGGCCCCCCTGGTCGACCGGCTGGTGAACCGCCTGGGGCCAGAGCGGGTGTGGCGCGCGGCGCCCGTGGAAAGCCATGTCCCCGAGCAAGCGGTAGGCCGCCAGCCGGCCCTGGGCGCGACGCCCTCCGAAGCCCGCCCGTGGGACCGCGAGACGCCGCGCCCGATCCGCCTGTTCCGCCGGCCCGAGCCGCTGGAGCAGGTATTCGCGCTCCTGCCCGACGACCCCCCGCGGCAGTTCCGCTGGCGCGGCCGCGTGCATCAGGTGCGCCGCGCCGAGGGCCCCGAACGGATCGGCGAGGAGTGGTGGCGGCGCGAGATCGGCGACGTCTCGATCACCCACGTCCGCGATTACTACCGCGTGGAGGATCAGGACGGCGGCCGCTTCTGGCTGTTCCGCGCCGGCCTCTACGGCGACCCCGACGCCCCCGCCAAGTGGTGGCTGCACGGCCTGTTCGCCTGAGGGTCACATGATCCGCTACGCCGAACTCCAGACCACCACGAACTTCTCGTTCCTGCGCGGGGCCTCGCATCCCTGGGAGCTGGTCACCGGGGCCGATGCGCTGGGGCTGGAGGCCATCGGCATCTGCGACCGCAACAGCCTGGCCGGGGTGGTGCGCGCGTGGCGCCAGATGCAGGAGCTGCGCGAGAGCGGCTCGAAGATCCGCGCGCTCACCGGCTGCCGGCTCGACTTCGTCGACGGCACGCCCAGCCTGGTCGTCTATCCCTCCGACCGCGAGGCCTACGGCCGGCTCACCAAGCTGCTCACCGCCGGCCAGATGCGTTCGCAGAAGGGCGAGTGCGAGCTGCACTGGGAGGACTTCGCCGCTCACGCCGAGGGCCAGCTCACGCTGGTGGTCCCGCCCGACCGGCTGGACGAGGCGTTCGAGGGCGAGCTACGCCGGTTGACCCACGAGCTGCCCGACGTCTGGCTGGCGGCCTCGCGCCGCTATGGCCCCCGCGACCTGCACCGCCTGAGCCGGCTGGGCGCGCTCTGCGAACGCAGCGGGATGGCGATGGTCGCCACCAACGACGTCCACTACCACGGCCCCGAACGGCGCCCCTTGCAGGATGTGCTCACCTGCATCCGCGAGACCTGCACCATCCACGAGGCGGGCCTGCGCCTGGCCGCCAACGGCGAGCGCCACCTGAAGCCCGCGGCCGAGATGGCCCGTCTCTTCGCCCGCTTCCCCGGCGCCATCGAGCGCACGATCGAGATAGCCCAGCGCGTCGGCTTCGACCTGGACCAGCTGCGCTACGAATATCCTGACGAGCCGGTGCCGCCCGGCAAGACGGCGATCCAGCACCTGAGCGACCTGAGCTGGGCCGGGGCCGCGTGGCGCTATCCCAAGGGCGTGCCCGACAAGGTGAAACGCCTCGTCGCCCACGAACTCGCGCTCATCGAGAAGCTGGACTACCCCAACTACTTCCTGACCGTGCACGACATCGTCCGCTGGGCGCGCGAGCAGGGCATCCTCTGCCAGGGCCGGGGTTCGGCGGCGAACTCATGCGTCTGCTTCTGCCTGGGGATCACCTCGGTCGACCCGACCAAGGAGGACCAGGACCTCCTGTTCTCGCGCTTCATCTCCGAGAACCGCAACGAGCCGCCCGACATCGACGTCGACTTCGAGCACGAGCGACGCGAGGAGGTGATGCAGTACGTCTACCGCCGCTATGGCCGCGACCGCGCCGCCATCGTGGCCACCGTCATCCACTACCGCCCGCGCATGGCGATCCGCCAAGTGGGCAAGGCGCTGGGCCTCACCGAGGACATCACCGCGGCGTTGGCCAACACCGTCTGGGGCAGCTGGGGCGACGAGATCCCCGAGGACCATATCCGCCAGACGGGCCTCGATCCCGACTCCCCCGAAATCCGTCGCGCCACCGCGCTGGCCCAGGAGCTGATCGGCTTCCCGCGCCACCTGTCGCAGCACGTGGGCGGCTATGTGCTGACCAAGCGGCGGCTGGACGAGACGGCGCCGATCGGCAACGCCGCCATGGAGGACCGCACCTTCATCGAGTGGGACAAGGACGACATCGACGCGCTCAAGCTGATGAAGGTCGACGTCCTGGCGCTGGGCATGCTGACCGCGCTGCGCAAGAGCTTCGCCCTGCTGCCGCCCATTGACGGCCGCGAAGTCACCGACGTCGCCCACATCCCGCAGGAAGATCCCGCCGTCTACGAGATGCTCTGCAGGGCCGACTCGGTGGGCGTCTTCCAGGTGGAAAGCCGGGCCCAGATGTCGATGCTGCCCCGCCTGAAACCACGCAAGTTCTACGACCTGGTGATCGAGGTGGCGATCGTCCGCCCCGGACCGATCCAGGGCAACATGGTCCATCCCTACCTCAAGCGTCGCAACGGCGAGGAGCCGGTCACCTATCCCGAGCCGCACCCCGACCACGGCCCCAAGGACGAGTTGCGCGCGATCCTGGAGAAGACCAAGGGCGTGCCGCTCTTCCAGGAACAGGCCATGCGCGTGGCCATCGTGGCGGCCAAGTTCACCGACGACGAGGCTGACCGGCTGCGGCGCTCGATGGCGACCTTCCGCAATATCGGCACCATCGGCGAGCACGGGCTGAAGTTCGTGAAGGGCATGGTCGACCGTGGCTACGACCGCGAGTTCGCCGAGCGCTGCTTCCAACAGATCGAGGGCTTCGGCTCGTACGGCTTCCCCGAGAGCCATGCGATCAGCTTCGCGATCCTGGTCTACGTATCGGCCTGGGTGAAGCACCACTGGCCCGACGCCTTCCTGGTGGGCCTGCTCAACAGCCAGCCGATGGGCTTCTATCAGCCGGCCCAGTTGGTGCGCGACGCCCGCGAACACGGCGTCGAGGTGCGGCCGCCCGACGTGATGTTCAGCGACTGGGACAGCACGCTCGAAGAAAAGGACGATCCCCGCGAGCGGCTGCGCCCCGTCCGCCTGGGCTTGCATCAGATCAAGGGCCTCAAGGAAAAGGCCGACGGCGCCGCGCTCGTCCGGGCCCGGGCGGCCGGCGCCCAGAGCGTCCAGGACTTCGCGCGGCTGGGCGGGTTC
Source organism: Phenylobacterium sp. (assembly GCF_965284355.1). Classification (NCBI taxonomy): domain Bacteria; kingdom Pseudomonadati; phylum Pseudomonadota; class Alphaproteobacteria; order Caulobacterales; family Caulobacteraceae; genus Phenylobacterium; species Phenylobacterium sp. Next base: position 2,947,405 of record NZ_OZ260078.1, on the reverse strand, counting down.
AGCCGCCGCTCACTGGAGCTGCTGGCCGAGGCCGACGCCTTCCGCAGCCTGGGCGTCACCCGGCGCGAGGCGCTGTGGGCGGTGAAAGGCCTGGCCGGCGAATGGAACGCCCAGAAGGAGGCGCCCCTGCTGCTGCGCCAGAAGACGAAGGAGACCCAGGTCCAGCTGCCGTTCATGAGCGCGTCGCAAGGCGTGGCCGAGGACTACCGCACCACCAGCCTGTCGCTGCGGGCCCATCCCGTGGACTTCTTCCGCGAGGCCCTGGCGCAACAGGGGGTCGTGCCCTGCGTGGCGCTGAAGACGGCGCGCGACAAGCGCAGGCTGGCGGTGGCGGGGCTGGTGCTGGTGCGCCAGCGGCCGGGCACCGCCAAGGGGGTCACCTTCATGACCCTGGAGGACGAGACCGGCATCGCCAACATCGTCGTCTGGCGCGACGTCTTCGAGGCCAACCGGCGGCTGGTGATGACCTCGTCGTTCCTGGTCGTCCATGGTCAGGTGCAGAGCGTCGAGGGCGTGGTCCACGTGGTGGCCGAACGGTTCGAGGACCTCTCGGGCCGGCTCTCGAAACTGCGCGAGGACGGCGCCGAAATCAGCGCCCGTTCGAACGTCACGGGCCGGCTCATTCGCAGCCGGGATTTCCATTGACCCCAGGGCAATTGACCGAAAGCTCGGTATGATCCTAAGCTCCTGACAAGGGGAGCAGCGGGGCCAGACGCGCATCCTCGTCGGGCGACTGAACTGGCCGGGAGGATCCATGGCCATCGCCATCCGCACCGATCGTCGCCTGACCGCTGCAACGCCGCCGGCGGCCGGACCGACGGGATGTCGCCGCCTTAAGGCTTAATTCGCCCTCGGCGACTAGCGTTACGCCATGCAAAGCGTCGCGGCAGAACAGGTGCGACAGGCAGACAGGCGCCCGGCGCCGGTCCTGGTCGCGGCTGTCCTCTGCCTCGGCTACGTGCTGAACCTGTGGCTCACGAACGTACTGCGCGAGCAGGCGGGCGGCGTCGACACGATCTGGACGGCGAACGCCTTCGTTATCGGCGCCGTCCTGCTGTTGCCCCGCCGCTGGACGCCCGCGTGCCTCGCCGCGGGGTTCGCGATCCAGTCCGCGATCGTGTTCGCCTTCTCCTATTCCGCCTTCGAGGCGTTGGCCTTCTCGTTGCTGAACACCATCGAGGCCGTCGTCGTGGTCACACTGGCGCGCCGTCTCAATGCCGTGCGCCTCACCACGCCGGGGCGCTTCGCGCGCCTGATCTTCATAGCTCTCTTGCCGATGCTGGTGGCGGGCACGCTGGTCCTGAGCCTGGTCGTCATGGCGATGAGCGGCGAGTTTCCGCTGGCCATGGCCCTGAGCCGCCTTGCGGCCAAATTCCTGGGCATGTCGCTCATGCTGCCGGCCATACTGCTGCTGGGCCAGCGCGCCGCGCCGGCCAACGTCCGGGCCGGGTCGTGGGAACCGTTCGCCGCGATCATCCTGATGGTTGGCGTGGGCGGCCTGATCTCGACGCAATTCGCCGGGCTGGCGTTGCTGGGGATGTTCCCGATCATCACGGTTGTGGGGCTGCGCCTCGGTCCCCGCGCCGTCACCCTGGCGATGGTCCTGATCGCCACCATCGTGCTGTCCACCGTCGTTCTGGGCGCGCCCGCGCTGATCAGCGGGAACCAGACCCTCGGTGGACGGATCAACATGATCCAGCTCTACCTGGCCATGGTGTTCGCCACCGGCCTCATCACCGGCCTGATGGCCACCCATCAGCAACGCCTGCGCGCCATTCTCACCTACCGCGCCCGCAGCGACCGCCGCGCGCGCGACCGGGCCCAGGCCGCCTCGGTGTCCAAGACCGATTTCCTGGCCACCATGAGCCACGAGATCCGCACGCCCCTGAACTCGATCATCGGCTTCGCCCAGGTGCTCGAGCGCGCCGACCTGCCCGAGACCGCCCGCCAGCAGGTGGGCGTGATCCGCCGTTCGGGCGACGCGCTGCTGACGGTCGTCAACGACATCCTGGACTTCTCCAAGGTCGAGGCCGGCCGCATCTCACTGGATCCCAAGCCGACCCACCTGGCGACCGTGTGCCGCGACGCCTTGGCCATCGTGGCCGAGTCGGCCGAGCGGAAGGGCCTGGCGCTCGACATGGTGGTCACCGGCCCGGCGGATGGGGCGCATGTCTGCGACGACCACCGCCTGTGTCAGGTGCTGCTCAACTTCCTCAACAACGCGGTGAAGTTCACCGACCGCGGCGGCGTCACCCTGAAGCTCGACATCCAGCCCGAAGGGCCGTCCGATCGCGTCCGCATCGCGGTCGTGGACACCGGGGTGGGGATCGCCCCCGCCGCGCAGCCCACCCTGTTCGACCGCTTCCAGCAGGTGGACAGTTCGATCAGCCGGACGCACGGCGGCACCGGCCTGGGCCTCGCCATCTGCAAGGGGTTGGTCGAGGCGATGGGCGGCCGGGTCGGCGTCATCTCCGCGCCCGGCGAAGGCTCCGAGTTCTGGATGGACGTCAGTCTGCCGCGCGCGCAGGCCCCGGCGTTGTCCGAAGCCGAACAGCCCGGCGACGTCCTGCCCGCGGCCCAGATCCTGCTGGTCGACGACCACCCCATGAACCGCGACCTGGGGGTCGCCGTCCTGACCATGCTGGGGTGCGCGGTCGATGTCGCCTGCGACGGACTCGAGGCCGTCGATGCCGCGCGCCTGAAGCGCTACGACGCCATCCTGATGGACGTGCACATGCCGGGCCTGGACGGTCTGGCGGCCACGCGGGCGATCCGGGCTCTCGACGGACCGGTCGGCCGCACGCCGATCATCGCCATGAGCGCCGACGTGCTGCCCGAGCAGGTGGCGCGGATGCAAGCCGCGGGCATGGTCGACAGCGTGGAGAAGCCGATCAGCCTGGAGGCGCTGCACGCGTGCCTCTCCCGATGGGTCGGCCGCGACAGCGACGGGGCGGAAGCCGCCGCTTGAGGTAGCCGGCGCAAGCGCGAGGCTCACGCCGGCTATCCGGGTCAGAAGCTCAGCGCGCGCGCTTCCTTCACGTGCGGCAGGGCCTGGATCTTGGCCAGCAGCTTGGCGTCCGGCTCGTGGTCGATACCCACCAGCGCGATCGCGTCGTCGCCGGCGTCGATGCGGCCCAGGTTGAACGTGGCGATGTTCACGCCCGCCTCGCCCAGCAGGCCACCCAGCGCGCCGATGAAGCCCGGCTTGTCCAGGTTGTTGACGTAGAGCATCCGCGGCAGGAACGGGGCGTCGAGCTCCATGCCCTTGACCTCGACGATGCGCGGGGCGCCCGCCATCACCGTGCCGGCGAACGAGCGCTTGCCCTTTTCGGTGGTGACCGTGATCCGCATCAGGCTGTCATAGATCGGCGAGCTCTCCTGGCGGCTCTCCGAGACGGTGATGCCCCGCTCCTTCGCCACCGCCGGCGCCGAGACCATGTTGATCTCGGCCAGCATGGGCCGCATCACGCCGGCCAGCGCCGCGGCGCTCATCGGCTTGGTGTTGAGCTTCGAGACCTCGCCCTCGAAGGCGATGTCCACGGCCTTGATCCCATAGTCCAGCATCTGGCCGGCCAGGGCGCCCAGCTTCTCGGCCAGGGCCACGAAGGGCTTCAGGCGCGGGGCTTCCTCGGCGGTGACCGAGGGGCTGTTCAGCGCGTTCGTCACCGCGCCGGTCAGCAGGTAGTCGCTGATCTGCTCGGCCACCTGCAACGCCACGTTCTCCTGGGCCTCGTTGGTCGAGGCGCCCAGGTGGGGCGTGGCCACGAAGTTGGGCGCGCCGAACAGCACGTTCTCCTTGGCCGGTTCCGACGAGAACACGTCGAAGCCCGCAGCCCCGATATGGCCGCTCTCCAGGCCGGCGCGCAGGGCCGCCTCGTCCACCAGGCCGCCGCGGGCGCAGTTGACGATCATCACGCCCTTCTTCGTCTTGGCCAGGTTCTCGCCCGACAGGATGTTGCGGGTCTTGTCGGTCAGCGGCGTGTGCAGGGTGATGAAGTCGGCGCGGGCCAGCAGCTCGTCCAGCTCGACCTTCTCCACGCCCATCTCCACCGCGCGCTCGGGCGACAGGAACGGGTCGTAGGCCACCACCTTCATTTTCAGGCCCAACGCCCGGTCGGCGACGATGCCGCCGATGTTGCCGGCGCCGATCAGGCCCAGGGTCTTGGCGTAGAGCTCGACGCCCATGAAGCGGCTCTTTTCCCACTTGCCGGCCTGGGTGGAGGCGTCGGCCGCGGGCATCTGGCGGGCCAGGGCGAACATCATGGCGATGGCGTGCTCGGCCGTGGTGATCGAGTTGCCGAACGGGGTGTTCATCACCACCACGCCGGCGGCGGTGGCGGCCGGAATGTCGATGTTGTCGACGCCGATGCCGGCGCGGCCGATCACTTTCAGCTTCTTGGCCGCGGCGATGACGTCCTTGTTGGGCTTGGTGTCCGAGCGGACGACCAGGCCGTCGTAGTCGCCGATGACGGCGATCAGCTCGTCCTTCGAGAGGCCGGTCTTGATGTCGGTGTCGATGCCGCGCTGCTTGAAGATGTCGACGGCGGCGGGGCTGAGGCTGTCAGCGATGAGAACGCGGGGCATATCGGGGCTCCATCTCCCCTCCCCCTTGCGGGGAGGGGTTGGGGGTGGGGGTGCGAGCGGGGACAGGCGGGTGTTTCACCCCCATCCCCAGCCCTTCCCCGCAAGGGGGAAGGGAGCAATGGGTCAGGCGGCTTGCAGGTCGGCGAGGACCGAGGCGAAGGCCCAGTCGAGCCAGGGCGTGAGCGCGTCCACGTCGGACGTCTCCACCGTGGCGCCGCACCAGATCCGCAGGCCCGGAGGGGCGTCGCGGTAGCCGCCGATGTCGAGGGCGACGCCCTCCTTCTCCAACAGCGCGGCCAGCTTCTTGGCGAAGTCGGCCTGGGCGTCGTCCGGAAGCGCGGCGACCTGGGCGTCGACCACCTTCAGGCACACCGAGGTGTTCGAGCGGGTGGCCGGGTCTTGGGCCAGGAAGTCCACCCACGGGGTCTTGGCGACCCAGTCGGCGAGGACCGCCAGGTTGGCGTCGGCCCGACGCTGCATTTCCGGCAGGCCGCCGATGGTGTCGGCCCAGCGCAGCGCGTCGATGGCGTCTTCCACGCACAGCATGGACGGCGTGTTGATGGTGGCGCCCGCGAAGATCTCGAGGTCCACCTTGCCGTTCTTGGTCATGCGGAACAGCTTCGGCATCGGCCAGGCCGGTGTGTGGCTTTCGAGCCGGGCCACCGCGCGGGGACCCAGGATCAGGACACCGTGCGCGCCTTCGCCGCCGAGGGCCTTCTGCCAGGAGAAGGTCACCACATCGAGCTTGGCCCAGTCGAGCTGTTGGGCGAACGCCGCCGAGGTGGCGTCGCAGATCGTGATTCCCTCGCGGTCGGCCGCGATGAAGTCGGCGTTCGGGACGCGGACGCCCGACGTCGTGCCGTTCCAGGTGAAGACCAGGTCCGCATCCTTGCGCACCTTGGTCAGGTCGGGCAGCTGGCCGTAGGGCGCCGAGAGCACCTCGGCGTCGATCTTCAGTTGCTTGGTGACGTCGGTCACCCAGTCCTTGCCGAAGCTTTCGAACGCCAGCAGCTGGACCGGCTTGGGACCCAGCATCGACCACAGCGCCATCTCGACGGCGCCGGTGTCCGAGCCGGCCACGATGCCGACGTGGAAGTCGTCCGGGACCTGCAGCACGGCGCGCGTGCGGTCGATGGCGTCCTTGAGGCGCGCCTTGCCCAGCTTCGAGCGATGCGAGCGGCCAAGGACGGCGTTGCTGAGGTTTTCGGGGGTCCAGCCGGGTCTCTTGGCGCATGGGCCGGAAGAGAACTCGGGACGAGCCGGGCGCATGGCCGGCTTCGGCGGGGTATTCATAGCGATGTCTCCCATCCTTGCAGATGAGCAGCGCCCCGTTGGGGGGGCGTGGCCCGCGGGCCAAGAGCCTCGGTTTGCGCTGCGGCGCAAGAAAAACTTTCCTAACGAGGCCTGAAGCTGGGCTAGTCGAGGGCCTGTCGCCGAGGGCGCGGGGTGGCCCTCGCTGCGACGATGTGATCCAAGCGCCGCTATGCAATCGCGGGCGTTCGACTGGGTGGTGATGGCCCTGCTGGTGGCCATCTGGGGCTCCGGCTTCGCCTTCCTGAAGGTCGCGACCCAGCACATCGACCCGCTGTGGACCTCGGCGATTCGAACCGGCGTGGCGACGCTTACCCTGGCGGCCGCCATGCTGCTGCAGGGCCAGCGACCGCCGCCGCTGCGCCATCCGGCCTGGCGGACCTATCTGTTCCTGGGCGCGGTCGGCATGGCCATCCCGCTGGGCTTCTTCGCCTTCGCGTCCCAGCGCACGCCCAGCGCCGTGGTGGCTATCTGCAACGGCGCCTCGCCCATCTTCACCGGCCTGCTGGCCCACATGTTCCTGGCGGGCGACCGGCTGACCGTGCGCAAGACGCTGGGGATCGCCGTCGGCTTCGCCGGCCTCACGACCCTGGTCGCTCCCCGCCTGGTCGAGGGCGCGTCGGTGGAGGCGATGGCCCTGGCGGCGGCGCTCTTCGGCGCGTTCCTCTATGCGATCGCGAACGTGGCCACCCGCACGGCGCCCTACGTCACCCCGACGGTCGGCGCGTTCCTGATGTGCGCCTGGGCCTTCGTCACCGCGCTGGGCCTTGCGGTCGCATTCGAGCCGCCGCCGGCCTGGCCGATCCCGGCGCCGTCGCTGATCGCCGTGCTGACCCTGGGCGCGATCTCCACCGGCCTGTCCAACATCGGCTACGTGTTCCTGGTCCAGCGGCGGGGACCGCTGTTCATGTCGATGTCGATCTACCTGGCGCCTTGCATCGCCACCGGCCTCGGGATGGCCGCCCTGGGCGAGCGGCCGGGGTGGCCGGCGTTCGTGGCGCTGGGGCTGATCCTCGTCGGCGTCGGGCTGGCGACGATGTCGCCGCGACGCGTCCCGGCGACCTGAGAACTCAGGGTGCTGTGGATGACAGGCTGGCGCTCTTCCGACGGTTCACGACGCGCCGACGCCAGGCCACGATCGTGCCGATGATCAGGCACGAGACAATGCCCAGGTAGTCCACGTTGTTGATCAGGGCGCGCAGGAAGTCCGGCTTCCGCTCGGTCACGATGTAGAACGAGTGCATGGCGAACTGCGCCGCATAGAACAGCATCACGCCGCCCATCCAGAGCGCGCCGTAGCGCACCGTGACGCCCAGCAGCAGCAGCGCGGTCAGGCCGTCGTTGACGAGGCGGATCTGGTCATTGAGGGCGGGCGCGACCAGATGGCCGGTCTGGCCGATCACGACGTTCGCGAGCACGGCGAGCGCGCCCATGCGTTCGGCCCGGCCGCCCTTCCACAATGCGAAGAGGCAGCACAGGATCGCAAACGTATTCAGGATCAGCCGCAGATCAAACATGATTGAGCGCCCCTAATCAGGATTAGAGGCGCCCAACCAGTTAATCTATTGCAACGATCAGTCAGAAACTGACCGATCAGCGGTCGGTCAGCCGACGTCCCGCATCACCGTCTGCTCGCGCGCGGCGCCTTCGGCCGGCTTGTTCTCGAAGTCCATCTTCGTGCGGATGCCAAGGCGGAGCTTCGCGTCGTTGAGCTCGGTGTGGACAGCCACCATGGCGGTGCGAGCTTCGCTCAGCGCCTTGAGAGCTTCCATCATCTTCACTTGCACGTCGTCGGCGAACACCAGCGAGGTATTCACGTCCTTACGAGCCTTGAGCATTTCGCTCATCAGCTCGGACGCTTCGACCATCGCGCTGTCGACCGCCGCTTCGGTTTCGAAGAGCTTCTTGGCCACGCGCTTGGCCACAAAAATCTTGTCCATGTGGATACACCCCTTGAGAGAACCCGACACCCGTTAAGGTAAAGCAAAGGTTACCGCGCACGCAACTGACTCATGAGTTGTTAACCATATTTCTTCCCGTGGCGGGTTGTATCGTGGCGCCAAAGCCACAGTTGTAGGGGGACCATTCAGGGTTGAGATCGGTCTTGGAAGCGAAGCGTTAGCAACTTCGGCGCTATCGGTTTGCGCATGGGCCTATTGGGGGACCACCTCGAAGACGAGGCGCCGAGGGCGTCTGCGCCGACGGCGACGTTCCACGCTCGCGTGGCCGGCGTCGGCCTTGTGACGACCGTCGTGGTCCTGGTGGCCGCCTGTCTCACCTTCATGCTGCAGCAGTGGGCCGTCGCCCGCACCCAGTCGCACCGGTTCCACGAGGAACTGGCGGTGATCGCCGCCCAGATCGCGGCGCCCTCAATGACCTCCGCGCGCACGAGCGACCTCGCCCGGGACCTCGAGGCCGTAAAGATCAGCAAGGATGTGCGCACCGTCCGTCTCATCGACGCGAACGGCCGCCAGCTGGCAGGCTTCCGCCTCACCGACCGGCCGAGCGCCTCGGTCGAGACCATCGACCAGCCGGTCGTCCACCAGGGCAAGACCATCGGTCACCTCGTGATCACGGTCGAGCAGCCGTCGCTGACGCCGATGCTGCCGCAGTTCATCGCGCTCACCTTCGTGCTGCTGTTCGGCGGCGTGGGCGTGGCGTTGTTCCTGGCGCGCAGCCTGGCGCACCGGGTGATCAAGCCGGTCCAGAGCCTTTCACAGGCGATGCATGAGGTCGCGGCCGGCGGCAGCTTCACCCCCGTCGCGGTCGACGCCTCGGACGACCTGTTCAAGAGCCTGACCGAAAGCTTCAACCACCTGCTGGCCAAGCTGGCCGAGCGCGAGGACGACCTGATCCTGGCCATGCGCGACCTGGAAGTGGCGCGCGACGAGGCCAACGCCGCCAACGTCCTGAAGACCCAGTTCCTCGCCAACATGAGCCACGAAATCCGCACGCCGCTGAACGGCGTCCTGGCGATGGCCGAGGTGATGGCGCTGGGCCAGCTGGACCAGGTGCAGCGCGACCGCCTGGACGTCATCCGACGCTCCGGCGGCCTTCTGCTGGCCGTGCTGAACGACGTGCTCGACCTGTCGAAGATCGAGGCCGGCAAGCTCACCCTCTTCGAAGAGGACTTCGACGTCGAACTCGCCGTCGCCCAGGCGCGCGAGAATTTCGAGATCATGGCCCGCGCCAAAGGGCTCACCTTCGACGTCCAGGTCACCGATCAGGCCCGGGGCTGGTGGCGCGGCGACGCCGACCGCCTGCGCCAGATCGTCGGAAACCTGCTGTCCAACGCGGTCAAGTTCACCCCGCACGGCGAGGTCAGCGCGCTGGTCGATGTCGGGACCGCAGGGGCCCTCAAGATCGTGGTCCGCGACTCGGGCGTCGGCATCTCGCCGGAAAAGCTGCCCACCCTGTTCGAGAAGTTCACCCAGGCCGACAACTCGGCCACCCGTCGCTTCGGCGGCACGGGCCTGGGGCTCGCGATCTGCCGCGAGCTCACCCAGATGATGGGCGGCTCCATCGACGTGGAGAGCCTGGAAGGCGTCGGCTCGACCTTCATCGTCGAACTGCCCCTGCCGCGCGGCCGGCCCGCCTCGGTGCAGGCGGCCGAGACCGCCCAGGCCGCGGACGACGGCGACCTGCGCATCCTGGCCGCCGAAGACAATCCCACCAATCAGCAGGTGCTGGCCGCCGTCCTGGGGTCGCTCGGGATCGAGGTCGACATCGTTCCCGACGGCAAGGAAGCGGTCGAAGCCTGGCGCACCGGCGCCTACGACCTGATCCTGATGGACATCCAGATGCCGGTGATGGACGGCATCACCGCCGCCTCGACGATCCGCGAGCAGGAGCGGACCATCGGGCGCCGCCGCACACCGATCGTGGCGCTGACCGCCAACGCCCTGACCCATCAGGTCGAGGAGTACCTGGCCGTCGGCATGGACGCCCACGTGGCCAAGCCGATCGAGATCGCCAAGCTGTACGACGCGATCTCGGCGGTCCTGAACGCCGCCGCCACCGACGGCGTCGCCCCCGCCGCGCAAACCTCCTCGGCGGCCTGAGCGCGCTCCGCGCGTCCTGACAATCGCGTCACGTAGATGAACCTCGCCCGACCGCGGGGCTCAGAACCGTTTCAGCCTGAAAGTGTTCTTCTGCCCTCACTGAAGGCCGAACCCCAACTCTCTGGGAAAGGCCGACACGGTTCTGGAGGACCAGATATGAAGACTCTGATGGCCACCCTGGCCGCCGTCGCCGCCGTGACGGCCGCCGCCCCTGTCGCCGCCCAGCCCTACCGCGACTATGACCGCGGGGATCGCTATGAACATCGCGGCGATGGGCGCTACGACCAGCGCGACCGGTGGGAACGCGGCGGCCAGGTCAACTTCGACCAGCGTCGTCACCGCATCGACCGCCGCATCGAGCGCAACGCGCAGACGGGCGCCCTGACGCGCCGCGAAGCCATTCGTCTCAGCGAACAGCTGAACGACATCGAGCGGCTGCAGAACCGCTATGAGCGGAACGGTCTGACCCGCTGGGAAGTCGTCGACCTCGACCGTCGCCTCGACGGCCTGGAACAGCGGGTCTACGCCCAGGCGCGCGACAACGACTACGCCTATCGGCGCTAACCGAGCCCAGCCGACGTTCGGCTGAGTATGGGACGCCCCCGGAGCCCCGGCTTCGGGGGCGTTTCCGTGTTCAGAGGCGAAGGATGCTCTCGACGACCGTGAGAGCCCGGCCCCGGATCAGCACCCGGTCGCCCTGCACCTCGCACTCCAGGTCGCCGCCCCGGCCGGGATAGGCCTGATGGAAGGTCACCGCCGGCCGCCCCAGCTTGTCGGCGTAGAGCGGCGCCAGAATGCAATGGAGCGACCCTGTCGTCGGGTCCTCCGGGATGCCCGAGCCCGGCGCGAAGAACCGGTCGACCACATCGTGGCCTGCCCCTGCCGCGGCGATCGCGGCCACGCCCACATTGCCCCGCCCGCCCGTCGCCCCGCTGGAGACCGTGTTCAGGGCGACCAGGTCGGGCTTGAGGCTGCGGATGACGGCGGGATCGTTGTAGAGCGCCACGAGGTAGGCCGACGCCCACACCTCGTCGGGTGCGGCGCCCAGCGCCTCGGCCAGCCCCGCCGGGACGTCGATGCGAACCGGCGGCTGGGACGGGAAGTTCATCTCGTAGCCTTCGCCCCGGCGCCGCACGACCAGCGGGCCCGACTTCGTGTCGAAGGTGATCTCGCCGGCCGCGACCCCCAGCTCCGCGAACAGCACGTGCGCGCTGGCCAGCGTCGCGTGCCCGCACAGGGGCACTTCCAGCATCGGCGTGAACCAGCGCAGCCCGAACCGCGCCGGATCGGCCGTCCGCAGCAGGAAGGCCGTTTCCGCCTGGTTGTTCTCAGCGGCCAACGCCTGCATCCAGGCGTCCTGCGGCCAGGCCGCAAGGGGCTCGACCACGCAGGCAGGATTGCCGCGGAATGGTTGGGCGGCGAAGGCGTCGATGGTCCACTGGCGCATTGGATCGGTCCCGGTTCAGCGAAGTGGTCCTTGCGGCCGCAGGCGCCGGGCGGCAAGGGCCAGTTCCCGCGACACGGACCCACGACCATGCCCCACCAGACCACCGAAGCCGGCTTCACGCTCAGCGACGACCCGGCCCGCTTCGACCTCGTCCGCGCCCACGGCTGGATCGGCGGCCAGAGCTATTGGGCCCAGGGCATCCCGTTCGAGACGTTCGCCAGGGCCTGCGCGGGCAGCCTGACGGTCGGCGCCTTCGCTCCGGACGGGCAGATGGCGGCCATGGCGCGCGTGGTGACCGACCGGGCCACCTTCGGCTGGGTCTGCGACGTCTTCGTCGACCCGGCCTATCGCGGCGCGGGCCTGGGCAAGATGATGATGGCTTACATCCGGGCCCATCCCGATCTGCAGGGCTTTCGCCGCCTGCACCTGGCCACCCGCGACGCCCATGGTCTCTATCGCCAGTTCGGCTTCACCGAACTCACCAAGGTCGAGAACTGGATGGAGATCCGCGACCCCGACGTCTACAGCCGCTAACCCAGCACCGTGATCTCGGGCCAGCGGGCCTTGGCGGCGGCGGCGATCTTTTCGTAGTTCGGGCTGCGGCGGTCGGGGTTCGGCCGCAGGGTCATGGCGAACAGGTCGTCCAGCCCGAACGGCGCGTGGACGGTCATCCGGTCGGCGGCGTCCAGCTTCACACCCACCGCGAACAGCGGACTCACGAACCGGCCCAGCGCCTCGGCGCTGCAGGACAGCGGGTCGTAGGGCTCGTTGAAATGGTCCTGGAACCAGACGTGCACCCGGGCCTGGTTGCGCACCTCGACCATCTCGCGAAGCGGCGGGTCGAAGGCGGCGGCCACCCGTTGGATGACCACGTCCTCGGCCTCGTACGAGATATCCGAGCCATCGAAGTAGCCGACGTCATAGTCCTTGATGCCGTAGTCCAGCGGCCGGCCGGTGAGGTCGTTCAGCACCCGCTGGTAGACCGCGCCCGAGAAGACCAGCCAGTCGGGCGGGTCCAGCCGGACCAGCGTGCGCAGCACCTGCATCAGCGGTTCGGACCGCCGCAGGATCGCCTCCAGCCGCGCTTCGCTCATGCCTTGCCTCGCAGCGGCCAGCCGTGGTCCAGGGGCCCATGGCCCGCGCCGAAGCCCGGCGCCCGCAGCATCGCCTCGTGCACATAGTCCCAGGCCCGCGCCACCGCCGCCGTCAGCGGCAGCCCCTGCGCCAACCCGACCGCGCAGGCCGAGGCCAGGGTGCAGCCGGTGCCGTGCGTATGGCGACTGTCGATCCGTTCGCCTTCGAACACCGTCTCGCCGTCGTGCGTCATGAGGATGTCGACCACCCGGTCGCCGGGCACGTGGCCGCCCTTCATGAGCACCGCCCGAGCCCCCGCCTCCAGCAGCGCTTCACCCGCCCGGCGCAGGTCGTCGGTCGTCGCCACCTCCAGTCCGGTCAGCGCCTCGGCCTCGGGCGCGTTGGGGGTGAGCAGGGCCGCGCGCCGCACCAGCCGATCGCGCACCGCCGCCACCGCCGCCTGAGCCAGCAGCGACGCGCCGCCCTTGGCCACCATCACCGGGTCGATCACCGCCGGCGCGACCGTCTCGTCCAGGATCTCGGCCACCAGCTCGACCGTCGCCACGTCGCCCAACATACCCGTCTTGATGGCGTCGGCGCCGATGTCGGACAGCACCGCGTGCGCCTGGGCGGCGATGACGTTGCGCGGAACTGTGTGGACGCCCGTGACGCCCAGCGTGTTCTGCACCGTGACCGCCGTGAGCGCCGTGGCCGCATAGCCGCCCAGCGCGGTGACGGTCTTGATGTCGGCCTGGATACCGGCGCCGCCCCCGCTGTCGGAACCGGCGATGATCAGGACTCGACCCAGGGCTGTCATGCCCCTGACGTACCGCCTCCGTCCGCCGATTGCATCGGGATTTACGAAGGATCGCTTCACCGCCAACGTCCGGCCCATGGACGCAGACACCTTCGCCACGGCGCTGGCTCAGGCGCATCAGGACATCTACCTGCACGCCGTGCGCCGGGTGCGCGACAAGCGCGAGCAGCTCACCCGTGAGACCGCGGCCTTCCTGCTGCACCTGGCCGAGGCCGGGCCGATGACGCTCACCGAACTCAGCCGCCACCTGGACCGCGCGCCCTCGACCCTCAGCGAGATGGTCGACCACCTGGAGGCCAAGGACCTGGTCCGCCGCGAGGCCGATCCCGCCGACGGCCGCCGCGCCCTGATCTGGCTCACGCCCCACGGCCGCCAGGTCCAGGCCCGCGAGATGTACGCGCTGGACCGCGACCACCTGGCCCGCGTCGCCACCCGCCTGCCGCCCGATCGCCAGGCGCTCCTCATCGACCTGCTCGGCGACCTGGTCGCCGCCCTCAAGACGGAGAGACCCTGATGCACGACTGCGAAAGCTGCGGCATGCCCATCGAGAACGGCCGCTACTGCCAGTACTGCGTGGACGAGACCGGCAGGCTCCAGGACTTCGACACCCGCTTTTCCCGCATGGTCGACTGGCAGCTTGGCGAGAACGGCGGCGACCGCGCCGCCGCCGAACGCGACACCCTGGCCTACATGGCGACCCTGCCCGCCTGGCGCGACCACCCGCGGGTGAAGGGGAGCTAGCCGCGCGCGCCTGCGATCGCCGCCTGCACGTTCAACGCCTGGACCGTCTCGGCGACGTCGTGGACCCGTACCGCTGCGACGCCCGCCGACGCTCCCGCCAGCGCCGCCGCGATCGAGCCGCCCAGGCGATGGTCGGCGTCCGCGCCGCTTGACAGCGCCCCGATGAACGCCTTGCGGCTGGCCCCCAGCAGCACCGGGAAGCCCAGCGCCACGATCCGGTCCAGCCCGGCCATCAGCGGCAGGTTGTGGCGCAGCATGTGCTTGCCGAAGCCGATGCCCGGATCCAGCCAGATCAAATCGCGCGCCACACCCGCCGCCATCGCCGCCTCGGCCCGCGCCGCGAGGAACGCCGCGACCTCGGCCACCACGTCGTCATAGTGGGGCTCGGCCTGCATGGTCCGCGGCTCGCCCTGCATGTGCATCAGCACCACCTCGCAGCCCAGCTCCGCCGCGGTCTGCAGGCTGTCGGCCGCGTGCCGCAGCGCCGTCACGTCGTTCCAGATCGAGGCCCCGGCCGCCACCGCCGCCCGGGCCACGTCGGGCTTCATCGTGTCTACCGAGATCGGGATGACGCTCTCGGCGCGGATCGCCGTGATTAGCGGAACCAGCCGCTGGATCTCGACCTCGGCGTCCACCGGCTCGGCCCCCGGCCGGGTCGACTCCGCGCCCACATCCAGGATGTCGGCGCCCTCGGCGATCAACCGCCGCGCATGGGCCAGCGCCGCCGCCGGGTCCAGGAACCGGCCGCCGTCGGAAAAGCTGTCGGGGGTCGCATTCACGATCCCCATGACTCGCGGGCGTTGCAGCGTTGTGGAACTCATGGGGCCTCGCCGAAGTCATAGTTGCGACCGTAGCGGTTGGAAACGTCGGGAGGGATCATGGCGGACGTCATCGGCACAAGCGCGCGCGACACGCTGAACGGATCGGCCGGCGCCGATGTGCTGTCCGGCCGCGACGGCTCGGACAGCGTGTTCGGCGGCGCGGGGAACGACACGATCTACGGCCACTCCACCGGCGACCTGAGCGCCGGCTCGGAGCTGATCGACGCGGTCCGGGTGGCCTCGGGCCTCTCCAGCCCCCTGTTCGCCGCCAGCCCGCCCGGCGACCCGGACCGCCTGTTCATCGTGGAGCAGCACACTGGGCGCATCCGTATTCTCGACCTGAACTCGGGCCAGCTGAACGGCGACAGCTTCCTCGACCTGCCCGACAACAGCCTGGCCGCAGGTGGCGAACAGGGTCTGCTGGGCCTAGCCTTCCACCCCAACTACGCCACGAACGGCCTCTTCTACGTCAACCTCACCAACGCCGCCGGCGACACCGAGGTGCGCGAGTACCGCCGCGCCGACGCCGACCACGCCGACGCCGCATCAGGCCGACTGATCCTCGGCTTCGACCAGCCGTTCGCCAATCACAACGGCGGCTGGATCGGCTTCGGCCCCGACGGCTTCCTCTACATCGCCTCGGGCGACGGCGGCTCGGGCGGCGACCCTCAGAACAACGCCCAGAACACGAGCAGCCTGCTGGGCAAGGTCCTGCGCATCGACGTCAATTCGGACGGTTTCCCGAACGACCCGGCGCGCAACTACGCCATTCCGGCGAACAACCCCTTCGCCGGGGCTGCGCCGGGCGCGGATGAGGTCTGGCTCGTCGGCCTGCGCAATCCCTGGCGGATGAGCTTCGACACGGCCACCGGCAATCTCTGGATCGGCGACGTCGGCCAGGGCGCGCGCGAGGAGATCGACGTGATCCCCGCCGGCGTGGGCGGCCTGAACCTGGGCTGGAAGTTCAAGGAAGGGTTCCAGACGTTCTCCGGCAATCCGCCCGCCGGCCTGACCGATCCGATCCTGGAGTACGACCGCGCCACGCCCCAATTCAGCGGCGTCTCGGTGACCGGCGGCTATGTCTATCACGGCCCCGGCGGCATGGACGGGCTGTACGTCTTCGGCGACTTCGGCAGCGCCAATCTGTGGAGCGTGTCGTACGCGCCGGGCGGCCAGGCGCAGGACTTCCTGAACCGCAACGCCCAGCTGGCGGTCTCGGGCGGCGGCGACATCGACCAGATCGCCTCGTTCGCCGTCGACGGCCAGGGCCGGCTCTACCTGATCGGCCTGGACGGCGACATCCATCGCCTCAGCCCCCGCGCCACCGCCGGCGACGGCATGGACTACCTGCGCGGGGAGGATGGCGACGACGTCATCCATGGCGGGTTCGGCTTCGACGACGTCCACGGCAACATGGGCAACGACACCGTCTCGGGCGGCCAGGGCGGCGACTGGGTGGTGGGCGGCAAGGACAACGACCGCCTCACCGGCGACGAGGGCGACGACATCGTCTACGGCAACCTCGGCGCCGACACCTGCGACGGCGGGACCGGCGCCGACCTCGTCCGCGGCGGCCAGGGCGACGACCTGCTGGCCGGCGGCGCCGGAAACGACTTCCTCTCCGGCGACCTGGGCGAGGACACGATGTCGGGCGGCGCGGGCGCCGACATCTTCAACAGCTTCGGGACCGCCGGGACCGACCGCATCACCGACTTCAGCCGGGCCGAGGGCGACCGCGTCCGCCTCGAACCCGGCAGCGCCTGGACGGTCAGCCAGGTCGGCGCCGACACCGTCATCGACATCACCGGCGGCGGCCGCGTCATCCTGGTCGGCGTCTCGATGTCCACCCTCACCGGCGACTGGATCTTCGCCGGGTAGAGGCCCGACGCCGCGAAGCGGCTCGCCCGATTGCAGAACCACGGAATACACGGAAGGCGCGGAAGCGCGGCCCCACCTTCCGTTTTTCCGTGTTGTTCCGTGGTTCTCGTCTTTCTGGGGATCGGTCGCCCGCTGCGCGCTCCGAGCGCTCGGCCGCACTCGCGTATTTCGTGTATTTCGTGGTTTCCCCCGGAGCGCCGCGGCTAAGGTAGCGCCGGGGCGAGGTTGGGCCCGCGTAGGGGGTTGGGGATGCCCGAGATCGTCGGAAGCGGCGCGCGCGATACGCTGGCGGGGACCGCCGGCGCCGACACGCTGTTTGGACGCGACGGCTCAGACAGCATCAGCGGCGGCGCGGGCGGCGACCTGATCTACGGCTTCGGGGCGGGCGACGCGGACCCCGACGGCGCGGGCGCGATCACCGCGGTCCGGGTCGCCTTCGGCCTCTCACGCCCCCTGTTCGCCGTCTCGCCGCCCGGCGATCCGGACCGGCTGTTCATCGTCGAGCAGTACACCGGCCGGATCATGATCTTCGACACGCGCACGGGCGCGGTGCAGTCCCAGCCGTTCCTCGACCTCCCGGACGGCACGATCGCGACAGGGATCGAGCAGGGGCTCCTGGGCCTCGCCTTCCATCCCAACTACCAGGCGAACGGCCTGTTCTACGTCTATCTGACCAACCTTTCGGGCGACACCGAGATCCAGGAGTATGTCCGGCAGAGCGCCGATCGCGCCGGCGCTCAGACCGACACTCTGCTGGTCATCGACCGCAACTCGATCAATCACGTCGGCGGCTGGATCGGCTTCGGTCCGGACGGGATGCTCTACATCGCCTCGGGCGACGGCCACTCCTCCGCGAGCGGCGTGACCTTGGACGCCCAGGACATCAACAACCTGCTGGGCAAGATCCTGCGCATCGACGTCGATCGCGACGACTTCCCGGCCGACTTCGCGAAGAACTACGGCATCCCCGCCGGCAACCCGTTCGTCGGCCGCGACGGCGCCGACGAGATCTTCGCCTACGGCCTGCGCAACCCGTGGCGACCCAGCTTCGACGCCGCCACGGGCGATCTCTACATCGGCGACGTCGGCGGCAACCTGCGCGAGGAGATCGACGTCATCCCCGCCGGGACCTCCGGGTTCAATTTCGGCTGGCCGCTCAAGGAGGGCTTCGCGGTCCGCTCCAGCGACCCGGGCGGTCTGACCAACCCGGTGCTCGACTACGACCGGGTGACCCCGCTCTACCGAGGCTTCGCCGTCACCGGCGGCTATGTCTACCACGGCCCGGGGGGCGGCCAGGGGCTGTACGTCTTCGCGGACTACATCACCGGCAACGTCTGGACCACGCGCGTGGTCGGCGGTCAGGCCACCGACTTCCTCAATCGCAACAGTCAGATCACTGTGGTCGGCGGCGACCTGGACCAGATCACCTCGTTCGGGGTCGACGGACGCGGCCGTCTCTACGCCGTGGGTCAGGACGGCGACATCCACCGCCTCGACTTCGGCGATGCGGCCGGCGACGGCATGGACTATCTGCGCGGCGACGACGGCAACGACACCATCCTGGGCGGGATCGGCTTCGACGACATCAACGGCAACATGGGCGACGACACCGCCGCGGGCGGCGCGGGCGACGACTGGGTCGTGGGCGGCAAAGACCAGGACTGGCTGGCCGGCGACGCGGGAAACGACATCGTCTTCGGCAACCTGGGCGACGACACGCTCGACGGGGGCGCGGGCGCCGACCTGGTCCGCGGCGGCCAGGGGAACGACCTCATGCTGGGCGGCGCCGGGAATGACTTCATGTCGGGCGACCGTGGCGACGACACCGCCACGGGCGGGACGGGCGCCGATACCTTCAACAGCTTCGGCGAGGCCGGAACCGACCGCGTCACCGACTTCAACCTGGCCGAAGGCGACCGCGTCCGCCTCGAACCCGGCAGCGCCTGGACCGTCAGCCAGGTCGGCGCAGACACCGTCGTCGACATCGCCGGCGGCGGGAAGGTGATCTTGGTCGGGGTCACCCTGTCGTCCCTCACCGACGGCTGGATCTTCGTGGGCTAAGAACCACGAAGTACACGAATGGGCGGGCTGCCTCCGATGCCGCGAAGCGGCGCCCTCCTGATTGGATCGGCCACGGACCATCTCGGACCAACACGGACACTCGGCTTCACTGTCCGTGATGGTCTGTGATGGTCCGTGGTTCCTTGCCTCTCCGGTTAGGTCGCCCGCTGCGCGGGACTGGGACGCGCGGGCCCTTTCGTGGATCTCGAGGTTCAAAGAAAAAGGGCGGCCGCTTCATCAGCGACCGCCCTTCGTTCGTTCCGGCTCTGCGCCTTACGCCGGTTCGGCGCTGGGCTTGGGCGAGATGGGGACCGCGACCGCGGGGCCGGTCGGGCGCTTGGACTCCGACTCGTCGCGGTTGGGGGCCACCCCCTTCAGCGCATTCACGATCTCGTCGCCGGTCAGGGTTTCGTACTCCAGCAGCGCCTTGGCGAGGGTGTGCAGATCGTCGATTTTCTCGGTCAGGATGCGGCGGGCCTCGGACTCGCCGCCCTCCACCAGCCGGCGGACTTCCTCGTCGATGATCTTCGAGGTCTCTTCCGAGACGTTCTGGTTGCGCGCCACCGAGTGGCCCAGGAACACCTCCTCCTGGTTCTCGCCGTATTCCACGGCGCCCAGGCGATCCGAGAAGCCCCACTTCGTCACCATCGCGCGGGCCAGCTTGGTGGCCTGGCTGATGTCGGACGAGGCGCCCGAGGTGATGTGCTCCTTGCCGAAGATCAGTTCCTCGGCCACGCGGCCGCCGAACAGGATCGCCAGCCGCGACGTCATCTGCTGGTAGCTCATCGAGTACTTGTCGCGTTCCGGCAGCTGCATGACCATGCCCAGCGCGCGGCCGCGCGGGATGATCGTCGCCTTGTGCACCGGGTCGGTGTTGGGGACGTTCAGCGTCACCAGGGCGTGGCCGCCCTCGTGATAGGCCGTCAGCTTCTTTTCCTCTTCGGTCATGACCATGGAGCGTCGCTCGGCGCCCATCATGACCTTGTCCTTGGCGTCCTCGAAGTCGCGCATGGTGACCATGCGGCGGTTCTTGCGGGCGGCCATCAGGGCGGCTTCGTTGACCAGGTTGGCCAGGTCGGCGCCTGAGAACCCCGGGGTGCCGCGCGCGATGACCTTCACGTCCACGTCGGCGGCCAGCGGCACATTCTTCATGTGCACGCGCAGGATCCGCTCGCGGCCGTTGATGTCGGGGTTCGGCACCACCACCTGGCGGTCGAAGCGGCCCGGACGCAGCAGCGCGGGGTCCAGCACGTCGGGACGGTTGGTGGCGGCGATCAGGATGATGCCCTCGTTCGCCTCGAAGCCGTCCATCTCGACCAGCAGCTGGTTCAGGGTCTGCTCTCGCTCGTCGTTGCCGCCCCCGAGTCCGGCCCCACGATGTCGACCGACAGCGTCGATTTCGTCGATGAAGATGATGCAGGGCGCGTTCTTCTTCGCCTGTTCGAACATGTCGCGGACGCGGCTCGCGCCGACGCCCACGAACATTTCCACGAAGTCCGAGCCCGAGATGGTGAAGAACGGCACGCCCGCCTCGCCCGCGACGGCGCGCGCGATCAGCGTCTTGCCGGTGCCCGGGGGGCCGATGAGCAGGGCGCCCTTCGGGATCTTGCCGCCCAGGCGCTGGAACTTCTGCGGGTCCTTCAGGAAGTCGACGATCTCCGTCAGCTCTTCCTTGGCCTCGTCCACGCCGGCGACGTCGTCGAACGTCACGCGGTTCTTGTTTTCGGTCAGCAGGCGGGCCTTCGACTTGCCGAAGCCCATGGCGCCGCGCGCGCCGCCCTGCATCTGGCGCATGAAGAAGATCCACACGCCGATCAGCAGCAGGATCGGCAGCGCGTTCAGCAGCAGGCCGGTCAGCAGGCCGCCGCCGGCGGGCTTCACCGAGATCGACGCGCCCTGCGCCTCGAGGCGCTTGACCAGGTCTTCCTGGTTGTTGGGCGTGGTGGTGTGGAAGTCGCGGTTCGACTGGTCGGTGACCGTGACGCGCGGGCCCTCGATGATCGCGGCCTTCACCTCGCCGGCGTTCACCTTCGCGATCATCTGCGAATAGGGGATTTCCTGGTTGGCCGCGGCGCCGCCACGGGCGCCCGTCATCATGGAATAAAGTCCGATCAGGACGACGACGATGACGCCCCAGATGACCAGATTGCGGAGATTCATGTGCAGACCGTTCCCATGAAGGCGGCGCGAAAGGACCGAAGATAGGACGCCAACCGCTTACGGACCACTTTACGCGGGCCGGGCGCGACGAAAGATAGCGCCTGGACTGTATACGCAAAAAGGGCCGCACCGGTGGCGCGACCCTTCAAATAAGCATCATCCGTGCCAGCTTTTAGGCCCGGACAGCCGCCTTTTTAGCGCGCGGGCTTCTTCGGCGCCGCGATCAGGCCTTCGCGCTGGGCGCGCTTGCGGGCCAGCTTGCGGGCGCGACGGACGGCTTCAGCCTTCTGGCGAGCGCGCTTTTCCGACGGCTTTTCATAGTGGACGTGCCGCTTCATTTCGCGGAACGAGCCTTCGCGCTGCATCTTCTTCTTCAGCGCCTTAAGGGCTTGGTCGACGTTGTTGTCGCGGACGAAAATCTGAACCAGAGGAGCCTCTCCTGCCTACGCTAGCCGCCCGCCTCGACAGCACCAAAAGGCGGCGAGCGTGCAAAAATGGATCGCCCGAAGGTGTTACCCTTCGGGTTTGAGGGCGGGCAATTAGCAGAAGAGGGTTGGCCTGTCCACGCTACGATCTTCCTTTCCCACGCAGTGGGAGAGGGGGACCGCTCGCCGCAGAGCGAGCGGTGGAGAGGGCAGGCCTCTTCCACGACATCTTGGGCCGACCCGCTGAACCGCGCAGGTTGAGAATCTATCCCGCCTGCCGGCCGCTCGCCCTATCCACCACGCGCTCTACGGCCTTCGGCCTCGGCCCGCGGTCCCCCTCTCCCACTTCGTGGGAAAGGCAGGTTAGAATGCGCTCTATGACCACCGCCGCACAGCAATGGGCCGAAGAGACCGAGCAGGCGCTGCTCGACCACATGCTGAGGCTGGCGCCGGCCCAGGGCTGGACCCGCCGCACGCTCGCTCAGGCCGGCCAGGCCCTGGGCATGTCCGAGGGCGAGACCGGCCTGCTGGTCCCGCATGGCCCCGCCGACCTGGCCGCCCTGCTGTCGCATCGCCATGATCAGCGCGCGCTGGCCGCGCTGGGCGATCCCCACAACATGAAGATCCGCGAGCGGATCCGCCGCGCGGTCGAGGCGCGCCTGGACGCCGCGATCCAGGACGAGGCGGCCGTGCGCCGCTGGATGGGATTCATGGCCCTGCCGACGCAGGCGCCATTGGCCGCGCGTCTGGCCTGGGAGACCGCCGACGCGCTCTGGCGCTGGGCCGGCGACGAGGCGACCGACGAGAACCACTACACCAAGCGCGTCATCCTCTCGGGCATCGTCAGCGGCGCGCTGGCGATCTGGCTGGCGTCAGGCCGGGGCGCCGCGCTCGCCTTCGTCGACCGCCGGATCGACAACGTCATGGCCTTCGAGAAGTGGAAGGCCACCACCAAGGTGCGGCCCAGCGAATGGGTCTCGGCCCTGGCGCACACCCTGGGCCGCGCCCGCTACGGCGACTGATCCACCCGCCACTACGCGTGCGGGTTCTCGAAGATCGTCTCCACGGGCTCGCCGAACAGCGCCGCGATCCGGTAGGCCAGGTCCAGCGACGGGTCGTGCTTGTCGCTCTCCAGCGCGATGATCGCCTGACGCGAGACCCCCAGGCGCTTGCCCAGGTCCTCCTGCGTCCAGCCGCGGGCGCTGCGCAGTTCCTTCAGTCGGTTCTTCACCGGGTGGTCCGCACGAAGGGCGTGACGAGGCCGTAGCAGAGCCAGAACAGCGGATAGACCATATAGCCGCCCACATGCGGGGCGCGCGCGTATTCCTCGACGAAGCCCCAGGCCGTGAAGATCGCCATGGCCCCGCCGGAGGCGAGGATGAAGCGCTTGGCGGTGAGGGCCCGCACGAACTCGTCGGCGTCGCGCATCAGCGCCAGGGTCGCCCACAGCTGGCCGATCACCGGAGCGGCGACCGCCAGACCCAGAAGATAGGATCCGGGCGCCGTCCGGTCGTCGAAGGCGCCCCCGATCGCGGCCATGTTTATCGCGACATAGGGAACCATGAAGGCGAGCGTGCGGGTGACATAGCGCCGATGGGCGAGATCCATAGCCATGGGGAACTCCTCGAATGTCAGGTAAACCTGACACCGAACTCGTGTAAGGTCAACCTTACATCAACCGCGCCGTCGCACTGGCGATCGGTCAGGCCGCGTCGGCGGCGCTCCAGACTCCGTCCCAGGACTCGGCGGGCGGATTGGCGCGCAGCGCGTGGGCGCGCTCCATCATCAGCATGGCGGACTTGTCGCCCGGGTCGAGGGCGACGGCCTCGGCGAAAGCGGCTGCGGCGGCGTCCCACTGCCGGGCGGCCAGGTAGGCCCGGCCGCGACGGTAGGCCTCCAGCCCCGGACAGGCCGCGGCGTCCGCCAGCACCTGGAAGATCGTGACCGGCTGCTCGCGGCCCCGCACCCGGATGGTGTCCAGCTCGCGCAGGATGTGGATGTCCTTGACGTGCCCGGCGGTGGCCTCGTCGATGATGATGTCGACCCCGTAGGTCTTGGTGGCGCTCTGCAGGCGGGCGGCCAGGTTCACGCTGTCGCCGATCACCGTATAGTCCATGCGCTTGGGGCTGCCGATCGTGCCGGCGATCACCTCGCCCGAGGTGATCCCGATCCCCAGGCGCAGGTTCGGCAGGCCCCGCTCGGGCCGACCGACGTTCAGCACCCCGATCATGCGGATCATCTGCACGGCCGAATCCACGGCGTGCAGCGGGTCCTGGCCGGTCGGCAGCGGGGCGCCGTAGACGGCCATCAGGCCGTCGCCCATGAACTTGTCGAGCACACCCTCGTGGCCGGCCACGGCCTCGAACAGCTCGGTGAAGATCTCGTTCAGCATCTCCACGACCTCGCGGGCGGCGAGGCGCTCGGCCAGGCTGGTGAAGCTGCGGATGTCGGCGAACAGCACGCTGGCGGGCACGGCGGCGCCGAACAGCAGCTCGTCGCCGCGGCCCATCACCTGGTCCACCACCTTCTGCGTCATGAACCGGCGCATCGCGCCCTGCATCCGCTTGCTGTCGGTGATGTCGTCGATGAGGACCAGCACCCCGGCGGCCGCGTCGTCGGCCATCAGGGGCACGATGTTCATGTTGGCCGAGACCTTGTCGCCCTGAGCGGTGGTGATCTCGGCCTCGAGCAGCAGCTTAGGCTGGCCGCTGGCCGCCACGGCCTCGAACTCGGGGATGAACCACGGATTGCTGACGGCCAGCGCGGTGCGCGCGTCGGCCCCCTCCAGCATCTCGCGGGTGACGCCCAGGATGCGGCAGGCGGTGTCGTTCAGCTTGGCGACCTTGGCCTCGGGATCCAGGGTGACCACGCCGGCCGACATCGAGCGCAGGATGCTCTCGTTGTAGTTCCGCTCGGACGCCACTTCCGCGAAGAGCTTGGCGTTGTCGATGGCGATGGCGGCCTGCGCGCTGAGGGCGTTCATCCGGGCGATGTCGGCGTCGGTGAAGCCCTTGCCGGTCTTGGCGTTCAGCGCCTGCATGACCCCCAGCTTGCGGCCGTCGCGCGCCTTCACCGGGATCGTCAGCACGCTGGTCGTGCGGTAGCCGGTGGCCACGTCGACCTGTCGGTTGAAGCGCGGGTCGGCGTAGGCGTCGGCGATGTTGATGGCCTCGCCGGACGTGAAGCAGGCACCGGCCAGCCCACCGTCCGAGGGGAAGCGGATCTGCTGACCGGCCACGCCCTCGGCGGCGATCGACCACAGCTCGTCGGTCTTGGCGTCGTAGAGGAACAGCGTGGCCCGGTCGGCGCCGATGAAGCGGCTGACCGCCTCCACGATCCGGGTCAGCAGCGCCTCGAGCCGGATCTCGGCGGTGATGGAGCTGTTCACGTCCAGCAGCTGCGCCAGGTCGTCCGAGCGCTGCTCGGCCACGCCCATCGAGATCGACCACCGCTCGGCCAGGACCACGAGGTGGGAGAACAGCATCACCAGGATGCCCAGAGGCAGCAGGTCCAGCCCGTTGAGCACGCCGACGATCACGGCGTTGGTCACCAGGTCGGAGTAGATCGCCGTGGCGACGACGACGACGACGCCCAGCAGGAAGACCGGCGCGCCGTCGCGGCGTCGGACCGCGGCGAACCCGACGACGGCGATCATGTAGAGGAAGCTGGCGATGCGGACCCACAGCGCCATGCCCGACACGAGCGACATGGCGAAGGTGTCGCCCATCAGCGCCAGGCCGGCGTAGGCCGTCACGAACAGGGCGTACAACCCCATGATCACCCAGAAGAGGGGGCCCAGGCTCTCCTTCGGGAACAGGGCGCGGGTGTAGGCCAGGACCAGAGCCACGGCGACGGTGCCGGTGATGTACTGCAGCGCCAGCATCTGCAGGAAACTGAGCTGCGGCAGGGCGACCATGATCAGGTTGTCGTGGCTGAACGCGCCGATCATCGGCGCCAGCAGCACCGAGCCCAGCGCGAGGTACAGCGACGCGCGGTCGTTGCGCCGGAACAGGAAGACGACGCCGCCGTAGCAGGCCAGCAGCAGCAGCGCGCTCAGCAGAAGGAGGCTGCGGATCCAGTCGAGGGTGATCCAGTTCTGCATCGGCTCGGCCAGCCCGATCAGCGGCGGCGCCTCGAGCCCGTTGTCGCGGTGCAGGAAGGTCGACTGGTCGATGCGCAGGTCGATAGGCCGCCCGTCGGCGATCAGGAAGACGTCCTGCGAGCGGACGAGGTAGCTCGTCGTGGCCTTCTCCAGCCCCGCCCGGCCGCGCCGCGACACCACCTCGCCGTCGACGGCGATCTCGCTGGCGGCGAACACCGCCGGGAAGTGCAGGATGTAGCGGCCGGGCGGCAGGTCGCGGATCTGCAGGTGGTAGCTGACGGCGCCCACCGGCGGGAGCTGCGGCGCGGTGTTCGACCAGCGGCCAGGGACCTCGACGACGACCTTCTGGGTGGGCGGCGGGCCGCCCGCGCCGCCGCGCCAGGTCAGCGCCCAGCCCCCTTCCATCTCGACCGGACGGTCCAGCGGGCCCCACCCGGCGTAGCTCAGCACCCCGCCCTTGGCGACCGGGCCGTTGCGATCGATGACGTCCACGAAGAACGGCGAGATGAACAGGCAGAGCAGGCTCAGGACCATGACCGCGAACATCACCCGGCGGCCAGGCGTACTGGTCCCGTGCCGCCGCGCGATCTCGCTTCCGGTGTCGCTCACCGCTGCCAAGGACCCCCCACCCATGAAGACTCGACTCTAAGTCGAGCGAGCGGCCCTTGGATACCCCGTTCGCCTGGATAGGGTGCGCGGGGCCCCAGGTTCCACGCTGAACGCCCCTACAGCATCCGGACCTTGTTCACGTGGCCCATCTTGCGGCCAGGTTTGGCCTGGCGCTTGCCGTAGAGGTGGATGCGGGTGTCCGGCTCGTGCGCCAGCTTCGCCCAGGTCTCCACCTCGTCGCCCAGCAGGTTCAGCATCTCGACCCGCGCGTGCGGGATCGTCGGGCCCAAAGGCCAACCGGCCACGGCGCGGATGTGCTGCTCGAACTGGTCCACGGAACAGCCGTCCTGGGTCCAATGGCCGGTGTTGTGCACGCGCGGCGCGATCTCGTTGACCAGCAGGCGGCCGTCCTTCAGCTCGAACAGCTCGATGCCCACCACGCCCACATAGTTCAGGCCCTTCAGCACGCGCGCGGCGATCTTCTCGGCCTCCAGCGCGATCGCCTTCGAGACATTGGCCGGCGCCAGGCTGCGGCGCAGGATGCCGCCTTCGTGGTGGTTCTCGGCCAGCGGATAGATCGCGGTGGCCCCATCGCGGCCGCGCGCGGCGATGATCGACAGCTCGCGCACGAAATCGGCCGGCGCCTCCAGGATCACCGGCACCCCGCCCAGCGCCTCGAAGGTGGCGGCGGCGTCGCCCACATGCTCGATCCAGCGCTGGCCCTTGCCGTCATAGCCCTCGCGCCGCGTCTTCATCAGCAGCGGGCAGCCCATGACCGCCGCCACCGACGCCGCCTCCTCGCCGCTGTCGGCCGCGGCGAAGGCCACCGTCGGCGCGCCGCTGGCGTTCAGGAACTGCTTTTCGGCCACCCGATCCTGCGCCACCGCCAGGGCCTCGGCCCCGGGCGCCACCTCGACCCCCAGCTGCTGCAGGGTCAGCACCGCCCGGGCCGGGACGTTCTCGAACTCGAAGGTCACCACCTTGGCCACCGCCGCCAGCTCGGCCAGCGCCTTGGGATCGTCGTAGGCGCCCACGATCGTGTGGTTCGAGACCTGGCCGGCCGGCGAATCCGCGTCGCGCTCCAGCACGGCCACGTCGAAACCCAGGCGCGCCGCGGCCAGCGCCAGCATGCGGCCCAGTTGCCCGCCCCCCAGGATGCCGAGGGTGGAGCCGGGCGGGAGCGGCAGGTTCACCATGATGCTACTCGACGGCCTCGGAGACGCTGGCGGTCTGGTCGGCGGCGAACGCGGCGATGCGCGCGGCCACCTTGGGGTCGGACAGCGCCAGGATCCGCGCCGCCATCAGGCCCGCGTTCTTGGCGCCCGCCTCGCCGATGGCCAGCGTGCCCACCGGAATGCCGCCGGGCATCTGGACGATCGACAGCAGGCTATCCATGCCCTTCAGCGCCTTGGATTCGATCGGCACGCCCAGCACCGGCAGGTCGGTCAGCGACGCGGTCATCCCCGGCAGGTGGGCGGCGCCGCCGGCCCCGGCGATGATCACCTTGAACCCCGCCGCCTTTGCGCCCTTGGCGAACGTGAACATCCGCTCGGGCGTGCGGTGGGCCGAGACCACCTTGGCCTCATAGGGCACGCCCAGGCCGTCCAGCATCTCGGCCGCATGGCGCAGCACGGGCCAGTCCGACCGACTGCCCATGATAATGGCGACAGGCGCGCTCATGTATGCTGAGTCCTTAGGGCGTCCCCGGAAGGGCGCGGAGTATAGGCGCCGCCTTTGCCCGCACAATGCTGTGCGGTTAGATTCCCTTAACCGCGGTGACGTCGAATGGCGTTAACCATTCCGGATACCCGATGAAGATCACCGGCGCCCGCAACGAACCGATCCGAACCGAGCGACGCCGCGTCCTCGCGCCGGGCGGCGTTGCGTCGTCGGGCGCGGCCGGCGCGGTCGATCAGGTGACTTTCCTGGGCATTCCGCGCGCCGAGATGACCCCCGCCGTCCAGGCCGCGATCGAGGCCCTGATCGGCGAGCTCGACCAGCTCAAGCGCGAGGTCGCCCAGCTGCGCGCCCGCCTCTCGGACGCCGAGGGCCTGGCTGACCGCGACACGCTGACCCCGCTGCTCAACCGCCGCGCCTTCGTCCGCGAGCTTTCCCGCGCCCGCACCTTCGCGGGCCGCTACGGCTTCCCCGCCAGCCTGGTCTACTTCGACCTCGACGGCTTCAAGGCGCTGAACGACGGCCACGGGCACGCCGCCGGCGATGCGGCGCTCATGGCGGTCGCCGACAAGCTGGTGGCCAATGTCCGCGAGAGCGACCTGGTGGGCCGCATGGGCGGCGACGAGTTCGCCGTCGTGCTGGTCCAGGCCGATCAGGCGACCGCCGAGGCCAAGGCCGCCACCCTGGCCCAGGCCATCGAGGCGGTCGGCCAGGGGCTGAAGGTCAGCTACGGCGTCCGCGAACTCGACCCCGACACCGACCCCGAAGCCCTCATCGCCGACGCCGACGCCCGGATGTTCGCCGCCAAGCGGGTCCGCAAGGCGGGGTAGAAGTCCCTGCCTTTCTCACGAAGTGGGAGAGGGGGATCGCCCGTGAACGGTACGGGCAGATCAGTCCGACCAGGCCTTGCCGAAGCGCTCGATGAGCGCGAACGCGCCCGACGGGCCCCAGCTGCCGGCGGCGTACGGCCGGGGATGCAGGCCCGCTTCCGACCAGGCGTCGGCCACGCCGTCGACCCAGCGCCACGCCTCCTCCACCTCGTCGCGCCGCACGAACAGCGTCGCGTCCCCGTGGATCGCGTCCAGCAGCAGCCGCTCGTAGGCGATCCGCCGCCGCGCCCCAGGGCCCTCGTAGGTCTTGAGCAGCGACAGCGACAGCGGCAGGGACTGCAGCCGCATCCCGCCCTGGGTCAGCCCCGGCGCCTTGTTCATCAGGGTCAGGCTGATGTCCTCGTCCGGTTGCAGGTCGATGACCAGCCGGTTGGGCGACATGTCCATCAGCGAGGCCGCGCCGAAGATCGAGTGCGGCACCGGCTTGAACTGGATCACCACCGTCGTGCGCTTCTCGGGCATCCGCTTGCCCGTGCGCAGGAAGAACGGCACGCCGGCCCAGCGCCAGTTGTCGATGTCGGCCCGCAGCGCCACGAAGGTCTCGGTGCCGCTCTTCTGGCCCCGCTCGGTCTCGTAGCCTTCGGCGGTCTTTCCGCTGACGACGCCGGCCGTGTACTGCCCGCGCACCGACTTCTCGGCCGCGTCCATCCGGGTGAAGCGGCGCAGACTGCGCAGCACCTTCACCTTCTCGTTGCGCACCGAGTCCGGCTCCATGTCGGCGGGCGGCTCCATCGCCACCAGGCACAACAGCTGCAGCATGTGATTCTGCAGCATGTCGCGCAGCGCCCCGTACTCGTCGTAGTACGGCCAGCGCGCGCCTACCCCCTCGGTCTCGGCCACGGTGATCTGCACGTGGTCGATCGTCAGGTTGTTCCAGAGCGGCTCGAAGAAGGTATTGGCGAAGCGCAGCGCGATCAGGTTCTGGACCGTCTCCTTGCCCAGGTAGTGGTCGATCCGGAAGATCTGCTCCTCGGCGAACACCTCGCCCAGGGCGGCGTTGACGTGGTGCGAGGTCTCCAGGTCGCGGCCGATCGGCTTCTCCAGAACGATCCGGGCGTCCGGGGTCGTCACGCCGGCCGCCGCCAGCGAGCAGCAGATCTTCTCGAACAGGCTGGGCGACACGGCCAGGAAGCACAGCGGCGCCTTGCAGCCGTCCAGGGCGGGCTTCAGCGCCTCGGCCCCTTCGGGCGTGGTGGCGTCGGCCCCCACATAGGTGATGCGGCCGGCGAAGCGCGCCCAAACGGCGTCGTCCAGCCCCTCGGGCCGCGCGCTCAGCGCCTGCCGGGTCTGTTCGACGAAGGCTTCGGTCGAAAGATCGGCGCGGGCCGTGAACACCAGCCGGAAGCCGTCCGGCAGGAACCCGTCGGCGTCCAGGAAGTACAGGGACGGCAGCAGCATGCGCCGCGCCAGGTCGCCCGTGGCGCCGAACAGCACGATGGCGTCAGCCGTGGCCGGCATCTCGTCTTCCTCTCCTGGAGCCCGATGCGGTCGATCTCGCTCGGCCGCTGAATCGTGCTCGAGAACCTTTTAATGAAGTGCGCTCTCGAGCGCGAAACCGCGCGCACTGTCGCCCACGCGCTCTTCGCGGAGGCCGGAGAAAGGCCCCAGTCCGCGCGCGGGTCAAGGGCCGGGCGAGGCTTTTCACAATCCCGCGCGCGGGGGGATCGAAACCGCGCCGCCGGCGTTAGGTCGATGTTCCGGGTGGGAGCGCCATGTCACTGGATTCGCTTACGGTCGCTTTGCCTCCGCCGAAGCCCCTCAGGCTGTCGGAGGCGGCGCTGTTCCTCGACATCGACGGCACGCTGGCGCCCTTCGCGCCGCGGCCGCAGGACGTGCGTCCCGACCCTCGCCGAACCCAACTGCTGGAGCGCCTGAACCAAGGCCTCGAAGGCCGCTTGGCCGTGGTCACCGGCCGCACGCTGGATGACGTCGACCGCATCCTCGAGGGCCGCATCACATGCGTCGCCGCCGTCCACGGCCTGGTCCGGCGCGGCGCCGACGGCGCGCTGCACGAGCCCGAGCCGCACCCAGGGCTGGAAGCCGCTCGCGATACGCTCCGCCGCTTCGCGGTCCGCGACCGGGGGATCATCGTCGAGGAGAAGGGCGCCAGCGTCGCGCTCCATTTCCGTCAGGCCCCGACCTATGCCGCCGAGGCCCGGGTGGTGGCCCTTCGCACCGCCCGCGAGACCGGCCTCTTCCTGCAGCATGGCGACATGGTCGAGGAGCTCCGCACGCCCGGCGCGTCCAAGGGCGACTCCATCCGCGAATTCATGCAGACCGCGCCCTTCCAGGGCCGCACGCCTGCTTTCGTGGGCGACGACGTCACCGACGAGAACGGCTTCGCGGCGGTGGAGCAACTCGGAGGGTTCGGGGTGCTGGTCGGCCGTCCGCGCGCCACCCACGCCCGCTTCGGGCTGCGCAACGTCGAGGACGTGATCGCCTGGCTGGAGGCCGCGCGATGAGTCCCCAAGGCCGGCTGATCGTCGTCTCGAACCGCGTGAACCTGCCGTCGGGCGACGGCGAGGAAAGCGTGGGCGGCCTGGCGATGGCGCTGGCCGCGGCGCTGAAGGCTTATTCCGGCCTGTGGTTCGGCTGGAGCGGGCGGACGACCGAGACGTTCACCGGCGACCTGCACACCGAAACCGTCGGCGGCGTCACGGCCGCCACCATCGACCTCGAAGAGGTCGATCTCGACGAGTACTACAACGGCTACGCCAACAAGACGCTGTGGCCATTGTTCCACTACCGCATCGACCTGGCCGCCTTCGATCGCGCCTTCGACAAGGGCTACACGCGGGTCAACCGCCGGTTCGCCGCCACGCTGGCCCCCCTGATCCGTCCGGACGACGTGATCTGGGTGCACGACTACCACCTGATCCCGCTGGCCAAGGAGCTGCGGGCGCTGGGGGTCAAGAACCGCATCGGCTTCTTCCTCCACATCCCCTGGCCGGCCCACCAGGTGATGATCAACCTGCCCCGCCACCGCCAGCTGGTGGAGGCGATGTTCGACTACGACCTGGCCGGCTTCCAGACCGCCGAGCACCAGCAGGCGTTCGAGGAGTATGTCTTGAACGAGGCCGACGGCGAGGTCCTGCGGCCCGGCTGTCTCAAGGGCTTCGGCCGCGTGCTCGAGACCGGCGCCTTTTCGATCGGGATCGACGCCGAGGACTTCGCGCGTATGACCCACTCCAGCCGCGCCCGGCGGATGCGCAACCTGATGACCGCCGCCACCGTATTCCGCCACCTGATCGTGGGCGTCGACCGGCTGGACTACTCAAAAGGGCTGGAGGAGCGGTTCCTGGGCTTCGAGCACTTCCTGGCCCAGAACCCGGATCTGCGCCGCGAGGTGCTGATGCTGCAGATCGCTCCGGTCAGCCGGGAGTCGGTCGAGGCCTACCAGGAGATCCGCGGCCGCCTCGATGCGCTCTCGGGCCGGATCAACGGCGAGTATTCGGACGTCGACTGGGCGCCGTTCCGCTATGTGAACAAGAACTACCGCCGCGACGAGCTGGCCGGCATCTACGGCGCCGCCCGCGTCGGTCTGGTCACGCCCCTTCGCGACGGGATGAACCTCGTGGCCAAGGAATTCGTGGCCGCGCAGGACCCCGAGGATCCCGGGGTCCTGGTCCTCTCCCGCTTCGCCGGCGCCGCGCGGCAGATGGGCGACGCCCTGCTGGTCAATCCCAACAGCCCCGAGGAGGTCGCCGACGCCCTGAAGCGCGCCATCCACATGGAAAAGCCCGAGCGTATCCGCCGTTGGGAGGCCCTCTACGACGGCGTCCAGCGTGAGGATGTCACCGCCTGGCGCGACGCCTTCGTCGCCGCCCTCACCGCCGAGCCCCACACCGCCCGACCGGCGATGGCGGGGTAGAGCGGCCTCCGCCGACGGCGGGACTAGCCAATCCGCGGCAAACGCCCCTCAATCGCCCTGACCGATCCCCGTCAGGACCCGCCCATGAGCCCCCCGCAAGACGACCCCGACGCCGTCACCGTCGCCGAGACCGGCGTCGGCCGCTTCCAGGTCGAGGTGACCGCCGCCGGCGCAACCTTCCTGGCCGATGAGCCCGAGGGGGCCGGCGGCCTGGGCTCGGGCCCCAATCCCTACGATCTGCTGGCCGCCGCGCTGGGCGCCTGCACCACCATGACCATGCGTCTCTACGCCGAGCGCAAGGGCTGGCCGCTGGAGCGCGCTCTGGTCCGCGTCGTTCACGCCCGCGACGGCCTCAAGGGCCGCGACCGTTTCGCCCGCGAGATCGTGCTGAAGGGCCCGCTGAGCGACGCCCAGACCCGGCGCCTGCTCGAGATCGCCGAGAAGTGCCCCGTTCACCGCACGCTCGAGACCGGCTCCGACATCATCACCGTGCTCGCGACCCAGCCGACCTCGGACCTCGCCCTGGCCGGCGAAGCTCACCTGCGCGACATGCTGGAGGCCTGCGCGGAGTAACTTCCCCTCCCCTACGGCGCCCTGCCACCGTCCACGCGACCGTCTCGCCGGAGCCTGCCGCCATGAACGACGTTCCCGTCTCCAAGCTTGTCCGCGACCCGCGCATCGATCCGCGGCTGAAGGCGCTGTTCGCCTGGCCCGACCGGCCGCCGGCGGGCGACGTGAAGGACCGCGAGACCCTGCTGGCCCAGGCCAACACGCCCGAGGCGCTGGCCGCTGAAGCCGCTATGGTCATGCTGTTCAGCGCCTGCGACACCGAGGAGAACGCGCCCCGGGCCGGCCTCTCGATCCGCACCGAGACCTATGTGTCGGCGCCTGACGGCAACACGATCCAGGCCGCCGTGATCCGCCCCGACACGGACCAGAAGCTGCCCTGCGTGGTCTACCTCCACGGCGGCGGCATGCAGACGATGAGCGCCTTCAACGGCATGTACAGCGCCTGGGGCCGGATCATCGCCGCCCAGGGCGTGGCCGTCGTCATGCCCGACTTCCGCAACGCGCTGCGGCCCTCGTCGGCGCCCCAGGTGCTGCCCTTCCCGGCGGGCCTGAACGACTGCGTCTCGGCGGTGAAGTGGGTCCATGCCAACGCCCAGTCTCTCAACATCGACGCCTCCCGCATCGTGGTGGCGGGCGAGAGCGGCGGCGGCAACCTGACCCTCGCCACCGGGCTCAAGCTGCTGAAGGACGGCGACATCGGCCTGATCCAGGGCCTCTATGCGCTGTGCCCCTATATCGCCGGCCAGTGGCCGCATCCCGACTGCCCGTCGTCGGTCGAGAACAACGGCATCCTGCTCGAGCTGCACGACAACCGCGGCGCGGTGGCCTACGGCATCGAGGCCTTCAACGCGAAGAACCCGCTGGCCTGGCCCGCCTTCGCCACCGAGGCCGACGTGCGCGGCCTGCCGCCGGTGATCATCAGCGTCAACGAGTGCGATCCGCTGCGCGACGAGGGCGTGAACTTCTACCGCCTGCTGCTGCGTGCCGGACAGCCCGCCCGCTGCCGCCAGATCATGGGCACCACCCACGGCGCCGAGATCTTCTCCATCGCCTGCCCCGAGATCAGCCGCGACACCGCCGCCGACCTGGCCCGGTTCGCCCGGGGGTGAGGCGCACCCTGCGCCTGCGCGCCTGACCGCGCTTGCGCCAGATCAAGGCGCGCGTCCCGCACGACGCCAGTGTACCCTTGCGACGTCGCCGGCATGAGCGGGCGCAACGGGAGGACCGCATGTACAAGTCCATTCTCATTCCCACCGACGGGTCGGCCTTCGCCACCAAGGGCGTCGAGGCAGGCCTCGCGCTCGCCGCCGCCCTGGGCGCCAAGGCCGCGCTCCTCATGGTGACCGAAGACATCCCCACCTACGCCGGCCTCGACGGGGCCGCGTTCTCGGTCGCCTTCTCCGACTTCGACACCTCCCAGGCCGAGCGGGCCGCCGCCGTGCTGGCCGCGGCGAAGCAGATGGCCGACGCCGCCGGGGTCGCGGCCACCACCCATCACGTCTCCCGCTCCCAGCCCGCCGAGGCGATCCTGGCGACCGCCCAGGGCCAGGGGTGCGACCTGATCGTCATGGCCTCCCACGGCCACCGCGGCGTGAAGCGCCTCCTGCTCGGCAGTCAGACGGCCGAGGTCCTGGCGCACAGCCCCACGCCGGTGCTCGTGATCCCGTAGACGCGCGCGCCACTCGCCTCCCAGGGGAGCGGCCTTGTGCGCCGCACCGCAACATAACAAGGTTCCTCGAACATCTGGGGGATTCCAAGAATGAGCCTGACCTTCAAGCCGCTTCTCGCGGCGACCGCGGCGGCCTTCGCCATCGCCGGCGGCGCCTCGGCGGCCACCGTCACCATGACCGCCACCGCCGATCTGACGAAGGCCGACATCACCGCGAGTTCCGTACAGGCCGGGGACTACTTCAGCCAGGCCGACGCCCTGCCGCTGACCACGCCGGTCGATGTCGCCGTCGGCGACACCTTCATCGTGGACATCGACTTCCTGGGCGACCAGACGCTGACGATCGCCGACCTGTCGGTGGCCTGGCCGCTGGTGATCACCACCAACTACGATCAGCCGTCCGACATCCAGATGACGGGCATGCTGGAGCTGCTCGCGCTGAACGGCTCCGTGGTGGCCAGCGCCTCCAAGTCCGACACGAACAGCGCGATCCACATCGCTCAGTTCTTCAGCGGCGATGACTTCGGCAACCCGGCGCTGCTGACCTTCGCGGGCTTCCGCTACACCGGCGTCGTCGATGCCTACGACGGCGTCCTCACCACCCGCAGCTACAATGGCCCGTCGCTGTGGTTCCAGGGGTCGAGCCTCCAGCTGAACCAGGGCGGCGCCGTGCCCGAACCCGAGACCTGGGCGCTGATGATCCTGGGCTTCGGCGCCGCCGGCGCCATGCTGCGCCGCCGCGCGGCCTTCGCCGGGGCCTGAGCCCCGGACTCCTCGCGATCCCTGCCGCCCCCGCATCCCGGCGGGCGGCAGGGGCGCGAACACAGCTCTGACATGCGTCACCCCGCCGCAGGGGCGACGCCGACGACCTGCCACTAACCGATCGACAACGAAGTCGGGGTTAGGACGCCGTCGTCAACCACATGCTGTTCCTTCTGAACACCGACGTGATCTCCGTTCCGGCCGACGTCTCGACGCCGGAAGGCTTCGAGGCGTTCCGACGTCTGCCCAAGGACGCCGTGGTCCCGACGGTCAAGGCCATCTTCGAGGAGCACCCGCGGCTCGAGCGCGAGAAGCCCGAGGTCGCGATCTGGCTCTGCAGCATCCTGATGGACGCCTTCCCGGGGGCCTGCGCGGCGCTCTTCTACCGCGACCTCGCCACCGACCGCTTCGTCGCCTGCGTGGCCGACGTACCGATCCACCTCGTCGCCCGCCTCTGGCGCTTCCAGCGCGACGGCCTGGAGATCACCGACGAGGTCTACCGCATGATCTGGAGCCGCGCGAAGTTCCTCTCGTGAGCCGCCGCGCCGCGCGTCACACGAAGCGGAACGCGACGTTGGCCACTGTCGCGGCGTGGCCCACCCGGCGCCGGTCGCGCGCCTTCAGATAGAGCGTCGTCAGCCCCCGCGGACCCTCGCCGCTCGCCACGAAGTCGATCCGCCGGTCGCCGAAATGCACGCTGGATCCCTCCAGCCGGCCCAGGAAGGTCGCCGCGGCGGTCTTGGCGATCGCCGCCGGGTCGGGCACGGCCACCGCGCCGCCCATGATGTCCTCGGCGGCCTTGGGATCGTTGTAGTCGCCGTGCAGCGGGTTCCCCCACCAGTTGTCCTCGGGCGTGTACTTGTAGAACTCGAACCGCGAGCCGAACGTCCGATAGTCGAACTGCATCAGGTGCTGGCCGCGGAAGTCCGGGATCTCGAACGCCAGCTTGTGGCCGTTGGCCGCCGCCCGCGCCAGCAGGGCGTCGTCGTCATAGGTCTGCATCACCACCATGAAGCCGCCGTCCCCGCCGCGCTGGACGAAGAAGTCCTGCAGCTGGTGCTTCTCCCGGATCGGCGACACCACCTCCAGCAGGGTCGTCCCCACTCGGATCATCCGCGTGCGGAACCCGAACGCCAGCGTCGGCTCGGGTCCCGGCGGCTTGGCCACCGGCTCCACCTCCAGCAGGTCGTAGAGCTGCCGGCAGACCGCGTCCATGTCCTTGGCGGCGATCACATAGTGACGAATGCGGCTGGGCCTCTCCATGGGCGTCTTCTCCTGCGCCAGGGCCGGCGGCGCCAGGGCGGCGGCGGCCAGCGTCACGAGCGTCCGCCTGTCCATTCGGGTCCAGTCCGCCACGGGGTCCCCCACTGCGTTCCGTTATGAAAGTCGCTCGACTTTACGGCCCCGCCGCCGCCGGGCAAGCCAATTTGCGCGCGCTCCCCGCCTCAGTTCCGGACAGTGACGGCGGCGGCGCGCAGCCGGCCCGCCCCGGCGCCGAGACCCTGAACGCGGACGGTCTTGCCCACGAGGGCTTCGTCGAACGAGCCGGGCTCGAGGATCCATGGAAAGGCGCCGTCCGCCGGCTGGACGCGCACGTTGCCGGAATCGTCGCGGGTCAGCCGCCCCACGGTCTCGATGCGGCGCCCGACGAACGGCGTCTCCGTCAGCAGGCGACGGAAGGTGGTGATCGACAGCCGGTACATCTCGGCATTGCAGGTCGAGCGCTTCAGGGCGCTCAGCATGCGCTCGGCCGCCTCCGGCGTGCGGCGCTTTTCCAGCGCGTCCAGGCCCGCGCTGACCCGGCTGTGGAAGACGGGATCGGCCACGAACTGGCGCGACAGGCAGGCATAGACCTCGGGCGGGGCGTTGACGCAGCCGGTGTCCACACACTCCGGCCCCCGGAAATGGTCGCCCGCCCCCTGGGCCCGCGCCGACCCCGGCGCGCCGACCGCCAGGACGGCCCCTATCAGAGCGGCGGCCACCGCCGCCGCCGCCCCCGCCGAGCCCGCAGCCCTTCTCATCCTCACCATCGGATACTCCCCCGTACGCGGCGCCCGCGCGAACGATTCCGCGGCGCCACAGAAAGCTTAGGCGGAGCGGCTGCGGCGAGCCACCGCCGACACGGCCCAGGTCCTCCCCCTCAGGGGGAGGGGGACCGCCAAAGGCGGTGGAGGGGGCTTCCGCCTGGCCCCGTCCGCCCCCATCCGACCGCTTCTGACGCACCCGCCGTCCAAACTCGCGCCATGCCCAGCTATACCCCCGATCAGATCGCCGCCTTCAAGGCCGCCATCTTCGACCGACGCGCCGCCGGCGAGAGCCTCGAGTTGATCTGCAGCCGCACCGACTGGCCCAGCCGCCCCACCCTGCGCAAATGGGCCCGCCAGGACCCCCGTCTCGCCGGCCTCATCGCCGCCGGCCGACACGCCCACGTCCACGACCCGCGACCGCGCTTCCCTTTCGACCCCGCACGCGCCGACCGCCTGCTGATCCGCATCCGCCTGGGCTTCCCGATCGGCGACATCATCCGCGAGCCCGGCATGCCCCACCGCCGCGAGCTCAACGCCTGGAAGCTGCAGGACCGCGCCTTCGCCAAGGCCCTCGATGAGGCCAAGGCCTTTGCCGACGCCAGCCGACGCCGGCACGGCGCCACATCGCGCGGCTATCGCCGCTCACGCATGCCGTTCGATCAGGACGTGGCCGACCGCATCGTGCTGGCGGTCAGCCGCGGCGCGACCCTGCCCTCTCTCTACCGCGAGCGGGCGTTCCCCACGCGACTGGGCCTGCGCCGCTGGCGTCGGACAAACCCCGAGTTCGAGCGCGTGTTGCGCGCCGCCGCCAAGGCTGGCCATCGCGCCCGCGGCAAGGCCCGCGTCGACCGCCACTGCTCGCCCGACCTGATGGATGAGATCGGCCGCCGCATCGCCGCCGGGGCCTCGCTGCACAGCCTGTCGCAGGAGCCCGACATGCCGAGCCCCTACGCCCTCTACAAATGGATCCGCGACCGCCCCGACTTCGCCGCCAAGGTCGCCGACGCCTGCGATTTCCGCAGCTTCCTGCTCCACGACGAGGCTTTGGACCACATCAATCGCCACGGCCCGGCCGCCAGGCCCCTCGTCGGCGCCATCAACAAACGCCTGGGCCAGCTCAACCCCTACCCGGGCGAGCGGCGGGCGCGGCGGGGGCGCTGAAGGGGGCGATGATCCGCGCCCTCAGGGGACCGCCGAAGGCGGTGGAGGGGGCTTCCGCCCCGGCAGACGATCCGGACCCGCTCGACCATGTCCCGAAGTCCGACGTAGTCCACCGCGATCGTCAGAGCCTCGGCGCCCTTCAGCGACAGCGACTTGGCCGCGGGCAGCATGTCCGCCGCGACGACATAGAACACCCACTGCTGAGGGTCGCGATGATCCGCCGTCTCGTCCGTCAGCGGATGGTGCGCCAGCACATAGATGTGCGCCTGGCGTCCCGCGCCCTCGATCCAGGTGGGTCCGGCCCAATGGCCGGTGCGGGGCGCGATGTCGAACCTTGGCGGCGCTTGCCGCGCAGGCGCGGCCCAGGTCTGACGCGCCGCCGACTGTTTCACCTCCAGGCGCGTCCCGTCGGCATGCTCGAAGTCCCACCCGGCGAAGTCCGCCGAGCACCAGGTCCACCCGTCCCCGAGGGCCAGGTCTACCATCGCCTCGACCACCATCGAGCGCAGGGTGTTGCTCACCAGCGGCCTGCCGAACGCCGCCTCGCTGGCCCTTGCGACAATATCGGACGCTGTCGGCCGCCTCACGTCCCCTCCGAAACAGCATCCCCACCGGGGATACTCCCCGCCCTGAAATCCATGGTCGATGCGAGCCTTGGGGCTGAGCCGTGTCAAGGACGCGCCTCCGGCGCGCCGCCCCGCGGCGGCCCTGCGGGCCGTCCTTGACGCGGCTCGGCCCCAAGGCAGACTCCGTCGATGGATTGAATGGCTCAGACCGGCGGCTAAGCTTGGACATGCATCGCGCCAGCGCAGCCTTGAGCCTCACCGCGGCCCTCGTGGCCGCCGCCCCGACCCGCGCTGAACCGCTCGCCGCGCCGGTGGAAGGCCCGGCCCGGATATGCTTCCACGAAAGCGGGTTCGAGTTGGCCGCCGACGAACGCATCACGGACGTCTCCGGAGGTATCCACGCCGCGAGCGTCACCGTGAGCGGCCCGCACGGCGGCTACACGGTCACGGAAGGCGAAATCTTCGCGACGCCCCGCGGCATGGGACTGACGGTCTACAGGACCCCGATATTCCACATTCGCCGCGACGGGCAGCGCTACGCGGTCTTCGCCGCCACCAGCTTCAGCCCCGACGAGCGGCGCCTTCTGATCTGGCTGTCCGGCCCCGCGCTGGCTCGCGCGCACCGGAAAGCGATCTTCCAGGGGATCTGGGTCGGCGATCCGGCCACGGCCAAGTGTGACCAAGGGTTCGGCTACGGGTCGAACTTCCTGGATCAGTGATGGCCTAGGGCGGTCGTCCCCGCGAAGGAGCCGGAAGGCAACCGCCCGCCGCGCGCCAATAACCCGCGCCCCGTCACTCGGCCGCCCGCGGCGACACGCCCCTGCCCATGCCGCCCCGCGTCCAGCGTCGGGTCACCAGATACCTAACGCGGCCGCTGGGGCTGCGACAGGCTTCGCCCTCGACCCCCGGCGCCGACCAGCGGAACGGCGCCTCCCGGCCGGCCACGCAAAGGTCACTGACATCCGACGACCGCACCCGCGCCGCCGGAAAGCCCTCGTCGGCCAGCACCATCGCCACGTCGCTGGCGTCGCTGGCCCATGACGGACTGACCAGCCACGTGACCCCGCCCAGCGTGACCGCCAGCAGCGCCAGGGTGACCAGCGCCGCCCGTCGCGCTTCGGGGATATTGGCGTCCTGCCAGCGGAAGACCTTGGGCGGCGGACTCGGCGCCGTCGGCCGAGGCCGTTCCGGACGGATCGGCTGCGACGTACTCCCGAACCCGGTCGCCCGATACGAGGTCTCATGCAACGGCGGATCGGCGCCCTCCTCCTCGACGTAGACCTTCCGGGGTCCCGTGCGGAGCAGTTCGACAGCGTTGCGCAGCACGGGATAGCTCGTCGCGCCCGCCAGCAGCGCCAGACCGAGGCTCAACCCCGGCCGAAGGCCCGCCGTCATGGCGAGAAGAGCCACGCCGGTCGCCAGGAACAGGCAGGAACTGGCCCACCCATAGATCCACGGATGTTCATGCCCCCGGCGGCGCATGAGCGCCTCGACGGCGAGCACAAGGCCACCCGCCGCCAGCGCCAGAACGTAGATCGCCCCCAACCTCGCCCTCTCCCCCGACGCATCAGGCGCCGCCCCGATCCGCGCCCAAAACGGGATGATCCCCGCCCCGAAATCCAAGGTTGATGCGAGCGCCACAGCTGAGCCGTGTCAAGGATGCGCCTTCAGCGTCGCCGCGCGGCTGCGGGCAGGGCCAGCCCCAGGGCTTCAGCCCAAATGCCCGCCCCGCTCCCAGAGAAGCTCGAACATTCCGCCGACGGCCCGATGCACCGCCACCACATGATCGGCGATATCAGGCACGCCGTGCGCAACGGTCAGCTCGGCAATGGCCTTCCGAATGCGGCGAATGCGGTGACAGGAGCACCATTTCCTGCCACCGAAGCCCGTTCCCTGGAACGAGACAGAAAACGGCCGACAGTTCTCCAGGCAACCGCCAAGGCGCTCCGCCCTACCGCAGTTGCGCCCCGTGCCTGATCCGCACGATCTGCACCACCCCCGCCCCGACTCGGTCGCGGATCAGGTATGGCGGCACGATCGCCAGTTCACGCAGCCCTCCACTGGGTCTGCCACGCTCCGGGTGCTCCGACAGGCTCTCCGCAGCCAGCTTCAGCCGCTGCGCCATGCGCTGGGCCGCCAGCGGTCGGAACTGGTGGATGTGTCCCTGGATCGCCGCGAGATCGGCCAGCGCCCGGCGCGACCAGATTAGTTGCGCCACGATGCGGGCGGGGGCGTTTCGTCAGGCGTGCCCCACGTGTCGAGCCACCGGGCGACCTCCTCATGTGGCACGACGCGCCCGGCCTCGATATCGGCCAGGCCCTCGGCGTCGGCAGCGGCCTCGGCCTCGTCGTCGATCTCATCCAGCAGGGACGGTTCAGGTTTCACGGCGACAGAGTAACATGCCTCTGCGGACCGAGGGTAGGGATCGGCCCGTCACTCCCACCCCCCAATTGACTCCCGCCCATCCCTCTGTATAACCGCGCCTCCTCGTCCCCGGGCCCGTCTCGGGGGCGCGAACACGCTTTCAATCAAGAAGAAATACAAAGGCGCGAACGATGTACGCGGTGATTAAGACCGGCGGCAAGCAGTACCGGGTTCAGCCCGGCGACATCCTTGTGGTCGAAAAGCTCGATGGCGAACCCGGCGCGGCCGTGGCGTTCGGCGACGTTCTGTTGCTGGGCGACGGCGAGGCTGTGACGGTGGGCGAGCCCACTGTGGCCGGCGCCTCCGTGGCCGCCACCCTGATCGAGACCCGCAAGGGCGAGAAGGTGAAGATCTTCAAGAAGATCCGCCGCCAGGGCTATCGCCGCACCCGCGGCCACCGCCAGGCCGAAACGGTCCTGCGCGTCACCGGCATCACGGCCGGCGGCAAGGAGACCAAGTGGGACGGCGAAGTGTCGCTGACCACCAAGGCCGAGCTGGACGCCCGGGCCCGCGGCCTGGACTTCGCCACCCTGAACGTGCCGAAGAAG
Source organism: Phenylobacterium sp. (assembly GCF_965284355.1). Lineage (NCBI taxonomy): Bacteria > Pseudomonadati > Pseudomonadota > Alphaproteobacteria > Caulobacterales > Caulobacteraceae > Phenylobacterium > Phenylobacterium sp. The sequence continues at coordinate 2,905,149 of NZ_OZ260078.1, read as the reverse complement.
GCCGCCAAGGTTCAGGCCGAAGCCCCGCTGGCCAAGGCCCTGAAGGCCGCGCCGAAGAAGACCGCCGCCGCGAAGGCCGAAGCCGAGGCGCCGGAAGCGGCCGCCGAATCCAAGCCCGCCAAAAAGCCCGCGGCCAAGAAGGCCGCCGCCAAGAAGGACGACGCGGCCGAGTAATCCTCGGACGCGCCCTCAGTAAGGACAGGAGCACACAATGGCTCACAAGAAATCCGGTGGTTCGTCGCGCAACGGTCGCGATTCCGCGGGCCGCCGTCTCGGCGTGAAGAAGTTCGGCGGCGAGGCGATCAACGCCGGCTCGATCATCGTGCGTCAGCGCGGCACCAAGTTCTGGCCGGGCGAAAACGTCGGCATGGGCAAGGACCATACCCTCTTCGCGCTCGTCACCGGCGCGGTGAAGTTCGTGACCAAGGCCAAGAACCGTACCTACGCGACGGTGGTGCCGGCCGAGAAGGTGATCGCAGCCGAATAGGCGGACCCTGCCTTTCTCCGGGTCCGCCTCACCAGAATGGGCGGACCGGACAGACGACCTTCGCGGGGAGTCCGGTGTCGCCGGGCTCCCCGCAGTCGTTTCAGGGCCTCATCAGAAGGCCGGGAGGTAGTGGAATGTGCGCCGTCGATGTCAGACCCTGCATAGGGACCGACCGCCTGATCCTGCGGGGCGTCACCCGCGCCGATGCGGCCGCCGTGGCCGAACTGGCGGGCGACCTGGGCGTCGTGGGGAACACCTCGCAGATGCCCTACCCCTATCGTCCGGCCGACGCCGAGGCCTTCGCGGCCGCCGCCGAGCGGGCCGATCCGCGCCATGAGGCGACCTTCGCCATCGAGCATCGCCAGTTCGGGCTGATGGGCGTGCTGGCGTTCGACCGGAACGAGGCGGGTCGGAGCGAGGTGGGCTACTGGCTGGGCCGGCCGTTCTGGAACCGGGGCTATGCGACCGAGGCCCTGACCGCGGCGCTGCGCTGGGTGAAGTTCGACTGGCGCAAGAGCGTCGTGTGGGCCGGCCACTTCGCCGATAACCGCGCCTCGGGCCAGGTGCTGGTGAAGGCGGGCTTCCTCTACACCGGCGACGTCGAATGGCGCATGAGCGTCGCCCGCGCCGAGCCCGTGGCCACCCGCATGATGGTCTGGCTGGCCTGATATGGTATCGGCTCGCTCATGACCGCCGCCGCATCCCGACGCCGCGCCCCCGCCGGCCACCCGCTGCCCGTCCAGGCGGCGATCGTGGTGGCGGGCGTTGTCGGCATGGCGGCGGCGTCGCGGGTGGCGTTCGACATCGGGCCGGTCCCGATCACGCTGCAGACCTATGCGCTGTTCGTGCTGGCCGGGCTGTTCGGCGGGCGGCTGGGCCTGGGCATCGTGCTGGCGTGGCTGGCGGCGGCGGCCTTCGGGCTGCCGGTGCTGGCCGGCGGCGCGGGCGGCTGGAAGGCCGTGGTCGGGCACACCGCCGGGTTCCTCGCCGGGATGGCCGCCGCGGCCTGGGTCTGCGGCGAGGGCGCGGCCAAGTGTAAGAGCTGGGTGTCGCTGACCGCCCTGTTCGTGGCCGGCCACGCCATCGTGCTGGCCGTCGGCTGGGCGGGGCTGGCCAGCTTCCTCAGCCCGGCCAACGCGTTCGAAAGCGGCATCCTGCCCCTCCTCCCCGGCGCGGCCGTCAAGTCGCTGGCCGCCGCCCTCACCGTCCGAATGCTCGCCCGATGAAGTTCCTCGACCAGGTCAAGATCTATGTCCGCTCCGGCAACGGGGGGGGCGGCGCCGTGTCGTTCCGGCGCGAAAAGTACATCGAGTACGGCGGCCCCGACGGCGGCGACGGCGGCCGCGGCGGCGACGTCTGGATCGAGGCGGTCGAGGGCCTGAACACCCTCATCGACTTCCGCTACACCCAGCACTTCAAGGCCGGCACCGGCGTCCACGGCATGGGCCGCAACCGCCACGGCGCCGCCGGCGAGGACGTCATCCTGAAGGTCCCCGTCGGCACCGAGGTCCTCGACGAGGACAAGAACCTCATCGTCGATATGGACCACGCCGGCCAACGCGTCCTCCTGGCGGCAGGCGGAAATGGTGGCTGGGGGAATGTGCACTTCAAGGGCCCCGTCAATCAGGCCCCACGCCATGCAAATCCCGGCCTTGAGGGCCAGGAACTTGCCATCTGGCTGCGACTTAAACTTATTGCGGACGTTGGTCTTGTTGGACTCCCCAACGCCGGGAAGAGCACTTTTCTGGCCGCGGCCAGCGCAGCGCGCCCGAAGATTGCTGACTATCCCTTCACGACTCTCGCGCCAAATCTCGGAATGGTCGACCTTTCGGTGGGCGAGCGGTTCATCCTGGCCGACATTCCGGGGCTGATCGAAGGCGCCAGCGAGGGCGCGGGGATCGGCACGCGGTTCCTGGGACATGTGGAGCGCACTGCGGTGCTGATCCACCTGGTCGACGGGACGCAAGAGGACGTTGCCCAGGCCTGGCGGACCGTGCGCCATGAGCTCGAGGCCTACGGCGAGGGCCTCGAGGACAAGACCGAGATCCTGGCGCTGAACAAGATCGACGCGCTGGACGAGGAGACCATCGCCGAGAAGGCCGCAGAGCTCGAGGCCGCGGCAGGGGTGAAGGTGCGGCGGGTGTCGGGCTTCGCGAAAATCGGCGTGACCGAGCTGCTACGCGAGGCCTACGCTCTGGTGCAGGCGCGCAAGGGCGAGATCGCCGCCGAAGAGGCCGGCCCAGAGGACTGGGCGCCTTGAGCGAGTTGGCCGCCGCAAGACGGGTGGTCGTCAAGGTTGGGTCGGCCCTGCTCGTCGGCCCCGACGGCGCGGCGCACGGCGCGTGGCTTGCCGACTTCGCCGCCGACGTGGCGCGCCTGCGGGCCCGAGGCCAGCAGGTGCTGGTGGTGTCGTCCGGCGCCGTGGCGCTGGGCCGCCGGCGGCTGGGCCTGGGCAAGCGGGCGCTGTCGCTGCCGGAGAAGCAGGCCTCGGCCGCCGCAGGACAATCGGCGCTGATGCGGGCCTGGGAAGAGGCGCTGGCCCCACTGGGTTTCACCTGCGCCCAGGTGCTGCTGACCCGCGACGACACCGAGGTGCGGCGCCGCTGGCTGAACGCGCGCGCCACCGTCGAGACGCTGCTCGGGCTGGGCGTCATTCCGGTCATCAACGAGAACGACACCGTCGTTACGGAGGAGATCCGGGTCGGCGACAACGACCGGCTGTCGGCCCGGGTGGCCCAGCTGGTGGGCGCCGAGGCGCTGGTGCTGCTGTCGGACGTCGAGGGGCTCTACACCGCCGACCCGCGGCGCGATCCGTCGGCGACGCTGATCCCGCGCGTGACCCACCTGACGCCCGAGATCGAGGCCATGGCCGGGGGCGCGAACGCCCAGGCCGGCGTCGGCACCGGCGGCATGGCGACCAAGCTGGAGGCGGCGCGGATCGCCAGTCAGGCCGGTTGCGCCACGATCATCACTCTGGGCACGCGCCTGTCGCCGCTGAACGCGATCGAGGGCGGCGCCAACGCCACGGTCATCGAGGCCGAGACCAATCCCCGCGCCGCCTACAAGGCCTGGATCGCGGGATCGCTGGCTCCCGCCGGCGCGCTGACCGTCGACGCCGGCGCGGCCGCGGCGGTGCGGCGGGGCAAGAGCCTGCTGCCGGCGGGCGTGCGGTCGGTCGAGGGTCGCTTCGACAAGGGCGACGCCGTGGTCATCCGCGACGAGGCCGGGCGGGAGATCGCGCGTGGTCTTGTGCGCTACCCGGCCGAACATGCAGCTCGCCTCTGCGGGCTCAAGTCCGACGCCATCGAGGCGGCGCTGGGCTACTCGTCCGGCCCGCTGGTGCATGCCGATGACCTGTCGGTGGCCACTCACGCTGGGACACCCGGGGTAGCAGCCGCCGCGTCGGGGGCGTAGTAAGGCTCAAGTTGAGCATATGGGGTCCGGGGTGGACGACAGCGGCGCAGCGCGGACGAACGGACGACTGGAGGCACTCGCGCCCGGCCAGGCGATCCCGTTCGGCGGTGATCGCGTCGCCCATGTGAGCCCCGAGCTGGCGGCCACGTTCCGCGCCGGCGACAGGCTCGTCGTGGTGCAGGACACTGGCGACCTGCTGCACATTCCCGCCGCCGAGCACGCCGCCGCCCAGGGCGCTGTCAGCCGCGCTGTGGCCGCGTTCGCCCGCATGGGCGAGGTGACCGACGCGGCCATCACCGCCTTCTTCGACGCCTTCGCCGCGCGGCTGGCGGACGACGCCGTGTGGGCCGCCATCGCGGCCGCCAACGCCGCCGACGTGGAGAGCGCCAGGGCCCGGGGACGGTCCACCACCCGCCTGGCCGCCTCGGACGCCATGCGGCGCGACATGATCGCGGGCCTGCAGGCCTGGCGCGACGCCGAGGCGCCGCGCGGCCGGGTGCTGGAATGCGTCGAGCATCCCGGCTGGTCGGTGACCCAGGTCATGGCGCCGCTGGGGCCCGTGGGTTTCGTCTTCGAGGGCCGGCCCAACGTCTTCGCCGACGCCACCGGCGTGATCCGCGCGGGCAACACGGTGGTCTTCCGCATCGGTTCGGACGCCCTGGGGACGGCGCGGGCCATCGTCGCGAACGCCCTCGACCCGGCGCTGGCCGAGGCCGGACTGCCGGAGGGCGCCGCCGTGCTGGTGGATTCCGCCGCCCATGCGGCCGGTTGGGCCATGTTCGCCGACAGCCGGCTGGCGCTGGCCGTCGCCCGCGGCTCGGGGCCGGCGGTGTCGCAACTGGGCGCGATCGCCCGGCAGGCCGGCACGCCCGTCAGCCTGCACGGCACGGGCGGCGCCTGGATGGTCGCCGACGCCACCGCCGACGCCGAGCGGTTCTATGCGGCCGTCTACCACTCGCTGGACCGCAAGGTCTGCAACACGCTGAACGTCTGCTGCATCGTGCGCGCGCGCGCCGACGAACTGGTCCCGGTGTTCCTGGACGCCCTGGCCCGCGCCGGCGAGCGCCGCACGGGCTGCAAGCTGCACGTGGCCGAGGCCGACTTTGACCGGCTCCCGCAGGCGTGGCGCACCGCGCGGACGACTGTCATCCGCGCCCACGGCCCGGTGGACGAGGCTCTGGCCGAGCCCATGTCCGACGCCGACCTGGGCCATGAGTGGGAGTGGGAGGAGACCCCTGAGGTCAGCCTGAAGATCGTCGACGACGTCGCCGAGGCCGTGGCGCTGTTCAACGCGCTCAGCCCCCGCTTCGCCGCCGCGCTGATCTCGCAGGATCCGGCGGCGCACGCGCGCTTCTACGAGACCATCGACGCCCCCTTCGTGGGCGACGGCTTCACCCGCTGGGTGGATGGCCAGTACGCACTGAACAAGCCCGAGCTGGGCCTGTCCAACTGGGAGAATGGCCGGCTGTTCGCGCGCGGCGGCGTGCTGGCCGGCGACGGCGTCTTCACGGTTCGAGCCCGCGTGCGGCAGACCGATCTCGACCTCGACCGCGGGGGCGCGCCCACCCCGCCCCGTCAGAGCTGACCGGGCGCATGTGGTTCGCAGGCCCGGCGCGCCGCGCGCCCGTCGCCGGTCGCCCTCAGGCGCTGCGCCTGGGATTCAGCCTGACGCGCGGGATGAAGGTCGGCCTGTACGGCGGCTCATTCAATCCGGCCCACGATGGTCATGCCCACGTGGCCGAGACCGCCAAGCGCCGCCTGGGACTGGACCGGGTGATCTGGCTGGTGTCGCCGCAGAATCCGCTGAAGTCGCGACACGAGACCGCCGATCTGGACGAGCGCATCGCCGGCGCGCGGGCCCTGACCCAGGGCATCGACATGATCGTGGTCGGAGCCGAGACCAAGCTGGGCTCGACCTACACCATCGACACCATCCGCAGCCTCAAGGCCCGCTATCCGGGCGTCCACTTCGTCTGGATCATGGGCGCCGACAGCCTGGCCACCTTCCATCGCTGGAAAGGCTGGACCCAGATCATGCACGAGGTCCCGGTCGCCGTGGTTTCCCGCCCGTGGATCTCGCTGAAGAGCCGCTTCTCGCCCGCGGCCCTGCGGTTCGCTCGCTTCCGCTTGCCCAGCCACGCCGCTGTCAGCCTGGCCGGCAGCAAAACGCCGGCCTGGGCCTTCCTGTTTGGCCGCTTCAATTTCCAGTCCTCGACCGCCCTTCGCGAGCGCCAGCAGCGCTCGCGAACCTCAGGCAAGGGATAGGGGCGAGGGCCGGCAGCGGGCCCTTCGTCACCGCCGGGGAACGCGCCAAACGGCCCGCGGCTTGATGTCATGCGACGGCGCCTGACCCGGGCCGCGTCCTGTGATAGAGTCCGAGGAGCGTGGACATCATAAGGAGCAACCCCGCTGAACCGTGAGATTGCGCAATCTGCGCACGAGGCCCCGGCCGACGCCGAAGCCTCCCATACTGACCCGGCCCCCGGCGGCCTCGAGGACTTGATCCTCAACCGGCTGGACGACGATCAGGCCCAGGACGTCGTCTTCATCGACCTCAAGGGAAAAAGCCCCGTCGCCGACGGCCTCATCGTCGCGTCTGGGCGTTCGCAGCGGCATGTGGGCGCCATGGCCGATCACCTGCTGCGGTCGCTGAAGGACGCCGGCTACGGAAAGTGCCGGGTCGAAGGCATGCCCAGCGCCGACTGGGTGCTGATCGACGCGGGCGACGTGATCGTTCACCTGTTCCGCCCCGAAGTCCGCAGCTTCTACAACATCGAGAAGATCTGGTCGGTCGAGACCGGCGGCCACCGCCAGGCCGTCTAACGCTTACTCCCCGCTCCTTCTCCCCAGCGGGAGAAGGTGGCCGGCGGAGCCGGTTGGATGAGCGGTCGCACGAGCCTTTCAGGCGCGCCTGGTGCGTCAGCGCCGTTAGATATTGAACCACGAAATACACGAAATACACGAAAGCGCCTGAGGGCCCTCCCTCTGCGGAGCTGGCTCCGGCCCTTTCGTGTATTTCGTGGTTCCAAGTGACCACGCCTGCGGCGCGCAAGGAGCCCAATAGGTCGGCGCGAGCAACCCTGACTAAACGCCCCTCTCGGATCGCCGCCTAGGTTGGTCGCGTCGCAAGCGGCTGGACTTCCTCCAGTGCGTATCGGCACGGTAACCGGAGGGAGAAACAGAACATGTCCGAGACGCTGAGCCGCGACCTGCTGGACCAATCCGCGGGCGAGATCGTCGCGGCGCTCGCCGGCCGCAAGGTGGGCGCGCTGGAGCTCACCGACGCGGCTATCGCCCGCATCGAGGCCCGCGACCGTCCGATCAACGCCGTCGTCGTCCGCGATTTCGACCGCGCGCGCCAGGCGGCCAGGGCCGCGGCCGCGGCGCTGGCCCGCGGCGAACGGGGTCCGCTGCTGGGCCTGCCGATGACGGTCAAGGAGAGCCACGAGGTGGACGGGCTGCCGTCGACCTGGGGCAGCCCGGCCTTCACAGGCTGGACCGCGGAGAAGGATGCGGTCGCCGTCGCGCGCCTGAAGGCGGCCGGCGCGATCATCCTGGGCAAGACCAACGTGCCGCCGTTCCTGGCGGACTGGCAAAGCAACAACCCGGTCTACGGTCAGACGAAGAACCCCTGGGACCTCGGCCGGTCCCCCGGCGGGTCGTCGGGCGGCAGCGCCGCGGCGCTGGCGACGGGCATGACTCCACTGGAGATGGGATCGGACATCGGCGGCTCGATCCGCGTCCCGGCCGCGTTCTGCGGCGTCTACGGCCACAAGCCGTCGTATGGCGTCATCCCGCTTCGGGGGCATTCCCCGCCCGGACTGGACGGCGGCCCGCTCGCGCTGGCCGTGGTGGGCCCGCTGGCCCGCACCGCGGCCGACCTCGACCTGGCGATGGACGTACTGGCCGGCCCCGAGCCGGAGGAGGCCGTGGGCTGGGACCTGCGCCTGCCGGCGCCGCGCCACGCCCGGCTTGCCGACTACCGCATCCTGGTGCTGGACCAGCATTCCCTGGTGGCGACCAGCGACGAGATCCGAGGGCCCCTGAACGCCCTGGCCGACAAGCTGGACGCCCTGGGCGCACATGTGGCCCGCGCCAGCGCCCAGCTGCCTGACCTGGCCGCGCAGCATGGCGTCTACATGGCGCTGCTGGGGGCGGCGATGTCGCGCGGCGTGCCGGGGGCCGAGCCGATCAATGCGCATGAGTGGATGAACATGCGCGACGCCCAGACCGCCTTCCGCCGTCAGTGGCATGCGTTCTTCCGCGACTTCGACATCGTGCTGGCGCCGACCTTCGGGACTGTCGCGTTCCCGCATGTGGACGAACCCGACAACGACAAGCGGACCTTGAAGATCAACGGCCAGGACACGCCGTACTTCAGTCAGCTGGGCTGGCCGGGCCTGGCATTGCTGCCCAACCTGCCCGCCACGTGTCTCCCGATCGGCCAGACGGCGCAGGGCCTGCCGGTCGGCGTCCAGGCGATCGGGCCGTACCTCGAGGACCGCACGACCATCGCCTTCGCCGGCCTGGTGGAGCGCGAGATCGGCGGGTTCAAGGCGCCCCCGGGATACTGAGACCTCCTCTCCCCCGAGCGCCGCAGGCGCGAAGAGCGGCGGCATAGGGGCTTTACAGCGGCACAGCTTTTCCGTAGACGCGGCGCGATGTTCGCGTCCGCGCAAAAAATTACCCGCAAAATGACGACCCGCTCCGGCGGGGCGTTTGCGGGTGCGCGCGACTAGCAGCACGCTCCCAAAGCGCTCCGCCCGATGTGCGGGGCGCGCTCTTCCAAAGCAAAGCCACCTCGCACTTCGGGCCTCAAATTCAAGAGGACACCGACGATGCTGACCCAGCCTTCCTACCGATCCCTGCGAAATCCCGTCGTCGCCATCGTGGGCGCGACCGGCGCCGTGGGCGCGGAACTGATCCGCTGCCTGGAAGACCGCGACTTCCCGGTCGCGGGCCTGCGCCTGCTGGCCTCGGCCCGCTCGGCGGGCAAGGTGCTGCAGTATCGCGGCCAGGACCTGATGGTGGGCGAGGTGGGCCCCGACAGCTTCCGCGGCGTGCAGCTGGCCCTGTTCGCCGCCGACTCGGACACCTCGCGCAAGTACGCCCCTATCGCCCAGGCCGCCGGGGCCGTGGTCGTCGACAACTCCTCGGCCTTCCGGATGGACCTGGACTGCCCGCTGGTGGTGCCTGAGGTGAACCTGGAGACCCTGGCCAACCATCGCGGCGTCATCGCCAACCCCAACTGCACCGCCGTCATCCTCTGCATGGCCGTCGCCCCGCTGCAGCGCCGCTTCGGCCTGCGCCGCCTGCAGGTGGCCACCTATCAGGCCGCCTCGGGCGCCGGTCAGCCGGCGATGGACGAACTGGTCGCCTCGACCCAGGCCTATCTGGAAGGCCGCGAGTACAAGCCCCAGGTGCTGCCGCACCCCTATGCCTTCAACGTCTTCAGCCACAACGACACCGTCGACCTGCAGAGCGGCTACAACGGCGAGGAGCTGAAGGTGATCGCCGAGACGCGGCGGATCCTGTCCAGCGGCGCCCTGCCGATCGGCGTCACCTGCGTGCGCGTGCCCGTGCTGCGCGCCCACACCATCGCCGTCACCGCCGAGCTGGACGCCCCCGTGCCGCCGGCCGCCGTGCGGGAGTGCCTGGAAGAGGCGCTGGGCGTGCGCATCGTCGACGACCGCGAGCGCAACTACTTCCCGATGCCGATCGAGGCGCAGGGCCAGGGCGACGTGCTGGTGGGCCGCATCCGCCGCGACCTGGGCGACCCGTCGGGCCGCTCGGTGGCGATGCTGCTGGCGGGCGACCAGCTGCTGAAGGGCGCCGCCCTCAACGCGGTGCAGATCGCCGAACAGCTGCTGGTGGCGTAGTCGAAGCCAGGAGCTTCGGAACCACGGATTTCACCGATTTCACGGACGGCGTTCCGCGAAGCGGCGACGAACCGCGATGGGGCCGGCCAGGCGCCGCTTCGCGGCCGATCCGAGCCAAATCCGTGTAAATCCGTGAAATCCGTGGTTCCTGGCCGTTCACATGAAGATCAGCATCGTCGCCATCGGTCGCCTGGCCCGCTCGCCCGAGACCGAACTCGTGAAGCTCTATCTCGAGCGGGCGACCGCGGCCGGGCGGTCGCTGGGCCTGGGGCCCGTGGAGGTGGTCGAGGTCGAGAGCCGCAAACCCGGCAAGGCGGCCGAGGCCGAGGCGCTGCGGGCCTATCTGGCCGACAGCCACGTCATCGCCTGCGACGAGCGCGGCAGGGCCCGGGCCAGCCGCGCCTTCGCCGAGGAGATCGGAACGCTGCGCGACCGCGGCGTGCGGCGGCTGGTGTTCCTGATCGGCGGCGCCGACGGGCTCGACCCCGAACTGGTGAAGACCGTCCAAGGCACGCTGGCGTTCGGACCCCAGACCTGGCCGCATGCCCTGGCGCGGGCGATGCTGTGCGAACAGGTCTATCGCGCGGTCTCGATTCTGGCCGGATCACCGTATCATAGGGACTGATGCCCCGCGTTCTCGCCCCCGTTCTGGCCGTTGGAGCCCTCGCCGCCCTGGCCCTGGGCGCGGCGGCGCTGGCGGCGACCCAGACCGCAGGCAGTCTGGAGCGGCTGAACGCCGCGGAGACCGAGCTTTCGGTCGATCAGGGCGTCAACATGCACCGGCTGTCGCGCCTGTTGTCGGTGCTGGAACAGCTGAAGCGCGACCCGCCGCCAGCCCTGCTGGTGTCGCCGCAGGACGCCAAGGACGCGGTCCGCGCCGCCATCCTGGTCAAGGCGCTGACGCCCCAACTGCAGGGCCGCGCGCAGAGCTATGCGCTAGGGGCGAGCGAGGTGATGCGCCAGCGCCGGCTCGCGGCCGTGCAGAGCGAGGCGCTGTTCGAGCGCGACAGCCTGGCCGCCGAGGCCCTGCCGGAGCCCGACACCTCGGTGGATCTGCGGCTCCGCGGCACGGTTTCGGGCGATGCGCCGGCCCTGACGCCCCCCGCGCGCCTGGTCCTGCCGACGCAGGGAACGATCATCCGGCGGTTCGGCGCGCCGCTGACCGGTGGCGGCCGATCGAACGGCCTGACGCTGTCGGCGGCCCGCGGCGGACGCGTCGTCAGTCCCGCGGCGGGGCTTGTTCAGTACGTGGGCCCCGTAAAGGGCTGGGGCGTCATCGTGATATTAAGACTAGCGGGCGGATATCATCTCGTGCTTGCTGGTCTGGAGAAAACGTCGGTTCAGGTCGGACAATCCGTCGCGGAGAGTCAGCCTGTCGGATGGACCCCCGATGATCGACAATCATCGTCGGAGCTCTACCTGGAGGTCCGCGATCAGGGTTCACCCGTCGATCCGATCCAATGGTTGGATAGGAAGACCGGCGGATGAACAACAAAGCGGGCTGATGCGGCCTCAAATCCGTCGCGTCAGTCGGGACGTATAGCGCTGAAACACCCGGCCAAGGGAGCCTGAACCCGGCAATGAAGAAGTATCTCCTGATCGGCGCGTCGGCGTTTGTCCTGGGCGCTGGATCCATGGCCTACGTGAGCCAGCAGGCTCTCGCGTCCTCGCAACCCCGGGCGAAGACCTACCGCATGCTGGGCCTGTTCGGCGACGTGCTGAACACGGTCGAGAACCAGTACGTGACCGAGGTGGACGACACCAAGCTGATCCAGTCGGCCATCGACGGCATGCTGACCAGCCTCGACCCGCACTCGGGCTACCTCGACCCCGAAGACTTCGACGACATGCGCGACCAGACGCGCGGCGAGTACGGCGGCCTGGGCATCGAGGTCACCAGCGAAGACGGCGTGGTCAAGGTGATCTCGCCGATGGACGGCACCCCCGCCTTCAAGGCCGGGATCAAGGCCGGCGACTACATCACCGCCGTGAACGGCGAGAGCGTGCTGGGCCTCACGGTCACCGAAGCGGTCAAGCAGATGCGCGGCAAGCCGGGCGAGGCGGTCAGCCTGACCATCGCGCGCGAGAAGTCCGACCCGTTCGACGTGAAGCTGATCCGCGAGGTCATCAAGCCGAAGTCGGCGACGGCGCGCCTGGAAGGCGACAACATCGTCCTGCGTATCGCCTCCTTCAACGAGAAGACGACCGACGAGGCCGAAGAGGCCTTCGCCGAGATGCGCGCCAAGAACCCCAAGGCCAAGGGTCTGATCCTCGACCTGCGCAACAACCCGGGCGGCCTGCTCGACCAGGCGGTCGGCGTGTCGGACCTGTTCCTGGAAGGCGGCGAGATCGTCAGCCAGCGCGGCCGCGATCCGCGTGACGTGGAGCGCTACAACGCCCGCACGGGCGACATGACCGGCGGCATGCCGATCGTGGTGCTGATCAACTCGGGTTCGGCCTCGGCCGCCGAGATCGTCGCCGGCGCCCTGCAGGACCGCAAGCGCGCCGAGCTCGTCGGCACCACCAGCTTTGGCAAGGGCTCGGTGCAGACGGTGATCCCGCTCCGGGGCGGCATCGACGGCGCCCTGAAGCTGACGACGGCGCGCTACTACACGCCGGCCGGCCGCTCGATCCAGAAGACGGGCATCGAGCCCGACCTGGAAGTCGCGCTGACCCGCGACGAGGCCCAGACCATCGCCAACCGCGCCTACCAGTTCTCGGAGGCCTCGTTCCGCAACGCGCTGAACGCCGACGAGGGCAAGGTCCGCAAGGGCGCCCACGAGCCGGCCGAAGCGCCGCCCGAGGGCTTCGACGAGAAGAAGGACTTCCAGATCGCCCGCGCCAGCGACGTTCTGAAGTACGGTTCGGTCGCCGCCACGCCCAAGCTGCCCAAGCCGACGGCCCGCATGGCCGAGATCGTCAACAAGGCCAAGGTCGCCGAAGCCAAGCCGGTCGCGGCGCCCACGCCGAAGTAGGGCCGCCGGTAAACGGAATTGGAGAGGGCGGCCCCAGAGGGCCGCCCTTTTTCGTTCCCTCCCCCTCGTGGGGAGGGGATTGATGCGGCGTTAACCATGTTCGCCGACTTTCCAGGCTGAGGAGTGCCCTGCCTTGGCCGCGATCGCCCTGCCCCAGTTCAAGATGCCGAAGCTGCCCAAGGTCGATGTGGGCGCCATCCCGAAGAGCCCCGCGGTGGGCCTGACCGGCGCGGCGGTGCTGTTCGCGGGCGCGGTGATCGCGCTGGCCCACCTGCTGGGTCCGGTCGGGGGCGCCACCAGCGTGACCATCCCGCTGGAGGAGAGCCTGCGCGCCGCCCCGGCCGGCTGGCGCGAGGCGCTGAAGGCCAACCGTGGCGCGCCGCCGCTCTACAAGGACGTGGTCCAGCTGTCGGAGCGGCCCCTGGCCCCCGGCGCAGGACACACCCCCAGCCGCATGGTCGGCGGCGGCCCAGTCACCATGGCCGGCAGCGCGCTGCCCGCCGCGCCGATCACGGGCTTCTACGCGCCCGGCCCCAGCGGCCCGCTCCCGATCATCGCCCAGGACGGCCGCACGCCGGCCCAGGCCTATGCTCGCCCGTTCACGGCCAACGGTCGGCCCAAGGTCGCGCTGGTGATCGGCGGTCTGGGTCTGAACGCCCGCTCCACCCGCCAGGCGATCGACACGCTGCGGCCCGAGATCACGCTATCGTTCAGCGTCTATTCCGAAGGCCTGCAGGGCTGGATCGACATGGCCCGCGCGCGCGGCCACGAGGTGCTGATCGAGGCGCCGATGGAGCCGGTGGACTATCCGGACAACGACAGCGGCCCCTACACCCTGATGGCGGGAGGCCAGCCGCCCGAGACCGTGAAGCGGCTGGAGTGGATTCTGTCGCGGGCGACCGGCTACTTCGGGCTGACGAACTACCTGGGCTCGCGGTTCCTGGCCACCGATCCGGCCTACAACGCCTTCGCCGCGTCGCTGAAGGGTCGCGGCCTGGCGTTCATCGACGACGGGACGGCCGCGCGGCGGGGCGGGGGCATGCCACGCGCCACGGCAGAACGCGTGATCGACGACGACCGGACCCTGGCCGGCATCGACCAACAGCTGCTGGCGCTGGAAGCCGGCGCGCTCCAACGGGGCCAGGCTCTGGGTTCGGGCTTCTCCTACCCCGTCACCCTGGAGAAGGTGGCGCAGTGGGCCAATGAGGTGGAAGCGAGAGGCTATCAGCTGGCGCCCGCTTCGGCTCTGACGCGCGTGAAATGACCGACCTTGCGGACTATCGGCCGAACGTGGGCGTCGTGCTGTTCCACCCGGACGGCCGCGTCTGGTTGGGCAAGCGCGCCGGCACCCCGGGCCCTTACAACTGGCAGTTCCCGCAGGGCGGCGTCGATCCCGGCGAGGATCTGGAGACCGCCGCGCGGCGCGAGCTGGCCGAGGAGACCGGCGCCACGACCGCCAGCTACCTGGGCCGCACGGAGGGATGGATCACCTACGACTACCCGGCCGACGTCCTGAGCGCCAAGCGCGGCCGCGGGTTCAAGGGCCAGAAGCAGGCGTGGTTCGCGTTCCGCTTCGACGGCGACGAGACCGAGTTCGATCTCGACGCCCACCACGAGCCCGAGTTCGAGACCTGGCGCTGGGGCTATCTCGCCGAGACGCCCGATCTTATCGTGCCGTTCAAGCGCGCGGCGTATGAGATGGTCGCGCACGCCTTCGCCGCCTTCGCGGCGTCGAACGGTCCAAGCGCCTGATTTGGGCGGCGGCGACTGCAGCTTCGCTGTAGGATGACGCAGAGGGGATCCGATACCGAATGCCGACGATCGTGATGACGCACGGCGCGTTCTGCGCCGGCTGGGCCTTCGAGGCCTTCCGCGTCCCGTTCGAGGCGCGGGGCTGGACCGTGCTGGCCCCTGACCTGCCGGGCCACGGCGAGCGCGGCAGCGTGGCGGGCCTGTCGATGACCGACTACGCCAAGAGCCTGGTCAGCCTCTGCGAAGACCTGCCCGAGCGGCCGGTGCTGCTGGGCCATTCCATGGGCGGGCTTGTGAGCCAGATGGCGGCCCGGCGGGTCTCGCCGCGGGCGCTGGTCCTGATCGCCCCGTCGGCGCCGTGGGGCGTCAGCGGTTCTTCGATCGAGGAAGCGATCACGGCGTTCGGCGTCCACATGGTGGATCCGTTCTGGGCATCGGCGGTCAGCCCTGACCGCCACCTGATGCGCCATCACAGCCTGGACCGCACGCCCAAGGCCCGCCGCGACGCGATCCTGGACCGCCTGCGCCCCGAGAGCGGGCGGGCGGTGCGCGAGGTGCTGAACTGGTGGATGGACCCGTTCATGACCACCAGCGTGGGCGCGGGGCCGCTGCCGGCGCCGTCGCTGGTGTTCGCGGGCGAGCGCGACGTGGTCCACCCGGTGGCCACCGTGCGCCAGACGGCCGAGCGCATCGGCGGCACCTTGCGGATCATGCCCGGCATGAGCCACTGGCTGATCGGCGAGGAAGGCTGGGAAGACGTGGCCGCGGCGACGCTCAGCTGGCTTGAGACCGAAGCCAGCGTGGTGGCCTAGGCCCGCCCGCGTCGCACGGCCCAGCGGATCAGGCCGACGGCCGCCACCAGCGCCCAGGCGCCTTCCATGACGGTAGCCGAGAGGTTGAAGTCCTGGGTCAGCAGGCCCCACAGGATCAGGCAGGCGCCGACGAGGTTGCACGCCAGCGAGATCGGCTTTTCGGAGTCGAGCTTCCCGAGGGCGGCCCCGGCGTACGCCAGCAGGATGAGCAGGACGCCGAGGAGGCCTGCGGCGTCCGTCAGCCCAATCAGAACTTGCGTTCCTGATACTGCATCGTGGCCAGATCGTAGGCCTTGTTCACCTGGGTGTCGTCAGGCTTGCGGACCGTCGAGAAGTTGAGCCCGATCGACTGGGTTGCGGTCAGGTACTCCCACGAACGGCGGACACGCTTCAGGCCGTCCGGATCCTGGGGCTGGGTGTAGTTGGCGGTGGGGTCCAGCGGCGGCTGTTGCACGAAGGCCCAGACGTTCAGCGCCTTGGCGATCTCGGCTTCCTGGCCGGTCGGGAAGCGCAAGTCGGCCATGCAGACCGTCTTGTTCGAGCCCGACGGATAGAGGACGACCTGATAGGCCTTGCCCTCGGCCCCGAACGGCTTGCTCCAGGTCTGGTCGCGGCGGTTCAGCTTGAAGCCATTCGCCTTGGCCAGGACGTCGAGCGTCTGGCCGCGTACGGCCGGCATGCAGACCTTTTCGATGACCTGGATCGCCTCGAAGCCATAGCCCGATGTCGGCAGGGTCGGCGCGGGCGGCGGCGCTTCGGCCGCCGGAGGCGCCGGCTGCGCGGCGGTTTCCTGGGCTTGGGCCCCGGTCGCCAGACCGGCGGCGAGGATCAGGCTGGTGAGAGCGAAGCGCATATGGAAATCCCCTGATATCGGCCGGGCATAGAACTTGAGCACGGCGCCCTAGGCAAGGCCTTCAGGCGCCCAATTTACGGCGGTGATTTCGTTGCTTGTCTAGACGGCTTCCACCGCATGTTCTGCCAGGATTGTGAGCCCTTCCGGCGTCACGTCGGCGAAACCGCCCCGGACCTCATAGGTCTTGAGGGTCCCGCCATTGTGCACGCGCAGCGGCCCTTCCTTCAGCGTCGTCATGAACGGCGCGTGGCCGGCCAGGACGCCGAAGTCGCCTTCGGACCCCGGCGCGTCCACCTGGTCGACCGGACCCGAGAACAGTTCCCGTTCCGGCGAGACCAGGGAGAAGTGCAGCTTTTCGGCCATTGTTCCTAGGCTTCCTGCGCCAGCTTTTCGGCCTTGGCGACCGCATCTTCGATGTTGCCGACGTTGTAGAAGGCCGGCTCGGGCAGGTGGTCGTACTCGCCGTCCACCAGCGCCTTGAACGAGCGGATGGTGTCTTCGAGGCTGACCAGCACGCCCGGGGTGTTGGTGAATTGTTCGGCGACGTGGAAGGGCTGCGACAGGAAGCGTTGGATCTTCCGGGCGCGGGCCACGATCAGCTTGTCCTCTTCGGACAGCTCATCCATGCCCAGGATCGCGATGATGTCCTTGAGCTGCTTGTAGGTCTGCAGCGTCTCCTGGACGCGACGGGCCACCTGGTAGTGCTCTTCGCCGATCACCAGCGGATCCATGATCCGCGAGGTGGAGTCCAGCGGGTCCACGGCGGGGAAGATGGCCTGGGCGGCGATGTCGCGGCTCAGCACGGTGGTCGCGTCCAAGTGGGCGAACGAGGCGGCCGGCGCCGGGTCGGTCAGGTCATCGGCGGGCACGTAGATGGCCTGCACCGAGGTGATCGAGCCCTTCGAGGTCGACGTGATGCGCTCCTGCAGGTTGCCCATCTCGGTGGCCAGCGTCGGCTGATAGCCCACGGCCGAGGGGATGCGGCCCAGCAGCGCCGACACTTCCGAGCCGGCTTGCGTGAAGCGGAAGATGTTGTCGATGAACAGCAGCACGTCCTTGCCTTCCTGGTCGCGGAAGTATTCCGCCTGAGCCAGGCCGGTCAGGGCCACGCGGGCGCGGGCGCCCGGGGGTTCGTTCATTTGGCCGTAGACCAGGGCGCATTTGGAGCCCTCGGTCGAGCCGTTGTTTTCCTTCGGGTCGATGTTGACCTTGGACTCGATCATCTCGTGGTAGAGGTCGTTCCCCTCACGGGTCCGCTCACCCACGCCGGCCAGCACGGAGTAACCGCCGTAGGCCTTGGCGATGTTGTTGATCAGCTCCTGCATGGTCACGGTCTTGCCCACGCCGGCGCCGCCGAACAGGCCGATCTTGCCGCCCTTGGTGTAGGGGCAGAGCAGGTCGATGACCTTGATCCCGGTGACAAGCACCTCGGCCGACGTCGATTGTTCGGCAAACGACGGCGCTTCCCGGTGGATCGGGGAGGTCAGCGGCGACTGGATCGGACCGGCTTCGTCGATCGGCTCGCCGATCACGTTCATGATGCGGCCCAGCGTGCCGGGGCCCACGGGCACCACGATCGGCTTGCCGGTGTCGACGACGGGCTGGCCGCGGGTCAGGCCCTCCGTGGTGTCCATCGCGATGGCGCGCACGGTGTTTTCGCCCAGGTGCTGGGCCACTTCCAGCACCAGGCGGAAGGGCTGACCCGTCCGCTGGTCGGTGTTCGTGGTTTCGAGCGCGTTCAGGATCGCGGGCAGATGGCCCTCGAACTCGACGTCGACGACGGCGCCGATGATCTGCACCAGCTTGCCGGTGGCGACGCCTTGCGTGGCGGTCGCCTTCGGGGCGGCGGAGGCCTTGGCGGGAGCGCGCTTGACCGGAGCCTTCGCGGGGGCCTTGGCGGCGGGCTTCTTGGCGGTGGTGGTGGCCATGTCCAACTCTCTCGTAAGGCTAGATCGCTTCGGCGCCGGAGATGATCTCGATCAGCTCCTTGGTAATCTGCGCCTGGCGTGCACGGTTCATCTGCAGGGTGAGGCTGGCGATCATGTCGCCGGCGTTGCGGGTGGCGTTGTCCATCGCCGTCATCTGGGCGGCGAAGAACCCGGCCTGGTTCTCGAGCATGGCCGAGAAGATCTGGGTCGTGATGTTGCGGGGCAGGAGGTCGCCCAGGATGGTGGCCTCGTCGGGCTCGTACTCGTAGGCCGCGCCCTTGAGGTCGATGCTGGCGCCGCCGGCGGCCACCTCGGCCGGAATCAGCTGGCGCGCGGTGGGGGTCTGGGTGACCACGGACTTGAACTCGCTGAAGAACAGCGTGACCACGTCGACGTCGCCGGCTTCGAACATCGCCTGGATCTTGGCCGACACCTCTTCGGCCACCGCCAGCGACGGGTTGCCGCCGACTTCGAAGGATTCGACCAGGCGGCTGGCGTGGCCGCGACGCAGCTGGTCGCGGGCCTTACGACCGGCCGTGATGATCTTGACGTCCTTGCCCTCGGCCAGCAGCTGGTCGATGCGCGCGCGGGCGGCCCGGACGATCGAGGAGTTGAAGCCGCCGGCCAGGCCGCGGTCCGAGGTGGCGACCACCACCAGATGACGCTGGTCCGAGCCGGTGCCGACCAGCAGCTTCGGCGCGCCGTCGCCGGAGACGCCTGCCGCCAGATTGGCGATCACCGACGCCATGCGCTGGGCGTAGGGACGCGAGTCCTGAGCGGCGTTCTGCGCGCGGCGCAGCTTCGCCGCGGCCACCATCTGCATCGCCTTCGTGATCTTCTGGGTGGATTTCACCGCAGCGATCCGATTGCGCATCTCCTTGACGCTAGCCATACGCCGTCAAGCCTTCCTGAAGAGCCACCAGGTGCTGTCGTCCATCACGGTCGTCCTTCTCCAGAAGAACCCGTAGTCGACGAGCACAAGGTCGGGGAAATTGTCGAGGTAGAGCGACCCGAAGTCGTTCTTGAAGAGCAGGTCCGTCTCACCGCGGTAGGTGATCGTCTCGGCCTTGGGCGAGAAGTACTCCGCGCAGAAGACGTACTTGGACGAGACCCGGTGGATCTCGCGCATCGTCTGGTCGAGCAGGCTGGGGTCCACGTGGATCAGCACGCCCGAGGTGAAGGCCATCTCGACGGCCCCGTCCGCCAGCGGGATCTTGTGGCCGAAGCCCTCGATCACGCGGTCCTGGGGCAGGATGCCGTCCTCGACCAGGCGCTTGCGCGCGGCCGGGTTCGGCTCGATGCCCCACAGGTCCATCGGCGCCAGCGCCTGGATGCCTTGGAGATTGAGGCCCAGGTTCGGACCCACCTCCAGCGCGGACTTGGGCATGTCGCCCACGATGGTGCGGAACACCTCGCCCCAGACACGCGTGCGGCCGCGGACGGCGTCGGTCGTACGGGCGTTGCGCTCCGTGTACCGATCACCGAACTCGCCCGACCAGGCGTCCAGTGCTTTGGGTTGATCCGCGGCCATCACTCTTTCGCCTAGGCGAAGGTTTCCGCGAACGCCGCCAGAGCCGCCTTCAGATCGTCTTCGACGTTCTTCAGGTCCTTCTCGATGCGGATCTTGTCCAGGATCGCCTGGTGCTTGCTGTGCAGGTTGGCCAGCAGCTCGCGCTCGAAGCGGCCGACCTGATTGGTCGGGACCTTGTCGAGGTAGCCGCGGGTGCCCGCGTAGATCACAGCCACCTGCTCTTCGACCGACAGCGGCGAGTACTGGGGCTGCTTCAGCAGCTCGGTCAGGCGCTCGCCGCGGGCCAGCATGCGTTGGGTCGCGGCGTCGAGGTCCGAGCCGAACTTCGCGAAGGCGGCCATTTCCCGGTACTGGGCCAGTTCGCCCTTGATCGGGCCAGACGCGGCCTTCATCGCCTTGATCTGGGCCGACGAGCCCACGCGGCTCACCGAGATACCCACGTTCACGGCGGGGCGGATGCCCTGGAAGAACAGGTCGGTCTCGAGGAAGATCTGGCCGTCGGTGATCGAGATCACGTTGGTCGGGATGTAGGCCGACACGTCGTTGGCCTGGGTTTCGATGAGCGGCAGGGCCGTCAGCGAGCCCGAGCCGTTGTCTTCGTTCAGCTTCGCCGCGCGCTCCAGCAGGCGGCTATGCAGGTAGAACACGTCGCCCGGGTAGGCTTCGCGACCCGGCGGGCGGCGCAGCAGCAGCGACATCTGGCGGTAGGCGACGGCCTGTTTGGAAAGGTCGTCGTAGATGATGACGGCGTGCATGCCGTTGTCGCGGAACCACTCGCCCATGGCGCAACCCGCGAACGGGGCCAGGAACTGCAGCGGGGCCGGCTCGGAGGCGGTGGCCGACACGACGATCGTGTAGTCCAGGGCGCCGCGCTCTTCGAGCGTCTTGACGATCTGGGCCACGGTCGAGCGCTTCTGGCCGATGGCGACGTAGATGCAGTAGAGCTTGGCGCTCTCGTCATCGCCGGCGTTGATCGCCTTCTGGTTCAGAATGGTGTCGATCGCCACGGCGGTCTTGCCGGTCTGGCGGTCGCCGATGATCAGTTCGCGCTGGCCGCGGCCGACGGGGATCAGGCTGTCGATGGCCTTCAGACCGGTCTGCACCGGCTCGTGCACCGACTTCCGCGGAATGATGCCCGGCGCCTTCACGTCCACGCGACGGCGCTCGGCCACGTTCTGGATCGGACCCTTCCCGTCGATCGGCTCGCCCAGGGGGTTCACCACCCGGCCCAGCAGGCCCTTGCCGACCGGCACGTCCACGATCTCGCCCAGGCGGCGGACTTCGTCGCCCTCCGAGATGGCGCGGTCTTCGCCGAAGATCACGACGCCGACGTTGTCGCGCTCGAGGTTCAGGGCCATGCCCTTCACGCCGGCAGAGGGGAACTCCACCATTTCACCGGCTTGCACGTTGTCCAGGCCGTAGACGCGGGCGATGCCGTCGCCGACGCTCAGAACCGAACCGACGTCGGAAACGTCGGCCTCTTCGCCGAAATTGGCGATCTGCGACTTGAGGATGGCCGAGATCTCGGCGGCGCGGATGTCCATATTCTTACGCTCTCTTGAGGGCGAATTTCAGGGAGTCGAGCTTCGACTTCAGCGAAGCATCGAAGAGGCGGGAGCCGACCTTCACCTTGATCCCGCCCAGGAGGGCCGGATCGACGCGGGTCGTGATTTCGGGGTCCTTGCCCAGGGCCTGACGGAGCGCCGCGGCGACACCCTTGGTCTGGGCCGCGGACAGCGGCATCGCGGTGGTCACCTCGGCCGAGACGGCGCCGCGGGCGGCGGCCGACAGCTTGGCGAAGGCTTCGATGACTTGCGGCAGAGCACCAGCGCGACCGTTCTCAGCCAGCAGGCCCAGGAACTTCAGCGTCGTCATGTTGAACTTGCCCTTGGCGCCGATGCCGACCAGGCCCTTGGCCTTGTCTTCCGCGCTGAAGGTCGGCGAGCCCAGCAGGGTGCGCAGATCCTTGGAATCCGCGATCGCGGATTTCAGGGACTTCAGGTCCTTCTCGACCGCCGCCATCTGGTTCTGATCCGTCGCCAGATCAAACAGGGCCTGTGCGTATCGGGAGGCCACATTCGCTACAGATGAATCGTCTGCCACTCTTATCCGCCCGGGTCGCGTTTCACGTGCCGCAAACGGAGCGCTCCGCTGCGACTAAAGGCTTGAAAGCGCTTGAAAAAAGCACATCGGTCCGAGGGCTCGAAATAGACCCCCGGCCAAAGCCGCGCGCCTACTAGCACGCGATGTTGTGCGCCGCAACCGAGTGGGACGGGGGTTCCGCTAGGGAACCGGGCACGTGGAGGGCCCCCTGGTGTCGTTCGCGCTGGGACCCGGGGAGCCCGTGCCCCGCGCAATCCTGATGTTCAGCGCCCTGTGCAAAAAAGAGGGCCGTCGGTTTCCCGACGGCCCAGGCATGACAGAAGCTCGACAGAGCTGCTGGGAGACTTGAAACGCCTACTGCTCTTTGGCGAGCTGGGTGCCGCCGTTGGCCTTCGCGATGGCCTTGGCGTTGCAGTCGGCGAGCTTGTCCTCGGCGAGGGCCTTGCGACCGGCGAACGCCTGCACCACGCCGACTTTGTCGGCGATGGTCTTGCAGGTCGAGGTCGCGAAAGTCTGCGAGGTCGGGGCGAGGGCGATGCAGGTGTCGCCTTCGCAGTTGAACATGGCGCCGCCGGCGATGAACTTGGTCTTCTCGACCGGAGCCGAGAGCTTGGCGGTGATGGAGTCGGCGGCGAAGGCCTGACCCGCGGACAGGGTGACGAGGGCGGCGCAGGCCGCAAGAATTTGGAGCTTCAAGGAGCCCTCCAGCGTTCGGGGAGTTGTCGGCGTCAAGGATTTGAGTACCGGCCCGGCCCGCCGCGTTTGGTCGCCTCGGGTATCCCCTCCCTCGGCGCGCTTCGAACTGAGCATTGCTAAGATAACGGTGTTAAGATCGACTCCGCAACCCCCAAAACCGCAACGCCGCTATGCATAGATGCAGACCAGTTCGGCGTTCCCGCCCGGCGCGTCGCCGCCGGGCAACCGTCGTTCACCTCTCGTCAATCATGTTTGGCGTTCCGTTGACGTGGGCTATAGCGCCCGTTGCGGGCGGCGTTTGATCGGTAGGACACCCTAACTCCATGGCCAACGCGCAGCCGCCGGGACGCGGGCGCCCGAAGCGCACCCCCCTGCAGGGCCTGATCTACTGGACGCTGGTGCTCGCCGTCTGGGGCGTGACCTTCACGGTCGCGTTCTTCGCGGTGTTCGCGCCGGGCCTGCCCGACATCTCGTCGCTGGACGAGGCCAAGCGCGCGCCGTCGATCTCGTACCTCGACCGGTCGGGCGCCCTGCTCTCGGTGCGCGGCAGCCAGGCCGCGCCGGCGGTCTCGCTGGACAAGCTGCCGAAGCACGTGCCCCAGGCGTTCATCGCCGTCGAGGACCGCTGGTTCTATTGGCATCCAGGGTTCAACCCGTGGGGCATCGCGCGCAGCCAGATCTACAATATGCAGCACAGAGGCGAAGGGCGGCCCCTGCGGGGCGGCTCGACCATCACCCAGCAGCTGGCCCGCAACCTCTTCCTCGACACCACCCAGACGTATCGCCGCAAGGCCCAGGAGCTGGTGCTCGCGGTGAAGCTGGAGGTGCAGTACTCCAAGAAGCAGATCCTCGAGACCTATCTGAACCGGGTCTATTTCGGCGGCGGGGCCTACGGGATCGAGGCGGCCTCTCAGCGCTATTTCTCCAAGCCGGCCTCGCAGCTGACTCTCGGCGAGAGCGCCATGCTGGCCGGCATCATGAAGGGCCCGTCGCGCTATTCGCCGGCCGCCTCCACCAAGAACGCCGCCGAGCGGGCCAACATCGTCCTCTACGCCATGGTCGACGCGGGCTTCATCACCGAGGCCCAGCGCGCCGAGGCCGTACGCACGCCCGTGCGCGTGAACTCCACTCTCGCCAACCAGCGGGCGCAGTACTTCGTGGACTGGGTCGACGATCAGGTCGGCGCGCTGGTGGGCGAAGAGCCGCCCGAGGACCTCGTGGTCGAGACAACCCTCGACCTGCCGCTGCAGGCCAGCGCCGAGCAGGCGCTCACCCGCGGCGTCGCCGCCGCCAAGGGCCAGGGCGTGGAACAGGGCGCGCTGGTGTCGCTGGACGGCGAAGGCCGGGTGCGCGCCTACGTCGGCGGGACCGGCTATCTGCAGAGCCAGTTCGACCGCGCGGCCATGGCCAGGCGCCAGGCCGGTTCGGCCTTCAAGCCGTTCGTTTATCTGACCGCGCTGCAGGCCGGCTACACGCCCTTCAGCGCGGTGGTCGACCAGCCGATCAAGATCGGGAACTGGGAGCCTCGGAACTACACCGGCGAGTATCTGGGCGAGATCGAGCTGCGCACCGCCATGGCGCAGTCGGTGAATACGGTGGCCGCCGACCTGGCCAGCAAGGTGGGCACCCAGAACGTGGCCGCGACGGCCCACCGCATGGGCATCACCTCGCCGATCCAGCTGGACCCATCGATGGCCCTGGGCGCCGTCGAGGTCAGTCCGCTGGAGATGGCCCAGGCCTATGTGCCGTTCTCGAACGGCGGCTCGGCGGCCAAGGCCTACGGCATCGAACGGATCCGCACCGCGCGTGGCGGCCGGGTCCTTTACGAATACCGCCCCACCCGCTCGCCGGTGATCGGCCAGCCGGCGCTCAGCGAGATCGTCTCGATGATGCGGGGCGTGGTGACCAGCGGCACGGGCACACGGGCCAACGTCCCGGGCTATGACCTGGCGGGCAAGACGGGCACCACCAGCGACTACCGAGACGCCTGGTTCGTGGGCTACACGGGCGGCTTCGTGACCGCCGTCTGGGTCGGCAAGGATAACAACAGGCCGATGAGCCGGGTCACCGGCGGCGGGGCTCCGGCCGGCATCTGGCGCGACTACATGACCGCCGCCCTGCCCCGCCTGAAGGTGCAGCCCATCCCCGGGGGCCAGCCGCCCCCGCCGCCGATCGAGGAGACCGACGAGCAGGGCAACCCGATCGGCAAGATCATCGAGGGCGTCACCGACTTCTTCCGGGGCGACAGGGAGAAGTCCGAGCCGCGCCGGAAGGAAGAGCCGCCGTACTAGGGCCTGTTGAGATTCAAGATTCTCGAAGGCGGCGTGGTGTGATTCAAGCTGCGGATGGAACGATTCGTTTTGACCGACGCCCAGTGGGCGAAGATGGAGCCGCACTGCCTGGGGAAGCCGAGCGATCCCGGGCGTAGCGGCGCGGACAACCGGCTCTTCATCGAAGCCGTCCTGTGGATCGCCCGGACCGGAAGCCCATGGAGGGATCTTCCGCCCTCGTTCGGCAAGTGGAACACGGTCTACACGCGTTTCCGCGACTGGCGTGACGCCGATGTTTTCACACGGCTTTTCGACGCCTGCTCGGACGAGCCGGACATGGAGTACGCCATGGTCGACGCCACCATCGTGAAGGTCCATCGCCACGGGCAGGGCGCAAAAGGGGGACTTCGAGCCAGGCCATCGGGCGCTCCAAGGGCGGCATGACCACCAAAATACTGGCGCTCACCGACGCGCTCGGAAACCTGGTCCGTTTCGTCCTGCTGCCCGGTCACCGCTTCGACACCGTGGGCGTCGCGCCGTTGATCCAGGGCCTCGAGTTCGACGCTTTGCTCGGCGACAAGGCATTCGACAGCAACGCCATCATCGCCGAGTTGGATGAGCGCGGCGCCAAGGCCGTGATCTCTCAGCATCCTCGCCGCGCCATCCCCCTCGACATCGACACCGAGGTCTACAAATGGCGTCACCTGATCGAAAACTTCTTCTGCAAGCTCAAGGAGTTCAAACGCATCGCCATGCGCAGCGACAAGACCGACCGCAGCTTCTCAGCCATGATCCACCTCACCGCCGCCGTCATTCACTCGCGCTGAATCTCAACAGGCCCTAGAAGGGGCTATTTCCCGAAGGCGTGCAGGCGGGCGCCCTCGGCGCGCAGCCAGGCGCGGAAGCGGCGTTCGTCGCCCACCAGATCGCGGACGTGGGCCCAGAACCGCGGGCCGTGGTTCAGCTCCAGCAGGTGGGCGCATTCGTGGGCGGCCACGTAGTCGGCCACCTCGAACGGCGCCAGCGCCAGGCGCCACGAATAGCGGATCACGCCGGCCGTCCCGCGCGGCCCCGGCTTGCACGAGCCCCAGCGCGACTTGGCGTCGGCCACGCTGACCTTGGGCATCGGGGCGCCCAGTTTCAGCGCGTAGTGGCGGGTGCGTTCGGTCAGCACCTCCAGCGCCCGCTTGCGGATCACCAGGATCACGGCGCGGCTGAAGCCTTCGCCTTCGCCCATGGCGGTGATGCGCGGCGTCGAGCCGTCGACCGGCTCGATCCAGCGCGCGCGTCCGGCGCTCTGCTCCAGGCGCACCGGACGGCCGAACACCTCGATCAGCATGCCGGGCGACAGCGGCGCGGCGGCGGGCAGCTCGGCCAGACGCGCGGCGATCCAGCCCGCGCGCTCGCGGGCGAAGGCGGCGGCTTCCGGGAGCCGCCGCTGCGACGGCGCGGTGGCCACGATCTCGCGCCGGGTCCGGTCCAGCCGCAGCGACACGCGCCGCGCACGGCCGTTGACCTTCAGCCGCACGGCCGCGCCGGCCACATCCAGCCGGTCACCATCGGAGAATTGGGAGCGCCCCAGCAGACTCATCGCCCGGAAATCTAAGGTGCGCCGGGCGGTTTCAGAAGGGCAGCGCTACAGCGCCAAGCCCCCTTTTTGCTCGTCATCCCCGGGCCCCGTCCCGGGGATCCATCGGTCGGCGGCCGGGCTTCGGGAGCGGGTCGCGAGGACGCGACCCGCCGCACGACATCAGCGCGGCGGAGGCATGGATCCCCGGCACAAGGCCGGGGATGACGTTCCAGTTTATTGGATTTAGGCGCGAACCTAGCTCTGCGCAGACCGCAGCGGCACGACTTCGGCTGAGGCCGGGCGGGCGCGCAGGTGGGGGATCTCGGCTTCCATCCGGCGGATGAAGGCGCGCACGCGGGGATAGATCTCCTCGCGGAAGCGCCGGCCGTTGAACACGCCGTAGTGGCCCACGTGCGGCTGGATGTAGTCTTCCTTCAGCTCGACCGGCAGGCTCAGG
Source organism: Phenylobacterium sp. (assembly GCF_965284355.1). Classification (NCBI taxonomy): domain Bacteria; kingdom Pseudomonadati; phylum Pseudomonadota; class Alphaproteobacteria; order Caulobacterales; family Caulobacteraceae; genus Phenylobacterium; species Phenylobacterium sp. Next base: position 2,878,422 of record NZ_OZ260078.1, on the reverse strand, counting down.
CACAGCTTGTGCGCCGCCTGGGTCTGGCCGATGCCCGAGATGTCGTCGTTCTCGCCCTCGACCGTCAGCAGGCCGATGTCGGTGATCCGTTCGGGCCGCACCTTGCGGCCGCGGTGCTCGAGCTCACCCTTGGGCAGCAGGTGGCGCTGGAACACCACGTCGACCGTCTGGAGATAGAATTCCTCGGTCAGATCCAGCACCGACAGGTACTCGTCGTAGAATTCCAGGTGCTTGTCGGTCTCGTCGCCGTCGCCCTTCATCAGGTCGGCGAGATACTGACGGTGCGCCTCCTGGTGCTTCTCCAGGTTCATCGACATGAAGCTGGCCAGCTGCACGAAGCCCGGATAGACGCGCCGGCCCGCGCCCAGATAGGGCGGCGGCACGTTGTAGATCATGTTCGACTCGAACCAGGCGAACGGGCGGTCTTCGGCCAGCTTGTTGGTCACGGTCGGCGACAGGCGAGCGTCGATCGGCGAGCCCATGAAGGTCATCGAGGCCGGACGGCTCTCCTCGCGGTCGTCGGCCATCAATGCCGCCGCCGCCAGCACGGGCGGCCCGGGCTGGCAGACCGCCACCACGTGCGGGCGCGGGCCCATCTGGCGCAGCATCTCGCGGATGTGGTCGATGTAGTCGTGGAAATCGAAGCGCCCTTCCAGGAAGGGCACGTCGCGGGCGTTGGTCCATTCGGTGATGAACACCTCGTGGTCCTGCAGGAAGGCCTCGACCGTGCCGCGCAGCAGGGTGGCGTAGTGGCCCGACAGCGGGGCGGCGATCAGCACCGCCGGCTCCAACTCGGTCTTCCCGGCGCGGCGCAGGTCGCTCGTGTCGCGGGCGAAGTGGGTCAGCTTGCACCAGGGCGTCGACCAGACCTCCTGGGTGCGAACCCGCACCTCGCGGCCGCTGATCTTGATCTTGTCGAGCTTCCAGTCCGGCTTGCCGTAACGCCGCGTCAGGTTCGCGAAGAGGTCGCCCGTCGCGTAGATCCGCCGGCCCACGGGGCTTTCGGCGGCCGGATTCAGCGTCGAGCCCCAGAAGTCGCGCGCAGCGAGCGCGGCCCACCGCATCGGCGAGGCGGCGTAATAGCCGGCTTCATAGAGGGTATAGAGCATACGGGCCTGCCTTTTGTGCGTCGCAACATAGCATGTTGAACCTTAACGACTGACGCAAGGCCAAGGATGCGTGGAGTCGAGGGGAATCGTCGAAGTGGCGGTCTAGCGTGCGGTGCCGCGCCGCGGCATCAGGGCAATTGTTCCTGTTTTGTTCTTGACCTGAAACATGGCTTGTGCAAGAATTAGAAGGTCGGGGAGATTTGGGCGAGGACATCCGCCGGCGGACAGATTCTGCTGGCACGTCGCCAGTGCTGCTCACCCGGCTTCGCGCGTGTGGAAGGGATACTGGCACCGGCAGCCCGCGGCATAGCGTTGCCATTTGACCGCAATCGCGGCACGATTCGTCCTCTGGGGGAGACTGGATGACTGTCTGTGTCGGCATCGCCGTGAACGACTGCATCGTCTTTGCCGCCGACAGCGCCTCGTCACTGGTACGTACTAACCCGGCGACGGGCGCCAGCGAGATCATCAACGTCTACGCCAACGGCGATAAGGTCTTCAACCTCCTCAAGGGGCACCCGATCTGCGCGATGACGTGCGGCATGGGCAACATTGGCACCGCCTCTATCGCGACGCTCGTGAAGGAGCTTCGGCGGCGGCTCTCGTCCGCGGAGCAGGGCGACTGGTTCGTGAATCCTGAGGCCTACACGGTGGAGGAGATCGCCACTAAGGCGCGTCGTTTCCTTTTCGAGGAGCGTTACGCCGCTCTTCAGCCACCGCCTCCGGCCCCGCACTCGTTCGAGTTTTGGGTCGGCGGGTACTCGTCCGATTTCGACGCCGGCCACGAAGTATGGAAAGTGTCGATCATCAACGGCGTCTGCGAAGCGCCGGTGCGCGAACTTGAAGGCGGCTTCGGCTGGTTCGCGGGCGGACAACCCAACGCCATCGTGCGGCTCCTGCTGGGATACGACCAGAACCTGCCGCAGGCTCTAACAACTGCCGGAATGGCGGACGCGGGCGTTAGCGCGACTATGGGCGTAATCCGCGCGCACTCGGAAGTTGGCATCGTGATGCCGACGATGCCCACGCAGGACGCGATTGACTTGGCCGAGTTCCTCGTAGAAACGACGAAGCGATTCGTACGTTTCCTCCCTGGTGCCGACACTGTCGGAGGGGAGACAGACGTAGCCGTCGTAACCAAATACGAAGGCTTTAAGTGGATACGGCGTAAGTACTTCTATCCCGCCGCATTGAACCCGCTGGAGACGGATCATGCCTAAGGACCAAAAGCCGATGAAGAAGCCGACTCCCCCGCAAGAACTGCCGATGCCCAAGTACGACTATCAGAAGTCGCAAGGCGGGAGCGTGTCGTCGCGCTACAAGGAAGATGATGCGCAGTCGCAGGTTCCCGCGCACATTCTTCAGAATGTCCACTTCGGGTAACGGGTTTTAGTCGCTCAGCCGCCACCCAATCAGGCCGGCAATATCCCCGCCTAGAACCACGCCGCCCTTGTGGTGCAGCGCCTTAAGCGTGGCCCAACCGCTTCCGTAGCATCGACGCTTTCGAGGTCTTCGACGTCGGCCCCGTGACTCCCCTCAGCAGCTCTCCGCGTTCGCGCCCTGCTTCATTGCCGCCTGGATCTTCGCGGCGGTCTGTTCCGGGGTCAGCTCGTACGGCAGGACGCAGGCGAAGCGGCCCTTGGGGTTCATCAGGTAGCTGTAGGCGGCGTGGTTGACCGTGTAGTCGGGGCCTTCGCCGGACTTCTGGTAGTAGACCTTGTAGGCCCTGGCCGCCGCATCGGTCTGGGCCGGCGTGCCCGTCAGCCCCAGCGACCGCTTCGGAAAGGCCGGGTTGGCCATATAAGCCTTCATCTGCGCCACCGTGTCGCGCTGCGGGTCGACGCTGATCAACACCGACTGGAATTCCCCCGCCGCAGGACCGAGCAGGGTCTCGACCTGGGCCAGTTCGAACAGGGTGGTCGGACAGATGTCCGGGCAATGGGTGAAGCCGAAGAACACCACGCTCCACTTGCCCTTGAGCACGGACTGGTCAACCGTGCGTCCGTTGGTGTCCACCAGCTGGAACGGTCCGCCCACGGCGGCGGTTTGGGGTTGGGGTCCGAGGACACCCTTGCGGACGGCAAGACCGGTGAGGATGGCGAGTGCTAGCGCCAGGACCGCGATGAGGGCCAGGATCCGCCTGGACATGGGTGTATTCCTCGACCTTCACGCCGCCGGTGGGGGCTGAGCATGGCCGACGCCGTCGCGCCCCACGCCTCAATGCCGGCCGGCCTCGATACGGCGGGCTCCGACGACGCGCAAGACGTCTGGGATTCGGCCGACATCCGCCGGGGCCACCTGCGGCTGCGCACCCTGGTGCGGCTGCGCTGGGTAGTCGTGGCCGGCGAGGTGGCCCTGCTGTTGCTTATGGCCTTCGGGTTGGGGTTCGACGCGCCCTACCTCGCGTGCGCTGTGGTGGTGGTGATCGGCGCGATCATCAATGTGGTGACGGCCATCGCCGCCCAGCCCCAGCGGGTGATGGGCGACCGCGAGGCGGTGCTGCAGCTGTCGCTGGACATCGTCCAGATGTCGGCCCTGCTGGCCTTGGTCGGCGGTACGGCCAATCCCTTCGTCCTGATCCTGCTCGCGCCGCCCACGCTGGCGGCGGCCACCCTGCCGCTGCGGCCGGTGTGGGTGCTGGGAGTCATGGCCTCCGTCGCCTCTCTACTGCTGGCAGTGGTCAACCTCCCCTATCCCTCGCTGGGCGAGACGACGGTGTCGCTGGAGTTCCGGCTGGTGTCGGGCCTCGCCAACGTGGCCGGCATCGCGCTGATCGCGAGCTACGTGCGCCAATCGGTGGAAGAGGCCGCCCGAATGGCGCTGGCGCTGGACGTCACCCAGAAGGTGCTGGCGCGCGAGCAGCGCCTCTCGGCCCTGGGCGCGCTGGCCGCGGCGGCGGCGCACGAGCTGGGCACCCCGCTGGCCACCATCTCGATCGTCTCCAAGGAAATGGCCCGCGAGGCCGTCAATCCACAGGTCAAGGAGGACGCCGAGCTGCTGATGAGCCAGGCCGACCGATGCCGCGAGATCCTGCAGCGCCTGGCCGCCACCCCCGACAAGGCCACCGACGCCGTGCATGAGCGCCTGTCGCTCCGCCAACTGGTGCAGGAAGTGATCGAGCCCCACGCCAACGCCTCGAAGGAGGTGCGCGTCGAGGCCATCGTCACCGGCGCCAAGGACGTGAAGACCCCCGACATCCGCCGCCTGCCCGAGATCACCCACGCCTTCACCACCTTCGTGGAGAACGCCGTCGATTTCGCGCGCTCGGAGATCCTGGTTTCAGCCCGCTTCGACGCCGACTCCATCTCGATCGAGGTGCGCGACGACGGCCCGGGCTTCGCGCCCGAGATCCTGGCGAAGCTGGGCGAACCCTATGTCACCAGCCGCCCGGGCGCCGAAGGCTCGCGGACCGGCCACATCGGCATGGGGCTGGGCTTCTTCATTTCGAAGACGCTCCTGGAACGGACCGGGGCCGTCGTGACCTTTCACAATGCGCGACCTCGCGGCGCCGTTGTAGCCGCGCGCTGGCCTCGCTCACTGGTTGAAGCCGTATGACCTACACGCAGAAAAGCTTGCAGATTTGCGTTTAGGTGCGACATTCCGTCCTAGCGCCCCGACGAGGGAACACACATGACCGACCTGTCCGCCGAAGTCACCGCACTCGCCGACAAGAGTCTGCTCGTCCTCGACGACGACGCGCCGCTCAGGACGCGCCTGGGTCGAGCGCTGGAACAGCGGGGATTCGAGCCGACCCTGGTGGGCAGTGTTCAGGAAGCCATCGCCGCCGTGAAGGTCCGGGCGCCGGCCTACGCGGTGCTCGACATGCGCCTCGAGGACGGTTCGGGGCTGAAGGTGGTGGAGGCGGTGCGTGACGCCCGCCCCGACGCCAAGATCATCATGCTGACCGGCTATGGCAACATCGCCACGGCCGTGCAGGCGGTGAAGGCCGGGGCGGTGGACTACCTGTCCAAGCCGGCCGACGCCGACGACGTGGTCCGCGCCCTGCTGGCCCGGGGCGACGCCGCGCCGGCCCCGCCGGACAACCCGATGAGCGCCGACCGCGTCCGTTGGGAGCACATCCAGCGCGTCTACGAGTTGTGCAACCACAACGTCTCGGAAACCGCCCGCCGCCTGAACATGCACCGCCGCACCCTCCAGCGGATCCTGGCCAAGCGCGCGCCGAAGTAGACTAGGTATCTCCTTCTCCCCTTGCGGGAGGAGGTGGACGCGAAGCGGCCGGATGAGGGGTCGCTCAGATGTCGCCGTTGAAGGGACGTCCCGCCGCCCTCGAGACTTGCGCAATGACGCGCCAGTCGTGCGGACCATTGATCGCGCCATTGGGGAACCGCAGGACGCGAAAGCCCTGACTGACGAGCCATGCGTCGCGCTGGGAATCTCGCACCGCATCATGGAAGGGCCCATCCGCCTCAACGACCAAGCGGTGACGGAGGCAAACGAAGTCCACAACGAAGGGCCCGATCGGAAACTGCCTTCGGAACTTGATGCCCTCAAGGCGGCGATCGCGCAGCAACCTGCAGAGCGCGCGCTCCGTCGCCGGTGCGCTTTGGCGCAGTCGTCGAGCCTGCTTGACGGTTGCCCGCTTCGCGGGGGGCCTCACAACTCGCTGACCACCACCCCCGCGGCCCGCATCGCGGCCAGGCGGGCGAAGGCCAGGGTCAGGGCCTTGCGCCGCGCGCCGGCCAGGGGCTCGACCGGCGCCTCACGCAGGATCGCCCCGCCGAAGCCGTCGGCGACGATGAGGCCGGGCGCTTCCGGCAGGATCTCGCGGGGGAATTCGGGCGCGACGGCGAAGGCGAAGGCGTCGCAGTAGGGGCGGTACTCAGGCCACTTCAGATCGACACGAAAGTCCTCGATGCCCGACTTCACCTCGACGATGAAGATCTGTCCCTTGGGCCCCAGCGCCATCAGGTCGGCGCGCCGGCCGTTGGGCAGGGTCACCTCGCTGAGCGGCGCATAGCCCAGGGCGGTCAGCAGGCGCGCGGCGCCGCGCGTGACGGTGGCGGTGGTCTCGGGCCGCGAGACGGTGACGAGCGTGACGTCCATCACGCCACCCTGTTCCGCCTTCGTTCTGAATTCAAGAGCTCAGCTGCGCGGCAGCGGAAACTCGAGGCGGCCGACGTCGAAGCCCAGCTGGCGGATGCGGCTGATCGCCTGGTTCTTCACCGCGGCCGGCAGCACCGGCTTCTGCGACATGAGCCAGAGGTACTTGCCGTTGGCGGTGGCCAGCACCAGCCAGCCCTGCTCGGGGCGATGCTCGACGACGACATAGTCCTGGCTGACCACGCCGCCGAAGAAGCTCATCTTGATCTTCGCGTTGGTGCGCGGGTCGGCGACGGTGGCCTTGGCCTTCCACACCTTCAGCTGCCCCGAAGGGCCTTCCTTCTTGCAGGTCTGGACGACAGCGAAGCCCGAAGCCTGCGCGGTCCAGTCCGAGGCGCCGGCGGTGCAGCCGTTCTGCAGCTGGTTCGGCACCCGGGCCACCTCGTACCAGCGCCCCATCATCTTGGAGAGCTCGATGCGGCCGGTGGGCTCGACGGTCATGGCGCCGGCCGCGACCGGTGCGAACGTCAGGGCGGCGGCGAAGGCCGCAATGGCGAGGCGAAGCGTCATGTTGCAGTGCAATATACCAAGGAAGGCGGCAAGAAAACGTCCAAAGAGACGCACGCACGCGTCCTCCGGGTCTCCGCCCGCGGCGAAGCGCCACGCAGGACGTGCGGCGCGTTGCGCCAGCCGCTACCAATGGGCCATGAGCGCGCCTCGCCTGACCTCCGCCGAGACCGCCGCCCTCACCCGGAGGGTCACGCTGCTGTCGGTCGGGACCGCGGCGGTGCTGGTGGCCATCAAGCTGGCGGCCTGGCTGGCGTCGGGCTCGACGGCGCTCTTGGCCTCCATGGCCGACTCGGGCCTCGACCTCGTCGCCTCCATCGCCACCGCCTTCGCCGTCCGCTACGCCGTGGCCCCGCCCGACGCCGAGCACCGCTTCGGCCACGGCAAGGCCGAGGCGTTCGCCAGCCTGATGCAGGCCGGACTGGTGTTCGCCTCCGCGGCCCTGATCGCCCGCGAGGCCGCGACCGATCTCCTCGACCCCCACCCCCTTCGCCAGGAGGGCTGGGCGATCGCCGTGATGGCGATTTCCACCGTGCTGACGCTCGCCCTGGTCGCCGCCCAGACCCGCGTGCTGAAGCAGACGGCCTCGGTGGCCGTCTCGGGCGACCGGGCCCACTACGCCACCGACCTCGCCTCCAACATGATCGCGCTGGCGGGCATCGCCGCCTCGGCCCTGCTGGGGCTCAACGGACTGGACGCCGCGGCGGCCCTGGTGATCGCCGCGCTGCTGCTGTGGGGCGCCATCGGCGTCTTTCGCGAGGCCGCCAGCCAGCTGATGGACCGGGAACTGCCCGAGGACGATCGCGCGCAGATCATCCGCCTCGCCACCGAAGATCCCCGCATGACCGATGTCCATCAGCTGCGCACCCGCGCCTCGGGCCCCTACATCCACATCCAGATGCACGCCGACCTCGACCCGCAGCTGACTCTGGAGGCCGCGCACCAGGTGATCGTGGCGGCCGAAAAGCGGATCCTGACCGCGTTCCCCGCCGCCGACATCATCATCCACGCCGACCCCCGGGGCCGGGCCGAACCGCACGGCGGCGCGTTCGCCGAAGCCGGCGCGACAAAGTAAACGCCCTCTTAAGGCGTGCGGCGTCTGTTGGGGCTTTGTTGATTCGCGTATGAGCGCGCCCTTACCCAGATGACCGTCGAACGCACCCTTCATCACTTTCCGCTCGACCCGGCCTCGCGCCAGGTTCGCCTGGTGCTGGGCGAGAAGCGCCTGCCGTTCGTCGACAACTCGGTCCGCTACTGGGAGCGTCCGCGCGAGCTGACCAAGATGAACCCGTCGGGCATGGTCCCGATCCTGGTCGAGACCGACGGCGATGCGCCGCCGCTGGTGCTGTGCGAGACCCGGGCCATCATCGACCACCTGGAAGAGACCTGCCGCGAGCCCAGCCTGTTCGGTCCCGATCCCGCCGAGCGGGCCGAGGCGCGCCGGCTGATCACCTGGTTCGAGCGCAAGTTCGAGTTCGAGGCGTCCAGCTACATCCTGCACGAGAAGATCGAGAAGCGGCTGCTGGGCCTGGGCGCGCCAGAGCTGGCCAATCTGCGCCAGGGCAAGGACGCTCTGAAGAGCCACCTCTTCATGCTGGACGACCTGCTGCAGGCCCGCGAGTGGCTGGCCGGCAAGCGGCTGTCGCTGGCCGATTTCACCGCGGCCTCGTACCTGTCGGTCATCGACTACTTCGGCGACGTGCCCTGGCGGGAGGCGCCGGCGGTGAAGACCTGGTACATGAAGATGAAGTCCCGGCCGTGCTTCCGGCCGCTGCTGGCGGATCGCTGGCCGGGGCTGGCTCCAGCCGGCCACTATGACGATCTCGACTTCTGAGCGCGAAGGGCTGATCCGGGCCGAGGCCGAAAGGCTCGGCTTCGACCTTTGCCGCTTCACCGACATCGACGAGGCGTGGCCGGCCGCCGCGCGACTACTCGAGTTCGTCGACGCCGGCCGCCATGGCGAGATGGGCTGGATGGCCGAGACCATCGAGCGGCGGAAGCATCCCCGCGCCATGTGGGACGGCGCCCGCTCGGCCATCGTGCTGGGCTTGAACTACGGGCCCGGCCACGACCCGATGGCGATCCTCGGCGACCGCTCGAAGGGCGCGATCAGCGTCTACGCCCAGGGCGACGACTATCACGAGGTCATCAAGAGCCGGCTGAAGGCGCTGGCCCGCTGGATGGTGGCCACCCTGGGCGGCGAGCTGAAGGTGTTCGTCGACACTGCGCCGTTGCTGGAGAAGCCGCTGGCCGAGCGGGCAGGCCTGGGATGGCAGGGTAAGCACACCAACCTCGTCAGCCGCGAGTTCGGCTCGTGGCTGTTCCTCGGCTCGATCCTGACGACGCTGGAGCTCGCCCCCGATGCAGCCGAGGCGATGAACTGCGGAAGCTGTCACGCGTGCCTGGACGTCTGCCCGACCAACGCCTTCCCGGCTCCCTTCCAGCTGGATGCCCGGCGCTGCATCTCGTACCTGACCATCGAACTGAAGGGGCCGATCCCGCGCGAATTCCGGCCGATGCTGGGCAACCGGATCTACGGCTGCGACGACTGCCTGGCCGTCTGTCCCTGGAACAAGTTCGCCCGGGCCGGCCGGGAGCAGAAGCTGGCGGCGCGGGAGGCGCTGATCGGGCCGTCCCTCGCCGAACTCGTGCGACTGGACGATGCGGCGTTCCGCGCGCTCTTCGCGAAGAATCCGGTGAAGCGCATCGGCCGGGACCGCTTCGTCCGCAACGTCCTCTACGCCATCGGAAACTCCGACGAAGCCGTCCTGGCGGACGACGCACAGCGACTGCTGGCCGATCCGTCGCCCCTGGTGAGAGGCGCGGCGGTCTGGGCCCTGTCGCGGCTGATGCCGAGCGCAACCTTCGAGACCCTGCGCCAGAAAAATTGTCGGAACGAAGCTGACCCGGCCGTCCTGGAGGAATGGGCGATCGCGGCGGAAGTCTGAGTTCGCGGTCGCCGGCAGACGCACACGGGAGACCACGCCATGGCCAACGGGTCACGCCTCACCGACGCCGCCACGCTCGCGGCCGCCAACACCGCCCGCTATCCGAACGAAAGCGCCGCCTACCGCGCCGCGCGAAATGCTCTGCTCGCCGAGGAGATCGAGCTGCGCCGCCATCTGGAGCGGGTGGCGGCCCAGCGGCGCGCTCTGCCACCCGGCGGCGAAGTGACGGCCGGCTACCGGTTCATGGGCGAAAACGGGGCGGCCAGCCTCGCGGACATGTTCGGCGACAAGGACACCCTGGTGCTCTACAGCTGGATGTTCGGACCCGAGCGGGAGCGCTCCTGCCCCATGTGCGCCAACGTCCTGAACGCCTGGGACGCGGTGGGCGCCGACATCCGCCAGCAGGTTGCGCTGGCCGTGGTCGCCCGGTCGCCCATCGCGCGCCTCGTGGCCTTCAAGGTCGAGCGAGGCTGGAAGAACCTTCCGCTGTACGCCGATCTCGACGACGCCTTCAGCCGTGACTTCCGTGCGACCGACGCCGAGGGCAAGAGCGACTATCCGGGCGTCAATGTCTTCACGCGCCGCGACGGCGTCATCCGTCACTTCTACTCGGGCGAGATGAGCGGCGAGATGGCCGATCCCGGTCAGGACCCGCGCGGGGCGCCCGACCTGTCCCCGCTGTGGAGCGTGCTGGACATGACGCCCAACGGCCGCCAACCGGACTGGTACCCCAGGCTGACCTACTAGAAGCCGATGTCGCCCAGGTCCTTCACGCGCGGCAGCACCTGGTCCTTGGCCGACAGCAGGGGTTCCCCGTCCACCGGCCACGGGATCGCCAGGTCGGGGTCGTTCCAGATGACGCCGCCTTCGCTCTGCGGGGCGTACGGCGCGTCGACCTTGTAGAAGATCTCGCAGTCCGGGGTGATCGTGCAGTAGGCGTGGGCAAAGCCCTTGGGCACCCACAGCTGCTCGCCGCCTTCGGCGGTGAGCTCGGCGCTGACCCACTGGCCGTAGGTGGCCGAGCCGGCGCGCAGGTCGACGGCCACGTCGAAGATCGAGCCCCGCAGCGCCCGGATCAGCTTGCCCTGGGCGAATTCGCCCTTCTGGAAGTGCAGGCCTCGCAGCGTGCCCTTGGCGGCGCTGAAGGCCTGGTTGTCCTGCACGAAGGTGGTCTGGGCCGAGGTGCCGGCCAAGGCTTTCTCGCTCCAGGTCTCGGCGAACCAGCCGCGCGCATCGCCATGGCGCTTGGGCGTGATAAGCAGCACGTCGGGAATGGCGAGCGGCGTGATCGTCGTCATGGGCACCAGCTGTCGGAGTGATGCTGTCGCATGGCGCAGCGCGGGAGCGATGACAAGACCGAACACTCGTCAGGCGTCCCGCAGCTCACCGTCTGCGTCATCGCCTACAATTCGGGCCCGACCCTGCGCACCTGTCTGGAGCGGCTGGGCGCCCAGACCTTCCGCGACTTCGAGGCGATCGTCATCGATAACGCCTCGCCCGATCCCGGCGATGCGGCCATCGCCGCCGAGTTCCCCTGGGTCCGACTGATCCGCAACACCGAGAACCTGGGCTTCACCGGGGCCGGTAACCAGGGCGCCCGCGAGGGCCGTGGCCGCTGGTACGTGCTGCTCAACCCCGACGCCTTCGCAGAGCCGGACTGGCTGGCGACACTGGTCGCCGCGGCCGGACGCCATCCGCAGGTTCGGTCGTTCACCTCGCGCCAGATGGTGGCCGAACAGCCCGGCGTGCTGGACGGCCTGGGCGATGTGATGAGCATCACGGGCATCCCCTATCGCGGCGGCTATCTCAGCCGCGACGACGGCCAGGCGCGGGAAGGCGTGGTGTTCAGCCCCTGTGGCGCGGCGATGATGATCGACCGGGCGCTCTTCCTGGCGCTGGGCGGGTTCGATGAGGACTTCTTCTGCTACGGCGAGGATGTCGACCTGGGCTACCGGCTGCAGCTGGCGGGCGAGCCGACCCTGCTGGTCCCCGACGCCGTCATCCACCACGTGGGCTCGGCCTCGACCGGCGGCGCCAAGTCGGAGTTCGCCGTCTTCCATGGGTCGCGCAACCGCTTCTGGGTGCTGTTCAAGAACACGCCCTGGCCGCTGATGCCGCTGGTCGTGCCGCTGCACCTGGCGGTGCTGGTGTTTGTCTACCTGAAGCGCGACAACCGCCCCCACATCGGCCTGATCCTGCGCGCGGTGAAGGCGGCGTTCGCAGGCGCCCCCAAGGTCTTCCGCACGCGACGCGAGGTGCAAAAGCTGCGGCGCGCCTCGATCTGGCAGATCGCCGGCGCCATGACCTGGAACCCCAGGGACCTCTCGGGACGCCGTCCGGTGATCCGGCCGCTGCGGCGGCTCTAGCGCCCCCTCCACCCCTTCGGGGTCCCCCTCCCCCGCGAGCGGGTGAGGAACTGGAGTCGATCAATCCGCCATAGTTCCTCCCCCATGCCCACGGGGGAGGGGGGACCGCGAAGCGGTGGAGGGGGCGCTGGATCAGCCCTCCGCCGCCCATTCGATCAGGCGGCGCATGAACGTCGCGCCGCGTTGCAGCTGGGCGATCTCGATGAACTCGTTGGGCTGGTGGGCCTGGTCGATGGAGCCCGGGCCGCAGATGACGGTGGAGAAGCCCGCCTGCTGGAACTGACCGGCCTCGGCGGCGAAGGCCACCACGCGGGGCGGGCCGTTGTCGCCGGCCATGCGGCGGGCGAAGGCCTCGGCCGCGCCGTCGCGCTCGGGCACGAACGGGGGCACGTCGGTGCGCATCTCGACCAACACGCCGCATTCGGGGAACCGCGCCTTAAGCGCCCGGTCCATCGCCTCGGCCTCGGCGAGGAACGGCGCGACGATCTCCTTCGGCGTCCGCGGGCCCGGCGAGCGGACGTCGAACACGAAGTGGCATTCTCGGGCGATGATGTTGTGCGCCGTCCCGCCGCTGACCATGCCGATGGTGAGCGTCGGCCCCTTGGGCGTGAAGGGCGAGGCGGGGTCGGCTTCGTCCTGAAGCCTGGCCGACAGCGCATTCAGCGAGCCCATCAGCTTGACCGCCTCCATCACCGCCGACACGCCCAGGTGCGGCTGGCTGGAGTGGCACTCGCGGCCGGTGACGGTGACGTGGAAGGTGGCGATGCCCTTGTGGCCGTTCACCGCCTCCATGTTCGTGGGCTCGCCCACCACGACGACCGCCGGGGCGGGCAGCTCACGGCGGATGACGTCGATCATGTGGGGCGCGCCGAGGCACCCGATCTCCTCGTCGTAGGAGAAGGCGAGATGCACCGGCTTCCTTGCCGTCTTCGCCAATTCGGGGGCGGCCGCCAGGGACAGGGCCAGAAAGGCCTTCATGTCGCAGGTCCCACGGCCATAGAGCCGGCCGCCCTGTTCGGTCAGGGTCCAGGGATCGGTGGTCCAGGGCTGGCCGTCGACCGGCACCACATCGGTGTGGCCCGACAGCACGACGCCGCCTTCGACGGCCGGCCCGATGGTGGCCATCAGGTTCGACTTCGTACCGTCGGCGTTGGGCACGCGGCGGTGCGGCACCGAAAGGGCGTCGAGATAGCCCTCGACCCATTCCACCAGTTCGAGGTTCGAGCTCCGCGAGGTGGTGTCGAAGCTGACGAGCTTGGCGAGGAGATCGCGGGCGGAGGGATAGAGGTCGGGGGTCATGCCGAAGACTTAGACCCGCGGAGCGCCCGCCAACAACCCAATGGCGGTTCAGGGCTCGTCGTAGATGATCAGGCCGCAGCCGAAACGCACGGCCGTGTCGACGGCGCTGCGGAAGTCGTTGGGCAGGGCGTCCCAGTCGACCAACTCGCCCACCCGGGCCACGGCGATGTCGGACCAGCCCAGGCCTTCGAGGTCGGCGATCGCCACCGCGCGGGCCGCGTCCTCGTCGTCGGCGCGGGCGAAGGCCAGCACGGTAAGCGCGGGCGCGCCCGGCGCTTCCACCGCCTGCAAGGTGACCAGGAAGACGCGCGGCCGCTCGGCCGGCATTACCCCTGCTGGATCCGGCCCGGGGCCGGCAGCACGTCGATCAGCTCGATGCGGAAGATCAGCGGCGCGCCGGGCGGGATCTGGCCCGCGCCCTCTTCGCCGTAGCCCAGGTTGGAGGGCACGTAGAGCGTCCACTCGTCGCCAGGCCGCATCAGCTGCAGCGCCTCCTGCCAGGCGGGGATCAGCCGGTCGAGCGGCATGGCCGCCGGGGCGCCGCGCTCGTAGCTCGAGTCGAAGACCGTGCCGTCCTCCAGCTTGCCCTCGTAGTGGACCTTCACCTCGTCCTTCGGACCGGGCTTCAGGCCGGTGGCGGGGCCGGACTTGGTGATCTTGTAGGCCAGGCCCGAGGGCAGGACGACCACGCCCGCCTCCTTGCCGATCTTGGCCATGAAGGTCTTCGAGACCTCGGACTGCGCCACCGGCGCGCCGGGCTCTGCCGACTTGGTCTTCTGCTGGCAGGCGGCGAGCGCCAGGGCGGCGGCCGCGACGATGAGGATACGCTTCATGGCTGTCTCTCTAGACCACAGGGCCCTAAACGACCCTGGGCGGGTAGCCGCGGTCGCGCAGCGCGTCCATGACTTCCTGCGTGTGCTGGGCGTCGCGGGTCTCGATCATCACGTCGAACTCGGCGCCCTTGGCCGGCACGTCCAGCGCCAGGCGGTTGTGGGCCACCTCGATGATGTTGGCGCCCATCTGCCCGATGGTCGCCGAGACGTTCGCCAGCAGGCCGGGCCGGTCGTCGCCGATGATCCGCAGGCTGACGATCCGGCTTTCGCGCACCAGCTCGCGGGTCAGCACCGAGGCCAGCAGGCGCGTGTCGATGTTTCCGCCGGTGATCACCAGGCCGCACTTCTTGCCGCGGAACCGCTCAGGATAGGCCAGGAGGGCGGCCAGGGAGGCCGCGCCGGCGCCTTCCACAACCGTCTTCTCGACGTTGCAGTAGAGCGCGATGCCGCGCTCGAAGTACGGCTCCTCGATCAGCAGCACGTCGTCGATCAGCGGCCGGGCGACGGCGTAGCTCAGGTCGCCGACTTCCTTGACAGCAATACCCTCGGCGATGGTCGAGGCCGCGCCGTGTCGTGTCGTGTTGACGCCGCGCATCTTGGCGGTGAACGAGGGGAACATGGCCGGCTCGACGCCGATCACCTGAATGTCCGGCTGCAGGTGCTTGGCCGCCGTGGCCATGCCGGCGATGAGTCCGCCGCCGCCGATCGGGATCGGCAGGACTTCCAGGTCCGGCACGTCTTCCAGCATCTCCAGCGCCACCGTGCCCTGGCCGGCCATCACGTCGGCATCATTGAACGGATGGACGTAGGTCAGCTCGCGCTCGGCGCAGAGCCGGTCGGCCGTGGCCGCGGCCTCGTCGAAGCCGTCGCCGTCGATCACCACCTCGGCGCCGTGGGCGCGGGTCTGCTGGACCTTCATGAACGGCGTGGCCTTGGGCATCACGATGGTCACGGGGATGCCCAGCCGGGCGGCGTGATAGGCCAAGCCCTGGCTGTGGTTGCCGGCCGAGGCGGCGATCACGCCGCGCGACCGGACATTCTCGCCCAGCTGCAGCAGCTTGTTGAGCGCGCCGCGCTCCTTGTAGGCCGCCGTGAACTGCAGGTTCTCAAACTTCACCCACACCTGCGCGCCGGTGATCTCGCTGAGCGTCTTCGAGAAGCGGCAGGGCGTGCGCTCGATATGACCCTTCAACCGCTCTTGCGCGGCAAGGAGATCGTCGAAGGCGAGGGTCATGGGTGCGGCCGGGGTCTGGAAAGGCGCGCAACCTAACGACGGGGACCCCATAGAGCAACGGCGACGGCGCCCGGCGTCACCGCCTGGCGCGTTGAGGGCGAACAGCCCCAAACCCAAGGATGTACTCGTCCACATCCGGCGCGCTCATCGGCTCGGCGTAGAGGAACCCCTGGATCTGGGAACAGCCGGCGCGCCGCAGGCCCAGCCGCTGCATTTCCGTCTCCACGCCTTCGGCGATGACCTCCAGGCTGAGAGCCCGGGCCAGATTGACGATCGCGGCGACAACAGCCTCCGACGCCTTCTCGGCGCCGAGATTGGTGATGAACGAGCGGTCGATCTTGATCCGGTCCACAGGATAGCGCCGCAGATAGGCCAGGCTGGAGTAGCCGGTGCCGAAGTCGTCCAGCGCCAGGCTGAACCCCAGCTCCCGCAGGCGGGCCAGCGTTCGGGTGATCCTCTGGTCGTGCTCCAGGAGGATGCTTTCGGTGATCTCAAGCTCGATGCGCGCCGGATTGGCTCCGGTCTCCGCCACCAGCGCCGCAACGCGGTCGACGAAGTCGGCGCCACGGAGCTGAACAGGGGAAATGTTGATTCCGACGGTCAGGTGCGGCCATTGTCGGCTGTCGAGCATCGCCCGCCGCACCGTGTACTCCCCGAGGGCGTCGATCAGGCCGCACTCCTCGGCGAGGGGCACGAACTGACTGGGGGAGATCGGCCCCTTCGTGGGGTGGCGCCAACGGACAAGGGCCTCGACCCCCACCACCTTGCTGTCGCCCTGCACCTGTGGCTGGTAGACCATCGTCAGCTGATCCTCCCGCAGCGCCGTACGCAGGTCGGCTTCGAGCGCCCGCCGCGCCTGGATCGCCGCGTCCATCTCCGCGTCATAGACCTGGAACCGGTCGCGCCCCGCCTCCTTGGCGCGGTAGAGGGCGACGTCGGCGCGCCTCAGCGCCTCGATCGCATCGACCCACGCGTCTGAGATCTCGGCCACGCCTACCGACGCGCTGGGATAGAGACGACCGAAGGACAGATCGCAGGGATCGCCCACGTCCACGACGATGTCGCCCGCGAGCTTGATGAGGTCGGCGCGGGCGGCGCCACTTACGATGATCGCGAATTCGTCGCCCCCCAGGCGCGCGACCATGCCGCGTTCCGCCACCAGGGCCTTCAGACGGGCGGCGACGCGCACGATGACTTCATCGCCGGCGGCGTGGCCGTGAGTGTCGTTCACCTCCTTGAACCGGTCGATGTCGAGCACGAGCACGCCAACGCTGCGTTGACCCTGTCCGCTGAGCAGCTGCTGCGAGAGGTGCTCGCCCAGCAGGGCGCGGTTGGGCAGGCCCGTCAGGTGATCGTGATAGGCCATGTGCTTGGAATGGCTTTCGCTGGCGATCAGGGCCTGGGCCGCCCTTCGCCCGCGCAGAAAGATCGCGGCCGTGATCAGCGAGAAGATGGCCATGGCGAGCAAGACGGCCGGCAGAGTCTTCTTGAGGAGGACGCGCGCCGGGCGCTGCGGCTGCCAGTCCATCCGGGCGACCAGCCGGCCCGCGCTGTCCGTCAGCGCCATCGAGGCCTCGCCCGGCTCGTCGAACGCGTAGAGGCCGGGATGGATGTGAAACGCCTCCAGAAGGAAGCGGCTGGCGAACGTCTGCTCGAACCGCTCGTCCAGCGGCATGACGGTGACCACGAGCGGGCTTCGCCCCACGATCCGCGCACGGCCGAAGTCGGGCTGCACCAGAGTCACCGTGACGATCGCCGGTTCGTTGTAGACCCAGGCGACATCGCTGGCCTGGATCGGCGGCGGCGTCGAGGTCTTCGGCAAAACCTGCGGCTCGGAGGCCCGGACGCGCGCAATCAGCGAAGTTGCGACGCCACGGATCGGCTCATAGCTCGAGAGCGCCGCGTCCTTCCCGCCCTCCATCGCGTAGACCAAGCGATCCCGGCGATCCAGAACGAAGGATCGCTCGAAGCCACCCAGCTCGTGCAGGTATTTCCCGATGTTCTCGCCGGCCCACTCGCGATTGAAGCTGAGCCCCAGATTCTGCACGGCCGCATCCCAGGTCGTCTGCGGGACGACCCGCGCCGCCACCTCCTCGATCCAACCATCTATGCCGTGTCGAACCAGCGCCTCCTCGCGCTCGGCGACCCGCTTGTCAGAGATGGTCGCCGTCAGGACACGCGCGCCAAGGAGCGTCGTCATCAGAAGGACTGCGACGATGGCGATGATGATCGCCGCTCCGCGGCCAAAGGCTTTTTCAGGCATGCCGAGGGGGCTCCAGGACGCCCTGTCCTATCCCCGCTCGTGCTTAACGCATCTGCAACGTTAACTATTAATTCCCGGATTTGAGTATGTAACTGTGGGAATTCCCACGGCAAGTCCGATGTTCAAGATCACTTGTCGCGCGAATTCAGGTTATGGGATCGAATTCTGCGACAAAGTGCCCCACCGATACCTCCACCAACTTCGGCGTCTCGCCGGAAGCCAGCTTCGAGGGGGCGAAGCGGAAGGCCGCGGCCGGGTCCATGGGGCTCGGAGGCTCGCCATCCAGCTTGAGGCGACGTCGCGTGCGCTCCATATCGGGATCGGGGATCGGGGCGGCCGAAAGCAGGGCGCGCGTATAGGGATGCTGCGGCGCCTGCCAGATGCAGTCGCGGTCGGCCAGTTCCATGACCCGGCCCATGTAAAGCACCAGCACCCGGTGGCTGATCTCGCGCACCACCGCCAGGTCGTGGCTGATGAAGATCATCGCGAGCCCCATGTCCTTCTGGAGCTGGATCAAAAGGTCGATGATCTGGGCGCGGATCGACACGTCCAGGGCCGACACCGCCTCGTCGCAGATCACCAGCTTCGGCTTCAGGATCATCGCACGGGCGATGCCCACCCGCTGGTTCTGGCCGCCCGACAGCTCGTGCGGGTAGCGGTTGATGAGGGCCGGATCCAGCTCGACCCTGGCCATCATCGCCCGCACCTCGGCCTCGCGGGCCGCGCCGTTCAGGTCGGGGCGGAAGGCCGTGAGCGGCTCGGCGATGGATGTGCCGATGGTCATCCTGGGGTCCAGGCTGGCCAGCGGATCCTGGAAGACGATCTGGAGATCGCGGCGGGCCGCCTGCATTGCCGCGCGGTCGGCGTGGGTGATCTCGCGGCCCATCAGGGTGACGGCGCCGCCGGTCGCCGGCAGCAGGTTGAGCACCGCCCGCGCCAGGGTCGACTTGCCCGAGCCGCTTTCGCCCACGATGCCCAGCGTCTCGCCCTCTCGCACCGAGAACGACACGCCGTCCACGGCACGCAGCACCTTGGGCGGGCCGAAAACCTCCTGCCGGATCGGGAAGTGCACTGTCACGTCGCGCCCCTCGACCAGCACCGGCGCGGCCTCAGGCGTCGGCGCGATCTGCGGGCGCCCGCCCCGGTCGGCCCGGTCCAGCCGCGGGATCGCGGCCAGCAGGGCGCGGGTGTAGTCGCTCCGGGGCGCATGGAAGACATCGGCCACCGCGCCGGCCTCGACGTAGGCGCCGTCCTTCATGACGCACACCCGGTCGGCCAGCCGGGCGATCACGCCCATGTCGTGGGTGATCAGCACCAGCGCGGTCCCCGTCTCGCGCTGCAGCTCGGCCATCAGGTCCAGGATTTCGGCCTGCACGGTGACGTCCAGCGCCGTGGTGGGCTCGTCGGCGATCAGCAGCTCCGGCCCCGGCGCCATGGCCGCGGCGATCATCACCCGCTGGCGCATGCCGCCCGACAGCTCGTGCGGATACTGGCCCATGCGCCGCGCGGCGTCGGGAATCCTCACCCTGCCCAGCCACTCGCGCGCCCGCCTGTCGGCCTCGGCGTGCGAGAGCCCCAGGTGCAGCCGCAGCGGCTCGGCGATCTGCTCGCCGATCTTCACGTGCGGTGTCAGTGCGGTCAGCGGGTCCTGGAAGATCATGGTCATCTTCGATCCGCGCACCTTGTTCAGGTCGCGCGGCTTCAGCCCCAGCAGCTCCTGGCCGTGCAGCGTCGCAGAGCCCGAGGCCCGGCCGTTGCGCGCCAGGAGGCCCATGACCGCCATGACCGTCTGGCTCTTGCCCGAGCCGCTCTCGCCCACCACGCCCAGCGTCTCGCCGCGCGCCACGCTGAGCGACACGCCACGGACGGCGTTCACGACGCGGTCGTGCGTCTCGAAGTCGACCCGAAGGTCTTTGATCGTTAGGACGTCGGCCAACACCGCCTCTTGATCTCTCGCCCGAGGACCGTAGAGGCGTGTCGGTCCAACCGCAAAGAGCGCCCGTGTCCGTACCCCCGCTGAAGCCGGCCCTGTTCCTCGACCGCGACGGGGTGCTGAACGAGGATCGCGGCTTCGTGCATCGCTGGGAGGACTTCGTCTGGATCGAGGGTGCGATCGAGACGGTGGCGACGTTCAACCGGGCCGGCTGGCTGGTGATCGTGGTCACGAACCAGTCGGGGGTGGGGCGCGGCTACTATCCCGAGGCCGACGTCTTCGCCCTGCACGACCGCATGCGCGAGGACCTGGCCAAGGCGGGCGCCCACATCGACGCCTTCTACCACGCCCCCCAGCATCCCGAAGCGCCGGTGGAGGCCTACCGCCACCCCGACCCGCCGCTGCGCAAGCCCAATCCCGGCATGATCCTGCAGGCCCTCGCCGACTGGCCCATCGACCGCGACGCCTCGTTCCTGGTGGGCGACAAGCCGTCCGACCTGGAGGCGGCGACGCGCGCGGGGGTCCGGAGCGTGTTGTTCAAGGGCGGGAACCTGCGGGCGTTCCTCGAGGGCCATTCCCTCCCTTGATGGGAAGGGACAGACCGCGGAGCGGTCAGGGTGGGGGGTTGTGGATCGGGTGCTGAGGTCGGTGAGGGTCGTCTCTCCCTCACCCTGGCGGCTGCGCCGCCTATCCCTCCCCATCAAGGGAGGGAAGCATCCGCTCCAGCGTCTCCAACTCATCGGCCTCGCCCGGCGGCTTGTCCCAACGCAGGCGGCTGATCCTGGGAAAGCGCATGGCGACGCCCGACTTGTGGCGGGTGGATCGCTGGAGCCCCTCGAACGCCACCTCGAGCACCAGCCCATGGTGCGGCTCGGCGCGCACGGACCGCACCGGGCCGAACCGCTCGATCGTGTTGTCGCGGACGAACTTGTCGATCTGCAGCAGCTCTTGGTCGGTGAAGCCGAAGTAGGCCTTGCCCACCGGGGTGAGCGTCCGCTGCCCCATATCGTTCTGTGTCCAGACCCCGAAGGTGTAGTCGGAATAGTAGCTGGACCGCTTCCCGTGGCCGCGCTGGGCGTACATCAGCACCGCGTCCACCAGGAACGGATCGCGCTTCCACTTGAACCAGGGCCCCTTGGGGCGGCCGGCCTCGTAGACGGAATCCAGGCGCTTCAGCATCAGCCCCTCGGCCACCTGCGGGTCGCCCTCGGGCGGGGCGGCGCGGAGCGCGGCGAGTTCGGCCCAGTCGCCAAACGGCTGAATCGGCGACAGGTCGATGCGGGGACGGCCCTCCTTCGACACGAAGGCTTCCAGGCGTCGGCGGCGCTCGGCGAACGGCAGGCTGCGGGTGTCCTCGGCGCCGATCTGCAGGACGTCGTAGGCCCGGATTGCGGCGGGATGGGCGGCCATCAGTCTGGCGTCGACAGTCTTGCGGTTCAGCCGCTGCTGCAGGTCGGCGAACGGGGCGACCTTGCCGTCGCGGATCACCAGCAGCTCGCCGTCGAGGACGCCCTCGTCCTCCAGCGCCTCCAGCACGTCGGGGAACGTCTTCGAGATGTCGTCGCCGGTTCGCGTGTAGAGCCTGCGGACGCCACCCTCGTGCGCGGCCTGCACGCGGATGCCGTCCCACTTCCACTCGGCGGCATAGTCGGCCGGGTCCAGCTTGCCGAAATCGACGGCCTCGTCGATCGCCTGGGCCAGCATCACCGGCCGGAAGCGGGCCGGGTTGGCGGAGGACGGCTTCTCGCTGCGCCCCTCCAGCCAGGCGAACAGGTCGCCATAGGGCGGCGTCAGCGCGTGCCACAGCTCCTCGATCTCGGCCGGATCGACGCCGCCAAGGTCAGGATGAGCCATCTCGGCCGCCGCCCGCTTGGCCAGCCGCGCGGTCAGGCCGACCCGCAGCGCGCCGGTCATCAGCTTCAGCAACGCCCACCGCTCGCGCGGCTCGCGCATGGCGTCCAGCCAGCCCTCGATCAGCCGCTGGACCTCGGCGCGCGACGCGCCGCGCAGGGCGTCGATCACTTCCGAGAGCTGGGGCTCGCGATTGGCGCCCGGCCGCGCCGGCCAGACCAGCGACACCGCCTCGGCCAGGTCGCCCACATAGTCGTAGCTCCACCGGAAGAGCTGGGGGTCCATCCGGCTCTCGACCGCCTTGCGGATGAACGCCGGCTTGGCCGCATCGAAGGTCAGGTCGCCGGTCAGCGCCGCCAGCGCCCAGCCGCGGTCGGGATCCGGCGTCTCGCGCAGGTAGTCGCGCACCATCGTCAGCTTGGCGTTGCGCGAGGCCGTCAGCGACAGGCGGTCCAACAGTTCGGCGAAGGCGCGCATCGGGCTCCCGTCTCAATGACGTCCAACACATAGGACGCGAAGAGCCCAACGCGACAGAGCTCGGATGGACGCGCTCCGGCGCCAAGACCGCAACTCTGTCAGGCCGCTCGCGGCTTGCGGGCAAAGGGCCAGCGCAGCTTCGGCAGTCGCCGGCGGAACAGCCACAGCAACCCACCGACGACCACGGCCCAAGGCGCCGTCACCGCGACGATGTCGATCATCGTCGCCAGGCTCGCCGCCATGGCCGAGAAGAAGGCGCCCAAGGATCGACTGAGCGGCGAGCGGACCGACGCACCGACCACGTCGCGCGCACTATACTGGATGGCGACGTCTGACATCGCCACCCGGCCGCGCATCATCGTCAGCTGCGACTGCGCCGAGTCGATCTCGGCCTGCACGCGGGCCAACTCGCGCTCAACGGCGAGCAGGTCCGACAGTCGGCCCGGTCGCCCTGCGAGCAGACCCTGCAGGCGGTCGCGCAGCGTGGTCTTGGCCCGCAGTTGCGCCACGGTGTCGACGATCTCGCGGGACAGGTCCTCGGAGGTGACGTCGCTGGTGTCGACCCGGCCGCCCACGCCGCGAGCGTCGCCCTCCAGTCCGTCGCGGAAGCCCTTCAGCCACAGCGGCGTCGCCCGCATCGCAAGTTCGCCGTCGATCGCGCCATTGCCGCGGTCGGCGATGGCGCTCGAGACTACCTGGCACACGGTGTGACCTGCCTTGGCGCAGGCCTGTTCGTGACGGCGGCGCAGGGCGTCCACCTGTTGGTGCGGGGCCGAAATGCCGTAGGCGTAGCTGTAGGCCAGCATCGGGAGGCCGGCCGGGACCCGCACAGCGCTCTCGCCGGAGGGCGGGGCCTCCGCATCGGCAGCGGGCGCTGCGGCAGCGTCGGCGACGTCGGAGTAGGCCTTGGACTTCACCCCCGGGGGCGTCCGAATTTGCACCTCCGCCATCTCTTGATAGGCGGGCTCGTTGCGGGCGCATCCCGAGGCCACGAGCGCGGTGGCGGCGAGCATGAAAAGGCGTGTCGTCAAGCCAGTCTCTCCCTTGCCCCGCATCCCCGTGCGAACAAAGATTACATTTGTAGGCTGAATTGCGGCAGAGCTTTCGGCCGCCTGCTCCGGCGCGGCGCGAGACCACGCCGGAGGCTGACGGGGCTACTTTGTCGCGGGAGTCGCCGGCTGAGCCGTGGTGGCTTCCGGCGTCGCGGGCTTGGCCGGATCGACCGAGGCCGTCTGCTCGACGGGCTTCGCCGGATCGACGCTCGCCGTGGCGTCCGGCGTCGGCGTGTCGGTGGTCGCGACCGCCGCGGGCGGCGGGGTCTCGGCCTTGTCCCAGGGCATGTTGCAGGCCGCGAGCGAGCCGGCGGCCAGGAAAACAACGAGGGCAGTCAGGGTCTTGCGCATGGATCACCTCCTGTGTGGCGCGAGGTGACGGTAACGCGTTCGTGATCACGACTTCGTGATCGGCATGTGCAGCGCTGGCGCAGATGCCGCCCGGCTTCCGCTCAGTCGTCGTCGTCCTCGTAGCCGATCAGAGCCAGGGCCTTTGCCTCGATGCCATTGAGGGTCGCCCAGCGCGCCAGGGCCTCCTCGCGGCCGTGGGTGATCCAGAGTTCGCCGGGGCGCAGCTCGTCCACGGTGGCGGTCAGTTCGTCCCAGTCGGCGTGATCCGAGATCACCAGCGGCAGCTCGACGCCGCGCTGCTTGGCCCTGGCGCGTATCTGCATCCAGCCCGAGGCGAAGGCGGCGACGGGCTCGGGGAACCGGCGGCTCCAGCGGTCCTGCATGGCCGAGGGCGGGGCCACGATGATGGCGCCCGCGAAGTCGCCCTTCCTCTCGGTGGTGGCGGGCGCCAAAGGCCCGAGATCGACGCCGTGCCGCTCATAGAGGGCGTTCAGCCGCTCCAGCGCGCCGTGGACGTAGATCACCTCGTTCCAGCCCGCCTCACGCAGCAGCCGGATGATCCGCTGCGCCTTCCCCAGGGCGTAAGCCCCGACGATGTGGCTGCGTTCCGGGAACTGCGCCGCCGAGCGCAGCAGCCGGGCGATTTCGCCCCTGTCGTCGGGATGGCGGAACACCGGCAGGCCGAAGGTCGCCTCGGTAATGAACACGTCGCAGGGCGTGGGCTCGAACGGCGGGCACGTGGGATCGCGCCGGCGCTTGTAGTCTCCCGACACCACCATGGTCAGGCCCTTCCACCGCACCACCGCCTGGGCCGAGCCCAGCACGTGTCCGGCCGGGACCAGCGTCACCTCCACCGCGTTGCGCGTCACCGTCTGGCCATAGGCCGCCGCCTCGGTGGTGTGGGCGAATTCGGCGCCGTAGCGCTCCCTCATGATGTCGAGGGTCTGGGGCGTCGCCAGCACATTGTAGTGGCCGGCCCGCGCGTGATCGGAGTGGCCGTGGGTGATCACCGCCCGGTCCACCGGACGAACGGGGTCGATATAGAAGTCGCCCGGCGCGCAATAGAGCCCCTCGGGGCGGGGGCAGAGAAGGTCCTGGGGACGGATCATGCCTGTTCAATGTAGGCGCGCGACGAAGGCTCCGCACGATTGACTTCCGCGAGCGGCAGGGCGTCTACCAAGGCAAATGTCCGACTTCGACAACGCGCCCCTGAACCTGAAGATGAACATGTCGCCGCACGCCGCCGCGCTCGGGATGGACCTGGTCTCCATCGAGAAGGGGCGTGGGATCATGTCGGTCCCCTGGCGCGAGGAGTTCGTGGGCGACCCCGAGTCCGGTGTCATCGCCTCGGGCGTGGTGACGGCTTTGATCGATCACACATGCGGACTGGCGATCAATTCCGCCATGGATGAGATGGTCCCCATCGCGACCCTGGACCTGCGCATCGACTACCTGCGGCCGGCTGCGCCCCGCACCGGGCTGACCGCCGAGGCGCACGCGTATCGCCTGACCCGCACGGTGGGGTTCGTGCGGGCCGAGGCCTGGGACGTCGAGCGCGGCGACCTGGTCGCGACGGCCCAGGCCGCCTTCATGCTCAACACCCGCGCGCAACCGCTGGGAGCCAAGTCGTGAGCGAGATCCACGGCCTCGACACCTTCTTCCAGCGCGTGCCCTACGTCCGCTTCCTCGGCATGCGGGTGGAGCTCGCCGGCGACGAGATGACGACGGTGCTGCCGTTCAGCCAGCATCTGATCGGCAACCCGATGCTGCCCGCGATCCACGGCGGCGCGATCGGCGCGTTCCTGGAGCTGACGGCGCTGGCCCAGCTGTCCCTGGTGGAGCCGGCGCGCCGGGTGCCGAAGACGATCGACATCACGATCGAGTACCTGCGCTCGGCCGGCCCGCGGGACGTCTATGCCCGCGCCATCCTGCGCAAGGTGGGCCGCCGCGTCGCGAACGTGCAGGTCGAGGCCTGGCAGGAAAGCCGCGCCAAGCCCGTCGCCGGCATGACCGGCCACTTCCTGCTGCGGAGCGACGAGGCGTAGCCCCCTACCTCGCGACCGGCGCCTTGTCCTTGGCGATCTGCGCCAGCGCCGCTTCCGCCTTGGCGATCGCGGCGGTGTCGTTGCGGTTCTTCGCCTCGAGCAGCTGGCCGGTGGCCTCCATCTCGCGCACCGGGATCAAGTGGCTGGCGTCGGCGGGGATGAAGGGTTTGGTCTGGATCTGCTCCAGGATCTTGCGCTGCCGGGCCGCCTCGGGCGTGTCGCCGACCCCGTAGCTGAAGATGAAGTTCATCACCTTCTTGCGCAGCTCGGGATCCAGGTCCTTGCGCACGATCAGCGGGTCTTCGGGGATCCGCGGCGAGCGCCATATGATCTCGACATTCTCCAGGGTCCGGCGCGCCACGTCGGTGTCCAGCAGCTTCAGGCGGTCCATAGAGGCGGTGTTGTTGGTGGCCGCGTCCAGCAGCTTGCCCGACACCGAGAACAGATTGGTCTCGTGGTTGGCGGAGCGCACGGTCTTGAAGCATGCGTCCGGCATGATGTTGCGGGGCGCGAACAGGTAGGTCATCGGCGCCAGGGTGCCTGACGTCGACTTGGGATCGCCCATGCCGACGTTCAGCGACTTGTCGCAGCTCAGGAGCTTGTCGAGCGTCAGGCCCGAGCCCTTCGGCACGATGATCACCGCCTCGTAGCCGTCGACGCCCGTGGGGTTCACCGAGCGGGCGAAGACCTCGCCGTTCGCCCGCCGCACGGCTTCCAGCCCCGACTGGTTGGTGAACCAGCCCAGGTCGGTCTGCTTGAAGCGCATGGCCTCGACGAGCGCGGTGTAGTTCGAGCCATAGTAGGCCTTCACCGGCCGGCCCACGGCCTCGGCCATATCGTCGAGGAACGGCTGCCAGTCCTTTTCGGCGCTGGACTGGCTCTCGGCCGACAGGATCGAGAACACCAGCTCCTTGCGCTCGGGCTCCCCGCCCTTCGGCTGCCCGCAGCCGGCCAGAGCCAGCGCGGCGGCCAGGCCCAGAATCACTCGGCGGTTCATTTCCCCTCCACGGGCGGCAGCTGCATCTCGACCACCTCGCGTTTCGCGCGGCTGATCCCGTAGAGCACGCCGGGCCGGGTGCGGTCGAACGCGATCGCCTGGCCCTCGATGGGGACCTCGAGCGTGGCGACGTGGCGCAGTTCGTTCCCCAGCCGCGGGATTTCCAGGACATAGACTTCCGGCAGATCGTGCCCGGTGACGTACAGCCGCCCGTCCGCGCCCCAGGCGCCGCCCGAGGAACTGCGCGGCTTGAAGCGGTCCAATACCGACCTGGGGAACGTCCAGGCTCCCGTCACCCGCCACTTGTCGTCGAACCGCAGCAACGTGGTGAAGCGGTGGTCACGACCCGGCTCGCCGCCGCGATCGTCGTAGTTGGCGAAGCAGGCCCACCAGGCGCCGTCCTTGCGGTCGATCCACGTCAGCGACCCCGGTTGCCTGCCGAGCGCGACCGATCGCAGGTGGACCATGTTGACCGGATCGAACACCTCGACCGTGCTGGTCATCGGCACAGCGGGATAGTTGGAGCTGGCGCAGACCAGCTCGGGACCGATCACGGCGCAGGAGTTCAGATGGGGGAACGTCGCCGGGTCGCCGGTCCACAGCGCCACGCGCTGGCCGGTGGCGCGGTCGTACTTGCCGATCTCGGAGTTGCCGACCGCATAGACATAGGCCCCGTCGGCCGCGACGCCCTGGTTCGCCTCGGGCGCCGGCAGGCGCGACAGCGTCTCGGCCTGCACCAGCGCGGCGAACCCGATCAGCGCCTCAAGCACGGACGACCCCGGCCTTGCCGTTCTCGACCACGAATTTGGCCAGGTCTCGGACCGGCGAGCCCTTGTCGAGCCCGTTCACGCCCCGGAACGTGACCGTGGCGCCCTTGGGCGTCAGGTCGACCCGACCGTAGCCCCGGACTTCGCCCTCGGCGTACTTCAGGTGCGGGTTCACGAACCGGGCGGCGTTCAGGTTGGCGTTGGTCTCGCCCAGCGAGCTGATCGAGCCGCCGACGAACTCGGTGGCGACCGGCGGCTGGCCGCGCTCGACCGAGAGATCCCCCGCGAAGAAGCAGTGGACGTCGCCGCCCAGCGCGATGGGGTTCGCGACCTTGGCGTCGCGCCACGTCTCCAGGATGCGGCGGCGTGTGGCGGGATAGCCGTCCCAGCCGTCGTTGCTGACCTTGCCCTCCTGCAGCCGCAGCTCACCCATCAGGGTCTGCTGACCCAGCAGGTTCCACTGGGCCTGGCTGTCGGCGATCCGGCCGGCCAGCCATTTCTCCTGGTCCGCGCCCAGCAGCGAGCGCTTCGGGTCCAGGCGCTCGGGGCAGTCGTAGGGGATACGCTTCTTCTCCTCGACCGCCTTGCAGGTGCGGGCGCCGCGGTACTGCCGGTCGTCCACGACGGCGAGCCGGGCGAGGCGGCCCCAGTCGAGGCTGCTGTAGAGGCGCATCTTCGGCCCGTCCGGGTGCGCGGCGCGGCGCAGCGGCATGTTCTCCCAGTAGGCGCGGTAGGCGTCGGCGCGGCGGCGCAGGAACTGCTCGGGTGTCGCGGGCGTACGGTCGGCGTCGCCGCCGTAATCGTTGGAGACCTCGTGGTCGTCCCACATGACCACCCAGGGCGCGGCGGCGTGGGCCGCCTGGAGGTCGGCGTCCTGCTTGTACCAGGCGTAGCGCTGGCGATAGCTGTCGAGGTCGCGGGCGACGACGTCGGGATGCGGCCGCAGCACCTCGTCACGCCCCAGGGCGCCCTCGTAGATGTAGTCGCCGAGGAACAGGACGAGATCGGGGTTGTCCGCGGCCAGGTGGCGGTGGGCGGCGTAGTAGCCGGTCTCCCACTTCTGGCACGAGCCATAGGCGAGGCGCAGATGGTCGACCTGTGCGCCGCGCTCGGGCGTCGTGCGGGTGCGCCCGACCGGGCTGGCGTGGCCGCCGCTGTTGAAGCGGTACCAGTACTCGCGGCCGGGCTTCAGGCCGGCGACCTCGACATGGACGGCGTGGCCGTCCGCCGCACGCGCCTTGGTCTCGCCCTTGCCGACCACGCGCCGGAACCCGTCGTCCTCGGCGATCTCCCAAGCGACGTCGAACGACCGCGGGCCCAGACCCGATAGCGCTCGGGGGTCTGTGGAGAGACGGGTCCACAGCACCACGCCGTCGGGCAGCGGCTCGCCGGACGCGACGC
Organism: Phenylobacterium sp.; assembly: GCF_965284355.1. Taxonomy (NCBI): domain Bacteria; kingdom Pseudomonadati; phylum Pseudomonadota; class Alphaproteobacteria; order Caulobacterales; family Caulobacteraceae; genus Phenylobacterium; species Phenylobacterium sp. The sequence continues at coordinate 2,849,868 of NZ_OZ260078.1, read as the reverse complement.
CCAGCTTGAAGGGGTATTCGCCGATCTGCGCCTGCGCGGCGGCGCGCGTCCAGATCGCGGGCGCGAGGCCGACGCTCGCCGCTGCGGCGGTCAGGCCCAGGAGGTGGCGTCGCGAGGGAGTGTGCATGCGCTACCTTGGCTTTGGCGGGCCGGCGCCGGCAAGCGCCGTTCGCAGGTTCATCTCTTCGGCAGGGACGGCAGGCGCAGGACCACGACCTCGCGGTTCGGCCGGCTGATCCCGTAGAGGACGCCCGGCTCGCTCCGGTCGAAGGTCACCGCCTGGCCCTCGATGGCTGCGGCGATAGTCGCCACGTGGTCCAGCTTCGACCCGCCCTTCGGCAGCTCCAGCACATAGAGTTCAGGATGGTCGTGGCCGGTGACATACAGGCGCCCGTCGGGGCCGAAGCCGCCGCCGGACGAACTCATCGGCCGGAACCGCTCGGTCACCGACAGCGGGAACGACCAACCCTGCAGGCGGCGCCACTGATCGTCGAACTGCACCAGCTGAGTGTACTGGTGGCCACGGCCCGGCTCCCCGCCCTTGCCGTCATAGTTGGCGAAGGCCGCCCACCAGACGCCGTCCTTGCGGTCCACCCAGGTCAGCGAGCCGACCTGCTGGCCCAGCGAGATGGTCCGCAGGTGGACCATCTTCGACGGATCGAAGATCTCCACCGAGCTGGTCATCGGCGTCTCGGGGAAGTTCGAGTTGGCGCAGACCAGCTCGCGGCCGATGATCTCGCACGAGTTGATGTGGGGAAAGCGGGCGCGGTCGCCGACCCACTCGGCCAGCTTGCGCCCCGTCGCCTTGTCGTACTTCGCGATCCGCGAGTTCGCGACGGCGTAGAAGTGGCGCGCGTCGACCGCCACTCCTTGCGTCGCCTCCGGCGCCTTCCAGCGCCGGACGACCTCGGCCTGCAGCATCGGAGCCGCAGCGGCCTCAGGCGCGGCCGACGGCTGGGCCGCCGCCGCGCCGGCATTGAGCACGAAGACCGCCGTCAGGAAGCCGGCCAGGCGGAGCATCAGAACGACGCCGCCAGGCCGATCCAGTAGGTGCGGCCGTAGTTCGCCCACTCCTGCAGGTTCCGCTGGTTGGGGCCCGTGACTTCCTGGCGGCCTGTGTTGGACAGGTTCTGGCCTTCGGCGAAGATCGTGAAGTTCTCGCGGACGCGCCAGCTGACCGAGGCGTCGAAGCTGTGACGGCCCTTCCAGTACTGGTCGGAGTTCGGGACGGCGTCGACGATCGTCTCCAGGAAGCCGCCGATATAGTTGTGCGAGACACGGGCCTCGAAGGGGCCGCGCTGATAGTAGACCGACTCGTTGGTGGTGATCTCGGGCTGCTGGAACAGTCCCCGCTTCCGGCGGCCGGCGCTGGTGATGTACGTCGCGTCGCTGTCGACGAGCGTGACGTTGCCGTTGAAGCCGAAGCCGTCGAAGGGCGCGGGCAGGAAGGTGAACGCCTGCTGGACGCCGAACTCCAGGCCCTTCAGCTTGACGCTCTCGACGTTGCGCGCGGTGCGCACCTGCACGGACTCGACGCCACGGCCGACGTTCAGCTGCTCGGTCGAGGTCAGCGTGAAGATCTCGTTCTTGATGTCCTTGTGGAACACGGCCAGCGAGATCAGGCCGTCCGGCGGATAGAACTCGACCGAAAGGTCGAAGCCTTCGCTCTCGCGCGGCTTCAGGTCGGGGTTGCCTCGGGTCAGGATCGCCTGGGCGCCGTCGAAGGTGACGTTTTCCGCGCCGGCCAGCTGCCCGAAATCGGGGCGGCCGATCGTGTTGGTCCAGGCGGCGCGGACGATGAGGTCGTCGCGCAGCTTCCACTGCAGGTGGGCGCTGGGCATCCAGTTGGAATAGCCGCCGTCATTGGTCACCGGCGTCAGCACGCCGGCGGCCACACGTTTCACGTTGGCGCGGATGTCCGTGTGCTCGTAGCGGACCCCGCCCAGCACGGTGAAGGGGCCGAACTCGTAGCTGGCCTGGGCATAGCCGGCCAGGACGTCTTCCTTGACCTTGTAGTCGCCGGTGGGCGCGTTGACCGCGGTGTTGAAGCGCGCACGGTTGGTGTCGAAGAAGGTCCTCGCCAGATCGGCGTCGATGCGCGGAGTCAGCAGATAGCGGTCGGCGATCAACTGGCGGGGACCTTGGCCGGCGACAGCGGCCAGGGTGTAGGGGAAGGTCGCCTGGTTGACCGTGTAGTTGGTCTGGCGAGAGATGAACTTGCGCAGGGTCGAGCGGGCCACGCCGCCGACCTTGGCCTTCAGGTTGTTGTCGCCCTGGTCCTGGTCGAAGGCGAGGTTGAACCGGCCCTGGTACGACTGCTCGTTCGTGGCCGTCAGGGCGTCCCGGTGCTGTTGCAGGTTGTAGTTGGCCGGGGTGCGGAAGGCCGCATCGTTGATCGGCCGGAACACCGGGAAGAGCGGATTCGTCGTGTCGTAATTGAACGCGTAGTTGGCGCCCTGCGCGTCCACGGTGCGGAACTCCACCGAGTGGTTCGGCACGTCCAGGGCGGCTTCCGAGACGATCAGGTCGCCGTCGGCGGTCCAGGCCGGGGCGAACAGCCAGGTGAACCCGGCGCGGCCGATATCCACTTCGCGGGTCGTGATCGGCTGGTTCAGCTGGATGACGCCGCGCCCGCGCGCGAAGGCGCCCGAGGTCGGCGTCTGGTTGGCGACGTTTCCGAGCGGCTCTATGCGGTTCTCGATGCGCTCTTCGTCGTCCTCCATCTTGGCGTAGAGGCCCGAGATCTCGGCGCGAAAGTCGTCGGTGGGGCGGTACTCGACCTTGCCGTTCACGCCCTTCCGCTGCTTGGTGTTGTTGTACCAGAACAGGCGCTGGAAGGCCGGCACCTGGATGCCGTTGCCGGTGGGGGCGCCCGAACTCACCGGCGCGCCGGCGGCGGTGTACTCGCGAACCGAGGGGTCCTGGCTCTCGACCTGCGGAATGTCGTAGTCCAGCTGTTCGAACGAAACGCCCAGCACCACGCCCCATTCGTCCTCGGCGCCGAAGGTGCGGCCGGCGGCGGCCGCGAGGCGGAACGAGGGCTTGTCATTGCGCACGTCGCCGTGGCGCTCGTAGTGGCCGTAGGAGGCCATGGCGTTGAGGAACGGGCGGCCGGCGTCGAAGGCGCTGCGGGTCGTGACGTTGACGACGCCGCCGATGGCGTTGCCGTCGTTCTCCGGCGTCACCGTCTTGATGACCTCGAGGCGGCCCGCCATCACCGAGGGGACAATATCCAGCGGCACGGTGCGGCCGCTCTCGTCGACCGAACCCACGACGGCGCCGTCGACGGTTGTGCGGTTGTAGGTGGAACGCAGGCCGCGGATGGTCGGGAAACGCGGCTCGCCCTGGTCTTCCATGATCGAGACGCCGGGGATGCGGCGCAGCGCGGCGGCGGTGTTGTGGTCCGGCAGCTTGCCGATGTCGTCGGCCGAGACGACGTCGGAGACGACGAACTCGTCCCGCTTGACCGCGATGGCGGCGCGCTGGGCTTCACGCTGTCCGGTGACCACCACTTCCTCGACCGCCGGCCCGTCCGGCGCATCGGCCTCGGCCGCGAACGCCGGCCCGGCGATGGCGGCGGCAAGAGCCAGGATGGAGGCCGACATCAGAACGTCAGGCCGTGGCAGGCGGCTCGGGTTGGGCAGCGTCATGGAGTCCCCCAGTTGGATTTGAGGGCGCGCTTAAGCAGGCTGGATGACAGGGCCGCGACGACTCCGCGAACGCCCTGTGACACTGCGGATTATTGTCCCGGAGGCCTGCCGCCGGCGCCCAACACCCGCGCAGGGGCGCCCGTCTGAGACGCGGCGACGCGGCGGATAGCACTTGAGCGCAGCGGCCATGAGCGCTAGGCCGCCCGCCATGCCCCAAGGCCCGACCCTTCAAGGACTTTCCCAACAGGCGCGCGACGCCAAGAGCTGGCCGTTCGAGCAGGCGCGCCTGCTGCTCGACCGCATCACCCGTCTGCGCCTCACCGACGCCGAGCGCGATCTGGCCGCCACGCTGTTCGCCCAGGGCAAGTTCGCCGAGGCGGTGCAGACGCTGCCCGCGCTGGCGAAGCCCGTCGTCTTCCAGTGCGGCTACGGCGCCTCGGGCCTGCCCCACCTGGGCACCTTCGGCGAGGCCACCCGGCCCACGATCGTGCGCAACGCCTTCCGCGCGCTGACCGAGGACGCGATCCCGACTCAGCTGATCGTCTTCTCCGACGACATGGACGGCCTGCGGAAGATCCCCGACAACGTGCCCAACAAGGCGATGCTGGAGGAGGACCGCGACAAGCCGGTCACGTCTGTCCGCGATCCCTTCGGCGAGTACGAGAGCTTCGGCGCCCACAACAACGCCCGCCTGCGCGCGTTCCTCGATGGCTTCGGCTTCGAGTACACGTTCATGAGCTCGACCGAGACCTACAAGTCCGGCCGCTTCGACGAGGTGCTGCTGCGCATCCTGGCGCGGTTCGACGCCGTCCAGGCGATCATGCTGCCGACCTTGGGCGAGGAACGCCGCGCCACCTATTCGCCGTTCCTGCCGATCAGCCCCAAGACCGGCCGCGTGCTGCAGGCCCCGACCGTCGGCCGGGACGTGGAGAAGGGCACGATCACCTTCCCGGACGAGGATGGCGAACTCACCGAGGTCCCGGTCACCGGCGGCCACGTGAAGCTGCAATGGCGCCCCGACTGGGCGGCCCGCTGGACGGCGCTGGAAGTCGACTTCGAGGCCTCGGGCAAGGACCTGGTGGACTCGGTCCGCGTCTCGAACCGCATCGTGAAGGCCCTAGGCGCCGAGCCGCCGGAGGCCTTCCACTTCGAACTCTTCATGGACGAGAACAACCAGAAGATCTCGAAGTCCAAGGGCAACGGCCTGACCATCGAGGAGTGGCTGCGCTACGGCGCGCCCGAGAGCCTGACCTACTACATGTACCAGTCGCCCAAGTCGGCGAAGCGGCTCTACTTCGACGTCATCCCCAAGGCGACCGACGAGTATCTCCAGCAGCTGGACGCCCTGATCCGCAAGAAGGCCGAGGGCGACAACGCCGCCCAGCTGGACAACCCGGCCTGGCACGTCCACCGGGGCCACCCGCCCGAGAAGGGCTCGCCGGTCAGCTTCTCGCTGCTCCTGAACCTGGTCTCGGCGGCCGACGCCTCGACCAAGGACCTGCTGTGGGCCTTCATCGCCCGCTACCTGCCGGGCGCGACGCCGCAGAGCGAGCCGCTGCTCGACCGCCTGGCCGGGTTCGCGATCAACTACTACGAGGACTTCGTGAAGCCCGCGAAGCGGTTCCGCGCGCCCACGGACCAGGAACGCGCCGCGATGCTGGACCTCGTCGCCAAGCTGAAAGCCCTGCCCGCGGGCGCCGATGCCGAGGCGATCCAGAACGAGGTGTTCGAGGTGGGCAAGGCCGCCGGCTTCGAACCCCTGCGCGCGTGGTTCTCGGCCCTCTACGAGGTGCTGCTGGGCCAGAGCCAGGGGCCTCGCTTCGGCAGCTTCGTCGCCATCTTCGGCGTCGACCGCACCGTGGCGCTGATCGAACGCGCGCTGGCCGGCGAGCTGGTCGCATAGCCAAAAACGTTCGTCATCCCACGGTCGCCTGAAGGGCGATCCGGGGGACCCAAACTGAGTCTAGTCTGTCTTGAGTCGGCTTGGGTCCCCCGGTTCAGCCTTCGGCTGCCCGTGGGATGATGGCTTAAAGGTGCAGCTCAGTCCTCGTCGCTTCCGATCGGCATGCCCGGAGGCGCCTCTGGGCGGCGCTTGGGCTGACCCAGCACGCGCACGAGCTCTTCCTTGTCCTGCAGCAGCGCCGCCAGAGTGAGCCGGTGCGCGCGGTCGGAGGGGTCAGCGCCGGGTTGAGCCTTCAATCGGATAGCGAGGTCGGTCAGCCGCTGGGCGATCTCGGCCTTGGCCGCGGGCGACACGTCGGGCCGACGCGCCGCCGCGGCCAGCTCCAGCGCCGTGCGGGTCTGGATGCGGCGCGCGACTTCGGCGTAGCGGCCGGTCGCCGGCGAGAAGGCCTGGGCGATCAGCTTGTCCGCCACCTCGCCCACACCGGGCTGGGCGGCGTCGCGGCGGTGCTGCTCGGTCAGCCGCGCCAGGCGCGCCGGGGCCAGCAGATTGTCCAGCACCATGCCGGCGCCGACGTCGGCGGCGTTCAGCGCGTCGAACACCGGACCGCCCGCGCCGTCGAACACCTCGATGTCGTACTGACGGTCGTTGTCGCCCGACTGGCCCGACGACATCAGCGGGATGAGCGCGTCCGGCGTGTCCAGCGCCTCGGGCGTCATCGCCGCCAGCAGGCCGGCCAGCGCGGCGCGCTGCTGCGCGGCGGGAACCACCTCGGCCTTCATCGCCGCATCGCCCTTCACCGCATAGCTGAAGTCCACGCCGCCCAGGACCTTGGCGGCCGCCTCGAGCTGGTAGCGGTGCAGCAGGTAGATCGGCACGTACTTGCGCTTCAGCGCCTGGGCCGCCTCGCCGGGCCGCAGCGCATGGGGCCCGAACCGGTCGATGGCCACGCGGCGCACGGCCAGCACCCGCGCCAGTTCGGCCACCGGGTCGGCGCCATCGTCCCAGATCGCGCCATGCGGCTGGCCCGAGCCCACGGGCCGCGCGTCGGAGTCGGCGATGTAGCGCAGGGTCGCCAGCCCGGCCTTCGCCTTGGCCGTCGGATCGCCGTCGCCGTACAGCCAGTCGACGATGAAGTTGTCCCACTTGCCCACGCCCACGCCATAGGCGTCCGAGAGGTCGATCCGGCCGTCGGTCAGCTTCACCCGCGGGGCGGGATAATCCATGACCGAGGCGCGATCCTGACTCGAGGCGGCGAAGTTGTGCGCGAAGCCCAGGGAATGGCCGACCTCGTGCGCCGAAAGCTGGCGGATGCGCGCCAGCGCCACCTGGATGGGATCGTTCGGACCGCCCTTGCCGCTCTCGTCGGCGCCGACGAGGCCCTCGAAGATCAGCATGTCCTGGCGCACTCGCAACGATCCCAGCAGCACCGAGCCCTTCACGATCTCGCCGGTGCGCGGGTCGGCCACCACCTGACCGTAGGACCAGCCCCGGGTGGCGCGGTTGACCCAGTTGATGACGTTGTAGCGGACGTCGAGGGGGTCGGCGCCCTCGGGCAGGATTTCCACCCGGTAGGCGTCCTTGAGGCCCGCCGCCTCGAACGCCTTCGCCCACCACTGGGCGCCTTCCTGCAGCGCTGTGCGGATCGGCTCGGGCGCCGCGCGGTCCACATAGAAGACGATCGGTTTCTTCACCGTCGAGACGGCGGCGGAAGGGTCAGTCTTCTCGAGGCGGAAGCGCACGGCCAGCCGCTGGACGATGTCGCGGTCGAGCGGGGCGGCGTAGTCCAGCACCACGCGGTCGAACGCGCCCGAGCGGTTGTCGAACGTCCGCGGCTGGAAGCCGGGTTCGGGCAGCTTCACCAGGCTATGGCGCACCGTGAGCGTGATCAGCTTCGGGTCGGGGGCGATGTTGCGCGTCTCCGGACCCGGCGTGTCCGAGGCATAGGTCTGCAGGGCTTCGAACTCGACGTTCTCGGGGAACACCTTTACGGCCGCAGGATCGGCCAGGGTCAGGTCCGCCACGGGCTTGTAGCCCGCCTCGCCCGCCTGCTTCAGCGCGTCGGCGATGCCGATGACGTCGCGCGCCAGGAAGCCCGACAGGTCGACCAGGAGGCGGCCGTCGGCGGTCACCTCCTCGATCTTGCCGGCCCAGACCACCGAGGTGGCGAAGGCCTCGCGCGCGGCGGTCTGCTCGGCGGCGGGCGCCCCAACGGCGCGGAACCGCGGGTTCTCGAACTCGGCCACCACCTTGCCGCCAACCCTCCGGAAGGCCAGCACCTGGGTGTCGCCCAGCCGCGCACGGTCCAGCCCCACGGGCGCCGAGCCCAGGCCGGTCTTCAGCGCCGAGACGTAGAGATAGCGTCCGGCGACGCCGTCGCGGTCGGGCGCCGGCAGCGAGACCAGGATCCGGCCCTTGGCCGCGTCCACATAGACGGGAACCAGACCTTCCTTGAGCGTCAGCCCCGCGGTGGCCGACGGCGCGGGCTTGGCCGCCATGGCTGCGACAGGCGTTATCGCCAGCAGCGCCGCCCCGGCCGCGCCGACCCACAATCTCGTCTTCACTTGACACCCCCGCGACTGCACTTGCGCGAGCCTAGAGGCGACCGGCGGCGTTCTCCAGCGCCACTGTCCTGATGCTGTCGCAATCCGGGCGGAGGCTGAAAAAAACACCCCGCCGCGTGCAGATGACGTTGGGTTACCGGCATTGACGTAAACGGAAACGGGGAGCACGTTTGTTATCAACGATAAGACAAGGAGGATGCACCATGCCCCACGACCTGCGTCGTCCGGCCCGGACCTACACGATCCGTCAGTTGTGCCTTGAGTTCAAATGCACCCCGCGCGCCCTGCGCTTCTATGAAGACAAGGGCCTGCTGAACCCCGCGCGCGACGGGATGAACCGCGTCTATTCGTATCAGGATCGCGGCCGGCTGGTGCTGATCCTGCGCGGCAAGCGCGTCGGCCTGTCGCTTTCCGAAATCGGCGAGATCCTCGACCTCTACGAGGCCGATGAGAGCGGCGCCGCCCAGGCCGCCAAGAGCCTCAAGAAGTTCCAGGAGCGCATCGTCGCACTGGAACAGCAGAAGAAGGACATCGACGACGCCATCGCCCAGCTGCAGACGGGCGTGTCGGCGATGGAAAAGCGCCTCACCGAGACGCGCCCCGACCTGTTGCCGCGCGCCGACGCCTACGACCAGGTGCTCCGTCACCGACTGGACGGAGCCGAGGCTTAGGGCGTCTGCCTTCGTCCCCTGCCCTCGGTGGGGGATGACAGCTCATCGCGAACGGCTTAGGCGAGTCTGATCGTCCTAACGCGTGACCGCGGAGCACCCATGACCTACCAGGCCCCCGTGCGGGACTACACGTTCCTGCTGCGCGACGTGCTGCAGCTCGAGCGTTACGCCAACCTGCCCGCCTTCGCCGACGCCTCGATGGACACCGTCGAGGCGATCCTGGAGGAAGCCGGCAAGTTCACCTCCGAGGTGCTGGCCCCCCTGAACACGGTCGGCGACAAGCAGGGCTGCGTCTGGAGCCCGGACCACACCGTCAAGACGCCCGACGGCTTCAAGGACGCCTACGCCAAGCTGGTCGAGGGCGGTTGGCCCGCCCTGGGCTCGGACCCCGCCTATGGCGGCCAGGGCCTGCCCCACGTCGTGAACGTGGCGTTCTCCGAGATGAGCAGCTCGGCCAACATGGCCTTCTCGATGTACCCGGGCCTGACGCACGGCTGCTACTCGGCGATCCACACGGGTGGGTCCCAGGAGCAGAAGGACCTCTACCTGCCCAAGCTGTGCTCGTTCCAGTGGGCCGGCACCATGAACCTGACCGAGCCGCATTGCGGCACCGACCTCGGCCTGTTGCGCACCAAGGCGGTCCCACAGGCGGACGGCACGTACAAGATTTCCGGCCAGAAGATCTGGATCAGCGGCGGTGAGCAGGACCTGACCGAAAACATCGTCCACCTGGTTCTGGCCCGGATCGAGGGCGCGCCGCAGGGCACCCGCGGCATCAGCCTGTTCATCGTGCCGAAGTACATCCCCGACGCCGACGGCAATCCGGGCGTCCGCAACTCGGTGAAGTGCCTGGGTCTCGAAGAGAAGATGGGCATCCACGGCAACGCCACCTGCGTGATCAGCCACGAGGAGGCCACCGGCTGGCTGATCGGCGAGGAAAACCGGGGTCTCGCCCTGATGTTCGTGATGATGAACGAAGCCCGCCTCGGCGTGGGCCTGCAGGGCATCGCCCAGGCCGAGGCCGCCTATCAGGCCGCCGCCGCGTTCGCGAAGGACCGGCTGCAGGGCCGCTCTCTTACGGGCCCCAAGAACGCCGACGGTCCGGCCGACCCGATCATCGTCCATCCCGACGTGCGCCGGATGCTGATGGACGCCCGCGCCATCGTCGAGGGCGGCCGCGCCTTCATGGCCTGGACCGCCCTGCATGGCGATCTCAGCCACGCGAGCCCCGACGAGGCCGTCCGGCAGAAGGGTCGCGACTACATGGCCCTGATGACCCCGGTGGTGAAGGCGTTCCTCACCGACCGCGGCTTCAACGTCTGCTCCGACGCCATGCAGGTGCACGGCGGCTCGGGCTTCACCGAGCATTTCCCGGCCAGCCAGTACCTGCGCGACGTGCGCATCGCGCTGATCTACGAGGGCACCAACGGGGTGCAGGCCCTGGACCTCGTCGGGCGGAAACTCGCGGCCGACGGCGGGCGCGGCGTGATGAGCTTCTTCGCCGAGCTGGACGCCTTCATCGACGCCGAGACCTCGGCCGACATGAAGCCGTTCGTGACCGGCCTGGCCACCGCGAAGGCCGAGCTGCAGGAGGCCACCATGTGGCTGATGCAGAACGGCCTGGCCAACCCCGACAACGCGGGCGCCGCCTCCACAGACTACCTGCACCTCTTCGGCCTGACGGCGCTGGCCTACATGTGGGCGCTGCAGGCCAAGGCGGCGCTGGCGCGGATCGCCGGGGGCGACACCGACAGCTTTTGCGAGACCAAGCTCACCATCGGCCGCTACTACATCGAACGCGTGCTGCCCGAGACCTCCAGCCGCCTTGCGAAGCTGAAGACCGGCTCCGATCTGCTGATGAAGCTGCCCGCCGACGCCTTCTAGAGGAGCCCTCGCCATGGCCACCTATCGCGCGACCATCGAGTGGCGCCTGAACGACGGCGAGGACTTCACGAACGGCCGTTACAGTCGTGGCCACACCGTCAGCTTCGCCGAGCACGTGGTGCCGGCGACGGCCTCGAAGCACGTGGTCGGCAAGTGGGCGGCGCCCGGCGCGGTCGATCCCGAGGAAATGCTGGTCGCCTCGCTGTCCAACTGCCACATGCTGACCTTCCTGCACGTCGCGCGCCTGAAGGGCTTCGTCATCACCCGCTACCGCGATGCGGCCGAGGGCGTGATGGAGAAGAACGCCGAGGGACGGATGGCCGTCACCCGCGTCACCCTGCGGCCGGAGATCACCTACGCCGGCAAGCGCCCCACCGACGCCGAACGTGATGCGATGCACCACGAAGCCCACGAGGAGTGCTTCATCGCCAATTCGGTGAAGACCGAGGTGGTGGTGGAAGAGGTCGTGCCGGCTTAGACCTCCTTTCCCCCACACGAAGTGGGAGGGGAGCTCCCCGAGGATCATGGCTGGACCAGCTTGCCCGCTGAGAGCCCATCGCCGCCCCTCTCCCTACCCTCTCCCCTCGGACTTCGTCTCGGGGGAGAGGAGATCTTGAAGGCGGGCTTCGAGGCCGTCCCTAAGCTCGCACTCCCAGATCACCTCGACGCGCCAGCCCAGCGCCGCCAGCGCCTCGGCGCTCCGGGCATCCCGCGCCACGTTCCGACCCACCTTGGCGACCCAGTAGTCGCGGTTCTGTTGGGGCACGCGGGAGCCTCTCGCGCAGTCGTGGCCGTGCCAGAAGCAGCCGTGGACGAAGATCGCCAGCTTGCGGCCCGGCATGACGATGTCCGGATTGCCGGGCAGGTCCTTGCGGTGGAGGCGGTAGCGGGCGCCCAGGCGGGTCAGCGCCTTGCGGACCTTCATCTCGGGCGTGGTGTCGCGGCCCTTCACCTGGCGCATGACCGCCGAGCGCTTGGCGGCGTCGAACACATCACTCCCCTCCCCCTTGCGGGGAGGGGTCGGGGGTGGGGGTGCTGGACCAGGAGACGCGGCGTCGACACCCCCTCTCCCAACCCTCTCCCCGCAAGGGGGAGAGGGCTTTGTCACAGCCCTTCGAACAGCGCGGTCGAGATGTAGCGTTCGGCGAAGCTGGGGATGATGGCGACGATGGTCTTGCCCGCCATGTCATCGCGGCTGGCCACGTCGAAGGCGGCGACCAGGGCCGCGCCCGACGAGATGCCCACCGGAATGCCCTCGTCGCGGGCGACGCGGCGGGCCATCTGCATGGCGTCGTCGGCGGCCACCTGCACCACCTCGTCGATGATGCCGCGGTCCAGGATGGAGGGCACGAAGCCCGCGCCGATGCCCTGGATCGGGTGCGGCCCGGGCGGGCCGCCCGACAGCACGGGCGAGGCGGTGGGCTCGACGGCGATCATCTTCACCGACGGCTTGCGGGCCTTGAGCACCTGGCCGATGCCGGTGATCGAGCCGCCCGTGCCCACGCCGGCGATGACGGCGTCGACCGCGCCGGCCGTGTCGTTCCAGATCTCTTCCGCCGTCGAGACCCGGTGGATCAGCGGATTGGCGACGTTGTCGAACTGCTGCGGCATCACCGCGCCTGGCGTGGCCTCGACGATCTCGGCGGCGCGGGCGACCGCGCCCGACATGCCCTTCTCGCGCGGCGTCAGCTCCAGCTTGGCGCCCAGGATCGCCAGCATCTTGCGGCGCTCGATCGACATGCTCTCGGGCATGACCAGGATGCACTTGTAGCCCTTGGCCGCGCAGACGAAGGCCAGCGCGATGCCGGTGTTGCCCGACGTGGGCTCGACGACGGTGCCGCCTTCCTTCAGCAGGCCCTTGGCCTCAAGGTACTCGACCATCGCCACGCCGATCCGGTCCTTGACCGAGGCCAGCGGATTGAAGAACTCGAGCTTGGCCAGCACCTCGCCCTTGGGCTTCAGCGCCTGGGTCAGGTGCGGCAGGCGCACCAGCGGCGTGTCGCCGATCAGGTCCAGCACGGAGTCGAAGATCTTGCCCCGGCCCGAGCGGCGGTAGCGCTCGGCGTCGTAGGTCTTGTCGGGGGTGGCGTCCATGGTCGTGGTCCCAGGTCTGGATCAGGCCCCAGACCCTAAGCCTTCCCACGACGATTGGAAGCGGTCAGCCCTTGCGACGCTTATAGATTTCCTCGGCCAAGGTGAGGGAGTGCAGGCCAGAACTCAGAGGCCGGGGAGGATCGTCACTCCCTCACCCGGCTCGCCTGACGGCGAGCTGTCCCTCCCCATCAAGGGAGGGAAGGCGCCCACCTAGAAGCGGCTCCAGCAGCTCCTGCGCCAGCCAGCGCACGACCGGGACCGCGACGCCGTCGCCAGCTACGTGCAGGGCGCCCGTCGTGGTCTTCGGCAGGACATAGCTGTCGGGGAGGCCCATCAGGCGGGCGGCCTCGCGCGGGCTTATCAGGCGCGAGCGGACGCGGCCGTTCTCGACGATCACGATCGACTGGCGCGACGAGCCCCCACGCGGCGTGCGCAGGCAGCCGGCCAGACCGTCGAAGCGCACCTCGGCCCGCTGGACCGTGCGGCCATCCTCCGGCCGGCTGCGGCGGAAGACGGCGCCCACGGACCGGCCGCTGCGGCTCTCGACCCGCGCGCGGTGCAGCGGCCCCATCAGGTCCAGCAGGCGCGCCGTCTGGGCCGGCGTGTGCCAGGCCACGGCGTCGTCGGGCTCCAGCACCGCGGCCAGGTGGGTGTTGCGCGCGGGCGGCGCGGCGAGACGCCACCAGACCCAGTGCTGGGCCACCTCGGGCGGCAGGCCGGCATGCGCCGCCTTCACCGCGCGGGTGTGGAACTGACTGTCGCCGGTGAGGCCGGCGGGGACGTCGCGGGCGGCGATGACGAAGACCCGCGGCCGGCTCTGCGGCAACACGGTCGCCGCGTCGATCTCGAGCGCGCCGAACCGGTAGCCGCGGGCGCTGAGCGCGGCCCCCAGGGCGGCGAAGTCGGCGCCGCCGTGGCTGGTGAGCAGGCCCACCACGTTCTCGACCACGATCAGCCGGGGTGAGCGGCCGGCGTCGTCCAGCGCCTCCATCAACCGCCAGAAGCCGAAGAACGCCGACGAGCGACCGCCCTTCAGACCCGCCCGTCCGCCGGCGAGACTGAAATCCTGGCAGGGGCTGGAGGCCCAGGCCAGATCGGCGCGGCCGGGCAGATCTTCGGCCGACAGCGCCCAGACGTCGCCCTGGCGGAAGTGCGCCTCGGCGTCGGAAAAGTTGGCGCGATAGGCGGCCGCCTTGGTGGCGTCGAAATCGTTGGCGAAACCGCAGGACCAGCCGTCGCCGAGACCCAGGCGGGCCATGCCGCCCCCGGCGAAGAACTCGTAGAAGGTGAGCGACGCTGCCACGTCGCGACGCTAGCCTGATTTGCCGCCGATCCAGTGCAGGAAGACCCGATGTCGCGTATCGCCCTTCTGTCCGCCAGCGCCCTCGCGCTCCTGGCCCTGGCCGCCTGCCAGCCGCAGGACCCCGAGGGCCATCCCGCCGCCCCGCCCGCGGATGCGCCGGCCGCGAGCGCGGCCGCCACGCCCGCGGCGTCCTCGGGCGGCATGGACATCGGCCAGCCGATCACCGCGCGCGGGACCGAACCCTTCTGGGCCGTCGAGATCACCGATGGCGTAAAGTTCCGTCTGACCCGCCCCGATCAGCCCGACCTGCTGGCCGAGGCGCCGGGCGCGGCGATCTCGCCCGGCGGCGCGACCTGGGTCGCCAAGAGCCCCAAGGGCGAACAGCTGACCATCAGCCTGAAGATGGCGGCCTGCTCGGACGGGATGAGCGACCTCAAGTACCCGATGAGCGCGCAGGTCGTGCTGCCGAACCAGGTCCTGACGGGCTGCGCCGCGAAGACCGCCGAACTGCCTCGCGAGGGGAGTTAAGGCTCAGCGCGCCGCAGGCCGCTGTCTTGTTGAACCACGAACCACACGAACCACACGAACGCGCCTGCGCTTTCGAGGCCTTGCGAGCAGCGGACTCCGTTCGTGTGGTTCGCGTGGTTCGTGGTCAATCTTGTCGGCGCTGAGAGACCTAGGCGAAGTCGAAGAATTCACCGCCGAACCGACGGCCGACGAGAGCGGCTTCGTTGAGGTCGAAGGCCAGTTCATCGGAGATCAGGACGAAGTCGAACGGGGCGGGATCGAAGCCCGGATCGCTGAAGCTCTCCGCCGGATCGGAGCCGCCTTCGACAGGAGCCGGATCGACGGGGTCGGTCGCGGTAGGAACGGTGGCCGTGACCTCCGGGGCCGGCGGCTCTTCGGTCAGCGGGTCGACCGGATCGACCGAGGCAGGATCGGCGACGACTGAGCCATCCAGGCCCGGGTCGGTCGCGAGCAGGGTGTCTTCGGCCGCGACGAAGGCGTCGTAGTCCGCCAGCAGGGCGGCCAGTTCGCTCTCGAGGCTGATCGTCAGGTCCATTGCGACGAACATGGGGTGCTCCAAGGCCAAGCTTTCGCCCGCCAGAAGCCGCCTCGACGGTTAAGCCTGCTGGAAACGTCAGGGTTAATTTCATTCACGGACGTTGCGGCAGCGCGCTACTCTCCCGGAAAACACGGTACGGGAGACGCTCCATGGAGAAGGCCCCTAACAAAGAGAAGGCCTGGGACCTCGTGATCCGGGGCGGAACCGTGATCGACGGCACAGGCGCACAGGCCTTCGACGCCGATGTGGCGGTCAAGGACGGCGTCATCGCCGCGGTGGGCAGGATCGCCGGATCGGGCGTCGAGGAGATCGACGCGCGGGGCCAGATGGTCACCCCGGGCTTCGTCGACATCCACACCCACTACGACGGCCAGGCGACCTGGGACGGACGCATGCAGCCCTCGTCGTGGCATGGCGTGACCACTGTGGTGATGGGCAACTGCGGCGTCGGCTTCGCGCCCTGCCGCCCCGAGGATCACGACCGGCTGATCCAGCTGATGGAAGGCGTAGAGGACATCCCCTTCCCCGTGCTGTCCGAAGGCCTGCCGTGGAACTGGGAAAGCTATCCAGAGTACCTCGACGCGCTGGCCGCGCGGCGCTTCGACGTCGACATCGGCAGCCAGCTGCCCCACGCGGCGCTGCGCGTCTACGTCATGGGCCAGCGCGGGGTCGACCGCGAGCCGGCGACCGAGGCCGACATCCACGCCATGGCCGCCATCGCCAAGCGCTCGATGGAGGCCGGCGCCCTGGGCTTCGGCACCTCGCGCACGCTGAACCACCGCAGTTCCGACGGCTCGCCGATCGCCACCCTGACCGCCGGCGAGGACGAGCTGACCGGCATCGCCCTGGGCATGGCCGCCGCCAACAACGGGGCGGGTAGGGGCGTCCTGCAGGTGGTCTCCGACTTCAACGACCCGGCCGAAGAGTTCGCCATGCTGCGCCGCGTGGTCGAGCGCTCGGGCCGGCCGCTGTCGTTCTCGCTGCTGCAGAGCCCGCGCGACCCGACCCAGTGGCAGGACATGCTGCGCTACATGAGCGACGCCAAGGCCGCGGGGCTGCAGATGCGGGCCCAGGTGGCGACCCGGCCGGTGGGCGTTTTGTTCGGGCTGGAGCTGACGGCCAATCCGTTCAGCACCTACCCGGCCTATCGCGAGATCGCCAAGCTGCCGCTCAGCGAGCGGGTCGCCCGCCTGCGCGACCCGGACTTCCGCGCCACCCTGCTGGCCCAGGAGCCCGACAGCGGCCGCGCGCCCGGCCTGTCGCCGGCCCGGGCCTGGGACCGCATCTATCCGATGGGCCTGGAAAGCCCGGACTACGAGATCACGCAGGACCGCTCGATCGCCGCCATCGCCGCCGGCCGCGCGGTCGATCCCCGGGCGGTCGCCCTGGACCACATGCTGGACGGCGGGGCCGGAGACGGGCGCGGGATCCTCTACCTGCCGCTGCTGAACTATGCGGACGGCAACCTGGATCACGTTCACACCATGCTAGGCCACGACTGCGTGGTGCCCGGCCTGTCGGACGGCGGGGCGCATGTGGGCATGATCTGCGACGGGTCGTTCCCCACCACCAACATCGTCCACTGGACCCGCGACCGCACCCGTGGCCCCAGGCTCAGCCTGGAGCGGATGATCAAGGGCCAGTGCCGCGACACCGCCGAGACGGTCGGCCTGTTCGACCGCGGCCTGGTGCAGGCCGGCTATCGCGCCGATCTCAATGTCATCGACTACGACCGGCTGACCCTGATGGCGCCGCAGGTGGCCTATGACCTGCCCACCGGCGGGCGCCGGCTGATCCAGCGGGCCCAGGGCTACACCGCCACCATCGTCGCGGGCCAGACCACCTATCGCGACGGCGCGCCCACCGACGCCCTGCCCGGACGGCTGCTGCGCGGGGCGCAGAGCGCGCCGCAGCGGATGGCGGCGGAGTAGCGGAAGACGAACAGGAGAACGCGGCCATGAACGCGGTCACGCCGGACTTTGTCCCCGAGGTGCTGGAAACGGCCTGCGAATGGACGGCGGCCGAGGTCGCCGACCCCGCACGCTGGACCGAACGCCTGTCGCCGGCCGAGGTGGCCGAGCTGGAGGCCGCGGTCGCCCACGCCCAGGGCGTCTCGGAGAACTTCCTGGCGATCGGGAAGGCGCAGTTTCCGCTACCGACGCTCGGGCCTCGCCTGAAGCAGATCGAGCGCGAGCTGATCGACGGCCGCGGCTTCGTGCTGCTGCGCGGCCTGCCCCGCGAGCGCTGGACCAACGACCAGATGAGCCTGGCCTATTGGGGCGTCGGCATGCACTTGGGCAGGCCGTGGCCACAGAACGCCAAGGGCCACCTGCTGGGCGACGTCACCGACCACGGAAAGGCGCCGGGCGATCCCACCAGCCGCGGCAACGAGATCGGGCTGGTCGGCCTCGACTTCCACTGCGATGGCAGCGACCTCGTCGGCCTGATGTGCCTGCAGACCGGCGTCTCGGGCGGGCAGTCGGCGGTCTGCAACTCCGTTGCCCTGCATAACCGCCTGGTCCGCGAACGGCCCGACCTGGCCGCCGAGCTCTACAAGCCGCAGCCGTTCGACTATCGCGGCGAACAGGCGCCCGGGAAGCCGGGCTGGTACCTGATGCCGGTGTTCAACCGCCTGGGAGGCCGGCTCTTCACCCGCCTGATCCGGCCCTACATCCTGGCGAGCCAGCGCCACGCCGACGCCCCGCGCCTGACCGACAAGGCCATCGAGGCGCTGGCCTGGATGCAGGACATGGCCGAGGGCGGCGAGTATTCGGTGATCATGGACTTCCAGCCCGGCGACATGCAGTTCATCAACAACTTCCACGTCCTGCATGGCCGCACGTCCTACGAGGACGACCGCGCCGCGGGGAAAGTCCGCCACCTGAAGCGCCTGTGGCTCGAGACCGAGGTGCTGGCCGAACGCCCGGCGCAGTTCGTCAACCGCATGGGCACGCACTGGGCCAGCAAGCTCACCATCAGCCGCATGGACGCCCCCGGAGAGGCCAAGACCCAATGACCCTCGTCACCCGCTCGGACCGCAACGGCGCCGCGACCCTGACGCTCAACCGGCCCGACAAGCTGAACGCGCTGAACGTCGATCTCTTCAAGGAGCTGGACGCGCACACCCGCAAGCTCGCGACCGAGACCGAGACGGTGGGCCTGGTGATCGTGCGCGGCGCGGGCCGCTGTTTCTCGGCCGGCCATGACCTTTCGGACATCGCCGCGGGCGAGAAGCTGCCCGAGCCGTTCTTCCAGTCGCGGGTGATCGAGCGGCTGGCCGACCTGCCGCAGCCGGTGATCAGCGCGGTGCACGGCCACTGCTACACCGGCGCGCTCGAGCTGGCGTTGGCCGGCGACATCGTCTTTGCCGCGGAGGGCGCACGCTTCGCCGA
This sequence comes from Phenylobacterium sp., assembly GCF_965284355.1. Lineage (NCBI taxonomy): Bacteria > Pseudomonadati > Pseudomonadota > Alphaproteobacteria > Caulobacterales > Caulobacteraceae > Phenylobacterium > Phenylobacterium sp. The sequence continues at coordinate 2,831,341 of NZ_OZ260078.1, read as the reverse complement.
CACCCACGCCAAGTGGGCGCTGACCCCGGTCTGGGGCCTGTCGCAGCGGCTGCCGCGCCGGGTCGGGACCTATCGGGCGCGCGAGATGATGTTCACCTGTCGCACCGTGATGGGGCCGGAAGCCGCCCACCTGGGCCTGGCCGACTTCTGCGTGCCGGACGCCGAGTTCGACGCCAAGCTGGAGGCCCTGGCCGACCAGATCCTGGCCAACTCCTGGTTCAGCCACCGCGCCAACAAGCGCCTGGTTCGCGAGACCGACGGCCTCCCGATCGGCGCCGGACTCAGCCACGAGATCTACCGCGGCGAGGGCCGCGGCCCCGACATGGCCGACCGCATCGCCGGCTTTCAGAGCAAGGCCGTCAAGCAGGCGTGAGGGCGTCGGGCTCGTGCTGGGGTTGGGTCGGCTCGTAGAGCCGAGCCGGCCGGTGCGCGCCGTGGACGAAGTCGTCTGTTTCTCGCACGCACTCCAGGCTGGCCACCATCTTGCGGAAATTGCGCTTCTCGGCCTCCTCGCCGATCACCGCTTCATAGGCGCCCTGCAGCTGGCTGAGAGTGAAGCGGGGCGGCAAGAGCGCGAACAGGGGCGAGATCTGTCGCGCCCGTGAGCCCAGCGCCTCCAGCGCCCGGCGCAGGATCATGGCGTGATCGAAGGCCAGCTCCGGCAGTCCGTCGATCGGGAACCACCGCGCCTGGGCCGCGTCGGTGTCGGCCGCGATCCGCAGCTCGTCCGAGGCCAGGAGCGCCAGATAGGCCACCGAGATCACCCGCTCGCGCGGATCGCGCCCCGGCGCGCTGAAGTTGCCGAAGTGGACCAGCAGGTCGGCGTCGACGCTGGTCTCCTCCATCAGTTCGCGCCGCGCGCAGGCGTCCAGTTCCTCGTCGGGTTGCAGGAACCCCCCCGGCAGCGCCCAGGCGCCCCGGAACGGCTCGGCCGCCCGCTCGATCAGGAGAACGTTCAGAGCGCCGCGGCGTAGGGTGAACACCGCGATGTCGGTCGCCACGGCGGGGTGCGGATATTCGTACGTGAAGGGCATGTTCGTGTATTGACGACACTAAGTCGCCCCTGCTAAGTGTTAATTCGACACTAAGTTAGTTCCCCCCTGTGTCAACGAGGGTTTCGCCATGGGGCTCGCTTGCGCGCCTGTTCCGTTCCGCATCGACGTGATCGCCCACGGCCGTGGCGCGATCGGGGTCGCCGCGTGCCCGGGCGCCGGAGCCACGACGCTGGCGCAGGACCTGGCGGCGATCACCGCGTTCCGCCCGGACGCGGTCGTCACGCTGTTGTCAGCGCACGAGCTTAAGACCCTCGGGCGATCCGATCTTTCCGACCTCCTGCCGGGCCTGGCGCCGCAATGGCATCACGTCCCCCTGCGCGCATCTGGCGCGCCAGATGCGCGGTTCGAGCGCCTCTGGACCTACACAGGGCATCGGCTGCGGGCGCTCCTTCGTCGTGGTGGCATGGTGCTGATCCACTGCGACGACGGGAGCGCCCGCGCCCGATGGGCTGCGGCCCGCCTGCTGACCGAACTGGGCGTCGCGCCCGGCGAGGCGGTGGCGAAGGCCCGTCTGCGACCGCTGGCGACCCCACCGCCGGTGATCCCGCGACGGCCCATGGCCGACCATCACGTGGCCAGCCGCATTCTGGGCGGCCTGTTCGCCGGCGCCGTGGGCGACGCCCTGGGCTACCAGGTCGAGTTCAAGACCCGGGCCGCGATCCAGAAGCAGTATGGGGAGACCGGCCTGACCCAACCGAAGGGTCGGCTGGTCGCCAGCGACGATACCCAGATGACTCTCTTCACCGCCGACGGCCTGATGACCGCCCTGACGGGCGAGGGTTCGAAGCGATCCGAGCAGGTCCTGGCGCGCATCCGCTACGCCTATCTCGCCTGGTTCCGCACCCAGCGTGACGACTGGACGCCCAACGCCACCGGACTCAGCCAGCACCGCGAGCTGTGGGCCGTGCGCGCGCCCGGCAGCACCTGCCTGGCCGCCCTGCACGCCGGCGCCCGCGGCACGATCGCCAAGCCGATCAACGACTCCAAAGGCAGTGGCGCGGTGATGCGGGTGGCCCCCTTGGGCTTGGTCCCGTCCATCGACGCCGACGAAGCGTTCCGCCTGGCCCATGCCGCCGCCGCGCTGACTCACGGCCATCCGTCCGGCCGCCTGTCCGCGGCGGCCTTCGCCAGCCTGCTGCGCGACCTGCTGGACGAAATCCCGATGCCCACGGCGCTGGCCCGGATGGAGACCCGGCTCGAAGCCGCGCCCGGGTCCGAGGAAACGCTGACGGCCGTGCGCCTGGCTCGCGGTCTCGCCGACGCCGGCGCCCCGCCGCTGGCCGCGCTCGCGTCACTCGGCGAGGGCTGGGTGGGCGAGGAGGCGCTGGCCATCGGCGTTTACGCCGTGCTCCGCGGCCGGAGCCTGGAAGAGACCATCCGCATCGCCGCCATCCACGACGGCGACAGCGACACCACCGCCTCGATCGCGGCCCAGCTCTGGGGCGTGATCCACGGGCTCGACAGCGTCCCGCACGAATGGGTCCGACAGCTGGACGTCGTCGAGCCCGTCTGCGATGTGGCCGGCCGCATGGTCGCCCACGCCGCGGACAGGGCCATCAAGCTCCCCGCGCCGCGCCTCACGCCGGCCTAGAGCCGGCGCGGAACACCGGTCTCAAGCTCCGCACAGCGCTCCAGGGCTGCGAAAAGCCAGGTCCTCAACAGGAACCTCGCGTCGCCCGCGGATCAAATCCGGAACGCCGGGTGGACGCCAAGCGCCGACCCACGGCATAAGGGCCGGATGCTTCCCGCCGCACTCGCCGAGGCCGAGCTCTCGCCCCTGGACGCCGCGCGCGAGATCCTGCGGCGCACGTTCGGGCACGCCGAGTTCCGGGGCCTGCAGGCCGACGTGATCGAAGAAGTCCTGGCCGGACGCAACGCGCTCGCCGTGCTGCCCACCGGCGGCGGCAAGAGCCTCTGCTACCAGATCCCGAGCCTGGTTCGGCCCGGCCTGGGTCTCGTCGTCTCGCCGCTCATCGCGCTGATGACCGACCAGGTGGCCGGGCTCGTGCAGTCCGGCGTGGCGGCGGCGCGGCTGGACTCCAATATCGAGCCCGAGGCCAAGGCCGAGACCTGGCGGCGGATCGAAGCGGGCGAGCTCGACATCCTCTATGTCTCGCCCGAAGGGCTGATGCAGCCCTGGATGCTGGACCGCCTCGGCCGGACGCCTCTGGCGCTGATCGCCATCGACGAGGCCCACTGTGTGAGCCAGTGGGGCCACGACTTCCGGCCCGAGTATCGGATGCTGGGCCGGCTGGCGGAGCTGTTCCCCCGTGTTCCGCGTCTGGCCGTCACGGCGACCGCCGACGCCCGGACCCGCGACGACATCCGCGCCGAGTTGCGGCTGACCGACTCCGCCGAGTTCGTGGCCAGCTTCGCCCGTCCTGAGCTGATCCTGTCGGCCGAGCGCAAGCGCGGCAGCGCGGAGAAGCGGGTCGTCGAGCTGGTGACCGCACGGCCCGACCGATCGGGGGTCGTCTACGCCGGCTCGCGCGACAAGACCGAGAAGCTGGCCGAGGCGCTGCGAGGCGCCGGCGTGCCCGCGGTCGCCTATCATGCCGGCCTCGACAAGCGGCTGCGCGAGACGCGGCTGGAGGAGTTCCTCGAGGCCGACCATGCGGTGATGGTGGCGACCATCGCCTTCGGCATGGGCGTGGACAAGCCGGACGTCCGCTTCGTGATCCACGCCGATCCGCCGGGGTCCATCGAGGCCTACTGGCAGGAGATCGGCCGCGCCGGGCGCGACGGGGAGCCGGCCGAAGGCATCACCCTCTATGGCGCCGCCGACATGGCCTGGGCGCTGAAGCGCGTGGCCGAGCGCGACATGGACGAGGCGGCCAAGCAGGTCCAGGCCCGCAAGGTCCGCCAGCTCTACACCCTGCTGGACGGCGCGGGCTGTCGCGCCGCCACCGTGCGTCGCTACTTCGGCGAGGAGGGCGTCGAGGCCTGCGGCCAGTGCGACCTCTGCCTCGGGACCGTCGAGACCACCGACGCCACCCAGGCGGCCCAGAAGGCGCTGTCGGCGGTCCACCGGCTGGGCGGCCGCTTCGGTCGGGGCCGCGTGGTCGACCACCTGCTGGGCAAGACCAAGGACGTCAGCGAGTGGGAGTCGTCGCTGTCCACCTGGGGCATCGGGCCCGAGCTGTCGGCGACCCAGTGGCGCGACCTCACCGAGCAGCTGTTGTTCGAGGGGCTGCTCCGGGAGGATCCCAACGACGGGCGCCCGCTGGTCGGCCTGGGCGACGCGGAAGCCGTGCGGGCGGTCTTCCGGGGCGAGCGCGCCGTGACCATGCGCAAGCATCCCGAGGGCGCGGAGGCCGCCCGCTCCACCCGCGGGCGCGGCAAGCGCAGCAAGGAGGCCATGGCGGTCAGCGAGACCGACCGGCCGCTGTTCGAAGCTCTGCGGTCCTGGCGCGCCGCGGCGGCCAAGGCCCAGCACGTGCCGCCCTATGTGATCTTCCACGACCGCACCCTGGCCGAGATCGCCGTGGTGAAGCCGGGCACCCGGGCCATGCTGGCCAGCCTGAACGGCGTCGGCGAAGCAAAGCTCGCCCACTACGGCGAGGCGGTTCTGGAAGTGGTGGGCGGCTTCGCCTGACGAAAAGGGCCGCGCAGATCACTCGGCGCGGCCCCGTTTCAGGTGCGACTTAGAACTTGGTCTTCACCTCGACGCCCAGGATGCGGGGGTCGTTGACGAAGCCGGTCAGGTTGTTGAAGTCGATGCCGCCTTCCAGCGACTTGTCGTTGGTGATGTTGCGGCCGAAGGCGGCCACTTCCCAACGGGCCTCGGGGGCGCGGTAGCCCAGGCGCAGGCCGCCTTCCAGCAGCTTGGAGTCGTTGAACTCGGCCGACTGGTAGAGGAAGAAGTTGACCTTCGAGCGGTAGGCCCAGTCGGTGAAGACGAACAGCTCGCCTTCGCCCATCGGCCAGGAGTAACCCGCCGTGACGTTGGCGATCCACTTGGGCGCGTTGGGCAGGCTGTTGCCGTCGATCCGCACCGTGCCGGCGATCGGGCCGGCCGGATCCAGCACCGTGCAGCCGCCGCCGCAGGGCTGGGTGAACAGCGCCGAGTCCTTGATCTCGGTGTTGTTGTACGAGAGGCCGGCGGTGATCAGCAGGCGGTCGACGGGCTCGAGCTCGGCGTTGAACTCGAAGCCGTAGCCCACCGCCTTGTCGGCGTTGAGCAGGCGGTTGAAGTTCGCGCCGCCGCCCACCGCGGTGATCTGCAGGTCGTTGGCGTCGTAGTAGAAGACCGCCGCGTCGTAGCGGAGCCGCATCTCGGGAACCTTGCCCTTGATGCCCGCCTCGTAGGACATCACGGTTTCCTTGTTGGCGATCGAAAGCGTGTCGCCGAACACCAGGCGGCCCTGGATCGAGGGGGCGCGATAACCGCGCGAGACGCGGGCGTAGAGGTTCACGTCGTCGGTCGCCGCATAGGTGGCGTTCAGGTTGAAGCTGACCTCGCTCGTGTCGGGGTTGGCCCGCAGGATCGCCGTGGCCGGCGCGCCGAACGGCGAGCGCGTGCGCTGGGCCAGGAAGTCCTTCTTGTCGTCGGAGTAGCGGATGCCGCCGCCGATGTTCAGCTGCTCCGAGACGTCATAGTCGACGTTGGCGAACAGCGCCCAGCTCTCGGACTTCTGGTTCTGGTAGGCGTAGCCCTGCAGAGCCCCGCCCCCCAGGGTGTTGTAGTCAAAGCTGTCGATCTTGATGCTTTCGTTGAAGTAGTAGGCGCCCACCGTGTAGCCCACCGGCCCGCTGTTTCCGGCCAAGCGCAGCTCCTGGGTGAACTGACGGTGGAACGGGATGCCGTCGGCGCTCTCGGCCGGGAACGGGATGAAGCCGGGGCCGAACGGCGGGGCGAACGAGGCGCCGAAGCCGCCGTCGATGTCGCCGCGCGAGTAGGCGTCGACCCGCTCATAGGCGGTGACCGACGTGAGCTCGGGCAGGCCTTCGCCGAAGTCGTAGGTGATCTTGAGGTTGGCGCCCGAGGACTCGATCTTCTGGACGGCGCGCGATTGGGCGTCCTGGCTGATTTCGTCGCGCTTGAAGCCGGGGACGAAGTTGTTCGTGCCCTTCTGGATGATGTTGGCGCGGAAGACGCGCGGCGTGCCGTTCAGGTGCTGGTAGTGCAGGTTCAGCAGCGCATCGAGGTTCTCGGTGGGCGTCCAGAGCAGCTGGCCGCGGATGGCGAACTGCTTGTAGCCCTCGCTGTCGTTCTTATCGCCGCCCCGCAGGTTATCGACCCAGTCGCTGCGGCGCTGGTACAGCGCCGACAGGCGGCCAGCCAGCACGCCCTCGACGATCGGGCCCGAGACCGCGCCCTCGAGGTTGATGGTGTCGTAGGTCGCGTACGAGCCCTGGGCGTAGCCCTCGAACGTCTGGGTCGGCTTGGCGCTGTCGAACTTCAGCACGCCGGCCGGGGTGTTGCGGCCGAACAGGGTGCCCTGCGGGCCCTTCAGCACTTCCACCTGGTCGATGTCGAAGAGCGGAAAGCCCTTCAGGACCGGGGTTTCCATGACCACTTCGTCGTAGACGAACGACACGGGCTGGCTGGCGTTGAGGTCGAAGTCGGTGTTGCCCAAGCCGCGGATGTAGGGGCGCGGGAAGGTCCGGCCGAACGAACTTTCCAGGGTCAGGCTGGGCACGCGGGCCGAGAACACCCGGATGTCGCCGCCCGACGAGCGGATGGCGTCCAGCTTCTCGCCGCTCACCGCGGTCACGGCCAGCGGGACGTCGTTGATGTTTTCCGAGCGCTTCTGGGCGGTGACCAGCACCTCGCCCACTTCGGTATCGGCGGTTGCGGTCTGAGCCATGGCCGGAGCGGCCAGGGCGAACGCGGTCACAGAGACACTGGCGGCCAACAGGGCGCGAAGCGACGCGGACGTCATCATGTGGAATCCCTCATTGCAGCAGGCGTGGGAGTCGCCCTGCGGGGGAATGGCTACACCATGACGTCGCCGAACGGTCACACTCCAAGAACGCTGTCACATTAATGCGCTCGCGCGTGATCGAAGCGCAACAGTCCAGGGACGGCCGACGTTGTTCAGGTCACGATGACGCGGCGGCGCAGGCCTGCGCCGGCCAGGCCGAAGCCTGCGATCATCAGCGCCCACGTGGCGGGCTCGGGCACGCCGCCCACCCGGCCGTCGTCCTTGAAGGCGTAGTTCACGTAGCTGCCCAGCGAGCCGTCGTTGACGTAGGCCGACAGGTCGAAGCCGAATGCGCTGTTCACGTCCTGGGCGTCCACGCCCACGGTGTCGGGCAGGCCGATGAAGGCGTACCAGGCGCGGAAGTTGATCTGGCTCACGTCCGACCCGTTGGTCGAGATCATGTAGTCGGACGCGTCGCCGCCGAAGATCAGCGCGGCGGCCTGCTGGCCGGTCAGCGGGCTGTCGTCGACACCGCTGTTCAGCTCCCAGCTGCCCACGAAAACGATGGCGGCGTTGGCGGCGCCGGCCGTCAGAAGGGCCATCGCCGCGGCGCCCACGGCCAGAAACTTGCGGATACCCATCATACAACTGCCCCCAGTGGCGCGAATCCGTCCGCGCGGCCCGCCAACAGAGTTGCTGAACCGTAAACACCGACCTAACGAGTTCACCCGCTGGTTGTGTCGATTCTACCAGGTGTAGAAAACACCGTTCGTTTTGCGACCAGCGGCGCCGATTTAGACGTCGACCTCGGCGTCCAGGGCGTTTTCCTGGATGAACTCGCGGCGCGGTTCGACCACGTCGCCCATGAGGCGGGCGAACAGGTCGTCGGCGTCTTCCAGGTGGTTGACCTTGACCTGGAGCAGCGTGCGGGCCTCGACGTCGAGCGTGGTCTCCCACAGCTGCTCGGCGTTCATCTCGCCCAGGCCCTTGTAGCGCTGGATGGAGAGGCCGCGGCGGCCGTTGTCCATGACGGCGGCCACCAGGTCGAGGGGGCCGCGCACCTTGGCCGTGCGGTCCTTGCGGGTGAAGGTGGCGAGGCCCGAGAACACCTGGGCCAGGTCCTTCGACCGTTCCGACAGGCGGCGCGCGTCGGCGGCGTGCAGCAGCAGGTCGTCCAGCACCACCTTTTCCGACACGCCCCGTTTGATGCGGCTGAAGGCATAGCCGCCGCCGGCCGCCTTCTCGCCGGTCCAGGGCCCGTCGCCTTCCTCGGCATAGAGGTTGAGGCGCGCCGCGGCCGCGGCCGGATCGCCATCCTCGCCCAGCAGTCCGGCCAGGGCCGCCTGCTCGATCGCGAACGCCGGGGCGCGGGCCGCCAGCCGCTCGATGTTGGCCTTGGCGCCGCGCGCGGTCTGGACCAGAGCCAGCAGGTCGGCGCCCGTGAGGCGCTCGCCCGACGGCAGGTCCAGGGCAGCCTGATCCACGCCCTCGTCGATCAGGTAGATCTCGAGTTCGGGATCGTCCTTGAGGTAGCGGACCGACTTGCCCTTCGACGCCTTATAGAGCGGCGGCTGGGCGATATAGAGGTACCCCTTCTCGATCACCTCGGGCATCTGCCGGTAGAAGAAGGTGAGCAGCAGGGTCCGGATGTGGGCGCCGTCGACGTCGGCGTCCGTCATGATGACGATCTTGTGGTAGCGCAGCTTCTCGATGTTGAACTCGTCGCGGCCGATCCCGGCGCCCAGCGCCATGATCAGCGTGCCGATCTGTTCCGACGACAGCATCTTGTCGAACCGCGCGCGCTCGACGTTCAGGATCTTGCCGCGCAGGGGCAGGATCGCCTGGTTGTCACGGTTGCGCGCCTGCTTGGCCGAGCCGCCGGCCGAGTCGCCCTCGACCAGGAAGATCTCGGACTTGGCCGGGTCCTTCTCGGCGCAGTCGGCCAGCTTGCCGGGCAGCGAGGTGATATCCAGCGCCGACTTACGGCGGGTGAGTTCGCGGGCCTTGCGGGCCGCCTCGCGCGCGGCGGCGGCCTCGGCGATCTTGGTGACGATCATCCGCGCCTCGACGGGATGCTCCTCGAACCAGGTGGCGAGACCTTCGCTGACCAGATTCTCGACCGCCGGACGCACCTCGGAGCTGACCAGCTTGTCCTTGGTCTGGGACGAGAACTTGGGGTCGGGCACCTTCACCGACAGCACGCAGGTCAGGCCCTCGCGGGCGTCCTCGCCGCTGACCGAGACCTTCTCGCGCTTCGCCGCGCCCGAGCTCTCGGCGTAGTTGGTGATGATCCGCGTCAGCGCCGAGCGGAAGGCCGCCAGGTGGGTGCCGCCGTCGCGCTGCGGGATGTTGTTCGTGAAGCAGAGGACGTTCTCGTGGTAGCCGTCGTTCCACCAGAGCGACAGGTCCAGCTCGACGTTCTCGCGCTTCCCGCGCACCACGATCGGCGTCTTGATCAGCGGCGTCTTGGCCTTGTCGAGGTGGCGCACGAAGGCCTCGATGCCGCCCTCGTAGTGCATGACCTCCTCGTAGGGCTCGGCCCCGCGATGGTCCTTCAGCCAGATGGTCACGCCCGAGTTCAGGAACGCCAGCTCGCGCAGGCGGTGCTCCAGCGTCTTCAGGTCGAACTCGATGAACTTGAAGGTGGCCAGCGACGGCAGGAACGTCACCTCGGTGCCGGTCAGCGGCTCGCCGTTCTCGCGCAGCGGCGACTTGCCGGTGACCACCAGCGGCGAGACCGCGTCGCCCAGATTGAACTCCATCTCGTGGACGTCGCCGCCCCGATGGATCTTCAGCTTCAGGAAGTCGGAGAGCGCGTTCACCACCGAGACGCCCACGCCGTGCAGGCCGCCCGAGACCTTGTACGAGTTCTGGTCGAACTTACCGCCGGCGTGCAGCTGGGTCATGATGACCTCGGCCGCCGAGACGCCTTCGCCCTCGTGGATATCGGTGGGAATGCCGCGGCCGTCGTCGGTGACCGTGCACGACCCGTCGGCGTTGAGGATCACCTCGACGCGGGTGGCCCAGCCGGCCAGGGTTTCGTCGATGGCGTTGTCGACCACCTCGTAGACCATGTGGTGCAGACCCGACCCGTCGTCGGTGTCGCCGATGTACATGCCCGGGCGCTTGCGCACCGCGTCCAGGCCCTTCAGCACCTTGATGGAATCCGCGCCGTACTCGGCCGCCCCGGTGGAGTCGGGGCCATTGGAATCGGGGCCGTTGGTCTCGATGTTGTCTTCGCTCATGTCGCGTCCAGTTGAGGCGCCTGCAGGTGGGTTCGGACCCCGTGGATCCGGAGCGCCTTCTCGAAGCCCCGCGCGCCAGGCGCGGAGCCTACAAATCCATGCCTCCCTATATAGGGTTCGCGGCTGATTCTGCACGCGTTTCGGCGCCGCAGCGAAGGCGGCGGGCGGGTCAGGACCTATCCATGACAGGCGAGGGACATTTCAGGCCGACTCCGGCGGTCAGGCGGAGTCGTGGGGGGCGCGGTCTTCATCGGGACGGTCGCCCGGCTCGGCGTCGTCCTCCAGGCCGGCGATGAGTTCCATGACCTGGGCGACGAGGGTCTCGACGGGCGCCTCGAGGAAGTCCTCGTCCTCCTCGGCCAGGGTGATCAGGATGTCGTAGACCATGGCCTCGTCGAGCTCGTCCCAGTCGGGCCGCTCGACGTCGAAGCGGAGAAGGACGGCGTCGCGAGCGCGCTCGATCTGGACGCGCTGGTCCGCGTTGACGGTGCGCAGACCCTCATGGACCAGTTCGGGTTCGGGCGGCCTGGGCCGTTTGACGGCCGCCGCTTCCCGCTCGCGGGCGAGCCTGGCCTTGAGCGCCAGGGTCTGGCGCAGCGAACGCGCCATCCGCGTGTAGGTGCGGCCCAGTTCGGCGATCTCGGCGGCGTCCTCCGCCGCCATGAGCTTGTCGTGCGTCCGCTCCACGGCCGCGAGGTCGCGCTCCGCCAGGCGGGCGAGAATCTCCTCATCGCGGGTGGGGCCATCGGACATGATCGGGAGGGAAACACGCGCCTACGACAAAAGCGGTCGCATGGGGTGTCGCCGATCGACACCGACATTGTTCGGCGCGGGTTGCGGGGGGGGGCTTGGTTCGAGCCGCCGAACGGCTAAGCTCACGCTTCAAGGGTGGATCGCGGGGGCGCAATGCGGGGTTGGTTGCTGTTCGCGGTCCTGTGGTTGGCGCCGGGCATGGCGCTTGCCCAATCGAGAACGCCCACGATCACGGCGCCGGACTGGGCCGAGATGCCGACCGCCGACATGCTCACTGAAAACTATCCAAAGCTGGCGGCGTTCCTCGACCAGGGTGGGCGAGCGGTAATCACCTGCGCGGTCACGGCGGAAGGGCGTCTGAAGGACTGCACTGTCGACTCCGAGACGCCGTCGGAGATGGGCTTCGGCGCGGCGGCGATCCGAATGAGCCGGGCATTCCGGATGCGTCCCCAGACCGTGGACGGGAAGCCCGTCGAGGGGGTTGTGTGCATTCCTCTTCGCTTCGTGCTCCCCCCGCTTCCACAAGGCGCCCCGCCGCCGGCCGCTTCGGTGACTATCGCCGAGCGGATCGTGGACTCCATGGGCCTGACGGAGTCGTTCCTTGCCGCCCATGAAGCGGAATTGAGCGCGGCGGAACGCAGCGCAACGCCCAGCGTGCCCCAAGCCCCGCGGACAGCTGCCGCGACCGCCGTGCGCACCGCGATCGGCGAGCGGCGCGCCGAGGTCCGGCTCGCCCTCGCAACCTCCCTGGCGGAAGTCTACAGCGCGGCGGACCTGTCGTGGATCGTCGCGTTCGCGGAGTCCCCGGCAGCGGCGCTGCTTCGGGGTGGAGAGGATGTCGGAGCCAGCATGGATTTTTCCGACGCGCGGATGGGGCAGATCGTATTGGCCGAGCTGCGGACGGCGATCTGCGAGCGCTTGCGTTGCCAGGCCACACCGGAGGAGACGCAGCTCGTCGCGAGCCGCAACGCCGCGGCGGAAGAGGTGACGACGTGGACGGTGACACCGTCTGAGGCCAGGCTTGCGCGCGTCACGCCTCGCCTGGCCGGGGCCCTTGGGGTCCCCGGCTCTGCCCGGCTAACGTGCCGGACCACCGCCGAGGGCAAGCTTACCGGGTGCAGCGTGGACGCCGAGGCGCCGGCAGGCTGGACGTTCGGCAAGGCGGCGCTGCAACTCGCGACGGCCTACGAGGCGCCGGCAGGGGTCGACGCCTCTGTCACGGTGCGAGTCTCGTTTCCCGCGGCCCCCATCACGCCGGTCGCGACCAAACCCCGGTCAGCTCCCCCGGCGGCGTCTGCCGCGGCGAGAGACCTCGTCATGACCTTCCAGCCGATGCAGCAGATGACCGAGCAGCTCGAACCGCAGCTGAGCCAGATGGCCGCTGGTCTGGCGGCGCAATACGACGCCGCCACGGCCAGGGCGATCGAGGACGGCGTGCGCGTCGCGATGCGTCGCACCGTCGATCGGGTCGTCGACGAGATCGCTGACGCTCTCGCGACGAAGTACTCCCAGGCCCAGATCGCGGAGGTGACGCGATTCCTTGCGAATCCGACCACGCAAGCGTTGATGAAGCCCCGGCCTACGGGCGAGTCGCCTGCCATGGCGCGGCTGTCCAGTCAGGTGGCGGCCGACGCTCGTACGATCTACTGCGGGGCGCACGATTGCACGGCTCCTCCTCCGCCCGGGACGGGAAGGGATTCGCCCGCGCCATCCGCCCGGACGCCCTGAGCCCGACAGGCTGACCGCCGCGCCACGCGGGTGCGCAAGTCCGGCGCCCACGGGGCTTCATCTTGTTGCGCCTACTTTTTAGGCGCCGGTCTCCGGGATGCGCCTGCGAGCTGAAAACAGCGCGCCTCCGACGACTGGGATCGGCTAACGGTGGCGTCGATGTCCGCCGAACTGCTGGCCCTCTGCCGCGACCTGCCGATCGCAGACTTCGAGCCGGGCGGGGTCCTGCTCGACGAGGGCCTGACGACGGGTCGCCTCTACGTGCTGGTCGCGGGCGAGGTCGAGATCTTGAAGGGCGACTTCCAGATCAACGTCGTGGGCGACGCGGGCGCCATCTTCGGCGAGATGTCGGTGCTGCTGGGCATGCCGCACATGGCCACGGTGCGCGCGCTCACCGCCTGCCGGGCCCACCGCTGCGACGACGGCGAGGCCTTCCTGCGGGAGCACCCGCAGATCGCCCATCACCTGGCCCGCACCCTGGCGCAGCGGCTGAACGGCGTGACCAGCTACCTCGTCGACCTGAAGCGCCAGTTCGCCGACGACCAGAGCCACCTGGGGTTCGTCGACGAGATCCTGGAGAGCCTCGTCCATTCGCAGGGGCCGGCGTTCACGCCGGGATCGGATCGGGACCCGGGATAGACGGCACCCAGTCGGGCAGACGCGACAGGGAATCGACAGGGCGGACGAGCGGCTCGTCCAGGCGCACCATCTCCACACCCGCCAGCGAGAACCAGGCGGCCGCCGGCTCGTCTGTGTCGATCACGATGTGCGGCGGTTCGGGCCCGATCTGCTGGCCCGAGTTGAAGACCCAGGTGTCGCCGATGCGGTCCACCCACGAGCCGTCGCGCTTGAACGGCGCCTGGTGGATGTGGCCGGCCAGGACCATGTCGGGGCGATAGAGATCGATCCAGGCCGAGAGTTCGGCGTCGCCCCAGCAGCGGCGGCCGTCCCAGGCGGTGGGCGAGCCCTCGGGCGGGGCGTGGTACACCCAGATCCAGAGGCGCTTGGGCGCAGCCGCGTCGCGGGCGAGCTGGCGGGCGATGGCCTCGCGGGCTTTCGGGCCGTCCCACCAGGGGCAGATGGTGACCAGGGTGTCGCCGAGCGTCAGGCTGTCGCCGTCGGTGGGCACGCCCAATCGCCGGACCCGCTCCATCCAGGTCGCGACTCGCTCGCCGTCGTCGTCGCGGCGATCCAGGTCGTGGTTGCCCGACGAGACGACCAGCCGGGTCGAGCGGGCCAGCCGCTGCAGGTATTTGAGGATCACCAGCACCTGCACGCCGCCGTCGAGGCTGCTCGAGATGTCGAGCTGGTCGCCCGCGATGACGACCAGGTCGAACGCCGGGGCCGCGGCCGCCGTCCAGTCGTACTGCTTCAGCGCGTAGTGCAGGTCCGAGACCAGCAGCATCCGCATCGCGACCCCTCCCCGGCGTCTTTTCCTGACGCTGGAGGCGGCAGGCGGGGGCGTCAACGACTCAGGGGCCGGCCGTGCGGCGCATTCGCATTCCGCCCGTCTGGTGGGCGATCCGCCGGTTCAGCCCACGCGCGTCAGGCCCGAGCCATCCACCCGGAAGCCCTGGGCCCGGCCGGCCAGGCCGTCGAACAGCATCTCGTCGGTCCCGGTGAGGAAGGCCTGGAGACCCAGGGCCTCGATCTCGTCGAACAGGGCGGCGCGGCGGCGCGCGTCGAGGTGGGCGGCCACTTCGTCCAGCAGCAGGATCGGCGACGGCGCATCGGCGCGCGCCAGCCGGGCCGCCTGGGCCAGCACCAGGTTGAGGATCAGGGCCTTCTGTTCCCCGGTGGAGCATTCGGCGGCGGGGCGGTCCTTTTCCGCGTGGATGACGGAGAGGTCGCCGCGGTGCGGGCCGGTCAGCGCGCGGCCGGCGGCGGCGTCGCGGTCGCGGGCCTGCTTCAGCGCCTGGGCCAGCAGCGCCTGGATCGCGGCGGAGGCCCGGCCCTCGGCGGCCATCCGCTCCCAGTCGCCGGTCAGCGACAGGCGGGCCTGCGGGAACGGGCGCTCGCCGCGGGTGGCGATCTCGTCGGCCAGGGCGGCCAGCGTGCGGGCGCGGGCCTCGGCCATCAGCGTCCCGGCTTCGGCCAGCTGGGCCTCCAGCGCGTCCAGCCAGGCGGGGTCGGCGGGACCATCGGTCAGGAGGCGCATCCGCTCGCGCTGGGCCTTCTCGTAGGCCTGGACGTGGGCGGCGTGCATCGGCTCGGCGGCGAACACCAGCCGGTCGAAGAAGCGGCGACGGTCGGCGGCGCCCTCCAGGAACAGCCGGTCCTGGGCGGGGGTCAGCCAGACCTGACGGACGTGTTCGGCGAGACGGCCGGGGGGCGTGGGCTCGCCCTCGACGCGGACGACGCGGCGCGCGGCGCCGGCCTGTTCGACCCCCGTGCCCAGCCGCGTTTCGTCGTCGCCCGCGCGGACAGTCACCGCGACGGCCCAGGCGCGGCCGGCGGTCTCGCCCGGCATCCGGCGGCCCACCTCGGCCAGGGCCGAACCGCGCAGGCCGCGGCCCGGGATCAGGAAGCTGACCGCCTCCAGCAGGTTGGTCTTGCCCGCCCCGTTCGCGCCGGCCAGCCAGACGGGGCGGCCGTCGAGGCTCACCTCGGCGTCGGCGTAGGATCGGAAGTCGCGCAGCGCGATGCGGGTCAGGGCCGAAGCGGTCACTTAGGGGGTTTAGCGGCTTTCCCGCCCCGGCTCACCAGGGGATCTCGGCGCCGTCCCAGGCGTAGAAGCCGCCGCTCGCGTCCGGGCCCAGGCCGTCCAGCACCTGCATCAGCGCGGCCGCCGAAACCTCGGGCGTGAACAGGCGCTCGGGCGCGACCCCGCGCTGGAACGGGGCGCTGAGGGCCGTGTCGACCGTGCCGGGATGCAGGGCGACGCAGAGGCCGAGGGGGTGGGTGCGGCGATGCTCGACCGCCAGGGTGCGGATCAGCATGTTCAGCGCCGCCTTCGAGGCCCGGTAGCCGTACCAGCCGCCCAGGTGGTTGTCGCCGATCGACCCCACCCGCGCCGAGATCGCCGCGAAGGCGCTGGGCCGGTCGCGCGGCATCAGGGGCAGCAGGCGGCGGGCGACCAGGGCGGGACCCACGGCGTTGACCCGCAGCACCTCGGTCAGGGCCTCGGCGGTGAGCGCGCGCATGGTCTTCTCGGGCGAGAGGCCGGGGCCGTGCAGCACGCCGGTGGCGACGATCACGCGGCTGGGGCGGCCGGCGTCGGCGATGGCCTGGGCGGCGCGATCCATGGCGTCGTCGTCCAGCAGGTCAGCCAGGATGAGCTCCGCCCCCGGCGTCTCGACGGGGCGGCGCGCGATGACCAGCACGCGGTCGTAGGCCGGGTCGGCCGCCATGGCCTGGGCGAGCGCGCGGCCGATTCCGCCGGCGCCGACCACGACGCCCAGGGGTGTGTCAGACGCCAAGGACCACCGCCCCGACCGCCAGGCCCGCGACGGCGCCGGCCGTCAGGATCGTCCGCAGCCGCGGCATCCAGGCCGGCGCGCCCGTGTCGCGCAGGTCCCAGAGCCAGTGGAGCGCCAGCGCCGCGGCCAGCGCCAGGAGCTGGACGGTGCGCAGGGACGACGGCAGGGCCAGGAGCGCCAGGCCTGCGATCGTCGGCAGCATCGACAGCGAGATGGTGGCGACAGAGGGCGGCTCGCCCAGCACTGCGCGGCCGAAGCGTGCGCCGCCCAGGAACGACAGGATCAGGGCGGCATAGGCCGCCAGCAGCAGGCCCCCGATCTCGCGGGTTTCAGGCCAGGCGAGGCCGGCCGCGGCGGGCGCCCAGAAGGGAATGAGGCCGGCGAGGCCGTAGCCGAGGACGACGCGGGGAATGGCCGGGCGCGGCGTCATGCGCGGCCGCCCGCCAGACGCTGAAGGCGGGGCCTGATGCGCAGGAAAAGGAGATAGGCGGCCTCGAGACATCGCAGGATCGTCGGCGACCGCGCCGCCAGCCCCAGCGGGCGAAGCAGCGGCAGCGCGCGCCACATGGCCGCGAAGGCGGCGGCGCCCGTCACGACCGGCCCGTCGCCCTCCTGGGCGTGGAACCGGGCGAGCAGTTCGGCGCGATCGATGGGGCAGGAGTCGGCGGTGTGCGCCTCGACGAACGCCACCGCGCCCCGGCGGTCGAGCCGCCGCAGCACCGCGATCTCCCGCCGGCACAGCGGACAGTCGCCGTCGTACCAGACGGTCACGCGCGGAACGGAGAGAGGGGCGGCCACGGGCCCGACATAGGCGCGCCGACGGGGTCCGACAATGGCGCGGCCGGGAAGCATGACTCAGAGCCTCACCATTATCCGTTCGTGTCCGGATACCGCCAGCACGCTGTCAGCAGTGACCCCATATGCGGACCCGCACATGTCGTGAGGGACCCATGAGCCAGACTGCGAAAGCCGACCTGTTCCACCAGCTGCATCAGGGCCCCGAGGTCCTGATCCTGCCCAACGCCTGGGACGCGGCCTCGGCCGCCGTGGTCGCCGATGCGGGGGCCAAGGCTGTGGCCACCTCGTCGGCCGCGGTGGCCTGGACGTTCGGGCAGGCGGACGGCGACATCCTGGCGGTGGAGAACACCTGCGCGGTGGTGGCGGCGATCGGCCGGGTGACCGACCTGCCGGTGAGTTGCGACTTCGAGGGCGGCTTCACCGACGACCTGGACCAGCTGGCCCGCAACATCACCAGGGTGATCGAGGCCGGCGCGGTGGGCATCAACTTCGAGGACGGGTCGCGTGATCCGAACCTCCATGCCCGAAAGATCGCCGCCGCGCGCCAGGCGGCGGAGAAGGCCGACGTGCCGCTGTTCATCAACGCGCGCACCGACATCTACCTGCGGCAGCTGGCGACCGGGGACGCCGCCGAGGCCGAGGCGATCCGGCGCGGCAGGCTCTATGTCTCGGCGGGGGCCGACGGGGTGTTCGTGCCCGGCGCCGCCGACGCGGGGCTGATCGGCCGGCTGGCGGCGGCGATCCCCGCCCCGCTCAACATCCTGGCCTGGCCGGGCGCGCCCGACGCCGCGGGGCTGAAGGCGCTGGGCGTGCGCCGGCTGAGCGCCGGGACGGGCACGTTCAACATCGCTTTCGCCGCCCTCGCTAAGGCCGCCGCCGATTTCCTGGCCCAGGGCGACTCGGGCGCCGTCTTCGCCGCCTCGGAAGGCGCGCCCGCGCTGCAGAAGCGGTTCTCTGTGTAGCGGACGAACGCCGCCTAGCGGCCTGGCGTCAGTTGCGGGCAGGGATGGTCTGTATCCCGCGTGTCGCAGGCGCTGACGCGGGCGAGGAACGACTGAGCGGCCTGTGCGATGTCTTCGCCATAGGCGCGGCGGTAGGCGTACTGCACCCCGTACAGCGCGTCGGCGCCGCTGATCGTCTTCATCCACATGGTCTCAGGCTTGCCCGTCTGCGGATTGTGCGAGCAACGGAAGGCCCAGAGCGACATTGGATAACCGTTCTCCGTGCCGCTCTGAATGCGCTCGCCTGTGCCGCCGGGGCATGCCTCCGCCCACGACTTCACCATCCCCTTCGGGATCAAGTCGGGATCGGCATGGCGGCGCCCGAAGTAGGTGTGCGCGGTCACCATCCGCGACCACGCCTCGACCGTCTCGTCCTTCGGCGTCATCTCGCTAATGCCGACCTGACCCTGTCGAGCTTGGTAAGCGACCTTGAAGCCTTCCTCCAAAGGGGTGAGCAGGTTCTCGTCGCGAAGGGGTTCGGTGGCGGGTCGCGCTCCCGATGCAGGTGCATCGTTGTTGGCGAAGAAGTCGGCGCCGAGGAGAAGCCCCTTCCGATCGAAGATGAACAGCACGATCAGCTTGTGGGCCTTCTCGACCTTGTCGCTGACGGGAACGTCGAAGTCATACCGGTCGATCAAGCGGCCACCGGGAACACTCCGCTCCATGACGGGTGGACCCAATTCGGCACGCACCTGCTCGCGGGTGGTCACGCCCTTCCGGAAGCTGTTGATCTTGTCGGCCGGCAGGTCCGCCGCCGCGACGCCACTGACTACCAGCAGCCAAGCCAGGACGGCCAGCATCCCTCGAATCACAGCGCACCCCCAAATCGCCAGCGCCCCGACCGTGGCATGACGAACGGTGGCGCGCCACGCAGCCGGCGCCTGAGCTGCGGATGTTGACCGTCTCCGCAGATGACCTTGCGACGCCCAGCCCCTATCTTGCCGCCATGACCGATACGCTCGACGCCGAAGCGCCGCCGCTCCCCGACACCGACCGCCCGCCGACCCAGGACGGCCCGGCGATACGGCTCTACCTTGTCGACGGCTCGGGCTTCATCTTCCGCGCCTTCCACGCCCTGCCGCCGCTGACGCGGAAGAGCGACGGCCTGCCGGTCGGGGCCGTCGCCGGCTTCTGCAACATGATCTGGAAGCTGCTGGTCGACATGAAGGCCCAGGCCGACGCGCCCACCCACCTGGCCGTCGTTTTCGACCACTCCGAGGACACGTTCCGCAACAAGCTCTACGACCAGTACAAGGCCCACCGCCCGCCGCCGCCGGAGGACCTGCGCCCGCAGTTCCCGCTGGTCCGCGAGGCCACCCGCGCGTTCGGCGTACCCTCGCTGGAGCTGCCCGGCTACGAGGCCGACGACATCATCGCCGCCTATGCCTGCAAGGTCCGCGACATGGGCGGCGAGGTGGTGATCGTCTCGTCCGACAAGGACCTGATGCAGCTGGTCGGTCCGCGGGTGTCGATGCTCGACACCATGAAGAACGTGAAGATCGGAATTGATCAGGTCGCCGAGAAGTTCGGCGTAACGCCCGACAAGGTCGTCGATGTGCAGGCGCTCTGCGGCGATTCGGTCGATAACGTGCCGGGTGCGCCCGGCATCGGCATCAAGACCGCCTCGGCGCTGATCAATGAGTATGGCGACCTCGATACGCTCCTGGCCCGGGCCTCCGAGATCAAGCAGGAGAAGCGCCGCCAGACCCTGATCGAGTTCGCCGACCAGATCCGCCTGTCGCGCCAGCTGGTGCGGCTGGACTGCGATACGCCCCTGCCGGAACCCGTCGACGACCTCGCCGTGCGCGAGCCCGACCACGGCGCGCTGCAGGCCTTCCTGGAGCTGATGGAGTTCCGCACCCTGGCGCGCCGCGTGGGCGACGCCACCGCCCCCGGCCGCGAGGCGGCCGTGCAGTCGGTCATGGCGGAAACCAAGGCGTCCGGGCCGGCCGCGCCGGCGCATGGCGCCATCGACACCACCGCCTACGCCTGCGTGCGCGACGTCGCCACGTTGGAGGCCTGGATCGCGCGGGCCTACGCCACCGGCGTCGTCGCGTTCGACACCGAAACCGACGCGCTGGGCGCGCTCAGCTCGAACCTGTGCGGGGTCTCGCTGGCCACCGCGCCCGGACATGCCTGCTACATCCCGGTGGGCCACGCCGGCGAGGACGAGGGCGGCCTGTTCGGCGAACCTACAGCCGGCCTCGAGCAGATCCCGCTCGATGTGGCAATGGCGAAGCTGAAGCCGCTGCTCGAGGATCCCTCGGTCCTGAAGGTGGCGCACAACGCCAAGTACGACATCGCGGTGCTGGCCCGGCACGGCATCACCGTGGCGCCGATCGACGACACCATGCTGCTGGCCTTCGCGCTCGAAGGCGGGCTCCACAACAAGTACGGGATGGACGAGCTGTCCAAGCGCGTCCTCGACCACGAGCCGATCGCCTACAAGACGGTCGCCGGCACGGGGAAGTCGCAGAAGAGCTTCAAGCACGTCGAGCTGAGCGCCGCGACCGCCTACGCCGCCGAGGACGCCGACGTCACGCTGCGCATCTGGGAACACCTGAAGCCGCGCCTGGCGCACGAGCGCATGTCCACGGTCTACGAGCGCCTGGAGCGCCCGATGCCGCAGACGCTGGTGGGCATGGAGCTGGAAGGCATCAAGGTCGACACGCAGATCCTGCAGCAGCTCAGCCACGACTTCTCGGTGCGCATGGTCGAGTTGGAGGCCGAGGCGCACCGCGTCGCGGGCCGGCCGTTCAACCTGGGCAGTCCCAAGCAGATCGGCGACATCCTCTTCGGCGAGATGGGCCTGGAGTCGGGCAAGAAGACCGCCACCGGCGCCCAGGCGACCGACGCGTCGCTGCTGGAAGATCTGGCCGCCAAGGGCCACGAGCTGCCGCGCATCCTGCTGGACTGGCGGCAGCTGTCGAAACTGAAAGGTACGTACACCGACAATCTGGTGGCCGCGATCGACCCCAGGACCCAGCGGGTTCATACCAGCTACAGCCTGGCCGCCGCCACCACGGGCCGCCTGGCGTCCACCGATCCCAACCTGCAGAACATCCCGATCCGGACGGAAGAAGGCCGCAAGATCCGCAAGGCGTTCATCGCCGAGCCCGGCCACGTGCTGATCAGCGCCGACTATTCGCAGATCGAGCTGCGCCTGCTGGCCCACATCGGCGACATCCCGCAGCTGAAGAAGGCCTTCGCCGAGAACCTCGACATCCACGCCATGACGGCGTCCGAGATGTTCGGCGTGCCGATCGAGGGCATGCCGGCCGACACGCGCCGCCGCGCCAAGGCGATCAATTTCGGCATCGTCTACGGCATCTCGGCGTTCGGGCTGGCCAACCAGCTGGGCATCCCCAGGGAAGAGGCCGGGGCCTACATCAAGACCTACTTCGAGCGCTTCCCCGGCATCCGGACCTACATGGACCGCATGCAGCAGCAGGTGCGCTCAGAGGCGTTCGTGACCACCATCTTCGGCCGCAAGGTGCATATCCCGGCCGCCCGCGGGAAGAGCCAGGCCGAACGCAGCTTCGCCGACCGCGCCGCCATCAACGCCCCGATCCAGGGCGCGGCGGCCGACGTGATGCGCCGCGCGATGATCCGCATGCCCCAGGCGCTGGCGGACGCGGGCCTGAAGGCCAAGATGCTGCTGCAGGTGCACGACGAACTGGTCTTCGAAGCCCCAGAGGCCGAGGCCGACGCGGTCATCGCCGTGGCCAAGCGCATCATGGAGCGCGCGGCCGAGCCGGCGCTCCAGATCAGCGTGCCGCTGGTGGTGGAGGCGCGCGCCGCCCCCAACTGGGACGACGCGCACTAGGAAAACGCTACCCGAAGATCCAGCCGGTGGGGGTGGCGGTGAGGTCATCGAGACCCAGCCCCGACAGTATGATCTTTTCGCCGGTGCTGAAGCTGATCGTGACGCCGCCGGCGCCCGCGGTGAGCGTGGCGCGCGCGCCGGCCAGCAACAGCGCCGAGGCGTCGAGGGTGTCGCCCGCCGAGAAGTCGGCGACGGTGTCGGAGCCGCCGCCCGGCTTGAAGACGAAGGTGTCCTTCCCGGCGCCGCCGATCAGCCGGTCGTCGCCAGCTTCGCCCAGGAGCATGTCGCTGCCCGCCCGGCCATCCAGGGTGTCGTTCCCCGCATAGCCCCGCATGTAATTGCCGCCAGCGTTGCCGATGATGGTGTTGTCGAGTTCGTTGCCGCCCGCCGACGCGGTCTTCGTGCCGAGGATCTCGAGATTCTCGATATTGGCGGGCAGGCTCAGCGACTCTCCGGTCCGGATAAGATCGACGCCGCCCCCGGCAAGCTCGACGACCTTGGCGCTGGGCGTCACGATGAAGACGTCGTCACCCGGGCCGCCCGTCAGCAGGTCGGCGCCGCCCCGGCCGTCGATCGTATCGGCGCCGGCGTCGCCGCTGAGGGTGTTTGCGCCCGCGTCGCCCGTCAGCACCTGGCCCAACACGGCGCCGGCGCCCGGACCCGCGCCGCCGGCGCCGTCGTTGGCGGGTGGCTGCCACTGCCCGAAGGCCCAGGCTCCGCTGTCGGTGGCCAGGCCGATCACCTGATTGCCGGTCTGAGAGACGTTCCCGGAGAGCTGGACGATGACTTCGTTGGCGCCGTTGTTGGTGACGGTCGCGCCCTGGACCTTCGAGAGCAGGATCCAGGACTTCATGCCCGTGAAGCCCTGCACGATGTTGTTGTCGATCGTGACGTTCCGGGCCGCCGTGACCGAGATTCCGTGATACGTGGCGCCCGCGATCACATTGCCCGTCACCGTGACGTTTTCGTAGGGCAGGTTGCCCACCTGGTCGCGCATGAAAATGCCCTGCGCGGCCCCGCCCTCACCGCGGAGGAAGGCATTGTCCGTGATGACGATATTGCTGGCCGACGCCGTCGTGTTGGTCGTCCAGAACTGGATGGCGTCGGGATGGTCCGTCGCCTTCGGGAAGAAGTCGCGGAACAGGTTTCCGCTGATGGTGATGTTCGACGTTCCGCCTCCACGGACGCCGTCATACTGAAGGTGGTGGAAGGTGTTGCGGGCGATCGTCAGGCCGAAGGAATCCACGTGCGTCAGTGCGTCGGCCAGGTCGTGGAACTCAGAATCGACGACGGTGACGTTCCTGGAGCCGCGGATCAGCATTCCGGAGACGTCGTCAGAGGGATCGTTGTTGACCGTGCCGTGCACGTCCAGACGTTCAAGGCGGATGTTCTCGCTGGCCTTGATCTGGAAAGGGCTTTCCATGCCGGTCGGCGAGGCGCTGAGGTCCAGGTCGCGCAGGGTGAGGCCCGACGAGCCTGTAATCGACAGGTTGGTGATCACGGCCGGCCGGCCGGCGTCGGCCGAGGTGACGACGACCTCGCTTGCGAACTTCAGGTTCGAAGCGCTGAGCGTATAGCTCCCCTGCGACAGGACTATCGTGTCTCCGGCCTTGGCGGCCTTGAGCGCCGTGCTGAGCGCGGCGGTCGTGCTGACGTTGATGGTGGCCATGAGAGCGTCCCGTTGTTCTTACTCGAACATGACCGCCGTCCCGACCGGGGCGCCCGGCCAACGGCTTCCGCCGTCGGTCGCACACGCGAACATCAACAACCTGACACATTTCGGTCAAACTGCGGCCATGACCAGAAGTGCTCGGAGCGAGCCAATGGTCAAGCTTGATGATGTTCTTATGTATCCCCTGCTGTCGGAGACTTTAGTCCGTCCCGATTGTTCTTTGGTACGACATGAGTTGCGTCAGTCTAAAGGCGCAATGGTGTCGCAGGAGATTCGCGTATGACGCGAGGTCGCAGCTAGGCGTAAGATTGCATAAATCCTTGTTGCTCGCCTTCCAGGCGAACTGCCGTCAAAACGCCGCTGAAGTAGACGCCGGTGTCGACATTGATGCGGTTGGGCTTGCGCTCCGGACGATCGGACGGGGTATGACCGTGCACCACCACCTTTCCGAACGCCGCGTCCGACTCCAGAAAGTCGTATCGGATCCAGATCAGGTCGCGTTCGGCCTGGGCGTCCAGGGGCACGCCGGGCCGCACGCCGGCATGCACGAAGAGGTAGTCGCCGACCTCGAAGCTGAGGCGCAGTCCGGCCATGAAGGCGCGGTGGCTGTCGGGCAGCACCGCGGCCAGCTGGGCCTGAACCGCCTCGCAGGCCGCCGGATCGAATGCCGAGGGCGGCGCCACGCCATATGACGCCAGCGTCGCCTGGCCCCAATTGGCGATCCATGCCGGGGCGAAGCCGGGGTCCGACAGGAAGCGAACCATGGCGTCCTCGTGATTGCCCTTGAGCGCGACCACCTCGAAACGGTCGTCGGCGGCCACGGCGATGATTCGGTCGATGACCGCACGGCTGTGCGGGCCGCGGTCGACGTAGTCGCCCAGAAACACCAGCAGCGGCGGCTCGCGCGTCGCCGACGCCACGGCATCAGCCGCGATCTGCGCCAGGAGGCTGTCGAGCTGGTCCACATGGCCGTGAATGTCGCCGACGGCGTAGACCAGCCGCCCGCCCGTCGAAGGGGCGTGGATTCGCGCGGGTCCGGTCATGGCGAAAGGTTCCTGGTGGAGCCGAGGGGAGTCGAACCCCTGACCTCCTCATTGCGAACGAGGCGCTCTACCAACTGAGCTACGGCCCCAGGAAGGCGCGGAATAACTCGATTGGACGGCCCTCTGTCAAGGCGCCCTGCGTCAGGCGGGTCCGACGCTTCACCTTGTCACGGCCACAAAGGCCGGTAGAACCGGGGCTATGGCCGGCTTTCTCTACTACATCATCGACGCCCTGATCGGGCTTCTGATCCTCGCCATCATCGTGAGCGCAGTGCTTTCGTGGCTGGTGGCGTTCAACGTCATCAACCTGCGCAATCCGTTCGTGTACGGCGTGGCCCGCTTTCTCGACGCGGTGACGACGCCGGTCATGCGGCCGGTGCAGCGGTTCATTCCGCCGCTGGGTGGCGTCGATATCAGCCCCATCATCGTGATCCTGCTGCTGCAAGGCGTGCGAGGATACCTGCTGCCATGGCTGTTCCGCCCGCTCTTCGGCCTCATCGGTTGACCGTCCGCGTCACGCCCAAGGGCGGCCGCGATGCTGTGGACGGGTGGGCCCGCGACGAGGCCGGCCAGCCGGTCCTGAAGCTGCGCGTGTCCTCGGCCCCGTCCGACGGCCAGGCCAACGCCGCCGTCATCGCCCTGTTGGCCAAGGCGCTGGGCGTCCCGAAGTCTGCGGTGCGCATCGCATCCGGCGAGACCTCGCGGGTGAAGCGCCTGGAGCTGGACGGCGTCGAAGATTCCGACATCGCGCGCGCGTTCGGGACGGAACCTTAGACTCGCTTGGCTGTTACCTTCCGCGACCGCTCAACGAGCGGTCGCGATCGGCCCGGCCCCCTGGCATCCCCCCGTCCAACGGCCGGGCCGATCCGCTCCCCCGCCCTTCATCACGTCTCAACGCTCGGGTAAGCTCGCGACATGCCCAGTCGCCCTGAGCCCACGCGGGCCGACCTCGCCCGGATGATCGCCGACGCCCGCCGGGTGGTCGTCTTTACGGGCGCAGGCATTTCGACCGAAAGCGGCATTCCCGACTTCCGCAGCCCCGGCGGCGTCTGGAGCAAGATGAAGCCGATCTACTTCCAGGAGTTCGTGGGCAGCGAGGACAAGCGCCGCGAGGCCTGGACCCGCGCGTTCTCGGGCCGCGCGGGCTGGGTGGGCCGCGAGCCCAACGCCGGGCACATGGGCGTCGCCCGGCTGATCCACTCGGGCAAGGCCAGCGCGGTGATCACGCAGAACGTCGACAATCTGCACCAGGCCTCGGGCGTGCCGGCCGAGAAGGTAATCGAGCTGCACGGCAACGCCAGCTACGCCACCTGCCTGGAATGCAGCCTGCGCCATGAGCTGGACGACCTGAAGGCGCTGTACGAGGCCACCGGCGACCTGCCCGCCTGTCGCGCATGCGACGGCATCGTCAAGACCGCCACCATCTCGTTCGGCCAGGCGATGCCCGCCGAGCCCATGGCGCGGGCGCAGGCGCAGACCCTGGCCTGCGACCTGTTCCTGGTGCTGGGGTCGTCGCTGGTGGTCTATCCGGCGGCGAGCTTCCCCCTCGTGGCGAAGCGCAACGGCGCGCGCCTGGCCATCGTCAACCGCGAGCCCACCGAGATCGATGAGTATGCCGACCTGGTGCTACACGACGAGATCGGGCCGGTGATGACGCAAGCGGCGCCTGCCAACCAGGCGGGGCCCAACTAATTTCCGCGACAGGCTCCGCCGCGGCGATTTGGTCACATACCTGCCGCGATCATTGGGCTATGCGCTGCCCGGATTCTCGTTCGGAGCCTTCAGTGATCAGACCTGCCGCCGTGGCCGCGCTCGCCGCCCTTCTCGTCTCCGCCTGCAGTTCGGGCGAAAAAGCGGACGCCAGCAACCCGACCGCGGGTCTCGACTCGGAGATCCTGGCGTGGCGCACCGCCGTCGAGGCCGAGCACCCCGCGTGCGCCAGCAAGGTCGAGGGCAAGGGCTGCCAGGACTTCCAGGTGATGTGCAAGGCCTACCAGGAGATCGACGCCGCCGAGAAGGCCAAGGGCGTCGTCACCCAGGTGGTCGCGGCCATGACCTTCGCCGGACGCAACCCCGACGGCTCCACCGGCAAGTCCGGCTCCTCGTTCATGCTCTTCTCGAAGGACGCCAACGGCTGGACCCGCACCGAGTCCAAGCCCGTCAACATGTCGAGCTGCGCCCCGCTCTAGGCGCTCTCAACCGGCAACCCGGACGCCGACGATGCGGCGGACTTGGGCGGCCTGGCGGCGGGCGACGGGGACTTCGGCGCCGGACTGCAGCACCACAGCCGAGGGGCCGCCCGGACGGCGGGCCAGCCGCACGATGCGGTCGCGGCGGACCAGGGCGCCGCGGTGGACGCGCAGGAAGTCTTCGGGGTCGAGCTCGGCCTGGAGCTTGCAGATCGCCTTCCGGACCAGGAAGCTGCGGCCCCGGCTGTGGATGCGCACGTAGTCGCGCTCGGCCTCGACCCAGTCGATCAGGCTGACCGGCAGCCGCAGGCGGTCGCCGCGGTCGGGCACCCAGATCTCCTCGGCGAATCCGGACTCGGGCGCCTCGGCGTCGACGGCGCGCAGCGCCTGCACCACCTGTTCCAGCGCGGCGATCCGAAGCCGGGCCTCACGGCCCTCCAGCACCCGCCGCGCGCGTTCCAGCGCCTCGTGCAGGCGCTCGAACTCCACCGGCTTCAGCAGATAGTCCACGGCCGCCAGTTCGAACGCATCGGCGGCGAAACGGCTGAAGGCGGTGACGAAGATGAAAACCGGCGCCTCTTTGGGATCGATGGCGCGCGCCAGGTCCAGGCCGGAGATGCCGGGCATGCGGATATCCAGCAGCACCACGTCCAGCCCGCCCTCGCGGATCAGCGCGAGCGCCTCTTCCCCATTGGTGGCCTGGGCCACCACCGCGGCGTCGCCGGCCTTGTCGATCGCCATCTGCAGCCGGCGCAGCGCCGGCGGCTCGTCATCGACGATGGCGATGCGGAGGGGGCGGGTGAGGGTGGACGTTCCGTCGCTCATGCGCGCTCCAGGGGAATCTCGACGGAGGCCAGGAAGCCGTTGGGGCGGCGCGGGCCGACCGTGAGCTCGGCGGCCCGGCCGTAGATGAGGTCCAGTCGCCGACGCACGTTTTCCAGGCCCAGGCCCAGCTTGGGCGGCGCCTGCGAGCCGGCTCCGTCGCCGCCGTCGTCCGACACGGTGAGCCGCAGGCGGCCGGCGTCGGCCGTGGCGGTGATCTCGATGGTCACCGGCGCGTTCGACCGCGCCACACCGTACTTCACCGCGTTCTCGACCAGCGGCTGCAGGATCAGGCTGGGCGCCAGGGCGTCGCGCAGTTCGGCCGGGATGTTCTCGACATAGTTCAGCCGGTCCTCGAAACGCGCCTGCTCGATCAGCAGGTACTGGCGCTGGGCCTCGATCTCATCGGAGAGCGGCGCCTTGTCGGGCAGCTCCTTTTCCAGCGTGTGGCGCAGGAAGCTGGAGAGCGAGAGGACCACCCGTTCGGCCCGTTCGTTCTCCTTGGCCAGGATCAGCGAGGACAGCGCGTTGAGGGTGTTGAAGAGGAAGTGCGGATTGATCTGGTAGCGCAGCATCCGGTTCTGCGCGTCCATCGCCAGGGCCTGGCTGGCCACCAACCGCAGGTTCTTCTCCTTGAGTTCCTCCTCATAGCGGATGGCGAAGTAGAGCGCGCACCAGCTGATGAAGGTCCAGAAGAACATCGAGGCGGTGAAGGCCGCCGAGATCGGGCTGAGCGGCTCCACCTTCCAGAGCGGATTGACCAGGTAGAAAACCGCATAGTTGAGGATCGAATAGGCGAAACCGCCGACGACCGACATCGCCACCGCCGCCACGATGCGCCGCCACATCGGCTGTTCGGCGATGGCCGACAGCAGTCGCCCGATCACGAGGCAGGCGAGGAAGCCGAACACCGCCATGCCCAGTCGGCGAAGCGCCATGTCGCCGGCATGGGGGATCGGCTCGGCGAGCATCCGCGCTGTGACGATGACGTAGGTCAGCGTCCAGAGGACGAAGTTCGCGACGAGATAGTTGTTCGGACGCGGTAGGCGCACCAGGGGCCTCTCCCTGATCGTTCGGGCCCGGAGCGGGCCAAGGCGCAACGCCGAACGGTCAGATCCTTGCAAAAGCTTGGGCAAACGGCGACGCGCCGTTCACCGGGATGTTCGGACATTCTCGTGAAAAGCGTCGCCGGTCCAAGGCCGCTTGTCGACGCATCGCGGCCGTTCGCCGCAAAACCTGCCGCTGAGCGCCGCCGCTGCGGCCCTTCGCCGCATTTTCCATGAAGACCGTCGAGGCTGCGGCATCCTGGCTCGCGAAGTGTGCGTGAGGGAGCTTTGCCGTGCCGGTGCGACCGCCATCCTTGAGGGCCATCGCTGCGTTCGAGGCCGCCGCGCGCCATGAGAGCTTCACCAAGGCCGCCGACGAGCTGAACCTGACCCAGAGCGCCATCAGCCACGCCATCCGCTCCCTGGAACTGCGTCTGGGCGTCGACCTGTTCGAGCGCTATGGCCGCACCGTGGCCCTCACCGAGGCAGGCCGCGCGTTCGTGAGCCGCCTGCGCCTGTCGCTCAATCTCATCTCGGAGGCCTTCGAGGCGCCGTCGCGGCCGGGCCGGGCGCGGCTGGTGGTCGCGTCCACCGCCGGCATCGCCGAGCGCGTGCTGTCGGCCCGGCTCTCGGGCTTCATGGCCGCCCAGCCGGACCGCGAGCTGGAGCTGCGCACGGTGACCGGCGTCGGCGAGGTTTCGGCCGGCGAGGCCGACGTGGCGATCCTCTATGGCGCCGGCGCCTGCGCGGGCCTGACCCAGCGCCGCCTGGCCGGCGAGGCGCTGTTTCCGGTGGCCGCCCCGGGGGTCGACCTCCCACGCCGGCCCGAGGACCTGGTCCGCGCGCCGCTGATCGCCCAGCCCGAGCATCCGTGGCGGCTTTGGCTGGAACAGGTGGGCCTGTCCGACCTGCCGGTGCACGCCACGCTCACCGCCGACAGCCCGCTGGCGGCGCTGGAACTGGCCCGCAGCGGCGCGGGGGTCTGCCTGGCCCGGGGCCTGCTGGTGCGCGACGACCTCAAGGCCGGCCGCCTGGTCCGCCTGTTCGAGGCCGAGGCGACCCTGCGCGAAGACTACACGGCCGTCTGGAACCCCGCCTCGCCGCGCGCGGACCTGATCCGCCCGTTCGTCGACTGGCTGGCCGGCGCCCTGGAGCCGCCCGCCCCCGCGCCGACGCTGCACGCCGCCTGATCGCACCCTTAGATGACCCTTACCTCCCGCCGCTTCGCGGAGGAGGTAAAGCCCGCAACCGACCCGTCTCCGACCTTCAGGAGGTCCCCTCTGGGCGCGACTCGCGAACGTCCGCTACGCGGCGTGGTCGCGACACCGGAGATCGACCCTCCTCAGACATTCCCCGAGCCAGATGGGATTGTCGAAATCTTCCAGTCACCTCAATTGATACAGCGCGACCTCGTATGGTTCCGCCAGAACAAGGTGCCTTCCACCCTCAGAAAGTGAGGCCACGAACCAATCGCCAGACAATGTGCGGAACTCTAACACTTCCTTCTGGCCTGCGATTTCGCAATTCACGCTGACGAAGTCCTTCGTGGGATCAAGGTTGTAGGAGACGATTGTCGATCCTACCCGCAAGACGGGCTCGTTCGCCGACAAGCCGTCGAAGACGAGACCTAGGAAATCGGCGTTGTTCTCAACGAACCTGTAGGGGTGTTCGTCAGTCACCTCGGCGGAGATCGAGCCGTCGAAGGATATCCGCACAACCTCGTCATGGTCGCAGACATAGAAGGTCCCGTTTCGAGGGATCGTGAAGCCAATGAAGCGCTCCATGCGCTGTAACGCAGGCCTGAGATTTAACTTTTCCATGCGGGGAGCTTAGCCGTGCGAGGTCCCCTTTCCACCCCTCGCTGAAGTTCACGAGGTCCGGTTCTTGGCGGGATGTTTAGACCGGAGCATCGCGACCAGCCGGACGGCTGCGGGGTTCCGCTAAGATTGTCGCTCGCCAACACGAAGAAAGGGGCCCCCGCTTGCGCGGGAGCCCCTGACGGCACGGCCTCTCTGGTGAGAGCGAGCGCTAGAACTTCGCGGTCACGCCCACGAACATCCGGCGACCCAGCAGGTCGTAGGTGGGGTAGGAGTTGGGCGAGCCGGTCTGGGAGATCCGGTTGTTCACCAGCGGCGGATCCTGGTCGAGGATGTTGTTGATGCCGCCGCGCACCGCGAACATGTCGTTGATCACCCACTGCGCCGACAGGTCCAGATAGCTGCGCTGGGGCAGCTTGTGGTTGAAGGCGTTGCGCGTGCCGCGGCCGATCGTGGGCTCGTTGGTGTCCTGTTCGTAGGTCATGTCGTGGATGTAGCGCCACGTCAGCGAGGTGGTGACGTCCCACGGCGTGGCCCAGGTCACCCGCATCGTGTGACGCCAGCGCGGGTTCAGCGTCTGGCATTGCGCGCCGAACAGGCCGGCGCAGTCATAGGCGGCGACGCCCGGAAGTGGCGTGACCGTGGCCTTGAGCAGGTACGAACCGGTTAGGCTCACCGAGACGCTGCCCCAGTCCTCCAGGCCCCAGTCCTCGATCGGCAGGACGTAGTTCGCCTGCAGGTCGACGCCCGACGTCACGCCGGCGCCGATGTTGGTGTTGGTCCCGTTGATGTAGCCGCCGGCGCCCGCGGTGGTGCCGAACAGGATGCCGTTCTGGGCGCGGACCACCTGCGAGCAGAAGGTCGGGTCGCCGGTGTTCAGGCAGCGGGTCAGGATCACGCCCAGCGGGATGGCCCCGACGATGTCCTTCAGGTCGACGCGGAAGTAGTCGACGCTGGCGGTGAAGCCGCGGATGAACGCCGGGCGGGCCGTGGCGCCGATGGTGAAGGTCTTCGCCGTCTCGGGGCCGAGGTTGGTGTTGCCGCCGTTCAGCACCGCGCACTGGCCGGACGGGCACTGCGGGATGTTGCGGTACTGGGCCGCCGTGACGCCGGTGTTCTGGCAGGCGGCCAGCGAGGCGGGGGCCACGGCGCCGGCGGCGCAGGGGTCTTCCGACACCTGGCTGGTGTTGGTCACCGCCTGCGGCGTGTAGAGCTCGAGGATCGACGGGGCCCGGATGGCCTTGTTGTACGAGCCGCGGAACTTGAAGTCCGGGGTCGGCGCCCACGACAGGCCGATCTTCCAGGTCTCGGCGTTGATGCCCGTCGAGTAGTCGGAGTACCGGAAGCCCAGCTCGGCCGTGATGTCGTCGGCGAAAGGCCTGTCCTGCACCAGCGGCACGCGGGCTTCGGCAAAGCCCTCGTTCACCCGCAGGCTGTTGTCGATCGGGGTGGACGCTCCGCCGGACCCCGACAGGTCGCCCGACAGCCGGGCCGCGTCGGGCTGGTACTCCAGGTGGTCGCGGCGATTGTGGAAGCCGAACGCCACGCCCACTCCGTCGGTGGCCCAGGGCGACTTCACGCCATAGTCGCCGAGGTCGCCGGTGATCGTGCCTTCGACGATCCGCTCGGCGATTGAGCCCCGCGACGTCCCCTCGATATCCAGGTAGGCCAGCGCCGCGGCCGAGACCTGGCCGTCCTGGAAGATGTTGTAGGGCACGCAGCCGCCGCCCGAGATGCACTGCGGCCCCGTCGGCGTCTGCACGACCTGCAGCGCATTCTGCAGCCGGGAGATCGACAGGTAGTTCTGCGCGGCGTTGTTCAGCTCGGTGTAGTAGTACGAGCCATAGAGGTCGTACTTCCACGATCCCGCGATCTCGCCGCGGCCGCCGAACACGGCGCGGTAGTTGGTGTGGTTGTAGGCCTGGTTGCGGCCCCCGCCTTCGATGTTCCGCCGCCCGATCAGCAGGTCCTTGCTGGCGCCCGAGGCGATGTCGGCCGCCGAACAGCCGATCACGCCGCGCTGCTGGGCGCTGAGGAAGGGGTTGTTGCAGTTGACCAGGAAGCCGCCGTTGGGCGAGGCGCCCGAGCCCTGGAACAGGCCGGTGGGCGCGATCTGCACGTTCGAGCGATCCTGCATGAAGCCGAAGTCGCCGTAGAACTCGAGGTGCTTGTTCACCTCGTAGCGGGCCAGGAAGCCGGCCGTGTACCGGGTGCCCTGGTGGATCAGGTAGGCGTAGTCGTTCGAGTTGAAGAAGGGCGGCGGCGTGGTGTTGGCCGTGCCGCTCCAGGGGGCGAACGTGTTGCCGACCACCGCGACCTGCGTCGGCGCGCCCGGCAGGTTGAAGCCGCCGCCAGCGGCCAGCACGAACTGGTTCGAGTTGGTCGAGCCGGCGCAGCTGACCGTGCCGTTCGCGTTCAGCACCACCTGGCAGGCCGAGTAGTCGCGCTTGGACTGCGTGACCGGCTTCTGGTCGTGATAGGTGAAGTAGCCGGTGACGTTGCCGCGGCCTTCCTCGAAGTTCGCGCCCATGATGATCGAGATGTCCTTGGACTCACCGTCCCAGACGTTCTTCTTGGGCGGCGTCACGCGGCGGGCCGGCAGCAGGCCCTGGACGAACTCGTTGTGCTGTTCGTGCTGGTAGACGCCCCACTGGGCGTCGATCTCAACGCCTTCGAAGTCGCGCTTCATGATGAAGTTGACCACGCCGGCCACGGCGTCCGAGCCGTAGGTCGCCGACGCGCCGCCGGTCAGCACGTCGACCCGCTGGATCAGCTGCGACGGGATCTGGTTCAGGTCGGGCGAGGGATTGGGGTTGCCGGTATCGGGGTCGCCGATGCCGAGGCGGCGACCGTCCACCAGCACCAGGGTGCGCTGCTGGCCCAGGCCGCGGAGGTCGACCGTCGCCGTGCCGCCCGGGTTGGAGAGCGGGTTGGAGGTCGTCGAGAAGCCGGTCTGGCCGTTCTGGCTCACCTGCGGCAGCTGGTTCAGGATGTCGGCGGTCACCGGGCGGCCGCCCAGCACCACTTCCTGCGCGCCCACCACCTGCACCGGGCTCACGCTTTCCAGGTTGGGCGAGGGAATGCGGGTGCCGGTGACGACCACCTCGGCCACTTCGTCGTCGGCCGTCTGGGCGACGGCGGGGCCGGCCAGCCCGACAAGGGCCGCGCCACAGATCATCGACGACGCCAGAAGGCGCGTCCGCGTATGCTTGGTGTTCAAGGTCTAAGTCCTCCAACGGCCCGCGACGCGCGCGTCGCAGGGGCCGATCCCCACAATGAAAAGCCGGCCCACGCGCCGCCGGGCGAACCGGCCACGCGCCTGAGCGCCGCTGGAGAAAAACTATTGTCGCGTGCAGTGCGTCTTTACTGAATTTGTCTTGTGACAATCATGAACATATCTCATGAAGCGCCCCTTCCTGGGAAGGCTCCCAGCGCCGTGGTCAGCACATTATTGCAATAAATACATTCGCTTATTAGACAACTCGGCAAGGCTCTCGGGCAACGCCCGATGCGCCGAGATCAATCCGGGGGAAAGTCGTTCGCGGAATAATGTTGCAAAAAGAAGACATCCGTCGACATGCGTCACAATTGTCGCCGCACTCTGATACATGAACACGCTTCATGTGAAGTATGACAAGAAGTCGTCACGAATAATCGGCGCGCATATGTAAGATCAGGCCTGCGTCATGGCCGCTTCAGGCCGACGGCGCTCAGCGAGGATCGCCATGACCGCCGTCGCCTTCGAATTCGCCGCCGGAACCGCCCCCTCCCGGCCGGGTCAAGCGCCCGGATCGCCCCGCGTGCTCTGGATCGACTCCGACTCAGGCGCCATCGAGCCGGGCATAGACATGCTGCGCCGCCACGGCTTCCAGGTGGCCCGCGCCGACACCGCCGCCGAGGCCCAGCCGATGCTGGACGCGGCCGCCGCCGACCTGGTGATCCTGGAGACCGCGCTGTCGGACGCCGACGGCCTGGCCCTCTGCCGCCGGCTCTCCGAAGCCGACGCCGCCCCCGTGCTGGTCGTGGCCCGCGCCGCCGATACGCTGGACCGCGTCGCGGGCCTGGAGTTCGGCGCCGACGACGTTCTGCCCAAGACGATCCATCCGCTGGAGCTGCTGGCGCGGGTGCGCGCGCTGCTCCGCCGGGCGGCCCGTCACACGCGGCAGGCCGCAGCGGCCGCGCTCGCGACCTGGCGGTTCGACGCCGAGCTCGGCTACGTGACATCGCCCTCGGGCCGCACGGTCCGGCTCAGCCCCGCCGACGCCGCCTTGCTGCGCGCGCTGGTCGACCGCCCCGGCGTGGTGCTTCCCCGCGAGGTGCTGGTGGGTCTGCTGCACGGCGGCGTCGGCGTGGCCGGCGGACGCTCGATCGACGCGCGGGTGGCCCGGCTGCGGCGCACCTTGTCGGCCTGCGACGGGGCCGGCGAATTCATCAAGACGCTGCGCGGCGGCGGCTATCTCTTCCAGGCCCAGGTGACCGTCCGCGGCGGGCTCGTCGCGGCATAGCCGGAAGTCACGTCAACCCGTCGCGCGTTGCGATCCAGGACCTCTCGGGGCGCCGATCCAGTGTGCGACCTTTCCGACCAGCTCCCGAGCGTTGATGGGCTTGGCGATGTGGTCGTCCATGCCGGCCTGGCGGCACGCATCGACGTCCGCCGGCTGCACGCTGGCGCTGACGGCCAGGATCGGCGTGTCGCGGTTCAGGTCCGAGCCGCCACGGATCGCTCGCGTCGCCGCGATGCCGTCCAGCCCCGGCATCTGCAGGTCCATCAGCACCAGGTCGAACGTGGTCTGCCGGGCGGCCTCCAGCGCCTCGAGCCCGTCGGCGGCCTCGGTCAGCTGCAGGTCGAAGGGGCCGAGCAGGGCCATGATGAGCTCACGGTTGGCGCGCGCGTCATCGACCACCAGAACCCGCGCGCCCGCGGGGGGCTTGGCCGCCTCGGGCTCGGCCGCCCGCCGGCTGGCGCCCGCCGACTTGGCCGGGACTCGAAACCAGAACTGCGAGCCGCGGCCCTCGACGCTTTCCACCGCGATCTCGCCGCCCATCAGCTCGACCAGTCCGCGCGAGATGGCCAGACCCAGCCCGGCGCCGCCGAAGCGTCGGGCGTTCGAACTGTCGACCTGCGAGAAGCGCTGGAAGAGGCGCGTCGCCGCCTCGGGCGCGATGCCGATGCCGGTATCGCGCACCGAAACCAGAAGCGCGCCCTGCCGCCAGCGCACCTCCAGCGACACCTCGCCCTGATGTGTGAACTTGATGGCGTTGGTCAGGAGGTTGAGCACCACCTGGCGCAGCCGTCCCGCATCCGCCAACACCGCGCTGGGGTGAGGCCCAACGACCTCGCCTGACAGCCTCAAGCCCTTGGCCTCGGCGCTGTCCTGCAAAACGCCGAGCACGTCATCGACGAACGCCCGCAGTTCCAGCGGTTCTGGCCGCAACTCGACCTGGCCGGCTTCGATCTTCGAGAAGTCGAGCACATTGTTGACGATCGACGTCAGCGCCTCGCCGCTACGGGCGATACGGTCGACGTAGGTCAGGGCCTTTTCGGGCAGACCCTGCATCTTGCCCAGCAGACCCGCGAAGCCCACCACCGCGGTCAGCGGCGTGCGAATCTCGTGGCTCATCGTGGCCAGGAACTCGGACTTGGCGATGGCCGCCCCCTGCGCCTCGGCCTCCTTCCGCCGCAGCTCGTCCTCCAGACGTCGCTGCTCGGTGATGTCGCGGAGCACCGTGACCATCGCCACCGGCTCGCCCACCGCATCGCAGATCGCGGCGGGACGTCCTTCCATCCAGACCCAGCCGCCATCGGCGCGGCGGAGCCGGAACTCGTTGTCGCGACCACTCGGCGGCGGCCTGCCGGCGCGGATCGCAGCGAGCACGGCGCCGGTCTGCTCGTCGGGATGGACGAAGTCGTTCGTGCTGCGCCCGATCATCTGTTCGGGGCGATAGCCAAGGGCGGCGACCGAGGGCGAGATGAACTCGATGATTCCCTTCAGGTCGACGCGGGCGATGATGTCGCCGGCGGACTCGGCGAGCTGCCGATAACTCGTCTCGCTCTCGCGCAGCTGATCTTCCACCCGTCGCTGGTCGGTCACGTCGCGCATGATCGAGACCGAACCGAGCATCCGCCCGTCGTCGCCGAGCATCGCGGCCGGATTGCCCTGCAGCCACCGCCACGAGCCGTCGCCGCACCGCAACCGCAGAAGGAGGCTGTCGTCCCGCCGAAGCGGCGGGTCGTCCGGCCCCGCCTTCCCCTCCGCCGACGCCAGCGCCGGGTCGTCGGGGGGCGTCAGCTGCGCCAGGGTCTTGCCGATGAGGTCGTCGGGCCGCAACCCGAGGCGGGCGACCGAAGGCGAGACATACTGCACCACCCCTGCAGGATCGTACTGCAGCAAGATATCGTGGGCGTGCTCCGCCATGAGTCGGTAGCGCGCCTCGCTTTCGCGCAGCCGCTCCAGTTCCTTGCGAACTGGCGACACCCACAGCCGCGGCCACCACCGCATTCGTCGTCCCTCCGGGGCTGAGAAGCACACCCCGCCGTCGCGAGCGCCGACAACATCGCTCACAGAACATGACTCTATGAACACTCGCGCCGAAACGCCAAGCGCCCTATGGCCGCAGGCCGGGCGCAGAGGCGTCGAGAAAACTCACATTGGGGAAGAATGGTGCCGCCTAGGTGACTCGAACACCTGACCTACGCATTACGAATGCGCCGCTCTACCGGCTGAGCTAAGGCGGCTCCTGTCCGGGGACGGCGGCTTTTACGCGAACAGCCTCGATTTGCAAAGCGCCCTGTCTGCCGCAGGGTTCAGGGCGTCACGCCCATCTGATCGCGCCAGAACCGGGCGAGCGCGTCGCGGAAGACCCCCTCGTTCCAGCTCTCCGCCGTCCAGCGCCCGGCCTCGCGCATGAGCGCGGCCTCGACGCCGGCCGCGTCATGGATCTCGACCGCCCGCACGAGGGCGCGCGCCGCCGCCTCGCAGTCGTCTTCCTCCACCCAGAGGCCGTTCAGCGATGTGGTGTATTCCCGCGCGCCGAGCCCGGTGAATCCCGCCACCAGACAGCCGCTTGCCATGCCCTCGAGGATCGAGGTGCACATGCCCTCGAAGCGGGCGAGGCTGAGGAACACGGCGGCGCGCGAGAGCGCGGTGATGGTCTCGGCTTCGGTGCGCCCCTCGATCGCGTCCCACGTCCAGTCGTCGCGATCGCCCGTCAGCCGGCGGAACATGCCGTGGATGGCCGCCATCTCCATCGGCCGCTTGCGCGGCATGCAGGCGATGACGCGGGATTTCTCGGCCGGCTGGAACCGGTTGGCGTCGACGAAGCACGGTATGGCGGCGACGACGTCGTGGTCGAAGAAGCGGGCGATCCAGGCGGCGACGCCGTCACTGCAGGCGATGAAGTCGCGATAGGCGCCGCGCGCGGCCGGCGATAGGCGCGACAGCGCGACGGCGGCGGCGTTGTACGGGTTCTTGCAGTGGATGACCTTGCGGTTGGGCAGCTCCGCACAGGCCGCGAGCACACGTATCGCATCCTCAGGGATCACCAGGATCTCGTCCGCCGCCGGCGGCCAGGTCGAGACCTCGCTCGGCGTCGCATGGTCGAACCACTGCGGGAGAACCTGACCCGGCGGGAGCCGTACGACCGCGTCGTAGCCCAGTTCGACCAGGGCCTGCACGTGTCGGCACGTCGTGCGGTTGCCGCCTGTCTGCGCGGTGGGCGACGGCATGAGGAAAACCAGCTTCGGCACCGTCCCCCCTTTACGCCCGCGGCGCGGTCATCGCCCTAGCAGCCTAGCCCAGCAGCGCCGGCAGCAGCCACGCCACCGCCGCGCCGGCGACGACGCAGATGATGCTGATCGCCATCATGATCCAGAATGAGCGCCCCATCAGCGGTTTGGGCCTATAGCCGTCGTCGTCGGGCTCGCTCATGGCCGGCGATCGATAAGATTGAGGAGCGCCGCCTCCAGCGGGAAGGGCGGGAAGGCCCTGGCCGCCAGCTTCGTCCGCGCCAGAGGCTTCACCACCGCCTTCGACAGACCCAGCGCCCGCAGCTCCGGCGCCGGGTGGGTTTTCAGCAGTTGGGCCAGCACCTGGGCCGCGCGCGGCGAATGCAGCAGGACCGCGTCGCTCCGGGCCAGGGTCTCGGCCTGGGCGGCGCCCAGTTCGACCGGCGCGGTCTCGTAAAGAATGAGCCGGCGCGCCTCGACCCCGTGTTTCTCCAGCGACCCGGCCAGGTCGCCGGCAGGTTCGGCCGCGCCCGGATGCAGCACCGCGCCGCGCAGCTCGCCGCGCCGCGCCGCGATCCCTTCGGCCAGCGCCTCGACGTCGCCGTCGGCCGAGAGAACCGACTTGAACCCGGCCTGTCGCGCCGCCTGGGCGGTGGCCGCGCCGACCGCGAACACCTTGAGGCTGCGTTCGCCGCTGGCGTCGGCGAAGGCGCGCACGCCGTTGGCGCTGGTGAAGGCGAGCGCCGCGACGCCCTGCAGATCGACCGCCACGTCGGACAGCACGCTCACCTGCAGCAGCGGCGCCACGATGGCGTCATGCCCCAGCGCCCGCACCCGCTCGGCGGTGACGTCCGCCCCGGGCTGCGCGCGGGTGATCCAGATCCTCTGCCGACGGGTCGCCATGCGGGATGCTGTTAGCTGAACCGGGGCGATTGGGGGAGCGAAAGTGCGGCTTGGCCTTACGGCTCAGAGCACGATGGCGTCGCCCGCCTCCGCCTTGATCGCCACGCCCAGCGAGACGCCCAGGTCGTGGGCCGCCGCGCGGGGATCCGAAGCCTGCGAAAGCTCGGCCGAGCCCTCCTTCCGGAACCGCTGCTTGCCGTCCGGCGACAGGGCCTCGACGATCAGCTGCATCGACCCGTTCTCGAACCAGGCGTGCGCCCCGATGGGCGTCTTGCACGATCCTTCCAGGGCCGTCAGCGCGCCCCGCTCGGCGGCCACGCACAGGGTCGTAGGCTCGCAGCGCAGGGAGACGACCCAGGGCAGGTCGCGGTCGGCCTCGCGGGTCTCGATGGCCAGCGCGCCCTGGCCGGGCGCCGGCGGGACCGCCTTGGGGTCGATCAGGCTCTTCACTTCGTGGCCGAGGCCCAGGCGGCGCAGGCCGGCATAGGCCAGAAGGATCGCATCGGCCTCGCCCGCCGCCAGCTTCGCCAGCCGGGTGTCGACGTTGCCGCGCAGCATCTGGACGTCCAGGTCGGGGCGGCGGTGCAGCGACTGGGCCTGACGCCGCAGGCTGGCGGTGCCCAGCTTCGCGCCCAGCGGCAGGTCTTCCAGCTGCTCGGCGCCGCGGCTCAGGAAGGCGTCGCGCGGGTCCTCGCGCTCGGGGACGGCGGCGATGCAGAGGCCGTCGGGCAAGAGCGCCGGCATGTCCTTCATCGAGTGGATCGCGCAATCGATGCGGCCCTCGATGAGCGCCTCCTCGATTTCCTTGGTGAAGAGGCCCTTGCCGCCGATCTCCAGCAGGCGGCGATCCTGGATCCGGTCGCCCGTGGTGGTGATGACGATCAGCGGCGCGACACGCTCGACGTCCGCCGGATTCGACGGATCGGCCCCCAGCGCCGCGGCGATGCGGCGCTGCATATGGCCGGCCTGGGCCAGGCTGAGCTTGGAGCCGCGGGCGCCGATACGCACCTGGCCGGGGTTGGCGGGCGGTTGCGAAGGCACGGTGGGCGGTCTACCTCGGGAGCGGAAACGTGAGGCCTGCTACAGGAGCGGGCCGCCCCCGGCAACCGGATGACCATCACTCAAACCGTTCTAGGCCTGGAGACCAGCTGCGACGAGACCGCCGCGGCGGTCGTGCGGCTGCATGCCGACGGCCGCGCCGAGGTGCTGAGTTCGATCGTCGGCAGCCAGATCGCCGCCCATGCGCCGTTCGGCGGCGTGGTCCCGGAAATCGCCGCCCGCGCCCACGTCGAGACGATCGAGGCGATCGCCGAGGCGGCGCTGGAGGAGGCGGTGCTGGGCTACGAGGACCTGACCGGCGTCGCCGCCACCGCGGGGCCCGGGCTGGTGGGCGGGGTCATGGTGGGCCTGAGCTTTGGCAAGGCGGTGGCCCTGGCCCGCGGCCTGCCGCTGGTGGCGGTCAATCACCTGGAGGGCCACGCCGTGTCGGCCCGCCTGGGCGCGGAGCTGGCCTATCCCTTCCTTCTGCTTCTGGTGTCGGGCGGGCACTGCCAGCTGCTGAGCGTCGAGGGCATCGGCGCCTGCACACGA
This sequence comes from Phenylobacterium sp., assembly GCF_965284355.1. Taxonomy (NCBI): domain Bacteria; kingdom Pseudomonadati; phylum Pseudomonadota; class Alphaproteobacteria; order Caulobacterales; family Caulobacteraceae; genus Phenylobacterium; species Phenylobacterium sp. Next base: position 2,790,841 of record NZ_OZ260078.1, on the reverse strand, counting down.
CTGGGCTCGACCATCGACGACGCCGCGGGCGAAGCCTTCGACAAGATCGCCAAGGCGATGGGCCTGCCCTATCCCGGCGGCCCGGCCCTGGAAAAACTGGCCCAGGGCGGCGACGCGACGGCCTATGAGCTGCCACGGATGCTGCTGGGCCGGAAGGACTGCGACTTCTCGTTCTCGGGCCTGAAGACCGCCGCCGCCCGGCTGGCCGAAGGCGTCACCACCGACGATCAGCGCCGCAACCTGGCCGCCGCCGTCCAGGCCGCCATCGCCGGGCAACTGGCCGAGAAGTCGGACCGCGCGATGAAGGCCTACGCGCAGGCGCATCCCGGCCGGGGCCTGCGCTTCGTCGTCGCGGGCGGGGTGGCGGCCAACCGCGCGGTCCGCGACCGGCTGGAGGCGACGGCGACGAAGCACGGCTTCAGCTTCGCGGCCCCGCCCCTGGCCTATTGCACCGACAACGCCGCCATGATCGCGCTGGCTGGGGCCGAGCGATTGGCGGCCGGGATCTCCGATCCGCTGGACGCCGTGGCGCGGCCGCGCTGGCCGCTGGACGCCGCGGCGGCGGCGGCGGCCCCCACTCACAAGGCCGGCCGCAAGGGCGCGAAGGCATGAGTAAGGCAGGCATCATCGGCGGCGGCGCTTGGGGCACGGCCCTGGCCCAGGTCTGCGCGCGGGCCGGACGCCAGGTGACGCTGTGGGCGCGCGAGCCCGACGTGGTCGAGGCGATCAACACCACCCACGAGAACGCCATCTTCCTGAAGGGCGTGCCGCTGGATCCGCTGATCCGCGCCACGGGCAATCTCGGCGACCTTGCCGAGAGCGACCTGGTCCTGGCCGTCGCGCCCGCGCAGCACACCCGCGCCGCGCTGGCCGCCTTCGCCCCCCACGCCCGCGACGGCGTCCCGATCCTCCTGTGCTCCAAGGGCGTCGAGCAGGGCTCGCTGAAGCTGATGACCCAGGTGCTGGCCGAGACCGTGCCGCAGGCGGCGCCCGCCGTGCTGTCGGGCCCCAGCTTCGCCGGCGAGGTGGCCCGCGGCCTGCCCACCGCGGTCACCCTGGCCTGCCCCGACCCCGGCTGCGCCGAGAGCCTGGCCGAGGCGATCGCCACGCCGACGTTCCGGCCCTACTTCGCCACCGACATGATCGGCGCCGAGGCCGGCGGGGCGGTGAAGAATGTCCTGGCCATCGCCTGCGGCATCGTCGAGGGCCGCGGCCTGGGCCGTTCGGCGCACGCGGCGCTGATCACCCGCGGCTTCGCCGAGCTGACCCGGCTGGCCATCGCCCTGGGCGGCGAGGCCGAGACCGTCGCCGGGCTCTGTGGGCTGGGCGACCTGGTGCTCACCTGCTCCAGCCCCCAGTCGCGCAACATGAGCGTGGGCCTGGCGCTGGGCCAGGGCCAGACGCTGGACCAGGCGTTGGCCGGCAAGCTCTCGGTGGCCGAGGGCGTGGCCTCCGCGCCCGCCGTGCGCGAACTCGCCGCCAGCCTGGGCGTCGAGACCCCCATCTGCGAGGCCGTGGCCGCCATCCTGGCCGGTCAGGTCGGCGTCGACGACGCCATCCGAGGCCTGCTCTCCCGACCCCTGCGTGAGGAATAAAGATGCCGCTCTTCGTCCTGTTCTGCGTCGACAAGCCGAACGCGCTGGAGGTCCGGATGGGCGCGCGTCAGGCCCACCTGGCCTATGCCGGCGGCTTCGGCGGCAAGATGAAGCTGGGCGGCCCGCTGCTGGACGCCAAGGGCGACATGGCCGGATCGCTGATCGTCATGGAGTGCGACGACATCGAGGAGGCCAAGGCCTTCAACGCCGAGGATCCCTACACCAAGGCGGGCCTTTGGGAGCGCGTGGACATCAAGCCGTTCAAGGCCTCGATTGGCAGTCTCTGAACCCGACAACCCGGCCCGCCCGGCGCCGGGCGTTCGGCTTTGCGCCCTGGCCGAGATCGAGGATCCCGGCGGCAAAAGCTTCCGCTTCCGGGAAGGGAGCCGGATGTTCGCAGGCTTCGTCCTGCGTCGCGGCGAGACGGCGACCGGATTCGTCGATTCCTGCCCCCATGCCGGCTGGCCTCTGGCCCCGCTCGACGACCGCTACCTGACGCGCGACAAGGCCCACATCCTCTGCGCGGGCCACGGGGCGCTGTTCGACCTGGAGGGGCTGTGCCTCGCCGGCCCATGCCATGGCGAGCGCATCGCGGCGTGGCCGGTCGAGGTGCGCGACGGCGAGGTGTTTACGGCTTAGCTTCGCGCCCGAAGGCGGCGACATCCTCCAGCAGCGCCGCCGCCGCGGTCTTCACCAGTTCGCCGCCCTTCTCGGGCGTGGCCAGGCCCGGGTCCGAGCCCATGCGGCCGTCGGCGTAGCGGGCGCGGAAGTCGTGGGCCTCGCGGATGGGGCCGGTCGGCGCGATCTGGGGCGCGTAGTTGGCCGACTTGATGCTGTCGGGATAGCCCCACTGGGTCACCGCGATCTCGGACGGGGTGGCGTGGCTGCCGTGGCCCACGGGGAACTGGCGGTTGGCCAGCGCGGTGACGCCCGAAAGGTCCCACCAGTTCTTCAGTTTGCAGGCGAAGCCGCGGTTGCGGCCCGCGTAGCTGGCCTCGGCGTAGAGTTCCGAGAAAGCGGCCTCGATCGTGGCGACGTTCCCGCCGTGGCCGTTCAGGAAGTACAGCTTCTCGAAGCCCGCATGGCTCAGGCTGCGGCACCAGTCGCCGATGGCCAGCATGAAGGTGGACGGGCGCAGCGCGATGGTGCCCGGGAAGTCCAGGTGATGCTGCGCCATGCCGATGTTGAACGTCGGCGCCACGATGATGTCGCCGGTCTTCTCCGCCTCGTGGGCGATGATCTCCGGACAGAGCCAGTCGGTGCCCAGCAGCCCCGTGGGGCCGTGCTGCTCGTTCGACCCGATGGGAATGACCACCGTCTTGGACCGCTTCAGGAAGCCTTCGACCTCGGGCCAGGTGGAAAGGTGCAGCAGCATCCGGGCAGCGTCCTCAAGAGCTTGGGGGGTATCGCCAGCGACAGTATTCGAAACTCTGCGGACCGTCAGGGGTGTGGACTCAAACCCCGGCGACGTGGACCGTCGGGTCCATGGCGCGCATGCCGACCAGGCGCCAGTGGTCCTTGCGCTTGGCGAAGGTGAGCACGCAGTCCTGGCCGTCGGCGTCCTTCAGGCAGGCGCGCTGGCCGTCGACCTTGCGCATCAGGGGCGCCACCTGCTTGGGCGAGGGCGCGGCGGTCAGCGCAGCGCCCGAGCGGTCGACCACGCGCACGGCGGCGGGGCTGATCATGCGGTCCAGGGCGAACTCGGACGGGCCGCCCTCCACGTCCAGCGCGGCGGCCTTGGCCAGCTGGGTCACCTGGCGGCGGACATCCTCGCGGACGGCGGCGCGGTCGATCTGGGCCTCGAAGGCCTGTTTGTCGCCGCTGAGCGCCGCAGCCAACAAGCGGGCGGCGCTGTCGATCGCGCCCTTCGGCGCAGCCGCGCCGCAGCCGTTGAGGCCGATGGCGGCGACCAGGAGGACGGGGACGACTCGCAACATGCCGGGAACCTGTTCCGCTCGGTGAGTCGCATCAAGCGCGCATGTCGGCGCAGCGCGCCAGCTTTCAATAGAAGGGCCGACTCTTCCCTTGCGACAGGCGGGGCGCGTGTTGCGCGCGCTCCGCTCAACGCCTACTGCGTCAGGGAAATCCATCGGGAGGTGATTGGTGTCCGACGGCGAGGTTTTCCCGGTTCCCGACGAGTGGGCCAAGACGGCGCACATGAACGCCGAGGCCTATGCGGCGGCGGTGCAGCGGGTCGAGAGCGACCCCGAGGGCTATTGGCGCGAGCTGGGCCAGCGGCTGACCTGGATCAAGCCCTTCACCCAGGTGAAGGACGTGTCGTTCGACAAGGCCGATTTCCACATCAACTGGTTCGCCGACGGCGTCCTGAACGTCAGCGCCAACTGCCTGGACCGTCATCTCGCCGAGCGCGGCGACCAGGTGGCGCTCATCTGGGAGAGCGACGACGGCAAGACCAGTGACGCCCTGACCTACGCCCAGCTCCACGCCGACGTCTGCCGCTGGGCCAATGTGCTCAAGGCCAAGGGCGTCCAGAAGGGCGACCGGGTCACCATCTACCTGCCGATGATCCCGGCGGCGGCGGCCTCGATGCTGGCCTGCTCGCGCATCGGCGCCATCCACTCGGTGGTGTTCGGCGGCTTCTCGCCCGACAGCATCGCCGGACGGATCCAGGATTGCGATTCCAAGGTGGTGATCACCGCCGACGAGGGGCTGCGCGGCGGCAAGATCGTGCCGCTGAAGCTGAACGTCGACGAGGCGCTGAAGTCGTGCCCCGGGGTGTCGAACGTCATCGTGGTGAAGCGCACCGGCGGGAACGTGCCGATGACGGCCGGCCGCGACGAGTACTTCTCGGACCTGAAGCAGACCGTGTCGGCCGAATGCCCGGCCGAGCCGATGGGCGCCGAGGACCCGCTGTTCATCCTCTACACGTCGGGCTCGACAGGGAAGCCCAAGGGCGTGCTGCACACCACGGGCGGCTATCTGGCCTGGGCCAGCTGGACCCACGAGATCATCTTCGACTACCGCCCGGGCGAGGTGTTCTGGTGCACGGCCGACGTGGGCTGGGTCACGGGCCACAGCTATGTGGTCTATGGCCCGCTGGCCAACGGCGCGACCAGCCTGATGTTCGAGGGTGTGCCCAACTATCCGAGCCACTCGCGGTTCTGGGAGGTCTGCGACAAGCACAAGGTCGAGATCTTCTACACCGCGCCCACGGCGCTCCGGGCCCTGATGCGCGAGGGCGACGGCCCCGTGCTGAAGACCAGCCGCAAGTCGATCCGCCTGCTGGGCACCGTGGGCGAGCCGATCAATCCCGAGGCCTGGCTCTGGTATCACCGCGTGGTCGGCGAGGGCCGCTGCCCGATCATCGACACCTGGTGGCAGACCGAGACCGGCGCCTGCCTGATGACGCCGCTGCCCGGCGCGCATGCGCTGAAGCCCGGCTCGTGCGCCCTGCCGCTGCCGGGCGTGAAGCCGCAGCTGGTGGACGCCGAGGGCCTGGTGCTGGACGGCGCCATCAACGGCAACCTCTGCCTGACCGACAGCTGGCCTGGCCAGATGCGCACGGTCTATGGCGACCACCAGCGCTTCATCGACACCTACTTCACCACCTATCCCGGCAAGTACTTCACCGGCGACGGCGCCCGGCGCGACGCCGACGGCTACTACTGGATCACCGGCCGGGTGGACGACGTGATCAACGTGTCCGGCCACCGCCTGGGCACCGCCGAGATCGAGAGCGCGCTGGTGGGTCACACCGCCGTGGCCGAGGCCGCCGTCGTGGGCTACCCGCACGACATCAAGGGCCAGGGCATCTACTGCTACGTCACGCTCAAAATCGGGATCGAGCCCACCGAGGCCTTGCAGGCCGATCTGCGCGGCTGGGTGCGGCGCGAGATCGGGCCGTTCGCGGCGCCCGACGTCATCCAGTTCGCCCCCGGCCTGCCCAAGACCCGGTCGGGCAAGATCATGCGCCGCATCCTGCGCAAGATCGCCGAGGACGACCTCACGAACCTGGGCGACACTTCCACCCTGGCCGAGCCCGCCGTGGTCGACGACCTGGTGAAGAACCGCGCGGGCCGCGGCGACGACGAGGCGCACATCGGCGGCAAGGTGGTCTCGTGCCTGCAGCTGGAAGGCGCGCTGGCCGACCACAACGCGGTCTCGGAAGGCGTCATCGTGGCGATCGATGCGCCCGACGGCCGCGGCGAGGCGCTCTGGGCCTTCGTCACCCCCGACCCCGCGATCCTGGCCTCGGACGTGCTGGCCGCCGACATCAAGGGCTTCATGCGCCGCGAAGTGGGCGACCATGCCGCGCCGTCGATGGTGATCTTCGGACCCCTGCCCAAGACCCCGGCCGGCGAAGTGCTGCGCCCGGTCCTGCGGCGCATCGCCGAGACCGGAGAGCCCGGCGACACGACCGGCCTCGAGGATCCCGCAGTTCCGGCGGCGCTGGTGCAGCGGCGGGCCGAAGCGCTCTCTTGAGCGCGGAAGGAACCTGATGCTGCCCGCGGCGCTCCAGGCCGCCATCGCGCGTGAGCTGGCGGGCGCCTCGCGCCGCGATCTGGCGGAGCGCACGGCGGCGACGAGCCAGGCTTATCGCGCGGGCCTTGGCTCGGCGTCGGTGATCAAGGGGCGCGACGACGCCCTGGCCTATGCGCTGGCCCGGATGCCGGCGACCTATGCCGCCTGCGTGGCGGTGTTCGATGAGGCCGCCCGCATGGCCCCCGGCTTCGCGCCACGCACGTTGCTGGACGCCGGCTGCGGCCCGGGCACCGGCAGTTGGGCGGCCCGCGAGACGTGGAGCTCGCTGACCGACATCACCTGGCTCGACGCCAGCGCGCCATTCCTGGAGCTGGCCAGGCGCCTCGCCGGCGACGACCTCGCGGCGACGGCGATCCGCGGCGACCTGACCGCGGGCCCGTTCTCGACGGCCGACCTCGTCCTGGCCAGCTACGCTTTGGCCGAGATTCCGGCGGCGGCGCAGGGGCAGGTCGTGACCCAGCTGTGGGCGGCCGCCGAAGGCGTCCTGGCCATCGTCGAGCCCGGCACGCCGGCCGGCTACGAGCGGCTGCTGAGCGCCCGCGACACGCTGATCGCCGAGGGGGCGGAGATCCTGGCGCCCTGTCCGCACCAACAGGGCTGCCCGCTGGCCGCGCCCGACTGGTGTCACTTCAGCGTCCGCCTGCCCCGCTCGCGCGATCACAGACTGGCCAAGGGCGCCGACGCGCCGTTCGAGGACGAGAAGTACGCCTATCTGCTGGCCGCCCGGCCGGGGGTGGCGTCGCCGGCCCGGACGCCCCGCGTGCTGGCGCGCCCCAAGGTCGGCAAGCCCGGCATCGACCTCAAGCTGTGCACCGAAGCCGGCGCCCTGGAACGCCGCTTCGTCGCCCGCCGCGACAAGCCCGCCCACGCCGTGGCGCGGCGCCTGGACTGGGGCGACGCGCTCTAGGAGCTGTGGACTCTTAGGATTCACGCTGGGTCCGAAGCGTGATTCAAGACTGCTTTTTGGAGGCGGTCTTGGGTGTGATGGATCGACTGGTGCTGAGCGATGAGCAGTGGGAGCGGATCGCGCCGCTGATCATCGGGCGGCCGGATCAGAAGGGCTCGACGGGTCGGGACAACCGGATGTTCGTCGAGGGCGTGCTCTGGATCGTCAGGACGGGTTCGCCCTGGCGTGACCTGCACGAGGTGTTCGGGGACTGGAACACGGTCTTTCGGCGCTTCAGCCGCTGGAGCGCCAAAGGGGTCTGGTGGCGCATCTTCGAGGCGCTCTCGGACGATCCGGACTTCGAGTACCTGATCGTCGACTCGACCATCGTGCGCGCCCACCAGCATGCGGCGGGCGCGAAAAAGGGGGGTCTGAAGATCAGGCCCTTGGCCGCTCCCGCGGCGGCCTGAGCACCAAGATCCACATGGCGGTCAGAGGCCTGGGCTGTCCTGTCCGGTTCAGCCTCACCGCCGGCCATCGTGGCGACGCACCCCAGGCCGAACCCTTGATCGAAGGCTTGGCCGCCGACGTAGTGATGGCCGATACCGCCTACGACTCAGATCGCCTGCGCCAGAAGATCGCTGAGAAGGGCGCGATCGCCGTCATACCGAACAACCCATCCCGCGCGATCAAGCACCCCCTCGACGCCCAGCTCTATGCTCAGCGCCACCTGGTCGAGTGCTGCTTCTCAAGGCTCAAGCAGTTCCGCCGCGTCGCCACCCGCTTCGAGAAGACCGCCCGCAACTACCTCGCCATCGTCACCCTCGCCGCCATCGTCTTGTGGCTACGATAAGTGTCCACAGGACCTAGTGGGCTGGATCTGAAGTTCGCCGTCTTGTTGGATCGGGCTCGGAGCGAACTTCAGACCCAAGAAGCACACGAGAAGCATAGGCTTGCTAGTGTCCTGATCGATTCCGAAGTTCGTCCGAGTTCGCCGCCTGCGCCTGCGAACCTCGGAATCGGGACACTTGAGCCCGTCCCGGTTGGCTTGAATCAAGGCAACCGGGAGAAACGGGCTCGTCGTCTTCCTGCTGGAGCGCATCCTGATCGCCTGCGGCGCCTCATCCTCGGCGGGATGCGCTCTAGCCGCCGCTCAGCGCGTCCCTGAGGCGCTGGATCTGCCGGTTGAGGTCGCCCAACTCCTGCAGGCTCATGCCGGCCTTCTTCAGCAGCGCCTCGCCGAGGCACGCGCTCTCCTCGCGCATGTCGCGGCCCTTGTCGGTCAGGCTGACCTGGACCTGCCGCTCGTCGCTGGGATTGCGCAGCCGGGTCAGGAAGCCCGCCAGCTCAAGGCGCTTCACCAGCGGTGTGATCGTGCTGGGCTCCAGCGCCAGACGGTCGGCGATGCCGGTGATCGTGAGACCGTCTGTCTCCCAGAGCGCGTGCAGCACCAGGTACTGCGGATAGGTCAGGCCCAGCTGGTCGAGCAGGGGCTTGTAGGTCCGGTTGATGGCGAGGTCCGCGCCGTAGATCGAGAAGCAGAGCTGGCGATCGAGCGGCTGCTGGCGGGTCTGGGTCATGCAGATAGATATCGCGATAAAAGATATCTTGACAAGGGTCAGGGCCGCGCCTAGCTATTACTTATCGCGATAAACATTATCGCTCGCCAATCACAGGAGACCCCTCATGCCCGTTCTCTACACCGCTCAAGCCACCGCCACGGGCGGCCGCACCGGCAGCGCCAAGTCCTCGGACGGCCACCTCGACGTCGCGCTCGACACCGTGAAGGAGCTCGGCGGGGCCGGCGGCGCGGGCACCAATCCCGAGCAGCTGTTCGCCGCCGGCTACGCGGCCTGTTTCCTGGGCGCCCTGAAGTTCGTGGGCGGCCGCGAGAAGGTGGCGATCCCGGCGGATACGACGGTCACAGCCGACGTGGGCATCGGCCCGCGCGCCGACGGCGGCGGCTTCGAGCTGACGCTGGCGATCAACGTGGCGATCCCGGGCCTCGACAAGGCCGCGGCCGAGGACATCGTGGCCAAGGCCCACGTGGTCTGCCCCTACTCGCAGCTGACCCGCGCCGGCGCCGACGTGAAGCTCAGCGTCGCCTAGCGTCCGTTCCTGATCCCCTCGCGGCCCCTGGGTCGCGGGGCGATCAGTTGACGATGATGGCGCCCAGCAGGACGCGGGCGCCGGGGCGGCCCAGGATAAAGTCGGTCTGCCGCTGCAGACTCTGGGCGATGTAGTCGGCGTTGGGCAGGGCCCCGGGGGCCAGCCCGCTGGCGTAGCCCTGGACGACCTGGAGATAGGCGGCGCGCAAACGCGGCACCGACTGCTCGGCGCGGGTGCGCAGCGCCTCGTCAGGCACATCCAGGCCGCAGTCGACCGACATCACGCCGCGCCGCCCCACGCCACGCATGGTCGTGCCCAGCAGGGTCTGAACCGGCACGTAGCTGCCGCCGCCCGACTTCTTCTTCTCGGCGCCGGCCGCATGGGCGACCACCGGCCCGGCCAACAGGCCGGCGAGCGGGGCGAGACTGAGGAAGCGGCGGCGATCCATCACGTGCGGCAAGATCACACATTATGGTTAGCGCTCCATTTACGTGCGCCTGCGAAGACAGGGTGAACCTCGCATGGATGCGGAGAGCCCCTTGGGCCGATTTGAGCCGACCAACCTCGACCTCGACGGCAAGGTCATTCTCGTCACCGGCGGCACCGGCTCGTTCGGTCGCCGCTTCATCGAGACGGTGCTGACGCGCGCCAAGCCTCGGAAACTCATCGTCTATTCCCGCGATGAGCTGAAGCAGAGCGAGATGCAGATCGACTTCGCCGAGCGCTTCAGCCCTGACCAGATGCTGGCGATGAGGTTCTTCCTGGGCGACGTGCGCGACCGGGAGCGACTCAGTCTGGCGTTCCGCGGCGTCGACATCGTGATCCACGCCGCGGCGCTGAAGCAGGTGCCGGCCGCCGAGTACAACCCGTCGGAATGCATCCACACCAACATCATGGGCGCCGAGAACGTCGTGCGGGCGTGCCTCGCCAACCGGGTGAAACAGGTGGTGGCGCTGTCGACGGACAAGGCCTGCAACCCCATCAACCTGTATGGCGCGACCAAGCTGGCGTCGGACAAGACGTTCGTCGCGGCCAATAACCTGTCGGGCGACATCGGGACGCGCTTCGCCGTGGTGCGCTATGGCAACGTCGTGGGCAGCCGCGGTTCGGTGATCCCGTTCTTCAACCGCCTGATCCAGCGCGGCGCTACCGAGCTGCCGATCACCGACCCGCGGATGACGCGGTTCCTGATCACCCTGGGCGAGGGCGTCGACTTCGTGCTGTCGTCGCTCAGCACCATGCACGGCGGCGAGATCTTCGTGCCGAAGATCCCGTCCATGAAGATCACCGAGATGGCCGAGGTGCTGGCGCCCGGCATGGCCCAGAAGGTGGTCGGGATCCGTCCGGGCGAGAAGCTGCATGAGATGATGATCTCGGCGGACGACGCGCGGAACACCGTCGACCTGGGCGACCGCTACGCCATCGAGCCGGCCTTCGTGGAATACACCCGCGAGCCCCTGAAGGGCGGGCGACTGAACGACGAATTCAGCTATGTCAGCGACACCAACCCGGAATGGCTGGACGGCCCGGGCCTGTTGAAGATGCTGGACGAGGACAAGCCGAAGGAGCGCCGCCGGCGGGCGGGCGACTGAGGGCAAGGACTTGGCCATGCTGCCCTACGGCCGACAGACCATCGAGGACGACGACATCGCCGCGGTCGCCGAGGCGCTGAAGGCCGATTTCCTGACGACGGGCCCCACCGTCGAGGCCTTCGAAGTCGCGTTCGCCGAGACCGTGGGCGCGCGTCACGCCGTGGCCTGCTCCAACGGCACCGCGGCGCTGCACCTGGCGATGATGGCGTTGGACGTGAAGCCGCGCGAGGCAGTCATTGCGCCCTCGATCACCTTCCTGGCGACCGCCAACTGCGCCCGCTACGTCGGCGCCGACGTGGTGTTCGCCGACGTCGATCCCGACACCGGCCTGATGACGCCGGAGACCCTGGCGCAGGCGATCGCGCGGGTCGGCGAGCGCCGGCTGCGGGCCGTCCTGCCCGTGCACCTGCGCGGCGATGCGTGCGACCTGCCGGGGCTCGAGGCGCTGGCGCGGGACGCCGGCGCCGTGCTGGTCGAGGACGCGCCGCATGCGCTGGGCACGACCATGACGTTCGGCAACACGGCGGAGAACGTGGGCGACGTGCGTCACTCGGCCATGGCCACCTTCTCGTTCCACCCCGTGAAGACCATCGCCACCGGCGAAGGCGGCATGATCACCACCAACGACCCGGCCATCGCGGCGCGGCTGAAGGTCCTGCGCTCGCACGGCATGGTTCGACCCGAGGGCTGTGAGCCGTGGTGGTACGAGATGCCCGAGCCAGGCTTCAACTATCGCCTGCCCGACATCCTCTGCGCCCTGGGCCTGTCGCAGCTGAAGAAGCTGCCGCGGTTCGCCGCGCGGCGCCGCGCGCTGGGCGCGGCCTATGCGGAGGCCCTGGCGCCGCTGGCGCCTGTGGTGCGCATCGCCGACCAGCCGGCCTGGAGCGACCCGGTCCTGCACCTGATGGTGGCGCTGATCGACTTCGAAGCCGTCGGCAAGAGCCGCCGCGACGTGGTCGAGGCGCTGAAGGCCCGCGGGGTCGGAACCCAGGTCCACTACATCCCGGTCCACCGCCAACCCTACTATCGCAAGCTCTATGGCGAGCTGGACCTGCCCGGCGCCGAGGCCTGGTACGCGCGCTGCCTGTCGCTGCCTCTGTATCCCGGGATGGAAGACGGCGACGTGGCGACGGTCGCGGCGGCGTTGAAGGATGTACTGGGGCTGTAGGAGCCCCTAAGCCGCCATCCCCGCCTGCTGGATCAGGGTGCGGACCTGAGCCATGTGCTCGGGGGACGCGGCGAGCGCGGCGCGCGTTTCGTCCTGACGGAAGAGGCGGATGGCCTCGTTCCGGGCGCGATTGGCGGCCGGGCCGATCGGGGCCGCCTCGCCGGCGGCCAGCCTCAGCAGCATCACCAGCCGGTGCATCAGCGGCGCGTTCGCACGCGCCACGAGGGCGGTGAACTTGGAGCGGCTCTCGACCTCGCCGCCGATGTCGCCCAGCTTCTCCTGGATCGGCTCGAAGTCGCCGGGCACCAGGCCGCAACGCCCGATCGACCGATGCAGGGCAGCCAGTTGCGCCAGCCGGGCCGCGGGGTTCTCGTCGCCGTTGGTCATTTCCTTTTCGAAGCGCAGCGACGCCACGATGGCCTTGATCCAACCGGCGGCCTGACGCTTGTTCGCCGCGCCGATGATGTTCTCGGTCAGCCAGATCAGGGCCTCGGCCTCGGCGTGCGCGGTCTGGCCCTGGCCCAGATAGGCTTCGACGAAGTCGCCGGTCACCAGCATCTTGGAGCGGACGGTGAAGACCGACTGGACCTCTTCCAGAGGCAGCAGCTTGCCTGCGGCGGCGGTCAGAGACATGGCCAGAGCGCGCAGCACGTCGATCTCGCGTTCGGCGTCGCCAGGGCACAGCCGCCGGGGGCCGGCAAGTTCCCTCAGGATGCGGCGACCGATGGCGGCGCGGGTGTCCTGGAAGGTGTCGCCCGACAGCCAATGCGCCAGGCGCATCGCCAGCTCGGACAGCTCGGGCATGATCTTCTGCACCGACTTCTCGACGCGCATGAGCGCCTCGACCGAGTCGTAGGCTGCGAGGCGGGTCATGGCGGCCAGATTGGCCCCGAGGTCCTCGCCCTTCCCGAGAACGTCGGTCATGCCCGGCTTGGCTTCTAGGATCTCGGCCAGGGGCTGCTGAATGGTGGACAGGGCCGCGCCTCGGCCAGGCCCCTTGGCCGGCGCCGCGTCCGCGAGGTCGAGCAGCCGGTCCACCTTGTCGGACCACGTGCCGGCGGGCGCGATCGACGCCGCGACGCCGGCGCCCAGGAGGTAACCGCGCTCGGGGTCCCCGGCGAGCCGCTCGGCCGCGGCCGCGAAGCCTTCCTTGTCGAGGTTGGGCAGGTTGCCCTTTCGCGAGTCCTTCATGAGACGCTCGACGGCGCGTTCGATCAGGGCCTGGAACACCCGGATCAGCTCATGCACCGACATGTTGCGGGCGTGCGCCTCGGGCACGGCGATCTTCTGGATCGCGTGCTGCAGGTCGATGCCCGACGCCTCAAGCTTTTCGACCAGGTCGGGCCGGTGCAGCAGTTCGAAGGGCGTTGCGTTGTTGCGCTCGAGCCAGCCCTCCAGCAGCCGCCCGATCCGCTCGCGGGCGTGGAGCGTATAAAGGTCCTGCGGCGTTACGCAGAGCGGCTGCGGCTCCTCCTTCGGACGCGCCTTGGCGACGGTGTCGGCCTGGCCGAACTTCTGGATGATGACCGTCTGGAACTCGCGGGTTTCTTCGTCGAACGTTTCCTTGCTGATACGGGCGGCCGCAACCCGGCCCTCCTTCATCAGTTCCTCAGCATGCTGGATGGCCGCGGCGCGATTCTCGGTGGCAAGATCGAGCACCCACGGTCCGCCCGGAATCTTGCGGATGTAGACCTCGAAATGCACCCGGTAGCCGTCCATTGTCTCACCCCCGCGAGAAGAGAGCGACGTTCGATGAATAAGCTTAAGGCTAAGTTGACTTTGTTTGGCGGCGCAGCGGCCCCATTGAGGCCACGGTGAAGGCTCAATACGCTCGCGCATAACGCTCCAAGGAGAACCCGACCTCAGATGGCGAAGATCACCCTCGTCGACGATGACGAAAACATCGTCACGTCGGTCAGCCTGGCCCTCGAGAGCCACGGCCACACCGTGAAGGCCTACTACGATGGGGCCTCGGGCCTGGCGGCGCTGGAGAACGACCCGCCGGACGTGGCGATCCTGGACGTGAAGATGCCGCGCATGGACGGCATGGAAGTGCTGCGCCGCCTGCGCCGCACCTCGGACATCCCGGTAATCATCCTGACGTCGAAGGACGAAGAGATCGACGAGATCCTCGGCTTCAATCTCGGGGCCGACGACTACATGCACAAGCCCTTCAGTCAGCGCCTGCTGATCGAGCGGGTGAAGGCCGTGCTGCGCCGCTCCGGCCGCGGCGAGACCGACGATGTGGCCGGGCCCTCGCTGGCGGCCGCCGACGTCGCGGCCCGCGCCCTGAAGCGCGGCAAGCTGACCCTGGACCCGGCCCGCCACGAAAGCCTGTGGGAAGGCAAGCCGGTCAAGCTGACCGTCACCGAGTTCCTGCTGCTGCAGTCGCTGGCCCAGCGGCCGGGGTTCGTGAAGAGCCGCGACAACCTGATGGACGCGGCCTACGACGATCAGGTCTATGTCGATGACCGCACCATCGACAGCCACATCAAGCGCATGCGGAAGAAGTTCCGCGAGGTGGATCCTGAGTTCGACGCGATCGAAACCCTCTATGGCGTCGGCTACCGATACCGCGAGTCCTGATCCGCAGGCGCCGGACCGGCTGAGCCCTGATCGGCCAAGCTTGGAGCGGGTCGCGCTGGAAAAGCGCGCGGCCCGTCGCCGCTATCGGGGTCTGCCGGGGTCGCGGCTGGGGCGGCTGATCCTGGCCCTCAACCTGCTGGGCCTGGCGATCCTCGTCGTGGGCGCGCTGGTCCTGAACGAGGTGCGCCAGGGGCTGGTCAACGCCCGCATCGACAGCCTGTCGACGCAGGGCGAGCTGATCGCCTCGATCCTGAACCAGGCCGCAACGGTGGGGGAACCCACGCCGCAGATGGACGCCGCCCTGGCGACCGAACTGCTGCAGACCCTGTCCAACCCGCGGGCCCAGCGGGCGCGCCTGTTCGACGCCGAGGGCCGGCTGGTCGCCGACAGCGAGTGGATGGCCGACGAGGTCGAGCAGCGCGACCTGCCGCCCGCCCGCGACCGCGCCGACAACGGTCCCGGATTCCAGCTGATGCCCCGGGCCACGCCCCCCACGCGTCACGAGGTGCAGGCGGCGCTGCAGAGCGAGGTGAAGGCCGCGCTGCAGGGACGCCCCCAGTCGGGCATGCGCCGCGGCGACCGCGGCAAGCGCGTGGTCTCGGTCTCGATCCCGATCCAGCACGTGCGCGCGGTGCTGGGCGTGGTGACGCTGGAGGCCAGCGACGTCGACGCCATCATCGGCCAGGAGCGCCGGGCGCTGATCCCGTTCATCCTGATCGCCGTTCTGGTCACGGTGGCCTCGTCGCTGCTGCTGAACAGCCTGGTGGCCCAGCCTGTCCTGCGGCTGGCCCGCGCGGCCGACCGGGTGCGCCAGGCCCGGGCGCGGGCCATCTCGCTGCCCGATCTGGCCAAGCGCGACGACGAGGTGGGCGACCTGACCCGCAGCCTCGAGGACATGACCCAGGCGCTGAGCGAGCGGATGGACGCCATCGAGGCCTTTGCCGCCGACGTCGCGCACGAAATCCGCAATCCGCTGACGTCGCTGCGCTCGGCGGTCGAGACCCTGGACATCGTCAGCGATCCGACGGCGCGCGAGCGGCTGATGAACGTGCTGAAGAACGACGTCCAGAGGCTGGACCGGCTGGTCACCGATATCTCGAACGCCTCGCGCCTGGACGCCGAGCTGTCGCGCGACCAGCCCAAGCCGATCGACCTGGGACGGCTGATCAGCGACATCGTCAGCCTCTACCAGGCCACCGCGCGCGACGGTGAGGTCCAGGTGGCCTTCGTCCCGCACCAGGGGGTCGAGGCCTCGCGGGTGTTGGGCCGCGAAGGGCCGCTGAGCCAGATCGTGCGCAACCTGATCGACAACGCCCGCTCGTTCAGCCCGCCGGGCGGCGTGGTTACGGTCGGACTCGTGCGGATGAAGGGCGAGGCGATCGTGACCGTTTCGGACGACGGCCCCGGCATCCCGCCCGAGAATCTCGAGACCGTGTTCGAGCGCTTCTACACCTCGCGGCCCAAGGGCGCGGCGTTCGGGGGCAACTCGGGCCTCGGACTGTCGATCGCCCGCCAGATCGCCGCCGCCCACGACGGCACGTTGCGCGCCGAGAACCGCACGGGCGCCGAGGGCAAGGTGCTGGGCGCCATGTTCACGCTGACGCTGCCGGCGCTGCCGTGATCCGGCACGCCGGGCTGATCGCGCGGCGCGTCGGGGGTCTCTGGCGCGGCGTGCTGATCGAGGGCCCGTCCGGCGCGGGCAAGAGCGACCTGGCGCTGCGGGCGCTGGACCACGGCTTCCGCCTCGTAGCCGACGACCGTGTGCAGGTCTGGGTCGACGCCGGCCGGCTGTATGGCCGCGCCCCCGAGGTGCTGCATGGCCTGCTCGAGGTGCGGGGGGTGGGCGTGACGCCGGTGGCGGCCCTGGCGTTCTGCGAGATCACGATGCTGGCTCGGCTGGCCGCGCCCGAACGGATGCCCGATTCCGCAACCGAAGCGATCCTTGGGCTCGACGTGCCACTACTGTCGGTAGACCCATTCGAAACCTCCGCGCCTGCGAAACTAAGCCGCGCGATGGAGTCCTTTGACGCGGCGCACAAGAGGCGTATCTAGCTCCGCTCGCGCCCCTGATCAGGCGTGTGTTCGCGGGTGGGGATACCCCTTGGATTGTCAGGCATGATCGGCCTCGTGATCGTCACGCACGGCCGGCTGGCGCAAGAGTTCGTCTACGCGATGGAGCACGTCGTGGGGCCGCAGGCTGCGGTCGAAGCGATCTGCATCGGTCCCGAAGACGACATGGAGCGGCGCCGTCAGGATATCCTGGCCGCGTGTGGCCGCGTCGAGACCGGCTCGGGCGTCGTCCTGCTCACCGACATGTTCGGCGGCACCCCGTCCAACCTGGCGATCTCGGTCATGGAGCAGACCAAGGCCGAGGTGATCGCCGGCCTGAACCTGCCCATGCTCATCAAGCTGGCCAGCGTGCGCACGCGCTTCACCCTCGAAGAGGCGGTTGCCGCGGCGCAGGAAGCCGGGCGAAAGTACATCTCCGTGGCCTCCTACGTCCTGGCCGGAGAAAAATAGCTGACCCCCGCCAACCAGACCGTCGAGATCATCAACAAGCGCGGCCTGCATGCGCGGGCGTCCGCCAAGTTCGTGAAACTCGCCGCCACCTTCGACGCCGAGGTGAGGGTCTCGAAGGACGGGCAGACCGTCGACGCCCGCTCGATCATGGGCCTGATGATGCTGGCCGCCTCGCCAGGGTGCTCCATCGCCATCGAGGCCGAGGGCGATCAGGCCGAGGAAGCCGTCCAGGCGCTGGTCGAACTGGTCCAGGCCCGATTCGAGGAAGACGAGTAGGGGCGCACCCTTTTCCCTGCCCGCCGGGGAGGGACAGACCGCGAAGCGGTCAGGGTGGGGAAGTCACGACCAGACCCGACGTCTGAAGCGGGGGACGCCTAGGGCAGGAAGCGCGGTACGCGCGCCTCCAGGAGGCGCACCAACTCCGGGTCCATGAACTCGTAGTCGTCCGGGATCCCCAGCACGATGACGCGCTGCGACGACAGCGACTCGCGAAATCTCTTCCCGAGCTTGTTCCGGTGAGACTGCTCCATCACGAAGATGATGTCGGCCCACTCGACGAGCTCAGGCGTAACGGGGTTGCCACAGCTGTTGTCGAGCCCTGCGGACAGCACTTCGACGCCTTCCCGGTCCGCGAACACCTGCTCGGCCGTTGGGCTGCGCAGGCGGTTCTGGCTGCAGACGAAGAGAACGTTCTTCACAGGTCAGGTCTTCAGCCGCCAGCCGGTCCGGAAGATCACCGTGACCGCGGCCAGGCACAGGGCCAGGAAGCCCAGCGTCGCCGCCAGGCTGACGCCCACGCCCACATCCGACACGCCGTAGAAGCTCCAGCGGAAGCCTGAGACCAGATAGACCACGGGGTTGAACAGGGCGATCGTGCGCCAGGTCCCCGGCAGCATGTCGATAGAGTAGAAGCTGCCGCCCAGGAACGCGAGCGGCGTCACCACCAGCGTCGGCATGATCGAGAGCTTCTCCCACCCGTCGGCCCAGATGCCGGTCAGGAAGCCGAACAGGGCGAAGGTGACCGAGGTCAGCACGAGGAACGCCGCCATGACGAACGGATGGTTGATCTCGAACGGCACGAAGATCCGCGCCGTGGCCAGGATGATCAGGCCCAGGATCACCGACTTGGTGGCGGCCGCGCCCACATAGCCGATCACCACTTCCCCGGCCGAGACGGGCGCGCTCAGCACCTCGTAAATCGTCCCTGCGAACTTCGGCATGTAGATGCCGAACGAGCCGTTGGAGATGCTCTCGGTCAGGATCGACAGCATCAGCAGGCCCGGCACGATGAAGGCGCCGTAGCTGACCCCGTTGATCTCTGGCATCCGGCTGCCGATCGCGGCGCCGAAGACGATGAAGTAGAGCGAGGTGGTGATCACCGGGGCGGCCACGCTCTGGACGATGGTCCGGACCCAGCGGTGCATCTCGAAGAGGTAGATGGCGCGGACGGCGTGCAGGTTCATGCGCGGGCCCTCACCAGGCTGACGAAGATGTCTTCCAGCGAGCTCTCCTGGGTGCGGAGGTCCTTGAAGTCGACGCCGCGTTCGGCGAGGCGCTTCATCAGCTCGGCGATGCCGGTGGTCTCGGCCTGGGCGTCGAAGGTGTAGACCAGCTCGGCGCCCTCGGCGGCCAGCTCCAGCGGATAGGCTTCCAGGCCCGCGGGGATGGCCGTCAGCGGCTCCTGCAGTTGCAGGGTCAGCTGCTTCTTGCCCAGCTTGCGCATGAGGACGTCCTTGTCCTCGACCAGGATCAGCTCGCCGTTCGAGATCACCCCGATCCGGTCGGCCATCTCCTCGGCTTCCTCGATGTAGTGGGTGGTCAGGATGATGGTGACGCCCTGCTCGCGCAGGCCCCGGACCATCTCCCACATGTCGCGCCGCAGCTCGACGTCGACGCCGGCGGTGGGTTCGTCCAGGAACAGGATCGTGGGCTCGTGGCTCAGCGCCTTGGCGATCATCACCCGGCGCTTCATGCCGCCCGAGAGCGCCATGATCTTCTCGTTGCGCTTGTCCCAGAGGCTGAGGTCCTTCAGCACCTTCTCCAGGTGGGCGTCATTCGGGGCCTTGCCGAACAGGCCGCGGCTGAACTTGACCGTGTCCCAGACCTTCTCGAAGGCGTCGGTGGAGATCTCCTGCGGGACCAGGCCGATCTTCATCCGCGCGGCGCGGTAGTCCTTCTGGATGTCGTGTCCGTCGGCGATCACGCGCCCGTCGGTCATCCGGACCAGGCCGCAGACGATGCCGATCAGAGTGGTCTTGCCGGCGCCGTTCGGCCCGAGGAGGGCGAAGATCTCGCCCTTCCGGATCTCGAGGTCGACGCCCTTCAGGGCCTGGAAACCGCCGGCGTAGGTCTTCGCCAGGCCCTGGATGGAAATGATCGGCTGCACGCGCTCTCCCTTGGGGCCAACCAGATAGGGCCCGGAGGACGGCGGAGCTAGTCACCGTCCGACAACGGACGATCTATCGCACCACATTGCCCGCCTTTGTCAGCAGGGCGCGTCGCGCCCCGCGATAGGGCGGGACGCCATCGGCTTCATCTTCAGGTCGGCCAGCAGAGCGTCGTCCTTGTTGCGGCCGGGGTTGTCGGTGGTGAGCAGGCGGGCGCCGACGAAGATCGAGTTCGCGCCGGCGAGGAAGCACAGGGCCTGCAGCTCGTTGCTCATGTGCTCGCGGCCGGCGGCGATGCGAACCATCGACTTGGGGCAGACCAGCCGGGCCACGGCGATCATGCGGACGAACTCCAGCGGGTCGACCGGGTCCGACGCGCCGAGCGGCGTGCCAGGTATGGGCATCAGGTCGTTGATCGGCAGGCTCTCGGGGTGGCTGGGCAGGATGGCCAGCTGGTGCAGCAGGCCCGCGCGGTCGCGGCGGCTCTCGCCCATGCCGACGATGCCGCCGCAGCAGGTGGACATGCCGGCGTCGCGGACGGCGGCCAGGGTGTCGAGGCGGTCCTGGTAGGTCCGCGTGGTGACCACCTGGTCGTAGTAGTCCGGGCCGGTGTCGAGGTTGTGGTTGTAGTAGTCGAGGCCCGCGGCCTTGAGCGCCCGGGCCTGATCGGGGGTCAGCATGCCCAGCGTGGCGCAGGTCTCGAGCCCCAGCGCCTTCACGCCCGAGATCATGGCGGCGACCTTCGGCAGATCGCGGTCCTTCAGGTCGCGCCAGGCGGCGCCCATGCAGAAGCGCTGCGCGCCGCCCGCCTTGGCCTCGGCGGCCTGGGCGATCACGGCGTCGGCGTCCATCAGCTTCGAGGCCGTCGTGGCGGTCTTGAAGTGCTGCGACTGGCTGCAATAGCCGCAGTTCTCGGGACAGCCGCCGGTCTTCACCGACAACAGCTGAGAAAGCTGCAGCTCGGTGGGGTCGAACCAGCGCCGGTGGACCTCGGCGGCGCGGAACACCAGTTCGGTGAACGGCAGCTCGAACAGCGCCTCCACCTCCTCCCGCGTCCAGTCATGTCGGGGGGTCGCCAGATCGGCGATGCGGACGGGGGCGTTCATGCGGGACTCCGGGGGACTTGGGGGAGCTTTTTGGGGGCGCCCGGATACGACGGTCACGCCGGGGCGGGCAATCCGCCTTTCCCTTACGTCACCACCGCGGCGTTAATGGTCGCATAAGGATTTCTTTATGTGTTGGTTGCTACAGAGGTCGCCTCCGGCTATAGGGCCGCCAACGAATTCCGCCGATCGCAGGAAATGAAATGACCGACTTTGTCGTGAAAGACCTCTCGCTGGCCGACTGGGGCCGCAAAGAGATCGAGATCGCCGAAACCGAGATGCCGGGCCTGATGGCCACGCGCGCCGAGTTCGGCAAGGCCCAGCCTCTGAAGGGCGCCCGCATCGCCGGCTCGCTTCACATGACCATCCAGACCGCCGTGCTCATCGAGACCCTGCAGGCGCTGGGCGCCGAGGTCCGCTGGGCGTCGTGCAACATCTTCTCGACCCAGGACCACGCCGCCGCCGCCATCGCGGCCAAGGGCACGCCGGTGTTCGCCATCAAGGGCGAGACGCTGGTCGAGTACTGGGAGTACGCCCACAAGATCTTCGAGTGGCACGACGGCGGCTATCCGAACCTGATCCTGGACGACGGCGGCGACGCCACCCTGCTCTGCGTGCTGGGCCCCAAGGCCGAGAAGGACCCGTCGGTCCTGAACAACCCGCAGAACGAGGAAGAAGAAGCGCTCTATGCGGTGATGAAGCGCTACCTCAAGGAAAAGCCCGGCTTCTACTCGGCCATCCGCGACGCCTGTAAGGGCGTGTCGGAAGAGACCACCACGGGCGTGCACCGCCTGTACCAGATGCACGAGCGCGGCGAGCTGCCGTTCACGGCCATCAACGTCAATGACAGCGTCACCAAGTCGAAGTTCGACAACCTCTACGGCTGCCGCGAGAGCCTGGTGGACGCCATCCGCCGCGGCACCGACGTGATGCTGGCCGGCAAGGTGGCCGTGGTCCTGGGCTACGGCGACGTGGGCAAGGGCTCGGCCGCCTCGCTCCGCAACGGCGGCGCGCGCGTCATGGTCACGGAAATCGACCCGATCTGCGCCCTGCAGGCGGCGATGGAAGGCTATGAGGTCGTGACGATGGACTATGCCGCCGACAAGGGCGACATCTTCTGCACGGCCACCGGCAACAAGGACGTGCTCACCGTCGACCACATGCGGGCGATGAAGAACAACGCCATCGTCTGCAACATCGGCCACTTCGACTCGGAAATTCAGATCGCCGGCCTGCGCAACTTCAAGTGGGACGAGATCAAGCCGCAGGTCCACCACGTGGAATTCCCGGACGGCAAGAAGATCATCGTGCTGTCGGAAGGCCGTCTGGTGAACCTGGGCAACGCCACGGGCCACCCGTCGTTCGTGATGAGCGCGTCCTTCACCAACCAGACGCTGGCCCAGATCGAGCTGTGGGTGAACGGCGCGAAGTACGAGAAGCGCGTCTACACGCTGCCCAAGCACCTCGACGAGAAGGTGGCGATGCTCCACCTCGAGAAGCTGGGCGCCCAGCTGACGACGCTGTCCAAGGAGCAGGCCGACTACATCGGCGTGACCCAGCAGGGCCCGTTCAAGCCCGAGCACTATCGCTACTAGGCGAACCGCATCGCCGGAACGACGAGGGGCGGCGCCGCAAGGCCCGCCCCTTTTTGCGTCTCGCGACGCCACCACTGGTGGTGGAAATCGCGGCCACGTTTACCATCCCCAGTAGAAATCTTCTGGCAGCGCCATGTTATCTGAGCTAGGGCCGAAGGCTGTGCCGCTCGCCCTGATCCTCTCATCGTTCGTCGCGGCCTCGCGGATCGGCGGGGCGGCGCAGCAGTATGTGCTGGCCGCGCACAAGATCGATCCGGTGCTGGCGCCCACGGTGATGTTCGGCCGCACGCCGGCCCGGGGCGGCAAGGGCGAGATCACACAGCCCGACGTCTTCCGGCGCATGCTGGGCGACATCGAGGCCGACGCGCTGTTCGGCATGGTCGACCTGATCATCACCGGGCACTTCTCCGACCCCGAGCAGGTGGAGATCGCCGCCGGGGTCATCGAGCGGGTCCGGGACGCCGAGCGGACGGGCCAGAACGGCGGGGCCAAGCGCCCGCTGGTCATCGTCGATCCGATCCTGGGCGACGCACCCAAGGGCCTCTACGTGAAATACGAGGTGGCCGAGCAGGTCGAGGAGCGGCTCGTGCCCCTCGCCGACTGGATCACGCCCAACCTGTGGGAGCTGGGCTTCCTGACCGACAGGCCGGTCGAGACGCTGGCCCAGGCGAGAGACGCCGCCCGCGCGTTGGGCCGGCCGGCGCTGATCACCTCGGCGCCGGCCGATCCCGGCGAGATCGGCCTGCTGTATGTCGACGCCGACCAGGCGGTGCTGTTCGCGCATCCACGTCAGGAGAGCGCCCCCAACGGCACCGGAGACCTGGTCACGGCCAGCTTCGGCGCCGGCCTCGTCGAGGGCCTGGCGCCTCGCGACGCCGCCCACCGCGCGGCGCGTGCGGCCCGGATGGCGGTCGAAGCCGCCCGCGCCTGGCGCGCCACCGAGTTGCCCATCGTCGGCATCGCCGACCGGCTGGCGAACCCCGACGTCGAGGTCCGGACCCTGGTCCTCTGACGGCGCCGCGCATCGGCGGCTGTCGTGTCGGCCGTGGAACGGTATATGCCGGGACAACGCGGCTTCGCAGAACGGCCCACGGTCCAGGTTCATGGTCGACATCACAGGTTTCGCGCCCGCCCGGTTCGCGGGCGTCAAGGACGTCTTCGCCCGGGCGTTCGAGGCCGGAGACGAGCTGGGCGCCCGCTTCACCCTCGTCGAGGACGGCGAGGTGGTGCTGGACCTGATGGGCGGCTGGTCCGATCGCAAGCGGACCGTCCCCTTCGGCGAGGACACGCTGGTCCCGGTGTTCTCGACCACCAAGTCGGTGTCGGCCCTGATGATCGCGCGGCTGGTGGACGCTGGGCGGCTGGACTACGGCCAGACCGTCGCCAGCGTCTGGCCCGAGTTCGCCCAGGCCGGGAAGAGCGCGGTGACCATCGAGCAGGCGATCTCGCATCAGGCGGGCCTGCCGGGCTTCCCCGAGCCGATGGACCCCGGCCTCTGGGTCGACTGGGACGCGATCTGCACGCGTCTGGCCGCCATGGCGCCGATGTGGCCGCCGGGCAGCGCCAGTGGGTATCACCCCGTGACGGTGGGCTATGTCGCCGGCGAGATCTTCCGCCGCGTCGACGGACGCACCATCGGCACGGCGTTCCGCGAGGACATCGGCGGCCCATTCGGCCTGGACCTCTGGGTGGGGCTGCCCGCCGAACACGAACATCGCGTGGCGGAACTGGTGCGGCCCAGCGCGCTGCCCGACTTCGGCGAGATCAACGACGCGACGCGGGCAGCCTTCCTGGCGCCCTGGTCGTCGGCGGCCGGCAAGGCGGGGGCCGACTACCGGCGCATGGAGGTGCCGTCCACCAACGGCTACGCCACCGCCGAGGCTTTCGCCAAGCTGATGGGCGCGCTGGCCAACGACGGCTGGCTGGACGGCGGCGAGATCCTGTCGCCGGCCCTGATCGCCGAGGCCAGCCGCGAGCGCATCCGCGGCCAGGATCTGGTTCTGCCCTATGTGATGAGCTGGGCCGCGGGGTTCATGAGGAATGAGATCAACTTCCCCTGGGGGCCGGGGACGCAGAGCTTCGGTCATTCGGGATGGGGCGGATCGTGCGCCTTCGCCGATCCCGAGCGGCGGCTGGGCGGGGCCTACACAATGAACAAACAGGGCGTGGCCCTGATGGGTGACACGCGGCCGAAGCGGCTGATCGAAGCGGCCTACGCTTCCCTCCCTTGATGGGGAGGGACAGATCGCGAAGCGATCAGGGTGAGGCGGTGTGGGCCTAAGTGCTGAGGTCGGTGAGGATCGCCACTCCCTCACCCTGGCCGCTGGCGCGGCCTGTCCCTCCCCATCAAGGGAGGGAAAACGAAAAAGGGCCCCGAAGGGCCCTCGTCCGAATGGTCTGGGTCGGACGTGAGATCAGATGCCGAGGCCGGCGGTCGAGACGGCGGCGAACAGGCCCAGCGCCATCAGGAACATCGGGGCGAAACGGTCGAAGGAGGCTTCGAAGCGGGCGAAGGTCATTGGTGTGGTCCTTGGTCTTGGTGGCCCCCGGGGGAGCGGGGGTGTCCGTTTGGACAAGCTGGTTCTAGCACTATCTGAACACTGCATAGATCAGCGATTTCGCCTGACGGCTATGCGTTTGCGCATCTCCTTCCACGGCGGGGAGGGAAAACGAAAAAGGGCCCCGAAGGGCCCTTGTCCGAAGGTCGAGATCGGACGGGGTTCAGATGCCGAGGCCGGCGGTCGCGAAGGCCGTGAACAGGCCGATGACCAGCAGGGCGACGGGGGCGAGGCGGTCGGCTTGGCGTTCGATTTGCGAGAGGGTCATGAGCGTGGTCCTTCAGGTTCTGGTGGGGAGCCCCGGGGGAGCGGGGCCGTCCGTGTGGACAACCTCTATCTACCAGCATCTGAACACTGCACAGATCAGCGAATTCGCCTGATCGCTATGCGTTTGCGCATGGCCCCTCCCTCCCTTGATGGGGAGGGACAGATCGCGGAGCGATCAGGGTGAGGCGGTAGAGGTCAGAACTGTGGGGTCGGGGAGGATCGACACTCCCTCACCCTGGCCGCTGACGCGGCTCGTCCCTCCCCATCAAGGGAGGGAAGAGGTTCTACTGGGTCGCCGCGTCGATCTGCGCCTGGATGACCCGCGACCGGCGCCATGCGCCGTACAGGAATACGGCCGCCCCGCCCCAGATGAAGGCGAACGACAGGGCGCGCAACGGCGTGAAGGCTTCGCCCTGCAACAGGCCGATGAAGAAGCTGATGGTGGGCGAGAGGAACTGCATGAAGCCCATCACCGACAGCGGCACGCGACGCGCGGCCCAGGAGAACAGCACCAGCGGGATCGCCGTGATCGGGCCGCAGGCGATCAGCCAGGCCGCGGTGACCGGATCGGAGAAGTGGCTCGCGCCCGGCTGGCCCGCCTGCCAGGCGATGTAGCCTGCGGCCACCAGCCCCACGAGCAGGGTCTCGACCAGGAAGCCGGTCTGGGCGTCGGCCGCGACCTGTTTGCGCACCACGCCATAGCCGCCGAAGCTGAAGGCCAGCACCAGCGACACCCAGGGCAGATGCCCGAGGGCAATGGCCTGGACGGTCACGCCGACCAGGGCCAGCGCGATGGCGGCCATGCCGATCCGGTCGATCCGCTCGCGGAAGAGCAGCGCGCCGGCGGCCATGCTGACCAGCGGGTTGATGTAGTAGCCGAGGCTGCTCTCCAGCAGCCGGCCCGACGTCACGGCCCAGATGAAGACCACCCAGTTCGTGGCGATCAGCAGCGACGACAGAAACAGCCAGGCCAGAGTCCTGGGCTGGCGCAGCACCGCCATCGCCTGCGGGCCCTGCCGGGCCAGCCAGACGAACAGCGCCGCCGTCGGGATGCTCCAGACGATGCGGTGGGCCAGGATCTCCCATGGCCCGACGCCCAGCGCGCCGATGGCCTGGAAGACCAGGGGCACGAAGCCCCAGATGAGATAGCAGGAGAGCCCCGCGCCGAGCGCCAGGCGGTTGTCTCCGCCGGGCGCCGACACCGGAGACATCCTAGGCGAGCGCCTTTTGCTTGATCAGGCCGCGGGCGTGGAGCAGCTCGGCGATCTGGACGGCGTTGAGGGCCGCGCCCTTGCGCAGGTTGTCGGCGACCACCCAGAGGTTCAGGCCGTGGTCGACCGTCGGGTCCTTGCGGATGCGGCTGACGTAGACCGGGAACTCGCCCTGGGCCTCCTTCGGCGTGATGTAGCCGGTGGAGTCGCGCTTATCGATCACGTTCAGGCCGGGGCTCTCGCGCAGGAGGTCGCGGGCCTCGTCTTCGTCGATCGGATTGTGGAACTCGATGTTCACCGACTCGGAGTGGCCCACCATGACGGGCACGCGCACGCATGTGACCGTCAGCTTGATCGCCGGGTCGATCATCTTGTGGGTCTCGTTCCACATCTTGGCTTCTTCGTCGGTGTAGCCGTCCTCGTTGAACGCGCCGATGAAGGGGATGACGTTGAAGGCGATCTGCTTGGGGAACTTCTTGGGCGGCGGGGCGCCCAGTACGAAGACGCCCTTGGTCTGGTCCCACAGCTCGTCCATGCCCTCTTTGCCGGCGCCCGACACCGACTGGTAGGTCGACACAACCACGCGCTTGATCTTGGCCAGGTCGTGCAGCGGCTTCAGCGCCACCACCAGTTGGGCGGTCGAGCAGTTGGGGTTGGCGATGATGTTCTTCTTGTTGGCCCACTCGACGTCGTCGGGGTTCACTTCCGGCACCACCAGCGGCACGTCGGGGTCCATCCGCCAGGCCGACGAGTTGTCGATGACGATGGGGCCGGCGGCGCCGATCTTCGGCGACCATTCCTTGGAGAAGCTGCCGGACACGCTCATCAGCACGAGATCGACGGTGGAGAAGTCGAACTGCTCCACGTCCTCGCACTTGATGATCTTCTCGCCGAACGAGACCTCGACGCCGATGGAGCGGCGCGACGCGATCGCGTGGATCTTGTCGACGGGGAAGTTCACTTCCTCGAGGATGTTCAGCATCTCGCGGCCCACGTTGCCCGTGGCGCCCACGACGGCGACCCGATAACCCATCGGTCGTCTCCTAAAACTTGGGGAGCGTCCCGTTACGCCCTGCCGTCCCGCAGTGCAACCGAGCGATCCTCAAGACCTCATCAGATTGGCTCTCGAACGGCTCGCGGACGCCGGCTGCATGACGTCTATGACCTATGGGGTCATGGCCATGTGCGGGCGCGGCGCCTAAACCGTCCGCGACGCGAGGAGGATTCATCCATGACCACCGGCATGCCGTTTTCCGACCTGATGGGCGTCGAGGTTCTGGAGCGGACGAAGGACCGCGTGCGCGGCCGCATGGTCGTGCGCGAGGACCTCTGCACCGCGGGCGGCATCTGCCACGGCGGCGCGTACATGGCCTTCGCCGACGCCCTGGGCGCGACCGGCGCGGTGATGAACCTGGCCGACGGCGCGCGAACGACGACCCTGGAAAGCAAGACCAACTTCCTGGGCGGCGCCCCGGTGGGCTCGACCCTCGAGGGCGAGGCCACGCCGCTGCACGTGGGCCGCCGCTCGTCGGTCTGGCAGACCCGCATCACCAACGCCGACGGCAAGCTGCTGGCCCTGGTGATCCAGACCCAGATGACGATCTTCCCGGGCTGAGCCTATTCCCCGGCCATCTTCAGGATCGCCCGCCACTCGTCCGGCGTGACCGGCGAGACCGACAGGCGGCCCTGGCGGATCATCTTCAGGTCGGCCAGCGCCGGGTTGGCTTTCATGGCCTCCAGCGTGACCTGGGACTTCAAGGCCCGCTTGGGCTTCAGTTCGACCGCCACGAAGCGGCCGGTTTCATCGCTGGCGTCGGGGAAGGCCTCCCGGGACACCTCGGCGATGGCGACGACCGCCTTGCCGTCCTGTGAATGGTAGAAGAACACCGGGTCGCCCACCTTCATCTCGTTGAGGTGGCCACGGGCCGTGAAGTTGCGCACGCCGTCCCATACGGTCTTCCCGTCGCGTTCCAGGTCGGCGTAGCTGTAGGTGGACGGCTCGGACTTCACGAGCCAGTACGATGACGACACGGGGCTTCCTCCGGGCTTGGCCCCACGATGTGGGGCCCGGCGCACGGGCGTCAACGGGTCAGGCGGCGCCGGCCGTCGCGTAGACGTCGCGCACATCGCTCAGGCCTTTGAGGATGCGCGTCCGCTCGGCCTTGTCGGGCTTGCGGCTGACCATGAAGCGCCAGGCGCGCATATGCACCGCGATGGCCATGCGATCGCAGGTCTCCTGGTCGAGGAAATCGTCCAGCAGGCCGATCAGGCTGGCCACCACGTCGCCCGCGCCATCGCGGCCCACGTCGGGATAGCTCTCGACCACCGTCTTGAAGACCTCGAGGTCGCCGCGGTCGAAGGTGTTCTGGATGGTGAGCAGCAGGCTTTCGGCGAGCGCCAGCACGTCCGCGTCGCCGGCGCGGCGGTGCGGCTTCTTGGGCGCGGACTCGTCCTGATCCTCGATCACGGCCCCAGTCTGCCGCAAGTCGCTTAACGCCAGCCTACCCGGCCAGATCTGGATATAGTTGACTCAGTCAATCAATTGCCGTGCATTGGAGACATGAGCGAAGCCCTCGACACCGTCGCCGCCGTCCGGCGCTTCAGCCGCTTCTACACGCGCGCCATCGGCGTGCTGGAGCGCGGCTATCTCGGTGGGCCCTACACCCTGGCCGAGAACCGGGTGATGTACGAGATCAGCCACGGCGAGATGGTCACGCCGTCCGCCATCGCCGCCGCGCTGGACCTGGACGCCGGCTATCTGAGCCGGATGATGTCGAAGCTGGAGCGCGACGGGATGCTGGAACGTCGGCGCTCGAACAGCGACGGGCGCAGCGTCACGCTCCGCCTGACACCGCGCGGCCAGGCCTACTTCGCCGACCTGAACGCCCGGACCATCGACCGCGTCCACGAGTTGATCGGCGGGCTTTCGGCGCCCGACAAGGCGCGGCTGGCGGGCGCGCTCGACACCGCCCAGACCCTGATGCAGCCACGAACAGACAAGCCGCCGATCGTGCTGCGCGGCCACCAGACCGGCGACATGGGCTGGGTCACCGAGCGCCATGGCGTGTTCTACGGCGTCACCTACGGCTGGGCGCCGAAGATCGAGGCGGTGACGGCGCGGATCTGCGCCGACTTCCTCGACAACTTCGACCCCGAGATGGAGCGCTGCTGGATCGCCGAGCGCGGCGGCGAGCGCGTGGGATCGGTGTTCATCGTCAAGGACGCCGAGCCGGGCGTGGCGCGCCTGCGCCTGCTGATGGTCGAGGCTGCCGCGCGCGGCGAGAAGCTGGGCCAGCGGCTGGTGGACGAATGCATCAGCTTTGCCCGCGAGACGGGCTACCGCGAGATCGTGCTCTGGACCCACGAGGTGCTGACCGCCGCGCGGGCGATCTACGCGGCCCGGGGCTTCGAACTGGAGAAGACCTGGGTGCACGACGACTTCGGCAAGCCCGAGGTGTCCGAGACCTGGCGGCTATCCCTCCCTTGATGGGGAGGGACAGGCCGCGCCAGCGGCCAGGGTGAGGAAGTCGGGGCCAGAACTCAGAGGGTGGGGAGGATCGACACTCCCTCACCCTGGCCGCTTCGCGGTGTCTAGCGGATTGATGGGTAACAGATTAGCCCGGTTGGATAGGTAACAGTTTGCGGCCGTGTGGATCGATGAGGCCGATGGGTTGGCGGTAGAACCAGACGCGCCAGCCGTGGTCGATCTCCTCGATAGCCACGCCCTCGCCGGCGAGGGCGTGGCTGATCTGGACGAGTTCGCCGCGCCACTTGATCTCGCCGGTGGTGCGCACCTTGCGGACCGCGAGGTCTGATCCGTACTCGGGCTCCGGAAGGCGGCGGGGCATGGGCCGGGGCGAGGGGCTGTAGAACCGGGCGGGGGTGAGCTGGTCGAGCGCCTGATGAGGCCGGTCGTGATTGTACTCCGCGCGGAAGGCGGCGAAGCGCCGGGCCTGAGCCTTTCGATCGGCGGCCGGCGGCGAGAGCGTCTCGAGCAGGGTGAGATGCAGGCGCTCCAGGCGACCGTTCTCCTGCGGCCGGCCAGGAAGGATGCGCTCGGGCTGGATGCCCAGCTTGATCCACCAGACCGACAGCGCCGAGAGGCCCGTGGGGCTGGCGGTGGCGAAGGGCGGGCCGTTGTCGGAGCGGATCACCTGCGGCAGACCATAGGTGCGGAAGGCCCGCTCCATCACCGGCCGCGCCTCGGCCGCCGACGTCCCGCCGCCGGCCGAGACCGTCAGCAGGAAGCGGCTGTAGGCGTCCGCCAGCGTCAGCGGCTCGCAGCGCGACCCGTCGCCCAGTCGCACCCAACCCTTGTGATCCACCGCCCACACCTGATTGGGCCGCTCCGGCGTCACCAGCGCTCCAGCCCGCACCGGCGCCCGCCGCCGAAGCCGCCGGCCCTTCACCAGCCCCGCCTTGCGCAGGATCTCGTCGGCCGTCGAGTGCGAAGGCCACGCCAGGTCCGGATGCAGCGCTTCCAGCCGCGCCACGATCTTGCGCGGCCCCCAGTGCGGCCGCGCCCGCCGCAACTCCACGATCTTCTCAGCCAACTCCGGCGACGTCGAGCGGCCATGCCTCAACGGCGCATGCGAGCGATCCGCCAGCCCCGCCGGACCCTCCGCCGCATACCGACCCAGCCACTTGTAGCCCACGCGCCGGCTAATCCCGTACGCCTCGCAAAGCTCCGTCATCGAAGCCTCGCCCGCCAGACACTCACCCACAAACCGAAGACGCTGATCCATCGCGAACGCCTCAAGCCACGGCATCGCACAGCCCCCAAAGCGAGAACTGTTACCCCTCTATCCGGGCTGGTCTGTCACCTCTCTATCCGGGCAGGACAGCGGCCTGTCCCTCCCCATCAAGGGAGGGAGAGCGCCTTCAGCACCGCGTCGCCCATTTCCACGGTCGACAGCGTCCCGCCCAGGTCGCGCGTGCGGGCGCCGGCCTCCAGCGCCGTGTTCACCGCCGCGAACAGCCGGTCCGCGTCGGCAGCGCGATCCAGCGACCAGCGCAGCGCCATCTCGAACGACAGGATCGCCGCCAGGGGATTGGCCACGCCCTGGCCCGCGATGTCGGGCGCCGAGCCGTGGATTGGCTCGTAGAGGCCCGGCGTCCCCGGCTCGCCCAGCGCCGCCGAGGGCAGCATGCCCAGCGAGCCGGTCAGCTGGGCCGCGGCGTCCGACAGGATGTCGCCGAACAGGTTGTCCGTCAGCAGCACGTCGAACTGCTTGGGCGCCTTCACGATCTGCATCGCGGCGTTGTCGGCCAGGATGTGGGTCAGCTCGACGTCGGCGTACTCGCGCTTGTGCAGGTCGGTGACGACCTCGCGCCAGAGCAGGCCGGAATCCATCACGTTCGACTTCTCGGCGCTGGCCACCTTGTTGCGCCGGCCGCGGGCCAGCTCGAAGGCCACGCGCGACACGCGCTCGATCTCGGCGGTGGTGTAGACCTGGGTGTCCACGGCCCGCTTGCCGCCCCCGGGCAGGTCCTCGATGTAGCGCGGCTTGCCGAAGTAGATGCCGCCCGTCAGCTCGCGGACGAACATGAAGTCGAGGCCTTCCACCAGCTCCCGCTTCAGGCTGGAGGCGTCGGCCAGCGGGCCGAAGCACAGCGCCGGGCGCAGGTTGGCGAAGACGTTCATGCCGGCGCGCAGGTTCAGGAGCCCCGCCTCGGGGCGCTTGTCGCGCGGAACCCCGGCCCACTGCGGCCCGCCGACGGCGCCCATCAGCACCGCGCGCGACGCCTTCGCGGCGGCCAGCGTCCCATCGGCCAGCGGCGTCCCCAGCTGGTCGTAGCTGGTCCCGCCGAAGGGGCGCTCGTCCAGGGTCAGATCTGGCGTCAGCGCCTCGGCCACGCGGCGCACCTGCGCGGTCACTTCCGGCCCGATCCCGTCGCCGGGCAGGAGGAGGAGGTCGGTCATGGGAAGTCCTGAAGCTAGAGGGCGCGCTCGGAGGCGACCTCGTACAGGCTGAGCCTGCGATCGAAAACCCCAAGCTCGGCGCCGGCGGCCCGCCAGACGGGCAGATGCGGCGCCTTGAAGTGGGCGTCCACGGCGGCCTGGTCGCGCCAGACCTCGAACACTCGGATCAGGCCGGGGTCCTCGACATCGAAGCCGTAGGAATAGGTGACGCAGCCGTCCTCGGCCCGGCTGGCCGCCAGCTGGCGTTCCATGTGCGGCAGCAGCGCCTGGGCATTCTCGGGCGGGACGCGGACCGTGCCGGCGATGATGATGGTCACGCGCCCTCCAGCCACGGCTGGCTCAGCGCGCGCTTCATCTCGTAGGTGTCGATGGAGCCGGCGGCCTGCAGCGTCTCGCCGATGGCGTCCAGGCCCTGGAGCATCTTCTGCTTGCGCTGGGGGTCGATCTCGAAGCTGAACACGGCGCCCGAAGGCGAGGTCACGGTCTGGGTCTCCAGGTCGATCGAGACCACGTGATTGCCGCCGCGGGCCTCGTCCATCAGCTGGGCCACCTGCTCGGCCTTGAGCACCACGGGCAGCAGGCCGTTCTGGAAGCAGTTGTTGTAGAAGATGTCGGCGAAGCTGGTCGCCACCACCGCCTTGATGCCGAAGTCCATCAGCGCCCACGGCGCATGCTCGCGCGACGATCCGCAGCCGAAGTTGTCGCCGGTGATCAGGACGCCCGCGTTCTTGTAGGCCGGCTGGTTCAGCACGAAGTCGGGCTTCTCCACGCCCTGCTCGTCGAAGCGGAAGTCGTAGAACAGGCCCTTGGCCAGCCCCGCCCGCTCCACCGTCTTGAGGAACTGCTTCGGGATGATCTGGTCGGTGTCGATGTTGGCCAGCGGCAGCGGGGCCGCGGCGGCGTCGAGACGGGTGAAGGCTTCCATCAGGGGTATTCCGGCGGGGTTTGGGTGATGACCCAGCGCTCCGTGCGCTGCGCCAGTTGGCCTTTGAGGCCGGTCTTGATCTCGACGGTGCAGTCGGTCGTCGTGGCGAGACCGGTCTTGATGTCGATCTCGTAGCGGCAGCCCTCCTCGCGCTGCATCGTCATGGTCGCGAACTGCGCCCTGGCCTCTTCCTGCTTGTCCGGCGCCACCCGGGCGAGCATCGCGTCGATCGAGATCTTGAGGCTGGCGGCCAGCGAGGCCGGATCGGGCGTCTGCGACCATGTCACCCGCGCCACGCCCTTGGCCTTGTCGATCGACTCGAGGCGGAAGGCGCCCGACGCCTTGATCGGCGGACCACCCATGGTGTTGGGGACCTCGCTGTCGTAGGTGCGCGCCGTCCCGATCTCCAGGTCTGTGCCCTGGCCCAGGGCGACGAGGCCCTGCTCGCGGAACAGCGTGGCGGCCTGCGCATCCGTCATGCCGCCGAACATCGCCCGCATGCCCTCGACCACGCGGGGATCCTGCGGGCCTGCGGCCGCAGCGGCCTTGAAGATCAGTTCGCGTATCCGATCCCAGTCGCGCACCCGCGTCGGCAGCAACGCCTCGTCCACGTCCAGCACCGCCGGATAGATCATCCCGGCCTGCGTCGTGAGCGCCTTGCGCTGCTCGCCGCCGATACCCTCGATATCAAACGACACGAACTCCTGGCGCAGCGTGCCGGCGTCGCCGTCCTTGCGGTAGGTGGCCTTGATCACGCTGGTGGCGGTCGTGGCGCGGGTGGCGCCGTCACGGACGTCCGTCCGCGTGTGGATGCTGGTCTGGATCCAGGTCGCGCCGCCCCCGAGCTTCACCGGAAGGTCGACCGCCCAGGCGGCAGCGGGCGCGACGGCCAGCGCAATGGCGAGGCCCAGAGCCTTCACGCGGTTTCCAGCCTGGGTTCGGCGCTCATCATGATCGTGGGCACGCCGGCGGGCGCGTCGCGGACGGTGAAGACCTTGGTGCCCGGCTTTCGGCCCGCGCGGACTTCCGAGACGTTGAAGCCGGCGGCGGCGATGCGGGCCTGGGCGGCGTCGGGATCGGTGACTCGCCAGGCCAGGCCGCCCCAGCGGTCGGGCTTGGCAAGCGCCTCCAGGTCGGGCTCGCCCACCTTGGCGGCCATCTCGAAGACGGCGTCGCCGCAGCGGAAGAACAGCTGGCGCGCGTTCCACTGCGGGTTCTCGCGGTCGAGGCGCAGGTCGAGGCCCAGCTTGGCGCCGTAGACGCCCAGCGCGCGGTCGACGTTGCCGCTGGTGACGACCACGTGGTCCAGCTTGGCGATCGGACCGGGGCCGGTCGGTTCCGACAGCGGCCACGCGCCGTCGGTGGGCGGAGCAATCAGCAGATACTGCAGGCCCCCCGTGGACTTGGCCGAGATGTTGGCGCCCAGCCAGGTGCGCGTGCGGCCGTCGTCGGCCGTGGTGCTGACGGGCGCCGGCGTCGTGGTCGGAAGACCGCGGCGGGTCAGCAGGGTGGCGAACGCCTCAATGTTCTCGGCTGTGAACGCCACCGCCCATTGCCCCTCGCCCCTGGCGTCCAGATGGGCGCGCATGCCGTCGGCGAACGCGCCCTCGCCCTCAGGCGCGATCACGTCCAGGGCCATGTTCGGAAACTGGAACCAGGCCTGGCGCACGCCGCCGCCGCGGCCGATCCAGTTCGGCGCGACGCCCAGCATGCGCGTGTAGCCGTCGACGGCGGCGTCGAGGTCGCGGACGACGAGGGCGACGTGGTCGAGAGCGGTGATCATTCGCAGCTCCTCAGAGATAGTCGCGCACGTCCACGATGTGGCCGGCGATGGCGGCGGCGGCGGCCATGGCGGGGCTCATCAGGTGGGTGCGGCCGCCGCGGCCCTGGCGGCCTTCGAAGTTGCGGTTGGACGTCGACGCGCAGCGCTGGCCGGGCGTCAGACGGTCGGGGTTCATCCCTAAGCACATCGAGCAGCCCGGTTCGCGCCATTCGAAGCCGGCGGCCCGGAAGATCTCGTCCAGGCCCTCTTGCTCGGCCTGGGCCGACACGAGGCCGGAGCCCGGAACGACCATGGCGCGGACGCCCGGGGCGACCTGGCGGCCACCCTCCAAGGCTTTGGCGGCGATCTTCGCGGCGATGCGCAGGTCCTCGATGCGGCTGTTGGTGCACGAGCCGATGAAGACCACGTCGATCTTCGCCTCCGTGATCGGCTGGCCGGCTTCCAGGCCCATGTACTCGAGCGCCCGGACGGCCGAGGCGCGCTTGTCGGGCGTAGCGAAGCTGTCGGGCGAGGGCACCTTGCCGGTCACCGCGACCACGTCCTCGGGGCTGGTGCCCCAGGTGACGGTCGGCGCGATGGCGGCGGCGTCGATGACGACCTCCCGGTCGAACACCGCGTCGTCATCGGTGAACAGGGTCTTCCAGTAGCTGAGGGCCATCTCCCAGCCGCCGCCCTTGGGCGTGGCGGGGCGGCCCTTGAGGTATTCGAAGGTGGTCTCGTCGGGCGCGACCAGGCCCGCCCGCGCGCCGCCCTCGATGGTGAGGTTGCACAGCGTCATGCGGCCTTCCATCGACAGCGCCCGCACGGCCGAGCCGGCGTACTCGATGACATAGCCGGTGCCGCCGGCGGTGCCGATCTCGCCGATCACGGCCAGGGCGAAGTCCTTGGCGCCGACGCCCGCCGCCGCCTCGCCCTCGATGCGGACGCGGAAGTTCTTCGCCTTCTTCTGGCGCAGCGTCTGGGTGGCCAGAACGTGCTCGACCTCGGACGTGCCGATCCCGTGCGCGAGGGCGCCGAACGCGCCGTGGGTCGAGGTGTGGCTGTCGCCGCAGACGATGGTCATGCCCGGCTGGGTGCGGCCCTGTTCGGGCCCCACCACGTGGACGATGCCGTTGCGGATATCGCCCATCGGAAAGTACTCGATCCCGTAGTCCTCGACGTTCTTGCCCAGCGTCTGCAGCTGCAGGCGGGCCTCCTCGTCGGCGACGGCGTCGACGCCCAGGGCCTGGCCCTCGGTCGGCACATTGTGGTCAGCCACCGCCAGCGTACGGTCGGGGCGGCGCACCGCGCGGCGGTTGGCGCGAAGGCCCGCGAACGCCTGCGGGGTGGTCACCTCGTGGATCAGGTGCAGGTCGATGTAGAGGATCGCCTCGCCGTCCCCCCCGCCCTTGCTTTCAGGCGTGTCGACGACGTGAGCGTCCCAGATCTTGTCGTAAAGGGTCTTGCCGGGCATGGGCCGCATGTAGGTCGGCCCCCGGGCGCAAGTCTAGTGCTGCGGCGCCGCATCGGGGTTGAGATCGGCGCAAAATTCTTCCCCAAGCGCCGCGCCCTTCCCTCCCTGTCGGGGAGGGGCAGGCGGCGCAGCCGCCCGGGTGGGGAAGTGTGGTCCCGACTCAGATGGCGGGGAGGATCGACACTCCCCCACCCTGCTCGCCTCCGGCGAGCTGTCCCTCCCCGACGGGGAGGGAAGACTGACCGGCCAGCGCGGTGCGCAGGGCCTCGACCAGGGGCGTGCGGGGCTCGGCGCCCAGGCGGGCGACCAGGGCGGTGTCGTCCAGCAGCACGGGCTCGTTCCAGAGGTAGCGCATCTCCAGCATCTCGCGGAGGCTCTCGTTGAACGGGGCCGCCAGCATCAGCGCCGGCCAGGGCAGCCGGTTGACCTTGAGCTTGCGGCCCGCAGCGGCCTCGAGGCCCGCGACCAGTTCCCGCCCGGTGATCTCATGGCCTTTCATCTGGACCACCTCGACGGCGCCGAGGTCGGTGTCCAGCAGGCGCACGAAGGTCTCGGCCACGTCGGGCAGATAGGCCCAGGTATGGGCGACATCCATCGGCCCCGGCGCCATCACCGAGGTGATCGGGCGCCCCGCACGCACGATCCCCTGGCTCAGCCAGTTGTTGCCGGGCCGGGGGCCGAAGAAGTCGCCGCAGCGGACGATCAGGACCGGGACGCCGGCATCGCGCAGCGCCTGCTCCATCCGCACCCGGATCGCGCCCTTCCGCGAGCGCGGAGTCTGGGGCGAGCGCTCGTCGATGCGCGGGAAAGCGTCGGGACCATAGTTGTAGACCGTGCCCGGGAAGAGGATGCGCGCGCCCGTGGCCTGAGCCGCGGCAATGGTGCTGCGGATCATCGGCATCTGGAGGCCGGCCCAGTTCTTGTAGCCGGGCGGGTTGGCGCCGTGGACGATGATCTCGCAGCCCTGGGCGGCCGCCACGACGTCGGCCTGGACCATGGCGTCGCCGCGGACCCACTCCAGGCCCGAACGACCCGAACGCTGCGCGGCGGTGGCGGGATCGCGATTGATGGCGCGCACCTGCCAGCCGTCCGCCAGCAGGCGATCGGCGATCGCGCCGCCGACGCCGCCGGTGGCGCCGATGACGAGAGCTTGGCGGGGTGTGGTCATGGCGGGCTCCTCTTGTCGATCAGAGGTGCGCCCGGACACGGCCCGACGGAATTGCCTTTGCCCGCAGAACAGATATTCGTTCTCGTATGGCCGCAACGCCCGACTGGGACCTTCTGCAAAGCCTTCACGCGGTGCTGGAAGCGGGCAGCTTCTCGGCCGCCGCGCGTATCCGAAGGCTGACCCAGCCCACCCTGGGCCGACACATCGACCAGCTGGAGCGCCAGCTGGGGGCGCCGCTGTTCCTGCGCAGCCCGCGCGGCCTGCAACCCACCGACCTGGCCCTGGCCTTCCGCCAGCACCTGGGCGACATGGCCGCCGCCGCCGCGACCGCCGCGCGCGACATCGATGGGCTGGTCAGCGGCGAGGGCGGGGTGGTGCGCGTCACGGTCAGCGAGATCGTGGGCATCGAGGTCATCCCGCCGATGATGGCCAGCTTCCGCAGGGCCCACCCCGGCATCGACGTCGAACTGGCGCTGGACAACAAGAACGCCGACCTGACCCGTCGCGACGCCGACGTGGCCGTGCGGATGGCGCGTCCCACCCAGAACAGCCTCGTCGCCAAGAAGGTGGGCGACCTACGGCTGGGGTTCCACGCGACGCCGGAGTACCTGGAGGCGCACGGCGTCCCGACCAGTTTCGAAGACCTTCAGAAGCACACCCTGATCGGCTTCGACCGGGCCTTCCCCGAGATCGTCGATGGCCTGGCCATCGGCGGCGGCCTGGACCGGCCCGTGACCCGCGATCTCTTCTCGTATCGCACCGACAACGATGTGGCCCAGCTGGCCGCGATGCGCGCCGGCGTCGGCATCGGGGTGTGCCAGATCCAGATCGCGCGCCGATCGGGCCTCGTCCCCGTCGCCCCGGAGCTGTTCGGGTTCACCCTGCCCATCTGGATCTGCATGCACGAGACGCTGCGCGGGTCGCCGCGCATGCGCCTGATGTTCGACCATCTGGCGAAAGAGTTCGCCGCCTACGCCGGCGATGTGGCGTGAGCGCGCCCTACGAGGGCGGCTGCCTGTGCGGCCAGGTTCGGTGGCGGGCGACGTCGGAGCCGGCCAATGTTCGGGTCTGCCACTGCCGGCTGTGCCAGCGCTGGACCGGCGCGCCGTTCTTCGCCCGCGCGATCTTCCTGGCCGAGGCGTTCGAATGGTCCGGCGAGACCACCCGCGCGCAGACGTCGCCGCGGGTCGTGCGCCGCAGCTGCGCCCGTTGCGGCACGCCGCTGTTCAGCTGCCCGAACGACGCGCCGGCGCGGATCGGCGTGGGCGTCGCCACCTGTGACGACCGCGATGCGCTGACGCCTACGGTCCACATCTGGACGTCGGCGAAGGTGGCCTGGCTCAGCCTGGACGACGGCCTCGACCAGGACGTCGAGAGCTATGTGCCCCGCCCTTAGGGGACGCGGGAATACCCCGAACGCAAAGCGGCGGCTGGATCGCTCCAGCCGCCGCCTGAATTTCGTAGCCTGGTTTCGGGCTTAGCCTTCGGCGGGCTCGGCGGCCGCTTCGGCCGTCGGACGGGCCGACATCTGGCGCTCGGCGATCCGGGCCGACTTCCCGCGACGGTCGCGCAGGTAGTACAGCTTGGCGCGACGCACGACGCCGCGGCGCTTCACTTCGATCGACTCGATCATCGGCGACAGGATCGGGAACACCCGCTCCACGCCCTCGCCGAACGAGATCTTGCGGACGGTGAAATTCTCATCGACGCCTTGGCCGGCGCGGGCGATGCAGACGCCCTCGTAGGCCTGGACGCGCTCGCGCTCGCCTTCCTTGATCTTCACGTTGACGCGCACGGTGTCGCCCGGACGGAACTCGGGAACCTTGCGGGCGGCCAGGAGGCGGTCGGCTTCTTCCTTACGGAGCTGTTCGATCACGTTCATCGGTCTTCATCCTTACTGGGCTTGCCCTCTTTTCCCGGAGGGGCGCCCTTTGCCTGTTGATTGGCGGTCCTGGCGGCCCAGAGATCGGGTCGCCGCTCGCGCGTGGTCTGTTCCCGCTGATCCTGGCGCCACTTGCGAACATGCGCGTGGTTCCCGGACAGCAGCACCTCGGGGATGTCGTGGCCTTCGAACGCCCGCGGTCGCGTGTACTGCGGATGCTCGAGGAGCCCGTCCTCGAAGCTTTCTTCACTCAAGCTCTCGGCCTGCCCCAGCACACCCGGGACCAGCCGTACGCACGCCTCGATCGCCACCATCGCCGCCGCCTCGCCACCGGCGAGCACCGCGTCTCCGACGGAGACCTCCTCGAACCCCCGGGCGTCGAGCACCCGCTGGTCCACCCCCTCGAACCGCCCGCAGAGGACGATCAGCCCAGGCGCCTGGGCCCACTCTTTCACGCGCGCCTGGGTCAGGGGGCGACCCCGGGCGCTCATGTACAAAAGCGCGCGTCCGCGCCGCTCCACGCTATCGAGCGCAGAGGCGATCACATCCGCCCGCATCACCTGTCCCGGACCGCCACCCGCAGGGGTGTCGTCGAGGAAGCCGCGCTTATCTGTGGAAAAGGCCCGAATGTCCACTGTTTCCAACGTCCAAAGCGCGGCCTCTCGCCACGCCGTCCCGATCAGGGAGACGCCCAGCGGCCCCGGAAACGCGTCCGGGAACATGGTGAGGACTGTGCAGTCGAACGACATGGCGGTCTTGAGCGCTGCTCAAGGTCCCGGCGTCAAGTCTCAGAACACCCGCGCGTAGTACGAATACCGGGCGTCCAGAGGGTCGCCGCGGGAGAGGCAACTGTAGCCCTTGCGGGCCACGCAGGGGGTGTCGTCGTAGAGGACGCCGGCGCGGAAGCCGTAGGCGCGAGTCCAGACGAAGTCGATGAATCCGGGGTCGGTCGGGCGATAGCGGAAGCGGATGTCGCCGCGTTCGCCGGTCACCCAGCCCTGCGGATTGCCCACACCCACCAGCCGACCGGCCTGAGCATCGGCCACGATCGCCTCGTAGGCCGGACGACGCTGCTCGAAGTTCAGCCGAACGCCCGTCTGGAAGAGCGGCTGGAACAGCGGCACGAAGCCGCCGACGAACGTCATCAGCACGGTGGGCGCCAGCCAGCCCGTCACCGGTTCGCGCAGCATCGCCCAGAAGCTCCAGCCCAGCAGCAGCGGCGGCGGGACGATGTAGATGGCGGCGATGACGATGGGCGCCGAACCCTCGGGGGTCACCTCCATCAGGCGCGCGGCCGCAAGGGTCACGGACAGGGCCATGACCATCCAGGCGACGATCGCCACGGCGAGCGGCGTGCGCCAGATCGGCCTGTCGGTGACGCTCATCTCCCCCATGCCGCAGGATGTGGCGGCTTCGTCCGCGGAAGCAACATCTTGCCCCGCGCCGGGCCGCCGCGTAAGCGGCGGCCATGAGCCAGACGGAAGTTCCCGAGACCGAGGGCCAGGACGACACCCTGGTCGAAACGCTGCAGCTGGAGCGGATCGAGGAGAACCTGTTCCGCGGCACCACGCCCGACAACTCGCCCGGGCGCATCTTCGGCGGCCAGGTGATCGCCCAGTCGCTGCTCGCGGCCTATGAGACCGTCGAGGCGCGTGTCTGCCACTCGCTGCATTGCTATTTTATCCGCCCCGGCGACCCGACCGTCCCGATCGTGTTCGAGGTCGATCGTAGCCGCGATGGTGGCAGCTTCACGACAAGACGCGTGGTGGCTGTGCAGCGGGGCAAGCAGATCTTCAACCTGGCCGCCTCGTTCAAGGATCCGGAGGAGGGCTTCTTCCATCAGGCCGGGATGCCCAAGGGGCCCCACTGGTCGAAGCTCCCCGACCAGATGGACGTCATGCGCGAGATGATGAAGAACGCGCCGCCCGAAGCGAAGAAGTGGCTGTCGCGGATGCCGCCGATCGAGATGCGCTCGCAGGACGCGCGCACCTACTGGCTGGACGGCAAGCCCAAGGAGCCGGTGTCGCAGAACTGGTTCCGTTGCCGCACGCCGATCGGCGACGACGCCCACATGCACCAGGTGATCCTGGCCTACGCGTCCGACATGAACCTGCTGTCGACGGCGATGCGCCCTTACGGCGTCCACTGGCAGACCCCGGGCTTCCAGTCGGCTTCGCTGGATCATGCGATGTGGTTCCACAAACCGACCGACTTCAACCAGTGGCACCTCTACGTCCACGACAGCCCCTCGGCCTCGGACGGCCGCGGCCTGATCCGTGGGCAGATCTTCGCGGAGGACGGCACGCTGGTCGCCAGCGTCGCGCAGGAAGGCCTGATGCGGATGAAGCCGGCGAAGTGATTCCCCTCCCCCTTGTGGGGAGGGAAGGGTTGCTCCGCTTCCGGCACAGGCGTAAGCGCAACGCCTTCGCAGTTGCAGCATTACGGGCGCCCCATGGACCAAGTGACACTCGCCGAGACGCTCGGGCTGGAGCGTCTCGAGGTGAACCTCTTCCGCGGCACGACGCCCGACAAGGAGCAGCGGCACCGCATCTATGGCGGCCAGGTGATCGCGCAATCGCTGCTGGCGGCCTACGAGACGGTCGAGGACCGCATCTGCCACT
Organism: Phenylobacterium sp.; assembly: GCF_965284355.1. Classification (NCBI taxonomy): domain Bacteria; kingdom Pseudomonadati; phylum Pseudomonadota; class Alphaproteobacteria; order Caulobacterales; family Caulobacteraceae; genus Phenylobacterium; species Phenylobacterium sp. Next base: position 2,749,006 of record NZ_OZ260078.1, on the reverse strand, counting down.
CGCTGCACTGCTACTTCATCCGGCCCGGCGACCCGAAGGTGCCGATCGTCTTCGAGGTGGACCGTTCGCGCGACGGTGGCAGCTTCACCACCCGGCGGGTCATCGCCGTCCAGCACGGCCAGCAGATCTTCAACCTGGCCGCGTCGTTCCAGGTGGCCGAGGACGGCTATGAGCACCAGTCCGACCAGCCCGTCGTGCCGCCCTGGGACGAGGTCGAGGACGACTCGGCGGTGCGGAAGCGCCTGGCCGCCCTCGCCCCTGACGACGAGGACTGGATCGACCGGGAGCAGCCCATCGAGATGCGCACCGTCGGCGGCCGTTTCGACAGCGCCGCCCCCGACCCGCGCGAGCCCAACCAGCAGGTCTGGTTCCGGGCCCGCCACCCGATCGGCGCGGACCAGCACATGCATCAGGTGATCTTGGCCTATGCGTCAGACATGAGTCTGCTGGGCACCGCCATCCGCCCGCACGGCGTGTCCTGGCGCACCCCCGGCTTCCAGTCGGCCAGCCTGGACCACGCGATGTGGTTCCACCGCCCGACCGACTTCAACGAGTGGCACCTGTACGCCCAGGAAAGCCCTTCGGCGTCGGGCGGCCGCGGCTTCAACCTGGGCTACATCTACCGCGCCTCGGACGGCGCGCTGGTGGCCAGCTGCGCCCAGGAAGGCCTGATGCGTATGAGAAAGCTTAAGGCCTGATTTCCCTCCCTTAATGGGGAGGGACAGCTCGCCGAAGGCGAGCAGGGTGGGGAAGTCCGGGCACAATCTCAGCGCTTGTGGTCGGAACAAATAAAGAACATGATAGGTCATGAGGCCCGAACACGACCGCGCTCGGCAGATGCGCAGCGCCATGAGCGAGCCGGAGGTCATCCTCTGGAGCCGGCTCAAGCGGTTGCGCGAGCGGGGCTTCCACATCCGACGTCAGGCGCCGTTCAAGGGCTACTACCTGGACTTCGTCTGCTACGCCCGCCGCGTCGTCATTGAGGTCGACGGGTATCAGCACGGCGAAGACCGGCAGGCTGATCACGACGCCGTTCGAGACCGCGTCCTGGAGCGACACGGCTTTCGGGTGCTTCGAGTCTGGGCCAGCGACGTGCGGTACGAACTCGATTGGGTGATGGATCAGATTGTCGGGACGCTGGAAGCTGCGTCGATGACGGAGGGCGCCAGACGCGCAGCGCAGCGCTTGGCTCACACTTCCCCACCCTGATCGCCTTCGGCGATCTGTCCCTCCCCATTAAGGGAGGGAAAGCTACTCCACCTCTTCCGGCGGCACCGCAACAACCACGCCGTCGGCGATCCGGACCTCGGGCACGGCCTCGCGGGTGAAGGGGAGGTACCAGCTTGCGCCGCCGGCGGCGGGGGCGATCTCCAGCAGATCGCCGGCGCCGAAGTCCTGGACGGCCTTCACGACGCCCAGCACCTCGCCCTCAGCCGTCTGCACGGTCAGGCCGACCAGGTCGGTGACGTAGAACTCGTCCTCCTCGGGCTCGGGGAGGCGGTCTCTCGGAATGAACAGCTTGAGGCCGCGCAGGGCTTCGGCCTGCTCGCGGGTCTCGATTTCCTTCGCGCGGACGACGACGCCGCCCTTGGTCGCGCGTCCCGAGGTGAGCGTGAGGCCGGGCGAGCCGTCCTCACGCACCAGGGTCTTGTAGTCCACCAGCGCCAGCGGCTCGGCCGTGAAGCTGGTGATGCGGACCTCGCCGCGGACCCCGAAGGCGCCCGCGACGCGACCCACCTGGATGAGGCCGCCCGTGTTGTCGGAGTCAGCGCCCATCCGTCGTCAGCCTCAGGCCTGCGCTTCGCCTTCGGCGGCGGGGGCTTCAGCGGCCGGGGCCTCTTCAGCCGCGGCTTCGGCAGCCGGGGCTTCCTCGGCGACGGGCTCTTCGACCGGCGGCGGGTTGGCGGCGGCTTCGGCGGCGGCGGCGGCGCGGTCGGCTTCCTTCTGGGCCTTCTCCTCGGCGCGTTCCTTGGCCTTCTTGCCCGGCTCGGCCTTCGTCGGGTTGTTGCCGGCTTCCCACTTCACGATGCCGAGCTTGCCCAGTTCACGGGCTACGCGGTCGGTCGGCTGGGCGCCCTTGGCGATCCACTCGGCGATGCGCTCCTGCTTGAGCACGACGCGGTTCGGGTCGTCCTTCTTCAGGAGCGGGTTGTACGAGCCCACCTTCTCGATGAAACGGCCGTCGCGGGGCGAGTGGCTGTCGGCGACGACGATCGAGTAGTAGGGGCGCTTCTTGGCGCCGCCACGGGCGAGACGAATCTTCAGCATTTGTCTTAAGTCCTTGGTCTGAAAGCTATTTCTTGAAGGGATTGAATCCGGGTGGGAGGCCGCCGCCGCCCAGTCCGGGGAGTTTGAAACCGCCGGCTCCGCCGGGACCGCCGAGGCCTTTCAGCTTCGACTGCATCTCTTCGATCTGCTCGGGCGTGGGCGCGGGCTGGCCGGTCATCTGGGCGATCTTGCCCATGTCCATGTTGCCGCCGCCCAGCATCTTGGCCATCTGGCCGAAGCCCTTGCCGCCGTTCTTCGACAGCGCCTTGAAGGCGTCGGCCATCTGGCGGTGCTGTTTCAGCAGGCGGTTCACCTCGGCCACGTCGACGCCCGCGCCGGCGGCGATGCGGCGCTTGCGCGAGGCGGCCAGGATGTCGGGCTTCTTCCGCTCCTGCTTGGTCATCGACGAGATGATCGCCACCTGGCGGTCGAACATCCTGTCGTTCAGACCGCTCTCGGCGATCTGCTTCTTCATCTTCTGCACGCCGGGCAGCAGGCCCATCATGCCTTCCATGCCGCCCATGCGCTTCATCTGCTTGAGCTGGTCGGCCATCATGTCGAGGTCGAACTGGCCCTTGGCGAGCTTGCGCGCCGTGGCCTCGGCCTGGGCCATGTCGAGTTCTTGGGCGGCCTTCTCGACCAGGGCGACGACGTCGCCGCGACCCAGGATGCGGCCGGCCACGCGTTCGGCGTCGAAGGCGTCCAGGCCGTCGATCTTTTCCGACACGCCCAGGAACTTGATCGGCAGGCCGGTGACGGCCCGCATCGACAGCGCCGCGCCGCCGCGGCCATCGCCGTCGGCCCGCGTGAGCACGAGGCCGGTCAGCGGCAGACGCTCATGGAAGGCCTTGGCCGTGCGCACCGCGTCCTGACCGGTCAGGGCGTCGGCGACCAGCAGCGTTTCGGAGGGGTTGGAGATCTTCGCGATCTCGGCCGCCTCGGACATCATCGCCTCGTCGACCGTCGTGCGGCCGGCGGTGTCGAGGATCAGGATGTCGAAGCCCTGCAGCTTCGCCGCCTGCATGGCGCGGCGCGCGATGTCCGGGGCAGCCTGGCCCTGGACGATCGGCAGGAAGTTGGCGCCCGCCTGCTCGGCCAGCATGCCCAGCTGCTCCATGGCGGCGGGACGGCGGGTGTCGAGCGAGGCCAGCAGGACCTTCTTACGGTCCTTGACCAGCCGCAGGGCCAGCTTGCCGGCGGTGGTGGTCTTGCCCGAGCCCTGCAGGCCGGCCATCAGGATCACGGTGGGCGGGTTCAGCGAGATGTTGAGCCCCTCAGGCTCCTTCCCGCCGCCCAGCATATCGACCAGGCCGTCGTAGGTGATCTTCACCACCTGATCGGCGGGACGCACCGAGCGGATCACCGCCTCGCCCGTCGCGGCCTCGGTGGCCTTGGCGATGAAGTCGCGGACGACCGGCAGCGCGACGTCGGCCTCGAGCAGGGCGACGCGGATCTCGCGCATCACCTCGGCGACGTCCTTCTCGGACAGCACGCCCTTGCCGGAGAGCCGGTCAAATACGCCCGAAAGCCGATCTGTCAGCGCGTCAAACAACGCAAAACTCCTTTAGCCCAAACGCAGTCGACCCCCGTGCACGATTGCGTGGACGGGGGGCCTCGCCGCCCTCGTCCCACATAAGGTGTGGGGGTCGTGGCGGTAGAGGGCGCTGACCGAGGTTGGCGCCGGAAGCGCGGGCTTATGGGCGAAAGACGCTGTTAGGTCAAGGAAGTGGGGGTCGAACGCCATCGCTCGCCAGCTTGAACCCCTCGACGCCGTCGCCCGAGATCGACACCAGGTTCACGCGCAGCACGATCTCGACCTCGCCCTCGGCCCGGTGCGCGATCCGGATCTCCGGGTCGGCGACGCCCTTCGTATCGAAGACGATGTCGATCCGTCCGCCCGGCGCGACGCGGGTGGCGTGCGCCCAGGGTTGGATGACCACCCTGGCCTCCCCGGCCTGCTCGTTCACGTAGGCGAGGCGGGGCATCTGCCCTCCTTCAACGATGTCCGAAAGCCGCCAGCGCTCGCCGGCGAACTGACCTATCTTGCGGAGCATGACCCAGTTCGCCCTGTTCGACACCGCCATCGGCGTCGCCGGCGTCGCCTGGAACGACGCCGGTCTCGTGGCCTGCCATCTGCCTGAGCCCGAGGCCGACACCGCGCGGCGCGGTTTCCTGCGTCGCTTCCCCGAGGCGACAGAAGCCCAGGTTCCCGACCGGATCGCCGCCACCGTCGAAGGCATCCGCGCCCTGATGCGCGGCGAGAAGGCCGATCTGTCCGGGGCGCCGCTGGACCTGTCGCGGACGCCCGAGTTCCACGCGAAGGTCTATGATATCGCCCGCGCCATCCCGCCCGGCGAGACCCTGACCTATGGCGAGATCGCCGTGCAGCTGGGCGACAAGCTGCTGGCGCGCGACGTGGGCCAGGCGCTGGGCAAGAACCCTTGGCCCATCGTCGTACCCTGCCACCGCGTGACGGCGGCGGGCGGCAAGCCCGGCGGCTTTTCGGCCCGCGGCGGCGTCAACACCAAGATGAAGCTGCTGGCCATCGAGGGCGCGAAGGCCGCCGCCCAGGCCGACCTGTTCGGCTAGGAAGGGCCTCGCCTAGCGTTCGCGACCGCTCCGGACGTCTCGCGCGCGGGCGGCGGCGGCGGACGCGTCGGTTGGCTCGCCCTTCAGCGGACCGCTCAGGAAAGCGTCCAGGATATCCACCGTGACGGCCTGGGTGTCGGCCGCGCCGCGCGGGCCGTGAATCATGCGGGCGGCGAGCCAACGCGAGGGCGGGCTGAGGAACCGCTCGGTGTCGGTGAAGCTCAGGTGGTTCGAGCCGCCGATCGCAAAGCGCCATCCGCCGGCGGGAACCTCGGCCATGACCGCGCGGGTCGCCCGGGCATAGCGCGGCATCTGCTGCGTGCCGCCGCTCTCGAGGAGAAGGAGCGGGCCTCTGAGGCCGGCGCCGCGCACGTCGCCGTACAGCATGCCGTCGATGTCGGCGGCGGCGCGGATCCGGGCGTCCTGACTGGCCGTCAGCACGGCGGTGGCGCCGCCGAACGAGTGGCCGATCGCGGCGACACGGGTCAGGTCGAGGCGCCCGGACAGCGGTCCGAGGCTGTCGCCACGGACGAGGCGATCCAGGACGAAGCGGACGTCGGCCGCCCGCACGACAACCTGACGCTCCATGTGCGGAACGCCGGTGTCGCCGCGAGCCCTGAAAGACGCCGGGCCGACGACGCGGCCGTCGGCTAGCTGGACGATCGCTGATTCATACGGGTGGTCGAGGGCGATCACGACGTAGCCCCGGCTGGCGAGGTCGGCCAGGAGGCCGGCGTAGACAGCGCGCGGGGCGCCATAGCCGGGCGAGAAGATCGCCACCGGCCAGCGGGCCTGGGCCGCGGAGACCGGGGCGTCGAGGGCGGCATGGGTGTCGGTCTCGCCGAACCGCCGGAAGATGAAGCGCGGCAGGCCGTAGACCGAACCCGGCAGCCGGCCCAGCCCGTCCATGTAGGCGACCTTCCGCCCGCGCGCCGAGGCGACCGGATACCAGGCCTGGGCGATCACGTGGCGTCGATCGGCGGCGTCAGGGGTCGCGAGTTCGGCGCGACCGCCATCGACCCAGCGATAGATCGTCGAGCCGACCGGGTGAGGTCCTCGTGGGGCGGGAAGATCAGGCGACGGCAGGATCGCCCAAGGTCCCAGGGCGGCCAGCATCAGCCCCGCCAGTCCGACGGCGCCGATCAGCCGGCTCCCGCGGCGCCTGGCGCGCCATGGCAGGACGAGCGCGATGAGCAGCGCATAGCCGCCGACGAACTGCCAGGTAAAGCCCAGCCAGAACGCCTGAGCGAACGCCAGAACCATGAGCGCGAGACAGACCCACGGTCCTGTCGGTCGCCAGCGTCCGGGCCAGGCCAGCCGCCAGGCGGCGGCGGCGAGCAGGCCCGCCAGCAGAACCCCATCGATCGGCGACAATCATCCCTCCCCGCCTTCGGAATGTCCGCACAGGCCTAGCGAGCCGCCGTGCAGTTTCGACGCAGGCGGCGCCAGGGTCCGGCGCCTTCCACGGACCCGCCGTCGACAGGCCCCGCGGCGCTCGCTAACACCGGGGCATGAGCATCGGTGTGTTCGACTCCGGCGTGGGCGGCCTGACTGTCCACCACCGCCTTGTGGACCGGTTTCCCCAGGCCGACTTCATCTATCTCGCCGACCAGGCCAATGCGCCCTATGGCGGACGGCCAGGCGAGGAGATCGTCGAACTGACCAAGGCCGGCTGCGTTCGCCTGTTCGAGGCGGGCTGCGATATCGTGGTCCTCGCCTGCAACACCGCAGCCTCCGTGGCGCTCCGTCGCCTGCAGCAGACGTGGCTGCCCGGCTACAGACGCGAGGTGGGGCGGCCCCTGAACGTTCTGGGGATCGTGGTGCCCACCATCGAGGCGGCCACTGGGCTGCCCTGGGAGCACGAGGCCCAGTGGAAGGAAGAGAAGGCCGAGAAGCTGGAGATCCTGGGCGTCTTCTCCACCCCGGCGACCGCGAAGAGCCGGGTCTACGAGATCGAGATCGACAAGCGCCGACAGGATGTGGCGGTGTTCTCCGAGCCCTGCCCGGACCTGGCGCGGATGATCGAGCAGAACGCGCCGCGCGACGAGCTAGCAAAGGTGATCGCGGGCCACGTCAAGGCGCTGACCACCCGCATCGGACGGCCGCCGGACCGCGCCATCCTGGGCTGCACCCACTACGAGATCGTGGCCGACCTGTTCCAGGCCGCGCTGCCGCCGGGCACGCCTCTGATCCGCCAGCCCGACGCCACCGCCGACGCTCTGGAGCGCTATTTCGCCCGGCATCCCGAGTTCCAGCCGGGAACCGGCGCCGTTCGTCGCTTTCTCACCACCGGTCAGCCCGGCGCGCAGAACAGCCTGGTTGAGACCTTCTGGGGCGGACCGCTAAGCTTCGAGCCGGTCTAGCGGGAGGCGAAACATGCGGGTCTGGACGCTGGCGGCGCTGGCCGCGCTTTCCCTGTCCGGCGCCGCGCGGGCCGAGGTCGTCGACAAGGGCGCGTATGGCTTTCGCCTGAAATTCGCCCAGCAGGTGACCGCCCCGCCCGACCGGGTGTTCAAGGCCATCGGCGAGATCGGGCGCTGGTGGAGCGACGCCCACACGTACTCGGGCAAGGCCGCCAACATGACGATGCCGCTCCGCCCCGACGCCTGCTTCTGCGAGGCGCTGCCCGGCGGCGGCGTGCGTCACGGCGTGGTCGAAGCCGTGATGCCCAACACGCTGGTGCGCGTGGACGCCGCGCTGGGGCCGCTGCAGGACGAGGGCGTCGGCGCGGCGCTGGCGTTCAACCTGAAGGCCAGGGACGGCGGGACCGAACTGACCGTCACCTACCATGTCGGCGGCGCGCGCGACTTCGTCGTCTCGGCGGCCCCGGCCATCGACGGCGTGCTGGGTGAAGCGGTCGGCCGGCTGAAACGCTACGTCGAGACCGGCAAGCCCGCGCCGTAGGCCAGCGCCTCATCCAGCCGGCGTCCGGGCGCATAGGGCGACAGGTCGTCGGAGATCGGGACATCGACACGGGGGTCGGGCAGGGCCGCGCCGATCCGGGTCTCCACCGGGAACACCCCGAACCAACCGGCCCAGCCTTCGTCCGCGGCCATTTCGGTGACGCCGGTGTTCTTCACCTTCGCCGAGGCCTCCTCGATCTCCATCTCGACGACGGCGATCTGCATCAGCTCCTGGTCGGTCGTGGGCCGCAGCTTCACCGGCCGCCCGGCGTAGAGCCGGTCGATGAAGGCGTCCATGGCCGCACGCTTCACCGCCAGGTCCGACACGAGCCGCGCGCGGCCGTAGGCCATCACCGAGCGATAGTTGAGCGAGTGCGTGATGCCCGAACGGCCCACGACGAAGCCGTCGAGGAAGCTGACCGTGACGCAGACCGGCGCGCCCTCGGCGACGGTGGCCAGCATCCGGCTGGCGGCCGCGCCGTGCCAATACAGCTTGCGGCCCTCGCGCCAGTAGGCCGTGGGCGTGACGAACGGCTGGCCGTCGATGACATAGCCGATGTGCGCCATGATTCCGGCGTCGAGGATGCCGTAGACGGTCGCCTCGTCGTAAGCCGCGCGCTGCGGCCTGCGCCGCACCTGCGCACGGGCGGTGGGGGTGAAGGCCGCGCCGGACCCCTCTGGGGGCGGGGTCACAGCGCGGCCCTCACGAGCGGCGCAGCGTGGGGACTGCGCGCCACGGTCGGCGGCGGCTTGGGGAGGAGCCTCGCCACCGGGTCCGAGTTGAGGACGGTCGGCAGCACGCCGCCCGCGACGACGGCGACCGCCACCGCATAGGCCAGGGCCGCCACCAGGAGGCGGCGCAGGGTCTCGATCGTCAGGTTCGGGGTCATGGGCATGGGGTCCGCCTCCTTTCGGGTTGGCGAGCTACGCCGTATGTGGTCTGCTGAATAGGTCCACTTGAAACGCTGTGGACAGACCACTTGAGGGAGCCATGAGCTGGGCCGACGTCTACCCCTGGGCCGCGCCGGAGGCGGGCCGCCCCGTGATCCGGCAGGTCTACGACCAGGTGCGCGGCGCTATTCACGCAGGGGCGCTCAAGCCTGGCGGCCGCCTGCCGTCCAGCCGCGACCTCGCGGTGCGCCTGGGCGTGGCGCGGGCCTCGGTGGTGGCGGCCTATGACCAGCTGCTGGCCGAAGGCTACGCCGAGGGGCGCACCGGTTCGGGCACCTATGTCTCCGAAGATCTGTCGGGCGTGCTGGACCTCAAGGCGCCGCGCCGCAGCGCCGAACCGGCCGCGGCGCCCAGGCTGCCGGCGCGCGCGCTGGAGTTGGCCGACGTGCCCGTGGCCGCCCAGCCGGCCGCGCCGCAGATGTTTTCCAACGGCCGCACGCTCATGGACGTCCGCGCGCTGGACGCCTGGTCGGTTTCCACGCGCCGGGCGCTGCGCACGCTGGGCCCGGAACATTTCGGCTATGCCGAGCCGGCGGGCGACCTGCGTCTGCGCAGCGCCATCGCCGACTATGTCCGCGCCGCCCGGGGGGTGGTCTGCGACCCTGAGCAGGTGATCGTGACCGCCGGCGCCCAGCACGCGGTCGACCTGGCGGTGCGGCTGCTGCTGCGGGACGGCGACAAGGTATGGCTCGAGGACCCGGGCTACCTGCAGACCCGCCAAGCGCTGGACGCGGCCGGCGCGGCGACCTGCTTCGTGCCCGTGGATCGCGCGGGCCTCGTCGTCCAGGCGGGCGTGCAGGCGGCGCCCGACGCGCGCGCCGCCTTCGTGACCCCGTCCCACCAGTTCCCGCTGGGCCTGGCGATGTCGATGGGTCGGCGGCTGGAGCTGATCGCCTGGGCGCGGCAGGCCGGCGCCTGGATCGTCGAGGACGATTACGCCTCGGAGTTCCGCTACGAGGGCGCGCCCCTGGCTTCGCTGCAGGGCCTGGATGGCGGCGAGCGGGTGATCTATGTCGGCACCTTCAACAAGTCGCTCTTCCCCGGCATCCGCCTGGGCTACATGGTCGCCCCGCGTCCGCTGGTGCAGCCGCTGTCGGCGCTGCGCCGCCTGGCCGACCGCCAGCCGCCGACGTTGACCCAGGCCATCACGCTGGACTTCCTGGAGAGCGGCCAGTTCGCCGCCCACATCCGCCGCCGCCGGCTGGCCTATCGTGGGCAGCGCGACGCCTTGGCCGAGGCTCTGACGCGCCGGCTGGGGCACGTCCTGGACGTCGATGTCCCTGACCAGGGGATGCACCTGATCGCCTATCTGAAGGACGGCCGCTCGGATCTGGACGCCGAGGCCCGGGCGGCGGCCAAGGGCCTGATGGCGCGCGCGATCAGCCCGCTGTACCGAGGCTCGCCGCCCCGCCAGGGCCTGCTCCTAGGCTTTACCGGGTTTCCGGCGAAGGGGATGGACGCGGGCGTCGCGCGCCTGGCTTCGGCGCTGGGGACCTAGGCCGCCAGCGCCGCTTCCGAGGCGATAATCCGGCTGGCCGCATTCACCACCGCGGCGATGCGCAGGGCGGCCTGGATCTGCTGGGCCGGAACGCCGTGCTTCTTCAGTTCGGCTTCGTGGGCGTCGAGGCACATGCCGCAGCCGTTCACGGCCGAGACCGCGGTCGACCACAGCTCGAAGTCCACCTTGTCGACGCCCGGATTGGCCAGGATGTTCATGCGCAGGCGGGCCGGGAGGGTCTTGTACTCGCCGTTCGAGAGCAGGTGCAGCGAGCGGTAGTAGACGTTGTTCATGCCCATGATCGCCGCTGCGGCCTTGGCGGCGGTCTTGGCGTCGGCTGAGAGGCCGGCCGCATCGGCGGCGGCCTCGATCGCCGTGACGACCGCCGGCACGCCGAGGGCGTGAGCCGAGGCGACGAAGGCGCCCCACTTCTGTTGGTCGTTCAGCACCGTCTCGGAGGCCAGGCTGCCGAGGTTCAGGCTGATGTCCTTGGCGTAGGCGGGCAGCGCGTCGCGCAGGGTGTCGAGGGACATGTCGGTCTCCGGGAAAGGAAAGAAAATGCCCAGGGGCGCAGCGGGGAGGGAGATGCGTGCGCGCCCCTGGGCAAAGCTGGCAGTCCGCGGGTGTGAGCGCGGCCGCCAGAGCGCTCGCCGGGTCCGGCGGCGGCGAGGGCCGGCGCGTGGCCGGCGTCGCCTTGCGGGTTAGGCGGCCTTCAGCGTTTCGCCGCCGACCGAGCGGTTGCACGGGCACAGCTCGTCGGTCTGCAGCGCGTCCAGCACGCGCAGGGTGTCCTGCGGGTTACGGCCGACGTTGAGGTTCGTCACGTAGACGTGCTGCACGACGTTTTCCGGATCGACGATGAAGGTGGCGCGCTGGGCGACGCCTTCTTCGAGGTTCAGGACGCCCAGGTCGCGGGCGAACTGGCCGCCGTTGTCGGCGAAGTTCCAGATGGCCAGGTTGTGCAGGTCGGGGTGTTCCCGGCGCCAGCCCAGCTTGGAATGCTCGTTGTCGGTCGAGCCGCCGAGGACGACGGCGTCACGGTCGGCGAACTCGCGGTTGAGGCGGGCGAACTCGGCGATCTCGGTGGGGCATACGAAGGTGAAGTCCTTCGGGTAGAAGAAGATGACCTTCCACTGACCCTTGAAGCTGTCCTTGGTCAGGGTCTCGAACGCGCTCTCGCCGTTCTCTTCGTGGCGCATGAACTTGGGCTTCACACCCACGATCTTGAAGTCGGGAAGCGTCTGGCCAACACCCAGCATACTGAAACTCTCCTAGTGATTTGTGGTCGGCGGGTCGGGGAGGAGTGACTGCCGAGGCGCGGAGATAGGGGGTCACGGCCCAGAGTCCCAATTGATAGTTTTTGAGATTCGAATAGAACGCGTCTATAGTCGACGGCAGACACCCGAGTGAGCCATGCTGCCGACCATCCGCCAGCTCCAGTACCTCAAGCTGCTCGCCGAGCACGGCGCGTTCGGCAAGGCGGCCGAGGCGGCGCACGTCACCCAGCCCACTCTGTCGGCCGGCATCCAGGAGCTGGAGCGGACGCTGGGCGCGCCGGTGGTGGATCGCGCGCGGACCGGGGTGATCCTGACGCCGGTGGGCGAGGAGGCGCTGCGCCGCGCAACGGTCATCCTCAACGAGGCCGAGGAACTGCTGGAGGCGGCCAAGAACGCCGGCCAGCCGCTGACCGGCCGCTTCCGGCTGGGCGTGATTCCCACCATCGCGCCGTTCCTGCTGCCCGGCGCCCTGCCCCTGCTGCGGCAGAAGTTTCCCAAGCTGAAGCTGTTCCTGCGCGAGGACCTGACCCAGCGCCTGATCGCCCAGCTGAAGGCCGGGCGGCTCGATGCGGCCCTGATCGCCCTGCCGTTCGATATGGGAGGACTGGAGTGGGCGCACGTGGCCGACGACGAGCTTTTGGCCGCGCTGCCGGCCGACCATCCCCTGGCCAAGCTGGCGTCGGCGTCGCCCGAGGCGATGGAGCGCGAAAACCTGATCCTGCTGGAAGACGGCCACTGCCTGCGCGAGCACGCGCTGTCAGCCTGCAAGCTGGGGCCGCCCAAGACCAGCAACGGCGAGGAGCCGTTCACCGCCACCTCGCTGCCCACGCTGGTCCAGATGGTGGGCTCGGGCCTGGGCGTGACGTTCCTGCCGCGCATGGCGGTGAGCGCGGGCCTCGCCAAGGCGGCCGACGTCGCGATCCGCCCCATCGACGCCGAGCATCCTTCGCGGGAGATCGTCGTGGCCTGGCGCGCCGGCTCGAACCGCCGCGCCGAGGGCCGCCTGCTGGCCGAGGTGCTCAAGGACGTCTGAGCTCAGGGTCGCCCAAGCGTCTCCAGGTAGGCGCAGAACATGTCGGCCATCGCGTCGGCGTAGGCGGTGATCTCGTCTGGCGTCCGCGGGATTTCGGAGAAGGCCTTGCCCGCTGCGCTGAGCGTTGTGGTGATGAGGTCGCTGGCCAGCGCGCGGGTCGCCGCGTCGGCCTGTGGCAGGGCCTCAAGCGTGAAGGCCTGGGCCGTCTCGTGGCCCGCCAGGCGAACCGACTTCGCCTCAGGCGCGTCGCGGTAGAGCGGGGCGGCGTCGCTCAGGGCCACGCGCATGTCGGCCTCCTCGCATTCGGAGCGTATGAACGCGTGGACCAGCGCGCGAAGGCGTTCGGGGGGCGTTCGGCTGCGGTCGCCCAGGATCTCGCGCAGCAGGTCAGTGGTCTCGCGCCACTCGTCGGTCTGCAGCCGGAACAGGATCGCCGCCTTGTTCGGGAAGTACTGGTAGACCGACCCCACGCTGACGCCGGCCTTCTCCGCGACCCGCGCGGTCGTGAAGCGCTGGGCGCCCTCCTTCGCGAGAACCTGAGCCGCGGCCTCCAGGATCGCGGCGACCAGCTCCGTTGAGCGCGCCTGCTTCGGCGTCTTTCGCGAGGAAATTCGGGGGCTTGGGCGGCCGGTCATGGCGCTCGCGGGCAATGCGAATATCGAACGCGACGAATTAGTCGCATTTTTCCGGTCGGCGCAAGGACGCGCCTGGACCGGAGTTTGCCCATGACCACCCTGACCACCGTCCCGGTCGCGCCGCTGCTGGCGCGCCTGTTCAAAGAGGCCGACGCCGCCTCGCCGGCCGACAGCCCGGCCTTCGCGTCCGTGCCGCCCGAGGAACGCGCGCGCCTGATGCAGAGCAAGGCCGACTACGCCGTCCTGTACGCGGCCCTGAAGGACTATCCGCTGCCCGTCTCGCGGGAGACCGGGACCCTGCTCTACATGCTGGCCCGAAGCGGCGGCGCGCGGTCGATCGTCGAGTTCGGGACGTCGTTCGGCCTGTCGACCCTGCACCTGGCCGCCGCGCTGCGCGACAACGGCGGCGGGCGGCTGATCACCACTGAGTTCGAGCCGTCGAAGGCGGCCCGGGCGCGTCTGAACCTGGCCGACGGCGGGGTCGCCGACCTCGTGGAGATCCGTGAGGGCGACGCGCTGCAGACCCTGGCGGCCGATCTGCCCGAGGCCATCGACCTCGTCCTGCTGGACGGGGCCAAGGCGCTCTACAGCGACATCCTCAGCCTGCTGGAAAGCCGTCTGCGGCCCGGCGCGCTGATCGTGGCCGACAACGCCGACCATTGCCCGGAGTACCTGGCGCGCGTGCGCTTGCCGTCGAACGGCTACCTGTCGATCCCCTTCGGCGAGGACGTCGAACTGTCGATGCGGCTCGGCTGAGAGCCCGTCTTCGATACGATTTCGACTGTATCTAAAAACCGCTTGCGGCCGAAACCGATTTCGATGTATCTAAAATTTAGACATATCTAAAGGAGTCTAAAACACACATGCACCGACACTTCTTCCACGAGCGCGGACTTCATCGCAGCCGGCACGGCTGGGGCGGCCGCATGGGCCGCCATGGTGAGGGTCACGGCGAGCGTGGCGAGCGTCGCCATCGCCGGTTCGGCCGGTTCTTCGAGCATGGAGACCTGCGCTTCGTCGTGCTGGCGCTGCTCGAGGAGCAGCCGCGCCACGGCTATGAGTTGATCAAGGAACTGGAGGAGCGCACCGGCGGCGCCTACCGCCCCTCGCCCGGCGTTGTCTATCCGACGCTGTCGCTGCTGGAGGACGAAGGCTTCGTCGTTCAGGCCGGCGGCGAGACCGGACGCAAGCTCTACCAGATCAACGATGCGGGTAAGGCCGAACTCGACAAGCACCGCACCGCCGTCGAGGGCCTGTTCGCCCGGATGGAGGAGGCGGCCCGCCACGCCGGACCCGGCCGCCCCCGCGTGGGCCGCGCGATGATGAACCTGGGCATGGCGCTCAAGAACCGCATGCAACGCCCTGTGACCGCCGAGCAGCTCGACCGCATCGTCCAGATGATCGACGACACCGCCGCCGAAATCGAAAAGAGCTGATCCTCCCCGACGCTCTTCGCCCTGGGCCTCCGCGTTCGCGCGGGGGCCCTTCTCTTTGGGAACCACGGAACGAAGAGGCGGTTCGCCTCAGAGGCCGCGAAGCGGCGCCGTACGGGTTTGAGAACCACGGAAAACACGGAAGGACACGGAAGCGCGGCTTCACCTTCCGTGTTTTCCGTGTCCTTCCGTGGTTCTATCCTTCCAAGGATCGAATAGCCGCTGCGCGGGCCGGGGTGTTGGGCCGCTTCGTGCTTCCAGACCCCCGCAGGTGCGGCGCCGCTCGGTTTCGCCTATATACCGCGGCCCATGACGCGCCCCTTTCTCAAGATGAATGGCCTCGGCAACGACTTCGTCGTGATCGAGACTCGGTCCGGTCCCTTCGATCCGACGGCGGACGAGGTGCGCGCGATCGCCGACCGCAAGACCGGCGTCGGCTGCGACCAGCTGATCGTGATCGAGAAATCTGAGGCCGACGCCGATGCACGCGTGCGCTTCTGGAACGCCGACGGCGAAGAGGTCGGCGCCTGTGGGAACGGGACCCGCTGCGTCGGCTGGCTCTTGATGCAGTCCACCGGCAAGGACCAGGCGGTGATCGACACCCAGGCGGGCCGGCTGGTGGCCACTCGCGCGGGCGATCGGCTGGTCAGCGTCGACATGGGCCCGCCGCGACTGGACTGGCAGGAGATTCCGCTGGCCTCGGCGCAGGACACTGCGTCCCTCGACGTGGCGCTCTACCACCACGCCGATGTCATGGCGCCTCCGGGCTGCGTCTCGATGGGCAATCCGCACGTCGTGTTCTTCGTCCCTGACGTCGAGGCGACGCCGATCGCAAAGATCGGCCCCGCGGTCGAGACACATCCGCTGTTCCCCGAGCACGTGAATGTCGGCTTCGCTCAGATCCTGGAGCGCGACCGTATCCGCCTGCGCGTCTGGGAACGCGGCGCCGGCCTCACGAAGGCCTGCGGCACCGGCGCCTGCGCCGCCCTGGTGGCCGCCTCGCGCCGCGACCTGGTCGGTCGTCACGCGACGATGGTGCTGGACGGCGGCGAGCTGTTCATCGAGTGGCGGGGGGACGGCCACGTCGTGATGACCGGCCCCGCGGCCGTGGACTTCGCGGGCGAGCTGCCGTGAGTCAGGCCCCGGCGGAGGGACGGCCGCGGCGCTGGTGGCTGGCGCTGATCCTGAACGCGCTCTTCGCGCCCACCGGCTATGCCTACGTGGGCGCCTGGCGCACCCTCGCCGCCTTCTGCGCCCTCATGGCCTTGGGCGCGTTCGCCCTGCCCGAGGCGCTTCATCGGTGGCCGGCGGTCGCCGACGACCTCGGCCAGAACGGACTGCTGATCGGCGCGGCCGTCCTGGCCCTGGCGGTCGGCGCACACGCCGCGTGGCTCGCCACCAAGGCCCCGCCCCGCACAGGCGCCTCGCGGGCGATCGTCTACATCGTGCCGTGGATCCTGCTCACGATGTTCAACATGGTGGTGCGCACCTATGGTCCGCATCCGGCCACCGGCAGCGCGCCCACGGCTGTCGGCCAGGACCTGAGCCGTCAGCCATGAAGGACGTGACGCCCGACGCCCTCGATCCCGACTTCGCCGCCGACGCCACGGCCGGCGACGCCTCAACTGGCGACGGGGACGTGCGCATCGTTACCTTCGGTTGCCGACTGAACGCCTACGAGAGCGAGGTCATCCGCAAGCGCGCGGCCGAGGACGGGCTCAGCGACGCGGTCGTGTTCAACACCTGCGCCGTCACCAACGAGGCGGTGCGCCAGGCGCGCCAGGCGATCCGCAAGGCGCGGCGCGAGCGGCCCGGCGCCAGGCTGATCGTCACCGGCTGCGCGGCCCAGATCGACCCCGCCGCCTTCGCCGCCATGCCCGAGGTGGACCTGATCCTGGGCAATGCCGAGAAGAGTCAGGCGGGTTCCTACGCGCCTCAGGTTATGCCTCCAGGGGCGGAACCCCTGAGGGTCCGCGTCAACGACATCATGAGTGTGCGCGAGACAGCGGGGCACCTGATCGACGGCCTCAAGGATCGGGCGCGGGCCTATGTCGAGGTCCAGAACGGCTGCGACCACCGCTGCACCTTCTGCATCATCCCCTACGGCCGCGGGAACTCGCGCTCGGCGCCGGCCGGCGAGGTGGTGGAGCAGGTGCGCCGCCTGACCGCCGAGGGCTATCGCGAGATCGTGCTGACCGGCGTGGACGTGACCAGTTGGGGCGCTGACCTGCCCGGTCAGCCCACCCTGGGCCAGCTGGTGGCGCGGATCCTGAAACTGGTCCCCGACCTGCCGCGCCTGCGCCTGTCGTCCATCGATGCGGCCGAGATCGACGCCGACCTGCTGCGCTGCCTGGCCGAAGAGCCACGGCTGATGCCCTACCTGCACCTGTCGCTGCAGGCCGGCGACGACATGATCCTCAAGCGCATGAAACGCCGCCACCTGCGCGCCGACGCGCTGAAGCTGGTGGCCGAGGTGCGCGCCGTGCGGCCTGACACCGCCTTCGGCGCCGACCTGATCGCGGGCTTCCCCACCGAGACCGAGGCGATGTTCGAGAACACGCTCAGGCTCGTCGAGGAGGCCGGACTGGCCTTCCTGCACGTCTTCCCGTTCAGCGCCCGGCCAGGGACCCCGGCCGCGCGGATGCCCAAGGTGAAGGGCGACGCCGTGAAGGCCCGCGCCGCGCGCCTGCGCGCCGCCGGCGACGCGGCCCTGGCCCGGCATCTGGCCGCCCAGGTCGGCCGCACCCTGAACGGGCTGGTCGAACGGCCCGGCGTGGCCCGCGCCGAAGACTTCACCGAAATCGCCTTCTCGGGCGAGGCGACGGTGGGCGAGGTGGCGGCCCTGCGCGTCACGAGCCACGACGGCCGCCGCGTCCTGGCGACCGTGCTGGAGGCCGAAGCGGCATGAGCATCACCGGCGGCTGCCAGTGCGGCGCGATCCGCTTCCGGGCTGAGGCCCTGGGCGAGGCCAGCATCTGCCATTGCCGGATGTGCCAGAAGGCCACCGGCGGGCTGTTCGGCCCCTATGTGGGTGCGGAGGGCCTGACCTGGACCCGCGGCGAGCGCCGCCGCTTCCAGAGCTCGAACAAGGTCTGGCGCGGCTTCTGCGAGGCGTGCGGCACGCCGCTGACCTGGGAGCACGTGGCCGGGCCGGTGGCGCTGGCGATCGGCGTGCTGGACGATCCGGCCGCCGTGCGGGTTACCGAACAGCTGGGCAGCGCCAGCAAGCTGCCGTGGGTCGACGACCTGCCGGGCCTGCCGGTGCATGAACCGACCGAACCTCGCGCGGCCGCCCACCTGGCCAGCATCGAGAGCCTGCAGCACCCCGACCACGATACCTGACGGTCAGGCCCGCCCCGGGAACCCCGGCATCTGCCAGCCGAACAGGATGGCCCCGGCGCGCACGCTGAACGCCGCCAGGAAACCCAGGCCGCCGCTCACCGCCAGCGGCAGGCTCATCGCGTGCAGCCCCACGAACACGGCCGCGCCCAGCAGCGCCGGCGTCACGTAGAGTTCACGACGCAGCAGCACCGAGGGCTGGTTGGCCAGGACATCGCGGATCACGCCGCCGAAGGTGGCCGTCAGCACCCCCATGATCACCGCCGAGACGGGTGGCACGCCCAGCGACGTGGCCTTCAGCGCGCCCACGCTGGCGTAGGCGGCCATGCCCAGGGCGTCCGACCAGAGGAGCAGGCGGTCGCGGCTGCGCCCCCACCCCAGCATCCAGACCGCCACGGCCGCGGCCACGCAAACGACGATGTACTGCGGCCGCGCCACCCAGAAGACCGGCGCGTCGATCAGCAAGTCGCGCAGCGTGCCGCCGCCGACGCCGGTCACGGCCGCGAAGAAGCCGAACGTGATGATGTCGTGCCGGGCCCGCGCCGCCGCCAGCGCCCCCGACGCGCCGAAGACCGCCACGGCGGCGTAGTCCAGCACGGTGAGGGCGGTTTCAATGGGCGGCATCGTCCCCTTGATGCGGTGGGGCGTGACGCGCCGCAAGCCTCCGGCTAGAAGCGGGCTTCATGTCAGAACCCAAACGCGGCTGGTTCGCCCGCCTCACCGAGGGGCTCACCAAATCTTCGAAGCAGATGGGCGAGCAGATCGCCCAGGTCTTCGTCGCCAAGGAGCCGCTTACTCAGGCCAAGCTCGACGAGCTTGAGGAGATGTTGATCGAGGCCGACCTCGGTCCGCACTCGGCTGCGCGCATCACCGAGCGCTTTGCGTCCGAAAAATTCGGCAAGGACGTCGACGAGCGCGAGATCCGCGAAGCCCTCAGCGTGGCGATCGGCGACGAACTGGCGACCCGCGCCGGCGCGTTCGACCCGCTGTCGGGGCCCAAGCCCTACATCGTGCTGTTCATCGGCGTGAACGGCTCGGGCAAGACCACCACCCTGGGTAAGATCGCCACCGACCTGACGCGGCAGGGCGCCAAGGTGCTGGTGGTGGCCGGCGACACCTTCCGCGCCGCCGCGGTCGAACAGCTGAAGATCTGGGCCGAGCGCGCGAACGCCGACTTCATGGGCCGCCCGACCGGCTCGGACGCGGCCGGCCTGACGTTCGACGCGGTGCAGAAGGCCAAGGACGAAGGCTACGACGTCGTCCTGGTCGACACCGCCGGCCGCCTGCAGAACAAGCAGGGCCTGATGGACGAGCTGTTGAAGATCATCCGCGTGGTGAAGAAGATCGATCCCGACGCCCCGCACGAGACCCTTCTGGTGCTGGACGCCACCGTGGGCCGCAACGCGCTGGCCCAGGAGAACATCTTCGGCAACCAGATCGGCGTGTCCGGGATTGTGATGACCAAGCTGGACGGCACCGCGCGCGGCGGTGTTCTGGTGCCGGTGGCCCAGGCGTCGGACAGCCCGATCAAGCTGATCGGCGTCGGTGAGGGCGTGGACGATCTCCAGCCGTTCAATGCGCGGGCCTTTGCCCGCACCCTGGTGGGGCTCGAGGAGTCGGCGGCGTGAACGAACAGAACCGTCGCGGCTGGGTCCGGTATGTCATCGACTTCTCGGCGCCGCTCTCGCTGCTGATCAGTTACTTCTTCTTCGGCCGCGACTTCATGCTGGCGACTGGCGTGTCGGTGGTCGTGGCGATCATCGCGCTGGCGTTCGGCTTCCTGGTCGAGCGGCGGCTGGCCTGGATGCCGCTGATCGTGGGCGTTCTGGGGATCATCTTCGGCGGCCTCACCCTGATCTTTCAGGCCGACTGGATCCTGAAGCTGCGGCCCACCTTCGTGAACTACGCCTTCGCGCTGATCTTCTTCGGCGGCCTGATCCTGAAGAAGAACCCGATCAAGGCGGTGCTGGGCTGGGCGTTCTCTCTGCCGGTCGAGGTGTGGCGCACCCTGGAGCTGCGCTACGCGATCTTCTCGGTGGTGCTGGGCACCCTGAACCTGATCGTCTGGATGACCCAGACCGAGGCCACGTGGGTCACCTGGGACACGATCGGCATCCGGGTGTTGAGCGCCGCCTTTGGCCTGGCCCAGATGCCCTTGCTGATGAAGCACCTGAAAGACGCCGAAGTCCCGCCGCCGCCCCGGACGGACGGCGCCTAGAGCCCGTCCCGGTTGGCTTGAATCAAGCCAACCGGGAGAAACGGGCTCGTCGTCTTCCTGCTGGAGCGCATCCTTATCGCCTGCGGCGCCTCATCCTCGGCGGGATGCGCTCTAGTACTTCGGGAACGTGATGTTGGTGCGCCGCAGGTGCGGGGTCGCCAGGCGGTCGTAGTCCGTCGGCGACTGGCTGTCGAATATCAGGTCGAGGATGATCTTGCCGTCGGCAACCGCAGGCGGCGGCTCGTTGTAGAGCGCGCGCCAGAGCGCGGCGGCTTCCTCGTAGATCTTGTCGTCTCGACCCGGCATGGCGCTGTCCTTCACCGCCAGAAACCCATGGGCGCGGTACTGCGTTCCCGGATAAACTACAGTTAATCCGGAGATTTAGACGCAGAGTCCGAAGTGATCAGACGCGAATGTCCAGCAATGACCCCGGTCGCAGGATCTTTTGCGGCGCCTCGGCGGCGGTGGCCTCGGCGATGCGGTTGACGGTCTGGGGCGCGGCGACGGTCGAGGCCGCCGGGGCCTGCGTCGCCTGGGTCTGACCCATGGCGGCGTTGAAGAAGGCCCGCTGCGCCGCCGCCCGGCCCGCGTCGTCACGTTGGCCGCCCAGGGGCGCCTGTTGCGGGAAGGGATTGGGACGGATCGTCGACAAGGGATGCGGGCCGAATATGGTTAACGGACGGGTCCAAACTGCCCGTTCGTCCTCAACGAGCGGTTAACGCAGCGCCTTGACCAGCCGTTCGGCGTCGGCGTCGCCTAGGGGTCCCGTATGTTTGGCCCGGATCTGGCCATCGCGGCCCACCACATAGGTCTCCGGCACGCCCGTGACACCGAACTCGACCCCGGCGGCGCCGTCGCGGTCGACCACAGCGTTGACAAACGGGTCGCCCATCCGCGTGAGGAAGGCCTCGGTGTTGGACGGCGCGTCCTTGTAGGCCACGCCGATCACCCGCACGCCGCGGCCCTTCAGACCCATCAGCACCGGGTGCTCGATCTCACAGGGCGCGCACCACGAGGCGAAGAAGTTCACCACCATCGGCCCCTCGGCGGCGATCGCTCGGAGGCGCACGGGCTGGCCGCCGCGCAGGGTGGGCAAGGTGAGGTCGGGCATCGGCTTGCCCACCATCGCCTGGGGCTGCACCTGGGGGTCTCGGCGCAGGGCATAGAAGTAGAAGAGGCCGCCCAGCGCGACGAGCGCGATCAGGGGCAGGAAGGCCAGCCCACGGTTCACTTGGGGCTCTGGTCCGACAGTTCCTCGAAGCGCTTCTTCCAGTGGCGGGCGCGGCTCAGGGTGAACCAGGTCAGCCCGGCGAATACGACCCCGGTGATGACGAAGGCCGGAATGATGAATTCGGCGTACTTGAAGTCGAACATCAGCCTCTCGCCAGACGAAGCGCCGCGGCCTCGGCGCGCCGGCGCCAGAGCTCACCCCGGATGCCCACCAGCCACAGCGAGCCGAACGCCGACATATAGGCAAGGGCCATCAGCAGCAGCGGAACCCAGAAGACCGGCGGCATGGCCGGCCCGCCCTTGCGGAACAGCGAGCTGCCCTGGTGGATCGAGTTCCACCATTCGACGCTGAAGTGGATGATCGGCAGGTTGATCGAACCGACCAGGGCGAGGATCGCGGCGGCGCGGGCCGCCTTCTGCTCGTCGTCCATCGAGGCCCGCAGCGCGATGTAGGCGATGTAGAGCAGGAACATCACCAGCACCGAGGTCAGCCGGCCATCCCACTCCCACCAGGTGCCCCACATGGGCCGGCCCCAGAACGAGCCCGTGACCAGGGCCAGGAACGTGAAGGCCGCCCCGATCGGCGCTGCGGCCTGGGCGGCCGCGTCGGCCAGGGTGTGGCGGAAGATCAGGGCCAGGAAGCTGGCGATCGCGAGGCAGACGTAGGCGAACATGCTCATCTGCGCCGCCGGCACGTGGATGAACATGATCCGGACGGTCTGGCCCTGCTGGTAGTCCTCGGGGGCCGTGAAGCCCAGGTAGAGACCGGCCACGGCGAGGAGGGCCGCGATGACGCCGAACATCGGCGCGGCCCAGCGGGAGAACGCCATGAAGCGTTCGGGATTCGACAGGAAGGCGGGCGCCCAGCTCATACAGTCCGCATAGAGTTCGAGCGCCCGCGCGGCAAGACTAGAGCATCGGCGCCTTGGGCGGAGACGACGGGGCGGGCGGCTTGGGCGGGCGGTGGTCGGCGGGCAGCAGCATCGGGCCGACGCCGTGCCCGGCGAACATCAGCATCGGCAGGCTGTCGAAGACCTTCTTCTGTTTCTCGTCGAGCTGGCCATAGAAGGCCTTGGTGGCTTCGATGCGCCGGCGGGTAGCGGCCTGCTGCTCGGCCAGTCTCGCTTCCATCGCGGCCAGCCGCTCGGGCGTGGTCAGGGGGCTGTCGCTGCGACGATCGAAGCGCACCATGTGATCGCCGTGCGGCCCGCCGCGGCCGACGGCCTCGAAATAGGCCTTCAGCGCCGGCTCCTGGTCGGCGCGCAGCTGCAGCATCGTGCGCAGGTGCTCCTCGCGGTCGCCGCCTCTGAAGACGAAGACCTGCTTGTCGTTGTCGCCGCCACGATAGATGCGGACCTCGCGGCGGACGTCGTCGGCGTCTCGCGCACGCTCTCGGGCCTCGCGGGCTGCGTCCCGGGCTTCGCGAGCCGTGTCACGAGCTTCGCGCTCGGTATCTCGCGCATGCATGGCGGCGGCGCGGGCGTCTTCCGCGGCCTGGCGGGCTGCGTCCTCAGGGGCCTGGGCGACGGCGACGCCCCCGCCGGCGAAGAGCGTGAGCGCAGCGGCGCCGGCCAGCAACTGGGTCAGGGTTTTCGACATCGTCTGTCTCCCGCTTGAGTGTTCCCTTCGAAGAGAAGCTCAGGCTCAGCTTGGGGCGGAAAAGCGGCGGAGGGGATTAAGCTTTCTTCATGTGCGTCCGCGGGTTGGCCGCGCCATACGGCGGCGCTTCAGCCCCTGGGAGACTGCTCCGATGTTCGCCGCTTTCTTCGCTGCCGCGGCCCTCGCCGCCACGCCCGCGCCCGCTGACCTGGACCCCGCGCAAGTGAAGGCCATCGAGGCCGTGGCCTACGACTACGTCGACGGCCAGCTGGAGGGCGATCCGGCGCGCGTCGCCCGTTCGCTGCACCCGGACCTCGCCAAGCGGGCGGTCACGACCGACCCCGACGAGAAGCTGGCGCTGCGCCGCATGTCGAAGGCCGAGTTGGTCCAGCTGACACGGGAAGGCGCGCTCAAGACGCCGAAGGACCAGTGGAGCCGTTCGGTCCGCGTGCTGGACATCGCCGGCAACGCCGCTGTGGCCCGCGTCGAGACCCCCTGGTTCGTCGACTACTTCCACCTGGGCCGCTTCGGCGACCGCTGGGTGATCGTCAACGCGCTCTGGTATCCGAAGCCGAAAAGCTAGCTGAGCGCGTTGCGGCAGGCGGCCGCCATTGCGAGCGGCCCAAACGCCAGGGCTGAGGCGGCGTAGGCGCCCAGGAAGGCGAAGCCGCTGGTCCACGGCAGGCCGTTGGCGAAGGCGTCCAGCGCGCCGCCGCCGAAGATCACCGGCGGGACGAAGAGCGGCAGCACGATCACGGCGGTGAGCAATCCCCCCCGCCGCGCGCCCAGGCTGAGCGCTGCGCCGATCCCGCCCATGAACGAAAACGCGATCCCGCCCATCAGCGCGCAGGCGAAGATCATCGGGGCGAGCGAGGGGCTGGCCCCCAGGGCGATCGCCGCGACAGGCGCCGCCAGCGCCAGCGGCGCCCCCGTGGCCAGCCACTGGCCCAGGCACTTGATCAGGCAGGTGATCTCGAGCGGCGTCTGCGAGAGCGCGAGCAGATCCAGCGCCCCATCCTCGTAGTCGCGCTCGAACATCCGCTCCAGCGACAGCAGTGAGGCCAGCGCCAGCGCCACCCAGGCCGCGCCCGGGGCGATGGCGCGCAGACGTTCGGGCTCGGGGCCGATGGCCAGCGGCAGGAACGTGGCGACCCCGGCGTAGAAGCCCACGGCCACCAGCGGCCCGCCGCCCCGGCCCCAGGCCAGGGTGGTCTCGCGCGCGATGAGGGCGCCGATCCGGCTCATGCGGTCAGCTCCAGGCTGCGGGTCGCGACCGGGAGGGGGTCGTGCATGGCCGCCACGATCAGGCCGCCGCCGTCCAGGTGGCGGCGCATGATCGCCGAGAAGCCGTCGCGCCAGCGGGCGTCGAGGGGCGAGAGCGGCTCGTCCAGCAGCCAGAGCGCCCGGGGCGCCGCCACCAGCCGCGCCAGCGCCAGACGGCGCCTCTGACCGGCCGAGAGCCGGCGAACTTCCAGGTCGAGCAGGCCGGTCAGCTCTAGGTCGCGGGCCGCTTCCCGCACCGCGGCCTCCGAGCCGCCGCCCCACACGGTCCAGAAGGTGAGTTCTTCGCGGGCCGTGCGCGACGCCTTCAGGCCGTCGGCGTGCCCCTGAAGGTGAATGGCCCCGCCGCGCGCATCGGCCGGATCGACGCCGCCGAAGCCGATGTCACCGGCCTCGAGCCGCACCAGACCGGCCACAGCCCTGAGCAGGCTGGTTTTCCCGGACCCGTTCGGCCCCGTCAGCGCGCAGGCCTCGCCTGCCGCAAGGTCCAGCGAAACCCCCTCGAACAGCAGTCGCCCGCCCCGCCGGATCGCCGCGTCCCTGATGACCAGCTGCGAGATCAACCCAACGCCTCGGTGACAACCGAAGAGCACGCCGCAAAACGCCGCTTTGCGGAACCGTCGCCGTGCAGTGCATGGACGGCGCGAAATGTCGGGTCTATGTAACCCCGGCCGCCGACGCTTGGGGAGAGCAACGCCGCGCGGGGACGAACGCTGTGTGTCCGTCTCTGAGAGAGCGCGCGAACCTTCTCCGGTGTCAGGGCGGCGGCGAACAGAGAAGGATCTCCCGAATATGGCGTCCGTGGACACCCTGAAGACGCGCCGGCAACTCACTGTCGGCGACAAGACCTACGCTTACTACAGCCTCCCGGCGGCGGAGGAAGCGGGACTTTCCGGCATTTCGACCCTGCCGATCTCCATGAAGGTGCTTCTGGAGAACCTGCTGCGGAACGAAGACGGCGACACCGTCCAGCCTGACGACCTGAAGGCCATCGCGGCCTGGGCCCAGAACCGCGGCTCTGTCGAGCACGAGATCAGCTTCCGCCCCGCGCGCGTGCTGATGCAGGACTTCACCGGCGTGCCCGCCGTCGTCGACCTGGCGGCCATGCGCGATGCGATGACCGCCCTGGGCGGCAACCCCGACAAGATCAACCCGCTGAACCCCGTCGACCTGGTCATCGACCACTCGGTGATGGTGGACCACTTCGGCAACGCCAAGGCCTTCGGCGACAACGTCGAGCGCGAGTATCAGCGCAACATCGAGCGCTACAACTTCCTCCGCTGGGGTTCGTCGGCGTTCAACAACTTCCGCGTCGTGCCCCCGGGCACCGGCATCTGCCACCAGGTGAACCTCGAGTACCTCGCCCAGACCGTCTGGACGAACTCGGACGAGGGCCCGGAAGTGGCCTATCCCGACACCGTCGTCGGCACCGACAGCCACACCACCATGATCAACGGCCTGGCGGTGCTGGGCTGGGGCGTGGGCGGCATCGAGGCCGAGGCGGCCATGCTGGGCCAGCCGATCCCGATGCTGATCCCCGAGGTCATCGGCTTCAAGCTGGAGGGCGCGCTGTCCGAAGGCACGACGGCCACCGACCTTGTGCTCACCGTCACCCAGATGCTGCGCAAGAAGGGCGTGGTCGGCAAGTTCGTCGAGTTCTACGGCCCCGGCCTCGCCAACATGACCCTGGAAGACCAGGCGACGATCGCCAACATGGCTCCGGAATACGGCGCCACCTGCGGCTTCTTCCCGGTCACCCAGGCCACCATCGACTATCTGGCCGCCACCAACCGCGCCCCTGAGCGCGTGGCGCTGGTCGAAGCGTACGCCAAGGCCCAGGGCATGTGGCGCGAGCCGACCGATCCGGATCCGGTGTTCACCGACACGCTGCACCTCGACATGTCGACGGTGGTGCCGTCGCTGGCCGGCCCGAAGCGTCCGCAGGACCGCGTCGAGCTGAACAACGCCGCCGCCGAGTTCAAGGCCGCCATGGAAGGCGACGTCTTCGCCAAGCCGGGCACGCTGGGCGACCGCTTCAAGGTGGAAGGCGAGAACTTCGACATCGGCAACGGCGACGTGGTGATCGCCGCGATCACCTCGTGCACCAACACGTCGAACCCCGGCGTGCTGATCGCCGCGGGCCTGGTGGCCAAGAAGGCCGTCGAAAAGGGCCTCAAGGTAAAGCCTTGGGTGAAGACCTCGCTGGCCCCCGGGTCGCAGGTGGTCACCGACTACCTGAAGTCGGCCAAGCTGGATAAGAGCCTCGACGCGCTGGGCTTCAACCTGGTGGGCTACGGCTGCACCACCTGCATCGGCAACTCGGGCCCGCTGCCCGAGGCGATCTCGGAATCGATCCAGAAGAACGACGTCGTCGCCACCTCGGTGCTCTCGGGCAACCGCAACTTCGAAGGCCGCGTGAACCCGGACGTGCGGGCCAACTACCTGGCCTCGCCGCCGCTCGTGGTGGCCTACGCCCTGGCCGGCTCGATGCAGATCGACATCACCACCGAGCCGCTGGGCGAGGGCAAGGACGGCAAGCCCGTCTACCTCAAGGACATCTGGCCCACGAACAAAGAGGTCGCCGACCTCCAGCGCAAGCACGTGACCAGCAAGATGTTCGCCAGCCGCTACGGCGACGTCTTCAAGGGCGACAAGAACTGGCAGGCCATCAAGGTGAAGGGCGGCCAGACCTATGACTGGGACATGGGCTCGACCTACGTCCAGAACCCGCCCTACTTCGAAGGGCTCGAGATGGAGCCCAAGGCGGTCACCGACATCGTCGAGGCCCGCATCCTGGGCGTCTTCGGCGACTCGATCACCACCGACCACATCTCGCCTGCCGGCTCGTTCCGCGCGGCCACCCCGGCCGGCAAGTACCTGGTCGACCGCCAGGTGCCGCCGTCCGAGTTCAATGGCTACGGTGCCCGTCGCGGCAACCACCAGGTGATGATGCGCGGCACCTTCGCCAACATCCGCATCCGCAACCGCATCACGCCCGAAGTCGAAGGCGGCGTGACGAAGCACTTCCCGTCCGGCGAGCAGATGTCGATCTATGACGCGGCCATGCGCTACCAGGGCGAAGGCCGCCCGCTGGTGGTGTTCGCGGGCAAGGAATACGGCACCGGCTCGTCGCGCGACTGGGCCGCCAAGGGCACGAAGCTGCTGGGCGTCCGCGCCGTGGTGGCCGAGAGCTTCGAGCGGATCCACCGGTCCAACCTGGTGGGCATGGGCGTGCTGCCGCTGCAGTTCCTGCAGGAAGGCTGGCACAAGCTGGGCCTGACGGGCGAAGAGATCGTCACCATCCGCGGCCTGACCGAGCTTGCGCCCCGCAAGCAGCTGATCGTCGAGATGTACCGTCCGTCGGACGGCCGCATCGCCCGCTTCCCGGTCCGCTGCCGCATCGATACGCCGATGGAGCTGGAGTACTTCAAGCACGGCGGCGTGCTGAACTACGTCCTGCGCAGCCTGGCCAAGCCCGAGACCCTCGCGGCGGAATAGCCTTCGCATCATCGAAGACGACAGAGGCCCTCGCGAAAGCGAGGGCCTTTTTCGTGCGATCAGCACCGTGGCGACGATGCCGAAGCGGCATCATACTGATAGTATGGACACCGGGACCAAGCGCCCCCATGTTCAGGCTCATCATGCGCCAGATCTTACTAGCCCCCCTCGCCGTCGCCCTTTCCCTGCCGCTGATGGCCGCCGCGCCCGCCCCCACCCAGCCTGTGGTGGTGGAGCTGTTCACTAGCCAGGGCTGTTCGTCCTGCCCGCCGGCCGACCTGGCCGTGGCGGGGGTCGCCGACCGGCCTGACGTGATCGCGCTCAGCTTCAACGTCACCTACTGGAACCACCTGGGCTGGAAGGACACCTTCTCGCGGCCCGAGTTCACGGCCAGGCAGGTGGCCTACGCCAAGGCGCTGGGTCACGACGCGCCCTTCACACCGGAGGTCGTCGCCGGCGGCCGCGTCGACGCCGTCGCCAACACGCCGGGCCGGGTGGACGCCCTGATCGCCAAAGGGCGCGCCCAGCCCACCACCTCGGTCACGGCCGCGGACGGCAGGGTCACCGTGGCCGCCGGCGTCGCGCCCCGCCGCGGCGCCGACGTCTGGCTCCTCCACTACGACCCGCGCACGATCCAGGTGCCGGTGAAGGCCGGCGAGAACACCGGCAAGACCCTGCCACAGCGCAACGTGGTCCGCGCCTTGAAGCGCCTTGGCGACTGGCGGGGCCAGGCGGCGACGTTCGCGGCGCCCTCGGCTGCGCCCGGCCTGCGGGCGGTCGTGCTGGTGCAAGGCAAGGACGGCGGCGCCATCCTGGGGGCCGCCCGTCTGTAGCTCACGCCTTCTTGTGATTGTCAGTCTTCGGAACACCCCTTAAGTCGGAGGCGATGCGGACGGCCGCGCTCATCAGCCTGATCCTGCTTGCCATGCCGGCGAGCGCGGCGGCGGCCAAGCCCCCCGTCCTCGTGGAACTGTACACGGCGCAGGGCTGCCGCTCGTGCACCGACGCGAACGAACATCTCAACCGGCTGGCCGAGCGCCCTGGCGTGTTGGTCCTCACGTTCTCGGTCGACTATTGGGACTACCTCGGCTGGACCGACACCTTCGCCCGGCCCGAGTACGCCGAGCGCCAGAAGGCCTATGTCACCCGCCTCAAGCTGCGCGAGCCCTACACGCCTCAGGTCGTCGTGGACGGCCAGGAGGAGGCCCAGGGGCTGAAGGCGCCTGAAGTGGACCGCCTGATCCGCGCCGCGGCCGCAGCCCCTCGCAATGCGCCGGATATGCGCTTCGTCGGCCGGCGTCGCGTCGACGTGGGTTCCGGGCGCGCGCCCCGCGGCGGGGCCGAGGTCTGGCTGGTGCGCTATGATCCACGCGCCGTCGAGGTGGCCGTGCGGGCCGGCGACAATCGCGGCGAGACGGTCGTCCAGCGCAACGTCGTGCGTCAGATCGCGCGGCTGGGCGTATGGCGCGGGCGGCCCCAGGCCTATCGCGTGCCGGCGGCCGCAGATGACGGCCTACGGACCGCCGTCATCGTCCAGGTTCCGCGCGGCGGCCGCGTCCTGGGCGTGGCCCAGCAGCCAAACGGCGCGCCTGCGAAATAGGCATGCGAAAGCCCGCGCAGCTGGAGAGGGTCTGCGCGGGCCAAAGCTAGGCTGGGGATTGGAGTGTCGGTTGGCCAACCGCCGATCCCAGGGGGCTGGGGGGGCTGTTCAGGGTCTGGAACCAGAGGTCTTCGACCAACCGACAATGCCAATATCGGCGCCCTATCAGGCGGGCGCTGGACCGAAATAAGGTCCTTTTGCGGCGTGACCCCACAAGATGCGGGGCCGCCGAGCGCATCCCTCCGACCATGAACCAACGAGCACGGACGAGCTCTTGGGGGGTGGCGTGACTCAAAAATTTCATACAGGCTTCGTGTCGATGGCATTCGACCCGAGCTATTCGGCCCCGCGCCAGGCCGGAGTGTTCTTCGAGCGGCGCGAACTCGAGCGTCTCCTGCGCCTGTATGGCCGCATGGTCGCCTCCGGCGAATGGCGCGACTACGGGATGGACGGCCTGCACGACCGCGCCGTGTTCTCCGTGTTTCGGCGCTCGTCCGAGGCTCCGCTCTATCGCATCGAGAAGAACCCGGCCCTGGCCCGCAAGCAGGGCGCCTGGGCGATCGTGGGACAGGCGGGCCAGGTCCTGCGACGCGGCCATGACCTGGATCAGGTGCTGCGCTTCTTCGACAAGGGCCGCTTCTCGGTGGTCGAGTAAGCCCCTCAGAACGAGTTCTTCTCCAGGGCCGCCTGGGTCTGCGCGCGCAGGGCCTTGCGATCCACCTTGCCCGCCTCGGTGCGCGGAATCTCCTCGGCCCAGGCGAAGCGGACCGGCACTTTGGGCAATCCGGCCTGGCGGATACGCTCCAGCAGGCTCTCGCGACTCACTTCTCCCTCCACCACGACGGCGACCCAGCATTGATCGATGCCTTCGGGGCCCGGCACCGCGAAGGCGGCCGACTCGAGCACCTGAGGGTGTTCCAGCAGCGCGTTCTCCAGCACGGCCGGCATCAGCTTGAACCCGGCGATGTTGAGGCGCTCGTCGGTCCGGCCTTCGATGATGAATAGCCCGCTGGGTAGCCGGCGGCCCAGATCGCCGGGGTAGAACCAGCCGTCCCGGAAGATCTTCGCGCTGGCGTCCGGGTCGTCCAGATAGCGGCCCGCGTTGCGCTCGCCGTGTATGCGGATCTCGCCCACTTCGCCATCGGGGACAGGCGCGCCGTCCGGCCCCACCACCTCGACGGTCGCGCCCGGCACGGCATAGCCCACCGCGCCCGGATGGGCCTCGACGTCGCGGGCGGGACCCACCGTAGCGCGGCCGGCCTCGGTGGAGCCGTAGATGATGTGGATGTCGGGCGTGATCCTCTGGCGAGCCTCGCGCGCATAGGCCGGCGGCAGCACGCCGCCGGTCACGAGGAGCCGCCAGCCCGGCTTGATCTCGAACCCAGGGGGCAGGCGGCGCATCAGCTCGCGCAGCATCAACGGATTCAGGCCGATCATGCCTTCGGGATGCCGCTCCATGACGTGGGGGATGTCGGCGCTGGCGTAGTCGCAGGCCACGGCCGCGCCGGTCGACCAGGCGAGAGCGGCCATATTGAAGCCCAGCGACGACTCGATGCTGGTCCGCAGCACATAGACGCCCAGCTTGCCTCCGGCGTAGGCGGTGAGCGCGTTCAGGCTGCCGGTTTCGATCCGCCGCCACGTCATCCCAACGCGATGCGGCGTGCGGGTGGAGCCCGAAGTCAGGGTGACGCGAGCGATGGCGTCCGGGTCGCGTGGCGCGGAGTCGACGGGGTTGGGGACCGAGGCTTCCACCGCCTGCAGCCAATCCGCGCTGAGGCGCAGCAGGCCCGGCTCCTCGCCGCCCGCCCGGTCGGTGATCCGCAGATCGGCGCGCGCGTCGCTTCCGGCCGTCGTGGCCACACCCAGCCTGGCCAGCGCCACCAGAATCACCAACCGGCGATACGTGACCGCCGTGGCGATCGAGACGATCCCGCGTTCGGGGCCCACGCCCAGATCGCGCAGGCCCGCCGCATAGCGGTCGATGTCGGCATTGAACTCGGCGTAGGTCGCGCGCCGACGCGACGTCAGCACCGCAAGAGCGCGCGGGCGGGTCCGTGCGATGAAGGCCAGGTTGGTGTCGAACATGGTCCGGGAAGCTAGCCTGCCCGTCGTCCGATGCGAAACAGGCGCATACGAAAAACCCCGGCGGTCGCCCGCCGGGGTCTCGAGTCTGTCGCTCGTCTTGCGGTTAGCGGCGGTCGCCGAACAGCGCGAGGAGGAACTGGAACATGTTGATGAAGTCCAGGTAGAGGCTGAGCGCGCCATAGCTGGTGGCCACGCCCATCGCCGCCTGGTTCCCACCCAGCTCGTAGTAAGTCATCTTCAGGCGCTGGGTGTCGTAGGCGGTGAGGCCCGCGAAGATCAGGACGCCCAGGACGCTGATGATGAACTGCATCATCGAGCTCTGCAGGAAGATGTTCACCAGGCCCGCGATCAGCAGGCCGATCACACCCATGATCAGGAAGCTGCCCATGCCGGACAGATCCTTCTTGGTCGAGTAGCCAAATAGGCTGAGGCCGCCGAAGGCGGTCGCCGTGATCAGGAACGTCGAAGCGATCGACGTGCCGGTGTAGCGCAGGGCGAGCACGCCCATCGACGCGCCGATCAGGCTGACGACCGTCCAGTAGACGATCGAGGCCGTCTTCGGGCTCTGGTTCTTCAGCGCGAAGCCGGAGAACAGCAGCACGCCGAGCGGCGCAAAGGCCACGACCATGCCCAGGATGCTGTAGCCCACGCGGCCGTTGGCCACGGTGAACATCATGTCGCGGACGACCGGGACCGAGCTGGTCAGGTAGGCCAGAGCGGCCGACAGAACGAGGCCCAGCGCCATCTTGTTGTAGACGCCGAGCATGAAGCTCCGCAGGCCCGCGTCCACCGACATGTCGGCGCGATCCACGGGGATCGTGCGCGCGAAGTCGCGGTTGTAGTCGCTCATTTGAGCAAGACCCTAAGATGCGCGTCGCAAAGCGGACGCGAGAGAAATATCGTGTCAGACCGTGCCGTTAGCAAGGCCTTCCGAGCCACGATACGGTGAACGCGTCGAGATACATGTATGATTCGCCTTTTCGCCGCCCTGGCCATACCCCCTGAAATCGGCCGCGCGCTGCAGACTCGCCAGACGGGAATCGAGGGCGCCCGCTGGCGCACCCTCGAGGCGCTGCACGTCACGCTGCGGTTCTACGGCGAGATCCGCCAGGACGTGGCGCGCGACCTGGACGCCGAACTGATGACCATCACCGGGCGGCCGTTCGAGATCGAATTGGCGGGCGCAGGCTCGTTCGCCGACGGCGACGACATCAACGCCGTCTGGGCGGGCGTGGCCGAGAACGCCGAGCTGCGACGGCTGGCCGAAGCCTGCGAGACCGCGGCCCGGCGCGTGGGGATGAAGCCCGAGAAGCGCAACTACCGGCCGCACGTCACCCTGGCCTACCTGCGCCGTCCGGACCCCGCGGAGGTCGCGGCCTGGATCCAGGGCAACAACCTGCTGCGCTCGCCGCCGATCACGGTGGACCGCTTCGGCCTCTACTCCAGCCACATGGGCCGTGACGGATCCCACTACCGCCTGGAGGCGGAGTACCGGCTCTGAGAGGCTTCCTTTCCCACGCAGTGGCAGAAGAAGGGACTAGGCCCGCACGGCGTAGTCCTTCAGCACGCCCAGGGGCACAATGGCGAGGGTCTCCTCGTGGGTGGCCTCCAGCACCACCTGGGGCGCGGCGCCGGCGTCGAGAGCCTCTTTCCAGCGGGGCGCGCAGAGGCACCAGCGGTCGCCGGGCTTCAGGCCGTCGAAGCCCAGGTCGGGGCGCGGGGTCGACAGGTCGTTGCCGACGCTCTTCGAATAGCTGAGGAACTCGGCGGTCATGACGGCGCAGACCGTGTGCATGCCGACGTCGTGAGGGCCGGTCTCGCAGCACCCGTTCCGGAAGAAGCCGGTGACGGGGTCCAGCGAGCACGGAACCAGCTCCTCGCCCAGGACATTGCGGGCGTCGGCGTCGTAGCGGATCGGACGTGTGGCCATGCCCCCATCCTAAACGCTAAGACTCGGGCCTGGCCAATGCGCCGAGGAGCCGTCGTCCACATGTCTCGCGCGTCCCGACCCCGCCGCAGCGTTCTCTATCTGCCGGCGTCCAATGCCCGGGCGCTGGAAAAGGCCCGGTCTCTGGCCTGCGACACGGTCATCCTGGACCTCGAGGACGCCGTCGCCCCCGACGCCAAGGCCGAGGCGCGCGAGAGCGCGATCGCCGCCGTGCGGGCCGGCGGGTTCGGCGACCGCGAAGTGGTGATCCGCGCCAACGGCCTTGATACGCCCTGGGGCGCCGACGACCTTGCGGCGGCGGCGAAGGTCCGGCCGGACGCCGTACTCATCCCCAAGGTCTCGCATCCCGAGGACCTGGCGGTGATCCGCACCACCCTGGGCGGCGAGCTGCCGATCTGGGCGATGATCGAGACCTGCGCGGCGATGTTCCGTCTGGACGCGCTGGGGGCAGAGTCGGTCAACGTGGGCGTCGAGGCCTGGGTGATCGGCTCGAACGACCTGGCCAAGGAGATGCGCTGCCAGCTCACCGTCGACCGCGAGCCCCTGATCACGGCGCTCAGCCTCAGCCTGATGGCCGCCCGCGCGCACAGGCTGACGATCATCGACGGCGTGTTCAACGACATCGGCGACGAGGGCGGGCTGGCGCGCCAGTGCGCCCAGGCCGCCGCCTTCGGCTTCGACGGCAAGAGCCTGATCCACCCCAGCCAGATCGCCGCCGCCAACGCCGCCTTCACGCCCGATGCGTCCGCGGTCGCCTGGGCGCGTACCGTGGTGAGCGCTTTCGAACAGCCCGAGAGCGCCGGCAAGGGCGTGCTGAAGGTGGACGGACGGATGGTGGAACGCCTGCACTATTCCGAAGCCCAACGCCTGATCGGCGTGGCCGAGGCCATCGCCGCGCGCGAGTCGGCCTGATGCGGCGGAGCGGGCGGATCGCGGCGGTGCTTTGGGCGCTGGGCGTCGCGCCGGCGCTCGCCCAGCCCGCGCCGCCCGCCGACGTCATCGACGCCCTGCTGCGCCAGAAGGCGGTCGACCCGGACGAGCCCGACACCGCCTCCAACGGCTCACGGGTCGATCCAGACCCCGTCCTGCCGACCCAGCCTCAGCCCTACGTCCCGCCGCGGCCCCTGCTGACCGAGCCGGTCTTCATCCACGAGACGAACAAGAGCCCCGACGGTCCGCCCACCGCGGCGGACCAGGCCTACGACTCGCGCCTGCGGGCGTCGGCCGCGGCAGTGCGGGGGTTCCAGGGGCCGATGGAAGGCGCCTGGACCCTCTCGGCGGACGGGCGGGCCCTCTATGCGCTGCAACTGGTCGATCGTGGCGGCTTCATCGACGGATCGTGGCGCGACCTGCGGCGGCCCGGCGCGCTGGAGGGCTCGGGATATATCGACGACGTGCAGCGGACAGCCGGCGACATGACCATCCGCCTGACCACGGGGATCGTCGCCGTGCTGCGCGCCGCCGACGGGCGCTGGACCGGAAAGCTCACCGAGGGCGGAAGGAGCGAAACGGCGACCCTGGCGCGGCGGGCGCCTTAGAGAGCCAGCGCCGTACGCGCCGCGGCCACGGCGTGGTCCAGCGCGTCGGCCTCATAGGCTTGCGCCGTCCCGACGCCCCAGACCGGACCTGGCCAGGCCGCGTCGTCGGGACGGCGGCCCACCACGTGGACGTGGAGCTGCGGGGTGACGTTGCCCAGCTGGCCGACATTCAGCTTGGCGACCGGCCGGCCCAGCGCCATGCCGACGGCCCGCACGGCGACGCCGGCCTGCACCACCTCGGCCATGAGCGCGCCCCGGTCCGCGCCCGTCAGGTCCTCGAGCTCCACGGCGCCCGCGATCCGGGGGATCAGCACGATCCAGGCATAGCGGGAATCCAGCTGCAGGCGGGCATGGCAGAGCGCCAGATCGCCGAGCGCCACGGAGGTCGGAAGAAAGGCGGGGTGCAGCTCGAACATCGCCCCTAGCGCCTGCGGCATTGCAGGATGGCCGTCAACGGCGCGGCGCCAACAGCTCATCGGCAGCGCGAGATTTTCGTCCGAACGCCGAACCGACTTCCACTTCGCCTGACGACGCGCTAGAGCGCCCGCGACATCATACAATCGACGGAGCAGTTCCCATGGCGAAGAAGCCCATCCGCGTGGCGGTCACCGGCGCGGCCGGCAACATCGGCTACGCGCTCCTGTTCCGCATCGCCTCGGGCGAAATGCTGGGCAAGGATCAGCCGGTGATCCTGCAACTGCTGGAGATTCCGGTGGAAGGCCCGCAGAAGGCGCTCAAGGGCGTCGCCATGGAACTGGAAGACTGCGCCTTCCCGCTGCTGCAGGACATGGTGCTCACCGGCGACGCCGACGTGGCGTTCAAGGACGCCAACTGGTGCCTGCTCGTGGGCTCCAAGCCCCGCGGCCCCGGCATGGAGCGCGCCGACCTGCTGAAGGACAACGGCAAGATCTTCATCGCCCAGGGCCAGTCGATCGATCGCGTCGCCGCTGACGACGCGCGCATCGCCGTGGTCGGCAACCCCTGCAACACCAACTGCATGATCGCCGCCAGCCAGGCCAAGCGCCTGACGCCCGACCGCTTCACCGCCATGGTGCGCCTGGACGAGAACCGCGGCCGCAACCAGCTGGCCAAGAAGGCCGGCGTGCCGGTGACCGACGTCACCGACCTGTTCATCTACGGCAACCACAGCCCGACGATGTTCGCCGACTTCACCCACGCCAAGATCGGCGGCAAGGCCGTCACCGACGTGATCACCGACCGCGCCTGGCTCGACAACGAGTACCTTCCGGCGGTGGGCAAGCGCGGCGCGGCGATCATCGAGGCCCGCGGCTGCCAGCTCGGCGGCCTCGGCGGCCGGCGCGCTGATCGACCACGTGCGCGACCTGTCTACCGTCGGCGCGATCCACTCGGTCGCCGTGCCCAGCGAGGGCCGCTACGGCTTCGCCGACGGCGTCTGGGCCGGCAT
The DNA here is from genome assembly GCF_965284355.1 of Phenylobacterium sp. Taxonomy (NCBI): domain Bacteria; kingdom Pseudomonadati; phylum Pseudomonadota; class Alphaproteobacteria; order Caulobacterales; family Caulobacteraceae; genus Phenylobacterium; species Phenylobacterium sp. The sequence goes on along the minus strand of NZ_OZ260078.1, from coordinate 2,712,657 downwards.
GCCCGTGAAGACCACCGCGCCGGGCGCCTACGAGGTTCTGACGTCTTACGAGATGGACGACTTCGCCAAGTCGAAGATCAAGATCACCAACGACGAACTCGTCGGCGAGCGCGACACCGTGAAGGACATGCTGGGCTAAGCCGAAGGCGAGACGCCGCGGAAAACACGGAAGGATACGGAAGAGACCCGGGTGTCCCAGCCGCTTCCGTGTTTTCCGTGCCTTCCGTGGTTCAATCAGGCGGCGCTCAGCGCCGCCTTTTTCATGCCGCCTGGTACAGCGCGAACTCCTCGCCCATCGCCTTCTGCACGGCAGGCCGCGTCATGAGGCGAGCCTGATAGGCCTGGATGGCGGGGTAGGGGCTGAAATCCAGTTTCACGGCCTGGTTCCAGTTCAGCACCGCGGCCAGGTAGGCGTCGGCGACGCTGAAGTCGTCGAGCAGCCAGTCGCGGCCGGTCAGATGGTCGTTGAGGTAGGCCAGCCGCGAGGCCGCCGCCTCCTTGGCCACCGCCTTGCTCTCGGCCGACAGGGTGGGCGACAGCAGCGGCGTGAACACCCACTTGTGCAGCTCCGAGCCGATGAAGCTCAGCCACTGCTGCAGCTGGTAGCGGGCGAAGCCCGTCGGCGCGAGGCCGGCGTCGGGCCGACGGTCGGCGAGATAGGGGAGGATCGCCGCGTTCTCGGTCAGGACCGCGCCGTCATCGGTGCGCAGCGCCGGCACCAGATTCTTCGGATTGATCGCGCGGTAGTCCTCGCCGGAGGCGGTTTTGCCGGTCTTGGTGTCGACGCGGTGGAACGTGGCCTCCAGGCCGGCCTCGTACAGCGTGATCCGGCTGGCCAGAGAGCAGGCAAGCGGCGAGAAGTAGACGTCCATGGGAACCTCCCGGGGTTGGATTGATATTCATACCGTTTCGCACAGAATGGCGGCGGTCAAGGATTTCTTGCGAAATGGTACAAAAAGAGCCTAGGCCACGGGGGAGACCGCGGTCGTTCGACCCGGACGAGGTGCTCGACAAAGCCAGGGCGGTATTCTGGAACCTGGGCTATGCGGCGACCTCGCTGGACGACCTGGCGACGGCGACCGGATTGAACCGCCCCAGCCTCTATGCCGCGTTCGGCGACAAGCACGCGCTGTACATGGCCGCCCTGGACCGTTCGCGAACCGAGGCCACGACGGCCCTGGGCGCGGCGCTGGCCACCGAGGCGCCGCTGCGCGCGGTGCTGCAGACGATCTTCGACCGCACCGTCGACATCTATCGCCGCGGGGAAGAGGGCCAGCGCGGCTGCTTCCTGGTCGGGACGGCGGTGACGCAGGCGGTTGACGACCCCCAGGCGCGGGCGCTGCTGGCCGCGTTCATCTCCGAAACCGATGGGCTGTTCCGCGCCCGGTTCGAGCGGGACGCCGCGTCGCTCGCGCCAGGGGTGACGCCGGCTGGGGCCGCGCCGATGGCGAGCGGCACGTTCCACACCCTGGCGGTGCGGGCGCGGACAGGCGCCAGAGAGGCCGACCTGAAGGCGATCGCCCACGCCGCGGTGACGATGATCTGCGGCGCCTGAACGCGCGCGCGTCAGGCCGCAGAAAGGGCGGCCGTTGCGGGGCCGCCCCTGCGTCTCTCGACGCTACTTCTTGAGCATCTTCTTGATGTCGGCCTGGGTGGCGTTGACGGTCGCCGCCTCGCCCGAAACCGCCAGGCTGGCGGTGTCGACCGCGAAGGTGTCGGCGCCCATCTTGATGGTGGCCGTCATCTTGCCGTCGGCGCCGGTCTTGACGTCGCTGATCTGACCGATCGTGGCGCCGGTGTTGTCCTTCACCGACATGCCCGTCCTCACGGCCACGTCCGCGCCGGCCGCAGAGGCGCTGGCCGCACCGCTCGTGCTGGCCTGCGTGTCGGCCGGCCCGTCGGCAGGCGCCGTAGCCGGCGCCCCCGTAGACGGCGTGGTGGCGGCCGGCGGAGTGGCCGCCGAGGAGGTCGGCGGGCTGGCCGGATCAGCGGCGGCTCGGCCCGGCTGGGCCAGGGCGGGAGCGGCGGAAAGGGCCAGGATCGCCGCAGCGGCGAGGGCGAAGTGTTGTGTCATGGGCATGCAGCCTCCGATATGCGCGCCCCCGCGCCCGGCACGAGACAACCCACCACCGTTTTCATTGTTCCTACGGCCCCGCCGGGTCCCCCTGCGACAGGCTGTCACCGCGGGACGTTGTCCCTACCGATGGGTCTCTGTAGGTTGGCCCCCTTCAATACGGGTTGGGCACGTTGTGGCCCACTTTGGGGGACGGGCGGCGCACGCATGGACCAGGTCGAGAAACGCACCTTCACGGACGAGGAGGCGCTGAGCTTCCACCGGTATCCCACGCCCGGGAAGATCGGGATCACGGCCACCAAGCCGATGAGCACCCAGCGCGACCTCAGCCTGGCCTATTCGCCGGGCGTGGCGGTGCCGGTTCTGGCGATCGCGAAGGACCCTGAGCTCGCCTACGAATACACGTCGAAGGGCAACCTGGTGGCCGTCATCTCGAACGGCACCGCCATCCTGGGCCTGGGCAACCTGGGCGCCCTGGCGTCCAAGCCGGTGATGGAAGGCAAGGGCGTGCTGTTCAAGCGCTTCGCCGACGTCGATGCGCTGGACGTCGAGATGAGCTGCACCGATCCCGACGAGGTCATCACCGTCGTCAAGAACATCGGCGTCACCTACGGCGGCATCAACCTCGAGGACATCAAGAGCCCCGACTGCTTCCGCATCGAGACCGAGCTGCAGGAGCTGCTCGACATCCCGGTCTTCCACGACGACCAGCACGGCACCGCGATCATCTGCACCGCCGGGCTGATCAACGCCTGCGAGATGACCGGCCGCAAGATCGAGGAGGTGAAGGTCGTCCTGAACGGACCCGGCGCCGCCGGCATCGCCACCCTGGGCCTCATGAAGGCCATGGGCGTCCGCCACGAGAACGTCATCGCCGTCGACCGTAAGGGCGTGCTGTGGCGTGGCCGTCCCGAAGACATGAACCAGTGGAAGTCGGCCCACGCCATCGACACCGACAAGCGCACCCTGGCCGAGGCGCTGGACGGCGCCGACGTGTTCATCGGGGTGTCGGCCAAGGGCGCGCTGAGCCAGGAGCACATCAAGACGATGGCGCCGCAGCCCATCATCTTCGCCATGGCCAACCCAGACCCCGAGATCACGCCGGAGGAAGTCTACGAGGTCCGCCCCGACGCCATCGTGGCCACCGGGCGCTCGGACTATCCGAACCAGGTCAACAACGTCCTGGCCTTCCCCTACCTGTTCCGCGGCGCGCTCGACGTGCGCGCCCGGCGGATCAACATGGAAATGAAGATCGCCTGCGCCCGCGCGCTGGCGGCCCTGGCGCGCGAAGACGTGCCCGACGAGGTGATCGCCGCCTACGGTGGGGCCGCGCTGAAGTTCGGGCCGAAGTACATCATTCCGACGCCGTTCGATCCGCGCCTGCTGTCGTACGTTCCGCCGTTCATCGCCCAGGCGGCCATGGACACCGGCGTCGCGCGCAAGCCCATCGAGGACATGGACGCCTACCGCGCTTCGCTGGCGCGTCGCCTCGATCCCACCGCCGCCTTCCTGCAGAAGCTGCAGGGCGCCGTGCTGACCGGCCCCCGCAAAAAGATCGTCTTCGCCGAGGGCGAGGAGCAGAGCGTCATCCGCGCGGCCTACGCCTTCCAGACCCAGGGGCTGGGTCAGGCCGTGCTGGTGGGCCGCGAGGACCTGGTCCACGAGAACATGCGCGCCGCCGGCCTCGACCCGGCCGAGGCGGGCATCGAGGTGCTGAACGCGCGGGTGTCCCACTGGAACGAGGCCGCGGTCGACTACCTGTACGGGCGCCTTCAGCGCGAGGGCTTCCTGCGCCGCGACGTCCAGCGCCTGATCAACCAGGACCGCAACGCCTTCGCCTCGGCGATGGTCGCCCTGGGCCATGCCGACGGGATGGTCACCGGGGTCACCCGCAACTTCGACCAGGTGCTGGAAGAGGTGCTCAACGTCATCGACCCCGCGCCGGACGGCCGGGTCATCGGCATGAGCATCGTGATGGCCAAGGGCCGCACGCTGTTCATCGCCGACACCAACGTCACCGAGATGCCGGTGGCCGAGGAGCTGGTCGAGATCGCCATCGAGGCGGCGCGCGCCGTGAAGACCCTCGGCTACGAGCCGAAGGTCGCCTTCATGAGCTACTCCACCTTCGGCAACCCGATGGGCGAGCGCTCGGAACGCGTCCGCCAGGCCGTGGCCATGCTGGACGAGATGGACGGCATCGACTTCGAGTACGAGGGCGAGATGCCGCCCGAGCTGGCGCTGGATCCCACCTCGCGCGGCGCCTATCCGTTCATGCGCCTCACTGGCCCGGCCAACGTCCTGGTCATGCCGGCCATCCACTCGGCGGCGATCTCCACCCAGCTGATCCAGTCCCTGGGCGGCGCCGAGGTGATCGGCCCGATCCTGCTGGGCCTCGACCGCCCGGTGCAGATCTGCCCGCTGGGCGCGTCGGTGTCGCGGATCCTGCAGATGGCCACCGTCTGCGCCTACGACCGCCCGCTGGTGGAGCTGGCCGAATGACGCGGGGCGCGATGCTCAGCCACTAGGGTCGCGCGCCTTTCGGGGAGCGGGCGATCCGTCGTCCCTCCCCGGCAGAAGGCGCAGCGGCCATGAACGGTCGAAGTTACAGTCTCGGTATCGACTTCGGGACCACCAACACGGTCCTCTCCCTGGCCGACGAATCCGGCCCGGCCCACCTGGTGAAGTTCCCGGCTCAGGACGGCGAACTCTTCGCTTTCCGCTCCTGCCTGTCGTTCTACGCGCCGCCCGATCTGCCGCAGGAGCGCTCGATCGCGGCCGGGCCGTGGGCGATCGAGGCCTATGTGGAAGACCCCGCCGAGACGCGGTTCATCCAGAGTTTCAAGAGCTTCTCGGCGCAGGAGAGTTTCTCCGAGACCCAGATCCTGGGCCGCCGCTACCGCTTCGAAGACCTGCTCTCGACCTTCCTGCTGAAGGTGCGCGACTACGCGGGCGCCGAGCTCGCCAGCCTGCCCGAGCGGGTGATCGTGGGGCGGCCCGTGAAGTTCGTCGGAGCCTCGCCGAACGAGGCCCTGGCTTTGCGCCGCTACGAGACCGCCTTCCACCGCATGGGCGTGAAGGAGGTGCTGTACGCCTACGAGCCCGTCGGCGCGGCGTTCTTCTTCGCCCGCGAACTGAAGCAGGACGCCACCGTCCTGGTCGGCGACTTCGGCGGCGGCACATCCGACTTCTCGATCATCCGCTTCGAGCGTCATGCCGGCGACGTGCGCGCCATTCCGCTGGGCCGCGCCGGCGTGGGCGTGGCGGGCGACGCCTTCGACTACCGGATCATCGACAACCTGGTCTCGCCCGAACTGGGGAAGGGCGGCGACTACGGCTCGTTCGGCAAGACCCTGCCCATTCCCTACAAGTACTACGCCGCCTTCGCCCGCTGGGATCAGCTGGCCCTGCTGCGCGCCAGCCGCGACATGCGCGAGATCCGCGCCCTCGAGCGCGAGGCCAAGGACCCCGAGAAGATCCGCCGCCTCATCGAGGTGCTGGACGAGAACTACGGCTACCGCCTCTACCGCGCCGTCTCCAAGCTGAAGGAGGCCCTGTCGCGCGACACGTCCGCCGAGTTCCGCTTCGAGGCCGGGTCGATCTCCATCGTCCGCGACGTGCCGCGCGCCACCTTCGAAGGCTGGATCACGCCCGAGCTCACCCAGATCGAGACGGCCGTCGACGCCGCGCTGGCCGACGCCAACCTGCCGGCCGAGGGCATCGACCGCATCTTCCTCACCGGCGGCTCGTCGCTGGTGCCGGCGGTCCGCGCCATCTTCCACCGTCGCTTCGCCAGCGACCGCATCGAGACCGGCGCCGAGCTGGAGTCCATCGCCGCGGGGTTGGCCCTTATGGCGCGGGAACGCGACCTGTCACGCTGGACGATGCGGGCAGGATGAACATTTCCCTCCCCGCAGGGGAGGGAAGGGCAGCCTACTTCTTCCTGAGCGTCGGGCTGTCGAAGTCGAGCTGGTCGGCCGGGATCACTTCCAGCGCCGGCAGCTTGGCTTTCAGGGCCGGGGCGAAGGTCTTGCCGTCGCCGGCGACCACCACGCTCATCTGCGCCGGATCGAAGACCCGCTTGGTGAAGGCCTGCACTTGGCCGGCGTCCACCGCCTCGACCTTCGCGGTGTACTGGCCCACCTCGTCCAGGGGCACGCCGTACAGCGCATAGTCGCCCAGGATGTCGGCGAGGCCGCCCGATGTCGCCAGGTCGCGGCCGTAGTCGCCCACTAGCACCGACTTGCGGGCCTTAAGTTCGTCCGGCCCGGCCGGCGCGGACGCCAGCTTGGCGATCTCTGCGTTGATCAGGTCCAGCACCTCGACCGCGGACTCGTTCTTGGTCTGGGCGCTGGCCCGGAACGAACCTGTAGTCCGCGCCGTCGAGAGCGTGGCTCGGGCGCCGTAGGACAGACCGCGCTTGACGCGGATCTCCAGGTTGAGGCGCGCCGAGTAGCCGCCGCCCAGCACGGTCGCCGCCACGATGCCCGGATAGTAGTCGGGGTCATTGCGCGCGATCGCGGGCTTCATGACGTTGACCGAGGCCTGTCCGGTGCCGGGGATGTCGATGGCCACCGCCCGCGGCTTGCCCGACGGCGAGATCGTGGGTGCGGGGGCGAGCGGGCCGGCGGGCTTCTTCCAGTCGCCGAACGCCTGCCGCGCCAAGGCAAAGCCATCCTCGGCCGAGATGTCGCCGGTCAGCACCAGCACCGCATTGTCGGGTCGGAACCAGGTGGCGTGAAGCTTGGCCAGATCGGCCGGCTTGAGCCGCGCGAGCGACGCCGGCGTGCCCGCCGCCACGTGCCCGAACGGCGTGCCGCCGTACACCACCGGCGCTGCGGCGAAGCCCGCGACCGAGCCCGGTTGCTGGTAGGCCACGCGCAGGCCGTCCAGGGCCTGCTCGCGCTGGCGGTCCAGCTCCTCGCCGGCGAAGGCGGGGTTCCTGGCCACGTCGGCCATGATCGCCATGGCGGCCTTCAGCTTGTCGGGCATGACGTTGAGTGTCACCGACGAACTCTCCAGGCCGCCGCCTGAACTCAGCGAGCCGCCCAGGCTCTCGATCTGGCTGGCGATCTGCTGCGCCGAACGGGTCTTGGTGCCCTCGGTCAGCATGCCGGCCATCATGTTGGCGGCGCCGGCCAATCCCTGCGGATCGGCCCAGGCGCCGGCTTTCACGGTCAGGTCGGCGGTCACCAGCGGCAGGTCGGACGAGCGCGCCACGATCACCCGCAGGCCGTTCGGCAGCGTGGTCTCGGCGGGCTTGGGCAGCACGGGCTGTACCGGCTCGCCGATGCCCGGCGGCTTCACCCGCTCGGCCTCCGGGGCCAGGGTGAAGACCGGCCCGTCGTAGGTGGCCACCTGCTTCGGGGGCGCGGGCTGGGCGGCCTGGGCCTCGCCCTTGGGCCGCTCGCTTTCGGGGCGGTAGCGGATGGTCATCCGCCGGTCCTCGGCCATGTACTTGCGGGCCACCCGCTGGACGTCGGCGGCGGTCACCGCCTGCAGTTCGGCCAGTTCGGTGTTCACCGCAGCCGCATCGCCGTCGACGATCAGCGCGTAGCCCAGGGCGCTGCCCCGGCCCTCGATGGTCTCGCGCTCGCGCAGCGCCGAGGCCAGCAGTTCATTCTTGGCTTCATTGAGCTCGGCCGCCGACGGCGGGGCGTCGCGCAGGCGCTTCACCTCGGCCAGCAGGGCCGCCTCGCCCTCAGCCAGGGTCTTGCCGTTCGACATGATGGCGCCCACCAGCACCATGCCCGGGTCCTGCGGCAGGTCGGCCTGGCTGAAGGCCTCGACCGCGATCTGCTTGTCGTAGACGAGGCTGTTGTAGAGCCGCGACGACTTGCCGGCCGACAGGATGGCGTCCAGCACCTTCAGCGCCGGCGCGTCGGGATCAGACGCCGCCGCGCCCTGCCACGACAGCACCACCGCCGGCAGGGGCACGTTGGGGCCGTAGCCGTCGAACACGCCGGGCTCGGTGCGCGGCGGCTCCTTCACCGACACCCTGGGCAGCGGCTGGTCGGGCTTCTTGAGGGGGCCGAAGTACTTGTCGACCCAGGCATTCAGCTGGGCCTCGTCGAAGTTGCCCACGACCACCAGCGCGGCGTTGTCGGGGCGGTAGTAGGTGCGGTGGAAGGCGCGCACGTCGTCGACCGTGGCCGCGTCCAGCTCCTCGATCGAGCCGATGCCGGGGCGCTTGTACGGGTGGACCGTGTAGCTGGCCTGGGGCAGGTACAGCGCCATCAGCCGGCCGTACGGCGAGGCCAGGACGCGCTGGCGCAGCTCTTCCTTGACCACGTCACGCTCGGACTTGAACCCAGCCTCGTCGACGACCAGCGTGCTCATCCGATCGGCCTCGGCCCAGATCAGCCGCTCGAGGTGATTGGCCGGAACGACCTGATAGTAGTCGGTGAAGTCGTCGGCGGTGGACGCGTTGTTGAAGCCGCCCACGTCCTCGGTCATCCGGTCGAACGTCTCGGCCGGCATGTTCCGCGTGGCCTTGAACATCAGGTGTTCGAACAGGTGGGCGAAACCGGAGCGGCCCTGGGGGTCGTCCTTCGAACCGACCCCGTACCAGACCTGCACCGAGACGTTGGGCGTCGAGCGGTCGACCGAGGCGAACACCTTCAGGCCGTTGGACAGCGTGCGCTGCGTGAACTTGATGGGCGGCACCTCGGCGGCCGCCGCGGGGCGCGCAATGACGACAGGGGCGAGTGCGGAGGTCGCAAAGAGCAGCGCCAGGCCGGCGGCGCGAACGGTACGAAGCATGGGGCATCCCGATTGGGGCTAGGTAGGGGAGTCCATAGCACCCAACCGGGACACGGGAAGCTTACGAGGCTGTCATCTGGGGAACCTCGCAAGCATTCGTTCCTCAGCCCCGTAGGGGGACCGGGGAGAGGAACGTCAGGCCGCCTTCTGCTGGCGCATGAAGGCGACCATGGTGTCGAAGGCGGCGTAGGTGGGGACGTAGGACGGCCGCGCCTGCATCCGCGCCACCCAGGCCCGGATGTTCGGGTAGGGCGAGAAGTCGTAGTCTGCGAGGCCGCCCAGCAGGACGAACGACAGGCCGAGATAGTCGGCGAGGGTCACCTGGTCGCCGCAGACATAGGGCTGGCCGGCCAGCATCCAGCGGTCCAGCACCTTCAGCCAGCGCGGGCAGTGCTCGCGGCCATAGGCCATCAGGTCGGCGTACTGGCCCGGCGTCATGTCGTGCGGCACGCCGATGTGGGGGTAGCAGACCATCACGCAGAAGGTCTCGTGGAACTGGGTCGCGAACCACGACAGCGCCTCGTCCACCTTCATCTGGCCTTTCAGGCTCTCGGGGTAGGCCGTCGAGTGGGCGCGGATGGCGAGGTACTTCAGGATCGCGATCGACTCGCCCAGCCTGAAGTCACCGTCGACCAGGAAGGGCACGATGCCGTTCGGGTTCAGCGCCAGGAACTCCGGATCCTGGTGGCCGCCCGCCATCAGGTCGACCTTCACGATCTCCACATCCAGGCCCTGGTCGGCGATGAACATCAGCACGGGCCGGGAGGTCGTCGAGATCGGGTCGCAGTAAAGCTTCATAGACACACACCTTCTTCGCGGTTCGGGGCCGTTGGGGCGGCCCTCTTCCTCGGGGGACGGCGGAGATACGGGCGAAAGGCGCCGCGGGGTCATCAGCGCTCTTGCAGGTTGGCTCTGCGCAACCGCAGAATGAGGGCATGTTCGATTGGAATGACCTGAAGGCGTTCCTGGCGGTGGCGCGCGGCGGCTCGACGCTCGCGGCGTCCAAGGCGCTGGGCGTCAACCAGACGACGGTGGCGCGGCGGATCGAGAGCCTGGAGAACGACCTGGGCTTCAAGCTGTTCGAGCGTGGCCAGACCGGCAGCCGGCTGACCGAGGCCGGCGAAGGACTGATCCCCGAGGCCGAGAACGTCGAGCGCGCGGCGATACGCTTCGCCAACCAGGCCGCGATCCAGATGCGCGGCGTCTCAGGCGCCCTGCGGCTCACCACCAATGAGCTCGTGGCCAACACCATGGTGATCCCGGCCCTGGTCGAGTTCCGGAAAGTGCATCCGGACGTCCAGGTGGATCTGGTGATTACCGACCGCGCGCTCGACCTGCAGAGCGGCGAGGCCGACCTGGCGATCCGCACGGGCAAGGCGCTGGCCGAGTCCGACCTTGTGGCCCGCAAGGTCGCCGACCATGACATGGCCCTGTACTGCAGCCGCGACTATGCCGCGCGCCGTGGCGTGCCGTCGTCGCCCGACGATCTGGCCGACCACGACCTCATCGACGTCTCGATGGACATGGGCGAGATCCCGGGCGCTACGTGGATGATGCGGCACTCCGGCGGCAAGCCGCCGATCACCCGCTCCAACAGCATGGGCAGCCTGGTGCATGCGGTGAAGGCGGGCCTTGGCATCGGGGCCCTTCCCTGCACGATCGCCGATCCCGACCGCGACCTGCTGCGCTGCTCGGACTGCATCGAAGAGGCCCGCGCCAGCTCGTGGATCGTCACCCGCCGCGATCTCAAGGACACCCCGCGGGTGCGCGCCTTCATCGACTTCATGGCGCCCCACATTCAGCAGATCGTCCGCCAGACGGAGGAACGCGGCCGCCAGCGCCTCGCGGAGGACGCCGCCGTGGTCGTCCCCTTCCAGACGAAGAACGCGGGCTAGACGCCGGCGGCTTCGTCCATGAACGCGGCAAGCGTCACGTCCAGCTCGGTGACGCCATCAGCGTCGTGGGTGGCCAGGAGAACCTCGACGCGGTTGTAGACGTTGAACCACTCCGGGTGATGGTCCAGCTGTTCGGCCCGGATGGCGACGCGGGTCATGAACCCGAACGCCGCGTTGAAGTCCTTGAAGCGGAAGGTCTTCTGGATGGCGTCGCGCTCGCCCTCGGGCCGGCTCCAGCCCGAGAGCCGGGCCAGCGCCGCCTCGGCGCCGATCCGGGTCGGCCGGGTCACGCGGACGCCTCGGCATCGAACGTCAGGCCCGTGATCGCGGCCAGCTCGCCCAGGGTCTGGTCGACGCCGATCACCTTGATCGCCTTCATGCCCAGGCCCGCCGCCGGCTTGCAGTTGATGCCCAGGTCATCGAGGTAGACACAGACGTCGGGCTGCACGGCCAGAATATCGCACATCATCAGGTAGATGCGGGGGTCGGGCTTGCGCACGCCGGCCTTGCTGCTCTCGATGATCGCGTCGAACAGCGGCATCACCTGGCCCATGGCGCCGGCGGCCTTCTGGGCGCCGTCCTGGCCGGGCGAATGCTCCGAGACCACGTTGTTGGTGATGCAGCCCACCTTGAAGCCGGCCGCCTTGCACGCCTTCAGCGCCGACACCATCCGCGGCCGCAGTTCGCCCGACAGGCGCGGCAGCACGTCGGCGCCTCGGATCGGGTGACCGAGGGCGGTGGATTCCTCGAGGAACAGCCGATCGAACTCGGCGGCGTTGATCTCGTTGCGCTCGAACAGGGCCCAGGCGTTGGTGTCGGGGTTTGTGGCGTTCACCGTTCGGATCAGGTCCTTTGGCACGCCCCGTTCGGCCTCGAGCCGGTTGAAGGCCTCGAAGGGCGAGGAGGTGAACACCCCGCCGAAATCCCAGATCACCGCCTCGATGCCCACTACGCCGCTCCTGCACATGTTCTTGAGCCGCCGGACGCTAGAGAGACGCAATCGGACGTGCAAGTAAGGCCGATGATGCCTTACCGGTTTCCGCGCCCCGCGCGCCTCGCCCTGTTCGCCCTCGCCGCCGCCATCCTGATGGTGCTGTGCGTCGTGCCGCAACAGGACCTGCCCGACGCCCCGGCCGGCGATCGCGTGCATCACCTGGTCGCCTGGTTCGTGCTGACCCTGACCGGCTACGTCCTCGCGCCCAACCGCCGGATCGCCATTCCGGCCTTCGCCCTGGCCTACGGCGTGCTGGTTGAAGTCGTCCAGCGGCTGACCCCCACCGGTCGCCACGGCGAGTGGCAGGACTTCGTCGCCGACGCCCTGGGCGTGGCGCTGGCCGTGCTCGTCTTCCCGCTGGTTCGCAGGGTGTCGGCGAGGGTCATCGACGCCATCTAGGCAGCCGATTATGGTCCGCGCCATGTCCGAAGCGCCCAAGCCGTATCTGTATCTCGCCGTGCCCTGCTACGGCGGCAACCTGAATCTGTTCTTCGTCCGCTCGATGCTGGCGTTGCAGGAGGCCTGCCGCGAGAAGGGCATCGGCCTCCACATCGACCTGATGGGCGGCGACGCCCTGATTACCCGCGCCCGCTCGCGCCTGGCCGCCCAGTTCCTGGCGCACGGCGAGGCCACCCACCTGCTGTTCATCGACGCCGACATCGGCTTCCTGCCGCAGAACGTGTTCCGCCTGCTCGAGGCGAAGAAGGAGGTGATCGCCGCCGTCTGTCCGCTCAAGAGCATCGACTGGGAGAAGACCCGCGCCGCCGTCCAGCGCGGCGTGGCCGACCTGCAGGCCGCCTCGATCGGCTATGTCGTCCGCTTCCTGCCGACCGCCGACAAGAGCGTGCAGGTGGAGAACGGCTTCGCGAAGGTGGCCTACGGCGGCACCGGCTTCCTGATGATCGAGCGGGCCGCCATGCAGCGGATCTGCGACGCCCACCCCGAGTTGCGCGCCAAGATGGGCGACATGGGCGATAGGCTGGCGCCCGAGGCGGTGATGGTGTTCGACACCATGGTCGAGCCGGAAACCGGACAGTATTTGTCGGAAGACTACGCTTTCTGCCGCCGCTGGCGGGACCTGGGCGGCGAGATCTGGGCCGACTTCGAGGCGCGCCTGACCCATGTGGGCCACGCCGCCTACACCGGCAGCCTCATGGAGGCGCTGATCGCCGGGATGCCGCCGCCGCTGCCCAAGTAGTCACTCGGCGAGCGCTGGCGCGGCGGCGGCCTTTCGCGCGTTAAGCGCCGCGCGCGTCTCGTCGAACTTCGCCCGATTGATCCTGTACTGGGCATAGAAGCCGACCGCGATCAGGCCGGGGATCGCCGCCAGCACGCCGTCTGCGAACGCCAGTTTGTTGAGAACCGTCGGCGCGACCTCGCCAGGCGTTGCCTTGATCGGGAACTGGATGGCCGTGATCACGAAGCCGCCCAGCGCCGCGCCGATCGCCTGGTCCAGCTTGGCAGCCAGCGCGCGGGTGGAATACAGCACACCCTCCTGGCGCACCCCGTGCTTGAGCTCGTTCTCGTCGGCGATATCGGCCAAGGCCGACATGACGCTGATCTGCAGGATGCTCACGGTCAGATACCCGATCCCCGCGAATGCGATCAGGATCGGAAGCAGGAAGGGGTCGCCAGGGCCCAACACGCCCATAAGTCCCAGCACAAGCGGAATGGGGGGCACGAGCGCGTAGATGAGGCAGGCGACGATGATGGTGCGGCGCTTGTCGGTCCTTCCGTGGAGGCGCGGCGCGATCACGAAGGCCGCCGCGTAACCCAGGAAACTCCCGATGATGAACAGGCTGAGCTGCTCGGAGTTGAGGCCCCAGTAGAAGGTGTTGGTGTACATCCTGAGCGACTCGCGCAGGCCCAGCATCAGCGCCAGGAAGAAGTAGGCTACGAGCAGCCAGACGTAGTTGATGTTGGTCAGCGCCCGTCCGACGTCCTTGATGAAGGCTGCGGGACTGAAGCCGGTCTCGTCCTTGGCCGGCGGCGGCAGGAACGGAATCCGGTCCCGCGTGAACCACGCCGACGCGAACAAGATCAGGAGCGTGGCGATGGCGAGCGACATGGCGAACACCGACCAGGGTTCCGGGTTCAGCACGCCGCGCGGGAATTCCGGCGTCGACGGGAAAAAGATCCGCAGCGCCAGCGTGGTGGTGAAGGCTGCGCCGGCCCACGCAAAGAAGCTGTTGTAGGCCATCACCTTCGAACGCTCGATGTAGTGGGTCGAGAGCTCCGCGCCGAGCGCCAGGTGCGGCGTATGGAAGAAGGTCATCGCCTGTCGCAGCATGATCACCGAGACCGCGAACCAGATCAGCAGGCCGGTCTGGTCCATCCCGACGGGTGGGTTGAAGATCGCATAGACGCTCAGCGCGATCGGGATCGGGGCCGCGTACATGTAGGGGTGGCGGCGGCCCAGCTTGGAACGGGTCCGGTCCGACCATGAACCGACGATGGGGTCCGACAGGGCGTCGAGGAACAGGCTCGCCGAGATCGCCAAGCCCGCAAGATGCGCCGGCACCCCCAGAACTTGATTGTAGAACAGGAGGCCGAACGCCGAGACCGAGTAGAGCGCGATCGACTCCGCCGCACTGCCGATGCCGAATGCGAGCTTGGTCCTGAGCGGCAGCCGCTCGGCCTCGCCGGGCGCGGTGTGGGTCATCGCCGTGTCCTCCCGGCGCGCTCTAGGTGGCGCGCTGAAGCGATCAGACTGAACCGAGATAGAAGCACGCGTCAATCCGAGCGTACCGTGCCTTCGAGAGCGAGTCGTGACTTGTAGCGACCGGATGCCGCCCTGACGCCCAACTCCAAAGTCTGTTAAATGCGGGCGCCGCTTACCCCGGCGCCGTCACTGCGGCGCTACGTCTTCCCCCGAGATGCCGGAAAGTCGAGATTTCCATGCCTCAGCCCCAGACGGCTTCTCCCGCCGGTCACAATCGCGGCGCCCGTCGCCAGATCGAGATCCTCGACCGAATCGACACGCGCCTCCGCTGGCTGGCGACGTGGATGATCCACAACGCCAACCACAACCGCGACAGCCGCGACGGCCTGAAGGTGGGGGGCCACCAGGCGTCGTGCGCCTCGATGACGTCGATCATGACGGCGCTCTACTTCCATGCGCTGAAGCCGGAAGACCGCGTGGCGGTGAAGCCGCACGCCAGCCCGGTCTTCCACGCCGCCCAGTACCTGATGGGCCGCCAGACCCGCGAGCAGCTGGAAGCGTTCCGCAGCTTTGGGGGCGCCCAGTCGTATCCGTCGCGGACCAAGGACAAGGACGACGTCGACTTCTCCACCGGCTCGGTCGGCCTGGGCGTGGCGATCACCGCCTTCGCCTCGCTGATGCAGGACTACCTGTCGGGCCACGGCTGGCTGGCGGACGAGCTGCGCGGTCGGTTCGTGGCCACGCTGGGCGACGCCGAGCTGGATGAGGGCAACATCTACGAGTGCCTGATCGAGGCCTACAAGCACGACATCCGGAACTGCTGGTGGATCGTCGACTACAACCGTCAGAGCCTCGACGCCACGACCGCCGACCGGATGTTCGACCGCTTCGACGACATCTTCGAAACCGCCGGCTGGCGGGTGGTGACGCTCAAGTGGGGCAAGGCCCAGATGCGCGCCTTCGCCCGGCCCGGCGGCAAGGCGCTGCGCGACTGGATCGAGGCCTGCCCCAACGCCGATTTTGCCGCCCTCACCTACCAGGGCGGCGCCGCGTGGCGGGCGCGGTTGATGGCCGACATCGGCCGGGGCGCCGGCGTCCGCGCGCTGCTGGAGAGCTTCTCCGACGACGACCTGCACCAGCTGATGATCGGCCTGGGCGGCCACTGCATCGAGACGCTGACCGAGGCGTTCGACGCTGCCCAGGACGACACGCCGACCCTGTTCATCGCCTACACAGTCAAGGGCTTCGGCCTGCCGCTGCAGGGCCACAAGGACAACCACGCCGGCCTGATGACCCCCACCCAGGTCGAGACCCTGCGCGTCGCGATGGGTGTGGCCGAGGGCCAGGAATGGGAGCCGCTGGCCGGCCTGTCCGCCGAAGATGCCGCCGAGGTCCGCGCCTTTGTCGACGCCGCGCCGTTCGCCCACCCCACGAAGCGCCGCCATGCCGCGCCGGCTGTGCCCGTGCCCTCGCGCGCCGAGTTCCCCAGCCCGGACGGCGCAGAGCAGTCCACGCAACAGGCCTTCGGCCGCATCCTGCTGGATCTCGCCAAGAGCGGCCACCCGATCGCCGACCGCATCGTCACCACCAGCCCGGACGTCACGGTCTCCACCAACCTGGGCGGCTTCGTGAACCAGCGCGGCCTGTTTCGCCGCCGCGAGACCGCCGACGTGTTCCGCGACGCCAAGATTCCCTCGCCGCAGCGCTGGGCGGGCAAGGCGGCGGGCCAGCACGTCGAGCTGGGCATCGCCGAGCACAACCTGTTCCTGAACCTCGCGGCCTTCGGCCTGTCGGCGCCCCTGTATGGCGAGCGCCTGCTGCCGATCGGCACCGTCTACGACCCCTTCATCAGCCGTGGCCTCGATGCGCTGAACTATGCCTGCTACCAGGATGCCCGCTTCATGCTGGTGGCCACGCCGTCCGGCCTGACGCTCGGGCCCGAAGGGGGCGCACACCAGTCGATCTACACGCCGCTGATCGGCATCGGCCAGCCGGGCCTGACCTACTTCGAACCGGCCTTCGTGGACGAGCTCAGCGAGGTCATGCGCTGGTCGTTCCAGCACATGCAGGCCGACGACGGCGGCTCGGTCTACCTGCGACTCACCACACGCGCCCTGGCTCAGGTCGAGCGGACCGATGACGCCTGGCGCGACGACGCGCTGAAGGGCGCCTACTGGCTGAAGGCCCCCGGCCCGGGCGCCGACGCCGCGATCGCCTTCTGCGGCGCCGTCGCCCCCGAGGTCCTGGCCGCCGCCGAAGCGCTGGCCGACGACATCCCCGACCTGGGCGTCCTGAACGTGGTCTCGCCCGGCCTGCTCCACCGCGACTGGATGGCCAGCCGCCGCGCCCGCTGGAATGGCCAGGGCCGCCGCGAGAGCCACGCCGAGGCCCTGCTGGGCCGGCTCGGCGCCGGCGCCGGCCTTGTCACCGTGGTGGACGGCTCGCCCGCGACCCTGTCCTGGCTGGGCGGGGTGAAGGGCCAGCGGGTGTCATCCCTCGGCCTCGACAGCTTCGGCCAGGTCGGCGACCTGCCGGACCTCTACCGCCACTACGGCCTGGACGTGGACGCCATCGTCGACGCCTGCGCGGAGCTGTTTCTGTAGGGCCGCGCCGTGGCAACGCCCCCTCCACCACTTCGTGGTCCCCCTCCCCCGCCAGCGGGGGAGGAACTGGGGCGATCCGGCCTGTCTGTTCCTCCCCCATCAAGATGGGGGAGGGGGACCACGAAGTGGTGGAGGGGGCGTTGGGCTTACCCCAGCGCCCGATCAAGATCCGCGATCAGGTCGTCGACGTTCTCCACCCCGACCGACAACCGGATCAGCCCGTCGGCGATGCCGATGCGGGCGCGGGTTTCGGCGGGGATCGAGGCGTGGGTCATGATCGCCGGGTGCTCGATCAGGCTTTCCACGCCGCCCAGGCTCTCGGCCAGGGTGAACAGCTGTGTCCGCTCCAGCATTTCGCGCGTGCCGGCCAGGTTCCGGTCGAGCACGGCGGTGATCATGCCGCCGGGCGCCGCCATCTGCTTCTTCGCCAGGGCGTGCTGCGGATGGCTCTTGAGCCCTGGATAGATGACCGTGGCCACGCCCCCGCGGGCCTCCAGCCATTCGGCGACCGCCTGGGCGTTCTGGCAGTGCCGCTCCATCCGCAGCGCCAGCGTCTTCATGCCGCGCAGGGTCAGGTAGCTGTCGAACGGCGAGGCCACCGAGCCGATGGCGTTCTGCAGGAACGTCAGCTGGTCGCGGAGCTCCGCATTGTCGCCGACCACCAGGGCGCCGCCGACCACGTCGGAGTGGCCGCCGATGTACTTGGTGGTCGAATGCATCACCACGTCAAAGCCCAGCTCGAGCGGGCGCTGCACGTAGGGGCTGGCGAAGGTGTTGTCGGCGGCCGCGATCAGGCCGCGCTTTCGGCAGAGCGCCGCGATGGCTTCCAGATCGGCCAGCCGCAGCATCGGGTTGGTGGGCGTCTCCACCCACACCATCTTCGTCCGCGGCTGGATCGCCGCCTCGATCGCCGCTAGGTCCGACAGGTCGACGTAGGTCACCTGCAGGTTCTGGGTCCGGGTGCGTACCTTGTCGAACAGCCGGAACGAGCCGCCGTAGAGGTCTTCGCTGGCGATGATGTGGTCGCCGGCGTCCAACACCTCCAGAAGGGTGGCGATCGCCGCCAGGCCCGAGGCGAAGGCATAGCCCTTGGTCCCGCTCTCCAGGTCGGCGAGGCCGCGTTCCAGCGCGAACCGGGTGGGATTCTGGCTGCGCGAATACTCGAAGCCGCTGTGCACCCCGGGCGACGTCTGGGCGTAGGTCGAGGTCGCATAGATCGGCACCATCACCGCGCCGGTGGTGGGGTCGTGCTCCTGGCCGCCGTGGATCGCCCGCGTGGCGAACTCCAGCCGGTTCTTTCCATGGGAGTTGTCGTCTTTCACGCCGCGCGCCTCAGATAGTTGATCAGGTCGATGCGGGTGATCAGGCCCAGGAACTCCTTGCCCTCCATCACGATCGCGACCTCGTCACGTTCGAATATGGGGAGCAGAGCGTCCAACTGCTCGCCGACCTGCAGGGTGTGCAGCTTCGCGGTCATGGCGGTGGAGACCGGCTGCTTGAACCGCTGGTTCTGGTTGCGGTCCTCGACGGCTTCCAGAAGGTCGCTCTCGTCGATCAGGCCAATCAGGCGGCCGTCGTCCAACACCGGAAGCTGGCTGACGTCGGCGGCGCGCATGCGGTTGTAGGCGGTCAGCAGCGCGTCCTCCGGCCCGACCGTCACGGTGTCGCCGGCGCGCGCGATCAGGTCGCGCAGGTCGCCGTGCAGCTTGCGGTCGACCAGCCCTTGCTCCACGACCCAGCTGTCGTTGTAGACCTTCGACAGGTAGCGGCTGCCGGTGTCGCAGACGAGGGTCACGACGCGCTTGGGCTCGGTCTGGTCGCGGCAATACCGCAGGGCGGCGGCCAGCAGCGTGCCCGATGACGAGCCCCCCAGGATGCCCGCCTTGGTCAGCAGCATCCGCGCGGTGGCGATGCTCTCGCTGTCGGGGATCTCATAGGCCTTGGCCACCAGCGCCAGGTCGCAATTGTCTGGAATGAAGTCCTCGCCGATGCCTTCCACGACCCACGAGCCGGGTTCAATCTTCTCTCCCCGCTCCACAAGGGGGGCCAGGATCGAGCCAACGGGGTCGGCGAGAACCATCTTCGTCTTCGGAGAGGCCTTGGCGAAGAACCGGCCCAGCCCGGTCAGCGTGCCGCCGGATCCCACGCCCACGACCACCGCGTCGAGGTCACCGCCCATCTGCTCGAGGATCTCGTGGCCCGTGGTGGTCTCGTGCGCGCGGGGGTTCGCGGGGTTCGAGAACTGGTTGATGTAGACAGCGTTGTTCATCTTGGCGGCGATCGCGGCGGCCATGTCCTGGTAGTACTCGGGATGACCCTTGCCGACGTCGCTGCGAGTGATCCGCACGTCGACCCCCATGGCGCGCAGGTGCTGGATCTTCTCCCGCGCCATCTTGTCGGGCACCACCAGCAGCAGCTTGTAGCCCTTCAGGACCCCCACCTGGGCCAGGCCCAGGCCGGTATTGCCGGCGGTAGCCTCGACGATGGTCCCGCCCGGCTTCAGCGACCCGTCCTGCTCGGCCGCTTCGATCATCGACAGCGCGATGCGGTCCTTGATCGATCCGCCGGGGTTGGCGCTCTCCAGCTTCACGAAGAGGCGGCAGGGGCCCGTGTCGAAGCCCATCAGCTCCACCATCGGCGTGCGGCCGATGAGGTCCAGGGTGGTGTCCGCCGGGGGCGGGAGAGGCAGCGTGGTCAAGCGAGCATCCTGATTCAGACGGAACGCATATTGCGCCTCACCGGCCGAAAGGGAAACGGACAACCCGTTTCCCGGTTCAGTCGAGCAAGATCAGTCCAGTTTCACACCGTCGGCCCACCTTTCGCCACGGCGAGTCGGGCGAGATTCGGGGCGGGCGGTCCAGCCCGATAAGAACGCCGTCGACCGCCGACGCGTTGCGCGCGTCCGGCGCGGCGATGACGGCGCACGCCGTGCTGAAGGCTCTCTGTAACCGTTCCGTACGTAGCGTGGCGCTTTCGCGCGGCTAGTATGGCGCCGCTCTTCGTCAGTGGTTCGGAGTCCGGCCCTTGAAACAGTATCTCGTCCTCGCCGCCTGCGCTGTCGCCCTCGTCGGCTGCCAACAGCAGAAGCCGGGCGCCAAGGCGCTGGCCGACGCCAAGTTCAACAGCGATATCCCCATGAGCGAGTTCATGGGCCACTTCGTCGATCCGGCGGCCTTCATGTACTGGAAGAACTCGGGGACCGTCGTCGATGAGAAGGGCGAGCACGACCTGACGCCCACCACCGACGAGGGTTGGGACGTCCTGGTCACCGGCGCGACCATGCTGGTGGAAGCCGGCAACGTGCTGCAACTCCCGGGCCGCGTCCGCGCACCGGAGGCCGACTGGAACAAGTACGCCCAGATGCTGAGCGACCGGGCGTTGATCGCCCGCGCCGCGGCGGAGAAGCACGACAAGGCCGCCGTCTTCGAGGAAGGCGCAAAGGTCTACGAAGTCTGCGTGGCCTGCCACGAGCAGTTCGTCATCCAGCCCGACCTCAAGGCGAACGGCCCGGCGAAGGGTGATCCGCTGCCTGAGGTTAAGGAGAAGAACTAATCGACCCTAGCGCCCGCGGCCGACGCAGCGGCCGTGGGGCCCGCCGATCCTGTCGAGGGGGCGGCCCGCGCTCATCTCTTCCAGGTCGCAGCGCTGGCGATCGATCGAACCTGCGAGCGCGCCCGCCCCGTGGGCGGAGGGGTGGCGGCCATAAGGCCCGCCGCCGCGGCCATACCGGGTATCCTCGAACGCCAGGCTGACACGCCCCGTCTCGCCCACCGGCATGTCGGTGCGCACATAGACGCTGCGATAGCCGCCCGTGCCCACGCCCACCGACACCTCGCCGTGCACCTTTCGGTCGTCGCGCGACACCACGCCGTTCACCTCGCCGGGCTCGGCCACCGAGGCGGCCGGCGAGCTGCGGATGAAGGCGTCGATCTGCTCTGACGTGGTGGCCGCCGCGGGGGCCGGGGTCTGCGAGGCGGTCGCGACGGGCTCATCGGCCGCAAGGGCGGGCGAGGCGATCAGTGCCGCGGCGGCAAGGGCGAGGACGGGGGCGAAAGCAACACGCATGCGGAACTCCTTGTCCCGACATCAGGCGCGGCAAATGCGGCGAACGTATTGCAGGCTCATGGCCCCGGGCGCGCCTGGGCGGCCGGCACATTGGCGACGATGCCGGCCTCATTGCCGGGCTGGCCCGCCGGGATCAGCTCGTAGAACCCCGCCAGCCGCAGCCGCACCACCACCGGCTTCTCGCTCGAGTTCGAGAACTGCCAGCCCTGGATGCCGTCGAACGGCGACGTCAGCGCCCCCTGCTGCTTCAACCCGAAGGCCTGCTTCCAGGTCGAGACCGCCATGGGCTCACCCGGCTTCGGCGTGGTGTGGCCGTGCTGGTCGAAATGGACGTCGCGCGGTTCGGTCGTTCCGATCACCTCCCACGAGTAGATCAGCGTGGCGTCCTTCTTCATCCGCACCTTGTACTCGAGCTCGGACCGGTCGGCCCCGGCCAGGAAGTCGCCCAGCGGGATCTCGATCACATCGGCGCGGAACGGGGTGTCGTACTCCCGCGCCCGCGCGGCTCCGGCGGTCGTGTCGACCTTCTGGTCCTCTGGGGCCCACAACCGCGATAGCCCCGAGAGCTGGCCGAGCCCTAGCGGGTCGCGGTTGAATTCGGCCGGCAGGATGGCGCCGAGCACGATCAGCGCCGCGAGGGCGGCGGCTCCCAGAGTCGCCAGGATCAGACGGCCCTTGGCCATCGGGCGGGTGGGTTGCTTGTTCGCGCTCATGAGACCGCTCCGCCGAAAAGGTAGCCGGCCAGCTGTTCGCCCGCGAGGACGAAGCCGGCCAGCATCAGGAGGATGTTCGCACCCGCCGCCGTGCGCTCGAAGGCCGGCGTCCGCCGCCACAGCGTCATGGCCGCCAGGATCAGGCTCAGCGCCAGCACCTGCCCGATCTCGACGCCGACGTTGAACGCCACCAGGTTCACCAGCAGCCCCTCGGGATTGAGGTTCAGCGCCTGCAGCTTGGTGGCCAGCCCAAAGCCGTGGATCAGGCCGAAGCCGAGGACCACGATGCGCGGGTCGGGCTGAACGCCGAACACCGAACGGAACCCGCCCAGGTTCTCGAAGGCCTTGTAGGCGACGGACAGGCCGATGACCGCGTCCACAAGGTGCGGATCGACATGCAGGTCGAAGAACACCCCGGCCAACAGCGTGATCGAGTGGCCCAGCGAGAACAGGCTGACGTACAGCGCGATCTGGCGCAGCCGGAACAGGAAGAAGATCACACCTACCAGGAACAGCAGGTGGTCGTAGCCGGTGACCATGTGCTTGGCGCCGAGGTAGGCGAAGGGGATCGGGTCGGGCCGATGGGCCGCCGCCACGAAGGCCGCGTCGGTCCCGCCGATGTTGTGGGCCAAAGCCGTTCCGGCCCAGGCCAGCGCCAGGACCAGGGCCGGCAGCCCGAAACAAGAAAGCCGCGATACGCCGTTCCCCATGGGCCCGGCATACCGCGGCTTTGAAGTCGTGGCGAGGCGCGACGGCAGGCTGCCGCGCCTCATCCGCAGTCCTAGAATTCCTTCCGGAGAGTCGCGCCGTAGGTGCGCGGCGCGTTGGTCAGGAAGCCGTAGCGGGCGCGCAGGCCCCGCTCGCGGTCGATGGCGAGCTTGGCGCGTTCGTCGCCCAGGTTGTTGACGAAAGCCGCGACCTCGAAGCCGTCGCCCCGGACGCCGAGGCGCAGGTTGACGATCTCGTACGACGGCAGCTCCAGCGGGAAGATCAGCGACGCCGCCGTCTGGCCGCCCAGGTTCGGGAAGGTGGCCACGGTGCGCGGGTTGTTCTCCTGGTCGGAGACCTGCGTGTAGCGCTTGCCGACGTGCTGGGCGGTCACGTTGGCGAACGCCTCCAGACCGTTTTCCATCTCACGCTCGTAGCCCACGCTGATCGAGCCCTGGAACTTGGGCACGGTTGGCAGGCGGTTGCCGTCGCGCAGGCCCTGGATCGGCGCGCCGCGGGCGTCGACCAGGCTCGAGGTGAGCTTGGCGTCGTTGTACGAGGCGGCCGCCGAGATGTCGAAGTTCTCGGTCAGGCGGTAGGACAGCTCGGCGTCGAAACCGGCCGACTTGGCCGAATCCACGTTGGCGATGATCCGCGACGAGCAGCTGCCCGCGTCGATCGTGGCCTGCAGATTCTTGATGTCGGCATAGAAGCCGGCCACCGTCAGCGAACCCGCGCCGCCGGCGAACCGGGCCTTGGCGCCGGCTTCATAGTTCCACACCGTCTCGTTCTTGAAGCTGGGCTGCGACAGCGCGTTGAAGGTCGCGAAGTCGGCGGGCGTGCAGAGCGGACGGTTCAGCGGGTCGTTGATGCCGCCGAGACGGAAGCCCTTCGACACCTGGGCGTTCAGGGTGATGTCGTCGGTCGCCTCATAGGCCACGATCACCCGCGGCGCCCACGCATCGGCCTTGGTCTTGCCGGGGACCGCAATGGTCTTGTCGGCGAAGATCCCGTCGAAGGTGAGCGTGCGGTTTTCCTTGTAGTCGGCCCAGCGCAGGCCGGCCGTGATGTCCAGGCGATCGGCGACCGAATAAGTCGCCTCGCCGAACACCGCGAACTGCTTCTGCTTGTAGGGCACCGTCGAGAAGTAAAGGTGGTCGGTGGGGGCAACGTCGCTGGCCGAGGGGATGCCCGAGAGCCGCGAGAAGCCGTTCACGAACAGGTCCTGCGCGTAGTCGCGGTCGATGTGCGAGTAGAACGCACCGGCCACCCACTGCAGCGGGCCTTCGCCCGTCGAGGTGAGGCGCAGCTCCTGGGTGAAGGTCTGCAGGTCGGTGGTGTCGGCCAGCGGCGAGTCGATGTTGTAGACCGCCGGCGGCAGGCCGATGGAGCCGCCCGTGATCGAGGCCGTCAGGGCCGTCGCGTCACGCAGCACCAGCACTTCGCGGTCGGTGAACGACGAGATCGAGGTGACGCGCACCCCGTCCAGGTCGTAGTTCAGCGACAGGTCGGCGAGGAAGAACTCGTCCTCGAACTTCTCCTTCAGCTGGGTGTACTGCTTCAGCCCGCCCAGCTGCACGCGCGGACGCGTGGTCGAGAACTGGTTGCCCAGGATGTTGTAGATGTCGACGCGGTTGAACCCGTCCACGTCAATCTTCTGGTAGAGCACGCGGGGCGTGATCGTCAGGTCCTCGGTGGGCTGGATCAGCAGCGACGCGCGGACGCCGCGACGGTAGCCGTCGTTGACGTCGCTCTTCACGCCCGTCGGCTGAACGGCGTCGATGAAGCCGGCGTACTGGGTGTTGTAGGCCGTGACGCGCAGCGCCATCTGGTCGTTGAGGGGCACGTTGATCGAGCCCTTCAGGTCCCAGCCCACATCGCCGCCCTGGACCTTCGAACCAGTCGCCTCGACCACGCCCTGGAAGGCGCCGAGGTCAGGCTGGTTGGTGATGTAGCGCACCGTGCCCGACAGCGAACCCGAGCCGAACAGCGTGCCCTGCGGGCCGCGAAGCACTTCGACGCGGTTCAGGTCGAACAGGTCGAGGTCGGGGGTGAACAGCGACAGCGATATCACCGATTCGTCGAGATAGACGCCGACCTGTTCCTTCACGCCCGGCTGGTCGCGGACGATCTGGCCGGCCGAGATGCCGCGGATGGCGACCTGGCTCTGGCCGGGGCCCAGGTTCTGGACGGTGAAGCTGGCGACCGTGCGCGACAGCTCCTCGACGTTGGTGATGCCGCGATTGCGCATCACCGACTCGCTCTGCGCCGCCACCGAGAACGGCACGTCGATCAGCTGCTCGTCGCGCTTCCGCGCCGTGACGACCAGTTCCTCCACCGAGGTTTCCGCCTCGGCGGCAAAGGCCGGCATGGGAGCGCCGATAAGCAAGGCGAGAGCGCTGGCTCGTGCCGTGAGCACGAACTTCCGGTTAGTCATAGGGAGGACTCCTTCCGCAACCGCAGCTTGTTGCGCTGCTTGGTTCGGAGGCAGGGGTATTCAAAAAAGCGTCACAAGGGCAGGCCGCGCGTGCCGCTCGTCGCGCGACGAGCGAACATTGTTGCCCGATGGCAACAGAAACTAGAGCAACCCGACTTCCGCGAAGAGATCTTGCGTCGCCGCCCACGATCGCCGGTCGGCGGCCGCCGAGTAGGCGAATCCCGGCATGCCCCAACCGTCGGCCTCGGGATTGGTGAAGCTGTGGCCGGTCCGGCCATACAGCATCAGCCGCCAGTCGACGCCCGCCGCCGTCATTTCGGCCTGGAAGGCGGTGCGCTGTTCGACGGGCACCGCCGGGTCGTCGGCGCCGATATGGACCAGCACCGGGCAACGGATCTGCGTCGCGTCCTGCGGCCGGACGGTCGTCAGCGTCGAGTGATAGCCCACCGCCGCCTTGAGGTCGGCCCCGCCGCGCGCCAGCTCGATCGCCGCCGCGCCGCCATAGCAATAGCCCACCGCCGCGAGCCGACCCGCATCCACCCGCGGCTGAGCCTTCAGCGCCTCGAGCGCCGCCTCCATCCGGGCCCGGATCGAGCCGGGGTCGGCCAGGAACGCCTGGAAGCGCCGCCCCATCTCGGCCCGGTCGGACACCACCTGACCGCCGCCCTGGTAGTCCGTCGCCATCGCCACGAATCCCAATCCGGCCAGCCGGCGCGCCGCCTCCAGCGTGTGCGCGGTGACGCCGGGCGACTCATGGGCCACCAGCACGCCCGGCGCGGGCCCCGATCCGGGCGGCGCGAACACCGTGCCGATGAACTCAATCCCTTCCGCCGAATAGGCGACCTTCGTCCCGGGCATGCGCGACTCCCCTCGACGCTGGAACGAGGTTAGCCAAGCGCCGCGCGCGTCAATCAATGAAAACCGGAAAGACCGGCTGGCGCACCCGACACGATTCGAACGTGTGACCTTTGCCTTCGGAGGGCAACGCTCTATCCAGCTGAGCTACGGGTGCGTCTTCAGCGGAGCGGTGTCTCTAGCGGAAAGGACGGCCGGCCGCAAACCGGCAAAGCGCCGCCAGCAAAAGTGGGTCCGATTTTGCGCCCGGGCGGCGCTCGACAGGAAGAGCGCGCCTTCCGGGCGGCGAACCGGAATCCACTTCGCCTGAAGGCGCGCGGCGGATTTCAGCAAGGCAATTCGCGCGCGGGCCCGAAAGGGTTAGGTTCCGCACCAGAACACGGTCGAAGGACCGGTACGGTCGCGGGGGAAGCGCATGGGTCTCTGGAAGCAGCTGGCGGGCGGCGGCGCGGTCGTGGCCGTCCTGGCCATCACAGGCTTCGGGCTGGGCGGCCTGGCCCAGGCGCAGGCGCCCGATGAGCCGCCGCATCCCGGCAGGGCGGTGTACGACACCTTCTGCGCCGCCTGCCACAACGCCCCGGAGGCCGGCAGTCGGGCCGCGCCTGTGGCCTCTCTGCGGACGATGAGCGCCCAGACGCTGAGCGCCGCGCTGACCACGGGCGTGATGAAACCTGTCGGCGACGGGCTGGACCGCGAGCAGCTGCGCGCGGTGGTCGCGTATCTGGCCAAGCCCGAGGCGCCGGTCGGCACGGCCTGGCTCGACGACAACCGCTGCGCCGACAAGACCGTCGACCTGTCGGCCAAGGCCGCCCAGACCGGTTTCGGCGTCGATCACGACAACAGCCGCCGGATGAGCGCCGCCCAGGCGGGGCTGAAGACAGCCGACCTGGCGAAGCTGGAGGTGGCGTGGACCTTCGCCATGCCGCGCACTTCGGGCCTGCGGGGTTCGGGCGTGGTGGTGGGCTCGACGGTCTTCTACCCCGCCGGACAGGCCGGGCACATCGTGGCGCTCGACACCAAGACCGGCTGCGTGAAGTGGGCGACCCCCACGCCGTCGCAGGTGCGGAACAGCCTGGCGTATGGCCAGCTGGGCAAGGGCGGGCCGATGGGCCTGGTGGGCGGCGAGGCCAGCGGAAACCTGATCGCCCTGGACGCCGCCACCGGCAAGATCCTGTGGCGGGCCGACCCGCGCCACGACAAGACCGCGCCCCTGTCGGGCTCGCCGCTGATCCACGACGGCAAGATCATCGTGCCGATCTCGGGCAGCGACGTCGGCGCGGCGATGCGACCGGTCTACGAGTGCTGCAAGGGGCATGGCGCGGTGGCGGCCGTGGACGCCCGCGACGGCAAGGTGCTGTGGACGTGGCACACCATGGAAGACGCCAAGCCGCTGGGCCGCAAGACCAGCGCGGGCGCCGCGGCGTACGGGCCGTCGGGCGCGCCGGTGTGGTCGTCGCCGTCGGTCGATGTGAAGCGTGGGATCGTCTACGCCTCGACCGGCGAGAACACCTCGCCGCCGGCCACCAAGACGTCGGACGCCATCGTCGCCATGGACCTGGCGACCGGCAAGGAGAAGTGGGTCTTCCAGGCGCTGGCCAATGACGTCTGGAACATGAGCTGCCCGGTGGGCTCGCCGACGGCGCAAGGCCGGCCGGTGGGTCCGAACTGCTATTTTGCGGCGGAGGGCAGCGTGCTGCTCGACCACGACTTCGGCGCCGGGCCGCTGATCTTCCGCGGGAAAATGGGGAAGGACGTCATCCTGGGCGGCCAGAAGTCGGGCGACGTCTGGGCGCTGGACCCGGCCACGGGCAAGGTCCTGTGGCGCCAGCAGTTCGGCAAGGGCTCGCCCCTGGGCGGCGTCCACTGGGGCATCGCCACCGATGGCGTGCGCGTCTTCGCCCCGATCAGCGACCCCAATGTGCCGAAGGAGCAGTCCGCCGCCGGCATGCACGCGGTCGACGTAGCCACCGGCAAGGTCGCCTGGCAGTGGCGGTCTGCGCCGGACTGCACAGGCGCCCGGGCCCGGCTCACCACGGTCTGCGGCGGCCGGCACGGCCTTTCGGCGGCGCCGCTGGTGATCGACGGGGCGCTGCTGGCGGGCTCGCTGGACGGGCGGCTATGGGTGTTCGAGGCGGCCACCGGCAAGGTGCTGCACATGGTCGACACCGCGGCCACGGCCTATCAGCCGGTCAACAAGATCCCCGGGGCCGGCGGCTCGATCGACGCGGCCGGCCTGTTCGCCGGCGACGGCATGGTATTCGTGAACTCGGGCTACGCCAGCTTCGGCCAGGCCGGGGGGAACGTGCTGGTGGCGCTCCGGCCGAAGCGGTGACTACCCCTCCCTTTTATCGGGAGGGACAGGCGGCGAATGCCGCCAGGGTGAGGGAGTAAGGGCCAGGACTCAGAGGGCGGGGAGGATCGCGACTCCCTCGCCCTGATCGCTTCGCGATATGTCCCTCCCCATCAGGGGGAGGAAGTTACGCCGACTTTGTCGCCGCGCCCCAGAAGCGCTTGGCCTTGCCCATGAAGCCGGCGGCCTTCGGGTGCTGTTGCTCGCTGCAGAGATCGGCGATCTCGCGCATCAGCTCCTTCTGGCGGGCCGTGAGCTTGGTGGGCGTTTCCACGAACAGCTCGACCACCAGGTCGCCGCGCTCGCGCCCGCGCAGGGACGGCATGCCGCGGCCCTTCACGCGCACGGTGCGGCCGGTCTGGGCGCCTTCGGGCACCTGGACCTCGATCTTGCACTCGCCGTCGCAGTTTTCGCCGCCCATCAGGCAGGGCGCCTCGATCTGGCCGCCGAGCGCGGCGGCGCACATGGGCACGGGCACGGTGCAGAGCAGGTCGAGGCCATCGCGCTCGAACAGCTCGTGCGGGGCCACCGAGATGAAGATGTAGAGGTCGCCGCGCGGACCGCCGCGCTGGCCCGCGTCGCCTTCGCCGGCAAGACGGATGCGCGCGCCGTCGTCGACGCCGGCCGGGATGCGGACCGCCAGCGTGCGGTTCTTGCGGATCTGGCCCTGGCCCCGGCAATCGCTGCAGGGATCCATGACCATGCGACCCGAACCGCCGCAGCGGGGGCAGGCGCGCTCGATCGAGAAGAAGCCCTGGCTGGCGCGCACGCGGCCCGCGCCATGGCAGGTGGTGCATTGCGTGGGGCTGGTGCCGGGCTTGGCGCCCGAGCCTTCGCAGGTCTCGCAGGTCAGGGTCGCGGGCACCGTGAGCTCGACCTCGGCGCCGGCGTAGGCCTGCTCGAGGGTGATCTCCAGGTCATAGCGGAGGTCGTTGCCGCGGGCCGGGCCGCCGCGTTGCTGGCGACCGCCACGGCCGCCGAACATGTCGCCGAAGACGTCGCCGAACACCTCGTTGAAGATGTCGTGCACGTCGTGGAACTGGCCGTTGCCCGCGCCGGGGCCCTGGCCGTTCACGCCGGCGTGGCCAAAGCGGTCGTAGGCGGCGCGCTTCTGCGGATCCGACAGGATCGAATAGGCTTCGTTGACTTCCTTGAAGCGGCCGGACGCCTCCTCGCAACCGCCATTGCGGTCAGGATGGTGCTCCATGGCCATCTTGCGGAAGGCGGCTTTCAGCGCGCTGTCATCGCAGCCGCGGTCCACGCCCAGGATCTCGTAATAGTCCCGCATGAATACGTCAGGCGCTCAAAAATCTGTTGTGATTGAAGTGGGTGGGCCCCCGCCCGGCTGCAAGGCTTACACCGAGCGGACGGAGGCCTCCAGACGATCTTCGGACGAAGATCGTCCATTCCCTGCGAAAGAGCGCACCCAGCGGCAAAACCGGACTCCACTTTTGCCCGGTGCGCTCCGTCCCGCGAAGGCGGCGGCGACGTCCCCATGGACCTGAATCGCATCGGGTGCGGTCCAAATCCATAGGGCGCGTTGTCACGCCAGGTCGCCTTAGTTGGGCTTCTTGCCGTCTCCGTCGACTTCCTCGAACTCGGCGTCAACGACGTCGTCGGAAGAGCTTCCGGCGTCAGGCCCGGCAGCGTCGGCAGCGCCGTCGTCGCCCTGCTGAGCCTTGTACATCGCCTCGCCCAGCTTCATCGAAGCCTGGATGAGGGTCTGGGTCTTGGCCGAGATCGTCTCGGCGTCGCCCGACTCCAGCGACCCCTTCAGGTCGTCCAGCGCCGTCTGGATGGCGGACCGTTCAGCCTCGGAGACCTTGTCGCCGTGTTCGGCCAGGGCCTTCTCGGACGAGTGGATCACGGCGTCGGCCTGGTTCTTGGCTTCGACCGCAGCCTTCCGCTTTTCGTCGTCGGCCTTGTTGGACTCGGCTTCCTTGACCATCGCCTCGATGTCCGCGTCCGAGAGGCCGCCGTTGGCCTGGATGCGGATCGACTGCTCCTTTGACGTCGCCTTGTCGCGCGCCGCGACGTTGACGATGCCGTTGGCGTCGATGTCGAAGGTCACCTCGACCTGCGGCACGCCGCGCGGCGCCGGCGGGATGCCGACCAGGTCGAACTGGCCCAGCATCTTGTTGTCGGCCGCCATCGGGCGCTCGCCCTGGAAGACCCGGATCGTCACGGCCGACTGGTTGTCGTCGGCGGTCGAGAAGGTCTGGCTGCGCTTGGTCGGGATCGTGGTGTTGCGCTCGATCAGCGGGGTGAACACGCCGCCCAGCGTCTCGATGCCCAGCGTCAGCGGGGTCACGTCGAGCAGCAGCACGTCCTTCACCTCGCCGCCCAGCACGCCGGCCTGGACCGCGGCGCCCAGCGCCACGACCTCGTCCGGGTTCACGCCGGTGTGCGGCTCACGGCCGAAGAACGCCTTCACCGTCTCGACGACCTTGGGCATGCGGGTCATGCCGCCGACCAGGATCACCTCGTCGATGTCGCCCTTCTTCAGGCCGGCGTCCTTCAGCGCCTGTTCGCAGGGGCCGACCGTCTTGGCGATCAGATCCTCGACCAGGGCTTCCAGCTTGGCGCGCGACAGCTTGATGTTCAGGTGCAGCGGGCCCGACGCGTTCATCGAGATGAAGGGCAGGTTCACTTCGTATTGCGTGGTGAAGGACAGTTCCTTCTTGGCCTTCTCGCCCTCTTCCTTGAGGCGCTGCAGGGCCAGCTTGTCCTTGCGCAGATCGACGCTGTTTTCCTTTTTGAACTCATCGGCCAGGTAGTCGACGATGCGCATGTCGAAGTCTTCGCCGCCCAGGAACGTGTCCCCGTTCGTCGACTTCACCTCGAACACGCCGTCGCCGATCTCGAGCACCGAGACGTCGAACGTGCCGCCGCCCAGGTCGTAGACGACGATCTTCTTGCCGTCGTTCTTCTCGAGACCATAGGCCAGCGCGGCCGCGGTCGGCTCGTTGATGATGCGCAGGACTTCCAGGCCGGCGATCTTGCCGGCGTCCTTGGTGGCCTGGCGCTGGGCGTCGTTGAAGTAGGCCGGAACGGTGATGACCGCCTTGTCGACCTTCTCGCCGAGGTGCTGCTCGGCGGCTTCCTTCATCTTCTGAAGGATGAAGGCCGAGACCTGCTGGGGCGAGTAATCCTTGCCGTGGGCGCGAACCCAGGCGTCGCCGTTGCCGCCCTTGACGATCTCATAGGGCACCATGCCCTTGTCCTTCGCCACGACAGGGTCGGCGAAGTTGCGGCCGATAAGGCGCTTGATCGCGAAGAGGGTGTTGGTCGGGTTCGTGACGGCCTGGCGCTTGGCGGGCTGGCCCACCAGCTTTTCGCCGTCATCCATGAAAGCCACGACCGAAGGCGTAGTCCGCGCGCCTTCGGCGTTCTCGATCACTTTCGGCGTCTTGCCGTCCATGATGGCCACGCACGAGTTGGTCGTGCCGAGGTCAATGCCGATGATCTTGCTCATAGCCTAAGTCTTGCTCGCTCCATGTTGGCGGACGCCGCGGGTGGGCCTTCTAGAGAAGCGCCCGAGGAAAAGCGACGGCCCCGGTTCGATTAAGGTCCCGCTGCAGTTCCGCTTTCCGTTCGCGGAACCCAGCAGTCGAGTGCCGATATGGGAGAAGTTGGCCCCGCTGCAAGGGCGAATGTCCGTAATCCCGGTGTGGACAAACGGTCACGGCGTGAACCACCAGCCCCTGAGCGCTTCGTAGCGCGGGGCGGCGAAGGGCGGTTTGCGCCCTGTCAAAAGCGTATCCCGCCGCTGCAGCACGAAGTGGTGCTCCACCAGGCTGGCCTGCTGTTCGATGTTCATCTGCGGGAAAGCCTGGCGGTCCAGGTCGTAGCGATAGGCCGCATCGCTGTCGCCGGCGCGCAGCTTGGCCAGAGGCAGTATGACGCCGTGCTGGGCCTGCCAGACGTGGGTCATCTCGTGGACGAAGGTGGCCTGATCCGACAGGTCGCCCTGCGAGAAGTCGGTCAGCGACTCGGCCACCGGATAGACGATCCCCGCCGAGCCCGGCGTGAAGGGGCGCGGAAAGACCGGCTGGGCGAAGATCCGCACCCGTTCCGACCGGATCCCCGCGCCGAAAACCTCCCGCACCAGCGCCTGCTCGCCCACCGTCAGCCATCGCAGCGCCAAGGGCTTCATGCGGCGCGGTTTCTGCGGATCGGAGGCCATCGGCGGTTGACGTCCAGCGGCGCTGTGCTTCGGTTGAGGCCCGCAACATCACCGCAACCGACGTCCGAGGAAACCACCCATGGTCACCCTGACCCGCCCCGATGGCACCCAGCCGCAAGACCTGCACCTGTCGCGACGCGGGCTGACCCTGGCGCTGACCGGCGGCTATGCCTTGGCGGCCTGGTCGGCCGAGGCCCAGCCGGTGAAGACCGACGACGCCGGCCTCGTGACCGAGACCGTGCAGATCAAGGCGCCCGACCGCGAAATCCCGGCCTTCGTGGCCCGCCCCGCCAAGGCCGGGAAGCACCCCTGCGTAGTCCTGATCTCCGAGATCTTCGGCCTGCACGAGTACATCCGCGACACCGCGCGACGCCTTGCCAAAGCAGGCTACGTCACCATCGCCCCGGATTTCTTCGTGCGCGCCGGCGATCCGTCCACGATGACGGACTTCCCGGCGATCATGAAGATCGTGGCCACCTCGACCGACGCCCAGGTGACCGGCGACGTGGCCGCGGCGCTGAGCTGGCTGAAGGCCCAGAAGTTCGCCGACGCCAAGCGCATCGCGATCACCGGCTACTGCTGGGGCGGAGCGGTGACGTGGGAGGGCGTCGCCCGCTTCTCGGAATTCAAGTGCGGCGTGGCTTGGTACGGCCGCCTGTCCGGCG
Source organism: Phenylobacterium sp. (assembly GCF_965284355.1). Lineage (NCBI taxonomy): Bacteria > Pseudomonadati > Pseudomonadota > Alphaproteobacteria > Caulobacterales > Caulobacteraceae > Phenylobacterium > Phenylobacterium sp. Next base: position 2,679,691 of record NZ_OZ260078.1, on the reverse strand, counting down.
GCATGTCGCCCAATGACGCCAGCAACAAGAACCCGCTGGATCTGGTGGGCGAGCTCAAGGCGCCCGTGCTGGGCCTGTATGCCGAGAAGGACAGCGGCATCCCGCTGAGCGACGTCGAGAAGATGCAGGCGGCGCTGAAGGCGGCCGGAAAGACGACCAGCAGCATCACGGTCTATCCCGGCGCCCAGCACGGTTTCCATGCCGACTATCGCCCCTCCTACAACAAGGAGGCCGCGACCGACGCCTGGGCCAAGATGCTCGCCTTCTTCAAGGCCAACGGGGTCTGATCCCGCCCCCCCCCCCGAGTGGGAAGCGGATTCCTTAGAACACCGGCTCTTCCACCTTCGGCGGCGGAGGCGCCGGTGCGGCGGGTTCGACCTTGGCGGCGGCGGGCGGCGCGACCGGAACCAGGGCCTCTGGGCCGGCCGGCGCGCCCTTGGCCGCCTCGGCCTTGGCCAGCGCATCCGCCTCGGCCTTGGCCTTTTTCTCGGCTTCCAGCGCGGCCTTCTCTTCCTCGGTCAGTTCCTCAGGCTCGGGCGCGCCGCTCAGACGCTCATCCACCAGCGGCTTGGCCTCAGTGGCCTCAAGCACCGCGGCGCTGGCGGCCTGCGGACCTTCGCCGGGCAGTTTGCCGCGGGGCGGAGCCGTGAAGGCCGCGAGGGCGAAGGCGCCCAGCCACACCGCGCCCAAGCCGGTGGCGACGACCTGCAGGACGGGACGGGGCATGGACCAGTTCATGGACGGAACCTAGTCGCCTATCGCGGCGCAAGGAAGACGTCCCGCCCTTGATGGGGCGGGGAAAAAATCACGGTAAACGCGGGATTAACGATCCCCGGGCCAGACATGTCGGGTTCGACCGGCTTGAGGTGATTTGGGTATGGCGCGGGTGGCGCGGAAAACGGGTGGGGAACTGTTTCTCCACATCGCCAGGCTGACCTGGGACCACCCGGCGACGGCCCGGCTGCGCGGCGGTGTGACGGCCGCATTTGGTGTCGCGCTCGCCGCCGCCTTCGCGACCTACAACGCCGCCGATCCCAGCCTGAACGCCGCCGGCCCGGCGGCGCCCGCCAACGCCCTGGGCGGGGCCGGCGCGGTGATGGCCGATATCGGGGTCCAATCGCTGGGCGTCGTGGCCGGGCTGGCCGCGCTGCTGGTGGTGACCTGCGGCCTGGCGCGCGTGGCCGATCCCGAGCCGGATCAGAGCCGCGGCCGCCTGCGCCTGCGGGCCGCCATCGGCACGCTGGGCCTGCTGGCGCTCGCCGGCGCACTGGCCTGGGCGCCGACACCCGCCGCCTGGCCGCTGGCCAAGGGCCTGGGCGGCTTCTGGGGCGACGCGCTGCTGAGCGGGTTCGCCGGGCTGATCGAATACGCCCGGCTGCCCAGCGGCACGCCGATCGCCGGCGCCGTCTTCGCCGTGGCCGGCGTGATCGCCTTTGGCTACGGGCTGGGCCTGAGCCGGGTCGACTTCCGCGGGCTGGGCGACGGCCTGACCCACGCGCTGGCTCCCAAGCCCAAGCTGAAGGCCGCCAAGCCTGAGCCCAAAGCCCCCAAGGTGGCGCGCCGCAGCAAGACGGCGGATCCGGTGATCCCGGACGCCGCCCTCGACGCTGACGCCCCCGCCACCGCGCCGGCGCCCGTCATTTCAGCCGAGGCCCCGACACTGCAGGTCAAGGCGCCCAAGGCGGCGCCCAAGGAGAGCGCCCGCGAGGCCAAGGAAAAGCAGGGCGCATTCGCCTTCGCCCAGGAGGGCGGTTTCCAGCTGCCCGAACTGGCGATGTTGACCAAGGCGCCGCCCCGGGCGGCCCAGTACGACGAGGGCGCGCTGCGCCAGAACGCCCAGCTGCTGGAAAGCGTCCTGGCCGAGTTCGGTGTCCGCGGCCAGGTGGACCAGATCCGGCCAGGCCCGGTGGTCACTCTCTACGAGCTGGTGCCCGCGGCCGGGGTGAAGTCGGCGCGGGTCGTGGCCCTGGCCGACGACATTGCGCGCTCCATGAGCGTGGCCTCGGCCCGCGTCTCGGTGGTGCCCGGCCGCAACGCCATCGGGATCGAGCTGCCCAACCAGCGTCGCGAGACTGTCTACCTGCGCGACCTGCTGGCGGCCTCAGAATATGAGCGCGGCGGCCAGACCCTGCCCATGGCCCTGGGCGAAAGCATCGGCGGCGAGCCCTACATCGCCGACCTGGCCAAGATGCCCCACCTGCTGATCGCCGGCACCACCGGCTCGGGCAAGTCGGTGGGGGTCAACGCCATGATACTGTCGATCCTCTACCGCCTGCCGCCCGAGCAGTGCCGGATGATCATGATCGACCCGAAGATGCTGGAGCTCAGCGTCTACGACGGCATCCCGCACCTGCTGGCGCCCGTCGTCACCGATCCGAAGAAGGCGATCGTCGCGCTCAAGTGGACCGTGCGCGAGATGGAGGACCGCTATCGCCGCATGTCGAAGATCGGCGTGCGCAACGTCGCCTCCTTCAACGAGCGCGCCCGCGAGGCGCTGGCCAAGGGCGAGCACTTTGAACGCACGGTGCAGACGGGGTTCGATGAAGCCGGCCGCGCCACCTACGAGAGCGAGAAGATCCGGCCCGAGCCGATGCCCTACCTGGTCGTGATCATCGACGAGGTCGCCGACCTGATGATGGTGGCCGGCAAGGACATCGAAGGCGCCGTGCAGCGGCTGGCCCAGATGGCGCGGGCCGCCGGCATCCACCTGATCATGGCCACCCAGCGGCCGTCGGTGGACGTGATCACCGGCACCATCAAGGCCAACTTCCCGACCCGGATCAGCTTCCAGGTCACCTCCAAGATCGACAGCCGCACCATCCTGGGCGAGCAGGGCGCCGAGCAGCTGCTGGGCCAGGGCGACATGCTCTACATGGCCGGCGGCGGCCGCATCACCCGCCTCCATGGCCCGTTCGTCAGCGACGGCGAGGTCGAGGCGGTGGCCAAGTTCCTGCGCGACCAGGGCACGCCCAGCTACCTCGAGGAAGTCACCGCCGGCGGCGATGATGAGGACGGCGGCGGCGATGACGGCGGCTTCGGCGGCGGCGACGAGAGCAACGACCTCTATGATCGCGCGGTGGCCGTGGTCACCCGCGACGGCAAGGCTTCGACCAGCTACATCCAGCGCCGCCTGCAGATCGGCTACAACCGCGCCGCTTCACTGATGGAGCGGATGGAGCAGGAGGGCGTGGTGGGTCCCGCCAACCACGCGGGCAAGCGCGAGATCCTGGTGAGCGCGGCGCCCTGACGCTCTACCTCGACCGGCGCCCGCCCGGCTTGTACCCGCTGGTCATCGGGTCGGGCTTCTTCGGGAGCGGTTTGCCCGAGCCTTTGTAGCGCTCCTGGCTCGAGCCCAGGCCCATCTTCCCCGGCCGCTGCTCGGTCAGGCCGCTCTCGCCCGAGCGGATGCGAGCGATGGAATCACGCAGCAGGGCGGCGGTTTCGAAGTCGCCGGCTTCGGCGGCTTCGCGCATGCGGCGCTCCAGATCGTCGATCATGGACATCGGAACGTCTCCTGAAGCTTCGGCGTTGCCCCGCCCTGTCCCAGCCCTATTGCCGCCGTTCACGTGCGGTAGGGTATGTGCAAGCTACGGAGCCCACATGACCCTGTCCCGACGCCGCCTTACCCTCGCCCTCGCCGCCGCGCCCTTCGCCCAGATGGGCCTGGTCACGTCTGCGCTTGCGCAGGCGCCGCTGAGCGCCGCCGACAAGGCCCTGGTCGACCGCGCTGTGGCCTACCTCGAAGGCCTGACCGAGGCCAAGGGGCGGTTCATTCAGACCGACCACCGCGGCCGCGCCACCACCGGCGCGCTCTACATGAAGCGCCCCGGCAAGGCGCGCTTCGCCTATGACGCGCCATCGGGCCTGCTGGTGGTGTCTGACGGCGGGGTGGTTTCAGTGCAGGACACGCGCCTGAAGACGTTCGACCAGTACCCGCTGGGCGCGACGCCGCTGTCGCTGTTCCTGGCGCGCACCATCCGCCTCGACCGCGGCGTCAGCATCAGTCGGGTCCAGCGCCTCGCCGACGGCTTCACGATCACCGCCCGCGACGCCAAAAGAGAGACGGCCGGCCAGATCGCATTGACGTTCAGCAACACGCCTCTTGCGCTTACAGGCTGGACGGTTACTGATGCGCAAGGACGACCTACACGTGTGCAGCTCCAGGGCCTGGAGCGCGCCGCCGGCCTCGACAAGTCGCTGTTCGTCCTGAAGGACCCCCGCCCGAAGAACCCCGGCCGCGGAAAAGTCTGACGCCCGCACGGTGTGGCTTTCGAAACACACGCAATAGTCTTTGCGAATTTCCTTTGACAAACCGTCTTAGTGTTGCGATATTGCCACTAGTCGTCGGTATACCGGTTATGTCGACGAGTCCGTGCCGGAACCTATCCCCTCCCGGCGGCGGCATGAGAGACAACTCTTACGGCCCGGGCGCACGCCAAGCGCCCGGGCCTTCTTTCGTTTGGTGTCTGGCCGGGCGCAGCAGAGCGCCCGAACCTTCTTTCGTCTAAAGACCGGCGATGCGCCTTCGAATCTGCACCTGGAACGTCAACTCCGTCCGTCTGCGCGCCGAACAAGCCGCCCGCTTCGTGGCGGAACAGGCGCCTGACGTCCTGTGCCTCCAGGAGATCAAGTGCCGCGAGCATGAGTTTCCGGTGAACGCGTTCAAGGAGATGGGCCTCCCCCACATCCGGATCGCGGGGCAAAAGGGCTGGCACGGCGTGGCGATCGCCTCCCGCCTGCCGATCGAGGACGCCCAGCCCCTGGACGCCTGCCGCGAGGGCCACGCCCGCTGCGTGGCGGCGAAGGTGGCCGGCGTCGACATCCACAACTTCTACATCCCGGCCGGCGGCGACATCCCCGACCGTGAGACCAACCCCAAGTTCGACCACAAGCTCGATTTCTACGAGAAGCTGACGTCCGGACTGAAGACGCGCGACCCGAAAGCGCCTCTAGCGATCGTGGGCGACCTGAACGTGGCGCCCGGCGAGTTCGACGTCTGGAACCACAGGTACATGTCGAAAGTGGTCAGCCACACACCCGCCGAGGTCGAGGCGTTCCGGGCGATGGAAGCCTCCATCGGCCTGATCGACCTGACCCGGGCTACGGCTCCCGAGCCCACCAAGATCGCCTCGTGGTGGAGCTACCGCGCCAAGGACTTTCGCCAGTCGAATCGCGGCCTGCGGCTGGATCACATTCTGGTGTCTCCCGGCCTTCGGGAGGCGGCCTGGCGCCTCGGCGCGCCGATGAGCCGCGTATATGAGGATGTACGAGGCTGGGAACGGCCGAGCGACCACGCGCCGGTCAGCGCCGACCTGATTCTCTAGGAGCCCCGCTTCGCCCACTCTCGCTTGCGCGCGAAATTGAACTCGTCAGCCACCGCCTCCAGCCGGTCGAGCCACTTGTCCATCTCCTGAACGGTCAGTGGGTACTGACGCTTATGATCAGGCGTCGTCAGCCGCAGATCGCGCCCAAAGGCTCCGTAGATTCCGTGGGCTAGCGAGTTTCGGAAAGTTACGACAGCCTCGAGTTCCGCCTTCTGAGACTTCAGGGTGAGCGCAACTTCAGAGGCTGGAGCGAGCTCCTCAACGACCCTTCGGATGACGTTGACCTTCTGCGTGGCTCCATCCCGGTCGCGGAAGAAGAGGTCCTTCACAGGCTCGTGGATGGCTAGCACCGCGCCGAAGGCAGCATCCATCTCCCATTCTAGCGCGGCAAACTCCGCAAAGAAGTATCCAACACGAGCAGCGATCTCGGGTTCGGCACGCAGGACGGTGGAGGTGTGTCGCAAGCTCAAGGCGCCAGCCTGTACCCGCCCGCCTCGGTCAGCAGCAGGCGGGCATTCGCCGGGTCCGGCTCGATCTTCTGGCGCAGGCGGTAGACGTGGGTCTCGAGCGTGTGGGTGGTGACGCCGGCGTTGTAGCCCCAGACCTCGGCCAGCAGCTCCTCGCGCGACACGGCCTTCTCGCCGGCGCGGTAGAGGTACTTCAGGATGTTGGTCTCTTTCTCGGTGAGACGGATCTTCTTGGCCTTCTCGTCCACCAGCAGCTTGGCGGCGGGCCGGAACTCATAGGCGCCCAGGCGGAAGACGGCGCCTTCGGAGTGTTCGTAGTCGCGCAGCAGGGCGCGGATGCGGGCCAGCAGCACGGCGAACTTGTAGGGCTTGGTCACGTAGTCGTTTGCGCCGCTGTCGAAGCCCTTGATCTCGTCGGCGTCGGTGTCGGCCGCCGTCAGCATGATCACCGGGGTCGCCACGCCGTCCTGGCGCATGCGCTTGCAGGCCTCGCGGCCGTCCATGTCGGGCAGGTCGACGTCCAGCAGGATCAGGTCGGGCTTGGCCTCGCGCGCCATGCGTACGCCCTCGCCGGCGGTCTCGGCCTCCACCGTGTCGAAGTTCTCGGCCTGCAGTTGCTCGGCGATCGCGCCGCGAAGGTCCTGGTCGTCGTCGACGATGAGGAGGGTCTTGCGTTGAGCCATAAGCGGCAACAAACACCATCTGTTGGGTTCGCGGCAAAAGGTTTCGCCAAAATGCGGTTCGTTGGAACGTGAACTACCTGGCGACGTCGGACGGCTGGCTGGATATCGGCGAGCGCCGCGTCCGCTGCGCGCTCGGGCCCGCGGGCGTAATCCCGGCGTCGGCGAAGCGTGAAGGCGACGGCGCCTCGCCCGCCGGCGTCTGGCCGATCCGCGAGGTCTGGTACCGGCCCGATCGCGGCCCGCCGCCGGCCTGCGAGGTCCGCGTCCACGCCATGACGCCGGAGGACGGCTGGTGCGACGACCCGGCCGACCCAGCCTACAACACCCACGTCACGCTGCCCTACCCCGCCAGCCATGAGCGGCTGTGGCGCGAGGATGGGGTCTACGACATCGTGGTCGTCCTGGGTCACAATGACGATCCACCGGTTCCGGGCATGGGCTCAGCCATCTTCCTGCACATCTGCCGCCCCGGCTTCCCGCCGACCGAGGGCTGCGTCGCCATCGCGCGGGCCGACCTAGAAGAACTGCTCGACCGCGTCCGCCCCGGCGACGCGGTGGAGATCCGACCGGTCCCGTGACCCATCCGCCGGCCCGCCAGACCGTAGAGCCCGGACGGCTGCACCGCCACCGTCACGCTGAGGGCTACGCCGCAGTGGTGATCGCCGGCGCCTACGAGGAGGCGGGGGACGCGGGCCGGCGGCAAGTCGTCCCGGGCGATGTGGTCGTGCACCAGGCCTGGGAGGCCCACCTCAATCGCACCCCGTTCAGGGGCGCCCAGGTTCTCAACCTGAGGCTGCCTGCCTGCACGCTTTCGGCCTTCGGGCGGATCGAGGACGTGGACGGCCTCATTCGCGCCGCATCGCGCGACGCCGACGAGGCGACACACCTCCTGGCCCAGAGCTTCCAGCCCCTCGCCCCCGGGCGCGCCGACTGGCCCGATTTGCTGGCCGCGGCCCTGGCGCAGGGTGACGCGACGCCGCTCGCCGACTGGGCCCTCGCCTTCAGAATCTCGCCCGAGCACCTCTCCCGCGGCTTCGGCAAGGTCTTCGGAGTCACGCCCCAACGCTATCGCCTGGAAGCGCGCACCCGCGCCGCCGTGGGCGACATCGCTGGACCGGCTTCCCTGGCCGAGGTGGCCGCCGCGCACGGCTTCGCCGATCAGGCGCACATGACGCGCAGCGTGCGTGCCCTCACCGGCCGCGCGCCAGGATCCCTGAGGTCAATTCCGTTCAAGACCTGACGGCGAGGTTGGCCCATCTGATTTCTCATGAACCGACGCCAGCTCCTCCTCGCCTCTCTAGCCGTTGCTGCCCCGCCGCCCGCGCTCGCCGCCGTCCGCACCCGCTGGAACGTCACGGGTTCAGAGGGTTTCGACGCCATTGGCTTCCTGGGCCCGCTCTCGGGCAAGGTTTTGTACGCCCGCTTCTACGCCAAGGAGCTGGCCGAGTTCCGGCCGGTGTTCCCAGCGCCCGCCCAGGCGGCGCTCGATCGGCTGCAGTCGAACTCGGAGGCGCGTGGCAACCTGTTGTGGCCGGCGCTCTCGACAATCGTTTCCGGCGCGAAGATCGATACCCTCGACGAACTGATCGACGCCATAGACCAGGCCGACGCCAGGCTGAAGGCGCCGTACAAGGGGTCGGAACACTGGGATCAGGAATCCTGGGACACGTTCATGGCGGAACGATCGGACCTGCGCGTGGTGCTGGGCGGTCTGCGCGACGGGGGCTTTGTGGCCTTCCGCCAGAAACTGCTGGCGGGCCGGCTGGAGCCTCGGATCGCGACCCTGACCACCTACCTCGCCCGATACGACGTGGTCGCCGAACAGGAACGCCTGCTAGGCCGGCCGCTGATGTCGCGCACCATCGACATCGTCCTGATGTGGTTCTCGAAGCCCCACGGCGTTCGGGTCCAGGGACAGCGCTTCCTCAGCCACGTGGACTATCCGGACGGCAACGTCGTCAGCATCGCCGCCCACGAGGTGCTGCACCCGCCGATCCCCATGGACGGTCGCGTGGCGAAGGCGGTCCTGAACGTGCTGGGCCGCGATGAGCTCTTCGCGCGCATCGTCGCCGAGCACGACAAGTCGTTCGGCTACAACTCGCTGGAGGGGCTCCTGAACGAGGACATCTGCCAGGCCTTGGACCAGATCGTCTCGGAACGCCTGGGCGTGGCGCAGCCGGCCAGCAAGCGCTGGTTTCTGGCGGACGGTGGGATGCACGTTCTGGCGGCCGGGCTGTACGAAACCCTCAAGGCCGAGGGCTACGACAAGACCGGCGGCAATCTGGAGCGCTGGCTGGGCGAGGCGGCCAAGACCGGCAAGCTCTCACCCGCGCGCCTGCACCCCGCCGCCGCAAAGGTGTTGGGCAAGCCCGTCGATCGACTGTGGGTCAGGCCCGCAGCCTGATCAAGCTCTCGACCGCCGTGAGATCGCGCCAGGCGCATGTGGGCCGGACGCCTCAGTGGCGCGCCCCGAACACAGCAGAGCCCACCCGCACGCTGGTGGCGCCGAAGCGGATGGCGGTCTCGAAGTCGCCGCTCATGCCCATCGAGAGCTTCGAAAGCCCGTTGCGCTCGGCGATCTTCCGCAGCAGGGCGAAATGCGGACCCGGCGGCTCGTCGGCGGGCGGGATGCACATCAGGCCCTCCAGGGTCAGGCCGTACGTCGAGCGGGCCGCCGCGATAAAGGCGTCGGCGTCGGCGGGCAGGATTCCGGCCTTCTGTTCCTCTTCGCCGGTGTTCACCTGGACGTAGAGGCGGGGCGTCCGGCCCTGCTTCTGCACCTCATCGGCCAGGCTGCGGGCCAGCTTCTCGCGATCCAGGGTCTCGATGACGTCGAAGAAGGCCACCGCCTCGCGAGACTTGTTGCTCTGCAATGGCCCGATCAGGTGCAGTTCGAGGGCGTCAGCCTTGCCCTCCCAGCGCGCCATCGCCTCCTGCACTCGGTTCTCGCCGAACACCCGCTGACCCGCGGCCAGCACGGGCTCGATCGCCGCCCAGGGCTGGGTCTTCGAGACCGCAACCAGGGTCACATGGGCCGGATCCCGACCGGCGGCTTGCGCGGCGCGGGCGATCCGGGCCACGACGTCGAGATAACCTTCGGCGGTGGGAGCGGCGGACATCTCGGCTTTCTGGACCCTGGAACGGACAGCCCGGCTCTTACCGGCGCGGCGGCGCCTGCGGAAGGCCCTGCCGGCGCTGTTGTTCTTCACCGACCCGGTCCGGACGCCCGATCCAGAAGCGATCGCCGCGAGGCTGCCAGCGGGATCGGCCATCGTCTATCGCCACTTCGGGGCGCCCGACGCGGAGGCCCGGGCCAGACGCCTGCTGGCCATCGCGGGCCTGCGGAAGTTGCAGCTGCTGATCGGCGCCGACGCCACCCTGGCCGCGAGGATCGGCGCACACGGCGTGCACCTGCCCGAACGCCACGCCTACCAGGCGAGGCGCCTAAAGCAAATCCGTCCTGGCTGGATCGTCACCAGCGCAGCCCACTCTTTCGCCGCGGCGCGGCGGGGCGAAGCGGACGCCGTCGTGATCTCCGTGGTGTTTCCGTCGAGAAGCACCTCAGCCGCCGGGTCCAGGGCGCTGGGTCCGGTGCGCCTGGCCGCGCTGGTCCGCGCGGCGGGACGGCCTGCCTATGCGCTGGGAGGCGTGGACAACAAAAAAGCCCGCCGTCTCATCGACGCGGGCCTGATCGGTCTGGCGGCCGTGGACGGCCTTAGAACTTGAAGCGGGTCTCGAGCCGCACCTTCGGCTGGTCGGCCGGGCGCGCGGCGTTGCGCTGAAGGGTCAGGTCCTGCTCGCCCAGAGAGACGGCCCCGCCGACCCGAACAGACGGCGTGATCCGGAAGTAGGCGCCCGCCGAGACGTCATTCGGCATGACGGCGCGGCTGTCGGGCTGCTGGACGTCGAGGGTGAGGCCGAAGCGGCCCCGGCTCGCGTCCAATTTCACCGACCGGCCCGAGTTGGGCGCGGCGGCGGCAGGCTCGGAGCGAACAGTGAAGTCGACGGGCTTCGCGGGCTTGTCAGCCGCCCAGGCGCTGCCGGCCGCCGCGCTGAAAAGCGCGGTCACCAGGAGAGCGACGCTGATGCGACGAGTGGACATCTCAGCCCTATATGGCCCCAACGGTCACCAATTGCGACCAAGCGTGAGTAAACGTGATCGCGATTGCCAGCCGATTAAGGCCCGCAAACCTCCCGGGTCAACGGGACTCTAGGGATACGGGTTCACGTTGTGACAAGTTGCGTGACGGGTGTGACCCGCCGGCCACGCGATTCCTGTTTGGCGACCAACACGGCGTTGTTATAGAGGCAACCGGCGCGGGGCGGCGCCGTGGCGCGTGCTCGTGTCGCGGATAACGATTTGAGAGGGTGTAGATGCCGTTTTTGCGCGGTAACCGGATGCGTGGCCTGATCCTCGCGGCCACGGCGGTCAGCGTCATGGGCCTGTCGGCCTGTGGGAGCATCCCCAACCCTCTGGGCGGCGGAGACAACGCCAAGGTGCGGGCCTCGGGCGACAACGCCGCGGCCATCGGCGTCAACGGCTACCTGTGGCGTGCGACGCTGGACACCCTGTCGTTCATGCCGCTGCAGTCGGCCGACCCCTACGGCGGCGTCATCGTCACCGACTGGTACACCAATCCGGAAAAGCCCGACGAGCGCTTCAAGTGCACCGTCTACATCCTGGATTCGCGCCTGCGCGCTGACGGCCTGAACGTGGCCGTCTTCAAGCAGAACCGCGACGGCTCCGGGAACTGGGTGGATGCGCCCACCGCCGGCCAGACCGAGACCGATATCGAGAACTCGATCCTGACCCGCGCGCGCCAGCTTCGACTTTCGAACATCAAGGGCTGATTTCAGCTCTCGACTTCGACTGTCGACGCGCCGTGATTGCCCCCTGACATCGCTACCGCGATGTCAGAATCCCTCCTCAAAAGGGCTGAGACTTCCTCGGCCGGGAGGCCGAGAAAGTCTCGGGGCCGTTGACCGGAACTCAATCCCCCGTCAAAGGCCCCCAATTATGGCCCGCTACAATCCCAAAGAGACCGAACCCAAGTGGCGCAAGGCGTGGACTGACGCCGAGGCGTTCCGCGCCGTCGCCGACCGGTCGAAGCCCAAATACTACGTGCTGGAGATGTTCCCGTACCCGTCGGGACGCCTGCACATGGGCCACGTGCGCAACTACTCGATGGGCGACGTCATCGCCCGCTACAAGCGCGCCCGCGGCTTTTCCGTCCTGCATCCGATGGGCTGGGACGCGTTCGGCCTGCCCGCCGAGAACGCCGCCATGGAGCGCGGGGTCGATCCCAAGGCGTGGACCTACGAGAACATCGCCCGCATGCGGGACGAGCTGAAGCAGCTGGGCCTGTCGATCGACTGGTCCAGAGAGTTCGCCACCTGCGACGTCGAGTACTACGGCAAGCAGCAGGCCTGGTTCCTGGACCTGTTCGAGCGCGGGCTGATCTACCGCAAGGAAAGCACCGTCAACTGGGACCCGGTCGACCAGACCGTCCTGGCGAATGAGCAGGTGGTGGACGGCCGCGGCTGGCGCTCGGGCGCCCTGGTCGAGAAGCGCAAGCTGAACCAGTGGTCGATGCGCATCACCGACTATGCCGACCAGCTGACTGACGACCTGGCCACCCTGGACCGTTGGCCCGACAAGGTCCGCGTGATGCAGGAGAACTGGATCGGCCGCTCCAAGGGGCTGAAGTTCCGGTTCCATTTCGCCAATACGCGGGCGGGTGAAGAGGTCGAGGACGCCCGGGCGGGCGGGCCCGCCGGTTTCTCCGAGGGCCTGGAAGTCTACACGACGCGCCCAGACACTCTGTATGGCGCGAGCTTCGTGGGCGTGGCGGCGGACCACCCGCTGGCCCAGGCCGTCGCCGCCAAGGATCCGGCCGCGGCCGCCTTTATCGAAGAGTGCCGCCGCGGCGCTGCGACCGAGGCGGAGATCGAGACGGCGGAGAAGAAGGGGTACGACACCGGCCTGCGGGTGAAGCACCCGTTCGATCCCAGCTGGGAGCTGCCGGTCTGGATCGCGAACTTCGTCCTGATGGAATACGGCACGGGCGCGATATTCGCCTGCCCCGCCCACGACCAGCGCGATCTCGACTTCTGCCGCAAGTACGATCTGCCAGTGAAGCCAGTGGTTCTGCCGCCCGGGGCCGATCAGGCGACCTTTGAGGTGGGCGACGAGGCCTACACCGGTCCTGGCGTCATCTACAATTCGCAGTTCCTGGACGGCCTGGATATCGAGGCGGCGAAGGCCGCAGCGATCGAGAAGATCGAGGGCCAGGGTGATGGCGAGGGCGCGACCGTGTTCCGCCTGCGCGACTGGGGCGTCTCGCGCCAGCGCGCTTGGGGCTGCCCCATCCCGGTGGTCCACTGCCCGACGGACGGCGTCGTGCCGTTGCCCAAGTCCGCCCTGCCGGTCGCTCACCCCGCCGACATCGAGTTCGGCAAATCGGGTAACGCGCTGGAGCGCCACCCGACCTGGAAGCACACCACCTGTCCGACGTGCGGCGGCCCGGCGACGCGCGAGACCGACACGCTGGACACCTTCGTGGACTCCAGCTGGTACTTCGCCCGCTTCGCCAATCCGTGGGCGGCCGAGCCGATCGACAAGGCCGACGCCGACTACTGGCTGCCGGTCGACCAGTACATCGGCGGCATCGAGCATGCGGTGCTGCATCTGCTGTACGCCCGCTTCATCACCAAGGCCTTGGCCGACACCGGCCAGCTGAGCGTGCGCGAGCCGTTCGCGGGCCTGTTCACGCAGGGTATGGTCACGCACGAGACCTATCGCCGGCAGAGCGGCGAATGGGTCGAGCCCAAGGACGTGGAGATCGTCGCCGAGGGGAGCACCCGCCGCGCGACGCTGAGCGGCAGCGGCGAACCTCTGGTGATCGGCGACATCGAGAAGATGTCGAAGTCCAGGAAGAACACCGTGGCCCCCGAGGAGATCTTCGACGTCTACGGTGTCGACGCCGCCCGCCTGTTCGTGCTGAGCGACAGCCCGGCCGAGCGCGACGTGCAGTGGACGACCGGCGGCGTGCAAGGTTCGTGGCGGTTCGTGAACCGTGTCTGGGACGAGTTCGACAGCCAGCCCGAGACGGCGAGCGCGGCCGAGCCCGACGCCGAACTGCGGCGCGCCACCCACAAGCTGATCAAGCAGGTGACCGAGGCCATCGACGGCTTCCGGTTCAACTCGGGTATCGCGCGGCTGTACGAGTTCCTGAACCTGCTGAAGGCCAACCCGGCCAAGGACGCCGGCCCGGCGATCCTGGCCGCCCGTCAGGAAGCGCTGTCGGCGTTCGCGCGGCTGGTCGCCCCCTTCACGCCCCACCTGGCCGAGGAGTGCTGGGCGCGGATCGGCGGCGAAGGCATGTGCGTGGCGGCGCCCTGGCCCGACTTCGATCCCGCCCTGACCGAGGATGCGACCAAGGTCCTGCCCGTTCAGGTCAATGGCAAGCGTCGCGGCGAGATCTCTGCCCCAGCAGGCGCCGAACCGGCCGACGTGGAGAAGCTGGTGATGGCCGATCCCGAGATCGCCGCGAAACTGGAAGGCCTGACGATCCGCAAGATCATTGTGGTCAAGGACCGGATCGTGAATATCGTGGCCGCATGAAGCGTCTGGTGATCCTCGCGGCGGCAGCGACCGCCCTGGCCCTCGGCGGCTGCACGGGCTTCCAGCCCCTCTATGCCCAGCCCGAGGTCGTGAAGAACCTGGCCTCGATCCAGGTGAACGCGCCGTCGGGACGCACCGGCTACCTGATCCGCCAGCACCTGGACGACGCCTTCGCCAAGGACCACGCGGTAGCGCCGGCCTACGCCATGGACCTGCAGCTGGGCGAGGCGCGCTATCCCCGTGGTGTTCGGATCGACAACGTGGCGACCCGCTACGAGTACGTTCTGACCGCCAACTACATCCTGAAGTCCCTGCCGTCGGGCGCGCTGGCCAAGCGGGGCTCGGTGCGGGTCGAGCTCACCTACGACAGCGCCGACCAGCCCTACGCTTCGATCTCTGCCCAGCAGGACGCTCAGGATCGCGCCGCCGACGAGGCGGCCCGCCGCATCGAGCTGGAGCTCGCCGTCTGGCTCGCGAACGGGGCCAAGGTCGCCCAGCGTTAGATGATCCTCAGCAAGCGCCCCGACATCGAGCGCTTCCTGGGCCGGCCTGATCCCGCGATCCGCGCCGTGCTGATCTATGGCCGCGACATCGGGGTGGTGCGTGACCGCGGCCACCAGCTCGCCGCCAAGATCGTCGCCAATCCCGACGATCCCTTCGACGTGGCCCTGCTGACCGAACAGGACCTGGCCGACGATGGGGGACGCCTTGAGGGCGAGCTCGCGGCCCAGTCCCTGGTGGGCGGCCGTCGCTTGGTCCGGCTGCGGATGACCGCCGAGAAGCCCGCGGCCGACAAGCTGGCCGCCGAGGCGCTGGATCGCCACGCCAAGGGCGAGCTCAACCCGGACGCTTTCTTCCTCATCGAGGCCGGCAACCTGGGCCGCGAGTCGGCCATGCGGAAAGTGGCCGAGAAGGCCAACGCCGCCGCCGCCATCGCCTGCTACGAGGACGAACCCGGCGACGTGGCGCGGCTGGTGCGCGACCTGCTGGCGAGGGACGGCGTCTCGCTGAACGCCGACGCCCTGCAGGTGTTCGTCCAGCGCCTGCCCAAGGAGCGCGGTGTCGCGCGCCAGGAGATCGAGCGGCTGGCGCTCTACCTGGGCCCGGGCAGCGGCGCGACCGCCACGCCGGCCGACCTGGAGCCCTTCCTGGGCGTCGAGCCTGAGTCTTCGCTGTTCGACGCGGCCTCCGACGCTTTCGGGGGCAAGCTGGGCGAGGCCCAGGCCGGGTTGCGGCGCGCGGCCCAGGAGGGCGAAAGCGGACCCGCCGCCGTGCGCGCCATCGGCATGCACCTGGGCAAGCTCCGCCGTACGCTGACCCTCATCAAGGCCGGCGCCGGACCGCAGGAAGCGGCCAAGGCGTCGGGCGTCTTCTGGAAACAGGAGCGCGAGTTCCTGCGCCAGATCCGCAGCTGGAGCCTGGAGGAGCTCGACCGCATCCAGCCCCAGGTGCTCGACGCCGACCGCGCCTGCAAGACCGCGGGGTCGCCGGATCGCCTGATCGCGGAGCGGCTGGCGCTGACCATCGCGGGCCGCGCGAGGCGGTTGGGGCTTTAGCCCGCGCCGTTGGCGGTAGGGGTGACAGCCTGACGCTTTACGCTACGCTCCATACCCTAGCTTTGAATTCGCGCGCAGACGCGAAGTGGTGGGAGGCGTTGTATGCTCAGGGCTATCCTAGCGGCTGCGGCGCTGGTCGGGTCGCCGGCGCTTGCTGCCGATCAGGCCCCACGCCCGGTCACGTCCTACAAGGCGCCGCGCGCTGGCGACGGCCGCGCCAGCCTTGAGGGCGTCTGGACCAACAGCTCGATGACCCGGCTGGAGCGCAACCCCCGCTTCGGCAAGGACCTGGTGCTGACCGAGGCCGATGTCGCCAGGATCGAAGGCCGTAACAGGAAGCTGATCGAACTGGGCGACAAACCCACCGATCCCAACGCCAAGGTCACCGATCTGCCGGCCGACTGTTCCGGCGGCCGCGGCGTCGACTGCAACTACAACGCCGCCTGGACAGATCCCGGCTCGACGGTGATGCGCGTCGCGGGCCAACCCCGCAGCGGGTACATAACCTCCACGCTCGATGGCCGCGTGCCGATGCGCAAGGACATTCAGGTCAGCCCCTTCGGGCGACGCCTGCCGCCAGGTTTGGAAATCAACGACAACCCCGAGAGCCGCTCGCCCGGCGAACGCTGCCTGCTCTCGTTCGGCAACTCGTCAGGGCCGGTCATGATCCCGGGCCTCTACAACAACACCTATCAGTTCGTTCAGACGGCCGACCACGTGGCGATCGTGGTCGAGATGGTCCACGACGCCCGCATCGTCCGGCTCAACGCGCAGCACCGGACCGACGGCGTGCGGCCGTGGCTGGGCGACTCGATCGGCTGGTGGGACGGCGACACGCTGGTGGTCGAGACGACGGGGTATCACCCGCAGCAGGTCTTCCGCGGCGCCTCGGAACACCTCAAGGTCACCGAACGGTTCACCCGGGTAGGGCCGGAGCGCATGCACTATGGCTTCTGGGTCGAGGATCCGACGGTCTTCTCCCAGCCCTGGGGCGGCGAATACGAGTTCAGCCGGATCAGCGGCCAGCTGTACGAATACGCCTGCCACGAAGGCAACTACGGGCTGGCCAACATCCTCTCCGGGGCTCGCGAGGAGGAGCGCTCGGGCGTGAAGACAGCGCCCACCAACATCGACCAGCGCGCGGCGCAGGGCGGCGAGGAAGAGGAAGAGGGCAGCTAGGCTCCGATCCGGACTCGAGTCGACCCCGTCCACGGATCAGGGTCGCTCATCCACGTATGTAGAATTAAGGTCGGATTCGGCTATAAAGCCAGCAGTCCTCGGGCAGCTCGGCGCTGTAGCCGGCGCGGCGCATGACGCCCTCCCGGACGTAGCCACAGGCCTCGGCCAGGCGGGCCGAGGCGTTGTTCCAGGTCTCGATGATCAGCTGCAGGCGATGGCACGTCGGCCGCTCACGGAGGATCAGGTCGCCGAACAGCCGGAGGGCTTCTGACGCATAGCCGCGTCCGCGATCGGCCTCGGTGTGGATCAGGTAGCCAATCTCGTAGCCGTGGAAGCCTGGTCCGCCCCGGTAGAACTGCAGGGTGCCAACAAGCCGGACGTCCACCGCTATGCCAACCGCGCCGGCGTCCTCCGTCCAGAACCCGGTTTCAGCGAAGACCGCCTCCACCCGCGTCAGGTCGGTCAACGGCTCCTGGATCGACAGCGTATAGATGTGAGGTGCGCACTGCGGCAGATCGCTGGCCTCGATGCGGCGAAGCGCGACTCGCTCACCCTGGGCGACGATCACAGACGGGTCAGGCGCCGGCAGATCTCGTCCAGCTGTTCCAGTGTGGCGTACTTGATCTTCACCTCGCCGACGCCGCCGCGGTCGACGACCTCGACGCTCATGCCCAGCGCCTCTTCCAGATCGCCTTCGAGGGCGGCGGTGTCGGCGTCCTTGGGCGGTTTGCGCGGACCGGGCGCCTTCTTCGATGGCTTGCCGGGATTGTCGCGGGCCAGAGCTTCCGTCTCACGCACCGACAGGCCCTCGGACACGACGCGGTCGGCCAGGGCGCCGGCGTCGTCGGTCGACAGCAGCGCGCGGGCGTGACCGGCGGTCAGCCGGCCCGCGATCAGGTGCTCCTGCACGCTCTCGGGCAGCTGGGTGAGGCGCATCGTGTTGGCGACGTGGCTGCGCGACTTGCCGACCCGCTTGGCTGCCTCGTCCTGGGTGATCTTCATCACGCTCATCAGCGAAGCGTAGGCACGCGCCTCTTCGATGGCGTTCAGGTCCTCGCGCTGGACGTTCTCGATGATCGCGATCTCGAACGCCTCGGCGTCTTCAAGTTCGCGCACCAGCGCCGGCAGCGCCTTGAGCCCGGCCAGTTGCGAGGCGCGCCAGCGGCGCTCGCCCGCCACGATCTCGTACTGCCCCTCGTGCCGGGACGGGCGCAGCAGCACGGGCTGGAGCACGCCCTTGTCGCGGATCGACTCGGCCAGCTCGGCGAGCTCCGCTTCGGCGAAATTGCGGCGCGGCTGGTCGGGGTTGGCATGGATCAGCTCGATCGGGATCTCGCGGACACCTGTCGCCGGATCGCCCGCATGGGTGATTTCCTCGGCCTCGCCCAGCAGGGCCGACAGACCGCGCCCCAGTCCTCTGCGATTCTCCGCCATCAGTTCAATTCCAACTGGCCGCGCGCCGCCGGAGCAGGACGCGACTCCGCGCCCGACGCACGCTTTTGTTCAAACATCATAGCAGCGCCGCCTCGGGCGCTGCGGCGCGGCGTTTGCGTTCGCGTAGCACCACCTCACGGGCCAGCTTCAGGTACGCCTGACTGCCCGCGCACTTCAGATCGTAGACCAGCGCCGGCTTGCCGAAGGACGGCGCCTCGGAGACGCGGACGTTACGGGGAATGACTGTCTCGTACACGGCCTCGCCGAAATGGCCGCGCACGTCGGTGGCCACCTGGCCCGAGAGCGCATTGCGCCGGTCGTACATCGTCAGCACCACGCCCTGCAGCTCCAGCGCCGGGTTCAGGCTGCCGCGCACCAGGTCGATCGTGCGCATCAGCTGGCTGAGGCCTTCCAGGGCAAAGAACTCGCACTGCAGCGGGACCAGCACCGCATCGGCCGCGGCCATGGCGTTGACGGTGAGCAGGTTCAGCGACGGCGGGCAGTCGATGAGGACGTAGGTGTAGCTCCGGGCATCACGCAGGGGACTCAACGCGTCGCGCAGCTTGAACGACCGGCGGGCCTGTTGGCCCAGCTCGAGTTCCACGCCCGAGAGGTCGGGGTCGGACGGCGTCAGGTCGAGACCCGGCACCGACGTCTTCACCACTGCGTCCAGCAGCGGCTTCTCGCCCATCAGCACGTCATAGAGGGTGTTCTTGCGTAGGGCCCGGCCGACGCCCAGACCGGTGGAGGCATTGCCCTGCGGATCGGAGTCGATCAGGAGCACCTTCTCGCCGACCGCCGCGAGCGCGGTGCCCAGGTTGATGGCCGTCGTCGTCTTGCCGACCCCGCCCTTCTGGTTGGCGACGACGAGCACGCGTAGTCCGCGGTCAGACTTTACGGGCACGCCCCAGCCTCCTCACACGCACGATGCGACCTCGCTCGTCGCTGAGAGACGGAATGACGTCCGCCTCATACTCCCAATATCTTGCGGCCTCAGACATGTCAGCTACTACATCTTGTCCCTTGAGGAACAAGCCTTGTGCACCCGCCAACAAGTATGGCCGGGCATACCCCAACAGTCTGTGAAGGGGCGCGCAAGCCCGCGCGGTGACGATGTCCACAATGAGCGAGAGGTTCTCCGCCCTTTCGTTGTGAACCGTGGCCGGCAAGTCGAGTTCGGCGACCACGTCGGCCAGGAAGCGGCAGCGCTTGGCCATGCTCTCGACGAGGTGGATGTGGACGCCGTCGCGGCCCTTGCCGAGGATCGCCAGCACCAGGCCGGGGAAGCCGGCGCCGGCGCCCAGGTCGGCCCAGGTCAAGGCGTCGGGGGCGAGGCGCAGGAGTTGGGCCGAGTCCCAGGCGTGGCGGTTCCAGAAGTCGGGGATGGTGGCCGGGCCGACGAGGTTCATGACCTCGTTGCCGGCCGTCAGCATCTCGAGGAAGCGGCCGAGATCGGCCGTCTGCTGGGGCGTGGCCTTGGCGGCTTTCGCGAAGCTCTGGGCGTCGGTGACGGCCACGCTCAGGCCGCGCGCCGACGGACGTGGGCGAGAAGGGCCGTGAGCGCGCCGGGGGTCACGCCCTCGATGCGGGCGGCCTGGCCCAGGGTGAGCGGGCGAACGGTCGCCAGCTTCTCGCGGACCTCGTTCGAGAGCCCGCCGATGGCGGCGTAGTCGAGTTCGGCCGGCAGCCGCAGATCTTCGTCGCGGCGGAAGGCCTCGGCGTCGGCGGCCTGGCGGTCGAGGTAGCCGGCGTAGGAGGCGTCGATCTCGATCTGCTCGCGCACGGCCGGGGCCCAGTCGCCGATCGGGGGCCAGATGCGGGCGAGGTTTTCGAAGCTGATCGTGGGGTAGGCCAGCAGCTCAAGCACATTGCGGCGCTGGCCGTCGGCCTTCACGGGCAGTCCGGCCTTGGCGGCGGCGGCGGGCGTCAGGGTCAGCGCGCGCGCCGTGGTGCGGGCGTCGGCGAGCTGGCCATGTTTGACTTGCCACACGTCCCGGCGTTTTGAGCCCACCACGCCGAGGTCGACGCCTTTGGCGGTGAGGCGTTGATCGGCGTTGTCGGCGCGCAGGGTGAGGCGGAACTCGGCGCGGCTGGTGAACATGCGATAGGGCTCGGTGACGCCTCGGGTGACGAGGTCGTCGATGAGCACGCCGATGTAGGCTTCGTCGCGGGCGAACTGGGCCGGCTCAGCGCCGGAGGCCGCGCGGGCGGCGTTGAGGCCGGCGACCAGCCCCTGCGCGGCGGCTTCCTCGTAGCCCGTGGTGCCGTTGATTTGGCCGGCGAGGTAGAGGCCCGCCAGGCGCTTGACCTCGAGGGTGGGATAGAGCTCGCGGGGATCGACGTAGTCGTACTCGATCGCGTAGCCGTGGCGTTTCACGTGGACGGTCTCGAGCCCCGGGATCGTCCGCAGGAACAGATCCTGGGTCTCGGCCGAGACCGAAGTGGAGATGCCGTTCGGATAGACCGTCGTGTCGTCGAGGCCCTCGGGCTCGAGGAAGATCTGGTGGCTGGTCTTGTCGGCGAAGCGGACGACCTTGTCCTCGATCGATGGGCAGTAGCGCGGACCCCGGCCGGTGGCGCGGCCGCCGTACACGGCGCTCTCGCCCAGGCGCTCGGCGATGATCCGGTGGGTCTCAGCGGTCGTGTAGGTGATGCCGCAGGCGATCTGCGGAACCGTGATGCGGTCGGTCAGGAACGAGAACGGGATGGGCTCGGCGTCGGCGTCCTGCATCTCCAGGCGGTCCCAGGCGATGGTCGCACCATCGAGGCGGGCCGGAGTGCCGGTCTTGAGGCGGCCCATCTTGGCGCCCAGGGCGTAGAGACGGTCGGAGAGGCCGATGGCGGGGGCGTCGCCGATTCGGCCGGCCGGGATGCGCAGCTCGCCCTGGTGGATCACGCCCTTGAGGAAGGTACCGGTGGTCAGGACGACGCGGCCGGCGGCATAGGTCTCGCCGCTGGCCCCCACGACGCCGGTGACCCGGCCGTTTGTGACGTTGAGGTCCTCGACCGCCTCGGCCTTGATCGTGAGGTTCGGGGTGGCGGCGAGCTCGGCCTGCATGGCCTCGCGGTAGAGCCTGCGGTCGATCTGGCTGCGTGGCCCTCGGACCGCGGCGCCCTTCGAGCGGTTCAGCATCCGGAACTGGATGCCCGACACGTCGGCCAGGCGGCCCATGACGCCGTCCAGGGCGTCGATCTCTCGGACCAGGTGGCCCTTGCCCAGGCCGCCGATGGCCGGGTTGCAGCTCATCTCCCCGATGGTCTCGACCTTGTGGGTGAGCAGCAGGGTGCGCGCGCCGAAGCGGGCCGAGGCCGCGGCGGCTTCACATCCGGCGTGTCCGCCGCCGATGACGATGACGTCCCAGGTGGTCATGGTGCGCGGCATATAGGGGAAAAGGCCCGCGGTTTCACGTGAAACAGTTGGGGGGATGGAAGCCCCCTCCACCGCTTCGCGGTCCCCCTCCCCCTGCGGGGGAGGAACTGGGATAAGTCAGCGTCGCGCGGGGAAGTAGAGCTTCCATATGCTCCCGCTCATCGGGATCCTGAGGACAAACCGCAGCAGGAGCCCCGCCGCAACGCCACCGCATCCGCTGACGAGCATAAGGAGGCAGATGCCCGCCGAGACAAGAAGGCTGCCGAGCAGCAGCCCATCTCTCAAGTCCGCGGCCAGCGAAAGGGCTACGAGGACCGCGAAGACAATGGCGGGCAGCCACAGCACGATCCCCAGCGCCGGCCGTCGCCCCCACAGGAAGGCCGCGACAAGACCCAGAGCAAGCCCGCTCGCGACAATCTCCATCGGCTCACTTGCCGATGCAGAAGGTGGAGAAGATGCGGCCGAGGACCTGTTCGGGGTCGATGCGGCCGGTGATGCGGTCGAGGGCGCGGGCGGCGAGGCGGACGTCTTCGGCGGCGAGTTCCAGGTGTTCGTCCTGCCCCAAGGCGTGGCGAAGGCGGTCGGCGGCCTCGCTGAGGAGTTCCTGGTGCCGCAGGCGGGTGGCGGCCGGGGGCTCGGCGCCGGCCAGGGCGTCGACGATGCGCTCCTCCAGGGTCGACTTCAGCCACGCCAGGTCGCCGGGACCCTTGGACGTCATCTCGGCCGTCCCCAGACCCAGGCGCCTCGCCTGCTGGGCGGCCCAGGCGCCCATCGGGCCGGACGGCAGGTCGCGCTTGGTGATGAGGCAGAGATCCCCGGCGCGCAGCTCCATCGGCGCCTGGATGGCCGCGTCGCTGGATCCGTCGACCAGCCAGAGCCGCAGGTCAGCGCCGGCGGCCCAGGCGCGCGCGCGGCGCACGCCTTCGGCCTCGATCTCGTCACCGGTCTCGCGCAGGCCCGCGGTGTCGGCGAGCAGCGCCTTGTAGCCGGCCAACACCATCGGAACCTCGATGATGTCGCGCGTGGTGCCCGGCGTGGCGGTGACGATGGCCGCCTCGCGACCGGCGAGCGCGTTCAGCAGCGTGCTCTTGCCGGCGTTCGGTGCGCCGATCAGCGCGATCCGATAGCCTTCCCGCACGCGCTCCCCCCTCTCGGCGTCGGCCGCGGCCTGCTCCAGCTGGGCCACGAGGCGCTCCAGGGCGGGCCGTGCGCGGGCCGCCACGTCCTGGGGCACCTCTTCGTCCGGAAAGTCGACGGCGGCCTCCAGCATGGCCAGCGCCTCGACCAGCATGTCGCTCCAGCGGGCATGGACCTGAGACAGGCGCCCGCCCAGCTGGTCCAGGGCCTGGCGGCGCTGGGCGTCGGTCTCGGCGTCGACCAGATCGGCGACGCCTTCGGCCTGGGCGAGGTCGAGCTTGCCGTTCTCGAAGGCGCGACGGGTGAATTCCCCGGGTTCGGCCAGTCGCAGCCCCTGCCCGGCCAGCGCGTTCAGCAGCGCCGTCATCACGGCTGCGCCGCCGTGCACGTGAAACTCGACCACGTCCTCGCCGGTGTAGCTCTCGGGCCCCTCGAAGAAGAGGAGCAGCGCCCGGTCTATCTCCTCGCCGGTTTCGTCCTGCAGGGCCCGCAGGGTGGCGCGCCGCGCGGGCGGAACGCCGCCGCACAGGGCGTCCAGGACGTCGCGGGTCTTGGGCCCCGACACGCGCACCACCGCCACCGCCGCCCGGCCCGCCGCCGTGGCCGGGGCGTAGATGGTGTCGGTCATTTTCGGGGTGTCGTGGCGACTTCCATGAACTTGCGGAACTGTTCCTGGGCGCCGGTGCCGAAGGACATCCAGTTCTTCATGAAGTCCTCCGGATTCAGCATGTTGATGTTGGCGTCGATGCGCTTGGTCATCTCGCTGACCAGGTGATCGTTCAACCCGCTGACGTCTGGCAGGCCCATGAACCGCCGGGCTTCCTCCGGGGTGCAGTCCACCTCGATGGTCATCTTCATGACAACTGGCCCTTTCTATAGTGGCCCCTCATATGGCCGTGAGCCGGTCCGTTGCGCTAGAGCGTTCAGTGACCGACATCGGCGACAGCGCCCCGCCGCCGCTTCGCGCTCCCCTTCCCCGCAAGCGGGTGAGGACCCTGAAGCGGTCAAGGCGTGGCGCGGCCACAACGAAAGGACACGATGATGGGTGAGCGTATCAGGATCCAGACGCCGGACGGCGATTTCTCGGCCTATGTGGCGCGGCCCAAGGCGGAGAAAGCTCCCGCGGTCATCGTCATCCAGGAGATCTTCGGCGTGAACCAGGTGATGCGCGACATCACCGATTGGCTCGGCGCCCAGGGCTACCTGGCCATCTGCCCCGACCTGTTCTGGCGGATCGAGCCCGACATCGACATCACCGACCAGTCCGAAGCCGAATGGAAGCGGGCGTTCGAGCTGTTCAACGCGTTTGATACCGACCTTGGCGTCAAGGACATCCAGGCGACGATCAAGGCGGCCCGCGCCGATCACCAGGGCAACGGCAAGGTGGGCGCGGTCGGCTTCTGCCTGGGCGGCAAGCTGGCCTACCTGACGGCGACGCGGACCGACGCCGACGCGGCGGTCTCGTACTATGGTGTGGGCATCGAGACGCTGGTCGCCGAGGCCGAGAAGCTGACGCGGCCCCTCCTCATGCACATCGCCGAGGAGGACGCCTTCGTGCCGAAGGAGGCGCAGGCCATCATCCAGCAGGCGCTGAAGGACCACCCGCAGATCGAGATCCACACCTATCCCGGCCGCGACCACGCCTTCGCCCGCGAGGGGGGCGAGCACTATCATGAGGCCGACGCCAAGCTCGCCGGCGGCCGCACCCTGCAATTCTTCCAGAGGACGATCGGCTGATGCGCGCGGTTCGGTTTGAGAAGACGGGTGGGCCTGAGGTCTTCGAAGTCGTCGAGGTCGAGACCCCTGAGCCCAAGGCCGGCCAGGTGCGGGTGCGCCATGAGGCGATCGGCATCAACTTCATCGACACCTACCACCGCACCGGCCTCTACCCCGTGAAGCTGCCCTGCATCCCGGGCGGGGAAGCGGCGGGCGTGGTCGATGCGGTGGGGGAAGGTGTCACGCGGCTGAAGGCAGGCGATCGCGTCGCCTATTCCGGCGGGTTCGGCGCCTATGCCGACGCCAACGTGGTCCAGGCCGACCGGGCCGTGAAGCTGCCCGAGGGCATCGACACCCGGACCGCCGCGGCGATCCTGCTGAAGGGCATGACCACCGAGGCCTTCATCCGCCGGACCTATCCCGTGAAGGCCGGCGAGACGGTGCTGGTGCATGCGGCCGTGGGCGGCGTGGGCCAGATCATGACCCAGTGGCTGAAGGCCCTGGGCGCCGAGGTGATCGCCACGGTGGGATCCGAGGAGAAGGCGGCGAAAGCTCGCGAGCTGGGCGCCGACCACGTCATCCTCTACCGCGAACAGGACGTGGCCGCCGAGGTCCGGCGGATCACGGGCGGCAAGGGCGTGCCGGTGGCGTACGACTCCGTGGGCAAGGACACCTTCGAGGGCACCTTGGGCAGCCTGGCGCGGCGTGGCCTGTTCGTCAGCTTCGGCAACGCCTCGGGCCCGGTTCCGCCGTTCCCGCCGGCCCGGCTGGCCGCGGGGGGTTCGCTGTACCTGACCCGCCCCACTCTCTTCGACTACATCGTCACGCCCGAGGAGCTGGACGCCTCGGCCGCCGCGGTGTTCGACGTCGTGACGTCGGGCAAGGTGAAGATCGAGATCGGCCAGACCTTTGCACTGACCGACGCCCGCAAGGCCCACGAGGCGCTCGAGAGCCGCGCGACGGTCGGGGCGAGCCTGTTGATCCCGTAGCCTTAGTTGCTCCCCCTCTGGGGGAGCTGGCAGCGAAGCTGACTGAGGGGCTTCATCCACCGCTTGGGCGGAAGCCCCCTCCACCGCTTCGCGGTCCCCCTCCCCCTACGGGGGAGGAACTGGAACATCGGCACGCAGAGGGTAGCGCCCGCAAGCGGGTGTTTCACGTGAAACAGTGAAGCTAGCCATACCGGTAGGGCCGTTGATTCGTCCCCAGGGTATGGCCAGTCAGGCCTGCGGCCCGGCGTCGCAGTTTGGCTCTGTCGCGCAGCGAGGCGGCCACAGATACGACCGGCGGCGCTCAATTCGCCACAGGGGCAATTTTGGTCGCGGGCCTTTGATTTAGTTGGGGTTTTTGGGGCCGCTATGCTGCGACAGCGGCGCCAAAAGGTCGGTCACCTTCCGTCGCCGCGCTCCGCCCGACACTTCCCCAACCGACTGTCGCCTTCGGCTCCAGCCACCCTCCCCATGAAGGGGAGGGAGGAGCCGAGGCGCTCCTAGGTGTTCATGGACTGGAAGAAGTCGTCGTTGTTCTTCGACTGGCGCAGCTTGTCGAGCAGGAACTCGATCGCGTCCTGGGCGCCCATCGGCGAGAGGATCCGCCGCAGGATGTAGGTCTTCTGCAGGTTGACCTTGTCGGTGATCAGTTCGTCCTTCCGGGTGCCGGACTTCAGGACGTCGATGGCCGGGTAGATGCGCTTGTCGGCCACCTTCCGGTCGAGGACGATTTCCGAGTTACCGGTGCCCTTGAACTCTTCGAAGATCACTTCGTCCATCCGCGAGCCCGTATCGATCAGGGCCGTGGCGATGATGGTCAGCGAGCCGCCTTCCTCGATGTTCCGCGCCGCGCCGAAGAAGCGCTTGGGGCGCTGCAGGGCGTTGGCGTCGACACCGCCGGTCAGCACCTTGCCCGACGACGGGACCACGGTGTTGTAGGCGCGGCCCAGGCGGGTGACCGAGTCCAGCAGGATCACGACGTCGCGCTTGTGCTCGACCAGGCGCTTGGCCTTTTCGATCACCATCTCGGCCACCTGCACGTGACGGGTCGCGGGCTCGTCGAAGGTGGAGGAGATCACCTCGCCCTTCACCGTGCGCTGCATGTCGGTGACTTCTTCCGGGCGCTCGTCGATCAGCAGCACGATCAGGTAGCACTCGGGGTGGTTGGTCTCGATCGACTTGGCGATGTTCTGCAGCATCACCGTCTTACCGACGCGCGGCGGGGCGGTGATCAGGCAGCGTTGGCCCTTGCCCAGCGGCGCCACGATGTCGATGACCCGGCCCGAGCGGTCCTTCAGGGTCGGGTCCTGAATTTCCATCGTCAGGCGCTGGTCGGGATAAAGCGGCGTGAGGTTGTCGAACATCACCTTGTGGCGGACGTTCTCGGGCGCCTCGAAGTTGATCTGGCGCACGTTCACCAGGGCGAAATAGCGCTCACCTTCGCGCGGTGCGCGCACGGCGCCGACCACGGTGTCGCCAGTGCGCAGGCCGAACTTTCGGATCTGCGAGGGGCTGACGTAGACGTCGTCGGGGCCCGGCAGGTAGTTGGCTTCGGGCGAGCGCAGGAAGCCGAAGCCGTCCTGCACCACTTCCAGGGTGCCCGAGCCCTCGATCTCGACACCCTCTTCGGCGAGGGTCTTGAGGATCGCGAACATCATGTCCTGCTTGCGCATGGAGTTCGCGGATTCGACCTCCATCTGCTCGGCGAAGGCCAGCAGGTCGGCGGACGACTTGTCCTTCAGCTCCTGCAGCGACATGCGGGTAAGGCCCATGGCGGCGATCGCCTTGGCGGCCTGGCTAGGCTCTTCCGGTTCGTCATCGCCCTCGGCTTCGGCTTCCGCGCCGGCTTCAAGGGTGTCGACGTCGGCTTCGACGGCTTCGGCGGTGTCCGCCACCACCTCGTCTTCGCCGGTCGGTTCGTTGTCTTCGATTTGGTCAGTCATTTGATTTCACTTGAGATTGACGCACGCCAGGACGGAGTCCGGGCGCGGTCTGGAAGCGATGTGGGCGCTGGGGAGCGCCGATTTGGTTTCGTGGAGACCGGTGGATCTGCGGGCCAGGGCTGGCAGGACCGGTGAAAGGCGGGGCGCGCCGGAGTCCGACGCGTGGGTGAGGGGAACCACGGAACATGGGCCGCGGTCAATCTTGATGTGGGATCAGCGGGCCCAGAATTGAAGGGTTACGGCCAGGACCGCCACGACGGCGGCCAGGAACGGCAGTTCGTTGGTGGCGCGCCAGAACTTCGAGGTCCTGGGGCGCTGGCCCGCCAGGAACTTCTTGTACGAGCCGGCCAGGAAGCCGTGCCAGCCTGACAGGAAGATCACCGCCGCAAGCTTCACCGACATCCAGGGCTGGCCCAGGAACGCCCAGCCTTCACTGGCGCCGTAGACGTGCCAGACGATCAGGCTGACGCCGAGGATCCAGGTGAGGATCATCGCCGGATTGATGATGATCTTCAGGAGCTTGCGCTCCCAGACCAGGAAGTGGGCGTCGAACTCGCTGCCGGCCGGCGCCGTCTCGGTGTGGTAGGCGTAGAGCCGGGGCAGGTACATCATCCCCGCCATCCAGGCGATCACCGCGATGATGTGCAGCCCGCGCAGCAGGTCGAAGCTCAAGGATTCCGGCCAGCTCATTTCGCGCCCCCTTTGCACGGGCATTTGCCATGCGCCGCCGGACAGCGCCAAGCCCCGTGAGGCTGAACGCCCTCACGCGGCAGGGCGGCGGTCACGGCGTTGGCCAGTTCGCCGATGAAGGCCGGCTGCACGCCCGGAGTGCGGGCGCGGAGGTAGGGCGCGACGTTGTGGGTCTGGGCGAGCTCAGCGTACTCGTGGTCCAGCTCGACCAGGGTCTCGACGTGCTCGGATACGAAGGCGATGGGCGAGACGATCACCCCCTTGCCGTCGCGGCCCGCCGCCAGGATCGCGGTCTCGGTGGACGGCTCCAGCCACTTGAGGCGCCCCACCCGGCTCTGGAAGCAGACCTGCCAGTCGGTGAGTTCGGGCAGGCGGGCGGCGACCGCGGCGGCCGTGGCCTCGATCTGCGCCTGGTAGGGGTCGCCGCCGTCGACCACCTGCTGCGGCAGGCCGTGGGCCGAGAACAGCAGGCGCACGTTGGCGGGCTTGCCGGCCGCTTCCCAGACCTTGCGGATCTCGGCGGCGTGGGCCTCGGCGACCCCGTCCGAGGTGGGGTAGCAGCAGACAGTGCGGGTGCGGCCGGGGCCGGCGTAGACCTTCTCCCAGTCCTTCACCGACGAGCCGGTCGTGGTGGTGGAGAACTGCGGATAGAGCGGCAGCAGGACGATCTCGTCCGGCCCGTAGGCGGCGACCTCGCGGGCCGTCTCGGCCGCGAACGGCTTCCAGTAGCGCATGGCGATGAAGACGCGGGCCTCGTGGCCCTGCGCCTTGAGCACCGCCTCCAGCGCCTTCGCTTGGGCCTCGGTCTCGGGGAGCAACGGCGAGCGGCCGCCCATGATGGCGTAGTTGGCCTGGGCCGGCTTGTTGCGCGTGGTCGAGATCAGGGCGGCCAGCGGGTAGCGGGCCAGCGCGGGCAACTGGATGATCGCCGGGTCGCGGAACAGGTTGAACAGGAACGGCCGCACGGCCTTCAGGCTGTCGGGTCCGCCCAGGTTGAAGAGAACGACAGCGAGTTTCACGCGGCGGCCATCGCTGTGGCTTTCTTTCCCGTCACCCGTTCGACGACGCGGGCGATGTGCTCGATCGGGGTGTCGGGCATGACGCCGTGGCCCAGGTTGAAGATGTAGGGGCCGCCGGTCCATTGCTCGAGCAGGGTGTCGACGCGGGCGTCGAGCGCCGGCCCGCCGGAGAGCAGCAGCAGGTTGTCGAGCGCGCCCTGGATCGCCTGGCCCCCGGCCTGGATCCGGCGACCCAGCGCGGCGCTGGCCTGGGTGTCGAGGGCGACGGCCTGGACCGGGACCTCGGCGGCGTAGCGTTCCACCAGGGCGCCGGCGCTGCGGGGGAAGCCGATGAAGGGGGTGTCGACCCCGGCGGCGCGGACCTTCTCGATGATGCGCCGGTGGGGGCCGATCACGATCCGCTCGAAGACGTCCTCGGCCAGGTTGTCGGCCCAGCTCTCGAACAGCTTCAGCACCTGGGCGCCGGACTTCGACTGCATGACCAGGTAGCGGGCAGTGGCCTCGACCAGAACGTCCAGCAGGGCGTCGAGCTCGTCGGCGTGACGGTAGGCGTAGGTGCGGGCCGCCTCGCGCTGGGAGCCGCGGCCCTCCAGCATGTAGGTGGCCACGGTCCAGGGGGCGCCGGCGAATCCGATCAGGGCGCGCTCGGGCTCCAGCTCGGCGCGGACCCGGCTCAACGTCTCGCCGATGTTGGCCAGCTTGGCGGTCGAGCCGTCGATGGCGTCCTGCAGGTCTCCGATGCGGGGCAGCGGGCCCAGGCGGGGGCCCTCGCCCGCCTCGAACCAGACCTCCTGGCCCAGGGCTTGGGGGATCAGCAGGATGTCGGCAAAGACGATGGCCGCGTCCATCGGGAAGCGGCGCATGGGCTGCAGCGTCGCCTCGGCCGCCTTCTCGGGATCGAAGCAGAACGAGATGAAGTCGCTGGTCGTCGCCCGCAACGCCCGGTACTCGGGCAGGGACCGGCCGGCCTGGCGCATGAACCACACCGGCGGGCGATCCAGGGTCTCTCCGGCCAGGGTGCGCAGGAGGCGGGGCGTCTCGGTCGTCATCGGCCCCTTAAAGCCCCTTGGCCCGCAAGGCTCAAGCCCGGCCAGCCAGACCTTCTTCTCTTCTAATCAAAAGGAATCTTGAAAGGATGGAAGCAGGAGAGGTTAGGCCTGCCGACAGTGGGGAAAAGATTGACAATCCCTTGACGGCCAACAGCTCGCCCACAGGCCGTCCCAGATTTGCGACGCAGGTGTGAAACGCCTGTGAGTCCCGGGGACTGACGGCCGCTCGGCTTGAAGCGATTGGATTTTGGCAGCGCGGGGCCGGGAACAGTCCCGGGCGCCGCCGGCGATGTCCCGGCCTTCCCCGAGCGCGGCTCGAAAACGGCGCCCCGGCGGATCAGGCTGGGGGTTAATGAGAGGTTAACGCCACGAACTGTCCTCGTGTTTCCTTTGCGTCGCGCTCGACGGCCGGCGCGGCGCTCTCTATCCCCATCGCGAGACACAGCCGCTAAACAGACGTCCACAGGTTTCGTCCCCAAGGTTATTTTCGGAGCCCGTCCGCTTGCCGAACTCAGCCCCGCCCAGGCTCGCCACCTACTTCCATGTCCACCTGGTGTCGGACTCGACCGGTGAGACGCTGAACGCCATGGCGCGCGCCGTCTGCGCACGGTTCGAGAACGTGCTGCCCATCGAGCACATCTACGCCCTGGTGCGATCCCAGCGTCAGCTGGACCGGGCGCTGGGCGACATCGAGGAGGCGCCGGGCATCGTCCTGCATACCATCGTCGACGACCAGCTGCGTGCGGCGCTGGAGGAAGGGTGCCGGCGGATGGACATGCCGTGCCTACCGGCGCTGGACCCGCTGGTGGCGGCGATGCAGCGCTACCTGGGGGCGGCGACGACCACGCGGGTGGGCGCGCACCTGCGGCTGGACAACGACTACTTCAACCGCATGGACGCCCTGAACTACGCCATCGGCCACGACGACGGCCAGGGCGGGCAGGATCTGGACCAGGCCGACGTAGTGCTGCTGGGCGTGTCGCGGACGTCGAAGACACCGACCTGCATCTATCTGGCGCACCGCGGCATCCGGGCGGCGAACGTGCCCCTGGTGCCGGGCCGGCCGCTGCCGGAAAAGCTGATGACGCTGAAGAACGCGCTGATCGTGGGCCTGCTGATCTCGCCCGACCGGCTGATCCAGATCCGCCGCAACCGCCTGCTGAGCCTGAAGGAAAACCGCGACACCAGCTACACCGAGCAGGAAGCGGTGCGGGAAGAGATCATCGCGGCGCGGCGGCTGTACGAGCGCAACAACTGGCCCACCATCGACGTGACCCGCCGCTCGGTCGAGGAGACGGCGGCCGCGGTGCTGAACCTGCTGCACAAGGGCCACGGCCAGGTCGAGGTGCTGGGGTGAGCCTGATCCTGGCGTCGAAGAGCGCGGCCCGACGCGCGGTGCTGGACGGCGCGGGCGTCCGCTACGAGGCGCGCGTCGCCGGCGTCGACGAGGACGCGGCGAAGGCTTCGCTGCTGGCCGAGGGGGCGGGCCCGCGGGAGATCGCTGACGCGCTGGCGGAGTTGAAGGCGATCCGGGTATCGGCGGGGCGGCCTGACTTCGTGATCGGTTCGGACCAGACTCTGGACCTGGACGGCCGGCTCTATGACAAGGCCGAGAGCGTGGAGGCGGCCCGCGAGCGCCTGAGGCTGCTCCGCGGCCGGACCCACAAGCTGCACTCGGCGGTGGTGGTGGCGAAGGAAGGGACGCCGATCTGGCGCGAGATCGTCACGGCCAGCCTGACGATGCGCGACTTCTCGGACGCATTTCTCGAGGACTATCTGGCGCAGGAGGGCGAGCAGGCGCTGGGATCGGTGGGCTGTTACCGCCTGGAGGGTCCGGGCGCGCAGCTGTTCTCCAAGATCGAGGGCGACTACTTCGCGATCCTCGGCCTGCCGCTGATGGGCCTGCTGGACCTGCTGCGGCGCCATGGGGAGCTGACGGCATGATCACCGGGAAGACGGTGGTCGCGGGCGTCGTCGGGCACCCGGTCAGCCACTCCATGTCGCCGCGCCTGCACAACGCCTGGCTCGCGGCCGCGGGGATCGATGGGGTCTATGTGCCGTTCTCGCCGGGGGCTCACGGGTTTCAGCGGCTGGTCGAGGGCTTCCGCGGCGGGGCCATCCGTGGGCTGAACGTCACCCTGCCCTTCAAGGAACAGGCGCTGAAACTGGCTGACCGGCGGACCGACCTGGCCGAGCGGGCGGCGGCGGCGAACCTGCTGGTGTTCGAACCGGACGGCCGCATCCTGGCCGACAACACCGATGGCGTGGGCCTCATGCGGGCTTTCGCGGTCCAGGCGCCGAAGTGGAGCGCCGACCGGGGACCGGTGACCGTGGTGGGCGCGGGCGGCGCGGCCCGGGGCGCGGTGGCGGCTTTGCTCGCGGCCGGGGCGCCCAAGGTGTTCGTGGTCAACCGGACGCTCGAAAAGGCCGAGGCGATCGCCCAGGCGCTGGGGCCGCAGGTGAAGCCGCTGCCGTTGCTGCATGCGGTGGGCGCGCTGCGGGATTCGACCGCGGTGATCAACGCGACCTCGGCCGGCGTGGGCGCCGGGACCGGGCTGGACCTGCCGCTGGAGGCGACGCCCGACGGCTGCGTGGTCATGGACATGTTCTACAAGCCGGTGGTGACGCCGTTCCTGGAGCAGGCTCAGGGCCTGGGCCGGCCGATCGTCGACGGGCTGCAGATGCTGATCGGCCAGGCCGAGCCCTCGTTCGAGGCGTTCTTCGGGGCGTGGCCGCCGGCAGATGTGGATGTGCGCGCGCTGGCGCTGGAGGCTATAGGGCAATGAAGATCATCGGCCTGACCGGCTCGATCGGCATGGGCAAGTCGACCACGGCGGCGATGTTCCGCGAGGCCGGGATCCCGGTCTATGACGCCGACGCCGAGGTGCATAAGGCCTACGACGTGGGCGGAGCCGCGGTCGAGCCGGTGGGCGCGGCGTTTCCGGGCGTCGTGAAGGACGGCAAGGTCGACCGCGAGGAACTGCGCAAGCGCGTGCTGGGCAATCCTGAGGCGCTGAAGGTGCTGAACGGCATCGTCCATCCTATCGTGGGCCGGGCGCGTGCGGCGGTGTTCGAAGAGGCCGAGAAGGCTGGGGCCGACATGGTGGTCCTGGATGTGCCCCTGATCTTCGAGACCGGCGGCGAGAAGAACATGCACAAGGTGATCGTGGTGTCCGCCCCGGCCGAAATGCAGCGGGCCCGTGTGCTGGCGCGGGAGGGCATGACGCCCGAACGCCTGGAGGCGATCCTGGCCCAGCAGACCCCCGATGCCGAGAAGCGGGCGCGGGCCGACTATGTCGTCGATACCGGCCAGGGGCTGGAGCACGCCCGAGAGCAGGTGACGGCGATCATCGCGGACCTGCGGAAGCGTTAGCCAGGGCCGTGGTCGTTGCTCAAAACCCTCTCCCCCTTGCGGGGAGAGGGTTGGGAGTGGGGGTTGTCGGCTCTGAGCCCGAAAGTTCGCACCCCCACCCCCGACCCCTCCCCGCAAGGGGGAGGGGCGCAGGAAGTTCCGCCCCCAGCTCGTCTACGATCCCAATCGGAACGGTACCGTGCGCCGTTCGTGCTGCGGCACGCTGAGACGGCGGTCCACCGGGGGGAAGGCGCGCTGGGCGCAGTTGTCGCGTTCGCAGATGCGGCAGCTGGTGCCGATGGGGGCCGCCGGGCCCTTCAGGTCCAGGCCTTCGGAATAGACCAGCTCGTGGGCGTGCTCGATCTCGCAGCCGAAGCCCAGGACGTAGCGCCGGTCGGGCGTCAGGTAGCTCTCTGACCGCTTTACCACCGCGCGCGCCACGCACAGGTAGCGGACGTTGTCGGGCATGGCGGCCACCTGCACCAGGAACCGGTCGGGCGAGGCCACCGCGTCGTGGACGTTCCACAGCGGGCAGGCGCCCCCGAAGCGGGCGAAGCGGAAGCGGGTGGCGCTGTGGCGCTTGGTGATGTTGCCGGCGTAGTCCAGCCGCACGAAGTACATCGGCACGCCCCGCTGGCCGGGCCGCTGAAGGGTGGAGAGCCGGTGGCACACCTGCTCGAGGCTGGCCCCGAACAGGGCCGCGAGCTGTTCCACGTCGTGGCGCAGCTCGCGCGCCGAGGCCGAGAAGCGCCGATAGGGGGTGAGAAGCGCGCCAGCCGCGTAGTTGCCCAGCCCCACGCGACAGACATCCACCGCCTCGCGGCTCTTGAACCGCGCCTGGCTGAGCTCGTTCTCGATGACGTCCGACAGGTTGGCCACCGTCACGTGGAAGGCCATCTGGAACGCCCGCGTGGCGGCCGGCTGGCTGGCGTTGATCCACAGCTCGTGGGTGGCCGGATCGTAGCGGCGCATCACGTCGCCCAGCGCCGCATAGCGCACCCGCACGCCCAGGCGCTCGCGCAGGTACATCTCCATCAGCATGTCGGGCGAACCGGACGCGTCGAGGCCGATCTCCTGGGCCAGGTCCTCGGCCGCGTGGTCCAGGCTGTCGACGTAGTTGTCCTTGAAGTGGAAGAAGTCGCGGACTTCCTCGTAGGGCAGCAGCGAGCTGGCGGCCGTGGCCTCGTCCAGCGACACCGCCTCCTCGGTCAGCTTCAGGCGTTCGCCCAGCCGGTGATTGGCGCGGTGCAGGTCGAGGAACCGCCGGGCCAAGGCCGGCGACTGCTGGGCCACCTGGCGCAGCTCGGACAGGGGGATCGGGTCATCCCCGGCCACGTCGGCCACCGCCTCGCGCAAGTCGGCGATCAGGCGCTGGTCGTCATCGGCTTCGAAGGTCGACGCGGGAACGCCGAACGTCTCGATCAGCCCCATCAGCACACGGTCGGTGACGGGCCGCTGGTTGGCCTCGATCTGCGAGAGATAGCTGACCGAGATGCCCAGCCGACGCGCGCAGGACTCCAGCCGCCACCCGTGCCGCGCCCGCAGCGCCCGCACCTTCGGTCCCACAAAAAGCTTGTAGCGCATTTTGCAATTTCACAAACGGGGGTCCGCAGGAGGCCAATTCTTCGCACGCTTTTCCTTGTCGCGCGAAGGAAAACGAGGCTCCCTCCCGGTCGCGCCTCACGGAACGTGATCCTCCTCAGCTCCACAACGCAACTTTGCGGACCTGTGGACGGATCGCCCGGCGAAGGCGTGAGGAACGCTCCAACGGACAGGACCCATGACTGTCGAGAACATCCATCATCTGCCCCGCCTCGGCATGGCCGGCGCCATGCGTCTCTTCGGCCTGACGGCCCGCGCCCTGCGCTTCTATGAGGAGAAGGGCCTGGTCGAAGCTCGCCGCGACCGGCTGAACGCCCGCTTCTACGACCCGGCGGCGCGCCGTCGGCTTGAGTGGATCTCGCGCCTACGCAAGGCCGGTGTCTCGCTGCCCGATATCGAGGAAGTGCTGCACGCCGAGGACGAAGGCGCCAGCGGCCGCGACTGCGCCATGCGCAAGCTGGAGGCCCGCCGCGAGGCGCTGGCCGCCGAGATGAGCCGCCTGGACCAGGCGCTCACCGAGTTCAAGTCGGCCCCCGCCGCCCCGTCGGCCCCGCGCCGCCTGGGCGTGACGGCGCAAGCCTGAGGCGCGTCGGCGCCCTGAAGACCTGAACCACGGACGACACGGAATACACGGAAGGCAGCCCAGGCCCCTTCCGTGTCATTCCGTGCTTTCCGTGGTCTTCTCGCTATTGCCTGCGGCGCCTAGTGGCGGAAGACGCGGACGCCGGTGAAGACCATGGCGAGACCGCGTTCGTCGGCCGCCTCGATCACCTTGTCGTCGCCGATCGATCCGCCCGGCTGGATCACCGCCGTGCAACCGGCGTCGGCCGCCTGGATCAGCCCGTCCGGGAACGGGAAGAAGGCCTCCGACGCGCAGGCCGAGCCTTTCAGGTCGAGCCCGAAGTCCGCGGCCCGCAGCGCGGCGATCCGCGCCGAGTCCTTACGGTTCATCTGGCCCGCGCCGACGCCCAACGTCTGCCCGTCACGGGCGTAGACGATGGCGTTCGACTTCACGTGCTTGGCGATCGTGAAGGCGAACAGCATGTCGCGGACCTCGGCCTCGGTGGGCGCGCGCTGGGTGACGACCTTGAGGTCGGCCGCGGTCAGGCGCGCGGTGTCGCGGCTCTGAACCAGAAAGCCGCCCGAGACAGACTTGAACGTCTCGCCGGGGGCCAAGGGGTCGGGCAGGCCGCCGGTCACCAGCAATCGCACGTTCTTCTTCTTGCGGAAGAGGGCAATGGCGTCCTCGTCGGCCTCGGGGGCGATCACCACCTCGGTGAAGATTTCCAGCGCCTTGGCCGCGGTCGCCGCGTCGAGGCGGCTGTTCAGCGCCACGATGCCGCCGAACGCGCTGGTGGGATCGCAGGCCAGGGCCCGCTCATACGCCTCCAGTAACGAGGCGCCGGTGGCCACGCCGCACGGGTTGGCGTGCTTGATGATCGCGCAGGCCGGCCCGGCGGCGGGATCGAACTCGGCGATCAACTCGAAGGCCGCGTCGGTGTCGTTGATGTTGTTGTAGCTGAGCTCCTTGCCCTGCAGCTGGGTGGCGGTGGCCACGCCGATCCGCGGGTTGGGGAAGCGGTAGAAGCTGGCCGCCTGATGCGGGTTCTCGCCGTAGCGCATCGTCTGCGCCAGCTCGCCGGCGATGGACTTGCGGGCCGGCGCGGTCTCGCCCAGCTGCTGGGCGAACCAGGCCGAGATGGCCGAGTCGTAAGAGGCCGTCCGCCCGTAGGCGCGGGCGGCGAGGCGCTTGCGAAGGTCGAGCGAGGTGGCGCCGCCGTCAGCCAGTTCGGCCAGCACCTCGGCCATGTCGGCCGGATCGGTGCAGATGGCGACATAGCCGTGGTTCTTGGCCGCCGAGCGGATCATCGCCGGGCCGCCGATGTCGATGTTCTCGACGCAGGCAGCGTAGTCGCCGCCCGCGGCCACGGTGGCCTCGAACGGGTAGAGGTTCACGTAGACCAGGTCGATCGCACCGATGCCGTGCGCGTCCATCGCCTGCTTGTGGGCCGGCGCGTCCCGCACGCCCAGGAGGCCGCCGTGGACGACGGGGTGCAGGGTCTTCACCCGGCCGTCCATCATTTCGGGGAAGCCGGTCAGGTCGGAGACGTCCTTCACCGGCAGGCCGGCGTCGGCGATGGCCTTGCGGGTGCCGCCGGTCGAGACCAGCTCGACGCCCAGGGCGGCCAGCTGCCTGGCGGCGTCGACGAGACCGGTCTTGTCCGAGACCGACAGCAAGGCGCGGCGGACGGTGACCTTGTCGGGGGCGGGCGGGAAATCAGGGGCGGCGGGCACGGCATTCTCCTTAAGGAAACGAAGGAAGAAATGCCCAGGCGCGCGGCGGATGTGGTCCCAGCGCTCCCCGGTGGTCGCCCACCTTTAGTCGCCAGTCACGCGGGATGGGCGGGTGCTACGCCGCCCGGGGCGGCGGGTCAATCGGTTGGCTCGCCGGCGCGAGCTTCCACCGCACCCGGGCCCCGGAATCGGCGCGGCGCTGGCCGGTCAGCACCAGCTGCGACCCTGGCCGGCCGCGCCGCGCCAGGGGCTCCAGGCTGATGTCGAGCACGTCGTTGCGCAGGATCCAGCCGTCGCTCACGCCCTCGACCCGCAGCAGGACGCTGCGCCGGTCCTGGCTGACCAGGGCGCGCACGCCGGGCGCCAGCGGGAAGCGCAGGACATAGGGCACGAAGTGGCGGCCGTCGGGGCCCTGCGCCTTGGCAGTCGGCGTCAGCCGGTCCTCGCCCCGCAGCTCGCCGGCGCGGAGGTCGAGATAGAGCCGGCGCTGGTGCATCAGACCGTGGCCGCGCATCCAGCCGTGGTGGGCGAGGTCGATCCACAGGGCATCGGGCGCCTCGTGGCGCTGGACATCGACCGCGGCGTCGCAGTCCACCAGCCGCGCCCCCAGCGCGCGGGCCGCAAAGCCGCCGAGGACACGACCCAGCCCGGTCTCGCCCACCTCGACCGTCGCCCCGCCGGCCAACGCACGGCCCGTCCCGCTGATCAGGCGGTGGCCGCCCACCAGAACCTCGAGCCCGAGCGGCTGGGCGGCGGCGGTCAGTGACCAGGGCCCGGCGGGCGGCGGCGCGACATCGACCATCACCTGCAGCCCGCGCGAGTCCAGCCGCTGGACGCCGCCCAGTTCGGTGGGCGTCGGGCGATCGCCGGTCTCGTCCTGGGCGCGGGCGGCGGCGACATAAGGGGCGGTGCGCGGTCGGCCGCCGTGGAAAGCGGCTAGGGCGCCGTCCGCCAGGGTGGCGAACCGGACGCCGACGGCCAGCCGGTCGATGGCCCGCTGGACCGCGTCGGGCGCCGCCTGGCCCTTCTGGATCAGCGCGTCGTCCAGGGTCTGCAGGTCGAACAGGAGGTCCAGCGCCAGGTCGGCGCGCCGCGTGGCGTGGCCGCCGTCGGGACGTACGGTGAGATCCAGCGCTCGCGGCAGGCGCGCCAGGGCGCGGGCCAGCAGCTTGCGGCCGGCCGGGCCGCGCAGGGCCGCGCCGGCCACGGCGGCGGCGACGCTGCGCTGCGCGCTCTCGGCGACGTCGCCGGGGAACAGAAGGTCGCGGGCCTGGCGGGCGAGGTCCGCCGCCAGCTGGGCCGTCTCGGCCTCCGACGCCCGGGCCGCCAGCAGCGGCCCGGCGCAGGCCAGGTTGTAGACCCGCCGCGCCATCACCTGTGGCGCCCAGGCGAAGCTGTTCCACTTGCCGAAGAGGCGACGCCATTCCAGCACCAGCCGCAGCGCCTCGGCGGCGCCCTCGGGGCCCGTGGCGATCAGGTGCGGCAGCCAGTCGAACCGGTGCAGCGCCTCGGCGAAGCCGCGGCTGGGACTGGGGCGGTCCCAGGGGTCGCCGCGCACGCCGACCGCCAGCGACTGGCCCGCGAGCACGAACGCGCCGGCCAGGATCGCCTCGCCGGCGTCGCGGTCGACCGGGCGGTAGTCGCGGGCCTGGATGCCGAAGCCGTCTGGGCGCGGGCCGGTGGTCGCCCAGCGATAGGGGCGCGAGGCGCGCCATTCCTCGGACAGGGCGCGGCCGGTCGCGACGGCGAGCGCCAGGGCCAGATGGCGGCCGGGCAGGCGCGGCGCTGGGAGCCCGGCCATCGCGACGGTCAGCCCCGGAGGGCGGCGATGTTGGCGGCGTAACGCTCCGGGCCGCCGCGGAACACCGCCGTGCCGGCGACCAGGGCTGTGGCCCCGGCGGCGATGCACAGAGGCGCGGTCTCCGGCGTGACCCCGCCGTCCACCTCCAGCGGGATGTCGCGCCCCTCGGCGTCGATCATCTTGCGCAGCGCCTCGATCTTGCGGAGCTGGGAATGCATGAAGGTCTGGCCGCCGAAGCCGGGGTTGATCGACATGACGAGGATCAGGTCGATCTCGTCCATCATCCACTGGATCACGCCGGGGTCGGTCGAGGGGTTGAACACCACGCCCGCCTTGGCCCCGAGCTTGCGGATCTGCTTCAGCGTGCGGTTCAGGTGGGGCCCGGCTTCGGGGTGCACGCTGATGTAGTCGGCGCCCGCGGCCCGGAAGGCCTCGAGGTAGGGGTCGGCGGGGCTGATCATCAGGTGGACGTCGAAGGGAATCTTCGCATGCGGGCGCAGCGCCTTCACGATGTCGGGGCCCAGGGTGATGTTCGGCACGAAGTGGCCGTCCATCACGTCGACGTGGACCCAGTCGGCGCCGGCCGCCTCGATGGCGGCGACCTCCTCGCCCAGCTTTGCGAAATCCGAGGCGAGGATGGACGGGGCGATGATCACAGGCTTGGCCATGTCCCCGCTTACCGCGATGCGGGGCCGACTGCCAATCTCGGCTCGTGATCGGAGTAGCTTGCGGGGGAGGGGGACCGCGTAGCGGTGGAGGGGGCGCTAAGCTCGACGGGCGTCAGGCCTTGCGCAGACGCGCCACGTAGAAGCCGTCGGTCCCGCCCTCGCGATGATGGGGCAGGATCCGGAGCGTCCCGTCGTCGCGCCGCGAGGCCTCGGGCGAGCCGCCCTCGCCGGCGGCGATCGGGTCCAGCGTGAAGGCCTTGTGGCGCGCCAGGAAGTGGGCGACCTGCCCCTCGCCCTCTTCGTGTTCCAGCGAGCAGACGCAGTAGACGAGGCGTCCGCCCGGCTTTACCCGGCGCGCCGCCGAGTCCAGCAGCTTCATCTGCACCTGGGCCAGCTTGGGGATGTCGGCGGGGCTGGCCACCCACAGCACGTCGGGGTGGCGGCGAAAGGTGCCGGTGGCCGAACAGGGCGCGTCCAGCAGCACCGCGTCGAATTCGCGGGTGTCGCGCCACTCGGCGGCGTCGGCCACGGCCACCTCGGCGCCCAGGCCCGTGCGGCTGAGGTTCTCCGAGACCCGCTTGATGCGGCCGGCCGAGCGGTCGAGGGCGACCACCTTGGCGCCGGCCGCCGCGAGCTGCAGCGTCTTGCCGCCGGGGGCGGCGCACATGTCGAGCGCGGTCTCGCCGCGCTGGACCTTGAGCAGGCGGGCGGGGACGGCGGCCGAGGCGTCCTGCACCCACCAGCGGCCGGCGTCGAAGCCGGGCCAGGTCGAGATCTCGCCCTTAAGGCCGGCGCGCAGCTGGCCCTCGGGCAGAACGGTCGCCTCCAGCTCGGCGGCCGCCTCGGCGGCGTCGGCGGGGTCCTGCAACGTGACGTCGGTCGCGGGCTCGGCGGCGACCATGGCGGCGATGGCGCGCGCGGCCTCGGGCCCATAGGCGGCGCGCCAGCGGGCGGCCAGCCAGGTGGGCAGCATCAGCTCTGGCTCGTCCAGGTCCACCGGCTCGCGGGTGAAGCCGCGCAGCACGGCGTTGACCAGCCCCTTGAAGACTTCGCCGCCCTTCTGGGCCGCGGCCAGGTCGACAGTGGCGCCCACCGCGGCGTGGGCCGGGGTCTTCAGCACCAGCAGCTGGGCGGCGCCCAGACGCAGCACGTTCACGATCCGCTCGGGCGGGGCCTTCTTGATCCGCGACTGCAGCGCGGTGTCGATGGGGCCCAGATGGCGCAGGGTCGCCATGACCAGGGCGCGG
The DNA here is from genome assembly GCF_965284355.1 of Phenylobacterium sp. Lineage (NCBI taxonomy): Bacteria > Pseudomonadati > Pseudomonadota > Alphaproteobacteria > Caulobacterales > Caulobacteraceae > Phenylobacterium > Phenylobacterium sp. The sequence continues at coordinate 2,638,549 of NZ_OZ260078.1, read as the reverse complement.
GCGAACGCGCGGTCGCGCGGCTCCAGCGCCGCCATGGCGGGATGGTTCAGGCCCTCGTCCAGGCCGGCGCGGCGCGACAGCGCCGTTCCGAGCAGATCTAGGGCGGCGGCGCGGGCCGGAAGGCCGCGGATGTCGTCGGTTTCGCTCACGGCGGGCGGCGTGCCCGCTTGGAGCCGGCGGCGCAAGGGATTAGATCAGGCGCATGGACGATCTTCCGCCCAACGCCGCCCCCGGCAAAGAGCTCTCGCCCGCCGCCCGCCGCGCCCTGGAGGAGGCCGCCGCCCGTCAGGCCGCCGAGGCGGACGCCGCCGCCCGGGAACCTGAGGAGGGTGGCCCCAAGGGCCCTGAGCCCACCCGCTTCGGCGACTGGGAGCGCAAGGGCCTGGCGATCGACTTCTAGGGCAGATCAAGCTCGATAGTCGGCGATTGCAGCCTCGACATCGGGATCAACGCCTCGCCCTCGCGGCGATAGACCCGAACCACATGGCTGGCGATCCGGTGCAGGATCGCGTCGTAGCGCAACCGCCGCGCCTGGACAGCGCCGCCCGGCGGGGCGGTGAACGTCACGGTCACCGTCATCACCGCGACGCCGTCGCGGGCCCCAGCCTCCGCCGCTGACGCCCGCTTGCGCCAGGTCCGGCCGTCCGCCCCCACGATGTCGGCGTGCCGCAGGATATAGTCGCCGGCATCGGCGGCGGGCCGGTCGTCGGTTGCAGCCTTGAGTTCCGAGATCGGCAGGTCCGCGACGAGCTGGACCCCGCCGGGGCTCACCTGCGCCACGACCGTCGAATGGGGCATGGCGTGAGCCCAGATGCCGGTCGGTGCGAAGGCGCTCGTACAGAGCAGCCCGAGCAGGCCTCGCCGCCGCATCAGCGGGCGAACGCGCCGCCGTAGTCGGCCAGCTTGTCGCGCCAGATTGTATGGTAGTGAACCTTGGTCTCGTCGGCGACGGCGGGCTGGACGATGAACTCGATCCAGACGCGTGGCCCGTCGATGCGGACGTACGAGCCGGGCTTCGACAGGTCGGCCGCGCCGGCGACGCCCACATAGGTCTGGGCCAGCGCCGAGGGCGAGGTGTAGTCCTCCATCAGCGGCTTCGCGATCGCATCGTTCGGCAGCTCGACCCATCGCCCCATCGCCGCGCGGACCAGGGCCTGCTGGGCGGGCGGCAGGGCCCTATAGGCGACCCCGCGACCCTTGGCCCCCTGCGGATAGGTGATCGGGAAGTCCGTGTCGCCGTCCGGCGTGGAGCCGCGCGTTACGTCCCGGAACTCGCCGTCCAGCTTCGCCGCCGGGGTCCCCACCAGCGCCGTCGCCACGGCGCGCATGGCGCCGGCCTGGGGCGCCAGGGGCTCGTAGGCGCGGTCGCTTAACTTGAACTCCACAGGCTCGACCCCGTCGAACAGCGGCGTGGCGCTGACGTGGGGGGCGTTGAAGGTGATGTTCAGCGCGATGTGGTGACCGTCGACCTTGAGGCTCCACGGCTTATCGGCCGACGGCTCCCCGATGAAGGCGACGAAGTAGTTGGCCGCATCCCAGCCGATCGCGTCCCGGTCGAGGGGCTTCAGCGCGGCGTCGGCAGCGCGGATGTCGTCCAGCAGCTGAATCCCGCAGCTGCTGAGCGCCGTCTTCAGCAGCGCATTGGCCGTCTTGGTCTGCGCCTCGTTCAGGTCGCCGAGGCGCACGCCCACCCGAGGCGCGAGGGCCAGCGGCAGGTTCGACCAGCGGGTGGCGGCCTGCTTGCTGTGGGTGCGCACGGCGGTCATGCCCTGGATCGGTCCCAGGCTGTCGAGAAAAGCCTTGGCCGCGGCGTGCGCCGGCGCGGCGCCGCCCGGGGCGCTGGTACAGTCGTGACCTTCGTGCGCCGCCGCCGCGCCCGCCATCAAGCTCGCCGCGAGTGAAAGCGCCGCCAGCCGCCGCGTCCGTCGATGCGCCATGAAGATCTCCCCCGACCCCTGGCGCGACCTTAGGCCGTTCGTCAAACGAGGCAATCGACCCGTGTCAGGCGCCGCTCATCTCGTTGGCGACCCGGCGGGCGGCGGCGTGGGGGTCGTTGGCGGCGGTGATCGGGCGGCCGCAGACGATGTGGCTGGCCCCGGCCTTCAGGGCGTCGAGCGGCGTGGCGGCGCGGGCCTGGTCGTTCTTGGCCGACCAGTCGGGCCGCACGCCGGGCGTCACCACCAGGAAGTCCCTGCCGCCCAGGGCCCGGGCCAGCGCGGCCTCGTGCGGGCTGGAGATCACCCCGTCGCAGCCGGCCGCGATCGCCTGATGGATGCGCCGCTCGACCAGCGCGCGGGCGGTCTCGTGGTAACCTGTCTCGATGAGGTCCTCGTCCGACAAGCTGGTCAGCACCGTCACGGCCAGGACCTTCAGGTTCGAGCCGCCCTTGCCGCGCACCGCCGCCGCCATCACCTGCGGCTCGCCGTGCACCGTCAGGAAGTCGCAGCCCGACTGCGCCAAGACCGAGGTCGCGCGCTGCACCGTCGTGCCGATGTCGTGCAGCTTCCAGTCCAGGAACACCTGCTTGCCGGCCGCCTTCAGCTCGTGCGCCAGCGTCATCCCGTCCGACGCGAAGAGTTCCAGGCCGACCTTGTAGAAGCTGATCGAGTCCCCGAGCGTCTCGACCATCGCCCGGGCCTCGTCGACCGTGGGCAGGTCGAGCGGCACGATCAGACGCGGGTCGGGCTTGACGGCGGGGTGCGCGAGCGCGGCTTCGGCGGCCATGGCGAGGGGCTCCGGCTAGAGCCCGTCCCGGCCGGCAGGCCGGGGGAACGTGCTCGCAGTTTGGATTCCGAGGCCTTTCGCCCGCCCATGACGGCGTCATGGCCGGAAGGCCTCGGGGCGGGGTGTTCCGCCTTAATGAATCTGGGCTAAGACCGGGGAATGAGCCAGGCCGAGTTCGCGGTCAACTTCTTCGTCGCGCTGTTTGCCCTGATCGATCCGATCGGCAACGTGCCCCTGTTCGCCGCCTCGACCGCGGGCGCGAAGTCGCGGGACCGGGCCTGGATCGCGCTGTACATCTCGCTCTTCGTCCTGGGCTTCCTGACGTTCTTCTACTTCTCGGGCCTCAGCCTGCTGGAGTTCTTCGGCATCTCGCTGCCGGCGTTCCGGATCGCGGGTGGGGTCATCCTGTTCCTTTTGGGCCTCGAGATGGCCCGCGACGACTTCACCGCCACCTACGCGGAGGCGGCCGACGCCCCCGTGGGCTCGGGCCGCGCCTTCGCGCGCAAGCGGTTCGAGCGGATGATCGTGCCGTTCGCCATGCCGCTGCTGATCGGGCCGGGCGCGATCTCGACGGTGGTCATCTACGCCAGCCAGGCGCGCGCCTTCGGCCTGCAGGGGGCGGCGGTGGGCGTGGGCGTGATCGGCGCAGTGGCGCTGGCGACCCTGCTGTCGTTCCTGGCGACGCCGATCATCAGCCGCATCCTGGGCCGTATCGGCCTGACCATCGTGGTCCGCGTGCTGGGCCTGATCCTCTGCGCCCTGGCCGTGCAGTTCATCCTGGCCGGGTTCGCTGACAGCACCACGGGCTTCATCCGCCCCGGCGTCGCCAACCCCTACGGGCACTGACTACGTCTTCCGCACCCGTCCGCCCTGGCTGGCCATCAGCTTGAGGGCCAGATTCTCGGGCACCAGGCGGGCGAGGCTGGTGACGATCTTGTAGGTCGCGCCCGGGACACAGACCAGGCGGTTGGCCTCGACCGCGCGCCATCCGGCCTCCACGACGTCGTCGGCCGACATCCAGATCCACTTCGGCGTCGAGCTGGCGGCGCGCTCGCGCGTGCCGTTCGCATCGTGGAACTCGGTATAGGTGAAGCCGGGGCAAAGCGCGCTGACGTGGACGCCGTCCGGGGCGGCTTCCAGGTGCAGGCTCTGGGAGAAGCGGACCAGGAAGGCTTTCGACGCCCCGTACAAGGTGTGCCCCGCGGCTGGCGGCACGAGACCCGCCACCGAGGCGACATTGACGATCCGGCCGAACCGCCGCGCCCGCATCCCGCCCAGCACACCGTGCGCCAGCTCGCAGGGGGCCGTCACCATCACCTGCACGAACGCGGCCTGATCGGCCCAGGTCGTCTCGGCATAGACGCCGGGCAGCCCGTAGCCGGCATTGTTGATCAGGACGTCCACGTGACGGCCCTGGTCGGCGATCGCGTCGAGCAGGGCTTTGGGGGCCTCGGGCAGGGCGAGGTCGGCGGCGATCGTCAGCACATCCACGCCATAGGCGGCTCTCAATTCGGCGGCGAGCGTGTCCAGGCGCGGGATCCGCCGGGCTGTCAGGGCGAGGTCGTAGCCGCGGCGGGCCAGACTGCGCGCGAAGGCGGCGCCGATGCCCGCCGAGGCGCCTGTCACCAAAGCCAGCCTGCGTTCCATTCCCGGTCCTTGCGTTCGCCTCGAAACTGGGGCCCGTAGAGATCTGTTCAAAGCTGCGGTTGCATGCCGCTCCCGCGACAAGGACCGCAACGTTGAACGCCGTCGGGATCGGGTGTATTGGCGCCCGCCGCGACGGCATCGGGCCGCCTTGGGAGCCTATCGGCCTCCCGGAGAATTTTGATGGCTGATCCGGCCGTCGACGCCAAGGCGTCCGAAGACACGTCGCACGCCAACGGGCACGCCAACGGACATGGCAAGGAGGGATTCTGGGCCCTCGCGCTGGGTTCGGTGGGCGTCGTGTTCGGCGATATCGGCACCAGTCCGCTGTACGCGATGCGCGAGGCGCTGGGGCATGCCCGCGGCGGCGGGGGCGGCGAGGCCGCCGTCCTGGGCGTCGTGTCGCTGGTGACCTGGGCGCTGATCCTGATCGTCACCGTCAAGTACGTCGTCTTCCTCATGCGGGCCGACAACAAGGGCGAAGGCGGCACGCTGGCCCTGATGGCGCTGGCCCAGCGGGTCAGCCCCGGCGGCCGTTCGCTGGTCATCTTCCTGCTGGGGATGTTCGGCGCCGCCCTGTTCTACGCCGACGGCATCATCACCCCGGCCGTCTCGGTTCTGGGCTCCATGGAAGGGATGAAGGAAATCCCGGGCATCGGGGATCAGCTGGGCAAGTTCGTGCTGCCCGGCGCGGCGGCCATCCTGGTGGCCCTGTTCCTGATCCAGTCGCGGGGCACCGCCAGCGTGGCCCGGCTGTTCGGGCCCATCACCGCGCTCTGGTTCGTGACCCTGGGCGTCCTGGGCCTGATCCACATTGGCGACGACCTGTCGATCTTCCGCGCTCTTCTGCCCCACTACGGCGTGGCGTTCCTGATCGACAACGGGTTCCTGGGCTTCATCATCCTGGGCAGCGTGTTCCTCGCCGTCACCGGGGCCGAGGCGTTGTATGCCGACATGGGTCACTTTGGGAAAAAGCCGATCCGGATGGCCTGGGTGGCGCTGGTCCTGCCCTCGCTGGTGCTGAATTACCTGGGCCAGGGCGCGCTGGTGCTGGCCAATCCCGAAGCGCGAGCCAACCCCTTCTTCCTGATGATCCCGGAGATCGCCTATTGGCCGGTCTGGCTGCTGTCGATCGCCGCCACCGTGATCGCCAGCCAGGCGGTGATCACCGGCGCCTTCTCGATGACCCAGCAGGCGGTCCAGCTGGGCCTGTTCCCGCGCATCGACATCCGCCGCACCTCGGAGACCCAGGCCGGGCAGATCTATGTGCCGATGGTCAACACCGTGCTGCTGGTCGGCGTGCTGGTGCTGCTGGTGATGTTCCGCACCTCGTCGAATCTGGCCGCCGCCTACGGCATCGCGGTCACCGGGGCGATGTTCGTCGACACGCTGCTGTTCTTCTACATCATCCGCTACATGTGGAAGCGGCCGCTGTGGCAGGCGGTGTGCGCCTGTACCGCCTTTGGCTTCCTCGACATGGTGTTCATCTCGTCCAACCTGCTGAAGATCCCGCAGGGCGCCTGGCTGCCGCTGGTGCTGGGGGCGGCCCTGGTGGTCATGATGTGGACCTGGAACCGGGGCGCGCAGATCCTGTCGGAGAAGACCCGCCGGGACTCGGTCTCGCTGCTGGAGCTCGCCGACATCCTCAAGGCCCGCGCTCCGCACAGGGCGCCCGGCACGGCGATCTTCCTGACCTCGGATCCCGACACCGCCCCCGTCGCGCTGATGCACAACCTCAAGCACAACAAGGTGCTGCACGAGAAGAACATCATCCTGACGATCCACACCGCCGAAACGCCGCGGGTCCGCGAGGAGGACCGGGTGCGGATCGAGCCGGTGAACGACGACTTCAAGAAAGTGATCATCGGCTACGGCTTCATGGAGAGCCCGAACGTGCCGAAGGCGCTGGGGCTGTGCCGCAAGCTGGGCCTGAAGTTCGACATCATGGCGACGTCGTTCTTCCTGGGTCGCCGTTCGGTCGTGCCCTCGGCGCAGTCGGGCATGCCGCTGTGGCAGGACAAGCTGTTCATCTTCCTTATGAAGAACGCCGCCAACCCCACCGACTTCTACAAGATCCCGCCCGGCCGCGTGGTCGAGATGGGGACGCAGGTCACCGTCTGACATGCTGACCGTCCTGCATTACGTCGCCGACGCCATGTGGATCCTGGCGATGGCCCTGATCGCCTCCACCAGCCACGGGGCGCTGAAGCGCGTGCCGGCGACGGTGAAGATGCCGATGTGGGGCGGCGTGCGCTTGGCCCGCAACCTGGCGCTGGGCATCATGTTCGGCGCCCCGCTGCTGATCGGGCTGGGCCTCTCGGCCACCTCGTCGGCGGGCGGGCTGGACGGCCAGAGTGCGCTGATCCTGTTCCTGCTGCGGGTTACCCTGGCGGGAGCCTTCGCGACCGTCTGCCTGACCTGGCTCCGAGGCAGCCTGCGAACGCTCGAGGACGAAGGCGCGGTTCGCGCCTGAACCGCCCTTTCTTCTTGAACGGGGGCCCCGCGTGCCCTTTAAGGCGCGCGACTTCCGACACTCCTACCTGAAGGCTCCCATCGACATGGCCGACAAGCCCAAGAAGGTCGTCCTCGCCTATTCCGGCGGCCTCGACAGCTCCACCATCGTGAAGTGGCTGCAGACCGAGTTGGGCGCCGAAGTGGCGACCTTCACGGCCGACCTGGGCCAGGGCGAGGAGATCGAGCCCGCGCGCCGCAAGGCCATGACCCTGGGCGTGAAGGAGGAGTACGCCTTCGTCGAGGACGTGCGCGAGGAGTTCGTGCGCGACTACGTCTTCCCGATGTTCCGCGCCAACACGGTGTATGAGGGCCAGTACCTGCTGGGCACCTCGATCGCGCGGCCGCTGATCGCCAAGAAGCAGATCGAGATCGCCCGCAAGATCGGCGCGGACGCCGTCGCCCACGGCGCGACCGGCAAGGGCAACGACCAGGTCCGGTTCGAGATCGCCTACTATGCGCTGGAGCCCGACATCCGCGTCGTGGCCCCCTGGCGCGAGTGGGACTTCAAGAGCCGCGAGGCCCTGCTGGACTTCGCCGAGAAGCACCAGATCCCGATCACCAAGGACAAGCGCGGCGAGGCCCCCTTCAGCGTCGACGCCAACCTGCTGCACTCCTCGTCCGAGGGGAAGGTGCTGGAAGACCCGGCGGTGGAGGCCCCCGAGTTCGTGCACATGCGCACGATCAGCCCCGAGGCCGCGCCCGACACGCCGACCGTCTTCACCATGGACTTCGAGAACGGCGACCCCGTGGCCATCGACGGCCAGAAGCTGTCGCCGGCGGCGCTGCTGACCAAGCTGAACCAGTTGGGCCACGACAACGGCGTCGGCCGCCTCGACCTCGTCGAGAACCGCTACGTCGGCATGAAGTCGCGCGGCGTCTACGAGACCCCCGGCGGCACGATCCTGCTGCACGCCCACCGAGGGATGGAGTCGATCACGCTGGACCGCGGGGCCATGCACCTGAAGGACGAGCTGATGCCGAAGTACGCGTCGCTCATCTACAACGGCTTCTGGTTCGCACCAGAGCGCGAGATGCTGCAGGCGGCGATCGACTACAGCCAGAAGAAGGTGACCGGCCAAGTCCGGGTGAAGCTCTACAAGGGCAACGTCACCGTCATCGGCCGCACCTCGCCCTACTCGCTGTACGACCAGGAGCTGGTCACCTTCGAGGAAGGCAAGGTCGCTTACGACCACCGCGACGCGGCGGGCTTCATCAAGCTCAACGCGCTGCGCCTGCGCGTGGCGGCCAAGCGCGACAAGCGGGGGTAGGTTCACGCCCCGCCCCTCCCCCTTGTGGGGAGGGACAGGCGGCGAAGCCGCCAGGGTGAGGGAGTCGCGATCCTCGCCACCCTCTGAGTTCTGGCCTTCACGCCCTTACCCTGGCCGCTGGCGCGGCCTGTCCCTCCCCATCAAGGGAGGGAAGTCGGCCGGTTCCCCTTCGGCGCGGATGGCGCCAAGGTCACCCGTACTAAGGCCGCGGTTGTCGAACGGCCGATCGGGGGAACCACAAGATGCCATCTCACGCCTACGTCGCCATTGTCACGCTGCTGGCGCTGCTGACCTACTTCTGGATGGGCCTGCAGGTGGGCCGGGCGCGCGCCAAGAGCGGCATCGCGGCGCCGGCCATGACGGGCGATCCCGTGCTCGAGCGCACCATCCGCGCTCACTACAACACCCTGGAATGGCTGCCGCTGTTCCTGGTCCCGCTGTGGCTGTTCGCGATCTACTGGAGCGATCTGATCGCCGCCATCGTGGGGCTGGTCTGGATCGTCGGGCGGGTGCTCTACCAGCTGGGCTATGTGGCCGATCCCAAGAAGCGGGAGGCGGGCTTCCTGATCCAGGCGCTGGCCGTGGCCGTACTTCTGTTCGGGTCCCTGGGCCGGCTGATCTATGTGCTGGCCGTCACCGGGGCCTGACACGCGGCAACCACAATTGCGGCGAAGTGTTGTGAAACATACGTTCCCAGCAGGGGACCTCGAGTTCGAGACCGTCAGATGTTCAGGAAGTTCATGACCTTCGCCGCGGCAGCCTCGCTCAGCGCGGGTCTCGCCGCGTGCGCGACGCCCACGCCGTACCAGCCCAACCTGAAGGGCCAGAGCGCGTCGGGCGGCTATTCCGAGATCCGCGTCGAGCCCAACCGCTTCCGGGTCAACTTCGCCGGCAACTCGCTGACCACCCGCGAGACCGTCGAGGGCTACCTGCTGTTCCGGGCGGCAGAGCTGACCGTGCAGAACGGCTACGACTGGTTCGCCGTCGTGGATCGCGACACCGACAAGCAGAGCCGCACCTATGTCGAGCCCGACCCGTTCTATCGCCCGTGGTACGGCTCTTACGGCTTCTGGCGCCCGTCGTGGCGCTACTACGGCCGCCTCTACGGCTGGCGCGGCTGGGATCCCTTCTGGGGCGACCCCTTCTGGGCCGACCGCGTCGATGTGCGCACCATCGAGCGCTACGAGGCCTCAGCCGAGATCGTCATGCAGAAGGGCCCCAAGCCCGAAGCCGACCCCAAGGCCTTCGACGCCCGCGCGGTGATCGACAACCTCAGGCCCCGGGTCCAGTACCCGCAGCCGAAGAGCTGATCTAACGCAGCGCCGAGCGGGGCGTCGGTGAGAGCCGGCGCACCACGGGCCGGCTTTCCAGACGTTCCGCCAGCTCGGGTGCGACCCCGGTCTTCCAGCCGGGGCGCGCCTCGAGGCGGCGTAACGCCTGGCTGTAGGCCTCGGGGCTTTCGGCCCTGGTGAACCAGACGAACAGCTTTTCGCCCTCGCGAACCGGAAGGCGCGGATAGCTGTTGGCCTCGCGCACCGGCAGGAACGTCGCCGTGACGGGCAACCCGGAGGCCTCGAGTTCGGGCTTTACGGTGGTCTCGAAGAAGGCCGTGAACTCTGCGTCCGGCTCGGCCCACAGCGGCCAGAGGTTGGCGATCAGGAGGCCACCCGACGGCGACGCCGCGCCGGGTTTCGCCCTTGGCGGCGGGGCCGCGAAACCGTGCCCGGCCGGCCTGAGAAGCAGCACGTTGTCGCTGTCGAGGATGAAGCTGTTGGCCTCGTTGCGCTTCGCCTTCCAATGGTCGCCCGAATAGAAGGCCGTCAGCGCCTGCTCCCGCGACCGCATGTCCGGAAAGGCGCGGATCCAGGTGAAGCGGTTCGGGTCGTCCAGGTCGCGGAACTGACCCAGCAGCGTGATCCCCACCGCCTCCTGGGTCTCGACGAACTCGCGGTCGAACAGCGCCACGAAGCCATCGCGGCCGCCCGGCGTCAGACGGTATTGCCGCAGCTCCAGCACCTGGGCCGACGCGATGCTCGCGCTCAGCGCCAGCGCGCCCAACGCCATCCCGAGAGTCTTCATGGCCGTTACTCCAAGCCGTGCGGGACGAGGGTGCGCCAGAAAAGGCGCCATCCGCTGTCAGCTATTTTCTGGCATTGTCGGAAAGATGCTCGCCAGCCGTCTCCTCTCGATCCTGCTGACCCTACAGGCCAAGGGGCAGGCCACCGCCCGAGAGCTGGCCGAGCGCTTCGAGGTGTCGGTGCGCACGATCTATCGCGACGTGGACGAGCTCTCGGCCGCCGGCGTGCCGATCTACGCCGAGAAGGGGCGGAACGGCGGCTTCCGGCTGTTGGATGGCTATCGCACCCGCCTGACCGGCCTGAACCGCGACGAGGCCGAGGTCCTGTTCCTGGCCGGCCTGCCGGGCGCGGCGGCGCAGCTGGGGCTGGGCGAGGCGCTGCAGCGGATGCGGCTCAAGCTGCTGGCCGCGCTGCCCGACCAGACCCGTGGCGACGCCGAGCGGGTCGGCGCGCGCTTTCATGTCGATCCGGTCTCCTGGTTCAGGGGCGCCGACGAGCAGGCCCTGCTGCCCGAGCTGGCCGTGGCGGTCTGGAGCGGCCGGCGCGTGCGGCTGCGCTACGACAGCTGGGCCAAGGTGGTCGATCGCGAGGTCGACCCGCTGGGCGTCGTGCTCAAGGCGGGCGTCTGGTACCTGGTGGCCGCGGTGGGCGGGGCGCCTCGGACCTATCGCGTCGCGAGCATCCAGGCCCTGGAGGTGCTGGACCAACCCGCCCAGCCAGTCGCGGGGTTCGACCTCGCCGCGTTCTGGGCCGCCTTCTGCCGAGAATACGAGGCCCGCATGCAGACCGGCCATGCGCGCCTCCTGGCCACCGACAGCGCGCTGCGCCGTCTCGCGCGCGAAAGCGCCGCCATCGCGCTGGCGGTCCGCGACGCCGGCGCGCCCGACGACCGCGGGCGCCGGGACATCACCATCCCCATCGAGACCGGCAGCGAAGCCGTCGCCACGCTTCTGCGGCTGGGCGACCAGGTCGAGGTGCTGGAGCCGCCGGAGCTGCGCCTGGCGATGGCGGAGGCGGCGCGACGGTTGGCGCGCGTGTACGACTAGCCGCGCCCGGATCTGCGAATGCTAAGCCGCCGCCGTCTTGGCCCCAGCGTCGTCCACGCTCACCGCCTCGGCGATCGCCTGGTACAGCCGCCCGGCGTCGATGGGCTTGGCCACGTGGCCGTCGAAGCCCGCGTCCAGGTACTCTGACACCTGATGGGCCATGGCGTTGGCGGTCAACGCCAGGATGGGCGTGCGCGGGCGGCCCTGCGCGAGCTCCGCGGCGCGGATGGCGCGGACCGCCTCGACGCCGTCCATGATCGGCATCTGGACGTCCATCAGGATCACGTCCCACTCGCCGTCCCGCCAGGCGGCGACCGCCGCGGCCCCATCGCCCACCACGTCCGGCGCCACGCCCACCTGGCCCAGCAGGGTGGTGAGCACCAGCTGGTTCACCGCATTGTCTTCCGCGGCGAGCACCCGAAGCGAGACGTCGCTGTCCGCCAGGCCGGCGTCCAGCGTGTCGGCCGCCGGGGCCGCGGCCGCCTGCTCGACGCGTGGCAGCGGCAGAGTGACGACGAAGCGGCTGCCCTGCCCCGGCTGGCTCTCCACCGTGACCGACCCGCCCATCAGTTCGGCCAGTTCTCGACAGATCGACAAGCCCAGGCCGCTGCCGCCGTAGCGGCGGGTGGTGGAGGAATCCACCTGCTGGAAGCGGCTGAACAGGCGCGCGAGGTCGGCGGGCGCGATGCCGATGCCGCTGTCGGTCACGACCACGGTCAGCACATCGTTGGGCGCGGCCACCGTCAGGCCGATCTCGCCCGCCTCGGTGAACTTCACGGCGTTGGACAGGAGGTTGTAGAGGATCTGGCGCACCCGTGTGGGATCGCCCCGGAACCCGCCGCGCGCCGTAGGATCCAGGTGCAGACGGAAGGCCAGGCCCTTGGCGGCGGCCTGAGGCGCGAAGGCCTCCTGGGCGCCGCGCACGGTGGCCTCGAGGTCGAAGGCGATCTCCTCCAGCTCCAGCCGCCCGGCCTCGACCTTGGACAGGTCGAGCACGTCGTTGAGGATGGTCAGCAGGCTCTGGCCCGACTGGCGGATCACCGACAGGCTCTGGCGATGGCCGGGCTTCAGGTCGGGCTCGGCCGACAGCGCCTGGGCCATGCCCAGCACCCCGTTCAGCGGCGTACGGATCTCGTGGCTCATCCGCGCCAGGAACTCGCTCTTGGCCAGGCTGGCGGCCTGCATGGCGAACTGCGCCTCCTGCAGCGCCCGCGACTTCGTCAGGCTGACCCACATGCAGAGCAGCGCGTGGCTGGAGACCGCCGCCATCGCAATGCAGACGATCAGCTGGTCGGTCCCGGTAAAGTGCGGCGTCACGATCGGCATGACCATCGGGACCACCACCGACGGCAGGGTGGGCAGCGCCGCGCCCGGCGAGTGGGCGTGCAGGGCCTGGATGTAGAGCAGGTGGCCCGCGAAGAATCCGGCGCCGGCCAGCTGGCACGCCGCGCTGCTGTCGGCCCAGAGCAGCACCCCGGCCAGGCTCCAGATCGGCACGGCGACGGCGTAGACGGCGACACAGGCGGCGATCTGACCCGGCGACAGCGTCTGGGCGCGGGCCACGCTGCGGGTGACCATCAGCATCACCGCTTCGCTGAACAGGGCCGCAGACGCCCAGAAGATTGCGGGCAGCCAGCCGACGCCCAGGCCCACGAAGCCAAAGACAAAGGCGCACATGAGCAGGCGCACGGGCGCATAGGCGAAGATGCCCGCCGCGGCCGCCTTGAACCTCTCGTCGAACAGTCGCCCCAGCACGACGACGACGCCCCCCTGTATTCTTCTTTCCGCTACGGTAGATGCAGCCGGTACAATGTAGAGTTAACGCGCGGACGAAGCTTGACTATTCCGCGAGTGGCTCGGGCGTTCCGCGGCCGCGCCGGGAACTTGCGTGGATGCGCGTCCAAGCCGTGGCGGGCGACGAATAGGTATGTGTCGGAGCTTTGCCTGATCCGACCTTTGCGGTGTCGTCTGGCGTTTTTGGAGTATCATGCGGTGCAGGTGCTGGAGGGTGTGCGCATGCGTCGGGTGGATCGGACCCACCGATGTCAGAAGGGCTGGACGGCGATCGCGGTCGCCGTGGCGGTCAACGTGTCGTTCGCCGGCGGCGCGTGGGCGGCCCAGCGCGTCGCCCTGATCATCGGCGTCTCGAAATACGACAAGGTCCCGGCGCTGGTGAACCCGGCAAAGGACGCCAAGCTGGTGCAGGCGACGCTGCAGAAGCTGGGCTTCCAGGTGACCACGCTCACCGACCCCAACCGCATGCAGCTGCTCGAAGGTCTGGGCGCGTTCGAAGAGGCCGCGAAGGGCTCGGAAGCTGCGGTGATCTACTACGCCGGGCACGGCGCGATGATCGACGGCGTGAACTACCTGCTGCCCAAGGACGCGGTCTCCACCAGCAAGACGACCCTGACGGCCAGTTCGCTGGAATCCGCCAGTCTGGGCCAGGCCCTGTCGGGCGCGAAGTCGGTGCGTCTGATCATCCTGGACGCCTGCCGCAACAACCCGACCGCCACCCGCAGCCTGGGCGGCAACACCCGCGGCCTGGCGCGCGAGACCGGCCCGACCAGCGTCTCGGTGGTCACGCTGATGGCCGCCGCCCCCGGACAGGTGGCGCAGGACGGCGTCGCAGGCGCCGCCAACAGTCCCTTCGCCATCGCCCTGACCCAGGGCATGACGCGCCCGGGCGCCACCGTCGGCGAGCTGCCCGGCTACGTGCAGGCCGAGGTCGAGCGGATGACCGAGGGCGAGCAGACGCCCGACCTGCAGGGCATCTGGCGCAATGTGAACTGGACATTCGATCCCAACGGCCCGCCCAAGCAGGTCGCCGCCGCCGCGCCGGGCGCCGACCCCACGAAGATCAAGTGGGAGAAGGACCAGGTCTTCTGGACGTCGATCAAGGACTCGGACGATCCGGCCGACTTCCGGGCCTACATGGAGGCCCAGGACCGGGGCGAGATCACCGGCTCGTTCCGCAAGCTGGCGTTCAACCGGATCAAGGCGCTCGAGAAGCTGCCGGCCGGCTCGTTCCAGGTGGCCTCGCGCTCGGCCACGCCCGGCCAGGAGCTGGTCACCTCGGCGCGCGACGCCTTCTCCCGCGCCGACTACGCCAGCGCCGCGCGCGACTGGAACGCGGCGGCGAAACTGGGCAACGGCGCGGCCATGTACAACCTCGGCGTCATGTCGCTGACCGGCAAGGGCGCGCCCAGGGACGTGGCCGCCGCCGCGCGCTGGTTCAAGGCGTCGGCCGACGCCGGCCACTCGGGCGGGATGGTCAACTGGGCGCTCTGCCGCCTGAACGGCTTCGGGACCGCCAAGGACGAGGCCGACGGCTTCCGCATCCTGCAGCAGGCGGCCAACAAAGGCTCGGCCACCGCCATGGGGATGCTGGCCGAGGCCTACCTGCGGGGCCGCGGCGCCGCCGCCGACGCCCGCCAGGCGGCCGGCTGGCTGCAGAAGGCGGTGGATGCGGGCGACGGGCCGTCGATCGCTCAGCTGGCCGATCTCTATGAACAGGGCCAGGGCGTGCCGCGCGACCCGCGCCGCGCGTTCAGCCTCTACCAGCGCGCCGCCACGGCCGGCGACACCGATGCCATGGTCCGCCTGGGCTATGCCTACGAGGACGGCGAGGCGGTGATGAAGGACGAGGTCCAGGCCGCCACCTGGTACCAGCGCGCCGCCGAACTCGGGAATTCCGAGGGCATGTCCAGCCTGGCGGTGATGCTGGAGACCGGGACCGGCCTGCCGCAGGACTATGCGCGGGCCGCGGAATACTACCGGGCCGCGGCCAACGCCGGCGACGCCCGCGGCTATCTCGGCCTGGGCAGCATGACCGCGCGCGGCGCGGGCGTGCGCCAGAACCCGGCCGAGGCCGTTCGTCTCTTCCAGGCCGCCGCCGACCGCGGCAGCCCGCTGGCCATGCGCAATCTGGCCATCATGTACGAGAGCGGTCAGGGTGTTCGGGCCGACCGCAAGAAAGCGATCGAATGGTACCGCAAGGCCGCACAGGGCGGCGATGAAGCTTCGCGTGACGAGCTGGCGCGGCTCGGAGCGCAGTAGGCGATGGGGGTTAGGATGCTCAAGTCTCGACAATTCCGCGCAACGGTCAGCGCCATCGCGCTGCTCGGCCTCAGCGTTCAGCCGCTCTGGGCCCAGAGCAAGGGCGGCAAGGACGCGATCCTGAACGCCTGCGAGGCCCAGCGCGCGCCGCTGGTGAAGCTGGACAAGGAATACGACGACCTCAAGAAGTCGAAGATGAGCGCCGCGATTGGCGAAGGCCTCAAGACCGGCGCCATGGTGCTGGCCAAGGGCGTGATGAGCGGCGGCATCGGCGGCCGCGGCGGCGGCGGGTTCGGCGGCATGGGCGGCATGAGCAGCCTGATGGGCGGCGTCGCCAACATGGCCATGCAGAGCGCGGCCCAGCAGCAGACGGCGCAGAACGGCGGCGCCCAGCCCGCCCCGTCGGCCACGCTGTTCGGACCCGACATGCTGTCGGGCGCGATGGGCCTCAACGTGCCGGGCGTCAGCAACGTCGGCTTCGGCGGCGGCGACAACATGAAGGCCTATGCCGCCCTGGCGGTGCTGGTGGCCATCGTGGCGACGGCCGACGCCTATGCGAAGCTCAAGGAACAGGAAGCCGGCGGCGACCTGAAGAAGGCCTCGTTCAACATCGACCAGGACGCGGGCCGCCAGCTCGCCGTCACCCGTTCGATCGTCGACAACGGCAACGCGCTTGTGGAATGCCGGGCCGCCCAGCTCACCGACATCAACACCCGCCTGGCCAGCGCCAGCACCGACAAGGACCGCAAGGCGATCCGTCGCGAGCGCACCGACCTTCTGGGAGCCCTGAAGAAGGACATCGACGTCACCGGCGGCGTGGTCGACCAGCACACGGGGATGTCCAAGACCTTCACGCAGGGCCGCGCCATGACTGACGGCTCTTCGGAGGCCGAGGTGCTGGGCAACCAGGCCCCGGCCTACGCCACGGCCGCCAACACGACCAGGCTGGCCATGCCCCAGGCGGGCCAGCAGGCCCAGGTGCAACAGGTCAACAACCCGCAGCCGCAGGCCGCCCCGCCGCCCAGCAATATGGTCGCGATCCGCGCCACCGCCGTGCGCTCGGCGCCCGTGGCGTCGGCCGCGGCGGTGACGAATCTGCCGGTAGGCCGCGCGATCACGCCCAAGTCGGGGCCGGACGGCGGCTGGTACGAAGTGGAAGTGGGCGCCACCACCGGCTACGTCCGCGCCGCCGACCTGGGCCCGCCCGGATCGGCCCCCGCCGCCCCCGCGCCGACCGGCAAGGCCGCCGCCGCCGGACGCGGCAAGGGCGCCCCGGCCAAGGCCGCGCCCCCGCCGCCGGCCGTCCAGGGTCCCACCAATATCCGCGCCTACAACCAGTCGGTCATCGCTGCCCGCGACAACGGCAAGGGCCGCCTCTCGGCCCTGATGACCGACATCCAGGCGGCGCAGCGCAAGGAGACCATCTTCTATGCGCTGCTGGAACGCGTGGGTCTCGGGTAGCCAGGATACTCGACCCCGTCCTTGCCGACGGGGTCGCCGCATTCCGAGCAGACCACCCTCGGCTGGAACTCGTGGCCGCAGGCCTTGTGGCGGCGGCGCAGGGGCTTGGCGCCCGCCTTCGGCCGCCAGGTCTCGCCCCACTGGGCCATCAGCATCACGACGAGGCCCAGAGCCCGACCCTGATCGGTGAGGCGGTAGTCGTGGCGCGGCGGCCGCGCCTGATAGGGCTCGGCCTGCAGCACGCCCTCTTCGACCAGGTGCGCGAGGCGCCGTGCGATCAGCGTTCGGCTGCATCCCAGCCGCTCATGGAAGACGTCGAACCGGCTCACGCCGCGCAGCGCGTCGCGCAGGATCAGGATCGTCCAGCGGTCGCCCAGGACCGCCTGGGCCCGCGCCACCGGACAATCGTCGCTCTCCAGCTCGTTCCACCGCATCGGTTGGCCTGCGCCGCCTTCGTTCGTTGACGTCCCTAGAACGGGCGTCGATAGTGGGTCCATAAAGTGGACTCGCGCAAGAGGTCCAGGGGGATGAAACATGGCGAACTGGGCGCGATATGCGGCCTCCGGACTGGTGATGGCCTGGGCGGCGACCGGCGCGGCATGGGCCCAGGAGGCCCCGGCGGCGGCCCGGTCTGACGGCGCCACGACCTTTCCGGCCGCCTTCTTCGCCCCCTACAACCCCGTCACCGCCGCCGACATGGTGGCCCGCGTGCCGGGCTTCGAGCTGCGCGACGGCGACGAGCGGCGCGGGTTCGCCTCGGCCGGCAACCTGCTGATCAACGGCGAGCGCCCCAGCTCCAAGACGTCCGCCGCTGAGCTCCTGAAGCGGATTCCGGCCAACACCGTCACCCGCATCGAGCTGCTCTCGGGCGCCCAGGCCGGCCTCGACGTGCGGGGGCAGTCGCAGCTGGTCAACGTGATCGTCGCCCGCTCGACGCAGCGGACGGCGGCCACCACCTATTCGCTGGGCCTGCGCCACCTGCAGTACTCGAACCGCGTGGGCTGGCTGGTGCAGGCGTCGCGCAACTTCCAGCTCGCGCCCAACGCCGACCTGGCCGTGGACATACAGTTCCCGAACCTGCTGGGCCGCGGCGACAGTCGCGACGTGCTGCTCAGCAACACGGGCGCGGTCACAGGCGCGCGGCGCGTGCTGGGCAAGCCGCAGAACATCGGCGTCCAGGGCTCGGCCAGCCTGCGCTGGCGGCCCGGCCCCAACGACAGGGTCAACGCCAACATCCAGGCAGCGCCCAACTTCAACGTGCTGGAGACCATCCAGGCCGAGGTGACCGGCGCGGGCGCGCCGCGCAGCCTGCTGGTCGGAGACACCGACTACGACAACAACTACACCGCCGAGCTGGGCGCCGACTGGGATCACCAGATCTCAAGCACGCTGTCGCTCAAGCTGGTGGGCCTGCTGTCGAACGGCAGCATCGACCAGCGCGACGTCTTCGAGATCCAGACCTTCCCGTCCAGCTTCCTCACCCGCACCCAGTCCCGCGAGACCCGGAATGGCGAACGCATCGTGCGGGCGCGGCTGAAATGGACCGCCAGTTCCGCGCATACCCTGGAGTTCGGGGCCGAGGGCGCCTTCAACTATCGTGACACCACCCTGGACATCGTGAACCAGCCCCGGGGCGGCGCGCCCGTCCGCGTCCCGCTGGCGGTGTCGAACGCGCGCGTGGAAGAGACGCGCGGCGAGGTGTTCGCCACCGACATCTGGACGCTCTCGCCGGCCTGGACCCTGGAGTACGGCCTGAACGTCGAGGCCTCGCGCATCACCCAGTCGGGCGACCAGCGAAAGGAGCGCAGCTTCCGCTATGTGAAACCCCGCGCCACGGCCACCCACGTGCTGAACCCCAACAGCACCCTGCGCTTCAGCCTGACCCGCGACGTCGCCCAGCTGGACTTCGCCGAGTTCTCGAGCACGGTCGATTTCATCAACGCCGCCACAACCCAGGGCAATCCGAACCTCGTGCCGGAAAAGGCCTGGAAGGCGCGCGCCGAGTGGGAGCAGCGCCTGGCGCCGCGCACGGCGCTGACGGTGGCCGCCTTCGCCGACCGGGTGGACGACGTGCACGACCTGGTCGAGATCGCCGGCCAGGACGCCTTCGGCAACATCGGCCGCGGCCGGCGCATCGGCGTGGAGGTGCGGGGCGCCACGCCGCTGACCGTTGTGGGCCTGCCGAACGCCGAACTGCGGGTGACCGCGCTCTGGCAGCAGACCCAGGTGACCGATCCGATCACCGGCGACAAGCGCAGCTTCTCCGTGCCGCTCGAACGCCAGGGCACGCCGGGCGGCTCGCCCACCTTCAACACCGGCAACAAGGACTGGGCCTACGTCGTCACCTACCGCCACAACCTGCCGGAGCTGAAGGCGTCGTGGGGCGCCAGCGTGGTCGGATGGTCGGGCCGTGAGGAGTATCGCCGGATCGAGGCGATCACCTACCGCCGCCCGGCCCCGCGCCTGGACCTGTTCGTCGAGACCACGCAGATCAAGCCGGTGACGGCGCGCCTGTTCGTCAACAATCTGCTGTCGCCCGACGAGACCCGCACGCGGACCTTCTACCAGGGCAGCCGGGCGTCGGGCGTCGTCCAGCGGGTCGAGGTGCGCGACGCCCGGGGCGGGCCCGAGGGCGTGCGAACCGTCGGCTTCCAGGTCTCCGGGCGCTTCTAGAGCGCGTTGCGGAAAAGTGGGTACCGGTTTTCCGCGCCGAAACGCGCTCAAGCTTTTGATTTAGAGCCTGTTTGCTCCCATCAGGCGATTCCGCCTGATGGAAACAGGCTCTAGGCGGCCGCCCGCTCCTGGTCGCGCCGGCGGCGCAGCAGCTCGGCGGCGCAGGCGTAGGTGCGGGTATTGTCCACGTCGATGGCGTGGGCGCCGTCGGCCAGGATCACCGGCGCGACCGTCAGACGGAACCGCCGGCCCAGCCGTGTCAGGGCGCCGCGCAGGGTCAGCTTGCCCAGCAGCAGGAGCGCCAGGTTGATCGGGCCCAGGTGGACGATCATGCGCAGCGGCTTCTTGGCGAACTGGCCCCCGCTGCGGAAGCTTTCGGCCGCCCGCGTCGCCGCCGCGCCCGACAGCGCATAGAGATTGCAGTTCGAATAGGCGTCGTCGACGAAGCGGTAGAAGCGCCGCTGGCCGTCGGGATGGGCCGCCTTCACCGAGGCCTCGGTGGCCAGGGCCAGGGCGACGTCCGCCCCGTCGGCCAGGGCCTGAAGGGTCTCGACGACCGCGCCCGGCGTCAGCAGGACATTGTCCGACGTGGTGATCAGCATCGGCTCGGCCACGCCCTGCGCCGCCGCGTAGACGCTGTCGGCCAGATTGTCGGCGGCCGGGACGAACTCGAAGGGCGCGCGCAGCACCCCGCGAAGCGCCGCCTCGGCCTCGGGCTCGGCCACGATGCGCAGGCGGGTGAGGCCCGGCGTCGCCGCCAGGGCGTCCGTCACGTGGCGGATCAGCGGGAAGCCGCCGATCTGGACCAGGCTCTTGTTGGCGACGCCGTGCGCGTCGGCCAGCGGATCGGTGCGGCCGGCGCGCTGGGCGGCCAGCACGATGGCGCAGAAGGGACGGTCAGGCCGCAACGTCGACCTCCTCGCGGGTCAGGAGGCCCTGGCGGGCCAGGCTCTCGGCCAGGATGGTCTCGATGAGGTCGCGGTGGCTCCAGCCGATCTGGGCGGCGGCCATGGCGATCGTCTTGCGGGACCACAGATTGCAGTTGAGGTTCACCTCGAGGAACAGGATCTCGCCCGTCCGCACGTCGAGGCGGAACTCGAAGCGGCCGTAGTCGAAGGGCATATACTCGCGCATTACCTCGCGGGCGCGCGCTTCGGCCAGGGCCAGTTCGCGGCCCGCCGCCATCGGCCGGATCTCGTAGCCCTGGGCGGTGATGAGGTTTCGCTTCTCGGCGTAGGTGCGCAGGCTGCCGGGATCGGCCTGCTCGACGATCTGGGTGGGCAGGATCAAGGGCTCGCCGCGCAGGGTCACCACCGAGACCTCGATGTCGTGGCCCACGATGAACGGCTCGACGATCGCGTCGTGGCCCTCGTCGTGCAGCTGGATCACGGCGTTGCGCACGCCGGCCCAGTCGCCGGCCTCGCTGACGCCCCAGCTGGCCGAACTGGCGTTGGGCTTGATCACGTATTGAGCCGCCTTCGGGCACAGGGCGGCATCGAGCGCCGCGCCGCGGCGATAGACCGTCCAGGGCGCCGTCGGCACGCCGCGGGCGGCGGCCGCGAGCTTGGCCAGGTGCTTGTCGTCGGCCAGGCCCCGCAGGATGGGCGAGGCGCCCAGGTAGGGCAGCCCCAGCCGGTTGCAGAGCAGCGGCAGCAGCATCTCGGAATTCAGGAACCCGCCTCGGTTCAGCAGCGGAAACACGAAGTCCGCGCAGGGACGCTCGAACAGCACACGATAGTCGTTGGCGATCTCGAGGTTGAGGCCGATCTCCTCCAGAACGCCCCGCATCTCGCGGTGGTATACAGCATGGGTGCCATCCTCGGGATGGACCCCGCCCTCCCATCGCGCGTGCTTGGCGATGAACAGGATGCGCAGCGCGCGGCGGGCGGCGGCGGACAGCCGACGCGGGGCCTTGGAACCGGCCATGGTGGTCTCTCCCCTTGAGCCGGGTCGGAGAGTTAGCTGCGTCGCGTGACGGCCCCGATACGCTTTGGTGGCAAGATGATGAGCCAGCAGCTGGCCATAGCGGCCGTCGCCCAGTCCGCGCCGCGCGGCCCGCTGGGGCATCAGCACGCCCGGCTTGCCGTTGCCCTCGATCAGCACGGGCCCCTCGGGCGTCATGGCGATGTCCCAGCCGATCAGCGCGTAGTCGCCGAAGGCTTCGGCGTGCGCGCGCTCGGCCAGCGCCTTCACCTGGGGCCAGTCCGGCAGTTCGCGGCCGACGATCGTCGCGCCGGTGACGGGATGGGCAGCGTGATCCTCCCCGCCATACCCCTTGCACGCGACGCCGAGGGCGCCCGTCGCCAGGTCGACGGCGGCGATCAGTCCACCCGCCTTCATGTTGTCGACCGTGGCGTGCGCGACCGAGGCGAAGCGGAAGGTCGCGCTCACCACCTCGGGCCGGCCAACCTCGTCCAGGATGGTCACCACGCGCACCGTGGGCAGGGCGTTCAGCGCCAGGTCGGCGAGATCCGGGTGGGTGGCGATGCGCGGCTGCACCACCAATGTCCCACGCCGACCGGCCAGGGCGCGGGCGATGGCCGGACCATCGCCGCACGCGCCCAGCAGGAGGACGCCGTCGCCGCCTTCGCCATCGACAGGCTTGGCCACCAACTCGCGCCCGGCCGGCTCCGCGTAGGACGTCAGCCGGCCGTCGGCGAACATCGCCAAGGTCTGGGGGTGGGGCAGGCCGGCGGCGGCGCAGCGGTCATAGAACGCGGCCTTGTCGGCAAGGGCGCAGCCGCGGGTCCAGCCCCGCGGGTTGATCCGCTTGTTCAGGGCCGCGTCCTCGAAGCGCCGGATGTAGGCGCCGAGCTCGTCCGCGCGCTCGATCCGGAACAGCGCGATGTCCTGCGGGTCGGCGAAGCGGGCCCGGGCGATGGCCACAGCCTGCCGCCGCCACGCCTCATCCAGCCCGAACTTGCGCTGCACCTTGGCGGCGCGAAACGGGACCCAGGCCTGGAAGCCCAGGCCCACGAGCGCATCCAGCGCCGCCCGCAGCGGTCCGCGCCGCGCCCGCCGCCGCGCATAGTGGGCGGCGAGAAAGGGGCCCGACGTGGGCGCGACGACGCCCGGATAGAGGGCGTAGGCCTTCTTGGCGAAGTAGAACCAGTCGTAGCCCATGGCGCGGGGATCCGTTTGCGACCCGCCCGCCTAGCATCGGATTGTTACAGTCCGTCGCGCCTCAGACGCGCGAGCGCGGCCCCCGGGAGGGCCGTTAGACGCTTCGACGGTCTGGAAAATTGGAGCGGGCGAAGAGATTCGAACTCTCGACCCCAACCTTGGCAAGGTTGTGCTCTACCACTGAGCTACGCCCGCGCTCCGTAGGGGTTTTTGACGCCCCCAAATGCGAGAGGCGGCCTTATGGCAGACCGCTTTCGGCTTTGCAAGCGGGCTGCGACAGCTGATTCAGCGGCCGATGCGCGGGGCCTTCAGACGGCGCTTGTTGACGTGGCCTTCGGGGGCGGCGGCGCCGGCCTCTTCGGGGAACTCGCCCTTGAAGTAGTAGCGCTGCCAGGCCTCCTTGGTGGCCTCGGGATCGCCGCGGAAAATCTTCTTGTTGAACTCCGAGCGATGCTTCTCCCAGACGTCGTACTGGTGGCGAAGCTCGGGGTTGGAATCGAGCTGGCGGATCACCGGCTGGATCTCGTGCAGCGGGTGGTCCTGCAGCAGCGTGATGAAGCAGAAGGGCTCGCCCTTCTCGAACCGCACCTTGCCGGGGCGGGTGAAGAGCCAGTTCATCGTGAAGGGGAACGGCAGCCAGTCGGTCTCGACCACGCCGGCCAGGGGCTGGATGCCGTCCTTGACGTGGTTGGGCGTGCCCATGGCCATCATCGACCAGCCCGGCGGGGTGCGGAACATGTAGCCCACGTGGAACGTCACCACGCCGTGGCTGAAGTGGCTGGAGACATAGTGGTGGAAGTGCGGGTGCGGGCGGTCGGGCGTGAGCTTGATATCTTCCTGCATCAGCCCGCCGTTCCACTCGGCGGTGAAGCTGACGGGGCAGAGGATCTCCCAGCCCGAGGTGTTGGCCATGTTCAGCGGCAGGCACCGATAGGGGTGGCGGGCCAGGAAGTTGTCCATCCACGCGCGCGGCTGGCGGCCCGGAACGATCTCGGGCGGCGTCACGTCGCGGCTGACGGTCGGGTAGCACTCCAGTTCCATCGGGTCTCGCTCGGCTGGCCTCTGCGCCAAGACCCTTACGCGCCCGCCCCCAGACATGAAAAGGCCCCGCCTGCGTTTGCAGCCGGGGCCCTTCCGCAAGTGATCGGTCGCAGAACTAGGCGGCGACCATCCGGCGGCGCGAGCGCAGCATCGCGCCGGCTGCGCCGAAGCCCAGGATCATCATGGCCCAGGTCGCGGGTTCGGGAACGGCGGCCACGTTGCCCGCCAGACCGTCGAACTCGAACGCGTCCGAGCCGGATTGGAAGGTGATCGAAGACACCTTGGCGCCGTTGAAGTCGTAGTAGACGCGGAAGCCCTTGGTGCGGTCGCCGTTGCCGAGCACGCCGTTGCCGCCCCAGATCGCATCGCCGGAGAACACCTGCGAACCGCCGTTGAGGAGGTTGAAGGTCACCTTATTGTAGCTGTCGGGCGAGCCCATGTAGAAGTTGAAGCTCTTCAG
This sequence comes from Phenylobacterium sp., assembly GCF_965284355.1. NCBI lineage: Bacteria > Pseudomonadati > Pseudomonadota > Alphaproteobacteria > Caulobacterales > Caulobacteraceae > Phenylobacterium > Phenylobacterium sp. The sequence continues at coordinate 2,614,461 of NZ_OZ260078.1, read as the reverse complement.
CACGTACCCGGGCGCAACCGAGAACGTGGACAGCCCGGACCCCTGCACGGACGCGTAGCGGGTCGGGTCGCCTTCGTAGGTGTTGCCGCCCTGGCAGCAGACGGTGATCGAGCCGTCGCCGGTGTACGGAGGCGGCGCGCTGTTGGAGACGTCGAAGTCGCCATCACCGTTCTCGGTGAACGGGCCCACGACATTGCCGGTGAACGTGGTGAGCGGGCTGTCGATGGCGTCGAAGTCCTCGAGGATCACGCCCTCGTTGGTCGTGTAGAGCTGATTGCTCACGGCCGACGAGACCACAATGGCGGCATTGGCGGCCGAGGCGGCTGCCAGGAGGCCAACAGCGGCCGACGCCGCCATGAGCGAACGAAGTTTCATAGGCATCCCCAATGGTAAAACAGGCCCCATACCCCGGGAGCCTTCCCGTTCATCAACGTTAATCATACTTTCACCACTATGGGTCACCGAACCGGATTCGCCCAGAACGCGTTTTTTTGAGATTTCTGACGAAAACACAGGGACTTGAGTTTCGTTGAGTCGCCCTCGCGGTCGTGGGCTCTTCGCTCTGGTCACCATGTTGAGTATGGCGAGGCATGCAGACCCGCACCGACCTCTTCGCCCTGTTCGACCGCCTGGGCGTGTCCCACCAGACGATGGACCACCCGGCCGTGTTCACGGTGGGCGAGGGCGAGGACATCAAGGCCCGGATCCCGGGCGCTCACACCAAGAACCTGTTCCTCAAGGACGCCAAGGGCCAGCTCTGGCTGATCTCGGCCGAGGGCCACGCGCAGATCGACCTGAAGCGGCTGCACACCGTCATCGGCTCGGCGCGGCTGTCGTTTGGCAACGCCGAGCTGATGGCCGAGACCCTGGGCGTGACGCCGGGGTCCGTGACGGCGTTCGGCCTGATCAACGACACTGACCGGCGGGTGCGCTTTATCCTGGATCGGACCCTCGCGGAGGCCGAGCTGGTGAACTTCCACCCGCTGACCAACACCGCCACCACCACGGTCACCCGCGAGGGGTTCCGGACGTTCCTCTCGGGGATCGGCGTGACGCCGATGGTGGTCGATTTCGCCGCAATGCAGGTCGTGAACTAGCGCCAGGCCTCGACGGCGCCCATTTTTGGCGCGAGTAGATTGAACGCTTCGACACAAGGAATTCCGGGCATGACCCTGATCGGGGGAACCCAAGGCCAGCTGGCCGCAACCCAAGCCGGCGACCTCATCAAGGACACCACCGACGCCAGCTTCATGGCCGACGTGGTCGAGGCGTCGAAGGAGGTCCCGGTCATCGTGGACTTCTGGGCTCCCTGGTGCGGCCCGTGCCGCCAGCTGGGCCCGGCGCTGGAAAAGGCCGTCACCGCCGCCAAGGGCGCGGTGAAGCTGGTGAAGATCGATATCGACAAGAACCCCGCCTATGCGGGCCAGCTGCGGGTGCAGTCCATCCCGGCGGTGTTCGCCTTCGTGGACGGCCGGCCGGTCGATGGATTCATGGGCGCCCTGCCCGACAGCCAGGTGAAGCAGTTCGTCGACCGCCTGGCGAAGTCGGGCGCCGGTGTCTCGCCCGCCGATGAGCTGCTGGCCATGGCCAAGGAGTCGCTGGAGCTGGGCGATCCCGGCGGCGCGGCCCAGGCCTACGCCCAGGTGCTGCAGATGGACCCCACGAACGTGAAGGCCATCGGCGGCATGGCGCGGGTGCTGCAGCAGGCCGGCGACCTGGAGCAGGCCCGCGAGGTGCTGGAGCTGGCCCCCCCGGACGCCAAGGATCCCGACATCGACGCGGTGCGCGCAGCCCTGGCGCTGGCCGCCGAGGCGCCCTCCGAGACGGCCGAGTTCGAGCAGCGGCTGGCTCGCGACCCTGACGACCATGAGGCTCGCCTGGAACTCGCCAAGGCCTTGGCCGCTTCCGGCAAGATGCATGAAGCCGTCGACGAACTCATCGAGAGCATCGGGCGCGACCGCGAGTGGAACGATCAGGCTGCCCGCAAGCAGCTGCTGACTATTTTCGAGGCGGCCGGGCACATGTCGGAGGTCGCCAAGCAAGGTCGACGCAAGCTGTCATCCATCCTGTTCAGTTAGGCCTTTAAGAAGGGGCTGCATGGCGTCCTACCGCACAGTTTCCGAACTGCCGCAGTTGATCCCGGTCTTCCCGCTGGACGGCGCCCTGCTGCTGCCGGGCGGCGAGCTGCCGCTGCAGATCTTCGAGCCGCGCTACCTCAACATGGTCGATGACGCGATGGCGGGCGACCGGGTGATCGGCATGCTGCAGACCCGCGGCGGTTCGCGCGCGCGGCCGATCCTGTCGCCCGTTGGGTGCCTGGGCCGGATCACCAGCTATGCCGAGACCTCGGACGGCCGCTACCTGATCACCCTGACCGGCCTCTGCCGTTTCGATACGGGTGAGGAGCTGGATCTTCGCCTGCCCTATCGCCAGGTGCGGGCGAAGTACGAGCGGTTCGGCGACGATCTGGGCGAGGATGAAGAGGCCGAGGTGAGCGCCGCAGCCCGCAGCCGCTTCGCCACGGCCCTCAAGCGATACCTCAACCACCGCGAGCTCGACATCGACTGGGCGACGGCCAACGACGCGCCTCTGGAGGCGCTGGTCAACAGCCTGTGCATGGGCCTGCCGTTCGAGCCGGCCGAGAAACAGGCGTTCCTGGAGGCGCCCGACCTGGCCGGCCGCTTCGAGGTGCTGACCACCCTGCTCGAGATCGACGCGTCCGATCCGGATGACGAGCACACCTCTCTGCAGTAGAGGGACCCCATGAGCGAACCCGCACCTCTGCTGGCCGACGTCGACCCGCGCCTGCTGGAAGTCCTGATCTGCCCGGTGACCCACGGGCCGCTGACCTACGACCGCGACAAGGCCGAACTGGTCAGCAAGGGCGCCCGCCTCGCCTACCCCATCCGCGACGGCGTGCCGATCATGCTGCCCGAGGAAGCCCGCGAGCTGGGCGAAGGGGAGTAGGGCCGAGCCCTTTCCCCTCCGTTCTGGGCAGGGAGACTAAAGCGCCTCGCCTCGCAGCAGCCGGGGCAGGTCGCCGACCGCGCCGCCGGCCTCGTGCATGAAGAACCGCCGGGCCGGGCCGATGCGGTTGACCGCCGCCATGCCCATGCCGCGGACCGTGCGCAGCAGCGGATGGTCGTTGGAGAACAGGCGGACGAAGAGGTCCATGCCGGCCGAAAGCGTCACGGTGTCGAACCGCCGCCAGGCTGCGTAGCGCTCCAGCACCACCTCCGAGCCGATGTCCTCGCCCACGCGCAGGGCGTCGACCAGCACCTCCGCCAGGGCTGCCGCGCCCTTGAGGCCCAGGTTCAGCCCCTGCCCCGCGATCGGGTGGACGCCATGGGCGGCGTCGCCCAGCAGGGCCGCGCGGGGCGCGATGAAGCGTTCGGCCAGCTGCAGGCTCAGCGGATAGGTGAAGATCGGTCCCTCGACGCGGATCTCGCCCAGGAAGTCGCCGAACCGGCGCTCGAGGTGGGCCTGGAAGATCTGCGGCCGCGCTGTCTTCAGCGCCGCGCCGTTCGCCGGGCTCTCGGTCCAGACCAGGCTGGCGCGGTTGTCGGTCAGCGGCAGGATGGCGAACGGGCCGTCGGGCAGGAAGTGCTCGTAAGCGACGCCCTGGTGGCTCTGCTCCAGGCGCACGGTCGCCACCACGCCCACCTGCGGATAGTCCCAGCCGATCGCTCCGATCCCGGCGGCCTCGCGGATCACCGAGCCGCGGCCCTCGGCGCCGACGGCTAGCGGCGCGCGGAGCACCCGGCCGTCTTCCAGCGTCACCTGGGCCTCGCGCGGGGTGAAGGCGGCCTTGGCCACCCGGGCGGGCGCCAGCACCTCGATCCCCGCCTCGGCGATGGCCGTCGCCAGGGCCGCGCGGACGTGCCGGTTCTCCAGAAGGTAGCCCAGCGGCTCGCCATCGGAGCGATCGGCGATCTCTTCGGAATCGAAGCGCAGGAAGAACGGCGGCGCGCCGCCGGTGGCGGCGCCCGGCGTGGAGTTGTCGGTGACCAGGATCTGCTCGATCCGCTGGGCGTGCGGCTCCAGGGCCTCCGCCAGGCCCAGCGCATTCCACTGGCGGAAGGCGGCGTAGGCGATCGCCCAGGCGCGGCCGTCGAACGTGGGGGCCAGCTGGGCCTCGAAGGGCATCGGGTCGACCAGCACGGGCGTCAGCCCGGCCCGGGAGAGCGAGAGCGCCAGCGTGGCGCCTGCCACGCCCGCGCCGGCGATGATGACGTCAACGTCCTGGCTCATGCGGCGGATAGGCCACGAACCCGGCGCGCCGTCCAGCGCGATGACGGGCGACCGGATATAAAATGGACGAAGTCGTCCACTCTTCACTTGCCGGTAACGGGACCTGCGCCTATTTCGAGTTTGACGATGGACGGTTGCGTCCAATTTTCCCGAGTGGGGGCATGTCATGGCCGGTATTCCGAAGGGCCGTCTGGTTCCGATCGCGGCGGGCGGCGTGGCCGCGGTGGTCGTCGCCGTGGGCGGCGGCCTGTGGTGGATCGATCGCCAGAAGTACGAGACCACCGACAACGCCTTCGTGGGCGCGGACAAGGTGACCGTGGCGCCGCTGGTGGACGGCTACGTCGCCGAGGTGCTGGTCGACGACAACCAGGCGGTCCGTCCCGGCCAGGTTCTGGTGCGCATCGACCCCGCCACGCTGAAGGCCAGACTGGCCCAGGCCGAGGCCAACGCCCAGGCCCTGGAGGCGGCGGTCTCGGCGGTCGACGACAAGGCGCGCCTCGAACAGGCGATGATCGCCCAGCGGGCGGCCGCCGTGGAGAGCGCCCACGCCCAGGCCAACTGGGCCGACGGCGAGTTGAAGCGCTATGGCGCGCTCGCGCAGCAGGGCTGGGTCTCGCCGCAGCGCGCGCAGACGGCGCGCAACGCCCAGGAGCAAGCCGAGGCCGGGGTCGCACAGGCGCGCGCGGCCCTGGAGGCCGAGCGTCGGGCTGCCCAGTCGTTGGGCTCGGCCCGGGAGCAGAGCCTGGCCCAGGCGGCGGCCGCGCGGGCCGCCGCCGAGCAGACCCGCATCGACCTCTCCCGCACCGAAATCCGCGCGCCCGTCGCCGGGGTCGTCGGCGCCAGGGCCGTGCGCGTGGGCCAGTACGTGCGACCGGGCGGCGCCCTGATGAGCATCGTGCCCCTGGCCGACGCCTATGTGGTCGCCAACTTCAAGGAAACGCAGGTCTCGCGCCTGCGCATCGGCCAGCCGGTGGAGATCCACGCCGACGCCTTCGGCAAGGAACCGATAAAGGGGCGCATCGCCAGCTTCGCGCCGGCCACAGGCGCCGAGTTCGCGCTGATCCCCGTGGAGAACGCCGTCGGCAACTTCACCAAGATCACCCAGCGCCTTCCCGTCCGCATCGCCATCGACAAGGACCAGAAGCTGGCCGGCGGCCTGCGTCCCGGCCTGTCCCTGAAGGTCAAGGTGGACGTGACCCGCGACACCGGCCCCTCGTTCGCCGAGGCGGGCGCGGCGGCGACGCCGGCCCAGTTCGCCCACCGGGGCGCGGCGCAGTAGCCCCGTGACTGACGCGGTCCTCCATCCCGAAGCCCCGCGGGTGCGGAAGCCCGACGCGCCCGTGATGCTGGGCGCCGACGGCAGCGCCGTCGACTGGGTGAAGGTGTTCCTGGGCTTCGGCGGGATGGTGATCGGCCAGTTCATGGCCATGCTCGACATCCAGATCGTGGCCAGCTCGCTGGTGCAGATCCAGTCGGGCATCGGCGCCACGGCCGACGAGATCAGCTGGGTTCAGACCATCTACCTGCTGGCCGAGGTCGTGGTCATGCCGCTGACCGCCTACCTGACCAAGATGTGGGGCACGCGGTCGTTCTACGTGATCGCGGTGGTGGGGTTCATCATCACCTCGGCGGCGGTGGGCCTGTCGTCGTCGGTCGCGGCGATGATCTTCTTCCGCGCGCTGCAGGGCCTGTTCGCCGGGGCGATGATCCCGCCGGTGTTCGCCACCGCCATGACCGTCTTCCCGCCCGAGCGCCGGGTGACGGCCAATGTCATCGTGGGCCTGATCGTCACCCTGTCGTCCACCATCGGCCCGACGCTGGGCGGCCACCTGACCGACCTGCTGAGCTGGCGCTGGCTGTTCTTCATCAACATCCCGGTGGGGGTGCTGGTGATCTTCCTGGTCGGCCGCTACGCCAACTTCGACAAGGGCGACCCCAGCCTGTCGAAGGGCATCGACTGGTGGGGCCTCGGCCTGATGGCGGTGTTCCTGCTCTCGATGCAGTACTGCCTGGAGGAGGGAAACTCCGAGGGCTGGTTCGACGATCCGGTGATCCTCTGGCTGGCCGTCACCGCCGGCCTGACGGGCGTCGCCTTCATCTGGCGCCAGCTGGTCTACTGGCAGCCGATCGTCTCGCTGGCCCCCTTCCGCGACCGCAACTTCTCGCTGGGCATCGTCATGACCTTCGTGACCGGGGTCAGCCTGTTTGGCGGCACCTTCCTGATGCCGATTTTCCTGGGCCAGGTGCGCGGCTTCTCGTCGGCCGAGGTGGGCAACACCATGCTGGTCACCGGGGCCACCATGTTCCTGTCGGCCCCCATCGCGGGACGGCTGGTGCGTTTCATGGACCCGCGGGTCGCGATGATCCTCGGGTTCTCGCTGGCGGCGTGGGGGATCCAGCAGGGTGTGCGGGTCACCGACCAGTGGGGCTTTGCCGAGTTCTTCATCCTGCAGGTCGCGCGCGGCCTGGGCACCATGGTGGCGATGATCGCCGCCCAGCAGATGAGCGTCGCCTCATTGCCGGTGACGATGATGAAGGACGCCTCGGGGCTGATTAACCTGGTTCGCAACGTGGCCGGGGCGATCGGCCTGGCCGTGCTGTCCACCATCCTCAGCCATCAGGGCGCGGTCCACTACATGGACCTGGCCAGCGCCGCGTCGATGGACAACGCCGCCAGCGCCGGCCTGATGGACGGGCTGACCCAGATGATGGCCGCCAGCGGCGCATCCGACCCCAACGGCATGGCCGCCAAGGCCATGAACCTGATGATCCACCGCCAGGCCGCCGTGCTGAGCTTCGGCGACGCCTTCGCCGCGCTGGCGATGGGCTGCTGGTTCGCGGTAGGGCTGGCCTTCTTCGTGAAGCCGGTGTCGATCGACCCGGCCAAGCAGCAGGGCGGGGGCCACTGATGCCGCGCGTGGCGGGCCAGATCGATGTCTCGAAGAACGAGGCGATCCTCGACGCCGCCATGGAGGTGATGGCCGAGCGGGGCCTGAGCGCTTCGCTGGAGGAGATCGCGCGGCGGGCCGGCGTCTCGAAGCAGACGATTTACAATCACTATGGCGGCAAGGCCGAGCTGGCGCGGGCGATGTCCGAGCGCCGGGCCCACGAGATCGGCGAGGTGCTGGCTGCGCCGGGCGCGATCGAGGCGCCGGAGGAGACGCTGGCGGCCTACGCGCGCGTCCTGCTGAACGCCGTGCTCAACACCCGCGGGATGGCGATCTATCGCATGGCGATGCTGGCCTCGACGACCATGCCCGACGTGGCCCGCGCCATCTACGAGGCCGGACCCCGTGCCAGCCGGCGAAACCTGGCCGACTTCCTGCGCCTGGAGAACGCCGCGGGGCGCCTGTCATGCCCCGACCCGCTGGAGGCCGCGGAGTTCTTCGGCGGCATGGTGCTGGGCCGCTTCCAGACCGCCACCCTGATGGGCCAGCCGGTCGACCTGACCGACGCCGAAATCGAGCGTGTGGCGGTGGAAGCCGCCACGCGCTTCATGCGCGCCTACGCGCCCTAGAGCCCGTCCCCCTTGGCTTTAATAAAGCCGAGCGGGAGACACGGGCTCGTCGTCTTCCTGCTGGAGCGCATCCTTGTCGCCTGCAGTGGCTCATCCTCGGCGGGATGCGCTCTAGAGCGTGACCGCTTCAGCATGGAGCGTATCCGGAGTTGACGAGGTAGTTGGCACACTCGGCGGCTGAGAAGTGGTCGAGGAGGAGGCCGATGCGTCGCCAGGTGGCTTCGACGGTGCGCTCGGCGGCTTTGCGCAGGAGGGTCTTCAGCTTGGCGAAGACCTGTTCGATGGGGTTCAGGTCGGGGCTGTAGGGCGGCAGGAAAATCAGGTGCGCGCCGGCGCGCCGGATGGCCTGGCGGACGGCCTTGCCCTTGTGGCTGCCGAGGTTGTCCATGATCACCACATCGCCGGGGGCGAGCGTCGGGACGAGGACCTGTTCGACGTAGGCCCGGAACCACTCGCCGTTGATCGGCCCATCCAGGACGAAGGGCGCGTCGATCCGATCGCATCGCAGTGCGGCCAGGAAGGTCAGGGTCTTCCAGTGGCCGTGAGGAACCTTGCCGACCAGCCGCTGGCCACGCGCGCAGCGGCCGTGGGTGCGGGTCATGTTGGTCTTCGCCCAAGTCTCGTCGATGAAGACCAGGCGGCGCGGATCAAGCCGGCCCTGATGGCGTCGCCAGCGGTCCCGCTTCCTGGCCACGTCCGGTCGGTCCTGCTCGATGGCGTGCAGGCTTTTTTTTGAAGGTCACGCCCTGGCGCAGGTAGAAACGCCACACCGCGTCGTAGCTCACAACCACGCCGCGGTCGGCGAGCTCGGCCTGGATCGCCCGGAGCGTCAGGTCCGGCTGCTCCGCGATCCGCGCCAGCAGCCAGTCCCGCTCGCCCGCCAGCACCAGCGGCCGATGACCGCCCATCCGCCGCGCTGCGGCGCTGCCTTCGCTCCGCAGACGCTGCGACCAGCGCACCGCCGTCGCCACCCCGACCCCGAACCGCTCCGCCGCCTCACGGCACGTCCCGCCCGCCACCACGAAGCGCGCCACTCGATCCCGCAGATCAAGCGAGTAGGGTCGACCCATGCGAGCTGGCCTCCCATCCAGCCCACATCTTGAATCATGATCCGCCCAAACCCGGAATCCCGATTCAGCTAAGCGCGGTCACGCTCTAGGCTTCGGTCTCTTCGTCGTCCGAGAAGCCCATGATGTGGAAGCCGGCGTCCACGTGGACGACTTCGCCGGTGGTCGACCTGCCCAGGTCGGACAGCAGCCACAGCGCCGCGCCGGCGACGCCTTCCATCGAGGTGTCTTCCTTCATGGCCGACAGCGAGCGGCCCTTGGCCAGCATGCCGCGGCCGCCGGAGATGCCGGCCAGCGAGAGCGTCTTCATCGCCCCTGGCGACAGCGCGTTCACCCGGATGCCCTTGGGTCCCAGGTCGCGCGCCGCGTAGCGGGTGGCGGCCTCCAGAGCGGCCTTGGCCACGCCCATGGTGTTGTAGTTCGGGATCGCCCGCTCCGAGCCCATGTAGGTGAGCGTCACGATCGAGCCGCCGGTCTCGGGCATCAGGGCCGCCGCGCGCCGGGCGCAGTCGACGAAACTGAACGCCGAGATGTTCATCGCCCGCAGGAAGCCCTCGCGGGTGGTGTTGTCCACGAAGCTGCCCTTCAGCTCGTCCTTGTTGGCGAAGGCGATGGCGTGGAGGAAGAAGTCGATCTGGCCGAAGGTGTCGGCCACCTTGCCGAAGGCCTCGTCCATGGCCGCGTCGTCGGTGACGTCGGCCGGCGCGATCAGCTTCGCGTTCACGCTCTCGGCCAGCGGCGTCACCCGGCGCTCCATGCCCGGCAGGTGCAGGAAGGCGAGCTCGGCGCCCTGGGCGGCCAGCTGACTGGCGATACCCCAGGCGATGGACTGGTGGTTGGCGACCCCCGTGATGACGCCCTTCTTCCCCTTCATCAGGGTCCCGGTCGGCATCTGATACTCGTCGGCCACGGCGTGGTTCTCCCTCGTTCGTTTCCCTCCCTTAATGGGGCGGGACAGGCCGCGCCAGCGGCCAGGATGCTCTGACTAGGGGGAGGGAAAGCGCTTCAGCACTTCCTTCGGATCGTGCCCCAGCGCCTCGACGCGCTGTTCCCAGCGCTCGAGGGCGTCGTAGTAGTAGTCGAAGATGCACGGGCAGCAGCCGCGCTTGCAGCACTCGTAGTCCCGCGGCTTGTCGGGCGGCCGCGGGATCTCGCCGGCCACTAGGCCCGCGCCATCACCAGGCAGCCGTTCGTGCCGCCGAACCCGAAGCTGTTGCTCATCACCGTTTCCAGCGGCTTGTCGATGCGCTGGCGCACGATCGGCAGGTCGGCGAAGGCCGGGTCCAGGTTTTCGATGTGGGCGCTCTCGGCGGCGAAGCCGTTGTTCAGCATCAGCAGCGAATAGATCGCCTCCTGAGCGCCCGCGGCGCCCAGGCTGTGGCCGGTCAGCGACTTGGTCGACGAGATCAGCGGCGCGTGGTCGCCGAACACGGCGCGGACCGCCTCCATCTCCTTCACGTCGCCCACCGGGGTGCCGGTGCCGTGCGGGTTCAGGTAGTCGATCGTGCGATTGTCGGCGTTGGCCAGGCGCATGCAGCGCGCGGCGCCCTCGCCCGACGGCGCGACCATGTCGAAGCCGTCCGAGTTTGCGGCATAGCCGACGATCTCGCCGTAGATCTTGGCCCCGCGCGCCTTGGCGCGTTCGTACTCTTCCAGCACCACGATGCCGGCGCCGCCGGCGATCACGAAGCCGTCGCGATCGGCGTCATAGGCTCTGGAGGCCACTTCGGGCCGGTCGTTGAACTTGGACGCCATGGCGCCCATCGCGTCGAACAGCACCGACAGGGTCCAGTCCAGCTCTTCCGTGCCGCCGGCGAACACCACGTCCTGCTTGCCCATCAGGATCTGTTCGTAGGCCGAGCCGATGCAGTGGGTAGAGGTGGCGCAGGCCGAGCTGATCGAGAAGTTCAGGCCGCGGATCTTGAACCAGGTGGCGAGCGTGGCCGACGGGCCCGAGCTCATCGCCTTGGGCACTGCGAACGGACCAACCCGCTTGGGGCCACGGGTCTTCGCGGTCTCGGCCGCCTCGATGATCGACCGGGTGGACGGGCCGCCCGAGCCCACGATCAGGCCGGTGCGCTCGTGGGAGACTTCCGACTCCTCGAGGCCCGAGTCCGCGATCGCCTGCTCCATGGCGATGTGGCTGAAGCCCGTGCCCTGGGCCAGGAATCGGGCGGCGCGACGGTCGACCATCGCCTCCCAGCCGATGCGCGGCGGCGCATGCACCTGGCAGCGAAATCCCAGTTCGGCGTACTCGGGCGCGGCGGTCACGCCCGACTTCGCCTCGCGCAAGGAGGCCAGGACTTCATTGGTGTTGTTGCCGATGGACGAGACAATGCCCATCCCGGTCACGACGACGCGGCGCATCAGACCGTCTCCTCCCACTCAGACCCGTTCGCTGGGCTTGAAGAGGCCCACGCGAAGATCCTTGGCCTCATAGATGGGCTTTCCGTCGGCCAGGAGAACCCCGTCGCCGATGCCCATGACCAGCCGGCGCAGGATCACGCGCTTCATTTCGATCTTGTAGGTGACCTTCTTGATGTCGGGGGTCACCTCGCCGAAGAACCGGACTTCGCCCGAGCCGAGGGCGCGGCCGCGACCCGGCGCGCCGTTCCAGCCCAGGAAGAAACCGACCAGCTGCCACATGGCGTCCAGGCCCAGGCAGCCCGGCATCACCGGGTCGTTGATGAAATGGCAGGCGAAGAACCAGAGGTCGGGATGGATATCCAGTTCGGCCTCGACATAGCCCTTGCCGTGCTGGCCGCCGTCCGCGTTGATCGTCGTGATGCGGTCGAACATCAGCATCGGAGGCGCCGGCAGCTGGGCGTTGCCCGGGCCGAACAGCTCGCCGCGTCCCGACGCGAGGAGTTCCTCGTAGCTGTAGTGGCCCTTGGGCACGAAGGCGGTCATCAACGATGGTCCTGCAGTCCGACAGAGGCGCCGGGCCTAGCACGCCGGAGCGCGTTCCGCAAAAGCGGCCCCCGGTTCCGCGAAGAGAACGTCTTCATGTCTTTGAACTAAAAGCCGTTTTTCTTGAGAATCGGAGGCGCAGGCCTCAACGACACTGCGGTGGGTCGGCGGTTCCCCAAAGCGCGCCCTGGCGGGACCAGCCCGAGGCGCCGTCGGCCTTGACCTTGCACCAGCCCTTCTCGCAGCGGTCCAGCGCCGCCATCGCCCGGACGTTGAGGAACGCCGCCGTCTCCGCCCCGGCCTTGGGCTTGCGGTAAAGGGGCGCGGGGCGATTCTGCAGGTTGATCACCGCGCGCCGGCCGTCGGTCACGCGCTTGTGCACCCAGGCCAGCCCGCCCTCGGGGTCGCACACGCGCCGCCACTCGCTGGTCTCGGCCACCACCTGCACCGGCAGGCCCTTGGTGCGGTAGACCCACAGCAGGCGATGATCGTCGCCGGGGCCGGCGCGCGCGTTCACCTTGCCGAACTTCAGCGTCACATAGCGTGGCACGGCGTAGCCCGAGGGAGTCGGACGGTCAGCGGCCGCGGCCGGGCCTGCGAGGACCAGCACGGCCAGCGCCACGATCCCCAGCCTGCTTCCCCTAGAGGTACTCAACCCTTCGCCTCGCCTTGGCCGTGCGTGGCCCCCCTGCTAAGGGTTCCGCAATTCAGCGCGCCGCGCCCCTCAGATCGAGGCGGACGTCGCCCGACCTTTTTCCCGTAGGCACATGCCGACCCGCAAGCCGAAAGTCATCGTCACCCGCAAACTGCCGGATCCGGTCGAGACCCGGATGCGGGAGCTTTTCGACACCGAATTGAACATCTCCGACGAGCCGATGAGCCGAAAGCAGCTCATCGAAGCCGTCGGGCGCTGCGACGTGCTGTCGTCCACGATCACCGACAAGATCGACGCCGGCCTGATCGAGAAGGCCGGCGAGCGGCTGAAGCTGATCGCCAACTTCGGCGCGGGCGTGGATCACATCGACGTGGCCGCCGCCAACGCCAAGGGCATCATCGTCACCAACACGCCGGGCGTGCTGACCGAGGACACCGCCGACCTGACCATGACGCTGATCATGGCCACCCTGCGCCGGGTGGTCGAAGGCGCGAACGCGGTGCAGTCGGGCGAGTTCACTGGCTGGGCCCCCACCTGGATGCTGGGTCGCCGCATCACCGGCAAGCGGCTGGGGATCATCGGGATGGGCCGGATCGGCGCCTCGGTGGCGCGCCGCGCCAAGGCGTTCGGCCTGCAGATCCACTATCACAACCGAAAGCCCGTCAGCCACGTGGTCTCGGACGAGCTGGAAGCCACCTACTGGGACTCGCTGGACCAGATGCTGGCCCGGGTGGACATCGTCTCGGTGCACACGCCGGCCACGCCCTCCACCTACCACCTGCTCTCGGCCCGCCGGCTTCGCCTGCTGCAGCCCCATGCGGTGGTGATCAACACCGCCCGCGGCTCCATCATCGACGAACAGGCGCTGGCCGACCTGCTGGCCGACGGCAAGATCGCCGGCTGCGGCCTCGACGTCTTCGAGCAGGAGCCGCGGATCAACCCCAAGCTCCTCAAGCTGCCCCAGGCGGTGCTGCTGCCGCACATGGGCTCGGCCACCGTCGAGGCCCGCGTCGACATGGGCGAGAAGGTGATCATCAACATCAAGACCTGGATGGACGGCCACCGCCCGCCCGACCGGGTCCTGCCGCAGATGCTTTAGCGGCGCGCCGTTCGTCGCGTCGCAGTCCCCGACAGATTGACGTTCGCCCGCTCCCAGAGACAATTCCGTAACTGAGTTACGGGGCTTCCCGCCGCCTGATGCTGACCCGCCGTTCGATGATCGCCGTCGGAGCCGCCGCGCCCGCGCTGGCGTCGGCGGCGGCGGCGCGCGCACAGGTCGCCGAACCCACGCCCCCCAGCATCGACGAGCTGCTCCAGGCGCCGCATGTCCACGACGCGGCCATCTCGCCCGACGGCGAGCAGCTGGCGATCCTCCGGACCCAGGTGAAGGACGGCAAGACCACCGCCTACGTGGCGCTGTCGAAGATGTCGGACCTCGCGGCGCAGCCGTCCATCGCCCTGATCGGCGAGCAGGACGTGCGCCAGATCGAGTGGGCCAACGACGAACGCCTGCTGATCTGGATCACCTTCTACCGCGACGAGAAGGGCGCCCCTTACGGCGTCTGGTTCTACAACACTTTCGTGCCGATCCCCGTGCGTCGGGTGATCTCGGTGGACCTCAAGGGCCAGGACTCGGTGATCATGTTCGCGGGCGCCAAGGGCCTGCTGAAACAGGGCTTCGACACCAGCCACGTCGTCGATTTCCTGAAGGACGACCCCCGCGCGATCCTCATGCAGGCCTGGAACGACAGCCGTGGCAGCTACGGGCTCTACAAGGTCGACGTCTACACGGGCGAGGCCACGCTGATGGAACAGGGCGGGGTCACGACCCAGTCGTGGCTCACCCAGGGCGGGGTGCCGATGCTGCGCATGGACGCCAACGCCCGCGGCACCATCGGCTGGGTCTATGGCCGCGCGCCCGGCGAGACCGAGTGGAAGCTGATCCGCAAGTCGCGGCTCAACGAGATGAAGAAGCTGCCCGACTTCGACGTCGTGGCGCCCACCCAGAAGGCGGGCGTGTTCCTCGTCTGCCAGCGGATGGATGGCAAGGACACCAGCGTCATCCGCACCTTCGATATCGCCACCCTCGACTTCGGCGAGGTGATCGCCGAGCGGCCCGACCGCGACCTGCAGTCGGCCTTCGTGGACGAGAACCTGCGTTATGTCGGCGGCGCCTATTGGGACGACCGGCTGAACTACCAGTTCAACGACCCGTCGCTGGGCGCCCACTTCAAGGCGATCAACCGGGCGCTGAAGGACAGCTGCAACGTCCAGCTCTACGACATCGACCAGGACCACAAGCGCCTGCTGCTCAAGGTGAGCGGCCCGCAGGAGCCGGGCTGTTTCCAGGTCTACGATCGCCAGACGCGGGCGCTGGAGTACGTGGGCCACGCCAAGCCCTGGCTGCGACCCGACCGTCTGGCCCGCACCGAGGCGCTCAAGGTGAGGACCCGCGACGGCGCCGAGATCACAAGCTACCTGACCACGCCGATCCACGGCGGCAAGGGCCCGCAGCCGATGGTGGTGCTGCCGCACGGCGGGCCCGAGATTCGCGACTACCTGGACTACGACGTCACGGTCCAGGCGCTGGCGGCCCAAGGCTGGCTGGTGCTGCAGCCGAACTTCCGGGGCTCGGGGGGCTACGGCAAGGCGTTCGCCGAGCTGGGCCGCCGCCAGTGGGCCGACCGCATGCAGGACGACGTCGAGGACGCGGTCGCCCAGGTCATCGCCTCAGGCCGCGCCGATCCGAAGCGGCTGGCGATCTGCGGCGCCAGCTACGGCGGCTATGCGGCGCTGATGGGCGCCGTGCGGCAGCCGTCGATGTATAAGGCGGTGGTCTCGATCGCCGGCGACGCCGACCTGATCGAGGCGCTGGCGTTCTCCCGGCGCGAGGACGGCGCCGACAGCCCCGCTTACGCCTACTGGTGCGGCTCGATGGGCAACCCCAAGACCGACCAGGAGCTGCTGGTGCGCGCCTCGCCCGCCCGCCGCGCCGCCGAGATCACCGCGCCGGTGCTGCTGATCCACGGGACCGAGGACACCATCGTCGACCCCCGCCAGTCCCGGCTGATGGCCAAGGCCCTGAAGGCGGCCGGCAAGACCTGCGAACACGTCGAGATCAAGGGCGAAGGCCACCGCAACTGGTCGGACGAGACGTGGAAGACGATCCTCACCCAGATGACCGGGTTTGTGGGCAAGCACATCTGACCTCCCTCCCTTGATGGGGAGGGACAGGCCGCGCCAGCGGCCAGGGTGAGGAAGAGGGGGGCACGAGCGCCGACGTTGGTGAGGATCGCCACTCCCCCACCCTGATCGCCCACCGGGTCGCTCGGCGACCCGGCGCTTCCTTGTACGCAGCCCGCCCTTGGGGCGGGATGGGATCTGTCCCTCCCCATCAAGGGAGGGAGAATTTCCCACACACCGGACACTCCGGATCGCCCGCCACGCGGACGGTGCGGGTCTCGGCCGCCAGGGCGTCGTAGATCAGCAGGCGGCCGGCCAGCGGCTCGCCCGCGCCGGTGAGAAGTTTCACGGCTTCCAGGGCCATCATCGAGCCGACCACGCCCGCCAGCGCCCCCACCACGCCGACGGCGGTGCAGGTCTCCGCGTCGGGCGGGATCTCGGGCACCAGGCAGCGGTAGCAGGGCTGTCGGCCGAACACGCCCACCTGCCCGGTCCAGCGGCCGATGGCGCCGGAGATCAGCGGCTTGCCGTGGCGCACACAGGCCTCGTTCACGCAGAACCGCACGCCGAAGTCGTCGGTGCCGTCCAGGACCAGGTCGACGCCGTCGACCAGCTCGTCGGCGGTCTCGGCGCTGAACGCCCCGTTGAAGCCCGCCACGAACACGTGCGGGTTCAGCGCGTGCAGCCGGTCGGCGGCGGCCTCGACCTTCGCGCGCCCCAGATCGTCGGAGTCGTAGATCACCTGGCGCTGCAGGTTCGAGACATCCACCTCGTCGGGATCGGCCAGGAGGATCGTGCCGACGCCCGCCGCCGCCAGGTACAGCGCCGCCGGAGCGCCCAGCCCGCCCGCGCCCACGATCAGCACGCTGGCGGCCTTCAGCTTCTGCTGGCCCGGACCGCCCACCTCGCGCAGCACAAGGTGCCGCGCGTAGCGTTCGATCTCGTCATCCGTGAAACTCATTCACTTGACCTCGGTGTGCGGGGTCCTCACATCGGCCCGGATGGCAGATAACTCAAGCTTTCCGGACTGGCACGGCACCACGATCCTGGCGGTGCGCAAAGGGGGGAAGACCGTCGTCGCCGGCGACGGCCAGGTCTCCATGGGCCCCACCATCGTCAAGGGCACGGCGAAGAAGGTGCGCACCCTGGCGGGCGGGCGGGTGATCGCCGGCTTCGCGGGCTCCACGGCCGACGCCTTCACCCTCATCGAGCGCCTCGAGGCCAAGCTGGAGCAGTACCCCGAGCAGCTGGCCCGCGCCTGCGTCGACCTCGCCAAGGACTGGCGCACCGATCGCTACCTGCGCCGCCTCGAAGCCATGCTGATCGTGGCCGACAAGGACCAGATCCTCACCGTCACCGGGGTCGGCGACGTACTGGAGCCCGAGCACGGCGTGGCCGCCATCGGCTCGGGCGGGAACTATGCGCTGGCGGCGGCGCGGGCCCTGGTCGACGTCGAGGGCCTGGACGCCGAAGAGGTCGCCCGCAAGGCCATGGCGATCGCCGCGGACATCTGCGTCTACACCAACGGGAGCCTGACGGTTGAGGTGCTGTGAGCCTCCCTCCCTTGATGGGGAGGGACAGGCCGCGCCAGCGGCCAGGGTGAGGGAGTTGCGATCCTCACCGACGTCTCAGGTCTGGCCCACACTGCCTCACCCTGATCGCTTCGCGATCTGTCCCTCCTCATCAAGGGAGGGAGGGTGGATCGCGGCCCTGCTGGCGGCCCTTCTCCTCGCCTCCCCCGCCCTCGCCGCCGAGATCACGCCCGCCCCGGTGGTCGCCGCGGAACGAGCCTTCGCGGCCGACGGGCTCGAGCTCGGCGTGCAGGCCAGCTTCTTCAAGCATTCGGCGCCCGACGGCATCGTCTTCGGCCCTGAGCCGATCCTGGCCAGGGCGGCGTTCGGCGAGCCGCGGCCTAAGGGCAAGCCGCTCGTGTGGTGGCCGCTGTGGGCGGGGATCGCGCGCTCGGGCGACCTGGGCTTCACCACCGGGCCCTATACCTTCGACGGCCAGCCGCGCGGCTACTACTTCACCGTCTGGGGCAAGCAGCCGGACGGCTCCTGGAAGTGGCTCTACGACGGCGGTCCGCCCAGCGACATGACGGGGGCCGAGCCCAAGGACTCACCTGCCGCCTACGCCAGACTCTCGACCCGCCGGGCGGGATCGCCCGCCAAGGCCATGGCCGAGGTCGCCGCGGCCGAGCGGGCGCTGCACGACGCGGCGAAGACCGACGTGAAGGCCGCCTACCTGGCCGTCGTCGCCGAGGACGGCCGGATCGTGGGATCCCGCGCCAAACCGCCCGCCAACCGCGCCGAGATCGAGGCCGAGCTGGCCACGCGCGCCGCATCCATCGCGTTCTCGCCGCTGGGCGGTTCGGCCTCCAGCGCCGGCGACCTGGCCTGGACCTACGGGGCCGCGGCGTGGACGGCGCAGGACGGCTCGGCCCAGCGCGCGCACTACGTCCGCGTCTGGCGCGACGACAAGGCGGGCTGGCGGCTGCTGTACGACGTGCTGCTGCCCGCGCCGCCATTGAAGACGCCGCCTGTCGCAGCCCCCGCCTCGTGACTATCTGATCGGACACATGACCGAATTTTCCCCCCGCGAAATCGTCTCCGAACTCGACCGCTACATCGTCGGCCAGAACGAGGCCAAGAAGGCCGTGGCCGTGGCCCTGCGCAACCGCTGGCGTCGGCGCCGCGTGCCCGATGATCTGCGCGACGAGGTGACGCCCAAGAACATCCTGATGATCGGCCCCACCGGCGTCGGGAAGACCGAGATCGCCCGCCGGCTGGCGAAGCTGGCCCAGGCGCCGTTCCTGAAGGTCGAGGCCACCAAGTTTACCGAGGTGGGCTACGTCGGCCGTGACGTGGACCAGATCGTCCGCGACCTGGTCGAAAGCGCCATCGCCATGGTGCGCGACAAGCGCCGCGCGGGCGTGCGCGCCCGGGCCGAGGCCGCCGCCGAGGAGCGTATCCTGGACGCCCTCACCGGCCCTGGGTCTACCGCCGCCCGCGAGAGCTTCCGCAAGAAGCTCCGGGCCGGCGAGCTGGACGACAAGGAGGTCGAGCTGCAGCTGGCCGAGAGCGCGCCGTCGCTGCCGATGATGGACATCCCGGGCCAGCCCAACATGGGCATGCTCAATCTCGGCGATATGCTGGGCAAGGCGTTCGGCGGCCGCACCAAGACCCACAAGACCATCGTCTCCGGCGCCTGGGCCCCGCTGATCGCCGAGGAGAGCGACAAGCTGGTCGACCAGGAGGCGCTGACCACCGAGGCCCTGGCCCTGGCCGAGAACGAGGGGATCGTCTTCCTGGACGAGATCGACAAGGTGGCCAGCCGCCAGGACCGCGCGGGCGCCGACGTGAGCCGCGAGGGCGTGCAGCGCGACCTGCTGCCGCTGATCGAGGGCACCACCGTCTCCACCAAGCACGGTCCCGTGAAGACGGACCACATCCTCTTCATCGCCTCGGGCGCGTTCCATGTGGCCAAGCCGTCCGACCTGCTGCCCGAACTGCAGGGCCGCCTGCCCATCCGGGTGGAGCTGAAGGCGCTGACCCGCGAGGACATGCGCCGGATCCTGGTCGAGCCCGAGGCCAATCTGATCCGCCAGCATCAGGCGCTGCTCGCCACCGAGGGCGTGACGCTGAGCTTCTCCGAAGATGCCTACGACGCCCTGGCGGACGCCGCCGTGGCCGTGAACGGCGCGGTCGAGAACATCGGCGCGCGCCGGCTGCAGACGGTGCTCGAGCGGGTGATGGAGGATATCAGCTTCACCGCCGCCGACCGCACGGGCGAGACCATCACCATCGACGCGGACTATGTGCAGGGCCGCATCGGCGAGCTGTCGAAGAACGCCGACCTGTCGAAGTTCATCCTCTGATGTGCGGCCGCTGCTTTTCCCGGCGGGGGTTCATGGCGGCGCTGGGCGCGGCCGGCCTTGCCGGCTGCAGCGAGAACGCCGCCACCGGGCGCAAGCAGCTGGTGCTGGTGGACGACGCCCAGCTGGTGAGCTTCGCCGACCAGACCTGGGACGAGGTGGTGGCCAAGGTCCCGCCGGTGGCCGATCCCGCCGCCCATGCCCGGCTGGCCCGCATCGGCGCGCCGCTGGTGAGGGCGTCGGGCCGGAACGACCTCGACTGGTCGTTCAAGGTTCTGGACAGCCCCGAGCTCAACGCCTTCGTGCTGCCGAACGGCAAGGTGGGGTTCTTCAGGGGCCTCCTGGAGCTGGCCGGCAGCGACGACGAGGTCGCCTCGGTCCTGGGTCACGAGGTGGGCCATGTCATCGCCCGTCACTCCGCCGAGCGGATGAGCCAGGAGGTCGCAGTGAAGGCCGGCGTCGCCGTCGCCCAGATGCTGATCGCCCAGGAGGCGGGCGAGTGGACCGACGAAATCGGCGCGGCGCTGGGCGTCGGCGCGACTCTGGGCGTGATCCTGCCCTACTCCCGCAAGCACGAGCTGGAGGCCGACCGCGTGGGCGTTGATCTCATGCGCAAGGCCGGCAAGGACCCGACGGCCGCGATCCGCTTCTGGGAGCGGATGATCGCGCGCTCGGCGGATGCGGCGAAACCTGCGGAAGTGATCTCCACCCACCCCGCCGACGATCGCCGCCTCGAGGCGCTGAAGGCCGCGGTCGGAGCCTAATCCCGCGCGGCGTCCAGCACCCGGCGCACATGCTGCAGGGTCGGCAGCACGGCGGCCAGCGCCTCCAGGTCCACCTCGCGGAGCAGTTCGCTGAAGAGCGGGCTCAGGTTGGCGATCGCGGCCTCGCGCACCGCCCGTCCCGCGGGCGTGACGGTCACGGTCTTGCCGCGCCCGTCATCGGGATCGGGTTCGACGCGGACCCATCCGCCTGCCTCGAGCCGCTTCAGCGTCCCCGTCATGGCGCCCTTGGTCACCTGCACGGCGTTGGCGATCTGCGCCGGGGCCCGACGTTCGTGACCCAGCCGGACCATGTGGTTCAGCACCGTGAATCCGGCCAGCGACAGCCCTTCCGGCAGGACGCGCTCGGCGGCGGTGCGGGACAGGTGCTCGATGATCGCGACCTCGTTGAAGAAGACGAAGGCCGTCGGGTCGTTCGGCGGCGTCATGCCCGGATATGCTGGGCGAGGCCTCGACGCGGCGCAGGCTCCACGGGCTTGGCCTTGCCGATCCGGACCAGCATCTGCAGCGGCGCCCGCGGGCTCGCGCCCAGGGCGGCCTGGGTCTCGCGATACAGTTCGGCCATCTCGGGGAACTCCTGCAGCGTCATGCTCCAAGGCTGCATCGACAGGCCCAGCGCGGTCGCCGTCAAGTGCATGCGCGCATAGGCCCGGCCGCTCGCGATCTGGGTCGCGCGGCTGTTGTCGGGCCCCTTCAGCCAGACGAAGGCGGGGGTTGCGGCGATGGTCTTGGCGAACATGTCGATGGCGCTACGGGTGGCGAATGAGTTTGGGTCGCCCATCGTCTCGCGCGTCAGCAGGCCGATCGCCGCCATGCCCTCCAGGAACGGCCCCTTGAGCGCGATGCCGTCCCGGTGACGGGCGATCTCGGCGGGACCAATCCGCGTCAGCCGCGCCGATTCCTGGGCCGCGTCGGCGGTGGTCATCTCGCGCGCAAAGCCGCGCGCGCCGATGTCGATGAGGCGTGCGACCCCGGCCTTGTCGGCGACCGCCGCGGCCGTAAGGGGCGACGGCGCGACGGCGACCACGCGGGCGAGGTCGGCGGCGGCGGGCGGCGACGACAGGTCGTAGGCCTCGCGACTGGTGTGCCGGGCGGTGATCTGGCGGAAAAGCGGATCGGGCTTCACCGCGCCGTCGGCGGCCAGCCGCACGTGCGCCACGGGGCGTGCGTCCAGCACCGGCTGCGGCTCCCCCTGAGGCCAGAGCGTGATGTCGGCCCGCAAGCCGCGCTCGCGCGCCGCCAGGTCCAGAAGTTCGAGGAACGCCCCGCAGCCGAGCGTGATCTGGCGGTTGGGCGGATCGGTGGCCGGCAGCAGGCGGGTGGTGTCGGCATAGAAGACGATCTCGTCCGTCCCGGGCAGGTCGACCAGCCAGGGCTGGCGATTGTGCGGGTTGGGCGCGAGGATCGCGTGCGCCAGGGCCCAGCGGCGCGGATCACGCTCGCCCGCGCCGGGATTGCGCCAGGCCGCCGCGGGATCGGGACCGCTGCCGGAGGCGCAGCCCCCGATGGCCAGGGCGCCGCCTCCGATCAGAACTTCCAGGACCGTCCGGCGTGTCGGCATCGCATCATTCCGTTTAGTGCTAAACTAGATGTAACTTAGAACTAAACGACTTTCAATGGCGCTGATCAGTCGCGATGTCGGCGGGCGCGCCAGATGGCGTCTTCGAGGGCCTTGGCGAACTCGCCCCGCTCGCCGGGGCTCAGGGCCGCGGCCACGGGCGTCTCGCGGCCCGAGAGCGCCAGGTGCAGGGCCATGACCCGGTCTTCTTCGTCCTTCTCCACGGTGATGCGGGTGAAGGCGGTGGGGCTTTCCCAGACGATCCGGCTGTCTCGCGGGCCCTCCCAGGTGACGCGCACCGCGCCGGGGCTGACCTGGATCCGCTCGATGATCCGCCCCGACCGGTAGCTGGCGATGAACGCCACGACGATCGCCAGCACGTCGATACCCAGGAACGGAAGCACCCAGTGGGCTCCCATCCGCACGAACACCGCCGCGGACGCCACATTGGCCGCGGTGATGACCGAGATCAGGATGATGAAGCCCCGCTCCGACAGCGAGCGGTTCGGCTTGATCTCCGCATCCATGTAGAGCGCGCCGTGCGTCATGCCGGCGGACGTTAAGACCCTCGTGGCCGGCAAGTCCACAGGCTGCGAACTGGCTCTGCGCCGCGCACGCCGCCTGCCCCACATCGGGCGTCCAAACGGAACCGGGCTGGAGGGGTGCGCATGAAGATCGCGATAGTGGCGTTCGAGGGGTTTACCGACGTGGACCTGTTCATGCCCTGGGACCTGTTCTACCGCGTCAAGGACCCGACTTACGCCGCCTATCCGGGCGAGTGGGACGTCCGCATCTGCGCCGACGCGCCGCGCATCACCTCGTACTCGGGCTTGGCCATCGACCGCCACGAGCCGCTGGACTGGGCGGCAGGCGCCGACGCCATCTTCATCGTCAGCGGCCCCGGCAGCCGGCTGAAGATCAAGGACCCGGCGTTCCTGGGCGCGCTGAACCTGGACCCGGCGCGGCAGCTGGTCGCGGCCATCGACTCCGGCGTCCTGATCCTGGCGGCGCTGCGCCTGCTGGACGGCCTCAGCGCAACCACCTATCCCAGCGTCTTCGCCGAGCTTGAGGCCATGGGCGTCAGGACCGAGCGGCGGCCCTTCGTGGTTCACGGCAACCTCGCCACGGGCGGCGGCTGCCTGGCCACACAGGACCTCGCGGCCTGGATCGTCGAACGGCTGATCGGGCGGGATGCGGCGATGGCGATCGTGGATTCAGTGGCGAAGGTCGGATGATGGCGGACAACTGGGCGGAGGGCCGGATCGCCCTCGTAACGGGCGCGACCTCGGGGTTCGGCGAGGCCATGGCGCGGCGGATCGTGGCCGCGGGCGGCCAGGTGATCGCCACCGGCCGGCGCGCCGCGCGGCTGGAGGCGCTGGCGAAGGACCTGGCGACGGATCGCCTGGTGACTCGCGAGCTGGACGTCACCTCCGAGGCGTCCATCGCCGGCCTGCTGCCCAGCCTGCCGGCCGCCTTCGGGGCCATCGACATCCTCTACAACAACGCGGGCCTGGCCCTGGGCCTGGGCAAGGCCCACGAGGCCTCGCTCAGCGACTGGGAGACGATGATCGCCACCAACGTCACCGGGCTGGTCCGCATCACCCGCGCCGTCCTGCCCGGCATGGTGGCCCGCAACCGCGGCGACGTGCTGAACCTCTCGTCGGTGGCGGCGAGCTACCCGTATCCGGGCGGCAATGTGTACGGCGCCACGAAGGCTTTCGTGCGCCAGTTCTCGCTGAACCTGCGCGCCGACCTGATCGGCACGAAGGTGCGAGTGACCTCCATCGAACCCGGCATGGCGGAGACCGAGTTCTCGGTGGTCCGTTTCGCCGGCGACCAGGAGAAGGCCGACAACGTGTACAAGGGCGTCCACGCCATGAGCGCCGACGACGTCGCCCTGGTCTGCGAGAGCGTGCTGAAGCTGCCGGCCCACATCAACGTCAACACGCTGGAGCTGATGCCGGTCCAGCAGGCCTTCGGGCCGTTCGCGGTGGATCGCGGGTAGCCCAGCGCCCCCTCCACCGCTTCGCGGTCCCCCTCCCCCGCGAGCGGGTGAGGAACTGTGGCCGACCGTTCCGCTTGAATTCCTCCCCCTGCCAATGGGGGAGGGGGACCACGAAGTGGTGGAGGGGGCGCTACCGCCGCACGGCGCTTGAACCCGCGCCCAGACGCACAGCATGTTCCCCGCATGGCAAAACCCGCCCCCCGCAAGAAACTCAAGCCGGCGGAGGCCGCGCGGATCGCCGAGCTGTTCGAGCGGTTCGAGAGCCAGGAGAGCGACCCGCGCACCGAGCTGGACTACGCCAGCCCCTATGAACTGGTCGTCGCCGTGGCGCTGTCGGCCCAGGCCACCGACGTCTCGGTCAACAAGGCGACCGCCAGGCTCTTCGCCGTCGCCGACACGCCGCACAAGATGCTGGCGCTGGGCGAGGATGGCCTGAAATCCTTCATCAGCTCGATCGGCCTCTACAACATGAAGGCCAAGAACGTGATCCGGATGGCCGAGATCCTGATTGAAAGCCATGGCGGCGAGGTGCCCCTGGTCCGCGAACAGCTCCAGGCCCTGCCCGGCGTCGGCCGCAAGACCGCCTCGGTGGTGCTGAACGAGCTGCGCATCGAGCCCGCCATCGCCGTCGACACCCACGTCTTCCGCGTCAGCCACCGCCTGGGCCTCTCCACCGGCAAGACGCCCGACAAGGTCGAGGCCGAGTTGATGGCCATCGTCCCCGAGCCGGCCCTCACCCGCGCGCATCACTGGCTGATCCTGCACGGCCGCTACGTCTGCGTCGCCCGGCGCCCCAGGTGCGAACGGTGCCCGGTCGCCGACCTCTGCCCGTCGAAGCACCTGTTCGTGACATGAGCCGTCTCCCGCTCACCGCGCTGCGGGTGTTCGAGGCGGCGGCGCGGCACGAGAGCTTCCTGCAGGCTGCGGAAGAACTGGCGATCACCCCCGGCGCCGTCAGCCGCCAGATCAAGGCGCTGGAGACCGAGCTGGCCGTACGGCTGTTCGAGCGTTTCAACCGTGCCGTCCGCCTGACCGACACGGGGCGGCGACTGGCCACCGGGGTGCGTCAGGGTCTCAGCCGGCTGGAGGAGGCGGTGGCCGATGTGCGGGCGGAACGGCCGGGTGTCCTGGCCGTCACCGCCATGCATTCGTTCGCCGCCCGCTGGCTGGTGCCGCGTCTGCACCTGTTCAACGAGCGCCATCCCGACATCCAGGTCCTGGTTTCGGCGTCGGATCAGGCCGTCGATCTCGTGCGCGAACGCTATGACGTCGCGATCCGCTTTGGCCGGGGCCCCTTTCCCGGCTTCCACGCCCGCAAGCTGGTGTCGCTCTTCATGTTCCCGGTGTGCAGCCCCCGCCTCCTGGAGCAGACCCGGCTGGATTCGCCGCACGACCTGGCGAACGCCCAACTGCTGGCCGATGTCTACCTGGCCCAGGGCGAGCCGCACTGGGGCGACTGGCTGGCGCTGGCCGGGGCGCCCGAGGTGGACTGGCGCGGCGGCCAGCAGTTCTCGAACGTCTACCTGGCTATCGAGGCGGCCATTGCCGGGCGGGGCGTGGCGCTGGGCGAGCGCGCGCTGGTGCTGGACGAACTGGCCACGGGGCGGCTGGTGAAGCCCTTCGACGTCGAGCTGCTCAGCCCGTTCAGTCAGTGGATCCTGACCCTACCCGAAAAGGCGGATCGACCCGACATCCGCAAGTTCCGCAACTGGCTCATCGCCCAGGCCGACGCCGACGGCCTGCAGCGTTTCGAGTGACTTCAGATCAACTGAACGCCCGACTTCTCCTTTGTCGCCGACCACCGTTCGGCCTTTATTCCGGTCATCCGAAACCTCCCCTCCGCAGGAGCACAGCGATGACGACCGATTGCCTGAATCCCCGCTGCGACAGCGCCGCCCCCACCCGTCTGCATGACGCGATCCTGGGCCTGGCCGTGACCGTGATCTTCATCGTCCCGGCGACCCTCGCCCTGTTCGCGGTCCTTTAGGATGCCGACGGCGCCGCCCGTGCGGGCCATACCCCGCACGTCGCCGATCATCGCCCGGCTGGGCCATTGGCGGCGGCGGGGCTTTCTGGATGAGCCGGCGGTCGCGCGCGGACCACGCTGAAATCAGCCCAGGATCACGTGGGGGATGAACCGCGACAGGTTCTTCGTCACGCGGCTTCGGTCCTCGCGGATGCCGACGCCGGCCGGTTCGTCGCCTACGATCCATGCGCCGATCACCGGGTAGTTGCCGTCGAAGGCCGTGATCGTGTGCAGCGCCTGGCGGATGTGGCCTTCCTCGCCATAGCCCTGGTCCAGCACCGCCGCGCGGCGGCCCTCGTCGACCAGTTCGATATTCGCGCCTTCGCGGCTGAACAGCGGCTTCCGCACATACGAATTGCCCAGCTCGGCGACCCGCGGATCGTCTTCGAAGAAGGCGGGCAGCAGGTTGGGGTGTCCTGCGTGGCGCTCCCACAGCAGGGGCAGGAGGCCCTTGTTCGACAGGATCGCCTTCCAGGCCGGCTCCAGGAACTGGGTGCGGGACCCCGCGATCTTGCCGGCATAGTCCTCGCGGAACATCTCTTCCCACGGGTACAGCTTGAAGATCGCCTGGACGATGTAGTTGTCCTCGTCGACGAAGCGGCCGTCGGCGTCGAGCCCGATGCTCTCGATGGGGACGAACTTGGGCTCGAGCCCTGCCTGGGTGGCGATGTCCTCGAGGTACTTCACCGTCTGGCGATCCTCGACCGAGTCCGGATCGCTGGTGAAGTGCACGAAGCCGCCGCCCGGGAAGATCGCCTTGAACCGTCGCTCGAGCTTCTCGTGCAGGCTGTTGAACTGGTCGGCCTCCGGCGGCAGGGCGCCCGAGGCGATCATGTCCTCCAGCCACACCCACTGGAACGTGCCGGTCTCGTAGATGCTGGTGGGCGTATCGGCGTTGTATTCGAACAGCTTGGCCGGACCCTCGCCGTCGTAGGCGAAGTCGAAGCGGCCATAGAGCGACGGCTGCTTCATCGCCCAGCTGTCGGCGACGTCGTCCCGCGAGTCCGGCGGGATCGCCAGCTTGCCCATCAGCTCCTCGCTGCGGACCACCTCGTCCACCAGCGACAGGCACATCTGGTGCAGCTCGCGCGCCGGCTCTTCGATGCCGTCGTCGACCTCGGAGAGCGTGAATTGGTAGTAGGCCCGCTCGTCCCAGTACCGGGCGCCGTCGAGATGGCGCCAGGTGAAGCCCAGCGCCTCGGCCTTCTCGTCCCAGCCGGGGCGTTCAGCGGTTTGGATGCGTTTCATGGTGCGCTCCTGCGCTTCCTCTCCCCCCGCGAAGCGGAGAGGGAGAGGGTAGGGAGAAGGCGGCTCGGCAGGGGGTGTGTGAGGCGGGCCGCGGCTTCGACGCTGCGCCCTCTCGGGCAACCGCTGGTGATACTCGCCGCGCGGCGCCGCCCTCTCCCCACCCTCTCCCTCTCGTCGCGCCGCAAGCGGCGCGCGGGAGAGAGTAGGGCCTAAGCCTCGTCCTTGCGGTCTGCCGGCACGGGCTGGGCCTCGATCTGCAGGCGGGGGGCCTCCAGTTGCAGGGGCTCTTCCTTCGGCGCCTTGAGGCGGGCCAGCACGTCGCTGGCCGACGAGTGCCCCGGCAGGATGCCCGCGGCCTTCAGCTTGGCGTCGAGGTCGGCGCCGGTGCGGCGGTCTTCCAGTTCGCCGGCCGCCTTGAACTTCTCGTCCGCGATCGCCTGGCGCTCCTTGATGCGCTTGAGGCTGTCGGCGGCCGAGCCCAGGCGCGAGGCGGCGCCCGCGCCCTGAGACGCTACCGCGGCCTGGGCCTTCTGGACGCTGTCGTTGACCTTCACCACGTCGATCTCGCGGCGCAGGTTCTCGACGCGCTGCTGGGTCGTGGCGATGGTCTGGTGCATGCGCTCCTCGGCGCTGCGCATGTCGGCCAGCTGGGGCGTCTTCAGGTCGATCTCGGACTCCAGCTCGGAAATCCGGGTGGCGACTTCCAGCGCCAGGGTCTCATCGCCCTTGCTGAGCGCGGCGCGGGCCGAACCCTCGTAGCGGACCGACTGGTCCTTCAGGTTCTGCAGCTCCTTCTCGAGCATGCGCCGCTTGGCGACCAGGGTCGCCAGGTCGTCGCGGGCGCGGCCCAGGGCGTTGTCCGCGTCGCGGATTTCCTGGTCCAGGATGCGCAGCGCGTTGGCGTCGACCACCGCGGCGCCGGCTTCATGCGCCGTGCCGCGGAAGAGGGTGATCAGCTTGGTGAAGATGGACATGCGGGCTCTCTCAGGCGGCCGACGCGAAGGTTTCCCGCAGCTCATCGGCGGCGCGGATGGCGTTCTCAGCCAGCATGCGCAGCTCGATGATCACGGTCTGCAGGGTGGTCTTGCACGCGAGTTCGCCGAAGATCTCGTAGTAGTCGCGCCCGGCCACCGTGGTGATGCCGAAATTCGACAGCGGCACCAGCTTCTGCGCCTTCAGCAGGAAGACGTTGAAGGCGGCCTGGTCCTTCTGCTCGTCGACGGGCCACATGAGGGCGCTCACGACGATTTGCTCGGCGCCCACCGACAGGTAGATCGGCAGATCGCCGAACTCGTGCATGGTGATCTGCAGGACGGGCTCCGAACCCTCCAGCACGCGCGCGGTGAGTTCCCCGTCGCGCAGTAGCCGGGTCTCGGTCAGCGCGCCGGCTAGACTCTTCACCGACCAGTCGGTGTCGATGACATGGTCCATCTGGAATGATCCCTGCGGAGGGTCTGGGTTTCTCAGCAGCGCCGGTCCGCGGCTCGACGCTGTGATAATGGCTCGTGCGGCGGCCTGGATGTCGGCCTTGGCGCCCGGAGGCACCCAGAGTTCGAGCTTCACGAGGCCGAGCCGTTGCCGCTCGGCGCGCCACAGGCGAGTCCGTTCTGCGGGGCTCAGGCTCATGCTATCCGGCGTCCGTCGCATTCATGGTATGCATACGCGTATGTTTGACACTTCGCAAGATGGGTCTATGCTTGGGGCATAACAAGGGCTGACGACGTGGTCTTCCGCAAACTGTTTGGCGGCGGCAAACAACAGGACGCCGAACCGGCGATTCCGGTGGTGCGCAACGTCACGATCGGGCGAACCGTGAGGCTCGACCCGCTGGCCTGGCGACGGCTGGGGTCTGACGCGCTGTTCAAGATGGACACCGACACCCTCGAGATCGTGGCCCAGGGCTCCGTCGACCTGGGCGTCGACGGCTGGGTCCACCGATTCTACACCGAAGATGACGTGATGCTGCAGATGGTGTCACCCGATCCGCAAGGTTTCGAGGCCGAGGACTTCACGCTCTTCCGGCCCTGGTCGTCGGCGTATCCCCCGGACAGCCACGCCCGCCGCGATTGGGCCGATCGCCTGCGCTCCCCCGCGTTCACCCAGGAGGGGTTGGACGTCTATCGCCGCTTCTGGTTCGGGGACACCGATGCCCGACAGGAGCCGGTCAGCTTCTGGGAGAACGTCTACGACGACCGTTCCGGCCGCAACGCCCGGCGAATCTATCAGACCTGCATGCTGTTCTCGCGCGACCTGCCGGGCGAGGGTAGTGAACTGCTGCTGGCCATCGAGATGGAGCCGCAGGGCGGCGATCTGACCCACGAGATCATGATCGGCATCCCGCTGGATGTCGGCGAGTTTGAGGCCTAGAGCATCGGCCGTGCGAGCGATGCTACGGAACTGAAGGGGCTGCGATGATTGTCTTCGATCCTTACGCGTTCGGATCCGGCGCGCTCAGCTTCGCGCTCGCCTTCCTGGCCGCGGGCGGCTTCGCGCTGATCTTCAAGGCGATCTATCGGTGGGTCACGCCGCACGACGAAGGCGCGCTGATCCGGGGCGGGAACATGGCGGCCGCGGTGACCCTGGGCG
The DNA here is from genome assembly GCF_965284355.1 of Phenylobacterium sp. Classification (NCBI taxonomy): domain Bacteria; kingdom Pseudomonadati; phylum Pseudomonadota; class Alphaproteobacteria; order Caulobacterales; family Caulobacteraceae; genus Phenylobacterium; species Phenylobacterium sp. Next base: position 2,584,799 of record NZ_OZ260078.1, on the reverse strand, counting down.
GCGCCCTGCTGGGCTATGTGATCCCGCTGGCCTCGGCCCTGACCCAGACCCATTCGCTGCCCGAGTTCGTGGCCTGGGCGCTCCTGGCCGGGGTGATCCAGATCGTCACCTTCGTCGCGGTGCGCCGCATCGCGCTGCCCGATGTCTCGGCCCGCATCGAGCGCGGCGAGATGTCGACGGCGCTGTATCTGCTCTTCATCTCGCTGGCGGTGGGCATCCTGAACGCCGCCTGCATGACGGCCTGAGGGCTCACGCGATGAAACGCACGCGCAGACTGACGCTTACCACCCTGATGGCCGCCGGCGGCGTGTCGCTGACGGCCTGCGGCGACGGGCCGGCCGACAACGTCAGCATCGAAAATCCCGGCAAGTCGGTGGACGCCTGGGCGTACGCGTCCCTGCAGGAATGCAAGGACAAGAACGAGGTCCCGGACGACGCCTGCGTGAAGGCGGACGCCGCCGCCAAGGAAGATGAGGCCAAGGGCCCGAAGTACGACCAGCAGGCCACCTGCGAAGAGGTCTACGGGCCAGGCCAGTGCGTGCCGCGCAGCCAGGCGAACGGCGGCGGCTCGTTCTGGGGCCCGCTGGTCACCGGCTTCATCGTCGGCCAGATGCTGGACGGCGGCTGGGGCGGCCGGGGCATGTACCGCGACTGGCGCGACGGCGGCTTCTACACCTCGAGCGGCGGACGGGTCTGGACCGACTATTCCAGCGGCCGCACGCGCGTCGGCAGCCGCGGCTTCGACGCTCCGGACGTCTATAACGCCCCGCAGAAGGTCCGCACCCGCAGCTCGGTCATCTCGCGCGGCGGCTTCGGCGGTCGCATGTCGGCCCGCAGCTCGGGCGGCAGCCGCGGCTGGGGCGGCTGACGACGCGCGCGCTCCCCGTTTTGGGTGACTCCGCGCCTCGAGAATTCCCAGATTTAAGAAAAGCTTAGCCCTGTCGACATAGCCCTGTTCTTCGAACCGCGCGGCCGGATTTCGGCGGCCGGATCTGGAACTGGTCGAGACCCGATGCGCCTTCGCGCCGCCTACCCCGAACCGATCCGCGCCGCGATCATCCGCGCGGCCGGTCGCCACGCGCTGCCCAACCTCGCCACCCAGTTCGCGGCCTCCGTGGGCATCGCCATCGCGGGCAGCCGCACCGACCCCGAGTGGTACGGGGGATGGTTTCTGCTGGGCCTCGGCGCGCTGTTCATTCGCGTGCTTCTGCACGTCGGCTCGCGCCGGATCCTCGACGATCCGACCCAGTCGTTCCAGGTCCTGCGCCGCCATGAAATCGCGCCCATCGTTCTGCTGATCCTGACGGCGGGCCTCTGGACCGCGCTGGCCTGCATCCGGTTGCCGATCGAGGCGCTGACCCAGAAGTTCACGATCCTGGTCATCCTGTCGGCCCTGACCGGAGGCGCCGTCGGCGTGCTCTCGCCGCGACTGTGGGCGGGTCGGGCCTACATCACCCTCATGCTGGTGCCCGCGAGCCTGATCCTGCTCCTGGACGGCGGCGCCGAGCCCGTGCTGGGCGCGCTCGGGCTGATCTTCTGGGTCGTGATGATCATCGCCCACACCTCGAGCCATCGCTTGTTGGTCAGCACGATCACGCTCGGTCTCGAGAACGCCGAACTCGCGGCCGCGCTGCAGGTCCGGACGGACGAGGTCGAGGAGGCCAATCGCGAGCTTGAGGCGCGGGTGCAGGCGCGCACCGAGCAGCTCAGCGAGATGGCGACCAAGGCGCAGTCGGCCAGTCGCGCGAAGTCCGAGTTCCTCGCCACGATCAGCCATGAGATCCGCACGCCCCTCAACGGGGTGATCGGCATGGCCCAGGTGATGGACCATCATCCCCTGTCCCGGGCGCAGCGCGAACGGCTGGGCCTGATCCAGTCCTCGGCAGGCTCGCTGCTCGACATCATCAACGACGTTCTCGACATCTCGAAGATCGAGTCCGGGCGGATGGAGACCTACGTCGAGCCGTTCGACGCCCGCGAGTTCGCCTCGGGCATCGAGCGCATCTACGCGCCGCTGGCGCGCGAGAAGGGGCTGGGTTTCAAGCTGACCTTCTCCGCCGACGGCCCGAGCACGCGGCTGGGCGACGCGGTGAAGCTGCGCCAGATCGTGTCGAACCTGGTCGCCAACGCCATCAAGTTCACGATCCAGGGCGAGGTGGGCCTCGACATCGTGCTGGCGGGGGATGACCTGCGCTGCAGCATCTGGGACACCGGCGTGGGGATCCCCGAGGACATGTGCGGGGAAGTCTTCGAACCCTTCGTCCAGGTCGATGGGTCCATGACCCGGCTGGCCGGCGGATCAGGTCTGGGGCTGGCGATCTGCCGCGAACTGGCGGTCCTGCTGGGCGGAGAGATCGCGCTGACCTCGGCCGTCGGTGTCGGGTCGCGCTTCGATCTGCGCCTGCCGATGCCGCCCACGGCGGCGATCGCCGAGACGCCCGAACGCCAGGCCGCGCCGCACGGGGCCGGACAGCTGCGCATCCTCGTGGTCGACGACAACGCCACGAACCGCCTGGTGCTGCAGTCGATGCTCCGCCAGCTCGACATCGCCTCGGACAGCGCCGCGGACGGCGCCGAGGCGGTGGCGGCGTGGGCGAGGGAACCGTGGGACGCCATTCTCATGGACGTCCACATGCCAGGAACCGACGGTCTGGAGGCCGCCCGGCAGATCCGGGCGCTGGAAGGCCAGCGCGGCCGGCCGAGGACGCCGATCGTCGCGGTGACCGCCAGCGTGATGAGCCATGAGACCGACGCCTACCTCGCCGCCGGTATGGACGGCGTCGTGGGCAAGCCGATCCAGGTGGCGGAACTCCTCGACGTCCTTGAGGCCGGCCTCGCCCAGGAGGCCGCCTGAAGTCCCGGACGCCGCAGGCGCGACCTGACCTTCCCGCTCAGGGGCTGGGTGGTTTTGGGGCGGGCTCGGCCGGCGCGGCGACCAAAGCCATGCCGCAGGCCGGGTCGGGGCAGACGCCGGGCTTGTCGAACACCTTGCCGTCATTGCCGCAGCCGCAGGGCGGGCAGACGAACCTTCCCGCGCCCTCGGGCGCCTGCGCCAGGGCGACCCCCGGCAGACAAGCGCAGGCCGCAAACGCCGCGAACGCGCGGCGGGTCAGAAGCGCCATGCTGATACATCCTCCCCAGGGTCTCTGCCCGGAGACTAGGCCGAAACCCGGACGCCTTGATACGGGCTGCAGCATCCCATCCAACCGCCGCCGGAACGGCGTCCGCACCTAGCGCCGCAACCGCTTTCCCTGTAAGCCCCGCCCTCCAAGCCGAACGGAATTCCACCAGCAATGCCAGACCTCTACGACGTCGCCGCGATCGGCAACGCCATCGTCGACGTGATCGCCCCCTGCACCGACGCCTTCCTGTCCGAGAACGGGCTGACCAAGGGCGCCATGATGCTGGTCGATCCCCAGGCCAGCGCCGCGCTGTACTCCAAGATGCAGCAGGCGGTGGAAGCCTCGGGCGGTTCGGCGGCGAACACCATCGCGGGCCTCGCCAGCTTCGGCGGCAAGGGCGCCTTCATGGGCAAGGTGGCCGACGATCAGCTGGGCCGCACCTTCGCCAAGGACATGCGCGCGATCGGCGCCACGTTCGACAATGCGCCGCTGGTCGGCGGCCCGGCCACGGCGGTGTCGATGATCAACGTCACCCCCGACGCCCAGCGCACCATGTGCACCTTCCTGGGCGCCTCGGTGGAGTTCACCGACAGCGATGTCGACGCCGCGACCGTCGAGGCCTCGAAGATCGTCTACCTCGAAGGCTATCTGTTCGACGCCGAGGCCGCCCGCCGCGCCTTCGCCAAGGCGGCGGCCCTGGCCCACGGTTCCGGCCGGAAGATCGCGCTGACCCTGTCGGACAGCTTCGTGGTGGAACGCCACCGCGGCGGCCTCCTGGGCTTCATCGAAAGCCAGGTCGACCTGCTGTTCGCCAACGAGAGCGAGATCCTGGCGCTGTTCGAGACCGACAGCTTCGACGACGCCTGCGAGGCGCTGCGCACGCGCTGCGACCTGGCCGCGGTCACCCGGAGCGACAAGGGATCGGTGATCCTGTCCCAGGGCGAGCGCCTGACCGTGGCCGCCGAACCGGTCGAGAAAGTCGTGGACACGACCGGCGCGGGCGACCAATACGCAGCCGGTTTCATGTTCGGCCTTTCCCGGGGGCGGCCGCTGCAGCAGTGCGGCAAGCTGGCCAGCCTGGCGGCGGCCGAGGTGATCTCGCACTACGGCCCGCGTCCGGCGGTGTCGCTGAAGGAACTGGCCGAGTCGAAGGGGTACTGACGCGATGAGCCGGAAGGCCGAAGTCGTCCGCAACACCAAGGAGACCCAGATCCGCGTCGCCGTGGACCTGGATGGAACCGGCGTGTCCAAGGTGACCACCGGGATCGGCTTCTTCGACCACATGCTCGACAGCTTCGCCCGCCACGGCGGCATCGACATCGACGTCGAGACCAAGGGCGACCTGCACATCGACATGCACCACACGGTGGAAGACACCGGGATCGTGCTGGGCCAGGCCATCAAGGAGGCGCTGGACGGATTCAAGGGCATCCGCCGCTTCGGCCACGCCTACATCCCGATGGACGAGACCCTGTCGCGCTGCGCGATCGACCTGTCGAACCGGCCCTATCTGATCTGGAACGTCGACTTCAAGACGCCCAAGGTCGGCGACATGGACACCGAGCTGTTCAAGGAATTCCACCACGCGTTCGCGATGAACCTGGGCGCCTGCGTGCACCTGGACCTGCTGCGCGGGACGAACAGCCACCACATCGCCGAGAGCGGTTTCAAGGCGCTGGCGCGAGCCTTGCGCCAGGCCGTCGAACTCGACCCCAAGACCCACGGCCACGCCCCCTCCACCAAGGGCGTGCTCTAGGAACCCTCCTGATGAAGAGCGTCGCCCTGATCGACTACGGGTCGGGCAACCTCCGCTCGGCCGAAAAGGCTCTCGTCCGCGCCGCGGGCGGGACCGCCGCCATCGTGGTCACCAACGATCCCGAGACCATCCGCGCCGCCGACGCCGTCGTCCTGCCCGGCGTGGGCGCGTTCGCCGCCTGCATGGCCGCCCTCAGCGAGAGGACGGGCGTGATCGAGGCCATGAACGAGGCGGTCGGCGGCCGCGGCGTACCGTTCCTGGGCATCTGCGTCGGCATGCAGCTGATGGCGACCCGCGGCCTGGAGTTCGGCGTCACCCCGGGCCTCGGCTGGATCGAGGCCGACGTGCGCCGGATCGAGCCCGCCGACCCTTCGCTGAAGGTGCCGCACATGGGCTGGAACAGCCTGGAGGACGTCACAGACCTCCCGATCCTGGCCGGCCTGAAGGGCGGCGCGCCCGTCTATTTCACCCATTCCTTCGCCATGTTCCCGGAAGACTCCGCGCACGTGGCGGCCTATGTGGACCACGGCGGCCGTTTCCCGGCAGCCGTCGCTCGCGACAACCTCGCCGGGGTGCAGTTCCACCCCGAAAAATCTCAAGCGGCAGGCCTACGGCTCCTCGCCGACTTCCTGGAGTGGCGCCCGTGATCCTCTACCCGGCGATCGACCTGAAGGACGGCCAGTGCGTGCGCGTCCTGCACGGCGATCTCTCCACCGCCACGGTCTTCAACACCGATCCCGGCGCCCAGGCCCGATCGTTCGTCGACGCCGGCTTCCACTGGATCCACGTGGTCGACCTGAACGGCGCGACCCAGGGCAAGGCCGTGAACGGCGCGGCCGTCGAGAAGATCCTGTCCACCGTCTCGGTGCCCGTGCAGCTGGGCGGCGGCATCCGCACCCTGGCCGACATCGAGCGCTGGATCGAGGCGGGCGTCAGCCGCGTGATCCTGGGCACCGTGGCGGTGAAGGAGCCCAAGGTCGTGCTCGACGCCGCCCGCAAGTGGCCCGAGCAGATCGCCGTCAGCGTCGACGTCCGCGCCGGCAAGGTCGCCGTCGAGGGCTGGACCGCCGACTCCGACCTGGACGCCATCACGGTCGCGAAGCGCTTCGAGGACGCCGGTGTGGCGGCCCTGATCGTCACCGACATCGACCGCGACGGCACCGTCATGGGCTTCAACGTCGAGGCGTTCGGCGCCATGGCCGACGCCGTCTCGATCCCGGTCATCGCCGCCGGCGGCCTCGCCAGCGTGGACGACATCATCAAGCTGAAGGCCCGCAAGGGGGTGCCGGTGGCCGGCGCCGTCCTGGGCCGCGCGCTCTACAACGGCGCGATCAACCCGGCCCAGGCCCTGGAGATCGCGGCGTGAGTTTGAAGGTGCGCCTGATCCCCTGCCTGGACGTCAAGGACGGCCGGGTGGTGAAGGGCGTGCAGTTCGTGAACCTGGTGGACGCCGGCGACCCCGTCGAACAGGCCCAGGCCTACGACGCGGCCGGCGCCGACGAGCTGATGTTCCTCGACATCACCGCCAGCCACGAGAACCGCGGCATCATCCTCGACGTCGTGGCCCGCACCGCCGACGTCTGCTTCATGCCGCTCAGCGTGGGCGGCGGGATCCGCAGCGTCGAGGACGGCCGCCGCCTGCTGCTGGCCGGGGCCGACAAGATCTCGATCATGACCGCCGCCGTGACCGACCGCGACGTGGTCAGCCGCTGCGCCGACGCCTTCGGCTCCCAGGCCGTGGTCGTGTCCGTCGACGCCAAGCGGACCAGCGATGGCCGCTGGGAAGTCTTCACCCACGGGGGGCGCAACCCCACGGGCCTCGACGCCATCGACTATGCGGTCGAGGTCGTCGCCAAGGGCGCGGGCGAGATCATGCTCACCTCGATGGACCGCGACGGCGCCAAGACCGGCTACGACCTGGAGCTGGTGCGGCGCGTGAGCTCGGCGGTGTCGGTGCCGGTGATCGCCTCGGGCGGCGCGGGCAATACCCAGCATCTTGTCGACGGCGTGAAGGCCGGGGCCGACGCGGTGCTGGCGGCCAGCATCTTCCACTTCGGCGAGGTCTCGATCGGCGAGGCCAAGGCCGCGATGGCCGCCGCCGGCGTTCCGGTGCGCCTCACGGAGAAGGCCGCATGACCCGCTTCGCCAACGTGATCGATCGCCTGGCCGCCACCATCGAGAGCCGCCGGGGCGGCGACACCTCGAAGTCCTACACCGCCCAGCTGCTGGGCGACATGGACCGCGCCGCCAAGAAGATGGGCGAGGAGGCGGTCGAGACCGTCATCGCCGCCGCGCAGGGCGACCGCGACGCGCTGACCGCCGAAAGCGCCGACCTAATCTACCACTGGCTGGTCCTGATCGCCGCGGCCGGCGTCAGCCTCGAGGAAGTGGCCGAACGCCTGGAAGCCCGCGAAGGAACCTCGGGCCTGGCGGAGAAGGCGGCGCGGGGCTGATCCCCGCTCGTCCCGCAGGCCCACCGCGCATCCCGGGCGCTGACCCGGCGCCTTCACCGCTCGTCCCAGCCAGTCCGCCGCCCGCACCAGCCGGACTTTCTCAGCGGCAGGACCGGTGGATGATGCAGGCCATGACCCAGCGCCTGTTCCTCGTCGCCGCCTCGGCCCTCGCATTGGCCGCCTGCGCCCAGCCTGTTCCCAAGGCCGCCCCCGCGCCCGACGTGGACTGGGCCCACTACGGCGGTGACGCCGGCGGCCAGCGGTTCTCGCCCGCCGCCCAGATCACGCCGGCCAACGTCCGGGGCCTCAAGGTCGCCTGGACCTACTCCACCGGCGAGCTTGCCCGACATCCCGACGCCAGCGATCGCGCCGCGTTCGAGGCTACGCCGATCCTGGCCGGCGGCCGGCTGATGGTCTGCACGCCCTTCAACGAGGTCAGCGCCCACGATCCCGAGACCGGCAAGCGCCTGTGGCGCTACGACGCCCGGATCGACGACACGCTGCACTATCCGAATTCGTTCGTCTGCCGCGGCGTCGCCTACTGGCGCGATCCCGCCGCGCCCGCGGGCGCTCCCTGCGCCGAGCGGGTTTTCATGGCCACCAATGACCGGCGCCTGATCGCCCTGGATGCGGCCACCGGCAAGACCTGCGCCGGCTTCGGCCGGGACGGCCAGGTGGACGCCATGCCGGGCGCCAAGCTGGCCCGCCCGGCCGGCGCCCAGATCACCTCGGCGCCGGTCGTGGTGGACGGCGTGGTGATCACCGGCTCGTCCATCGATGACAACCAGCGGGTCCACGAGACGTCGGGTGCGGTCCACGCCTTCGACGCCGTCACCGGGCAGCTGCGCTGGGCCTACGACCCGCTGGCCGCGGCCAAACCGGCTATCGCGGCGGGCGCCGCCAACGTCTGGGCGCCGATGTCGGTGGACGTGGCGCGTGGCCTGGTCTTCCTGCCCACCTCCAGCCCCAGCCCCGACTTCTACGGCGCGGCGCGCCCCGGCAACGCCGGCCACGCCAACTCGGTCGTCGCCGTGAAGGCCGCGACCGGCGAGGTGGCCTGGGCCTTCCAGACCACGCACCACGACGTCTGGGACTATGACATCCCGGCCCAGCCCACCCTGGGGATGGTCAGCTACAAGGGCGGCCCGGCGCGCCCGGCGGTGATCCAGACCACCAAGCAGGGCCTCCTGTTCACCCTCGACCGCGAGACCGGACAGCCGATCATCCCGGTGGAGGAGCGCCCGGTGCCCCAGGGCGGCGCCCTGGGCGAGCAGTTGTCGCCCACTCAGCCGTTCCCGGTCGCGCCCGAAGCGCTGACCCCGAACAGGATCAGGCCCGACGACGCGTTTGGCCTGACGCCCTGGGATCGCGCCGCCTGCCGGAAGAAGCTGGCCGGCGCGCGGGCCGAGGGGCTCTACACTCCGCCCATGACCGGCGGCGGCACGATCATGTACCCGTTCACCGGCGGCGGCTCGAACTGGGGCGGCATCGCCTATGACGCCAGGGCCGGCGTCGCCTACGTCAACACCAGCTCGGCGCTGCACCACATCACCCTGATCCCCAAGGACCAGGTCGCCGCGCTCGACAAGGCCAACCCCGACTCCGAGATCAGCCCGCAGGAGGGCGCGGCCTTCGGCATGCGCCGCGACCTGGTGCGTTCGCCCCTTGGCCTGCCCTGCAACCCGCCGCCGTGGGGCACGCTGGCCGCCGTCAGCCTGAAGGACGGCCGCATCCTGTGGCGCGTCACCCTGGGGACGAGCCGCGACCTGGCGCCGGGCACGCACCTCTTCATCAAGAACGTCGGCACCCCCAACTTCGGCGGCCCGATCGCCACCGGCGGCGGCCTCGTCTTCATCGGGGCGGCCATGGACAACTTCCTGCGCGCCTTCGACGCCGCCTCGGGCCAGGAGCTCTGGAAGGGCCGTCTGCCGGCCGGGGGGCAGGCCACGCCCATGACCTATGTCTGGAAGGGCCGCCAGTACGTGGTCATCGCGGCCGGGGGGCACGCCAAGAGCGGCACGAAGCGAGGGGATCAACTGGTGGCGTTCGCGCTGCCGAACTAGCGCGCCTCTAGTTTCGCGCCTTACGTTTCAGCGCGACGTAGAGCGCTCCCGCGCCACCATGATGTCGCGCGGCCTCGGAGATGCCGGCCACGATGTGGGTCAGGTGCGCCTCGCCCAGCCACTCGGGCACGCGCTTCCTCAGCACGCCGTCGCCCTGCACGCCCTTGCCGGTGATCACCAGCACCGCGCGCCAGCCGTCGTCGAAGGCGCGTTGCAGGAAGCCGTCCAGCGCCGCCTTGGCCCGATCCTGCGTCAGGCCATGCAGGTCGATCCGCGCGCCGATCTCCTCGCGCTCCTTGACGATACGGTGGCGGCGGTTGGGCTCTATGCCCTCCAGCGCCTCGCGCAGGCGCTGCTTGGCCTCCTGAGCGCGGCTGGGCTCGATGCGGGCCGCGGCGTCCAGGGTCTGCGGCCGCGGCGTCTTCGGCGCGAACCGGCTGGGCAGGGGATGCACCGTGGCCGCCACCATCGACCACAGCCGCTGCTCGTCGGGCTTCAGGGGCCGCTTCATGACCGCGGAACGAGCCGCCACATCTTCAGCGTATGCCGTACCCGCCCGGCCTCGGCGCCGGCGGCGGCGCCTTCGCCCAGGTAGAGGTCGGCGCGCACGTCGCCCTTGATCGCGCCCCCTGTGTCCAGCGCCGTCACCAGCCGGCGGTAGGTGGGGAAGGCGCCCGCCAGTAGCGGCGCTTCGCCATCGATCCAGAGCAGCTCGCCCATGGCGTGGAAGCCTGGGTCCACCGCCACCGCCCGGCCCCGGGGCAGGGGGATGTTGGCCGCGCCCACGGGCGGCTTCCCGTCGTCGGGCGCCAGGCGGAAGAAGGCGTAGCGGGGGTTGAGCCGCATGATCTCGTCGGCCTCGTAGCCGCGATGGGCCGCCAGCCAGTTGCGGATCGCATCGCCCGAGGTGTTGTCGCGCGCCAGCAGGCCCCGGTCGCGCATGGGGTTGGCGATCCCCACGAACGGGCGGCCGTTGTGCGCCGCATACAGCGCCTTCACCCGCGCGCCGTCTTCCAGCACCAGCACGCCTGAGCCCTGCACCTGCAGGAAGAACAGTTCTTCAGGTCGCATCCAGGCCAGGGCGCCGGCGTTCGAACTGGTCTCGATGGCCAGCCGGTCGGGGTAGGGGACCTCGCTGCCATCGGGCAGCACCTGCACGACCGTCGCCGGGTCGATGACCTTCAGGTCGGCGGGCCGGGGCCGGACGGGGGCGCTGAATTCCGAGGTGGGCGTGCGCCGCGCCTCGTAGACCGGCGCGAAATAGGCGGTGAGCACCCCCTCGCCGCCGCCGACCCGTTCGGCCTGGAACGCCCGCTCCAGGAACGTACGGCCATCGCCTCGGGAGATCGGCCCCGCCGATCGAGCCCGTGCGCAAAGCTCGGCCAACGCCCGGTCGCGGCTCGCGTGGCAGGTCGAACGCCAGGCCTCGAAGGCGGCGTCATGGTCGTCCGCCGTCCAGCCGGGCAGCTGCGACAGCTCGATGCGGCGCGGCGGCTCGGGCGGCTGTGGCTGCGGGAGGGGCTGCGCCGGCGCCGGCGCGGGAGCTGGAAAGCCCGGCGGCGTCGGGCCGTGTTCCGAGGGCGTGGCGCAGGCCGCAAGACTGAGCGCGGCGAGGATCGCCGCCAGGACGCCCCGTCGCATGCCCGGTTACGCCTCGGCGGCGTCGACGTTGACGAGCAGCCAGTTCGGGTCGCGGCTCTTCAGCCGGCGCTCGAAGGTCCACAGTTCGGCGGTGCGGCGATCGTCGACGCCCTCGCCCTCGGGACCCTTGGTGCGGCTGCGGAATTCGGCCAGGAAGCGCACGGTCACCTGCGCCAGATCGCCATCGCGAACGTCGGCGCGCTCCAGGTCGGCGCGCGGGCTCTGGTAGAATTCCACCGCCTCGGTCCGGCCCTGGGCCTCGCGGGCGTCGATCGCCGCCTCGAAGCTGGCCAGGACCTGGGGCGCGAGCAGGTTCTTCAGCGTCTCGCGGTCGCCCTCAGCGAACGCCTTGACGATCATCTCGTAGGCGCTCTTGGCGCCGGACAGGAACCGGCTGACGTCGAACGTCGGATCCTTCGCCCGCACGGCGGCCAGGCCGGTCAGTTCGACGCCGTCGTCGACCATATCGCCGCCGGGCACGGGCGCGGGCGCGCGGCGCTCCAGCGCCTCGACGGTCTGGCGATCCTCAGGCTGCAAACCCTTGCGCCGTCCCAGCACGGAATAGAGCTGGTAGAGCACGATGGCGGCGAGGCCTGCGAAGATGATCAGCTGAAGGACTTGCAACGGCGGGCTTTCGGTATGGCGGCGCTTCTGAACCTTATACGCCAGATGATCCTATATAGTCCGCACGAACGCCGCCGTCAGGGGCGGCGTTGCATCGATTGGGGCGCCATGTTAGCCGCTCGCCCCGAAAGCACGCGATCTCCGCGTCCGAACGAAGAGATTTCCGAGACATCATGAGCGAAATCGACGCTGGCGCGGGCGCGCCTCCGGCCCAGGGCGGCGAACCCGGCATCCGCATCCTCGCCCAGTTCATCCGCGACCTTTCTATGGAGAACCCGCGGGCCCCCGACGCCCTGCGTCCCAGCCAGGACCAGCCGCAGATCGACCTGAACGTCGAGATGAACGCCCGCGGCCGCGAAGACGGCCTGTTCGAGGTGGACCTGAAGCTGTCGGCCCGCGCCGCGCGCCCGGACGGCCCGCTGTTCCACGTCGAGTTGCTGTACGGCGGCGTCTTCGCCATCGGCGGCGTGCCGCCCGAAGAGATGGAGCCGGTGCTGCTGATCGAGTGCCCGCGCTACTTGTTCCCGTTCGCCCGACGGATCATCGCCGAGGTCACGGCGGAAGGCGGCTTCCCGCCGTTCCTGCTGGATCCCATCGACTTCGCCGGCGTCTACGCGGCCCGCAAGGCCCAGGAGCCCCAGGTCGGCCACGCCTAAAATCTTCCCTCCCTTGATGGGGAGGGACAGATCGCCGAAGGCGATCAGGGTGAGGGAGTGTAGGGCCAGGTTTGGGAAGTCGGTGAGGATCGACGCCTCCTCACCCTGGCCGCTTCCGCGGCCTGTCCCTCCCCATCAAGGGAGGGAAGCTAAGCCGCCTTCTCTTCCGCCTCGATCAGGCCTTCCAGCCCGAAGGGGGCCCAGAGGGCCTCGCCCTTCACCTTGTCGCGGATGAAGGCGGCATGCCGCGCGCGTTCGGCCTCGGTTGAGCGCGGCGCCAGCGCCCGCGGCCGCGGGCCATAGTCCACCCGCACCGTCATCGACACCGAGGTCGAGGTGGTCTCGGCAGACAGCTCGAGGCGCCGCTCGCGGCCGCCCTTCAGTTCGAGATAGACCGCCGCCAGCAGCTTGGCGTCGATCAGCGCCCCGTGCTTCTCGCGCTCGCTCAGCGAGATCTTGAAGCGCTTGCACAGGGCGTCCAGCGAGTTGTGCATGCCCGGGAAGCGGTTCTTGGCCAGGGCCAGGGTGTCGATCCATTGCGCTTCATGGATTTCGGCGCGCCCGCAGTTGGCCAGCTCCCAGTTCACGAAGGCGCGGTCGAAGGCGGCGTTGTGCGCGATGATCGGCGCATCGCCGACGAACTCCAGGAACGCGTCCACCACCTCGGCGCTGTCGAACCGCGGCTTGCCCCGCAGGAACGCCGACGACAGCCCGTGCACCTTCTCGGCCTCGGCCGGCATGTCGCGCAGCGGGTCGATGTAGACGTGGAAGCTGCGCCCGGTGGGCACGAAGCTCTCGATCTCCAGCGCCGCCAGTTCGACCAGCCGGTCGCCGGTCAGGGGATCGAACCCCGTGGTCTCGGTGTCGAGAACGATTTCACGCGCCATGCCCTCTGATGCCTTGCGTCGCCCGGGGCGCGCAACGGGGCGGGACGCAGATGTCCCCAGTGTTCGGCGATGCTCCACAAGGGACGGCATGCAATCGAACATATCAAGAACTTCACCGCTGCGCCACCGCCGCGAGAAATGGGCCGGGCAGGGACCCTACGAGGCCCGCCGCTTCCGGCCGCTCGCCGCTTCCGCCGCCAGCTCGCGCAGGGCCGCGTTCGCGATGGTCAGCTTCGCGAAGGTCCAGCCGCCGCCGCCGGCCTCGATCTCCTCGACCGTGCGGGTGGCCGCGTTCGCGAGATCGGGACGCAGCGCCGCCCAGGCCGAGACCGCGTTCCGCGCCGAGACCGCGTCGTCGCCGGCCTGCGAGTTGCCGGCGAAGGCCATGATCGCCCGGGTGAGCTGGGTCTGTTCGCTCAGCAGATCCTCGATCAGTCGCCGCAACGCGGTGCGCTCGAAGATGTCGCCCGCCCGGAACTCGCCGGCCGCCGCCCGCACCCGGTCGAAGGCGAAGGCCGCGCCGGTGGCGTAGTAGAGCCGCGCCACGTTGGGCAGGCTCCAGCTCGACGCCTCCGCCAGGTCGACCAGGTCGACGGCGTTGGCCAGGGGACCCAGCACGGCGGCCGCCTCGGCCATCTTCACCGGCGCGCCGGCCTCGATCAGTCGGGCGACATGGGCGTCGACCTGCGCCCGCTCGGCCTTGGGCAGGATCTCGGGCAGCAGGCTGTGCAGGCTCTTGAAGCCCGGGGCGTAGCGCGCCGTCAGCTCGGCCACCGTCAGGCCCTCGCGGCCGCTGCGCCGCGCCAGCCAGAAGGTGGCGCCGCGGAGGCCCGAGACCAGCCGCCGGAACAGCGCCAGCTGGCCCGCCGACGGGATCTTCAGGTCCATCGCCTCGACCTGCTCCCAGAGGGTCTCGAAATCGAGCGCCTGCTTGGCCGCCTCGTAGCCGGCGGTCAGGGCCACCACGTCACAGCCGGCCGACGTCATCGTCCGCGATGGGAACGAGGGCCCGCAGCGGTTGATCATGTCGTTGGCGATGACGGTGGCGATGATGTCGGGCCGCAGGCGGTGGCCGTGGATCGCGTCCTTGTACTTGCGCAGGAGCTTCGGGAAGTAGGCCTCCAGGCGGCCTTCGAAGAACGGATCCTCGGTGGCGTCGCTGGCGGCGATCAGGCGCTTCAGCTCCAGCTTGCCGTAGGCCAGCAGCACGGCCAGCTCGGGCCGATAGAGACCCTTGCCCGCCTTGGTCCGCTCGGCCACCTCCAGCGCGTCGGGCAGGCCCTCAACGGCGCGGTCCAGCCGCCCGGCGTGCTCCAGCTCGCTCATGAACCGGGCGTGCGGGGCCAGTTCGCCCACGGTGTCCAGCTCCAGCAGCGAGAGCGCCAGGGTCTGGTCGTAGTTGTGAACCAGCACGTGGGCCGCCACGTCGTCGGTCATCTGCGGCAGCAGCTTGTTGCGCTGGGCCCGCGTCAGCTTGCCCTGCCGCTCCAGGATGCCGGTGGTGATCTTGATGTTCACCTCGTGGTCCGACGAGTCGACGCCCGCCGAGTTGTCGATGGCGTCGGTCTCGACCCGGCCGCCCTTCATGGCGAACTCGATGCGGCCGGCCTGGGTGAGCCCCAGGTTGGCGCCTTCGCCCACCACCTGGACCCGCAGGTCCTCGCCGTTCACACGCACGGCGTCGTTGGCCTTGTCGCCCACGTCGAGGTGGCTCTCGCCCTTGGCCTTCACATAGGTGCCGATGCCGCCCAGGTAGAGCAGTTCGGCCGGCGCCTTGAGGATCAGGTTGATGACCTCGGTCGGCGCCAGGGTTTCGGCGTCGGTGCCCAGGAAGGCGCGGATCTGCGGCGACAGCGGGATCGACTTGGCCGACCGCGAGAACACGCCGCCGCCCTTGCTGATCTTCTTCCTGTCGTAGTCCTGCCAGGACGAGCGGGGCAGGGCGAACATCCGCTCGCGTTCCGCATAGCTCTTCACCGGGTCGGGATCGGGATCGATGAAGATGTCGCGGTGATCGAACGCGGCCTGCAGGCGGGTGAACCGCGACAGCAGCATGCCGTTGCCGAACACGTCGCCCGACATGTCGCCGCAGCCGACGACGGTGAAGGGCTCGGACTGGATGTCCTTGCCCATCTCGCGGAAGTGCCGCTTCACGGCCTCCCAGGCGCCGCGGGCCGTGATGCCCATCACCTTGTGGTCGTAGCCCACCGACCCGCCCGAGGCGAACGCATCGCCCAGCCAGAAGCCGTAGGACTCGGCCACGCCGTTGGCGATGTCGGAGAACGTGGCCGTGCCCTTGTCGGCCGCCACGACCAGGTACGGATCGTCGCCGTCGTGGACGATCACGCCCTGCGGCGGGATCACCTTGCCCCTGGCGTCCAGGTTGTCGGTGATGTCCAGAAGGCCCGACAGGAAGACCTTGTAAGCCGCGATGGCCTCGGCGCGGACGGCGTCGGGCGAGCCGCCTTTCGGCAGCTGCTTGGGATAGAACCCGCCCTTCGAGCCCACGGGCACGATCACCGCGTTCTTCACCTGCTGGGCCTTCACCAGCCCCAGAACCTCGGTGCGGAAGTCGTCGCGCCGGTCCGACCAGCGCAGGCCGCCCCGGGCGACGGGGCCGAAACGGCAGTGCACGCCCTCGACCTGCGTCGAGGACACGAAGATCTCGCGATACGGCTTGGGCGCCGGCAGATCGGCCAGCTGGCCGCTGGCCACCTTGAACGAGATATACGACTTCACCGAACCGTCTGCGGTCCGCTGGTAGAAGTTGGTCCGCTGGATCGCGCCGACCAGCAGCGCCAGGCGGCGCAGCACGCGGTCGTCGTCCAGGCTCTCGACCAGCTGCAGCGCCTCGTTGACCTCGTCCATGACCGCGGACGCCTGCTCCTGGCGCGTGGCGACGTCGGCGGCGATGGCGGGGTCGAACTTGATGCGGAAGAGATCGAGGATCAGCCGCGCCACGCCGGGGTGGTTCGACAGCGCCTCTTCCTGCACCCGCTGCGACGGGTCGAGGCCGGACTGCTGGCGATAGCGCGCGAGCGCGCGCATCAGGGCCGCGTCGCGCCATGGGATGGACAGCTCCATCACCAGGCGGTTGAAGCCGTCGTTCTCGGTCCGCCCGCTCCAGACGGCGACGACGGCGTCCTCGAACGCGTCCTTGATCTCGGCGAAGACCAGGTCGGCGCCACGGGGGTCCTCGATCTCGAAGTCATGGATCCAGACGGCGTCGCGCCCTTCCGGCGTGATGGCGAACCCGGCCTCGGCCAGCGCCTTCAGGCCCATGTTCTCCAGGATCGGCAACACGTCGGCGAGCGCCGCCGGGATGATCCGGCGATAGAGCTTGAAGCGGAAATGCAGCGGCCCGTCGGCCTCGGTGCGATAGGCCCGCACGCAGATCTGCTGGTCGTCGGAGAAGCCGTCGATGACCGCCACGTCCTCCAGCGCCTCGGCGGCGCTGAAGCGGTCGCGGTATCCGGCGGGGAACGCGTCGCGGTAGCGGCCGACAACGTCGCCGACGGCGCTGGCCTCGCGGCCGCTGGCGCGGACCTCGGCGTCGAACCGGTCCTCCCAGGTGCGGGCCGCCTCGGTGATCTCGGCTTCCAGCCGGCGCAGATCGGGGAGCCGGTGCTGGCCCGGCGTGAACCCGATGATGAAGTGGACGCGCGCCAGCGGACTGTCGCTGAAGCTGGGGTAGTAGGCCGACAGTCGCCCGCCGTAAGCCTCGGTCAGGATGTCGCCGGCCTTCTTGCGCAGGTCGGAATCGTAGCGGTCGCGCGGCACGAACAGCAGCACCGAGGCGAACCGGTCGAACGGGTCCTTGCGCTCGAACAGCTTCACCCGCGGCCGGTCGGACAGGTGCAGGATGCCCAGCGCGATCTCCAGCAGCTCGTCCTCGCTGATCTGGAAGAGCTCGTCGCGGGGGTGGTTCTCGACGATGTTCTTGAGGCGCTTCTCGTTGTAGCTGCCCGGCGCGGCGCCGGCGCGGGCGAGAACCCGGGCCACCTTCTCTCGGACCAGCGGCACCACGCCCGCGGGCTGGTCGTAGGCCTCGGCGGTGAACAGGCCGACGAAGCGCACCTCGCCCGAGGGCCGGCCGTCGTCGCCGTACCGCTTGATGCCGACGTAATCCATGTAGCCCCGCCGGTGCACGCGGCTGCGGACGTTGGACTTGGCGATGGTCACCGCCGGGTCGCGGACGATGCGATCCTTCATGGCCGCCATCAGCACGGCCGGCTCGTTGGCGCGCCGCAGGACGGTGCGCTCGGGATCGCGCAGCACGCCCAGGCCGTCCTTGGCCTGGTAGAGCGGCTCTTCGGCGGCGTACTCGCCCGATTTCAGCCTGGGGTACTCGTAGACGCGCGCGCCCAGGAAGACGAAGTGCTCGGCCCGCAGCCACTTGAGGAATTCCACCTCGTCGGGTCGCGCGCGGCCCGAGGCGTCCAGCTCGGCGACGGTCTTGCCCATCAGCTCCAGCATCGCCGGGAAGTCCTCGACCGCCTGACGCACGTCGGACAGCGTGGCCTTGACCCCCTCGACGAGGCTCTTCTCCCGGTCGCGGCCCACCGGATCGAGCAGCACCTGGATCATCGACTCGCGGCGCGGCGCGCCGGTCTCCCCACGGTCGCCGGCGCGATCGCGCTTCACCTCGACGATGGGATGGAACAGCGCGCGGACCTGCAGGCCCTGGTCGGCGATCTCCCCCATCACGCTGTCGACGAGGAAGGGCGCGTCGTCCTGCACGATCTCGAGCCGGTCGAGCTCGGCGTCCAACGCCGGTGCGATGCGGATCTGCGCGCCGCGCCCGCGCCGTCGCTCGGCGAAGCGCCAGAAGTCGGCGAGGTTCCGGGCGAGGCCCTGGGCGCCCAGCTGGGCGATCTCCTCAGGCTGGGCGTCGGCCGCGGCCTGCCTGGCGAAGGCCTTGGCGCCGTCGAGGGCTGCGTCGTCCTGGAGTTCGGCCTGGAGGGCGCGGGCGAGCCCGGCGGCGGCCCCCTTGGTGGCGGATCGGGGCGCGCGGGTCATCGGGCCGCCTCCTCAACGCGGGTGGAGGACGCCGAAATGGGGTGGGACCGGAACGCGAGGACGCCGCCGGAGGAGAGTGTCCGGCGGCGTGTGGTTTCGCCGAGGGGGACCGGCGAAACACCTGGTGCTCGCTGCGCCCGTGGGGTTGGGAAACGGACGCACCTGCTGGAGGATTGTGTCGTCCAGCCAACAGTAGATAGGGAGGCGTGCATCGGAGTTTAAGTCCCGGATGGCAAGTTCTTCGAGCGCCGCTTGGGCGCTGGGGTCTTCGTCGGTTTTGCGGGGCCGCTGGCCGACGGCGGCTCGACCCGGCCTTCGCGCAACTCGCCCGGGTTGCCGTCGGCCGAGAGGATCACGGCGATCCAGTGCGTGCCGCGGAACTGGGCCAGGATCACCATCATCACCGTCGTGAGCGGCGTCGACAGGAACGCGCCTGGCAAGCCCCAGACCACGCTCCAGAACGCCAGCGCCAGCAGGAGGACGATGGGGTCGATGTTCAGGCTGCGCCCCTGCATTCGCGGCTGGACCACGTTGCCGACGAACATGCCGATCGCCTGCAGCACGCCGAACAGGATCAGGGGCTGCACGATCCCCTCGAACTGCACGAAGGCGAAGATCGGCGGCAGGGCCACGGCGACGATGCCCCCGACCACCGGGATGTACGACGCCATGAAGATGAGGATCGCCCAGAAGAGGGCGTTGTCCAGGCCGATGGCCACCATCGCCAGCCAGGACGCCACCGCGATCATCAGGCCGGTGACGGTCTGAACCCATAGGTACTGCTCGACGCCGTTGCGGATGCGCAGGAACGCGGCGACGGCCTCCTGACGCTCTTCGCGGTCGCCGAACAGGCTCACCGCCTTGCGCTCCCACCCGCGGCGCGAGGCTAGGATGAAGCCCAGATAGACCAGGACGAACGCGGCCGCGGCCACGAAGGTCTGCAGCCCGCGCGCCACCTGACCTAGGTAGCTGGTGGGGTTCAGCTGCTGGACCAGCTGGGTCAGCGACGGCGGCGCCTCGACGCCCAGCTGGCCTGCGATGCGCGCGATCAGGCCGTTGAGCTTGGGCGTGTCGGCCACGAGCTGGGTGGCGAACGCGCTGGCGTTGTCGGCGATGAAGAAGGCCGCGCCGCCGAAGATCGCGATCGACAGGACGATCGCCGCGGGCGTCGCCAGCCGCCTGCTGACGACCGGCACGCGGGCTTCCAGCACGCGGGCGAAGCCGTCGATCATCACGGCCAGGAACAGCGCCAGCGCCAGGGGCGTCAGGATGTCGCCCAGCACGTACAGAACGGTTCCGGCCGCGATCGTCGCCAGGATCACCAGCGCGTTGCGCGAGACGGCGTCGGCGGCCATCGTAGGTCTTTGGGCGGGCATGCGCGCTTTCAGAGAAGGCTCGGAGGCAATGTCGACGTGGTCGGCTACGCCGTCAAATCGGGCGTTCTCTACCCCGCTTTCTGCCGAATTGGGAGTGTCTTTGCCTTCAAAGTCTCGGTTCTCGGCATGAATTGTCGGGAAAACGCTGCCTTCGGAGCGTGTCAGCACGCCATTTGATTCAACCACGGAAAACACGGAAGAACACGGAAGGGGGCCGCGCGGGCTCGGAGACGCACGAGCTTCTGTGTTTTCCGTGTTTTCCGTGGTTTCAGATGATGGCGCCTGCGGCGCGTGCGGAGGGGAAGTCCATGGCCGACAACGGCGTTCTGATCGGGTTCTCGGGCCAGCCGGAGCATCTGCTGCTGCACCGGGCCAACCGCCACGGGCTGGTGGCCGGGGCCACCGGCACCGGCAAGACCGTGACGCTGCAGATCCTGGCCCAGGGCCTTTCGGACGCGGGCGTCCCGGTGTTCTGCGCCGACGTGAAGGGCGACCTGTCGGGGATCGCCGCCCCGGGCGCGCCGAACGAGAAGATGCTGGCCCGCGCCCAGTCGATGGGCCTGACCCTCAACCCGATGGCCGCGCCGACCGTCTTCTGGGACCTGTTCGGCGAGCAGGGTCACCCGATCCGCGCGACGGTGTCCGAGATGGGACCGCTGCTGCTCTCGCGGATCCTCGAACTCAACGACGTGCAGGCGGGCGTGCTGTCGGTGGTGTTCCGCGCCGCCGACGAGGAGGGTCTGCTGCTCCTCGACCTCAAGGACCTGCGCGCGGCGCTGACCTATGCGGTCGACAACGCCAAGGCGCTCTCGGCCCAGTACGGCAACATCTCTCCCACCACCATCGCCACCATCCAGCGCAAGCTGCTGGTGCTGGAGGACCAGGGCGGCGCCAACATCTTCGGCGAGCCGGCCCTGCAACTGTCGGACCTGATGCGGGTCGACGGCTCGGGCCGCGGCTTCGTCAGCGTGCTGGCGGCCAACAAGCTGATCTCGACGCCCCGCCTCTACGCCACCTTCCTGCTGTGGCTGATGAGCGAGATGTTCGAGGAGCTGCCCGAGGTGGGCGACCCTGAGAAGCCGCGCCTGGTGTTCTTCTTCGACGAGGCCCACCTCCTGTTCCGCGACGCGCCCTCTTCGCTGCTGGAGAAGGTGGAGCAGGTGGTCCGCCTGATCCGGTCGAAGGGCGTCGGCGTCTACTTCGTCACCCAGAACCCGGCCGACATCCCCGACACCGTGCTGGGCCAGTTGGGCAACCGCATCCAGCACGCGCTGCGCGCCTACACGCCGGCCGAGCAGCGCGGCCTGAAGGCGGCGTCCGAGAGCTTCCGGCCCAACCCGGCCTTCGACACCGCCGAGGCGATCCAGGGCCTGGGCGTCGGCGAGGCGCTGGTCTCTGTGCTGGACGAGAAGGGCGCGCCCACGGTGGTGCAGAAGACCCTGATCCGCCCGCCGGTCTCGCGCCTGGGTCCGCTGCAGCCGGCCGAGCGCACGGGGGTCATGGGCCAGAGCCCGGTGCGCGGCCTCTACGACGAGACCAAGGACCGCGAGAGCGCCTACGAGATGCTGCAGGCGCGCGCCAAGGCCGCCGAGGCCGCCGTCGAAGAGGCCGAACAGCCCGACCCCCGCGGCCGCGACGACAGCTGGGCGAACCAGGGCGGCGGCGAGCCCCGCCGCGCGCCGGCCGCCCGGCCCTCGAACCGCCAGGGCATGGGCGAGGCCTTCGCCAAGTCGATGCTGCGCACCATCGGCAGCCAGGTGGGCCGCGAACTCATCCGCGGCGTCCTCGGCGGCCTCATGGGCTCCAGCCGCCCGACGCGCCGGCGGCGCTGATCGGAAACGTCCTTCTCCCCTTGCGGGAGAAGGTGTCGGCCGGCGGCCGACGGATGAGGGGTCGTGCCGAACTCTCGTGAACAGCCCTCAAAACGAAGAAGGGGTCTCCGGCGACGCCGAGAGACCCCTCATCCGACCGGCTCACGCCGGCCACCTTCTCCCGCAAGGGGAGAAGGCCAGCCTCTGATGGCTCAGCGCGGAGCCATGCGGATGGCGCCGTCGAGGCGGACGTCTTCGCCGTTGAAGTAGCCGTTGGTGATCATTTCCAGGGCCAGCGAAGCGTAGTCCTCGGCGTTGCCGAGACGCTTCGGGAACGGCACCGAGGCGGCCAGCGCCTCCTTCACCTGCGGCGGGGCGGCGTTCATCAGCGGGGTGTTGAAGATGCCCGGCAGGATGCAGTTCACCCGGATGCCGTCGCCGGCCAGGTCGCGGGCGATGGGCAGGGTCATGCCGACCACGCCGCCCTTCGACGCCGAGTAGGCCGCCTGGCCCATCTGGCCGTCCTCGGCCGCCACCGAGGCGGTGTTCACGATCGCGCCGCGCTCGCCGTTGATCGGCTCCAGGTCCAGCATGCCCTTCGCCGACTTGGCGATGCAGCGGAACGTGCCGACCAGGTTGATCTGGATGATCCAGTTGAAGGCGTCGAGCGGGAAGTGCTTGGTCTCGCCGGTGGCCTTGTCGCGGCTGGCGGTCTTGATGGCGTTGCCGGTGCCGGCGCAGTTCACCAGGATGCGCTCCTGGCCGTGCGCCGCGCGGGCCTTGGCGAAGGCCGCGTCGACTTCCTCGTCGGAGGTGACGTTCACCTTGCAGAAGACGCCGCCGATGTCCGATGCGACCGCTTCGCCCTTTTGTTCGTTCATGTCGAAGATGGCGACCTTCACGCCCTTGGCCGCAAGCGAGCGCGCAGTCGCTTCGCCCAGGCCCGAGGCGCCGCCCGTAACCACCGCCGCGACGGATGAATTGAGTTCCATGGACGCCGAGCTCCCATATGATGGCGTGAGTAAAATCGGCGAAGGCTTAGCGCTATGAGCGCCCGGGAAAAAGCGTCACCTGACGTCACCTTCGATCCGGACCGCGAGATCGCGCCGGACCGCGCCCTCGTGCCCGCGGTGATGAAGCTGAACGAACAGCGCGTGGACGAGGGCTTCTGGCCCAAGATGCGCCGGGTCGCGGCCAAGGTCCCCTTCGCCAAGGAGGCCCTGTCGGTCTGGTACTGCGCCAAGGACGACGACACCCCGCTGGCCGCCAAGGGGATGATGCTGGCCGCGCTGGCCTATTTCGTCCTCCCGGTCGACGCGATCCCCGACGTCATCGTGGGCCTGGGCTACACCGACGACGCCGCCGTCTTCACCGCGCTGATGGCCATCATCGGCCGCAACCTCAAGCCCAAGCACAAGCAGGCGGCCGAGGCCGACATCGAGCGGTTGCGCGGGGAGTAGCGCGGGCGCGCAACGCCCGGTAGCGTCGGGTCGCTGCATATCGGGGGAAGAGCGTGTGGATCGTCCTGGCTGTCGTCGCGTGCATGGTGCTGTGCCCAGCGTCTGCGCTCGCGCAAACACCTGGCCTCGGCGAGTTCCCGGGCTGCGAGTGGCGCACCGTCCTGGCCGAACCCGCGCTCTTCTGTCCCGCCGGCCGCACCCGCATGCGGCGCATCACCTCTGAGGGCGAGTTCACCCCTCAGACGATCGAGAAGGCGCGGGCCGGCGATGCCCGGGCCCTGGCCACGGTGGGCGTCGCCCATATCCGCCACATGCCGGGCCAGCGGGAACTCGGCGCGGCGATCTTGCAGCAGGCGGCCGACAAGGGCGACGCCATGGCGCTCCGCAAGCTTGGGGTGCTCGCCGAGGGCGACGACGACGCCGAGGCGGAGCGGCTCCTGACCCTGGCGATCGAGAAGGGCGACGTCCCGGCGATGGTCGTCCTCGCCGACGTGCTGTCCCATTCGCTGCAACGCCCGGCCCAGCCGGATCGCGCGCGGGCGCTTAGACTGCGGGCCGCGGGCCTCGGTGACGTCTTGGCCATGCAGCGCCTGGAGTATGACGAGGGCGTTCCGGTGGACGAGCGCCGGCGGTGGATGCTGACCGCCGCCGAGGCCGGCAGCGTGTCGGCAATGCGCTCCGTGGCGCACGGCTATGAGTCGGGGGAGAACGGCTACCCGAAGGACCCGAGGCAGGCGACCGCATGGTCGGAGCGGGCGCTGGCCGCCGAGATGGCTGAACTGAAGCAGCAGATCGACCGGCAGGAGAACCTGGTCCCGGGCTTCCTCGAGGAACGCGGCGGCCCAGCCTTCCATCTCGCGAAAACTTACGCCGACGGTGGGCCGGGGATTCCCAAGGATGTGGCCGCAGCCCGCGCCTGGTATCGCCTCGGCGTCGAGCATGGCGACCCCGACGCCGCCAGTGAGCTTGGCTCCAATCTCGAGTTCGGAGCGTACGGCTTTGCCAAAGACGAGGCCGAAGCGAGGCGGCTCCACCTGCTGTGGGAAGAGTTGGAAGTGGACCAGAGGCTGTCCTTCGCGCTCGCCGGCTGGACGCCGCAGATGTTCCAGCTGGCCGAGTATCACCTCCTCGGAGGTGGGCTGCACAGCGCCATGAGCGACCGCCTCCGCGACCGCGCCGAAGGTCTGCGCTGGGCCCGCCGGGCCGCCGAACTGGAGCCGGACACCGCCGGCTACCTGGCGCTCCTGGCCAAGGGGCTTCGAACGGGCAGCCCAGCCGACGTGGCCGAAGCCGACCGGGTGCAGGCCCGGGCCGCGGCGCTCGATCCCATCGCCTTTGCGCCCGTGGAGGGCCTGACGGCGGGCATGCCGCAGCGCAGCGCGCCGGACATCCTGCGGTTCGCACTGCGCCACTCCCGCGACGGTGAGCGCGACGAGGCGGTGTTCTGGTTCTACGTGGCCATGATGCGGGCCGAGCTCGAACGGGCGATCGGCATCGAAATCTCCGACGGCGACACGCAGGTCTTCGGCGCCTTCAACGAGGAGGTCGTCCGCTACGCCACTGGGAACATCCCGCGGTTCAGCGCCACGCTGGACCGGGTTCTGGCGTGGAACGAAGCGCACCCGCTGGCGGCCGCGCCCCCGGCGGCGCAGGCCCGGGTCAAGGCCAACATCACCGCGCTCAAGACCGAACTGGCGCGCGACGGGGCCAAGATCCGACGGATGCGGCGCAAGGAAGGCCTGCCGGAGACGACGCCCTGACTACGGCGCGTCGGCCTCCGCGCTCAGCTTCGCGGAGCGCGCCAGCCGCTGTTCGCGCAGCGTGATGAACAGCGTCGAGCCCGCCACCACCAGGGCGCCGGCGATGGTCCAGACGGTCGGGATCTCGCTGAACAGGAAGAAGCCGATGGCCGCGGTGAAGATCAGCCGGGTGTAGTCGATGGGGGCCATGGCGGCGGCGTCGCCCAGGCTCATCCCCTTGATGTAGCAGGCCTGGTTGATCACGCCGATCACGCCCATGGCGGCCAGCAGCGCCAGGTCCACGGGCTCGGGAACCCGCCAGGTGAGCGCCGCGCCCGGGATCGAGAAGGCCAGCCCCAGGAACGCCGACCAGACCAGGATCACCCGCGGCGCATGATCGCGGGTCAGCACCTTCATGCCGGTGACGGTGAGCGCGAACAGGAACGACGAGGCCAGCATGGCCAGGGCCGGCACGCCCACAGCGAACTCGCCGCCCGCGCCCGGGCGCACCATCAGGAGCACGCCCAGGAAGCCCACGACCGCCGCGCCGATCCGCAGCGCGCCCACCTCTTCCTTCACGACGAAGATCGCCAGCGGGACCAGCCACAGGGTGCGGGTGAACGACAGCGCGTTGGCGTCGGCCAGGGGCATGTGCTGGAAGCCGTAGAACGACAGGATCACCCCGATGGTCCCGGCGCTGGCCCGGAAGATCAGGATGCCCGGCCGGGAGGTGGCGAAGGCCGCGCCGCGATAGCGGATGATCACGGGCAGCAGGATCACCACGCCGGCCAGCTGGCGGTAGAACGTCTGCAGCGCCGCCGGATAGTCGTCGCCCAGGAACTTGATGAGCGTGGCCATCGCCGAGAAGGTGACGGCCGACAGCAACATCCAGAGCGCGCCCTGGGTGTTGTGCGACAGGCCCGAGAGGCGGCCCGGGGCCGGCGCGCCCGGCTCGGTCACGAGTCTTGGGATTGGGAGAAGGCGTCCCCGAACAGCTCCGCGAACGGCGAGACGCCGCTCTGGTCCCAGCTGTGGCGCGATCCCACGGTGATGCCGCCGTCCACCACGAGATGGGTGCCCGTCACGAACGCGGAAGCGTCCGAGGCCAGGTAGAGCGCCGCCTGGGCGATGTCGTCGGGCAGGCCGGCCTTCGGCACGGGCTGCACCTTGGCGGCGTTCTCGGCGACGCGGGCGGCCATCTGGTCGGCGACGGCGCGGGGCAGGCCCAGCGAGGCGCCGAAGATCGAGGTGGCGATCAGGCCGGGGCAGATGGCGTTCACCCGGATCCGCTGCGTGCCCAGCTGGGCGGCGGCCACACGGCTCATGTGGATCACCGCCGCCTTGGCCGACGAATAGGCGATCGGGCCCCAGCCGGCCTGCAGGCCCGCGATCGAGGCGGTGTTGACGATCGAGCCGCCGCCGCGCGCCAGCATCAGCGGCACGGCGTGCTTCATGCCCAGCGCCGGGCCGCGCACCAGGACGTCGTAGATCCAGCTCCAGGTCTCGGCGTCGATCGAGGCCAGCTCGCGCATGCCGTCCGAGATGCCGGCGTTGTTGAACAGGATGTCGAGCCCGCCGAACTCGTCCGCCGCCAGCTTCAGCGCCGCGGCGATCTCGGCTTCCTTCGTGACGTCGCAGTGGGCGTAGCGGACGCGGCCGGGGAAGCGCTGCTCCAGCATCGCCCCCTTCTCGTCCTGGATGTCGGCGGCGACGACGCACGCGCCCTCGGCGACGAACAGCTCGACCGTCCCCAGCCCGATCCCCGACGCCCCGCCGGTGATCACCGCCACCTTGCCGTCCAGCCGCCCCGCCATACGCATCCCCTCGGTTGTAGGTTATCGGCGTTCAGTAAGAGCGTCCGCCGCTCGCCGCAAGGATCGACGCCGTCTGCCGATGCGCCCCTTGCCGCCCGGGTCCCGCGGCGCAAGCGTGCCCGTCACGAACGGAGGCTGCAATGCTGGATCGACGGATAATCCTCGGCGGAATCTTCGTGGCCATGAGCGCCGGCGGCGCAGGGGCGGCGGATCCGCCATCGGGCGAAGCCCTGGCGGCGCGGCTGGTCGAGGCGATGGGCGGCGCAGCGGCCTGGCGAAAGGCGAGGGGCCTGCGCATCGCGGCCACGCACTACGAGCCGGACCTCGCCGGCCCGTATGACAATGTGCTGGCCATCGCCCTCGACTCGCCCCGCATGCGGTTCGAGGGCCGGAGCGCGTGGGGCATGCGCCGCACCCGGGCGGTGGTCGGCGATCGGGGCTGGCGCGTGAGCGAAGTCTCGGCCCTGGGGCCCATGACGCCCCAGCAGGTGAAGGGCGATCTCGACTGGTGGGAGGCCCACCCCTACCGCAACGTGCGCCGCCTGGCCGTGGGCGATCCCGGCGTGACGCCGCGCGTCGGGGCGGGCGGGCGATTGGAACTGGTCCGGCCCGATGGTTCGCAGCTGATGTGGTACCGCCTCAACACCCAGGGCGAGCCGTTCGCCTTCGGAGTGGGCGAGGCCACTACCGGGACGGTGCTCGGGCCGCTGGAGGCGGTTCCGGGCGGGGTGCGCCTGCCGATCTGGTCCACCCGGATGGACGGCACGTTCCGCGGCAGCGGCCAGAAGGGTCAGGTCATGCCCGACTGGCCGCAGGTCGACTGGGAAAAGCCCTGAGGGTCCCTAGTCGACGGTCACCACCACCTTGCCCAGGGCCTTGCGGCTGGCGAGGTGGGCGATGGCGTCGCCGGCGCGCGCGAGCGGGAAGCGTTCCGAGACGAACGGCTTGATCTTGCCCTGCGCGTACATCTCCAGCAGTTCGGCGACGTTCTTCTGGTGCTTCTCGGGATTCTTGGCCACCCAGCCGCCCCAGAACACGCCGACGATCTGGCAGCCTTTCAGGAGGGCGAGGTTCAGCGGCACCTTGGGGATCTCGCCGGCGGCGAAGCCCACCACCAGATAGGTGCCTTCCCAGGCGATGGAGCGCAGCGCGGGCTCGGCATAGGCGTCGCCGATGGGGTCGTAGATGACGTCCGCGCCGTTCGGGCCGCAGGCGTCCTTGAACAGGCCCGCCAGCGCCTTCTGCCCGTCGCGGTCGAACGGCCCCTTCGGATAGACCACCCCGGCGTCGGCGCCGTGCTTGATGCACAGATCGACCTTCTCCTGGCTGGAGCAGGCCGCGATCACGCGCGCGCCCATCGCCTTGCCCAGCTCGACGGCCGCGAGGCCCACGCCGCCGGCCGCGCCCAGCACCAGCAGGGTCTGGCCCGGCTTGAGGTTCGCGCGCGCATCCAGCGCATGCCAGCTGGTGCCGTAGGTCATGATGAAGGCGGCCGCCTCGTCATAGGGCATGGCGTCGGGGATCTTCACCAGCCGGTGCGCCTCCAGCGCCAGCTCCTCGGCCATGCCGCCCCAGCCGGTGTTGCCCAGCACCCGGTCGCCCGGCTTGATGTGGGTGACGCCCTCGCCGACCGACTTCACCACGCCCGAGATCTCGCCGCCCGGCGCGAAGGGGCGCGACGGCTTGAACTGGTACTTGTCCTCGATGATCAGCACGTCGGGGAAGTTCACGCCTACGGCCTTCACCGACACGACGGCCCAGCCCGGCTTGGCCTCGGGCGACGCCACGTCCTCCAGAACCAGGGTCTCCGGACCGCCGACCGCCTTGCTCAGCAGCGCTTTCATGGACGTATCTCCCGCGTCGATTTCGAGTTTGGCGGCGACCCTAGCGGGTTCGAACAGATGTTTGAAGCCTGCGACGTCGCAGCGATTTGGAAGGAATGGGCGTGTCACCTATATTCCGCCCCTTCCAGAAGGACCTGACCCCTTGGGCGTGACCCTCGACCTCAGCCGGGCGCCGGCCACACAGCTTGCGCCGAAGAAGACGCCGAACCTGACGGGCCTCTCCCGCCAGGAGCTTGCGGCTGCGCTGGTCGAGGCGGGGGCGGTGCCGCCCGAGAAGGCCAAGATGCGGGCCAGCCAGGTCTGGCGCTGGCTGCACCACTACGGCGTCACCGACTTCGACAGGATGACGGACATCGCCAAGGAGCAGCGGGCCAAGCTGGTCGAATCCTTCAGCCTCGAGCGCCCGGAAGTGGTCGAGCGCCAGGTGTCCAAGGACGGCACCCGCAAGTGGCTGATCCGGATGGGCCCCGGCATCGAGGTCGAGACCGTCTACATCCCCGACGTCGGTCGCGCCGGCGCGCTGTGCGTCTCCAGCCAGGTCGGCTGCACGCTGAACTGCACCTTCTGCCATACGGGCACCCAGGCCCTGGTCCGCAACCTGACCGCCGCCGAGATCGTGGCGCAGGTGCAGGTGGCCCGCGACGACCTCGAGGAATGGCCCTCGCCCAAGGAGGACCGCAAGCTCACGAACATCGTGTTCATGGGCATGGGCGAGCCGCTCTACAATCTCGACAACGTGGCTAAGGCCATCGACATCATCGCCGATAACGAGGGCATCGCCATCTCGCGCCGCCGGATCACGGTGTCGACCTCGGGCGTGGTCCCGCAGCTGCAGCCGCTGGGCGAGAAGACCCAGGCGATGCTGGCCATCTCGCTGCACGCGACCAACGACGAGCTGCGCGAGAAGCTGGTGCCGCTCAACAAGAAGTACCCGCTGAAGGAGCTGATGGCGGGCATCCGCGCTTACCCCGGCCTGGGCAACGCCAAGCGGGTGACCTTCGAATATGTGATGCTGAAGGGCGTCAACGACAGCCCGGCCGAGGCCAAGGCCCTGGTCCAGCTGCTGAAGGGCATCCCGGCCAAGATCAACCTGATTCCGTTCAACCCGTGGCCGGGGACGGAGTACGAGTGCTCGTCCTGGTCCACGATCGAGCAGTTCGCCGCGATCCTGAACCGCGGGGGCTACGCCTCGCCGATCCGCACGCCCCGCGGCCGCGACATCCTCGCCGCCTGCGGCCAGCTCAAGAGCGAGAGCGAGAAGATGCGGGCCTCGGCGCGGCGGAAGGCGGCGTCGGGCGAGCCCGCTTCGGAATAGCTCGGCCGTCGTGCTAGGACTTCGCCCGCCATTCGGGGACGAGCTTTCGCATGCCCACACCATCGCCTGAGATCCAGGCCTTCGCCGCCGGGTTCCCGGTCTTCCTGGCCCACGCGGGCGTCACGGTCATCATCCTGATCGTGGCCGCCGCGCTCTATGTCCTGCTGACGCCGCACAAGGAAATCACCCTCATCCGCGAGGGCAACACCGCGGCGGCGCTGTCGCTGTCGGGCGTGCTGGTGGGTCTGGCGATCCCGCTTTCGGCGTCGCTGAAGGCGTCGACCAACGTCATCGAGATCGGCCTCTGGGGCGCGGTGACCGTGGTAGTCCAGCTGCTGGTCTTCCGGCTGGTGGACATGATCCTGCGGGGCCTGCCCAAGCGCATCCAGGAAGGCGAGATCTCGGCCGCCGCGCTCCTGGTCGGCGCCAAGCTCGCCACCGCCATCGTCATCGCGGCGGCGCGCAGCTAGCACATGCGCTTCCCGCGGCTGCCGGACTGGGTGGTCTACGCCGCGATCATCGTGGCGGTGCTCTTCGCCGCGCGTGGCCGCGACGAGCGCACCGACGCGCCGCCGCCGCCGCCGAAGAGCGCCGAGCCGCTGGGCGAGGTGGTCGGACCGGCCTCGCCGTTCGATCCGGCGGTGGTGGTCGACGTCCCCGATAAGACCGGGCCCGCCGCCGGCACCGCCTTCTCCATCGGGCGCGCCGGCGTCTGGCTGACCGCCCGCCACGTGGTCGACGGATGCGCCAAGCCGGTGATCGTCGTGGGGCCGGGGACCGGCGTGGCGGTCAGCGTCAAGGTCGAC
The DNA here is from genome assembly GCF_965284355.1 of Phenylobacterium sp. Taxonomy (NCBI): domain Bacteria; kingdom Pseudomonadati; phylum Pseudomonadota; class Alphaproteobacteria; order Caulobacterales; family Caulobacteraceae; genus Phenylobacterium; species Phenylobacterium sp. The sequence goes on along the minus strand of NZ_OZ260078.1, from coordinate 2,554,413 downwards.
CCCAACAGCGAGGCGGCGCTGCTGTTCACCGAGGGCGGGGCCGCGCCGCTGCCGTTGGGCCTGGTCGAGCCTCTGCGTCGCGGCCAACGGGCCTTCCACCCGGGCTTCCCGCAGGGCGAGCCCGGCGAGGCCAGCTCGCGCCTGCTGGGCCGCGAGACCCTGGTGGTGCGCGGCCATGGCGCCCGCAGCGAGCCGGTCCTGGTGTGGGCCGAGACCGGCCGGACCGAGGGCCTGCAAGGCACCCTGGGCGGCCTTTCGGGCGCGCCGGCGCTGGACGCTCAGGGCCGGGTGCTGGGCGTCACCATCGCCGAGAGCCCCCGGCGCGGCCGCATCTACACGACGGCGCCCGAGATCGTCCGCGCCACCCTGGCCGCCAACGGCCGCCGCGCCGACGTCACCGCCACCGGCGAGCCGATCACCCCGCAGAACTACTTCATCGTCTCGGACGACCTGCGCCGCGAGCTGCAGGTGGCCCAGGTGATCTGCCTGGATCGCTAGAGCGCATCCCGCCGAGGATGAGGCGCCGCAGGCGATAAGGATGCGCTCCAGCAGGAAGACGACGAGCCCGTTTCTCCCGGTTGCCTTGATTCAAGCCAACCGGGACGGGCTCTAGGGTTCCGACGGTGTGGCGGGCTGCCGCCGCGCGACCATGAACGCCAGCACGATGGCCACGACCCCGATCAGCGACGAGTAGATGAAGAAGACCAGATAGCCCGCGCCCAGGGCCCCCGGACTGACCTGCGACTTCTCCATCGCCCCGGCGAACGCCTCGGGCGGCAGGCGTCCGAACATCGCCTTCAGCCCCGCCATCGGCCCCCCGACATCGGCGGCGGCGGCCGACGACTCCACGATCCGCCCGGACTGCGAGGCGATCAGCTTGCCGGGCAGCGCATAGAGCGAGGAGAACAGCGCGTACTGGGTGGCGGTGAACCCCGCCGAGGTCAGGCTGGACATGTAGGCGATCAGGCAGGTGCCCGAGACGCCGCCGGCGATGTTGTCCACGCCGATGGCCACGAACAGGGCCCACAGCTGCGGCCCCTGCAGCGCCAGCCAGCCGAACGCCAGGTTGCTGATCGGGCCTGCGAAGGCGCCGATCACCAGCGCCCGCATCATTCCCAGCCGGGCGACGAGGAACCCGCCCAGGCCGACGCCGATGACGGTCGCGACGACCCCGAACACCTTCCGTACCTCGGCGATCTCGATCTTGCTGAAGCCAAGGTCTGCGTAGAACGGGTTCATGATGTTCAGGACGAAGTCCGACAGCCGGTATAGGCAGATCAGCGCCAGGATCAGGGCGGCGACGCCTTTGTAGCGCTTGAGGAAGTCCACCAGCGGGTCGCCCAGCGCCGCAAACAGGTAGACGCCGGGCCGCGTCCTGACGCCCGGAATGGGCAGGATCGCCAGGACGATGATCCCCAGGCCCGCGGCGACCGACAGCAGCTGGAAATAGACGCCCTGGGGCTTCATCTCCCACGCCGCCTTCACCGCCTCGGCGGCAGCGGGCAGGCCCAGGCTGTTCAGGCCGGCGGCCAGCAGCGAGGCGTCGGCGGCGAGACCCGAGCCCAGCAGCAGCGCTCCGAAGGCGAACACCGCCAGCCGTGCGATCCACTCGGGCAGCTCCAGCGCCGGGCGACGGGGCAGGCCCTCGGCGTGGATCGGCCGGATCACGTGTTCCTTCTCGCGCGGCGCCCCCAGCACGCCGGCGGCCCCGGCCAGCATCAGGGCCGCCATCACCGCGTACGACGTGCTCCAGCCGTAGGTCTCGGCGATCAGCAGCGGGGCGGCGCCCGCGACGATCATCGCGATCCGATAGCCCCACTGGTATGCCGCGGCCATCGCGCCCTGTTTCTCGGTCGGCGCGGCCTCGATCCGCCAGGCGTCGATGACGATGTCCTGGGTGGCCGAGACAAAGGCCACCAGCGCCGCGAAGGCCGCCATCAGGGCCAGGTCGCGCGCGGGGTCGACGCCCGAGATCATCCACAGGCCGATCATCAGCAGCGCCTGCAGCACGATCATCCAGCTGCGCCGATGCCCTAGCAGCCGCGTGAGGCCCGGCACCTGGGTGCGGTCGATCAGAGGGGCCCAGAGGAATTTCAACGAATAGCTCAGGGTCGCCAGGGCGAAGATCGAGATGACCTTCAGCGACAGGCCGGCCTCGCGCAGCCAGAGCGACAGCGTGTCGAAGATCAGCAGGTTGGGCAGGCCCGAGGCAAACCCCAGCGCCAGCATCACCAGCGCCCGGCGCTCGACAAAGACGGCCAGCGCGCTCAGCGCGCCGCGCTTGGGCTCCGCGGGTTCAACACTCACTCGGATCTCCGCGCCTCAGGGCCCCCTGCCCCAGACCGCGGACCTTGGCGCGCGCCGCAGGCGCCGTAAAGGCGGGCTACTTGGCCGCCCGGGCCTTCTTGCGCTCGCCCTGCGAAATCGGCGTGCGCGCCTGGGCGCGGGGCCCGGTCCAGCGGGTCAGCGCGCCGCGCAGGGCGTCCGGCGACAGCGGCTTGACCAGGAAGTCGTCCATGCCGGCGGCCAGGCAGGCATGGCGGTCGTCCTCGAACGCATTGGCGGTCAGAGCCACGATCGGGGTCTCGACGCCGTCGGCCCGCAGGCGTTCCGCCGTCTGCTGGCCGGACAGGCCGGGCATGCGCATGTCCATGAAGATCAGGTCGTATCCGCCGACCTCGCAGGCGGCCAGGGCCTCCGCGCCGCCCACGGCATGCTCGACCTCACAGCCCTCGCGGCTGAGCAGGGCGCGGGCCAACAGGGCGTTGATGGGATTGTCTTCGACCAGCAGCACGCGCGCCCCGGGGGCCGCGGCGGTGGCGATGCGCTCGTCCTCGCGCGCGGTCTGGCCCGCGGGGGTCGCGACGCCGGCCGCGATCAGCACGCGCTCGGCGATCGAGGCGCGGCGCAGCGGCTTGATCAGGTAGCCGGTGAACCCGGCGCGGCGATAGCGGGCGATGCGGTCGCGCTCGTCGGGCGCCAGCAGCACGATGGCCGGGCGCTGCAGCGGCGGCTTCAGCGTGCCGCCGTCGGCGGCCAGGCTGGCGTCGACCAGGATGACGTCGCCCGGCTTCGTCCGGGCGATGGCTTCGGCCAACGTCTCGGTGACCACCACCACGCCGCCGCTGGCCTCGATCTGCAGCCGCGCGGCTTCGCGCACGATCGGGTTGGGCGAGGCCACGCCGACGGTGAGGCCGTCCAGCGGACGCGTTGGCGCCAGGCTGGGCAGGGCCGACAGGGCCGCCTCGAACCAGAAGCAGGCGCCGCCGCCTCTTGCGGTATCGACCCCCACTTCCCCGCCCATGGCGTGGGCGAGCCGGCGGGCGATCGCGAGGCCGAGGCCGGCGCCGCCGAGGTCGGCGTGGGCCGCGTCGGCCTGGGCGAAGGCTTCGAAGATGCGGTCGCGGTCGGACTTCGAGACGCCGGGCCCTGTGTCTTCCACGGCCAGCCGAACGCGGCCGGGCTCGGGCACCGTGGCGGTGATCAGGACGCCGCCGCGCTCGGTGAACTTCACGGCGTTGCCGGCGAAGTTGAGCAGGATCTGGCGCAGGCGGCCTTCGTCGGCATGGATCTGGGTCGGCGACGCCGGCGCGGCCCAGGCGATCTCCAGGCCCTTCTCGCGGGCGCGGGGCGACAGCAGTTCGGCCACGCCGCGCAGCAGGCCCTCCAGCTCCATCGGCGCGGGGTGCAGCTCGACGCCGCCGGCGCCCAGCTTGGCGAAATCCAGCACGTCGTTGACCAGCGTCAGCAGGTGCTGGCCGCTGTCGTGGAGCGCCGAGACATAGGACTTCTGTTCGGCCGTGAGCTTGGTGCCTTCGAGCAGGCGCGCCATCCCGAGCACGCCGTTCAGCGGCGTGCGGAATTCATGGCTCAGCGACGCAAGCTGTTCCGCGCTGATCTGGGCACGGGTCGGGCGACGCTCGGACAGGGGACGGGTCGGTCTGCGCATAGGGCGCTAGGCTTAGGCGCCAGGGCTTAACGGCAGGTCAAGCGCTGCAATAAAACAACGCGCGGCGGGTGAATCCTCTCGTCAAAGTAGACGTGACGCGAAAGGCGTCGTTTACTGCGGCTTAAGGACTGGAGTGGGCGTTGGCTGACATCACGAACGCTGTCGACGTTTTGACGCCGCGGGAGCGTGATTGCCTGCGGCTGGTCGACCAGCATCTCAGCTCCAAGCAGATCGCCCGCGAACTCGGCATGTCGAAGACGTCCGTCGACACCTACTGCGATCGCGCGCGGCGCAAGCTGGGCGTCGACGACCGCTTCCAGGCGGCCCGCATCCTGCGTGAGCTCGACGTCGGCTCTGTCCTGATTGAATCAGGACACGACACGATCAGGACAGACACCTCGTCCCGAAGCTGGCCCGATGGGCTGGCAACGGATCGAGGAGCGTCAAATGGGCGAGTGGCCGAACTTCGAGAACAGAGCGGTGATTGGCAGGGCGCTGCGCCTTCGCCGGGAGATCGACGACTTCGAGGCCCGGTGGCCGGCGCTGGCGAAGCGGGAGGAAGTTCTTCCGAGCTTCTCCTGGACCCAGCTGGAGCGCCAGCTCGTGGACCTTTCGGCGACCCCGGCGCAGGCGGATATGGCCCGCCACCTGGTTTCGGCCACCCGCAAGCTGGCGCCGTTCAAGCCGCCGGAAATGGTGCTGCGCGAGATCCTGTGCCTGACCTGGGTGCTGCTCGACGAGAACTTCAAGGGCGAACCCGACCTTGGGGTCTCCGCAATGAGCTGAGCCCCCTTGCCCGACTCGGCGCGATCGTCGTGATCGCCGTCGTCACGGCCCTCGCTTTCGGGGGCATGCTGGCGGGGCTCCACGCGCTCAACGACCTGGCGTCGACCCTGCTGAAGGCCTGAGGCCCCCGCGTAAATTAACGCAAAGCCTGCACGGCCAAGAAACCCCGTTTCGCGAAACTGTAAACGCGGCGTTACCAGGCGCCGCGCACGGAGAGAACTCATGCTCAAAGAACGCCGCCTGGCGGCCGAGCAAGTTGCCGGCGCCCTGTTTGAAGCCGAGGCCGCGATCGATGCGGCCCTCGCCAAGACCGCTCAACTGACGGGCGTGATGCCCAGCCTGCGCAAGATGGCCGGGGCCTCGGCCCTGATCGGCCAGGACGCTGTCGAGCGCGCCAGCGAGGCCATCATGGCCCTCGCCGAAGCGCGCCGCGCCATCGTCGAGACCCACAAGGAACTCAGCATCGTCCAGAGCCAGATCGGCCTTGGTGCGGTGACGATGACGGGTGACCTGGGCGACAAGCCGCCCCCGCAGGGCGCTGAAACCCACCGCGTGCGCATGCGCTCGCTCCGCATTGCGTCGTAACGGTTTCCATCCCGCCCGGCGCGAGTAAGATGACGGCCCTCGGAAAACGTCGGGGGTCGTTTTCTTTTGTACGCCTATAAGCTGCCGATCTGGGTCTGGCCCGCTGTCCTGATGACAGTGTGCGCGCTCGCTGTCTGGCGAGGCCGTGACGATGAGCGGCTGGCCGCCGCCGCCTTCCTGGCCGCTTGGGCGCTGAGTCTGGTCGTCGCCCGATCCGGAGACTTCGACACCCAGTGGGCTGTCCTCCTGGTCGACTTCGGGTTGCTGGGCGTCCTCGCCGCCATCGCCCTCAGGACTCCGCGTTTCTGGCCCCTGCCCGTCGCCGCCCTCCAACTGCTTGCCGTTACTGTGCCCCTTGCCAAGGCGGTCGACGCGGGCGTGAGCGGCTGGGCCTTCATCACCGCGGCGCTCGGCTTTCAGTACCTGGCGCTCTTCGGCATTGGCTACGGCGCCATCACGTCACCCCGCCGCTACGCCGAGATAGACGCGCTGGAGCCGCCGCCGGCCATGGCCGGGGCGATGCGGCGGTAGATCAGCGCCTCGGCCACGTGCACGCGACGCACCGGGCCCGAGCCTTCGAGGTCGGCGATGGTGCGCGCCAGGCGCAGGGTGCGGGTCCAGCCGCGGGCCGACAGGCCGCCCGCCTCCGCCGCCCGCGCCAGCAGGGCGCGGGCCGGCGGGTCCAGGTCGACGATCGCCTCCAGGAAGTCGCCCTCGGCCTGGGCGTTCAGCACCGGCGGGCCTTCGCGCCCCTTCGAGCGGTCCAGCTGCAACGTGCGGGCGGCCAGCACCCGGGCCGAGGCCTCGGCCGTGCCTTCGGCGGGGGCGGGCAGGGCGAGGTCGGCGGCGGTCACGGGCGGCACCTCGACCTGCAGGTCGATGCGGTCCATCAGCGGCCCCGAGATCTTGCCCTGGTAGTCGGTCTGGCAGCGCGGGGCCCGGCCGCACGCACCGCGCCCCGGCCCGCCGTGGCCGCAGCGGCACGGGTTCATGGCCGCCACCAGCTGGAAGCGGGCCGGATAGCGGACGTGGGCGTTGGCGCGCGCCACCACCACCTCGCCGGTCTCCAGCGGCTGGCGCAGACTGTCCAGCGCCTGGGCCCCGAACTCGGGCAGCTCGTCCAGGAACAGCACGCCGTTGTGCGCGAGGCTGACCTCGCCCGGCTTGGCGCGGTGGCCGCCGCCGGTTAGGGCGGCCATGCTGGCCGAGTGGTGGGGGCTGCGGAACGGCCGGGCGCGGCTGAGCTGGCCCTTGGCGATCAGGCCGGCCACCGAATGCACCATCGAGGTCTCGAGCAGCTCGGCCGGCGTCAGCGGGGGCAAGAGGCCGGGCAGGCGCGCGGCCATCATCGACTTGCCCGATCCCGGCGGGCCGATGAAGCTGAGGTTGTGGCCGCCGGCCGCGGCGATCTCCAGCGCCCGCTTGGCGTTCTCCTGACCTTTCACGTCGCGCAGGTCGGGGACGCGCTCGGCGTCCAGCATGTCGCCAGGCTTGGGGGCCGAGAGCACCTGGGTCCCGCGGAAGTGGTTCACCAGCGCCACCAGCGACGGCGCCGCCAGCACCCGCGTCTCGCCCGCCCAGGCCGCCTCGGGCCCGCAGGCCTCGGGACAGATCAGTCCCAGATCCATGCCGCCCGCGGCCACCGCGGCGGGCAGAGCGCCCGCGACAGCCGTGATCCGCGCGTCCAGGGCCAGCTCGCCGACGGCCGCCCAGCCCTCCAGCGCGTCGGGCGGGATGATCCCCATGGCGGCCATGATCGCCAGCGCGATCGGCAGGTCGTAGTGGCTGCCCTCCTTGGGCAGGTCGGCCGGCGCCAGGTTGGCGATGATGCGCCGTGACGGCAGCGCCAGACCCATGCCCTGGAACGCGCCGCGCACCCGCTCGCGGCTCTCCTGAACGGCCTTGTCGCCCATGCCGACGATGAAGAATTTCGAGTCGCCCATGGTGAACTGCACCTGGACATCGACGCGCACGGCGTTCACGCCATCGAACGCCAGGGTCACCACCCGCGCCGCCATGCCTCAACCCCTTGTAGTCGCTCGAAAGTTATCCACAACCGAGCATACAGTCCGGCTCAGATCAAGAACAAAAACGGAACCTAGAGAGAAGGTGAGACGTTTCCGTGACTTCGGTGCGTCTCTTCGACAACAACCTAAGCGTTTGCCCGCAGGGCTTCAATCCGGCCCCACATCACGTCCGTGGCATCGATTCCGGTGAAGCGCTTCAGGGCCACGGCGCCGGTCGGCGAGGTGACGTTGATCTCGGTCAGGTAATCGCCGATCACGTCGATTCCGACGAAGATCAGGCCGCGCTTTTTCAGCTCGGGGCCGATGGTGGCGCAGATCTCTCGGTCGCGAGCGGTCAACTCCACCGGCTGGGCCTCGCCGCCCACCGCCAGGTTCGAGCGGATCTGGCCCTTGGCCGGCACGCGGTTGATGGCGCCCACCGGCTCGCCGTCGACCAGCAGGATGCGCTTGTCGCCCTTGGTCACCGACGGCAGGAACTTCTGCACGATCACCGGCTCGCGCCCCAGCTCGGCGTGGATCTCCAGCAGCGAGTCCAGGTTGGGATCGTCCTTCAGGTGCCGGGTCACGCCCGAGCCGCCGCGGCCGTTCAGCGGCTTCAGCACGATATCCCCGTGACGCGCGCGGAAGTCGCGGATCGCCTCGCGGTCCCAGGTGATCATCGTGGGCGGCTGCAGGCCGGGGAACTGGGTGACGAACAGCTTCTCGGGCGCGCTGCGCACCTCGGACGGATTGTTCACCACCAGCACCTTGGGGTGCACCTTCTCCAGGAAGAAGGTGGCGTCGATGTAATGCATGTCGAACGGCGGATCCTGGCGCATCTGGATCACGTCGAACTCGGTCAGTTCCGCGCGCCGCATGGGCCCGGCCCGGAAGTGGTCGCCCGCCACCCGCTGCACGGTGATGTCGCGGCCGCGCACGAACACGCGGCCATCTTCCATGGCCAGGGTGTCGGTCAGATAGACGAACAGCGAATGCCCTCGCGCCTGCGCCGACTCCATCATCAGGAAGGTGGTGTCGCCCTCGATATTGATGCCCTCGATGGGATCCATTTGGACGGCGACCTTCAGGGACATGTGGATTTCCTCGGGCGATGAAGCTCAGCCGACATAGGCGGTCGTCGGGGCAAGCGCCAGTTCTCGAACCGATCAGTTCAGCCGCAGTCTCACCCGTTCGCGCTGCGCCCGCGCCGCCAGCGCCGCGCCGCCGTCGAGGGCGGTGGCGCGCTGCAATGCCTCCAGCGCCCCGGCCAGCGCCCCCTGGCCCTCGCGGGCGGACGCCACGTCCAGCCACGGCCGGTGGTCGGCGGGGTCGAGGAGGGCGCGGCGCAGGGCCGCCCGCTCGGCGCGGGCGAAGTCGCCGTGGGCGCTGGCGTTGGCGAAGATGATGTTCTGCAGGCGCAGCAGCACCGCCCGGTCGCTCACCGGCGCCATCAGCCGGTCCAGGCGATCCGCGACGTTCGGGGTCAGGCCGGCGTGCAGGGCGCGCCGGGTCAGTTCGGACGGCAACACCACGCGGCCTTCGGAGAACGGGTCCAGGGCCAGCGGCCCTTCCTCGGTCTCGATGCGCAGCAGGAAGTGGCCCGGGAAGTCCACGCCCTGCACCGTCAGCCCGCACTTGCGCGCGGCGTGCAGGTAGAAGACGCCGAGGGTCACAGCCAGGCCCTTCTTGCGGGTCGCCACGGCGATCACGTCGGCGTTGTCGGGGTCTTCCAGCGTGAACAGGTCGCCGCTCATCCCTAAGTCGCCGGCGATGGTCTCGGCGATCGCTTCCTCGGGGCTTTCCCGCTTCAGCCGCTCGGCCAGCCGCTCGACGCCGATGGCGGCGGCCTCGCGCACCAGCACCGGGTCGCGCGCGGGGTCCTCGTGGATCGCGCACGCGATGGCGGCCTCCAGCAGGGGGAACTCGCCCTCCGGCGCGCCCCCGGCCTCAGAAAGGATGGTTTCGGCCTCGTCGCGGTCCATAAGGGTCCCGTGCATTCCCCCGACCATTCGTCGCCTGTGGTCGGTTTCAGGCTGAGAACGACGAATGGTCAACCTTTCCAAGAGTTCGGGTTGCGGCGAACCGCAACCCTAGGCGCCCTTCCAGGCGTCGGGAATATGCCGGGGAAGCTTGCCGGGCGCGAGCGCCATCAGGTCAAGACGCACCGCGCAGCGGGAAAGCCCGGGCCGGTTCGCGGCCAGCTGCGCCCCGGCGCGGCGGAGGCGGTCGCGCTGGTCGAAGGTCACGGTGTCCAGCGCCACCTCCAGGCTCGTGCGGCTCTTCACCTCTACAACCGCCAGGACGTCGCCGCGTTTCGCCAGCACGTCGATTTCCGCCTGCGGCGTCTTCAGCCGGAACCCCAGGATTCGATAGCCCTTGGCCATCAGCCAGGCCGCCGCCACCACCTCGGCGCGGCGGCCGGATCGCCGCGCCGCGCCGCCACGGGCGACGCGTACGTTCACGGCTTCAGCTCCCCAAGGTCCTTGAGTTCAAGGGCCCGGCGGTAGAGATCGCGGCGGGGCAGGCCCAGCGCCTTGGCCACCTCGGCGGCGGCGTCGGCCGGCTTCAGGCGGGCCAGCGCGTCGCGCAGCGCCGTGTCGGCGTCGGCGGCGGTGGCCTCGGTTTCGCGGCCCGGGGCCACCAGGATCACGATCTCGCCCTTGGGCGCGTCCAGCTTGGGGTCCGCCGCCAGCGTGCCCAGCGGGCCGCGGTAGAAGGTCTCGTAGAGCTTGGTGATCTCGCGGGCGACCACCGCCTCGCGGTCGGGGCCCAGCACGGCGGCCATGTCGGCCAGGGTGTCGGCCAGGCGCGAGCCGCCCTCGAAGAACACCAGCGTGGCGCGCACCCCGGCGAACTCGGTCAGGAACGTCCGCCGCGCCGCGCTCTTGGGCGGGGGGAAGCCCACGAACAGGAACCGGTCGGTCGGCAGCCCCGCCGCCGACAGCCCCGCCAGCAACGCCGAGGCGCCGGGAATCGGGACCACGTTGTGGCCGGCCGCCGCGGCCTCGCGCACGAGCCTATAGCCGGGGTCCGAGATCAGCGGCGTGCCGGCATCGCTCACCAGCGCCACCCGGCCGCCGCGCTCCAGCAGCGCCATGGCCTTGGGCCGCGCGCGCTCGGCGGCGTGCTCGTCGTGGCGCTCCAGCGCAGCCTTGAGCCCGAACGCCTGCAGCAGCTTGCCCGTCACCCGGGTGTCCTCGGCCAGCACCAGGTCGACCTGCTTCAGCACGTCCAGCGCGCGCAGGGTGATGTCGCGCAGGTTCCCGATGGGCGTCGCCACCACATAGAGCCCGGGCGCGAGCGGGGCGTCGTCGAGGATCGGTGGGGGCAGGGCGCGGGCCATGGGCGGGGAGGGTTCTCCTGTCCCCCCTCCAAACGCAAGCCTGCACACGTGACGCGCAACCGCCATCGGGCGATGAGTCTGCCGCGAGGCGAGACCCTACGGGCCGCCCCCGGGGGGGCTGGCTCAGGCCCCGAGCACCAACTCCGAGGTCACGGCGTTCAGCAGCCGCCGCCCGTGCGTCGTCGCTCGAAGGCGCTCGGGGTCGCGGGCCAGCAGGCCCATCTCGACCAGCCGCCGAACCACCGGCGTGTCGGGCGACAAGGCCAGCGCGGCGACCTCGCCGAACGCTACGCCCTCGCCAATCCGCAGCCCGCTCAGCAGGCGCTCCTCGGCCGCCTGGACCGGCGTCAGCGTCTCACGCCCGGCGAACCCGGTCCCGCTCGCGTTCACCCGGGCGATGTAGTCGGCCGGCCGGTCCGCGGCCTCTGTCGCCACGCGCGCACCCTCGACCGTGATCCGCCCGTGGGCGCCGGGCCCTGCGCCCACGTAGTCGACCCCCGTCCAGTAGACGAGATTGTGCCGCGAGCGGGCCGCCTCGCCGCGGGCATGGTTCGAGACCTCGTAGGCCTCGAACCCCTCGGCCTCCAGCACCGCCTGGGTCGTGTCGTAGAGGTCCGCGCCCGCTTCATCGCGGGGCGGGGCGAACAGCCCCCGCCGCACCGCGCGGTCGAAGGCGGTGCCCTCCTCGATGGTCAGCTGGTAAGGCGAGATGTGCTCGGCGCCGAGGGCGACGGCGGCCCTCAGCTCGTCGGCCCAGGCCCGCGGCGTCTGGTCGGGCAGGGCGTAGATCAGGTCCAGCGACAGGCGGGGAAACAGCCGCGCCGCGGTCTCGGCTGCCCGGCGGCCCTCGGCGGCGTCGTGATTGCGCCCCAGGAATTTCAGCGCCGCGTCGTCCAGCGCCTGCAGCCCCAGCGACAGGCGGTTCACGCCGGCGTCGGCCAGGCCCGCGAACCGGTCGGTCTCGGCGTCGGTGGGGTTGGCCTCCAGGCTGACTTCGAGATCGGCCGCCGGCGTCCAGAGCCGCCTTGCCGCCGCGAGGATCTCGGCGACCCAGGCGGGCTCCATCAGCGACGGCGTGCCGCCGCCAAAGAACACCGACACCAGCTCGCGCGGGCCGGTGATCGCGCGCTGGGCCTCCAGGTCGCCCACGATGGCGCGGGCCAGCCCGGCCGCCTCGGCCTCACGTCCCCGCGCCTTGAAGACGTTGAAGTCGCAGTAGGGGCAGATCCGCGCGCAGTACGGCCAGTGGACATAGACGCCCAGCGGGGGCGGAGCCGCGCTCATCCCTCCTCACCCGTAGGGGGAGGGGGACCGCCGAAGGCGGTGGAGGGGGAACGCCCCGCCCACGGAGTCTGATGCGAAGCCCCCTCCACCACGCTGCGCGTGGTCCCCCTCCCCCTACGGGTGAGGAGAGGGCAAGCGGTCATCACAGCAGCGCCGCTTTCAGCTTCACGAAGGCCCGGGCGCGGTGGCTCATGCCGTCCTTCGCGGCCGGCTCCATCTCGCCGAACGTTTGGGTGAAGCCCTCCGGAATGAAGATGGGGTCGTAGCCGAAGCCCTTGTCGCCGCGCGGCGGGAAGGTGAGCACGCCGTCGACCCGGCCCTCGACCACCACGGCCGGGCCGCCCGGCCAGGCCACCGCCAGCGACGAGGTGAACCAGGCGGCGAAGTCCTCGGCGCCCACCTCCTCCAGCCGCTCCTCGACCTTCTTCATGGCCAGGCCGAAGTCCTTCGACGGCCCGGCCCAACGGGCGGAATAGATGCCGGGCGCGCCGTCCAGCGCCTTGACCGACAAGCCGGAGTCGTCGGCCAGCGCGATCAGGCCCGAGGCTTCGGCGGCGGCGCGCGCCTTCAGCAGGGCGTTGCCCTGGAACGTCTGCTCGGTCTCCTCGGGCTCGGGCAGCCCCAGCTCGCCCGCCGCCACCAGCCGGAAACGGCCCTCAAGAATCTCGGCCAGTTCGCGCGCCTTGCCCGGGTTGTGGGTCGCCACGACCAGGCGGGTCCCCGGTTCCAGCTTCAGGCTCATGCGCACGCTCCGTGTCTTCGCGGGCGAAACCTACCGCCGCGCGCGGTTCGCTGCATTGCGAAAGTTTAACATTGTTAATCGATATTCACGTGATCGAGAAACGATGCGGGCGTATTGATAATCACATCGAAGCCCAGCGCTTCACCCACCCCGCTGCCGCAGCGCAGCAAACGAAACGGAGCTACCAAATGTTCGCCAACGCCATGAACGTCCTCGACCGCACCGCGATGAGCTTCATCGTTCTCCTGGCCGCCGCGCCGATCCTGAGCATCGTCGCCCAAGCCGCCTTCCTCTAAGCTCCGAAGCACGAGAGCAATGAGGTTCGTCGAACGATCCGCCCTGGCGCTGGCCCCGGTCTGAACGACCACCAGCCGCCGCGGCGGATCACGACGAAGCCAACAAGGGGGAGCTACCAGAGACATGCGCGCCTTGGGTCCGGGCTCGGTTTCGAGCTTCCTGAAGATCATCCTCGATGTGGTTTTTGCGGCCCTCTGGATCGGCGTCGCCGTCCTCTCCCTGATCACGCTCGCGGCGCTGCTGCTGAGCTTCAATCCCGACCTTCTCACGGGCGTCAAATTCAACGGCGAAGCCGCCGAGCTGCTGGAGCGCGGTCCCGTCCTGACCGCCGGACTCGCAGCCGCGGCGCTCTACCTCGCCGGCATCCTCGTCATCGTGGGCTCGCTGCGCCGCATCTTCACGACGCTGACCGCGGGCGACCCCTTCCATCCCGACAATGTGGCCCGCCTTCGCCTGATCGGCCTGATGCTGGCCGGCCTGGAGCTGGGCCGTTACGCGGTCTGGGCCGTGGGCACGCTGCTGCCCGGCGTCGAGCGCAACCAGCCCAGCATGGGCCTCACCGCCTGGTTCTCCGTCCTTGTGGTCTTCGTGCTCGCGGAAGTGTTCCGCGAAGGCGCCCGCCTGCGCCGCGAAGCCGAGCTTACGATCTAGGGGCCCTCGTCAGATGCCGATCCGCGTTAGCCTCGACCGGGTGCTGCTCGAGCGGCGCATGTCGCTGACCGAGCTGGCGGACCGCGTCGGCGTGACCATCGCCAACCTGTCGATCCTCAAGACCGGCAAGGCCCGCGCCGTCCGCTTCTCGACCCTGTCGGCCCTCTGCCGTGAGCTGGACTGCCAGCCGGGCGACCTTCTGGTCTACGAGCCCGGGCCCGACGACAGCTTCGAAGAGGACGAGGGATAGAATCGCCCTCAACGGGGCGTCAGCCGCCCCCTCTGCATGCTGCGCTGCGGCAGCGTACATGCGGCATTGCAGCGCAGATTTATTCATCGGGCCGGGAAATCCTTGTCATTCCCGAGACGAACCCCTATCTCCGCCTCCAAGTTGCACTGCACAATGGAGGGTTCGATATGATCGCCCTGATCGAAAAGTTCCTGGACGCGATGTTCGCCCCGCTGGCGCGCGAACTCGAGCGCATGCCCCCGCAGGCAATGCGCTTCAACGTGTTCTTCTGAGTTACGCGCCGTAACCGCGGTTCCGCGAAAGCAGGCCGCAGGTTCACGGACGTTCACGGCGCCGACCCCGCGAGGGGCGGCGCCGTTTTCGTTTCTCCCCTCCCCCTCGTGGGGAGGGACAGATCGCCAAAGGCGATCAGGGTGAGGGAGTCGGGGCCAGGGCTCAGAGGGTGGGGAGGATCGACACTCCCTCACCCTGGCCGCTGGCGCGGCCTGTCCCTCCCCATCAAGGGAGGGAGGCGCGCTACGCCCCCGTCGCCGTCCGCTGCATCTCGCACAGCTCGCCGATGCCCTTGCGGGCCAGGGAGAACAGCGCGTCGAACTCGCCCTGGCTGAAGCCGCGCTTCTCGCCGGTGGCCTGGACCTCGACGATATCGCCCTTGCCGGTGAGCACGAAGTTGGCGTCGGCCTCGGCGTTCGAATCCTCCTCGTAGTCGAGATCCAGCACCGGCGTGCCGTTGAAGATCCCGCAGCTCACCGCCGCCACCTGGTCGAGGATCGGGTCGGTGGCGATCACGCCCTCGTCCAGCAGGTACTTCGTCGCCAGCCGCAGGGCGACCCACGCGCCGGTGATCGACGCCGTGCGGGTTCCGCCATCCGCCTGCAGGACGTCGCAGTCGATGGTGATCTGCCGCTCGCCCAGCGCCTTCAGGTCGATGATCGCCCGCATTGAGCGGCCGATGAGGCGCTGGATCTCCTGGGTGCGGCCGCTCTGCTTGCCCGCCGCGGCCTCGCGCCGGCCGCGCGTGTGGGTGGCGCGGGGCAGCATGCCGTACTCGGCGGTGACCCAGCCCTGGCCCTTGCCGCGCAGGAAGCCGGGGACGCCCTCCTCCAGGCTGGCGGTCACCAGCACCTTGGTGTGGCCGGCCGAGATCAGGCACGAGCCCTCGGCATAGCGCGTCACCGCCGTCTCCAGGACGATGGGGCGCAGAAGGTCGGGGGCGCGTTCGGAGGGTCGCATGGGGCTGGCTTTCAGGCGTTGTCTTGGGGGCGCGATCTTGCGCCGCCACGGGCCGCGCTTATCCTAGATCGGGAGTAGACAGTCCATGGGCCAACCCTGCCGCACCCTGTGACACCATCGCCGTTTTCCGTCGGGCCCAGTCTGACCGACATGGACGCCCGTGCCCGCGACATCTTCCGGCGCATCGTCGAGAGCTATCTGGAGACGGGCGAGCCGGTGGGCTCGCGCACCCTGTCGAAGGGGGGCGTCTCGCTGTCGCCGGCCTCGATCCGCAACACCATGCAGGACCTGACGCACCTGGGCCTGCTGGGCGCGCCGCACGTCAGCGCCGGCCGCCGGCCGACCCATGCGGGCCTGCGCCTGTTCGTCGACGGGCTGATGGAGGTGGGCGACGTCGGTGAGGAGGAACGGCGCAACATCGAGGCGCGCCTGCTGGCCCACGGCCGCAACTACGAGGACGCGCTGAACGAGGCCTCGGCGATCCTGTCGGGTCTCGCGGGCGGGGCGGGGGTGGTCGTCACGCCCATGCGCGACGCCGGCGTGACGCACGTGGAGTTCGTGCCGCTCTCGGGCGACCGGACCCTGGCGATCATGGTCTTCGACGACGGCACGGTGGAGAACCGCCTGATCCGCCTGCCCGAAGGCGTGACGCCCTCGGCGCTCACCGAGGCGTCCAACTTCCTGAACGCCCGCCTGCGCGGCAAGACGCTGGCCGAGGCAAAGGCGGACCTCCGCCTCGAGCTCGACCGCGCCCGGCAGGAGCTGGACGTCACCGCCGCCCGGCTGGTCGAGGACGGCCTGGCCGCCTGGGGCGGCGGCGAGGCCGAGGACCGCGCCCTGATCGTCCGCGGCCGCGCCAACCTGCTGGAAGACCGCGACGCGCTGGAAGACCTGGAGCGGGTCCGCTCGCTGTTCGAGGACCTGGAGCAGAAGGAACAGCTGATCCAGCTGCTGGACGGCGTGCGCGACGGCCAGGGGGTGCGCATCTTCATCGGCGCCGAAACGCGACTCTTTTCGCTTTCGGGTTCCGCTGTGATCGCGGCGCCCTATATGACGGGCGCCCAAAAGGTGGTGGGCGCGATCGGCGTGATCGGGCCCGCGCGATTGAACTATGCCAGGATCATCCCGTTGGTGGACTACACCGCCCGGGTGCTTGGCCAGGTGATGAAGAGCTGAAGGTCTGATGTCCGAGGAACTGACGCCTGCCGATCTCGAAGCTGGTGACGACGCCGGCGCCGATGTCGAAGCGATGGCCGCCGAGATCAAGGCGCTGAAGGAGCAGGTGCTCCGCTACGCCGCCGAGGCCGAGAACACCAAGCGCAGAGCCGAGCGCGAGATGAACGACGCGCGCGCCTATGCGATCACCAAGTTCGCCCGCGACCTGCTGGGCGTGGCCGACACCTTCGACCGCGCCCTGGCCGCCGCCCCCGAGGGCGAAGGCGCCGTGAAGAACTTCGTCGTGGGCGTCGAGATGACGTCCAAGGAACTGCAGTCGGCGTTCGACAAGAACGGCCTCAAGAAGATCCTCCCGCCCAAGGGCGAGAAGTTCGATCCCCACAAGCACCAGGCGATGATGGAACAGCCCGCCGGCGACGGCGTGGAGCCGGGCGGCGTCATTCAGACGCTGCAGGCCGGCTACGAACTGCTGGGCCGGCTGGTTCGTCCGGCCATGGTGGTGGTCGCGGCCAAGGGCGCGAGCCCCGCTGCGAAGCCCGACGGCTATCCTGGAGAGTCCGGCGCCGACGCGGGCGGAAGCCTCGATACCCGCGCCTGACGATCAGGCCCCCTTTCGGGGGAGGCCGTCCTTTTCCCCGAACAGTACCTCGCAAGGCGACCCGCCCGCGGGTCGCCTTCGTTGTGCACGGCCGCCGAGCCGTTTTGGGGAACCTCTGTGATGCGTAAGCTTGCAACCGCCATGGCCGCCGCGCTGCTGACCGCGACCGCCGGGTCGGCCGTGGCCGCGACGGCCGTGGTCTATCAGAACGATTTCAACACCTCGAGCATGGGCTCGGGCGTCGTCGCGACGATCACCGGTCCGAGCGGCGCGTTCGACGTGGGCGGCGCCGACTACGGCGGTCTCACCGGCCGGTTCCTGCAGAACGGCTCGACCGATCTGACGATCTTCACCTTGTCGAACCTGCCGGCCCACACGTCCCTGGACGTGGACTTCACCCTGGTCTTCCTGGACTCCTGGGACAGCATCGATGGCGGCCTCGCGCCCGACTATCTGGAGATCTACCTGGACGGCGCGCTGTTCGCGAAGCTCACGGCGAACAACGCTTCGGGCTCGACGAACGACTTCGCCGGGGGCGCCCAGACCCACCTGTCGAACTTCATCTACAGCGGCTGGAACGACCGGGTCGTCGACATGTCCGGCGTGGGCGGGCTGTCCTTCGCCCACACGGCCTCCACCTTCACACTGGGTTTCCGGGCCGGCGGCGCGGGCTGGCAGGGCGGCGCCGACGAAAGCTGGGGCGTCGACAACCTGAAGGTCACCGCCACCCTGCCGATGGCGGGCGGCGTGCCCGAGCCTTCGACGTGGGCGCTGCTGATCCTGGGCTTCGGCGCCGCCGGCGCCATGATGCGGCGTCGTGGAGCGCGCGCAGCCGCGGCCTGATGAACGCTCCGATGTCGCGGTAAAGCGCCTCGCTGGTCCCAGCGGGGCGTTTTGCTGTGAGTAGGGCGGCCATCCTCTTTCCCAGCCTCGCGAAATCGCTAATGTCCGCAGTCCCCTCCCTTCGGGGCGTGCGCGGATCGAGCTGATTCGACCGGGCGCGATTGGTGAGCCGGGACCGAAATGAAGCTGACGATCGAACGCGCCGCACTGCTCCGCGCGCTTGGCCATGTGCAAAGCGCCGTCGAACGCCGCAACACCATCCCGATCCTGTCGAACGTGCTGTTGTCGGCCGACCGCGACCGGCTGACGTTCTCGGCGACCGACCTCGACCTCGAGATCATCGACGAGGCCCTGGCCCAGGTGGACCAGCCCGGCCAGATCACGGCCCCGGCCCATACGCTCTACGAGATCGTCCGCAAGCTGCCCGAGGGCGCGGACGTCAGCCTGTCGTTCACCGGCGAGGATCCGCGTCTGACGGTGGCCGCCGGCCGCTCGCGCTTCAACCTGCCGGTCCTGCCGGCCGGCGACTTCCCGGTGATGTCCTCCGAAGGGTTCTCAGGCTCGGTCGACGTCGACGTGAACGACCTGATCCGCCTGATCGACAAGACCCGCTTCGCCATCTCGGCCGAAGAGACGCGCTACTATTTGAACGGCCTCTACGTGCACACGGTGATCGTCGACGGCAGCCCGCGCCTGCGCGCGGTGGCCACCGACGGCTCGCGGCTGGCCCTGGCCGACATGCCGGCGCCCGAGGGCTCGGCCGGCGCGCCCGGCGTGATCGTGCCCCGCAAGACCATCGGCGAGATGCGCCGCCTGCTGGACGACGCCGGCGAGAACGTCGCCCTGCAGATCAGCGCCCAGAAGGTGCGGCTGGAGATGAACGGCGCCGCCCTGACCTCGAAGGTCATCGACGGCAACTTCCCCGACTACGCGCGCGTCATCCCCAAGGACAACAACCGTACGGTCATGGTCGATGCCAAGCTGTTCGCCCAGGCCGTTGACCGCGTCGCCACCATCTCGGCCGAGAAGAGCCGCAGCGTGCGCATGGCCATCGAGAGCGGCCGCGTCGTCCTGACCGTCCGCAACATGGAAGCCGGCCAGGCGGTGGAAGAGCTCGAGATCGACTACGACGGCGAGCCCTTCGAACTGTCGTTCAACGCCCGCTACCTGCTGGACATCACCGACCAGATCTCGGGTGGCTCGATGGAGCTCCGCTTCGGCGGCCCCAACGACCCGGCCCTGGTCCTCGACCCCAGCGACGCGGACGTCCAGTACATCCTGATGCCGCTCAGAGTCTGATTTTCCCTCCCTTGATGGGGAGGAACAGACCGCGAAGCGGTCAGGGTGAGCGAGTCGCGATCAAGCTCCGACTCCGCACTCTGGCCCACACGTCCTCACCCTGCTCGCCTCCGGCGAGCGGTCCCTCCCC
Organism: Phenylobacterium sp.; assembly: GCF_965284355.1. Lineage (NCBI taxonomy): Bacteria > Pseudomonadati > Pseudomonadota > Alphaproteobacteria > Caulobacterales > Caulobacteraceae > Phenylobacterium > Phenylobacterium sp. The sequence continues at coordinate 2,535,241 of NZ_OZ260078.1, read as the reverse complement.
ATCAAGGGAGGGAAGGTCGAGCGGCGCAGGCTTCAGTGCCCGCCGGAGCCTTCGTAGACGCCCGGCGCCAGGTGTTCGTCTTCCTTGCCCTCGGACCCGTGCGCCAGCACGAAGCGGCGATCGCAGTAGGGGCATTCGACGAAATCGGCGCCGCCCATCTCCAGGTACACGCGCGGATGGCCCAGCGCGCCGCCGATCCCGTCGCAGGCCACGCGGTGGCTGCGCACCGTGATCACCTCGGGCGGATTCGCATCGGCGATCAGCGCCGGCTTGGCGGGCGCCGGTTCGGGCTTGGACTTCGGAGCAGCGGCTTTGCGGGCCATGGATCGTCACTACCTTGGTGGAGGTCGCTTGGCTCACCGCCAGCGTGGCCCTAGGTATGCGAGCACGGCTCGGCGCGTCAACGACAGGACCCCATGGATCTCCCCGAATTCGCCATCGAGGCCAAGGGCCTGACCAAGACCTACGCCGCCACCAAGACCACGCCCGAGATGAAGGCGTTGCGCGGCATCGATCTGGCCATTCCCCGAGGGTCGATCTTCGGCCTGCTGGGCCCGAACGGCGCGGGGAAGTCGACCTTCATCAACATCCTGTCGGGCCTCTGCCAGAAGACCAGCGGCGAGGTGAAGATCTGGGGCCGCGACATCGACACGCACCCCAGGGACGCCCGCGCCGCCATCGGCGTCGTCCCGCAGGAGATCGCCGCCGACCCCTTCTTCACGCCGAAGGAGTCGCTGGAGGTCGCCGCCGGCATGTACGCGGTGCCGAAATCCGAGCGCCGGTCCGACGAGCTGCTGAACGCTCTGGGCCTGGGCGACAAGGCCAACGCCTACGTCCGCCAGCTGTCGGGCGGCATGAAGCGCCGCCTGATGGTGGCCAAGGCCATGGTCCACAATCCGCCCGTCCTGATCCTCGACGAGCCCACCGCCGGGGTCGACGTCGAGCTGCGCAAGCAGCTGTGGAACTACGTGCTGGAGCTGAACCGCAAGGGCGTGACCATCGTGCTCACCACCCACTACCTGGAAGAGGCGCAGGAGCTCTGCGACCAGATCGCCATCGTCAACCGCGGCCAGGTGGTGGCCTGCGAGCCCACCACCACGCTGCTGCGCCGGATGGACATGCGCCATGTGCTGGTCACCCCGGAAGAGCCGGTGACCGAGGCCCCCGCGCTGCCCGGCTTCGAAACCAAGCTCATCAAGGCCGGCGGCTTCTCGGTCAGCTACCGCACCGGCCAGTCCAGCGTCGAACAGGTGCTGGCCGCGATCCGCGCCGCGGGCCTGCACATCAAGGACATCTCGACCGAGGACCCCGACCTCGAGGACGTGTTCGTCAGCCTCACCTACGCGGCGGAACAGGCGTAGCCGGACCTCAGGGCGGGTCGGAAAGCGTCCGGATATCCGGCCAGCGATAGGCCACCTCGTGCAGCATGCCGCCGGCGGGTCCGGGCTCCAGTCTGACGGGTTCGGCCTCGCCGCCCAGGTGTTCGTAGAACCGCCGGGCCGGCGCGTTGTCGCGCAGCACCGAGATCACCAGCGACCTGGCGCCATGCTCGGCCAGCGCCCGGGCCGCATCCCGCAACAGGCGCCCGCCCAGACCGCGGCCCTGCGCGGCGCGAACCAGGTACAGCGTGGCGATCTCGGCCTCGCCCGGCACGCCCCGGCGCGACGGCCCGCCCTGAGCATAGCCCACGATGCCCCAGCGGTCGGCCGCCGCCAGGGTGACGTCGTCCGGGCCCGGCCGCAGCAGCTGCTGGCCGAAACGGCGGGCGTGGGCGGTTTCCGACATCCGGGCCAGGTAGGCGTCCGGGAGCAGGCCCCGGTAGGTCTCGCGCCAGGATGTGACGTGAACAAGCGCCAGCGCCTCGGCGTCCGCCGGGCCGGCGGGGAAGACCACGAAACGCGAATCAACGCTGCCGTAAGCCATCTATCCACAGCTTGGGCCTCGCACGGCGCGGTTCAAGGGGGTGCGGGACTCGGTGGCGTCCTCTAGCCTCGTGGCGCGAGCAGCGCCCCCTCCACCACTTCGTGGTCCCCCTCCCCCATTGGCATGGGGGAGGAACTTGTCGCTCCAGTTCCTCACCCGCTTGCGGGGGAGGGGGACCACGAAGTGGTGGAGGGGGCGCTGACCCTGTCGAATCGAATGACACTCAACAGCCCGATGAACGCCCAGGTCTCCGCCCCCACGCCCGACGCCGCCGGCGCCACGCCGGTGATGGCCCAGTACTTCGAGGCCAAGGCGCGCCAGCCCGACGCGCTGGTGTTCTTCCGCATGGGCGACTTCTACGAGCTGTTCTTCGAGGATGCGCAGAAGGCCGCCGCCACCCTCGGCATCACGCTGACCGCGCGCGGCCAGCACGGCGGCGCGCCGATCCCCATGGCCGGCGTCCCCGCGCATGCCATGGAGGCCTACCTCGCCAAGCTGATCCGGGCGGGCTTCAAGGTGGCCGTCTGCGACCAGCTGGAAGACGCGGCCGAGGCGAAGAAGCGCGGCCACAAGGCGGTGGTCCGCCGCGACGTCACCCGCGTGGTGACGCCCGGCACGCTCACCGAGGACGGCCTGCTGGACGCCCGCGGCGCCAACCGCCTGGCCGCCGTGTCGGTTCGCGCGGGCGGCGCGGCGGTGGCCAGCGTCGAGCTCTCCACCGGCGAGGTCGAGTGCCTGTCGGTGACGGTGGCGGGGCTGGCCTCGACCCTGGCGGCGCTGGGGCCGTCCGAGGTGCTGGTCCCCGACCGCCTGTTCGCCGACGAGGCGGTCAGCGCGGCGCTGAAACAGGCCGGCGGCTTCATCCAGCCGATGCCAAGCGCGCTGGCCGAGCCGGGCGCGTCAGAGACCCGGCTGAAGCGGCTCTACGGCGTCGACACCCTGGACGGCTTCGGACCGCTGTCGGGCGCCGAGATCTCGGCCCTGGGCCTGATCGCCGCCCACCTGGAGACCACCCAGGCCGGGAAGCTTCCGGCCCTGTCCGCGCCTCGCAGAGCGGGCGAGAGCGACGTCATGGTCATCGATCCGGCGACGCGGGCCAGCCTCGAGATCGAGAAGGCCACGTCGGGGACGCGCGACGGCTCGCTGCTGGCCGCCATCGACCGCACCGTCACCGCCCCCGGCGCGAGGATGCTGGCGGCGCGACTGGCGCGACCCCTGCTGGACCCCGCCGCCATCGACGTGCGCCTGGACGCGGTCGCCTGGTTCGTCGGCCACCGCGCTCAGCGCCAGAAGCTGCGCGAGACCCTGAAGGGCCTGCCCGACATGGCGCGCGGTTTGTCGCGCCTGGCCCTGGGCCGGGGCGGGCCGCGCGACCTGGGCGCCCTGCGCGACGGGCTGACCGCCGGCGGCGCCGTCTGCCGCCTGTTCACCGAGCTGCGCGACCCGCTGGTGACCCTGCCGACGGAGACCGCCCAGGCGCTGTCGGCGCTGCACCTGGAGAATGTCCCCGAGCTCGCCAACTTCCTGGAACTGATGATCGACGGCCTGGGCCCAGACCTGCCGGCTCTGGCCCGCGACGGCGGCTTCGTGGCCCCGGGCGTGCGGCCCGAACTGGACCAGGCCCGCGCCCTGCGCGACGACAGCCGCCGCGTCATTGCCGCCCTGGAGGCCCAGCTGGTCGCCGACAGCGGCGTGACGCTCAAGGTCCGCCACAACGCCGTGCTGGGCTATTTCGTCGAAGCCACGGCCAAGGCCGCCGAGCCGCTGCTCAAGCCCCCGCTGAACGCTGCCTTCATCCACCGCCAGACCATGGCGAACCAGATCCGCTTCACCACGGTGGAGCTGGCCGAGCTGGACGCCAGGATCGCCCAGGCCGCCGAGCGGGCGCTGGCCATCGAACTCGACACCTTCGAGGCCTGGCGCGAGGCCGCCACCCGGGTGGCGTCGCTGATCCAGGCCGCCGCCCACGCCGCCGCGACCCTGGACGTGGCCGCGGCCCTCGCCGAATGGGCCGATGACGTGGGCGCGACCCGCCCGATCCTCGACCGCTCCACCGCCTTCGAGGCCGAGGCCGCCCGCCACCCGGTGGTCGAGAACGCGGTGCGCCGCGCCGGCGACGCCTTCACGCCCAACGACTGCCGCCTGGACGGCGCGGGCGTCGGGGGCCCGCGCCTCAGCCTCGTCACCGGCCCGAACATGGCCGGCAAGTCGACCTTCCTGCGCCAGAACGCGCTGCTCGCCGTTCTCGCCCAGTCCGGCTGCTTCGTCCCCGCGAAACGCCTGCGCCTGGGCGTCGTCGACCGCCTGTTCAGCCGTGTCGGCGCCGGCGACGACCTGGCCCGCGGCCGCTCCACCTTCATGATGGAGATGGTCGAGACCGCCGCGATCCTCAGCCAGGCGACCCCGCGCAGCCTGGTGATCCTGGACGAGATCGGCCGCGGCACCGCCACCTACGACGGCCTCGCCATCGCCTGGGCCTGCGCCGAGGCCCTGCACGAGACCAACCGCTGCCGCGCGCTGTTCGCCACCCACTACCATGAGCTCGCGGTCCTCGAGGGCCGCCTGCCCTACGTCTCCAACCTCAGCCTGAAGGCCAAGGAGTGGAACGGCGAGCTGATCTTCCTGCACGAGGCCGGCCCCGGCCCCGCCGACCGCAGCTACGGCGTCCAGGTGGCCAAGCTGGCGGGCGTACCGATGCCGGTGGTGGCGCGCGCGAAACAGGTGCTGGAGCGCCTGGAAAAGGAATCCGCCGGCCCCGCCAACCTCGACGACCTCCCCCTCTTCGCCGCCGTCGCCGAGCCGGAAGCCAAGTTCGGCCCCAGCAAGGTCGAGGAGGCCCTGCAGGTCCTCGACGTCGACGGCATGAGCCCCCGCGAGGCGATGGACGCGCTGTACCGGCTCAAGGGGTTGATGGGCGGGGCGTAGGGCTGGGTTGGGCCGGGAAGGCCCGCTTTCACCCCGCAGGCGACCTCCTGCAGGTCCGCAGTTGGGGCTTGTGCGGTGGTGGGTCCTCAGTAGGGTCGGTCTGTGCCAGTCGCAAAACTGCCCGCGCCACCGAAGGAACCCGCGCCCCTCCCGCCGGGCGAAGCCGATTACATCCGTCGATGCGTGCACAGGTACTACGGCGACAACGCGGTTGTCAGGAACTACGGCCCCGACCCACGACGCCTGGAGCTGCATGTGGAAACTGACGCCGAACCGGGGCTGGAACGCCACGAGTGCCTCGGCCTGCTCATGTGCGAAATCAACCGTGACTACATCGGCCTAGAGGTGACCAGGCGCGGAAGCCGGATCAGGGGGAACGCCAAGATCGCGTATCGCCAAGGGCAAGTTCTCTAGGTCTGCTTCCCAAACCTAGTAGACCTTCAGGCGACCTTGCGCGGCCAGACCGAGCCATACATCTCATGGCCGCCAGTCTGCCTGCCTCTCAAAGTCACTCAAGGACGGCCCCGCCGGGGCCGCCGCGCCGCGGCCGGCCGGAGGCCGGTCCTTGACTGACTTTGAGAGGCAGGCTCGCATCTCCCCATGAGATCCATGGACACCCATCACCTGACGGTGCTCGCTTGAAGGCCTTCATGGTCGACGTCGACGGCGTGGTGGTCATCCCCCGCCCCGGCGGCTGGGCCATCGACATGGAGCGCGACCTCGGCCTGTCCGTCGCCACCCTCCAGGCCCGCTTCTTCGCCCCGCACTGGGACGATGTTGTGACGGGCCGCGCCGCCCTGCATGACCGCCTGGGCCCGGTCCTGGCAGAGATCGCCCCGCATCTGACCAGCCAGGCCCTCACGGACTACTGGTTCGCCAAGGACGCCCAGCTCGACGACACGCTGCTGGCCGACCTCGCCGCCCTTCGCGCCACGGGCGTCCAGCTCCACCTCGCCACCGTCCAGGAGCACCAGCGCGCCGCCTATCTCTGGGACACCCTGCGCCTGCGCGACCGGTTCGACGCCATCCACTATTCGGCCGACGTGGGATGCGGAAAGCCCGACCCGGCGTTCTTCGCCGCCGCCCGGGCCCGCACCGGCTTCCGCGCCGCCGACCTCGTCCTCATCGACGACAAGCCGTCCAACGTCGAGGCCGCCCGCGCCGCCGGCTGGGGCGGCGTGCTGTGGGACGGGACACAGACGTTGGCCGACGTGCTCTCCCTCCCTTGATGGGGAGGGACAGGCCGCGCCAGCGGCCAGGGTGAGGGTGTGTCGATCCTCACCGACGCGTCACAGGGCCCGCCCGGCCACTCCCCTCCCCTTGCGGGGGGAGGGCCGCGCCTCAGGAACCGGCCGCGCTGGCCCCCAGCGTCGCGAGCAGCTCGTCCAGTTGCCCGAACTGTTCGGGCAGGCCCTCTTCGGCCCCGCGGTTCGCCTCGAGCGCCGCCTTCGAGGGGTATAGTTCGCGCAGGACCAGCAAGGTTCGGCCATCCTGTTCCTCGAAGGTCACCGTGGTGACCGCCGCGTCCTCGCCCTCGTCGTTGGTCCAGACCAGACGCGAGGGCGGCGTCACCTCCAGATACCGGCCGAAGAACGCGTCGGCGGTGGCCGGGTCCTGTCCGAACGCCAGCCGGTACCCGCCCCCGGTGCGCACATCCATCTCGCAGGAGAGCAGGTTCATGCCCATCGACCGGGGCGCCCACCACCGCATGAACAGCTCGGGCGTGGTCCAGGCCTTGAAGACGATGCGCGCCGGAGCATCGAACGTGCGCCTGACGACCAGCTCGCGCTCGGACGCCTGTTCGATCGTGGTGGGATTCGTCATCGGTCTTCTTCCTCGCGCTTCAGTTGCTCGACGACCGCGTCCAACGCCTCGAAGCGTGCGGCCCAGACTTGGCGGTAGCTCTCGATCCAGGCCGCCTCTTCCTCGAGGCGGCGAAGCCCCAGCCGGCAGGTCCGCACCCGCCCGACCTTCTGCGTGATGACGAACCCGGCGCGCTCCAGGACGCCGACGTGCTTCTTCATGCCGGTGAGGGTCATGTGGAACCGATCGGCGAGTTCGGTGATCGACGCGTCCGAGCGCCCCAGCTGTTCCAGGACGCCGCGCCGGGTGGCGTCCGAGAGCGCCGAGAACGAAGCGTCGAGCGGTGTGAATTGCTGAACCATATGGTTCAGTGTTAGCGCGCCGATGGGCGTCATGCAAGCGGGCAGCGGGCGTGGAAGGGTGCGGGCCCAGCGACCGAGAACGGTGTCGCGACCGCTTTTGACGTAGGCCCGTGTTTCCCTCGCGGCCGAATGATCGACCCGCTCGCCATCACCGATGAGGACGCCGAGGGCCTGTCGCGGCTGGCCCAGGCGCAGCTGCGGCTCGCTACCCGCTTGTCCGAGCGCGCCCTGGACGAGCCCGACGTCGACGCCGCCTGCCACCTCGCCCGCGCCTCCGAGCGCGTCGCCCGGGGCTACCGCCAGTCGCTCCTGCTCAAGTCGCGCCTGAAGCGTGACCGCGACGCCGAGGCACGCGAGGCGGCCGCCGCCCCGGGGGGTCGGACCGTCCACGAGCAGTCGCAGATCAACCAGCGCATTCGCGAGGTCTTTGCCGCCGTCGATCGCGTGATCGCCGAGCACGCCGAGGCGCTGGACGATGAAGATGTCGACGACATGCGCACCTTCCTCCTCGCCACGCTCGAGGACGAGAGCCAGGATCACGGCTTCCTCGACGAGCCCATCGAGGCGCACATCGTCCGCATGCGCGAGATGTTCGTCGATCTGCCGCCGTCTGGGGGCTCGCGGGATTCCGACGAAACCGAGGACGAGGCAGAGGTCCAGCCGACCGACTCCTCCTAAGGTTGGCGGCCCTTCCGCTGCTTGCGCTTCACCACCGTCACCGAGAACGCCTGACGCCCGCCGGCCTTGAGCCGCTTGCGGGCCCGGTCTGCTACGCCCGATCGCCCGGTGCTCGCCGCCGTGGCGGTGGTCACCGGCGCTTTCGCCTTCGCCGGCGCCAGGCCGTGGCGCTTCCGGGCCCGTTCATCCTGGTCGGCCAGCTCGGCGCGGCTCTGGGCGGTGCGCGCGGTGAGATCCTTGATCAGCGCCTTGCCCTTGCGCGTGCGGCCTGTGAGCGACGGCGAGACATAGCGATTGGCGTTCCAGCCGACAGAGGTCGAGCCGCCGCGATACGATCCTCTGCTCATGACCACGCCACTCGAACGCACACCGGGCCAAAACACTTACCGGGGCCGGAGCCCTTAGCGGTACGATCCGCGTCGGAAAAGCGCGAACCACCTGCGTCCGTTAACGAACCGTCCTATATGCGTGGCCGGATGTCCGCGCGCCTCAAACCCACCCGCCTGGAATACGTCGTCGACGGCGTGAAGCTGCGATCGCAGCTGTCGGCCGCCGCGCTCGAAAACCTGGGCGACGAGGCGGCCCAGCGGAAGGCGGCGCTGGACGTCCTGAAGGCGGCCCTGTTCCGCGGCCGGATGATCGCCAAGGAGCGGTTGGAGAACGGCGCCGGCGGTATTGAGACGGCGCGGCTGCTGTCGGGCGTCACCGACGAAGTGGTCTGCGCGCTCTACGATTTCACCACAGTGCACATCTTCCGCGCCCGCAATCCCACGGAGGGCGAGCGCCTGGCGCTGATGGCGGTGGGCGGCTATGGCCGCGGCACGCTGGCCCCCTATTCCGACCTCGATCTCCTGTTCCTGCGTCCCTACAAGCAGACCGCCCACGCCGAGAGCGTCATCGAGTACATGCTCTACGCCTTGTGGGACCTGGGCTTCAAAGTCGGCCACGCCTCGCGGACTATCGAGGAGTGCATCAAGCTCTCCCGCGAGGACTACACGATCCGCACCTCGATCCTCGAGGCTCGGCGCCTGACCGGCGACGAGATGCTGGCGGACGAGCTGATCAAGCGCTTTCGCGGCGAGGTGGTGAAGGGCACGGGCGCCGAGTTCGTGGCCGCCAAGCTCAAGGAGCGTGACGAACGCCACGCCCGCGCCGGCGCCAGCCGCTACATGGTGGAACCCAACGTGAAAGAGGGAAAGGGCGGTCTGCGCGACCTCAACACCCTCTTCTGGATCGCCCAGTACCTGCACCCCGGTGAGACGCTGGAGCGGGTCATGCAGCTCGAGATGTTCGACCGGCGCGAGATCCGCTCGTTCATCGTGGCCTTCGACTTCCTGTGGGCCACGCGCTGCCAGCTGCACTTCGCCACGGGCCGGCCTGAGGAGCGCCTGTCGTTCGACCTGCAGCCCGAGATCGCCCGCCGCATGGGCTACGGCGACCGCGGCGACGCGCCGGCCGTCGAGCGCTTCATGCGGCGCTATTTCCTGATCGCCAAGGACGTGGGCGCCCTGACCCGGGTGTTCGCCGCCAAGCTGGAGGCCGACCGGGTCAAGATCGCGCCCAAGGGCATCAGCCGGTTCATTCCGGGCCGAAGCGTGAAGCGCAAGCCGCTGGCCGAACCGGGCTTCCACGAGATCGGCGGCCGCCTCGACGTTGACGCCGACATCTTCGAAGGTGACCCGGTCAACCTGCTGCGGCTGTTCCGGATCGCCGACCAGCGGAACCTCGACCTCCACCCCGACGCCTTCACTGCCGCCTCGCGGTCGATGAATCTGATCACCTCGGCGGTGCGGCGCGACCGCCACGCGGCCAAGGTGTTCCTGGACATCCTGGCCCGTGGCCGCGACCCACGCACGACGCTGACCCTGATGACCGAGGCCGGCGTCCTGGGCCGCTACCTGCCCGAGTTCGGGCGGATCGTGGCCCAGATGCAGTTCAACATGTACCACTCGTACACGGTGGACGAGCACACCCTGCGGGCCGTGGGCGTGATCGCCGACATCGCCGCCGGGCGTCTGCCCGACGACCACCCGCTGGCCACCCAGATCATGCCGCTGATCGCCGACCGCGAGGCGCTGTTCCTGGCCATGCTGCTGCACGACACCGGCAAGGGCGGAGCGGGCGGCCAGGAGGTGGCCGGCGCGCGGGCGGCGCGGCAGGCCTGCGAGCGCCTGGGCCTCGAGCGCTCCAAGATCGAACTGGTCGCCTGGCTGGTCGAGCACCACCTGGTGATGAGCGACTACGCCCAGAAGCGCGACGTCTCCGACCCGCGCACCGTGGCCGACTTCGCCCGCATCGTGCAGTCGCCTGAGCGCCTGCGCCTGTTGCTGGTGCTGACCGTGGCCGACATCCGCGCCGTTGGTCCGGGGGTCTGGAACGGCTGGAAGGGCCAGCTGCTGCGCGAACTCTACAGCGCCACCGAAGCGGTGTTCCGCGGCGGCCGGGGCTCGGACGCCGCCGCGGCGCTGCGCCGCTACCAGGAAAACGCCGCCTACGACGCCCGCGTGCGTCTGGCCAAGGCCGACGCCGGCGCCGAGCCCTGGGGCGACGCGATGGAGGACGCCTACTTCACCGCCTTCACCGACGACGAAGTGCTGACGCATGCCCGCCTGGCGCTGGCGGCGTCCGGCGGTCCCGGCAGCGCCGCCGAAGGGCGCGTGCGCCGCGATCTGAACGTGTCCGAGGTGGTGGTCGCCGCCGCGGACCGCCCGCGCCTGTTCGTCGACCTGGCCGAAGCCATCACCGGCGCCGGCGCCAACGTCGTCGGCGCGCGGGTCTTTACCTCGCGCGGCGGTCAGGCGCTGGACGTGTTCTACGTGCAGGACGTCACGGGCGCGCCCTTCGGCGCCAGCGACGAACGCGCACTGGGCCGGCTGGCCAAGGCGCTGGCCTGCGCCGCCCGCGGCGAGCCCGTCGTGCGAGAGCGCCGCCGACAGGATCTGGGCCGCGCCGCCGCCTTCGCCATCACGCCCGCGGTGATGCTGGACAATGAGGCCTCGGAGTTGTCGACGGTGGTCGAGGCCTCGGGGCGCGACCGCCCCGGCCTGCTGGCGGGGCTGGCCCGCACCCTGTCGGACGCCGGCCTCCTGATCACCTCGGCCCACATCGACGGTTACGGCGAGCGCGCGGTGGACTGCTTCTACGTGGTCGACGCCGACGGCGAGAAGCTCACCGACGCGCGCAAGGGCAACGCCCTGAAAGCCGCGCTGCTGGCCACCCTCAACGACAGCGAGGCCGATTCCACCGGCGGCCGGCGTGGCAACCTGCAGCGCGCCCGCGCCAGCGTCGCCCGCTAGCGGCGCTCGAGGTTCGCGCGGACCTTGTCCGTGTCGATGGGCATTTCGCCTGACGCCACCCGAGCCTGGAACTCCTGGGTGGAGTTCTCGCGCGGATAGGGCGTGGCCGGGACGTCGACGCCCAGGAAGGCGCACAGCGGCGCCCAGCCTTCCTTCACATCGAAGACCAGGAGGCGCTCGGCCGGGACCGAGGCGATGACCCGCTCGGTATGGCGCCGGAAGAAGTCGGTCATGAAGCCCCGATCGTGCATGTCGCCGCCGTACCAGGCGTAGAGCTGGTCGAAGAAGACCCGCATCGGCGTGCCCTCGGGCGGGGGCGGGCGGTCCGGGTTGAAGATCGTGGCCTGGGTGGAGTCGAACCATTTGTCGGGATCGCGGACGGTGTGCAGCACCTTGGCGTCGGGATAGTGCGCCGCCAGCTCGCGCCAGTAGGCGCAGCCGGGGTGGTCGACCATCGCTTCATAGCCGCCGAAGATCGCGTCCCAGTCGGGCCTGCCGTTCCCAGCGTCGATGAAGAGCTGAACCTGGGCCGGGTTCATGAACACCTCGACCATGTGGTGGCAGGGCGCAAAGCCCAGCTGTTCCAGCGCCAGCTTGGTCGAGAGCGTCCCCGTGCGGCCCAGCCCCGAGCCGATCACCTTCAGTCCCATGGCGTCCCCCCTCGTTGGGCTGAACCCTAGCGGTGGACGCCCAGCGCGGCCATGGTCTCTTCACGCAACCGCCGCCGCTCGATCTTGCCCATGGCGTTGCGCGGGATCGATTCCGTCCACGCGAAGCGGTGCGCCGGCATCGCCGGGCGAGCCGCGATATGCTCGGCCAGCCCCTGTCTATCGAGGTCGGGATCCGCCACGATGGCCAGCCAGCAGGTGTCCATGCCCTGGGTGTCCGGCGCGGCATAGGCCGCGGCGTCGCGGACACCGGGATAGGCCAGGGCCACCTCCTCCAGGAGGTCGGGCAGGAACTTGACGCCGCCCAGGTCCATGCGGTCGTCCATGCGGCCATCGACCATCAGCATGCCGTCGGCCGACAGCCGGCCCACGTCGCCGGGATAGAACGCGCCGTCGCGGAAGGCGGCGGCCGTGGCGTCGGGATCCCCCATGTAGCCCGCCGACACGCGGTCGCTGATGATGCGCACCTCGCCCGGCTCGCCAGGCGCCGCAGGATGGCCCGCGTCGTCCACCACCTCCACCCGCACGCCCGGCACGGCGTAGCCGGCGCACCCGGGATGGTCGTCCAGCCAGGCTCCGTCGGCCATCGTGGCGCTGCCGGTCTCGGCGGCGCCGTAGCTGATCAGAATCTCGGACGCGAGCCGCAGCCGCGTCTCGCGGGCGACAGCCGCGGGCAGGACGCCGCCGGTGCTGACGATCCGGAGCCCCGGTTGGACGCCCAGGCCCGGCGGCAGGTTGGCCAGCAAGTGGCGCAGGAAGATCGGCGTCAGGCCGACGATGGAGGGCCGCAGCGCCTCAAGGCTCAGCGCCAGATCGGCGGCCGTATAGTCGGCGATCAGGGCCGATCCCTGACTCCACGCGGCCAGCGTCATGGCCTGGCCCAGGCCGGTGTCCATGCCGGTCAGGCAGACCCAGCGACCCGGCTTGCCCGCGCAATAGGTCAGCGCACAGGTCCGGGTGTTGTCCTCCAGCATCCGCCAGGTGCGAGGTACGCGACGCGCCGTCCGCGTCGTGCCCGACGACAGCATCACGCGCCCAAGCTCGTTCGGGTCGCAGCGGACCGGCGTCACGGGCCGAGGCTCGGCGCGGAACGCGGATTCGATCCAGGCCGGAGACAGGGCCAGCTGATAGGGCTGGGTCGCCTCTCCGACGACCAGCTGCAGATCCGGCGACGGGTCGTCGAACGGTGAGGAGACGACGCCCAGTCGGGCCAGGGCCAGCAGCACCACATGGGTCAGGTAGTCGTTGCCGATGCGGATCGAGACCACGCCGCGCGCGCGATTGACCCCTAGCGCGGTGAGCCCGGCGGCGAAGCGGTCGACGTCGGCGTCCAGCTCGGCATAGGTGGCCCACCGCTGCGGGGTGATGAGCGCGAAGGCCGTGGGCCGTAGCCTTGCCTGGAACGCGACATAGGCGTCGAACATGCGTGAAGGGTCCTGAAATCGGCCGCCGAGACCCTATCGCGCCTGCGCCAAGAATCCACACGCCCCAGGCGCCCCCAGTCGCTAGGTTGACGTCGCTTTCGACGCAGCCTCCAAGGGCCCCTGTGACCGAGACCGCCAAGACTCCCGCCAAGACCTCCGGCGGACTGTTGCGCTCCAGCGCCATCTTCTCGGGCCTGACCCTGGTCAGCCGGTTCATGGGCTTTGCGCGCGACCTGGTGGTGACCGCGCGCCTGGGCGCCAGCCAGACCATCGCCGCCGACGCCTATTACACCGCGCTGGCGTTCCCGAACCTGTTCCGGCGGATCTTCGCGGAGGGCGCGTTCGCGGCGGCCTTCGTGCCCACCTATTCGCGCAAGCTGGCTGACGACGAAGCCGGCGCCGACCATTTCGCGGCCGATGCGGCGGCGACCGTGGCCGCGGCGACCGTCGGGGTGATGCTGGCCGCGCAGCTGGCGATGCCGTGGCTGATGTACCTGATCAACCCCGGCTATGCGGACGAGCCCGAGAAGTTCCGTCTCGCCTGGATGCTGACCCAGCTGACCATGCCCTACCTGCCGTGCATGGCGCTGGCGGCCCTGTTCTCCGGCGTACTCAACGCGCGCGGCAAGTTCATCATCTCCGCGGCCTATCCCACGATCCTCAACATCGTGATGCTGCTGATCGTCCTGCCGCAGAAGGACCCGGTCCAGGCGGCGTGGTGGGCCTCGGGCGGCGTGGTGATCGCGGGCGTCGGCCAGGCCTGGATCTGCTGGTGGGGCGCCCGCAAGAGCGGCGCGCGCATCGGCGCCGTCCGACCCCGGTGGACGCCTGAGATGAAGGCCCTCGTGACCTTGGCCATCCCCGCGGCCATCGCCAACAGCGCCACCCAGATCAACATCTTCATCTCAGGCATCCTGGCCTCGCAGATCGCCGGGATGCGCGTCTGGATGAACGTGGCCGACCGACTCTACCAGCTGCCCATGAGCCTGGTGGGCGTGGCCATCGGCGTGGCCCTGCTGCCGCGCCTGAGCCAGGCCCTGCAGAAGGACGACCACGACGGGGCCCAGGCCGCCATGGACCAGGGGATCGTCTTCGCCCTGGCGCTGAGCCTGCCGGCGGCGGCGGCCCTGATGGCGCTTCCGGTCTATCTGATCGACGCTCTGTTCACGCGCGACCAGTTCACGCCGGCCGATGCGCTGGCGACCGGCCAGCTGTTGTTCCACTACGGCTGGGGCGTGCCCGCCTTCGTGTTGCTGCGGATCCTTCAGCCCGCCTTCTTCGCGCGACAGGACACGAAGACGCCGATGCGCTTCTCGCTGATCTCGGTGGCGGTGAACATCGCCCTGGGCGTGGCGCTGTTCTTCGCCATCGGGTTCCAGGGCGTGGCCATCGCCACCTCGGTGGCCGCCTGGATAAGCGTGCTGCAGATGTGGTTCTCGCTGGCGCGGACCGGGGTCTGGAAGCCGTCCGCCCGCGCCGCCGTCAAGATCACCCGCGTGGCCATCGCCAGCGTCCTGCTGGGCGCGGTGATGTTCGCCGCCAACCTGTTCCGCGCCGAGATCGAGGGCGAGATCGGAACGGTGATGTCGCACGGCGTGAAGGAGATCTCGATCGTCCTGATCTGCACGATCGGGCTGGGGCTCTATCCGGTGCTGCTGTTCGCCTCGGGCGGCGTCACCGTCGCCGAATTCAAGGCCGCGCTCAGGCGGCGTCGCGGCGACCCGGCGCCGACAGCGGCCGACTTGTCGTAGGCGACCCGGCGGGTTATCTCCCCGCCATGGCTTTCGAACGCATCGATGGGCGATGGCGCTGATCGCGCACCCGTGAAAACCGGGCCTTGCGCCCACGTGCCTGTTCCCTAGAGAAGCCATCCCATGATCGACCAAGCTCCTGCCGCCTACGCGGGCCCCGAACGTGTGCTCTCGGGCGTCCAGCCCACCGGCGACCTGCACCTGGGCAACTACCTGGGCGCCCTCGTGAAGTTCGCCCGCCTGCAACACGAGATCCCGACCTTCATTTTCGTGGCCGACATGCACGCCATTACGGTGTGGCAGGAACCGGCGAAGCTGAAGCAACAGGTCCGCGAGATTGCGGCCGCCTACCTGGCGACCGGCCTCGATCCCAAGGTCGCCACCATCTTCGCCCAGTCGGCGGTGCCCGAGCACGCCGAGCTGGCCTGGGTGTTCAACTGCGTCGCACGCCTGGGCTGGCTCGACCGGATGACCCAGTTCAAGGACAAGGCCGGCAAGCACAAGGAGCGCGAGAGCATCGGGCTCTACACCTACCCGGTGCTCCAGGCCGCCGACATCCTGGCCTACAAGGCCACCAAGGTGCCCGTCGGCGACGACCAGAAGCAGCATCTGGAGCTGACCCGCGACATCGCCCAGAAGTTCAACAACGACTTCGACGCGCCGGGCTTCTTCCCGCTGCCCGAAGCCCTGACCCAGGGCCCGGGCGCGCGGGTGATGAGCCTGCGCGACGGGACGGCCAAGATGAGCAAGTCCGATCCCTCGGACAACTCGCGCATCAACCTGACCGACGACGCCGAGGCCATCGCGCAGAAGATCCGCAAGGCCCGCACCGATCCTGATCCCTTGCCGGAAACCGCGGAGGGGCTGGAGGGCCGCGCCGAGGCGCGGAACCTCGTGGCGATCTATGCGGCGCTGTCCGGCGCGACCGAGGCTGCCGTGCTGTCGGAATATGCCGGCCAGGGGTTCGGCGCGTTCAAGCCGAAGCTGGCCGACCTTGCGGTTTCGGTCATGGGCCCGATCGGCGGCGAGATGCGCCGGCTGCTGGCCGATCCGGCCGAGATCGACCGCGTCCTGGCCGAGGGCGCCGACCGCGCCCGGGCGCTGGCCGCGCCCACCGTGGCCGAGGTCAAGAAACTGGTAGGCTACTGGGCGGGCTAGGCTAGATTCCCACGCCATGAGCACGCGCCGCAAGTTCCTGGTGGTCGCCGACGACACGCCCGAATATCAGACGGCGCTGCGCTTCGCGTGCCGCCGGGCGCAGTCGACCGGTGGCTACGTGGCCCTGCTGCGCGTGATCCAGCCGGCGGTGTTCGAGCACTGGTCGGGCGTCCGCGAGGAGATCGCACGTCAGCAGCGGCAAGAGGCCGAAACGGCTTTGCAGCTGTCGGCCGAGTTCGTCCAGGCCGAGACCGGCCTGCCCCCGGAGTTCCTGATCCTCGAGGCCGACTCGACCCGCGCCGCCCTGAAGCGCGTGTTGAGCGAGGACCCGGACATCAAGATCCTGGTGCTGGCGGCCTCGGCCGGTCGCGGCGGCCCGGGCCCGCTGGTCAGCGCCATTGGTAAGGACGGCACGCGCTTCGGCAGCCGCAAGGTGCCCGTGACCATCGTCCCCGGCGACCTGACCGACGACGAGATCGCCGCGCTGGCATAGCGTCGCGCTTGCGCTATGCGCGCGACGACGCCACATCTCATCCATGTTCATCCAGACCGAAGCCACGCCGAATCCCGAAGTGCTGAAGTTCCTGCCGGGCCAGACGGTCCTGGGCGAGGGCACGCGAGACTTCCGCGAGCCCGAGGACGCCGCCGCCTCGCCGCTGGCGGCCGAACTGTTCGAGATCACCGGCGTCACCCGCGTCTTCTACGGCCCCGACTTCATCACCGTCGGCAAGCACGCCTCGGTCGACTGGCCGTTGATCAAGGCGCCGATCCTGGCGGCGATCATGGATCACTACACATCGGGCCGTCCGCTGCTGGTGGGCGAGAGCGAGGACGCCGGCCACGACGATACGGCCTATGAAGGCGAGACCGCCCAGATCGTGGCCGAGATCAAGGAGCTGCTGGACACCCGCATCCGCCCGGCGGTGGCGCAGGACGGCGGCGACATTCTCTTCAACCGCTTCGACGTGAACACCGGCGTCGTGTGGCTGAACATGCGCGGCGCCTGTTCGGGCTGCCCGTCCTCGTCCGCGACCCTGAAGGCTGGCGTCGAGAACATGCTGAAGCACTACGTCCCGGAAGTGACGGCGGTCGAGCAGGCTCTCTAGAAACTGTCATCCCGGCCAACGGAGGGCGAAGCCCGTAGGCCGAGCCGGGACCCAGCAACCGCTTTCCGACAGCCTATTGATCCGCTACGCCGCACTCATGCTCGTGCTGGGCCTCGACACCTGCCTGAACGCCTGCTCGGTCGCCATCCTGGAGGTTGGACCTGGGGGAGAGCGCGTGCTCGCGCATTGGTCCGAGGCGATGGCGCGCGGTCACCAGGAGCGGCTGGCGCCCATGGCGGAGGCCGTGATGGCGGATGCAGGTCTGGCCTTCGGCCGCCTGCAGCGCATCGGCGCCACCGTCGGACCGGGATCGTTCACCGGCCTGCGCGTGGGGGTGGCGTTCGCCAAGGGCCTGGGCTCGGCGCTGTCGATCCCGACCGTGGGCGTGGGCAGCCTGGAAGCGCTCGCGGCCGCGGCCACGGGCCTGGTCGCCGCCGCCATCGATGCGCGCCGCGACCAGCTCTACCTGCAGGTCTTCGAGGATGGTGAGCCGCTGATGGCCCCCGATGTCCTGCCGATCGGGACGGCCGCGGCGCGGCTGGCCGAGCTGGGCATGGGGCGGGCGCTGACGCTGGTGGGGTCGGGCGCGCCGCTGCTGGCGGGGACCGCGCCCGGCGCGCGCATGCTGACGCCCGAAGGCTGCGACGCCGGCCACGTGGCGCGACTCGCGGCGCGGAAGCTCGTCGCCCCCATCCGCCCGCTCTACCTGCGTGCGCCCGACGCCAAGCTGCCGGGCGGCCGCGACCCGTGAAGCTGGAGCTCGCCACCCCCGCCGACGCCCCGGCGATGGCCTCGGCTCACGCCCAGGCCTTCGACACGCCCTGGGACGAGATGGACTTCGAAGACCTGCTGGAGGGCGCCGGCATCTTCGGGTTCGTGGTCCGCGACGAAGACCCGGCCGGCGTCCTGGTCTGCCGCACCGTGGCCGGCGAGGCCGAGATCCTCACCGTGGGCGTTGCGCCGTGGGCGCGGCGCCGCGGGGTCGGTCAGGCCCTGATGGTCGCCGCCATCGGCGTGGCGCGTGAGGCCGGGGCGGGTGAGATGTTCCTGGAGGTCGATGTCGCCAATGCGGGCGCAGTGGCCCTTTACGAACGCCTGGGTTTCGCGCGTGCGGGCCTGCGCAAAGCCTACTATGACCGCGGCGCCAACGGACGTGCGGACGCGCTCGTGATGCGGCTCGACCTGACAACCAGACCTGACTAGACCTATCGCTACGGAAGACGAGAGAGGCCCCCGTGTCGGACCGCATCGAGAAGCTTTGCCTCGACAAGAACATGCGCATGACCGAGCAGCGCCGCGTGATCGCGCGCGTGCTGTCGCTGGCCGCCGACCATCCGGACGTCGAGGAACTGCACCGCCGGGCGCACGCCATCGACCCCCACATCTCGATCGCCACGGTCTACCGCACGGTCCGCCTGTTCGAGGAAGCGGGCATCATCGACCGCCTGGATTTCCGTGACGGCCGCTCGCGCTACGAAGAGCACACCGACGAACACCACGACCACCTGATCGACATGAAGACCGGCAAGGTCGTCGAGTTCGTCGACGAGGAGATCGAGGCCCTGCAGGTCGAGATCGCCCGCAAGCTGGGCTACAAGCTGGTGGACCATCGGCTGGAGCTGTACGGCGTTCCCATCGAGGACTGATCCGCTCAGCGGCGCCGGATCAGCTCAGCATCGCCATAGTCCCGCGTCAGCCGTGGGCTGGCGATCCAGTCGGCCAGCAGATCGTAATAGCCGGGAGAAATCCGCGCCTTCTCCCGCTCGATCATCCCGTGGTCGGCCTGCGGGAAGATCGCGATATCGATGGGCGATCCCTTGGCGTGCAGCTGACGGAGGATCGCGAGAGTATCCTCGTGCGGGGCCTCGGTGTCGCGGCCTGCAAGCACCCAGAGCGACGGGGTCTGGAGTTGGGCCAGGACCGCGCGGGGCTCATAGGTGAAGGAAATCGGAAAATCGAACGCCGCCCGCACGTGGTCCATGTGCGCGGCCGGGGTGGCGACCAACGGGCCGGTGTAGTCGCCGCCGATCTTTCCGATCCAGGGCTCTCCAGCGTTCAGCGCCTTCAGACGCTCGAGCTCGGGCAGACCTTCGCCGAATCGACTCACGACGACCCGGGTCGCGGCGTCGTGCAGGGCCTGGGCCTTGGCGAGGGCCGCCGGTCCGAAGGGGCGCACGCTCTCGGCGACCTCGGATCGATCCTCCTCGATCGGACTGACGGCAAGGCCATAGCCGACCACCACGAAATCCACCCGCCGGCGCTGCGCCGCCAGGGGCGCGACCCAGCCCCCCTGACTCTCGCCCATCACGCCCAGCGAAACGCCGGCGACCTCGGGGCGAGACCGGACCGCATCGACCGCGGCCGCCATGTCGTCGGCCAGGACGGTGAAGTCGGCGCTGTAGCCGCCGGTGGATCGCCCCGTCCCGCGCTTGTCGAACACGAACACCGCCACGCCCTTCAGCGGCAGCAGGTTCTGGAGGTAGTTGTTGTAGACCGCCGAGTCCCGGCCGGACCCATACTGCAGGACGACGGCGGCCTTCGGCTTCCCTTCCGCCGGCAGGACCAGTTCGCCGTAGAGCCGCTCGGGACCGCTCGCGAAGGTGATCGGTACGGTCGGCAGGGCGATACGGTACGCATCGGTCGCTGGACCCGCGCCCTGCTGCATCGTCAGCCGTCCTTCACCACAGGCGCCGAACCGGGCGCGCACGGCGACGGGTTCGCGAACCGACCAGCCGGCGCCGCCCTCGTACTGGCCCTCGCCGACCCGGAACAGCTTGCCGCTCGCGCCGTCCAGGCGGCGGTAGCGCATGTTCGGCTCGTCGCTGGAATCGATGATCAGCGCTGTCCCGTCGGCGAGGCGATAGGCCCCGAAGTGACAGGCGCCCGGTGGGGGCGCGGTCTGGGCGCGCGCGGACCCTGCCACGGCGGCCAGAGCCGCGATCGTGGTGAGAGCGAAACAAAACCGGCGCATCCCAAACCCCCTGGTGATGACCGTAAGAGGCGGGGGCCGGGTCGCGCGGACGCAGGGCGCGCGATTAAATTCCTGTCATGCGAAGCTCGACGGCGCCGGAGGCGAAACTTGCGCCGCTCCGTCTGCAACCCCATAACCCGGCAATGTCCCAGACCGCGCCCGAGAAGCGCCTCTATATCAAGACGTACGGCTGTCAGATGAACGTCTACGACAGCGAGCGCATGGCCGATGTCCTAGCGCCGCTGGGCTATGGGATGACGGACGATCCCACGATGGCCGATCTGGTGGTCCTCAACACCTGCCACATCCGCGAGAAGGCGACCGAAAAGGTCTATTCCGAGCTCGGGAAGATCCGCGAGATGCGCGACGAGCGCCTGGCCGGCGGCGGGGCGCGGATGACGATTGCGGTCGCCGGCTGCGTGGCCCAGGCCGAGGGCGAGGAGATCATGCGCCGCCAGCCCGCGGTGGACTTGGTCGTGGGCCCGCAGGCCTATCACCAGCTGCCCGAATTGATCGCGCGCACGCACCGGGCCCGCGGCGAGCGGCTGTCGGCCGACTTCGCGCCGGATGAGAAGTTCGACGCCCTGACCGCCGAGCGGCGGCCGACCGGCGTGTCCGCCTTCCTCACCGTGCAAGAGGGCTGCGATAAGTTCTGCACCTTCTGCGTCGTCCCCTACACCCGCGGCGGGGAGTGGTCGCGTCCGGCCGCCGATATCGAGGCCGAGGCCCGCAGCCTGGCCGAGAAGGGCGTGCGCGAGGTCACCCTGCTGGGCCAGAACGTCAACGCTTATGATGGCGAAGGCGGGCTGGCGGCGCTGGTGAAGCGTCTGGCCGCGATCGATGGCCTGGACCGCATCCGCTACACCACGAGCCACCCGCGCGACATGGACGACGCCCTGATCGCCGCCCACGGTGATGTGCCCGAGCTCATGCCCTATCTCCACCTGCCGGTGCAGGCGGGGTCGGACAAGATCCTCAAGACGATGAACCGGGCGCACACGGCCGAGAGCTATGTGCGGGTGATCGAGAAGATCCGCGCCGCCCGGCCCGATATCGCCATCTCCGGCGACTTCATCGTGGGCTTCCCGGGCGAGCGCGACGCCGACTTCGAGGCGACGCTGCAGCTGGTCCGCGAGGTCGGCTACGCCAGCTGCTTCTCGTTCAAGTATTCCCGCCGGCCGGGCACGCCCGCGGCGGCCATGCCGGGCCAGGTGGCCGAGGCGGTGAAGGACGAGCGGCTGGCGCGCCTCAACGCCCTGCTGGACGAGCAGCGCATGGCGTTCAACGCCGCCACCGCCGGTCGCGTCGTGAACGTGCTGTTCGAGAAGGCCGGCCGCCATGAAGGGCAACTGATCGGCAAGAGCCCCTACCTGCAGGCGGTCCACGTCACCGCGCCGGATCGGATGCTGGGCCAGATCGTTCCGGTGAGGGTGGAAACCGCCCATCAGAACAGTCTGTCGGGCGTGCTTGAACTGGAACCCGCGTGAGCCGAGCGCCCGAATTCGTCCCGCTGTCCGACGAGGCCCTGCGGGCGGTCGCCGGCGCCAACAGCCGCCATGCCGCCCTGATCGAGGACGCGTTCGGCGTCCTGCTGGAAACCCCGGGTGGCGGCGTCTCGCTGTCGGGGGATGCGAAGTCGCGCGGCGCGGCCAAGAAGGCGGTTCAGGCGATCGCGGCCCGCGCCGACCATGGCCTGGAGATCGGCGAGGCCGACGTGCGCGTGGCCATCGGCCAGGCCCGCTCGGGCGCGCCGTCCGCCAGCCCGGGCGCCGGAAACGCCCTGCCGATCGGCCGCCGCGGCCAGGTGGCGCCCAAGACGCCCACGCAGGCGCGCTACCTCGAGGCGTTGAACCGCAACGAGCTGGTGTTCGGGCTGGGTCCGGCCGGCACGGGCAAGACCTTCCTTGCCGTGGCGCACGGCGCCGGCATGCTGCTGCGCGGCGCCGTCGACCGCCTGATCGTCTCCCGCCCCGCCGTGGAGGCCGGCGAACGCCTGGGCTTTCTGCCGGGCGACATGAACGAGAAGGTCGACCCCTACATGGCGCCGGTCTGGGAGGCGCTGACCGACATCCTGGGCGCCGAGCAGCTGCGCCGTCGACGCGAGAAGGGCGAGATCGAAGTCGCGCCCATCGCCTTCCTGCGCGGCCGCACGCTGAGCCACGCCTTCGTCATCGTCGACGAAGCCCAGAACGCCAGCCGGGCGCAGATGAAGATGGTGCTGACCCGCCTGGGCGAAGGCGCGCGGATGGCCGTCACCGGCGACCCGACCCAGATCGACCTGCCGAATCCCCGCGACTCGGGCCTCGCCCACGCCGTGGGCCTGCTGGAAGGGGTCGAGGGCATCGGGATCATCCGCTTCAATTCGGAAGACGTGGTCCGCCACCCGCTGGTCGAGCGGATCGTGCGCGCCTACGACGCCGACGCGGCCCGGGTTGGACGCACGGTTTGATCGACGTCGAGATCGAAGACCCGGCCTGGACCGAGGCCCTTCCGAAGGCCGAGATGCTGGCCCGCGGCGCGGCGCTGGCGGCGCTGGATAGGGAGGAGGCGGGCCACGAGGGCGTCACCATCCTGCTGACCGACGACGAGAGCGTGCGCGAGCTGAACGCCCAGTTCCGCGGCCAGGACAAGCCGACCAACGTCCTCAGCTTCCCGGCTCCCGACAACCCCGAGCGGTTCGCCGGTGATATCGCCCTGGCCTACGGCGTTTGCGCCCGCGAAGCCGCCGAACAGGGCAAGACCCTGGCGCAGCATCTGCAGCACCTGACGGTGCATGGCGTTCTGCACCTTCTCGGATACGATCACATCGGCGATGATGAGGCCGAGGTCATGGAAGACCTTGAGCGTGCGGTGCTGGCCGATCTGGGGGTTCCTGACCCCTATGCGGCCGGCGAAGGAGAGCATGAGCGACCCTGACCCTTCCAGTCGTAAGAGCCCACGCCGTCGGCGCGGGCTCGTTGGACTGTTCAATTTCTTCCGCCGGACGGCCGAGCACGCCGCCGACGAAGCCCCTGAGCCTTTGACCGAAAGCGGCGGCGAGCTGGTCACCCAGGCGCGCGCCTTCCAGGATCTGCGCGTCGAGGATGTGATGATCCCGCGCGCCGACATCGTGGCGATCGAGCGCAGCTGTACGTTCGAGGACGTGGTGGCCCGGTTCATCGACGCCGAGCACAGCCGCATGCCGGTCTACAAGGAGACGTTGGACGAGCCGGTGGGCGTGGTCCACGTGAAGGACGTCTTCAAGCTGCTGGCCCGCAAGACCCGCGCGCCGAAGTCGGGCGACAAGGTGCTGACCGGCCGCCACCACCTGGTGCGCGAAGTGCTCTATGTGCCGCCCTCCATGGCGGCGGCGCGGCTGATGGCGACCATGCGGGCCAAACGCATCCACATGGCCCTGGTCATGGACGAGTTCGGCGGGGTCGACGGGCTGGTAACCCTGGAGGACCTGCTCGAAAGTCTGGTGGGCGAAATCGCCGACGAGCACGACGAGGAGGGCGACCAAGCCTACATGCCGATCGTCAGCGACGACGAGGGCTGGATCGTCGACGGTCGCGCCCCTCTGGAGGAGCTGGAGCACGCCATCGGGCACGGGGTCGACCTGGCGCCTGAGGATCTGGACGAAGAAATCGACACGGTGGCGGGCCTGGTCAACGCCCTGGCCGGTCGGGTGCCGCAGAAGCGCGAGCGGATCGAACATCCCGACGGCTTCGAGTTTGAGGTTCTGGCCGCTGATCCGCGCCGGCTGAAACGCGTGCGCGTGCGCCGGCCGCCCGTGCCCGAAATGTCCGCCGAGGCCTGAGTGAGCCGTCCGCGCTGGTATGCGCCCATGACGGCCCTGCTGGCGGGGCTGGCCGCGGGGCTGGCGCATCCGCCCTTCGGCCTGATCCTGGGCCTGCTCGGCTATGCGGTCCTGCTCCTGCGGCTGGAGACCGTGGGCGAGCGGCCCCGGCGCTCGGCCTTCCTGATGGGCTGGCTGGCGGGCCTGGGCTACTTCGGCCTCTCCACTTGGTGGATCGCCGAGCCGTTCCTGGTCGATGTCGCGATCCACGGCTGGATGGCGCCCTTCGCCGTCGTGCTGATGGGCGGAGGTCTGGCGCTGTTCTGGGGAGCGGCGGGCCTGGCCTATCGGTGGCTGCGGCCGCGCAGCGCCTGGAAGCCGCTGGTGTTCGCCGGCTGCTTCGCCGCCGCCGAGTGGCTGCGCGGGCATATCCTCACAGGGCTGCCCTGGAACCTGGTCGGCGAAAGCTGGCGGGCGGGCAGCGCGCCGTCGCAGGCCGCCGCGCTTGTGGGATCGTACGGCCTAACCTGGATTACGCTCGCGATCGCCTCGACCCCGGCGCTGCTGGTGCTGCCGGTCCGCCGTCTGGCCCAGGCCGGGATGCTGGTGATGGGCGGGATCGCGCTGACCGGGCTCTACGCCGGCGGCGCGGGGCGGCTGGCGGCGGCGCCCCGGCCGACGTTCGCCAAGGACGCGCCGGTCATCCGCGTCGTCCAGGCCAACATCGACCAGAAGGAAAAGTGGAAACCCGAGAACCTCGAAGAGGTCTTCGGAGCCTATGTCGAACTCTCCCGGCGTCCGGCCAGGGCGCAGCATGGGGTGGCGCGCCAGCCTGACATCGTGATCTGGCCCGAAGGCGCGCTTCCCGTGGTGATCGATGAGTTCATCGCCGATCCGCTCTATGGCCCCCGCTTCCGTGACGCGATCCGGCCCGGCCAGACGCTGCTGATGGGGGCCAACCGCGTCGAGCCGGCGGGTGAGGGCGACTACCGCTACTTCAACACCCTGGTGGCGTTCCGCCGCGACGACAGCGCGCTCCGGGTCACCGGCTTCTACGACAAGCACCGACTGGTCCCGTTCGGCGAGTTCATCCCGCTGGGCGACCTGGCGGGCCGGCTGGGCATCCGTTCGCTGGTCCACATGCCCGAGGATTTCACTGCCGGCCCGCCGCCGCGGCCGCTGATCGTGGCGGGCGTTCCCGCCGTCCAGCCGCTGATCTGCTATGAGGCGCTGTTCCCGGGCCTGGCGCGCGGCCCGCGGCCGAAGTGGATACTCAACGTCTCTAACGACGCGTGGTTCGGGCGCACCAGCGGCCCCTGGCAGCACTTGAACATCGCGAGCTACCGCGCCATCGAGGAGGGCCTGCCCATCATCCGCGCCACGCCCACCGGCGTCTCGGCGGTGATCGACCCCCAGGGCCGCATCCTGCCTGGCAAGTCGCTGGGCCTGGGCCAGTTCGGGATCATCGACTCTCGGCTCCCGTCGCCGGCGCCGCCCACGCCCTACAGCCGCTGGGGCGACGGCCCCTTCGCAGGCCTGCTGTTGGCGTCCGCGTTGGCCTGGGCTGCAGGCCGCAGGCGCCGCCCGCGGCAACCCGCCGACTAGTTTTCCGCGCGCTTGGCATCACATAAAGATTTCTTTATAGGCTTGCGCCCTACATTCAGGCTGCGCCCCCGTTAGACGCCCACATCCGGAGCCTTTTCCTTGAGCCGTTCCAGCTACATCTTCACCAGCGAAAGCGTGTCCGAAGGCCATCCCGACAAGGTTGCCGACCGCATTTCGGACACCGTCGTCGACGCCTTCCTCAGCGTTCAGCCCGAGGCGCGCGTCGCCTGCGAGACCCTGGTGACCACCAACCGCATCGTGCTGGCGGGCGAAGTCCGCGCCGGCAAACCGGGCGGGTCCAAGGCCGACAACAAGGCCCTGACCAAGGAGATCGTGAAGTCGCTCGAGCCCAAGGTTCGCGCCGCGATCAAGGACATCGGCTACGAGCAAAAGGGCTTCCACTGGAACAAGGCGAAGTTCGCCTGCCACCTGCACGAGCAGTCGGCCCACATCGCCCAGGGCGTGGACGCCACCGAGAAGAAGGACGAGGGCGCCGGCGACCAGGGCATCATGTTCGGCTACGCCTGCGACGAGACCCCGGCGCTGATGCCGGCCACGCTGCAGTACAGCCACGACATCCTCAAGAAGCTGGCCGAAGTCCGTCATTCGGGCGAGTGTCCGGTGCTCGAGCCCGACGCCAAGAGCCAGGTCACGGTTCGCTATGAGGACGGCCGCCCGGTCGAGATCATGCAGATCGTCGTCTCGACCCAGCACAAGAAGCGGATCGGCCTGCACATGGCCACGCCGAAGCGCCTCGAAGCGGTCATCCGGCCCTACGTCGAGGGCGTGATCCCCGCGGGCCTGATCACCAAGAAGACCAAGTGGCACATCAACCCGACCGGCCGCTTCGAGATCGGCGGCCCTGACGGCGACGCCGGGGTCACCGGCCGCAAGATCATCGTCGACACCTACGGCGGCGCGGCCCCGCACGGCGGCGGCGCGTTCTCGGGCAAGGACCCGACGAAGGTGGACCGCTCGGCGGCCTACGCCTGCCGCTACCTGGCCAAGAACGTGGTCGCCGCGGGGTTGGCCAAGAAGTGCACGATCCAGATCAGCTATGCGATCGGCGTGGCCCAGCCGCTGAGCTTCTACGTCGACCTGCACAACACCGGTGAAGTCGATCCGGCCAAGCTGGAGACCCTGCTCCCGCAGCTGATCGGCGGTGCGACGCCGCGGGCCATCCGCGAGCACCTGCAGCTGAACCGCCCGATCTATGCGCGCACCGCGGCCTACGGCCACTTCGGCCGCCAGCCCGACAATGAAGGCGGCTTCTCTTGGGAGAAGACCGATCTGGTCGACGCGCTGAAGGCGGTCGGCTAGCCCCACCCACATCGACGTCCAGGAGGCGCCGGCGATCCGTTTCGCCGGCGTCTTCGTTTCTGCGCTAGACACCATCCATGTCCGAGAACCACCCGCCGCTCCGGTCGTTCGGCCGCCTGAAGTCTCGGCCGATCAAGCCGCGCCAGGCCGCCCTGATGGAGACCCGTCTCCCCGGCCTGCGCATTCCGGCCGGGCCGGTCTCGCCCCAGGCGCTCATGCCTGAAGCGCGCGAGACGTGGCTCGAGATCGGCTTCGGCGGCGGCGAGCACATGGCTGCCCAGGCCGCGCGCCATCCTGACGTTCTGATCCTGGGCGCCGAGCCGTTCGTGAACGGCGTCGCCAGCGCGGTGCGGCACATCGACGAGCAGGCGCTGGGCAACGTGCGCCTGCATGACAACGACGTGCGCGAGCTGATCGCCCGCATTCCCGACGCCAGCCTGGCGCGGGTCTTCATCCTGTTTCCCGACCCCTGGCCGAAAGCCCGCCAGCAGAAGCGCCGGCTGGTGCAGCCCGAGCTGGTGGCGGATCTGGCGCGCACCCTCCGCCCGGGCGGCCGCTTGCGGTTCGCCAGCGATGTGGCGAGCTATGTCGATCAGGCGCTGGAGCGCTTCGTCGCCAACCCGGCTTTCGCCTGGCCGGCCCAGCGCGCGGACGAGTGGCGCAACCCGCCCGCCGACCACATCACGACGCGCTACGAGGAGAAGCGCCTGGGCGACTGCGCGCCGGTGTTCCTGGATTTCGTGCGAGAGTAGTTCCTCCCCCCAAGGGGGAGGGGCACCACGAAGCGGTGGAGGGGGCTTCGTCCGCGGCCTGCGCGGAAGCCCCCTCAGTCAGCTTCGCTGACAGTTCCGCCGGCGGGGGCAACTCAGCGCTAGCCGGCGTTCTTGTAGGCTTCGATCGACTGGCGGATCAGTTCGCCGGCTTCCTCGGGATCGGCCCAGCGGACGATGTCGACCGACTTGCCCTTCTCCAGGTCCTTGTAGTGCTTGAAGAAGTGGGCGATCTGCTCGGTCAGGATCGACGGCAGCGAGCGCCAGCTGTCCACGCCCGCGTAGAACGGGTGCAGCTTGTCGACCGGGACGGCCAGGATCTTTTCGTCGCCGCCGGCCTCGTCGCGCATGATCAGCGCGCCCACCGGCCGCGCCCGGATGATGGCGCCCGGCACCACGGGCGTCGGGCCCACCACGATGATGTCCATCGGGTCGCCGTCATCGGCCAGGGTGTGCGGGATGAAGCCGTAGTTGCCCGGATAGAACATCGCGGTGTGCAGGAACCGGTCGACGAAGATCGCGCCGCTTTCCTTGTCGATCTCGTACTTCACCGGCTCGCCGCCCTGCGGGATCTCGATGAGCGCGTTGACGTCGTACGGCGGGTTCTCGCCGACGGGAATCTTGGAGAGGTCCATGGGGAGGGTCTTTCAGAGACACACAAAACAAGAGGCGCGCTCCAATGGACCATTCGGAGCGATAGCGGAAGAGGCTGCGCCGCCGTCCGACGCGCGATCACATGCGGCCCGCTCGCTGACAGGCCCCCTGCAGGTTCACGGATACGGCCTCGCAGGCTCACCTGTCGCGCGAACGACGTTCACAGAACCGTCATGCTGAGCGTAGGTTGAGCGCTGCGGGGCAAACTCGGCGGGGGTGCGGGTATGCGGGGAAGTCAGCCTTTTGCGTTGGGTGGCGCGGCGGTCGTGGTCCGTCCGTCGTTGCTCGCTGGCCTGCTGGCGGCCGAGGCGCTGTTGGTTCTTCTGTACTTCGTGACCAATTCGGGCGTGCTGCCAGGCGCCCTGGGTCACCGGCTGGGCGTCCTGTTCGACCTCGACGCCGAGCAGTCGGTGGGCGCGTGGTTCTCGGCCAGCCAGCTTCTGGTGATCGGCCTGACCCTCTGGTCGGCGTCTGAGCACGTCGCGGGCGCCGACCGGCCGACGCCTTGGTTCCTGCGGCTCGCCGGCGGTGGGTTCGTCTTCCTCTCGGCCGACGAGGCGGCGGCGGTGCACGAAGCGCTGTCGCGGGCGGTCTACAAGGCGTCGCCGTCCGTGGCGCCCTTCGGACACGAGCACAGCGCCTGGGTCGTGGTCTACGGCGTGGCCGCGGTGCTGCTCGTGGCGTTCTTCTGGCCCCAGGTGAAGCGGTTTTGGCGGGCGTTTCCCGCGCCGAGCGCGCTGGGACTGGCGGGCGCGGCGGTGTTGCTGGCCGGCGCGACGGGCCTGGAGAGCCTGGGCTACCTCCACCTCTTCATGGGCCACGTGGAGGTGGCGCTGGAGGAGACCCTGGAAATGATCGGCGCCACGCTCATGCTGCTCGCGGCGCTGGCCGTGAAAGATGCGGTGACGGACGGTAGGCTTCGCCGTTGATCACGCGATCTCCCATCGCGAGTCGAGAGCTGAAGCCTACCGGCCCCATCACGGATCTCATGGCTGCGAGTCCGCCTCGGGCCTTGGCGATCACAAGAACGGTTCGAGAGGGCGGCCGCGGCGCGGCCGGCCGGAGGCCGGTGCTTGACATCGCCAAGGCCCGAGGCTCGCATCGACCATAAGCTTCAAAGACGGGAAGCATCTGACGATGCCCTTGCTGGACGATGTGGAGCGGTGGTTCGTGGATGCTCGTGTCGAGCGGGTTCAGCGCCGTGAACATTCCTGGACGTTCGCGTTCCTGGGAGGCGGCAGTCGCCGCGCGAACTTGGACGTGGAGCACGCCTGGCGACTGATCAAAGATGGCGGGCTGGTCGTCACAGACCGCGAAGACGGCGCGACTGCCGGAAGGGATGTGCCGATCGACGCCGAAGCGATCGCCGCGAGCATCTTAGAGGTGCGCCGCGTTGTGACCGCACGCGTCGATTCAGAGACCGCGGATCTCAGTCTATCGTTCGAAGGCGGGGTGCGATTGGAGATCCTGACCATATCCACGCTTTACGGGTCCTGGCAACTCATCGGCGATGGGATTGAGGCCGCCGTTCAGGAGGGCCGGCTATTCGACCCAGCCTGGTTCATAAAGGGATCGGGAGAGGCCACCGACGCATAGGCCCTCGTGACAAGCCCTCCGCCCTTCGCTATATGTCCTCCCAACATCGTCCGTTAGCGCTGTATGGCGCCTACGAGCGGCGGGCTCCGGCCCGACCGCTTTTTTCTTTATCTGGGCCTGAGTTTTCGTATGCGCGGGAAGACCGCAGAAGATCTGAAGCTGCTGGAACTCCTCGACCCGGTCGCGGAGGCCGCGGGCTATGAGATCGTCCGGCTGCGGCTGATGGGCGGCGCCGAACACCGGCGTCTGCAGATCATGGCCGAGCGGGCCTCGGACGGCGACATGGTGGTCGAGGACTGCGCCCGGCTGTCGCGCGCCATCTCCGAGGTCATGGACGCCGCCGATCCGATCAGCGGCGAATACACGCTGGAAGTCAGCTCGCCCGGTATCGACCGGCCGCTGACCCGGCCCAAGGATTTCGAGGCCTGGGAAGGCTTCGAGGTGAAGATCGAGCTGGACCGGCTGGCCGAGGGGCGCAAGCGCTTCCGCGGCGTGCTGCAAGGGATCGACAAGGGCGAGACGGGGGACGACCAGGTCGGCATCGACCTGGAGGGCGAGGCCGAGACGGCCATGATCCCGCTCGCCTGGATCGTGGAGGCCAAGCTGGTCCTCACCGACGAACTGATGAAGCGGGGCGCCGAGGGCCGTGCGGCCCGCCTCGCTTCAGAACAACAACAGACGACCGAGTAGAGGGAAATTCCCATGAGCCTGACCGGCATTTCGGCCAACCGGCTTGAACTCCTGCAGATCGCCGAGGCGGTCGCCCGCGAGAAGTCGATCGACAAGGAGATCGTCATCGAGGCGATCGAAGAGGCGATCCAGAAGGGCGCCCGCTCGCGCTACGGCGCCGAGCACGACATCCGCGTCCATATCGACCCGAAGACGGGCGAGACGACGATCAAGCGCGTGGTCACCGTGGTGGCCGACGACGCCGTCTTTGGCGGCGGGACCGATCCCGAGACCGGCGAGGACCTGCCGTTTGAGGAGCCCCCGGGCATCCTGCGCCTGGCCGATGCCAAGCGCCGCGACAAGGACGCCGAGGTCGGCAAGACCTACGAAGAGCTGCTGCCGCCCTTCGAGTTCGGCCGCGTCCAGACCCAGATGGCCCGCCAGGTGGTGATGGGGAAGGTCCGCGACGCGGAGCGCGAGCGCCAGTTCGAAGAGTACAAGGACCGCGTGGGCGAGATCGTAAACGGCACGGTCAAGCGGGTCGAGTACGGCAACGTCGTCGTCGACCTGGGCCGCGGCGAAGGCATCATGCGCCGTGACCAGTCGATCCCGCGCGAGAACTTCAACATCGGCGACCGGATCCGCTGCTACATCTACGACGTCCGTCGCGAGACGAAGGGCCCGCAGATCCTGCTGAGCCGCGCCCACGGCGGCTTCATGGCCAAGCTGTTCGCCCAGGAAGTGCCGGAAGTGTACGACGCGGTCATCGAGATCCGCGCCGTGGCCCGCGACCCCGGCAGCCGCGCGAAGATGGCGGTCATCAGCAACGACAATTCGATCGATCCCGTCGGCGCCTGCGTCGGCATGCGCGGTTCGCGCGTGCAGGCGGTGGTGGCCGAACTGCAGGGCGAGAAGATCGACATCATCCAATGGAGCCAGGACGAGGCCACGTTCATCGTGAACGCGCTGGCCCCGGCCGAAGTCTCCAAGGTGGTGATGGACGAAGAGGACGAGCGCGTCGAAGTGGTCGTCCCCGATGAGCAGCTGTCGCTGGCCATCGGCCGTCGCGGTCAGAACGTGCGTCTCGCCTCGCAGCTGACCGGCTGGCAGATCGACATCATGACCGAGAGCCAGGAGAGCGAGCGCCGCCAGCGCGAGTTCACCGAGCGCACGGCCCTGTTCCAGGAAGCCCTGGACGTGGACGAGGTCATCGCCCAGCTGCTGGTCACCGAAGGCTTCGCCTCGGTCGAGGATGTGGCCTACGTCGACGTTTCCGAGATCGCCTCGATCGAGGGCTTCGACGAGGACACCGGCGCCGAGATCCAGGCCCGCGCCACCGACTACCTGGAAAAGGAAGCCGCCGAGTACGACGCCAAGCGCCAGGAACTGGGCGTCGAGGACGGCCTGCTCGAGATCGAAGGCATTACCCTGCCGATGGCCGTGGCTCTGGGCCAGGGCGACGTGAAGTCGGTCGAAGACCTGGCCGGCCTGGTGCCCGACGACCTGCGCGGCTGGTTCGAGAACAAGAACGGCGAGCGCGTGCGCGAGCCGGGCATCCTCGAGAGCTTCAACCTGGATCCGGCCGACGCCGAGCTGCTGATCATGCGCGCACGCATTGTCATGGGCTGGGTCGAGGCTCCGGAACAGCCGGAAGCCGCCGAGGAAGAGTTCGAGGCCGAGCAACCCAGCGAAGAAGCCTTCGCCGAGGCGGAAGCCGCCGGCGAAAGCCAAGACGCTTAAGGTCGGGTGAGGTGACCCGCCATGGAGATATCCGCCGCTAGGCCCCATGCCACACTCGCCCAGGCGTCGCGCGAACGGCGTGACGTCGTCTCGGGCGAGGTCATGGAGGAAGCGCGGCTGATCCGCTTCGTGGCGGGCCCCGACGGCCAGGTCGTTCCTGACCTGGCGCGCAAGCTGCCGGGCCGGGGAATCTGGGTGGCGGCGAATCGCGCGGCGGTGGCCGCCGCCGCCAAGAAGAACCTGTTCGCCCGCTCGGCGAAAGCGCCGCTGAAAGCGTCGCCCGACCTTCCGGATCAGGTGGAGCGGCTGCTTCGGCAGCGGGTTTTGGCCAGCCTGGGGCTTGCGAAGCGCGGCGGCGACCTTACCTCCGGGTTCGAGAAAGTTTCGGCCGCGATCTCCTCGGGCAAGGCCGCCTGGCTGATCGAAGCCTCGGACGGCGCCGCCGATGGCCGCCGCAAGATCCTGGCCCTGGCCCGCAAGGCCACCTCTCCGCCCGGTCTGGTGGGCGTGTTCGGCGCCGCGGAATTGGGTTTGGCCTTAGGGCTGGAGAATGTGATACACACCGCCTTCCTTGCGGGGCGAGCCGCCGGGCGTTGGGCCGAAGATGTCCGCCGCCTGGAGGGGTTTAGTCCGCTCCTTCCTGAGGATTGGCGCGAGGAGCCTGTCGAGGCCAAGCGGAAGCCGTAGGGCTTTCCGCCTGTCTTCATTTTGAGATGGGCCTTAGTTGAGATGAAGACGACCGGGATCCGCCCGGGGCTGAGTAAAGCGAGCGAATGAGCGAAAACGACAACAACGGCCGTAAGCCCCTGACCCTGAAACCCCGCACCGGCGGGGCGGTCAGCTCGGGTACGGTGAAGCAGAGCTTCAGCCATGGCCGGACGAAGACGGTGGTGGTCGAGACGAAGCGGGCGCGCCCGCATGCGTCGCCCGGCGGCAATCTGGCCGCGCCGTCCGCTCGCGAGAACCGCGTGTTCGAGCCCCAGCGCCCCGCGCCGCAGCAGGGCGGTCCGCGCCCGGCCGCGCCGAACGACGGCCTGTCGGCCGAGGAACGCGCCGCCCGCCAGCGAGTGATCGAAGCGGCCCGCGCCCAGCAGGCGCAGGCCGAGGCCGAGCGTCGTAGCCGCGAAGAGGCCGCTCGCGCCGCCCAGGCCGCAGCCGCCGCTCAGGCGGCCGCCGCTGCGCAGGCTGCAGCTCCGCCGCCGGTTCAACCCGCTGCGCCTGCGGCTCCTCCGCCGGTGCAGGCGGCCGCTCCGGCGCCGACGCCGGCTCCTGCGCCCGCTCCGGTCGCCCGGGCGCCGGCCGCGCCCGCGCCGCCGCCGGTCCAGGCCGCGCCGGCTCCGGTCGCCGCTGCGCCGCCGCCGCAACAACACGCCCCGCGTCCGAGCGGGCCCAGCCATGCCGCGCCGGGTCAGGGTCAGACCCGCACCTATCAGCCGTCGCACGATCGCCGTGACGACCGCCCGACGACCACGACCTATCGTCCGCCGGCCGCCTCGACCGGCCGGTTCGAGAACGCCAACTTCGGCCAGCGCGCGCCCGCGCCGACGCCCGTCCGCCGCGGGACGACCGTGGCCCGCCGCGCCGCGACGACCGTCCGCAGCAGCAGGGCGACCGTGGCCCGCGTCCGGAAGGCACGGGCACTGTCCGTTACTCGGCCCTGGCTCCACGCCCGGCGCCTCCGCGCGACGGCGTCCGCCCCGGCGGCCCTCCTGGGGCCCGTGGTCCGCGTCCGGCTCCCAACGCTCCGCCGG
Source organism: Phenylobacterium sp. (assembly GCF_965284355.1). Lineage (NCBI taxonomy): Bacteria > Pseudomonadati > Pseudomonadota > Alphaproteobacteria > Caulobacterales > Caulobacteraceae > Phenylobacterium > Phenylobacterium sp. The sequence continues at coordinate 2,501,293 of NZ_OZ260078.1, read as the reverse complement.
CCACGCCGGAGGTTCAACGGGCCACCCGTCAGGCCCCGCGGCCGGGTGGCACGGTCATGGACCGCCGTGACGACGACGACCGTCGCCGCGCCAGCGAGCCCGGCAAGGGCGCGATCAGCCGCGCCAAGGGCGCCCCGAACCGACGCGAAGGCCGCCTGACGATCCAGGCCGTGGCCGGCGACGCCGAGGGCGCCGAGCGCATGCGGTCGCTGGCGTCGGTTCGCCGCGCCCGTGAACGTGAGCGTGAAAAGCGCAAGGGCGGGGCGGTCGAACAGGCCCGCGTGGCCCGCGAAGTGGTCATCCCGGACGTCATCACGGTGAGCGAGCTCGCCAACCGGATGGCCGTGCGCGGCGTCGAGATCATCAAGTTCCTGATGCGTCAGGGCGTGATGCTCAAGATCAACGACATCATCGACAACGACACCGCCGAGCTGGTGGCCACCGAGTTCGGCCACACCGTGAAGCGCGTGTCCGAAGCCGACGTCGAAGAAGGCTTCATCGGCGCCGAGGATCTCGACGATCACCTGGAAGGCCGTCCGCCGGTCGTGACCGTCATGGGCCACGTCGACCACGGCAAGACCTCGCTGCTCGACGCCCTGCGCTCCACCGACGTCGTGTCGGGCGAGCACGGCGGCATCACCCAGCACATCGGCGCCTATCAGGTTCGCCTGGAAAACGGCCAGAAGGTCACCTTCCTCGACACCCCCGGCCACGCCGCCTTCTCCGCCATGCGGATGCGCGGCGCCAACGTCACCGACATCGTCATTCTGGTGGTGGCGGCCGACGACGGGGTCATGCCTCAGACGATCGAAGCCATCCAGCACGCCAAGGCGGCCGGCGCTCCGATCATCGTGGCGATCAACAAGATCGATAAGCCCGACGCCGATCCCACCCGCGTGATCAACGAGCTGCTGCAGCACGAGATCGTGGTTGAAAGCCTGGGCGGCGACACCCAGGTGGTCGAAGTCTCGGCCACGCAGAAGATGGGCCTCGACGACCTGATCGAGAACATCCTGCTGCAGGCTGAAGTGCTGGACCTCAAGGCCAACCCGGACCGCACCGCCGACGGCATGGTGATCGAAGCCAAGCTGGATCGCGGGCGGGGCGCCGTCTCGACCGTGCTGGTCAAGCGCGGCACCCTGAAGCGTGGCGACATCGTCGTGGCCGGCGCCAACTTCGGCCGCGTCCGCGCGCTGCTGAACGAGCGTGGCGAACAGCTGGACGCAGCCGGCCCCTCGGTTCCGGTGGAAATCCTCGGCCTGGACGGCACGCCCGATCCGGGCGAGCCGTTCGCCGTCGTCGAGAACGAAGCCCGCGCCCGTGAGCTGACCGAGTATCGTGTCCGCCTGAAGCGTGAGAAGGCCGGCGCTCCGGTCCAGGGCGCGTCCCTGGCCGAGATGATGGCCAAGATCACGGACAAGAAGGTCTCGGAGCTGCCGCTGGTCATCAAGGCCGACGTGCAGGGTTCGAACGAAGCCATCGTGGGCTCGCTGGACAAGATCGGCACCGACGAGGTCCGCGCGCGGATCATCCTGTCGGGCGCCGGCGCGATCAGCGAAAGCGACGTCATGCTGGCCAAGGGCGCCGGCGCGGCGATCCTCGGCTTCAACGTCCGCGCCTCGAAGCAGGCGCAGGCGCTGGCCGAACGCGAAGGCGTCGAGATCCGCTACTACGCGATCATCTACGACCTGCTGGACGACATCAAAGGCGTGCTCTCGGGCATGCTGGCGCCGATCCAGCGCGAAACCTTCCTGGGCAACGCCGAAGTTCTGCAGGCCTTCGACATCACGAAGGTCGGCCGGGTCGCCGGCTGTAAGGTCACCGACGGCGTGGTCCGCAAGGGCGCGCGCGTCCGGATCATCCGCCAGGACATCGTCGTGCTGGAACTGGGCGTCCTGCAGACGCTCAAACGCTTCAAGGACGAGGTCAACGAGGTCCCGTCCGGTCAGGAATGCGGCATGGCGTTCCAGGGCTTCCAGGACATCAAGGCCGGCGACGTCATCGAGTGCTTCAATCTCGAAGAGGTCAAGCGGAGCCTCTAGGGCGCCGCTTCCTCCCCTGCCGGGGAGGGTGTCAAGTGAACTGAGACGGGCGGGGATGTGTCGATCATCCCCGCCCGTTTTGCGTTTGGACTCCCCATCAAGGGCGGGAGGGCCGCTTCATCTCGAAGTAGGCGCTTGGTCCGCCGAACCCCATGTCGCGGTCGCCCAGCCGCGTCATGCCGATGCGCTCCAGCACGCGCTGCGAGCCGAAGTTCTGCGGGTCGGTGAAGGCGATGATGTGATCGACGTCGGTGTTGGCGAAGGTCCAGTCGGCGATGGCGCGGGCGGCCTCGGTCGCCAGCCCCTGGCCCCAATACTCCGGTCGGAAAGCATAGCCCAGTTCCAGTTCGCTGGTGGCCGGCCACCGGCTGATACCCGCCCGCCCTACGAAGGCGCCCTCGGTCGTGAACACGGCCCACTTCGAGTGGCCGCGCGTGGCGTGCTCGGTCACGAACCGATCGAGCGCGGCGGCGATCTCGTCATCGCTCCAGATCCCGCCCATATAGCGGCCGACCTCGGGGTCGCGATGCAGCTCGGCGATCAGACCGAGATCATTGCGCGTGAAGGGCCGGAAAAACATCCGCGCCGTCGTGAGGATCGGTTGATCCGATCCGGCTCCGGATCCGTTCATCTGCGGTTGGGCCTCCGTGTGGGAGCGTTCTAGCGCAGCTTGACCTGAGAGGAATGCCCATGCGCGGCTTCGTGATCGTCCTGATGGCCCTGGCGCTCAGCGCCTGCGCCACCGTGCAGAAGCTGGACGCCGCGTCTGACGTCCACGCGCTGCTGATTTCCATCCGCGACGGCGATCGCGCGACGTTCAACACGCTGATCGACGAGCGGTCCCTGAAGCAGGAGATCCAGTCACGCCTGGTGGCCGAGGCGCGACGCGACGCGCGTGTTCCGGCGGCGCTGGCCGCCATGCTGGCGCCCAGCCTGGCCGAGATCGCGGGCGAGGCCCTGATCCGCCCCGAGGTGTTCCGAGCCGTGGCCGAGGAATACGGCTATCGCCGCGACATGGCGATCCCGGGTCCGATCGGAATCTCCACCATGCTCAAGCCCCTGGACGACGGCCGCGTCTGCGCCGTGACCAGCAAGGGCGGCCCCTGCCAGCTGATCTTCACCCAGGGGCCCGACAACCGCTGGCGGCTCTCGGGCTTCGCGGGCGATCTTTCCAGGCTGCGGATCAACCGCTGATCACGTTAGGCTCTCCCCGGTCTGGTCTGGGGAAAGCGGCATGAGCGATGAGGCGGCGCTGAGCGCCTACACGAAGTTCGATTTCACGCATGATGGGCGGACGTATCCGGTGTACCGGCGCGGCTCCGGCCCCGCCGTGATCGTCATGCACGAGATGCCCGGCCTGCACCCGCTGGTGGTTCGGTTCGCCGACCGGGTGGCGGCGGCGGGGATGACGGTCTTCTGCCCCAGCCTGTTCGGCAAGCCGGGCAAGCCCGTCAGCCGCGGATACACTTTGACCACAGCGCTGGGCGTGCTGTGCATCCGGCGCGAGTTCTACGTCTGGCGCGGCGACCGTTCGAGCCCGGTGGTGGATTGGCTGAAGGCGCTGGCCCGACAGGCGCACAGCGATTGCGGCGGCAAGGGCGTGGGCGCCGTCGGCATGTGCTTCACCGGCGGCTTCGCGCTGGCGATGATGACCGATCCATCGGTCGTGGCGCCCGTGCTGTCGCAGCCCTCGCTGCCGATCAACAAGAAGGGCGCGGCGCAGATCGGCGTCTCGCGCGAAGAGCTGGCCTGCGTGAAGGGCCGCCTGGCGGACGAGGACCTGTCGGTGCTGGGCCTGCGGTTCAAGAGCGACAAGCTGGTCCCTGACGCCCGTTTCGAGACCTACCGCCGCGAACTGGGCGACCGCTTCGAAGCCATCGAGCTGGAGGATGAAGACGCCGCCCCGGCGATCATCCCGCCCCACTCGGTCCTGACCCTGCACCTGAAGGAGGACGGCCCCACCAAGGCCGCCGAGCAGCGCACGATCCAGTTCTTCAGGGAGCGGACCGGGGCGTGAGCACGCCACAGGTGACACGCCGAGGCAGATGAACTAGAAGCCGCCGCTTTCCTGCACGGGCGTCCGATCCGTCCGCCAGGTTGCTGAGGCCCCTTCCCATGAAACGTCCCCACACATCCGGCCGCGCGGCCCCGAAGGGCCCGTCGCAGCGCATGCTGCGCGCCGGCGAACTGGTGCGCCACGCTCTGGTCGAGATCTTCCGCGAGGAGGAGATCAACGACCCGGTCCTGGCCGGCGTCTCCGTCACCGTCACGGAGGTGCGCGTGAACCCCGACATGCGCCACGCCACCGTTTTCGTCGAGCCGCTGGGCGGCGAGAACGCAGACGAGGTCACCAAGGCGCTGAACAGGCATTCGCGGTTCATCCGCGGCCACCTGGGCCGGATGGTCGACATGCGCTTCACCCCCGACCTGCACTTCCGCCACGACGAGAGCTTCAACGAGGCGGCACGGATGGCGCGCCTGTTCGACGATCCCAAGGTCCGCCAGGACCTCACGCCGGATGCGCCGTCCGACAGCTGGAAGGACGATGACTAGGCATGGCCCGCCGAAAGAAGGGCCAGGCGATCTCGGGCTGGATCAACCTCGACAAACCCTACGACCTGACCTCGACGTTCGCGGTGGGCCGCATCCGCCGCCTGTTCGACGCCCAGAAGGCCGGCCACGCCGGCACGCTGGACCCGCTGGCCACCGGCATCCTGCCCATCGCGCTGGGCGAGGCGACCAAGACCGTCCCGTTCCTGGTGGACGCCGACAAGGGCTATCGCTTCACGATCGCCTGGGGCCGCACGACCGCGACCTTTGACCGCGAGGGCGAGACCATCGCCAGTTCCGACGTGCGCCCGACGCCCGAACAGGTGGCCGCGGCGCTGCCCGCCTTCATTGGCCAGATCGACCAGGTGCCGCCCGCCTATTCGGCCATCAAGGTGGACGGCGAGCGCGCCTACGACCTGGCGCGCGCCGGCGAGACGGTGGAGCTGGCCGCCCGCAAGGTCGACGTCTTCGACATCCGCGTGGTCGAGGCGCCGGACGCCGATCACATCACGCTGGACATGGATTGCGGCAAGGGCACCTACGTCCGCGCGATCGTTCGCGATCTGGCCGATACGCTGGGTGCGTGCGGCCACGTGAGCGCGCTGCGCCGAACGCGGGTTGGGCGCTTCCGGCAAGAAAATGCCGTGGCGCTGGAAACTCTTGAAAATTTGGGCTATGAGGCCCGCCAATCGGAGGCCCTGCTTCCGGTCGAGACCGCACTGGACGACATCCCGGTGCTGGCCGTGACCGATGAAGACGCCTTTCGATTGAAGCAGGGACGATCGATCGTTCTCGTTCCCCGACAGGTGGAAGCGGTGAAAGCCGGGCTCAAGCCGGGCTCACGCACCGTTTCGGCCATGGCGGGGGGGACGATGGTGGCGCTCTGCGAGATGCGTGCGGGCCGGCTCGAGCCCTCGCGGGTCTTCAATCTTTGAAGAGCGGAGAAACCCGATGTCGATCACGGTTGAACGTAAAGCCGAAGTCATCAAGACCCACGCCCGCGGCGAAGCGGACACGGGCAGCGCCGAAGTCCAGGTTGCGATCATGTCCGAACGGATCGCCAACCTGACCGAGCACTTCAAGACCCACAAGAAGGACAACCACTCGCGCCGGGGCCTGCTGAAGCTGGTCTCCGCCCGCCGTTCGCTCCTCGATCACCTGAAGAAGTCCGACGCGGCTCGCTATCAGGCGCTCATCGAGAAGCTGGGCCTGCGACGCTAGGTTTCCAACCGGACCCGTTTCCCGAGCCTCTTGAAGCGAGGATGGGGATCGGGTCCGTTTCGCATCGGGGCGCGGTTTCACCGCGTTCCGTCCGAGTTTTCCTGAGGTCGTCCTAGAGGGCCTCGGGAGCCGCTCCTCCGTCACAGGCCGGGGGGCAGATGCGGCGCCGGGGCAGTGCGCCCCACACACGCCGAGGGTCGCAAAGAGGTCCTCACCGCCTGTGCCATTGGAGAGGATTCGCCTCAGACGATCCCCTGTCCGCCCCCGCCGGGAATACGCCCGCGGGACCAGAAAGAAGCCAAAATGTTCGATATCAAACGCAAGACCATCGAGTGGGGGGGCAAGCAGCTCACGCTCGAAACCGGCCGCATGGCCCGTCAAGCCGACGGCGCCGTCCTGGCCACCTACGGCGAGACCATGGTGCTGGCCACCGCCGTCTACGCCAAGAGCGCGAAGCCCGGTCAGGACTTCTTCCCGCTCACCGTGAACTACCAGGAGAAGTTCTACGCCGCGGGCAAGATCCCCGGCAGCTTCCCCCGCCGCGAGGGCGCGCCTTCGCAGAAGGAAACCCTCACCAGCCGCCTGATCGACCGTCCGATCCGCCCGCTGTTCGTGAAGGGCTTCAAGAACGAGGTCCAGGTCGTCACCACGGTGCTGGCCCATGACCTCGAGAACGATCCCGACATCGTCGCCATGGTCGCCGCCTCGGCCGCCCTGGTGATCTCGGGCGCCCCCTTCATGGGCCCCATCGGCGCCGCGCGCGTCGGCTTCATCGACGGCCAGTACGTCCTGAACCCGACGACCGACGAGATGAAGGAAAGCCGGATGGACCTGGTGGTCGCCGGCACCCAGGACGCCGTGATGATGGTGGAGTCCGAAATCCAGGAGCTCTCGGAAGAGGAAGTCCTGGGCGGCGTCACCTTCGCCCACAAGTCCATGCAGGCCGTGATCGACGCGATCATCGAACTGGCCGAGCACGCCGCCAAGGAGCCGTTCGACTTCCAGCCGGACGACACCGACGCCATCAAGGCCGAAGTGAAGAAGGCCATCGGCAAGGATCTGGCCGCCGCCTACAAGATCACCGCCAAGACCGAGCGGCACGCCGCGCTGTCGGCGGCGAAGGAAAAGGCCGTCGCCAAGTTCGCCAAGTCCGACACCAACCCGGCCGGCTATGCCGCCGACAAGCTGGGCGGCGTGTTCAAGGAACTGGAAGCCGACGTCGTCCGTCGCTCGATCCTCGACACCGGCATCCGGATCGACGGCCGCAAGGTCGACCAGGTCCGCCAGATCGTCGGCGAAGTGGGCGTACTGCCCCGGGCCCACGGCTCGGCGCTGTTCACCCGCGGCGAAACCCAGGCCCTGGTCGTGGCCACCCTGGGCACCGGCGACGACGAGCAGCTGATCGATGCGCTCGACGGCAAGTACTATGAGAAGTTCATGCTGCACTACAATTTCCCCCCCTTCTCGGTGGGGGAAACGGGCCGCATGGGCGCGCCGGGCCGCCGCGAAGTCGGCCACGGCAAGCTGGCCTGGCGGGCGATCCGTCCGATGCTGCCGGCCTACGAAGACTTCCCCTACACGATCCGCCTCGTCTCCGAGATCTTCGAGTCCAACGGCTCGTCCTCGATGGCCTCGGTCTGCGGCTCGTCGCTGGCCCTGATGGACGCGGGCGTGCCCCTGAAGAAGCCGGTCTCCGGCATCGCCATGGGCCTGATCCTGGAAAGCGACGGCTTCGCCGTTCTGTCCGACATCCTGGGTGACGAAGACCACCTCGGCGACATGGACTTCAAGGTCGCCGGCACCGCCGACGGCATCACGTCGCTGCAGATGGACATCAAGATCGCCGGGATCACCGAGGAGATCATGAAGCAGGCCCTCGCCCAGGCGAAGGGCGGCCGTGACCACATCCTGGGTGAGATGAACAAGGCCATGGAGGCGCCCCGCGCGCACCTGGGCGAGTTCGCGCCGAAGATCGAAACCATCAAGATCGCGGTCGACAAGATCCGCGAAGTGATCGGCTCGGGCGGCAAGGTGATCCGCGAGATCACCGCCGAAACCGGCGCCAAGGTCGACATCGGCGAAGACGGCACGATCAAGATCGCGGCCGCCGACCAAGCCAAGATCGACGCGGCCCGCGACTGGATCAAGTCGATCGCGTCCGAGCCGGAAATCGGCACGATCTACACCGGCAAGGTGGTCAAGATCGTCGACTTCGGCGCGTTCGTGAACTTCTTCGGCGCCAAGGACGGCCTGGTCCACGTGAGCCAGATCGCCGACAAGCGCGTCGAGAAGGTCTCGGACGTCCTGACGGAAGGCCAGTCGGTCAAGGTGAAGCTCCTGGGCTTCGACGACCGCGGCAAGACCCGCCTCTCCATGAAGGTCGTCGACCAGGAGACCGGCGAGGACCTGTCGAAGAAGGAAGAGACCGCCGACGCTTAAGGCGGGATTCAACAGACCTGAGTCAAAAGGGGCGGCTGGAGCGATCCAGCCGCCCTTTCCATATCCGGGAAGCAGCGTCGAACAGGACCCTGGCGGCGCCGGCCTTGCTGCGCCGCGGGCAAGAAGCCCGAGGTGATGGACGTGAAACGCAACCAACGGATCAGCGCCCTGGCGGCGACGGCAGCGATGGCGCTGGGCGCCGCGCCGGCCCTGGCCGGGACCGCCGTCGAATACCTGACCAACGGCAGCTTCGAGAACACTGGCGGGGCCCAGGCCGAAGGCTGGGGCGGGCTCACCTACTATGCCGGCGGGGTGTGGACGATCCCGGGCTGGACCGTCGAGGCCGGCAGCGTCGACCTGACCACCAGCGCCTCGTTCTGGGGCCCAGCGTCGGACGGGAACTATTCGATGGACATCAACGGCTGGAACGCCGGCACGATCTCGCAGTCGTTCGCCACCGTCCTCGGCCGCACCTACACTGTGTCGTTCGACTACTCGCGCAACGTGGCCGGCGCGCCCAACCCGGCGACCGCGCTGGTCACCGCGGGCGGCCAGAGCTTCACCGTGTCGGCGGCGAACGACGGCACGTATGGCTTCGGCCACAATATGCAGTGGAAATCGGGCTCGTTCTCGTTCGTGGGCACGGGTGACGTCGAGACGATCCGTCTGGCGGCCACCGTGCCCGGCAACGGCGGGGTCTTCTTCGACGACGTCTCGGTGAGCGGCGTCGTTCCCGAGCCGGCCACCTGGGCCTTGATGATCGGGGGTTTCGGCCTGGCCGGCGCGCTTCTGCGCCGGCGCCGCGCGATGGCGACGGCCTGACGATATCCGACTTGAGCTTGTGATGCGGGAGGCGGCTGGAGTGATCCAGCCGCCTCTTTTCTTGCGCCCCGGTCCGGCGCAGCATGCGCCTGCCCACGCGCGCCAAGACGCGCGGGCCAAGGGGAGGCGATATGAACGGAATGGCGCTTGATCGGCGGACCCTGTTGCTGGCCGCCGCCGGCTTTGCCGCGGCCGGGCCGGCCTGGAGCCAGGGCGAGGTCGCCGCGCCCTCGCCCCTCGACACCACGCCAGAGAACCAGGCCTACACCTTCCGCAACCAGGACCAGACCCGGCCCGTCCGGCCGATCCGTCGCGGCCCCAACGTCCGGCCATTGCCGCCGCACGCGCGGGCGTTGCCCGGGATCAGCTATCCGCTGGGCGGCGCGACGCGCACCCTGGACGACTACATGACCCAGTGGCGCACGGGCGGCGTGCTGGTTCTGAAGCGTGGCGAGATCGCGCTCGAGCGGTACGGCATGGGCAACGGCCCCGAGAGCCGCTGGACCAGCTTCTCGACCGCCAAGTCGATGACCTCGACCCTCGCGGGCGCCGCGCTGCGCGACGGCGCGATCCGCAGCCTGGATGATCCCGTCACCCGCTACCTGCCGCAGTTCAAGGGCTCGGCCTATCAAGATGTCACCGTCCGCAACGTGCTGCGGATGTGCTCAGGCGTGGCCTGGAAAGAGGAGTACGATCCAAAGGGCGTCTCCGAGGTGGTGCGGCTGGGCGCCGCCATGGCCGCGGACCGGCCGGGCGCCGTACTGGAGCTGATGCGCAGCCTGTCGCGGGCCGTCCCCCAGGGGACGCGGTTCAACTACTCCACCGGCGAGACCTGCCTGCTGGGGGCGATCGTCCGCGCCGCGACGGGCAGGCCGCTGGCCGACTATTACGCCGAGAAGGTCTGGGGACCCGCCGGCATGGAGGCCGACGGATACTGGCAGCTTGAGACCAGAGACGGCATGGAGTTGGCCGGCCTGGGCGTCAGCGCGCGCCTGCGGGACTACGGCCGCTTCGGTCAGTTCGTGCTCGAGGATGGAGTGGCGCGCGACGGTCGGCGGATCCTCCCGGTCGGCTGGCGCGACCTGGCCGGCCAGCCCGACAGCGAGGCGACGGGCTTCGGTCACCTCATAAAGGGCTATCCCCTGGGCTACGGCTATCAGTGGTGGGTCCTGCCCCGGCAGGCCGGCGGCATCCACGACGGCGCCTTCACCGCCCAGGGCATCTTCGGCCAGTTCATTTATGTGAACCCGCGCGAGCAGGTGGTGGCGGTGGTGTGGAGCGCTTGGCGAAAATCCTGGGAGGACGCCGCGGAGCTGGAGACCTACGCCCTGCTGGGCGCCGCGGCCGAGGCGCTGCGAAGCTGACGCATGCCTGGCCGACCTAGTGTCGTGGCCCGCGGCTTGCTGCGCCATCTTGACTAGCCATCGCCTGCGGGCAGGCTGGCCCGATTCAAGACTCACTGCCGGAAGATGCCAGAGCCAATGACCGCGCCCGACGAAACACCCCGGCCCAAGGCCGGCTTCTGGCGCCGGTTCTTCATCTTCCTCGCCGTCGGCGCCGTCGGCACCGCGGGCTCGCTGTTCGCCAAGAGCAACCAGCTGCCGATGGGCGGCCGCATCATCGTGGTGGTGATCGGATCGGTCTCGATCGCCCTGGTGCTGACCTTCCTGGTGCCGCTCCTGGACCGGCGTGGCCGCGACGCCGCCAAGAAGTAGCGTCCGCATAGACAAAGGGCCCGCGTCGCCGCGGGCCCCGTCGCCTCTACCAGCCCTCGCCGCCGCGTCAGCCGCGCAGCTTGCGCAGCAGGACGTCGACGTCCCGGGCGATAGCGGGGTCCTCGGCCTTCAGCGCCTCGATGCGGCGCACGGCGTGCAGGACGGTGGTGTGGTCGCGGCCGCCGAACCGCCGGCCGATGTCGGGCAGCGAACGGGTGGTGATCTGCTTGGCCAGCCACATGGCCACCTGCCGCGGGCGGGCGACCGCGCGGGCGCGGCGTTCCGAGATCAGGTCGGCCTGCTTCAGCGCATAGTGCTCGGCCACGACCTTCTGGATCATGTCCACGGTCACCTTGCGCTCGTTGACGCTCAGGTGCGGGCGCAGGATGGCCTGGGCCTCGTCCAGGGTCAGGCGGGCGATGTCGCCGCCCACGCGGGCCACCAGGGTGTTCAGGGCGCCTTCCAGCTCGCGCACGCTGTCGGTGAAGCGATCGGCCAGGAACTGAAGCACTTCGGCGCGCGCGGCCGGGACGAAGCCGCCCGCGATGGCCAGGGTGTTCAGCTTGCGCTCCAGGATGCCCAGGCGAAGCGTACGGTCGGCCGGCTCGATGCCGCAGACCAGGCCCGCCTGCAGGTGACTGCGCAGGCGCGGCTCCAGTTCGGAAAGCTCGGTGGGCGAGCGGTCGGCGGTGAGCACGACGCGGCGGCCGTCCTCGACCAGGGCGATGAGCGTGTGGAACAGCTCTTCCTGGGTCTGGGTCTTGCCCGCCACGAAGTGGACGTCGTCGATCAGCAGCAGGTCGGCGTTGCGCAACTCGTCCTTGAAGGCGGCGGTCTGGCGTGTCTGCAGGGCGTTGACGAACGTCGAAGTGAACCGTTCGGCCGAGAGATAGACCACCTTCTTGCCGTGGCCGGTCCGCATGGCCTCCCAGGCCAGCGCGTTCAGCAGGTGGGTCTTCCCGAAACCGTAGGGGCCATGGAAGACGACCGGGTTGAAGTGGCCGTCCGCCCATGACGCCACGCGGCGCGCCACGGCGAAGGCGAACTCATTGGCCGGGCCCGACACGAAGTTGTCGAACGAATACCGCTCCTGCAGGCCCTGGAGGCGACCCTGACGCGCCGCGACCGGCGCCACCGCCTCAACCTCGACCTCGAACACGTCTGCGGCCGGCGCAGCGGCGACGCGGGGGGCGGACGCCACGGCGGCGTTCGCGGCCACCGGTGCGGCCAGAACCGGCGCGGCGGCATACCCGTCCACTTCCATCCGCGACTTCAGATCCAGGCGGCGACCCAGCGGATCGTTCTGCGCCCAGAGTTCGCCGATCCGGCGCCACGCATTGTGGCGAATCCAGTCCCGGGCAACGCCCGTAGCGGCCACCACACAAACCTCATCACCGGACTCGCGCAGCGCCGCCTGGCCCAGCCACGACCCAAAGGTCGCGTCGCCCAGCTCACGCTTGAGAACCTGGCACGTCTTGCTCCACACGGCCATCGCCGGCGCGCCTGCCATAGCTCCCGCAACCCCCCCGCTCGTCATCCCTCGAAAACCTCATCGAACCACGGCCAACATGTCGAGGTCCCGAACCCCACGACACGACAAAACTCAACGCAAACAATCCCTTATCCGGCGAACGCGATACGCTTCGCCGCTGCCCCGGTTCAACCGGGATCAAAGGGTAAGAACCTGTAAGAGGGCTGACACTAATGGGGGCCGACGGGGGGTCAACGGGGATTCTTTTTCGGCGCAAGACATATTTGGATTGACTCCCAAGGGACCCTTTTCGGTCCAAGGGAAAGGCCGGAAAGCGGGTGTTGAGACTGAGAAAAAAGGTCGCAGGCGCTGCCGTTGCACGTCGTTTCACGCGCACAAAAAAGCAGCGTCCCGGAGGACGCTGCTGATCGTAATTCCTAGGGGCGAAGAGGGGGTGATCACACCCCCCCGATCCAACCGAATATCGGGAACCTTCGGTCCCCGGAGCCGGGCGCTTAGGCCGCCGACATCTTCTTCAGTTGGGCGGCCAGGCGCGAGACCTTCCGCGAGCCGGTGTTCTTGTGCACGACACCCTTGGTGACGGCGCGCATCAGTTCCGACTGAGCCTTCACGAAGGCGTCCTTGGCGACCGTCGCGTCGCCCGAAGCCACGGCTTCCTCGAACTTGCGGAGGAAGGTGCGCACGCGCGAGCGGCGGGCGGTGTTCACTTCGGTGCGACGGGCGATCTTACGGACCGCTTTCTTGGCGCCGGGCGTATTGGCCATTCGGGACTCTTCTTAAACGGGCAGCACCCGCCGGATGGCCGGCGGGCGAAATTGGAGGCGCGGATATACTGAAACGGGCGTCGGCGGTCAATCCGCTTTCCCGCCCCGCCGCGAGAGCGTCAGCTTCCCTTGAAGTCGGGCTTCCGCTTCTCGACGAAGGCGGCCATGCCTTCCTTCTGGTCGTCGAAGGCGAACAGCGAGTGGAACAGGCGCCGCTCCATGGTGACGCCGGTCGAGAGCGTGGTCTCGAAGGCCGCGTTCACCAGCTCCTTGTTCATGGCCACGGCCAGGGGCGACTGGCCCGCGATCTTGGCGGCGGCGGCCAACGCCTCGTCCAGCAGCTTGTCGGCGGGGACCACGCGGCTGACGAGGCCGGCGCGCTCGGCCTCGGCGGCGTCCATCATCCGGGCGGTCAGCACCATGTCCATGGCCTTGGCCTTGCCCACCGCGCGCGGCAGGCGTTGTGTGCCGCCGATGCCGGGCATGACGCCCAGATTGATCTCGGGCTGGCCGAACTTCGCCGTCTCGGACGCGATGATGAAGTCGCACAGCATGGCCAGCTCGCAGCCGCCGCCCAGGGCGAAGCCCGAGACCGCCGCGATGATCGGCTTGCGGAACTGCTCGATCCGCCGGGCCGCGCCGCCGAAGAAGTCCGAGGCGAACATCTGGGCGTAACTCTTGTCGGACATCTCCTTGATGTCGGCGCCGGCCGCAAACGCCCGCTCCGATCCCGTCAGCACCAGGCAGCGGACGCTGTCGTCGGCCTCGGCGGCGTACAGCACCGCCGCGAGCTCACCCAGAAGCTGGCTGTTCAGCGCATTCAGCGCCTCGGGCCGATTCAGGCGAACCAGGGTCACGCCCGCGCTGGGCGTTTCGACGATCAGGGTCTCGTAGGACATGGGCGCTCCGCTCTCCGCTCAGAGCGGACTTACGGTCCCATGACCGAATAGCCAAGCGCCCGCAGCCGGGCCGGGACGCCGTCGGGGCCGATCAGGTGGCCGACGCCGACGATGACGACCGTGCGGCCCCGGCCCTTCAGGCGCGCGTCCAGTTCGGTGGTCCAGCGGGCGTTGCGCTCGGTCACCAGCCGCCGGAACAGAGTCGGTGAGGCGGCGCGCAGGGGCGCCAGCGCCTCGCGATCCAAAACGGCGGGATCGCCGGCCATCCAGGCGCGGACCAGCTTGATGTAGCCGTCGGGGTCGGCCTCCAGATCGACCAGCGAGGCGTGGAGCGAGGCGATCTGGTCGGCCATGGGGGTCTGGTCGAAGAGGTCGATCTGCTCGGCCGGCGTCTCCAGCGCCCGGCGCCGGGCGCCGGCGGGGGCCGAAGCGTTCAGCACGGCTTCCACACCGTGGCTCGTCTCGGCGCCGGCCTTGGCGAACACCGCACCGGCCAGCGCCACTTCCGCCAGCCAGGGCTCGAGCCGCGCCAGATTGGCCGGGTCTGCGCCATAGGCCCGCGCCAGCCGCAGCAGCCGCTCGCTGTCGTCAGGCGGCAGCAGTTTGAAGAGGGACTGGTCTGGCGGCAGGATCCCCGAGGCCGCGGCCAGACGGCTCACGGCTTGGTCGGTGGCAGGCCCGACGGGCAACTCGAACCAGACGTCGTCGGCCCTCGCCAGCGCGCCGTCGAGGCGGGCCGGCCGCCAGTCCAGGCCCGGAGGCAGGATGTGGACCGAGCCGAACAGGACCATCTCGGAATCGGCGTCCTTCACCACCCACATCGGCGCCTCGGCCCGGGCGGGCAGCGCTATCGCGGCGATCAGTCCGGCGCAGGCCAGCAGGCGCAGCATCACGCCTGGCACACGGGGCAGTAGAAGGTAGACCGCCCGGCCTGGACCTTGCGGTCGATGAGGCCCTTACAGCCGTCGTTGCGGCAGGGCTGGCCCTCGCGGTCGTAGGTGCGGAAGCGATGCTGGAAATAGCCCAGGGCGCCGTCGGTCTGGGCGAAGTCCCGCAGGGTCGAGCCGCCGGCCTCGATCGCCTCGGCCAGCACGGCCTTGATCTCCGGGACCAGCTTCGCGAGCCGCAGACCGGAGATCTTGCCCGCCGGCTTGAAGGGCGAGATGCGGGCCCGGTTCAGCGCCTCGCACACATAGATGTTGCCCAGGCCCGCCACGACCCGCTGGTCCAGCAGCAGCGTCTTGGGGCCCTGCTTGCGGCCGGCGAAGGCGGTCTTCAGGCGGGCGGCGTCGAAGGCGTCGCTCAGCGGCTCGGGTCCCAGCCCCGCGAACCACGGGTGCAGATCGAACGTCGCGGTGTTGACGAGCGCCATGTAACCGAACCTGCGGGGATCATAGTAGGTGACCCGCGTCCCGGCCTCGGTCTCGAACACGATGTGGGCATGTTTAGGGTCGGGATCGGGCGCGTAGTGGAACTGGCCGGGCCGGATCATCCCCTCCGGACGCGAGATCTCGAACCGCCCGCTCATCCCCAGGTGCATCACCAGCGTGTCCTCGCGGTCGAGGCGGGCCAGCAGGTACTTCGCGCGGCGTTCCAGGCGCACGATGGTGGCGCCAGTCAGGAACTGGACGAAATTGGGCGGCAGCGGGAAGCGCAGGTCGGGCCGGCGCGTCTCGACCCGCATCAGCCGATGGCCTTCCAGGACGGGGGCAAGTCCGCCCCGGACGGTCTCGACTTCGGGAAGTTCAGGCATTGCCGTGTGAGGTGGCACGGGATCGCTGGCGCGCCAAGGGGTTGGACGCTAAAGACGCGGCCATGACGGGACCTTCCGCCACCTTCGGCTTCCGCGACGTCGACGCCTCCGAGAAGGCCGGGCTGGTGCGCGGCGTCTTCGACCGCGTGGCCAAGCGCTACGACCTGATGAACGACCTGATGAGCGCGGGTGTGCACCGGCTCTGGAAGGACGCGGCCGCTTCGCGGCTGAATCCGCAGCCCGGCGAGGTGATCGTCGACTGCGCGGGCGGCACCGGCGACATGGCGCGCCGCTACGTGAAGATGGTCCGCCGCGCTCAGGAGCGCCGCGGCGGGGCCGACGCCACCATCTTCGTCGTCGACTATAACGCCGAGATGATCTCCGCCGGGATCGAGCGGGGGGTGATGCCCGAGCTGGTCTGGGCAGTGGGCGATGCGCAGCGGCTGCCGCTGCCCGACGCCAGCACCGACGCCTATTCGATCAGCTTCGGGATCCGGAACGTGACCGACATCTCGGCGGCGCTGCGTGAGGCGCGCCGCGTGCTGAAGCCGGGCGGGCGGTTCCTGTGCCTGGAATTCTCGCGCCCCACGACCGAGGCGCTGCGGGCGGCGTACGACGCCTATTCGTTCAAGGTGATCCCCGAGATCGGGGCGCGCGTCGCCAACGACCGCGAGAGCTATCAGTACCTTGTGGAAAGCATCCGCCGATTCCCCGACCAGAAGACGTTCGCGAGAATGATCACCGAGGCGGGCTTCAGTCAGGTGGGCTTCACCAACTATTCCGGCGGCGTCGCGGCGCTGCACACCGGGCGGGCGATCTGAGACGCTGATGGCCTCGCTGGGCGCCTTCATGCGGCTGGTCGGCGCCGGGTGGACGCTGGTCCGCAACGACGCCCTGCTGCCGCGCGAGCTGGACGGCTACTATTCCCCGGCGGTGCGGGGTCTCGCCAACACGCTGCGCGCCTTCGCCAACCGCAAGGATGGGCGGCCGGGCGAGCGGCTGGCCCGGTCGCTGGAAGGCCTGGGTCCGGTCGCCATCAAGCTGGGGCAGTTCCTCTCCACCCGCTCCGACATCTTTGGTCGCGTCTTCGCCGAGGACATGGGCCGGCTGAAGGACCGTCTGCCGCCGTTCCCGACCAGCCAGGCCCGCGCCCTGGTGGCGGACGGCCTGGGGCGGCCGCTGGACGCGCTGTTCGCCGAGTTCGGCGAACCCGTCGGGGCGGCGTCCCTGGCCCAGGCGCATGACGCCCGGCTGCACGACGGCCGGCGCGTGGCGGTCAAGGTGCTGCGGCCGGGGATCGAGCTGCGCGTCGCCGCCGACTCGGCGGTGCTGGCGCTGGCCGCGCGGCTCCTCGAGCGCTGGGCGATGCCGGTGCGGCGGCTGGAACCCGTCGCCTTCGCCAACACCGTGATCCGCGCGACCGAGCTTGAGTTGGATCTGAGGCTGGAGGCCGCCGGCGCCGACGAGATGGTCGAGGTGATGGCCAAGGACGGCTACATGGACGCCCCCAAGGTCGTCTGGCCGGGCGTCGGCAAGCGCGTGCTGACCATGGAATGGGTCGCCGGCCTGTCCCTCTCGAATGACGCGGCGCTGGAGCAGCCGGGGCTGGACCGCAAGGCGCTGGCCGACAACCTGACCCGCGCCTTCCTGGCCCAGGCGCTGGATCACGGCGTGTTCCACGCCGACCTGCACGAGGGGAACCTGTTCTGCTCGGCGCCGGCGCGGCTCCACGCGGTCGACTTTGGCATCATAGGACGCCTGGGCGCGCCCGAGCGCCGCTACCTGGCCGAGATCCTCTGGGGCTTCCTGAACCGCGACTACGCCCGGGTGGCCCAGGTTCACTTCGACGCCGGTTACGTGCCCGCCCACCACAGCGTCCAGGCGTTCGCCCAGGCGCTGCGAGCGGTGGGCGAGCCCGTGTTCGGGCGCCAGGCGGACGCGGTCTATATGAGCCGGGTCCTGACCCAGCTGTTCGAGATCACCGCCCTCTACGACATGCACCTGCGCCCCGAACTGGTGCTGCTGCAGAAGACCATGGTCACGGTCGAAGGCGTCGCCCGCCGCATCGATCCCGAACATAACATCTGGGCCGCCGCCGAGCCGGTCGTCCGCCGCTGGATCTCCCGGGAGCTGTCGCCCCTCACCCGGGTGAAGCAGCTGGCCGGCGAGGCCGAGACCGCGCTCCGCAACATCGCCCGCATGACCCAGCCGCAGACGGTGGTCGTCGCCGAGCCCGCCGGACGGTCCAACGCGCTGTTGTGGTTCGCCATCGGCGCGGTGACGTCGGGCGCGGCGTTCCTGCTGGGTCGACTGCTCTAGGCGTCGTCGCCGTCGCGGTTGCGGCGGGTGGCCTGGCGCCTGGCTTCGCGGGCCTTCTGTTCTTCCCAGTAGGCCATGCCCTCGTCCGGCTTGAACATGGTGCGTGGCGCGCCCGCCTTGCTGCGGACGGCGAAGACGTTGGCCTTGGGATCGTACAGCAGGACGTCGCCGTTGGCGCGGGTCAGCGTCAGTGTGCCGCGCGGGGGGCTCTGGACGAAGTCGTGCGCCTTCTCGACGAACTCATCGACATTGTCGGCGCCGAAGGCGCGGCCGTTGCGGGCGAAGGCGCGCTGGGCGTTCTCGTCGGCGGAGTAGCGGCGGCTGGCTGACCACATCGGCTTGCCTTCGACCAGCTTCACCGGGTCGTCGCGATGGTCCTCGCGAGGAGCGCGGTCGCCGTAGGACCCGTCCGAAGTTGAAGTTTGCGTCCCGGGGGTGGCGTCTTCGGCCATCTGGGTTCCGGCGGCCTGTTTGGGCGCGACGGCGGAGGGGCCGTTGTCGCAGGCGCTCAGCGCCAGGGCGGCGCCGGCCAGCAGCAGCACAATCTTGGAGTTTAGCATCTCTTGCCCCATCTCATGGTCGAGCTGGAACAAAGAATGAACACAGGTTCCCGGGTTTGTCGAGTCCCCGCCAATGACCTAAATCGGAGCCCTGTTCGAAGGGATGCCCAGCCTTGGCCGAGAAGCGTGTTCTCCTGATCGTCGGTGGCGGCATCGCGGCCTACAAGGCCCTCGAGCTCACCCGGCTGCTGCGCAAGGCCGGGGTCGGCGTGCGGCCGATCCTTACCAAGGCGGGCGCCGAGTTCGTCACGCCGCTCAGCCTGTCGGCGCTCAGCGAGGACAAGGTCTACACCGAGCTCTTCAGCCTGACCGACGAAGCCGAGATGGGCCACATCGAGCTCAGCCGCTCGGCCGACCTGGTGGTGGTGGCGCCGGCCACGGCCGACCTGATGGCCAAGGCGGCGAACGGCCTGGCGGGCGACCTGGCCTCGACCACGCTGCTGGCCACCGACAAGCCGGTGCTGATGGCGCCGGCCATGAACGTGCGGATGTGGGAGCACGCCGCCACCCAGCGGAACCTGAAGCAGCTGAAGGCCGACGGGGTCCTGTTCGTGGGCCCGGACGAGGGCGCGATGGCCTGCGGCGAGTTCGGCCCGGGCCGGATGGCCGAGCCGCCGGCGATCCTCGAGGCGATCCTGACCGCCCTGGCCGGACCCGGCGCGCGGCCGCTGGCGGGCAGGCGGGCGGTGATTACGGCCGGCCCCACCGCCGAGCCGATCGACCCGGTCCGGCTGCTCACCAACCGTTCGTCCGGCAAGCAGGGCTATGCGATCGCGAGCGCCCTGGCGGCCCTGGGCGCCGAGGTGACCCTGGTCAGCGGCCCCACGGCGCTGCCGGCCCCGGCCGGGGTGACGCGGGTCGATGTGGAGACCGCGCGCGACATGCTGGCGGCCTGCGAGGCGGCGCTGCCCGCCGACATCGCCGTCTGCGTGGCGGCGGTGGCCGACTGGCGGCCCGAGACGGTGGGCGCCGGCAAGATCAAGAAGCAGAACGGCGCCGGCCCGCCCGCCATCAGCCTGGTGGAGAACCCCGACATCCTGGCGACGCTGTCGAAGCACGCGCAGCGGCCGAAGCTGGTGGTGGGCTTCGCGGCCGAGACCGACAGCGTCGAAGCCCACGCCAGCGACAAGCTGGCCCGCAAGGGCTGCGACTGGATCGTCGCCAACGACGTCAGCATCGAGGGCACGATGGGCGGCGACCAGAACGCCGTGGCCATAGTCTCCAAGGGGGGAATCGAGCGATGGGACCGCATGGCCAAGGGCGACGTCGCCCGCCGGCTGGCCGCCCGCATCGCCGAGGAATTCTGAGTGTCGCCCACCGTCCCGATCACGCGCCTGCCCCACGGCCACGACATCCCGCTGCCGGCCTATGAGACCGCCCAGGCGGCGGGCATGGACCTGCGGGCCGCGGTGCCGGACGACGAGCCCCTGGTGCTGCATCCGGGCGACCGGTTCGCGGTGCCGACCGGGCTGGCCTTCGCCCTGCCGCCGGGGTTCGAGGGCCAGGTGCGGCCGCGCTCGGGGCTGGCCTTCAAGAACGGCGTCACCTGCCTGAACTCGCCCGGCACCATCGACGCCGACTATCGCGGCGAGGTGAAGGTGATCCTGATCAACCACGGCGCCGAGGCCTTCACGATCCGCAGAGGCGACCGCATCGGCCAGCTGGTGATCGCCCCCGTGGTGCAGGCGCAATGGGCCGAGGTGGAGAGCCTGGACGAAACCGCCCGCGGCGCCGGCGGCTTCGGCTCCACCGGCCGCAGCTGACCGCGCGAATCTGTCAGCCGCGATGGCGCGTCAGCGCCGTTGGAATTGAACCACGAAATACACGAAATACACGAAATACACGAACGGGTCGGCGTGGGCTGAGGTGTGGGCGGTCTCTCCGGCGCTTTCGTGTATTTCGTGTATTTCGTGGTTTCAGATGACAGCGCCTGCGGCGCGTCGGGGTGGGCGCCTGTTGATGTCGGGCGGAATGGGGCGCATTAGCCCGCGTCCCGCCCTCCAGGACGTCTTTCCGTGAACCCCGCCGCCCGCCTGCAAGCCGCGCTCGAACTGATCGAAGAGGTCGAGGCCGACGCGCGGCCGGCCGATGCGGTGGTCTCGGCCTGGTTCAAGAGCCGGCGCGACCTGAACGACCAGGATTTCGGCGAGCTGTCCGAGGTGCTGTACGCGGTGCTGCGCAGCCAGGCCCGGCTGACCTGGCATCTGGCGAAGCAGCGCCGCGCGCCCACGGCCCGCAACCGCCTGCTGGCCTGGCTCGCGCTGAGCGAGGGCAAGACGCGCGAGCAGGTCGAGCGGCTGTTCAACGGCGGACGGTTCGCGGCGGCGGCCCTCACCGAGGGCGAGGCCACCCTGCTGACGCGGCTGCAGGGCGGAACGCTCGACCATCCCGAGATGTCCGAGGCGGTGCTGGGCGAGTGCCCCGAGTGGGCGTGGGGGCCGCTGCAGGCCCGCTTCGGCGACGCGTTCGCCCGCGAGATGGCGGCGATGCTGCGCGCGCCCTCGCTGGACCTGCGGGTCAATCCGCACAAGACCACGCGCGAGGCCGTGCTGGAGGCCCTGCGCCGCATCGGCTTCGAGGCCCAGGCCTGCCGCAGGGCGCCTTATGGCGTCCGCCTGCCCCGAAAGCTGTCGCTGGCCCGCCTGCCGATGCTGAAGACCGGCGAGGTCGAGATCCAGGACGAGGGCTCGCAGCTGGTGGCGATGCTGGTGGGCGCGCAGCCGGGCGAACGGGTGGTGGATTTCTGCGCCGGCGCCGGGGGCAAGACGCTGGCGATCGCCTCACAGATGGCGAACAAGGGCGTGGTCATCGCCTGCGACGTCTCGGAGCCGCGGCTGAAGCGGGCGGTGCAGCGCTTCCGCGGCGCGGGCCTGCACAACATCCAGACGCGGCTGCTGACCAGCGAGCGCGACAAATGGGTCAAGCGCCACAAGGGCGGCTTCGACCGCGTGCTGATCGACGCGCCGTGCAGCGGGACGGGGACGTGGCGGCGCAACCCGGATGCGCGCTGGCGGACGGAAGACGCCGGGTTCGAGACCCTGCTGCCGCTGCAGGCGTCCATCCTCGACAGCGCGGCGCGACTGGTGAAACCCGGCGGCCGGCTGGTCTACGCGACGTGCTCGCTGCTGGCGGAGGAGAACGAGGCGCAGGTGGAGGCCTTCCTGGCGGGGCATCCGGAGTTCCGGGTGGTTCCGCTGAGCGAGGTCGCGCCGCAGATCACGGACTCGGCGCATGCGGAGTACCTGTCGCTGACACCCGCGCGGCATGAGACGGATGGGTTCTTCGCGGCGGTGATGGTGCGGGGGGTGGGGGAGGGTGAGCGGGGCTTAGGCGGTCGCTGAGGGGCGGGTCGTGACTCGTTGGCGACGTTGGGACGGTCCGTTCTCGGTGCTCCGTCGGAGCCAGTTGCAGCGAAGGACAGGCGTTATCGGAGCTAGTCTTCTGGGGCGTCGGTTGGCGCTTCCGGTCGGACCGGGGAAGCACTGTGCCGTTCAACAATGGTGAAGTGAATGATGGTGCCGACGCGCCAAGTCACACTCTGAGAGAAGCGCAGCTTGACTTGGCTCTCCGACGGATTGTCGTCGTCAACGAACTCAAAATCGACGACTTCACCATTTGGACCGACAGGAGCGTAGTCGAGAGTTTCCGCGAGCAGGGGACAAAACAGCAAGGCGTCACGGTCATCGTTCCACTGGTAGACATCGATACCGTTGAGCGTGCCGACGTAGGCCAAGCCGCCGCCGCCGCCGAGATTGTCCTTTCGCTCGATGAGGAAGTCATCCAGCCCCTGGCCTGGAATCTCCCAGGCCGCCATTCCGACCGGCTCGCCGAGATGACGAGGAACCAGAGCTACCCGCGGTTCGGCCACCCGTTGCGCATGCTCCACGATGACACGCCAGAAGTCTTCGACTCTTCCTGTGTCGCCAATCTCAGCCTCTTCACGTGGCTGATGGCGGAAAGATCTCCAGAAATAGCCAGCGAGGCCATCCCTAAGAGCCTCTGTGATCAAGCCGTCCAACTCATCTCGATCGAGCGCGGACATCGGCGGCCGGAAGTACGCCCCCTTGTCGATGCGACCGAATGTGAACTCCTGAACCTCTTCCTGCTGCTTGGCCAACCGGATCGGGATATCTCGAAAGACCACGAGCTTCGGTCCTTCGCGCAGGACCGCTTCTGACATGCGCCGACGCAAATGGGCGACAGCTTCGGGGTCCAGTTCTGCGGCCCTGAGCTTCGCGAGTTCCTTCTCGCGCAAGGCCTCGGCGACCGAGGTCAATATGGCGCGGAGTGCGCTACTTGCACTGCCAACATCAATCTCAGCGCCGAAAGCGCGGGTTGCTCGCTCAAAGGCCGGATCGGGAGTCTGACCAACTTCGTTCGCGAGTCGCTGGAAGTACCGGATCGCATTTCTGAGCGCGTCGGGCTGCGCCAGTGATCCGCCGTCGTCGGCTAGGGATGCGACTTCTGTGATGAGCTTCTCGTGGTCCGTCGGAAGATCGGCAGCCATGATTGCGAAGAGGGCGCGCTTGATGGTGTCGACGCCCTCAACACCCCAGCCGGAATAGACCCGCCCCGGTACCATGCGTGAACTCGCCACGCTGCCGAGCTGCCTGACCAGATCATCAAGGCCGATGCCATACCGGCCGGAGCCGACGCTTGGCTCAAGTGAGTTTCGAAGGAGCAGGTCGAATGCCGCGCGGAAAGGCGCATAGGGCGCGCTGGTTCTGGCGGTAAGGTCCGAGCCCTCGTCAAGTGTCTCTCGACGCATCAATCGTACGGCCGCGCGGGCACCAATATCTGTCGCCTGTTGTTCGTCCGCATACCAGGACAGCGTCAAAGCCGCGACAATCGTCACTACGTCGCGATGGGTGGTACGAAGCACCTCGCCGAAGATCGAAGGTGGTGTCGCTCGCTCGGCTTGCTGAAATCTCAGCGTAGGCTTCGCATACTCAACCGCTTCGCCCCAAGTTGCGGCAAGCAGACTCGGAACAAGCAGATAGGTGCGATAGAAAGCGTAGTCGCGCCCTAGCTCTTCGTAGAGGGGGCTGCACCAACGAAGCAGGTGATCGCGGAACCGCTGTTCGCCCGGGTCATCCTCATTCCAGACCGCCGATGTCAGGAAGTACGCGCTCGCCTTCAAGTGAGCGAGCAGGATTGGCCACGCCGCGCCGTAGTGTCGCCACTGCTCCTCGGCCGACTTCTTCTTCAGCTTTCTAAGCCCGGTCGATTGGATAATGGCGTTCTGAAACGCCTCCCAGGCTCCTACAAGCTGGATGAGGACCGCCTCATAGGCACGCGCGTCGGAACCCGCTAGGCGGGCGGTAGTGTCGCCTAGTGGATTGTACGACGGCTGGGTGTTTTTGGTCACCCAAGCCTCCAGCGCAATCACTTGAAACGCCCCAAGATCGACCAGGGCGATGATCGGCCGCTGCGAGAAGGTCGTCGCGTCGGCCGGGAGCAAGCGATAGGGGAGATACGCGAGCCGCTCCATGAAGTCAGTGTTCACACTTAACTTTTCGGCCGCTGCGTCGTAAGCGCGTCGATAGGCCCGCACCCACTCCTCATCCGGGCGCGACCACAGCCCCCCAACCTCTGCCAAGTTGATTACGTTGCCGCCCTCATCACGGGTGTTTTGGGCGGCAAGTATGAACTTGTGGAAGCGAGTTGCTTCTTCGTAGGCCGCGTTGAAGCTCGTGACCGCCGCCTTGTCGATCTGGGCCACCATCTTGTCGATGAGGCCCTCGAGGAAATCGCTCGTCGTCGGAAGATCGTCATCGCGTCGATTGGCTTTCCGGAATCGAAGCGAATGCTTGATCAGGAAGCGTTCCCAGCGGCGAAGCGGAACACCTCCATTGCGCTCAAGGAGAACCATGTGGTCCGCAGCGTGGCCGGGTGCTGCCGACACTGCGAGTTCGCCATTCCATCTGAGACTGCCGAACATCCGCTCCCTCCGTTCCCCCTGCTTCTGCGTCCGCTTCCGCCAGGATCGAATGGCCACAGCCAGTGGCGAAAGCCACACGTCTGCGAGGACATGCGGGCGATCAAACTCGCGCTGGATTTCCGTTGTCGCGTCGTCGTCATCAATCAGGCCATGTCCAAATGACACGGAGGGTCCTTCGGCAAGTGCCGCTCCTCCAAAGACGTTGCTTGGAGCGTTCGAATAGAGTGCCCGAAACAGGCGCGTCCTGAGATCACGAGGGATCACTAGGTTTGCGGCGTAGCGTTCGCGCATGTGTTCGCGCGCGCCAGGTTCGACGAACCGCAGCGTGGTCGTCGTGAATTGCAGGAATAGCAGAACGTTGAAGGCGAACCACGCGGCATGAACGGCTGTGAGGACCAAGGCAGGTGTGAGATTTGCGCCCCCGTAGCCGAGTTGATGAAGGAGTAGTTCGGCTGGCCAGAACAGCTGGACCGTTAGAACGAGCAGCAAGGCGACAGAGCTTGTCGTTAACTCGTAGGAAAAGGACTCCACATAGTAGAGCCTGACGTCAGACTTGACTGTGGCGCTCTGCTCCCCCTGGGACAGCAGAGTCACGACAGCGACAGCCACAGAGACGATTGCAAGAATGCCGACCTGGGCCGCGAGAAGATAGCTGCCTACATCGGTGAGGAAATCGCCAACCTTGTCGGCGGACGCTGTCTCCGGAATGTCAGCGCAGACTTTGTAAGCGACAATCTCAGCTGCCATGACCGACGAAGCGATGGCGAAGTATACCGCCAGCATGGCGGGCATCGTGCGATCAACGAGCCAGCCCCGAACCAAGCGGTGCCAGTAGCTATGCCGCTCCCTGCGGATGATCTCGTTGTCCTTGTAGAGCTCGCGAACTTCCTCCTCGACGCGCTTTGACAAGCTGCCGAGGAAGCCTCGACCCAATCCCTTGGCCATGAGCCGCCCCCCGTTCCCCGTTAGTGATAAGGCGACACATCCCTGGGGTTGCCAAGGTGGGCCCTGCATCGCGCCAGGCCACATCTAGCCAAAGTCCACTTCCCGGCCCGGTCTCAATGTCTCCTCCTGGCGCATTGCAGGGATCAGGGTGGGGTCGTCGTTCTGAGCCATTCAAGCCATGGACGGAGTTTGCCTTGGGGCAGAGCCGCTTCGCCTCGGCCCTTCGCTTGCGCTCCGGGCGTTCGTTGCTGCGATCAGTCCTCCGGACTGATCGCTCGGGCTGGCGCCCGACCGCGCCTCACCTCAAGGACGGCCCGCAGGGCCGCCGCGGGGCGGCGACGCCGGAGGCGTCGTCCTTGACACGGCTCTGCCCCAAGGCTCGCATCGACCATGGATTTCAGGGCGGGCTGTATCCCGGTTGGGGGATGTGGGCGCTGACGGCGCGCGGGGCGGCGAGGTTACGGCGCCACGACGGGGGAGCTGCGGTTGAGGCGCTTTGCCGGCCGCCTGCCCCCTCCACCAGTCGCTCTCCGCTGCGCTCGGCGACTGGTCCCCCTCCCGCCGCTTCGCGGGGGAGGTAAAGAGGGGGCGATCGGGTCCAACGCGGAGCTTGCGGCGATCGCCGCGCCGCCCTCTCCCGGCCTCTCCCACAGCGCTTCGCGCTTGGGAGAGGAGCTCCAATCACGTTCTTCGGGTGGCGGTTCGCCGGCTACGGCTGGGCGGTGAGGCGGTAGCCGACGCCGGGGACGGACGTGATCCGCTCTGCGCCCAGCTTGTGGCGGAGCTGGCCGATGTAGACCCTCAGGTACTGGACGTCGGCGCTCTCGCTGCCCCACACCGCGCGCAGCAGGTCGGCGCGGCGAACCGGGCGGTCCAACTGGAGGGCGAGTTCACACAGCAGGTCGTATTCTTTGGGCGACAGGCTGACGGGATGTCCGGTCCGGGTCACCGTGCGCATCCCCATGTCGATGACGAGGTCGCCCGCCGTCACGACGGGCTCGGCGCCGCGGGCCTGGACGCCGTGCCTCAGGGCGGCCCGGAGTCTCGCCAGCAGTTCGTCGACGCCGAAGGGTTTGGCGACGTAGTCGTCCGCGCCCAGGTCCAGCGCCTCGACCTTCACCGCCTCCGCATCCCGCGCCGAGAGCACCACGATGGGCGTCGCGCCCCGCGCGCGCAGGTCGCGGATGACGGTCAGACCGTCGCGATCGGGCAGACCCAGGTCCAGCAGGATCACATCCGGCGCGTAGTGGTTGAACCAGCGCAGGCCCTCGGCCGCGGTGCGGGCCGACACGGGCCGATAGCCGGCCGCCTTGAGCGTCGCCGTCAGCGCATTGTTGAGGTGCGCGTCGTCCTCGATCACCAGCACGGTCGCCGGATCGCCGGTCATGGGGCGGGCGCCGTCAGCCGGACGGCGGCGCCGCCGTCCTCGCGGTTTCGGGCCGTCGCGTCGCCGCCCATGGCGCGAAGGAAGGCGCGGGCCAGCGCCAGGCCCAGACCCGTGCCGGGCGCACGGCCGTCGCCGGCCTCGCCGCGGACGAAGCGCGCGAACATCGCCTCGGGATCGGCCCCGAGACCTGGGCCACGGTCGGTCACCTCGACCCAGCCCTCGTCATCCGCGCGGCCCCCGGCGATCTCGATGTCGCCCTCGGGGGCGTACTTGGCCGCATTGGCGAGCACATTCGCCAGGGCCGTTTCGAACAGCGCCGGATCGACCCGCAACGCCACGCCCGGGGTCACGCGGTTGATCACGGGGCGTCCCCGCAGCACGCCGGCCGCCCGCGTCAGGGCCCCCGCCACCAGGTCGGCGGCGTCGCAGGTCTCGCGACGGTCGCCCAGGGCCCCGGATTCGACCCGGTTCATGTCGAGCAGATTGTCCACCATCCCGGCCAACCGGGAGGTCTCGGCCTCGGCGCCGGCCAGCAGCTCGGCACGGGCCTGGTCGTCATGCCGGCCGCCGAACCGCTGCAGGCTCTGTAGGGTGAAGAGGATGGTCGAGAGCGGCGTCCGGAGATCGTGGGAGACCGCGGCCACCAGGTCGCCCTTCAGTTGCTCGCCGGCGACCGCGACCTGGTTCTCCATCGCCTGTGCGGCATAGGCCTCGCGATCGAGCGCCACGCCCAGGTAGCCCAGCACCGTCTCCACCAGGCGCTCGGGCTGGAGCGGCCGCCCGGCGTCGAGCCGCGACAGCGCGACGCCCAGAACCGCCTGCCGCCGCAGGGGCGTCTTCAGGGGCCAGAAGTCGAAGCTGGACTCGCCCACGGGATAGGCGCCGCCGCGCGTGGCCAGACCCGCCGCCGCCGCCCAGCGCGCCGCGTCCAGGTCGGCCGGCGCGAGCGCTTCGCCATCCGAGGCGCCGCCCTTCAGCTCGTCGCCGTCGACGAGGAGGACGCAGGCCCGCGTGCGGAACATCCGGGCCAGGGCGTCGGCGCAACGGCGCGCCAGGCCCTCGGGACTGCGCTCGGCCATGAGGTCGCGGGCCAGCTCCCGCACCGCCGCGGCCCGGTCGGCCGCCTCGACCGCCTCCTGGGTCCGGCGCCGGGCCTGCGCCGCAACCGCGCTGACCGCGACCGCGACCAGGAGCAGGAGCACCAGGGCCAGCACGTCGCCCGAGTCGGTGACCCTGAGCGTGTGGCGCGGCTCCAGGAGGAAGAAGTTGTACGCCAGCACCCCCAGGCCCGCGGCGCTCAAGGCCGGTCCGGCTCCGAAGCGGATCGCGCTCAGCACGACGGGCAGGACGAACAGCAGCGACAGGTTCGGAACCCGCACGGCCGCCTCGAGCCACAGCGCGAGCGCCGTGGCGGCGGCGACGAGACCGGCGGCGACGGCATAGCCGAGACCGGGGCTGGGGGTTCGCGCGGGTTGCGTTGCGACGGCAAGGCTCATGGCCAGGCCCCTTCAGGACTTCGCCCTCAGAAATGCGATCCGGGGGCCCGGCTGCAAGCGCTTCCGACGTTCCCGCCCCACAACCACATGGGATCTTTATGTGGCCCGGCGCGAGAAGGCGGCTCCGCTCACACTGAGGGCTCCATGTCCGCCATCACCGCCCCCGACGAGACGCCGGCCGCGCCGCCCCGCCTCAAGACCTTCCTCGCTCTCGCGCTCGGCTCGGCGGGCGTGGTCTACGGGGATATCGGGACCAGCCCGCTCTACGCCTTCAAGGAATCCATTTCGCATCTGCGCGGCCCCGGCGGCGCGCTTGCGGCCGCCGACGTGACCGGCGTCGTCTCGCTGATGTTCTGGGCGCTGATGGTGATCGTCACGCTGAAGTACGTGCTGATCCTGATGCGTTTCGACAATCGCGGCGAAGGCGGGACGCTGTCGCTGATGGCCCTGGTCCAGCGCGCCGGAGGCCGTGGCGCCGGTCTGGTCATGCTGATCGGCATGCTGGGCGCCGGGCTCTTCCTCGGCGACGCGATGCTGACGCCGGCGGTCTCGGTGCTGTCGGCGGTGGAGGGTCTTCGCATCATCGACGGACTTTCCGGCCGCATCGACCCCTTCATCGTTCCGATCGCGCTGGCCGTCATCGCCGCCCTCTTCGCCGTGCAGCGGCGCGGGACGGGCGGGGTGGGGCGGTGGTTCGGCCCCGTCTGCGTCGTGTGGTTCGTGGTGCTGGCGGTCCTCGGCGTCAGGTCCATCGTCGAGGCGCCGGAGATCCTCTGGGCGTTCGATCCCTTGCGGGGCCTCGACGTGCTGCGCCGCCACCCCGGCCTGGCCGCGCTGATCCTGGGCTCGGTGTTCCTCACCGTGACGGGCGCCGAGGCGCTGTACGCCGACATGGGCCACTTCGGGCGCAAGCCGATCAACGCGACCTGGTTCGCGCTCGTCTTTCCCTGCCTGACGCTCAACTACCTCGGCCAGGGCGCGCTGGTGCTGACCGACGCCGAGGCCGCCGAGAGCCCGTTCTTCCTGCTGGCGCCGGACTGGTTCCAGCTGCCGCTCGTGGCGCTGGCGACCGCCGCCACCGTCATCGCCAGCCAGGCCGTGATCTCGGGCGCCTTCTCGCTGACCCAGCAGGCGGTCCAGCTCGGACTGCTGCCGCGCCTGACGCTCAGGCCCACGTCCGAGCAGCACGCGGGCCAGATTTATGCGCCGCAGGTCAACTGGATCCTGCTCCTGGGCGTCAGCGCCCTGGTGCTCGGCTTCGGGTCGTCCAGCGGACTGGCCAGCGCTTATGGCATCTCGGTGGTCGGCGCGATGATCACCTCGTCGATCCTCGCCGTCGTCGCGATCCACCGGCTGCACAAGCGGTCGATCCTGGTGTCGCTGCTGGTGTTCCTGCCGTTCCTGCTGGTCGAGGCCGGGTTCCTCGCCGCGAACCTGATGAAGGTTGCGCATGGCGGGTACGTGCCCCTGCTGATGGCCGCCGGGCTGATTTTCATCATGTGGACGTGGACGCGCGGCCGCGCCCGCCTCGCGCGCGCCGAACAGAGCGACCTGGACGTCGCCGACGTGGCGGCGATGCTCAAGGACCGTCCGCCGATGCGGGCGAGAGGGACCGCGGTCTTCCTGGCCGCCGATCCGGGCAAGGTCCCGAGTTCGCTGCTGCACAACCTCAAGCACAACCAGGTCCTTCATGAACGGGTGGTCCTGCTGACGGTGAAGACCGTCCGGCGCCCGCGGGTCGCTGACGCCGATCGGGTGGAGATCCACGACCCCGCGCCCGGCTTCACCGCGCTGACTCTCACCTTCGGCTACATGGAGACGCCGGACGTGACGCGGGGGCTGGCGCTGGCCCGCGCCCGGGGGCTGAAGTTCGACATCATGAAGACGTCGTTCTTCGTCAGCCGGCGCAGCCTCGTCCTTCGCCCGCGCACGGGCCTGGCCCAGCTCCAGGACCGGCTCTTCGCCTACCTGCTACGCAACTCGGAGCGCGCCGCCGACTACTTCCGCGTGCCGCCCTCGCGGGTCGTCGAACTGGGGGCGCAGGTCTCGATCTAGGGCGTTCAGCCCTTCAGCGGGACGCCCTTGGTGGTGAACTTGGTCCCCGGGTGGCGGTTTGGGCGGCGGGGGCCGTTTCCGCCGCCGGGCTGGTGCGCCGGGATGAGCTGGTCGGGCCGCGGGCCGATGAGGTCGGCGCGGCCCATGGCGCGCAGGGCCTCGCGCAGGATCGGCCAGTTCTCGGGGTCGTGGTAGCGCAGGAAGGCCTTGTGGAGGCGGCGCTGGCGCAGGCCCTTCACCACTTCGACCTTCTCGCTGGCGCCGTGGCGCACGCCCTTCAGCGGGTTCACGCCCGAGTGGTACATGGCGGTGGCGGTGGCCATGGGCGAGGGCAGGAACGTCTGCACCTGGTCGGCGCGGAAGCCGTTCTTCTTCAGCCAGATCGCGAGGTTCATCATGTCCTCGTCGGTCGTGCCCGGGTGGGCGGCGATGAAGTAGGGGATCAGGTGGTACTTCTTGCCCGCCTTCTTGGCCGCGGCGTCGAACATCGCCTTGAACCGGTCGTAGCTGCCGATCCCCGGCTTCATCATCTTGTCGAGCGGGCCGTCCTCGGTGTGCTCGGGGGCGATCTTGAGCAGGCCGCCGACGTGGTGGGTGACCAGCTCCTCGACGTATTCCGGGCTGGTGACGGCCAGGTCGTAGCGCACGCCCGAGGCCACCAGCGCCTTCTTGACCCCCTTCACCTCGCGGACCTTGCGGTAGAGGCGGATGAGGTCGTCGTGGCTGGTGTTGAGGTTGGGGCAGATGTCGGGGAAGACGCAGGACGGAAGGCGGCAGGCCTTCTCGATCTTGGGGTCCTTGCAGGCCATCCGGTACATGTTGGCGGTGGGCCCGCCGATGTCTGAGATCACGCCGGTGAAGCCCGGGGTCTTGTCGCGGATCTGCTCGATCTCCTGGAGGATCGAGGCCTCGGAGCGGCTCTGGATGATGCGGCCCTCGTGCTCGGTGATCGAGCAGAAGGTGCAGCCGCCGAAACAGCCGCGCATGATCGTCACCGAGAACCGGATCATGTCCCAGGCGGGGATCTTGGCGTCGCCGTACGACGGGTGCGGGGCCCGCGCGTAGGGCAGGTCGTAGACCGCGTCCATCTCCTGGGTGGAGAGCGGGATCGGCGGCGGGTTCAGCCAGATGTCGCGGTCGCCGTGGCGCTGGACGAGGGGACGGGCGTTGCCGGGATTGCTCTCACGGTGCAGCACGCGGGAGGCCCGCGCATAGGCCTCGGAGTCGGCCTCGACCTGTTCGTAGGACGGCAGGCGGATGACCACGTCGCCGGGCTTGCGGGCCGCGCCTTCGTCGGAGGAGTCGAGGTCGTCGGCCGGCAGTTCGGCGTAGTGCTCGGGGACCTTGCGGAAGAGGGCGACGCCGCGGACGTCGGCCAGGTCGCGCGGGGACTCGCCGGCGGCCAGCCGGTTGGCCACCTCGATCACCGCGCGCTCGGCGTTGCCGTAGAGCAGCAGGTCGGCCTTGGCGTCAGCGAGCACCGAGCGGCGGATCTTCTCGGACCAGTAGTCGAAGTGGGCGATGCGGCGCAGCGACGCCTCGATGCCGCCCAGGATGATGGGGACGTCCTTGTAGGCCTCGCGGCAGCGCTGCGAATAGACCAGCGTGCAGCGGTCGGGCCGCTTCCCGCCCTCGCCGCCGGGGGTGTAGGCGTCGTCGCTGCGGATCCGGCGGTCGGCCGTGTAGCGGTTGACCATCGAGTCCATGTTGCCGCCGGTGACGCCGAAGAAGACGCGGGGGCGGCCAAGCGCCTTGAAGGGCTCGGCGGACTGCCAGTCGGGCTGGGCGATGATGCCGACGCGGTGGCCCTGGGCCTCGAGCAGGCGGCCGATGATGGCCATGCCGAAACTGGGGTGGTCGACATAGGCGTCGCCGGTCACCAGGACGATGTCGCAGGCGTCCCAGCCCAGGATGTCCATCTCGGCCCGGCTCATGGGCAGGAACGGCGCGGGCGGACGCGTCCGGTGGGAAGTCCCGGAAATCAGGGGGGTTTCGGGAGGAACTTCCATCGTGGCCGACGGATAGGCGCTAGGCGCCCGGAACACAACCGACGAGGCGCCGCAGTTTGGGTCTCACGCCGACGCCGCTGGTGCTTCGGGCGCCGCTATCTGGAACCACGAAGTACACGAAATACACAAAAAGGAGGCGAGCCCGCCCGGCAGCCTGAGGACCCCCGGCGCTTTCGTGTATTTCGTGGTTCGAACCTTAAGGCGCGGCGCGCCAACGCGGCTGAGGGGGTCGAGTCTAGAGCGGCGGGGCGATGTAGCCGCGGACGTTCTCGTCGATGGCCTGGGCGATGGCGAGGGTCTTGGCGTCGCCGGCGATCGGGCCGATGAGCTGGGCGCCGACCGGCAGACCCGACGCCGTCAGCCCGGCGGGCACCGCCGTCGCAGGAAGGTGCAGGGCGGTGGCGGGCGCGATCCAGGTCAGCATCGTGTTGTACGAGATCGGCTTGCCGGCCGAGAGCTTCAGCTCGCGGCGCGGGAACGGGCGCTTGTCGTGCGGGAAGGCCGGGACCGGCGCGATGGGCGCCAGGATCGCGTCCCAGTCGCCCAGGGCCTCGACCATCTCGTGGCGCAGGCGCGCGCGCACGGCGTCGGCGGCCAGCCACTCGCGGTGGCGGGCGGTGTAGGCCATGGCGAGGGCGGCGTTGGACAGGGGACCGGCGCCGCGCTTGAGCGCGCCCTTGGCGAAGAACCGCAGCCGCTCCATGCCGCGGATGAAGCGGGGCGGCATGTCCTCGCCCAGCACGCCGCCCAGCAGCGTCTGGTAGGCGAACAGCAGCGCGCGCATGTCGATCGGGCTGGGGATCAGCTCGACCGTGGCGCCGGCGGCGCGCAGTTCGTTCGCGAAGGCTTCCAGGGTGGCGCGGACCTCGGGGTCGAGCGGGCACTCGGGGTCGTCGAGCCAGAGGCCGATCTTCGTCGTCTTGAGGTCGGCGGGCGGGGCCTTGGGGGCCAGCGGGCCGTCCTCGAGGATCGAGAGCAACAGGCGCAGGTCGCGGGCCGAGCGGGCCATGGGGCCGACGACGTTGAGGTCGCGCTCGGCGAACGAGCCCGGGTGCGGCGGGACGTGACCGCGTTGCGAGACCATGCCCCAGGTGGGCTTGTGGCTGAAGACGCCGCAGAAGGCCGCGGGAACGCGCAGCGAGCCGCCGATGTCGGAGCCGATCTCCAGCGGGGTGACCCGTGCAGCCAGGGCGGCCGCCGCGCCGCCGGACGAGCCGCCGGACGTGCGGGTGGGATCCCACGGGTTGTTGGTGGCGCCGTAGAGCGGGTTGGCCGACTGCCAGTCGCCGGCCATGACCGGCACGTTGGTCTTGCCCCAGATCACCGCGCCGGCGTGGCGGGCGTGGGAGACGGCCAGGGCGTCCTCCGTCTGGCGGCGGCGCAGGTGGGCCAGGCCGGACGAGGCGGCCATGCCGGCCACGTCGAAGGTGTCCTTGACCGTCATCGGCAGGCCCGACAGAGGGCCCAGGGTCTCGCCGCGAACGCGGGCGTCGTCCAGGGCGCGGGCCCGTTCCAGGGCGCGCCCGGGGTCGGCGGCGACCACGGCGTTGAGCGTGGCGTGCGTCTCGGCGTGGCGGGCCAGCGAGGCCTTCAACAGCTCGACCGCCGAGATGCGCTTCTCCCGGAGCGCCACCAGCTGAGCGGTGGCGTCCTGGTCCAGGACGTCGCGCGCCATCTCAGGCGTCCTTCATGCCGAGCACGTCCTGCATGTCGTAAAGGCCGGCGGGCCTGCCCGCGACCCAGCGGGCGGCGGCGACGGCGCCTCTGGCGAACAGGCCGCGGTCGCGGCCCGAATGGCTGAGGGTGAGGATCTCTTCCTCGCCGGCGAAGATGACGCTGTGCTCGCCGACGATGCCGCCGCCACGCACCACCGAGAAGCCGATCTCGCCGACGGGCCGCGCGCCGGTGATGCCGTCGCGGGCGCGGCGCTCCACCTGGCTGAGCTCTACGCCGCGGCCCTTCGCGGCCGCCTCGCCCAGCATGAAGGCGGTGCCCGAGGGCGCGTCGACCTTGTGGCGGTGGTGGGCCTCGAAGACCTCGATGTCGAAGAGGTCGGCCGGCAGCGCGCGGGCCGCCTGGGCCACCAGCCCCATCAGCAGGTTCACACCCAGCGAGTAGTTGCCGGCGAAGACGATGGGATTGTGCGCGGCGGCCGCAGCGATGGCGGCGCGCTGTTCGTCGGTCGCGCCGGTGGCGCCGATCACCAGGGCCACGGGCTTGCCGGCGGCCTGGGCGGCGAGGGCCACCGAGGCGGCCGGCGTGGTGAAGTCGATGACCACCTGGGCGGCGTCCAGCGCCTCGGCCGCCGAGACCAGACCGTCGCCGTCCGCGCCGGGGCGGTCGAAGCGGGCGACCAGGGCCAGCGCGGGATCGGCGCGGACCGTCTTCTCGACGGCCTGCCCCATGCGGCCCAGCGCGCCGGCGACGGCGATGCGGATCGGGTCGGACAAGGCGGCGGTCTCCAGCGTGCTGCGCTTAGGTCGCGCGTGGCGAAGGTCGGGTCAACCTTCCCCGGTGCGGAACACGCCTCGGGCCGCGGGGCGGAATCAAAACAGCCCGCACCGGTTCGCGATGCGGGCTGCTTGAGACGCGGTGTTGTGGAGGCTCAGGCCGCGGCCAGGCCCTTGCGACGGCTGCGCAGCATGGCGCCGGCGGCGCCGAAGCCCAGGATCATCAGCGCCCAGGCGCCCGGCTCGGGAACCGCCGTGTTCTCGATCGGCCAACCGATGGCGAAGGTCTGGCGCATCGGGTTCCGCGACTGGTCGGTGATCGTGTAGACGCGGTCGTTGGCGTCGGCGAGGCTGGTGTAGTTGCCGCTCACGTAGTCGCTGAAGTAGGTCTGGTACTGCAGGAACTGCGCCGCGTTGAGGTTGTTGCTCTTCACCGTGACGACGCGGTCAGGATTGGCCACCTGCCAGATCGCCGCCTGGATCGCCGCCGTCCGCATCGCGGTGTCGTAGTCGTTCGGCTGGGCCTGGTGCAGCAGCCAGCCGGTGTCGACCAGGTTGGTCAGGTCGTCGATCTGCGCGGCGTTCAGCTGGTTGGCGGGCGCGTTCGGGCCGTAGTTCGTGAACAGCGGCTGGCCAGCGTCGCCATAGGTCGACGTGTACGTGTAGTTCAGCGTCGTGTTGATGTACATGCTATGGTAGATGTCGATGCAGAAGCCATAGATGTAGTAATCGCTGGCGTCGAAAGCCGGGCTATACCCGTTGTCGTTCACGCGGAACGTCACGCCGTTCGAATAGACGTTGCCGAGACCCGAGATGTTGGCCTGGAACGTCGTGTTCATCGTAGCGTATTCGAGATAGATGTTCTGCACCGCCGCCGCGGGCGTCGCCATCGTCGCGACCGCGGCCGCCGCGGCGACCGCCGCCAGCATCTTCGTCTGGATCTTCACCCCAACCCCCTGAATTTCCCGTCGTCCGCCATCGACGGACCTGCCGGCGCACACCCCCGTGACGCTGGTCTGACGATTGGTTGACCGGAATTCGTGCTGCGACGCAACGCGACTCTCCTCGAAGGCGAGCGACGCGCGGCGAGGGGCGGACCGTTCCGGTCAGTTCTCCTGGGCGTCGCGGCTGAGGTCGTGGAGTTCCGAGATGCGGGCGACGTACACGTCCTCGACGGCCCAGGGCGCCTCGCGGGCGGCGGCGGCGCGGGCCTGGACCCAGCGGGTCTGCTGGCGGCGGAGCGCCGAGGCGGGCACGCCGGCGGCTTCGGCGTCGCGATAGGCCTGCTGCAACTGGCGATCGCGGGCGGCCAGGCGGCGGTCGGCGCACACCAGGGCCTCGCCCGGATCGGCCGCCGCGCAGCGCTCGGCGCGGGCCACGCGCAGGGGGCCTTCACCGCGCGGGACGACGCGGCGGGGCGTGGCCGGGACGGCCTTGGGAGCCGGGGCCCGGGCGACCTGGGTGCGTGTCTTCGGAGGCGGCGCCTTGGCGATCTTGGCCTTGGTCAGCACGGGTTTCGCCTTGGGCGCGCGCTCGACCTTGGCCTTCAGAACCTTGGCCTTCCCCCCTTTCGTCTTCTGGAGTTTAGCCTGCTGCACTTTCGCCTTCTGGGGCTTGGCGGCGACCTTGATGACCTTGGCCTTCGCCGGCCTGGGCTTCGCTTCGGCCTGTTCGATGGGCGTCTTACGGCTGACCGTCGGCTTGGCCTTCGCGATCACCTTCTGAGGCGCCGACCGGGCGGGCTTGGCCTCGGCCCGGGGTTTGGGCTTCAGTTCGGCCCTGGCGACCTTGACGGTCTTCTCGGGCTTGCCCTTCGGCGGCCTGGGCTCCGCCTGCGCCACGCGGGTCACGGGCGAGGGCTTCGGCGTCGCGACCGCCTTGGCCGGCCGCGCGGGTGGCGGAGCCGGGGCGACGACCTTCCGCGGTGCGGGAGCCGTCTTCGCCGCGGGCGCGACGGACGCCGCCGCCGGGGCGACCACGGCGTCCACGCGCACCAGCCCGGCGGCGCGGGGGGTCAGCGGCTCGACCGGAATCAGGCGCGCGACGGCGGGTGTCCGGTCCGTCGGCGCCACGTCGTCGGGCAGCACGTCCAGCAAGGGGCCGGCCGGGGCGGGGCGGTCGTCGACCACCACCTGTAGCGTGGGCGCCGCCGGTTCGGCCGCGGCGATCCGCGAAAGGGCCGGCGACGTCGGCCGGGCCCACAGCCCCAGGCCGACGCCCAGCGCGCAGGCTCCGAACGCGCCCGCGAGGACGAACCGGCTCGGGCGGAACGGACTGGCGAGCGGCGGCGGCTCAGTCGCGGTCGGGGGCGGTGGGGGCAGAGTATCCTGCGCCATGTAAAGAACCCTTGTACGAACGGGTCCCTCGACGCACATGGCAGAGCTAAGTGAACGCGCACGCGCGTTCGACGACGCCCCAACCCCGAACTCTCTCCCAAGCTCAACTTGAGGCCAAATCGTGCCCACGACAATCCCCACCCTGGAGACAGAACGCCTCATCCTGCGGGCGCCCGAGCCCGCGGATTTCGAGCCCTGGGCGGCCTTCTGCGCCGATCCCGAGGCGGCCGAATTCCTGGGCGGGGCGCAGGAGCGGCCGGGCGCCTGGCGCATCATGTCGACCATGGCCGGCGCCTGGCTATCCCGCGGGTTCTCGATGTTCTCGGTGGTGGAGAAGTCGTCCGGCCGGTGGGTCGGGCGCGTGGGGCCCTGGCAGCCCGAGGGCTGGCCCGGCACCGAGGTTGGATGGGGCATCGCGCGGGAGTTCTGGGGCCGGGGCTACGCGCCCGAGGCCGCGGAAGCCTCCATCGACTGGGCGTTCGACACCCTGGGCTGGACCGAGGTGATCCACACCATCGAGGCGCCCAATGTGAAATCGCAGCAGGTGGCCAGGCGCCTGGGCTCGCGCATCCTGCGCCAGGCCGTGCTGCCCGCGCCGCTGAACGTCGCGGTGGATTGCTGGGGCCAGAGCCGCGAGGAATGGCTTGCGCGGCGAAAGGCCTGACAGGCGAATCGGCGTCCGTTCAGATCGAAGGCGTCTCGGGCGCCCTCAGATCCAGCCCTTGTCGCGCAGCACGCCGGCGTAGGTGCGGCTGACGGGGACTTCCGAGCCGTCCTTCAGCGTGAGCGTGGCCCGGCCGTCGCCCCGCCTGGCGTCGGCGATGGCGTCGCGGGCGACCCACCAGGAGCGGTGGACCTGGGTCCCCTCGATGCCGTCCAGTTCCGAGACCGCGTCGGCCAGGCGCATCAGGATCAGGTCCTGGCCCTTGGAAGTGTGCAGGCGCAGGTAGTGGTCTTCGGCCTCGACCGCCCAGACCTCGGCGCCGCGCAGCTTCAGCGGCAGGCGCTCGAGGAACTTCACCGGCGTCGGCGCATCGGACTGCGCCGCGTGGCTGCGGCTCTCGATCAACAGATTGATCGCCGTGATCGCCAGCGAGACCAGCAGCACCGGACCGAACAGGATCGGCAGGGCGCTGAGCGGAGCGTTGGAGTTGAAGATCGTCCGCGACGCCGCCCAGACCACCAGTGTGAAGGGGCCCGACATGACGAGCGATGCGACGATGCCGTCTAGCCAGATGTTGCCGGTGCGCCGTCGCTCGCTGTTGAAGAAGTAGCGCGAAACGAAGGCCCCCCAGAGGTAGCCCAGGAGCATCAGGCCCATCCAGTAGGCCAGCCGCAGGCTCAGCGGCGCCTCGTCGGTTCCGAACGCGCCCGAGAACGTCAGGAACAGGCCGGACACGAGGGCCACGATCCCGCCGCGGATCCAGCCGCGGATCTCCTCGTAAGGGCCGAGACGCTTGAGGATCGACGTCATCGGCCCGCCGCTCGCGAAGCGTGAACGGCGCCGCACGGTTGTTCGCGTAGCTCCGCCGTCATCCGACGCATCCGCGCTCGCACCGTTTCCAGACCGCCGTCATGTCCTGGCTCAACAGGCCGCGGACCACCGCGCCACCCTCACGAAGCTGGAGATAAAGGATGTCGTCTGTTTCGCAAACGCCGGCCCGCACGACGGTGAACTTCCGGACGAGCTTTGCGCTGTCCATGGCCGCGGCCGTCCTGATCGTGGGCGCCTCGCTGAGCGGCGCCTGGGGGGCGGTGGCGCGCATGGCTCTGTCGGCCCGCCTGCATGCGCCCGACATGGCCCTCTTCAACGGGCTCTCGCCTGCCATCAAGATCCACCTGCTGACGGCCCTGGCGGCGCTGGTCCTGGGCGCGGCGCTGATGGTGGTGCGCAAGGGCCGGACCTTCCACCGCGTGGCCGGCTGGGTGTGGGTGGTGCTGGTGGCGACGACCGCGGGCGCGACGCTGTTCATCACCAGCCTGAACCACGGCGCCTGGTCGATCCTGCACCTGTTCACCGGCTGGGTGCTGCTGACCCTGCCGCTGGCTGTGATCTGGGCCAAGCGCCACGCCGTGCAGCGGCACCGCAAGACCATGATGGGCCTGTTCTACGGCGGCTTCGCGGTGAACCTGTTCATCGCCCTGATCCCCGGCCGGACCCTGTGGATGATGTTCCTGGGCTGAGCCCAAGCCTGCGCCCGCCGCGGCCCTATCCGCGGCGGGCTGCCGCGGGCGGCCTTTCGGGACTGCTCTTTCCCGGTGAGCACGGACGTTCCGTCGCGTGAACTTCGTGCGCGCAAGGGGGTGTTTCTGGTCCTCACGCGGTTGTCATCACAGGGGCCGGCGCCTATAAGCCCGCACACTCGCCGCAGGAGCGAGCCTCCCTCACAGCCGCCCCCAAGGCCTCATGAACATCCACGAACACCAAGCCAAAGCCGTCCTCGCGGAGTTCGGCGTCGCGGTCCCGCGCGGACACGCCGCGTTCACGGTCGAAGAGGCCGTTCAGGCTGCAGAGAAACTGGGCGGACCGGTGTTCGTCGTGAAGTCGCAGATCCACGCCGGCGGGCGCGGCAAGGGCCGCTTCGAGGGCCTGGGCCCCGACGCCAAGGGCGGGGTTCGTGTCGTCAAGACGGTGGCCGACGTGAAGGTCAACGCCGAGGAGATGCTGGGCCGGGTGCTGGTGACGCACCAGACCGGTCCGAAGGGCAAGCAGGTGAACCGCCTCTACATCGAGGAAGGCGCCGCCATCGCCAAGGAATTCTACCTGTCGCTGCTGGTCGACCGCGAAACGAGCCGTGTCTCGGTCGTGGCCTCCACCGAAGGCGGTATGGACATCGAGGAGGTCGCGCACTCGACCCCGGACAAGATCGTCACCTTCTCGATCGATCCGGCCACTGGCGTGTGGGGCCACCATGGCCGCACGCTGGCCAATGCGCTGGGCCTGAAGGGCGGCCTGGCCAAGGAAGCCGCCACCCTGCTCGGCCAGCTGTACGAGGCCTTCGTGGCCAAGGACATGAGCATGCTGGAGATCAACCCGCTGATCGTCACCGAAGACGAGCACCTGCGGGTCCTGGACGCCAAGATCAGCTTCGATTCGAACGCCCTGTTCCGCCACAAGGACGTCCAGGCGCTGCGTGACGAGACCGAAGAGGACCCGAAGGAGATCGAGGCCTCGAAGTACGACCTCAGCTACATCGCCCTCGACGGCGAGATCGGCTGCATGGTCAACGGCGCCGGCCTGGCGATGGCCACCATGGACATCATCAAGCTGTACGGCGCCGAGCCGGCCAACTTCCTGGACGTGGGCGGCGGCGCCGACGAGGCCAAGGTGACGGCGGCCTTCAAGATCATCATCGCCGACCCGAACGTGAAGGGGATCCTGGTCAACATCTTCGGCGGCATCGCCCGCTGCGACATCCTGGCGAACGGCGTGATCGCGGCGGTGAAGCAGGTGGGCTTGAACGTGCCGCTGGTCGTGCGCCTCGAGGGCACGAACGCCGAGCTGGGCAAGAAGATCATCAACGAGAGCGGCCTGAACGTCATCGCCGCCAACGACCTCTCGGATGGCGCCGAGAAGATCGTCAAGGCCGTGCGAGGCGCTGCGTAAGACATGTCGATCCTGATCAACAAGAACACCCGCGTCATCTGCCAGGGCATCACCGGCGCCCAGGGCACCTTTCACTCGGAACAGGCTGTCGCGTACGGGACGAAGATGGTCGGCGGCGTCACGCCCGGTAAGGGCGGGACCACCCACATCGGCCTGCCCGTCTTCGACACGGTGGCCGAGGCCGTGAAGCAGACCGGGGCCGACGCGTCGGTGATCTACGTGCCGCCGCCGTTCGCCGCGGACTCGATCCTGGAAGCCATTGACGCCGAGGTGCCGCTGATCGTCTGCATCACCGAGGGCATCCCGGTGGCCGACATGGTCAAGGTGAAACGCTCGCTGAGCGGCTCAAAATCCCGGCTGATCGGGCCCAACTGCCCGGGCGTCCTGACGCCGAATGAGTGCAAAATCGGCATCATGCCCGGGAACATCTTCAAGAAGGGCTCGGTGGGTGTTGTTTCCCGTTCGGGCACCCTTACCTACGAGGCCGTGTTCCAGACCTCCCAGGCAGGCCTCGGCCAGAGCTCGGCCGTCGGCATCGGCGGCGACCCCGTGAAGGGCACCGAGTTCATCGACATGCTCGACATGTTCCTGAAGGACCCCGAGACCGAGTCGATCATCATGATCGGCGAGATCGGCGGTTCGGCCGAGGAAGACGCCGCCGAGTTCATCAAGGCGAACCCGATCAAGAAGCCGATGGTGGGCTTCATCGCCGGCCGCACGGCGCCTCCGGGCCGCCGCATGGGTCACGCCGGCGCGATCATCTCGGGCGGCAAGGGCGGCGCGGAAGACAAGATCGCGGCGATGGAGTCGGCGGGCATCCGCGTGTCGCCGTCGCCGGCGGCGCTGGGCACCACGCTGGTCGAGGTGCTGAAGGGTAACTAGCTGTTTTCACGACGGTCGGGGCTTGCCGGCGTGGTAAACGGTTAATCAATACGGGGTATGGGCATGCGAGATCCCTCGCATGCCTTGGGGGGCAAAACTTAGGTATTGGGCGGTCCGCGCTCGGCTCCTTCTTCCGAAGTCCGTGGGCCGCGGGAAGGCTCCCGTAGGAGCCTTCCGCTGAAAATTCTGATGGACGAGCGCGTCCGGGCGGCGAACCGCTTACACTTCGCCTGACGCGCTCGGCCCCCATAAGGCGGACGAAATGGCGGACGACGCAGGCCTGATCAACGAAGTTCTGGCCGAGACCTCTTTCCTCTACGGCGGCAACGCGGCCTTCGTGGAGGACCTCTACGCGAAATGGGAGGCGAACCCCGCGTCGGTCGAGCCCTCGTGGCAGGCCTTCTTCGCCTCGCTGGGCGAGAGCGGCGCCGCGACCAAGCCGCAGTGGGTGAAGCCGGCCGCCCCCGCCGCCCGTCCCGACTGGATGAGCGCGATCGACGGGATGTGGCCCGCGGTCGAGGCCAAGCTGGCCAAGGGCGTCGAGGCCCGCAAGCCCGGCGTCAGCCAGGACGAGGTCCGCGCCGCCACGCTGGATTCGCTGCGCGCCATCATGATGATCCGGGCCTACCGGATGCGAGGCCACCTGAAGGCCAACCTGGACCCTCTGGGCATCGCCACCACGCCGGGCGACGCGTCCGAGCTCGAGCCCGCCAGCTATGGCTTCTCCGAGGCCGACTTCGACCGTCCGATCTTCCTCGACTATGTGCTGGGCCTGGAGACCGCGACGATCCGCGAGATCCTGGCGATCCTGCGCCGCACCTACTGCGGCAACGTCGGCGTGCAGTACATGCACGTGTCGAATCCCAAGGAAAAGGCCTGGCTGCAGGAGCGGATCGAGGGCCGCGACAAGGAGATCACCTTCACCAAGGAGGGCAAGGTCGCCATCCTGAAGAAGCTGATCGAGACGCAGGGCTTCGAGGCGTTCCTCCATCGCCGCTTCCCCGGCACCAAGCGCTTCGGCCTGGACGGCGGCGAGGCGATGGTCCCGGCGCTGGAGCAGATGATCAAGCGCGGCGGCGCGATGGGGGTGAAGGACATCGTCATCGGCATGCCGCACCGGGGCCGCCTGAACGTGCTGGCCGCGGTGATGGGCAAGCCCTACCACATCATCTTCCACGAATTCCAAGGCGGCTCGTCGCTGCCCAGCGACGTCCAGGGGTCGGGCGACGTGAAGTACCACCTGGGCGCCAGCTCGGACCGGGACTTCGACGGCAACAGCGTCCACCTGTCGCTGACCGCCAATCCCAGCCACCTGGAGATCGTGAACCCCGTCGTGATCGGGAAGGTGCGCGCCAAGCAGGCCTTCACCCTGCGCGAGCAGCCGGATGCGGGTCGCGGCCACGTGCTGCCGCTGCTGCTGCACGGCGATGCGGCGTTCGCCGGCCAGGGCGTGGTCTCGGAGTGCTTCGCGCTGTCGGGCCTGCGCGGCTATGGCGTGGGCGGGACCATGCACTTCGTGGTCAACAACCAGATCGGCTTCACCACCAGCCCCAAGAACAGCCGCAGCTCGCCCTATCCGACGGACGTGGCCCTGGCGGTCGAGACCCCCATCTTCCACGTCAACGGCGACGACCCCGAAGCCGTGACCTTCGCGGCCAAGGTGGCGACCGAGTACCGCCAGCTGTTCGGCAAGGACGTGGTCGTCGACATGTTCTGCTACCGGCGCTTCGGTCACAACGAGGGGGACGACCCCACGATGACCCAGCCGCTGATGTACGCGAAGATCAAGAACCACCCGTCGGTGCGCGATCTCTACGCGGCCCGCCTGATCGGCGAAGGCGTGTGCGCCCAGGCCGACGTCGACGGCTGGATCCAGGAATTCGACCAGTTCCTCGACCAGGAGTTCGAGGCTGGCCGCAACTACGCCGCCAATAAGGCCGACTGGCTGGACGGCAAGTGGTCGAGCGTGAAGCTGGCCTCGGGCGACGAGCGTTTCGCCACCGGCGCGCCCAAGCAGAAGCTGCTGGACCTGGGCCGCAAGCTGACCTCGATCCCGAGCACGGTCGCGGTCCATAAGACGGTCGAGCGCGTCATCGCAGCCCGCCGCGAGGCCATCGAGAGCGGCCAGAACATCGACTGGGCGACCGCGGAATCGCTGGCGTTCGCCACGCTGCTGGACCAGGGCTATCCCGTCCGCCTGTCGGGCCAGGACAGCGTGCGCGGCACGTTCAGCCAGCGTCACTCGGGCATCATCGACCAGAAGACCGAGGAGGTTTACTTCCCCCTCCGCAATCTGGGTCCGAACCAGGCGCACTTCGAGGTGCTGGACTCGGCGCTGTCGGAAGAGGCGGTGCTGGGCTTCGAGTACGGCTTCTCGCTGACCGACCCCGACACGCTGACCATGTGGGAAGGCCAGTTCGGCGACTTCGTGAACGGCGCCCAGGTGGTGATCGACCAGTTCATCAGCTCGGGCGAGCGAAAGTGGCTGCGCATGAGCGGCCTGGTGATGCTGCTGCCGCACGGCTACGAGGGCCAGGGGCCCGAGCACAGCTCGGCGCGCCTGGAGCGCTTCCTGCAGCTATGCGCCGAAGACAACATGCAGGTCGTCAACTGCACGACCCCGGCCAACTACTTCCACGTCCTGCGCCGCCAGCTGCTGCGGGAGTTCCGCAAGCCGCTGGTCGTGATGACGCCCAAGTCGCTGCTGCGCCACAAGCGGGCGGTGTCGAACCTGTCGGACCTGGTGACGGGCACCGGCTTCCACCGGGTGATGATCGACGGGGCCGAGGCCGACTGCGAGGTCGGCGGCGTGACGCTGCGCCCAGACGCCGAGATCAAGCGGGTCATCCTCTGCTCGGGCAAGGTCTACTTCGACCTGGTGGAGCAGCGCGCCAAGACCGGCCGCGACGACGTCTACATCCTGCGCCTGGAGCAGTTCTATCCGTGGCCGCTGAAGTCGCTCAGCAACGAGCTGAAGCGCTTCAAGAACGCCGAGCTGGTGTGGTGTCAGGAGGA
The DNA here is from genome assembly GCF_965284355.1 of Phenylobacterium sp. Classification (NCBI taxonomy): domain Bacteria; kingdom Pseudomonadati; phylum Pseudomonadota; class Alphaproteobacteria; order Caulobacterales; family Caulobacteraceae; genus Phenylobacterium; species Phenylobacterium sp. Next base: position 2,456,594 of record NZ_OZ260078.1, on the reverse strand, counting down.
GCCCAAGAACATGGGCGGCTGGCAGTTCGTCGATCCCTGGCTGGAGCTGACGCTGGAGCGCCTGGCCGTCAAGGCCAAGCGCGCCCGCTACGTCGGCCGCCCGGCCTCGGCTTCCACCGCCGCCGGCCTGATGAACCGCCACCTGAAGGAACTCGAGACGTTCCTGACAGAGGCCTTCGCCTAGCGTAAACCCCGCCCGTCTTTTCGAACTCTGCCCGTCTTTTCGAACTCTGTCTGTGTGATCCAAGGAGCGCTACCCCCCGATGGCCGACATCATGACCCCGGCTCTGGGTGAATCCGTCACCGAAGCGACTGTCGCGCGCTGGGCCAAGAAGGCCGGCGACGCGGTCCGCAAGGACGAGATCCTGGTCGAGCTCGAAACCGACAAGGTGAGCCTGGAAGTCGCCGCCCCCGCCGACGGCGTGCTGGCCGAGATCAGCGCCGAAGAGGGCGCCACGGTCGAGCCGGGCGGGGTGCTGGGCAAGATCACCGAAGGCGCCGCCGCCGCGGCAGCGCCCGCCGCCGCGCCGAAGGCCGAGGCCCCCAAGGCGGAAGCCAAGCCGGCGCCCGCGCCCGCGCCGAAGCCGGCCGCTGAACCGGTGCTGGCCCCGTCGGCCCAGCGCGTGGTCGCCGAGAACAAGCTGGACGCGGCCGCGATCTCGGGCACCGGCAAGGATGGCCGCGTGACCAAGGGCGACGCGCTCGCCGCCCTGGAGGCCCGCTCGAAGGCCCCCGCCGCGCCGGCCGCGCCCGCTGCCCCGCGCGCCATCCACGAGCGCGAAGAGCGCGTGAAAATGACCCGCCTGCGCCAGACGATCGCGCGCCGGCTGAAGGAAGCCCAGAACAACGCCGCGATGCTGACCACCTTCAACGAGGTGGACATGTCGGGCGTCATGGCGCTGCGCAACCAGTACAAGGACGTGTTCGAGAAGAAGCACGGCGTGAAGCTGGGCTTCATGTCCTTCTTCGTGAAGGCGGTGACCCACGCGCTGAAGCAGGTGCCGGACGTCAACGCCGAGATCGACGGCGCGGACATCATCTACAAGAACCACTACGACATCTCGGTCGCCGTCGGCACCGACAAGGGCCTGGTCACGCCGGTCGTCCGCGACGCCGACATGATGGGCCTGGCCGAGATCGAGAAGGAGATCGGCGCGCTCGGCAAGAAGGCCCGCGACGGCCAGCTGTCGATGGACGACCTGCAGGGCGGCACGTTCACGATCTCGAACGGCGGCATCTATGGCTCGCTGATGTCGACGCCGATCCTGAACCCGCCGCAGTCGGGCATCCTGGGCATGCACAAGATCCAGGAGCGGCCGATGGTCGTGAACGGCCAGATCGTGGTGCGCCCGATGATGTACCTGGCGCTGAGCTACGATCACCGGATCGTCGACGGGAAGGGGGCGGTGACGTTCCTGGTCCACGTGAAGGACGCGATCGAAGACCCGCAACGCCTGTTGCTGGACGTCTAAGCGCCATCGCGCCACCTTGGGCGCATGGACCTTGTCGAGATCAAGCGGTTCCTCGACCTGACCGAAGCCCAGGCTGCGGCCGCGGCCTTGCGCGCGTCGGGCATGAGCATCCACGTCCAGAACGAGCACTACGGCCAGACCGAGCCCTATCTGCAGATCGCGCTGGGCGGCTTCGGGATCTACGCCGCCGAGGCCGACGCTTCGGATGCGCGGGCGTATCTCGCCGCCATCCACAACGAAGCGACGGCAGACCTCCCGGCGCCCCGGCCACAGAATGAGCTGGTGACGACCGGCGTCGTCGTCCTCGCGGCGGCCACCGGCATCCTGGCCTGGCTGGCGGCGCCGCTGCTCAGGCGTCGCCGCCAACTGCCGGACTGACGCCGGGCAACGGGCGTTGGCGACGAGACGCGCCAAGGCGAGAGCTTGTAGTTGAGCTTGCCGAACGTCGTTTCCCAGAATTCACACAAAATTCAGCGTGCGAATGAAATGGTCCTCGGCAGAAATCTGGGGGATTGATGAACGCGCCGATCGTGGGAGCCGGGGCCTGGGCGCCAGACGTCGCCGTGACGCTGGACGTGCTGGCGGCCGAGATCGAGCTGTCGGCGGCCCGGTGCATCTTCCTGGACCGCCTCATCGGCGACGTGATGCAGGGCCTGCCTGAGGCCGACCGCGCCCGGATGGTGCAGGGCCTTCACGCTGTGGACCTGCTCTCCCAACATCTGACGGGCCTGTCCGCCTTCGCCCGTGGCGTCAGCGCCGCGGCCCCGCAAGGGATGGGCGTGCCGGTGGACGCCGCGCTGGCCGAGATCACACTGGGCGCGCTGGCCGAGCGGTTGACCGCCGGACTGGGCGGCGGAGACGACGACGCGGGCGATGTGCCTGACGACGGCGCCGTGGACCTGTTCTAGGAGCGCGCCGCACATGCAATTCGACGGACGCGGCAGCAAGATCATGGTCGTCGACCATGATCGCACCACCCTGGAAATGGTTCAGATCAGGCTGGACGTGGCAGGCTTCCACCCGCTGGCGGCCCGCACCAGCCTGGCGGCGCTGGAGGTGCTGAAGTCCAGCCGCCCCGACGCGGTGATCCTGGAACGCAACATGCCGATGCTGGATGGACTGGCGTTGCTGCGCGAGATGTCGGCGTTGCCGGGCCGCCAGATGCCGCCGGTCCTGCTGGTGGGCCGCGACATCGCCGCCGAGGATGTCCGCATCGGCGTCAAGCTCGGGGTGCGCGACGTGCTGGCCAAGCCCTACAGCGGCGCCGCGGTGCTGGAGCGCCTGACGCGTATGCTGAAGAAGGGCGCGGCCGTGCCCCATCCGTCGGCCCCCGCCGCCGCTCAGGCCCTGGGCGATCCCCGCCACAAGGTCATTCTGAACTGCTGAGGCGCATCGGCGATCCTGGCGCTTTCGATGCCTTGAGCCCGGCGAACGGGCGCAAGGCACATTTGTCTTGTGCGCATCCCTCAAACCGGACTCCACTTTTGCGGGGCGCGCACTAGGTTGCGCGCCCATCTGAGGCTTAGGCAGCACCATGGCTGACACCATCACCTACGACGTCGTCATCATCGGGGGCGGTCCCGGCGGCTACAACGCGGCGATCCGCGCGGGCCAGCTGGGGCTCAAGGCCGCCTGCGTCGAGAAGCGCGTCACCCTGGGCGGCACCTGCCTGAACGTCGGCTGTATGCCGTCGAAGGCGTTGCTGCACGCCTCCGAGATGTTCGCGGCCGCCAGCGGCGAGTTCGCCCACCTGGGGATCGAGGTCCAGCCCAAGCTGAACCTGCCGCAGATGATGAAGCAGAAGGGCGAGTCCGTGACCGCCCTGACCAAGGGGATCGAGTTCCTCTTCAAGAAGAACAAGGTGGACTGGGTGAAGGGCGCGGGCCGCATCGCCGGCGCGGGCAAGGTCGAGGTGACGGCCGAGGACGGGACGGTCACGACGCTGGAAGCCAAGAACATCGTCATCGCCACGGGCTCGGAGCCGTCCAGCCTGCCGGGCGTCGTGGTCGACCAGCAGCGCATCCTGGACTCGACGGGCGCCCTGTCGCTGCCCGAAGTGCCGAAGCACCTGGTGGTGATCGGCGCCGGCATCATCGGCCTGGAACTGGGTTCGGTCTGGCGCCGCCTGGGCGCCAAGGTGACGGTGGTGGAGTTCCTGGACCGCATCACGCCCGGGATGGACGCCGAGCTGGCCAAGACCTTCCAGCGCGCGCTGACCAAGCAGGGCATGACCTTCCAGCTAGGCGCCAAGGTGACCGGCGCGAAGGCGTCGAAGAAGGGCGTCACGCTGACCTGGGAGCCCGTCGCCGGCGGCGCGGCGCAGGAGCTCGAGGCCGACTACGTCCTGCTGGCGATCGGACGGCGCCCCTACACCGAGGGCCTCGGGCTGGAGACCGTGGGCGTCACCCCCGACAAGCGCGGCTTCATCGAGACCGACCACCTGCAGACGTCGGCGGCGGGCGTCTGGGCCATCGGCGACGTCACCTATGGCCCCATGCTGGCGCACAAGGCCGAGGAGGACGCGGTCGCCTGCATCGAGATGATCGCCGGCAAGTACGCCCACATCGACTACAACCTGGTCCCGAGCGTGGTCTACACGACCCCCGAGGTCGCCTGGGTGGGCAAGACCGAAGAGCAACTGAAGGCCGAGGGCCGCGCCTACAAGGCCGGGAAGTTCCCCTTCACCGCCAACAGCCGCGCCAAGATCAACCATGAGACCGAGGGCTTCGTGAAGGTGCTGGCCGACGCCGCCACCGACGAGATCCTGGGGGCGCACATGGTCGGGCCGCAGGTCTCCGAGATGATCGGCGAATACTGCGTGGCCATGGCCTTCCGGGCGGCGTCCGAGGACGTGGCGCGCACCTGCCATCCGCACCCGACCCGCTCGGAGGCGCTGCGCCAGGCCGCGATGGGAGTCGAAGGGTGGACGATGCAGGCCTGATCGGTCTGGGTCTCCTCACCCGTAGGGGGAGGGGGACCGCCCGAAGGGGGGTGGAGGGGGGGTCAACCACGCTCGGCGCTCCAGGCGAAGCCCCCTCCACCATGCTGCGCATGGTCCCCCTCCCCCACTGGGGGAGGAGGTCGAGGCTGCTGCGCGATGTCCGTCGAGTCTAGCCTCACGCTGCGCCGCGCGCGGGCGGATGAGCTGGCGGCCTGCGCCGCCCTCTACGTCCGCGTCCTGCGTGAGACGTTCACCTGGGTCCCGCGGGAGCGGCACCGTCCCGAGACTTTCCTCGCCGCCGCGCGCGACGAAGAGATCTATGTCGCCGTCGAGCGCGGGCGGATCGTGGGCCTCGCGGCGCTCTACAGGCCGCAGGTGTTCCTGCATTCGCTGTACGTCGAGACCCGCGGACGTGGCGTGGGAAAGGCCCTGCTTGACCATGTTCTGGCCCAGACGGGCGGGGTGCTGGCCCTCAAGTGCCAGGCCGCCAACCTGGGCGCCCAGGCGTTCTACGACCGCGAAGGCTTCATCTGCATCGAGGCGGGCGAGGACGACGGGGTGAAGTGGCTGCGCTATGTCCGGGGCTGACTCGCGCTCCGCGGGCTTCGTGACGCGTCGAACGCCGGTGATATGCATTGACGGTCACTGCGTGACCGAACCTTAATTTGGCCGACGCACGGCATGGTGGCAGTTTGCTCAGGCCTTGCGATAGGGAGTCCGCAATGCTCGCCATCATCGTCGCCGCGGCCGTGGCCTCGAACCCCGCCCCGCGGGTGTTCGTCGCGTCGCCGGCCGAGTCCGCGACGGGCGCGTGCAAGTCCGAGGGCCGCTATGAGATCGCCGATCCGGCCCTGCTCTACCGCGACGACGGCAAGGCCAGGCTGAGTTCGCTGGGCGATCTTCCCAGGGCCAATCATGAGAAGGCGGTGATGCGGACGATCGGGCCCTGCTCGAACCCGATGGTCGTGCGCTACGGCGTCGGTCGCTGATGAGCTTCTCCGCCTTGATCTTTGCGGCCACCGTGGTCGTCTCGGGCCCCTCGGGCGAGCCGATCGACGCGACCGAACGCGCCCAGATCCGCTGCCGCCCCGCGCCCTACTTCGTGGCCGACCGCGGTGAGCGCCAGAAGACGCAGAAGACCATCCTGACGGGCACGCGCGTGCCGATCCGCCGTGGCTGGTACGAGCGCCGCGCGCGGCCCTGCCATCTGATGCATGCGCCGACGCCTCCGGGCGGCTTCGGCCCGCTCAAGGTCGCCGACGAGTAGTCTCTGTCCGTCCGCCCTGCGTCGCGGGAGCTCAAGCGTGCGGGTGCGCCCGGCTGTAGGCGCCCAGCAAGGCCGCGGCGTCGACCTCGGCGTACCGCTGGGTGGTCGACAGCGAGGCATGGCCCAGCAGTTCCTGGATCGACCGCAGATCGGCGCCTGCGCCCAGCAGGTGGGTGGCGAACGAGTGGCGCAGCGCGTGCGGCGTGGCGCTCGCGGGCAGGCCCAGTCGGCCGCGCAGCACCTGCACGGTCGCCTGGACGTGGCGGGGCGACAGCGCGCCGCCACGCTTGGCCCGGAACAGGGGCGCATCGCCGTCGATCACCTGCGGCAACAGGGCCAGATAGGCGTCGACCGCCTCACGCACCGCGGGCAGCACCGGAACCATGCGCGTCTTCGAGCCCTTGCCGGTGATGCGCAGCATGTCGGGCAGCGGGGCGTCGGAGCGCCTGAGCGACAGCGCCTCGGAGATGCGCAGGCCGCAGCCGTACAGCAACGACAGCACCGCCTGGTCGCGGGCGGCCTCCCAGTCCTCGCGGTCGGGATCCAGGGCCGGTTCGGCCAGCAGGCCCTGGGCCTGGTCCTCGGTGACCGGACGCGGCGCGCCGGGCGTCACGCGCGGCCCGCGCACCAGCGAGATCGCGGCGTTGGGCGCGTCGAGCCGGCGGTCGAGGAAACGGTGGAAGGTGCGGATGGCCGACAGGGACTGGCTGAGCGACCGCGGCGACAGCGGGTGATCGCCCGTTCGCAGATGGGCCAGCCAGGCGCGCACCTCGGCCGGGGTGACGGTGGTCAGGCCCTGGACGCTGAGGTCCTCGTCCCGGTGCCGCTCCAGGAAGGCGATGTAGCGGCTGGCGGCGAAGCCATAGGCCTCCAGCGTGCGCGGCGAGGCGCGGCGCTCGTGCGCCAGATGCTGGAGCCAGGCCTGGCGGGCCTGCTCGGCGCTCAGAGCAGCGGCCATCGCTCGGCCGTGCGCTCGACCACCCGGGCCAGGAACGCGATGAGTTCCGAGCCCATCTCGGGCGTGAAGCCGTCGGGGTCGGCCGAGCCGAAGGCCAGCAGGCCCTGGCGCGAAGGCTCCCACAGCGCCATGCGCACCATGGCGACCGAGGCGATCGGTCCGGCCGCCTCGTCGAAGAGGCCGAAGGCGGTGGGCAGGAGGCCCATGCGGACCATGCGGCGCGGGCCGTCCAGCAGCAGGTCGACCTGACCCTCCACCAGCGGACGCCATCCCGCGGGCGGCAGGTTCTCGCACTCCAGCGCGATCACCCCGGCGGCCAGGCCAAAGCGCAGGCGGGCCAGGTCGTCGACGCGTCGGGCAAGATCGGAGTGGTTGCGCGCGTCCAGGAGATCGACCACGGCGCCGTGGGTCTGGGCCTGGGCGGCGAAGTTGGCGCGGGCGGTCTCTTCCAGGATCTGGCGCTGTTCGGCCTCGCGCTGGTGGGCGGCGTGCACGCGCGCCATGGGCGCGAACTCGACGACATTGCCGGCGGCGACCGAGAGGCCGAGCTCGCTGAGCAGGCCGGCGTCGGCCTTCAGGAAGTCGGGGTTGTCGGCCAGGAAGCGGCGGACCGCGGACGGGTCCAGCGCGCCCTCCGAGACGGCGGACGCCGGCGCCGCGTCCGAGCGCGCGACGGTCAGGGCTTCCGGCGCGTCCGGAAGGCGGACCGGCTCCGGCTGACGGGTCGGCGGGCTCTCGAAAGCAAACTCACCCTGCGACCCGTCCATGTCACTCAAGCCCCTACAGAATCGACTGACCCGTCTTCGACCAGTCGGCCATGAACTGTTGGAGACCCGCTTCGGTTAACGGATGCTTGAAAAGCGCCTCGAAGACCGCCGGCGGGATGGTGGCGCAGTCGGCGCCGGCGAGCGCGGCCTCGGTCACGTGCTTGGGCGTGCGGATCGAGGCGGCCAGGATCTCGGTGTCGAAGTCGTAGTTGTCGTAGATCGCGCGGATCTCGGTGATCAGGTCCATGCCGACGGCGCCCTGGTCGTCCAGGCGGCCGATGAAGGGGCTGATGTAGCTGGCGCCCGCCTTGGCGGCGAGCAGGGCCTGGGCGGCCGAGAAGCACAGGGTGACGTTGGTCTGGATGCCCTGGGCCGAGAACTCGCGGGTGGCGATGAGACCGGCGCGGGTGAGCGGCACCTTCACGACCACGTTGGTGGCGACCGCGGCCAGCTTCTGGCCCTCGGCCAGCATGCCGGCGGTGTCCATGGCGGCGACCTCGGCCGAGACCGGGCCTTCCACGATCTCGCAGATCTCGGCGATCACCTCCAGCATGTTGCGGCCGGACTTGGCGATCAGGGTCGGGTTGGTGGTGACGCCGTCGACCAGGCCGGTGGCGGCGAGGTCCTTGAGGACGGCGGTGTCGGTGGTGTCGAGGAAGAGCTGCATTGTCTGACCTTGGAGGCTTGCCATCTTCAGGCACTTGTCGGGCCTGCTTGTAGCTGCGAAGCCCGTGACAAGAAACATGAGCCGCATCGCCTCCGTCCTGATCCCCATGCCGCTGCCCGAGGCGTTCGACTACGCCGAGCCCGAAGGCATGGGTCTGGCGGCGGGCGACCAGGTGGCCGTGCCGCTGGGCCCGCGCCTCATCCGGGGCGTGGTGGTGGAGGTCCGGGACGCGCTGGGCGGGAACCGCCCGCTGAAGCCGGTGGCCGAACGTCTGGCCGATCCGGCGCTGCCGCCGGGCACCGTGGAGTTCATCCAGTGGGCGGCGCGCTATGCGGTCGATGCGCCGGGCCAGCCGCTGGCGATCGCGCTGCGCGGCGCGCGGGCGCCGAAGCCGCGACCCACGCGGGTGGTGGTGGCCACGGGCGCGACGCCCGCCCGGCCCACGGCGGCGCGAACCAAGGTGCTCGAAGCCGCCGCCGCGCCGATGTCGGCCGCCGATCTGGCGCGGGCGGCGGGGGTCTCGTCCGGCGTGGTGAAGGGGCTGCTGGACGAGGGCGCGCTGGCGGTCCGCGAGATCGTGGCCGAGGCGCGGTTCGATGCGCCCGACCTCACACGCGCCGGGGCGGAGCTGAACGCCAGCCAGGCGGCGGCCGCCGATGCGTTGAAGGCCGTGGTCGGCGGCTTCAACGTCACCCTGCTGGACGGGGTGACCGGCTCGGGCAAGACCGAGGTGTATCTGGAGGCGGCGGCCGCGGCGCTGGCGGCCGATCCGGACGCCCAGGTGCTGATCCTGCTGCCCGAGATCGCGCTGACCCAGGCGGTGATCGCGCGGGTGGCCGCCCGCTTCGGCGCCCAGCCGGGCGAGTGGCACTCGGATGTGGCCCCGCCCGCGCGGCGGCGCGTGTGGGAGGCTGTGGCGTCGGGGAACTGCCGGATCGTGGTGGGCGCGCGCTCGGCGCTGTTTCTGCCCTTCCGCCGGCTGAGGCTGATCGTCGTCGATGAAGAGCACGACGGGTCGTTCAAGCAGGAAGAGGGCTTCATCTACCACGCGCGCGACCTGGCGGTGGTGCGCGGGCGGATCGAGGACGCCGCGGTGGTGCTGGCCTCGGCCACGCCGTCGCTGGAGAGCCTGCGCAACGCCGAGACCGGGCGCTATCGCTGGCTGCGGCTGTCCACGCGCCACGGAACGGCGCGGCTGCCCGACATCGAGCTGATCGACCTGCGCGCGACCCCACCCGAGGCGGGCCGGTGGCTCTCGCCGCCCCTGGTGCGGGAAATGGCCGAGACCTGGGCGCGGGGCGAGCAGACGCTCTTGTTCCTGAACCGCCGGGGCTATGCGCCGCTGGTGCTGTGCAAGGCCTGCGGCGAACGGATGACCGCGCCCGACACCGACAGCTGGCTGGTGGAGCATCGCTACACCGGGCGACTGGTCTGCCACCTGACCGGCTTCTCGATGCCAAAGCCCTCGGCCTGCCCCCACTGCGGGGCCAAGGACAGCCTGGTCTCGATCGGGCCGGGCGTGGAGCGGGTCGAGGAGGAGGCGCGCGCGCTGTTCCCGGAGGCGCGGATCGCCGTCTTCTCGTCCGACACGGTGTTCGACGCCCGCGAAGCGCGGCGGCTGGTCGAGGCGATGGCGGCGGGCGAGTTCGACATCCTGGTGGCCACCCAGGCGGCCGCCAAGGGCCACAACTTCCCGAAGCTGACCCTGGTGGGGGTGGTGGATGCGGACCTCGGCCTGCGCGGCGGCGACCTGCGGGCGGCCGAGCGGACTTATCAGCTGCTGGCCCAGGCCACCGGGCGGGCGGGGCGCAGGGACCGGCCGGGCAAGGCGCTGTTGCAGACCTACGCGCCTGAGCATGCCGTGATGCAGGCGCTGAAGGCCCAGGACCGTGACGCCTTCGTCGAGGCCGAGATGGCCGAGCGCGAACTGTCGGGCCTGCCGCCATTCGGCCGGCTGGCGGCGGTGATCGCGTCGGGCCCGGATGCGGCGCAGCTGGAGGCGTTCGTGCAGGGGATGGCCAGCCAGGCGCCGAACACGCCGGGGGTGGAGGTCTACGGCCCGGCTGACGCGCCGTTGGGACTGATCCGCGGTCGCCGCCGCAAGCGCTTCCTGGTCCGCGCCGACCGCACCGTGGACCTGTCGGCCTACATGGCGGCCTGGCGGGCCCGGGTGCGGCCCCCGGGCCAGATCCGCGTGGCGATCGACATCGACCCCTACAGCTTTCTCTAGAGCGTGACCGCGCTTAGCTGAATCGGGATTCCGGGTTTGGGCGGATCATGATTCAAGATGTGGGCTGGATGGGAGGCCAGCTCGCATGGGTCGACCCTACTCGCTTGATCTGCGGGATCGAGTGGCGCGCTTCGTGGTGGCGGGCGGGACGTGCCGTGAGGCGGCGGAGCGGTTCGGGGTCGGGGTGGCGACGGCGGTGCGCTGGTCGCAGCGTCTGCGGAGCGAAGGCAGCGCCGCAGCGCGGCGGATGGGCGGTCATCGGCCGCTGGTGCTGGCGGGCGAGCGGGACTGGCTGCTGGCGCGGATCGCGGAGCAGCCGGACCTGACGCTCCGGGCGATCCAGGCCGAGCTCGCCGACCGCGGCGTGGTTGTGAGCTACGACGCGGTGTGGCGTTTCTACCTGCGCCAGGGCGTGACCTTCAAAAAAAAGCCTGCACGCCATCGAGCAGGACCGACCGGACGTGGCCAGGAAGCGGGACCGCTGGCGACGCCATCAGGGCCGGCTTGATCCGCGCCGCCTGGTCTTCATCGACGAGACTTGGGCGAAGACCAACATGACCCGCACCCACGGCCGCTGCGCGCGTGGCCAGCGGCTGGTCGGCAAGGTTCCTCACGGCCACTGGAAGACCCTGACCTTCCTGGCCGCACTGCGATGCGATCGGATCGACGCGCCCTTCGTCCTGGATGGGCCGATCAACGGCGAGTGGTTCCGGGCCTACGTCGAACAGGTCCTCGTCCCGACGCTCGCCCCCGGCGATGTGGTGATCATGGACAACCTCGGCAGCCACAAGGGCAAGGCCGTCCGCCAGGCCATCCGGCGCGCCGGCGCGCACCTGATTTTCCTGCCGCCCTACAGCCCCGACCTGAACCCCATCGAACAGGTCTTCGCCAAGCTGAAGACCCTCCTGCGCAAAGCCGCCGAGCGCACCGTCGAAGCCACCTGGCGACGCATCGGCCTCCTCCTCGACCACTTCTCAGCCGCCGAGTGTGCCAACTACCTCGTCAACTCCGGATACGCTCCATGCTGAAGCGGTCACGCTCTAGTCTTCCCTTCCTTTCGGGGAAGGAAGGGTCAGTGCAGCGTCTTGTCGTCGAGCGCGGGCCTATTGGCGCGCCGGCGCGCCAGCATGTTCAGCGCCTCGACCCCCGCCGAGAAGGCCATCGCGGCGTAGATGTAGCCCTTGGGCACGTGCACCCCGAAGCCGTCCGCGATCAGGACGGCGCCGATCATCAGCAGGAAGCCCAGAGCCAGCATGACGATGGTCGGGTTCTCGTTGATGAAGTTGGCCAGGGGGTCGGCGGCCACCAGCATGATGGCCACGGTGATCACCACGGCGGCGATCATGATGGGCAGGTGGTCGGTCATGCCGACGGCGGTCAGGATCGAGTCGATCGAGAACACGATGTCGATCAGAATGATCTGGAAGATCGCCGCGCCCATGTTGGCCACGACCTTTCCGCCGGCGTCCATGACGCCGTGGCCGTCGCTGGGCTCGACCTTCTCGTGAATCTCGGTGGTGGCCTTCCACACCAGGAAGAGGCCGCCGGCGATCAGGATCAGGTCGCGCCAGGAGAACGAGAAGTCCATGCCGGGGGGCGCCGGGAAGGGCAGGGTGAAGACCGGCTTCACCAGGCCCACGATGAAGGCCAGCGTCGACAGCAGCGCCAGGCGCATGATCAGCGCCAGCGCGATGCCGATCCGCCGCGCCTTGGCGCGCTGATGCTCGGGCAGCTTGTTCGAGAGGATCGAGATGAAGATCAGATTGTCGATGCCGAGCACCACCTCCATCACAATGAGGGTGATCAGCGCGGCCCATGCGGCCGGGTCGCTCAGCAGCGCAGCGATGTCCATCTATCTCTCCCCAGGAGTGCGGCATACATGTAACGGCTCACGTTCAAAAATCCAGCCCCGCGCGCAGGATCAGGCCGGCGCCGATTTTTTAGGCGACCTGCCTGCTCACAGGTTCGTGACGAGGAAAATTCTCCTCTTGGGCGAGTCTGGCCAGGAACTTTCTGCCGACCGGCCAGCTCTTGTTTCGCCTTGTTAACGTTGCGTGAGGACGCGGTATCCGAAGGTTACAAGTGGTTAATCAGAAGTCCAATGCGAGCTGTCGTTTAGCTGAATTGGGGAATGCAAACGCGTGTTCGCCAATAGTTTTCTTCGACGGATGTCATATCGCGGTCGAAAACAGTCGGATACTTGTATTGTGGTGCGTGCGCGACCCCACATGCCTAAGCCGAGCTGTGGATAAACCGGGCGCGACGTCTCGCCGCGCCGCGTAAACCCTCTTTTCACTCAGCGCAGATATCGTTACCCCTTCACGCCGAGAGTTCGGGGAGTCACCGAGTATGCGCAAACGGACGCGGACCCTGTTGGGTTCCCTGGCCGCTGCGGCCTTCTTCGCCGTCGCTCCGGCCGGCGCGATCGCCGAGACGTACTGGCAGTGCGTGCCCTTCGCGCGCCTCATTTCGGGCATCCAGATCTTCGGCGATGCGCGCACCTGGTGGAGCCAGGCCGTCGGCAAGTACGAGACGGGCGTGGTGCCGCGCGCCGGGGCGGTGCTGTGCTTCAAGCCGACCTCGCGCATGCGTCTGGGCCACGTGGCCGTGGTCAGCCAGGTGCTGACCGACCGCGTCGTACAGATCACCCACGCCAACTGGAGCCCCATCGAAGGCTCGCGGGGCAAGGTGGAAAAGGACGTCACCGTCATCGACGTGTCGGCCAACGGCGACTGGAGCCAGGTGAAGGTCTGGTACGATCCCAACCGCGACCTGGGCGGTTCGACCTATTCGGTGCACGGCTTCATCTATCCCGACGCCACGTCGCGGATGCTGGCCGCGAGCGGCGTGACGCGCTTCCAGAACGGCGCCATCGCTGTGGCCCAGCAGGCCGCCCAGCAGATGGCCAGCGCCGTGCGCCCGAACAGCCAGGGTCCGATGAGCGTCCTCTCGCAGGCCGCCGACTCGACCGATCGCATCGCCGCTCTGATCGCGGCCGCGACGCGCCCGGACAACGGCTCGAACTAAGCTTCGGCAATTGACGGCCCCGCCGACGCGCCTTCACAGAAGGGCGCGGAGGCGGCGGCATGCACAATGTCCTTCGGCGCGGACAGAGCGCCTTCCAGGTCGAGACCCCGGGCCCCGGCTGGCGGCCGGACCCCGAGGTGGTCTGGATCGATCTCCTCCGGCCCACGCGCGAGGAAGAGCTGGCCGTCGAGGCGGCCCTGGGCATCGACCTGCCCACCCGCGAGGAGATGGCCGCGCTGGAGCCGTCCAGCCGCCTCTACCAGGACGGCGGCGCCACCTTCATGACCGCGACGCTGCTCGCCCGCAGCCACGAGAACAAGCCCTTCGGGACGCCCGTCACCTTCGTGCTGTTCAAGGGCCTGCTGGTGACCCTGCGCTATGAGGACCTGCGCGCGTTCACGGTCTTCTCGGGCCGGGCGCTGGAAGAGGAGAAGACCAGCGGCTGCGAGGCGCTGCTTGGCCTGCTGGACGCCGTGGTCGAGCGGCTGGCCCAGGTGCTGGACGACACCGGCCGCAGCGTCGAGGATGCGTCCACGGCCATCTTCGACCGTCCGCGCGCCGGCAACTTCCGGCCCCTGATGACCAGCCTGGCCCAGGCCCAGTCGGTCACGGCTCTGGCCCGCACCAGCCTGGTCAGCGTGGGGCGCCTGCTGAGCTTCGCGGTCCTGGCGCCCGAGATCGCCGACCAACCCGTCTGCCGCGCCCATCTCAAGACCCTGCAGCGCGACACACAATCGCTGACCGAACACTCCAGCCACCAGTCGGCCCACGTGGCCTTCCTCCTGGATGCGGCGCTGGGTCTGATCAACATCGAGCAGAACGGCATCATCAAGTTCTTCTCGGTGGTGGCGGTGGTGTTCATGCCGCCCACCCTGGTGGCCTCGATCTACGGGATGAACTTCGACGTCATGCCCGAGCTGCACTGGGCCTTCGGCTATCCGATGGCGTTGGTGGCCATGGTGGTGGCCGGGATCCTGCCCGTGCTGTGGTTCAAGAAGCGTGGCTGGCTCTAGAGCGCGTTGGGCGAGAGCGGACGCCGGTTTCGCTCCGAAACGCGCTCTGAATCAAAGCGATCGAGCCTGCTCATCCGGGTCAGTTGGTTCCACGCTCTAGGTTGTTTTCGAACAACTTTGGCGGGGATTTCGTGGCCCCTTAAGACTCTCCCGCAACCCATCCTTAAACGCGTTGGGCGATGGTGAACGACAGGTTCCCATGTCGTCCGCCCCGCAACAGCACCATCTGGCTCTCGACGTCCACGCGCTGCGTGAGGCGCTGGACGCCCACCAGCGCTATCTGGCCGGACGGTCAGGCGGGCGGCGCCTGTCGCTGCACTACGCCGATCTCGCCAACTGCAGCCTCGAGGGCATCGACCTGCGCGACGCCGACCTGACGGGGGCGAAGCTGGCGGGCGCCACCCTGGCGCGGGCTAATCTGAGCCGTGCGATCCTGTTCGGGGCCGACCTGCGCGAAGCCGACATGCGGCACGTGAACCTGAAGCGCGCCGACCTGCGCGGGGTGTGCATGCGCGGGGCGAACCTGGCGGGCGCCGAACTGGCCGGCTGCGACCTGCGCGAGGGCCGCATCGCGTTGCAGGACAAGCTGGACGGCTTCCGGATCCTGCGCCACGAGCACCGGCCGGGCGAGCTGAACTATGCGGTGCTGTCGGGGGCCAACCTGCAGGGCGCCCAGATGAGCGGCGCCGTGGCCATGACCTCGGACTTCACCGACGCCAACCTGTCGGGCGCGGTGCTGACGGGCGCCAAGCTGATGCGGGCGGTGCTGGACGGGGCCGACCTGTCGGGCGCCGACCTGGCCGGGGCCGACCTCTCCGGCGCCTCGATGAAGCGGGCGGTGCTCAACGGGGTGAACCTCAATCAGGCGCGGCTGGACGATTGCGATCTGACCGGCGTGCTGCGGGCGCCGCCGCCGATCTTCTACATCGACGACAGGTCGCTGACCGAAGTGCTGGCCGAGCATGAGGCCTATTGCGATTCCGGCGGCCGGCGCGGCCAGGTGATGAAGCTGTCCGAGGTCGACTTCCGGCCGGTCAGGACCTTGAAGCGCCGTCGGCTGTCGGGGCTCTCGGCGCCCGTCTCGATCTTCTTCGGCATGGACCTGGAAGGCGTGCAGCTGCAGGGCGCCGACCTGTCGGGCTGCGACTTCCGGGGCGCCAACCTGCGCGAGGCCGACCTGCGCGGCGCGCGGTTCACCGACGCCCAACTGACTCGGGCCGACCTGCGGGGCGCGAAGATGGGCCCGCTGAACATCGCCGAGGGCCGCTACGTGCGGACCGACTTCACCCGCGCCTCGTTGCGCGGGGCCGACCTGCGGGGCGCCCACGCGCCCAAGGCTCGTTTCCTCGAAGCCCAGATGGACGGCGCGCGCGTCGCGGGCTGCGATCTGGCCGGCGCCGAGCTCGAGGTCTGACGACGCGCGCGGGCCAGACGCGCTACAGCGTCGACGGCTCCAGGTTTTCGACGGCGAAGTTTGCGGCCAGCGACATGTGCTCGACCACGATCGAGCGGTGGCACCCCCGGTGGTCGGCCTCGTAGCAGAGCAGGGCGGTTTTCTTTTCCCGCGCGATCTCGATGGCCTGGGCCAGCTGCAGCTGGGCCGCGGGCTCGGCCATGTGGGCCTCGAAGATCTCGCGCATCTCGGCGGTCTTCCCGCGCCGCGCGGCCATGCGGCCTTCCTTGGGCGTGCCGAGTTCGCGCAGGTGAACGTACCGGATGCCGGCGTCCTCCAGGCTGGCGGAGAGCAGGCTCTTGGAGAATCCGGCGCGGCGCGAGGCCGCCACCGCACGCACATCGATCAGCACCTCGACGCCGGCGGCCTTCAGGGCGTCTATCACCCGAGCCTGGGGGGCGCTCTCGTAGCCGATGGTGGCGAGGGGGATCGCGCTGGGCGGAGTGGTGGTCACGGAGCTTCCTTGGCGCCCTCGCGGGTGTGGGCCTCGATCAACGCCTCTGCCGCCCCCTTGGCTGCGCCGGCCGGGCCGTCGTCGCCGAACAGCTGGCTGGTGACGTAGACGCCCTCGATCAGCAGCAGCAGGCTGTCGGCCAGCTTCTTGGGCTTCCGGGCGCCCATAGCCTTGGTCATGCCGCGCAGGCGGTCGCGCAGTTCGGCCTTGTGATCGACGGCGACCTTGCGACCCGGATGCTTGCGGTCGGGATACTCGACCGCCGCGTTCGTCAGGCCGCAGCCGCGATAGCCGGGTTTGGCCGCGCGGGCGCCCAGGTCCTCGAAGAAGGCCATCAGGCCCGCCCGCGGGTCGTCGGGGTGCCGGTCGACCGAGGCGTGGAAGTAGCCCCAGAACCCCTCGGCCTGACCCTGCAGATACGCCGCGATCAGCTGGTCCTTGGATTCGAAGGCGCGATACAGGCTGGGCTTGGTGGCCCCGGCGCGCGCGACGATCTCGTCGACGCCGACAGCGCGGGCGCCCTCGCGGTAGAATAGGTCGCTGGCGGTCGACAGGATCCGCTCGGCGGCCTTCTTGGGCGGCTCTTCCGGGGTGGGGGCGATTTTTGTCATGGCTTGGCCTTGCGCGTTACCGACCGGTACGTATCTAGTGCTCGAGGCTCGAGGGGACACCGGTCGGTAACATGAAGATAGTCGCGCGCCGGCCGTTCGGCCAGAACTACGCCTGGGTGGTCGCCGGCGTGACTTTCCTGGCCCTGCTGGCGGCGGCCGGCCTGCGCTCGGCGCCCGGCGTACTGCTCACGCCCTTGCATGACGCCTTCGGCTGGGAGCGGGCTGCCCTGTCGGCCGCCGCCGCCATCGGCATCTTCCTCTATGGCCTGGTCGGACCGTTCGCGGCGGCGCTGATGCAGACCCTGGGCCTGAAGCGCACCTTGCTGGCCGGCCTGATCCTGATGAGCGTTTCGACCGCGCTCAGCCTCTTCATGGCCCAGCCGTGGCAGTACGTGGCCACCTGGGGCGTGCTCTCCGGCCTGGGCAGCGGGGCGGTGGCGCTGTCGATGGGCGCCACCGTCGTGAACCGCTGGTTCGTCAAGCAACGCGGGCTGGTCATGGGCCTGCTCAGCGCGTCGACCGCCACCGGTTCGCTGATTTTCCTGCCCAGCATGGCGGCCCTGGCCCAGACCGGCGGCTGGCAGCCAGTGGTGATCACCGTCTCGCTGGCGGCTGCGGTCCTGGTCCCGCTGGTGTTCTTCCTCATGCCCGAGCGGCCCGCCGATATCGGCCAGGCGCCCTACGGCGCGACCGAGGTCGAGCCGGTCCCGCCGCCCGGCCGGCCGCAGGACGCGGTGAAGCTGGCGCTGGGCGTGCTGTCGCGGGCGGCGCGCAACCCGGCCTTCTGGCTGCTGTTCGCCACATTCTTCGTCTGCGGCTTCACGACCAACGGGCTGATCGGCACGCACCTGATCTCGTTCTGCGGCGACAAGGGGCTGGTGCTGGTCCAGGCCGGACTGCTGCTGGCGGCCATGGGCGTCTTCGACATGGTGGGCACGACCGCCTCCGGCTGGCTTACCGACCGATACGACCCCCGCAAGCTGCTGTTCTTCTACTATTCCCTGCGCGGCCTCTCGCTGCTGGCGCTGCCGTTCCTGGATTTCAATGTCGTCAGCCTGTCGGTCTTCGCGGTGTTCTACGGCCTGGACTGGCTGGCCACCGTGCCGCCCACCGTGCGGTTGGCCACCGAGAACTTCGGCGAGCGCGAGGGCCCCATCGTGTTCGGCTGGATCGCGTGCGGCCACCAGATGGGCGCGGCGACGGCGGCCTTCGGCACGGGCGTGCTGCGCGACCTGCAGGGCCGCTACACCGAAAGCTTCGTGATCGCCGGAATGTTGGCCCTGGCGGCGGCCTTCGCCGCGCTGGCCATCGCCCGCGGCGGCGCGCGGCCTGCGACGCCCGTTCCGACGTGACCGGGTTTCCTCTCCCGGGGGAACCCGGCTAGGAGGGGACCATGGACGCCAAGGTGGATTTCGAGCCGCGGTCGCGGCAGGTCGCGCTCTCGACGCGGGGCGGGACGATGGCGGTGCTGGACTTCGGCCCGGCGGACCGGCCCATCGACATCGTCTTCTCCCACGCCAACGGCTTCAACGCCCGCACCTATCGCACCATCCTGGCCCCGCTGGCGGCGTCCCTGCGGGTCGTGGCGATCGACATGCGCGGTCACGGCGCCTCGACCCTGCCGGCCGATGTCGAGACCCGCGGCGGCTGGAACGATTTTCGCGACGATCTGCTGGCCTTCCTCGACGCCGAGGCGGAGGGCCCGGTCGTGCTGGCCGGCCACTCCATGGGCGGCACGTCCAGTCTGCTGGCCGCCGCGCATGCGCCCGAACGGGTGAAGGCGCTGGCGCTGTTCGATCCGGTGATCTTCGCCATGGGCATGGCCCGCGACCCTGTGAACGACAACCCCCTGGCCGAGGGCGCCCAGCGTCGGCGCGCGGTGTTCCCGTCGAAGGCCGCCGTCGTCGAGGCCTACACCGGCCGCGGCGCATTCCGCAGTTGGAGCGCCGAGCAGCTGGCCGACTACGTCGAGGCGGGCTTCCGCGAAACCGAGACGGGCGAGGTGACCCTGACCTGCGCGCCCGCCTGGGAGGCCTCGAATTTCCGCACCCACAACTACGACGTCTGGGGGGCGTTCCGGGCGACGCGCTGCTCGGTCCGCATCCTGCGCGCCGAGGTGGGCTCGACTGCCCGGCTGGACGAGGGCCAGGCCGAACTCGAGGCGACGGGCCGGTTCCGCATCGACCTGATCCCCGGGACCAGCCACTTCCTGCCGATGGAACGCCCCGAACTGGTGCGCGAGACCCTCATCGCCGTCGCGGCGGGCTGACAGGCGCCGCCATTCCGGCCCATCCTGCGGCCGGTCTGCAGGAGGGCGCACATGGCCGATCAGCTGAAGGGTAAGACGCGGGCGGTCGACATTCTCATTCGGGGCGCCAACAGCGTGGGCGAGCTGCTGCTCATCTACGCGGGGCTGGTCGTGATCGCGGCGGCAGGGTTCGCGTTCTTCGAGGGCAAGTCGTTCGGCGATGCGCTCTGGTGGTCGGTCGTCACGACCACCACCACCGGCTATGGCGACATCAGCCCGCAGACCGTGGGCGGCCGGGTGCTGGCCGGCTTCGTGATGCTGACGGCGATCCTGTTCGTCCTGCCGCTGCTGATCGGGCGGATCGCGCTGGCGCTGATCGAGAACCGCGACGCCTACACCCACGAGGAGCAGGAGGCGATGAAGGCCGAGCTGGTCGCCATCCGCGCCGAGCTGGCGCGGCTCAACGCGGCGCGGGAGTCACAGCCCTAGGCCCGGGACCGCGTCGGCCTCCACCCGCGCCAGCTCGTCGTCGGACAGGGAGATGAGCTTGCGGGTGGTCAGGTCGAACGAGACCGCGATGGCCTCGGCGCTGGCCCACGGGCGGCCGGTGTCGGGATCCAGCATCCAGTGAACGAGCCTGCGGATGCGCGCATCGCCGCCCGCCGAGCCCGAGCGCATCTCCAGCCGGTCGCCGGCCCGCGGCCAGTGATGATGGACCAGCCGATACTCCACGGCCGCGCCGCCGATCTTGGGCGGGCCGTCGTCGACATTGCCCGGGCGGCGACCGGCGAACAGGTTCGGGATCGCGTCCGAGAGCCGGTGCATGAATCCCTCGGTGCGCAGACGGCCGAAGGCGTCGCAATCGGCGACATCGACCACGCCCAGGCCGGTGCGGCGCAGGCCTATCGCCTCGGCGCGCGCCAGGCTGGCCTGGGTTTCCACGGGATCCAGGCCGATCGAGCGGGGGCCGGCGCCCTCCGGGACGTCCGTCTTCAGCGCCTCGGCGCGGGCGCGAACGCGGTCTGGCCAGGGGAAGGGGCGGCCGTCGCGGGCGGTGGCGTGGGCGACGACGGTCTGGATCGCCGCCGCCAGCTTGCCGTCGTGGTGCCGCATCAGGAACGACAGCCGCGCGTCGGTCTCGCCGATCTCCAGCACCCCGCCGGTCATCGACAGGGCGGCGCCGGGGCGGGCCTCCTTCAGGAACCTGATGTGCTGCTCGCGGACGATCAGCGTCGCCTCGGTCGAGGGCGCGAACACCCGCGGCATGCCCAGCTCGGCCGCCAGCCCGGCCAGGGCCTCGATCGACTTGGCGACATAGAAGCCGACGTTCAGGTGGCCCATGGAGTCGCTCTCCCAGGCCGCCACCCCGCCGCGCCACACCTCGATCGCCGCCATGCCCATCCCCACCGTTGCGGGGGGAACTTACGGGCGCCCGCCGGAGGCCGCTACCTCGCGCGCGCCTTTCAGCTGCGGTGGCACGTCAGCGCCGCTCAAATCGACCACGAACCACACGAACCACACGAACGCGCGGTTGGGTCCGCACTGCGAGCAGAAGGCTCCGTTCGTGTGGTTCGTGGTCGATTGGGACAGCGCCTGCGGCGCGCGCTGAGTCGGCCGGGTCAGCGCTTGGCGGCGGATGGGTCGAGGGTGGGGTCGGATGGGCGGGGGCCGCCGTCGCCGGCCCCTTGGCGAGGCTGGGGGTTGGCGGCGCCCGGATCGATGGAATCGTCCTTGTTCACCGAGGGATAGCGCTCGGCGCCGGCGTTGTCGGGGGCGTCGTTCAGGGGCCGGGCGGCGTTGTCCGTGCGGCCCTGGCTCTGGATCTTGTCGTCGGCGTGCGTCTCGGCGCCCATGGGGAAACTCCTTGCGCGTGTAAGGTCGCCTCCAAAGCGCAACTGCGGACGGTATCGTTCCGATGCGTTTTCCGGGCTCGAACCGGCGCGCAGGCGGCGCCACAATGGAGAGGCTGATTTGAGGGGGCCGAAGGCGGCGATGACGGACAAGCCCGCGAAGGTGCTGGTCAAGCGCCACTCGGTGGTGACCAGGCTCACCCACTGGCTGAACGTGCTGGTGATCAGCCTGCTCCTGATGAGCGGCCTGCAGATCTTCAACGCGCACCCGGCGCTGTACTGGGGCGCGAAGTCCACCTTCGCCGAGCCCTGGCTGGCCATGAAGAAGGAAGAGATCGGCGACCAGCCGCGCGGGATCACCACCATCGGCGATCTGAAGTTCGACACCACCGGCGTGCTGGGCTGGTCGGGGCCCGAGGGCATGCGCGAGCAGCGCGGCTTCCCCTCGTGGGCCACGGTCCCCAGCTGGCGCGACCTGGCGACCGGCCGCAACTGGCACTTCTTCTTCGCCTGGCTCTTCGTCCTGAACGGCCTCGTCTACCTGGCCTGGGGGCTGCTGGGGGGGCACCTGCGGAAGGATCTGCTGCCTAGCCGCGACCAGCTCTCGCCCCGTCACATCCTCCATGAGATCAGCACCCACGCGCGGCTCAAGTTCGCCAAGGGCGAGGAGGCGCGGCGCTACAACGTGATCCAGAAGTTCACCTACCTCGCGGTGATCCTGGTCCTCTTGCCGACGATGGTGGCGACGGGGCTCTGCATGTCGCCCGGGTTCAACGCGGCGGCGCCCTGGCTGGTGGATCTCTTCGGCGGGCGGCAGTCGGCGCGCTCGATCCACTTCATCTCGGCGGCGCTGATCGTCGCCTTCGTTGTGGTCCACCTGATCCTGGTGGTGCTCTCGGGGCTCTGGAACAACATGCGTTCGATGATCACCGGCCGCTACGCCATCGAAGTCGAAGGCGGGCGGTCTTGAGCGGGAGGGCGGGCGTGAAAAGGAAGCCGGGCGTGAGCCTCAACCGCCGTCACTGGCTGACCGCCGCCGGCGCGACCCTAACGTCGCTTTGGCTGGCCGGCTGCGACAAGCTCGCCACCAACTCCACCTTCACCGGGGTTCTACGGGTGGCCGAGAAGTGGAGCTATCGGGCCCAGCGGCTGGTCGCCGACCGCAATGCGCTGGCCGCCGAGTTCACGCCGGCCGACATCTCCAAGGATTTCAAGGCCAACGGCACCCTGCGCCCGCAGGACGACGAGTACGTCGAGCTGATGGCCAGCGGCTTCGCCGACTACAAGCTGGTGGTCGATGGGCTGGTCGAGCGGCCCCTGGAGCTGACGATGGGCCAGGTGCGGGCGCTGCCGTCGCGCACCCAGATCACGCGGCACGACTGCGTCGAGGGCTGGTCGTCGATCGGCAAGTGGAAGGGCGCCCGGCTGTCGGCGCTGCTGGCCCAGGCCAAGCTGAAACCCGAGGCGAAGTACATCGTCTTCCACTGCTTCGACACGCTGGAGCAGACACTGGACGGGTCGGGCCGCTACTACGAGAGCATCGACCTGGTCGACGCCATGCACCCGCAGACCATCCTGGCCTACGAGATGAACGACGCGACCCTGCCCGTGCGCCACGGCTATCCGCTGCGTCTGCGGGTCGAGCGCCAGCTGGGCTACAAGCACGCCAAGTACGTGATGCGGATCGAGGCCGTCTCCGACTTCAGCCAGATCGGCCGCGGCCAGGGCGGCTTCTGGCCCGACCGCGGCTACGAGTGGTACGCGGGGATCTAGGCGCGTCAGCGCCCCCTCCACCCCTTCGGGGTCCCCCTCCCCCATTGGCATGGGGGAGGAACTAGAGCCGATCGATCTCCCTCAGTTCCTCACCCGCTTGCGGGGGGCGCGAAGCGGTGGAGGGGGCGTCAGGCGCCCTGTCCTAGAACGGCGACTTGTTCAGTTCGGCTTCCTTGGCGCACATCGCGGCGTCGGGCTTGGGGCCCGAGGCGCGCAGGGCGGCCAGTTCGGCGCGGGCGGCTTCCAGGTCGGCGCGGTAGGCCGGCGACGACTGGGTCAGCGCGAACTGGGCTGAGGCCAGGGTCATGCCGGCGTCGACGGCGCTGACCGTGTGAACCCCGCAGACCGCGCGGCTGTCGGCGAAGGCGCGGCCGCGGGCCAGGACCTGGGCGGCGCGGTCGGGCGCGATCTCGGCCACCACCAGCGCGTCGCCCCAACCCAGCTGAGCGTGGCCCGACGGATAGTCGAAGCTGTTGTCCAGCGCCGGGCTCTTCTCGGTGCAGATCGTCCCGCCCCAACGCTTGTAGGGGCGCGCCCGGCTGTAGACCGCCTTGGCCGCGGTGTTCAGCCGTCCCACGTCCATCGAGGTGCGGGTCAGGACCAGCGCCAGCTTGGGGGCCGAGGCGGCGTCCAGCTTCACGCCCACGGCGCACGAGAAGTTGGCGATCCGGTTGCTGATCGCATAGGGCACATCGGCCTGGGCCTGGGCCCAGCGGGGGCCGCCCTCCAGCTTGCGGGCCGCCTCGTAAAGCCGCTTGTCCTCGAGGTCGCGGGCGTCGCCCTCCTTGGGCGCGGGCCGCAGGATCTGGGCCGCGTCGGGCGTGGTCGTCAGATAGCCCGACGGCGGCGGCTGTCCCGTCGCCGACCCGAAGGCCGCAATCCCGGCGACCAGCGCCGCCAGCCCGACACGCACCCGCATGACACTCTCCCCGCTTCTTTGCCAAAGGGTGTCGCAAAGCGGGGCCGCCGGCGCAACCGCGCGCTCGCACCTCCCCCGATGCGCCAGCAGCGGGGGAGGGGGACCAGTCGCCGAAGAGCGACTGGTGGAGGGGGCGAGCCACATCGCGGGAATCGAAAAAGGGGCGGCCGCAGGCTCGACGCCTGGGGCTCGCCCCTCCACCATCCCCCACCGCGTCCGCGCTGGGGGAGGTGCGTGTGTCTAGGCCTTCAGGAACAGATCCGCCCAGCGGGGCTTCTTGCGGGCCTTGTGGCTGCCGCGGTGCCAGGCGTCCGAGGCGATCAGCGGGACCACGGTGGTGGCTTCGGCGAACACCATCTGCTCCCAGGTCACGTCCACCTTGCCCCACGAGCAGGCTTCTTTGAGCGTCGAGGACGAGCAGGCGCCGTCGCGCACGTCGGCCACGGTGATCTGGACAGCGTACTTATGCATGTCGACCTCGTGGCCGAGGATTTCGGCGCATACGACGGTGTCCTGCGCGAAGTTCTTCGGCACGCCGCCGCCCACCATGAAGAGACCGGTCGCGCCGGCCTTCAGCTTGATCTCGGTCAGCTCGCGGAAGTCGGCCACGGCGTCGATCGTGAGGTAGGGCTTGCCCGCCTTCATCCGCTCGACCTGGTGCTTCACCAGTCCGAAGCCGGCCGACGAGTCGACGAACGCCGGGCAGAAGATCGGCACGCCCTCGTGATAGGCGGTCTCGACCAGGCTGCCTTCCTTCTTGGCGTTGCCGGCGGCCAGCCACTTGCCCATCTCGTAGATGAACTCGCGGCTCGAGTAGGGGCGCGGCTCCAGCAGTTCGCACAGCGCGTAGATCGTGCCGTCGCAGTTCTGGAGCTCTTCCTCGTCGATGTAGGTGTCGTAGATGCGGTCGATGTACATCTCGCGCAGCTCACGGTCGTCGACGGTAGAGTCGGCCTGGTAGTGCTTGAAGCCCAGGGCTTCGAAGAAATCCATGTCGACGATCGAGGCGCCGGTGGCGACGATCGCGTCGATCATCCCGTACTTCACCATGTCGCGGTAGATGTGCATGCAGCCGCCGGCGCTCGTGGAGCCGGCCAGGGTCAGCCAGGTCGAGCAGTCGGGATCGGCCAGCGACATCGACCAGATGTCGGCGGCGCGCGCGGTGTCGCGGCTGGTGAAGCTCATCTTGCGCATGGCGTCGATGACGGGGCGGGCGTCGTACTGGTCGATCGCCACGTGCTCGACGGTGTTGGCCAGCAGCTCGGCCTTGCGGTTCGAATTGGTCGGAGCGTTCATCTTCCGAAGTTCCCTTCTGAGGGTGATCGCCCGTCCGAAAATAGAAAGGCGCGACCGGGACGGAGCGACCGGCCGCGCCTATAGCACTATTGTGACCCTTCTTAGCGCTTGCGGCGGCTCTTCCCGGCGCGGCCCTTGGGGCGCGAGAGGCGAACGACCTTGCGGTCTTCCTCCCGCTCCTCGCGGGGCAGGCGGATGGTGCGACCGGCCAGACCGAACATCGAGGCCATCGGGGCGTCCTGGACCTCCACGATCTCGGCTTCGCCGAACCCGTTGAAGTTCGTCGTCATGGCCACGCCGTAGGCGCCCAGCATGCCGATCTCGATGTAGTCACCCTCGCGGATGTCTTCCGGCAGCCAGAACGGGCCCGGCATGTGGTCGATCGAGTCGCAGGTCGGACCGTAGAAGCGAAAGGGCCGGAGGGCGCCGTCCACCTCATGGGCGTCGTCGCCTTCGCCGCGGTACAGCTTCACCGGGAAGGGCCACTTCATGTGCGCCGCATCGAACAGCGAGCCGTAGCTGCCGTCGTTGAGGTACAGCGCGTCGCCCTTCTTGAGCTCGACCTTGGTCAGCACCGAGGAGGCTTCCGCCACCAGGGCCCGGCCGGGCTCGGCCCAAAGCTCGGTTTCCTCGTGCACGCTCATCTCGGCGAAGCCGCGCTGGATGGAGTCGACATAGTCGCTCATGTCCGGCGGGATCATGCCCGGGTAGACCGACGGGAAGCCGCCGCCCACGTCGACGATGTCGACCATGACGCCGGCGCGCACGATGGCGCGCTGGGCCTGGGCCATCGCCGCCTGGTAGGCGGTGGGCCGCATGCACTGGCTGCCGACGTGGAAGCTGACGCCCATCTTGCCCTGGGTGGCGCGGCGCGCGGCCAGCAGCAGGGCCGGAGCCTCGTGCAGATCGACGCCGAACTTGCCGGACAGGGAATAGGAGGCGCCTTCCGCGACGACCGCGAGGCGCACGATCAGGGTCAGGTCCTCGGCGCCGTCGGTGGCCTCGAGGATCTTCGCCAGCTCCTCATGCGTGTCGAGCGCGAAGGTCTTCACGCCGAAGCGGTGGTACGCCTCTGCGATCGCCTTGCGGCTCTTCACCGGATGCATGAAAGCCATGCGCGCGCCCGGGGCGAATTGCGCCACGAGCTCGATCTCGCGGATCGACGCCACATCGAACGAGTTCACGCCGTTCTGCACGAGGGTCTCGATGACCCACGGCGAAGGGTTCGCCTTCACAGCGTAGAAAACGTCGCCCTTAAAGCTGTCCTGGAACCAGCGCGCCGCTACCGCCACCGCGTCGGGTCGCGCAAAGGCGACGGGACGCTCCGGTGACCGCTCACGGACAAGGTCCAGGGGCGTATGGTACGTCTGCACCTCACGCAACCCCCAACGGATTGTTGAACCAAGTCCGGCGTTAGCAGCGCTTTTGAGGACATCGGGTCCGCCGGAAGGCGCGCATTTAGGGGCAATGGACACCCATGTAAAGTCTCGTGTTTGCGACTTTTTGCGCGTCGCCTCGCGTAGGCGCGCGCGAGACGCCGTCCAGGGGCCCGCGACGGGGCCCGCGAGGGGGCGACCGGTCCGTACTCTTGGCGCAGTTGCAGGCCGTTCGCCCTTTAGGGGGCGCCATTTTGGCCGAAGGGCTCGCGAGCCCGGCCCCGCGCTGGACCGCATGGCGCCAGACGTGCCATGAAGCCGGGTTTGTTACGGGAAAGCTCCGACCGACCACATGCCTGACGCCGCCGTTCTGTCGATACGGAACGTCTCCAAGACCTTCGGCCAGCGCCGGGCCCTCGACGGGGTGTCGCTGGACGCCAGGAAGGGCGAGATGATCGCCCTGATCGGCCCTTCGGGCTCGGGGAAATCCACCTTGCTGCGCTCGATCAGCGCGCTTCAGACGATCGACGCCGGCCCCGGCGAGATCGTGGCCTTCGACGGTCCGGTCCAGAAGGACGGCCGCATCGATTCCAACGTGCGCAAGACCCGCACGCGGATCGGCATGATCTTCCAGCAGTTCAACCTGGTGGGCCGGCTCTCGCTGTTCACCAACGTGGCGCTGGGCTCGCTGGGCCGGATCAGCTTCTGGCAGGCGGCGCTGGGCCTCTGGCCCGCCGAGACCAAGCAGGCGGCGATGGCGGCCCTGCACCGCTTCGGCGTCTCGGACTACGCCACCCAGCGCGCCAACACGCTGTCGGGCGGCCAGCAGCAGCGGGGCGCGATCGCCCGGGCTCTGGTCCAGAAGGCCAAGATCATCCTGGCCGACGAGCCCGTCGCCTCGCTCGACCCCGTCTCGGCCCGCCGGGTGATGGAGATCCTGCGCGAGCTGAACAAGAACGACGGCCTCACGGTCCTCGTCACCCTCCACCAGGTTGACTACGCGCTGCGCTATTGCGACCGCGTGGTGGCGCTGAAAGCTGGCAAGGTCGTCTACGACGGTCCCTCCGACGGCCTGAAGCGCGAACAACTCATCGACATCTACGGCCCCGAATTCGAGGACGTCTTCTGGGAAGGAGCGCCCACATGATCCGCCGCACCCTCATCCTCACCCTCTCCGCGGCCGCCGTGGCGCTCAGCGCCTGCGGCAAGCCCGAGGAAAAGGCCGCCGCCGCCGGCGCGCCCACCGAGCTGACCTTCTCGATCCTCTCTGCCGAGAATCAGGCGTCGATGGAGCCGCTGTGGACGCCGCTGCTCACCGATCTGTCCGAGTCGATCGGCGTGAAGGTGAAGCCGTACTTCGCCACGAACTACACCAGCCTGGTCGAGGCGATGCGCTTCAAGCAGGTGCATATGGGGTGGTTCTCGGCCTCGCCGGCGCTGCAGGCCGTGCGCCGGGCCGACGCCGAGGTGCTGGGCCGCGTGGTCGACGCCGGCGGCGAGGCCACCTACAAGTCGGTGATTATCGTCCGGAAGGGCAGCGGGATCACGCTCGACAAGATCCTGTCCTGCGACAAGACCCTGAACTTCGGCCTAGGCGACACCCAGTCCACCTCAGGCACGCTGGCGCCGATGACCTATCTGTTCACGCCCCGCGACATCGAGCCGGCCAAGTGCTTCAAGTCGGTGCGCTCGGCCAGCCACCAGGCCAACGCCTTCTCGGTGGCCAACGGCGTCCTGGATGTGGCGACCAACAACTCGGTCGGCTTGCTGTTCTTCGCGCGTCAGAGCCCTGAGCTCGCCGCCAAGGTCGAGACGATCTGGGAAAGTCCGCCGCTGCCGGAATCGTCGATCGTGGTGCGCCGCGACCTCGACCCGGCGCTGAAGGAAAAGATCCGCCAGTTCTTCCTGACCTACGGCACGGGCACGGACGAAAAGGCCGCCAAGCAGCGTGAGGTCCTGAAGGGCCTGGCCTATGGCGGCTTCAAACCGGCCGACAACAGCTACCTGGATCCGGTGCGCGAGATGGAGGCCGGCGAAGCGCTGGCCGCCGCCAAGCGCTCGGGCGACGCGGGCCGCATCGCCAAGGCCCAGGCCGAGTTCGACAAGGTCCGCGCCGACGCAGCGCAGAAGCGCGCCATCGAGCCCGCCGCCGCCCAATGACCACCACGACGACCACCGCGAGCGCGGTTCCGCCGCCGCCGCAGAAGACGCTGGCCCAGAGGGTCCCGGATTTCCTGATCTGGGGGGTCCTGATCGGCTTGCTGCTGATCGCGTTCGGCCCGGCCGAGCTCTACAAGCTGCCGCTTCTGTTCGCGAACTCGTCCAACATGCAGGAGCTGGGCCGGGGCTTCGTGACCCCCGACTGGACCAACTTGCAGCTCTACGTCTCCAAGATGTGGCAGACGATCCAGATGGCCATCTGGGGCACCTTCCTGGCCATTCTGACGGCGATCCCGCTGGGCCTGCTCGCCTCGCGCAACATCACGCCGTGGTTCATCCAGTGGCCGATCCGCCGCGCGCTCGACATCGTCCGGTCGATCCCGGACCTGGTGATCGGGATGATCTTCCTGGTGGCCGTGGGGCCGGGCCCGCTGGCCGGCGTCATGGCCCTGGCGATCGGCACCTCGGGCGTGCTGGCCAAGCTGTTCTCGGAAGCCACTGAGTCCATCGATCGCGGGCCCGTCGAGGGCGTGCGCGCCACCGGCGGCGCCAAGCTGCACGAGATCGTCTGGGGCGTGATCCCCCAGGTGGCGCCGCTGTGGACCAGCTATGCGCTGTACCGCTTCGAGTCCAACAGCCGCAGCGCCACCGTGCTGGGCCTGATCGGCGCCGGCGGCATCGGCCAGGTGCTGTACGAGAGCATGAACAGCTTCAGCTACTCCGAGACGGGCGCCATCGTGATCGTGATCATCGTGGCCGTGGTCGGCATCGACATGCTGAGCCAAGCGATCCGCGGACGGCTGCTGTAGCTCTCCCTCCCCTGAGGGGAGGGAAACTACGACTTGAACTTCGCCAGCAGTTCCCGCAGCTCAGGCTCGTCCACCAGGCTGGCGGCCTCGGCCGGTGACGACCACAGGCGGTCGCGTTCGGCCATCTCGGGCCAGATGTCGCGGGCTTCGGTCACCTTCAGCGCGAACACCATCACCCGCACATGCTGGAGTCGGCCCGAGGCCAGGCGCTTGTCGTAGTGGTAGACGCCCAGCGGCTTGCGGTGGGGCTCGCCCAGCACGCCGGCCTCCTCATAGGCCTCCTGGGCCGCCGCGCCTTCGGGCGTCATGTCCTTCATCGGCCAACCCTTGGGGATCACCCAGCGGCGGCTCTCGCGCGACGTGATGAGCAGAATCTCGACGGCGCCGTCCGTGCTCTTGCGCCAGGGCAAGGCGGCGTACTGGGTGCGCGGCTCCCGATCGGGCTCTGGCCGCAACCTGTCGGTCTTCTTGCCCATCGGCCGTGCTTCGACGCTCCCGTGCGGTTCGAACATTTGTCGAGCCTGGAGCCGGGCGATTTACGCGGGGTTGCGCCCCGCGCCAATCCCGGATGTCACAAAAGCGTCATAGAGCGGCGAGGTCAGGCCGCGTCCTGCCCTCGCCGGCGCACGCGGGCCAGCCGGCGCAGGCGCCGCCAGAACCGCGTCTTCTCGGGCTCGGGATAGGGCTGCAGATTCTTCACGAAGTCCTCGGCGCAGGCTCGCCACGAGAACTTCTCGGCGAAGGCGCGCACCCGCTTGCGGTCGAGGTCCAGGCACTGGAGGCAGGCCTCGCGCAGGCCCTCGGTGGCGGTCAGCGCCAGGACGCCCGCAGCCGAGCCCGGGATCAGGTCGATGGGCCCCGGCGCCGGATAGGCCGCCACCGGCGTGCCGGCGGCCATGGCTTCCAGGATCACCAGCCCGAAGGTGTCGGTGAGCGACGGGAATACGAAGACGTCGGCGCAGGCGTAGTGGTCGGCCAGCTCCTTGCCCGACTTCGGCCCTTTGAAGACCACCTCGGGGTATTTCTCCTTCAGCTCCTCGAGCTGTGGTCCCGGCCCCACGACCACCTTCGTCCCCGGCAGGTCCAGGGCCACGAAGGCCTCGATGTTCTTCTCCACGGCCACGCGGCCCACATAGAGGAAGATCGGTCGGGGCAGGTCGGCGAAGATGTCGGGCTCGTCCTCGGCGCGGGGCCGGAAGATGTCGGTGTCGACGCCGCGCGACCAGGCCGAGATGTTGCGGAAGCCGTGGTTCGACAGCTCCTCGCGCATGGTGGGCGTGGCCACCATCAGCCGGCCCGACGGCTTGTGGAACCACTTCATGTACGCATAGCCGGCCGCCAGGGGCAGCGGCAGGCGGGCCGAGACGTATTCGGGAAAGCGGGTGTGATAGCTGGTCGTGAACGGCAGCTTCCACTCCACGCAGATGCGCCGCGCCGCAAGGCCGATCGGGCCCTCGGTGGCGATGTGGATGGCCTCGGGCTCGAACGCCTTGAACCGCTCCTGCACCGGCTCGTAGACGCCGATGGCGACCTTGATTTCGGCGTAGGTGGGCAGCGGGAAGGTCTTGAACTGGCCGGGATGGATCACCTCCACCGTGTGGCCCATGGCCTGCAGCTCGCTGACCACGCGCGTCAGCGTGCGGACCACGCCGTTGACCTGCGGCTCCCACGCGTCGGTGGCGACCAGGATGCGCATGGGCCGCAGCGCGTCTCTGGGCGCCGTGATGGCCTCGCGCAGGCGGCGGTCCGAGCGCACCGGCTTGGGCTTGTCAGGCTGGCGGAAGGCCTCGTTCTGCAGGAAGGCCCAGAAGGCCCCCAGCAACGCTTCCTTCGTCGGGAAGTGGCGATAGACCGTCCGCTCGCCCACGCCCGCGTCGCGCGCGATCTCGGCGAAGCTGAGGTCTTCCAGGCTGCGGGTTTCCAGCTGGCGGCCCACGGCGTGGAGGATCTGCTCGCGGGTCTCCTCCCGCTGGCGGTCGCGCAGGTTCGGCAGGGGGGTTTTCATGACAGTGGCACTGTCATGAGTTCGAGAGGGAAGTCAACGCTGAGCGCCGTTCGCCCAAACTGGCGCTAAGGGCCGCATCCGGCGCCCAATCTGCGCACAATGTTACCTGGCTGACGCATCCGGCCCTGCCTGCGGCCACGTAGGCTCTGGCATGACCCGCCCTCATATTGCTAGGGGCGTAGCGTGAGCAGGCCCTCCCCAGGTCGCTGAAATTGGGTCCGATGGACGCCAGAACCTATCCCATGCGGGCGACGCCCAAGTCGCAGAGGACGCGCGCGCGCATTCTCGACGCGGCGACGCGCCTGTTCGCCGAGATCGGCTACCACGCCGCCTCCAACGCGGTGATCGCCGACGCCGCGCTGCTGACGCGTGGCGCGATGCTGTACCACTTCGCCACCCGCGAGGAGCTGGTCGAGGCGGCGGTGGCCCATATCGACCTCGCCCGCGCGCGCCTCTTCGAACAGGCCGCGACCACCCCGGCCCCGCCCGGCGTCGACGCCGCCGAGCAGGCGATCGATTCGTACTGGGCCCTGCTGCACGAACTGCCGTTCCGCGCCTTCGCCGAGCTGGAGGCCGCCGCGCGCACCGATCCGATGCTGGCCGAGCGACTGGCCGGCGCCCAGAGCGCCTTCGACCACGCCCAGCTGGGCGGCGACCGCGTAGGCGCCCTGGTCTCGGCGGGCGATGATCCCCGATCGCAGACCAGCCGCGACCTGGGCCGCTTCCTGCTGGAAGGCCTCGCCAAGGGCTCGATGACCTACGACGAGACGGCGCGGCGCGAACGCCTGCTGCAGGTGGTGAAGCGCGCCGTCCGCATGCTGAACCGCAAGGGCGACCTCCACGACCTCTGGGGGGACTAGCACCTCCTCGCTCTCTCCGCTTTGCGGGGGGAGAGGAGGTCTGCGCTAGCCGCCCGCCAGCACGTCCTTAGGGTCAGCGAGGTTCTTCAGAGGTTCGCCGCTGACGAAGCGCTTCAGGTTGTCGAGGAAGAGGGCGTCGTTGCGGGCCGCGTTGCCGGTGCTCATGCCCGACGAGTGTGGCGTCAGGGTGACCCGCGGGTGGTCCCAGAACGGGCCGTCGGCAGGCTGAGGCTCGGCCTCGAAGACGTCCAGGACGGCATGCTCGGGCACACCCTTCTCCAGGGCCGCCAGCAGCGCGGTCTCGTCCACCAGGCCGCCGCGGCCGACGTTCACGAAGATCGCGCCCGGCTTCATGGCCCCGAAGAACGCGGTGTCGGCCATATGGCGGGTCTCGGCGGTCAGCGGGCAGGCCAGCACCACGACGTCGGTCTGCGGCAGGATCGAGATCAGGTCGGCCGGCGCCGTGATCTGGTCGGCCGAGGTGTCGGCGGCCGGGTTGCGGCGTACGCCGGTGATGTGGGCCCCGAAGGCGCGGGCCCGGTCGGCCACGCCCTTGCCGATGGCGCCGAAGCCGACGATGGCCCAGCGCGAGCCCGAGATTTCGCGGAAGGGGTGGCGCTCCCACCTATGCGCGGCCTGGGCGGCGCGGCGCCTGGCCCCGCCCTGCAGCGCATCCAGCACCCCCCACAGGACATAGTCGGCCATGCCCACCGCCTGGCCGTGGCTGGTGGTGAGCTTGGCGCCCTTCTGGATGATCTGCTGGAAGACGGGATTGTCGAAGCCGGCCGCGCCGCTCTGCGCCCATTTCAGGCTGGGCGACTTCAGCATCGCCACCATGAAGGCGCGCGCCTCAGGGGCGAAAAAGACGTCGGCGTTGGTCCAGGCCGCGTCGGCGTCGATCTCTTCGGGTGCGAGGGTCCGGCCGTTGGCGACGACGGTCCCGCCGGCGCCCATCACCAGCGGCTCGACGCCGGGCATCGCGTCGATCTGCGCCTGCAGCCGGCGGTACGACGGTTCGAAGATCAGTAGGCGCATCGGTCTCTCCCTGGCCCCGACTTAGACCAGGGAGAGCGCACGATGACTAGCGTCCGCCGCCCGGCTTGGCCGCGGGGGCCGCGCTGGTGGTGGCGGCCGGGGCCGACGGCATCGGGTGGCCCGAAGCCTGCTGGC
This sequence comes from Phenylobacterium sp., assembly GCF_965284355.1. Taxonomy (NCBI): domain Bacteria; kingdom Pseudomonadati; phylum Pseudomonadota; class Alphaproteobacteria; order Caulobacterales; family Caulobacteraceae; genus Phenylobacterium; species Phenylobacterium sp. Next base: position 2,423,268 of record NZ_OZ260078.1, on the reverse strand, counting down.
GCATCCGTTGGCGCATGACCTGCAGCGCCGCCATCAGCTCGTTGTTCTCGACGCCGCCCGACTTGTCCTGGTCCATCTGGGCGTAGAAGGGCTTCAGGCGGTCGCCCAGCTCACCCTTGAACTCGGCCTGCTGGATCTTGCCGTCCATGTTGTCGTCGAACATCCCGAACAGGCGGGTCTGGTCCATCAGGTCGTCGTAGTTCGTGAGCTTGGTCGCCGTCTCGTCCACCCAGCGATAGCGGATCGCCGTGTAGAACATCTCCTCCCAGGACTGGTCGCCCCAGACGATGGTCTTGCTCGGGTCCGGGTTGGCCGGGTTCTGCTTGGAGTTGTCGTACCAGTAGTTGGCGATCAGCTTCGAACCCGCCGGAATCTTCAGCGGCTCAGCGAAGGTGTACTCCCGCTGCCAGTTGAAGTCGTAGCGCGGCATCGCGAGGATCTGCTTCTTCGAGCCGTCCGGGTACTGGACCCAGACGTCGGAGGCATAGCCGCGGTAGTGGGCATGCGGGAACGCCGAGTACAGCAGCATGTCCTTCGGCACCTCGAGGAAGGCCGTCTCCTTGTGGCGCGCTTCGCCGGCTGGGATGCGGATCGAGTTGTCCACGATCACCGAGTTGCGCATCACCAGGCCGGGCTTCTCGTTGTCCTTGTAGAAGTAGAGGCCCAGGTACGACTTGTCGGTCACCTCCTTGCCGAAGGGCGTGTAGTGCGCCTGGAAGCCCACGGCGCCGCCCGGCGGGAGGTAGGTGCCGATGTTGGAGGGCCACAGCGTCGCCTCGGCGCCGACGGCATAGCCGCCCATCGAGGCGCCCCAGCGGCTCTCGTTGCCCTTGCCGTCCTTCGGCATCTCCTTGAGGTAGCCGGTCAGGAAGTGGTGCACCGCCTGGCGCTCGCCCACCTTGTAGGCCGAGGCCTTGACCCACTTGCCTTCGGTGAGCGGATTGGCCACCGCCGGGCGCTGATAGTCGACCACGCCCGAGGCGGGGATCGTGTACGCCGGGATCTCGAGGATCAGGTCCGGCTTGCCCATCGGCCACTCGGCCAGAGCGGGCCGCTTCTTGGCCAGCGGATCGGGGCCCGCGCCGCGCTCGGCGCCCTGTTCCACCCAGCGGACGATCGTCTTGATCTCGGCCGGGGTCAGGCTCTTGTCGTCCTGGAACTTGCTGACGTGTGCGTCGACGTTCCAGGGCGGCATGCGGTCGGTGCGGATGACCTCGCGGATCATCGGCGAGAAGCCCTTGACCTTCTCGTAGCTGGTCATCGCGAAGGGGCCGATGCCGCCTTCGACGTGGCAGGCCACGCACTTGGCTTCCAGGATCGGCGCGACGTCCTTGGCGTAGGAGATCTTGGCCACCTTGCCGCGGTCGGGGAAGTCGATCAGGCAGCCCGGGCTGGGCTTGCCGGCGGCCATGGCCTGGCGGCCGGCCAGCGCGGCCTCGATGGCGTCGGCGGTCCAGGCGTGGCTCGCGACCGCCTTCTGCGCGCCGTAGTCCAGCCGGTCGTCCAGCGGGCCGCGATAGACGACCTTCCAGGTCTTCGGATCGATCACGAAGAACTCGGCCGTGCGGGTGACGCCCAGCTGCTCGCCGACCAGCTGGTTCTTGTCCATCAGGATGGGCAGGTCGTAGCCGTACTCGGCGGCCTCCTTGGCCACCTCCTCGGCGCTGTCCTGGAGGTTCGAGTTGAGCATCATGAACTTGACGCCCATGGGCTCGTACTTGGCGCGCAGCTCCTTCACCTTGGGGGCCAGGTTGCGCACGATCGGGCAGCCGTTGCCGTGGGTGATGAGCACGACGGCCTTGGCGTCGCCGGCCTCGCGATACAGCTCGTGACCCATGTAGTGCTGGTCGGCGAGCATGAAATTGTCGATCTGCAGCGGCATCGCCGTCCTGGCGCCCTCGGTCGTCGAGGTCGGGGTCGCGGCGGAGAGCGCATTGGGCGCCGAGCTGTCGCTGGCGCAGCCGGCCAGAAGAGCGGTCGCGGCCGCCGTGGCCAGGGCGGAAAGGCGCATCTGCATCATTCCATAGTCCTCCCATGGGCCGCGGCGGAGATTCGTGCCCCGTCCGGGTTCAACCCTAGAATTGCGTGTTGCTCGAAAACATAGTCCAGCAGATCGACGTTGCATCATTATTTCTAATCAATGTTCAGATGCAAGTTGACGGATGTGTCACCTTCCCGACAGGCGTGTGGTTGCGCCTGCCCGGCGAGCCGTATCCCGGCCATGACGTTCAGAGAATTGGAGTTGGAAGGTCCGCTACTTCGACGCCTCGGCCGCGATCCAGGCGTCGATGCGGGCGTCCAGCATAGACATCGGCAGGGGGCCGGCCAGCAGGACGGCGTCGTGGAATCTCCGGATGTCGAAGCGCTCGCCCAGCTTGGCGCGGGCGCGGGCCTTCAGCTCCAGGAACTTGAGCTCGCCGATCTTGTAGGCCAGCGCCTGGCCGGGCCAGGAGATGTAGCGGTCGACCTCGACGGTGATGTTGAGCGGGGCCAGCGCGGTGTTCTCCAGGAAACACGCCTCGGCCTGTTTTCGGTCCCAGCCCTTCCAGTGGATGCCCGTGTCGGCCACGAGGCGGCATGCGCGCCACATCTCGTAGCTGAGCTGGCCGAAGCGCTCGTAGGCGTCGCGGTAGATGCCCATGTCGCCGGCCATCTTCTCGGAATAGAGGCCCCAGCCCTCCACGAAGGCCGTGACCCCGCCCTCGCGCCGGAACATCGGCACGTCCTTCAGCTCCTGGGCCAGGGCGATCTGCAGGTGGTGTCCGGGGACGGCTTCGTGGGCGGTCAGGGCCGGCAGCTCGTAGAGCGGCCGCTGGTCCAGCGCATAGGTGTTGACCATATACCCACCGGCTACCCCCTGATCTGGCGAGCCCTGGAAGTAGCGGCCGGTGGTATAGGCCGCCTCGATCTCGGGGGGCACGGGCCGCACGCCGTAGGTGAGGCGGGGCAGGGTTCCGTAGTAGCCGGGCAGCTTGTCGTCGATCCGCTTGGCGATCTCGGAGGCCTTCTCCAGCAACTCCTGGCGGCTCCTGGCGTAGAACTTCGGGTCCTTGCGCAGCATGGCGATGAAGGCGGGCAGGTCGCCGGTGAACCCCGTCTCCTTCATGATCACGAGCATCTGGGCGCGGATGCGGGCCACCTCGGATTCGCCCAGGGCGAAGACCTCGTCGGGGGTCTTGTCGGTGGTCGTGAAGTCCTTCACCGCGAAGCGATAGAACGCCTCGCCGCCGGGCGTGACGCGCACGCCCAGGCCCTTGCGGGCGGCCGGCGCATACTCGGTCTCGATGAAGGTCGCGAACTCTCGCTGGACGGGGCGGATCTTCTCGCGGACCACGGTCTCGGCGCGCGCGGCCAGCGCCGCCCAGCGGTCGGCGGCGACGCCGTCGGGCCGGGTGCGGAACGGCCGCAGCAGCGGGTCGCCGTCGATCGGCGCGGCCGCCGCGGCCTTGGCCCGGGCCAGGATGATGTTGATGGTGGGCTTGGGCTGGGTGAAGCCGGTCTTGATGCCGCGCCGGGCGTTGGCGACGTTGTCGCGATAGTAGCCGGGCAGCGCCTCCAGCCGGGCGATCCACGCCTCGGCGTCGGCCACCCCGCGCATCGGCGTGGTCGAGGCGACGTAGTTCAGAAGATCCTCGAAGCCGCCGTCCGACGAGACCGGCATGCGGGCGGTGTCGAACTGGATCTGCCCGACGCGGCTCTCCAGCTCCCAGGCCATGTAGCCGCGGTTGAGCGCGGCGTTGTCCGACAGGCCCTGCGCCGGGATCGCGACCAGCCGGGCCTGGAACGCCTTCAGCGCCGCCAGCCGCCGCGCGTCGGCCGCGGGGGTCACCTCGGGCAGTTTCGAGAGCGCGGCGCGGTCGCCTTGCCGTCCGGCCGTGATCGGGTCCTCGGCCAGCAGCCAGGCGTCGTAATCCGAGGCCAGTTTCGAGATCGCGGCATCGTCGGCCAGCGCCGGCCCGGCGGCCAGCACGAAGACGGCGGCGGCGAACAGGTGGCGGCGCATGCGATTTCTCCCCGAAAGGCGGCCAAGCTGGCGTGTGTTCGCCCGCGGGACAAGCGTTTCAGGGCAAGGCTTGGCAGTCCGGCCAAGCTCAGCGCAAATGACGCCTCAAGGAACCGGCGACACCCAGCCAAAGGGGCCGGAGAGGGGATCACATGAGTTTCATCACGCGTCGCAAGCCGCTGGAGCTGGCCGCGCCCGCCCATGGCGGCGGCCTGAAGGCCACCCTGGGCTGGCCGCATCTGCTGGCGCTGGGCGTCGGCGCGATCATCGGCACCGGCATCTACACCCTGACCGGCGTGGCGGCGGGGTTGGCGGGCCCAGCGGTGATCCTGTCGTTCGCCGTGGCGGGCGTCATCTGCGCCGGCGCGGCCCTCTGCTACGCCGAGATGGCCAGCCTGACCCCCCAGGCCGGCAGCGCCTACACCTACTCGTACGTCACCCTGGGCGAGACCCTGGCGTGGATCGTCGGCGTCGGGCTGATCCTGGAATACACCCTGGTCTGCAGCGCGGTGGCCGTGGGCTGGTCCGGCTACGCCTCGGGCCTGCTGCGCGGCGCCGGCGTGCCCGAGCTGCTGCTGAACGGCGGGGCGATCGACGTGCCGGCGATCTTCATCGCGCTGGTGGTCACCGGCGTGCTGCTGCTGGGCACCCGCGAGAGCGCCACGGTCAACTTCATCCTGGTGTGCGTGAAGCTGGTGGCGCTGGCCGCCTTCGTGGCCTTCACGATCCCGCACTTCGATGCGGCCAACTTCCAGCCGTTCGCGCCGTTCGGGTTCGGCGCCCACGAGATCGACGGCAAGAAGTACGGAGTGATGGGCGCGGCGGCGATCATCTTCTTCGCCTTCTACGGCTTCGACGCCATCTCGACCGCGGCCGAGGAGGCCAAGAACCCCAAGCGCGACCTGACCATCGGCATCGTGGGCTCGATGGCGCTGTGCACCCTGATCTACATGGTCATCGCCGCCGCGGCGCTGGGCGTGGTGCCCTACGAGCCCTTCTCCAAGAGCCCCGAGCCGCTGGCCTACGCCCTGAAGCAGCTGGGCCAGCCGGGCCCGGCGGCCATCATCGCGGGCGCCGCGGTCGTGGCGATGCCCACCGTCATCATGGTCTTCATGTTCGGCCAGAGCCGGGTGTTCTTCGCCATGGCCCGCGACGGCCTGCTGCCGCAAGGCCTGGCCAAGGTCGACGGCCGCGGCGTGCCGACCATGGTGACCATCTTCACCGGCGTCGTGGCCGCCGTCTTCGCCGGCCTGGTGCCGCTGGACGAGATCGCCTCGCTGGCCAACGCCGGCACACTTGTGGCGTTCATCGCCGTGGCCTTCGCGGTGATGGTGCTGCGCCGCCGTTCGCCCGAGCTGCCGCGCCCCTTCGTGACGCCGCTGGTCTGGGTGGTCGCGCCGCTGACCATCGCCGGCTGCATCTATCTGTTCGCCAGCCTGCAGACCCAGACGATGCTGTTCTTCCTGGGCGCGAACGTCCTCGGCGCGCTGGTCTACCTGCTCTACGGGCGGGTGAAGAGCCGGTTGGCGCAGGCGTAGCCCTACCAACGGCTTTCATCCCGGTTTTGGCACAGCCAAAGACCGGGACCCACGATCAGGCTCTGTGCTGGGGTGAGCGGGTAGCTCCGCGTTCGGCCGTGGGTCCCGGTCTTCGCCTGGCGGCGAAACCGGGATGACAATCAGGTCGCGACCTTTAGCTCAGCCACGATATCCCGCAGCGCCTCTTTCCAGTGCCGAGGCGTCACGCCGTAGACCTGCTCCAGCCGCGACAGATCCATAGTCGCGCGCAGCGGGCGCCGCGCGGGGGTCACGTAGTCGGCGGTCTTCTGGCCGCCCACCTCGGGCGCCTTGTCGCCCAGCGCCTGGGCGAAGATCTCGATGGCGAAGTCGCGCCAGGTCACCTCGCCCGAGTTGGCGAAGTGGACGACGCCGAACAGCGGGTCGCCGGCTTTCGCGGCCGACAGCTTCGGAGCGACTGCCAAGATGAAGCCCGCGAGGTCCGCGGCCGAGGTCGGGCGGCCCGACTGGTCGTCGACCACCTTCAGCGGGTTCCCGGCGGCGGCCACCCGCAGCATGGTCTTCACGAAGTTCTTGCCGTGGGGCGAGACGACCCAGGAGGTGCGGATGCTGAGGCTGCGCGGGTTCGCGGCGGCGACGGCGCTCTCGCCCTCCAGTTTGGTGCGGCCATAGGCGTTCAGCGGGTTGGTCGCCGCCGTCTCGGCGTAGGGCGCGCCGCCGTCGCCGTCGAAGACATAGTCGGTCGAGACGTTGATCACCGCCGCGCCCACCTCGGCGGCAGCCGCCGCGATGGCCCCGGGCGTGGTCGCGTTGATGGCGCGGGCCAGGTCGGTCTCGCTCTCGGCCAGGTCGACGGCGGTGTGGGCCGCAGCGATCACCACCACGTCAGGCCGGACCTCCCGCACCTTCGCCGCACAGCCGGCGGGATCGGACAGGTCGGCCTCGGCGCGGCTCAGCGCGGTCACCGATACGTCGTGGCCGGGCGCCTGGCGCAACAGCTCCACGCCGAGTTGGCCGGTGGTTCCGAACTGGAGGATCTGGACGGTCATGCCGCTTCCTTAAGCAGCGAAACCCTGACGCCTCAAGCCGGGCTGTGGCCGTGCGCCACGCTTGAACCGAAGGGCGGGCGGCCTTTAGAAGCGTCGGTACATAGGGGGAGCAATCACTTGAGCAGTCAGGCGGGAGCGGCGCGCGGGCCGGGCATGGGCCCCGGCGGCCGCAAGATGCCCGACCTGACCACGGGGCCGATCGGCAAGACGCTGATCCTCTTCGCCCTGCCCGTGATGGGCTCCAACATCCTGCAGTCCCTGAACGGCACGGCCAACGCGGTGTGGGTCAGCCACGTGCTGGGCGAGGCGGCGCTGACCGCCATCTCCAACTCCAACCAGATATTCTTCCTGATGCTGGGCGCGATGTTCGGCATGAGCATGGCCGCCAACATCATGATCGGCCAGGCCGTGGGGGCCGGCGACCGCGACATGGCCCGCCGGGTGGTGGGCACGGCCACCGTCTTCTTCCTGCTCCTGTCCACGCTGATCGGCGTCGCCGGCTACCACCTGACGCCGGCCATCCTCACCGGCATGGCCACGCCGCCCGACGCCAAGCGCGACGCCATCGCCTACCTGCGCGTGATCTTCACCGCGATCCCGATCGTCTACGGCTTCGCCTTCCTGATGATGGCCCAGCGCGGGGCGGGGGACTCGCGCACGCCCTTCTACTTCTCGCTGGTGGCGGTGCTGCTGGAGGTGACGCTCAACCCGCTGCTGATCATCGGCGTCGGGCCGTTCCCCAAACTCGACATCGTGGGTTCGGCGACCGCCACCCTGATCGCCCAGAGCACGACCCTGACGGTGATGGTGATCCACCTCTATCGCCGCAAGAGCATCCTGATGCTGACGCCCGCCGAGTGGCGCGCCTTCCGGCCGGACTGGCAGGTGGTGCGGAACCTCGTCTTTAAGGGCCTGCCCATGGCCTTCCAGATGATCGTCATCAGCCTGGCGGCGGTGACGATGATGAGCTTGGTCAACGGCTATGGCTCGACCACCGCGGCGGCCTATGGCGCGGCCGTACAGGTGTGGACGTATGTGCAGATGCCGGCGATGGCGCTGGGCGCGGCGGTGTCGTCCATGGCGGCCCAGAACGTCGGCGCGGGCAACATGGACCGGGTGAGCAAGATCGCGAAGACCGGCGTGCTGTACGCCGCCGTCTTCTCGGCCACGCCGATCGTGATCATCTATCTGCTGGATCCGTTCATCCTGCAGGCGTTCCTGCCGGCGGGCAGCGCGGCGCTGCCGATCGCGGTGCACATCAATTCCATCGTGCTGTGGGGCTTCATCCCCTTCGGCATGGCGTTCATCTTCTCGGGGATCGTGCGCGCCACCGGCGCGGTCTGGCCGCCGCTGATCGCCATGATCATCGCGCTGTGGGGCTTCCGGGTGCCGCTGGCCAACCTGCTGGAGCCGACGCTGGGCGCCGACGCGGTCTGGATCGCCTTCCCGGTCGGCAGCCTGGTGTCGCTGGCGCTGTCGGCCGCCTACTACCGCTGGGGCGGCTGGCGGAAGTCGCGGATGCTGCCGACGATGCCCCATGGCGAGGCCGCGGACACCGGGATGGCGCCGCCGTCGGGCGTGGAAGAGTCCGAGGTGGCGGCCGAGGCCGCTACCCGTACGTCTCCATCAGCGCCGAGTAAGCCAGCGTCCTGAGCTCGCGCCGGATCGGATAGGTGGACGAGGGCAGCAGCTGGGTCATGAAGACCGCCGTCACCTGCTCCACGGGATCGACCCAGAAGGCCGTCGAGGCCGCCCCGCCCCAGTAGAACTCGCCGTAGCTGCAGGGGATCAGGGTCTGCGGCGGGTCGAACACGGTGGCGAAGCCCAGGCCGAAGCCGACGCCGGCGTTGGTGCTCTCCGAGAACAGCGAGCGCGACAGCTCGGTCAGATCCTTGCCCCCGGGCAGGTGGTTGGAGGCCATCAGCTCGATGGTCTTGGGCGCCAGGATGCGCGCGCCGTCCAGTTCGCCGCCGTTCACCAGCATCGTGGCGAAGCGCATGTAGTCGGCCGCCGTGCCTACCAGCCCGCCGCCGCCGGACAGCAGCTTGGGCGGGGCGAGGTAGGGGCTCTTCTGGGCGTCGTCCTGCAGTTTCAGCTTGCCGCCGGGGGCGGCGTCATAGCAGGCGGCGAAGCGGGCCCGCTGGTCGTCGCGAACGTGGAAGCCGGTGTCGACCATCTTCAGGGGGTCGAAGATCCGCTCCTGCAACGCCTGGTCCAGCGGCTTGCCGCAGAGCTTCTGCACCAGATAGCCGCAGACGTCGGTGGCCACCGAATAGTTCCAAGCCTCGCCGGGCGAGAACTCCAGCGGCAGCCTGGCCAGCATCTGGATCATCGCTTCCAGGTCGTGCTCGCCGTGCATCGCCTCCAGCTTGAGCTTGCGATAGGCGGCGTCGATGTTGGTGCGGTTCTGGAAGCCGTAGGTCAGGCCCGACGTGTGGCGCAGCAGATCGACCACCTGCATCGGCCGGCTGGGCGGCGTGGTCAGGTAGGGGCCGGTCCCGGCGGAGAAGACGCCCAGGTCCTTCCACTCGGGGATGTGGCGCGCCACGGGATCGTCCAGGGCCACGACCCCTTCCTCGACCAGCTGCATCAGCGCCACCGAGGTGACCGGCTTGGTCATGGAATAGATGCGGTAGACCGTGTCCTCGGCCAGCTTCACGCCCCGCTCGGGGTCCTGCTGGCCCAGGATCGTCTGGTGCACCACCTCGCCGTTGCGGGCGAGCAGGAACTGGGCGCACGGCAGGCGGCCGGCGGCCACGTACTTCTCGTCCAGGAACCTGTCGATCCGCGCCAGGCGCTCCTTCGAGAAGCCGTGCTCTTTGGCTTTGCCCATACCGTTCCTCCCAAACTTCCCGCATTTGCCCTTGCGTTCCCCGCTGTCGCAAGCGCGACGATGCGCAAGCAGCAGGAGGCGCCCCCATGTCGAACGTCAGCTACGAGACCGACGGCCGCATCGCCATCGTCACCGTCGAGCGCCCCGAGCGGCGCAACGCCTACGACGGCGCCACCGCGCGCGAGCTCTACGACGTGTTCAAGCGGTTCGATGCCGACGAGGGCCTGGACGTGGCGGTGCTGACCGGCCGGGGCGGCTATTTCTGCGCCGGCGCCGATCTGAAAGGCATCAGCGAAGGCCGGGGCAACCCGGTGAAGCCGGACGGCGACTTCGGGCCCATGGGCGTCACCCGCCTGCGCCTGGGCAAGCCGGTGATCGCTGCGGTCGAAGGCCATGCGGTGGCGGGTGGGCTGGAAGTCGCTTGCTGGGCCGACCTGCGCGTGGCGGCCGAGGACGCGATCTTTGGCGTGTTCTGCCGCCGCTTCGGCGTGCCGCTGATCGACCTGGGCACCGTCCGGCTGCCGCGCCTCATCGGCCACTCGCGGGCCATGGACCTGATCCTCACCGGCCGCCCCGTGGACGCCGAGGAGGCCCTGGCCATCGGCCTGGCCAACCGTGTCGTGCCGAAGGGCGAGGCGCTGAACGCCGCTCTGGAGCTTGCCCGCCAGCTCTCGGCCTTCCCGCAGCTCTGCCTGCGCAACGACCGGCTCTCGGCCCTGGAGCAGTGGTCGCTCGATTGGGACGAAGCCACCGCCTACGAGGTCAAGGTCGGCATGGAGACCCTGCGCACCGGCTCGGCCGTGGAGGGCGCCACACGCTTCGCCTCTGGCCAGGGCCGCAGCGGCGCGTTCTGAATCAGCCATCCGAACAATGTTTGAATTTGCCGCGACCCGGGCATAGCATACCAAAAATACGAAAAGCTGCCGCCGGGGAGAAAGCGCATGGCGTGGGATTTCGAGACCGATCCTGAGTTCCAGAAGAAGCTGGACTGGATCGAGGACTTCATGCGCGACGAGGTCGAGCCGCTGTCGCACCTCGGCATGGCCGTGTTCTCCACCGAGGGCCGGAAGAAATTCATCAAGCCGCTGCAGGACAAGGTGAAGGCTGAGGGCCTGTGGGCCTGCCACCTGGGGCCTGAATTGGGCGGCCAGGGCTATGGCCAGCTCAAGCTGGCGCTGATGAACGAGAAGCTGGGCCGCAACAGCCTGGCCCCCTCGGTGTTCGGCTGCCAGGCGCCGGACAGCGGCAACGCCGAGATCATCGCCCACTACGGCACCGACGCGCAGAAGGAGAAATACCTCTGGCCGCTGCTGAACGGCGAGATCCGCTCGGCCTTCTCCATGAGCGAACCCACCGGCGGCTCTGACCCGCTCACCTTCACCACTCGCGCGGTGCTGGACGGCAATGAGTGGGTGATCAACGGCGAGAAGTGGTTCTCGACCAACGCCAAGTATTCCAAGGTGCTGGTGCTCTACGCCATCACCGATCCCGACGCGAAGGACCCGTACCGGCGCACCTCGATCTTCCTGGTGCCCACCGACACCCCCGGGGTCGAAATCATCCGCAACGTCGCCGTGGGCGCGGGCGGCGAGATCGGCGGCGGGAACGAGGCCTACGTCCGCTACAACAACGTGCGCCTGCCCTATGACGCGCTGTTGGGCGACCGCGGCGCGGCCTTCGTGATCGCCCAGGTGCGGCTGGGCGGCGGCCGCGTGCACCACGCCATGCGCACCGTCGGCGCCTGCCGTCATGCCCTGGATCTGATGTGCCAGCGCGCGGTGTCGCGCACCACCCGCGACGGGCGCCTCGCCGACCTGCAGATGGTGCAGGAACAGATCGCCGACAGCTGGATCGCGGTGGAGAGCTTCCGCCTGCTGGTGCTGCGCACCGCCTGGCTGATCGACAAGCACAAGGACTACCAGAAGGTCCGCAAGGACATCGCCGCCATCAAGGTGGCCATGCCCAAGGTCTACGGCGACGTGGCCCAGAAGGCGGCCCACCTGCACGGCGCGCTGGGCGTCTCGAACGAGATGCCGTTCATGCGGATGGTCAATTCGGCTCTGGTCATGGGCATCGCCGACGGCCCCACCGAGGTCCACAAGGTGACCCTCGCGAAGCAGGTGCTGAAGGACTACACGCCCGACAACGACCTCTTCCCGAACTACCACATCCCCAAGCTCCAGGAGGAAGCCCGCAAGCGCTTCGCCAAGGAACTGGGCGAAATCCGCGACCACTACGCGGCGCGAAGGGCGACCGAGAAGGCATGACGTTGCCTGACGCCACCCATCGTCCTATATTGGTCCACTTGATGGTCCAAAAGGGCGTCTCATGCGCGTCTCCCTCAGTGAAGCAAAGGCCCAGCTGACCGACCTTGTCCGCCGGGCCGAGGCGGGCGAGGAGGTCGTGCTGACCCGTCATGGCCACGAGGTGGTGCGGCTCCAGCCGGTGGTCGGCGCCATAGACATGGAACGGCGCCGCCGCGCGTTGGAGGACGTCATGCGGACCGGCCCCGCGAACATCATGCCCGGACCCGACGCGGCGCGTAGCCAGGACTTCCTCTACGACGACGACGGCCTTCCCGATTGATCGCCATAGACACCTCCGCCTTGATGGCGATCGCCGCTCGTGAACCCGCAGCCGACGCCTGCGTCACACGGTTGATGAGCGACACCGAGTTGCTGATCTCGGCGGGAACCCTCGCCGAAGCCCTGATCGTGGCCGCGCGCCGCAATCTGCAGGCCGAGATGGACCGTCTTGTGCGGGACCTGCAGTGGCAGGTTGTTCCGGTCACCCAGGCGACGGCCGTGGCTATGGCGAAGGCCTATGCAACCTGGGGCAAGGGCGTGCATCCGGCCGCCCTGAACTACGGCGATTGTTTCGCCTACGAAGTGGCCCAGAGATACAGCTGTCCGCTGCTGTTCGTAGGGGACGATTTTTCCCGGACCGACGTGCGGAGCGCCTTGTAGGCTAACGCAGGGTCCGACCCCTAGAGGCGCTTCGATGACCGATTCCCCCAAGTCCTGGCCCGTGATGTCGATCGCCGAGGCGCATGCGCGCCTGACCGGCCCCGGCTCGCCCTTCGAGATCGAGGAACAGGTCATCCGCGGCATCCCGACGAAGACCTGGAAGAACGCCCCGCCCACCCTTCGCGACGTGTTCCTGAACGGCCAGCGGTTCAAGGACCGCGAGTTCCTGGTCTACGACGACGACCGCGCCACCTACGACGCGTTCGGCCGCGCCACCATCACCCTGGCCCACCGCCTCATCGCCGACGGCGTGAAGAAGGGCGACCGGGTCGCCGTGATCATGCGCAACCTGCCGGAATGGGCCGTCTGCTTCTGGGCCGGCCAGCTGGTGGGCGCCATCGTGACGCCGCTGAACGCCTGGTGGACGGGCGCCGAGCTGGAATACGGCCTGGCCGACTCCGGGACCAAGGTCGCCTTCGTCGACGACGAGCGCCTGGACCGGGTCGAGGAATTTCTGGAGAAGCTGCCCGACCTCGAAAAGGTCTACGTCACCCGCCACGCCGCTCCCGGTCTGCCGATCAAGTGCGAGCGGCTGGAGGACGCGATCGGCGTCGTGAACAGCTGGGGCAGCCTGCCGGAACAGGCGATGCCCGACGTTCCGCTGGGCCCCGAGGACGACGCCACCATCCTCTACACGTCCGGCACGACCGGGCGGCCGAAGGGCGCGCTCGGCACTCACCGCAACATGACCTCCAACATCGGCGCCGGCGGTATCTCGGCGGCGCGGAACTTCCTGCGCGCGGGCGAGCCGCTGCCCGAGATGGATCCGCTGAAGGTTCCCCAGCGCTGCACCCTGCTGGTCGTGCCCATGTTCCACGCCACCGGCCTGTCGGCGACCCTGGGCCCGACGATGAACTCGGGCGGCAAGATCGTGCTGATGCGCCGCTGGGACGCCGAGCCGGCCATGAAGCTGATCGAGCGTGAGAAGGTCACCGCGACCGGCGGGGTCCCGACCATCGCCTGGCAACTGATCGAGCATCCGGCGCGCGCGAAGTACGACCTCTCGTCGCTGGTGGCGGTGACCTACGGCGGCGCCCCGTCGGCGCCCGAACTGGTGCGCAAGATCGCCGAGATCTTCCCCGGCTCGCAGCCCGGCAACGGCTGGGGCATGACCGAGACCACGGCCACCTTCACCAGCCACCTGGGCCGCGACTACGAGAACCGCCCCGACAGCGCCGGCCCCGCCGCCCCCGTGGGCGAGATGCACGTGCGCGACCCGGCCGACGGCAAGACCATCCTGCCGGTCGGAAGCGTCGGCGAGCTGTGGGTCAAGGGCCCGCAGGTGGTGAAGCTGTACTGGAACAAGCCCGAGGCCACCGCCGAGACCTTCCAGGACGGCTGGCTGCGCACCGGCGACCTGGCGCGGATCGACGAGGAGGGCTTCCTCTTCATCATCGACCGGGCAAAGGACATGCTGATCCGCGGCGGCGAGAACATCTACTGCGTCGAGGTCGAGAACGTCCTCTACGACCACCCCGACGTGATGGACGCCGCCATCGTCGGCATCCCGCACAAGACGCTGGGCGAGGAACCGGGCGCGGTGGTCCACCTCAAGCCGGGCGGCACGGCCACCGAGGCCGAGCTGCGCGCCTTCGTCCGCGAACGGCTGGCGGCGTTCAAGGTGCCGGTAAAGGTGGCCTTCTGGCCCGAGACGCTGCCCCGCAACGCCAACGGCAAGATCCTCAAGACCGAGCTGAAGAAAGTGTTCGCCGCCGAAACCGAGACGGCGTGAGACGCCCCCTCCACCGCTACGCGGTCCCCCTCCCCCATGGGCATGGGGGAGGAACTGGACGCCTCGAATGGCCGAGTTCCTCACCCGCTCGCGGGGGAGGGGGACCACGAAGTGGTGGAGGGGGCGCGTCTGGCGCGCTATGCGCTGAAGGATGACAACGAAACCCCTCATCGTCGGCCTCGGCGGAACCGTGCGCGCGGGCTCAACCACCGAGAAAGCGCTGATCTGCGCGCTGAAGGCGGCCGAAGCGAAGGGGGCCGAGACGCACCTCCTGGGCGGCGCCTTCCTGTCGGGCCTGCCGATCTTCGACCCGCGCCCCGGCGAAACCAACGCGTCCCAGCAGGAACTGGCTGACGCCATCCGCCGCGCCGACGGCGTGATCGTGGCCAGCCCCGGCTATCACGGCTCGATCTCGGGGGTGATCAAGAACGCCCTCGACACGCTGGAACTCACCCGCACCGACGCCGACCCCTACCTCAGCCACAGGGCGGTGGGCACGATCATCACCGCCGACGGCTGGCAGGCCGCGGGGACGACCTTGATGGCGCTGCGTGCGATCATACATGCCCTGAGGGGCTGGCCGACGCCGTTCGGAGCGGCCCTGAATGCGGGAACCAGCCTGTTCGACGAGGCCGGCGACTGCCGAGACCAGAAGGATGCCTGGCAGCTCGCCACCGTCGCCGAACAGGTGGTCGAGTTCGCCCAGATGAAAGCCCTATCGCGATGAAACGCCCCTACCTCGTGCCGCCCTCGGGCTCCGACGAAGACCCTGTGAAGGGCGCGATCAGCCCCATCGAGGACATCATCGAGGACGCCCGCAACGGGCGACCCTACATCCTCGTCGACGCCGAGGACCGGGAAAACGAGGGTGATGTCATCATCCCGGCCCAGTTCGCCACGCCCGAGCAGATCAACTTCATGGCCAAGCACGCGCGCGGCCTGATCTGCCTGTCGATCACCGGCGAGCGCGCCCGCCAGCTGCGACTGCCGCCCATGGCGCACGAAAACGGCTCGGGTCACGGCACGGCCTTCACCGTCTCGATCGAGGCCCGCGAGGGCGTGACGACGGGCATTTCGGCCCACGACCGGGCCCACACGATCGCGGTGGCGGTGGATCCCACCAAGGGCGTGGACGACATCGTCTCGCCGGGCCACGTGTTCCCGCTGGTGGCGCGCGATGGCGGCGTGCTGGTCCGCGCCGGCCACACCGAGGCCGCCGTCGACATCAGCCGCATGGCCGGCCTGAACCCCGCCGGCGTGATCTGCGAGATCATGAAGGACGACGGGTCGATGGCGCGCCTGCCCGATCTCGTCGCCTTCGCCCAGCTGCACGGCCTGAAGATCGGCACGATCGCCGACCTGATCGCCTACCGCCGTCGCACCGAGCGGCAGGTGGAGCGGGTGCTGGAGACGCCGTTCGAGAGCGCCTACGGCGGCAGGTTCCGGATGGTGATCTACCGCAACTCGATCGACCAGACCGAGCACGTGGTGCTCACCAAGGGCAAGATCGATCCCGACACGGCCACTCTGGTCCGCATGCACCGCGTGGACATGGCCGCCGACATGCTGGGCGCGGTCGAGACGCGGCGCGAGTACGTGCCCCGCGCGCTGAAGGCCCTGGCCGCCTACGACGGCGCCGGCGTGGCGGTGTTCATCCGCGACAGCAACCCGCATTGGCTCAGCGAGCGCTACGGCCAGGCCCCGGTCGACCACACCGAAAACGTGCTGCGCGACTACGGCATCGGCGCCCAGATCCTGCTGGACCTGGGCGTGCGCGACATGATGCTGCTCAGCAGCTCGCAGACCGTGCTGCCGGCCTCGGCGGGCTATGGCCTGAAGATCGTCGGGCGGATGCCGCTGGCTTAGTCGCCTGTCCCTGCGCAGCGGAAGCAGGGAAGGCTCAAGGGCTTAGCTCGTCCCGTAACGCCCGCCCCAGCCTCAGCGACGCCAGCTGCAGGTCGCCGGCGGTATCGTCGCTGGGCGCGGCCTTGTGGGCCTTCAGCGCATTGCCGAACTTGACCATGCGGTCCTCGACGGCGCCCTTCTCGTAGATCGACATCTCGCCCCAGTAGAGCTGCCAGAACCGCGCCTCGGCGGTCGCCCAGGCGGGCGTGCCCACGGGGGTGTTGGCCAGGGTCGAGGCGACCTGCGAGGCCTCGGTGAAGATCGCGAACTTGCGCTTGTCGACGTCGGGGTTGGCCGGGATGGCCGTGACGGGGGACGCGGTCGCCGGAGCCGTCGCGGCGGGCGCCTTGGCCGGCGGCTCCCGCCCGTCGAAATAGACGAACACGGCCCAGACGCCCCCGGCGGCCACCGTGACGACCGGCAGCCAGGCTTTCAGGGCGCCCAGCACCCGTCCGTCCGCCTTGGGATCGCTGCCGTCCGCGGTCATGGGCCTCGCCAGCCGTTCCGCGGGCAGCCTACGCCGCGCCCACGCGCTGCGAAAGCGGGGGAAGGGCGGCTCATCTAGCCGTTCTGCGGAAAGTGCGGCACTGTCGGCAAATCCGTGATTGCGGGCCGGGCGTATCTTCAACACGTGCGCGTCACGGCCGCACGGGGTCCGCGTGGTGCGGATTCACCCGTTCCCTTAAGGAATTGAAGGGGATGGGTAGACCTAGAGTGTGGAAATGCCCAGCGAGTCCAGTCCCGCGTCCCTGACCGAAACCGACCTGGCCGTCCGCGCCTTCGCCGCCGATGGCGCGGCCTGCAGCTGCCCGCTGTGCGCCGGCGCGGCCATCGTCGTCGAAACAGGCGCGCCGCCCTTCGAGTCCTACCTGAACGCCGACGAGCGCGCCGGACCGACGGCCAACGGCAAGCCCAGCTTCACGAGCGACCGCGCCGGCCTGCAGATGACCGGGTTCGATCCCGTCACCATGCAGCCCTATCCCGGATGGGGCGGCGTGGCGGGCCAAGCCTACACCGTCACCTACGCGTTCCGGGCGTCCGAGCCGACCCAGATGCCGTCTGACACCAGCGGCTTCCAGCGCTTCAACGCGGCCCAGATCGCGGCCACCGAGCTTGCGATGCAGGGCTGGTCCGACGCGGCGAACATCCGGTTCCAGCGGGTGGGCTTCGGCGACACCGGCGAGGACGCCTATTCCAACGCCGCCCAGATCCTGCTGGCCAACTATACCGACGGCGCCAAGGGCTCCTCGGCCTTCGCCTTCTATCCCGGCCGGTCCGAGAGCAGCGGGGACGTGTGGGTGAACCTGACCGTTGGGACCAATTCGTTCCCGGTCGTGAACAACCAGGGCATGCAGGTGCTGCTGCATGAGATCGGCCACGCCATCGGGCTCGCGCACCCCGGCGACTACAACGCCGACGAGGACACGGTCATCACCTATGCGGCCGACGCCGAGTATTTCGAGGACAGCCGCCAGTACACGGTGATGAGCTACTTCTCGGCGACCAACACCGGCGCCAGCTACGGGACAACGTTCCCGGCCGCGCCGCAGATGGACGACATCCGGGCCATCCAGATCGAGTATGGCGCCAACATGTCGACCCGCACGGGCGACACCACCTACGGCTTCAACTCGAACGCCGAGCGGGCATGGTTCGCGATCGCGAACAGCTCGTCGCGGGTCGTGTTCGCGGTCTGGGACGCCGGCGGCAACGACACCTTCGACTTCTCGGGCTACTCCCAGAACCAGACCATCGACCTGCGCGAGGGCTTCTTCTCCAACGTCGGCGCGCTGGTGGGCAACGTGGCCGTGGCCCAGGGCGCGAAGATCGAGAACGCCATCGGCGGCTTCGGCGCCGACACCATCAACGGCAATGCGGTGGACAATTCGATCGACGGCGGCCCCGGCGCCGACCGGGTCGCGGCCGGCGCGGGCAATGACACCATCGATGGCGGATCGGGCTCGGGCTATCTGCGCGGCGACGAGGGCGCCGACTCCATCCTCGGCGGCGCGTCGTTCGACGACATCAACGGCAACATGGGCAACGACACCGCCTTCGGCGGCGGCGGCGACGACTGGGTCGTGGGCGGCAAGGACAACGACGTCCTCTACGGCAACGAGGGGACCGACCTCGTCTACGGCAACCTGGGCGACGACGTCCTGATCGGCGGCGAGGGGGCCGACACCCTGCGCGGCGGCCAGGGCGCCGATAGCCTGATGGGCGACGCCGGAGCCGACTATGTCTCGGGCGACCGTGGGAACGACACCATGGCCGGCGGCGCCGGCGCCGACCTGTTCCACAGCTTCACCGGCGCCGACATCGACCGCATCACCGACTTCAATTTCGCGGAGGGCGACCGCGTTCTGCTGGACGTGGGGACGACCTACACCGTGGCCCAGGTGGGCGCCGACACCGTGCTGACCCTGGGCGGGGCCAGCGACCAGGTGATCCTGGTGGGCGTCCAGATGAGCGCGCTGGGCGACGGCTGGGTGATCATCGGCTAGCGGCGAGAAATCCCGTTTTCAGTCGGCGTTATCCGGCCTATAGAAAGAAACCCACCGCCCGGCCGAAAGGCCGGGCGCCTTCGTTTTCGAGACACGACTCCAAGGTCCAAACATGACCCAGATCCTGATGCCCAAGGCGACCGCCGTCTGGCTGGTGGACAACACCTCGCTCACCTTCGAGCAGATCGCCGATTTCTGTGTTCTGCACCCGCTCGAGGTGAAGGGGATCGCCGACGGCGAAGTGGCGCGCGACATCCGCGGCGCCGACCCGATCGCCAACGGCCAGCTGTCGCGCGACGAGCTCGACGCGGCCGAGAAGAACCCCAGCTACCGGATGAAGGCCCAGAAGAGCCGGCACGCCGAGCTGCTGAAGCCGGTCAAGAAGTCGCCGCGCTACACGCCGGTGTCGCGTCGCCAGGACCGCCCGGACGCCATCGCCTGGTTCATCCGCAACCACCCGGAAGTGGCCGACAGCCAGGTCGCCCGCCTGCTGGGCACCACCAAGGCCACCATCGACCAGGTGCGCAACCGCCAGCACTGGAACTCGGCCCAGATCAAGCCGGTCGATCCCGTGACCCTGGGCCTCGCCACCCAGCTCGAGCTGGACGCCGTGGTGCGTAAGGCCGCCGACAAGAAGGCCAAGGACGACGCCCGCAAGGGGATCGTCGAGCCCGAGGGCGCCACCCTGCGCCCGGCGGCCGAGACCGGCGCGCCCGTCGAGGAGCCCGAGGACGATCACGAGGATCACCGCACGCACACCGCCGCGTCGGTCTTCGCCGATCACGACGACGAAGACGGCGACGAGGACTAGCGAGGTCTTCCCTCCCCTGCGGGGAGGGACAGCTCGCCAACGGCGAGCAGGGTGGGGAAGTCACGGATAAGCGCGGACACTGGGGATGATCCACACATCCCCACCCGTCTCGCTTCGCTCGCCACCCTCCCCAGGGGGAGGGATGCGCCCTAATGCATGTGGCCGCGAAGGGTCTCGATCTCTTCCTTCAGCCTCAGCTTCTGTCGCTTGAGTTCCTTGAGTTTGATGTCGTCGGCAGATGGCCGTCTCATCTCGTCCTGGATGGCCTGTTCCAGGGACTGGTGACGGGATCCGAGTTCACGGATCCGGGCATCTAGCGCCATGCGTAGTGCCTCCTCGCAGTTGGACAGCGCCTAAGTGAACACCCGCTTCCCGCCGCTGTCAGATCACATATGTTTGCACGCGGTTCCGCTGGAACCAGATCGCGTCGGGGGTCGGTAGTTCTCGTATGGCCAACTCGGAAAAGTCGCGCCTGATCGTGGCCATCTCGGGCGCGTCCGGGGTCGCCTACGGCCTGCGCGCGCTGGACGCGTGCCGCGAGCTGGGCGTCGAGAGCCACCTCGTGATGAGCCGCTCGTCCGCGCTGACCCTGGACCAGGAGACCGAGCTTTCGGTCGCCGACGTCCAGGCCCGCGCCGACGTGGCGCACAAGGCGGGCGACGTGGGCGCGTCCATCGCTTCCGGCTCGTTCCAGACCCTCGGCATGATCGTCGCGCCGTGCTCGGTGCGCACGATGAGCGAGATCGCCACCGGCGTGACGGCCTCACTGCTGACCCGCGCCGCCGACGTCACCCTGAAGGAACGCCGGCCGCTGGTGCTGATGGTGCGCGAGACGCCGCTGCACCTGGGCCACCTGCGCACCATGGTGAAGCTGACCGAGATGGGGGCCGTCATCGCGCCGCCGCTGCCGGCCTTCTACGCCAAGCCCCAGTCGCTGGAGGAGATGGTGGACCAGTCGGTGGGCCGCGCGCTCGACCTGTTCGGCCTGGCCTGGAAGCCGGTGAAACGTTGGGGCCTCGACGTGGGCCCCGTGAAAGGCGGGGCCTGAGATGTCGATCTGGGAATGGGCGCTCAGGGCGTATGCCCAGCCCGGCGTGCCCGACGCCTGCCTCAGGCTGCAGGATGACCACGGCCAGAACACCTCGCTGCTGCTGTGGGCCGTCTACGCCGAGACCAAGGACCCCGTCCTGCTGGCCCGCGCCGCCGAGGCCGCCCGGGCCTGGGACGCCACGGCGCTGAAGCCGCTGCGCGAGGTTCGCCGCGCCCTGAAGCCGCCCCTGCCGCCGTTCGACGACGACGCCCGGCTCAGCCTCCGCGAGGAGGTCAAGGGCCTCGAACTGGCGGCCGAGCGCCTGCTGCTGGAGACCCTGGCTGATCTGTCGCACGGCCAAGGCGGGGCGCACGCGCTGGAAGCCCTGGAAGCCGCCTCGCAGGCGTGGGACAAGCCCGCGCCCGCCGACGCGCTGGCCGAACTCGCCGCCGCGCTCGCTTAGGACATGGCGTACATGATCGACTACTCGACCTTCACCGAAGAGGCCCTCGAGGCCCGCTGGAAGGACCTGAGCCAGGATCACGCCGACCTGGACGCCGCCATCCAGGCCCTGGCCGCCAGCCCGGTGCCCGACCTCGTCATCATCGGCCGCCTCAAGCGCAAGAAGTTGGCCCTGAAAGACGAACTGGCCCGCATCGAGCACTACCTCAACCCCGACATCATCGCGTGAGCGGCTTCCCTCCCCCTTGTGGGGAGGGACAGATCGCCAAAGGCGATCAGGGTGGGGGAGTCGCGATCCTCCCGCCCTCAGCACTCCGACCCCCACTGCCTCACCCTGGCCGCGGGCGCGGCCTGTCCCTCCCCATCAAGGGAGGGAAGGATTACCGGATGCTTTGCCAGCTTTTCGACAGCAGGTTGGCGCAGTTGATCAGGCCGACCAGCGAGTAGGTCTGCGGGTAGTTGCCCCACAGTTCCTGCCCGTCCAGCGAGATGTCCTCCGACAGCAGCCCCGCCCGCGTCCGCCGGCCCAGCATCTCCTCGAACAGCTGCCGCGCCTCAGCCGTGCGGCCCGACAGGTGCAGCGCCTCGATCAGCCAGAAGGTGCAGAAGTTGAACGCCGTCTTCGGCAGGCCGAAGTCGTCGGGGATGGCATAGCGCAGCATGTAGGGACCGCGCCGCAGGCCCTTCTCCACCGCCGCCATGGTCGCGGCCATCCGCGGGTCGTCGGCCGGCAGGAAGCGCACGTCCACCAGCTGCAGCAGCGAGGCGTCCAGCTCATCGCCCTCGAAGGTCGCGGCGAAGCGGCCCTCCGCCGCGTTCCAGGCGCGGGTCTCGATGGTCTGGCGCACCTGGGCGGCGCGGGCGTTCCAGTACTCGGCCCGGTCGGCCAACCCGAGACGGCCCGCCGCATTGCCCAACCGGTCGCAGGCCGCCCAGCACATCACCGACGAATAGGTGTGCACCGCCTCGCGGCCCCGGAACTCCCAGAGGCTGGCGTCGGGCTTGTCGTGCAGTTCGAAGGCCCGCTCGCCGATCGGCTCCAGGGCCCGGAAGTCGTCGGCGTTGGCCGGTCGCAGCAGGCGCTCGTCGAAGAACGCCTGCACGGTCGACAACACGATCTGGCCGTAGACGTCGTGCTGCAGGTGCTCGTGCGCCTGGTTGCCCACACGGACCGGCCCGATGCCGCGATAGCCCGGCAGGTGCGGGGCGGTCCATTCGGTCAGCACGGGCTCCAGCCCCACGCCGTAGACCGGCTGCACATGGCCCGCCCGGCCGTTGGCGGGCTTGCCCGGCGCCAGCCCCGGCAGCTCGGGCTGCGCCGACGCCGGCGCGCCGGGCCGCATGTCGCCGCGGTTGGCCAGGTCCACCAGGTTGCGCAGGTAGACGAGGTAGTTCTCCAGCATGTCGGCCGCGCCCAGCCGGTTCAGCGCCTGGACCACGTAGTACGCGTCGCGCAGCCAGCAGTAGCGGTAGTCCCAGTTGCGGCCGGCGCCGGCGGCGGCCTCATGCTCGGGCAGCGAGGTGGTCAGCGCCGCCACGATGGCGCCGGTCTCCTCGTAGGCGCACAGCTTCAGCGTGATCGCCGCGCGGATCACCGCCTCCTGCCACTCCAGCGGCACTGACAGGGTGCGCACCCAGCCGCGCCAGTAGTCGGTGGTCTCGCGCAGCATGCGCGCCGCCGTGGTCGAGACGTCGGCGTCCAGCCCCTCGTCGGGGCCCAGGAACAGGCCGATGGGCTCCTCCAGCCGGAACGGGCGCTCCTCCAGGATGTGGCTCACCGGCGCGTCGGTGGTCAGCCGCAGGGTGGTCTCGTCGCTGGTGTAGCGGATGTGGTTCGACCCGGCCGTGGTGGGGCAGGGCCGCTCGCCGTAGGTCATCGTCGGCCGCAGCCGGATGCGGATGCGCGGCGCGCCCCGCAGCGGCCGCACGATCCGCACGAACGCCAGCGGCCGGTACTGCCGCCCCAGGTGACGGTAGCGCGGCGAGAAGTCGATGATCTCCACGGCCGCGCCGTCGGCGTTGACGATCTCGGTCCGCAGGATCGGCGTGTTGCGCAGATAGGCCTGGGTGGTCTCGGTCGCGCCCTCCACCTCGATGGCCCAGACGCCCGTGGCGTCCTCGGCTTCGGCGGCCTTGCCACTGAGCAGGCCGGAAAAGAACGGGTCGCCGTCAACCCGCGGCACACAGGCCCACACATAGCGGCCGGCGCGGTCGATCAGGGCGCTGGCGGCGCAGTTGCCGATGGGGAACAGGTCCAGGGACTGGGTCAGGGTGTTCCTCCGCAAAGCTCACGATCCAGCCGCCGCGCCCCGCCAAGGTCGGCTGCCCGACGAAGGAAACGCAGCCGACGGACGTTGGCTCCGCAGGGTCAGCCGCGGCTGCGCCGCAGGCGCCGTCATCTGGAACCACGGAAAACACGGAAGGACACGGAAAGCGCTCCGCGCCTGAACCCGCCTTCCGTGGCCTTCTGTGTTTTCCGTGGTTCCAATCTGCTGCGCTGACGCGCCCACGCGGCCGAGGCGTTCGCGCCTATCCGCCGTACCGCACCCGCAGGCTGGGGCCGCGGCTGTTGGAGTGGACGGCCACGCGGGAGCCGATGCGTTCGAAGGTGAGGTCGATGGCGCCGTCGCCGATGCGCAGGTCGCGGATGCTGAGCTGGTCGATGCCGGTGGGCAGGACGGGGTCGCGCACCTCCACCTGCGAGCACTCGGCGTCGATCGAAAGGCCCAGGCACGCCTGCAGCAGCATGAACACCGACCCCGCCGCCCAGGCCTGCGGCAGACACGCCACCGGATAGGCCACCGGCGGCTCGCCGGCCGCGCGGGGGAAGCCGCAGAACAGCTCGGGCAGGCGCATGTCCAGCTGGGACCTGCCGCTTCGAACAAGGCCGCCGTCAGCTTCACCACGCTCTCCGCGCTCCCCGTAGTAGGACAGCCCCAGCGCCGCCACCGCCGTGTCGTGCGGCCACACCGAGCCGTTGTGATAGCTCATCGGGTTGTAGCGCGGCTCGTGCACCGCCAGCGTCCGCAGGCCCCAGCCCGAGAAGAAGTCCGCGCTGAACATCCGCTCGGCCATCTGCTGCGCCCGGTCGGCGCGGGGCAGGCCGGTCAACAGCAGGTGGCCGGGGTTCGACGCCATCACCCGGCAGAGCTCGTTCTGGCCGTCCAGCGCGATGCCGTAGAAGCCGGCCTCGTCCATCCAGAAGCGTTCCTCGACCACCTGCCGCAGATGCTGCGCCCGCGCGCTCCAGGCTTCGGCCGCGGCGTTGTCGCCGCGCCGCGCCGTGAGGTCGGCCATCGTCCGATACGCCGCGTAGGCGTAGCCCTGCACCTCGACCAGCGCCACCGGGCCCTCGGGGAAGCGTCCGTCGGCGTGGAAGATGGAATCACCCGAGTCCTTCCAGCCCTGGTTCACCAGCCCACCGTCCATCGCCCGCGCGTAGGCGATCAGGCCCAGGGGGTGCCGCTCGGCCATCATCACCAGCCAGCCGGCCGCCCGCTCCAGCGCCGGCCACCACTGGTCGATCTGGGCGTAGTCGCTCGTGCGCTGGGCGTAGGCGCCGGCCAGGGCCACGAACAGCGGCGTCGTGTCGACCCCGCCGTAGTAGCGGCCGAAGGGCACCTCGCCTAAGGCGGCCATCTCGCCGCGCCGGGTCTCGTGCATGATCTTGCCGGGCTCGGAGTCGCGGAACGCCGAGGTCTCCTGCGCCTGCCATGACGCCAGGTACGACAGCACCCCCTTAGCCAGCACCGGCTCGAACCACAGGATTTGCCAGGCGGTGATGATCCCGTCGCGGCCGAAGCAGGTCGAGAACCAGGGGATGCCCGCGTACGGGTAGGGCCCCGTCGGCATCGGCGTGGTCAGCAGCGCCAGGTCCGAGCGCGACTTGTCGAGCCAGGCGTTGAACAGCCGGCCGTTGGTGGTGATCCGCGCGCCCTGCCGGCGCCGTTCGCGCATGGCGAAGCGAGCCCGCGCGGCGGCGGCGCGGAAGCGCGCCCGCGACGGCGGCTCGGTCCCCTCGTCGCCCACTTCCACATAGATCTCGCGGCACTGCTCGGCGTCGATGGCCATGCGGAACGAGGCCTCGCCCGCGGCGATGACGTCCGGGGTCTCGGAAAACGCCACCACGCTGGTCCGGCCCACGCCATCGAGGCCCTTATAGCGGAAGCAGACCGACTGGCTCAGCACCTGGGGCGCGAACAGCTCCCCGCGGCCCCGGCGCCGCGCGCCACGCACTTCGAACATGTCGCGGAAGTCCGCCGCGAACTGGAACATCAGCGGCAGTTCCATCACTTCGGGGGCGTAGTTGGTCAGCCGGATGCGCTCGTACAGACGCTCGTCCCAGAGGAAGCGCTTGCGCTCGATGTGCACCACGCCGGGCGGGCCGGCCGGTCCGGCCGGCGCCGGGATCGCCCGGTTCAGGCCATGGCTGGTGAAATAGACGTTGTCCTGGCTCACCGCGCCCGACAGCAGGGTGGGCGCGCGGCCGCCCAGGGTGAGCTCCCAGCGCGACAGGATGCGGGTGTCGTCGTGGAACAGGCCGTCGGCCGCGCCCACGATATCGCCATGGCTGTCGGCCACGATGAAGGTATCGCGATCCTTCAGCGCATACAGCCGCTGGGGAACGCGGGGTTCCTCGATCTCGCCCCACTCGACGGGGGCGGCATGTTCAGGCGCCAGGTCGTTCATGGGTTCGCCGACCGGTCAGGCGGCCTCCGTCATGGGTTCATCGTTGGCCAGGCGCAGGCGCTCGTAGATCTCGACATAGCGATAGGCCATGGCGATCGCCGAGAAGCGCTCCTCGAAGCGGTCGCGGATGGCGCGACGGTTCAGCGTCGGCAGCCGTTCGATGGCCCGCGCGGCTTCGGCCTCCGAACGGACGATGAAGCCGGTGAGGCCGTCCTCGATCACCTCAGGCACCGACCCGTTCTCCCAGGAGATCACCGGCGTGCCGCAGGCCATGGCCTCGATCATCACCAGGCCGAACGGCTCGGGCCAGTCGATGGGGAAGAGCAGGGCGTCCGCGCCGCCCAGGAAGGCCGACTTCTGCCCGTCGCCGATCTCGCCCACGAACTCGACCAGCGGATCGGCCATCAGCGGCTCGATCTCGGCCTCGAAGTACGCGCGGTCGGCGTTGTCCACCTTGGCCGCCATGCGCAGACGGCGGCCCGCCGCTGTGGCGATGGCGATGGCGCGGTCGGGCCGCTTCTCGGGGGAGATGCGGCCCAGGAAGGCCAGATAACCTTCGCCGACCGGGTTGAAGCGATAGAGCTCGGCGCTCATCCCGTGGTGCACGGTGGCGGCCCAGTTGGCGCCGGGCAGGGGCAGGCGCTGGTTGTCGCTGATCGAGACCAGCGGGAACTGCGGCCAGCGGGCGTAGACGTTGGCCAGGTCCTTCAGGTCCAGCCGCCCGTGCAGGGTGGTCAGCGTGCGCCCCGCCATCTCCTCGAACATCGGGAACTGGATCATGTCGGTGTGGAAGTGGATCACGTCGAACTCGGCGGCCCGCGCCCGCACCTCGGCCAGCTGGTGCAGATGCGCGGCGAGGTCCGACTTCAGCGGCGCGGGGTCCAGGCGGATGGCCTGGTCGCGTACCGGGGCCAGGGTGGCGTTTGTTTGCGCCTCGGCGCTGGCGAACAGGGTGACGTCATGGCCCAGGGCCACCAGCGCGTCGGTCAGGTGCGCCACCACCCGCTCGGTGCCGCCGTACAGCTTGGGCGGCACGGCTTCGTACAGCGGGGCGACCTGAGCGATACGCATTCACAAAACTCCCTGGCACGACGCCCACGTCCCCGACGCGGCGCCTGACATCCGGGAAGTGAGACGCGGGGCTGCGGCGGAAGTTCCCTCCCGCGCGCGGAATCTGGCGCCACACGGCGCGGCTGCGCGTTATGAGGCGCGCATGATCGAGACTTACCCCACTCCCGAGGCCCTGGCCGACGCCGCGGCCGGCGCGATCGCCGGCCTTCTGGCCGAGGCGATCGGCCTGCGCAGCCGCGCGTCGCTGGTGGGCACCGGCGGCCGCTCGCCCGGGGCGATCTACGATCGGCTGGCCAAGGGCGGGCCGGACTGGAGCCGGGTCAACGTCACCCTCTCGGACGAGCGCTGCGTGCCCGCCGACGATCCGGCCGCGAACCAGAAGCTGGTCCGCGAGCGGCTGCTGACGGGGCCCGGCGCGAAGGCCCACCTGCTGCCCCTGTGGCCCGAGCCCTACCCTGCCGCGCTGGCGGCGCTGCGGCCGTTCGACGTCGTCATGCTGGGCATGGGCGAGGACGGCCACATCGCCTCGCTGATCCCCGGCGACCCCGGCCTCGAGGACGCCATGACCACGGCCGAGCCCACCCGCCCCGTGCCCGCCGGCCTGGGCAAGCCGCCCGTGCCCCGCATCACGCTCACCCTCAGCGCATTGCTCGATGCGCGGGCCATCTTCCTTTTGGTCGCGGGGGAGACTAAGCGCGGGGTCGTTCAGCGGGCGCTGGCGGGCGAAGACCTGCCGGTGGGCCGGCTGATCGCGCAAGCCAAGACGTCCATCTGCATCTTCTGGACCCCCGACGGAGGTTGAAGCTCATGCATCCTGTCACCGCCGAGGTCACCGCGCGGATCGCCGAGCGCAGTCGCGAGACGCGCGCCGACTATCTCGAACGCATGGACGCCGCCCGCCAGGCCGGCCCCGGCCGCGGCAAGCTCAGCTGCGCCAACTGGGCCCACGCCTTCGCCGCCTCGCCCGACGGCGACAAGCAGCGGATGCGCGACCCCACCGCGCCCAACATCGCCATCGTCTCGTCGTACAACGACATGCTCTCGGCCCATCAGCCGTACGAGCGCTTCCCCGATGTCATCCGCGCCGCCGCCCACGAGGTGAAGGCCACGGCCCAGTTCGCCGGCGGCGTGCCGGCCATGTGCGACGGCGTCACCCAGGGCCGCCCGGGCATGGAGCTCAGCCTGTTCAGCCGCGACGTCATCGCCATGTCGACCGCCGTGGCGCTGACCCACGACGCCTTCGACGCGGCCCTGATGCTGGGCATCTGCGACAAGATCGTGCCGGGCCTGTTCATCGGCGCCGCCGCCTTCGGCCACCTGCCGACGATCTTCGTGCCGGGCGGGCCCATGACCAGCGGCATCTCCAACGCCGAGAAGGCCCGCGTCCGCGGCCTCTACGCCGAGGGCAAGGCCACCCGCGAAGAGCTGCTCGACAGCGAGATGAAGAGCTACCACGGGCCGGGCACCTGCACCTTCTACGGCACCGCCAACTCCAACCAGATGATGATGGAGATGACCGGCCTGCACCTGCCGGGCGCCGCCTTCGTGAGCCCCAACACCCCGCTGCGCGATGCGCTCACCGCCGCGGCCCCCAGGCGCGCGGTCGAGATCCGCGACGGCGGCAACGACTACACGCCCTTCTCGGCGGTGATCGACGCGAAGAGCATGGTCAACGCCATCGCCGGCCTGCTGGCCACCGGCGGCTCGACCAACCACACGCTGCACATCCTGGCGATGGCGCGGGCCGCGGGCCTGCTCATCACCTGGGAGGACATGAACGACCTCAGCCACGTCACCCCGCTGATCGCGCGGGTCTATCCGAACGGGTCCGAGGACGTGAACGCCTTCCACGCCGCCGGCGGCATGAGCTTCGTCACCCGCACCCTGCTGGATCACGGACTGGTCCACGACGACGTCCACACGGTCGCCGGCAAGGGCCTGCGCCGCTACCAGCAGGAGCCGTTCCTCGACGGCGGCAAGCTGGTCTGGCGCGAGGGCACGTCCGTCAGCCTCAACCGCGACATCCTGCGCCCGGCCGACGACGCCTTCGAGGCCGAGGGCGGCATGCGGCTGGTGACCGGCGGCCTGGGCCGCGGCGTCATCAAGACATCGGCGGTCAAGCCGGCCAACCGCATCGTCGAGGCGCCCTGCATCGTCTTCGAGGACCAGGACGACCTCTTGGCCGCCCACAAGCGCGGCGAGCTGGAGCGCGACTTCATCGCCGTCGTCCGCTTCCAGGGTCCCCAGGCCAACGGCATGCCCGAGCTGCATTCGCTGACGCCGCCGCTGGGGGTGCTGCAGGACAAGGGGTTCAAGGTGGCCCTGGTCACCGACGGCCGGATGAGCGGCGCCAGCGGCAAGGTGCCGGCGGCGATCCACGTGACGCCCGAGGCCGCGGTCGGCGGCCCGCTGGCCTATGTGCGCACCGGCGACGTGATCCGCCTCGACGCCGAGGCCGGGACGCTGGAGATCCACGTCGAGCCCCGCGAGCTGATGGGCCGCGAGCGGGCGCGCCGCCCCAACCTGGGCCAGGATCACGGCTACGGCCGCGAGCTGTTCGGCTGGATGCGCCGCGCCGCCGGCCCCGCCGACGCCGGCGCGTGCGCCCTGTTCGAGGCCGCCTGATGCGATCGCAGTGGACGGGGCTGGTCGGCGATGTCGGCGGCACCAACGCGCGCCTGGCGCTCACCGACGTCCAGGGTCATATCCGCAATCCGCGCACTTTCCCGTGCAAGGACTACGCGAGCCTCACCGACATCATCGCCGAGTACATCGAGACGACCGCCCGCAAGCGCCCGCCGCGGGCGGTGCTGGCCGTGGCCGGGCCGGTGGTGGACGGCGAGATCGAGTTCACCAACCTCGACTGGGTGGTGTCCGAGGGCGAGCTCCTGGCCCACTTCGAGTTCGAGGCGATCGCGCTGATCAACGACTTCGCCGCCCAGGCGCTGGCCTGCCCGCTGCTGGAGGGCCAGGACCTGAAGGTGCTGGGCCCGACCCTGCCGAAGGGCTCGCACGAATGTCCGATGGTGGCGCTGGGCGCCGGCACCGGCTTCGGCGTGGCCGGTCTGGCCCGCAGCGACCGCGGCGACGTGCCGATCCCCACCGAAGGCGGCCACGCCTCGTTCGCCCCTTCGGACGATGTCGAGGTCGAGGTCTGGAAACGGCTGGCCGCCAAGTACGGCCGCGTCTCCATCGAACGCATCCTGTCGGGCCAGGGCCTGTACGACCTCTACACGATCCTGTGCGACCTGAAGGGCGTCGCGCCCACCCTGCCCGACGAGGCGGCGGTGACGGCCAAGGGCCTGGCGGGCGACCCGCTGGCCTCCGAGACCCTCGACCGCTTCGTGCTGATTCTGGGCGCGGTGGCCGGCGACCTGGCCCTCACCTTCGGCGCCCGCGGCGGCGTCTTCGTCTCGGGCGGCATCGCCCCGCGCATCGCCGAGCGCCTGAACACCGGCGCCTTCCGCGCGCGCTTCGAGGGCAAGGGCCGCATGTCGGACTACCTCAGCGCCATTCCGACCTACCTGGTCGTCCACCCCTACCCGGCCATCGTCGGCGCCGCGCGCGAGCTGGAGCTGCTGGAGCGGCTCTGATCGTGCGCGCCGCAGGCGCTGTATCGTTTGACCACGAACCACACGAACCCCACGAACGCGATGGAACCCACATGCGGCCCGCGAGCATCAGGCACCGTTCGTGTGGTTCGTATGGTTCGTGGTCGATTCAGGCGGCGCTAGCGCGCCACCGCGCCCCCAGGCATGCAGCGTGTGCGTTCAGCCGCTACGGAAGCGCGGCCGTCCGTGACATCGCCGATCCGCAGCCTATATCCACGGCATGATCCCGTCGCACACCGCCCGGCCATCCTCCGCCTTCAGGCCCGGCGCGTGAGGCCCGCCCCCGACACCCCGGCCCCCGGCCAGGAAAGCGTCTGGGCCTATCCGCGTCCGGCGCGGGCCGAGCTCACCCCGGCCCATGTGGTCATCGAGCATGGCGGCGTGGTGCTGGCCGACACCCGCGCGGCGGTCCGCACCCTGGAGACCAGCCATCCGCCCAGCTACTACATCCCGCCGTCCGACATCGCCCCGGGCTGCCTACGGCCCGCGGCCGGCAGCTCCTTTTGCGAGTGGAAGGGCCACGCGATCTACTGGGATGTGGTGATCGGCGAGCGGGTGCTGCGCCGCGTCGGCTGGAGCTATCCCGACCCGACGCCGCCGTTCGCGATCCTGCGCGACCACGTCGCCTTCTACGCCGCGCCCTTCGACCGCTGCAGCGTCGACGACGAGACCGTCACGCCCCAGCCCGGCGGCTTCTACGGCGGCTGGATCACCTCGAAGGTCGCGGGGCCCTTCAAGGGCGGTCCCGGCAGTCTGGGGTGGTGAGGCCGTGAGCGACGACCCCACCGATCGCCCCGGCCCGCCCGGCCGCCAGGTTCCCCGGGGCCGGCTGTCGCGGCTGGGCCAGTTCGGACGGTTGGCCGGATCCGTCGCGGGCGGCATGATCGCGGAGGGCGGCCGCCGGATCGCCGCTGGCGAGCGGCCCCAGCTGCGCGACATGCTGCTGACCCCAGCCAATGTCGGCAAGGTCGCCGACCGCCTGGCGCACCTGCGCGGCGCGGCGATGAAGCTGGGCCAGATGATCTCGATGGACGCCGGCGACCTGCTCCCGGCCGAGCTGTCGGCGATCCTGGCGCGGCTGCGCGACAACGCCCAGCACATGCCCGCGGCCCAACTGCAGCAGGTTCTCGCCCGCGAATGGGGACCGGACTGGCGCGGGCGGTTCCTCAACTTCGATCTTCGCTCCGTCGCCGCCGCCTCCATCGGCCAGGTGCACCGCGCGGTCGCCCGCGACGGGCGCAAGCTGGCCATCAAGGTCCAGTATCCTGGCGTCCGCGAGAGCATCGACGCCGACGTCGACAATGTCGCCACCCTGCTGAAGGTGTCGGGCGTCCTGCCGAAGGGCTTCGACATCGCGCCGTTGCTGGGCGAGGCCAAGCGCCAGCTCGCCGAAGAAGCCGACTACGAGCGTGAGGGCCGGCAGATGACGCGGCTGGGCGCGCTCCTCGCCGACATGCCCGAGGTGATCGTCCCCACCCTCGATCCGGATCTGACCACGACCGGCGTGCTGGCCATGACCTTCCTGGAAGGCCGGCCCATCGAGTCGCTCGAGACCGCGACCCAGGAGGTCCGGAACGCGACGATGCAGACGCTGATCCGGGTGGTCCTGCGCGAGCTGTTCGAGTTCGGCGTGATGCAGACCGATCCCAACTTCGGCAACTATCGCGTCCAGCCCGGTTCGGGGCGGCTGGTCCTGCTCGATTTCGGCGCCGCGCGGGATGTCGCGCCGCAGACGGCGGCGGGCTACCGCGACCTGCTGCGCGCCACGCTCTCGGGCGACCGCGCCGCGGTGCGGGACGCGGCCCTGGCGGCCGGGTTCCTGGGCCAGGCCGTCGTGGCGCGCCATGGCGGCGCCGTCGACCAGATCATCGATGTGATCCAGGGCGAGCTCAGCCGCCCCGGGCTTTTCGACTTCGGCGATCGCCGCTTCGTCGAGGCCCTGCGCGGCCGCGGCGCCGAGATCGCCGCCGACTCCGCCGCCTGGCATCTCCCGCCCACCGACATCCTGTTCGTCCAGCGCAAGATCAGCGGCACCGCCCTCCTGGCCGCCCGCCTCAAGGCCCGCATCGACATCCACAAAACCGTCGAACCCTGGCTCGGCCCGCCTGCCAGCTGAAACAGCCGGAGCGGCGACAGGACCCAGCGCCCCCTCCACCGCTTCGCGGTCCCCCTCCCCCGTTGGCATGGGGGAGGAACTTGTCGCTCCAGTTCCTCACCCGCTTGCGGGGGAGGGGGACCCGCCCGCTTGCGGGCGGGCGAGGCGAAGAAGCGCCGGGTCGCTGTGCGACCCGGTGGGCGGTGGAGGGGGCGCTGCCTCAGCAGCCGACGCGGCGACAACCGCTTGACGGCGCTGACGCGCCACCCGCGCCTGGGTCAGCCCCCCGGCGCGGACGACAACCGTCTGATGTCAGGCCAGCGCCATCCGGCGACGGCGCACGACCGTTCCGGCCAGGCCGAAGCCCAGGATCATCATCGCCCAGGTCGAAGGCTCGGGCACCCCGCCGACGGGAGCCCCCGGATCGCGCGTGTTCAGCGTGATCTTCAGGTTGTCGACGAAGTGGTAGGACACGGTCGTGCCCGTGGACGGACCGCCCCCGATGAGCTGCACGCCGAAGGGCGCGATCTCGAACCCGAAGCGGATCACGCTCCCGGCGAAGTCGAGGCCCGTCCCGCTGGCCGTGGCGAACGGATCGTTCGGGTCGAGCTTGAGGAAATCGGCCGACGTGAGGCCGGCGACAGACGTCGATTTCCACACCTCCGGGGTCGCGAAGACATCGGTCACGACGCGGGTGCGGTAGAGCTGCCCGTCCTGCTGGGCCAGCAGGCGGATCTGCAGGTTCGACGTTCCCGTGTCCAACCGCGGCCCATTGTAGAAGAGCGCCACGAGCTGATCCAACGAGGCGTCGATCGTGCTGATCGCCCCGAGGGCCGACGGATCGTAGGTGTAGTCGACGCCCAGCGCCCGGAAACGCGGGGTCGGCGTCGTCGAGCCGGTCGCGATGTAGATCGTCCCCAGCGACGAGTCGTCGTTCTGACCCTGCGGCGCCTGGACCACGTCGGTGGTGAAGGCGGACGACGGAACATGCGTCGTAATCGTGTAGTTGCTCAGCAGCATCGCGCTGTCCGAGAAGGTCGTGGTCGCGGCGAACGCCGGCGTGGCCACGGCGAGCGCGGCGGCGGCAATAAAAGCCAGTTTCATCAAAAGCACCCCTAACCCTCGCGCCAGGCCGGCGCGGTCGGGATCAAGGCCTATCGAAGTCCTGGCGGCGAAGCGTCCACCTTTTGTTTACTCCGCGAGGAGCTCAGGCGATCGGCACCGCGAACCGATGCGCCAGCAGGGCCAGGCCGGCGAACCCCTGGACGCCGGTCTTGTCGTAGATGCGGTGCAGGTGCGTCCGCGCGGTGGCCCGCGCCATGCCCAGGCGGTCGCCCAGCTCGGTCAGGTCCGCGTGCGCGAAGGCGTCGGCCATGACCCGCACCTCGGTCGGCGTCAGCCCATAGCGGTCGGCCATGCTGGCGAAGGCGATGGTGGCCGGCTGATCGACGCGCAGGACGTGGATCGCATGGGCGACCACGCCCGATCCGCCCGCGAAATCGCCGAACCCGTCCCGTTCCAGCGGCTGAGCCACGCACAGCAGGGTCAGGCTCTCTTCGTCCTGCGGCGTGACGTCGACCGCCACCGGCGCCGCATCACGCACGGTGGACAGCAGCGCCTTCTCGAACGCCGAACCGCCGAGGACCTGCTCGGCCTGAAGGCCGGTCAGGCGCTGGGTCGCACGATCGACGTCCAGCACACGAAGCTTGTCGTCCAGCAGGACCAGGCCGTTACGTGCGCCGCTGGTGATCCGCTGGTAGCCGCCCACCAGGTTCGCCTGATGGACCAGCCGGCTCTGCACGTGGACCGCGCGTTTCAGGTGCGGAACGATCGACTCCAGGCGGGCGACATCCTCGGCGTTGAAGGGCGGTGCGTCGCCGGTCCGCAGGATGGCCATGGGGGCAAACATCTGCTCGCGCTTGATCAGGTTGACCGCCAGGTTGTCGACGACGCCCTGGGGCGCCAGCCACTCGCGATAGAACCGGCTTTCACGCACCTCCGGCGACTGCAGGACCTCGAAGGCGTGCATAACAACCCCCTCCGGCGCCGCCTGCAGGGTCGGCTGCAGGATGTCGTGCTGCGCATAGGTTTCGGCGTAGCTCTGCAGGTAGGCCGGATCGTTCCCGAACTGGACCTCGAACCGCGCCTGGCGCTTCATATCCACCCAGGCCAGGAACCCCGCCTGCGCGCCCATCGCGGTGAGGATCTTGCGCAGCAGGGGCTCAAACCGCTCACGGTCGAACGCCGCGTCGTAGATCTCGTCGATGTCCACCATACCCACGCCACCCCCCGCCACTCGAACTGAGCGCCGTTCTGCAGGGGATTCGTGCTCGCCGGAAAGCCGCGCACCGGCTGGATAACCCGGTCGGCCTGTCGAACGCGCGCAGGCTAGGCGGCAAACCGGCGGCTTGGGCGATCTTGCTCAAGTTCCTCACCCGCTTGCGGGGGAGGGGGACCGCCCGCTTGCAGGCGGGCGAGGCGAAGAAGCGCCGGGTCGCTGTGCGACCCGGTGGGCGGTGGAGGTGGCGCTGCCTCAGCAGCCCGGCGCGGGCGACAACCGCCTGATCGGCGCCGTCGGTAAGCTCTAGCGCCAGAAGCGGCCGTGATCGTGCGCGCCGCAGGCGCTGTATCGTTTGACCACGAACCACGCGAACGGAGCCTGATGCTCGCGTGGCCTGCCGGTGCAATCTCGTTCGTGTGGTTCGTGTTGTTCGTGGTCGATTCAAGCGAGGCCGACGCGCCACCGCGCTTTCAGGCTCAGCACCCCGGCGCGAGGATGCCCACGACTTCGCTGGTCGAGGTCTACTGAGGGGTGCGTGCCCCTGTTTCCTGTCCCGACTTGCCCTCGGCCTTTGGCGCCTTGAGCAGCCCCTTCACCCTCGCGATCGCCTTTCGTCTGAAAGGCTCGGTCTCTCTATCCACCAATATGATTTCAAGCGTCTGCAACAGTTGCGGCAGGTCGCCCCGATAGCCGCGATCGAGCAGTTCGTTGACCAGCTCCATTTGCCCGATCACGGCGGCGTGAATCACAACGTCGCGGCCGTTGGATTTCTTCATGGTCATGTCCGCGCCCTGGTCGAGCAGCGCGTAGAAGATGGCGAGGTTGCCGCGCGGCGCCCCATAGGTCAGCGCGATATCGAGCGCCGTGGCGCGACGGTCACCATCGGCGACATAGTTGACCTCAGAGCCATGATTTATCAGCAACTTGACCGCATCGTCGCAGTTGAGCTGCGCGGCCACCATCAGCGCGGACCAGCCGCCCGGACGCAACGGCTGGTTGGGCGATTGGCCCTGCTCCAGCAGCCTCTTGAGGCCATCCAGGTCCCCATCGATCACGGCCTTGAACAGTGGCGCAGCGGGCCCGTCGCGCTGGCCGTCCGGCACGGATGCGGACCGCCACGCAAAATCCTTGTCCGCGGCCGGCGCGACGCAACGGGGCGATCCGCCAATCGGCGTCTGACCCGTGCTCGCTGTTCCCCAGGCTCCTGCTAGCGCGGCGGCGGCGACAATCGGCCAGAGCATCATCCATCTTCCCCTCATCGCGCCCCGCACCCTTATGTGGCCAGTCTTGGAAGCTGCCTCAGCACCCCGGCGCGGGCGACAGCCGCCTGATCGTCACCTGTTCCTCGCTCGAGTCGCCGCCGGCCTTGTCGGCGCGGCGCTGGGTGAGCGTCAGGGTGCGGCCGTCGCGGATCGAGATCTGGGCCTCGGTGGTCAGGTCCTGGATCACGCCCGGCGTGCGCGAGGCGCTGATGCGGACGACCCGCACCGAGCAGCCGGGCTTGCTGACCGTGATGTCCGACATGGCGCGGCCCGGCGGGCGGCGGCGGTTGTCGACCACCTCCGACATGCCCAGCGGGGCGGCGCCCCGCGGCTCCATCACCGCCATAAGGCGCACGTCGGCCAGCACCATGTCCTCGGCCGCGTTGATGGGCTCCTGGGCGAAGCGCTGGTGGTAGGTGTTGCGGATGGGGTCGCCGGGCGGGAGGCCGGCGTCCACCGCGGCCAGCACGCGGGTCTTGAAGTCTTCCCAGTTGTCGAGGCCGGCGATCATGCCGTCGCCCCGCACCCGGAACTCCAGCGGCACGCCCACCAGCGCCTTCAGCGCCGTGGCCATGGCCGGCCCCGAGCTGTCGGTGAGGCTGGCCTCCTTCAGGGTGTAGCGCAGGCGCAGTCCGTCGCCCGACACCCCCAGCACCTGGACCTCGAAGACCTGGCTGTTGGTCTGGGTGGCGTGGCCCTGGAGAGCGTTCTCGGCATAGCGGCTGTCCGACTGGAACCGGTAGACGTCGCCCACCGCGTCGGCGCGGGTGCGCACCGCCACGGTCGGCTTGTCCTCCGCCAGCGCCGGCGTCGCCGCCAGCGCCGCCGCGAGGATCAGGGCGGCCCTAGCGCCCAACGAAGTTCCCGGGCCGGCGCTCGGCCACCGAGCGGACGCCCTCCTGGAAGTCCTCGGTGGCGCGCAGCACGCTCTGCTTGGTGTGCTCGATGTCGGTCCGCGCCTTGATCGCGGCGGCCAGGCCCTCGCGCAGGGTCTTGCGGGTCTCGACCACGGCCAGGGGCGCGTTCTCGGCGATCTCGGCGGCCAGGCGCAGAGCCGCGGCGCGCAGGTCTTCGGCCGGGACCAGCTCGTCGGCCAGGCCCATGGCCAGCGCCTCGTCGCCCTTCACCCGGCGGCCGGTCAGCATCAGCAGCGCCGCCTTCTGCTCGCCGACGATCCGGGGCAGGGCGTAGGTGATGCCGAAGCCGGGGTGGAAGCCCAGCTTCACGAAGTTGGCCGAGAACCGCGCCTCGGGGCTCACCACCCGGAAGTCGGCCACCAGCGCCAGGCCCAGGCCCGCGCCGATCGCCGCGCCCTGCACCGCCGCCACAATCGGCGTCGCCACGGAATAGAGCCGCACGGCCTCGACGTAGAGGGCGTTGATCCCCTCCATGCCCGAGGCCACCGCGTCGGTCGACGAGCTGAAATCGGCCCCGGCCGAGAAGCTCTTGCCCTCGGACTGCAGCACGATGGCCCGGGCGTCGGGGTTGGCGTCGACCGCGTCGCAGGCGTCGGCCAGGTCGCGCATGAAGTCGACCGAGACGAAGTTGTGGGGCCCCCGGTTCAGGGTCACCACCGCCACATTGCCGTTGAGCGCGACGCTCACATGGTCGCCGAACTGCGTCTTCATCTTACCGTCTCGTCCCCAACAGGTTTCTGGCCACGACCCACTTATGCACCTCGGTGGGGCCATCGTAGATTCGCATCGTCCGCAGCTTCGCCTGCATCAGCTGCAGCGGTAGTTCCTTGGTCATACCCATGGCGCCGAACGCCTGCATGGCGCGGTCCACGGTCTCGTACGCCATCTCGGTGGCGAACCACTTGATCATGCTGATCTCGGAGCGCACGTCACGCCCGTTGTCCAGCTTCCAGGCGCAGTCGTAGGTCATCAGCCGCGTGGCGTGGATCTTGGTCGCCGCCTCGGCCACCCAGAACTGGATCGCCTGGCGCTCGGAAAGCGGCAGCCCGAACGTCTTCCGCTGCGGGGCGTACTCGATGACCATGTCCAGCGCCCGCTGCGCCATGCCCACCGACCAGGCCGCCATCTGGATCCGCCGCGTGCCCAGCCGCACCTGCATCGGCGCGAAGCCCTGGCCCTCCTGGCCCAGCAGCTTCCAGCCCTCGACCCGGCAGTCCTCCAGCGCGATCTCGTAGCTGTACTGCCCGCCCAGCATCGGGATCCGCCGCAGGATGTTGAAGCCCGGCGTGCCCCTGTCGACCAGGAACGCGCTCATGCCCCCGCGCGCGCCCTTCTCCTTGTCGGTCACGGCCATCAGGATCGTGAAATCGGATTCTGCGGCTCGCGTGATCCAGATCTTCCGGCCGTTGATCACCCAGTCGTCGCCGTCGCGCACCGCATAGGTGGTCATACCGGCCGGGTCAGACCCGGCGCCCGGCTCGGAGATCCCGATGGCCGAGCTGACCTTCCCCGCCACATAGGGCGCCAGGTAGGCCTCGCGCTGGCGCTCGTTCACCGTGGCCATCAGCATCCGCAGGTTCGGGCTGTCCGGCGGCAGGGTGTAGGGGGTCATGCACCGCCCCATCTCCTCCTCGACGCCCACCATCGCCTGCATCGGCAGGTCAGACCCGCCCACGTCCTCGGGCGCGTCCAGGCCGAACAGCCCCAGTTCGTGGGCGCGGGCGTCCAGGCGGGCGTGGTCGGCGGGGTCCAGGGTCATGCCCTTGCCCTCGGCCTCGCGCTGCATCACCCCGGCTTCCAGCGGCGCCAGCTCGTCGCGCACGAACTTCGCCACCAGGTCCTTGAGCATGCGGTGCTCTTCGGAGAGCTCGAAGTCCATGGCGCGTCCTCGTCTGTCGTTGTTGCGGGCCATTGAACAGGCCGACGCAAGGGGATACTAGCTCCATCGAGTTTCGCCCATATGTGGATGTCATTTCCATATATGTGGACCATTGACGTAGGGACCTGGGAATCGTGGCGGATGGCGCGGTCAAGTCGGCCCAGCGGGCGCTGGAGATCCTCGAGGTCTTCGCGCGCCACAAGCGGCCCCTGGCGCTGAAGGAGATCCTGGACGAGCTGGGCTATCCCACCTCGTCGGGCTCGGCGCTGATGAAGTCGCTCGTCCAGCTGGGCTATCTCGACTACGACCGCGAGCGCCGCACCTACTTCCCCACCATGCGCATCGCGGTGCTGGGCGCCTGGGTGCCGAACGCCCTGTTCGGCGACGGCGAGCTGCTCCCGGCCCTGGAGGACCTCCACAGGAAGACCGGCGAGACGGTCATACTGGCCGTCCAGAGCGACCTCCACGCCCAGTACGTCCACCTGATCCATTCGGCCGAGCCGCTGCAGGTCCGCGTCCCGCCCGGCACGCTCCGGCCCCTGGCCCGCTCGGGCCTGGGCCTGGTCCTACTGTCCGGTAAGACCGACGCCGAGATCGAACGGCTGCGGCGGCGTATCAATGCCGCTGGGGAAGGCGGCGTACAGTCGCGCGAGGAACTGATGGCCCGGGTGGGCGAGGTGCGGGCCCGCGGCTACGCGCTCTCGAAAAACGCCATCTCGCCCGGCGTGGGCGTGATCGGCGCCGCCCTGCCCAAGGGGCCGTTCGGCCGGGTCGCGGCCGTGGGCGTGGCGGGCGCCGTCGCGCGCCTCGATGCGAAGAAGGATGCGATCGTCGCCGATCTCCAGGCGATGATCCGATGGTTGGAACACGCGTGAGAGGAATGAGATGACCGCCAGGACGTTCGCCGACAAGCCCACCGGCCCCTTGAGCGGCATCCGCATCCTCGACCTGACCAGCGTCGTCAACGGCGCCTACGGCACCCAGATCCTCGCCGACCAGGGCGCCGACGTGATCAAGCTGGAAGACCCCGGCTCGGGCCGCGGCGACGGCGGCGACATCATGCGCTGGGCCGGCCACCTGCCCGAGGGCGCCCCCAAGGGCATGGGCCCCATCTTCCTCACCATCAACCGCAACAAGCGCTCGATCCTGCTCGACCTGAAGTCCCCCGCCGGCAAGCGGGCGCTGGCGAAGATCATCAAGGGCTGCGACGTCATCGCCTCGTCGGTCCGCTACGAGGGCATGAAGCGCCTGGGCCTCGCCTACGAGGACGTCGCCGCCATCAAGCCCGACATCGTCTTCGTCCACGCCGCCGGCTACGGCTCGGATGGCCCCTACGCGGGCGAGCCGGCCTATGACGACCTGATCCAGTCGGCCTCGGGCATGGCCGACATCCTGCCCCGCACCGACGGCGACCCCACCCCGCGCATCCTGCCCACCCTGGTGGCCGACAAGGTCTCGGGCCTGTTCCTGTCGCAAGCCGTCACCGCGGCCCTGCTGCACCGCGCCCGCACCGGCGAGGGCCAGTTCGTCGAGGTGCCGATGTTCGAGTGCGTGACCAGCTTCCTCCTGGTCGAGCACCTCTACGACCACACGTTCCAGCCGCCCACCGGCCAGTGGGGCTACCAGCGCGTGGTCAATCCCAACCGCAAGCCGTTCAAGACCCGCGACGGCTACATCGGCCTCCTGCCCTACACCGACAAACAGTGGGACCAGTTCTTCGACGCCGCCGGCTTCGGCGAGCAGGTGAAAAACGACCCCCGCTTCGCCGACTACGCCACCCGCGCCAAGCACACGCGTGAGCTCTACGGCATGATCGAGCAGGCCGCGGCCACCAAGACCACCCAGGAATGGCTGGATATCCTCAAGCCCCTGTCGATCCCGGTGGTGAAGACCAACCAGCTCGACGACCTCCCCGACGACCCCCACCTCAAGGCCGTCGAGTTCTTCCAGACCTACGACCACCCCGAGGTCGGCGCCTACCGCCTCATGAAGCCCCCGGTAAAGTTCGCCAAAACCCCCAGCAACCTCCGCCGCCACCCGCCCCAGCTGGGCGAACACACCGACGAGGTGCTGGCCGAGTTCGGGATCGAGTTGGGGGAGGGGTAGGGCAGGGGGCCTATCCCCCTCACCGCGCCTTACCTCCCCCGCGGAGCGGCGGGAGGGGGACCACGCGCCGAGGCCGCAGGCCGTAGAGCGAGTGGTGGAGGGGGCGGGCCGCCGGCAGGGCGCCTCAACCGCAGGGGCGGCTCCCGCGCTCCGTCAGCGCCGCCATCCCCACCGGGGATAGTCCCCGCCCTGAAATCCACGGTTGATGCGAGCCTTGGGGCCCGGCGATGTCAAGGACGACGCCCGCCGGGCGTCGCCGCGCCGCGGCGGGCCTCCGGCCCGTCCTTGAGATCGCCGGACCCCAAGGCAAACTCCGTCCATGGATTGAATGGCTCAGAACGGCGAGCCCTCCCTGACCACGGTCGCGAAGCGGCCGGCGGCGGGCTGTCGATCGCCGACGACAGCGGGGGGTCCAGTTCGCCGCATTCGGCGAGCAGCTGTTCACCGGCTCGACGGCGCGCTCGACGCTCAGGCTGGGAACCTTCACCTTCGACCAGGGCCGCGACGGAACCCCCCCCTGAACGCCGAGCTGACGGTTGCCGCCGTCCCGGAGCCCACCACCTGGGCCCTGATGATCGCCGGCTTCGGCCTGGCCGGCGCAGGCCTGCGGCGGCGGGTGGGGGCGGCTGCTGCGGCCTGACGCGCTGGCGCTGGCTCGGCGGACGGACGCCGCGGCCCTACGCCGCCGGGGACATGATACCTATCCCCTCACCGTCGGGCGGACGCCTCGCCACGGGGATAGGTATCGTGTCCCCACTCCCGACGCAGATGCCTGGCGCGCTTGTCAGCGACGGCTCGGACGCCTCGCCGCGTCCAACACATAGCTGAGGCGGCTAGCAGGATGGTCCTACGCCGCCTTTTGGACCGCTGAGCGCCAGGAGCGGACGTTGGCATCGCGCCACAAAGTGGACGTTGGCGCATCACGAATAATGCTGGACGTGTGCTCATCCGGAGTCATGTTCGACGACGGATCTTACCTCGTGCTGCCCGATGCGCGCTTGGCGACCTCGCCGGGATGACCCCGGGCGGGCACTAAACAACCCTGGCGTCTCGACCGGCATGGTCTAGCTTGGCCCGGTGCAAGTGCCGACCATTCACTCGACGGTCCTGATCAGCGACAACGCCCGTCTCGCAGCCGCGATCTCATGCGCCACCGCCCGCAGGGGAAGGTACTTCACCGTCCTCGACAGTCCGCGCATGACACGTCCAGACGGCGCGAACGAAGTCACGCGCCGCATCAATGCTATGGCGCGAGTGAAGGCTCGGCGCGTCGTCATGCAGGGCGTCCACGCAGACGCGGTGCGGAGGCTACAAGCGGCCCTGCCGGACGATCATTCCACCGTGCTTCCCAGCGACATTGCCGTCGAGGCGTTGCTCCCTGACGAGTTGCTGAAAAAGGTGCCGGTCATCTGGGGCGCGGGCTCTATCGGCGTCGGGTTGCTCACCGCGATGCGACAGAAGACCTGGCTCCAGTTCGATGACGGCGCTCCGACCACCATCTACTTGCCGCCCCAAGCGACCACCTCGTGGTCTGCGAAGCGGGCGAAGAGTTGTCCGAGGTCAACGCCGCCAATTACGCGTTCGCTCTCGACGCAGGCCTCGCGATCATCGATCCCATTCCGGACGATGTCGGTGACGCACTGTTGGAGCGCCTGTACGGCATCCTCGACCAGCGGGAACAGTCGCCGGGCGATGTGTTCCGAGAGGTCGTAGCCGAATTACGGAGCCTGATCGGACCTATAGAGCTTCCGCCGAACGGCTCGATCACATGGATTAGCCGCAGGCTCCCATTGGGCCTAGCATATCCAGAACTTCCCTCAAGCCACCTCTTCACCTATCCCGACCTAGGCGTCTCGATTGCTAACGGATTTGCCGCCGAACAGCCGGGCACGCCGGGCGTAAGCGTGGCGGCGCTCGTTGATCCTGGGACGACGGAGGCATCCGAGATCATCGCCACGGCGCGCGCGTTGGCGGAACGCCGCGTTCTGGTGCGCAGCGTGCATGGGCCAGCCGCGAACGTGACGGACGTGGCGATGGACGTCGATCACTTCCCCTACGATTTGTTGATGTTTTCAACGCACTGCGGCGACGTTTCAGGCTATCGATGGACCTATGAGTTCGACGACGCCGAAGGCATCGGTCGGCGCCTAGTGGTCGATATTGCACTCGGGATTGGACGCCCCCTTGAAGGGCACGACGACCGGCTCATGGTGACCGAAATGATCTACCATCGGTCGCTGGATGGCGTGGACTGGAATGACCCCGACAAGGCGAAGAAGGTCTACATCGGTTCTGCGATCAAAGACTTCCATGACCTCCGCGCCGCGTCCGAGCCATTGGAGCCGGTTCTGCGCGAGAAAATCGAGCGTGTGGTCGGGTCGGCGGCACTTCAAATGTATGACGACAACTACATCCCCATGTCGCACTCAGTGGCCGCCCACAACACGCCGATCATCTTCAACAACGCGTGCACATCGTGGCGAGAGCTATGCTCGCGGTTCATGTTCGCTGGGGCTCGCGCCTATGTGGGTACGGTCATCCCGGTCATGGACGGCGAAGCGGCGGACGTCGCGCGCGGCATGTTCGTCAAGCACTATGGCAA
The DNA here is from genome assembly GCF_965284355.1 of Phenylobacterium sp. Taxonomy (NCBI): domain Bacteria; kingdom Pseudomonadati; phylum Pseudomonadota; class Alphaproteobacteria; order Caulobacterales; family Caulobacteraceae; genus Phenylobacterium; species Phenylobacterium sp. The sequence goes on along the minus strand of NZ_OZ260078.1, from coordinate 2,379,883 downwards.
GCCGCTCGGCCACGCCCTGTGGGCCACGCAGAATGATGTCTATGGCGGCGGGGTGCGCCGCCCCTACGTCGCAACCGGCGTCTACCCTCAGAGGCTACGAACGACTGCGCGGGATACCCCTAGGATCGTGCTGAGACGACTTGAGAAGGACTTGAAGGCCTGGAACGCGATGGCTGATCGCGCGGAGAAGAGTGGAGACCCAGAGACGGCTGAGCGCTTCTATCGCGTCGCCCGCTACTACGAGAGCGAGGTCAAGAACTGGCCGTTTCGTCGCGCAAACTGAGCCGAGCTAAACAAGCGACCCGTCAGCTCTAATGCCGTCGATGCGCCGGGCGACAACGTACTCGAGTTGCGCCTGCGCTTCGGAAACGATGCCCGCGAGCCGGTAGGTCATTAGGCCCGCCGCGCTTTCGAACGAAGCAATAAGAGGCCCCCCGCTGATCCCGCCGAGATCATGGTGGAGCGGAAGCTCCATTGGGCCGACGTGCACGTCTTCGCCGCGTGGAACAATCCACGTGATCTGATCGTCGGAAACTGTCCGCGCGATGCCTAGCGCTGTGAACAGGCCCCAGTTCGTCTCCAGGGGTCCAATCGACCGACGGTCTCCCCCAGGATAGCCGCCAAGCATGATCCCACGCCCCTCCTCAGGAGGCATGGGGGGCCACGTGGCAAGCGGCCAGAGGTCATTGCCGAACTTTGCTGGATCAACGTCGCTCAAGTCTATGGTGGCAATGTCGAGGCGCGTATTGGTCGCGATGCGCCTTCGGTCGAGATCGTGGACGACGACGTTACCGATCTGCGGCCGCATCAACTCCTCAGTCCTGACGCGATCATACTCATCAAGGACGTGCGCGGCTGTGATGCCAATCAGCCGTTCCGGCGTCCTCAGAAACGTGACGGTACCGTTGTTACGGATGCAAGCGTCGGCCTCCAGCGAAAACCAATAGATTGGCCGACAGCATCCCATGACGATCTGCCGATAGGCGTCGCCCAGGTCGCCCCCCATGAGTTCTCGCGCCTTTGTCTCGTCAATGGGGTGACCAGGAGGTCGCTGCCAGCCGCCGCTCAAGTGCGTACGACCGCGACGAATATCGCCAGCACACCGATGACGGTGCCGAGCATGAACATTCCGGTCGCGACTAAGGCAGACAGGCTGCGCGGCGACCACCAAGTCAGCTCGGCGCGATCCAAGGGATGAAGAATGGTCCGAATTGGGACTTCGAGGATATCCCGCGCCGACTGAAGGTCCTTCACCCGCCGCGCCAGGGTCACTAGGCGAACGAGGCCACCCAGACCGAGCGCCAGGATCGCCAGCATAAACGCGGCTGGCGAGAACATGCCCCATGAGGGTGTTGCGTGACTTTTGTTGATCGCCTGCACGACAAGGGTGAGAGAGGCGATCAGGCCGGCGCCGTTGCCCGCCCAGAGCCGATTGACGATGTCGTTGTAGTCACGTCGCGCCTCTTCCAACTCGGCGCGCTGCATGTCCTGAACGGCCTGCGCGCCTAGTGGCTCATGTTCGTCGTCCTCGTTCATGGGAGGATGATGGCTTCGACGCCTGGATGGTCAAGGTCGCCGCGCCGGTCTCAACCCGCGCCGCCGCTTCGGTCGCCACGCCTTGGCGCTAAGCTGTGCTGCTGGCGTCGCAATCCCAAAGGGTGGCGTGTTAACCTTGGCGTTATGGAGATCGTGATCAGCGATGGTGGCATCGACTGGCCCGCCTGGGTGCAGGCCGTGGGTTCTGTTGTCGCCATCCTGTTTGCCGCAGGAATTGCGCTCTTTCAGCATTGGTCGGCGCACGACGTGCACAAGGCCTCCGCGCGCACGCGGATCGATCGCATCGCGCAACTCTGCGACCTAATCGTCGTTGAGGCGACGATAATTAAGAAGGAAGCGACCGACGACGCCGGACAGAAATTCGACCTGTTCGACTGGGCGCATATGCGAACGGATCGGGCGAGGTTGGAGCCATACGTCAACGCATTGACTGGCCTCGATCTACTGAGCCTGCCGAGCAATGAGGCGATGGCCGCTGTGGCGGAGCTTGCGCGCGGGCTGAGAGACTTGATCTCCGCGGCTGAGGCGCTGGCCAATGGCGCTAAGGATCACGTGGAGGATATCGATTTTCGACGCATGGCGGTGGCAACAGAGTGCGACTTGGTCGAGACCTTGGCCGACACGCTCAAGGCAGCGCTCTCGTAGCACCGAGCCGCCGGGCGTCGGATTTTCTCGACCCCACAGACCATCGGAAAACACAGCGCTTTTCTCTACGTCTCCCTTGATGGGAAGGATCATGAACTCAAGCAGACCTTCCCAACGTCCCCTGCGAGTCAGGAGTTCGCATTGGCTACCGGCGCGAGGTCGGTGCCGACAAGCGGACCATCCCGAGGTCGCGGACGAGTCAGCACCCACTTCCCTCACATCCCCCTTCCGACCGTTTCTGACGTACGTCCGTGTTTCCCTCGCGCCCGTGAGCACACCAACCTCCAGGGCCGAAGCCCATGCCCGCGATCTCGCGCGGTTTCAGGCGATCGCGATGCATGCGGCGGAGAAGGCGCACGGGGCCATCGAGGCCACGGAGGACGCCGCGGAGCTGTGCGGGCTGATCGCGGCGCTGGGCAAGGCGGGCCGGGCGCTGCGGATGTCCATCGCGCTGGAGACGAAGCTGAACCGCGACGCCGCGCGCGAGGCGCGGGAGGCTGAGGCGCTCAAGGCCTCGGCGGCCGGGCGCGCGGCCGAGACCCGCAGGGCCCGGGTGGCCGGGGCGGTCGACCGGATGATCTGGACCGAGCTCGACCCCCACGACGCCGAGGTCGCCACCGGCGAGCTGCACGAGCGCCTGGACGCCGAGGCCCTGGACGAGGGCTTCGCCGACGAGCCGGTCGAGGCCCAGATCGAGCGGATCGCGGGCCTGCTGGGCCTCTCGGGCGAGCCGACCCGGCGCTACGTCCCCGCCGCGCTGCGGGGCCAACGGCGCTACGCCCGCGCGTCGTGGGCCTGGGACGACGAGGACGACGACGAAGACGCGGAAGACGACGAACCGGACGACCCGGCCGTCGTGGCCGCCGCGTCGGCCACGGCCGCGGCCATCGCCGCCGCCTTCAAGGCCGGCCACGGGGCGGCGGCCCCGGCGGCGCCCGTCGGCGGCGGCCGCCTGGCCCCGCCCATGGACCTGCCGTCCTGGGACTGCGACGACGACACCAGCTGACGGCCGGCTGCGGCCGATGCTCAGCGCGCGCCGCCGTCGCCCAGGATGATGAAGGGCGCCCAGAAGCGGGGGTGCAGGTGGGCGCGGCTGGGCGGCGTGGCCAGGTGGTCGTGCTGCGCCTTCGCCAGGGCCGCGGCGGGGCCCCGTGACGGCCGGCTCAGGTCTGCGAAGAGCGCGGCCACGACGGTGGCGCTGGTCTGCGAGTTCACCGGCCAAAGGGTGCCCAGCACGCTGCGGGCGCCGGCCTGGGCGAAGGCCGAGCTGAGCGCCGGCAGGTCCTGGGCGATGCGGCTGAACTCCAGGTTGGCGGTGTTGCAGGCCGAGAGCGCGACGAAGTCGGCCGGCAGGGTCAGGTCGGCGATCTCGGAGGCGGTGAGGAAGCCGTCGTGCGGGCCGCCGGCCGTGGGCGTGAGCACCAGCGCCGGCTCGGACACGCCCTCGACCTCATTGCGCATGAGGCCGTGGGTCGCGAACGAGATCAGCCGGGCGCCGGGCGCGAGCGCGGCGCGGACGCCGGTTTCGGTGGCCGCCGGGCCGGTCAGGACCTGGGCGTCGGGGAAGGCGCGGGCCGAGGCCGCCAGCTCGGCCGCGGTCTCGGGCAGGGGGCCCAGGCCCGCGCGGCGGACGGCCTCGGCGTCCTGGCCGTCCAGCACGGGATCGCCGACGCCCAGGAAGGCCCGGGTCGGCGGTTGGCCTCGCGCCGACCGGGCCGCCACCAGCGCGCTGGCCGAGCCCGCGTAGCTGATGGGGTGAGACCGCGCGAACCAGTCGGCGGCGGCCAGGTCGTAGCCCTCGCCCCGGCGCGGCGGGGGGCGCGGCAGCAGCACGCCCAGCGGCGTGCCGCCCGTGCTGACCAGCGGCGCGATCCAGATGGCATGGTCGCCGGGCCTGAGGCAGGGCTCGAACGGCCGCAGCCAGAGGTCGTAGAGCCGGACGGCGGCGGCGACCGGAAACTGGCTGTCGGCGGCCTCGTCGGGGGCATGGGTCGCCGACAGCGCCTGTTGCAGCAGGCGGGCGTCGATGCTGACGCGGCTGGTGTCGGGCCGGGCGGTGACGATCGTCAGGCCCTCGCGGCGCACGCAGGCGTAGACCACCCCGCTGCCCATCGGCACGTGGGCCAGCGCCGCCTCGCCGGGCTTCAGGACGCCGCGCAGCGCCTGCAGCGAGACGACGTTGGCGCCCGATGCGGTGAGGCGGGCCTTGAGCAGCGCCTTGTCGGCGACGGCCAGGGCTTCGTTGCGGGTTGCGAGGTTGGCCAGCCGGGCGGTGTCATACGTGAACCGCTGGCCTGGCCCGGCCGCGGCGATCCGGCGGATCATGTCGGCGATGGCGGCCTGTTCCAGCCGGTCGCGCCGGGCCCGCAGGCGCAGGCCGTCGTGGGCCAGCCGACGCTGGCCAGGGTCGCGGGCCGAGGCCAGCAGGGTCATGGCGTCGGCGTCGAAGCCCGGCCCGGCCCGGCTCGACAGCTGGATGAGGGCGAAGGCGGTCTCCGGATCGCTGAGCTGGCGGGTGGAGGGGATCAGCGCGAGTCCGAGCAGCAGATTGTCGAACACGCCCGGCCGATACCATGCGCCCGGCAGGGCGTCGGCCGTCGCCAGGGCGCGCACGCGGGCGCCGAGCTGCACGGACGCCTGGTTCTTCGCCGAGCCTATCGGCAGGGCCATGGCTTCGCCCGCCTGACGATAGGCCTCGACCGCCACGCGATCCTGCGCCTCGGGCTTGAACCCCAGCGGCCCCCGGAGCGCCGCGGCGGCGATCGCGTCGTGCTGCCGAGCCCGGACGGCGGCCACCGCGCGCGCGGTGAGATAGGCCACCTCGTCGAGGCCGGCCGGCGCACGCCCCGGCGTCTGGTAGAGGGCCGCCAGCGGGTGGTCGGCCAGCGCGCGGACGCCGCAGTCGGGGGTCTCGTTGCAGAGCACCGCCTTCAGGCTGAGCGCCCAGCCGGCCAGCCCGTCGCGCACGTGGGGATCCAGCTCCACGGTCGCCAGGCCGGCGAGGACCGCGTCGACCTCCCGCGCCGCGCCCTCGCCGTCGTCCACGGCCTCCAGCAGGTTGGCGGCCGTGCGGTGGAACAGCAGCGCCTCGGGCGTCCGCGGCGGCAGGACGGCGGTGATGAAGGGCGCGCTGGCCGTGTAGATGCCGAAGGCCCGCTCGTAGGCGCCCAGCTGAACCAGGTTCGCCAGCATGTCGGCCAGGACGGTGGCGATGTCGTAGGCCTCGCGGCCCGTGGCCGAGCCGGCGATGGCCAGCACCTCGCTGACCGCGCGCTCGGCCTCCTGGCGAGACCCGGCGGCCAGCAGGATGTCGGCCCGGAGCGCGCGGCGGCGCAGGTACGACAGACCGGCCCCGGGCCCGTCCACCGTCCACATGCGGTCCGACATGGCCTCGTCCAGCGCCGCCTTGGAGCCGATCGCGAGGCGGGCGGCGTTGACGCGGTAGTCCGCCTCCAGCGCCTGTCGCAGCCGCTCGGCCGGATCGGCCGACGGGACCACGGCGTCGACATAGGCCTGCGTCCGCTCGGCCACGCAGGCGTCCGCCTGCATCCGGCGGCAGATCTCCAGCAGGGTGGCGAGTGCGCGCGTCCGCACCGCCGGATCGCCGCGGGCGGCGTCGGCGATGGCCGATAGCTGGGCGCGCGCCTTCAGCCCCTGGCCATCCAGAAACAGCCGGACCGCGGCGCTCACCTGCTCGTCGAGCGTGGCGCTCGCCGCGGGCGCAACCGAGCCGAGAAAGAGACTTGCCGCAAAACCCAGCCCGGCTAGGCTTCGCCGCAGACGTCCGGAGGGGAAAGCTAAGCCCATGAAATGGCTCCGAATCGCCGCGCTGACGGCTAGCTTGGCCATGCCATCATATGCCTTGTCCGCGCCGCCGGAAGCCTTCCTCGGGGCCTCCGCGGCCCACAGCAAGGGCGTCCGCAAGCCGGCCCGCGCGACCGTCGCGCCCTCGATCGCCGCCGGATCGGCCGCCGCCAGGTCAGGTCCTGCGGTGAAGCGCTATGCCAAGGCGCTGGACGGCCTGAAGGCTGACGGGCGCGCCGTCACGCGCGGCGCCGCCGAGACCCGGATCTACGAGCAGGCCTCGCCCTCGGTGGTGCTGATCGTGACGCCCCAGGGCGTGGGATCGGGCGTCGTGGTGGGCGCCGACGGCCAGATCGTCACTAACCTCCACGTCGCCGGCGACTACGAGTTCGTGGGCGTCATCTACAAGCCCGCCCACGAAGGCGCCTCGGTGAAGGGCGCCGAGATGCACAAGGCCAAGGTGCTGCGCGTCGACGAGGTGACCGACCTGGCGCTGGTGAAGGTGGAAGGCCTTCCGGCCACGATCAAGCCGCTGGCGCTGGGGGGCGTCGAGGCGGTGAAGGTCGGCGCCGACGTGCACGCGATCGGGCATCCGACCGGCGAATCCTGGACCTACACCCGCGGGATCGTGAGCCAGGTGCGGCGCGATTACGCCTGGACCGCGACCGGCGACAAGTTCGAGCACAAGGCCACGGTCATCCAGACCCAGACGCCCATCAATCCCGGCAACTCCGGCGGTCCCCTGCTTGACGAGAAGCTGCAGGTGATCGGCATCAACAGCTTCAAGAGCGACGGCGAGGGCCTGAACTTCGCGGTGTCGGCCGACGACGTGAAGGCGCTGCTGGCGCTGCACGAGGATCGTCTGGCGAAGACCCGCTCGAACGCGCCCGGGGGCGTCTGCAAGGAGGCCGAGGTCGACAGTCGCCCGTCGAAGGATCCTGTCGGCATGGAGTACCTGATCGACTCCGACTGCGACGACGCCGGCGACTACACCGTCGTGATCCCGGACAACAAGCGCGAGGCGGTCCTGACGCTGCTCGACACCGACGACGACCGGAAGATCGACACCGTCTTGGTGGACAAGAACCGCGACGGATCGCCGGAGACCGGCCTCTATGACACCGACGCCAACGGTGAATTCGACTTGCTGGGGACGTTCCGCAAGGGCGAGGACGAGCCCTACAAGTGGGAAAAGATCAAGAACTGAGACCATGCGCGTTGCGGTCGTCGGCACGTCGGGATCGGGGAAGACCACCTTCGCGGGCGCGCTCGCGAAGGCTCTCGGCGCGCGCCACATCGAGCTGGACGCCATCAACTGGCAGGCCGGATGGAAGGACCTGAACGCCCACGATCCCGACGAATTCCGCCGCCGGGTGGCCGAGGCTGTGGCCGGCGAGGCGTGGGTCAGCTGCGGCAACTATTCGAAGGTGCGGCCCCTGGTGCTGGCGCGGGCGACGCACCTGGTGTGGCTGGACTATCCGAAGGCGCTCGTCATGGCCCGCGTGCTGCGCCGCTCGTTCGCCCGCGCGCTGACAGGCGACGAGCTATGGCCCGGCACCGGCAACCGCGAGACCTTCGCCCGCTGGCTGGACAGGGAGCACCCGATCCGCTGGGCCTGGGACACCTACGCCCGGCGCCGCCGCGACTACGCCGCGATGTTCGACGACCCGGCGCTGGCGCACGTGGCGAAGCACCGGGTCACCCGTCCGCGCGACGCCGAGGCGCTCATCGCGACGCTGGCCTCGTCGAAAGGCTAGGCCGGGACGAACACCGGCACGGGCGGGCCGCCCTCGGTGGGCTGGAACTTGACCTTCACCTTCATGCCGATCTTCAGGCCGTCGGGGGCCACGTCGACGAAGTTGGTCATCATGGCCGGGCCCTCGTCGAGGGTGACATAGCCGATGGCGTAGGGGCCGGTGGGCGAGCGCCACATGACCGAGTAGGTGTAGATGGTGGCCGTGCCCAGGCTCTCCTCCCAGACGGTGGCGTCCGAGTGGCAGTAGGGGCACATCGAGCGCGGGTACCAGTGGGCCTTGCCGCAGGCGGTGCAGCGCTTGATGAGGAAGCGGCCCTCGGCGGCGGCGTCGAAGAAGGGCTTGGTCTCCAGCGTCACGGCGGGCGCCGGGATCGGGCGGGTCATGAGGGCGGTGGTCTCGGACATTCTCAGGCCTCCCGTTCCATGATGACGGTCGCCGCCGCATGGCGGACGCCCAGCGAGCCGCCGGTTCCGTGGGCCAGGGCGATGTCGCAGTTGGGCACCTGGACCTTGGGGTGGGCCTCGCCGCGCAGCTGGCGGACGGTCTCGATGATCTTGGTGATCCCGCCGCGGTTGGTGGGGTGGTTGTTGCAGAGGCCGCCGCCGTCGGTGTTGAACGGCAGCTTGCCGACGCCCGAGATCAGGTTGCCGTCGGCCACGAACCGGCCGCCCTCGCCCTTCTTGCAGAAGCCGAGGTCCTCGAGGGTCATCAGCACGGTGATGGTGAAGCTGTCGTAGATCGAGGCGTACTTGATGTCGGCGTGGGTGACCCCGGCCTCGGCGAAGGTGGGAGGTCCGGTCCAGACGGCGCCGCAGTAGGTGAGATCCAGGTCCTGGCCGCCCAGGGGCATCTTGGGCGCCTCGGCCGCGCCCAGCACCTTCACCCTGGGCCGGTTCAGCGAACGGGCGACCTCGGGCGAGGTGACGATCACCGCGCCGCCGCCGTCGGTGACGACGCAGCAGTCGAGCAGGTGTAGGGGATCGGCGATCATCCGCGAGTTCACGACGTCCTCGACCGTCACCACGTTCTTGAGGAAGGCGTGCTCGTTCCACTGGGCGTGGTGGCTGGCGGCCACCTTGATCCAGGCCAGCTGCTCGGACGTGGTGCCGTACTCGTACATGTGGCGCATGGCGCACATGCCGTAGGTGTTGTGGGTCGAGCCACCGTAGATGTTCTCGAACCCGGCCTCGGGCGCGCCGTCCGACAGCACGCCGGGCTTGGCCCCGCCGCCGCCGGGGCCGCCGGGGCGCCCGCCGCCGTTGCGGGGCCGGCCGGCCAGGGTGATCAGCGCCACATTGACCTTCCCCGCGGCGATCGCCTGGCACGCGTGGTTCAGGTGGACCAGGTAGGACGAGCCGCCGGTCTCGGTGGTGTCGGTGTGGCGGACGTTCCTCAGGCCCATGTAGTCGACCATCGACATGGCGCCGAAGCCGGGGGCGTCGCCCGCGCAGAAGTAGGCGTCGACGTCGTCGAAACTCAGGCCCGCGTCCTCCAGTGCGCCCTTGGCGCTCTCGGCGTGCAGCTGGGCCGTGGTCTTGTCGGGCGCGTCGCGCGTCGGGTGCTCGTAGGCCCCCATCACATAGGCCTTGCCCTTGATGCTCATGGCCGCTCGCCCTCCATCCCGCTTGTTCGAATGCGCCATCGATAGCAGGGGCGCCTTGGGTGAACCAAGCGCTCAGCGCGCTGTGATGCGGGCGTCGCGGAGCGCGGTGCGGCGCACTTTGCCGGCGTCGTCGCGCACGGGCTCGTCGACGAACTCGTACGAGCGCGGCTGCTTGTAGGAGACCAGGCGATCCTTGAGATGGGCCTTCAGGTCCTCGGCCGAGACCTCGCCCCTGGCGTTGACGATGGCGTGGATGCGGGCGCCCAGGTCGTCGTCGGGCAGGCCGATGACGGCGCAGGACTGGACCGCCGGATGCTCGTCCAGCGCCGCCTCGATCTCGGCCGGATAGACGTTGGAGCCGCCCACCAGGATCATGTCGGTGCGCCGGTCGGCCAGATAGAGGTAGCCCTCGGCGTCGAACCAGCCCAGGTCGCCCAGGCTCTCCCACCCGTCGGGGCTCACCTTGGCGGTGGCGCCCACGTACTTGTAGGTCTCGGGCGTGCCGGCGGCGCGGCGCATGTAGATCTCGCCCACCTCGCCGGGCGGCAGTTCGGCGCCGTCCTCGCCCAGCACCTTCATCTCGCCGATCGTCACCTGGCCCACCGAGCCCCGGTGTGTCAGCCATTCCGAGCCGGTGATGATGGTGACCGCCTGGGCCTCGGTGCCGGCGTACAGCTCCATCACCTCGCCGGGCGCGATCCAGTGGATGAAGGCCTCCTTCAGCCAGGCGGGACAGGGCGCCGCCATGTGCCAGAGCGTCTCCACCGTCGACAGGTCGTAGGCCGACCGCACCGCCTCGGGCAGGTGCCAGATGCGGTTCATCATGGTGGGCACCAGGTAGACCCAGGTCGCCTTGCGGCTCTGGATCTCCTTCAGCGTACCCTCGGGATCGAACCGCGCGGTCAGCACCACATGCGCGCCCAGGCTGGTGGCCGAGGTGAGCATGCCGAAGGGGGCGTTGTGGTAGAGCGGCGCCGGGATCAGCACGGTGTCGACGGGCCGCAGACGGAAGCCGCCCACCTCGGGGGTCTCCTTGGCCGCCACGCCCGGTTGCCCGGCGAGGATCAGTTTCGGCCGGCCGGTGGAGCCGCCGCTGGTGGGCGCCTTCAGGATCGGCGGCACAAGATCGGGCAGGTCGCTCTCGTCGTCGCTGAGCGCCAGGATGTCGGCGGCCTTCAGCACCGGCACGTCCAGCACGTGGTCGAAGTCGGCGACCACCACGGGCGACTTCGCGAGCTCGACGATCGCCGCCAGCTCGCTCCGGGGCAGGCGGAACGACACCGGCTGCGGCGTCGCGCCCAGCTTCCACACGGCATAGGCCGCGGTCGCGAAGTCGACGCTGTTGGGAAAGCCGATGGTGACGAGATCGCCGAACCTGACGCCCTTGGCCGCCAGACCGCGCGCCATGCGGTTCGAGCGCCCGTGCAGCTGGGCATAGGTCAGGGTCTCGGCGTCGCAGCTGATCGCCGGCTTGTCCCCCTGGGTCCGAGCATGCTGGGCCAGCTTCGCCCCCAGCGAGATCATTTCGGGCAGGGCTTCGGACACGGGGACCTCCTGGGCGGATACGTCGGCGGGGGACAATCCGGGCCTTGCGCTGCGGCAGGCAAGCCGCGGTTCAGTCTCTGGACTTGGTTGTCGCGACGTCAGCACCCCATGTCCCTCGCGACTGCAATGCGAAGGACCCGCGAGATGCTCGAAGGCAACCAGGCCGCCCTGTTCACCGCCCGCCAGGAGGGCACGCTGCCCGGTATTCTGGGTATCGCATGGGACGAGGTCGCCAACGGGCGCGCCCGCGGCCGCTTCACGGTCGAGAAGGCGCACATGGCGGCTAACGGCTTCATGCACGCCGCTTCGGTCGTGGCGCTGGTCGACAGCGCCTGCGGCTATGGCTGCGTGGCCTCGCTTCCCGAGGGCGCCAGCGGCTTCACGACCATCGAGATCAAGACCAACTACCTGGGCACGGCCAAGGTAGGCGAGACCGTCGCCTGCGAGGCCCGCCTGCTGCACGGCGGCCGCATGACCCAGGTCTGGGACGCCGAAGCCATCAACGAAACCACCGGCAAGACGGTCGCGGTTTTCCGCTGCACCCAGATGGTCCTCTACCCCCGCTGAAACGCGACGTCAGAACGCAGTTGCGCAGTCGGGGCGAGATGAGTAGAACGCGCCCTCGCTCAGCGGGCCCCCTAGCGGGAGGCTCGCGCCGGCTCTGGAGAGGTGGCTGAGTGGTTGAAAGTACCGCACTCGAAATGCGGCGTACTCGAAAGGGTATCGTGGGTTCGAATCCCACCCTCTCCGCCATTTTCTGAACAGCCGAACAGACCGCCGGCCCGGCCGCGCCCCGGCGCGCCGGTTCGCCCCGCTTGCTTCGCGTCGCGTCACCCCTGCTGGACTGTCTCCGACACACCGCAAGACAGGCGGCGTTTGGGCGTGACAGAATGGCCGCAAGGGCCGTCCCGAGGGCAAGGAAACGACAATGATCAAGACGCGCATCACCGAGATGTTCGGTGTGGAGACTCCGCTGATTATGGGCGGCATGACGGGCGTGGGCTATGCGCCGCTGGTGGCCGCGGTGGCCAACGCCGGCGCGCTGGGCTTCATCACCGCCCACCACAGCCAGTCGGCCGAGGAGCTGCACAAGGAAATCCAGCGCTGCAAGGACCTGACCGACAAGCCATTCGGTGTGAACCTCACCCTACTGCCGTCGCTGAACCCGATCCCCTATGACGAGTATCGCCGGGCGATCATCGAAAGCGGGATCAAGATCGTGGAGACCGCCGGCCGCGCGCCCGTCGACCACCTGCCCGACTTCAAGGCCAACGGCGTGAAGGTGATCCACAAGTGCACCAGCGTCCGCCACTCGGTCTCGGCGGTGAAGCACGGCGTGGACGTGATCTCGATCGACGGCTTCGAGTGCGCCGGCCACCCCGGCGAGGATGACATCGGCCTGATCGTGCTGCTGCCGGCGACGGTGGACGCGATCGGCGACGTGCCGGTGATCGCCTCGGGCGGCATGGCCGACGGTCGCAGCCTGGCCGCCGCGCTGATGCTGGGCGCCGACGGGGTCAACATGGGCACCCGCTTCATGGCCACCCAGGAGTGCGCCATCCATGAGAACGTGAAGCGCAAGATCGTCGAGAACACCGAGCGCGACACGCTGCTGACCAACCGCACCCTGCGCAACACCAGCCGCGTGGCCCGCAACGCGGTCTCCGAGGAAGTGGTCAAGATCCAGCAGGACCCGACCAAGACGATCGAGGACGTGCGCCACCTGGTGGCCGGCGTCCGTGGCCGCACGAACGTGCTGGGCCAGGGTGACACCGACGGCGGCATCTGGACCGTCGGCCAGAGCCAGGGCCTGATCCACGACATCCCGACCTGCAAGGACATGGTGGCCAACATCATGCGCCAGGCCGAGGACGTCCTTCAGAAGAACGCCCGTCGCGTGGCGGTGACGGCCTAGGTTCACGGCAGCCCTCTCCCGATGGGGGAGGCGTCGGCATCAGGCTGGCGGAGAGGGCCGCCCGGAGCATCCGGCGGCCCTCTTGCGTCAGGCGACGCGGGGTTCGCGCATCTGGCGGGGCTTGCGGCGGAACCAGAAGGTCCAGACGGTGAGCGTGCCGAAGAGGCCCAGGGTCAGGCCCGAAACCGTCATCACCAGGCGATAGGGCAGGCCGCCGACCTTCGCGGCGTGCAGGGGGTAGATCGCGTTGAACGCCTGGGCGCGGGGCGGCAGCTTCAGGGCGTCGCGGGCCTGGACCAGCCGGCCCGTGTCGGCGGCGAACCACAGGGTGGTGCGGCCGTTGGGCAACCACTCCTGCTGCTGACGCAGGCGCAGGCTGACCAGGCCGGAGCCTTCGCGCGGCAGCGACAGGATCCGCACCTCGGCGGTCGGATAGAGTTGGCGCGCGGCGCGGATCATGCCGCCCCAGTCAAGATCCGGCGCCAGCTTCACGCCCTTGAGCGGCGGGGGCGGCTTCAGGCTCCGGGTGATCTCGGCCTCGGCGCCCGGCCCCAGCACCAGGTTCGTCACGGGCCGGAAAATCATGATGGCGCCGGTGACCATCGACAGCGCCAGCACGGGCGCGAGCAGGACGCCCCAATCGCGGTGGTGTCGGAGGATCGCGAAGCGCGAGAAATCCTTCGGGACCAGGCGGAACCCGTAGGAATGGCGCAACGGCCACCAGAGGATCAGGCCGGTGATCACGAAGCCCAGTCCGACCAGTCCCGCGACGCCCGCCACCATCTCGCCGGTGTCGCCGTAGAACAGATGGTGGTGCAGGTCGAAGAGCCAGACCTCGGGCCGCTCCCACTGGCTCTCCCAGCGGGTGACGATCTGGCCGGCCTGGTCGGCGTAGGCCCCCGCTTCGCCCTCGAAACTCAGGCGATTCAGGCCGAAGCCATCGGTGGCGAAGACGATGCTGCGAGGCTGGGCCTCGGGATCGGCCATCAGCCGCTGCGCGGCCGCCGCGAGGGCCGCGGTGTCGGTCACCTGTGGGTCGCCCGCGCCGGGAACGCCGGTCCAGACGTCCTTGTGCACGAGCAGGGCGCCCGAGACGCCGAGGACCGCCAGCAGCAGCCCTATCACGCCCCCCAGCCAGCGGTGCAGGAGATCGAGGAGCCGCATCATCAGAAGCGGTAGTCCCACGCCAGCGTGAAGGTGCGGCCGCGGCCCGAGAAGAACCGGGCGTTGTTGGTCGGCTGCTGCGTGTCGGTGTTGTAGTCGATGTAGTACTCGTCGAAGAGGTTGGCGACGGCCAGCGTCAGCCCGCCCCAGCGCTCGAACTCGTATCGCACGGTGGCGTCCACCAGGGTGTAGCCCTCGAAGCTGTTGCGCGGATCGGCGCCCTGGAAGTCGCGGCTGAGGTACTTGCCCAGCTGCAGGCGGCCCGACCAAGGGCCCTCGCGATAGTTGGCGGCCAGCACCACGCGGTCGGGCGAAATGTTGGCGCCGTCCAGGTCGATGTCGACGCGGCCGTCGGCGTTGGAGTCGGCGCGGCCCTTCAGGTCGGCGTAGCCTGCTTGCACCGTCAGGCCTTCGATGGGCGTGCGGGCGGTGACGTTGAACTCGAAGCCCTCGATCTCGACCCGCTGGCGCTGGACCTCGAACACCGTGCCCACCAGCACCAGCAGCTGGCCCTTGGTGCTGGTCGACCAGAAGTAGGTGGCGTTGGCGTCGAACGGCCCGCGCTTCAGCTCGACCCCGACTTCGCGGTTGTTCGAGATGATCGGGCTGATGTCGAGATAGTCGTCGATATCGACGCCGTTGATGTTGATGGCGCGCGTGATGCGGCCGACGTCGGGCACGGTGTAGCCCTCCGCATAGCTGACGTAGCCGCGGATGCCGGGCGTGGGTTCGAAGATCACGCCGGCGTTGACCAGGGTGTCGGAGAATTCGGGCGAGCCGCCCGCCACGGCGCGGGAGCCGTAGAACGCCAGGGTGGTGAAGTCGTCGACCTTGATCTGCACCTTCTCGTGGCGCAGGCCGCCGGCGAGGCGCAGCTTTTCGTCGAAGAGGGCCAGGTTGCCCTGCAAGAAGGGCGCGACGCTGGTGTACCGGGTCGGCGGCACCCAGACGCGGTCGGTGCGGACCAGCGCCTGCTCGGTGCGGTCCTTCAAAACGTCGAGGCCGACGGTGGCGGTCAGGCCGTCCAGGCCGGGAACGGCGCGCTCATAGCTGAACTTGGCGCCCAGCTTGCGCGAGCGGTTCTCGGACTGATCCAGCAGTGTCCCCAGCGGGGCGATGCGGATGTCCTGGAAGGTGGCGCCGGAATCGCCGCCGAACAGGTCCTTCGTGCGGTTCCAGAAGGCCTGGGTCACCAGGTTGCCCCCGGCCAGGTCGGTGTCGGTGTACGAGACCGAGACGCTCTCGGTGCGGCCACGCGCCGGCGTGCCGGGCTGGACTCCGCGGCGGGCGGTCGACGGGACGCCGGTGGTTCGGTTGCCGGCGACGTTCACGTAGTCGCCGTCCCCGGCCAGCTGGAAGCGGCTCAGGATCAGGTCCGCGCGGGCCGTGTCGCTCAGCGCATAGCCGAAGCGGCCGAACAGCGACCAGCTGTCGGAATCCTGAGTCTCGCCCTGAGCCGCGTCGAAGCCGACGCGCCGGCCCTTGCCGTCGTAGTAGGCGCCGCGCTTCTCGTAGGCCGCGCCGGCGGTGGCGTCGAACGCGCCCTCTTTCCAGCTCAGCAGCCCGGCGGCCTTGTAGCCGGAGCCGTCGCCGTGGAAGCCGTTGTCGGAGAGGTTCTGTAGCAGGACGCGGCCCGAAACGCCCGCCTCGCTCGGCGCGCCCACGGTCACCTGGTTGACGATGCCGCCCGTGCCGCCGATGCCCTGCAGGGCGTTGGAGCCGAAGATCAGCTCGACGCGGTCGACGAAGAACGGGTCGATCGTGAAGCCGTCGCGCGAGCCGTCGCGGAGCGGGGTCGATTGCGGGATGCCGTTGATGGCGTATAGCGGCGAGCGGCCGCGCAGGGTCTCGCCGGCGCCCGAGAGCTTCTGGCGGGTGGGCGAGAACGACGGCGTCAGCGCCGCGACCGCGTCGACCACCGAACCGCCGATGGACACCTGCTGCTTCAGGTCTTCAGCGCCGATCACCTCGACGGTGAGGGGCAGGGCGTTGGCCGGCAGCACCGTACGCGCCGCGGTCACGGTCACCCCCTCGACTTCGCGGCCGTCATCGGCGGTTTGGGCCGCTGCGGCGTGCGCCAGCAGGGCGGTGGCCAGAATCGTCGACGTCAGAAGCGCAGTCCGCATGGTCCCCTCGAAAGATTGAGAGGTGGCCTATAGGGCAAAGGTTAGTGCGAGTCATTCGCAATCTCACAAACCTGCGTCCGGCGGCGATTGATCCTGTGACGGGCTATCCCGTTACGGGGCTGAGGCGGTCGCGCGCGGCGGTCGAGCTCGTCGGTGAGGTGCGGCGCCAGAACGCCCAGCGCGTTGCGGTCGATGTTGTTGATGATCGTGCCGACGCAGACGAGGCCGACGATCCACCATCTCAGGCGGCCGACGGTCGCCATCCTACTCGGCGGGCCGGGCCGTGCGGGCCAGCGCGAACACGATCGCCGCGGCCGCCAGCGCCACCGGGGTCATGGTCAGGAACACCTGGCCGGGACTGAAGCCGCCGTTGCGCAGCTCGCCCGCGATCAGCGGTCCGACGATGGATCCCAGTCGGCCGACCGCCACGGCGGCGCCCGCGCCTGCGCCGCGCAGCTGGGCCGGGTAGAGCATCGGCGCGACGGCGTAGAGCGAGAACTGTGCGCCCATCACCAGGAAGCCAGCGGCGGCCGACAGCGCCATGATGGGCAGCGAGGCGCCCGCGGCGGCCAGACCTGCCATGGCGGCGCCCAGCGCCAGGTAGGCGAGCACCAGCGGCCAGCGCCAGCCCAGGCGGTCGGTCAAGGCGCCCACCAGCAGCGAGCCCACGACGCCGGCGACATTGAACGCCATCGAGGCGGCAAAACCCTCCGACTTCGGCAGGCCCTTGTCGATCACCAGGGTGGGCAGCCAGTTGAGCGCCAAGTACAGGACCACCAGGGTCAGCATGAACGCCGCCCAGATCAGCAGCGTGGGCGCGGCGCGGCCCTGCGCAAACAGCGCGCGCATCAGGTTCCGGTCTGCGTTGGGATCGGCGGCGGGCCGGGTCTCGGGCAGCAGCAGGTAGATCATCGGCGCCAGCACCAGGGGCACGACGCCGCCCGCGATGAAGATCGCCCGCCAGTCCAGCCCCTCGCCCGCGAGGCGTGCGATCAGGGCCGCCGTCGCCCCGCCCACGGGCATGCCGCAGAACATCGCCGCCACCGTCGCCGCGCGGCGCTCGGGCTTGGCGATCTCGACGGCCACCGCGATGAGATTGGGCATGGCGCCGCCGAAGCCGAGCCCTGTGGCGAACCGCGCCCAGAGCAGGGCGTCAAATGAGTGGGTCGCCGCCGTCACCAGCGAGAAGCCGCCGAACAGCACGACCGATCCGATCAGCACCGGCCGGCGGCCGGTACGGTCGGCCAGCCAGCCTCCGGCGAAGGCGCCGATGACCAGGCCGATCATCGCAACGCTGGCCGCCCAGCCGACCTGCGAGGGATTGAGGCCCAGCTCTGGCGCGAGCTTCGGCGCGGCCACCCCGAAGGCTTGGATGTCGTAGCCCTCGACCGCCGCGATCAGGAAGCAGATGAAAACGACCAGGCCGCTCGCGACCGACTTCTGCTGCACCACCGCCCCCGAGCGAATCCGCGTCCGCGACAAGTCGTATCGGCGACCTCTGCGAAACCCAAGCACGGCCTTGCGGGTTAAGAGCGTCGGGCGGGTCGATGTTTGGTCGTCAGAGGAGAGTTCGCATGCGCAATCGAATGGTCGCCGCCCTGGTGTTCGCCCTGGCCGCCGGCGGTCTCGTCGCCGCTCCGGTTCCGGCCGAGGCCAAGCGGGTGCTGGTCTGCAAGGACGTGAAGAAGAAGGCTACGAACGGAACCGTCATCGGCGCGGTCGCCGGCGGCGTGCTAGGCAACGTGGTGGCCGGCGGCGGCGCCAAGACCGAAGGTACGATCATCGGCGCCGGCGTGGGCGCCGTGGCGGGCCACGAGATCGCCAAGAACAAGGCCAAGAAGAAGCGCTGCCACTACGAATACCGGTAGGTCCTACCCCTTCTTGCTGCATGGAAAAGGCCGTTAATTCAGGCACATCCAGCGCGTCCGATGGAAGTTCGGCGCGTTGTCGGCCCAGCCGGTGACGCGCTTGCTCACCAGATTGCGGTTCACCACGAAGTAGATCGGGATGGTGGCCTCGTCGTCCAGGATGAGCTTCTCGGCCTGGGCCAGGATGTCGGCGCGTCGGGCGCGGTCCGGCTCCTGGTCGGCGGCCGCCAGCAGGGCGTCATAGGCCGGGCTCTTGTAGTCCCCGTAGTTCTGGGCGCCGGTGTCCGACTTGAAGAGGCCGAGGAACGTCACCGGGTCGTTGAAGTCGCCGTACCAGCTCATCGAGCCGACCTCATAGTCCCGGTTGCGGTAAGCGCTGAAGGCGACGCCGCTCTCATATTGCGCCAGCTTCACCTCGACGCCGATCGCCCGCCAGTCGGCCTGGATCGCCTCCATCAGCAGCAGGGTGTCGGTGTTGTTGGGCGTGGTGATCGTGAGCCTCAGCGGTCTCTTCGCGGTGAAGCCTGCGGCGGCGAGCAGCCGCTTGGCCTCGACCTGTCGCTGGGCGAACGGCATGTCGGCCCAGGCGACGCGCGGGCCGTTCTTCACATAGCCTGCGGTGATCGGGGGCACGAAGGCGTAGGCCGGTTGCTGACCCGCGCGCAGCAGCTTCTTCGCGATGAAGTCACGATCGACGGTCATCGAGAGAGCGCGGCGCACCCGGATGTCGCGGAAGGCCGCCACGTCGCGCGTGTTGAACGACATGTAGGCGGTGGCGAGTGAGACGCCGGTGCGCGGCACGCCCGGCATGGTCTCTTGCAGCCGCTCGTAGCGGTTGGATTGGAAGCGGGTGTTGAGGTCGAGTTCGCCGCGCGCGATCCGCCGCTCGGCGGTGACCACGTCGGGTGTCGGGTAGTAGTTGACCCGGTCGATGCAGACGTTCCTGGCGTCCCAGTAGTACGGGTTCTTCTCGACGGTGATCCGGTCGCCCAGCTGCCAGGAGGTCAGGCGAAAGGCGCCGTTCGAGACGAAGCGGCCCGGCTTCACCCAGCCGTCGCCGTACCGTTCGACCACGTGCTTGGGGACGGGAAAGAAGCTCTGATGCTTCAGAAGCTCGGGCAGGTAGGGCGCCGGGTGTTCCAGCGTCAGCCGCAGGGTGCGCGCATCCAGGGCTGTGGCGCCCAGGGTCTCGGCCGCGGCCTTCCCTTCGTTGAGCGCCTGCCCGCCTTTGATCACATACAGGAGATAGGCGTAGATCGACGCGGTCTTGGGATCGAGCGTGCGTCGCAGGCCGTAGACGAAGTCGTCGGCGGTGACCGCTCGACCGTCCGACCAGCGCGCCTCGCGCAAGTGAAAAGTCCAGACGAGGCCGTCCGCGCTCGTCTCCCAGCGCGCCGCGACCCCGGGCAGGGGTGTGGCGTCAGGCGCGTCGGTGGTCAGGCCCTCGATCAGGTCGCCGATGATCGAGGCTTCATCGACCAGATTGGCCTTGCCGGGGTCCAGGGTCTGGGGCTCGGAATTGTTGCCGTACTCGAGGCACACCTTGCCGGCCGGGCAGGCGGCGCGCTGGGGCGCGCCCTGGCAAGCGGCGAGTCCCAGGACGATGGGGGCTGTGACGACGAGGAGGGCGACGGCGAGCGGCTTCAGCACCCCGACATCAGTCCACGTGGATTCGGTTCGTGTCGAGCCGCGCCTCAGTGCAGCCGAAACTCGGCCCCGACGGCCTTGAGCTCGGCCGGCTTGATCAGCTTGCAGTGGCCGACGGTGACCTTGAACAGGGGACCGTCCAGTTGGCGGGTCCAGAAGTCGAGGAATTTCCGCAGCGTGGGGAACTCGGGGAACAGGTCATAGTCCTGCCAGACATAGCTCTGCAGCAGGCTGGGGTGATCGGGCATCCGGTAGAGGATCTCGGCCGTGGTCAGGCCATAGCCCTCCAGCTGCTTCTTGAACTCAGGCGACACCTTCATGGGACCTCGCGCAACAGCCATGCGCGGCGCGTGCGGCCACGCTTGATGACAGTACGCCCGATTCTTTATGAAAGACGAGTGAATACAGTATGTTAGCACTCAGCCTGGCAGGCTGCTGCTAGGTGAATAGCTCCGGCCGCCGAACCTTCAGCGCCAGGATCAGAGCCAGCGACTTCAGGTCTTCGATCCTGCGCTGCTCGACCCAGGTCCAGAGCAGCGACAGGGGGACTTCCTCGACGGTGATATGCTCGTTCTCGCCAGCGACACCGCCGCCGGCACCTGTGCGATCCGTCCGGCCGTACTCGGCGAGGAAGAGGTCGATCCGCTCGCTCGAAACGCCGGGCATGGAGAACGGAGATCCTACCGGCTCGAGCCGGCGCAACGTGACCCCCGTCTCTTCCAGGGCTTCACGGATGGCGGTGTCCTCGGGATCCTCGTTCTCGACCATGCCCGCCGGCGCCTCGAGCAGCTCGGGCGGCCCGCCGGCCCAGATCACCGGCGCGCGCGGCAGGTTGATCATCAGCGCCACCTTGCGCGCGGGGTCGTAGGGCAGGACGCAGGCGCCCCGTCCATGATGTTCGATCTCGCGCCGGAACGTCCCGCCGTCGGGCCCGGCGCAGGTCGCGACCATCAGGGTCACGAACCCCTGGTAGGCCGTTTCGACCCTGCGCAGCTCCACCACCATTTCTGCACACCCCCGCCGCGCATTTGCCCGGAACTGCGACCAACCTTGGCTGGTTCTCATGGGGGGCGCCATCCGGGAACAGCCGAACTCATGACTGACATCCGGCTTTCGGGCCGACCGACCCTCGATCCCGAGCGTGAGTCCGACGATGCGCGGCCGGTGCCGCCGGCAGAGCCGTCGCGCGCGTTTGCTGAACCTTCCCGCCCCGCGCCGCCCCTAGCGCAGGCGCCGGGCGCGCGTCATGGCCCCGCCGCGCATATCGCGTTGGCGGCGGAAGCGCTGCCCGATCTGGATGATCCCGCGTTCGGCCGCCTGTTCGACCGTTTCGGCGACGGCCGGGTCGTGCTTTTGGGCGAGGCCACCCACGGAACGTCGGAGTTCTATCGCGCGCGGGCGGCCATCACCCGCTGGCTGATCGAGAAGCGCGGCTTCAACATCCTGGCGCTGGAGGCCGACTGGCCGGACGCACGTGCGCTGGACGCCAGGGTCCGGGCGGCGAAACGACCGCCTGCGGCCTCCCCTGCCAATCAGAACCGGATGTGCCGGAACGCAGAGTTCGACGACTTCCTGACCTGGCTCGCCAACCACAACAGCGACCGACCGAAGGGCGCTCAGACGGCGATCTACGGGCTGGACCGCTACAACCTGGCCGGTTCGATGCGGATGGCGGTGGACCAACTGGCCAAGGCCGATCCGGAGACCGCCGAGGTTGCACGCGAACGCTTCGGCTGCCTGGCGCCGTGGGCGCAGGATTCCGATGCGCGTGGCCGGATGGCGGTGTCGGGGCGCTATGCGGCCAGCGAAGCCGCGGTGACGTCGCGGCTGGCCGACGCGCTGGCCCGCCAGCTCCAGGAGACCGCCGGGGGCGATGAGGCGCTGCTCAGCGCCGCCAACACCGCGCGGCTGGTCCGTGAGGCCCCGGCCTACTACCGGGCCATGTACTACGGCGGCGCAGAGGCCTGGAACCTGCGCGCCCGGCATATGATCGACACCCTGCAGGCCCTGCGGGAAAGCAAGGGCCGTGACGCCAAGGTCGTGGTCTGGGCGCACAATGCCCAAGTCGGCGATGCGCGGGCGACCGAGATGGGCAGCGTTCGCGACGCGCTCAGCCTGGGCCAGCTGTGCCGCGAGACCTGGGGCGACGAGGTGCGGCTGATCGGCATGGGCGCTCACGCCGGAGAGGTCGCTTGCGCCAGCCCCTGCGACGGGTCTCTCAAGGTGACGCCGCTGCGGCCATCCCTGCCTGAGAGCCAGGAACGCGATGCGCAAGACGCCGGGATCGGCCGCTTCCTGCTGGACCTGCGTCCTCAGGTGAACAGCGCATTGCGCCGCGCCCTGTCCCAGCCACGGCTGGAGCGGTTCGTGGGCGCCATCTACCACCCCGAGACCGAGCGCCAGAGCCACTACGCCGCCTGCCGCCTACCCGAGCAGTTCGACGCCTGGGTCTGGTTCGACCAGACCCGGGCGGTGAGCCCGCTGCCGTCGTCCGCCACCCCTGCGCGCGTGGACGACACTTGGCCGTTCGGGTTGTAGCAGACTAGGTTCGGGCCTCGGGCCGCGGGGGCGGCGCACGGAGCCTGTTTGATGATCTGGTTCGTGGCGCTGGCCTTAGGGGCCTGGGTCTTCATCCTGTCGTTCCAGCTCGCCGACCTGCGTGCTCACGTCCACAACCTCGAGCGACGACTGGCCGAGCTGAAGGCAAGGCTGGACGACAGCGTGCAGCCGGCGGCCAAGCCGGTGAAGCCCAGGACGTCCACGACGGCCGAGCCGGTCCAGGACGCGTCGGCCGCGGACCCGCTTCGCGACGTGCTCGCCGTGTCACAGCGCGGTCAGCCGGAGAGCGTGACGGACGCCGCCCCGACCATTCGGCTCCGTCCGCCGCCGCCCCGTCCGTCTGGCCCACCGCTGCGGGAGGTGGTCCGCGCCTGGCTCGAGGAGAACGGCCTGGCCTGGGCGGGCGGCGCCGCGCTGGCGCTGGGCGGCCTGTTCCTGGTGACCTACGCGGCCCAGCGCGGCGTCTTCACACCGCCACTTCGGATCGCGGCCGCGATGATGACGGGCTTCGTCCTGCTGGGCGCCAGCGAATGGTTGAAGAGCAAGGTGGGCAATCCGCTGGCCGCGGCCCTCGCCGCCGGCGCCGGCGCGGCCACGCTCTACGGCGCGGCGTGGGCGTCTTACTGGCTCTACGCCTTCATCGGCCTCGCCCCTGCCGCAGGGCTGATGGCGGTCATTTCGTTCGGCCTTCTCACACTGGCGTTCCGACACGGCGAGCCCCTCGCGGTCCTGGCCGTGTTCGGAGGCTTTTTGGCCCCCGTCGTCACCGGACCCCAGGAATGGAGCGCACCTGCGCTAACCGGCTACCTGGCGCTGATGATCGCCACCGGCTTCGGCGTCGCGGCGGTACGCGCGTGGGGACGTACAGGCGTCACCGCGCTGGCGGGCGCCTTCCTGTGGGGCGTCGCGGGCTTCGCGGCGGAGGACAACGCCCGGGTGGTGGCGCTGGCCGTGGCGCCGATGGTGCTGGCCTACGCCGCCGTCGAGTGGCGCCGCCGCAAGGGTGAGGCGGCGGTCGGCGATCCCGGGCCGGGCAACACCTTCGTCACCCTGCCGGCATTTTCGCTGATCGCGGCGGGCCTGCTGGTGGTGACCGCGTGGTTCTCGAGCATGACCGGGGCGTGGCTGGCGCCTGTGAGCGTGGGGTCGATCCTGGTCGCGCTGTTGACCGCGCTGGGCGACCGCCGCGGCCTGATCCCTGCGCCGATTCAGGCGATCGGCTATGCGCCGGCGCTGGCCTTCCTGGGACTGAGCTTCCGCGATCTTGCGCCAGCCGACGTGGCCCAGGCGGAGATCTGGGGCGGCGTCCTCATTGCCGCGATGGCGGCGGCGGGCGTCATGGCCGCGACCGGTCAGCGGACGCGCGTGTCGCGGCTCGGCGGGGCGGCCGCGGGCCTGGTGGCAGTGGCGATCGCGCTCAGCCTGCAGGGACCGCTCACCCAGCCAGTGCCCTGGCTGCCCGACGCCGGCGCGGCGCTGATCCTGCTGGCGGGCGCTGCCGTGATTGCCCGGACCTCGGCGGAGCCGCAGCGCGACCTGTCGCTGGCGATCTGGCTTTGGGCTGCCGGGGGCGGGGCACTGGTGGCGCTGCAGCAGGGGATCGATCCTCGGGGGCTGCCGGTCACGGCCGCCGGCCTGTCGCTGGTCGCGGCCGTGATGCATGCGCGCCTGGGCTGGCGCGGCTTCGCGGCGGTGATGGTCGGCTCCGCGGTGGCGTCTCTCGGCGCGCTAATCTCGCCGGAGGTGTTCGAGGCGCTGGAAGACGGCAGGCTGCGCTGGTGGGCTCTGGCTGCCGTGGCGGCCGCGGCTGCCGGCCTCACCCATGTGGGGTCGCGACTGTCGTTACGCCCCGACCGACCGCGTGAGAGCGCCGAGGCCCTGTCGACCACCGCGCTGGTCATCGGGCTGGCCGGCGTGATCCTGCTGCTGCGTCATGCGGCCACGTCAGGCGCGGTGGGCGGGGGCGGACTGGACCACTTCGTCGAGGCGAGCCTGCGGACCCTCCTCATCCTCGTGGCCGGCCTGACCTCGGCCCAGTCGGTGCGCGCGGACTCGAGCGTCATCGCCCGCTGGCGCGGCCAGGTGCTGCTGGGTCTGGGCCTGGCGCATGGCCTGCTGCTCCAGGCGCTGACCCTGAACCCGGTTTTCGCCGACGGGACGCCGCGCGTCGCCGGACCGCCCCTGCTGGACAGTCTGGCGCTGGGCTTCCTGGCTCCGGCCGTGATCCTGGGCTTCGCCACCTGGAAGAAGGTCAGCGTCAAACGTTGGCTGCTGGCGGCCTACACCATTGGCGCCGGGGTGTTCGCCGTGGTCTGGGCGTTCATGGAAACGCGCCGACTGTTCCAGGGCGCGAGCCTGGCGGGCGGCTTCGACGGCATCGGCCGCGCCGAGGCGGCGGCCTACGCCGTCCTGGCCGTGGCGGTGGCCCGGGCGCTGATCTGGGTGGGCGAGCGCGCCGCCCGGCGACCCTGGAGCGTGTCATCGCTGTCGGGCGACTTCGTGCGTGCGGGGCAAGGCGTGAGCTGGGCCGCGTTGGGGCTGGCGGTGCTGGTGTTCGGCTGGGGCGCGAGCCCCTGGTGGGGGCCGATCGACCGGCCGCTGGCGGGGGCCTACGCCACCGGCCTGCTGTTCGGCGTCTACGCTCTGGGCGCCGTCGCGGCCTACCTGCTGTCACAGGCGGTGGCGACGGGCGGACCTGCGCCGCTGGCCCGCGCCGCCCGGCTTGTGGGGGTGGGGATCGTCTTTGCGTTGACCAACCTCGTCGTGCGGTTCGGCTTTCATGGCTACGACATGCGCCCCGTGCTTCGCGACCAGAGCGTCGAGACGTGGGCCTTCTCAGCCGTGTGGGGCCTGTTCGGCTTCGGCCTCCTGGTCTACGGCGCCGCGCGCAGGTCGAACGACCTGCGGACCGCGGGCATGGGCGTGCTGATGCTGACGCTCGCGAAGATCTTCCTGTTCGACATGTCCCGGCTGGACGGCGTGATCCGGGCCGCCTCGTTCCTGGCGGTCGGGACGCTCCTGCTGGGCGCGGCGGTCATCGTGCGCAGGCTGGGGGGGACCCAGGCGCTGCCCTTCGGCCTCGGCGGCAAACGCGAGGCCGAAGAACAGTAGACCCTAGCCGATCGAGACGCGCAGCATCCAGGCGTGCTTTTCGTGGGCCTCGACGCGGGCGTCGATCAGGGAGGCGGTGACGTCGTCGACGCCGTCGCGGGCGGCCTTGGCGGTGGCGACCAGGGCGGCGTGGTCGGCGACCAGCTCCTTGAGCATGGCCTCGGCGCTCTGGCTGGGGTCGCCGTCCTTGATCTGCGACAGCTGGCCGAAGGCGCCGTAGCCCATGGGCGCCAGCTCGCCCAGGGCGCGGATGCGCTCGGCGATCAGATCGATGGCGGCCCACATCTCGGTGTAGTGGGTCATGAACAGGGCGTGCAGCGAGCCGAAGTTCGGGCCGCGGACGTTCCAGTGGTAGCCGTGGGTCTTCAGATAGACCGCGTAGGTGTCGGCCAGCAGCTTGGAGAGCCCGGCGGCGATCTCTTTCTGCGATTTGTCGGCCATGTCTGTCTCTCCTGGGTCAGCGGGTGCGGACGCGGGCGGGCTTGAGGGCCCAGGCGCGTTCGTGGACGGCGAAGGCGATGGTCTGGAAGATGGGCTCGATCAGGCCCACGGCCAAGGCCGCCTGCCAGTTGCGGGTCAGCGCATAGGCCACGGCGATGGCGACGATCATGTGAACCAGCGACCAGCTGGCGGTCTTGGCGGCGAGGCGCATCGGGTGGCCCTCCATGTTGTACTGACCACAGGTAGGGACTGATCTTCAAAAGGTCCAATCGATCTTTTGGCGATTTTGCATAGAGAAAGCCTATTCACTTCGCGCTTGGCGCCCCGCCCCCGCAAGTTATCGTCGTTCAGCGACCTCTCGGCAGAAGAGGCGCAGACGGAGGAACGGCCCAATGAAGTTCACCTGGTTCAACCTCATGCCGTGGCCCTATCTCCCGGACGACTTCCGGGAGACGAACCGCTCGGTGTGGGTGGATATCGATCAGAAGCTGTTCGACCCGGCCAAGAGCCACGCAGTCTACAACACCTACATGGACCTGCTGGAGTACGCCGACACCCTCGGCTTCGACGGCGTCGGGGTGAACGAGCATCACCAGAACGGCTACGGCATCATGCCCAGCCCCAACATCATCGCCGCGGGCCTGGCGCGCCGGACCAAGGACGCGGCGGTCGTGGTGCTGGGCAACTCCATCGCGCTGTACAACCCGCCGGTGCGGGTGGCCGAGGAGTTCGCGATGCTGGACTGCATCTCGGGTGGGCGGCTGGTCGCGGGGTTCCCGGTGGGGACCTCGATGGACACCAACTACTGCTACGGCCAGATCCCCAGCCTGACGCGCGAGAAATACCAGGAAGCCCACGACCTGATCATCAAGGCTTGGACGACGCGTGAGCCCTTCGCCTTCAACGGCCGCTACAACAAGCTGCGCCACGTGAACATCTGGCCGCGGCCCATCCAGCAGCCGCACCCGCCGGTGCACATCCCGGGCGGCGGCTCGGTCGAGACCTACGACTTCTGCATCGACAACACCTACAGTTACTCGTACCTGAGCTTCTCGGGCTACCTGCGGGCCCAGGCGCTGATGAACGGCTACTGGAAGCGGGTGGAGGAGCGGGGCGTCGACAAGAGCCCCTACCGCGCCGGCTTCGCCCAGACGATCCTGGTGGCCGACACCGACGAGGAGGCCGAGCGGCTCTATTCCGAGCACGTCAGCTACTTCTACAATCGCTGCCTGCACGTCTATCCGGGCTTCGCCGACGCGCCCGGCTACCGCACGATCAAGACCATACAGACCGGCGCGCTCAGCCAGTACGCCCCGCCCACCGGCGGCTACACCCAGCTGACCTGGAAGGAGCTGACCGAGCAGGGCCATATCATCGCAGGCTCGCCCGAGACCGTGCGCCAGCGGATGGAGGACCTGATCAAAGGCCTGAACGTCGGCAACATCTTCTGCCTGATGCACGTGGGGAACATGCCGGCGGACAAGTGCATGTATTCCACCAAGCTGTTCGCCGAGAAGGTGATGCCCAAGTTGCGGAACATGTTCCCCGACTGGGATCACGACAACCGCTTCTGGACCCAGCCGCTGAAGGACCGGGTCACCTCGGGGGCCCTGCCCAAGCAGGCGCCCACCCGCGAGGAGCTGTTGAAGACCTACGCGGTGGAGGCGTGACCATGGAGCTGCGCACCGTCCAGACCACCTATGCGCCGGTCCGCTATCTCGTCGGCGGCGCCGGGCCGGACCTCGTCTTCCTGCACGGCGCCGGCGGCGTCACCGCCGACGACCCGCTGCTGGCCGAGCTGGCGAAGAGCCATCGGGTCTACGCCCCGCTGATCCCCGGCTACGGCGACAGCGAGGAGGCGCCCGAGATCCGCGACATGCTGGATTTCACCCTCCACACCTGGGACGTGGTGCAGGCGCTGGGGCTGAAGGACCCGATCCTCGTCGGCCACTCGATGGGCGGCATGATCGCGGCCGAGATGGCGGCGGTTCAGCCCAACGACGTCTCTCGGCTATGCCTGATCGCGCCCGCCGGCCTGTGGGACGACGAACACCCGATCGCCGACCTGTTCGCGACCCTGCCCTACGAGATGCCGGCGCTGCTGTTCCACGACGCCGTGGCGGGCGCGGCGATGCTGACCGCGGGCCGCAACGTAACCGACCCCAACTTCCTGCAGACCTACCTGGTCAACAACGCCCGCCAGCTGGGCATGGCGGGGCGCATATTGTTTCCCATCCCTGAGCGGGGGCTCCATCAACGCATGCACCGCATCCGCGCCCGGACCGTGATCGTCTGGGGCGACGGCGACAAGCTGATCCCGCCGGTCTACGCCCACGGGTTCAAGAAGGGCATCCTCGGCGCCGAACTGGTCTCGATCCCCGAGGCCGGCCACATGGTGACGATGGAACACCCGCGCGCCGTGGCCGAGGCGATCGGGCGGCTGGGGTAGAGGGCAACGAAGGCGCGCACGCATGCGCAGACAGCCCACAATCCTGGGGAAGCGCCCCCGCGCTAAGGCGCCGATCGTCTGACTCGTCAAGTGGATGATCTGTCTTTGTTCTGGATAATTGGGGATATATCCCCCATATTGGCGTCTGGGAGAATCACATGGCAGACGCATCGTTTGGGGATCGCCTGTCCTTTCGGCGGCCCATGCCCGACTATAGAGCTATCAACGTCAAGGCTGAGGCTGTCCTGTCGCGGTGGGGTGTGACGCAGCCTCCGATCCCGATCAAAGACATCGTGGAGCGCGAGGGAGTTGACGTGAAGTTCGTCCGCTTCGCGACCATGGGACGCACTGTCGCCGGGCTCACTAATTTTGACGAAGCCTGCATCTACGTGAATGCTGAGGACCAACTAAACCGTCAGACCTTCACCATTGCTCATGAGTTCGGGCACTGGATGCTTCATCGGGAGTTGTTCGAGCAGGACCCCGCCCGCTACAAGGTTTTGCTCAGGACCCCGACGGGGGGAATGCTCAACGCAGACCCGCTCGAGAAGGAAGCCAACGCATTTGCGGCGGCGATCCTCATGCCGACGTCGATGGTCAAAAAGGTTCGGGACCTTGTCGGGGTTCGTGAGATGGCCCGACTGTTCGCGGTTTCGCCGGAGGCGATGGAGTTTCGCCTGAAGAATGTCCGCTGACGACGCGCAGGGTGAGGCCGAAAGTTTGCCGCCCACGGCAGAGGCGGTTTTCGCAGATTTGGTGGCGCCTCCCGCTGAGTCGCTCGCACTAGAGACGCGATACGAAGAGCATTTCACAGTTCAAGCGGTGGAAGCCGAGCGTGCGCTCGCGCACCTAATCGGCCTTAGAGATCACTTCCGCCACAAGAAGCTTTGGTCGTGGTTCCTTATGGCCTTGATGGGCTTCATGGTCGGCTTTCAGAGCTGGCTAATCTACCGAGTGGGCATCGGTTTCTGGGACTTCAAGGACTATGCGTGGCTCCTGCCAACCTTGATGATCCAGTACCTCCTCCAGGTCGCTGGGCTCGCGTACATCGCCGTCCGTAGCCTTTTCAAAGACCTCAACTAGCGTTCGTTTGTGTCCCTCGGCGTCGTGCGCTTGCCCAGCGGGAGTGAGGCTTGCGCGGGCGTGTCCACCAGGTGCCCAAGAGTCTCGTTCAAGCGGCGCGTGGTTTCCTCTTCATCGATCCGCTCGGGGACTTCTGAGCCATGCAACCGTTCCTAGCCTCGCGCCTGAAGATTGGACGCGCCGCGCAGCACGTCGCGATTTTGCGCGGTGAGGTCGCCGCCTTCATGCTGAGGCGGCCGATCTATCTCTTGGTCGAACCCCACCCGGAAAATAAAGAGCTTTGGGCCTGGGCGGTGCGCGTGAAAGAGGGCGTCCCGCCGACGTGGGCGCCCATCATTGGGGATATCGTTCACAACCTGAGAGCTTCACTGGACCTTATGGCATGCGACGTTGTCCGGGTCGCGAACCCTTCGGCTCCTTTGGAGAATGTCTATTTTCCTTTCGCAAAACGACTTGAAGACCTTGACCTAATAATCGCGAAACGGATGGCGCTTGCTCCTCCTGAGGCGCAGGACCTCGTGCGGAGCATGAAGCCGTTCCCGGGTGGCAACGATGTCCTCCGGGGCATTCATGAGCTGGATATTGTCGACAAGCACAGAGCCCTACTGCCCGTTGCTGGGCACCTTCGGCATCCGATGGGCGGCGTAACTCCGGGTGACCTTTCGCCAGGATCAGAGCCTACCAAGGGCATAACAAATCCCGCTTACCGGAAGGGTCTAAAGCTGGGGGTTTCACCCGTCGATTTCAGCCTCGTCTTCCCCCAACAAGGGCCCTTCGAAGGGCGGGAACTGATCCCGAAACTTGAGAACCTCGTCAAGGATTTCGCGAGCGTCGTAGACGCGTTTGAGACTCTCAGCCTTGGAACAGTCGCTGATCCCCTTACGGACATCATGCCCCTATCCACACTGGAACGCCCCCCAGCAGGAGCAATTGTCGGCCTAGTCAAGAAACTCTAGCCGACGCCACGCCCGGACGCGCGACCGGTTCGCCCGGCTGAGCGCGTCGGCCGCCCACCCTCACGGGATCGCCACGCCCTTTTCCGGCACGCGCCAGAGGTAGATCTGAACGCCAGGGGCGACGGTGACGATCTTCTCGGGGACCCAGGCGCCCATGTCCCAGGTGTAGCTGACGATGCGCGTGCCGGGGGGCAGGGCGCGGAGTTTGGGCTTTAGGCGCTGGTTCAGTTCGGGCAGCAGGTAGAGCATCACGACGGTGGCCTCGCCGATGTCGGCGGCGAACAGGTCCTGGCGGCGAAAGCGGACCAGGTGGTCGACGCCGGCGGCCCTGGAGTTGGCGCGGGCCTCGGCCACGCGGGCCTCGCTGAGCTCGATGCCGACGCCGCGGGCGCCGAAGCGCCTGGCGGCCTCGATGGGGATGCGCCCATCGCCTGAGCCAAGGTCGTAAAGCACGTCGCCGGCCTTCACCTCGCCCAGGGCCAGCATCGCATCGACCGCCTCATAAGGCGTCGGCACATAGATCACGTCGATGTCGCGGCCGGCCGGGATCGTCTGGCAGGCGGCCAGGAGCAGGGTCGCGACCAGCGCCAAGGCGGCTCTCATGCGTGTGCTCCCGCGCGTTTTCGACAGCCCGACTGTGAGGGGCGGTATGCGGGCGGTGCGTTCACGCCTTCGTGAGCGGAGGCGCGGTGACGCTGAACCAAATCCGGCCAACGGAGTTTTGCCTCCCCATCGAGGGACGTCTGGAGCGGACAGGGCGCGATGCGCCGGCCCCCTCCATCGATGGACCCATGAGAGGAGAGACCGATATGAAGACCATGATCGTGACCCTGGCCGCCGCCACCGCCCTGACCGCCGGCGCGGCCGCCGCCCAGCCCTATGGCTATGGCCGCCACGACAACCGCTGGACCGACATCGACCGGCGCCAGGAGCAGCTGGCGTTCCGGATCGACCAGGGCGTCCGCTCGGGCCAGCTGACCCGCCGGGAGGCGTATCGCCTGAAGACCGAGTTCAACCGCGTCGCCCGCCTGGAGGCGCGCTATCGGGTCAACGGCCTGTCGGGCTGGGAGCGGGCCGACCTGGACCGCCGCATGGACATCCTGAGCAACGATGTGCGCCTGTCGCGCCGCGATGACGAGCGGCGTTACGGCTACAACGACTATCCGCGGTACTAGCCCGACCGCGCAGAGGCGCCCCCTCCTACTCCAGGAGGAGGGCCCTCGAAAGATTTGGTCCGAGGCGCGGTTCTCGGACCTCGATGTCGGCGGCGGGAAGGGCGCACCTTCCCGCCGCCTTCGTTTATGGCCATGGAACCGGCGATGAACGCGCTGTTCGATCTTCCGCCTGTTGCGCCCGAGGGCTTCCGGTACCGGGACGACCTGGTGACGTCGGCCGAGGAGGCCGAGCTGGTGGACCGCCTGGCGGGGCTGGCGTTCGAGCCGTTCCAGTTCCGAGGGTATGAGGGCCGCCGGCGCGTGGTGAGCTTCGGGCTGCGGTACGATTTCACGGGCCCGGGGCTGGTGGACGCCGAGCCGATGCCGGATTGGCTGTTGCCCGTCCGCGACCGTGCCGCCGCGTTCGCGGGTCTGCCGGGCGAGGCGTTCCGGCACGTCCTGATCAACGAGTATCGCGAGGGTGCGCCGATCGGCTGGCACCGCGACCGGCCGGTGTTCGAGAAGATCGTCGGCGTCTCGCTGGTCTCGCCGACCGTGATGCGGTTTCGCCGCCGGGCGGGCGAACGGTTCGAGCGGATCAACGTGCCCGTCGCGCCGCGCTCGGCCTACCTGTTGGACGGGCCGGCGCGGGACGCGTGGGAGCACAGCCTGCCCGAGGCGAAGGCGCACCGATACTCGATCACCTTCCGGAATTTGCGGGCCGCCTGATTTCCAACAACGGCTGTCATCCCGGTTTCGCCGCCAGGCGAAGACCGGGACCCACGACCGGGCGCTGAGCTGGGCGTCGTCCACTGCTGAGCTTGATAGTGGGTCCCGGTCTTTGCTTCG
The DNA here is from genome assembly GCF_965284355.1 of Phenylobacterium sp. Taxonomy (NCBI): domain Bacteria; kingdom Pseudomonadati; phylum Pseudomonadota; class Alphaproteobacteria; order Caulobacterales; family Caulobacteraceae; genus Phenylobacterium; species Phenylobacterium sp. The sequence continues at coordinate 2,347,650 of NZ_OZ260078.1, read as the reverse complement.
CAAAACCGGGATGACAGCTAGGGTGGGGGAAAGGGAGCGCGCGCATGACGGTCGTCGATATCCTGCTGCTGGGGGCGCTGGCGGCGTTCGTGGTCGTCTGGTGGCTGCGCGGGCTTCCGGGGCGGGCGGTGCTGCTGGCCGGGATGGCCGGGGCGGCGTTGCTGCTGGGCCTGTGGGGCGTGATCGACGACCGGTGGCAGGACGGGATCGGCGCGGCCGTGGCGCTGGTGCTGCTGCTGGTGCTGCTGGTGAACCGGCTGCGCAAGGCGCCGGAGAAGACGGGCAAGCCGTGGGTCTCGGGCGTGCTGTTCGGGCTGCTGGCGCTGGTCCCGCTGGCGGCCATCGTGAGCTTCCCGGTCTCGGCGCTGCCGAGGCCCAGCGGACCGCACCCGGTGGGCGTGCGCAGCTTCGAGGTGGACGACGCCAGCCGGCCGGGCGTGCTGCTGGCCAAGCCGGGCCAGCCGCGCAAGCTGCTGGTGAGGGTCTGGTATCCAGCCGGCGACATCACCAGCCGGACGCCGGCGCCCTATTTCTCGGAGCAGGAGGCCGACACGACGGCCAAGGGCATGGGAAGCCTGGCGGGCTTCCCGCCGTTCTTCACCTACGTGAAGCATGTGACGACGAACTCGTACACCAACGCGCCGGTGCTGGCGGGGCCGTCGCGGTTGCCGGTGGTGTTCTACAGCCACGGCTACACCTCGTTCCTGTCGCAGAACACGGCGCTGATGGAGCATCTGGCCAGCCACGGCTACATCGTCTTCTCGGTGCAGCACACCTACGACTCGTCGGACACCGTCTTCCCGAGCGGCGAGGTGGCTCCGGCCGATCCCGCGCTGGCGCAGATGGCCAAGGCGCCCGAGACCGACGCCGCCAAGGCGGCCCGTACGGCGCAGCAGCAGGCGCTGTCGGGGGCCACCCTGGACGCGCGGCTGGAAGGCTATCTGCGGATGCGCGAGCTGGCGCTGGGCGGGATCAGCGACCGGCTGATGAAGAGCGGCGAGATCTGGGCCGCCGACCGCATCTTCGTGCATGACCAGCTGCAGCGCGGGGCCGTGCCGCCCGAGATCCGCGCCATCGCCGCGGCCGGCGACCTGACGCGGGTGGGGCAGATGGGCATGTCGTTCGGGGGCGCGACGTCGGGGACCGTGTGCATGCGTGACCGGCGGTGCGCGGCCGGGATCAACCTGGACGGCGGCGACTTCCCGTTCCAGGCCTTCGCGGCCGACGTCCCGGCGCCGTTCCTGATGTTCCACTCCGACCTGGACAACATCTACACGTCGCTCAAGGTCGCGCCGCCCGAGACGCCGCGCAGCTTCAACGAGTTCTCGTACGAGCGCCTGGCGACGATGGGGGCGCGGCCGGACGTCTACCGCGTGTCGCTGAGGGGCGCGCAGCACATGGGGCTGTCGGACTTCACGCTGTTCATGCGCCGGCCGGCCCGCGACGCGCTGTTCGGCACGACGCCGACGCGGGTGATGATCGGGGCGCAGAACGACTTCGTGTTGGGCTTCTTCGACCGCCATCTGCGCGGGATCGCCAGCGATTATCCGAAGGCCGAGCTGAAACGCTACGACCGCTGGGTGAAGCCCGTGGCGGTGGACGAGGTGCGGACGTGGTGGGCGGCCAAGACGGAGGCCCAGCGCGCGGCGCTGACGGCGCGGATCGAGCGGGCGCGGGCGGCGCCCGTAGGGGCCTCGGCGCCGTAGGATTGAACCACGGATTTCACGGATATTACGGATGGGCTCGGAGCCAGCCGCAGGCTCATCCGTGAAATCGGTGAAATCCGTGGTTCAGATTGCTGCGCCTGCGGCGCGCGGGGTCAGTCGGGTTTGCCGTTCGCGGTGTCGCGGCGGGCCTTTTCCAGGTCGGCGGCTTCGGGGCCGTCGAGGGCCTGTTCGGCTTCGCGGGCCTTCTCTTCGACGGGACCGTTCTTGGCGAAGTCGTGCTGCATTTCCTGGTACTTTTTGCCCGAGACGTAGTCGCCTTCGCCCTGGATCTTGTTGTCGGTCATGACCGTGCTCCTTGCTTCAGGAGCAGAACCCGCGCGGGCGCGGCGGGCTCCATAGAGCGTTTCGATGCCCAGCATAGAGAGAACCATGTTGATCGATGTGCGGGTGGGTCCATAGTCCCGCCGCACGGCGCCGCCTGGGGAGGCGGGCGCCCCAAGGGAGATGCGTATGTCGCTTGCGAGCAGCAAGACTATCGAGAACCTGAAGGCCGCTTTTGCCGGCGAGAGCCAGGCGAACCGCCGCTACCTCTACTTCGCCCAGAAGGCCGACGTGGAAGGCTACAACGACGTGGCCGCGGTGTTCCGCTCGACCGCGGAAGGCGAGACCGGCCACGCGCACGGCCACCTGGAATTCATGGAAGGCGTGGGCGACCCCGCCACGGGCCTGCCGATCGGCGGCACCGCCGACAACCTGAAGGCCGCGATCGCCGGCGAGACGCACGAGTACACCGACATGTACCCGGGCATGGCGCGCACGGCCCGCGAAGAGGGCTACGACGAGATCGCCGACTGGTTCGAGACCCTGGCCAAGGCCGAGAAGTCCCACGCCGGCCGCTTCCAGCGCGCCCTCGACTCGCTCGATCAGTAGAAAGGCGCTGGGGAAGGCTTCTCCTCCCCCGCAGGGGGAGGGGGACCGCGGGACGCGGTGGAGGGGGAACGCCCCATCCGCCGAGCCTGCCGGACAAGCCCCCTCCACCATGCTGCGCATGGTCCCCCTCCCCCATCGGGGGAGGAGGGTCGGACAAGCGCTCCAGCGACGCAGCCCATGAGCGAAGACAGCAAAGCGCCCGGCGGCCCTCCGCGCGAAGGCAGCCTCGACGCGCCGTTCCGCCGCCCGATCCTGTGGCAGGACGAAGAGTACTATGACCTGGCGAAGGTGGAGGCCGAGCTGCAACGGCAGTTCGACGTCTGCCACACGTGCCGGCGCTGCTTCAATCTGTGCGACAGCTTCCCGCGGATGTTCGACGCCATCGACGAGGGCCCGACGGGCGAGATCGACGGCATCGGGCCCAAGGACCACGCCCACATCGCCGAAGCCTGCACGCTGTGCGACATGTGCTTCCTGACGAAGTGCCCGTACGTCCCGCCGCACCCCTTCGACATCGATATCCCGCACCTGATCCTGCGCTATCGCGCCGCCAAGCGCCGCGCGGGCGAGAAGGACTGGGTGCGCGAGCAGCTGGGCGAGATGGACCGCAACGGCAAGCTGGCCAAGCCCGTGGCGGGCCTGGCCAACTGGGCCACCGCGCGGAAGAACACGCCGCTGCGCAAGCTCCTGGAAGCGATCGCCGAGATCGACGCCGAGGCCGAGCTGCCGACGTTCGCGGGCAAGACCGCGACCGACCGGCTGAAGAGCCCGCTGGCGGCCAATCCGCAGGGCCCGGCGTTCGGCCAGCGCAAGGTCGCCCTCTATGCGACCTGCTACGTCGACTACAACAAGCCCGACACGGCGGTGGCCGCCGCCAAGGTGCTGGCGCTGCAGGGCGTCGAGGTGAAGCTGGTCTATCCCGAATGCTGCGGCATGCCGCAGCTGGAGGCGGGCGACATCAAGGACGTGGCGGGCAAGGCGCGGCGGGTGGCGGCGGCCTTCGCGCCCTACATCGAGCAGGGCTATGACGTCGTCGCGCTGACCGCCTCGTGCGGGCTGATGATGAAGTTCGAGTGGCCGCTGATGCTGCCGGACGACGCGTCGATCACGGCGCTGTCGGCCCGGACCAAGGACGTGGCCGAGTACGTCGTCGAGCTGTCGAAGACCTATGGCCTGGTTCCCGGCCTGACGCCGGTGGCGGGCGGGGTCACCTTCCATCACGCCTGCCACGCGCGCGCCCAGAACATGGGGGCGAAGTCGATGGAGATGCTGAAGCTGATCCCCGACACCAAGGTCGACCTGGTTGAGCGCTGCTCGGGCCACGGCGGCACGTTCGGGGTGATGAAGGCCACGCGGCCGGCGGCCAACAAGGTCGGGCGGCCCGCCGCCCGCCAGGTGACGGCCAAGGGCAACGAGACCCTGTGCTCGGACTGCCCGCTGGCCTGCAAGCACCTGGGCCAGCTGATCGGGGACGAGGCCAAGGAAGGGGCGCCGCCCAGGCCGGCCGAGGCGCACCCGATCGAGGTGTTCGCCCGCGCCTATGGAGTGATCTGAAGATGCCGCTCGCCGAACGCCGCATCACGCCCGAAGACCTGCTGCCCGACGCCGAGTTCGCCCAGCGCCGCAAGGCCTGGCGCGCCGAGCTGTTGCCGGTGAAGCGCCTGCGCCGGGTCGCGCTCGGGCCCTACTGCACGTTCTACTTCGAGAACTACGACACCATGCTCTTCCAGGTGCAGGAGATGCTGCTGATCGAGAAGGGCGGCGCGGCGCAGGTCCCGGACGAGCTGGCGGCATACAACCCGCTGATCCCGAACGGTTCCGAGCTGGTGGCGACCGTGATGTTCGAGATCGACGATCCCGTGCGGCGCGAGGCGGAACTGGCGCGGCTGGGCGGGGCCGAGGACCTGTTCTTCGTGCAGGTGGGCGGCGAGCGGGTGATGGCGGTCCCCGAGGGCGACGTCGAGCGCACCCGAGAGGACGGCAAGACCAGCTCGGTCCACTTCCTGCGCTTCGCGCTGAAGCCCGAGCATGTGGCGAAGTTCCGCGATCCGGGCACCGAGATCCTGATCGGCTGCGCGCACGAGCGCTACAGCCACCTGGCGGGGCTGTCGCCGGCGTCGCGGGCCGAGCTGTCGCGCGACTTCGCGTAGCGAAGCGCCCCCTACTGCGCGTGGCGGGGTTCCGCGGCGACCGGGGGCGGGGCGGTCTTGGCCTGCCAGAGCAGGAAGGCGCGGATGTCCTCGGCGGCGGCGTCGTCGAAGAAGCGGCGGAAGGGGGCCATGCCGTTCGCCTTCAGCGCGCCGTCCAGGACGATGGCCTTGAAGCCTTCGGGCTCGAGGATCGCGGGCGAGCGGGCCAGGTTGGGCAGGAACACGCCGCGGCCGTGGCAGCCGCCGCAGAACTGGTCGTACACCACCCCGCCCTTGTCGGCGTCGCCCTTTGACGCGGTGGCCAGCGTCAGGTCGAGCGGCGGGGGGATGACAGGCTTCGGATAGGGCGGCGGCTTCACGGTCCCGCCCAGCTTGAACACCAGAAGGCGGCCGCGCTGGCGGGGCTGGTCGAAGTTGCCGGCGCCGCCCGCGCCCACCATCAGGGCCACGTACTGTTCGCCGTCGATGGCGTAGGTCGAGGCCGGCGCGATGGCGCGGGCGCCCAGATCGTAGCTCCACAGCAGATGCCCGGTCTGGGCGTCGTAGGCGATCAGGCGGTTGAGCGCCGAGTGGAAGACCAGGCCGCCGTCGGTGGCCAGGACCCCGCTGGTGGTCATGTGCGGGAACATGATGCTCCAGCGCTTGGTCTGGGTGACCGGGTCCCAGGCGATCAGCTCGCCACGGGCGGCGGCGCGGTTGTTGGGCCGGGCGATCGTGGGCTTGGCGTTGGGCCCTTCGGGCAGGCGCAGCATGCCGGTGTTCCAGGCCCCGGCGACGTACTTGAAGTCGGCGGGGTCGGCGTAGAATCCGCGGCCGTGCTGGGCGGGGATGTAGACCAGGCCGGTCTTGGGGCTGAACGCCATCGGGTGCCAGTTGTGGCCGCCCAGGGCCCCGACCATCTGGTTGGACGTCGTGCCCTTGGGATAGCGGGCGGCGGGGATCTCGACGGGGCGGCCGGTCGCAAGGTCGATGCGCTCGGCCCAGTCGACGGGCACGAACTTCTCGGCCGAGATCAGCTGGCCGGTCTTCGCGTCGAGGACGTAGAAGAAGCCGTTCTTCGGGGCCTGCATGACCACGCGACGGACCTTGCCGTCCACCTTCAGGTCGGCGGCCATGATGTGCTGGGTGGCGGTGTAGTCCCAGCTTTCGCCGGGGGTGGTCTGGTAGTGCCAGACGTACTCGCCGGTCTCGGGCTTGAGGGCGACGATCGACGAGAGGAAGAGGTTGTCGCCCTTGCCGCCCGAGCGGAGCTTGTGGTTCCAGGGCGTGCCGTTGCCGACGCCGATGTACACGAGGCCGGTCTGCGGATCGTAGGTGATGGCGTCCCAGACGGTGCCGCCGCCGCCGGTCTCCTTCCAGGCGCCGTCGCTCCAGGTGGCCGCGGCCTTGTCCTTGAACACCTTGTCCGAGGCGGCGCCGTCGGGCGCGCCGGTGGGGTTGGGGGTGGTGTAGAAGCGCCAGGCCAGCTTGCCGGAGGCCGCGTCATAGGCGCTGACATAGCCGCGCACGCCGTACTCGGCGCCGCCGTTGCCGATCAGGACCTTGCCGCCCACGACGCGCGGCGCGCCGGTGATCGTGTAGGGCCGGGTCTTGTCGGTGGTCTGGATGTCCCAGGCGACCTTGCCGGTCTTGGCGTCGAGGGCGATCAGCCGGCCATCCAGCGTGCCGAGGTAGAGGCGGCCCTTCCAGAGCGCGAGGCCCCGGTTCACGACATCGCAGCAGGCGTTGAAGCCGGCCTCGCCCGGCACCTTCGGGTCGTAGTCCCAGAGCCGCTGGCCGGTCCTGGCGTCGAAGGCGGCGACCTTGGACCAGGCGGTGGTGGTGTAGAGCACGCCGTCGGAAACGAGGGCCGTGGCCTCCTGGCCCCGGTCGGTGTCGAACTCGGCCCACCAGGCGACGCCCAGCTTGCCGACGGTGTCCTTGTTGACCTGGGTGAGGGGCGAGAAGCGCTGCTCGTCGTAGGTGCGGCCGTAGGTGAGCCACTCCGACGCGTCGGCCGCCTCGATCCGCTTCTGATCCACGCCGCGATCGCACCCGGCCACCGTCGCGGCCAGATACAGCACGGCCGCCCAGCGCAGCATCCTCATGAACGTCCCCCCGAACTCTTTGGACGGACTGTCGCAGAGGCTTGGCTGTGCCGCGAGTCCTGAGGGACTATTTCCAGTCGGGCAGCAGTCCCTTGCCAGGGGTCGAGATTGTCCCCCGAGGGGGAAGGTTCTAGCTAGGTGCGGCGCTGTCCTGGCGCATTTCGAAAGGTCGATCCATGCGCCAGATGTTGAACACCGCCGCCTACGCCCTTGCCGTGACCCTGGTCGCGGCGCCGGTCGCCTACGCCCAGTCGACCCAGGTTCCCGCCGAGGTGAAGGCCGGCGCCTATGTGCTCGAGCCGAGCCACTCCAAGATCACCTGGTCGGTGAACCATCTGGGCTTCTCGACCTACATCGGCCAGTTCACCGGCGTCGCCGGGACCCTGAAGCTGGACCCCAAGGCCGTGCAGGCCACCGATCTCCAGGTGACGGTGACCACCGCCTCGGTCGGCACGCTGAACACCGCGCTCGACAACCACCTGAAGGCGCCCGACTTCCTGGACGCCGCCAAGTTCCCGACCGCTACGTTCAAGACCACCTCCGTGAAGCTGACCGGCGAGCGTACCGCCGACATCGCCGGCGACCTGACCCTGCGCGGGGTGACCAAGCCGATCGTGATCCAGGCGACCTTCAACCGCGCGGGCATCGCCCCCACCGACGGCAAGTACACCGTGGGTTTCGCCGGCAAGGCGGTGCTCAAGCGCTCGGACTTCGGGATCAAGACCTATCTGCCGGTCCTCGGCGACGAGGTGACGCTGGACCTCGCGGCCGAGTTCAAGCCCGCGCCCTGATCGCCGCTCACCGCGATCCAACAAGAAGGGCCGCCCTCGCGGGCGGCCCTTTGCGCACCCGTTCCAAAGAGTGTCATCCCGGTTTCGCGGAGCGAAGACCGGGATCCACGATCACGCTCGGCGCGGGCCATCGTTGCGCACTTTGGGAACAATATGGCAACAGAGAGCTCAGTCGTGGGTCCCGGTCTTCGCCTGGCGGCGAAACCGGGATGACACAGGTGGGGGTGATGAGAGAGGAGCGTACCTACTGGGTCTACGTCCTCGCCTCGAAGCGGCAGGGTACGCTCTACGTCGGGGTGACCAACTCGCTCGAGCGCCGCATCGCCGAGCACAAGGCACAGCGTGTCGATGGGTTTACAAGAACCTATGGCGTTGACCGCCTTGTCTGCTACCGGGGCTTCGGTGAGGTCACCGAGGCGATCCACTTCGAGAAACAGCTGAAGCGCTGGCGACGCGAATGGAAGGTCCGCCTGATCGAGCGCGACAATCCTGAATGGAGCGATCTCTACATCGAGATGATGGAGCTTCCGCCGCTCCATCCGGACATCGCCGCCGCGCTTGCCGAACACAAACGCCGCGTCAGCCCGGCTTCCCGCAGCGAAGACCGGGACCCCTGATCGGGCTCAGCAGATCGCCAAAGGCGTCGCGGCGCCCAGTCGTGGGTCCCGGCCTTCGCCTAGCGGCGAAACCGGGATGACAGCTGGTTTTGAAATCAGAAGATTTCGAACAGGCCGGCCGCGCCCATGCCGCCGCCGACGCACATGGTGACGACGCCGTACTTCGCGCCGCGGCGCTTGCCTTCGTACATGAGGTGGGCCGTGCAGCGGGCGCCGGTCATGCCGTAGGGGTGGCCGATCGAGATCGAGCCGCCCGAGACGTTGTACTTGGCCGGGTCGATGCCGAGCTTGTCGCGGCAGTAGATGACCTGCGACGCGAAGGCCTCGTTCAGCTCCCAGATGTCGATGTCGTCGACGGTCAGGCCGTTGCGCTCGAGCAGCTTGGGGATCGCGAAGACCGGGCCGATGCCCATTTCCTCAGGGCCGCAGCCGGCCACGGCCATGCCGCGATAGGCGCCCAGGGCCTCGATGCCGCGGCGCTCGGCCTCGGCCCGCTCCATCAGCACCACGGCGGCGGCGCCGTCCGACAGCTGACTGGCGTTGCCGGCGGTGACGAACTTGCCCTCGGGCACGTACTTGCCGCCCTTGAACACGGGGTTCAGCTTCTGGAGGTCGGCCAGGGTGGTCTGGGGGCGGTTGCCCTCGTCGGCCGAGATGGTGATCTCCTTGTCGGCGGTCTCGCCCGTCTCCTTGTTGACCAGCACCTTCATGATCGTGGTGACCGGGACGATCTCCTGAGCGAAGCGGCCTTCGGCCTGGGCCTGGCCGGTGCGCTGCTGCGACTGCAGCGCGTATTCGTCCTGGGCTTCGCGGCTGATGCCGTAGCGCTCGGCCACGATCTCGGCGGTCTCGATCATCGAGGTGGCCAGTTCCGGCACATGCTCGCGCAGCCAGGGGTCGGTGGCCATGAAGCGGTTGACCTTGTCGTTCTGCACCAGGCTGATCGACTCGATGCCGGCGCCGATGGCGACCTGGGCGCCGTCGTTGATGATGTACTTGGCGGCGGTGGCCACGCCCATCAGGCCTGACGAGCACTGGCGGTCGATGGTCATGCCCGAGACCGTATTGGGCAGGCCGGCGCGCAGCGCCGCCTGGCGGGCGATGTTGTTGCCCGTCGTGCCCTGCTGCAGGGCCGAGCCCATGGCGACGTCGTCGATCTCGCCGGGATCGACGCCGGCCTGCGCCACGGCGGCGCGGATCGCCTCGGCGCCGAGGGTCGCGCCGTAGGTGTTGTTGAAGGCGCCGCGATAGGCCTTGCCGATGGGCGTCCGCTTGGCGGCGACGATGACAGCTTCACGCATGAGAGAGTCTTTCTTGCTTTGACGTTGGGTAAAGTCGTGGGCGCGAAAAAGGCGGGGCAGCCCAGCCACCCCGCCTTTACAAACTGGATCAGCCCTTCAGGTCGCCGAACTTCTTGCCTTCGGCGGCGAGCTTTTCGAGCAGGGCGGCGGGCTTGAAGTCGTCGCCCATCGTGCCCTGGAACTCCTTCATCTTCTCCAGGACCTTGGCGGGGCCGCCGATCAGGTCGCCGTAGAACATCGGGCCGCCGCGATAGACCGGCCAGCCGTAGCCGTTGACCCAGACCACATCGATGTCGGACGAGCGGATGGCCTTGCCCTCTTCGAGGATCTTCACGCCCTCGTTGATCATCGGGAAGATGCAGCGCTCGAGGATCTCTTCATCCGAGATCTTCCGCGGGTTCTTGCCCGACTTCACGATGAAGTCGTTGATGGCCTTCTCGGTGAACTCGCTGGGCTTGGCGTTACGGTTCTCGTCGTAGTCGTAGTAGCCCGCGCCCGTCTTCTGGCCGCGGCGGTCGGCTTCGCAGAGCACGTCGCGCAGGGTCTCGCCCTTCGAGTTTTCCTTCACCCAGCCGATGTCGAGGCCGGCCAGGTCGCTCATGGCGAACGGGCCCATGGGGAAGCCGAAGTTGTAGAGGACGCGGTCGACGTCCCAGGGCATGGCCCCTTCCATGATCAGCTTCTGGGCCTCGCGCTGGCGCTGGCTCAGCATGCGGTTGCCGATGAAGCCCGGGCAGACGCCGGCCAGGGCCGCGATCTTGCCGATCTTCTTGGACAGCTTCATCGAGGTGGCGATGACGTCCTTGGCGGTCTTCTCGCCGCGGATGACTTCCAGCAGCTTCATGACGTTGGCCGGCGAGAAGAAGTGCAGGCCGATGACGTCTTCCGGCCGCTTCGTCACCGAGGCGATCTCGTCGATGTTCAGGTAGCTGGTGTTCGAGGCCAGGATCGCGCCCGGCTTGCAGATCGCGTCCAGCTTGGTGAACACGTCCTTCTTGATGTCCATACGCTCGAACACCGCCTCGATGACCAGGTCGCAGTCGGCGAAGTCGTTCATGTCGAGCGAGCCGGTCAGCATGCTCATGCGCTTCTCGGTGACGGCCGGGTCGGCGCCGCGCGAGCGCTCATAGTTCTTGCGGATGGTGGCCAGGCCGCGGTCCAGGGCCTCCTGCTTGATCTCGACCATCACCACCGGGATGCCGGCGTTCATGAAGTTCATCGAGATGCCGCCGCCCATGGTGCCGGCGCCGAGCACGCCCACCTTCTTGATCTCGCGGATCGGGGTGTCGTCGGGCACGTCGGGGATCTTGTTCGCCTGGCGTTCGGCGAAGAAGTAGTAGCGCTGGGCGGCCGACTGGGCGCCGGTCATCAGGCCCATGAACAGCTTGCGCTCTTCGGCGAGGCCTTCCTCGAAGGTGGCCGAGTTCACGGCCGCCTCGATGCACTTGATGTTGGCTTCCGGGGCGTCGAAGCCGCGGAACTTGCGCGCATTGGCCTTGCGGAAATCGGCGAAGATCTCGGGCTTGCCCTTGGCGGCTTCCAGCTTGGTGTTGTTCTCGCTGATCTTCACCAGCGGCTTGTTCTCGGCGACGCACTTGTTGGCGAAGGCGATGGCGGCGGCCTTGAGCCCGCCCTCGGGGGCCAACTCGTCGACCAGGCCCAGCTTGGCCGCCTCCGGCGCCGGCACGTGACGGCCCGAGGTCATCATTTCCAGGGCGGTTTCGACGCCCACCACGCGGGGCAGGCGCTGGGTGCCGCCGGCGCCCGGCAGCAGGCCCAGGGCCACTTCCGGCAGGCCCAGGCGGGCCGAGGGGACGGCGACGCGGTAGTGCGCGCACAGCGCCACTTCCAGACCGCCGCCCAGGGCGGTGCCGTGGATCGCGGCGACGACGGGAACAGGCGAGTTCTCCATCATGTTCTGCACGTCCTGCAGGGAGGCCGACGGCTTGCCCGGCGCGCCGAACTCGCTGATGTCGGCGCCCGCGATGAAGGTGCGGCCGTCGCAGATCAGGACGATCGCTTTGGCGTCCGACGCGCCGGCGGCCTTGAAGCCCTCATAGAGACCGTCCCGGACGTTCGCCGACAGGGCGTTCACGGGCGGCGAATTCAGGGTGATGACGGCCACGTCGCCATCGCGGGTGAGGGTGGTCACCGAATTGATCTCGGTCATCTGGCTTCCTCGAAAGTGGTTGGCGGACCGCTCGTTCAAATATCTGGCGGCCGTGAAATTCAAACGCGTGTTATAGGCCCCGGCAGACAGGGCCAAGTCAATTCCGACACGGGATTGCGCACCGTGGAGCCCTGCCGCAACGAAAGGGAAGGGGACCGTTCATGGCGTCCAATCTGTTCTCACTCGACGGCAAGGTGGCGCTGGTCACCGGCGGCTCGCGCGGCATCGGCAAGATGATCGCCAAGGGCTTCCTCGAGGCCGGCTGCCGCAAGGTCTACATCTCGGCGCGCAAGGCCGCCGCCTGCGATGCGACCGCCGAGGAACTGGGCCCGCAGTGCGTCTCGATCCCGGTCGACATCTCGACGGTCGAGGGCTGCAAGATGCTGACCGAGCGGTACCTCAGCCACGAGGACAAGCTGGACATCCTGCTGAACAACGCCGGCGCCGCCTGGGGCGCGCCGTTCGAGGAGTATCCCGAGAGCGGCTGGGACAAGGTGGTCGACCTGAACCTGAAGTCGCCGTTCTTCCTGACCCAGGCCCTGCACCAGACCCTGAAGGCCAGCGCCACCCACGAGCGGCCGGCCAAGGTGATCAACATCACCTCGATCGACGGCATCCGGCTGAACCCGCAGGAGACCTATGCCTATCACGCCTCGAAGGCCGGGCTGATCTACCTGACGCGCCGGATGGCCGCGCGGCTGATCGAGGACAACATCGTCATGAGCTCGATCGCGCCCGGCGCCTTCGCCTCGGACATGAACCGCGTGGCCCGCGACCAGGGCGACGAGGTGGCCAAGCGCATCCCCTCGCGCCGGATCGGCACGGACGAGGACATGCAGGGCGTGGCCATCTACCTGGCCAGCCGCGCGGGCGACTATGTGGTGGGCGAAACCATCGCGGTCGACGGCGGCGTGGCGCTGGGGCAGCTGGGGGTTTGAGATAACTGCGTCCAATGGCGCCGAACTTGCGTAGCTGAGGTTGGAGGGGGACTGGCTGTCTCTCGCGGCTGGGAAGGCGCACGGTGCAGCGCCAGGAGCGCGTTCTCCCCCCCTCCACCATCCGCCTTCGCCCGGACGGGCTTCGGAGGACAGGTCCTCCCGCCTTTGTAAAATGGAACGGTCACGGTTCCCGCGCGATTCCGTCTATCTAGGGGACGAACGCCAGAACCATCGACCTTGACCGACGAACCTCAGACGCGCCCGCCGCGACCGCGCCGCATGCTGCTCCGCCTCCTGGCGGTGGCGAGCGTCGTCGTGCTTGTGCTCGGGGCGCTGACCTGGCTGAACCGCCGAAGCCTGGCGCGCGAGGCGCTGACCGGCTGGCTGGAGAGCCGGGGCGTCGCGACGCGGGCCGTGGTCGAGGAGCTGGGGCCGTCGACTTTCACGGCCAGGCTCAGCCTCGGCGACCCCAGGAACCCCGACTTCGAGGCCCAGCAGGTGGACGTGCGCTATCGCGCGCGGCTGTCCGGGCTGGAGGTGGTCTCGGTCACGCTGCGCAAGCCGGTGCTTCGGGCGCGGCTGACGCCCGCGGGGGTCAAGATGGGATCGCTCGACCCGCTGGTGGCCGAGATCCTGAGCCGGCCGCCGAAGCCGGGCGCCAAGGTCCCGCGCATCCGTATCGACGACGGCGTGCTGGTGCTGCGCACAGACTATGGCCCGATGCGCGTGACCGCCGACGCGCTGGTGGACGACGGGCAGCTGAAGACCCTGACCGCCACGTCGGCGCCGGCGCGGCTGCGAGGGCGGGACTTCGACGTCGCCATGGGCGCGGGCGCGCTGACCGAGGTCACGCGATCCGGGCGCGCGGAGGTGGCCTTCTCGGCGCCGGTAAGCCGGGCGACCGCGGCGGGCGCGACGCTGTCGGACGCGCGCCTGACGTTCACCGCCCAGCTGCCCTATCCCGATGTCCAGGCGCGCCGGGGCGAGGGCGCGGTCGTGGCGAACCTGACGGCGGTCGGCGCGCGCGCGGACGTCGCGAGCCAGTCGCTGGAGACGGCCGAGTTCAGGGTCGGGTTTACCGGCCAGTCGCGGGGCTGGCTCAATGACCTGGCGGTGCGGGGCCAGATGGCAGGCAGCTTTACTGCGGGCTCGGGTCGGTTCGGCGAGGCGCGCGCAGAGGCGATCCGCGCGGCGATCACCTCGAAGGATCTGACCTGGACGCGGGCGGGCGGCGATCGGGTGGCGGGCGTTGTCACCCTGAGCGCCGCGGCGCAGGTGTTCCGGGCGGCCGACCTGCGACTCTCGGACTTTGTCGTCGCGGCCACGGGTCCGGTCTCGGCGACGGCGAACGGCGGCAAGGCCGAGCTCACGGGCTCGGTGGTCGGCCGGGGCGCGTGGAGCGGCATGGGCGCGCCGGTGGCGGGCGACGCCGGCAGCGTGCTGGCGCTGAAGCGGGCGGCGCGGGGGTTCCGGATCGCGGCGCCGGAAGTCGGCCTGACCGCCAGCTACGATCGGCGGCAGCCGCCGAGCTGGAGCCTCGCGATGCGCGAGCCGGTGCGGCTGGTGTCGGACAGCGGCGCCCAGTTGCTCATGACCAGCCCGCAGCGGGTCTCGCTTTCCGGCGGCGGGTTGCCGAAGGTCGACCTTACGATCAGCCGGCTGCAGCTGGGCGGGGCCCCCTCGGCGGACGTGGCGCTCGCGGTCTCGGGCCTCTCGGCCGGGCCCGCCGTGAACGCGCGGCTGGGCGCGGCGGGGCGGGTCGCCATGGCGGGCGGCGGGATCACCTTCACCGCCAGCCGCTGCGCCGATTTCGCCGTCCAGCGGCTGGAGTTCGGGGCCAACGACATCGAGGCGATCTCGGGCCGGCTGTGCCCGGCGGGCGGGCCGCTGTTTGCGATGCGGGGCGGCGCGTGGCGGGTGTCGGGCCGGGCCGAGCGGGTCGCGGGCGCGGCGGCGTTCGTCCAGGGCCGCGTGGTGGGCGGCGCGGGCCGGGTGCAGGCGTCCGGCTCGGGGCCGAACATGACGGCCACCCTTCATGCGAACACCGCGCGCCTCGAGGACACGGCGCCGGAGACGCGGTTCAACCCGATCCTGATGAGCGGGGACGTGACGCTGCGCGAGTTCATCTGGCGGGCGGACCTGGCGTTCACGCGGCCCGACGCCGGGCGGCTGGGCACGGCGCTGGTCACCCACGACGGGCGGCTGGGCTTCGGGGTCGCGGTGATCGAGACCGAGACCCTGACCTTCGCCGAGGGGGGTCTGCAGCCGGTGCAGATCTCGCCGCTGGCGTCGTCCGTGGGCTCGCCCGCGGTGGGGCAGGCCAGGTTCACCGGCCGCTTCGACTGGGCGCCCGAGGGCTCGACCAGCTCGGGCAAGGTGATCATCCCGGGCCTGGACTTTCAGAGCCCGGCCGGCCCGGTGCGGGGGCTGAAGGGCGAGATCGCCTTCGAGAGCCTCGCCCCGCTGAAGGCGGCGCCCGGCCAGGAACTGACCGTCGCCGAGGTGCAGTCGATGGTGCTGCTCACCGGCCTGCGGGCGCGGTTCGAGCTGGCCGACAACCTGCTGAAGGTGGAAGGCGGCGAAGCCAGTGTCGGCGGCGGGCGCATCCGGGCCGAGACGCTGGAGGTGCCGCTGGCGCCCGGGGCGCCGACGCGCGGCGTGATCTACGTCGAGGGCGTGCAGCTGCACGACCTGGTCGAGGCCTCGCCGTTCGGCGACAAGGTGGACCTGGACGCCAAGGTGTCGGGCCGCATCCCGTTCGAGATGACCGGGAACAAGGTGCGCATCTCGGGCGGCTTCCTGAAGGCCGACCAGCCCGGGCGGCTGTCGATCAGCCGCGAGGCGCTGACCGGCGTCTCGGCCGACACGCCGACCACCCTGCCGTCGGAGGCGAACCCGAACGACACCTTCACCGACTTCGCCTACCAGGCCATGGAGAACCTGGCGTTCGACACGCTGGACGTGACGGTGGCCAGCAAGGACGACGGGCGGCTGGGGATGCTGTTCCACATCGTGGGCCGCCACGACCCGCCCACCAAGCAGCGCATCCGGCTGACGGTGCTGGAGCTGATCCAGCGCAAGTTCCTGGGCCAGAAGTTGCCGCTGCCGTCGGGCACGGGGGTGAACCTGACGCTCGATACGACGCTGAACCTGGACGACCTGATGGCCGACTGGGGGGAATTCCAGAAGGCCCGGACGCCCCAGGCGCCCCAACCTTGAAGCAATAGACAGTTCAGGTCCGGTTCAGCCGTGACCGTATTGAATAGGAGACATGATGAGGTCCCATCCATGAGAGCCGCTTTCGCCGCCGCCCCCCTGCTCGCAGGCGCGATGCTGGGGCTGGGCGCGTGCACCCCGACCGTGAGGGTCGAGGTCGCGCCGATCACCATTTACGCCAAGCTGGACGCCAACGTCCGGCTGCAGCTGGACGAGGACGTCAAAGCCCTCATCCAGAAGAACCCGAACCTCTTCTGAGGCTTGAGAGAGATGCAAAAGACCGACTTCTTCAATGTGGGCGCCGCCGTGCTGCTGGCGCTGGCCGTGGCGCCGCCCGCTGCCGTCGCGCAGACCGCCGCCGAAAAGGCCACCGTCGACGCGGCGAAGGCCGCGGGCGTGGTGGGTGAGCAGGCCGACGGCTTCCTGGGCTTCGTGAAGCCGGGCGACGCCGCCCAGCAGGCCGCCGTGGCCTCGATCAACGCCGGCCGCGCCCAGCTCTACCGGGAGGCCGCCGCCGAGAATAAGGTGTCGGCCGCCGCCGCCGGCGCCTCGGCCTTCACCAACGTCATCCAGGGCCGCGTGAAGCCGGGCGAGTACTACAAGCCCGCCGGCGGCGGCTGGACGCGGAAGTAGGGTCTCCCTCCCCCTCGTGGGGAGGGTGGCGAGCGAAGCGAGACGGGTGGGAGAGCAACGATCCTCCCCACCCTCAGAGCTCTGGCCCACACGTCCTCACCCTGGCCGCTGGCGCGGCCTGTCCCTCCCCACGAAGGGGAGGGAAGGGAGCCTAAGCCAGCACCTTCGCGGCCTGGGCCTTACGTTCGCGGCGGCGGCGGGTGAGGATGTGTTCGGTGTAGCCGTTGGGCTGTTCGCGGCCCTTGAAGACCAGGTCCAGGGCGGCCTGGTAGGCGATGCTGCCGTCCAGGTCGGCGCTCATCGGCGTGTAGGCCGCGTCGTCGGCGTTCTGGCCGTCGACCACCTTGGCCATGCGGGCCATGGTCTCGCGCACCTGGGCCTCGGAACAGACGCCGTGGTGCAGCCAGTTGGCGATGTGCTGGCTGGAGATGCGTAGGGTGGCGCGATCTTCCATCAGGCCGACGTCGTGGATGTCGGGGACCTTCGAGCAGCCGACGCCGTGGTCGATCCAGCGTACGACATAGCCCAGGATCCCCTGGGCGTTGTTGTCCAGCTCCTGCTGCACGTCGGCCGGGCTCCAGTTGGACTTGGCCAGCGGCGGCGTCAGCAGTTCGTCCGTGCCGGTCACGGTCCCTGACGCGGCCATCTGGGCCTGCAGGGCGGGGACCTCGACCTCGTGATAGTGCAGCGCGTGGAGCGCTGCGGCGGTGGGCGAGGGCACCCAGGCGGTGTTCGCGCCGGCCTTGGGGTGGCCGATCTTGGCCTTGAGCATGTCGGCCATCATGTCGGGCGCGGCCCACATGCCCTTGCCGATCTGGGCGCGGCCCTGGAAGCCGGCAGCCAGGCCGATCTCGACGTTGCGGCGCTCATAGGCGGGCAGCCAGGGTTCGGCCTTGATGGCGTCCTTGCGGGCCACGGGGCCGGCTTCCATGGCGGTGTGGATCTCGTCGCCGGTGCGGTCGAGGAAGCCGGTGTTGATGAACACCACCCGGTCCTTGGCCGCGGCGATGCAGGCCTTGAGGTTGGCGCTGGTGCGGCGCTCCTCGTCCATGATGCCGATCTTGACGGTGTTGCGGCTGAGGCCCAGCGCGTCCTCGACCAGGTCGAACAGGCGCACGGCCAGGGCGACCTCGTCGGGCCCGTGCATCTTGGGCTTCACCACATAGACCGACCCCGCGGGGCTGTTGCGGCGCGCGCCCTTGAGGTCGTGCAGGGCGGCGGTGACGGTAATCAGCGCATCGACCGCGGTCTCGAACACCGGCTCGCCATCGAAGCGGACCATGTCGGTGGTCATGTGGTGGCCGACGTTGCGGACCAGCAGCAGGCTGCGGCCCTTGAGCGTCAGCGGCTTGCCCGAGGGGGTGGCGTAGGTGCGGTCGTCGTCCAGCCGACGGGTCTCGGTCTTGCCGCCCTTCTGGAAGCTGGCGGTGAGGTCGCCGCGCATCAGGCCCAGCCAGTTGCGGTAGACGTTCGTCTTGTCCTCGGCGTCGACGGCGGCGACCGAGTCCTCGCAGTCCTGGATGGCGGTGAGCGCGGCCTCGACCAGCAGGTCGGCGACGCCGGCCGGGTCGTCCTTGCCGATGTTGTGCGTGCGGTCGATCAGGATCTCGACGTGCAGGCCGTTGTGCTTGAGCAGCACGCCGACAGGCTCGTCGGCGTCGCCGCGCCAGCCGGCCAGCTGGCCGGGGGTGGCGAGGCCGGCTTCCTGGCCGTTCTCGAAGCGGACGTTCAGGTCGCCGTTGATGATCTCGTAGCTGACCGCGTCGGCGTGGCTGCGCTGGGTGAGCGGGGCGATGCGGTCGAGGAAGGCGCGGGCGTAGGCGATCACCTTGGCGCCGCGCTTGGGATCATAGCCCTTGCCGCCGGTCGGCGGCTCCAGCGCGTCGGTGCCGTAGAGCGCGTCGTACAGGCTGCCCCAGCGGGCGTTGGCGGCGTTCAGCGCGTAGCGGCCGTTCGAGACGGGGACCACCAGCTGCGGACCGGCCACCAGCGCGATCTCGGGGTCGACGTTCTTCGTGCCGATCTTGAAGTCGGCGGGCTCGGGCAGGAGGTAGCCGATGCTCTTCAGGAACGCGGTGTCGTCGGCCACGTCGAAGGGCTGGCCCTTCCGGGCCTTCCAGCGGGCGTCGATCTTCTCCTGCAGCTCGTCACGGCGGCGCAGCAGGCCCACGTTGGTGGGGGTGAAGTCGGCCAGGATGGCCTCCAGCGACGACCAGAAGGCCTGCGGGCCCACGTCGGTCCCGGGGAGCAGCTCGGTCTCCACGAAGGACTTCAGCAGGGCGTCGACGACGAGGCGGGGCGTGATGTTCATGGGCCTGACCGGGCTCTTGGTAACTGGGGAACGGTCGCATCATCCCCTGGAGGCGATGCGAAAAAAAGGGCGGCCCGAGACATCCCAGGCCGCCCGTCGGACATGATGAACCGGCGCGCGGGTTACGCGAACTGGTTCATCGTGTTGTGCGCGCCGCCGGCCTTCAGGGCCGCTTCGCCGGCGAAGTATTCCTTGTGGTCGTCGCCGATGTCGGAGCCCGACATGTTCTGGTGCTTCACGCAGGCGATGCCTTCGCGGATCTCCTTGCGCTGCACGCCGGCCACGTAGCCCAGCATGCCCTGGCTGCCGAAGTACTCCTTGGCCAGGTTGTCGGTGGAGAGCGCGGCCGTGTGGTAGGTCGGCAGCGTGATCAGGTGGTGGAAGATGCCCGCGCGCTTGGCGGCGTCACGCTGGAAGGTGCGGATGCGCTCGTCGGCTTCGGCCGCCAGCTCGGTGGCGTCGTAGTCCACGCTCATCAGGCCGTCGCGGCTGTAGGCCGACACGTCCTTACCGGCCGCCTTCCAGGCGTCGTACACCTGCTGGCGGAAGTTGAGCGTCCAGTTGAACGACGGGCTGTTGTTATAGGCCAGCTTGGCGTTCGGGATGACTTCGCGGATCCGGTCCACCATGCCCGCGATCTGCTCGATGTGGGGCTTTTCGGTTTCGATCCACAGCAGGTCGGCGCCGTTCTGCAGCGAGGTGATGCAGTCGAGCACGCAACGGTCGGCGCCGGTGCCTTCGCGGAACTGGAACAGGTTGGACGGCAGACGCTTCGGACGCAGCAGCTTGCCGTTCCGGTTCAGGATCACTTCGCCGTTCTTGAGGTCGGCCGGGGCGATCTCTTCGCAGTCGAGGAAGCTGTTGTACTGGTCGCCGATGTCGCCCGGGGTGGTGCTGACGGCGATCTGCTTGGTCAGGCCGGCGCCGAGGCTGTCGGTGCGGGCGACGATGATGCCGTTGTCGACGCCCATTTCGAGGAAGGCGTAACGCAGGGCGCGGATCTTCGCGAGGAAGTCCTCATGCGGAACCGTGACCTTGCCGTCCTGGTGGCCGCACTGCTTTTCGTCGGAGACCTGGTTCTCGATCTGCAGGGCGCAGGCGCCCGCCTCGATCATCTTCTTGGCCAGCAGGTAGGTGGCTTCCGCGTTGCCGAAGCCGGCGTCGATGTCGGCGATGATCGGAACGACGTGGGTCTCGTAGTTGTCGATCGCGTCGAGCAGCTTCTGTTCCTTGGCCTTGTCGCCGGCCGCGCGGGCCGCGTCGAGGTCGCGGAACATGCCGCCCAGCTCACGGGCGTCGGCCTGCTTCAGGAAGGTGTAGATCTCTTCGATCAGCGCCGGCACCGAGGTCTTCTCGTGCATCGACTGGTCCGGCAGCGGGCCGAAGTCCGAGCGGAGCGCGGCGACCATCCATCCCGACAGGTAGATGTAGCGCTGCTTGGTGGTGCCGAAGTGCTTCTTGATCGAGATCAGCTTCTGCTGAGCGATGAAGCCGTGCCAGCAGCCCAGCGACTGGGTGTAGTTGGCCGGGTCGGCGTCGTAGGCGGCCATGTCGGCGCGCATGATGCCGGCGGTGTACTTGGCGATCTCGAGGCCGGTCTTGAAGCGGTTCTGGAGACGCATGCGCGCCACCGACTCGGCGCTGATGCCGTCCCACGGGCCGTTCTTGCTCTTGATGAGCTGGCCCATCTCGATGATGTGGTCTTGGTACGCCATTGCCGGATCCCTTGGCAGAAAGAGAAGTTGGCGGCGACGTACCCGCGGGTCGGGCGTCCGGCGAGAGCGTCCGTGGTCTAGCTGTCATACTTTACAAGATTTCTCTGTAATGTTGTAAAGGCTTACACGCCGCGACTTTACAGGAGGCCCGGATGGCGGCCGACCGCCGGCTCTACGTCGGGCCCAGCCTGCGACGCCTTCGCCGCGACCTGGGGCTGACTCAGTCCGACATGGCTGCGGACCTCGAGATCTCGCCGTCGTACGTGGCGCTGCTGGAGCGCAACCACCGGCCGCTCAGCGCCGAGCTGCTGCTGCGTCTGGCCCGCACCTACAAGATCGACATGGACGCCCTGGCCGGCGACGCCTCGTCCGACGATATCGCGCGGCTGCAGGCGGTGCTGAAGGATCCGATGTTCGCCGACATCGATCTGCCCAGCCTGGAAGCCGCCGACGTCACCACGAACTTCCCGGGCGTGACCGAGGCCCTGCTGCGCCTCTACACGGCCTATCGCGAGGAACAGCTGGCGCTGGCCGACCGGGGCGTGGCGATCGATGCGGGCCAGCCGGCGGGCGCCGATCCGTCTGACCCGGTGGCGGAGTCGCGGCGGTTCCTGGAGGCGCGGCGCAACAGCTTCCCCAGCCTGGACGACGCGGCCGAGCGGCTGGCGCAACAGGTGGCCCAGCACGACGGTCTGGCCGGCTACTTCAAGGCGCGCCACGGCCTGCGGGTGCGACGGCTACCGCCGGAAGTCATGGTCGGCTCGACCCGCCGGCTGGACCGTCACCGCCGCGAGGTGCTGCTGAGCGACGAGCTGGACAACGCCAGCCAGACCTTCCAGCTGGCCCTGCAGCTGGCCTACCTGGAACTCGACGATGACGTGGCCGCCATCGCCGACGACGGCAGCTTCGCCACCGAGAGCGGCGAGCGGCTGACGCGCCGGGCGCTGTCGAGCTATGCGGCGGCGGCCCTGCTGATGCCCTACACGGCGTTCGCCCGGGCGGTGGAGGCGCGGCGCTACGACCTGGAGGCCCTGTCGCGGCAGTTCGGGGCCAGCTTCGAGCAGGTGGCCCACCGGCTGACGACATTGCAGAAGCCCGGGCAGGAGCGGGTGCCGTTCTTCTTCATCCGGGTGGACGAGGCCGGCAACATCTCCAAGCGGCTGGACGGGGCGGGCTTCCCGTTCGCGCGGCACGGCGGCGGCTGCCCGCTGTGGAACGTGCACCAGGCCTTCCGCACGCCCCGCCAGGTGGTGACCCAGTGGCTGGAGCTGCCCGACGGACAGAAATTCTTCTCGGTGGCGCGCACCGTGACCGCGGGCGGCGGCGGCTATGGCAAGGTGCGCGTCGAGCGCGCCATCGCCCTGGGCTGTTCGGCCGAGCACGCCGGGCGGCTGGTCTACACCGACGGGCATCCTCAGGGACCCGAGCAGGCGACGCCGATCGGGGTCACGTGCCGCATCTGCCACCGCACGGAATGCACGGCCCGCTCGGCGCCGCCGATCGGCCGACAGATCCTTCCGGACGACATCCGCCGCACCAGCGCGCCGTTCGGCTTTTCGGATAACTAGGTCTTCGAAAAGGCGTCTCCCGGGGCGGGGGATTTCTCGAATATCCGGTCTGGCGGCGACCGGCATTCCGGGCCCTCCGGAGACACGGCGCTGTCTCGAAAAAGCCGTACGCCCAGCCAGAATTCAGAAGCCGGTTTGTTTTTCCCGCGCGGGTCGGCGGAAAGCCCTGCGCCGGGCGGGTCGCCAGGGGTCGGCCAGCCGACGTTTCTCCTTGGCGGGATTGAGGAATTCGGGGAAAACCGTCGTTGCAAAGGAGACATAACAGCGACATGGCCCCACGTAGCGCCGCGGCGAAGTCCACGGACCGGTTCGAACGCAAGCGTGAGGCAATCCTCGATGCGGCGACCCAGATCCTGAACCGCAAGGGAATCAAAGGCCTGACGCTGGGCGACACGGCCGCGGCGGTCGATCTGTCGACGACCAGCGTCACCTACTACTTCAAGCGCAAGGACGACCTGGCGGCGGCCTGCATCACCCGCGGGATCGAGACGCTGCATGACATCGCCGACCTGGCGACCCGGTCGGGCACGCCCGCGGAGCGGCTGCACAGCTTCCTGACCCGCTATCTCGACACGCTGGCCCGCGTGGCCGCCGGGACGGCCGCGCCGCTGCCGATCATCTCCGAGCTGCGGGCGCTGACGTCGCCCCGGCGCGAAGAGGTGGCCACGGCGTATGGGCGCCTGTTCCGCAAGGCGCGGCAGATCTTCGACCACCCCGACCTGTGCTGGATGTCGCGCGGCCGGCGCACGGCGCGCACCCGCATGCTGCTGGAGCAGGTGTTCTGGGGCGGCGCATGGCTGTCGAAGTACGACCCCGAGGACTATCCGCGCATCCGCGACCGGATGGTCGACATCCTGGTGCACGGCATCGCCACCGAGCGCGACGCGTGGGCGCCGGCGACCATCGCCATGGACCAGCTGGCCGCGCGCGAGGGACCCGAGCTGGCGCGCGAGACGTTCCTGCTGGCGGCGACGCGGCTGATCAACCTGCGCGGCTATCGCGGCGCCTCGGTCGACAAGATCTCGGCCGAGCTGAACGTCACCAAGGGCAGCTTCTATCACCACAACGAGGCCAAGGATGATCTGGTGGTCGCCTGCTTCGAGCGCAGCTTCGAGGTGATGACGCGGGCCCAGCGGATGGCCATGGAGCTGCCGGGCAGCCAGTGGGACAAGGTCTCGGCCTGCGCCGCGGCGCTGGCGGAATTCCAGCTGTCGGACCACGGCCCCTTGCTGCGGACCAACGCGCTGACCGCGCTGCCGGAAACGATGCGCAAGGTGATGGTCGAGCATTCGAACCGGGTGTCGGACCGCTTCGCCTCGATGATCTCTGACGGCATCGCGGAAGGGTCGCTGCGGCCGGTCGATCCCTTCATCGCCGCCCAGATGCTGAACGCCACGCTCAACGCCTGCGCCGAGCTGGGCTACCTGGTGCCCGACGTGCGGCCGAAGGCGGCGGGGTCGGTGTTCGTGCGGCCCCTGCTGATGGGCATCTTCGAGCGGTAAGCGCCCGTCGAGCCCGACGCCCCCTCCACCGCTTCGCGGTCCCCCTCCCCCGCAAGCGGGTGAGGAACTGGGGCCGATCGACGCATCAGTTCCTCCCCCATGCCAATGGGGGAGGGGGACCGCGAAGCGGTGGAGGGGGCGCTGGCGCGGCTATGCCTTCTGCTGTGGGATCTCGCCTGAGCCCACGCCTGGCCCGGCCTCGGCGGCGGCGACTTCGCCGGCGGCGTCGCGGGCTTTCAGGACCTCAAGGTTCTCGAGGTGCTTCTTGCGGTTGATCGTGTAGAGCGAGATCAGGCCGATGCCGATGGCGTAGAAGCCGACGATCATCGGGATATAGGCCAGGCCCAGGTTGCGCAGGACGTCTTCGGGCACCTGGCCGCGCTGGGCCTTTTCCGGGAAGCCGACGAAGGCCAGGACGCCGGTCGCCACCAGGATGCCGCCACTGGAGGTGGCCTTGCGCAGCAGGTTGTTGGCCGACAGCAGCAGGCCTTCCGAGCGGCGGCCGGTCTTGACCTCTGCGTCCTCGACCACGTCGGCGATCAGCGAGGACAGCAGGATGGCGATGATGCCGGCCAGCGTGGCGTTGATGATCTCCTCGCCGTAGAGCAGCCAGAGCAGTTCGGGCGTGCCGTTGGCGGGCGCGAGATCCAGCAGGCGCAGCGACACGGGCGTGATGTGGACGGCCACCGCGGCGATGAAGGTGAAGACGGCGCCCCACTTCTTGCCCATCCACCTGCCGACGACGGGCGCCAGGAACACCCCGATGAAGCCGCCGACCACGCTCATGGTGGCGAGGCCCGCCAGTTGCCGCTGCGAGAGCTCCCAGAAGTAGATGCCGAAGTAGATCTCCAGCCCGTTGCGGGCGCCGACGCCGACGGCCACGAACATGCTGGCCAGCGCCATGGCGATGAACGAGCGGTTGTTCAGCGTGTGGAACATCTCCACCGCCATGCCCTTGAGCGTGACCCGCCGCGTGGGGGCCTCGGACAGGTAGGGGATCCGATGGGCGGTGCCGAACACCGAGATCAGGATGGTCGCGAAGATGATGATCGCGCCGGTCAGCGAGTAGCCGAGGTAGCCTTCGCGGGCCAGCACGCCGCCCGTGCCGTCGGGCTGCTCCTTGAGGAACCACTCATAGGCGGCGATGGTCATGCCCAGGCCGCCGGCGACCAGGAAGAAGTGGCGCAGCGCCATCAGGTTGGTGCGCTCGTCGTAGCCCTTGGCCAGCTCGGGCGCGAGCGCCTGGTGGGGCAGTTCGAAGAAGGTGTCGAAGAACCGGACCGCGAAGATCAGGACCATCAGGTAGAGGCCCAGCGCCTCGTTGGTCCAGCCGATGGGCGGGTTCCACAGCATGAAGAAGCAGACGGCATAGGGCAGCGCGGCGGCCAGCATGAACGGGTGGCGGCGGCCCCAGCGCGTGCGGACATTGTCCGAGATCTGGCCCAGGATCGGGTCGAGCACGGCGTCGAGCAGCAGCGCCATGGCCAGGATGCCGCCCACCATCTGCGGCGGCAGGCCGACCACCTGATTGTAGAAGATCACCAGGAAGGTCGAGAGCGCCCGGAGCTTCAGGTTGGTGGCGGTGGAGCCGACCGCATAGGCCAGCTTGGTGGCGAACCCGAGGCGTGGCGCATCCTGCGCGCCGGCGGCGGCCTTCATTCAACGTTCCTCCCGCGGGGGTCGGCGTGAGCGTCTGTGCGCTCATCCGCCGGCCCGAGGGGGTCACGCTAACCCAGGGGAAGCGCCTCGTGTTTTCGGCACGGACACATTGTCCGGCCGATTGCAGCGAGGCGGCCGCGCCGAACTAGCCGGCGACCAGGATCACCTTGCCGACGTGGGCGCCGCCTTCCAGGTGGGCGTGGGCGGCGGCCGCGTCGGCCAGCGGGAAGGTCTTGTCCACCTGAGGCTTGATCTTGCCGGCGGCGATCCAGGGCCACACGACCCGTTCGATCTCGGCGGCCAGGCGGGCCTTTTCGTCCGCATCGCGGGGGCGCAGCGTCGAGCCGGTGATCACGGCGCGCTTCATCATGATCCGGAAGATCGGGATGTTGAGCTCGGCGCCGCCCAGGGCCGCGATGAAGACGATGCGGCCGCCGGTGTTCAGCGCGTCCAGGTTTTTCGACACGTAGTCGCCGCCCACCATGTCGAGAACCACGTCGACGCCGCCCTCGCGCTTGGCGACCTCGGCGAAGTCCTCGGCGGTGACGTCGACGGCCACGTCGGCGCCCAGGGCCAGGGCGGCCTTGGCCTTGTCGGCGCCGCGGCCGGTGGCCATCACCTTGGCGCCGGCGGCCTTGGCCATCTGGATGGCGGTGACCCCGATGCCCGAGGTGGCGCCGTGCAGCAGCAGGGTCTCGCCGGCCTTCAGGCCGCCGTGCTCGAAGACGTTGGCGTAGACGGTGAAGACGGTCTCGGGCAGGCCCGCGGCGTCCTCGAAGCTGAAGCCGGCCGGGATCGGCAGGGCGTGGCGCGCGTCGACCACGGCGTACTCGGCATAGCCGCCGCCGCCGAGCAGCGCGGTGACCTTGTCGCCCACGTTCCAGCGCCCGGCGGCCACGGCCACCTCGCCGGCGACCTCAAGGCCCAGGGTGTCGGGCGCGCCGGGGGGCGGGGGATACATGCCCAGGCGCTGGACGATGTCGGGACGGTTCACGCCGGCGGCGCGCACCTTGATCAGGATCTCGCCCGCCTTGGGCTGCGGACGCGCAATCCGGACGGGCTTCAACGCCGAAGCGGGGCCTCGCCCGCCTTCGACGGCGATGGCGGTCATGGTCTCGGCTTCGGTGGAGGCGGTCATGGATCGTCCTGAATCTTGCGTTTTGGGGCGGTGAAAGGTCAGATAGGCCCTGTGTTCGGGGGACGCAAAGGGAGGGTTCGGTATGGATGAACCTGCTGACGTCCGGGTCGGCCGCGGCCAGAGGCTGGTCGAAGCCTGCCGTGAGGACCTCGATCTGTACTCGGTGTCCGAGCTGGAGGAACGCCTGGAGATCCTGGCGTCCGAACGCGAACGGGTGAGCGCCCAGATCGACAAGAAGAAGTCGGGCCGCGCCGCCGCCGACGCCCTCTTCTCGCCACGCGCCGGCTGAATCCTCGCTGGCATGGCCGTTGCAGCGGCCGGTCATCCGCGACGTTTTCGTTCAGAGCGTGGAAACCACATCCGATGTAGAGTGGGGCCGATGCAGGACACCTTTAAGCCCGACTGGCGCGACGACGTGATTCAGGACTTCGCCAGGTCCGAGCTGTTCGAACGCACCTTCCAGGAGGGCATGGAGCTGGTCGAGGAGACCGCCTCCTACCTCGACGGCGAAGGTCGCCAGGAATCCAAGCTGCTGTCGCGCAACGCCGCCCTGGCGTACGCGGCCGAGAGCATGCGGCTGACCACGCGCCTGATGCAGGTGGCCTCGTGGCTGCTGGTCCAGCGCGCCGTGCGCGAGGGCGACATGGCCCCGGCCGCCGCCTGCGAGGACCGCTACCGGCTCAACGCCGACGAGGTGTCGCGCAAGGAGTCCGAGACCGCGCGCGGCGAACTGCCCCGCGGCCTGACCGGCCTCGCCGACCGCGCCGAGCGGCTGTACGAGCGCGTCCGCCACCTGGACCGCCGCATGTACCTGGAAAGCCAGACCGCCGAGCCGGCCAATCCTGTCCTGGGTCAACTCGACCGCCTGAAGAGCGCGTTCGGCGGCTGACGCCCTTTATGGCTGCGGTGCGAGGCGACGCGCTCAGTGTGCGCCGCAGGCGCTGTCTTGTTTGACCACGAACCACACGAACGCGCTCAACCAACCTGGGCCCTGCGAGTAGCAGGCTCCGTTCGTGTGGTTCGTGGTCAAGCTTATCGGCGCTGACGCGCCACCGCAGCCGAAAGGCTCGCGAACACGAAAAAACGCCGCGAGGGGGATGCCCTCGCGGCGCTTTCGAAACTCAGACGCGGGCTTTCGCCTACTTGCGCGTGAAGGCGCCGAACTTGGCGTTGAAGCGCGAGACGCGGCCGCCGCGGTCCAGCATCTGGTGACCGCCGCCGGTCCACGCCGGGTGGGTCTTCGGATCGATGTCCAGGTTCAGCGTGTCGCCTTCCTTCCCGTAGGTGGAACGCGTCTTGTACGAGGTGCCATCGGTCATCACGACAGTGATGAAGTGATAGTCGGGATGGATGTCTTGTTTCATCGAACGGACGCCTGACGTATGGAGCGGCCGAATTTGGCCGGCCGCCCGAGAAGGGCGGTGAAATTGGAAGCCGCGCGTATAGAGAAACGCGGGGCGGAATGCAAGGTACGATGCGATGAGTGAGCCGGCGTCACAGACTTCCGCGGCCAGCGCTGCAGCGGAAGGCCGGCCCAGCGAGGGCCAGGCGCTGGCGCAGAGTCTCGCCGAAAGCGCGGCGAAGCGCGGCAAGAGCCGCAACATCGGCGCCTTGCGACGGTTGGCCCCGTTCGTGGCCGCCCATTGGGGCCGGGGCGCCGGCGCGTTCGTTTTCCTGCTGATGTCCAGCGCCGCGACGCTGGGGATGTCGGGCGCGATCCGGCTGGTGGTGGACCACCTGACCGACGCGGGGCTCTCGGCGGCGGACGTCGATCGCCGCTTCCTGGTGGTGGGGGCGGTGGCCGCGACGCTGGCGATCGCGACGGCCATGCGCTTCTACTTCGTCACCAGCCTGGGCGAGCGGGTGGTGGCCGACCTGCGCAAGGCCACCTACGCCCACATCCTGAAACTGGACCCGTCGTTTTTCCTGCAGACCCGCACGGGCGAGGTGCTGAGCCGGCTCACCACCGACATCGCCATCGTCGAGACGCTGCTGGCCACCTCGATCTCGGTGGCGATCCGCAACCTGCTGATCCTGGTGGGCGCGCTGATCCTCCTGGTGTTCGTGAGCCCGCATCTGACGGGGCTGGTGCTGCTGACCTTCCCGTTCGTGCTGGCGCCCCTGTTCCTGTTCGGCCGCCGGGTGCGCAAGCTGACCAGCTCGGCCCAGGACCGGTTCGCCGACGCGGTGGGCTCGGCCGGCGAGAGCCTGGATGCGCTGGAGACGGTGCAGGCGTTCGGCCGCGAGCGGGCGGCCGCCGACCGGTTCGGCGGCGCGGTGGAGACCGCCTTCAGGGCGCAGATGAACCGCATCACCACGCGGGCGATGATGACTGCGGCGGTGATCATCCTGGTGTTCGGCGGCATCGTCGGCGTGTTCTGGCTGGGCGTGCACGCCGGCCTGCGTGGCGACATCTCGTGGGGCGCCCTATTCCAGTTCGCCTTCCTGTCGGTGATGGCCGCCAGTTCGGTGGGGGCCCTGGGCGAGACCTGGGGCGACGTGCAGAAGGCCGCCGGCGCCATGGAGCGGGTGGGCGAACTGCTGGACGCGCGTCCGGGCGTCGCGGCGCCCGCCAACCCCACAGCCTTGCCGGTCCCGCCGCGGGGCGAAGTGGCCTTCGAGGGCGTGACCTTCGCCTATCCTGGGCGGCCCGACGCGCCGGCGCTGAAGGACTTTACGCTGAGCGTGCGGCCGGGCGAGCGGGTCGCGCTGGTGGGGCCGTCGGGGGGCGGCAAGAGCACGGTGTTCCGGCTGTTGCTGCGCTTCTACGACCCGCAAGACGGGCGTGTGGTGCTGGACGGCGTCGACCTGCGCCAGGCCGATCCGTCCGAGGTGCGCGCGCGCATGGCCCTGGTGGCGCAGGAGAGCCCGCTGTTCTCAGGCTCGGCCGCCGAGAACATCCGCTTCGGGCGCGACGGCGCCACCGACCTGGATGTCCAGGCCGCGGTCCGCGCGGCTCAGGCCGAGGGCTTCCTCTCAAGCCTGCCCGAGGGTTTGCAGACCCGGGTCGGCGACCGCGCCCGGACGCTCTCGGGCGGCCAGCGTCAGCGGCTGGCGATCGCACGCGCCCTGATCCGCGAGGCGCCGATCCTGCTGCTGGACGAGGCCACCAGCGCGCTGGACGCCGAGAACGAACACCTGGTGCAGCGCGCCTTGGACGAGGCGATGCAGGGCCGTACGACGCTGGTGATCGCCCACCGCCTGGCCACCGTGCTGAAGGCCGATCGCATCGTGGTGATGGATGGCGGCCGCGTGGTCGAAGAAGGCACGCACGACGAGCTGGTCGCAAAGAAGGGGCTGTATGCGCGCCTCGCGGCGCTGCAGTTCGAGGCGGCTTAGCGTGTCGGCCATGGTTGAAGGTCTGCGTCTGCCGATATAGGTCCGCGCGCTTGCTGCCCACGGCGGCGAGCGAGGTCGCGATCTCGCGGATCTGCGTGGCGCCTCAGTTTGAATTCGATCCGTTGCGGTCGTTTCGGAACAGACGCAGAGCGACGCCGATAAGAAGAAGGCCGCATAGCAACAGCGCGACCCAGCCGGCATTGAGCCGAAGCAAGTCCCAACTCCACGGAATGCCGCCGAAGCGCTCCAGGGTCGTCGCGAACAACACGAGCATAGTGGCGAATAGCGCCACCATGGCCGCACCGATCGCCAGTATCGTCCAACGAACGGGCTTCACGCCTGCGGTCCACGCCTCATGTGATGCCCGCCGCCATGATGTCCTAGGCGGCCGCCCGCGCCTTGACCGCCAGCGCGGGGAAGTCGCTGAAGACGCCATCGACGCCGGCGGCATAGAGCGCCTTCAGCAACGCCTCGGCGTCGCCGTGATCGGCGGGCCTGTCGCCGCGCTTCAGCTTGGCGGGCAGGAACTGGTTCTCGGCGCGGACGGTCCAGGGGTGGACCTGCAGGCCCGCGGCGTGGGCGTACTCCACCAGCTTGGTGGGCGGACCCAGGCCGCCGTCGACGACCGGCACGACCAGCGGCCACTCGGGGCCCAGCCCGTCGGCGAAGGCGGCGATGGCCCTCAGGTCTTCGGGTGTCTTCGTGGGGACGGCGGCGCCCTCGCGGGCCACCAGCATCACGCGGCGCGCCTTGGACAGGGTCTTGAAGGTCTTCAGCGGCCCGTCCTCGAAGCACTGGACGAAGACCGGGGCGTCACGGCGGTCGAGGCCGTTCTTCTTCAGAGCATCGGCCAGCCGCTTCTCAATCGGCAGGTTGATCCCTGAGAAGTACGTGGGGTGCTTCATCTCGGGATAGACGCCGATGGTGCGGCCCGTCCGCTTGCTCTCGGCCTTGGCGAAGTCGACCACCTCCTGGAAGGTCGGGATCGTCTCCTGGCCGTCGAACTTGGCGCTGCCGGGGCGCAGGGCCGCCAGGCGCTCGTTGCAGCGCAGGGTCTTCAGCTCGGCCAGCGTGAAGTCCTCGGTGAACCAGCCGTCGATCAGCTCGCCGTCGATGCGCTTCATGGCCTTGCGCGCGCGGAACTCGGGCCGGGTCGCGACGTCGGTGGTGTAGCGGATCTCGTTCTCGTGGCGGACCACGAGATGGCCGTCCTTGGTGACCACCAGGTCGGGCTCGATGAAGTCGGCCCCCTGCTCGACGGCCAGGCGATAGGCGGCGAGGGTGTGCTCGGGCCGCTCGCCGCTGGCGCCGCGGTGGGCGATGACGATGGGCTTCGCAGGCTTTGCGAAGGCGGGCGCGGCGGCGAGCGCCGGGGCGGCGAGACCGGTGGCGGCGAGAGTGCGGCGGGTGATCATGCCGCCATACTAGCCGCTATTTTGCGGCAGTCAGGCGACTGAGCAGCTGCGGGTGCAGATCGAGGTTGCCGGCGCAGATCGAGCCCTTGGTGAGCATCGCCTCGCCGCCGTCGGCGTCGGTCACCTTGCCGCCCGCCTCGGTGACCAGCAGCACGCCGGCCGCCAGGTCCCAGGGCTTCAGGTCACGCTCCCAGTAGCCGTCGAAGCGACCGGCCGCGACCCAGGCCAGGTCCAGCGAAGCGGCGCCGAAGCGGCGGACGCCGGCCACGCGCTGGCTGATCTGGTGCAGTTCCTTGAGGAAGGTGGCGTGCTGACCGTGGCCCAGGAACGGGATGCCGGTGGCGAACACCGCCTCGTCCATATGTTTGCGCGCGGCGACCCGCAGGCGCTTGTCGTTGACGAAGCAGCCCTTGCCCTTTTCGGCCCAGAACGTGTCGTTGGTGATCGGGTTGTGCGTCAGCGCCGCCACGACCACGCCCTCCCGCTCGAGCGCGATGTTGATGGCGAAGTGCGGGATGGCGTGCAGGAAGTTGGTGGTGCCGTCCAGCGGGTCGACGATCCAGCGGTGGGTCTTGTCGGAGCCCTCGATCATCCCACGCTCTTCGCCCAGGAAGCCGTAGCCGGGGCGCGCCTTGGTCAGCGCCTCGAACAGCACCTGCTCGGCCTTGAGGTCGGCGGCCGAGACGAAGTCGGCCGGGGCCTTCTTGGCGACCTGCAGTTCGGCGAGTTCGCCAAAGTCACGGTTGAGCCCGCGCGCGGCCTTGCGCGCAGCGTCGCTCATCACCTTCAGGAGGGCGGATTGGGTGCTCACGGTTTCAAAAGATCTCGGGCGAAATTGGGCGCGGAACCTAGTGCCGGGGGTCGCCCGGCGCAAGCGGCGTCGCTAAGCTGTACCGCATGCACGACGATGTGACGCGTGAGGCCCGCTGTTTCTGCGGAGACCTCCGGCTGACGCTGAAAGGCGATCCCTTCTATGTCTCGAGCTGCGCCTGCACACGCTGCCAGCGGCGGACGGGGGGCTTTTTCGGGGTGACCGTCTATGTGCGGCCCGCCCAGATTCTCTCGCGGTCCGGCGAAACGCGGACGTTCCACCTGAGCGACGGCTCGACCACCTTCCACCGCTGCGCGCACTGCGGGACCAGCATGTGGTGGGTCCCCGACGGCGAGGATGACGTGGTGGGCCTGGCCGGCGGCTGCTTCGTGGGCCAGGACCTGCCGGGACCGCAGCGGATGGTGTTCACGGCGACGAAGCACCCGTGGGTGTGCGTGCCCGAGGGGCTGCCGACGTTCGAGGACGCGCCGCAGTAGGGGGCTTCAGCACGTCCTTCTCCCCTTGCGGGAGAAGGTGGGCCGCAACGCGGCTCGGATGAGGGGTCGTGCGAACCTATCAGCCGCGGAGCCGCGCCGGCGCCGATGAGGTGTCAAACCACGGAAAACACAGAAAACACAGAAGCGCGGGATACGCGCTGCGGCTCAGTTCGCTCCGACTCCTTCCGTGTTTCCTGTGTCTTCTCTGGTTGCAACAACAGCCCGCGCGACCCCTCATCCGTCGGCCTGCGGCCGACACCTTCTCCCGCAAGGGGAGAAGGGCGGGTTAGTTTCTGTCCGCCAACCCTGCTTCGATCTCGGCGTTGATCGCCTTCACGGCCGCGGCGGGATCGGCGTGGCTCCAGACCCCGGCCGAGACGGCGAGGAAGTCGGCGCCGGCGGCGGCCAGGACGCGGGCGTTGGCCGAGGTGATGCCGCCGATGGCGACGCAGGGGACCTCCATCACCTCCTGCCAGATGGTCAGGATCTCGGGGTCGGCGCGGGTGGGGGCGTCCTTGGTGGTGGTGGGGAAGAAGGCCCCGAAGGCGACGTAGTCGGCGCCGGCCTCGGCGGCCTCCATGGCCAGGTGGCGGCTGTCGTGGCAGGTGACGCCGACCATCCGGTCCTTGCCCACGATGCGGCGGGCCTCGGCGTAGCTGGCGTCGGTCTGGCCGATGTGGACGCCGTCGCAGCCCAGCCTGGCGGCCAGGTCCGGACGGTCGTTCATGATCAGGGCCACGTCGCGCGCCTGGGCGATGGGGGCGATCACGTCGACGGCCGCGGCGATGATGTCGTCGGGCTGGTCCTTGAGGCGAACCTGCAGGGCGGCGACATCGCCGGCATCCAGCGCGTGCGCAAGGGTTTGACCGAACGCGGCCAGGTCGTCCAGGCGCTGCGGGGTGATCAGGTAGAGACGGCAAATCGGCTGGGCCATGACCCTACCTACCGCAGCAGCAGCCTCAGCGCATAGGCGATCGCGGCGCAGGAGACGGCGCCGGTCACCGCCAGGCCTGCGAACCAGGCCAGACGCTTCCAGAGCGGGGGCAGCGGGGCGTCTGCTTCCGGGGGAGGTTCAATGATAGCCCGCATGGGCGCCCACCTTGCCGCGGAAGAGCCAGTAGACCCACACGGTGTAGCCTAGGATCGCCGGCAGGAGGATGGTGACGCCCACCAGCATCAGGGCGAGCGCATTGTCGGCGTTGGCCGCGGCGCGGAAGTCCATGCCGTAGGGCACGATATAGGGGAAGAACCCCGCGGCCAGGCCGAGGTATCCCGAGAGGAAGACCAGGTAGGCGCCCAGAAGAGCGGTGGCCTGCCGGCCGCGCAGACCCCAGGCGACGACGGCGAGGCCAGCGAGGCCGATGAGCGGGATGGGCAGCAGCGGGAGGAGCGTCGGGAGGTCGAACGTCCCGTCCGCGAAGCCCCACCGGGCGGCGATGCGCGGGTGGACGACCAGGGTGGCCAGGCTCACGGCCGCCAGGAGGCCGGCGGTCGCTGTTGCGGCGATCCATCCCCAGCGGCGGGCCTTGGCCTGAAGGTCGCCTTCCGTGCGCCAGATCAACCAGCCCGCGCCCAGCAGCGCATAGCCGGCGACGACGCCCAACGCGACGAGCAGGCTGTAGGGCGTCAGCCAGTCGAAGGGGCCGCCCGCAAAGGCGCCGCCCTTGAGCGTCACACCCTGGATGAAACCGCCCAGCACCAGGCCCTGGGCCAGGGCGGCGGCCAGCGACCCGCCGGCGAAGGCTGCGGTCCAGAAGGCCTTGCCCCGGACGCGACCGTGGTGGCGGAACTCGAACGCCACGCCGCGCAGGATCAGCGCCAGCAGCATCAGCACGATGGGCAGGTAGAGCGCCGGCATGATTGCGGCGTAGGCCAGCGGGAAAGCCGCGAAGAGCCCGCCGCCGCCCAGCACCAGCCAGGTCTCGTTGCCGTCCCAGACGGGCGCGATGCTCTCCATCATCACGTCGCGCTCACGCCGCGTCGCGAAGGGGAAGAGGATGCCGATGCCCAGGTCGAAGCCGTCCAGAAGGACGTAGAGCAGGACAGCGACGGCGATGATCGCGGCCCAGATCAGCGGCAGGTCGAGGCTCATGACCGGACCTCCTTGATGGCGGCCAACGGGTTGCCGGGCGGTTCGCCGTCGGCTCTGGGGGCGTCCTCGGGCTTCGGGCCCTCGGCGATGAGCCGCAGGATGTAGAGCACGCCCACCGTGAAGATGACCGCGTAGACGATCATGAAGCCCAGCAGCGAGGCGGTGACCTCGCCCGCGCCGATCGGCGAGACGCTGTCGGCGGTGCGCAGAACGCCGGTCACGGTCCAGGGCTGGCGGCCCACCTCGGCCACGACCCAGCCCGAGATCACGGCCAGGAACCCGGCCGGGCCCATGGCGACGGCGGCCCACAGGAATGGGCGTGTCTGTTCCAGCCTGCGCCGCCAGATCAGCCAGACGCCCCAGGCGCCCAGGCCGATCATCAGGAGGCCCAGGCCCACCATGACCCGGAACGCCCAGAACACGATGAAGACCGGCGGCCGGTCCTCCTTGGTGAAGTCCTTGAGGCCCTTGATCTCGGCGTCGGTGCTACCGGCGGTGATCAGGCTGCCGAGCTTGGGGATCGAGATCTCGAAGCGGTTGCTCTCGGTGGCGCGGTCCGGCCAGGCCACGATGTGGAACGCCTGCTCGGACCTGGTCTCCCAGAAGGCTTCGATCGCGGCCAGCTTGGCCGGCTGGACGTGCAGCACCTCCTTGCCCGAGAGGTCGCCAACCAACGCCTGGATCGGGGCCACGACGGCGAACATGCCGATGGCCATCCGCAGGGCGATCCTGGACTCCGGCTCGGGCCCGCGCCCCAGGATCCGCCAGGCCGAGGCGGCGCCCACAACCAGCGAGGTGGTCAGGTAGGCCGCTAGCGCCATGTGGGCGAAACGCTCGGGGAAGGTGGGCGAGAAGATCACCTTCAGCCAGCTCTCGGTGTGCAGCGACCCGTCGGGCAGGACGATGTGGCCGGTGGGATACTGCATCCAGCTGTTGGCCGAGATGATCCAGAAGGCCGAGATCAGTGTGCCGACAGCCACCAGGCAGGTGGAGGCGAAGTGCAGGCCCGGCCCCACCTTGCGCCAGCCGAACAGCATGACCCCCAGGAATGAGGCCTCGAGGAAGAAGGCGGTCAGCACCTCGAACGCCAGCAGGGGGCCGATGACCGGGGCGGTCTTGGCGGCGAAGACGCTCCAGTTCGTGCCGATCTGGTAGCTCAGCACCACGCCCGAGACGACGCCCATCCCGAACGAGATCGCGAAGATCTTCACCCAGAACAGGTAGAGCGTCTTGAACGCCTCCTTCCGGGTGAAGAACCAGATGCCCTCCAGCACGGCCAGGTAGCTGGCGAGGCCGATGGTGAAGCTTGGGAATATGATGTGGAAGGCGATCGTGAACGCGAACTGCAATCGCGACAGGATGAGCGCGTCGAATTCCATAGCCGTACCCCGTCGCCGGCCTGGCCGGCTGCACGACGTATAGCGACTCGGGGGGCCGCCTGCGACATCGGTGTGGACGTCTTCTGCGTTAACCAACTTATGCGAATGACTTGCAAAGGCAGTCGCAAGTTGCTAGCCATTGAGCCTCAGCCAGGAGCCGCTCGCGCGTCCCATGTACGTCTGTAACTGCAACGGCATTCGTGAGCGGGAAGTGCGTGCGGCGATCGCGGCCGGCGCCACGCGCCCGGCGCTGATCTTCAAGGCCTGCGATTCCGAAGCCCAGTGCGCGCGCTGCGTCTGCGACATGCGCAAGATCCTGCAGGAAGAGCGGGAAACGCTGCGCTACGCGGCCGAGTAGGGCCCTGCGCACGCCGGTATTCGGCGAGCGAAAATCATTCGCAGAGTTTTCGGCGGTTTTTTGAGCAACCGCAAATCACTCGCATATATAGCCTTTGACACCGCGCGCCTGCCGAAGGCATTCCGAATCCAGTGATTGGATGGAGGCTCTACGGTGCAAGGCGACAAGGCCATCATTAAGCTGTTGAACGCAGTGCTCACCAACGAGCTGACCGCGGTCAATCAGTATTACCTGCATGCGCGCATGTACGATAACTGGGGTTTCGCGCGGCTCGGCAAGATCACCTATGAAGAGTCGATCGGCGAAATGAAGCACGCCGACAAGCTCATCAAGCGGATCCTGTTCCTCGACGGCCTGCCCAACCTGCAGGATCTGCACAAGCTCTCGATCGGCGAGAACGTGCCCGAGGCCCTGGCGGCCGACCTGGGCGTCGAGGTGGGCGGGCGCAGGACGCTGATCGACGGCATCAAGCTCTGCGAGGATCAGGCCGACTATGTGACCCGCGAGGTTCTGCGCGAGATCCTGTCGGACACCGAGGAGCACATCGATTTCCTCGAGACCCAGCTTTCGTTGGTGAAGAGCCTGGGCGAGCAGAACTACCTGCAGAGCGCCATGGGCGAGCTGGCCGAGGGATAGGGCCACATCCTTCTCCGCTGGCGGGAGAAGGCATTGCCCGAAGGGCCGCATGCGCCCTACCGTCCCGCCCAACGAGAGCGTGGCGGGGGATGGGCGTATGGCGGCAGCGGCCGAGGCACAGCCGGCGAAGGCGAGGGGCAACGCGACCGTGGTCGCGGGCGCCTCGGTCGGGACCGTGTTCGAGTGGTACGACTTCTACCTCTACGGCTCGCTGGCCGGCTTCATCACCACCCACTTCTTCTCGGGCGTGAACGAGGTCACCGGTTACATCTTCGCGCTGCTGGCGTTCGCCGCGGGGTTCGCGGTGCGGCCGTTCGGGGCGATCGTGTTCGGGCGGCTGGGCGACCTCTGGGGGCGCAAGAACACCTTCCTCGTCACCATGCTGCTGATGGGCCTCTCGACCTTCGTCGTGGGCCTGCTGCCCAGCTACGAGACCATCGGGATCGCCGCGCCGGCGCTGCTGATCGCGTTGCGGCTGGTGCAGGGCCTGGCGCTGGGAGGGGAGTATGGGGGGGCCGCCACCTACGTGGCCGAGCATGCGCCGCCGGGCAAGCGCGGCCTCTACACCAGCTGGATCCAGACCACGGCGACCGCGGGCCTGTTCCTCAGCCTGGTCGTCATCCTGCTGGTGCGCACCAACATCGGCGAGGAGGCGTTCAAGGCCTGGGGCTGGCGCATCCCGTTCCTGGTCTCGATCCTGCTGCTGGGGGTCTCGCTCTGGATCCGGCTGCGGCTGAACGAGAGCCCGGTGTTCCAGCAGATGGTGGACGAGGGGAAGACTTCGAAGAAGCCGCTGACCGAGAGCTTCGGCCAGTGGGGCAACCTCAAGCTGGTCATCCTGGCCCTGCTGGGGCTGACCGCCGGTCAGGCGGTGGTCTGGTACACGGGCCAGTTCTACGCGCTGTTCTTCCTTGAGAAGATGCTGAAGGTGGACGGGGCGCTGACCAACACCCTGGTCGCCGTGGCGCTGCTGTTGGGCACGCCCTTCTTCGTGTTCTTCGGCTGGCTGTCGGACAAGGTGGGGCGCAAGCCGATCATCCTGGCCGGCTGCGTGCTGGCGGCGCTGACCTATTTCCCGATCTTCAAGGGTCTCACCGAGGCCGCGAACCCGGACCTGGCGCATGCGACCCAGCGCGCGCCGGTGATGGTGGTGGCCGATCCATCAACCTGCAGCTTCCAGTTCGACCCGGTCGGCAAACAGACCTTCACGACAGGATGCGACGTCGCCAAGGGCGCGCTAGCCAGCGCCGGCGTCAACTACGTCAACG
This sequence comes from Phenylobacterium sp., assembly GCF_965284355.1. Lineage (NCBI taxonomy): Bacteria > Pseudomonadati > Pseudomonadota > Alphaproteobacteria > Caulobacterales > Caulobacteraceae > Phenylobacterium > Phenylobacterium sp. The sequence continues at coordinate 2,309,462 of NZ_OZ260078.1, read as the reverse complement.
TCTCGCCCAAGGTCGCCACCGAGCCGGCGTTCATCATGATCGGCCAGACGAAGGTCCCCAGCCTGGACGGGACCGCCATGGCCCCGGCGGAGTTCAAGGCGGCCAAGGAGGCCTGGACCAAGGCCTTCGCCGCCCAGCTCAAGGCCGCCGGCTACCCCGCCAAGGCCGATCCGGCCAAGGTCGACAAGCCTATGGTCGTGGGGCTGCTGTTCCTGCTCGTGCTGTACGTGACCATGGTCTACGGGCCGATCGCGGCGGCGCTGGTCGAGATGTTCCCGGCGCGGATCCGCTACACCTCGATGTCGCTGCCGTACCATCTGGGGAACGGCTGGCTGGGCGGGTTCCTCCCGACGACGGCGTTCGCCATGGTCGCCGCCACGGGCAACATCTACTACGGACTCTGGTACCCGATCTCGGTCGCCGCCTTCACGGCGGTGGTGGGCTTCCTGTTCGTCAAGGAGATGGGCGGCAATCGCATCGAGGACTGATCCCGACCTCGTGCGCCAGGGGAAAGGGGTTCCGAACGGCCGCGGAATGCGCTTTGGCTAGGCCCAGCCCGCCCCGCAACCGGACCGGATCATGCAGACGAAGCTGTACGGCCGCCGGGCGCGGGGGCCCCTCGGACGACTGGTCGCCGGCTTCCGTGAGCGCAGTGGGGTCTTTCCGTCGGCCGGCGTCGGCCTGCCGCTGCCGGCGCGGACCGAGCAATTCATCGAGTTCTACCTGGCCGAGCCCTACAGGGTGCGCGTGGACGGGGCCGCGCCCGAGCCGACCCCCGAGGCCGTGGTCGTCGGCCCCCAGACCTACCGCCGGGCCGAGATCAACTTCGCCGGCGAGGTCCTGACCTTCACGATCCATTTCCGGCCGACCGGCTTCCACCGGCTCTTCGGGATGGACATGCCCCAGCTGGTCAACCAGGCCGCGCCCCTGCGCGACGTCCTCGGCTCCTGCGGCGACGACCTGCGCTCGGCGGTGTTCGCGGCCCGCGATTTCCAGGAGCGGGCCGAGGCGGCTGAGGCCTGGCTCTACGCGCGACTGGACATCGCCAGGACCGGCGCGGCCGTGGACACGGCGGCCTGGTCCATCGTCCGGTTCGGCGGCGCCCCGCGTATCGCCGATCTGGCGGCAAGGCTGGACCTCAGCGAGCGGCAGTTCACCCGCGCCTTCACCGCCCGCGTCGGCATGGGGCCGAAGCTGTTCGGCCGCATCTCGCGCCTGCACGCCGTGCTGCGCGCGCAGGCGTCCGCTCCCGAGCGGGCCTGGACGGAGCTGGCTCTGGAAGCGGGCTACTTCGACCAGGCCCACTTCATCCGCGACTGTCGCCTGCTGGCCGGCGCCCCGCCGACCGCCCTGATCCGCGAGACGCCGTCGCTTCCGATGCTCAGCACGTCCGATTTTTCCAAGCCACGCCTGGCCTGATCGCGGCACACTCCGGGCCAAGGAGTGACGCATGAGTTCCGTCGAACGTCTCGCAAGAGCCTATGAAGCCGCCTGGAACGCCGCCGACATGACGGCGCTGGCGGCGCTGAACGCGCCGCAGGTGCATTGGGTCAACGTGGTCGGCATGCACTGGCAGGGCTTCGACGACGTCGCCCGGGCCCACGAGATCTTCTGCCAGTCCATGTTCAAGGACGCCCCGATCCGCCTGGAGGCGATCGAGAGCGAGGTCGCGCTGCCGGGCGGCGCGCGGGTGGCCGTGATCGGCTGGGCCATGGCGGCCTTTGAGGCCCCTGACGGCCGGGCCTTCCCCGCTACCCGCAGTCGCATGACCCTGGTGCTCGTCCCGCGCGGCGACGACCTCGCCATCGCCCACGGCGCCAACATCAACATCGATCCCCTCGCCGAGCCGCACGATCCGATCCGGGCCGGCTGAGCCCACACAGCAAGGACACACCCCATGACGCCCCGAAGCCTCCGCGTCCTGCGGACGATGACACTCGCCCTGGCGCTTGCAGGGGCCGGCGCGGGCGAGACCGCCGCCGCGATCCTCTACACGGTCACCGAGCTGCCAGCCTCCCAGCCCGGCGGATCCAGCATCGGCTACCGGATCAACAGCAGCGGGACCGTGCTGGGTCTCGACTCCGGACAGGCGGCGCTGTTCACAGGCGGCGGCGTCACCGACCTCAGCCCCCTGGCCGGGCCCAGCGGCCTCGTCCGTGGGCTCAACGATGCGGGGTACGTCGTCGGGTATGGCCTGGGTGCGGGCGGCGGGGTGCGCGCGTTCCAGACCGGCGCCACGGGGCGCATCCCGCTGCCGTCCCTGGGCTATCGCGTCGACGCGCCGGTGGACATGAACAACGCCGGCGTCGCCGCGGGCAGCATGATCACCCTCCAGGGCCATGAACATGCCGCGATCTGGACCGCCTCCAGCGTGCTCGACTTCGGCGTCATGCCGGGCGAGAGAAACGCGCGGGCCGTGGCGATCAACAACCTCGGCCAGGTGGCCGGCAACAGCGGTCGCCGAGGCTTCACCTGGACCGATGCCGGGGGCTTCGTCGACATCGGCACCCTGGGCGGCGCCACGACGGTCACCGACATCAACGACAACGGCTGGGTCACCGGCCTCTCGGAACTCGTCCCGGGCGGCGCCACCAGCGCCTTCATCTACGACGGCGCCACGATCAGCGCCTTCGGCCCGATCGGGAAGGTTACGCCGTTCCTGTCGACCCAGCCCTGGGCGATCAATCGGGACGGCGTGGCGGTGGGCGTTTCGCAGCGTGACGACCGGTGGTTCACCGCCTTCGTCCGCCGCGACGGCGAGACCCTGGAGTTGCAGACGCTGATCGACCCGGCGCTGGGTTGGGAGCTGGCCGCCGCCTACGACATCAACGACGCGGGCCAGATCACGGGCGCGGGCTATGTGAACGGGCGGCAGAGCGCCTTCATCCTGACCCCCATCACCTCGACCGGCGCGGTTCCGGAGCCCAGGACCTGGGCGCTGATGATCCTGGGCTTCGGGCTGGTCGGCGCGGCGGTGCGCCGGCGCCCGCGTCCCCGCATGCCCGGCTAGAGGCGGCCTGCGGAGCCCGCCGCGCGACGGGGGCCCCAGGGAGCGGCCCAGGTCATATGACCTTCCCCACGACGTCGTAAGACCTTGGTCTAATTGACGAAACGCCGGCCGCAATCCCAATGGGGACCTACGACGTCACCGAGAGGCTTCCATGCGTCCCGTCCATTTCGCGCTCGCCGCAGCGCTGGCCCTGACCTCCGCCCCGGCGACGGCCGCTGTGCACTTCACCCTTACCGGCGTGGTCACGTCCGGATCGGACAACGGTTACGTGTTTCCCGGGTTCGAGGCGCCCTTCGGCAGCCCGCCCTACGCGACCAATATCGACACGGGCGAGGCGTTTGGCACGCCCATGGGCAAGGCCTTCACCCTGACCCTCACGATGGACACCTCGCGGGGCTTCCGTGATGACTACCCCAACACTCGCGTCTACTACGGATTTGGCGCCGACAGCCCGGGCAAGGCGGTCTTCACATTGAACGGCATCTCGTACGAGCTGGGCAGCGCTTCGGACAGCACCGCCTTCTCGGGGCTGGAGAAGAACAATACCCCCACCCGCGACGGCCTCGGAGGCTCCTTCGTCTCCACCCGCCTGCGCCCGGTGATGGACGGGGTCTTTACGGAGTTCGAGGGCTCACTGTCCTTCGGCCTGAGCCTTGCGGCCGACACGTTCGGCGCCGTCGACTTCGAGGAACCCTTCACGTTCTCAGGCGCGCCGCTGGCCGAACGCGGCCACCTCCAGATCACGCTGAGGAACACCGCGGGCCCGAGCGATCGATACGTGATCGGCCCGGCCCGGGTGGCGGATCTCAACCTGCGATTCGACAGCCTGTCCGCGACGGTCGATCCGGTCGTGCAGCCCGGCGCGGTTCCCGAGCCGTCGTCGTGGGCGATCATGATCCTGGGCTTCGGGCTGGTCGGCGCGGCGGTGCGCCGACGGCCGCGAGGCGCCGTGGTCGGGGCCGTTTGACCGGCATTTCCATATCCGCTACCCGCATAGGTTGGCGTCGCCCTGAACCCCAGCCGTCCCCTTGGATCGACCGTCCGGCCTCGACGACACCTCACGCCGGGACTGGATCCGGGCCGAGCAGGTTCGCGCGCTTTATCGGGGAAGCCCGGTCGGCGTGACGCTCGGCGGTCTGGCGGCCATCACGCTCGCGGTGTTCCTGGCCCGTGACGGGCGCATGGCCGACGACGCGGCGGCCGCCTTCTGCGCCATGACCATCGTGCTCGTGGGCGGCCACCACGTGCTCTGCGCCCTCTATCGCCGCCGGCGGCCCGCCGATGCCGAATGGCGGCGCTGGGCGCTGGCCTTCACGGTTCTGACCGCGCTCCAGGGGGCGACGTGGATTCCGGGCGCCGTGTGGATGACCTCGCCCACAGACACCGCCCAGGCCGTGATCGTGCTGCTGGTGTCCGGGATGGTGGTGCTGGGCGCCCTGCCGGTGTTCAGCGCCTATCTGCCGGCCTATCTCGCGCTCGCGCTTCCCATTGTGACGCCGCAGCTGGTGGTGGGCCTCTTCCAGTCGTACCCGTTCCATGAGGCGCTCACCGTCCTGACGCTCACGTTCCTGGTGGCGGCGCCGGCATTGGCCGTGATCGTGGGACGGCAGTTCGTCAACGGCCTGGAGCTGCGCTTCGAGAACATCCGGCTGATCGAGGACCTGAGGCTGCAGCGCGAGCGGGCCGATCAGGCCAACCGCGCCAAGTCCAGCTTCCTGGCCGCCGCCAGCCATGACCTGCGCCAGCCCGCGCACGCCCTCGGCCTCTTCGCCGGCGCCCTGAGCGAACTGCGCCTGTCGCCGCAGGCGCGGCGGCTGGCCGATCACATCACCGGCTCGGTCCGCGCGCTGGACACCCTGTTCGCCGTGCTGCTGGACGTCTCCCGGCTGGACGCGGGCGTCGTCCAGACCCGGCCCGAGCCGCTGGCGCTTGGGCCGCTGCTGTCCCGCCTGGTCGTGGACTACGAGGCCCAGGCCGCGGCCAAGGGCGTCACGCTGCGGCTGGCGTCCACCTCGCTGGTCACGCTCAGCGACCCGGTCCTCCTGGAGCAGGTGGTGCGGAACCTGATCTCGAACGCCGTGAAGTACACGGACGCGGGCGGCGTGGTGGTGGGGGCGCGGCGGCGGGGCGGCCAGGTGGCGATCGAGGTCTGGGACACCGGGCGGGGCATCGCGCCGGCGCACGTCGCGGCGATCTTCGAGGAGTTCTACCAGATCGATAATCCCGAGCGCGATCGCGAGAAGGGGCTGGGCCTGGGCCTGGCCATCGTGCGCCGCATCACCCAGCTGATCGGGGCCGACCTCGACGTGCGCTCGACGCCGGGCCGGGGCAGCGTCTTCCGCGTGACCCTGCCCCGTGGCCGTCCGGAGGACCTTCCTGCGCCCGTCTCGACGCCGATCGCCGTGGGCGCCCTGCGGACCGGCTTCATCGTGGTGGTCGACGACGAGGACGCGATCCAGCGGGCCATGGCCTCACTGCTCAGCCGCTGGGGTCACCGGGTCCTGGCCGTGGGCTCGGCCGACGAGGCCCTGGCGCGACTGGGCGAAGACGCGACACCCGACCTGATCATCTGCGACAATCGTCTGCGGGGCGGCGAGACGGGGGCCGAGGCCCTGCGGCGGCTTCGCGCGGCCTGCGGCGAGGACATCCCCGCCCTGCTGGTCACCGGCGACGCCACGGCCGCCGAGGCCGACCGCCCGACCGATCTGGTGCTGCACAAGCCCGTGCCCAACGCCGTCCTGCGGGCGGCCATCGGCCAGCTCCTGCGCGATCGCCCGACAGCTTGAGGCCGGGCGATCAGTGCCGGGTCAGGCGCGCCGCCTCGCCGCGGTTGGCGACGCCGAGCGCCCGGAAGATCGCGGTCAGGTGCGCCTTCACGGTCCCCTCCGTCACGCCCAGCCGGTAGGCGATCTCCTTGTTGGACACGCCCTCGCGGATCAGGGCCAGCACCGCCTGCTGCCGCTCGGTGAGGGCGTCCGCGGCGTCGGGGGTCGTGAACGCGTCCGGGGCGGCCTGCGCCATGAACGGCGGCACATAGACCTCGCCCGACAGCACCAGCCGGATCGCCGCCGCCAGGGTCGAGGTGTTGGCCGCCTTGGCGACATAGCCCATGGCGCCCAGGGACAGGGCGGCGCGCACATCCGCGGGCGCTTCCGACGACGACACCACCATGAGCGGGGTCGCCGGATAGGCCGCGACGAAGGCGGCCACCGCCGACAGGCCCGCGGCGTCGGGCATCGTCAGGTCCATCAGCACCAGGCTGAGGTCGGCATGACTGGCCGCGAGCGAAAGGGCCGAGGCGCAGTCGGCCGCCTCCAACACGGTGGCCTCCGGCGCCAGGGCCAGGAGCACGGCGGTCAGGCCCTGGCGCATGACCGCATGATCATCGACCACCAGGAACTTCATCGGTCCGTCTTTCCGGAGGCCCGCGCCCGGGCGCTACTCGGCGGCGACCTGCGTGATGCCGATCTTCGGCGACAGCTCGCCCGAGGCGTAGCGCTTGGCCATGGCCGACAGCGGGATCGCCTTGATCGACGAGGCGTGGCCGGCGGTGCCGAACTCCTCGAAGCGCTGGATGCAGACCTTGCGCATCGCTTCCTTGGCGGGCTTCAGGTAGCTGCGCGGGTCGAACTCGCCGGGCTTCTCGACGAAGACCTGACGGATGGCCGCGGTGATGGCCATGCGGTTGTCGGTGTCGATGTTGATCTTGCGTACGCCGTGCTTGATGCCGCGCTGGATCTCTTCCACCGGCACGCCCCAGGTCTGGGGCATCTCGCCGCCGTACTTGTTGATCAGGTCCTGCAGGTCCTGCGGCACCGAGGACGATCCGTGCATCACCAGGTGGGTGTTCGGCAGGCGGCGGTGGATTTCCTCGATCACGTTCATGGCCAGGACGTCGCCGTCGGGCTTGCGCGTGAACTTGTAGGCGCCGTGGCTGGTGCCCATGGCGATGGCCAGGGCGTCGACCTGAGTGGCCTTCACGAAATCGACCGCCTGGTCCGGGTCGGTCAGCAGCTGGTCGTGGCCCAGCTTGCCTTCGAAGCCGTGGCCGTCTTCCTTCTCGCCCATGCCGGTCTCGAGGCTGCCCAGCACGCCCAGCTCGCCCTCCACGGAGGCGCCGACCCAGTGCGCCATATCGACGACGTTCTTCGTCACTTTGACGTTGTAATCGTAATCCGCGGGCGTTTTGCCATCCGCCTTCAGCGATCCGTCCATCATCACCGAGGTGAAGCCGTACTGGATCGCGGTGGCGCAGGTGGCTTCGTTGTTGCCGTGGTCCTGGTGCATGCAGATCGGGATGTGCGGATACATCTCGGCCATGGCGTCGATGAGGTACTTCAGCACCACGTCGTTGGCGTAGGACCGCGCGCCGCGCGAGGCCTGCATGATCACCGGCGAGTCGGTGGCCTCCGCGGCCTCCATGATCGCCAGCGCCTGTTCCATGTTGTTGATGTTGAACGCCGGTACGCCGTAGCCGTACTCGGCCGCGTGATCCAGGAGCTGTCGAAGCGTGATGCGAGCCATTTCAGATCCCAACCTGTCTCTTACCGGGCCAGAGCGGCCACCCCGGGCAGCTCCTTGCCTTCCATCCATTCAAGAAACGCGCCGCCCGCAGTCGATACGAACGTAAAGTCCGAAGAGACGCCGGCCGCGTTGAGGGCGGCCACGGTATCACCGCCACCCGCCACTGCCACCAGCTTCCCGGCCTTGGCCAGAGCGGCCGCGTGCTTCGCCGATTCAACCGTGGCCTTGTCGAACGGTTCCACCTCGAAGACGCCGAAGGGGCCGTTCCAGATCAGGGTCTTGGCCGCATCCATCGCCGCCAGCACCTGGGCCAGGGCCTTGGGGCCGATGTCGAAGATCTTTTCGTCGGCCGGGACGCCGGCGGCCAGGTCGATCGTGCCGTTCGGGGCGTTGGCTGCCAGATCCTTCGCCACCACCACGTCGACCGGCAGGAGAACCTTGCAGCCCGAGGCCTCGGCCTTCTTCAGGATCTCGCGGGCGGTGTCGGCCATCTCCTTTTCGCACAGCGACCCGCCGATCTCGGCGCCCTGCGCGTAGCAGAAGGTGTTGGCCATGCCGCCGCCGATGGCGAGGTAGTCCAGCTTGCCGACCAGGTTGTTCAAGAGGTCCAGCTTGGTGGAGACCTTGGCGCCGCCGACGATGCCCAGCACCGGCCGCTGCGGATTGCCCAGCGCTGCGTCCAGGGCCTCCAGCTCCCGGCGCATCTGCTCGCCGGCGTAGGCGGGCAGCAGGTGGGCCAGGCCCTCGGTGGAGGCGTGCGCCCGGTGAGCGGCCGAGAAGGCGTCGTTGACGAAGAGGTCGCCGTTGGCGGCGAGGGCCTGGGCGAAGTCGGCCTCGTTCTTCTCTTCGCCCGCGTGATAGCGGACGTTTTCCAGCAGCAGGACGTCGCCGTCCTTCATGGCCGCCACGGCTTTCGCAGCGTCGTCGCCCACGCAGTCGTCGGCGAAGGCCACGGTCGCGCCGACCAGCTTGGACAGCGGGCCGACGACGGGCTTCAGGCTCATCTCCGGGATGCGCTTGCCCTTGGGCCGGTCGAAGTGGGCCAAGAGGATCGTCTTCGCCCCGCCCTTGCGGAGCTTCTCGATCGTCGGCAGCGCGGCGCGCAGGCGGGTGTCGTCAGACACCTGCCCGTCGGCCATCGGTACGTTGAAGTCCACACGAACCAGGGCGCGCCGGCCCTGCAGATCGGCGTCGTCGAGGGTTCGGAAGGTCATCGTCGTCTCTTAGATCAGCGACGCCATGTGGACGGCGGTGTCGCTCATCCGGGTCGAGAAGCCCCACTCGTTGTCGTACCAGGAAAGGACGCGGCCGAGGCCGCCGTCGATCACCTGGGTCTGGGGCAGGGCCACCGTCGAGCTGGCGGGATTGTGGTTGAAGTCGATCGAGACCAGCGGGTCCTTGGTCACCGCCAGCACGCCCTTCAGCGCGCCGTTGGCGGCGGCTTCGAGGGCCGCGTTGATGTCGGCGGCGCTCACCGACTTGCTCGGCACGAACTTCAGGTCGACGACCGAGACGTTCGGGGTCGGCACGCGGATCGAGCTGCCGTCCAGCTTGCCGGCCAGGGCCGGGATCACCAGGCCCAGCGCCTTGGCGGCGCCGGTCGAGGTCGGGATCATCGACATGGCCGCGGCGCGGGCGCGGTAGAGGTCGCTGTGCAGGGTGTCCAGCGTGGGCTGGTCGCCCGTGTAGGAGTGGATCGTGGTCATGTAGCCACGCTCGATGCCGCACAGCTCCTGCAGCACGTGGGCCACCGGGGCCAGGCAGTTGGTGGTGCACGAGGCGTTCGAGATGATCACGTCGTCCTTGGTGAGGGACGCGTGGTTCACGCCGTAGACGATGGTCTTGTCGACGTTCGTGCCCGGGGCCGAGATGATCACCCGCTTGGCGCCGGCGTCCAGGTGGGCCTGGGCCTTTTCCTTGCTGGTGAAGATGCCGGTGCACTCGAGGGCGATGTCGACGCCCAGGTCCTTGTGCGGGAGCTTCGCAGGGTCACGCTCGGCGGTGACCTTGATGCGGCCGTGGCCCGCCACCTCGATGTAGTCGCCGTCGACCTTCACCTCGGCCGGGAAGCGGCCGTGCACGCTGTCGTAGCGCAGCAGGTGGGCGTTGGTCTCGACGGGACCCAGGTCGTTGATGGCGACCACCTGGATGTCCTTGCGGCCGTGTTCCACGATCGAGCGCAGGACCAGGCGGCCGATGCGACCGAAACCGTTGATGGCGACGCGGACAGCCATGAGGCGGAGCTCCTTCGAATTTTTGTGTGGCCGGGTTCTTGAGGCGCGAACCCGCGGAGTCAACCCCTGCTCTCCCATAGAGAGCGCGTGGATGACCCTGCGGCGCGCGTGTGCAAGTCCGGCGCCGGAGCGTGTGTGCCGACTCGGGAGCGACCGCTGAGCGGCGGTCAGGCCAGCTCGCGGCGCATGGCGCGCTGCTGCAGGAGGGCGGCGGCGGCATAGAGGCCCGTCGCGCCGAAGATCACCCACACCATCTGGTCGATGTCGACCGTGATGGCGGCGACGAGGATCACCAGGCCCGCGGCCACGCCGGCCCAGCCGATCCGCAGCATGCCCCGGGTCCAGACGGCGACGTCGGGCGCGCGCGGGCCGGTCGGCGGACTGGTCTTGGCCGCGAAGTTGCCGACCACCATGAAGAAGACGCCGGTCAGGGCCTCGATGGCGCGGATCTGGAGGCTGTCCTTCGGGATGAACCCCACGATCGAGCCCGCCATCCAGGCCTGCACGCCGACGGCCAGGGCCGCGGCGGCCATCAGCGTGATCTCGTTGTAGCGGCGGGTGTCGGGGGCGGCGGTGAGGCCGGGCCGGGCCATCTTGCGGGCCTCCAGCCAGGCGCCCGTCGCCAGCCACAGGGGCATGAAGAAGGCGCCGAACGTGCCCACGAACCAGCGCCCATTTGGCGCGTCAGCGACACTCTGCCGGCGCCAGACGGCGACCGCGATCGCGAGCAGCAGCATCTCGACGACGGCGGCCGTGAGAACGAGTTTCAGCGTGCGGCTCATCAGGCGCTCTCCTCGGTGGGTTTGTCTCGCGCGGGCTGTGCGGCCGCGGCCGGGAAGCCGATGCCGAACGAGTCGGCGAAGGCCAGCAGGGCATCCTCCAGGACCGACAGGCGCAGGCGATAGGTGATGGTCTTGCCCTGCTTGTCGGCCGCGATCAGGTCGGCCTCGCGCAGGACGGCGAAATGGGCCGACATGGTGGCTTTGGCGACCGGGAAATGGTCGGCCAGCTCGCCCGCCGACATCGGCCGCTCCCGCAGGAGCTGCAACACCCGGCGGCGGGTTGGATCGGACAGGGCTTTGAACACGCGGTTCATGGAAGACATTTAGCTAAACATCGAATTGATAGTCAAGCGCCTGTGACCGCGCTCTGCCCGATCCGCGCCGGCCTCTAATTTCTCCCTGGGAGTCTCTTGCAACCTGACCCGACGCGCCTACCTCAGCGATGCGGGCCGGGCCCCTCTGGCGATCGATGGCGATCGCGATGTCGGACCGCACGAGGTGTGAACTGGGTCCGGCTTATCTGGTCTGCGGCGTCGCCGCACGGCCCCAGGCGCACCTCCACGTACGGAGGAGCACCAAGATGAACCAACGCAAACTGTGGCGTCTTCGCGAAGAGCACCGCTGGCTGGAAAGCCGTATCCGGCAGGAACTGCGCCGGCCGCAACCCGATGCGTACGTCGTGCTCGACCTGAAGCGCCGCAAACTGCGGGTGAAGGACGAAATCTTCCTCGCCGAGGCGGGGCTGGTTCCCGTCCGCGCCTGATTGCGAAGGGCGGTCCGAGGGCGCGCTGACCCGTGGGTCGGCGCGCCCCAGGCTAACATCTGGGGAAGTTCATGCTGGATTTGTTGACGGCGTCCTTCCTGGGGACGCCGGTCTGGATGTGGGCGGCGTTCGCCGGCCTCGTCGTGGTTCTGCTCGCCTTCGACCTGGGCGTCCTGCATCGCAAGCATCGCGAGATCGGCGTCCGCGAAAGCCTGCTGATGTCGGGCGGCTACCTGGCCCTGGGCCTGGGCTTCGGCGGCTGGGTCTGGACCCAGCTCGGCGATCAGGCGGGTCTCGAGTACGTCACCGGCTTCCTGATCGAGAAGAGCCTGGCGCTCGACAACGTCTTCGTCATCGCCACCATCTTCGCGGCCTTCGCCGTGCCCCCGGCCTACCAGCACCGCGTGCTGTTCTGGGGCGTGCTGGGCGTGATCGTGCTGCGGGGCATCATGATCGGCCTGGGCGCGGCGCTGGTGTCCAGCTTCGAGTGGGTGCTGTGGATCTTCGCGGCGTTCCTGATCGTCATGGGCGCCAAGATGTTCGTCGCCAAGGCGACGCCGTCCGACCCGCGCGAGAATCCGGTTTACCGCTGGTTCGCCGCCCGCGTGCGGCTGACCGACGGCCTGCGCGAGCAGCGGTTCTTCGTCCGCGAACCGGACGCCACGGGCCGCCGCGTCCTGTGGGCCACGCCCCTGTTCGCGGCCTTGGTGATGGTCGAGCTGGCCGACGTGGTGTTCGCGGTGGACTCGGTCCCGGCGATCTTCGCGATCACGACCGACCCCTATATCGTCTACACGTCCAACATCTTCGCGATCCTGGGCCTGCGGGCGCTGTACTTCGCGCTGGCGGCCATCGTCTCGCGGTTCGCCTACCTCAAGAAGGCGCTGGCCCTGCTGCTGGTCTTCATCGGCGGCAAGGTGTTCGTGGCCGCGGCGATGGGCTGGGAGAAGTTCCCCGCGCACATCTCGCTGGCGGTGACGGGCGCGCTCCTGGCGGGCGGCGTGGCCTACTCGATCTGGCGGACGCGGGGCGTCAGCCCGCGACCGGCCTGACCTTGGCCGCAGCCTCCCGCGCCCGCTCGCGGGCCTGTTCGATGTCGTGGGCGCGGGCCAGGGCGACGCCCATGCGGCGTCGCTCGAAGCTCTCGGGCTTGCCGAACAGGCGCAGGTCCGCGCCCGGGACGCTGAGCGCCTCGGCCACGCCTTCGAAGGCGATGCCCTTGGCGTCCAGGCCGCCATAGATCACCGCGCTGGCGCCCGGCTCGCGCTGGGTGACGTCAGTGGGCAGGCCCAGGATGGCGCGGGCGTGCAGGGCGAACTCGGACTGGTACTGCGTGACCAGCGTGACGAGGCCGGTGTCGTGCGGGCGGGGGCTGACTTCCGAGAACCAGACGTCGTCGCCCTTCACGAACAGCTCGACGCCGAACAGGCCCAGGCCGCCCAGGCTGTCGGTGACCGCCTGGGCGATGTCGCGGGACTTCGCGAGCGCCTGGGCCGACATCGGCTGGGGCTGCCAGCTCTCGACGTAGTCGCCCTTGATCTGGCGATGGCCGATGGGGGCGCAGAAGCTGGTCTCGACGACGCCGTTCGCCATCGAGCGGACGGTGAGCTGGGTGATCTCGAAGTCGAAGTCCACGCGGCCTTCGACGATCACGCGGGGCTGCTCCACCCGGCCGCCCTCCAGGGCGTACGTCCAGGCCGCCGCGATCTGGTCGGGGCTCTCGACATAGGACTGGCCCTTGCCCGAGCTGCTCATCACCGGCTTCACGAAGCAGGGGAAGCCGGTCACCTCGGCGGCGGCCTTGGCCAGCTCGGCCTCGGTGGAGGCGAAGGCGTAGGCGCTGGTGGGCAGGCCCAGCTCCTCGGCCGCCAGGCGGCGGATGCCCTCGCGGTTCATGGTGAGCTGGGCCGCGCGGGCGGTGGGAATGCACACGGCGAGGCCGTCGGCCTCGATCCGGGCCAACTCGTCGGTGGCGATGGCCTCGATCTCGGGGACGATGAAGTGCGGGCGCTCCAGCTCGACGACGGCGCGCAGGGCCGCCGCATCGGTCATGGCCAGCACATGGCTGCGGTGGGCGACCTGCATGCCCGGCGCATCGGGGTAGCGGTCGCAGGCGATGACCTCGCAGCCCAGGCGCTGCAGCTCGATGACCACCTCTTTGCCGAGCTCGCCCGAGCCCAGGAGCATCACGCGGACGGCGGTGGGCGAGTTGGGGGTGCCGAGGCGCATGTGGTTCTCCATCAACCTCTCAACGTCGTGGCCGGGCCCCGGGACGCGCCGCTACGCGGCCCGCCCGAGGCCAGGGTAAATCCCGGCCACCCAGAAGCGCCGTCGTCAGCCCAAGGCCCGTAGCGGCGCCGTCCAGGACTTCCGCCATCGCTTGCGTATCTGGGTCCCCGGGACAAGCCCGGGGATGACGATCCGAAAGGGTGGGGGCTCAGAGCTTGGCCTTGGCCGCTGCGGCGACCGCTTCGGCGGTGATGCCGAAGTGGGCGTAGAGGGCCTTGTCCGTGCCGCTGGCGCCGAAGCCGGTCATGCCGATGAAGGCGCCGTCCGAGCCGATGAAACGGTCCCAGCCCTGGCGCACGCCGGCCTCGACGGCCACCCGGACGTCGGTCTCGCCGATGACGGCGGCCTGGTAGTCGGCCGGCTGGGCCTCGAACAGCTCGAAGCAGGGGACCGAGACAACGCGGGTTCCGATGTCCTGGGCTTCCAGCAGGTCGCGGGCGGCCAGCGCGATCGGCACTTCCGTGCCCGAGGCGAAGATCGTCACCTGCGCAGGCTTGGAAGCGCCCACGAGCTGGTAGGCGCCGCGCGCCGACTGGTTCTCGCCCGCGTCGCCGCGGACCCCGGGGGTCTTCTGCCGCGACAGCGCCAGGACGGACGGCGTGGTCTTGGCTTCCAGGGCCAGCTTCCAGCACTCGGCGGTCTCCACCGCGTCGGCGGGGCGGAAGACATAGAGGTTGGGCATGGCGCGCAGGGACGCCACGTGCTCGACCGGCTGGTGGGTCGGGCCGTCCTCGCCCAGGCCGATGGAGTCGTGGGTGCCCACGAAGATGCTGCGCACGCCCATCAGCGCCGACAGGCGGATCGCCGGGCGGGCGTAGTCCGAGAACACCAGGAAGGTGCCGCCGTAGGGGATCACCCCGCCGTGCAGGGCCATGCCGTTCATGGCCGCGGCCATGCCGAACTCGCGCACGCCGTAGTTCACGTAGCGGCCGGCGTAATCGGGGGCGTCGAAGATCTGGGTGTTCTTGACGAAGGTGTTGTTCGAGCCGGTGAGGTCGGCCGAGCCGCCCACCATCTCGGGGATCGAGCCGAAGATCTGCTCCAGCACCGCGCCCGAGTGGACACGGGTGGCGGCGGCGGTCTTCTCGGCGGCGGCCTTGGCGGCGAAGGCGTCGAGCGCCTCGAAGGCGTGCGCGGGCAGGTCGCCCTTCATGGCGCGTTCGAAATCGGCCTTCAGCGGCGAGGCGGCCAGGCGGGCCTCCCACGCCTTGCGGTCCTTGGCGCCGCGCTTGCCGGCCTTGCGCCAGGGGTTCAGCGCCTCGTCCGGCACCACGAAGGGTTCGTAGGGCCAGTTCAGCGCCACGCGGGTGGCGGCGATCTCGTCCTTGCCCAGCGCCGCGCCGTGGACCTTGTGGGTGCCGCCCATGTTGGGGGCGCCCTTGCCGATCACCGTCTTGCAGGCGATCAGCGACGGCCGGTCCTGCTTCAGCGCCCAGGCGAGCGCCTTCTTGATCGCCTTCTCGTCGTGGCCGTCGATCCGCTTGGTCGCCCAGCCGGCGGCCTTGAAGCGGGCGATCTGGTCGGTCGAGTCCGAGATGCCGACGTGGCCGTCGATGGTGATGTCGTTGTCGTCCCAGAGGACGGTGAGCTTGGCGAGTTTCAGGCGACCGGCCAGGCTGATCGCCTCGTGGCTGACGCCTTCCATCAGGCAGCCGTCGCCGGCCACGACCCAGGTCCGGTGATCGACGAGGTCGGCGCCGAAGCGGGCGGCCAGCTTGCGCTCGGCCATCGCCATGCCGACGGCGGTGGCCAGGCCCTGGCCCAGCGGGCCGGTGGTGGTCTCGACGCCGGGGGTGTGGCCGAACTCGGGGTGGCCCGGCGTGTTCGAGCCCAGCTTGCGGAAGTCGCGCAGGCTCTGCATCGGCACGGCCTTCACGCCGGTCAGGTGCAGCAGGCTGTAGAGCAGCATCGAGCCGTGGCCGGCCGACAGGACGAAACGGTCGCGGTCGGCCCAGTCGGGCCTTGCCGCCTCGTACTTCATGAACTTCGTCCAGAGCACCGTGGCGACGTCGGCCATGCCCATCGGCATCCCGGGGTGGCCGCAGGTGGCCGCCTCGACCGCGTCGAGAGAGAGCATGCGGATGGCGTTGGCCATGAGCTGGGTCGGCGCGGGCATGGGCGGCTTTCCTGAGTCTCTGTCTTCCGAGGAATTGCGGGCCGCCTCGCATGCGAGGGGCAGGGGGTCAAGAACGGGGTCAAGAAATGGCCCCAGCACTTCGTGAGACTCACCGGCGCAGGTATACGGGTCGGGACGGCCATCGGAGGATCGCATGAACCCTGGCGAGAGCGCCCTGGACCTGGCGGCCAAGCGGCTGGACAACGCGCTGCATGTGCTGGAGCAGCGCCTGGCCCAGCGGCTGAAGGCGGCAAGCGACGACGCCGGCGGCCTGTTCGACCACGACCGATCGATGCTGGCGGCCGAACTCGACGCCGCCCGGGCCCGCGAACGCGAGCTGGAAGAGGCCGGGGCCCAGGCCTCGGAGGCGCTGGGCCGGGCGATCCAGGAAATCCGCACCGCCCTCAACGGCCAGACGCAGGAGGCGTAAGGGCGATGGCCCAGATCAACATCGACGTGAACGGCCGCCCCTACGCCGTCGGCTGCGAGGACGGGCAGGAGCATCACCTCCAGGAACTGGCCAAGCTCTTCGACCACCAGGTCCGCCAGGTGAGCCAGGACATGGGCCAGCTGGGCGACACGCGGCTGTTCCTGATGGGGGCGCTATTGCTGGCCGACGAACTGCTGGATGCGAAGAACCGGCTGGCCGCGCTGCAGGTCGAGGTCGGCCGGCTGCAGGCGGATCGTTCGAGGCTGGAGACGAAGGCCGTGACCGCGCTGGAGAGCGCGGCGATCAAGATCGAGAAGCTGGCGGCGGCGGGGTAGGGGCGTCCTCCCTCCCTTAATGGGGAGGGACAGACCGAGCGAAGCTCGGTCAGGGTGGGGAAGTGTGGTCCAGGCTCTGAGCTTGGGGAACGTCCCGCCCATGCACCCTTGATGAGGCCGCAAGGGTGCGGACGATCTGGTCCATCACCCGGTCGGTGTCGTGGCGCACGTCACTGGACCAGAACCGAAGCACTGTGAAGCCGTGACGACGCAGGACGGCGTCGCGGACGGCATCATGATTGGCCTGCCGATCCTCGCCGTGCTGGAAGCCATCGACCTCGATCACAAGTCGGTAGGGGTAGTAGACGAAGTCGAGGTAGTAGCCCTTGAACGGAGCCTGGCGGCGGAAGTGGTAGCCGCGTTCGCGCAGGCGCTTGAGCCGGCTCCAGAGGACGACCTCTGGGCGGCTCAGGTTGGCCCGCATGGCGCGGGCACGGGCGATCTGCGGGCGCATCTCGCAATATTGTTCTTAATTTGTTCCGGCATCAAGTTCTGCCTGCAACGCGGCGCTCCGGCCCACACTTCCCCACCCTGCTCGCCTTCGGCGAGCTGTCCCTCCCCGTTAAGGGAGGGAGGATCTGCGCATCCGCTTCACCAGCGCGCCCAGCGCCGGGATCAACTCGCGCTCCTCCGCGCGGCGGTAGTCGTGGTCGGGCGGCAAGGCTTCGACCAGCCGGCGGTGGGCGGTTCCCAGGTTGTGGTAGGGCAGGCGCGGCATCAGGTGGTGCAGGGCGTGGTAGCGCAGGCCCACGGGCGCCCACAGGAACGGCAGCAGCGCCGGCGGCGGTACGTTCACCGAATCCAGGAACTGATCCAGCGGGGCCATGACCTCGCCGTCGTTGTCCCAGCGGTGGGCGACCGCCGTGCGGACCTGGTTCAGGAACGTCATCAGGCTGAAGATCACGGCGGCGGTCAGGAACACGCGCAGCGGCGCGACGCCGGTGATCGTCAGGCCAAGGACGGTCCAGCACCACAGCCAGGCGCCGATCTCCTGGGCCAGCCAGGGGGCGCGGTTGGCGCGGTCGAAATCGTCGCGCGAGAAGTGGGGGTTGATCACCATCCCCGAGGCCTTGGCGATGGTGAAGCGGCGCACGGCCGGAATCAGGAAGCCCAGCGGCGCCAGCACGCCGAAGCGCAGCAGGGTGCCGACCGGCGCCAGCAGGGCGATGCCCAAGAACACCGCCAGCTCGTGCAGGGGGCGCCGCGCCAGGGGATGGTACTCGGGGTCGCGGGCGGTGCCATAGCGGTCCTTGGCGTGGTGCAGGATGTGCACGCCTTCGTACAGCAGCGACGGCGTCAGCCAGGGCACGCCGATCAGGACGTTCCACGCGACGTGGAAGCCCGGCACGTCGTCGCGCTTCAGGTGGGTCAGCTCGTGGATGAAGCTGATGCCGCGGTAGAGGCCGAGGATGGCCACCAGACCCGCCACGAGGGTCCAGCCCGGCTGGGCTGCGGTCGCGGCGATCGCGAACGCCAGCCAGGTGACGGCGGCGGTGACGACGAGGTCCAGCCAATAGACCTTGGGATCGGCCCGCGTGAGGTCGCGGGCGATGTCGTTGGCCTGCCGGGCCAGGCTCTGCCCCGCCCGTTCACGGGCCTGAATGTCGGTGTGCGCGTTCAAGGCGCCCGATGTAAGGCGAAGCCGGCCGTCGCCCAAGGGGGAATGCGGAAATGCCGCGCTCAGCCGTCGGCGTACGCCGCCCGTTCGAAGGCCTCGAAGGTCGCCAGCATGCCCGGGTCGGCGAAGGGGAGGAACTGGGCGCAGAGGATGCCGGCCACGCCGCTCGCCGGGTCGGCCCAGTAGTAGCAGTTGGCCAGACCGGCCCAGGCCAGACTGCCGGCGCGGCGACCGCCAGGGACGTCGGCCTCATTGCGCAGGAAGCCCAGGGTGTGGGTCGTGGGCGTTCCGGACAGCGGGCGGAAGTCATGGCTGAGCGGCCGGGCGGCGGTCCTGAGGTCGCCGGCGGGCCGGTCGCTGTCGGCCTCGCGGAGCCTGACCAGGGTTTGCGGCCCCAGGACGCCGGCGCCATCGGGCGAGATCACGGCGCGCAGGAACTTCAGGTAGTCGGGCGCCGTCGAGCGCAGGCCTCCGCCGCCGTAGTAGATCGGGGACGAGGGGAAGGCCGGCGACGCGATGAACCCTTCGGGGCCGCGGGCGTGCATGCCGACGAAGCGGGCCTCCTGCTGGGCCGACGGCGTGAAGCTGGTGTCGGCCATGCCCAGCGGGCCGGTGATGTTCTGGGCCACATAGGCGTCCAGGCCCTGACCGGTCGCCTGCTCGACGAGCCAGCCGACGGCATCGATGCCGATCCCGTACTGCCAGCCGTCGCCGGGATCGAACGCCAGGACCGGCGCGGTCGGCGCCTGCTCCATCAGGCTGCCGCCCGTGTGAGCGTAGTAGCGGCCGAGATCGGCATGGAAGAAGTCGTAGGCCAGGCCCGAGGTGTGGGTGAGCAGGCGGCGCAGCGTGATCGGCGTGCGGGCCGGGCGGACGCGCGGGCTGCCGTCGTCGCCGAAGCCCTCCAGAACCTGCGGCGCGGCGAGACCAGGCAGGCGCTCGGCCACCGGGGCATCCAGGTCAAGGATCCCGCGCTCGACCAGCTGCAGCGCCGCCGCCGAGGTGATGGCCTTGGTGCACGAGGCGATCCAGAAGACGTCGTCCGGCGACATCGGCGCGGGATCGGCCACCCCGCGCACGCCGGCGGCGTAGACGCTGTCGCGGCCATCGCCATGGGCGACCGCGGCGGTCAGGCCGGGCGCGACGCCCTTGGCCACCGCCTCGTTCAGGATGTCCTGGATCGTCTGCGACGCCATATTCCCCCCGGATCGTGCAGCAGCGCTTGAGACTGCGCGCCTGCGGCCTTACCTTGCGCCTCGGCGGGTCCTGCTGCGGCTCTCGTCGAAGGCGATCAAATTCCAGCGACCTTAATTCACTCATAGGGAGCTGTCCCTGCCGGGGATCGTGGTCCTCGGCACTACGGCGCCCACCTGGTCTATCCAGGTCGAGGGAATTGCACAGTCCTTCACGGCTCTTCGCGGCGCCGCCACCCTTCTCCGTCCTCGCGGAGCTTTGTGTGACCTCTGACAAGACGGCCCTTCGCGCGCAGCTGCGCAGCCTGAGGCGCAAGCTGGCGGCTGAAGCGCCCGACGCTGGACAACGGGCCGCCGCGCTTTGGCCAGGCCGGCCGGGCGCCGGGACCTTTGCGCTGTACCACCCCGCCGGTTCTGAGATCGATCCGACGCCGTTGCGCGCCCGCGTGCCGGCGGGTTCCGTCTGTCTGCCGGTGGCCCAGTCGCGGCAGGGGGCGCTGATCTTCCGACGGCACATGACCGGCGAGGCGCTGGTCCCCGACGCCCTGGGCATCCCGGCGCCTGACGTGAACGCGGCGGTTCTGCCGGATGTGGTGTTCGCCCCGCTGCTGGCGTTCGACCGCCGGGGCGGGCGGCTGGGGCAGGGCGGCGGCCACTATGACCGCACCCTGGCCAACCTTCGCCGCATGAAGGCGATTTTCGTCATCGGGCTGGCGTACGCTGGCCAGGAACGGCCGGAAATCCCCATGGAGCCGCACGATCAGCGCCTCGACGCCATACTGACCGAGACGGAATACGTCGAGTTCGGGTAAGGACCCGGGGATGAGGTTCGCCTTTTTTGGAGACGTGGTCGGCCGTTCGGGTCGCGAGGGCCTGGCCGAGCACCTGCCGGCATTGCGCCGTGAGCTGCAGCTGGAGTTCGTGATCGTCAACGCCGAGAACGCGGCGGCGGGTTTCGGGATCACCGAGGGCACGGCCCGCGAGCTGTTCGATGCGGGCGCCGACTGCCTGACCCTGGGCAACCACTCTTGGGACCAGAAGGAAGCGCTGACCTACATCGTGCGCGAGCCGCGGCTGATCCGGCCCGCGAACTATTCCGAGTTCTCGGAGGTGCCCGGGCGGGGCTCGAACCTGTTCGAGACGCCCGAGGGCAAGCGGATCCTGGTGGTGAACGTGCTGGGTCGCGTCCACATGGACGCGCTGGACGACCCGTTCGCCGCCGTCGACAAGGCGCTGGAGTCGGCGCCGCTGGGCATGGTGGCCGACGCCGTCGTCGTGGACATGCACGCCGAGGCCACGTCCGAGAAGATGGCGATGGGTCACTTCTGCGACGGCCGCGCCAGCCTGGTGGTAGGCACCCATACCCACGTGCCGACGGCGGATTGCCAGATCCTGGTGGGCGGGACGGCCTACCAGACCGATGCGGGCGCCTGCGCGGACTACGACAGCGTGATCGGCAACCAGAAGGAAGAGCCGCTGCGCCGGTTCACCACCCGCATCCCGGGCGGCCGCTACAAGCCCGCCGAGGGCCCGGCCACCGTGTGCGGCGTGTTCGTGGAGACCGACCTGAAGACCGGGCTCGCCCGCCGCATCGAGCCGATCCGCGTGGGCGGGCGGCTGTCGCAGACGGCGCCGCGGCTGGACAAGATCGCGGCCGAGTAGGGCTTAGCCCTCATCTCTCGAACGTCATGGCCGGGCTTGTCCCGGCTACCCAGAAGCGCCGTCGCCGGATCGTGGCCCGCGGCGTCGATGCCATGCCCGTTCTGCGCCGCCTCGTATCTGGGTGGCCGGGACAAGCCCGGCCATGACGTTCAGGAGGGGGTTGATAAGAGCGCCTAACGGCTGGCTTCGGCCTCCTGGAGGAGGCTGACGTTGGCCTGTTCGACGGGGGAGAGCGTGACCTCGTCGGCGACGGGCTTGTACCAGGCGAATTTCGCGAAGTGGGCCGCGAGGTCCGGGCTTTTGAAGATGCGGCCGTGCCGGGCGTAGATCTCGTTGCGGGCGATCCGCAACTGGGCCTTGTCGAGGCCGGCGATGGCGTCCGGCGACAGGGGCTGCGCGCTGGACTGGGGCAGCAGGAAGTCTCCCAGCCGGGCCTCCGCAGCCGGCGGCGGCGGCCTGGGCGTGGGCGTCGGCTGTGGCGTCGGCGCCGGGTCGATCCGGACAGGCTGCGAGGCGGGCGCCTGCGCCTGCGGCGGCTGGCGGGCGACCATGACGGCGATAGCGGCCGCGACCACGCCCCCGATCACCGCCGCGAGTACGGTGGACCGGCGCTGCGCAGCCGGCGGATCGCGCCGCGGCGGCGCGGGGGGCGGGATCGGCGTCGGCTGCGGGCGCGGTTCGGCCCCTTCGCCGCAGAGGGTCTTCAGGCTGGCGCGCACGCGACGCCATTCGGGATGGTCGGGCGTGCCGTCCCAGGCCTGCAGCGCGGCGAACTGGATCTGACTGAACGGCAGCGGCGGGATCGTCCCTTCGACCGCGACCTGGATCAGCTTTTGCTGCGAACGCGCGAGATCGGCCTCGGCGCGCACCCACTCGGACTTCACCGCGGCCGGCGACCAGATGACGATGACCGCTTTGGCGGCCTGGAACTTTTCCTCGATCAGGGTGGCGTAGGCCTTGTGAGCGGGGATGTCGTGGTCCCACCAGACGGAATAGCCGTCGGCCTCCAGAGCGCGCGCCACGCTGGCGGCCATCGGCTCCTGCTCGCGCCCGTAGGAAATGACGACGTCGACCATGACCGCTCCCTTGTCGGAGCAAGGCTTAGCATCAGCAAGACGCGGCCGTCATGGCCTCCTCTGCCCCGAGCGCTGAGCGAGCGGAGAGAGGCGCTACGCCGCCGCCTCGTCGGCGTTCGCGTCCGCCGGCCGGGGCGCGATCAGCACCTCCATGATCGCGGCGATGAGGGCGGCAGGCTGGACGGGCTTGTGCTGCAGGGCGTCGAAGCCCAGGGCCTTCAGGCGCGCCTCCTCGCCCGGCATGGCGTCGGCGGTCAGGGCCACGACGGGGATGTCGGCGCGCCCGGCTTGTCCGTCGCGCAGGCGACCCACGGTCTCGATGCCGTCCATGTTGGGCATGTGGACGTCCATCAGCACCACGTCGAAGGCCTCGACGCGCAGCCGTTCCAGCGCCTGGGCGCCGTCGGAACAGGTCTCGACCACGGCGCCGGCAGCCTCCAGCACGGCGCGGGCGACGGCCTGGTTGATGGGATTGTCGTCGGCCACCAAAATGCGCAGCGTCGGCAGGCCTTCGTAGTCCTCGGCCGCGGCGGCGGCGGCCTCGGCGGCCGGCAGGGGCAACCAGACGCGGAACGCCGAGCCCTGGCCAGGGTCGCTCAGCACCGAGATGTCGCCGCCCATCATCGCCGCGAGCTTGCGGCAGATGGCCAGGCCAAGCCCGGTCCCGCCATAGACGCGGGCTGTCGACGCCTCGGCCTGGACATAGGGATTGAACAGCGCGTTCACCTGCTCGTGGGTCATGCCGACGCCGGTGTCGACCACCACGATCTCGACGCCGCCGTCGCCGTCGGCGGCCGGGGCGGCGCGCAGACGGATGGTGACCGAGCCCTTCTCGGTGAACTTCAGCGCGTTGGAGACCAGGTTCATCAGGATCTGGCGCACGCGATGCTCGTCGCCGAGCACCAGTTCGGGCAGGCCGGGTTCGACCTTGCAGGTCAGCGTCAGGCTCTTGGCCGCAGCGCCTTCGGCCCACAGCTCGACGGTCTGTTCGCCCAGGGCGGCCAGGTCGAAGGCTGCGACCTCCAGGTCCATGCGGCCGGCCTCGATCTTCGACATGTCGAGCACGTCGTTGAGGATGGCCATCAGGCCGTCGCCAGAGCGCAGGATGGTGTCGACGTAGCCCTGCTGGCGGCGGTCGAGCTCGGTTCGCGACAGGGCGCGCGCCATGCCGAGCACGCCGTTCAGCGGCGTGCGTAGCTCGTGGCTCATCATGGCCAGGAAGGCCGACTTCGCGTCGTTGGCCGCGACCGCCGCGCGCTGGGCCTCGGCCAGGGCGTTCGCGGTGCGCAGATTGGCCTGCGCGCTGGCGGCCACATAGGCCAGCAGCAGGCTCAGGGCGATGGTCAGCGTGATCAGTGGCGGGCCGGAGAAGCCGCCGAACCCCGCGGGCAGCACGAACCACAGAGTCGCCGGCGCGACGCCCATGGCCGCCAGGGCCGCGGGCGACCGGAACGAGAAGCCCTGGGCATGCACCAGGATCCCGGCCAGAACCGCCATGGCGGCGAGGCGGAACGGCTCCTGCCCGTCCATCCAGTAGAGCACCGCCAGCCCGCACCAGAGCAGGCTCGAGGCGGCCATGCCACCCACATACGCGAGGCGGCGAAGGTCGCTCAAAGGCGTCCCCCCGACGATGGGATTGGTGATGAAGCGGTTGAAGGTCTCGGTCGCCAGGAAGGCCGCCAGCCAGATCGCGCCGGTGCGGACGCTGTAGATGCAGGCGGTCAGGAACGTCGTCCCGACGCCGATCCAAAGGCGCACGAAGAACATGTGCCGCGACGTCGCCGCCACGGCGTCGAGCCTCTCGTCGAGCAGACCCTTCAGCTTGCCGAACACGGTGGCGCCGTCCCCAGAAATCCACGCGCGCACCCGGCATGTGCGGCGCAATGACGCAGAAGTTTGCCCGACAAATATGAATGGACCCTTGTCGCATGAGCGTGTTCGGCGAACGGCGGGAAGCGCTTCGGGTCTCCCCAGGCGCGTCGGCGCGGTCTAGGCTCAGCTGTAGCGGTTACGTTACGAGGAGGGTTCAGATGCTGGCCAAGTTCCTGGTCCGGGCGGTGTTCGCCGCCCTGGGGCTCTGGGTCGCCTCGGTGCTGCTGCGCGGCAGCATCTATGTGGCCAACACCGGCACCCTGATCGTGGCGGCGTTGCTGCTCGGGGTGGTGAACGCCTTCGTGCGGCCGATCGTGACGATCCTGACCTTGCCGCTGACCATTGTGACGCTGGGGCTGTTCCTGCTGATTGTAAACGCGATGATGATCGGCCTGGTCGACCTGATGCTGGGCGGCTTCGACGTGCGCGGGCTGTTCGCCGGGATCATGGCGGCGATCATCACCGGCATCGCCAGCTGGATCGGCGGCATGGTGATCCGCGACGACCGGGCTTAGGCGGGGTCGCGTTTTTCCCAGCGAGGAGAGCCTCCTCGCTGGCTTGGCCTTGAAGCCGCCACAGCGATGCTCACGTATTGTCGGTCATTGGCGCTTGCCGGGCGGGCAAGACGTGAGGAATGCTTTTGTCCATGAAACCCCTAGCCATCGCCGCCGCGCTCGCGGCAGCCCTGATCGCGACCCAGGCCCAGGCGGCCACCAAGACGGCGGTGTTCGCCGGCGGCTGCTTCTGGTCGGTGGAGAAGTTCTTCGAGGCCACGCCGGGCGTCACCGCCGCGGTGAGCGGCTATTCGGGCGGCACGACGGCCAATCCGACCTATGAGAACCACTCGGGCCACCTGGAAGCGGTGAAGGTCACCTACGACCCGGCGAAGATCACCTACGCCCAGCTGGTCGACCGCTTCTATCACAACATCGACCCCACCGATCCGCGGGGCCAGATCTGCGACACCGGCCCGTCCTATCGCACGGCCGTGTTCACTGCGAACGCTGAGGAGCGGGCGATCGCCGAGGCGGCGAAGGCCAAGTACGCCAAGGAACTGGGGGCCACGATCACCGTGACGACCCGGAACGCCGCGCCGTTCTGGAACGCCGAGGGCTATCACCAGGACTTCGCCAAGAAGAACCCGGCCCACTATGAGCGCTACCGCGTCGGCTGCGGCCGTGACCGGGTGCTCAAAGTGGTGTGGGGCGCCCAGGCGGGGCGCTAGCCGCAGGAACGCTGGCCGGCAGGCCGCTGACCGGATCTCGCGGGCTGGGGCGGAAGCCCTGGCCCGTGAACATCTCGATCTTGCGCTTGTGCTTGCGGTCCAGCCAGACGCTGCCGATCTCCAAGCCCGAGGACGCTTCGAAGTCGGCCTGCATCTCGCCGCGCCGCCAGCCTTCGTATGACACCATCAGCACGTGGCCGCCGATGGCCGGCGTCAGCGGCGCCGCCGTCTCGGCCTGATTGCGCGGTCCCTCCATCAGCAGCCAGCTGGCCAGCGGCACGCCCAGTTCGGCCAGCCGCTGGCGGCCGTAGTAGGCCGTTGAATAGAACAGGAAGCGGTTGTTGACGGCGATGGCGGTCAGCCCCGGCTCACGGAAGGCGCGGTCCAGGATCAGGTCTGCGGTCTGCGACCAGCCCCGCGCGCGCTTCAGGCCGTTGGCCAGCCCCACCTTGTCGGCCAGCGCCGGCGAGATCACCGCCGCCAGGAAGAACGCCGCCACGAACCCCTGCAGGGCGATCGCCGCGATCAGCCAACGCCGCGCCCGCCACCGCAGCAGCCAGGCCGCGACCAGGATCGTCCCGGTGAGGTAGGCGGCGCCCGACCAGTTGGCGTTCGCGCGGCTGATGAAGGCCTGCACCGTCACGATCAGCAGCGGCGGCAGCGTGAAGCAGAGCAGCAGCAGGTCGGACTGCGACAGCCGCCTGCGGGCCGCCGCGATGCCGACGCCGGCGATCAGCGCGCCCATCGGGATCGGACCGAAGACCCCGAACTGCGAGACCAGGAACGTCCCGGCCTCGGCCAGATTGAACAGCTGAACTCCGCTCCAGGCGGCGTTGGCGGCGGTGTGCTGGAAGGTGGCGAAGCCGTGGGTCGCGTTCCAGGCCAGGTTGGGGGCCAGGACCGAAGCCGCCGCCAGCATCGCCGCCGCCGCCGTGGGCGGCGACCACGCCCGCCGCGCCTCGGCCGACGCGAGAAGGTGCGCCGCCAGGCCGATGACGACATAGACCGCCGCATACTTCGACAGGAACGCCAGCCCCAGCGCCGCGCCGAACCCCACCGCCAGCAGCAGCCGGCGGCGCGCGTCGACCGTCTGCAGATGCGCCACGTAGGCCAGCACCGAGAGACCCAGGAAGAACAGCAGCGGCGCGTCTGTGGCCGCCACCAGGGCCGAGAGCTGGACGCCCGGCATCAGCCCGTAGAGCGCCGCGGCCGCCAGCCCCGTGGCCCCGTCGTAGAGTCGTCGCGCGATCAGGAAGACGACGACCGTGGCGCCGGCCTGGAACAGGCAGGCCGACAGCCGCACCCAGGCCTCGGCGTCGCCGCCAATGGCGGTCGTGGCCCAGATCGCCCAGGCGATCATCGGCGGCTTCGAGTAATAGCCGAAGTCCAGAGTGCGCGACCAAAGCCAGTACTGGGCTTCGTCAGGATAGAGCTCGAGCGGCGTGCTGAAGAGGGCCACCAGCCGCGCGGCGGTCAGCGCCAGGGTCAGCATGAGCGCTGAGCGCAGATCGTTTCCGGTCGCTGGCGACCTCAGGACAGGTGACATGTTGTGCTTCCGACAGCGCCAAGCCCTAGTCCTTGCGGTCGCGGCCGACCATCCCGGATCGCGTGGGTTTTGAGCGGTGTTGCAGGAGAGTGATGCACAATCGCCTCAGTATGACACCGACGCGCCAACCGTCGCAAAACAGTCACCAACGCCCGGATTTTTGCGGCTATAGGGCGGACAAGACTCGGGGCCAGGGGCGCCCCATCGCTAAGGGTCTTTAGAAGGGGTTACTACATGAAACTCAAACTGAGCCGAGCGCTCTGCGCGACGACTGCGCTGGCCACGGGCCTGCTGGTGTCCGGCCAAGCCTTCGCCCAATCCACGGGTACGGCCCTCGTCGAAGAGCTGGTCGTCACCGGCTCCACGGGACCGCGCAACCTCGACGGCGCCATCATGGCGATCGAAGAGCCCAAGTCGCGCGTCGGGATCACCGCCGAGTTCATCAGCCGCCAGACGCCGGGCCAGTCGGTCCTCGACTCGATCAACCTGCTGCCGTCGGTCAACTTCACCAACAACGACGCCTACGGCTCGGCCGGCGGCGACTTCGTGATCCGCGGCTTCGACAGCCAGCGCGTCGCGGTCGTGCAGGACGGCGTCCCCCTGAACGACTCGGGCAACTACGCCGTGTTCCCGAACCAGCAGCTCGAGTCCGACCTGATCGAGCGCGTGACCGTGAACCTGGGCACGACCGACGTCGACAGCCCGACGGCCGCGGCCGCCGGCGGCACCGTCAACTACGTGACCAAGCGCGCTACGCAGGACTTCGGCGTTCGCGCCGAGGTCGGCGTCGGCAGCGAAGACATGCAGCGCTACTACGCCACCATCAACAGCGGCGCGGTCGGCCCGTTCGGGACCCGCATGTGGATCTCGGGCATGTACCAGAAGTATGACCACTTCCGGCCGCACAACTCGCCGATCCCGGCGCCCGGCGGCATCGAGAAGAAGCAGTTCAACGCGCGGATCGATCAGGACTTCGGCGACATCGGTCAGGCCAGCCTGATCTTCAACTACAACGAAAACCGCAATGCCTTCATCAACCGCATCAACCTGGCGACCTTCCAGCGCCAGGGTGTGACCGCGGCCGGCGCGCCGGACACCAGCATCGTCGCGCCTTCGGTCTGCTCGCGTCCGACGCCCGGCGCTGGCGCCCAGGTGGACAACTCCGGCGCAACGCTGTGCCCGAGCAACTTCTTCGAATACAGCATCAACCCGTCGAACACCGGCAACATCCGGGGTCTGTCGAGCTGGAAGCTGACCGACGACATCACGCTCACGTTCGACCCGTCGTTCCAGTACGTGCTGGCCAACGGCGGCGGCGCGCAGATCTTCCCCGAGAACGATCCGCAGCTGCGCGGCAACTCGACGGCCGCCGGTGTCGACCTGAACGGCGACGGCGACATCCTCGACCGCGTCTATCTGTACCGGCCGAACACCACCAACACCCGCCGCTACGGCCTCACCACCTCGCTGATCTGGAAGTTCGCCGACAACCAGAGCGTCCGCCTGGCCTATACCTATGACCGCGCCAAGCACCGCCAGACCGGCGACGTCGGCTTCATCGGGCAGGACGGCGTTCCCGAGAACGTCTTCGGCGGCAAGGACGGCGAAGGCCGTCAGGTCACGCTGCCCGACGGCACCAACCTGCGCCGTCGCGACCGCCTTTCGGTCGCCCTGCTGAATCAGGTCGCCGCCGAATGGCGCGGCCGGTTCATGGAAGAAAAGCTACTGCTGAACGTCGGCGTCCGCGCTCCGTTCTTCAAGCGCGACCTGAACAACTACTGCTTCCAGCAGAACACGTTCAACGCCTACTGCACCACGCAGGTCGGCACGCCGGTTCCCGGCACCAACGACGGCACGGGTCGTCCGCTGGTGACCTTCCCGGCCGCGACGCTGAACAGCAACGCCGCGCTGCGCTACGGCAACCCGCGCTCGTTCACGCGCAAGTACGACGACGTCCTGCCGAACCTGGGCGCCAGCTACGAGTTCACCGACGACCTGTCGGTGTACGTCAGCTACGCCGAGACCCTGTCGGTGCCGCGGACCGACGACCTGTACGACCAGATCCTGGTCGATCCGGGCCCGGAACGGTCGAAGACCTACGACCTGGGCGTCCGCTACCAGACGCCCCAGCTCATGCTCGCCGGCGCCATCTACCTGACCGACTTCTCCAACCGCATCGAGCGCGTGCTGGACGAGCCGTCGGGCGTGGCCTTCTCGCAGAACGTCGGCGACGTGCGGAACAAGGGTCTCGACCTGCAGCTGGGCTGGAAGCCGGTGGAAGAGTTCAGCTTCTACGCGTCGTACTCGTTCATCGACTCCGAGATCCTGGACAACATCCCGAACGCCGTGGCCGGCATCCTGCCGACCAAGGGCAAGAGCGTGTATGAAACGCCCAAGCATCAGGGCGGCGCGCGGGTCCAGTACGACCCGACGGAATGGCTGAGCCTCGGCGCGCAGGCGAAGTGGGTCGGCGACCGCTGGACGAACCTCGTCAACACCGAGAAGTTCCGCGGCTACGAGCTGGTCGACTTCGACGCCCGCTTCAAGCTGAACGAAATCCCGGGCCTCGATGCCATGGGGAACAACACCTACATCCAGTTCAACGTCCGTAACGCCTTCAACAAGCGCTACCTGGGCGACATCACGCCGAACCTGACGGGTACGGCGCTGGGCCAGCCCGGCTATCGCCGGAGCTTCATCGCCACCCTGCACGCCGAGTTCTAGACCTCAGCGACAGGACTTGAATTGCGGAAGGGCGGTCCTTGTGGGCCGCCCTTTTCGTTGGATGCTTGACGGCGGCAGCCGTGAAGCCCATCTGCGCACGCCTTTGAGGAGCACAGTTCCCGATGACCTTTGTCGTTCCGCCGGAATGGGCGCCTCACAAGGCCATGTGGCTGGGTTTCCCCAGCCATGCGGACCTCTGGCAGGACGACCTTGAGGCCGCCCAGGCCGAGGTGGCCGACCTGGCGCGGGCGCTGGCCGGCCCCGGCGGCGAGCGCGTGCGGGTGATGACCGGTCATCCGGGCGGCGAGGCCGTGGCCCGCGAGATGCTGGGCGACGTCCCGGGCGTCGAGCTGGTGCAGGGCCGCTTCGGCGACATCTGGCTGCGCGACACCGGTCCGATCTTCGCGGGCGGCCAGGCCAACGGCTTCCGCTTCAACGGCTGGGGCGGCAAGTACAGCCTGGAACACGACGACACGGTCGCCCACCAGATCGCCGAGGCGGCCGGCGCGCCCCTGATGATGAACGACTTCATCCTCGAAGGCGGCGCGGTCGATCACGACGGCGCGGGCACGATCCTGACTACCGACCAGTGCCTGCTGAACAAGAACCGCAACCCCGGCTGGACGGTCGAGGCCGCCGAGGACGCGCTGCGCCACAGCCTGGGCGCGCGCAAGGTGCTGTGGCTGGGCGAGGGCCTGCGCAACGACCACACCGACGGCCACGTCGACAACCTGGCTCGCTTCGTCGCGCCCGCGACGGTCACGATCCCCGTGGCCTGGGGCCGTGGGGATCCCAACGCCGAGGCCTATGACGATGCGGCCCGGCGACTGGCGTCGATGACCGATGCGAACGGCCAGAAGCTGAAGGTGATCCGCATCCCGTCGCCCGGCTGGATCGATGGGGACGACGGCCCGATCCCGGCCAGCCACATGAACTTCCTGATCGCCAACAAGGCGGTGATCGTGCCCATCTACGCCAAGCAGCCCGGCGAGTTCGCCGTCGAGGTGCTGAAACAGATCTTCCCCGACCGGGCCGTGATCGGGCTTCCGTCCATCGCCATCCTGACCGGCGGCGGATCCTTCCACTGCATCACCCAGCAGGAGCCGGCCTGATGCCCCGCACAATCAACGTCGCCGCGATCCAGACCTCGTATGGCCAGGATATGGCGGCCAACATCGCCAAGACCGCCGACTTCATCCGCCAGGCGGCGGGGCAGGGCGCCCATCTGGTCCTTCCCTCTGAGCTGTTCCAGGGGCCCTACTTCTGCGTGGCCCAGGAGGAGCGTTGGTTCGAGACGGCCTATCCCTGGCGCGAGCATCCGGCGGTGACGGCGTTGGCCCCGCTGGCGGGGGAGCTGGGCGTGGTGATCCCGATCTCGATCTTCGAG
This sequence comes from Phenylobacterium sp., assembly GCF_965284355.1. NCBI lineage: Bacteria > Pseudomonadati > Pseudomonadota > Alphaproteobacteria > Caulobacterales > Caulobacteraceae > Phenylobacterium > Phenylobacterium sp. The sequence goes on along the minus strand of NZ_OZ260078.1, from coordinate 2,278,676 downwards.
CGCGAAGGGCCGCACTACTTCAACAGCCTCGTGATGGCCGACGCGGACGGGTCGCTGATGGGCGTCTACCGCAAGAGCCACATCCCCGACGGCCCGGGCTATATGGAGAAGTACTACTTCCGCCCCGGCGACACCGGCTTCAAGGTGTGGGACACGCGCTTCGGTCGCGTCGGCGTCGGCATCTGCTGGGACCAATGGTATCCCGAGTGCGCGCGCGCCATGGCCCTGATGGGCGCTGAAGTCCTGTTCTACCCCACGGCCATCGGCTCTGAGCCGCATGACGCCACCCTCGACACCGCCGCGCCCTGGCGGCGCGCGATGCAGGGCCACGCCGTCTCGAACGTGATCCCCGTCATCGGCGCCAACCGCACCGGCTTCGAACCGTGGGACGGTTACCCCAACGGCGGCCAGCAGTTCTACGGCTCGAGCTTCATCGCCGACCACCGGGGCGACCTGGTGGCCGCGCTGGGGCGCGAGGACGAAGGCGTGCTGCAGGCGTCGTTCGACCTCGACTTCCTGAAGACCCACCGCGCCGCCTGGGGCTTCTTCCGCGATCGGCGTACGGACCTGTACGGGGGCCTGGTCGGAGCGCGGCCTCAATAGGGAAAGGTAGAAGGGCCATGATCGAGACCGACCGCCTGATCCTGCGCGCCTTCCGCGAGGCCGACCGCGAGGCGTTCGCCGCGATCAACGGCGACCCGCGTGTGGGCGCCTGGCTTGGGGGCGTCATCGATCGAGCGGCCAGCGACGCCATGCTCGACCGCATCAACGCGCACATCCAGGAGACCGGCTGGGGTTTGTGGGCAGCGGAACGCAAGGCGGACGCGCGCCTGATTGGGTTCATCGGCCTGTCGACCGTCAAGGCCGGCGCCCTCCCGGTCGGCCCCGCCATCGAAATGGGCTGGCGGCTGGCGCCGGAGGCCTGGGGCGGCGGTCTCGCCACCGAGGGCGCCCAGGCCGCGCTCGACTGGGGATTCGATCACATCGACACGTCGGAGATCATCGCCTTTACCGCGACAACGAACCTGGCCTCCCAAGCGGTGATGCGCCGTATCGGCCTGGCTCCCGACCCCGGTCGTGATTTCGACCACCCCCGACTGGCCGAAGGCCATCCCCTGCGCCGGCACGTCGTCTTTGCGGCGAAGCGACCTTAAAGGCCCGGGGCGGTAGCCTTCTGGGCCTTGTGGGCCCGGACCTTCGTGAGGCCCGCCAGAACAACTTCCTGATCGCGCTCGTCCAGGTCGGTCTTGAGGATCCGCAGGGCGTCGAGGTGAACCCGGATCGGCCGCAGGTCGGTCGGCACGACGCCGTTCATGGCGTCCAGGAGATCGCAGAGGCTGAGCGCGGCCTTGCCCATGTTCTCCAGCCGGTGCGCCCCGCCTGCCAGCCCCAAGAGCCGGTTGGTCGAGCCGTACATGCGGATCAGCCCGATCGCTTCGCCCTGCTTCAGGTCGGCGAACGCCGCGTCCTGTCGGGCGAATTCCTCTTCGATGGCCGCCAGCACCTTCGGCTCGATCTTCTTCACGCGGTCCTTCGCCACGCCAAGGGCGGTGGCGGTCGAAATCATCGCGCCCGACTTGAGTTGGCGGGCCAGACGATACTGCACCTTGTGGACCTTGACCTCGCTCATAGGGCCACTCTCTTGGGTTGGAGGAGCTGATCGATCTCGTCCTGGTGCAGGTCGGGACCCTCGGGTTCGCCCACCTCCATAGCCAAATCGTCTGCGCGCCGCCCTTCAACGCCCTTGGGCGGCCCCAGGCGCTGGAATCGACGGTCGGGGCCGACGTAGGTCTCGCACTCGATGATCGGCCGAGCTTCCTGGGCGATCCACAGGATGCGTTCCAGCAGGACACCCGGGCTGACCGGCTTGCGCACCACGAAGTGCACGCCGCTGTCGCGGGCGAAGGTGATCTGCGAGCTGGGCGTGTGACCGGTGATCATCACGACCGGCAGGAAGGCGAAGCCGGCGCCCGAACGGCGAAGCTCGCGCACGAAGGTGTATCCGTCCTCGTCGTCGGGCCCCAGCTGAGCGTCGACGATGATCAGGTCGACCTGGTTTCCGACCAGGACGAGCTTCGCCTCTTCGCGGGTCTGGCACCGGTGGAGCTGCTTGCCGCCGAAGCCGAACAGCATCTGCCCATACAGGTCCTGCTCGGCGCGCGAATGCTCAAGCAGCAGGATGACCGACTGCGACAGATTGAACTTCGCCAGAGGCTTCGCGACGAGGGGCATACGGTCCGAATGAGACGCACGCCCTGCGGCGCACCCGACAGAGCTAGCCCGCACATCTTTCGCGTTGATAAATTCGGGCGCCCGCAGGGGGTGCGGCAGCTCGCCGCAGTTTAGCAACCCTGAGGCTTCGTTTTCGCGGCGGCCACCTCACGTTTCGCGCGGGCCAGGTCGGCGGCGAAGGCCGGCTCGGCGTGCAGTCGCGCCACCATCGCCGCGCCCAGTGTGCGGCCGGCCTCGACGTCCGAGATGAAGTGCACGCCGCAGATCATCCGGCTCTCGCCCGACTCGCGGCCGACGGTCAGCAGCGCGTCGGCCCGCGCGGGCGCCGCCTCGCTCAGCACCAGCGCCCACGACCAGGCCGTCATCGCGTGGCCGGACGGATAGGACGAGTTGGTCTTCATCCAGTCCTCGCGCGGCACGCAGACCGGCTTGTCATTGCCGATCAGGGGACGGAGGCGACCGTAAGCGTCCTTGGCCGGCGTGCCGACGGTGCGCACATCCAGCTCCATCCGGTGCAACATGCGCCAGGCCGCCGGGGTCTGGGTCGCGTTGATGTCGACGCCCAGGGCGCAAGAGAACCGCTTGATGGCGCCGCCGCCCCAGAGGTCGTTGTCCTGGATGGCCGTCTTCCACCGGGCCGTGCCCTCCAGCGCGCGGGTCTCGTCGAACAGCGCCCGGTCGGCCCTGCCGTGCGCGGAGTCGGGCGCCGGCGGCGGGCCCAGGATGGTCTTCCCGTCCAGCGGATTGGCCGCAAGGTAGCCCGTGAGCTGGGTGTCGCGAGGGCCCATCGAGACGTCGTCGGGCGTGTCGGACGACGCCGAGGCGCAGGCGGTGAGCGCGCAGATCGCGGCGGCGGTCAGCAGAGAGCGGAGCACGGTCAAGGTCCTGCCAGTGAAGCCCGCGATAGAACGGTCGGACGCGCGCGCGTGCAAGCGCGCCGTCGCATTTGCGAGCGAAAGCCGGATCGGCTAGAAGCGGCGACCTTGCGCGTCTGCCCGCACGCCCCCGGACCCGAGCGTCGCGCCTCCATGAATTCTGAAGGCTGATAGATGACCACCGCCCAACAAGTGCCGGGCCAGCTCTCCGGTAACGTCCTGTTCTATTCGAAGCCCGAGCCGCTGGCGAAGGAACTGCACTCCAAGCTCGGCGTGAAGCGCATGGACGGTCCGTTCAGCTTCGCCAAGGCCGGCCACGCCATTCCGCTGACCGTGGGCGAGTTCCCGCTGGCGGCGGTGACGGGTCCGATCATCTTCGTGGGCGACGAGAAGCTGCCGATCGCCGTGATGGGCTTGAACTCGGGTGAGAACATGTTCGTCAAGGACGACGGCACGTTCGAAAGCGGCATCTACATTCCAGCCTACGTGCGCCGCTATCCGTTCGTGTTCGCCAACGACGACGCGAACAAGCAGATGGTGCTGTGCATCGACCGCAACGCCGAGTTCATCGTCGAGTCGGGCTACGACATGCCGTTCTTCGACGAGAAGGGCGAGCCGACCGAGTACACGAAGAACTGCATCGAGTTCTGCAACAACTTCGAGATCGAGCGTCAGCGTACGATGGGCTTCGTCCAGATCCTGAAGGACCTGGACCTGTTCGAGACGAAGGAAGCCACCTTCACGCCGGCGAACCCCGACGGCACGCCCGGCGAGCCCCAGCGGATCGCGGAGTACTTCGGCGTCTCGGAAGAGAAGCTGAACGCCCTGCCGCACGCGAAATTCATCGAGCTGCGCGACAATGGCGCCCTGGGCCAGATCTACGCCCACATGCACTCGCTGGTCGGCTGGGACCGCCTGATCGCCCTGGCCATGACCAAGGCCGCCGCCGAGCAGCCGGCCAACCTGAACTAGGTGAGAGGCAGTCCCTCCCTTGATGGGGAGGGACAGGCCGCGTGAGCGGCCAGGTGGAGGGAGTCGCGATCAAGGTTCGACTCCGCGCCCTGGCCGCTACGGCCCCACTCTGCTCACCTTCGGCGAGCTGTCCCTCCCCATCAAGGGAGGGAAATCACCTCGAAAACACGCTCCGGGTCAGGCACGAGAAGACGAGCCGACCCGCCTCGTCGAGCAGGTCGTGCTGGGCGATGACGATGCCCTTGTCGTCGCCGACCGCATCCTTCGCCATCACCGTCATCCGGCCGCGCAGCAGCTCGCCCGGCGGCGGATTGCGCATCCAGCGCAGGGCGTCGACGCCCAGGCGCTTGGTCTGGCTGAAGTTGCTGGAGGCCATGGCGTCCAGCTTGGCCCAGATCGCGAAGACCATGGCGTCAGGCGCCCCCCGGTCGACCGTCCAGCCCGGTGTGAAGGCGGCCACGAAGGTGTCGAGCGCGGCGGCGTCCACGGCTGCGGCCCCCAGCGAAGCCACCTGGCCGATCTGGATGTCGTCGAAGGATGCGGGCAAGCGGAGGCTCCTGGTCTGGCGGAACGCGATTCTTAAGGATCATGGCCGTCGGACGCCACGAGTCGAGCCTTGCTTTGCGCCCGCGACATCCACGCGCCATATAGCGCCGGTAAAGGCATGTTGGCCTTTGAGGTGACGATGCGCTTTCTGCTGGGCCTCCTGTGCGCCCTTATTCTGCCCGCGATGGCTGCGGCCCAGCCCGTCAACACCGGGCACCTGACGGCCGAACTGGTCGCCTCGGCCCAGGGCGCAGCCCCCGGCCAGACCCTGGACGTGGCGTTGCGCCAGCAGATCCAGAAGGGCTGGCACACCTATTGGCGCAACGCCGGGGACTCCGGCGAGGCCACCAAGCTCACCTGGACCCTGCCCGCCGGGTGGAGCGCCTCGGACTTCACCTGGCCCGTCCCGCACCGGCTGCCGATCGGCCCCCTGGTGAACTACGGTTTCGAGGGGGAGGTGCTGCTGCCCGTCCGCCTCACCGTTCCGAGCAGCGCGGCGGTGGGCTCGACGGTGACGCTCAAGGCCAAGGCCGATTTTCTGGTCTGCGCCGACATCTGCATTCCCGAGAGCGCCAATCTCGAGCTGAAGCTGCCGGTCACCGCCGGTCCCGCGCCGGCCGACCCCGTCTGGGGCCCGAAGATCGCCAAGGCGCTGGCCGAGGCGCCCAAGCCCGCCGGGCTGGCCGGCGCGTTCCAAGTCGCCGGCGGCGCCCTGAAGCTCGCCATCACCGGCGCGCCGCTGAAGGGCGCGGACCTGTCCGAGGCCTACTTCTTCCCGTTCGCCGGGACCGTGATCGATCACGCCAAGCCGCAGACGATCGACCGCGGCCCCGAGGGCCTGACCCTCAGCATCACCCCCGGCTACGACTTCCAGGGCCCGACGCCGCCCAAGGAACTGGGCGGGGTGCTGGTCGTCGGCGGCAAGGGCTATGAGCTGACCGCCGTGGCGGGCCCGCTGCCGGCGACCGCCGCCGGCCTCGGGCCGCCGCCCGCCAAGGCCGGCCCGGCCGCCGCCGGGGCCGACCTGGGCCTGCTTTCGGCTGCCGCTTTCGCCTTCGTGGGCGGGTTGATCCTCAACCTGATGCCCTGCGTCTTCCCCGTGCTGGCCATGAAGGCCGCGTCGCTGGCCGGCCACGGCGGCGCGCACGGCGATGCACGGCGGCAGGGGCTGGCGTTCGGCGCCGGCGTGCTGGCCACCTTCCTGGGTCTGGCCGCGCTGCTCATCGCGCTGCGGGCGGCCGGCTCGGCCGTGGGCTGGGGCTTCCAGCTGCAGGATCCGCCGGTGGTCGCGGCGCTGGCCTTGCTCATGCTGCTGGTGGCGCTGAACCTCTCGGGCGTCTTCGAGGTCGGGACCTCGCTGCAGGGCGCGGGCTCGGGGCTGGCGTCTCGCGGGGGCTTGGCGGGCAGCTTCTTCACCGGCGCGCTCGCCGTCGCCGTGGCGGCGCCCTGCACCGCGCCGTTCATGGGCCCGGCCCTGGGCTGGGCCCTGACCCAGACGCCCGCCGCGGCGCTGACGGTTTTCCTGGCCCTGGGCCTGGGCTTCGCCGCGCCCTTCGTGGCCGTGGCCTTCGTGCCGGCGCTGGTCAACCGCCTGCCGCGCCCCGGCGCGTGGATGGACGGCTTCAAGAAGCTGCTGGCCTTCCCGATGTACGCGGCCGTCGCCTGGCTGGTCTGGGTGCTGACGGTGCAGATCGGTTCGGACGCCGTGCCGCGCATCCTGGGCGCCGCGGTGATCCTGGCCTTGGCCGCCTGGCTCTTCGGCATCGCCCAGCGTCGCCAGGCCGCGGGCGGACGCCCGGTCGCCGTAGCCGCCGCCGCGACCGTCCTGGCCGCCGCCGCAGTGGTCGGCGGGGCCTTCTGGCCGGCCTACGCGCTGCCCGAGGCTGCGCCTGAGGCCGCGAAGCTGGACGCCGAGGCCTACACGCCCGAGCGCCTGGCCGCGCTGCAGGCCGAGGGCCGCCCGGTGCTGGTCAACTACACCGCGGCCTGGTGCGTGAGCTGCCAGGTGAACGACCGGGTCGCGCTGTCGACGAAGTCGGTGGCCGACGCGCTCAGCCGCAACAACGCCGTCTACCTCAAGGCCGACTGGACCAAGCGCGACGGCGCCATCGCCGCCGAGCTGGCCCGCTTCGGTCGCGCGGGCGTGCCGCTCTACCTCGTGTATGGCGCGAAGGGGGGCGAACCCGCTATCCTCCCGTCGATCCTGACCTCCGGCGTCGTGGTGAAGGCCATCGACGCCGCAGGGCGCAACAGTTGATCCGCCTGCTCGTTTCTGACCGTCAGTCCATTCCGTCCAGGGAGCCGAACCGATGAACCGCCGCCTCGTGATCGCCCTTGCCGCCGCCTCGGCGCTTGTCGCCCCTGCCGCCATGGCCGCGCCGGTCGTGGGCCAGCCCGCCCCGACCTTCAGCGCCGTCGACGCCAACGGCAAGACCCGCTCGCTCGACGAATTCAAGGGCAAGACCGTCGTCCTGGAGTGGACCAACAGCGGCTGTCCGTACGTCCGCAAGCACTACGACAGCGGCAACATGCAGGGCCTGCAGGGTCAGGCGACGAAGGACGGCATGGTCTGGCTGACCGTCATCTCGTCCGCGCCGGGCATGCAGGGCTATGTGGCCGGCGCCGACGCCAAGGCCTGGAAGGCCAAGGAAAAGGCCGCCCACACCGGCCTGCTGCTCGACCCCAAGGGCGTCGTCGGCCGCGCCTACGAGGCCAAGACCACCCCGCACATGTACGTCATCGATAAGACCGGCAAGCTGGTCTACATGGGCGGCATCGACGACAAGGCCTCGTCCGATCCGGCCAGCCTGAAGGGCGCGACGAACTATGTCGCCGCCGCGCTGGCGGACGTGAAGGCCGGCCGCGCGGTGGCCCAGGCGGCCACGCGCCCCTACGGCTGCAGCGTGAAGTACGGCTCGGCCGGCTAAGAGGTATCGCTTGACCCCTGTCGACGCCGCCTGGGCGGCCCTCTCAAAGGCCGCCGAGGCCGCGCGCGGTCGCCGGATCGCCGGCCTGTTCGACGCCGAGCCCGACCGGCTATCGCACCTGACGCTTGCCGCGGCCGGGCTGGAGATCGACCTCTCCAAGCAGCCCTGGTCGCTGTCCGACCTCGAGGTGCTGCTGGACCTGGCGCACGCCTCGGGCGTCGACACCGCGCGGGCCGGGCTGTTCGCCGGCGGGATCGTCAACGCCTCGGAAGGCCGACCGGCCCTGCACATGGCGCTGCGCGCCGCCGACGGCGCCGACTATCGCGCGGCGGGCCAACCGGTGTCGCGCGAGGTCGAGGCCATCCGCAATGCGATGCGCGCCTTCGTCGACCAGGTGCGTTCGGGCGTCCGTCACGGCTGCACGGGCAAGCCGTTCCGCGCCATCGTCCATATCGGCATCGGGGGCTCCGACCTGGGTCCCCGCTTCGTCTGGGAAGCGCTCAAGCCGCTGGATCCGCCGATCGACCTGCGCTTCACCGCCAACGTCGATCCCGCCGAACTGGCCCAGGCCCTGACCGGCCTCGATCCGGCCGAGACGATGATCGTCACGGTCTCGAAGACCTTCACGACGCTTGAGACGCTCACCAACGCCGAGGTCGGCCGCGCCTGGCTGCGCGCCAGCCTGGGCCCGGCCAGCGACAGCCACCTGGTCGCCGTATCGGCCGCGCCCGACAAGGCTCAGGCGTTCGGCGTGCCCGCCGACCAGGTGTTCGGCTTCTGGGACTGGGTGGGCGGTCGCTATTCGATCTGGTCGTCGGTCGGCCTCTCGTGCGCTGTCGCCCTGGGCTACGACGTGTTCGAGCGCATGCTGGCGGGCGCCCGGGCCATGGACGCTCACTTCAAGTCCGCGCCCCTGGCCCTGAACGCCCCGGTGCTGCTGGCGCTGGCGCACATCTTCAACCGCAACGGCCTGGGGCGGCCCATCCGCGCCGTGGTGCCCTACGCCCAGCGCCTGCGCCTCTTCGCGGCCTTCCTCCAGCAGCTGGAGATGGAATCGAACGGCAAGCGGGTCACCGCCGACGGCCGCCCCGCGCCGCACGCCACGGCCGCCAGCGTGTTCGGCGACGCCGGCACCAACGGCCAGCACGCCTTCTTCCAGCTGCTGCACCAGGGGACCGACGTGATCCCTGTCGACCTCGTGGCCGTCCACCGCGGGACCGAGGGCGACATCGACGGCCAGACCAAGCTGCTGGCCAACGCCATCGCCCAGGCCGAGGCGCTGATGGTGGGTCGCTCGGAAGCCGACGTCCGCGCTGAGCTCACCGCCGCCGGCCGCAGCGCCGAAGAGATCGACATGCTGGCCCCCCAGCGCACCTTCCCCGGCGACCGGCCCACCAGCTTCATCCTGCTGGAGCGCCTGGACCCCGAACGCCTGGGGGCCCTGATCGCCCTCTACGAGCACAAGACGTTCGTCGAGGGCGTGCTCTGGGGAATCAACAGCTTCGACCAGTGGGGCGTCGAACTGGGCAAGTCGCTGGCGACCCGCGTGCTGGGCGAACTGAACGGCGGCCCCGCCGGCGCGCACGACCCGTCGACCCGGGCGTTGATCGCCCGGTTGAAGTCCTAGTCCTGGCTGTCATCTTCCCGTCATGACGCTGGCCACGCCGGCCGCCGGAGTCGCGAGATCCGGGGGCCATGATCATATCGTCGATGTCCTGATCGCCGAGCGGGCGCCCAGGCTCGCGGGCGGACCGTTCTGGCCGATCGCGCGCCCGCTGCTGTACGCCCTGCTGGACTACGCCAAGGCCCGGCGTATGGCCGACGCGATTCATCCGATGCCCGGCGCCAAGGCCCTGGCCTACGTGTCGGACCTGCTGGCGCTGAAGGTGGCCGCCGCCGGCCTGGAGAGAATCCCCGCCGCCGGCCGGGTGGTGCTGGTCTGCAATCACCCCACGGGCATCGCGGACGGCGTGGCGGTCTACGACGCCGTCAGGCCGCTGCGCCCGGATATCTGCTTCTACGCCAACGCCGACGCGCACCGGGTCTCGCCAGGCTTCGGCGAGGTGCTGATTCCGGTGGAATGGGTCGACGCCAAGCGGACCCGCGAGAAGACCCGCGCCACGCTGACGATGACCCGCGAGGCGCTGGACGCCGAGCGATGCCTGGCGATCTTCCCGGCCGGCCGCCTGGCCCGCAAGGAGCCTGACGGCACGCTGGCCGACCCGGAGTGGATGTCCTCGGCGGTCTCGATCGCCCGCAAGTACGAGGCCCCTGTCGTGCCGATCCACGTGGCAGGGCCTTGGTCGGCGATGTTCCACTTCTTCCACGGCTTCTCGACCGAGCTGCGCGACATCACCCTCTTCCACGAGCTGCTGAACAAGCGCGGCCGCGAATTCGCCCTTACGGTCGGGCATCCGATTCCTCCCGGGCAGCTGGACGGCGATCCGGGCGAGGTGACCGTGCGCCTGAAGGCGTTCGTCGAGCGCGACCTGCCGGCCGATCCCGACCGGCGCTTCGCATGATCCCGCCCCCATGAACCTGGCGGACGAGGCGGCGACCGGGCGGCTGGGCCAGGCGGTGGCGGCGCAGCTGCGGCCGGGCGAGGCGGTCTGCCTGACGGGGCCGTTGGGCGCCGGCAAGTCCACCTTGGCGCGGGCCCTGGTGCGGGCGCTCACGACCCCGGACGAGGAGGTTCCCAGCCCGACCTTCACCCTGGTGCAGTTCTACGAGGGCCCGCGGCTCGCGGTGGCCCATTTCGACCTCTACCGCCTGTCCGACCCCGACGAGGCTTATGAGATCGGGCTGGACGAGGCGCTGGACGCCGGCGCGGCGGTGATCGAGTGGCCCGAGCGCCTTGAGGGTCGCCTGCCGCCCGACCGACTCGATATAGAGATCGCCCTCGCCCAAGATGGCGGGCGCACAGCGCGGCTCACGCCGCATGGCGCCTGGGAAGGACGTGACCTTGAGTTCTGAGCGCGAGGCCATGAAGGCCGGGTTCCTGAAGGCCGCCGGTTTCGGCGACGCCCGCCGCCAGCCTCTGGGCGGCGACGCCTCCACGCGCCAGTACGAACGGCTGCATCGCGACGGCCAGACCTTCATCTTCATGGACCAGCCGCCGTCGCTGGAGACCGCGCCCTGTCCGCCCGCGGCCACGCCGGCCGAGCGCGAGGCGCTGGGCTACAACGCTTTGGCCCGCCTCGCCGCCGGCCGGGTCGACGCCTTCATCGCTACCGCGGGCTGGCTGCGCGACCAGGGGCTGTCGGCGCCGGCGATCCTGGCCGCCGAGCCGGCCCAGGGCCTGGCCGTGCTGGAAGATCTGGGCGACGACCTGTTCGCCAGCCTCATCCAGGCCGGGCAGGACGAAGCGCCGCTGTACGACGCCGCCATCTCGGCGCTGGCGAAGATCCATGAGGCGCCGGTCGGCGACGTGCTGTCGTATGACGGCGTGACCTGGCCCTTCCTGACCTACGACGAGACCGCGCTGGCCACCGCCGACCGGCTGCTGGTCGAATGGCTGCCCAAGCTGAAGCCCCAGCTCGCCTTCGGCCCCGAGGCCGGCGCCGAGTGGGAGGCGGTCTGGACGCCGGTCCGAGCCTATGGCGCGGCGAACGCCACCGTTTTCTGCCATCGCGACTACCACGCCGAGAACCTGCTCTGGCTGCCTGGCCGCGAGGGCCCGGCCCGCGTCGGCCTCATCGATTTCCAGGACGCCGTCAGGGCGCATCCGGCGTGGGACATGTCTATGCTGCTGCACGACGCGCGCCGCCAGGTGACGCCGGAGCGGCAGGAGGCCTGCCTGGCCGCCTATTTCGCGTTGCGGCCCCAGGTCGACCGCGCCGGGTTCCTGGCTGATTTCCACGCCCTGGGGGCGCTCAACATCTGCCGGATCCTGGGGATCTTCGCTCGCCTGACCACGCGGGACAAGAAGCCGAAGTACGCGACGCTGATGCCGCGGCTCTGGGGCTACCTGGACCGCTGCCTGGTCGATCCCGACCTCGCGCCGCTGAAGGCCTGGCTTGACCGTCACGTTCCCGCCGAGGCGCGCGCGTGACGCCTGGGCCCCGGACCGCGATGGTGCTGGCCGCCGGCCTGGGCACGCGCATGCGGCCGCTGACCGACGCCATGCCCAAGGCCCTCGTGCCGGTGGGCGGCAAGGCGCTGATCGACCATGTCCTGGACCGCCTGCATGACGCGGGCGTCGAGCGGGTGGTGGTCAACGTCCACCATCTGGCCGACCAGATGGAAGCCCACCTTGCCGCGCGCCGCGACCTGGAGGTGCTGATATCGGATGAGCGGGCCGAACTCCTTGATTCCGGCGGCGGCATCCGGCACGCCGCCGACAAGCTGGGGCGCGAGCCCGTCTACGTGGCGAATATCGACAGCCTCTGGATCGAGGGCGCGACGCCGGCGCTCGAGACGCTCAAGGCCGCCTGGGATCCGGCCGCCATGGACATCCTGCTCTTGCTGGTGAAGCGCGGGCAGGGCATCGGGTTCGAAGGGCCGCAAGGCTTCTTCCGCGACGACGAAGGCCGGCTGACCCACTCCACCGCGCCCCAGCCCGCGACGCCCTTCGCCAACATGGGCATCGCCATCCTCAAGCCCGAACTGCTGGACGACCAGCCGGCCGGCGCCTTCTCGATCATCCCGATCTGGCATCGGCTGCAGGCTGAGGGCCGGCTGCACGGCGCCGTGATGGACGGCTTCTGGATGCACGTCGGCGACCCCGGCGCCCGCGACCTGGCCGAAGCCAAGCTGCGCGAGGCGGCGCAGGCCTCATGACTCCCGCCTTCTTCGAGCAGCCGGGCTCGCGCTGGTTCAACATCCCGGCGCACCGGCCGTTCGCGGAAGACCTGGCCCAGGGCCTCTACGACGCGCTCGCGCCCATGGGCCCCGAGGCCCTGGCCGACGCCGTCGTCCTGACCCCCACCCGCCGGGGCGCCCGCGCCCTGGCCGACGCCTTCATCAAGGCCGCGGGCGGCCGCGCCGTCCTGCCGCCCCAGATGCGTCCGCTGGGCGACCTGGAGGCCGGCGAGCCGCCGTTCGAGCCCGGCGATCTGGTGCTGGACCTGCCGGCCGCCATCGACCCGCTGCGCCGCCGGTTCGAACTGGTGCGACTGGTCGCCGAACTGTCCGACGATGTGCCGGGCGGCGTGCACAGCGCCGGCGCGGCGCTCGACCTGGCCGACGCCCTGGGCGCGTTCCTGGACAGCCTCCAGATCGAGGAGATCGACGTGCGCGGCGCCCTGGTCGACCTCGCGCCCGGCGACCTCGCGAAGCACTGGGACATTTCGCGCCGGTTCCTGGACCGGGCGCTCGAGGCCTGGCCCCGTCGCCTCGACGAGCTGGGCGTGGTGGATGTCAGCGAACGTCGCGTGCGCCTGCTGAACCGTCTGGCCGAGCGGTGGTCCGACAGGCCGCCGCAGGGCGTCCTGGTCGCCGCCGGCTCCACGGGCACCGCGCCCGCCACCCGCGCCCTGATGATCGCCATCGCCGCGGCGCCCAGGGGCGCGGTCGTGCTGCCGGGCGTGGACGTCAATCTGGCCGAGAAGGCCTGGCGCAAGGTCGACGTGCAGCATCCCCAGGGCGCGCTGCGTCGTCTGCTCGACACCGCGCGCGTGACCCGCGAGCAGGTGGCGATCTGGCCCGCCTCCACCGCCGAGACCGCCGCCCAGCGCTGGCGTCGCCGGGTGGTCAACGAGGCGCTGCGGCCGGCCGAGGAGACCGCTGACTGGCTGCACGTCATCGACGACCTGCGCGCCCAGGACCCCGACGCCATCGCCGAGGCGCTGAAGGGCCTGTCGCTGGTCAGCGCCCGCACAGAGGAGGAGGCGGCCACCGTCGCCGCGCTGCTGCTGCGCGAGGCGCTGGAGACGCCCGAGCGAACCGCCGCCCTGGTGACGCCCGACCAGCGGATCGCGCGCCGCGTCGCCGCCAAGCTGGCCCGCTGGGGGGTGGTCCCCGACTCATCGGCCGGCGAAAGCCTCGCCGGGTCGGCTTGCGGCGCCTTGGCGAGCCTCCTGGCGCGGGCCGCCGTCGATCCCGTCGATCCCGTGGCGTTGCTGGGCCTCTTGAAGCACCCCTTCACGCGCCTGGGCGACCCCACCAGGTTGGAGCGCCACGCCCTGCGCGGCGCCCGCGCCCGCACCTGGGACGAGCTCAAGGGGCGCCTCCTCGCCAAGGATCGGGGCGGCAAAGAACGCGCCCCTCAGGCCCTGCCGCTGGCCGAGCGGCTGCAGGCCATCGTCGAGGCCCTGACGTGGCCTCGTGACGGCTACGACGCCCCCGCTGCGGTCACCCTGCGCCTGGTCACCGCCATGGAAGCCCTGGCGACCGGCGAGGATGGGCGGACCGGCGACCTGTGGGCGGGTCATGCCGGGGAGGCGATGTCGCGTCTGCTGTCGGGCCTGATGCGCGAGGGCCAGGATCTGCCCGAAGTGACCCCCCGCCAGTACGCCGATCTGCTGCAGCGGCTGATGTCGGGCGAAACGGTGCGTTCGGGCGGCGCCACGCACCCGCGTCTACGCATCCTGGGCGCCATCGAGGCTCGTCTGGTCCGCGCTGATCGGCTGGTGGTGGCCGGGCTGGAGGAGGGGGTCTGGCCGGCCGCCGCGCCCACCGATCCGTTCCTGTCGCGGCCCATGCGCGAGACCCTGGGCCTGCCGTCGCCAGAGCGTCGCATCGGCCTGGCCGCGCACGACTTCGCCCAGGCGGTCTGCGCCCCCGAGGTGGTCCTGCTGCATACCGAGCGTCGCGACGGCCAGCCGGCGGTGAAGTCGCGCTGGCTGTGGCGACTGGAGACCCTGGCCAAGGGCGCGGGGCTGGAGATCCCCGGCCGCCCCGAGGCCCTGGCCTGGGCCGCCGCGCTGGACGCGCCCGGCCCCTACACGCCCTATCCGAGGCCCTCGCCAAAGCCGCCCGTCGAGGCCCGCCCCACCGAACTGTTCGCCACCCGCGTCGAGACCCTGACCCGCGACCCCTACGCCGTCTGGGCGCGCGACATCCTCCAGCTGCGCCTGATCGAGCGCCCCGACGAAGAGGTGGAGGCCCGCGCCCGCGGCACCGCCATCCACGCGGCTTTCGAACGCTTCGTCCTCGACTGGCCCGCGGCGCTGCCGCCGAATGCCGCCGCGATCTTCCGCAGCCTCTATCTGCACGAGCTGGAGAAGGCCGGCATGCCGCCCGACAAGCTGGCCACGGAGACCGCGCTCGCGGTCGAAGCTGGAGCGTGGGTCGCCGACATGGAGACCCGGCGTCGCGCGGATGGCCGTCGGCTGCATGTGGAGAAGGAGGGCAAGCTCACCCTTGAGATCGCGGGGCGGCCCTTCACGCTCGCCGCCAAGGCCGACCGCATCGAGGTCTCGCCCGACGGCCTGGGCCACGTGCTGGACTACAAGACCGGCCGCGCGCCGTCGAAGCGGATGGTTCAGACCGGCTTCTCGCCCCAGCTCACCCTGACGGCCGCCATTCTGGAAGGCGGCGGCTTCAAGGACATCGGCCGCGTCACGGCCGGCGACCTGACCTATCTCGAGATCACCGGCCGTCGCCCGGCCGGTCGCGAGGAGGTGCGCGCCGCGCCCGACGGCGACGGCGACAAGACCCTTAACACCCGCGAGGCCGTCGACGCCGCCCTGCAGGGCCTGGACAAGCTGATCACCCGCTACGCCGACCCGGCCCAGGGCTACACCTCGCGCACGGCGCCTCAGTTCGTGAAGATGTACGTCTCGGACTACGACCACCTGGCCCGCGTCTTCGAGTGGTCCACCAGCGGCGAGGAAGACGAATGAGCAACGTCGTCGACCTCTTCACCATCGCCGAGACGCGCGATCCTCAGGAGGAAGCGGCCGATCCGACCTTGTCGGTGTTCGTCACCGCCAACGCCGGCTCGGGTAAGACCAAGACCCTGATCGATCGCGTGGCGCGCCTGCTGCTCGGCGGCGCCAAGCCCGAGACGATCCTCTGCGTCACCTACACCAAGGCCGCCGCGTCCGAGATGCAGCGGCGGCTCTACGAGCGGCTGGGGGGATGGTCGGTGGCCAGCGACGCCGAGCTGCGCGACGCCCTGGGCAAGCTGCGCTCGCGCGCGCCCAAGAGCTTCGACGCGCAGGACCTGTCCGAGGCCCGCAGCCTGTTCGCCGCCGCCCTGGAGACGCCCGGCGGCCTGAAGATCCAGACGATCCACGCCTTCTGCGAGAAGGTGCTGAAGCGCTTCCCGATAGAGGCCGAAGTCCCGCCCGGCTTTCGGGTGATGGACGAGCCGGCCGCCGCCGCCGTGGCCGCCGCCGCGCGGCGCAACGTGGCCCACCGCGTCCTGAATGTGCCCGGCGAACTGGCCGACGCCTACGGCCGCCTCGCGGTCTCGCTCGACTTCCGCCGCTTCCAGGCGATGTTCGCAGAGTTCGAGAATCGCCGGGGCGCTTTGGCCACGTTCTTCGACCGGCAAGGCGGCCTGGAGGGCGCCAAGGGCTGGGTCTGGCGCGCCGTCGACATCCCGCCGGATACCGACCCCGAAGCGCTGGCTGCCGAGGCGATGGCGCGCCTGGATCGCCACATGTACCGCCGCGCCGCCGAGGCGCTGCAGCCTGGCGGCAAGACCGACGCCCAGCGGGCCGCCGACCTGATGGCCCTCGCCGCCGACGCGCATCCGTCGCTGGACGATGCGGTCGACCTCTTCTTCACGAAGGAGGACGAGCCCCGGAAGTGGGTCGAGACGGCCAAGCGGCTGCAGACCGAGCCCGCCGTCCGCGCCTTCCTGCTCGAGGAGCAGGAGCGGCTGCACAACCTGCGCCAGCGCTTGCGCGCCGCCCAGGTCGGTCGCGACAGCATCGACGCCCTCAGCCTCGCCCACGCCTACCTGCACGCCTACCGCATCGAGAAGGAGGCCTCGGGCGCCCTCGACTTCGCCGACCTCGTCGAGAAGACCTGCGCGCTGCTGCAGGACGATGCGGCCGCCTGGGTGCTCTACAAGCTGGACGGTGGCGTCGACCACATCCTGCTGGACGAGGCCCAGGACACCGCGCCCGAGCAGTGGGCGATCATCGACGCGCTGACGGACGACTTCTTCTCGGGCGCCGGTCGGCCGCGAAAGGCGCGCGATCTGGCGCGGGGCGTGTTCGTGGTGGGCGACCGCAAGCAGTCGATCTACTCGTTCCAGGGCGCGCGGCCCGAGCTGCTGGCCGACAAGTTCCTGTTCTACCGCGACCGCGCCGCCGGCGCCGGCCATCCGGTGAAGCGGATCGACCTCCTGAAATCCTGGCGTTCGACGCCCCAGGTGCTGGGGTTCGTGGACGCCGTCTTCACGCCCGCCCACCTGGTCGAGGCGGTCCAGCCCGGCGATGCCGTCGTCCACGAGGTGGCGCCCCCGCGCCAGGAACACCTGGGCTGCGTCGACGTCTGGGACATGGAGGTCGACCGGAAGGGCCAGGAGCGCGGCGCCTGGGACGCCCCGCTGGACCTGGAATCCGAGGACAGCGCCAATCGCCGCCTGGCCCGGCGGATCGCGACCGAGATCGACGGCCTGATCGCCCGTGGCGAAGGCGTCTACGACGAGAAGACCCAGCAGCTGCGCGCCGCCACCGCCGGCGACGTGCTGATCCTGGTGCGCCGCCGGGGCGCCCTGTTCGAGGAGATCCTGCGCGAGCTGAAGCACAAGCGCCTGCCCGTAGCCGGCGCCGACCGGCTGTCGCTGTCGGGCCACATCATCTTCGACGACCTGCTGGCGCTGGCCCGCTTCGCCCTGTTCCCCGGCGACGACCTGACCCTGGCCGCGCTGTTGAAGAGCCCGTTCTGCGGGCTGGACGACGACGGCCTCTACGATCTGGCCTACGGCCGATCGGCCGGCCTGTGGGCCACGCTGCGCAACCGCGCGCACGAGGCGCCCGCCTGGGCCGCCGCCGAGCGCTTCCTGCAGCTGGCCCGCGACACGGCGCGCGGGTCGCGGCCGTTCGAGTTCTACGTCCGCCTGGTCGAGCACGTCGGACCTGACGGCCGCTCGATGCGCCAGCGCCTGCTGGGCCGGCTGGGCGCCGAGGCCAAGGACGCCCTGGACGAGTTCCTGAACCAGGTGCTGGCGGCCGAGGAGCGCGGCGCCCACGACCTGGAGAGCCTGGCCGACGAGCTATCGGGCCTGGAGATCCTGGTGAAGCGCGAGATGGAGGCCTCGCGCGACGAGGTCCGGGTCATGACCGCCCACGGCGCCAAGGGCCTGGAGGCGCCGATCGTCTTCCTGCCCGAGACCAACCTGGCCGGCGCCCAGCGCGGCTCGCCGTTGATGGCCATCGACCGCGGGCCCGAGGGCCAGGGGTTCCTCTGGAGCGCGCGGTCGGCCAACGACTGCCCGCCCACCACCGCCGCCCGCAAGCTGCGCGCCGACCGCGAGGAGGCCGAGGCCTATCGTCTGCTCTATGTGGCCCTGACCCGGGCCCGCGACCGCCTGGTGCTGTGCGGCCGCCGCGCCGAGCGCACGGATCCCGACAAGCTGAAGGGCTGGTGGGGCGCGATCCGCGACGCGGTCACTGACGCAGGCCTGGCCGACCAGGTGCGCGAACTGGAGGACGACGCCGGGGGCCGGTTCCGCCGCTATGGTCCCGATCCCCAGCGGGTCCGCGCCCGCCCGGTCGTCCCGGGGCCCGCGCCCGAGCTGCCGGGCTGGGCCCGCGCCGTCGCCAAGGCCGAGGCCTTCGCCCGCTACGCCTCGCCGTCCGACCTGGGCGAGGGCGTGGTCGCCGCCGCCCCGTCGCCTCTGGCCGAGGCCACCGGCCTGGGCCGCTTCCGCCGCGGCGACATCGTCCACCGCCTTCTGCAGCTGCTGCCCGACCTGCCGACGTCCGAGCGCGCGGCGGGCTCTGCGGCGCTGCTGGCCCGCGAGCCCGACCTCACCGACGCCCAGCGGGCAGCCGGCCGCGGCCGCGCTGTCGGTTCTTGAGGATTCGCGCTTCGCCGAGGTGTTCGGCCCGGGCTCGCGCGCCGAGGTGGCCGTCGCGGGGACTGCCGCCGCCCTGCCGCCCGGCCTGCGCATCTCGGGGCGCATCGACCGCCTGGTGGTGCTGCCCGACCGGGTGCTGGTGGTGGACTTCAAGACCAACCGGCCCTCGCCCGACCGCATCGAGGACGCCGACCCGGCCTATCTGCGCCAGATGGCGCTCTACGCCGCCGTCCTCGCCGACATCTTTCCGGGCCGCCGGATCGAGGCCGCCATCGTCTGGACCGACGGCCCGAAGCTGATGCCGGTTCCAGAAATCCTGTTGGCCCAAACCCTTGCCGACCTCCGCCGTGACGGTTGATACAAGGCAGGAGCCCGCCTACATGGCCGGATCAAGACGTGCGGAATCTCGTTAGGATGAACGCCGCGCGATAGGAGTTACCCGATGAGCACCGTGAAGGTCACCGACGACACCTTCCAGGCCGACGTCCTGCAATCCGAGACCCCCGTCCTGGTGGACTTCTGGGCCGAGTGGTGCGGCCCCTGCAAGCAGATCGCGCCCGCCCTGGAACAGCTCGCCGCCGAGCTGGAAGGCAAGGTCACGATCGCCAAGCTCGACATCGAGCAAAGCCCGACCACCCCCTCGCGCTACGGCGTGCGCGGCATCCCCACCATGATGCTGTTCAAGGGCGGCCAGATGGCCTCGATGAAGGTCGGCGCCATGCCCAAGCAGAAGATTCTGGAGTGGCTGACCGAAGCGGGCGTCGCGGCGTAGGCGGCGCCATCCCTCCCTGGATGGGGAGGGACAAATGGCAAGGCCATCAGGGTGAGGGAGTATCGATCCTCCCCACCCTTCGAGCTTTGGCCCGTAATTCCTCGCCCTGGCGACTGGCGCGGCTTGCGCCTCTCCATCAAGGGAGGGGCGAGCGCTTCGGCTTCCGGCGGCCCGCCAAATAGTTCACGACGCGGCTGACGATCAGCCAGCCGATGAGCCAGCCGAACATCACTTCCGGGCCCCGGCCGTAGACGTGCACCAGTCCCGCGAGCACCACGAGGCCCGCCGCCAGGGTGACCAGCCATGGGATCGGCAGCGCCAGGCGCCAGGTGCGTTTTCCGAACATCAGCTCAACTCGGCCACGTCTCGGGGCTCATCGCCAGCACTTCGCCGGCGAAGTGCAGGCCGCCGCAGATCAGCACGTGCGGCGCCGGGCCGTCCATCTCCATCGCCCGCGCCACGCCGTCCATGACGTTGGACGACGTCTCGGGCGACAGGCCGGCCTTCACCGCCGCCGCGACCAGCTCCTCGGCGCTCGCGGCGATAGGGCTGTCGAAGGTGGTGCAGATCACCCGTGGCCGCATCTCGGCGAACGGGCGGAAGAAGCCCTCGGCGTCCTTGCGGGCGAACATGCCCGTCACCAGCACCAGCGGGCGCGGATCGCGGTCGACGATGCGGCTCGCCGCCTCGGCCAGCGCGCGCCCGGCGTGCGGATTGTGCCCGCCGTCCAGCCACAGGTCTGCGCCCCGCGCCTTGGCGAGTTCGGCCAGCGGCCCGGCCGTCAGCCTCTGCATCCGCGCGGGCCAGACGGTCGAGGTCATGCCCGCGCCCAGCACTTCGTCCGACAGCTCGCGGTCGAAGGTGAGCGCCGCGGCCACCGCCACGCCCGCATTGTCAAACTGATAGCCGCCGAACAGGCTGGGCGCCGGCAGGTCCAGCAGCCGGTCGGGCATCTGCACCAGAAGCCGCCCGCGTTCCTCCCAGGCGTCGAAGTCGCGGCCCATCAGCAGCATGGGCGCCATGCGGTCATCCGCCTCGCGCTCGATCATCTCCAGCGCTTCATCTTGCTGGCGGGCGACCACGACGGGGCGGCCGTGCTTGATGATCCCGGCCTTCTCCCAGGCGATCTTGGACAGGCCCGGCCCCAGCATCTCCACGTGATCGTAGTCGACCGGCGTGATCACGCTGACCGCCGGCGCCTCGAAAATGTTGGTGGCGTCGAAGCGGCCGCCCAGGCCCACCTCCACGATGCAGACGTCTGCCGGGGTCTCGGCGAAGGCCAGGTAGGCCAGGACCGTGGTGATCTCGAAGAAGCTGATCGGCTCGCCGGCGTTGGCGGCCTCCAGCCGGTCGGTGAGCTCGGTGAGCTGCGCATCGGTGATCAGCTTGCCGGCCAGCCGGATCCGTTCGGCGAACCGCACGAGGTGCGGCGACGTCAGGCAGTGCGCACTGAGGCCCGCGGCCTCGGCGATGGCGCGCAGGTAGGCCACCGTCGAGCCCTTGCCGTTGGTGCCCGCCACATGGATCACCGGCGGCAGCTTCAGGTCGGGCCGGCCCACCGCCGCCAGCAGCCGCTCGACGCGGCCGGTGGTCAGGTCGATCAGGGTCGGATGATTGGCGCGCAGGCGCTGGATCACCGCGTCGGAGGCGCGGATCGGGTCGTGTCCGGGATCGGGCGGCAAGGTGCTCATCTGGCCTCCTCACCCATAGGGGGAGGGGGACCGCCGAAGGCGGTGGAGGGGGAGCAAGGCGCTCGCTGAGTCCGGCGGCAAGCCCCCTCCACCATGCTGCGCATGGTTCCCCTCCCCCAGCGGGGGAGGAGGGTTGGGACCCCGGTGCTCAAGTCCTCAGGCGGCGGAACGGCGCTCACGCCCCATCATAAGGGTCTTCATGATCGATCCCAGCTTTTCCGGGATGTCGGCGCGTTTCACCACCTGGTCGACCATGCCGTGCTCGACCAGGAACTCCGAGCGCTGGAAGCTGGCGGGCAGGGTCTCGCGGATGGTCTGCTCGATCACGCGCCGGCCCGAGAAGCCGATGGTGGCGTTGGGCTCGGCCAGGTGCACGTCGCCCAGCATGGCGTACGAGGCGCTGACGCCGCCGGTGGTGGGGTCGGTGAACACCACGATGTAGGGCAGGCCCGCCGACTTGACCTCGTTCAGCGCCAGGGTGGTCCGGGCCATCTGCATCAGGGACAGCGTCCCCTCCTGCATGCGCGCGCCGCCCGACGCGGTGAAGATCACCAGCGGGACCTCGCGCCTCACGGCCTCCTTGGCCGCCTTCACGAAGGTCTCGCCGGCGGCCATGCCCAGCGATCCGCCCATGAAGAAGAAGTCCTGCACGATCACCACGGCCTCCTGGCCCGCGATCTTGCCGAACGCGATGGCCATGGAGTCCTGCTCGCCGGTGGCCTTGCGGGCCGCCTTCAGGCGCTCGGGGTAGGGCTTGTCATCGGGGAACCGCAGGGGGTCTTCCACGACCTCGGGGGTGGAGATGCGCTCGAACCGGCCGTCGTCGAAGGTGTACTGCAGGCGCAGCTTCGAGCCGATCCGCATGTGATTGCCCGACGGCGTCACCCACAGCGCCGCCTCCAGGTCGGGCCGGTACAGCATCTCGCCGCTGTCCGGATCCTTCACCCACAGGTTCTCGGGCGTGTCCTTCTTGGTCAGGCCCCGAACGCCGGGGGCAATGCGGGAGAGCCAGCCGCGGCGTCGCTCGGAGGTGGGCGCACGCCCAGGCTTGTCGTTTCGCTGTTCAGCCATCGCCATGATGTTGTTTAGGCCGGGACCCGACGCGCGAGGCGCACAGCCTGGGCAAGGGAAGCCACTTTGGAAAGCACTCGCGCGGTCACGTCTTCGTTCAATTTCACCGCTTCAGCCACTTCGTCCACCAGCGCGGACCCCACGACCACCGCATCGGCGACCTTGGCGATGGCGCCGGCGCGCTCGGGCGTCTTGATGCCGAAGCCCACGGCGACCGGAAGTCCCGAGGCCTTGCGCACGCGTGCGACGTGCGGCGCCACGGCGTCGGCGTCGGCTTCCTTCACCCCGGTCACGCCGGCGACCGACACATAGTAGACGAAGCCCGAGGTGCGGCGGATCACGATCGGCAGGCGCTGATCGTCGGTGGTGGGCGTGGCCAGGCGGATCAGCGACAGCTGGTTTGCGTCCAGCGCGTCGGCCAGGTCTTCGGCCTCCTCGGGCGGCAGGTCGACGACGATCACGCCGTCCACCCCGGCCGCGGCCGCGTCGCGCGCGAAGGCCTCGTAGCCCCAGGTGACCAGCGGGTTGGTGTAGCCCATCAGGATGATCGGCGTGTCCTGGTCGTCCTCGCGGAACGCCGCGATCGCCGCCAGCGTGCCCGCCAGCGTCATGCCCTTGGCCAGCGCCCGCTGGGCGGCCCGCTGGATCGGCGGGCCCTCGGCCATGGGGTCGGAGAACGGGAAACCCACCTCGATCACGTCGGCGCCGGCGGCCGGCAGGCCCTTCAGGATCTTCGCCGCCGTCTCGGGATCGGGGTCGCCGGCCATCACATAGCTGACGAAGGCCGCGCGGCCTTCCGCTTTCAGCGCGGCGAAGCGCGCGTCGATACGGGCCTTGGTCAACTCTGCCGCCCCCTAGATCTGACGGCCAAGGTGCGCGGCCACCGTGTTCACGTCCTTGTCGCCACGACCGGACAGGTTCAGCACCACGATGCCGTCCTTGCCGACGTCGCGGGCGACGTCGCCGATGCGGGCCAGGGCGTGCGCGCTCTCGATGGCCGGCAGGATGCCCTCCAACTTCGACAGCAGCATGAAAGCCTCCAGCGACTCGGCGTCGGTGGCGGTCATGTAGGTGGCGCGGCCCACGTCGTGCAGCCACGAGTGCTCCGGCCCGATGCCGGGATAGTCCAGGCCGGCCGAGATCGAATGGGCCTCGGTGATCTGGCCTTCGCGGTCCTGCAGCAGGTAGGTCATGTTGCCGTGGAGCACGCCCGGGCGGCCGCCGTTGATGGCCGCGGCGTGCCGGTCGGTGTCCATGCCGTCGCCGGCCGCCTCGACGCCGATCAGCTTCACGCCGTCGTCGTTCAGGAAGGGGTGGAAGATGCCGATCGCATTGGAACCGCCGCCCACACAGGCGACCACCGCGTCGGGCAGCCGGCCCTCGATCTCCAGGATCTGCTGGCGCGTCTCGCGGCCGATCACCGCCTGGAAGTCGCGGACCATCTCGGGATAGGGGTGCATGCCGGCCGCGGTGCCGATCATGTAATAGGTGTCGTGGACGTTGGTGACCCAGTCGCGCAGGGCCTCGTTCATGGCGTCCTTCAGGGTCGCCGACCCCGAGGTGACAGCCTCGACCTTGGCGCCCAGCAGGTTCATGCGGAACACGTTCGGCTTCTGCCGCTCGACGTCCACCGCGCCCATGTAGACGATGCAGGGCAGGCCGAAGCGCGCGCAGACGGTGGCGCTGGCCACGCCGTGCTGGCCGGCGCCGGTCTCGGCGATGATCCGGGTCTTGCCCATGCGGCGGGCCAGCAGGATCTGGCCCATGCAGTTGTTGATCTTGTGCGAGCCGGTGTGATTCAGCTCTTCGCGCTTCAGATAGATCTTCGCGCCGCCGTAGTGCTGCGTCAGCCGCTCGGCGAAATAGAGCGGCGAGGGCCGGCCCACATAGTGGGTCAGGAAGCCCTTCAGCTCGGCCTGGAACGCCGGATCGACCTTGGCCGCATTCCAGGCGGCCGTCAGGTCGTGGACCAGCGGCATCAGGGTTTCGGGCACGTACTGGCCGCCGTAGTCGCCGAAGCGTCCACGGGCGTCAGGGAAGGCGGCGTAGTCGTTGGGTCGTGTGGGCGCGTTCATGGTCGGCAAAGCGTCTCAGGCGCGGCGAACAGCGTCGAGGAACGCCGTGATCAAGGCGGGGTCCTTTAGTCCGGGACCGCGTTCCACGCCAGAGGAAACGTCCAGGATCGGGGCCTTGGACGCGTTGATCGCGCCGGCCACGTTCCAGGGATCCAGACCCCCGGCCAGGAACCACGGCCGCTGGAACCTCCGGCCCTCCAGCAGGGTCCAGTCGAAGGCCACGCCCAGGCCGCCGGGGCGGTCGGCGTCCTTGGGCGGCTTGGTCTCGAACATCAGGTGCTCGACCAGGGGCTCGTAGGCGGCGGCTTCGGCGAAGTCGGCGGCCTCCGAGACCGGGATCACCTTGATCAGCCCCCGCTCCGTCCGCTGGGCGATCTCGCGGACGCGGGCCGGCTTCTCCTTGCCGTGCAGCTGGATCAGGTCGGGCGAGAGACCCGTCACGATGGCGTCCAGCTCGTTGTCGGTGGGATCGACCACCACCGCCACGATCTTCACGCCCCTGGCCCGCGCCGCCGGAACCAGCCGCGCGGCGGCGTCGGGCGCGATGTTCCGCGGGCTCTTCGGGAAGAACATGAAGCCGATATGGCTCGCCCGCCCGTCCACCGCGGCAGCCACGGCCTCGGGCGTCGTCAGTCCACAGATCTTCGCGGTCGCGGTCATGCCCCGCAGATAGGGCATCGCGCCCTGTTGCGGGAGGGGCGCTACTTCGCTTTCAGCAGATCCCGGATTTCGGCTAGCAGCGCCTCCTGGGGCGGCGGCGCGGCCGGCGCGGCCTCGGCGGGCGGCGGGGCGCGGCGCATGGCGTTCACGGCCTTCACGATGATGAAGACCACCCAGGCCACGATGAGGAACTTGATCCCCGAGTTGATCAGCGCGCCATACTGGATCGCGACCAGCTCGCTGGCCTCGGTGGCCGGATCGTCCGGCTTCAGGATGATCGCCAGCTTCGAGAAGTCGACGCCCGACGTGAGCAGGCCGATCGGCGGCATCACCACCTGGTCGACCAGCACCTTGACGATGTCGTTGAAGGCCGCGCCGATGATCACGCCGACGGCGAGGTCCACGACATTGCCGCGCGCAATGAACTCACGAAATTCCGAGAAGACGCCCATCTTAAACCCTCCCCCTGTGCGAGCGGCCCGTGAGCGCGGCGAGGATCGGGACTAGCCCTCGTCCTCGGCGTTCAGGCGCTCGCGTAGCTCTTTGCCGCTCTTGAAGAAGGGGACGTGTTTGGCGCGCACGTCAACCGGCTCGCCGGTGCGCGGATTGCGGCCGGCGCGGGCGTCGCGCGAGCGGACCGACAGAGCGCCGAAACCGCGCAGCTCGACCCGGCCGCCCTCTTCCAGCGCCTCGATCATCCGCTCGAGAATCACACCGACGACGCGCTCGATGTCGCGTTGCGTGAGGTGTGGGTTCTCCTCCGCGAGTTTCGCGATCAACTCGGACTTGATCATGGACGCCCCTTGAACCGGCGCGACCATGGCGAATGCGGGTGCGCGGATCAAGGCGCAAAAAGGGATTCGGCGTATCTAAGGTGAAGCTTGCCGGGCGTTGCGCCGCTACAACCCACGCGCGCTTCCAGGGGGTCAGAGCGGCGCGCGGACCAGGCTGTCCTCGGCGGCGATCCGGCGCAGGCTGCGGGTGGCGGCCTCGGCGTCGGCGGCCGAGATCTCGGGCGTGAGCGAGCGCATGTCGGTGACGAACCGCGCGACCCCGTTCTCGATGCCCGAGGCCCGGCGCAGCTCCATGCCGCCCACCGTCTCCTGGCCGCTGGGCCCACGGACGGTGAAGCCCTTGCCGCCGGCCGGCAGCACGATCTCGGTCGTCGCCCGGATGTAGAACGGGAACGCCACCGCATAGGGCGCATCGCGGTTCGGGCCCGGTTCGCGGCGCGGGAACCCGGGCGTCTGGTTGGTCGAGGTCGAGACCTTGTACTCGCGCATGCCGAGATCGGGGTTCTTGCGCCAGTCCAGGTCGGCGGCGCCGCTGGCGCGCAGTTCGAAGGCGTCGTTCTGGGCGTCGTCCTGCCAGTCGATCTTCTCCAGCTCGATCCAGCTCATCCCCGCCGACATCTGCTGGCGGAACGCGCGTTCCAGGTCGGTGCGGGTGTTCGTGGCCACGGCCTGGCGCATGGCGTTGGCCGCGTCGCCCGTCAGGCGCGTGCTCATCGACACGGCCGCCCGCTCGTCCAGGCCCTTGGTGGCGTCGAACCGCAGCCGGGCCTCGATCATCGGCGCATCCAGCGGCGGCTGGACGATGGCCTCGAGGCCCGAGCCCGCCGGGCGAATGGGCAGGGCCCAGCGGTGCGGCGGCGGCTTCAGGGCGTCCAGCCCGCTGCGGTCGCCGGTGCGGGTGCCGTCCAGCCAGTAGACCTTGCCGCCCACCGTGGCGCGGACGATCACGTGGTTGAACGCCGCCAGCGAGGGGAGCCGCTCGTCCATCCCGTCGCCGAACCCCAGGCTGACCAGGGCGGGCTCGGCCTCGACCCCCAGCTCCTTCAGGATCGCCAGCAGCAGCACCGTCTTGCCCTTGCAGTCGCCGAACTTGCGCCGCCACGTCTCGTCGGCCGGGGCGGGCACATAGCCGCCGTCGCCGATGCCGATGAAGAAGTAGCGGGTCTTGTCCTCGACCAGCTTCAGCGCCTCGAAGGCGCGCACCTTGGGGTCGGCGCTCTTCTGGGCGATGGCGGCGATCTCTGCGCGCAGGTCCGAGGTCGGATCGATGACCGCGGTGCGCGCGTACAGGGGCGCCATGATCTGGGAAATCTCGTTCCAGCTCGCGAAGCTGGAGACCTCCAGCGTGCCCAGCCGGCGATAGCGCTGGGGCGCGCCCACCGGCGGCTTCGGCGCCTGGATGTTGGTCGCGTCCAGCTCGAGGTAGGTCCAGCCATCGGCCTCGGTGGTCTTGGGTTCGCCGAAGCCCTCGGTGGTCCGGTAACGGACCGGCGTTCCCGTCGGCCAAGACAGGCGCGCGCGGTAGCGGCTGGCCACGCCCGGGAACGACAGGCCCTCCATGTCATAGCTGCGGGCGCCCGCGACCGGATCGCGCCCGGCATGGGTCCAGGACGCGTCCAGGATATCGCCCACCTGCAGACCCTCGATCTGCTGGCTGGCGCTCATCCGCCCGTCCAGCATCGCCCGCTCCAGGTCGCGCTCGCGGCGCAGGACCAGCATCTTCTTGCCCTTGTCGAGCAGGTCGATGGTCTTGCCGTCGCGGATGATCCGCAGGGTGTGGATGGTCACCTGCTCGTCGTCGGGATCCCAGGTCACGCTGAACGAGGTCATCGAGGGCAGCCCCTCGGCCTTCAGAATCTTGCGGACGCGGCGGTTGTAGTAGGCGTCGCCCTGCGGGGTCAGGCGGCTCTGGTTGTCGTCGAGCAGGGTCTGGACAGCGGGGGCGTTGTCGGCCGGTGGCGGGGGCGGCGCCTCGGCCACCTGCACCCACTTCGCGGGCGGACCGAACGCAGGCTTTGGCGCGGCGAACGCGGGCGCGGCGATCACGAACGCGAGGGTGAGGGTGGTGGCGAGACGCAGCAGCACTGGCGGTCCTTCGAAGGCTTCGTCAGGACGATAGATGTTCCTCCCCCTCAGGGGGAGGGGGACCCCACCGCCCGCGTTGCGGGCTGCCGTTCAAGAGGGCGCCGGGTCGCTCTCTGCGACCCGGTGGGTGGTGGAGGGGGCTTCCCCCGAAAACGAAAACGGCGGACCGGTTTCCCGATCCGCCGCTCGATGTTCAAGCTGTTGAGGCTTGGACTATTCCTTCTGGGCCTTCTCGCGGAGAGCCGCGCCCAGGATGTCGCCCAGCGAGGCGCCGGAGTCCGACGAGCCGAACTGCTCGATGGCTTCCTTTTCCTCGGCCATTTCCAGGGCCTTCACCGACAGCGACACGCGACGCGCGGCCTTGTCGACGTTGGTCACCTGGGCGTCCAGGCGGTCGCCGACGGCGAAACGCTCGGGGCGCTGGTCGGCGCGGTCGCGGCTCAGGTCCGACTTGCGGATGAAGGCCGTCATCGGCGCGTCGTCCTCGCCGAACTTCACCTCGATGCCGCCCGAGGTGATCTCGGTCACGGTCGTGGTGACGGTCTGGCCCTTGCGGAAGGTGTCGCCTTGCAGCGGGTCACCCGACAGTTGCTTGATGCCGAGCGAGATACGCTCCTTCTCGACGTCGACGTCCAGGACGCGGGCCTTCACGGACTCGCCCTTCTGGTACTTGGCGATGGCTTCTTCGCCCGACACGGCCCAGTCCAGGTCGCTCAGGTGCACCATGCCGTCGATGTCGTTTTCCAGGCCGATGAACAGGCCGAACTCGGTGGCGTTCTTGACTTCGCCATCGACGACCGAGCCGATCGGGTGAGCCGCCACGAAGGCTTCCCACGGATTGGCCAGGGCCTGCTTGAGGCCCAGCGAGACGCGGCGCTTGGACGGATCGACGTCCAGCACGACCACATCCACTTCCTGCGAGGTCGAGACGATCTTGCCGGGGTGGACGTTCTTCTTCGTCCACGACATTTCCGACACGTGCACCAGGCCCTCGACGCCGGCTTCCAGCTCCACGAAGGCGCCGTAGTCGGTGATGTTGGTGATGCGGCCGGTGAACTTCGCGCCCACCGGGTACTTGGCTTCCACGCCGTCCCACGGGTCGGACTGGAGCTGCTTCATGCCGAGCGAGATGCGCTGGGTGTCGGGGTTGATCTTGACGATCTGCACCTTGACGGTGTCGCCCACGGCCAGGACCTGGCTCGGGTGGTTGACGCGCTTCCAGCTCATGTCGGTGACGTGCAGCAGGCCGTCGATGCCGCCCAGGTCCACGAACGCACCGTAGTCGGTGATGTTCTTGACCACGCCTTCGCGGACTTCACCCTCTTGCAGCTGCGACACCAGTTCGGTGCGCTGCTCGGCGCGGGCTTCTTCCAGGATGGCGCGACGCGAGACGACGATGTTGCCGCGCGGACGGTCCATTTTCAGGATGGCGAAGGGCTGCTCGCGACCCATCAGCGGGCCGACGTCGCGCACCGGGCGGATGTCGACCTGCGAGCCGGGCAGGAACGCCGAGGCGCCGCCCAGGTCGACGGTGAAGCCGCCCTTCACGCGGCCGACGATGACGCCCATCACCGGCTCGTTCTTGGCGTAGACTTCTTCCAGACGGGTCCAGGCTTCCTCGCGGCGGGCCTTTTCACGGCTGATGACGGCCTCGCCCATCGCGTTCTCGACGCGCTCCAGGAACACCTCGACGGTGTCGCCCACCTTCAGCGGCGGCTTGTCTTCGCCCGGCGCCGAGAATTCCTTCAGCGACACGCGGCCTTCGGTCTTCAGACCGACGTCGACGATGGCGAAGTCCTTCTCGATGGCCACGACCTTGCCGTGGACCACTTGGCCTTCCATGAAGTCGCGCCCGCCGAGGGACTCGTCGAGCAGCGCGGCGAAGTCGTCGCGCGAGGGGTTCAGGCTCATATCGTCAGCCATATTGTCTTTCGTCTTCAAATGACCGTTGGCGCCGTTCATCCCGAGAGATGACGGACGGAGTCCCGCGGGTCGGGTTAAGGGTTGCAACCGAAGGCGCAGTCGGCTTCCCGGAGGAAGGGCCCACGCGGTGAGATTTGCCCGCAGCGACCGAGGGAAAGGCGCGGTTGGATTTGCGGGCTAGGTCGTCTCTTGCGAGCCTTCCCAGCGCGCGCGCGCTGCCTCGACGATGCGGCGGGCTGCATCGGCGGCCTGCTCTATAGTCATTTCGGTCGTATCGAGCAACTCCGCGTCCGGGGCGGCCACCATGGGGGCGGCCTCGCGGGCGCCGTCGCGGGCGTCGCGCTTGCGGATATCGGCCAGCACATCGTCGTAGCCCACGTCCTCGCCCTGGCCGGTCAGCTGCTTCCAGCGGCGCTCGGCGCGCACCTCCGGCGTGGCGGTGACGTACAGCTTGGCCGGCGCCTGCGGGCAGATCACCGTGCCGATGTCGCGCCCGTCCAGCACCGCGCCGCCCGGCTGGCGGGCGAAGGCATGCTGGAAGTCGAGCAGGGCCGAGCGCACCGTCTGGTGGATCGCCACCCGGCTGGCCAGCTCGCCGGCCGCCCGGGTCCTGAGCGTCGGATCGTCCAGCTGGCCGGCGGTCAGGGTGGCGGCGATCGCGCCCGCCGCCTGCGGGTCGTCCGGGTTCTCGCCCGCGCGCTCGGTCAGCACGCCCACGCCCCGATACAACAGCCCGGTGTCCAGCACCGGCAGCCCGAACATGGCCCCCAGCCGCGTCGCGATCGTCCCCTTCCCGGACGCCGCAGGCCCATCGACGGCGATGACGAAGGGCATCAGGCGTCGACCGCTTCGCCGATCTCCGCACCCAGCCCGCGCATCATCCCGACGAAGCCCGGGAAGCTGGTGGCGATCATGCCGGGTTCGTCGACGCTGACGGGCGCCTCCGCGGCCATCCCCAGGACCAGGTGGCTCATGGCGATGCGGTGGTCGCCGTGGGTGGTGACGCCCGCCCCGCCGGCCACCAGGTGGTTGCCGCGCTTGGCGCCCACGACGGTCAGGGTCTCGGGCTCTTCCTCGACGCCGATGCCGCAGGCCGCCAGGCCCGCCGCCATCAGGGCGATGCGGTCGCTTTCCTTCACGCGCATCTCGCCGATGCCGCGCATCACGGTCTTGCCGCGGGCGAAGGCGGCGGCCACCGCCAGGATCGGGTATTCGTCGATCATCGACGGCGCCCGCTCGGGCGGCACCTCGACGCCTTCCAGTTCGGAATGCCGCGCGGTGACGTCGGCCACCGTCTCGCCGCCCTCGTCGCGCACGTTGGTCACCGAGATGTCGGCGCCCATGTCGCCCAGCGTCTCCAGCAGGCCGATGCGCAGCGGGTTCAGCAGCATGCCCTGCACCGTCACCTCGGACCCTGGGGTCACCAGGGCGGCCACGAGCGGGAACGCGGCCGAGGACGGGTCGCCCGGCACGTGGATCTTCGTCCCGCGTAGCGTCTGGCCGCCCGGCAGGATCACGTGGCGCCCGGCGCCGACCTCACGCACCTCGATCTCGGCGCCGAAGCCCCGCAGCATTCGCTCGGTGTGGTCGCGGGTGGCTTCGGGCTCGATCACCTCGGCGCCGCCCTCGGCATGCAGGCCCGCCAGCAGCACCGCCGACTTCACCTGCGCCGACGGCTCGGGCAGCGTGTAGGCGATCCTCCGCAGGTTCCCGCCCTTCAGCGTCAGCGGCAGGCGGCCGCCGGCGCGGCAGATCCACGTGGCGCCCATCTGGCCCAGCGGCTTCAGCACGCGGTTCATCGGCCGACCGCGCAGCGACTGGTCGCCCGTGAACGTGACGGCCATGTCGAAGCCGGCCGCCGCGCCCATGATCAGCCGAACCCCGGTGCCGGCGTTGCCGCAGTCGACCACGTCGGCCGGCTCGGAGAAGCCGCCCCGGCCCTCCACGCGCCACTTTCCGTCGCCCAGCCGCTCCACGCCGGCCCCGAACGCGGCCATGGCCGCGGCCGTCCGCTTGACGTCGTCGCCCTCGAGCAGGCCCTCGATCTCGGTCACGCCGCTGGCCAGGGCGCCCAGGATGAGCGCGCGATGGCTGATGGATTTGTCCCCCGGAGCCCGCACGACGCCCTTCAGGGGGCCTGCGCGCCTGGCGGTCAGGTTCGCCGCCGTCATGTCTCGAAACGCGCCTCCGGATGCGGGGTGAAATGTCGGGGGCGATTGCTTTGACAGGCGGCCCCCTCCGTGGCAAGGGACGCCGCCTCCGCGAAATTTCAATATTAGAGGGTCGCCGCCTTTGGCAAATCCCGAACTGGGCACCAAGCAAATCTGCCCGAACTGCCAGGCTAAGTTCTACGATCTGGGCAAACGTCCCGCGCACTGTCCGAAGTGCGCGCACGAGTTCGATCCTGACGAAGCCGTGCGTAACCGCCGTGTCCGTGCGCGCACCATCGTGCCCGACGACGATCAGGTCGAAGATCAGGTCGCCGACAAGGACGCCGACGAGGACGAAGAAGAGGACGAGGCCGTCACGCCGGAACTGGACGAGGTGGTCGACGAACCGCCGCTCGTCACCGACGACGACGACACGGCCGACGAGCCGGGCGCCGGCGCGGTCTCGGAAGACCTCGGCGAGTTCACCGACGACGACGCCGAAGCTGAAGACGACGACGTTCCGTTCCTTGAGGACGAGGACGAAGACGACTTCGACGACTCGGAAATCGAAGGCCTTCCCGGCGAGGGCGAAGACGACCGATAAACTCCGGCCGCGCGGGTCACCAAGCCCGCGCGGACCCCGCGTCAAAAAAGCTTACAAAGTGGGCTTGATCGCGGGAACCGGTTTGAATAGGTTCCGCGCCTTCCTGGGGGCCCGCCCTTGGGAAGACCCGGACCTCGGGGCTATAGCTCAGTTGGTAGAGCGCTTGAATGGCATTCAAGAGGTCAGCGGTTCGACTCCGCTTAGCTCCACCATGGAGGCCCGCAGCTACCGCTGCGGGCCTTCTCCTTTTCAGCGACCACCGCTCTCAACCCAGGCCTCGACGCGACTCTGCTTCGCACCCTAGACCATTCGTCGCTTTGGTTGGTTCAGGCGCGGCACGACGAATGGTCTATCTTCAAGCAGAGGTCTTGAGCGTTGGGCGGTTCAAAGGAACCGTCCAACGCTCTAGGAATGGGGCATGCTGACGCCGGCCGCAGGGACGACCGCCAACGCCGCCCGGATCGCCGTGGCCGGGCTGGTCCTCCTCGCGGCCTCGGCCTGCTCGCGCCCCGACTGGACCGACCCCGAAAAGTCCCGCGCCCCGCGCGCCCTGCCGCCGCCGACCGCGGCGAAGGCGCTGCCCGCCGACGACGCTGCGGCCCCGACGGCTCCGGCCTGGGCGGCGGCCTTGATCGGCAAGCCGCTGCGCACGGCGTTTCCCGCGGACGGCGTCTGCATGGGCAACACCGATCGCGTGATCCGCGTCCACCGCGGCCAGCCGCCGGGCGCGATCATCGAGGGCTGGGGCTGGGAGTACGCGGCCAAGGCG
Organism: Phenylobacterium sp.; assembly: GCF_965284355.1. Taxonomy (NCBI): domain Bacteria; kingdom Pseudomonadati; phylum Pseudomonadota; class Alphaproteobacteria; order Caulobacterales; family Caulobacteraceae; genus Phenylobacterium; species Phenylobacterium sp. The sequence continues at coordinate 2,245,609 of NZ_OZ260078.1, read as the reverse complement.
CCCGTGCCGCGGGTGATCCTCGTGGACGCCTCGGACATCATCGTGGGGGTCGGCGAGACGGGCCGGAGCCGTCCCGACGTGCCGCGCGTCGTCCCGGCCGTCACCTCGCCCACGACCGGCTGGGAGGGGGTCGCCTATGCGCTCACGGGCCACGTCAAGGCGTACGGCGTCATCGACAACGGCCAGGCGGTCTGCGCGCTGGGCGCCGTGGAGCTTTAGCCGTGGCGCGCCCGACCTCTCCCCTGGCCGCGCAACTGGGCGAACCCGGCTGGCTGGCCTCGCTGCTGTTCGCCGCCGTCGCCACCGCCCTGGTCTGTTACCCGGCGTGGCCGGGCTTCATGTCGTACGACAGTCTCTTCGCCTACCAGCAGGCCCGCTATGGCGTGCAGACCATGCTGTGGCCGCCGCTGCACACCTACATGTTCCAGGTCAGCGAGCGGCTGGGCGCCTCCACCTGGGGCGTCTTCGTCTTCCAGACCGCCACGCTCTTCGCATCGGCCGCGGTGGTGCTGCACCTCCTCGTGCGCAACCGCGCCGTGGCCTTCCTGCTCTGCGTCGGGTTCGGCGCGCTGATCGCCCTGTCGCCGGCGGTGCTGGGCCCCATGCTGGCCCACTGGCGCGACGTGCCGACCGCGAGCTTCGCCTTCCTCGGCCTGGCGCTCTGGCTCTTGGCGGCGCGCTATGGACAGCCGCTGCTGCTGGCGCCGGCGATCCTGGCGTTCGGGTGCGCGGTCGCGCTGCGCTACAACGCCTTCGTGCTGGTGGCCTTCCTGCTGGCGCTGATGGTCTGGTCGCCATTGCTGGGGCGGCCCGCCCGCTTCGCCCGTCCGTTCGTCGTGGTGTGCGTCGTGGGCGCTCTGGGCCTGGCCTGGGCCTCCACCCAGTGGCGGCTGCCCGATCTGTTGCGGATGCCGGCGCCCGCCAGCCTGGGCGGCACCCAGCAGTTCGACCTGATCGGCATCTCGGCCTGCGCCGACCGGAACTACCTGCCTCCCGGCATCGCGCCGCCGGGGACCAGCGCCTACCACCTGCGCAAGGCCTACGATCCGCGCCATCTGCACATGACGCTGGCCAAGCGGCCGGGCGTCCCAGAGCTGGTCGAGGGCGAGGCCGGCGGACAGGTCGCGCGCGCGTGGCTGCCGGTGATCCTGAAGGAGCCGGTCTGCTACCTCTCGCACCGCACCACCGTCTTCGTCGAACAGATGGGCATGGCCAGGGACGGGGTGTTCTATCCCACCCACGCCGGGATCGACGCCAACAGCTTCGGCCTCACACTCGCCCACCCCGACCTCTCGGCCCAGGTCGTGCATCACATCCTTGAGGCCCAGCCGTCGCTGTGGACCCGGCCGTTCTGGCTCTACGTCCTGGCCCTCGGGCTGGGCGGGATGGCGGCCCTGCGCGAGCGGGCCTATGCGCCGCTGCTGCTGGCCATGCTGGCCGGGGCGTTCACTTATCCGGCGCTCCTGTTCGTCGCCAGCCCCGCGGCCGACGCGCGCTACATCTTCCCCTCGAACGTGCTGGCCGCCCTGGTGGCCCTGTCCTCGCTCGGGCTGCTGATCGCCAGACCTGGGCGGCGATGACGCCCGCGGCCTTCTCCGCGCCTGACGGTTGTGGCAATCAGCCCTCCTGACCGGGAGATCCGAACTTGAAATCCGTTACGACGCCGCTCGCCGTCCTGGCCTGCCTCTCGCTCGCCGCCTGCGACCAGCCCAAGCCCCGCCCGGCCGAGCCCGCTGCGCCGCCGCCCCCCGCCGCCGCGCCCGCCGCGCCCGCGGCCGCCTCGGCCAACCTGCCCAAGCGCGCCGAGATGGCCGGCTTCTCGCTGGACGTGATCAACGACGCCAAGGACCCGGTGAATACGCCCGCCAGGATCAGCGCCGCGGGTCCCGTCACCCTGACCGGCTTCGGCTTCGATCCCGTGGCCAAGGCCCCCGGCGCCGCGGTCGATATCGTGATCGACGGCGTGGCCTATCCCACCAGCTACGGCCATCAGCGCAAGGACGTGGCCGACTACTTCAAGACCCCGGCGCTGGAGAACACGGGCTTCACGGTCACCCTGCCCGCCGGCGTCATCAAGCCGGGCCCGCACCAGGCCGTCGTGCGGGTCGTCTCCGCCGACAAGACGGGCGTGTTCGATTCGGTGACCATCGGCTTCGTCGCCCAGTGACCCCGGCCCCGCCGAGCGTTTCGCCCCCGAGCGTTTCGACTGCGGGCGCACCCTTGGCCTCGCCGGCGCGGACCCGCGTCGGCCGAACGCTCAGCCTCGTCATCCCGATGCACGACGAGGCCGAGGTGCTGGACGCCCTGTTCCAGCGCCTCGACGCTTCGGTGGGCCAGCTGGGCCTGGCGCTGGAGATCGTCTGCGTCGACGACGGCAGCCGCGACGACACCTGGGCGCGGATGACCGCCCGGGCCGCCGCCGACCCGCGCATCCGCCTGGTCGGTCTGTCGCGCAACTTCGGCAAGGAGGCGGCGCTGACCGCCGGTCTCGACGTCGCGCTCGGCGACCTCGTGGTCCCGCTGGACGCCGACCTGCAGGATCCGCCTGAACTGATCGCCGACTTCGTGGCGCTGTGGGAGCAGGGCTACGACGTGGTCTACGGCGTGCGCGCCGACCGCTCGTCCGACACCCGCGCCAAGCGCTGGACGGCGGGGCTGTTCTACCGCTCATTCAACTGGCTGGCCGAGCGCGAGATCCCGGCCTCCACCGGCGACTTCCGCCTGATGGACCGCGCGGTGGTCGAGGCCCTGAAGGCGCTGCCCGAGCGCAACCGGTTCATGAAGGGGCTGTTCGCCTGGGTGGGTTTTCGCCAGGTGGGCGTGCCCTACGTGCGGCCCGAACGCGTGGCGGGGACCAGTTCGTTTCCCTATCGCCGCCTGTTCCGCTTTGCGCTGGACGGCATGACCTCCTTCTCGACGGCCCCCCTGCGGGTCTGGACGGTGGTGGGCGCCACGTCGGCGGTCGTCGCGCTGCTGGCGGCGGCGATCATCGTGGTCCGGGTGCTGGTGGTCGGGCGCGACGTGCCCGGCTACGCCTCGCTGATGGTGGTGATCCTGTTCGCCTTCGCGCTGCAGATGATCGCCCTGGGCGTCCTGGGCGAGTACATCGGGCGCATGTACCAGGAGGTGAAGGGCCGCCCCATCTACCTCATCCGCGACCGCGTCGGGTTCGACGACTGATGGAACGCCGCATCTACGATCGCATGCGGGGCCTCCAGGCGACGCACTGGTGGTTCACCGCCCGGCGCGAGATCCTGTCGGCCGAGATCGCCCGCCTGCCGCTGCCCCGGCCGGCGCGCATCCTGGAGGTGGGCTGCGGCCCCGGGGGCAATCTGGAGCTCCTGAAGGCCTTCGGCGACGTCCGCGCCATCGAGCCCGACGCCGAGTCCCGCGCCTATGCGGCCGAGCAGTCGGGCGTGCCGGTGGACGGCGGCCTGCTGCCCGACGGCCTGCCCGACCTGGGCGGTCCCTTCGACATGGTGGCCGCCTTCGACGTGGTCGAGCACGTGGACGACGACGCCGGCGCCGTCGCGGCCCTGGGCGCCCTGCTGAAGCCCGGCGGGTTCCTGGTCACCACCGTGCCGGCCTACCCGTGGATGTGGAGCGAGCACGACGCCCACCACCACCACAAGCGCCGCTACACGATGCCCGCCTACCGCCGCCTGTTCGACGCCGCGGGGCTCAAGGTGCGCCGCGCCACCCACTTCAATTCGGTGCTGTTCCCGCCGATCGCCGCCGTGCGCCTGGCCAAGTCCGCGGCGAGGATCAAGGGCGGCGACGACGAGGCCCTGCCGCCCGCGCCGCTCAACGGTCTGCTGCGCCGCCTGTTCGGGGCCGAGAAGGCGATCCTGCGGGCCACCGATATCCCCTTCGGCGTCTCGATCCTGCTGATCGCCGAGCGCCCATGAAGAGCGAAGGATGACCGAGCGGCCGCTCCTCCAGCAGGTCCCGCTGTTCGCCGTCGTCGGCGCCGCCGCCACCCTGACCCATGTGGCCGCCGCCCTCGCCGCCCGCGAGCTGGCGGGCCTCACGCCGATGGCGGCCAATTTCGTGGGCTACGCGGCGGCCGTCGGCGTCAGCTATCTGGGCAACGCCCGCTTCACCTTCCGCCGCGCCCTCTGGCACGGGCCGCAGTTCGTGCGCTTCGTGGTGGTGTCCCTGCTCGGCCTGGCGCTGACCCAGGGCCTGACCTGGCTCCTGGTGGAACGGGGCGGCTGGCCGTTCGAGGCCGGCCTCGCGGTGGTGGCCGTGGCGGTGCCCGCCCTCTCGTTCGTGCTCCAGCGCCTTTGGGCCTTCCGCGCGCATTGATCCTTTCGGTCCCGATCCCCACATAGGGAGGGTCCGGTCGAGACGTGCCGATATCGGGCGTGTCGGCCGGAGAGTCGCTTCCCGCGAGGACTCTTTGGATGAACCGTAGCCTGATCTTCGACAGTCCCTTTCTGCTGGGCTTCGAGCATACCCGCAGCCTGATCGAACGGGCGGCCAAGGCGGCCGCCGAAAGCTATCCGCCCTACAACGTGGAGGATCGCGGCGACGGCGATCTGCGCATCACCCTGGCGGTGGCGGGCTTCTCGCCCGACCAGCTCAGCGTGACCGTCGAGGACCGCCAGCTGGTGGTCATCGGCAAGCGCGACGGCGGCACGGCCCGGTCCGAAGACGCCTACCTCCACCGCGGCATCGCCGCCCGGGGCTTCCTGCGAAGCTTCGTGCTGGCCGACGGCATGGTGGTGGAAGGCGCGATCCTTGAGCACGGTCTGCTTCATATCGACCTGGCGCGGCCCGAGCCTGAGAAACGCGTGCAATCCATCCCGATCCGCACGGCGGGCTGAGCTGAGCAAGGAATAGTCCCTGGGGCGGCCGGACAAGCCGGAGTCCCGTCAAATGAAAGGTCGGCTGAACCCGCGGCCTTTCGAAGCGTTGAGTTTTATGGAGGTGGTCATGATGACGCCTATTCTGACGACTGAAGCCTTTGCCGCCCTGGGCGCGCCCAGCCTTGTCTACGTGCGGCCGATCAAGGCCGCCGAGATCATCGCCAACACGCCCCAATCCCAGATCGAGAGCTTCGAGCTGGATCCGAACCAGACGCTGTATGCGGTGCACCGCGCCGATGGCGAACGCCTGGCGGTCCTGACCGATCGGGATGCTGCCATGGCCGCCGCCCTGGCCCACGAACTGGCCCCGGTGTCCGTCCACTAGCCGAGAGAGGCCTTACGCCTGTGCGGGCTCGTCGGTCATCAGGCCGGCGAAGACGGCGGTGACGCGGTCGATGAACACGTCGCGCTCGCGACCGTGGAGCGCATCGCCCCGCACCAGGCGCTCGACCAGGAACCCGATGTAGGTCGCGGCGAACACGCGGGCCCGCGCATCGGCGTCGACGCCGCCCAGCCACTGGCGGATCGGGTCCATGAAGCGGTCGTGCACCAGCACGTTCAGCAGCGGCGCGGTGGTGGGCGACGTGGCGGCCCGCAGCAGGAACTGGAACCTGTGGGTCCTCGCCTGGTCCTCGTGCGGGCTGCCGGCGAGCGTGGTCGCCAGTTCCTGGGCGATCGTGGCCCGGTCCCAGCCGCCCATCCCGTCGGCCACGAACGAGGCCTTCAGCGCCTCGACGAACAGCGCCTCCTTGCCCCCAAAGTAGCGCTTCACCAGCGCGACATCGACACCGGCCTCGCGGGCGATGTCGCGCAGCACGGCGCAGTCATAGCCCAGCATCGCGAACTGCGATTTGGCGGCCTCAAGGATCGCCGCACGCGTGGCCTCGGCGTTTCGCTTGCGGGGCGCGGCGCGGGCGAGCAGGGCGTCGGTCATCGCACGATCCTGGCACGAAGGACCGTGGACGTCAGCCACCAAGTCAATGTGCGTTGACATAATCCGGAAGTGGGCTCAGCTTGTGGGCTGTCAATTTGCCGAAGCTGCGCGTCAGACGCGGTCGGCGGTCTCCAACCGGGAAGAAACATGAATATCGCCGTGAAGGTCACCGCCGCCGATGCGGCCGCCGAGATCGCCGCCACGCCGCTGGAAAAGCTGAACCCCGCCAAGGTGGACCGCTTCTACCACGACACCATCTGGCCGGTGTTCGAGCGCCTGCGCCGCGAAGACCCGGTCCACTTCACGCCCGAGAGCGAGTTCGGCCCCTACTGGTCGATCACCAAGTGGAACGACATCCTGGCGGTCGACACCGACCATGAGTCCTTCTCGTCGGCCGACGGCATCGGCCTGGCCAATCTCGAGGCCCTGAAGGAGCAGGAACGCGTGATGGGCGAACGCCGGCGGGGCAACGCCGGGTTCATCACCATGGACGAGCCTGAGCATGGCCCGGCCCGCAAGGCGGTCAGCCCGACGGTGGCGCCCAGCAACCTGCACAACATGGCTCCGCTGGTGCGCGAGCGCGCCGGCCAGATTCTCGACAGCCTGCCGATCGGCCAGGAATTCGACTGGGTCGACCTGGTCTCCAAGGAACTGACGGCCATGACCCTGGCCACGCTGTTCGACTTCCCGTTCGAGCAGCGCCGCAAGCTGACCTGGTGGTCGGACATGGTCATGAACATGCCCGGTCACGGCCCCGTCGAGAGCTGGGAGCAGAAAGGCGCGGCGATGATGGAGTGCTTTGGCGCCTTCGCCGGCCTCTGGAACGAGCGCGTCAACGCGCCGCCGAAGAACGACCTGATCTCGATGCTGGCGCACAATCCGGCGACCCGGAACATGTCGATGGAGACGTACCAGGGCAACGTCATCCTGCTGATCGTCGGCGGCAACGACACCACCCGCAACACCATCACCAGCAGCGTCTATTCGCTGAACAAGTACCCGGACCAGTACGCCAAGCTGCGCGCCAATCCCGACCTGATCCTGCCGATGGTCTCCGAGACCATCCGCTGGCAGACCCCGCTGGCCCACATGAGCCGCGTGGCGACCCGCGACGTCGAACTGGGCGGCAAGACCATCAAGAAGGGCGACCGGGTGGTCATGTGGTACATCTCGGGCAACCGCGATGAGACGGTGATCGACCGCCCCAACGAGTTCATCATCGACCGCGAGCGTCCGCGCCAGCACATGTCGTTCGGCTTCGGGGTGCACCGCTGCGTCGGCAACCGCGTCGCCGAGCTGCAGCTGACCATCATCTGGGAAGAGATCCTGAAGCGCTTCCCGGAGATCAAGGTCACGGGCGAGCCGGTGCTGAACTGGTCGGCCTTCGTGCACGGCTTCGAGACCCTGCCGGTGATCATCCCCTACCGGAACTAGCCGGATGCTGACCGACCCGGCGTATGCCGAGGCGATCGAACGCAGTCTCGAGCTGGCCGGCGAACGCGCCGGCGATCTCACGCCGATCGTCTACGCGCGCCTCTTTGCGCGGCAGCCGCCGATGCAGGCGCTGTTCTGGCGGGACAAAGACGACAGCATCAAGGGCGAGATGCTGATGCGGGCGTTCGAGGCCATCCTCGACTTCATCCGCGCCCGCCAGTTCGCCGACCACATGATCCAGACCGAGGTGGTGACCCACGCCGGATACGACGTCCCGCCCGACGTGTTCGCCACCTTCTTCGGGATCATCGCCGAGGTGGTGGAGGAGGTCTGCGGATCCGGGTGGTCGCCGTTGATGGCGCAGGCCTGGCGGATCACCCTGGCCGAGCTCGACTGCTACGTGGCGCATCCTGAACGGATCACGGCGTAGGTTCGCCCCAACACCTTTTCTGGACGTCATGGCCGGCCTTGTGCCGGCCACCTAGAAGCAACGCCATCGGAAGGTTCGCGGTGGCGCTGCTGCGCCCCGCCGCCTTGAACCGCCTGCGTGTCTGGGTGGCCGGGACAAGCCCGGCCATGACGTTCCTGAAGGGGGGAGGGTCGTCCCTCGACGTTGGCCCGCTCAGGCCGCCGGGCGCGCGGCGTCCTGGACCAGCAGGGCGTGCAGGGCGTCAGCGGTGCGAGCCTTGCGCAGCTGTTCGCGCAGCTCGCCCTGGCGCATGACCCGCGACACCCGGGCCAGCGCCCGCAGGTGATCCGCGCCGGCGTTCTTGGGCGCGAACAGCGCGAACAGCAGGTCGACCGGCTGGTCGTCGACGGCCTCGAACTCCACCGGCTGCTCGATGCGCACGAAGACGCCGCGCATGCGCTCCAGGCCGTCGAGCCGCGCATGCGGAACGGCCACGCCATAACCCACGCCGGTCGAGCCGGCGGCTTCCCGCTCAGTCAGCGCCTCGAGCACCTCTCCGGCGTCGAGGTGGAAGTTGCGGGCGGCGATCTCGGCGATCACGGCCAGGGCCTTCTTCTTGTTGGCTGCGCTCACGCGCAACGAGATCGCCGAGCGATCCAGCAGTTCGCCGATGTTCATGGCCGTGAAAAACTAACCCCTAGATCCCCGGGGCCGCCTATCAAGCGGGCGTCCGGGGTCGTCGTTGCACCTAGTGGGCCGGACCGGTGTCCTCTCCCTCGACCCCGTTGCGGCCCTTGGTCCGCTCCGGATCGATCCAGCCGATGTTCCCGTCGGGGCGGCGATATACCACCGAAAGCCCGCCGTGCGCGGCGTTTCGAAACACGATTGTTTGAGCTTCGGTCAAGTCCAATTCCATCACGGCGCGGGACACCGTCATGGAACGCACGGGCTTCTCGGTTTCGGCGATGATGATGGGGTCGGCGAAGGCGGGGGCGGCCTCGTCGACGTCTTCGACATCCTCGTCCAGGTCGGTCGAGGCGATGACGAAGTAGGCCGCGCTCTCGGCCTGCTTGGCCAGCGCCTGTCCATGGTGGTCGCGCAATCGGTTTTTGTATCGTCGGACGCGCTTGCTCATCTTCTCGAGCGCGACGTCGAACGCCACATGGGCGTCCCCGCCGACGCCCTGAGTCGTCAGCTGCTGGCCTGAGGCCAGGACGACGGAGCAATCGACCCTGAAGGCGCTGCCTTCTCGGCTGACCACGACGTCGGCGCCGCCGCCGTCACGGTCGAAATACTTCAGGATGCTGTTTGAGAGTTCGTCGGCGACTCGCGAACGCAGAGCCTCCCCGACATCGACATGTTTGCCGGTCACCTGGACTTGCATACCCATGACAACGCGCCAGTGCGCGAGTGGTGTCAAGCGGCTGTGACGACGGTCCAGGCGTGCAGGAACATCCTGACAATAATGTGAGCCGCCAGCACGAGGACCGAGGCGCTGGTGATGGCCAGCCCGTAGCCGATCAGCGCGATAAGGCCGTCCCGCTGGATCAGCGCGAAGGCCAGCGCCGACACCGCCATGGCGGGCAGGATGTTGCCGCCCGGGATCGGCAGGATCAGCACCAGCGCCAGCGCCAGACAGACCAGCCCGATCAGCCGCTCGCCCACCGGACCGAACAGGAACACGAGCCGCGGCCTGGACACGGCCTCGACCTTCCTGAGCCAGCGGATGGCGCGCGGTAGGCTCGCCTTCAGTTGCGCGGTCGAGATGGTGCGATGCTTCACGCCCTTGGGCAGCCACGGGACCGCGGCCCCGATGATCAGCTGCGGCGCCAGCAGCACCAGCGGGAAGCCGAAGATCGTGGTCGCCCCCGGAGGCAGGGGCAGCATGCAGGCCAGGCCGAACACGAACAGCAGGGCGCCGATCGCGCGGCCGCCGAACCGCTCGGTCAGCTGCTGAACCGAGATCGACTCCTCGGGATAGTCGGCGATGTCCGCGAGCACCGCCGAGAGCGGCAGCTCGGCTTCCGGCAATTCGGCAGGGTGCACGGTCTCGGACATCACAATCGCATCTGGAGCGCCACACGTGCTGCGCCAAGGGCTGGAAGGTCCGAGCGCCTGGAAAAGTTCAGCGATTGTGGCGTTTTGGCCCTACGCGGGGGTCTTCAGCATCCGCCGGCGCTCGACGGACGAGGGGATGCGCATCGCCTCGCGGTACTTGGCGACGGTGCGGCGGGCGATGTCGACGCCCGCGGCCTTCAGGATATCGACGATGGCGTCGTCCGAGTGGACGTCCTCGTCGCGCAGCTCGGCGTCGATCAGCTGCTTGATCTTGTGACGCACGCTCTCGGCCGAGTGGGCCTCGCCGCCCTCGGACGATTGGATCGCCGAGGTGAAGAAGAACTTCATCTCGAACAGGCCGCGCGGCGTGGCCATGTACTTGTTCGAGGTCACACGGCTGACGGTCGATTCGTGCATGCCGATGGCGTCGGCGACGGTCTTCAGGTTCAGCGGCCGCAGGTGCTCGACGCCATAGGCCAGGAACGCGTCCTGCTGGCGCACGATCTCGGAGCTGACCTTCAGGATGGTGCGGGCCCGCTGGTCCAGGCTCTTCATCAGCCAGTTGGCCTGCGCCATGCAGTCGGCGACGAAGGTCTTTTCCTGGTCGGTCTTGGTCTGGCCCGAGACCCGGGCGTGATAGCGCTGGTCGACCAGCAGGCGGGGCAGGGTGTCGGAGTTCAGCTCGACGTTCCACATGCCGCCGGCGCCCTCGCGCACGAACACGTCCGCCGTGACCGGCGTCGCCGGCTCGCCGCCCGCAAAGGCGGCGCCGGGCCGGGGCGTCAGGCCGCGGATCTCGGCGATCATCTCGCGCAGGTCGTCGTCGTCGACGCCGCACACCTTGCGCAGCGCCGCCAGGTCGCGCTTGGCCAGGAGCGGCAGGTTGTCCAGCATCGCGGCGATCGCCGGGTCGTAGCGGTTCCGGTCCTTCAGCTGGATCATCAGGCATTCGCGCACGTCGCGCGCGGCGACGCCCACGGGGTCGAAGCCCTGGATCACGGTCAGCACCGCCTCGACGCGTTCGGCGGCGCACCCCAGGCGCTGGGCCACCTCGCCAACCTCGGCGCGCAGGTATCCGCCCTCGTCGACCGCATCGATCAGCATGCCGGCGATCATCAGGTCGGGCCCGCGCAGCCCCGAGGCGGCCAGCTGTTCCTGCAGGTGTTCGATCAGCGTCTTCTCGCGGGTCAGCGCCCCGTCGCCCAGCTCGCTGTCGCGGTCGAAGCTGCCGCCCGAGCCGGCCTTGGACCAGTCGATGGCGCCGCCGGCGTCGGCGGCGGGGGCATCCGCCACATCCGGCGCGTCGCCCGTGGCGCGCTCGCCGGGCGAAGCTTCGTCGTAGGTGGTGTCCATGTCGGCGCGCGCATCGGCGTCGGCCGCATGTTCGTTGGTGACCGCGCTGTCGGCGACCGGCGCCTCGTCGGCTTCATTGTCGCGCTCGTCGCGCTGCAGCAGCGGATTGCGCTCGAGTTCGGTCTCGACGAAGGCCTCGAGTTCGAGATTCGACATCTGCAGCAGCTTGATCGCCTGCTGCAGCTGGGGGGTGATGACCAGCCCCTGTCCCTGCCGAACCTCTAGTCGTGCGCTGAGCGCCAAAGAACCCGCCCCCGTGGCCTGTTTCTTGCTTCAAGCTAGGCGGGCTTCCCCACTGACTGGTTAACGCGGGCAAATTCTGCCGGCGCGCCCTGTCGCACCTCCTCAGACGGGCCCAAAAAAGAGGGCCCCCGCGCGTGCGGAGGCCCAGTTGGCGACAGCGCCTGCGAGGGGTCAGGCGGCGACGGGTTTCCTCACAGCGGCTTCCAGGTCCCATTCAAACGCGGGGTAGAACTGGGCCATCAGCCGGTCGACGTAGGCGACCAGGTTGCCGAAGCCCTCGGCGCGGCGGCGGATCTCGCCCTCGAAGAACGGCGTCAGCACGCCCGCCAGCATCCCGAACACGGTGGCGTCCGCGCCGCAGGGACGCGCGCCGAACAGGTAGGGCTTGTCGCCCAGGATCGCCGACACCGCCGCCAGGGAGTTCACGGCCAGGGCCACGATCTCCAGGTCGGTGTGACGGCCTATCCCCACCGCGTGAATGTTGCTGCGCACCTGGCCCTGCACCATCTCGCGGACGCCCTCGGGCGCGCCGTCGAAGAAGTGGGCCGGGCCCTTGGCGAAGTTGGCCGGGCAGAGCCACCGCTCGGCGATCATCGCCCAGCCGAAGTGGTTCTCGATCATCCGCTCGATCGCCCAGGCCTGGGCCCGCTGTACGCCGTCCAGCCCCTCGTCGAAGTCGAGGCCGTAGGTCCGCTCCAGGAAGGCGCGGATGAAGGTGGAGTCCGCCACCTTCGTCCCGTTGATGTCGATGAACGGCATCTGCCCCTTGGGCGAGTTTTCCGGCCGCGCCAGCGCCTTCACATAGCCCAGGCCCGCCATCTTCAGCTGCACCTCGGTCTTGGTGACATAAGGGCTGATCTCCGGGAGGCCGAACCCCTCGCCCAACCCATAAAGCGTGATCATCGGTCCTCTCCCTTGCCCAACCGCCTTGCTTGACACCGGCACCATGGCAGGGCCTTGCTGACAGCATCCTGTCAGCAGAACGGTGCAAGAACATGCGAAGGGCGGATCGTCTCTTCCAGATCATCCAGATCCTGCGCCGCGGGAAGAAGCCGATCACGGCCGACGCCATCGCCGAGGAGCTCGAGACCTCCAAGCGCACGGTCTACCGCGACATCGCCGACCTGATCGGCCAGCGCGCGCCGATCCGGGGCGAGGCCGGCGTCGGCTACATCCTGGAGGACGGGTTCGACCTGCCGCCGCTGATGCTGACGCCCGACGAGATCGAGGCCGCGGTGCTGGGCGCCCAGATGGTGGCCGCCCGGGGCGACCCGGTGCTGCGCCGCGCCGCCGAGGACCTGATCGCCAAGATCGGCGCGGTGATCCCCGAGAACCTCCGCCCCCTGGTGGTCGAGCCCGCCACCCGCGCCGCGCCCAGCTGGAAGACCACGCCCGACAACATCGACATGGCGGGTGTGCGCCAGCAGATCCGCGCCGGCCGCAAGTTGATCCTCACCTACCGCGACGAGCAGGACCGCGAGACCCGGCGCACCGTCTGGCCCTTCGCCATCGGCTATTACGAGACCAGCCGCCTGATCATGGCCTGGTGCGAGATGCGTTCCGATTTCCGCAGCTTCCGCACCGACCGCGTCGCCGGCGCCGAGTTCACCGAGGACCGTTACCCCGACCGTCCCGCGTCCCTGCGCGCCCGCTGGCGCCGCCACCAGCAGGAACAGTGGGAACGCATGCAGGCCAGCCACAAGGATCACCGCGAGAGCGCTTAGGCCCCCGCCACAAATAGGAACGTCATGGCCGGGCTTGTCCCGGCCACCCAGATACGAGGCGGCTTCCGGAACGGGTACGAACGGCGCCGCTGCGGGTCTCCTGCTAAGGCGGTGCTTCTGGATGGCCGGGACAAGCCCGGCCATGACGTTCAGAAGGGATATGAGGGCGCGCGCCCCGCTCGTCGCGCCACGACGCCCGCTCGCCACCGTGACTTTTCGGTAATTTGGCGCGGACCCCCGGCGCCCCTAAGCGTAACCCCAGACCCTGGGGAGTTACACGCCATGAACGACGTCAGCCGCCGCCAGGCGCTGCTGCTCGCGGCCGCCGCGGCCTTCGCGCCCGCCGCCGCAAACGCCGCGGACGCGGCCCTGCCGACCGTCTGGGACCTGACCCATCTCTATCCCACCCCCGAAGCCTGGGAGACCGAGCGCAAGGCGGTGGAAGCCGCCCTCTCCGGGATCGCCGCCTACAAGGGCCGGCTGGGCGAGAGCGCCGCGACGCTGAAGGCCGCGATGCAGCTGATCTCCGACATCACCAAGCGGGTGGCGCGCCTCTTCGTCTACGCCACCCTGAAGGGCGACGAAGACCTGCAGGTCGCCGTCGACCAGGAGCGCCGGCAGAACGCCCAGGCCCTCAGCGCCAAGCTGGGCGAAGCCACCGCCTGGACCAGCCCCGAGTTGCTGCGTGTCGGCCGCCGGACGATCGAAGGCTTCGTGAAGGCCGACCCGGGCCTGGAGAAGTTCCGCTTCGGCCTGATGGACACCCTACGCCAGGCCGCCCACACCCTGGACGACCAAGGCGAGGCGCTGCTGGCGGCCGCCAGCAACCCGCTGCAGGGCCCGCGCAACATCCGCACGCAGCTGGTCGCCTCCGACATCCCCTGGCCCACGGTCAAGGTCGGCGGCGCCGACGTCCGCCTGGACCAGCAGGGCTACACCCGCGCCCGCACCGCCGCCGACCGCGGCGAGCGAAAGATGGTGTTCGACACCTTCTTCAACGCCTTCAAGGGCTTCGAGAGCAGCCTGGGCGCCTCGCTGTCGGCCAAGGTCAACGGCGACATCTTCAACGCCAAGGCCCGCAAGTACGAGTCGAGCCTGGCCGCCGCCGTCGACGGCCCCAACATCCCGCAGGCCGTCTACCGGACCCTGATCGCCGAGGCGAACCGCGGCCTGCCCATCCTGCACCGCTACTTCGACCTGCGCCGCCGGCTGCTGGGCCTGTCCGACATGGGCTACTGGGACCTCTATCCCCCGGTGACCAAGCTGGACGCCAAGTTCGATCTGGCGACCAGCCGCAAGCTGTCGCTGGAAGCCATGAAGCCGCTGGGGCCCGAGTACTCGGCGACCTTCGCCGACGCCACGTCCAAGCCCTGGGTCCACGTCTATCCCAGCCGCGGCAAGCGCGGCGGCGCCTACGTTTTCGGCGCGGCCTACGACGTCCACCCGTACATGCTGCTGAACCACACCGACAACTACGAGGGCCTGTCGACCTACGCCCACGAGTGGGGCCACGCCATGCACACCCTGCTGGCCCAGAAGGCCCAGCCCTGGGAGCTGGCGGGCTACCCCACCTTCACCGCCGAGGTCGCCTCGACCGTCAACGAGCAGCTGCTGGTCGCCCACATGGTCAAGGGCGCCAAGACCAAGGCGGAGAAGCTGTTCTACCTGGATCGCGTCTGCGAGATGATGCGCGCCACCTTCTACCGCCAGACCATGTTCGCCGAGTTCGAGCTGGCCATCCACGAGACGGCCGAGAAGGGCGAAGCCCTGTCGGGCAAGCGGGCCTCGGCGATCTACCTCGACCTGCTCAAGCGCTACCACGGCCCCAGGGTGCAGATCGAAGACGTCTACGGCCTGGAGTGGGCGCTGCCCGGCCACTTCTTCGACTACAATTTCTACGTCTACCAGTACGCCACCTCGGTCACGGCTGCCTCGGCCTTCGCCGAGCGGATCCTGGGCGGGGGCGTCAAGGAGCGCGAGGCCTACCTGGGGGCCCTCAAGGCCGGTGGTTCGGATTATCCGGTGGACGTCCTGAAGCGCGCCGGCGTCGACATGACGACGCCCGAGCCCTTCCGCGCCATGCTGGGCAAGTTCGAGAAGACCCTCGACGAGATGGAGAAGCTGATCGCCTGACGGCCGATCAGACCTCGACGGCTTCGAGGCGGCCCACGCTCTGGGACGTCTCGTCGTCGGACTGGGTCACCGCGAACGACTGCGACACCAGCGAGGCCCGGCCGAACACGCTCATGAAGGCGATGTCGGCGGCGTCCAGCCCGGTCGCCACCCGCACAAGGTCGCGCACCTCCGCCTTGCGCGTGGGGTCCACCAGCCGCCAGCCGCCGCCCACGAACACCTCGGTCACCGCGTGCAGATCGGGCGGATCCAGCTTCCAGGCGTAGGCGCTGACCGCGCGGGCCGGGATGTCGCTGGCGCGCAGCAGCGAGATGGCGAGGTGCGTGAAGTCGCGACACACGCCGGCGCGGTCGGCGAACGTCATCAGCGCCGTGGTCTGGGCGTCGCTGACGCCGGCGACATAGTCCACATGCCCCTCGATCCAGTCGAGGATCGCCGCCACCCGGTCGCCGCCGCGCAGGGCCCCGAACTCGCGATTCACGAAGCGCTCGAAGCTGTCGGACGGACAGAACCGGCTGGGCCGCAGGTAGCGCAAGACGCCGGGCGGCAGGTCGCGGATAGGCGCCTGGGCCGCCCCCTCCAGGCGGGGCGTTTCGCGCCGCACCGACACCTCGGCGTCATAGAGAATGTGCACCCGTCCATGGGCGGTGAACACCGCGCGCCGCTCGCCGCTGGGCCCGTCGTCCAGGCGCACCAGATCGCTCTGTGGCGTGACGGACAGCCGCTCGCGCAGCACCGTCTGGTCGGCGTCGCGAGACGCCTCCAGCAACAGCAGCGTCTCGCTGGGCGACGGAAAATCGTAGGTGAGGTCGGCGCGGATGTGCAGGGCCATGTCCTCGCCAACGCGCCGTCATCGCAGTCGATCCCGCGGACGCGCCGGAACCGCGACGCAGACCTGCCGTTCCCGCAGCGAGGGCGGCGCACGCCCGATGGAGTTCGTCCGATGCGGATGCTGCAGAAAATCCACGACGCCTTCACCGGCGCCCCGTCCGACGCACCGCCGTTGCCGGCCCGCGACCCTCATCGCGTGCCGCCGACACCGGTCCGCACCCGAATGGCGACGCCGCCCGACGTGGCGATGATCCTCGACGCCCGCGCGGCCCGCACCGGCTTCGGCAGCGGCTGGCGCGATGACCTGGGCGCGCTCTTCGCCCTGGTCGGCCTGCCCGACACGTCCGAGTCCCGCCGCCAGACCGCCGAGAGCCTCAACCTCGACATCGACGAGGATGACCCGGCTGAGACCGACGCCCGCCTCCACGCCGCGATGATCCAGCGCCTGGCCGAGAACGACGCGCTGGCGCCTCAGGATTTCTTCAGGTAGCCGCGGCGTCCTTCCCGCGGATCTCGGCGTAGGCCGCCAGCGCGCGTTCGCGCGCCTCGGCGTGATCCACGATCGGCCGGGGATAGTCGCGGCCCAGGCGCACGCCCGCCGCGTCCAGCTGCGCCGTCGTCGCCGTCCACGGCGCATGGATCAGCGCCTTGGGCAGCCGGGCCAGTTCCGGGACCCACCTGCGCACATACGCCCCGTCAGGATCGAACTTCTCCCCCTGGCTCACCGGGTTGAACACCCGGAAGTAGGGCGCCGCATCCGCGCCCGACCCGGCCACCCACTGCCAGCTGGCCGAATTGCTCGCCAGGTCGGCGTCGACCAGGGTGTCCCAGAACCAGTCCTCGCCGCGGCGCCAGTCGACCATCAGGTCCTTGATCAGGAACGAGGCCACGATCATCCGCACGCGGTTGTGCATCCAGCCGGTCGCCCACAGCTCGCGCATGCCGGCGTCGACGATCGGATAGCCGGTCCGTCCCTTTTGCCAGGCCGCCAGACCCGCGGCGTCGTCCTGCCAGGACATGCGATCGAACTCGGGCTTCAGCGCCGCCGTCGGCAGGGTGGGGAAGTGGTACAGCAGATGCGCGCTGAACTCGCGCCAGCCCACCTCGGACAGGAACGTCTCGACCCCGCGCGGCATCGGATCGCCCTGGGCTGCCTCGCCGGCCGCCATCGCTGCGCACCACACCTGCCAGGGCCCGATCTCGCCGAAGTGCAGGTGCGGCGACAGCCGCGACGTCCCCGTCACGCCGGGCACGTTGCGTGCGTCGGCATAGGCGAACACCGCCTTCTGCGTGAAGGCGGCCAGACGCGCCTGCGCGCCGGCCTCTCCGGGCGTCCAGGCCTCGCGCAGGCCGCCCGCCCAGTCCGGCCGGCTGGGCCGCAGCGCCCAGTCGTCCAGCGCCTCGCCCGCGACGCCGCCTGCGATCTCCACCCGGTCGGGCGCGGGCACGAAGGCGGGCGGCTGCGCGGCGGCGCGCAAGGCCCGCCAGAACGGCGTGAACACCTGATAGGGGCCGCCCGTCTTGTTGAAGAACTTGGCCGGCTCGGCCAGCAGCGCGCCGTTGAACGACCGGGCCGCGAGTCCGTCCGCGCGCAACGCCGCCTTCAACGCCCCATCACGCGCGATCGCCCAGGGCTCGTAGCGACGGTTCCAGACCACCGTGCGCGCGCCGGTTTCGGCGGCCAGCGCCGGGATCACCGCCTCGGCCCGGCCCGACCTCAGCACCAGGCCCGCGCCCCCCGATCGCCGACGCAGATCGGCGTCCAGCGCCGCCAGCGATCCGTGCAACCACCAGCGCGACGCGCCGCCCGGCCGCCAGTCGCCGGCGTCCTCGTCGTCGCGGACATAGACCGGCACGATGGGCCCGCCCGTCGCCAACGCCGCCTGCAGGGCCGGGTTGTCGGAAAGCCTCAGGTCCCGCCGGAACCAGACGAGGACGGTCATGGGGATCGGTTCTCCAAGCTGCGCGCCCTCGGTCGCCGACCCGGACGCGGGGGCCGCGGCCGGCGTGCGTGTCGGTCTGGCGGCCGCGGGCATCGACTCCTCGCCGCGCCCGTCAGTCGCACAGGGCTGTGCTGCCGCGCCAGCCTAGGCGTTGCGGCTCCGCGTCCGCAAACCGTTTCGCGGCCAGCAATGCGCCGGGCGCGGCGTGACGTGAGTGGAAGTTGCAACGGATAGCCGCGTTGCGACCTTACGTTGCCGTCCGGATGCGCTCAACTAAAGATCAAGTATTCAGCTAGGGATGCCTGATGCTCAGCGCATTGCTCAAAATGGTGAGTGGCATGTTCATAGTTATATCGTTGTTAGGCATTCCGATCGCAAGAGGTTTTTCGCGAAAATTGTCATGAAGACTGTCTGTTTGAACATACTAAAGATCCTAAGTTGTCCATACGGCCGGTGATTAAGATTAAAGGTCGTCGTCGGGATAGGTTTCTGGAGTGGTTCGAAGCAACGCGAACGAAGAGGAGGGCTCAATCGTGATCGGTATCCACAAGGGTGGTTTCAAGGATGCAGCCGCGACGCTCGAGGCGATGCATCGTTCTCTGGCCGTCATCGAGTTCGACCCGAAGGGCAAGATCCTCTCGGCCAACGAGAACTTCTGCCGGGCGATGGGGTACGCCGCCGCCGAGATCGTCGGCCAGCACCACAGCATGTTCGTCGAGCCCGAATACGCCCGCAGCAATGACTACACGGCGTTCTGGACGAAGCTCGGGCGCGGCGAGTTTGACGCCCGCGAGTACCTGCGCATCGGCAAGGGCGGGCGGGAGGTCTGGATCCAGGCCTCGTACAATCCCGTTCGCAACGCGCGGGGCGCGGTGATCAAGGTCGTGAAGGTCGCGACCGACATCACCGAGGAGAAGCTGCGCAGCGCCGACCAC
Organism: Phenylobacterium sp.; assembly: GCF_965284355.1. NCBI lineage: Bacteria > Pseudomonadati > Pseudomonadota > Alphaproteobacteria > Caulobacterales > Caulobacteraceae > Phenylobacterium > Phenylobacterium sp. Next base: position 2,226,741 of record NZ_OZ260078.1, on the reverse strand, counting down.
GCGGGCAAGATCGAAGCGATCTCGCGGGCCCAGGCGATGATCGAGTTCACCCCGTCAGGCGAGATCGTCACGGCCAACCAGAACTTCCTGAGTGCGCTGGGCTATGCGCTGGGCGAAATCCAGGGCCGCCACCACAGCATGTTTGTCGAGCCCGGCTACGCCCGGTCCGGGGAGTACCAGGAGCTCTGGCGCAAGCTGCAGGCGGGCGAGTTCGTCGCCGCCGAGTTCAAGCGCTTCGGCAAGGGCGGCAAGGAGATCTGGATCCAGGCCTCCTATAACCCGATCTTCGACCATCAGGGCAGGGTCACCAAGGTGGTGAAGTTCGCCACCGACGTGACGGCCCGCGTCGCGGCGGTCGAGTCGATCGCGGAGGGCCTGGAGAATCTGGCCCGGAACAATCTGACCCACCGGGTAGGGCAGCTCGCCGATCCGGCCTTCGAGAAGCTGCGCAGCGACTTTAACAACGCCATGAACGCCCTCGACGAGACGCTGGCCGCGGTGTCCGCATCCAGCGTCAGCGTCGGCGGCGGCTCGGCGGAAATCGCCGCGGCGTCCGACGACCTCTCGCGTCGCACCGAGCAGCAGGCCGCGAGCCTGGAAGAGACCGCAGCCGCCCTGGACGAGATCACCGCCACGGTGAAACGCAGCGCCGACGGCGCGAAGGAGGCGTCTGCGGCGGCTTCCGAGGCGCGAACCGACGCCCAGAAGTCGGGTGACGTGGTCCGAGAGGCCGTGGCCGCGATGGGCGAGATCGAAAGCTCGGCCCAGCAGATCACCCAGATCATCGGCGTGATCGACGAGATCGCGTTCCAGACCAACCTGCTGGCGCTGAACGCCGGCGTCGAAGCGGCGCGCGCCGGCGACGCGGGCAAGGGCTTCGCGGTCGTCGCCTCGGAAGTCCGCGCGCTGGCTCAGCGCTCGGCCGAAGCCGCCAAGGAGATCAAGACCTTGATCGCCACCTCGACCAGCCAGGTCGGGCGCGGCGTGAAGCTGGTGGGCGACACCGGCGAAGCGCTGTCGGGCATCGTCGGCAAGGTCACCCAGATCGACGGCCTGATCCGCGAGATCGCCCAGTCGTCGCAGGAACAGGCCACGGGCCTGAGCCAGGTGAACACGGCGGTGAACCAGATGGACCAGGTCACGCAACAGAATGCGGCCATGGTCGAGGAGGCGACGGCGGCTGCGGCGAACCTGCGCGCCGAATCGCAGGAACTCACGCGGTTGATCGGACGCTTCCAGACCGGCGCGGCCGCCGCCCGGCCCAGCCGTCCGGAACTGGTCGCGTCCACCTCCCACCGCGCGGCGCCCAACCCCGTCGCCCGTCAGCAGGCGAAGCTGGCGGCCGCGGTGGGCGCCGACACCGAGTGGAGCGAGTTCTGATGCACGGCGAGGCCGCGAAAAGCGGGGATAAGCTGGAGCTCATCTCGTTCGAGATCGCCGGCCAGGAGTTCTGCATCGACACCCGCTCGGTGCGCGAGATCCGCGGATGGACGCCGCCCACGCCGATGCCCAACGCGCCGCCCTACGTTCTGGGCGTCATCAACCTGCGCGGCGTGGTCATGCCTGTTTTGGACCTGCGCGAGCGCCTGGGCTTCGGCGAGACCACCGCCTCGTCGCGGCACGTGTACATCGTGGCCCAGCAGGACGAGCGGGTTGTGGGTCTCTTGGTGGATGCCGTGCAGGAGACCTTCACGGTTGGGCCTGAAATGCTGCACCCGCCGCCTGTGCTGGACTATGGATCCGCGCCGCCGCTGGTGGACGCCATCCTCACGCTGGAGGGCCGGATGCTGACCCGCCTGGTGCTGAATGCCCTGCTGCCCGAGGCGGGGATCAGCGAGGCGTCGCTTCAGCCTGCGGTCGTCGCGGCCTAGGCCCCTTCAGTCCAACCGGACGCCCGCCCGCCGAAGCGCGGCGAACAGTCTCTGCAGGCTGACGAGGTTGCGCGCGCGATGCTCCGTCAGGGCCGGAGAGCGCAAGACGGCGGCGGGCACAAACACGCCCCGATGGTCACGCTGGCATAGTCCCTGTTCGACGAGGCCGTTCACGTGGCGCCGCACCGTCTCCGCCGGCAAGCTCATGCCGCGCGCCAGGGCGAAGACCGGGATGGGTTGGCGCAACGCGTCGTCCACCACCTCGTCGGAGGCGGCGTCCGTGCCGGGAGTGGCGAGGTGCTGAATGTTGGCGCCCGCGATGAAGATCAGAAGAATGCCGTCGAGCATGCTTCCGGCCACAGGCTCGGCGGACTCCAGATAACGCAGGACATACGACAGCGCGGGGCGGGTCACGACGCGCACCGGAGGCGCCGAAACCTCCAGAGCCGGCTCGTCATCCCGGGCATCGTTGAGCTGCGCGTGCGGCTTGACGCGTGCGTACAGATCGACGACGCCGCGATAGGTGCGGTCCTGCAGGACCCGCATGGCCTCGGTGGAGAGCTGAGCCTGAGTGACGATGAGGCCGCCCGGAACGGGCGAGCACAGGTCCCGCTTGGTGAGACGCGCGACCCGCCGACGCACCGTTTCGAAGGGCATCGACAGGGATGTCGAGACGCCATGGATGCTCACCGGGCGGCGGAGGTCGTCCGGCACGGGCTGATCGAAGGCGGCGAAGCGACGGCTTTCGGCGTCGTCGGCGAGGACGTGGCGCACGTTGGCCTCGGTGATCGCCATGCGGATCATCGCGTCGATGAAGTCGCCGCCGCTGGCCATCGCCGCGTCCTGCAGGAAGTTTCGCACGAACACAGCCGAGGCGCGGCTCACCACCGGGTGCGGGGCGATCCCCTGTAGGCTCGCGCCGCCTTCGCGCCGTCCGGTGTCGGCCAGCGGCGTCGGGGCGCCGATAGTGGGCGACTCTGCGTCTGAAATCGGCGGACGGGCTCCCATCGTTCACCAACCCATGGTCATCAGCATCGGATGGGACGCCTCGCGCCAGAACAGCCTGAGCAGGGCGCCGAATAGCGCAATTTCGGCTCTGACAGCAATCTTTGGTCGCGCTTTGCTCCGAAAATGCAAGGGAAACTTGCAGTTGGGGAGAATTCCAGCAGTCTGCCGCCATCACGACCCGTGAGAGCGAGCGCCGTTGCGAAGCCAGGTGGAACTGACGTTTGGAGCGGACGGCGCGCCCGAGCGCGTCAACCTGCCCGGCGCCTGGCTGGACGCCGAACGCGTCGGGCTCGCGCCGTCACGCTTCGAATACGCCACCACCGGCGTGACGCACTACCTCGCGCTGCATGACATCGTGATGCGCGACGGAGAGATCCGTGTGAACGGCGACGCCCCCATCCGCCAGACCGATCTTCGCCGCAAGATCACCTTCCTCCCGGCCGGCGTCCCCGTCGCCGGCTGGACCGATCCGCTGCCGCGGCCGAACTCGTTCGTGGCCATCCACTTCGACGCGGCCGCCATCCCCGCGCCGTTGCAGGGCTCGGCCAATTTCGACGATCCGGCCGTCTATTTCCAGGACCGCGGGCTTTGCGAGACCCTGGCCAAGCTCGACCGGGCGATGTCGCGCGACGAGCCGATGCTGGGGCTGCTCGCCGAGTCCCTCTGCGACGTCGCGATCGTCGAGTTCGCGCTGTGGCGGGGCAAGCCCCAGCCGTCCCCGCGCCGGGCGCCCACGCTGGCCCCGGGCCAGGTCGCGCGCGTGCGCGAGTTCATCGCCGCCAACCTCAACGCGCCGCTCACCCTGTCCGACCTCAGCGGCGTGGCGGGGCTCAGCAAGTTCCACTTCGTGCGCGCGTTCAAGGCCGCCGTGGGCCGCACGCCCTACCAGGATGTCCTGCACATGCGCCTGACCGTGGCGCGCCGTCAGCTCGGGGCGGACGCCGCTCTGGCCGACGTCGCCGCCCAGACCGGGTTCACCAGCGCCGCCCAGCTCCGCCGCTCGCTGCGCCAGCATCCCGGCCTCGATCAGGGGTGACCGGCCGGTCGCGCATTTTCCCTCGTCCAAACCCCGTCGCCTCCCGTACTTCCCGGTTCGTAACCTTCACCGGAGTGCCCGGATGCGTCCCGTCTGCCTCGCCCTGATCGCCACTCTCCTCGCCGCCGCCGTCGCCCCGTCCGCCGCCCTGGCCCAGGCGCCCCCGGCGTCCGCGACGCCGCCGTCGCAACAGCTGCTCGACCTGGCCCGCCAGATCCGCGCCGACGCCGAGCGGCTGAAGGACAGCCTCACGCCCGAGGACCGGGCCGAGATGCTGCGCCAGGCCGACGAGATGGAGCAGGAGGTGCGCGCGGGCAGCTACGCCCCCGCCGACGCCGTACAGAGGGCCCCGCTCACCTTCGGCGAACAGCTGCTGGCCCAGCACAACGGGCGCACGGAGTGGCTCACCCCCACCGGCGCCTGCGCGGGCTACAACCAGGAAAGCTACACCACCTACCGCGACCCCCGCGGCGACGCCGCCCACCACGCCCGCTGCGTCCGCGCCTATGAACTCTGGTCGGCCTACGTCAACGTGCTGCTGAGCGGCAAGGGCGAGGGCGCCACCGAGCCGGCCCTCCGCGCCTACGACGCCGCCGCCCGCGACGCCTACGAGCGCTCGTTCCGGCGGAAGTAGGGGGTGGGCCTTCGGTTGAAGCGGGAGCCCCGCGCCGACGGCGACGAGGAAGCTGTTGTCGCCACTTTTGCCGCAACGCCGACGGGTCCTGGTCAGGCCGCGGGTGGGCGGCGACATGATGCCTCCCCTCCGCCCGCCGACCCGCTGGGGGCCGGGGATCGGCGCCGTTGTCCCGACAGCCCGACGCTCTTGTTCCCTATAAGTTCCGTTCCTATCTCCGGGGGGATGCGAAAGCCCCGCGTCCCGTTCAGCGCCGAGATCGCCTGGCGCATCTGGCGTGGCCTCAACGAGGGCCACGGCCTGCGCCGCCTCTGCCGCCAGCCCGGCATGCCCACCCGCGCCACGGTCATGCGCTGGCTGCGCGAACGCCCCGACTTCGCCGCCACGGCGCAGGCCCTGCGCCGGATGGGCGGCCTCGACGGCGTGGGCCTCCCGTCGGGTTTCCGGAACGGGATCGGCGACGTCATCCTCGACCGGCTGGTCGCGGGCGAGCCCCTGCGCACCATCTGCCGCGACCCCGACATGCCCAGCCGCTCCACCGTCCACACCTGGATGCGACTCAATCCCGAGTGGGCCCAGGCGATGGCCTGCGCCCGCGACCTGGCCCGCTGGGCCGCCGCCGACGCGCAGATGTCCGCCTGGGGATACGGGGACGGGATCGCCAACTTTCCGCCGCGCCCAGACGCCCAGGGCTGAGGACCGGGCCGAGCTGTTGCGCCAGGCCGACGCGCTCGAGAAGGTGCGGCGGAGGCATGACACCTATTCCCTTGCGACCCTGCCGCTCAAGCCGCCGCGGGCCGGGGACAGGTGTCGCGTCCGCGGTAGGCTAGGTATCTTGTCCTCCAACACCCGATGATGCCAGGGACGCAGGGCTATCGCGTCTCTGCCTCTATCGCCGCCGACAGCACATCGAGCGCGGCCTGCATCCGCTCGTCCGTCATGGAGGCGGTTGGCAGGTCAGCTGGGGTCGCTCCGGCCAAGCCAACGCAGGTCTTTGCCTTGCTGATCGCCTCGGCGCCGAGGGCGCTCTTGATGGCGTCGCGCTTCAGCCCGCCGCTGCGAATGTTGCCCCGCGTCGTCTCGGTGGCGTCCGACAGCGCGCTCAACCAGCATCCTTCGACGACATTGCGCGAGGCTTGGGCCGATGACACCAACGACGCCGTCGCGCCATTTGTGATGAGAGCACGTCCCGCGAAGGTCTGGGGAAGTTCGCCGCGAACGAAGGCATTGAGCTCGGTCCGCTTCACCGCCTGGTCGTGTTGCTGCAGGCGTTGCGCAATCTGTAGCGGTGTCTCACCGCCAAGGTCTGGGGGCCTTGGCCGCTCCTTATTCTGCAGGAAGACAACCCACCCGATGGTCACTGCGACGAGAACGATGGCGGTGATGATCAAGGGCGTCCGTCGGGACATCAGCGCCTGGGACCAGCCGGACTGCTCAGCATTCCGCTCCCAGGAAGCTTCGTGGCGATACCAATAGAGTCCGAGCGCCGCGACCACGACAACCGTCGCCGCCGCCATCAAGAGGTAGTCCCAGAAGAGAACGACAAACAGGACGGCAAGGATAACCGCCAGGCAAGCGGCGTAGGCGGCCCACTCTATGGGCGCCTTTGGGGGCGTCTTGCGGCGTCGTTCTTCAAGAGCCTCTTGGAGGCGCTTGGCTTGCAGCGCTTCAAACTCGTCCTGTTCCCTTCGTTTGGCGATCACCCAGTTCGGGGTTCCAGGTGTGTATTCCGTAGAGCTCCGATGTCCCCAAACGTCGTTGTCATTGTCGTTCGTCATGCTTCGGCCCCTCCTGTCAGGGGCCTGTCGGCGCCCCATGGCGCAACGACCCGCGCCCGGCGAACGTTGGAACTGTCACGATTTTCCGGCTCGCTGTGAAGCAGGCGGGCGGTCTTGCAAACATCCCGCCCCATGGCGGTACGTGTCTCAGTCGGATTCAGCTGCAATAGGATTACCGACACGGCCACGCGAACCGTCGCCTCGACAGCGCGACCCGATGGGCGACGCCGCCCACCACGCCCGGTGCTTCCGCGATTTGGTCGGCCTACATCAAGGCGGGATCAGCGGCCAGGGCTGAGCCGCCACCGAAACGGCCTGCCGCAGCTCACCACCGCCCCCGCCTCAGCTGAACCGATCGCCCAGGTAGACCCGCCGCACTTCCGGATCGTCCACGATCTCGTCCGGGCTGCCCTCGAACAGCACCTCGCCCGCGTGGATGATCGAGGCGCGGTCGATGATGTCCAGGGTTTCGCGGACGTTGTGGTCGGTGATCAGGATGCCGATGCCGCGCTGCTTGAGATAGCTGATGACTTCGCGGATGTCGGCGATGGCCAGGGGGTCGATGCCGGCGAACGGCTCGTCCAGCAGCGGTGGCAGGTGCTCCTGTCCTGATGTCTTCTTGGCCCCAGGCTCGTTCAGCAACCGTGGGCTAAGGGCGACGTAACCCACGAAGCTGCATGACGTAGCCGGAGAGATCGGTAATGAGCGCTGACCTGCGCGCTGCGATCGAACGCTTGTCAGCGTTGAACCACGTCCCATTGAACAGCTTCCAAGGTCGTGGCCGGCCAGCAGGTGTTCGGCGCTTGACCAACTCCGAGAGGGCAAAGAGTTGGCGGGCTCTCCAATCGGAGTTCCCTTCCCCGACTGCTACGCTCACGATCTCCGCCCACTCAAGGAAGTGCGATTCTAGGTCGGCGGAATCGTCGTAGCCGCGATAACCCTTGGCTAGGTCTGCGGCCACAGACTCGCCTGAGCCGTCAACACAGTCTGCAAGTGCGATCGCAACACCACATCCCAGCACTACATCCGACGGCGCATACCGAGCCATTGCGACGCCCCCTCCCGCGCGCAGCAGCATAGCCTAAGACGGCCTCAAGCGGACCTTCTAGTGTCGCCGCTGAGTCAGCCGCAGCCCACCAGCCGCCCCCGCCTCAGCTGAACCGATCGCCCAGGTAAACCCGCCGCACTTCGGGATCGTCCACGATCTCGTCCGGCGAGCCTTCGAACAGCACCTCGCCCGCGTGGATGATCGAGGCGCGGTCGATGATGTCCAGGGTTTCGCGGACGTTGTGGTCGGTGATCAGGATGCCGATGCCGCGCTGCTTGAGGTAGCTGATGACCTCGCGGATGTCGGCGATGGCCAGGGGGTCGATGCCGGCGAAGGGCTCGTCCAGCAGCATGAAGCTGGGCTCGGAGGCCAGCGCGCGGGCGATCTCGACTCTTCGGCGCTCGCCGCCCGACAGCGAGACGGCGGGCGAGTTCTTCAGGTGCTCGATGTGCAGCTCCTCCAGGAGCTGGCTGACCGTCTCGCGGGCCTTCTTGTTGTCGTTCTGGCGCAGCTCGACCACGGCCATGACGTTTTCCCAGACGCTCATGCCGCGGAAGATCGAGGTCTCCTGCGGCAGGTAGCCCACGCCCATGCGGGCGCGCTGGTACATCGGCTGGGCCGTGATGTTCTCGCCGTCGAGATAGATCGCGCCGTAGTCGGCCGGGATCAGGCCGGTGATCATGTAGAAGGTCGTGGTCTTGCCGGCGCCGTTGGGACCGAGCAGGCCCGCCACCTCGCCGCGGCAGAGGCGCAGGCTCACGCCCTTCACCACCGCGCGGCCGCGGAACGACTTGCCGACGTTGTCGACGACCAGCCCCTCGCTGGGGATGGCGCCCTGCGCCTTCATACCCTGGGCGGCGACCCGCTGCGGCGCGTTCACTTCTTGGGGCTTTCCGACTTCTTCGAGGGATAGAAGACGCCGCGCGGACGGTTCTTCGAATTGGCGCCCGCGCCGCCGCCGACCATGCGGCCCTCGCCGGTGGCGGTGTTGAACACCATCCGGCTGCCGCGCAGCACGTTCTCGTCCTGCACGGCCACCACGTCGCCGGTCAGGGTGACGGTCTCGGCCTGCACGTCATAGACGCCGGCGTCGCCGCGCACGCGCTGGTTCTTGGCCGTCACGTAATAGACGTTGCCGGTCGCCTCCATGCGCACCATCTCGCCGCAGGCGCCGGTCCCGCCGGCCGACTGTCCGGGCGCCGAGGCCTTCACCTCCAGGATCGCCTTCAGCATGTCGGCGCGCAGGCGGGCGTCGCCCTGCAGCGCCTCGGCCTTGCCGCGCCAGGTGGAGATGCAGGTCTTGTTCTGCACCTCGAGCTCGTCGGCGGTGATGTCGATGGGGCCGTCCGAGCTGGGGCCCAGGCCCTTGGCCATCACGGGGCCCGACAGCAGAACCGCGCCCAGAAGGGCCAGGCCCAGACAGGAGGGGGCGAAGACGGAAACGGAACGGAACGACGTCATGACTGCCCTTGCTCGCCGCATCACTTCTTCTGCTCGAGGCGGGTGCGGACACCGCCCTTGAAGACCATGCGGTCGCCCTTGCCGTACACGCCATAGGACTCCGCGCTGATTTCTCCAAGACCTCCCGCGCCCTGAATGGGGCCTGAACCGACGACTTCGCCGGTCTTGGTGTCGAACAGCGAGGCGGCCGTGGCGAAGGCGTTCTTGTTGTCGGCCATGCGCACGCCGTTGGACAGTTCCAGCTTGCCGGTCTGCTCGTGGAAGATCCCCGAGGCGCCGTTGATGCGCATCTGGTCGGGGCCGTTCTCGTCGAGGACCAGGTTGGGCTTCTGCAGCATCACGCGCTGGTAGTCCTTGGGGTCGCGGATCGCCGAGTCGGCGGTGAGAATGAAGGCGCGGCCCTTGTCGTCGCGGCCGACGAAGCGGGGGTTCATCAGCTTGATGGGTTCGTCGCCCACCCGGGCCGCCCTGGGCTGGGCGCTGAAGGTGGACCAGGCCACGCTGCCGATCAGGCCCGCGAAGATCAGCACGATCGCGGCCGGCAGCGCCACGCGCAGCGTGCGGATCAGGCGCGAACGGCGACGCCAGCGCTCGAAATCGGCGCGCCGGGGCTCGGACAGCGGAGGCTGCGGCAGGGGCGCTTGGGGCAGGGCGGGATCGGCGGCCGTCATGGGACCTACCTAGGTATGGGCGAAGATGTCCGCATCCTCCCACCCGGCGACATCGAGCAGGGCGCGGTGCGGGAGGAACTCGAAACAGGCGCGGGCCAGGTGGTCGCGGCGCTCGCGCACCAGCATGGCGTCCAGCCGCTCGCGCAGGGCATGCAGGTGCAGCACGTCCGAGGCGGCGTAGGCGATCTGGTCGTCGGAAAGCTTGGCGGCGCCCCAGTCCGAGCTCTGCTGGGCCTTCGACATGTCGACGCTGAGCAGCTCGCGCGACACGTCCTTCAGGCCGTGGCGGTCGGTGTAGGTGCGGGCCAGCTTCGAGGCGATCTTGGTGCAGTAGACGGGGGCGGTCACGACCCCGAGGTGCAGCCAGAACATGGCGATATCGAAGCGGCCGAAGTGAAAGATCTTCACGACCGCCGGATCGGTCAGCAGGCGCTTCAGGTTGGGGGCGTCGTAGGTGTCGCGGTTCAGCTTCACCACATGGGCGTCGCCGCCGCCGTCCGAGAGCTGCACCACGCAGAGGGGGTCGCGGCCCAGGCGCAGGCCCATGGTCTCGGAATCGATCGCCACCGCGGTCGCGCCGGCCAGCGCGCCGGCCGGCAGGTCGCCTTCATGGACGTGGGTGGTCACTTCGCCGAGAACTCCAACTTCAGCGCCGCAGGCGCGATCGCGCGCTCCCGGCCGAGGTCGCTTCGACGACCGTTCTATCGGCTTATAGGTCGCCCGCTACCGCCTGTCACGACGACCGACGCTGTTAAGCGGGCCTTCACGGCGACCGCCGATGCTCCGACCGCCCGAAGGAAGGGGAGCTTACAATGAACCTGGACAATGCGATCACGGCCCACGCCGAGTGGAAGATGAAGCTGCGGGGCGCGATCGACCGCTGCGAGAGCGTCGACGCCGACAGCATCGCCGCCGACAACTGCTGCGAACTGGGACGCTGGCTGCATGGTGACGGAAGGCGCGCCTGCGGCGCCTCGCCCGTCTTCAAGGACGTGGTCGCCAAGCATGCAGTGTTTCACCGCGCGGCCGGCAGGGTCGCCCGCGAGATCAACGCCCGCAACTACGATGTGGCGCGGAAGCTGCTGGATGCGGGCGCCGAATATGCCTCGGCCAGCGCCGACGTGGGCGCCGCCATTATCGGCTTGAGACGCGAACTCGCGAAAGCGGCCTGACCCGCTGATGGGGATTTAGGCCGGGGACGGCCTCTAGATCTCGATCATGTCGAAGTCCGACTTGGGGGTTCCGCACAGGGGACACACCCAGTCGGCCGGGATGTCGGCCCAGCGGGTTCCGGGGGCCAGCCCCTCGCCCGGATCGCCCGCCTCCTCGTCATAGAGATAGCCGCAGGTCCGGCACTGCCAGGTCTTATAGGGCGCTTGCGTCATGGGCGGTCCCGGGATGTGGCGAAGGCCAGCCGCAGGGTCTCCAGGCTCGTCGTGCGAATGGCGTCGAGCTCGGTGTCGGGATCGACCAGCCACTGCACCGACAGGCCCAGCAGCAGGCTGCCCACCATCAGGGCGGCGGCCTGCGGATCGACCTCGCGGCGGATCGACCCCTCGGCCTGGCCGCGCTCGACCAGCGCCGCCAGCCGGGTCTTCACCAGCTCGTGCGAGTGGGCGAAGGCGGTCCGCAGCTGCGAGGCGTCGGCGACTGCGCTCGCCAGCAGCATGAAATAGGCGCGCGTGGCTTCCCCGTCGCCCAGGTGGCGCAGGTACAGGTCCACATAGGCCAGCACCGCCTCCAGCCCGCCCAGGTCGGCGATGTGGTGGCCGTCCAGCAGGGCGTTCTGCCGCTCGTGCAGGTCGGCGATCAGGGCCTCGATCAGCCCGTCCTTCGACCCGAACTTCTGGGTGGCGAGGCCGCGGCTGTAGCCGGCGCTGCGCCCGATCGCCTCGAAGGTGGCGGCCGAGACGCCCTGGTTGGCCACCACATGGGCCGTCGCGTCCAGCAGCCGCCGCTCGGACTCGTCTCGTCGTTCCGCCTGGGTGCGTCGCCCGACGGCGACCTGGGCAGCATTGCTCATGGGGGAACCGTACTTAGTTGTTGAACGTATAGCAAGTTACTCGTACCTTGCTGGTCGAGGCGGGCGCCGGTCTCGGACGCCCCGTTGCAGGACGCCAGTCATGATCCCCGATCACATCGCCAAGACCATCATCGACCCCAAGGCCTATGCCGCCGGCCAGCCGATCGACGAGGCCTTCACCTACCTGCGCCGCGAGGCGCCGCTGGACGTGGCCCATCCCGAGGGCTTCGATCCGTTCTGGGTGGTCACCCGCCAGGACGACATCCGCCAGGTCGAACTGCAGAACGAGCTGTTCCACAACGGCGATCGCTCGACCGTGCTGACCACCATCGAGGCCGACCTGAAGGTGCGCCAGATGATGGGCGGCTCGCCGCACCTGGTCCGATCGCTGGTCCAGATGGACAATCCCGACCACGGGAACTACCGCCGCCTGACCCAGCCGTCGTTCGCGCCGCAGAACCTGCGCGCGCTCGAGGCTCGGATCCGCGAGATCGCCCGCGGCTTCATCGATCGCATGGCCGACAAGGGCGACCGCTGCGACTTCGCCAAGGACGTGGCCTTCCTCTACCCGCTGCATGTGGTCATGGAGGTGCTGGGCGTGCCCGAGGCCGACGAGCCGCGCATGCTGAAGCTGACCCAGGAGCTGTTCGGCAGCGCCGACCCTGAGCTCAACCGCGCCCAGGGCAAGGTCGACGACACCGACCAGGCGCTGGCCAACCTGCAGGCCACGGTCGCCGACTTCATCGTCTACTTCAACGAGATGACCGAGGACCGCCGGCGCAATCCGCGCGACGACCTGGCCAGCGTCATCGCCAACGGCCAGATCGAGGGCCAGCCGCTGGGCCACCTCGAGGCCATGAGCTACTACATCATCGCCGCCACCGCCGGCCACGACACCACCTCCAGCACCACCGCCGGCGCCCTCTGGGCCCTGGCCGAGCGGCCGGCGCAGTTCCGCGCGGTGAAGGAAGACCCGAGCCTTATCAAGGGCTTGATTGAAGAGTCGATCCGCTGGGAGACCCCGGTGAAGCACTTCATGCGCACCGCCACCGCCGACGCCGAACTGGCCGGCCGCAAGATCGCCAAGGGCGACTGGCTGCTGCTCAGCTACCCCTCCGGCAACCGCGACGAAGCCGTCTTCGACAATCCCTTCGACTTCGACGTCACGCGGCCCAACAACAAGCACATCGCCTTCGGCTACGGCGCCCACGTCTGCCTGGGCCAGCACCTCGCCCGAATGGAAATGCGCATCCTCTGGGAGGAACTCCTCCCCCGCCTCGAGTCGGTCGAACTGGACGGCCAGCCCCGCCGCATGGAAGCCAGCTTCGTCTGCGGCCCGAAATCGGTGCCGATCCGCTTCAAGATGAACTGAGGTCTGGAGAGAGTGGCGACCACCCCCAACGGTGGTGCCCAGGAAAGGACTCGAACCTTCACGGCCGTTAAGCCACTGGCACCTGAAGCCAGCGCGTCTACCAATTCCGCCACCTGGGCCCCGTCCGTCGGATCGGGAGGCGGCTACTTATGGCAAGGTCTGGACGGCGTCAACGGGGCCTTGGCGAGAGTCTTTCACCCCATGGCGTCGCAGGTGCGACGCCATGCCCCCTCCGCCGCTGCGCGCCAGCTCCCTCGCCAGGGGGAGCATGCATTGCGGCGCGCGGCCGCATCGTCTAATCCGCAGGCGACTTCCAGGGGTATTTGAAACCGCCATGCAGAACCTCGTCACCGTCTTCGGGGGCTCCGGCTTCGTCGGCACGCAGGCCGTCCGGTTCCTGGCCAAGGCCGGCTGGAACGTGCGCGTCGCCGTTCGCAACCCGAACCTGGCCTACAAGATGCGCCTGCTGGGCGATGTGGGGCAGATCGACGTCGTTCAGGCCAACATCCGCGACCGCGCCTCGATCGAGCGCGCGCTGCAGGGCGCCGGCGCCTCGCTGAACCTCGCCGGCGTGCTGCGCGAGACCGGCCGCCAAGGCTTCCAGGCCATCCACGCGATGGGCGCCAAGACCGTGGCCGAGGTGGCCGCAGCCCAGGGCGTGGGTCGGGTGGTTCAGATGTCGTCGCTCGGCGCCGACGCCGACGGCCCGTCGAAGTACGCCCGCACCAAGGCCGAGGGCGAGGCCGCGGTTCGCGAAGTCCGTCCCGACGCCGTGATCGTGCGGCCCTCCATCGTGTTCGGCAACGGCGACGGCTTCTTCAACCGCTTCGCCGCCATGGCCCAGCTTTCGCCCGCGCTGCCGCTGATCGGCGGCGGCGAGACGCGCTTCCAGCCCGTGTTCGTGGGCGACGTCGGCCGGGCTCTGGCCCGTGTGGTCAGCGACGCCGAGGCCGCGGGGCAGACCTACGAGCTGGGCGGTCCCGGCGTATTCACCTTCAAGGCGCTGATGGAGATGCTGCTCGCCGAAACCGGGCAGCGGCGCCTGCTCGTTCCCGTGCCGTGGCCCGTGGCGCGGATGCTGGGCAGCGTCGCCGACTTCGGGTCGTTCCTGCTGCCCCCGCCTGTCACCGCCGACCAGGTCGAAAGCCTGACCGTCGACAATGTGGTCAGCGGCCAATACCCCGGCCTCAGGGAGCTGGGCGTCACGCCCACGACGCTAGAAGCGATCCTGCCGACCTACCTCTATCGCTACCGCAAGGGCGGCCAGTACGCCGACCAGGACGCGCGCGAGATGGAAGCCGGTCGGGCCTAAGCCCTAGGCGAAGTTGAGCAGCGCCAGGCCGACGCCGCCGATCGCGATCCGCAGCCAGCCGAACGGCGCGAGGCCGCGGCTGGTGACGACCGCCAGCATGGTGCGGATGACCACGATCGCCACCAGGAATGCGACCACGAAGCCGATGGCGATCAGCGGCATCGTATCGGCGGTCAGCTGATCGCGGCTTTCCCAGGCGTCGAGCACGAACGCGCCCAGCATGGTCGGGATCGCCAGGAAGAACGTGAACTCGGCGGCCGCGCGCTTCTCCACGCCGAACAGCATGCCGCCCACGATGGTGGCGCCCGAGCGTGAGACGCCCGGCATCATCGCCAGCACCTGGAACAGGCCGATGGCCAGCGCCTTCAGGATCGGCAGCTTGAAGGGATCGTGCGCCACGGGCTTGGGGGCCAGGCGGTCGATGAACAGCAGGACGACGCCCCCGATGATCAGCGAGATGCACTGGACCGTCGGGTTGTCGAACAGCACCGCCTTGATGAAGTCGTGGAAGATCAGGCCCAGCACCACCGAGGGGAGGAACGCCACGATCACGGTCAGCGCGAACTTCCGCGCCTCGGGGTCGGTCGGCAGGCCGACCACCTGCTTCCAGAGCTTGCCGAAGTAGAGGACGACCACGGCCAGGATGGCGCCCAGCTGGATCATCACCGCAAAGGTGTCCCAGAAGCCGTTGGGCAGCCCCAGAGCCTGCTTGGCCAGCAGCATCATGCCGGTCGACGAGACCGGAATGAACTCTGTCAGGCCCTCGATGATCCCCAGGATGACGGCATAGACCCAGTCCGGCAGCACGGCGCGCTCACTTCAAATCGCGAGGGATTCGGCGACGACCGACCCGTACTCCGACCATAGGGAGAAACGCAATGATCTTAAAATTGGACTAAATAGGCGAATGAAGAACGGGACGCCTGCTGAACGCTTCGAACGCCCGCTCATATAATCCATAAAATAGACAATGACCTTTCCAGCGCTGAAATCGCGCTCTAGATGGCCGGCTCGGACAGATTGAGAGGCCCCATGGCCGAGCGCATGCTGAAGTTCACGGTCACGCCGCGGGCGACGCCTGAGAAGCGGGACGCTGCCGCGCGCGCGGGCGACTTCCACGAGATCTATCGCGAGTTCATCGACGCCAAGGCGACTGAGCAGGCCTCGCGCTGCAGCCAGTGCGGCGTGCCGTTCTGTCAGACGCACTGTCCGCTCCACAACAACATCCCCGACTGGCTGCGGATGACCGCCGAGGGGCGGCTGGAGGAGGCCTACCAGCTCTCCCAGGCCACCAACGCCATGCCCGAGGTCTGCGGCCGCATCTGCCCGCAGGACCGCCTCTGCGAGGGCAACTGCGTCATCGAGCAGTCGGGTCACGGCACCGTCACCATCGGCTCGGTCGAGAAGTACCTGACCGACAAGGCCTGGGAGATGGGCTGGGTGAAGCCACTGGCCGCCGGGGAAGCGCGAGGCCGCTCGGTGGGGATCGTGGGCGCCGGACCGGCGGGTCTGGCGGCGGCGGAGCGCCTGCGCGAGCTGGGCTATGACGTCACCGTCTATGACCGCCACGACCGGCCCGGCGGCCTGCTGGTCTACGGCATCCCCGGGTTCAAGCTGGAGAAGGACATCGTCGAGCGGCGCACGCGCCGGCTGGCCGAGGGCGGCGTCGTCTTTGTGTTGAACTTCGAGGTCGGTCGCGATGCGACGCTGGCCCAGCTGCGCGAGAAGCACGACAGCGTCCTGGTCGCCACGGGCGTCTACGCGGCGCGCGACATGGCCATCCCGGGCTCCGGGTCGACCGGCGTGGTCGCGGCGCTGGACTACCTGATCGCCTCCAACCGGAAGGGCCTGGGCGACGCCGTGCCGGACTTCGACTCCGGCGCCCTGGACGCCAGGGGCAAGGCAGTCGTGGTGGTGGGCGGCGGCGACACCGCGATGGACTGCGTGCGCACCGCCATCCGCCAGGGCGCGACCTCGGTCACCTGCCTCTACCGTCGCGACCGCGCCAACATGCCGGGTTCGGACCGCGAGGTGAGCCATGCGGTGGAAGAGGGCGTGGTCTTCGAATGGCTGGCCGCGCCGAAGGCCGTGACGGGCGACGCGCTGAAGGCGGCCGGCGTCGTGGCGGCGCGCATGCGCCTGGGCGCGCCGGACGCTTCGGGTCGGCAGGCGCCGGAGGAAGTCCCCGGCGGCGACTTCGACCTCTCGGCCGATCTCGTCATCAAGGCGCTCGGCTTCGATCCCGAGGACCTGCCAACCGCCTTTGCGGCGCCGGAGCTGGCCGTCACCCGCTGGGGCACGGTGAAGGCCGACCTGCGCAACCTCCAGACCGCGATCCCGGGCGTCTTCGCCGCCGGCGACATTGTCCGCGGCGCCTCGCTCGTCGTCTGGGCCATCCGCGATGGCCGCGACGCGGCCGAGGCCATCCACCGCTACCTCGAGGCGCACGCCCGCGCCGACCTGATCGCCGCGGAGTGACGACGATGACCGAGTTCACCGACCGCTACGAACGCGACCGCGCCCGCCTCATCGAGGCCAACGGCTATGACATCACGCAGCAGCACGACGCTTGCGGCGTCGGCCTCGTCTGCGCGATCGACGGCCAGCCGCGCCGCGAGGTCGTCGAGCTGGCGATCCGCGCGCTGAAGGCTGTCTGGCACCGGGGCGCCATCGACGCCGACGGCAAGACCGGCGACGGCGCCGGCGTGCTGGTTTCGGTGCCGCAGGACTTTTTCGCCGCCCACGTCGAGCGCATCGGCCACAAGGTGCGCCCCGGGCCCATCGCGGTCGGCCAGGTGTTCCTGCCCCGCGTCGACCTCGCCGCTCAGGAGGCGTGCCGGACCATCGTGGAAAGCGAGGCCCTGCGCTTCGGCTTCTACATCTATGGCTGGCGGCAGGCGCCCATCGACACCTCGGTGATCGGGGAGAAGGCCAACGCGACGCGGCCCGAGATCGAGCAGATCATGCTGTCGCCGCCCAAGGGCCTGGAGGGCGAGGCGCTGGAGCGGGCTCTGTTCCTCTGCCGCAAGCGGATCGAGAAGCGCGTGGCCGCGGCCAACATCCAGCACTTCTACATCTGCTCGCTGTCGGCCCGGGCGCTGATCTACAAGGGCATGTTCCTGGCTCAGCACATCGACGAGTTCTATCCGGATCTCACCGACCCGCGCTTCAAGGCGGCGGTGGCGGTGTTCCACCAGCGCTATTCCACCAACACCTTCCCCGAGTGGCGGCTGGCCCAGCCGTTCCGGATGCTGGCGCACAACGGTGAGATCAACACCGTGAAGGGCAACATCAATTGGATGAAGAGCCACGAGATCCGCATGGCGGCCGGGGCCTTCGGGGACTACCAGGACGACATCAAGCCGGTGATCCAGCCGGGCGGATCGGATTCCGCGGCGCTGGACAACACCTTCGAGGTACTGGTGCGCGCCGGCCGCGAGGCGCCGATGGCCAAGACGCTGCTGATGCCCGAGGCCTGGGCGGCGCGCTCGCCGGAGCAGATCAAGGACAGCCACAAGGCGCTGTTCTCGTACTGCAACGCGGTGATGGAGCCGTGGGACGGCCCCGCCGCGATCTGCGCCAGCGACGGACGCTGGGTGGTGGCCGGCAAGGACCGCAGCGGGCTGCGCCCGATGCGGGTGGCCGAGACGTCGGACGGCCTGCTGATCGTGGGCTCCGAAGCCGGCATGTGCCGGGTCGAGGAGAGCCGGATCGTGCGCAAGGCCCACGTCGAGCCCGGTCGGATGATCGCCGTCGACCTGGTGGAGGGCCGCCTCTACCACGAGGAGGCGATCCTCGACCGGCTGGCCGCCGAGCATCCCTACGACAAGTGGCTGGGCAACATGGTCGAGCTGGAGGCCCGCATCGGGCCCGGCGACGAGCCCCGCATGTATGCCCGCGAAGAGCTGGTCCGCCGGCAGACCGCCGCCGGCCTGACCCTTGAGGACCTGGAGCTGATCCTGGCTCCCATGGTTGAGGAGGCGAAGGAGGCCGTGGGGTCGATGGGCGACGACACGCCGCTCGCGGTCCTGTCGAACCAGTACCGCCCCTTGAGTCACTTCTTCCGGCAGAACTTCAGCCAGGTGACCAACCCGCCGATCGACTCCCTGCGCGAGACGGCGGTCATGAGCCTGAAGACCCGGTTCAAGAACCTGGGGAACATCCTGGCCGAGGACGAGACCCAGACCGACGTCTTCGTCATGGAAAGCCCGGTCCTGACCACCGGCATGTTCCTGCGGGTGGTGGGCGAGATCGGCGAGAAGAACATCGCCGTCGTCGACTGCACCATGCCGATCCCGGCGCCCGAGGCGCAGGCCGGCGACGCCTTGCGCGCCAACCTCGACCGCATCCGCGCCGAGGCCGAGGACGCGGCGCTGCGCGGGTGTTCGACCATCGTGCTGACCGACGAGGCTTCGGGGCCGGATCGCGTGGCGCTGCCGATGATCCTGGCGACGGGCGGGGTGCACGCCTGGCTCGTGAGCAAGGGGCTGCGCTCCTACGTCTCCATCATCGTCCGCTCGGCCGAGTGCCTGGATACGCACGCGTTTGCCGTCCTGGTGGGCGTGGGCGCCACGGCCGTGAACGCCTACCTGGCGCAGGACAGCTTCCTGGATCGCCTGGAGCGCGGCCTGACGGGCGACCTCAGCCTTCGCGACCTGTGCCTCAACCACAAGAAGGCGATCGAGGGCGGGCTGCTCAAGATCATCTCCAAGATGGGCATCTCGGTGATCTCGTCGTACCGGGGCGGCTACAACTTCGAGGCCGTGGGCCTGTCGCGCTGCCTGGTCGCCGAGTTCTTCCCCGGCATGCCGTCGCGGATCTCGGGCATCGGCCTGGCCGGCATCGAGGCCAAGGCCGTCGAGCTGCACCGCAAGGCCTGGGACCCGGCGGCGATCAGCCTGCCGGTGGGCGGCTTCTACAAGGCCCGGCGCTCGGGCGAGGCGCACGCCTTCGAGGCGCGGATGATCCACGTGCTGCAGTCGGCCTGCGACCGCGGTGACTACGGCCTCTACAAGCGCTTCTCGGAGGGCGTGCGGACGTTCCCGGCCATCCAGCTGCGCGACCTCCTCGACATCCGCGCCGAGGGCAAGCCCGCGCCGCTGGAAGAGGTCGAGAGCGTCAACGAGATCCGCAAGCGCTTCGTCACGCCGGGCATGAGTCTGGGGGCCCTCAGCCCCGAGGCGCACGGCGTGCTCAACATCGCCATGAACCGGATCGGCGCGAAGAGCGTCTCGGGCGAGGGCGGCGAGGACAGCGCCCGCTACAAGCCCCTGCCCAACGGCGACAATCCCAACTCGGCGGTGAAGCAGATCGCGTCGGGCCGGTTCGGCGTGACCGCCGAGTACCTGAACCAGTGCCGCGAGATCGAGATCAAGGTCAGCCAGGGCGCCAAGCCCGGCGAAGGCGGCCAACTGCCGGGCTTTAAGGTGACCGAGCTGATCGCCAAGCTGCGTCACGCCACGCCCGGTGTGATGCTGATCAGCCCGCCGCCGCACCACGACATCTACTCGATCGAGGACCTGGCCCAGCTCATCTACGACCTGAAGCAGATCAACCCCGACGCCCGGGTGACCGTGAAGCTGGTCGCCATGACCGGCATCGGCGCGATCGCGGCCGGCGTCGCCAAGGCCAAGGCCGACACCATCCTGATCTCGGGCAACGTCGGCGGCACGGGGGCCAGCCCGCAGACCTCGATCAAGTATGCGGGCGGCCCCTGGGAGATGGGGCTCAGCGAGGCCCACCAGGTACTGACGCTGAACAACCTGCGCCATTTCGTACGGCTGCGGACGGACGGCGGCATCCGCACGGGCCGTGACGTGGTGATCGCCGCCATGCTGGGCGCGGAGGAGTACGGGATCGGCACCGCGAGCCTGATCGCCATGGGATGCATCATGGTGCGCCAGTGCCACTCCAACACCTGCCCGGTGGGGGTCTGCACCCAGGACGAGGCGCTGCGCGCGAAGTTCACCGGCGCGCCTGAGAAGGTGATCAACCTCTTCACCTTCATCGCCGAGGAGGTTCGCGAGATCCTGGCTGGCCTGGGCGCGCGCTCGCTGCAGGAGATCGTGGGGCGCACCGATCTGCTCATGCAGGTGAGCCGCGGCGGCGAGCACCTGGACGACCTCGACCTGAACCCGCTGCTGGTGAAGGCCGACCCCGGGGCCAACAAGCCCTACTCGACGGTCGTCGGTCGTAACGAAGTACCGGATACCCTCGACGCCCAGATCGTCCGCGACGCGGCGCCCTTGCTGGAGCGCGGCGAGAAGATGCAGCTCACCTATACCGTTCAGAACACGGCGCGGGCCATCGGCACGCGGACGTCGTCGCACATGGTCCGCAAGTTCGGCATGGACGGCCTGGCGCCCGGCCACCTGACCGTTCAGCTCAAGGGCTCGGCCGGCCAGAGCCTCGGGGCCTTCGCGGTCCAGGGGCTGCGTCTGGAAGTGACGGGCGAGGCGAACGACTATGTGGGCAAGGGCCTGTCGGGCGCCACCATCGTGGTGCGGCCGACGCCGGGGCTGGCCAACCCGCACCGGCAGGCGATCATCGGCAACACGGTGCTCTACGGCGCGACGTCGGGCCGGCTGTTCGCCGCGGGCGTGGCGGGCGAGCGGTTCGGCGTGCGCAACTCCGGCGCCGTCGCGGTCATCGAGGGCTGCGGCGCCAACGGGCTCGAGTACATGACCGGCGGGACCGCGGTGATCCTGGGGCCTGTGGGCTTCAACTTCGCGGCCGGCATGACCGGCGGCATGGCCTTCGTCCACGATCCCGACGCGCGCCTCCGCCTGTCGCTGAACCCCGACAGCGTGGTCACCTGCCCGGTGGCCTCGGCCCACTGGCGGGGCGTGCTGAAGGCTCTGGTGGAAGAGCACGCCGCCGAAACCGGCTCGCCCTTCGCCGCCGACCTCCTGCGCAACTGGGATGTGGCCCTGAAGCAGTTCCTGCAGGTCTGCCCGAAGGAGATGGTCGGCCGGCTGGATCACGCGCTCGAGGCCGAAGAACGGGTCCACGAGCGGGCGTAGCTTCCCTCCCCATCAAGGGAGGGAAGGTTCCGGCTCCGGACCGACGTACCGCGCCCGAGGCCGGATCAGCCGGTCCTGCTGGCCCTGTTCGATGGCGTGGGCGATCCAGCCGGCGCATCTCGCGACGCTGAAGAGCGCGAACGGCGCGTCCTGCGGCAGGCGCAATGCTTCGCAGCCGGCCATAAGGGCGAAGTCGACGTTGGCGGCCTGGCCGGTGATGGCCCAGACCATCTCCTGCAGCCGCGCCAGCCCGGGCGGGGGCGTGAAGCGGTCGAGCAGGGCGGCGGCGCGTGGGTCGCCGTCGGGATAGAGGTTGTGGCCGAAACCGGGCAGGGCGCGGTCGTCGGTGAGCCGTGCGGCGATCGCCTCGCGCGGGCCTCGCTCGGCGGCCTCGGCGGCGAAGCGGCGGACGGCCTCGGTCGCCCCGCCATGGCGCGGGCCCGAGAGCGTGGACAACCCCGCGAGCGCTGACGCCGCCAGAGAGGCGCCGGTCGACGCCGCCACCCGCGCCGCGAAGGCCGAGGCGTTCAGCTCATGGTCGGCCACCAGCACCAGGATGCGGCGGATCAGGTCGGCGCCCGGCCCGCCCGGCCCCTGGCCCCAGGCCAGCGCCAGACGATTGTGGATCGCGCCGCCGCCCACCTCGCCGGCGATCGCGTCGGTCAGCACGTCCAGCAGGGTCGCGGCCTCGACCGCCAGCGCTAGGGGCGCGCGGCCTCGCGCGGGGGGATCGGTCGCCGCCCGCTGCGCCAGGGCCAGATAGCCCCGCGTGCGCATGTCGGGGCCGGGCGGTGGCTGGGGCCGGTCGGTGCGCTTCAGCGCGGCGCCATGGCCGCCGCGCAGCAGTCGCGCCACGGATTCCAGTGTCTCGGTCTCGGCCAGCCGGATCGCGTCGCGCCCGCGGTAGAACAGCCGCCCGCCGCTGACGGTGGTGATCTCGGAGCTGAGCACCGGCTCGCCCCAGCTGATAGCCCCCTCGGCCACCTCGGAAATCTTGCGGCTGCGCGACTTGCGCTCAGTCAGCGCCGCGATGTCGGCGGCCCGATAGAGGCTGCGGCGTGGATCGGTGGGATCGGGCCGCACGCTCACCCGGCCCCGGCTCACATAGGCGTACAGCGTCTGGGGCCGCACCTTCAGGCGGGCCTGTGCTTCCTCGGCGGCGATCCAGTCGGTCTGCGGCATTATATATTGATCATATTGATCAAGATTGACGGTAGAAGGTTGAAGGCATTTTCCTCGCTCCGCAAGAGAGAAGGAGAACCCTATGACCGCTGCTTCCGATGGCTTGGAAGGCGTCGTCGCCGCTGAAACCGTGCTGAGCGAAGTGGACGGCTCGAACGGCGTCCTGATCGTCCGCGGCCGTTCGCTGGACGAACTGGCCGGCCGCACGACGTACGAAGACATGGTCGGCCTGCTGTTCGACGGCTTCTATGCCGACCTGCCGGCCGATATCCTCGCCGCCCTGGGCGCCGCGCGCGTCGAGGTGTTCAAGGAGGTGGCCGCGCTTGACACCGGCCTCCTGGACCGCACGCCGATCGAGGCCATGCGCGCGCTGACCGCCCGCCTGGGCGATGGCGACGACGCCCAGGTCGCGTTCCGCCTGCTGGCCGCGCCGGCGGTGTTCACCGCCGCGGTGGTCCGCGCCCAGGCCGGCGAGGCGCCGGTGGCGCCCGACCCCACGCTGCGCCATGCCGCCGACATCCTGCGCATGCTGCGCGGCGCGCCGGCGAGCGCGGCCGAGGCCGATGCGCTGGATACCTACCTGGTGACCGTGGCCGACCACGGGCTGAACGCCTCGACCTTCGCGGCCCGCGTCGTGGCCTCGACCCGAGCCGGCCTGACCTCGGCTGTCCTGGCGGGCATCAGCGCCCTGAAGGGCCCGCTGCATGGCGGCGCGCCCGGTCCGGTGATCGAGATGCTGGACGAGATCGGCGAACCCGGAAACGCCAGGGCCTGGATCGAGGGCGCGCTGGCCCGTGGCGATCGCCTGATGGGCTTCGGTCACCGCATCTACAAGGTGCGCGACCCGCGCGCCGACGCGCTGAAGGCCGCCGTTCGCTGGCTGGACGCGCGCCAGGGCCGGCTCGAGTTCGCCGAAGCCGTGGAGGCCGCGGCGCTGGCCATCCTACGCGAGCACAAGCCCAACCGCGCGCTGCAGACGAATGTCGAGTTCTACACGGCGCTGCTGCTGGAGGCCCTAGACTTCCCCCCCAGCGCCTTCACCAACGTCTTCGCCATGGGCCGCGTGGCCGGCTGGCTGGCTCACGCCCGCGAACAGCTCGCCGGCGGCCGGCTGATCCGTCCGGCGAGCGTCTACGTGGGGCCGATGCCGAAGAAGGCGGCCTGAAACGCAAAGGGGCGGCAGGTCGCCCTGCCGCCCCCCGACCTTGTCCGACGCGAACCCTACTCGGCCGCGATCAGGATCTGCTTGGCCTTGTCGGCGAAGTTGATCTCCTGGAGGTAGCGGATGCCCTCTTCGGCGATCGCATCGCCGACCATCGCGTCGCCCTCGGACTTCAGCTCGTCCATGTCGACGTACATGGCGTAGAAGCCCTTGGTGCGGTCGGTGATGATGCCGGCGTTCAGCAGGGTCTTCACCAGCACGCGGAAGATGTTGGCCTGTTCCTTCATCCCCTCGCGACGGCTCTCGTCGGTGATGATGGTGGCCAGCTCTTCGATCACCTTGTCCGGGTCGAGGCCGAATTCCTCGTACAGGCTGCGCTGCTGCGACGGCCCGACCAGGTTGAACAGCAGGGTCTGGAAGCACTGGGCGGCCCAGAGCTCGATGACCTCATGCTCCTTCTCCGACAGATGCGGGATGGTGCGGTCGGCCCAGATCTTCCCGAACTTGTGGTGGAAGGCCTCGTCGGTCATCACCAGCTGCATCAGCTTCTTGGCCAGCGGGTCGTTGCTCACCTTGAAGAAGGTGGCGAAGGCGCCCATCGCCAGGCCCTCGACCAGCATCTGCATGCCGACGATCTTCTTGTAGACCTCGGGGCTGCCGATGATGTCGACCAGCAGCGCCTTGAGCGTCGGGCCGCACTCGACCGGACGGCCCCAGCGGGCCTTGATGTACTTGGCGAAGGCCGTCACGTGACGGGCCTCTTCGCGGGTCTGGTTCGCCGCGTACTCCTGCGCGCCCTGGTCCTTCAGCACGTGGCAGAGGCTGGCCGACAGGTTCAGCGCGCCCTGTTCGCCGTGCAGGATCGAGGAGAAGGAGCGGAGCGCGAACTGGTTCACGAACCGGATGCGGTCCTTCGGGTCCGACAGCCGGTCGGAGACGTACTTCGTCTGCAGCGAGACGACCATGTCCTCGGGGAGAACCATCTGGTTCTCCATGTCGAAGGGCTCGTCGAAGTCGATGTACTTCTTGTCCAGCGGATCCCAGAAGTGATCGTGGGTCGCGCTGATGATCTTGTCGAAGGCGGTCGAGCGGTTGTTGTACCGGTCGAGCTCAAGCATGGACTCGAAGTCGTCGGGGGCAACCGCGTCGTAGATGATGTCCTTGGTGATGTTGCCGTCGGCGGCCATGGGGGAGTTCCTCACCGTTTTGTGTGGCGGCACCCTGATGGCGGAATGGCTACGAGTCAAGAAAGTGACGCGGGTGTCACTTTCGTAACCTTACGGCGCGGCGCGTTCGCTCGCACCGTTCAACGCGTGAGGGCCGGCCGTAGCTCGATGGTGGCCGCGGTTCGTTGGGCGGCGCCGGCCACTGCCAGCGTGCGAGCGATCGGCGCGCGAGCCTTCAGGTCGGGATGCCACACCAGCAGCGTCGCCGCCCCGGCCGGCGCGGCTTGGACCACGGCCACGCCCTGCGGATTGGACTTGGCCGCGAAGGGCGTGTCGCTGACGAAGATGAAGGCGATCATGCTGTCGTGGATGTTGCAGCCGAGCGAGACGGCGCCCGGCTTGTCGAAGGTGATGCTGCGGGTCTCGTCGCGGCCGTAAAGCTTGAGCTCGAACTTCTTCGCCGCCGAGAACGAATAGACGTGGTGGCGCACCTTGTCCTTGTTGGGGAACGAGACGGTCGAGCCCAGCGGCACGATCAGGACGTAGGGCGTGAACTGCGTGTTCTGCTGCGCCATCACCATGGGCCAGCTCACCTTCATGGGCGTGCCGGGCGGCACGCCGCCGGCGGGCCGGATCATGACCACGGCGTCGCGCACAGGCTTGCCGGTCTGGTCGCGGACCTCGACGGAGACATCGCCGGCGACGGCGGGGGCGGCGGCCAAGGCGGCGGCCAGGGCGAGCGGGGCAAGTGTGCGGCGCATGATCCTTAGTACCGTCGATCGCCTGAACCGGATGTAAAGGCTTCCCCGTCTAGTTGTGGCGGCTCGATCTGTGCGTGAGGGCGTCATGAAACTGGGCTGGATTGCCCTGGCGGCAGCGACCGGGCTCACGGCGACGCCAGCCGCCGCCGAGGAAATCCGCACGCTGGGCAAACTGCTGCTGACCGGCGGCGTCACCACGGTGGAGGGCTCCGCCGGCGGCGGCCTGGCCAGCTGGGCCGTCATCACCGGCTACGAGACCCGGGAAGGCATCGGCGCCAACGCGCATGCCACGCTGGTCGCGCTGCCGGACTACCAATTCCGGGCCTATGGCGCCGCGGTCGGACTCTACGACCGCGTCGAGCTCAGCTACACGCGCCAGGCGTTCGACACCCAGGGGACGGGCGCCAAGCTGGGCCTCGGCAAGGGGTTCACATTCCACCAGGACATCTTCGGGGCGAAGGTCCGGGTGCTGGGCGACGCCGTCTACAATCAGGACACCTGGGTCCCGCAGGTGGCGGTGGGCGTGCAGTACAAGAACGCCGACAAAGCCGCGGTGATCGGGCTGCTGGGCGGCCAGGATGACGACGGGGTCGACGTCTACGTCGCCGCCACCAAGGTGCTGCTGGCTGAGAGCCTGGTGTTGAACGGGACGCTGCGCGCCACCAAGGCCAACCAGACCGGCCTCCTGGGTTTCGGCGGACCCGGCGCGGACGACTACACGGTTCAGTTCGAAGGCTCGGCCGGCATGCTGCTGTCCAAACGCCTCCTGGTCGGCGCCGAGTACCGGACCAAGCCGAACAAGCTTGGTCTTAAGGAAGACGACTGGTTCGACGTGTTCGCGGGCTACGCGGTGAACAAGAACCTTTCGGTCACGGCGGCTTACGCCGACCTCGGAACCGTCGCCACGTTCAAGGGCCAGCGCGGCCTCTACCTCTCGCTGCAGGCAGGTTTCTGATGCTGAAGGTCCTGATCGTCGCCGCCGCGCTCGCCGGCGCGCCTGAAAACCCGTCGCCGACCCATCCGAACGAGGAAGCCGTCGAGCCCTACGCCCAGTCCAACGCCAATGCGGGCGCCACGCCCTTCGCCGAAAAGGCCATGTGGGAGGCTTTCCACGGACAGGCAGGCGTCGATCGGATCGTCGATGAGCTTGTGGATCGCAGCGTCGCCGACCCGCGCATTTCCGAGATCTTCAAGTCCCACGATCTGGTGCGCCTGCGGCGGACGCTGAAGGAGCAGTTCTGCTACATCCTGAACGGGGGCTGCGACTATACGGGCCGGTCGATGGCGGACGCGCACAAGGACCTGGGCGTCCAGAACGCCGACTTCAACGCGCTGGTTGAGCACCTGCAGGTGGCGATGGACCGCGAGAAGATACCGTTCCGCGTCCAGAACCGCTTCCTGGCCAAGCTGGCCCCGATGCAGCGGCAGACCGTGGAACGCTGACCCGGGAAGACCCGAACCGTCGCGTCCCATCTTGACCGCGACGCGATCCTGAGGCCAAGCCAAGGGGGGCTTTTCGAACGGGCAGGCTACCATTCTCGAGACCTATCGCGGGCTGCGTGAGCGGCCGTGGGCCGGATACGGCCTGTCGCTGGCGGCATTCGCGGCGGCGCTGGTCCTGCGCCTGGACATCAGCGCCGGCCTGCCGCCCGGCTTCCCCTACCTGACGTTCTTCCCCGCGGTGATCCTGACGACCTTCGTCGCGGGTCTGTGGCCGGGGATCCTGTGCGCCGTGCTCTCGGGCCTGGCGGCCTGGTACTTTTTCATCCCGCCGTTCAATTCGTTCGCGATGAACGGGCCGACCGTTCTGGCGCTGGGCTTCTACGTCTTCATCGTCACGATCGACATCGCCCTGATCCACCTGATGAGCCTGGCGACCGAACGCCTGAACGCGGAGCGGCGGCTGACATCCAAGCTGTACGACCAGCAACGCACGATGTTCCAGGAACTGCAGCACCGGGTCGCCAACAACATGGCCTTCATCGCCGCCATCCTGCAGTTGCAGAAACGTAGCGCGCCGAAGTCCGACGACGCCGGTTCGGCCCTCGACGCTGCGATCGTCCGGATCGACACCATGTCGCGGATCCACCGGCGCCTGTACGATCCCGAGACCTCCAGCCGCTCGCTTCAGGCGGCCTTCGAAGCGCTCGCCGCCGATCTGGTGGAGATCTCGGGGGTTCCCGGCGTCCAGGTCGATGTCGACATGCCCCAGGAGTCCATCGATCTGCCCCGGCTCATCACGCTGTCCCAGTTGCTGGCCGAGTTGGTGATGAATTCCCTGAAGCACGCCTTCGTCGGCCGCCCGGGAGGCCGCATCTGGATCAGCCTGCGCCGCCGAGGCGACGACCAGTTCGAATTGACTGTCCGCGACGATGGGCGGGGCTTGGGCCATGCCAAGACCAAGCCGGGCGCCGGCCTTGGCGACCGCATCGTCAAGAACCTTGGCGCACAGCTTGGCGGCCAAGTTGAAGTCACCGACGCGGCCGGCGTGACGACCCGCCTGATCTTCCCCGCCTGACCGAGGGCATCAGACGTCGAACTTCACGCCCTGGGCCAGGGGCAGGGTCGAGCCGTAGTTCATCGTGTTGGTGGCGCGGCGCATGTAGGCCTTCCAGGAGTCGGAACCGGCTTCGCGGCCGCCGCCCGTCTCCTTCTCGCCGCCGAACGCCCCGCCGATCTCGGCGCCCGAGGGGCCGATGTTGACGTTGGCGATGCCGCAGTCCGAGCCGCGCGCTGAGATGAAGAGCTCGGCTTCGCGCATGTCGTTCGTGAAGATCGACGACGACAGGCCTTGGGGCACATCGTTCTGCAGGGCGATGGCCTGATCCAGGTCGCGGTATTTCATGACGTAGAGGATCGGCGCGAAGGTCTCGCGCTTCACCACGTCGACCTGTGAGGCGATCTCGACCAGAGCTGGGCGGGCGTAGAAGGCCTCGCCCATCTCGACGCGCTCGCCGCCGGTGACGCCGCCGCCGGCCGCCTTCGCGTCGGCCAGGGCGGTCTGCATCAGGTCGAAGCCTTGGCTGTCGATCAGCGGGCCCACCAGCGTGCCGGCCGCGCGAGGATCGCCCACCGGTACGGTGCCGTAGGCGGCCTTCAGGCGCGGGACGAAGGCGTCGTAGACGCTCTCGTGCACGAACAGGCGGCGCAGGGTGGTGCAGCGCTGGCCGGCGGTGCCCATGGCCGCGAACGCGACGCCACGGATGGCGAGGTCGAGGTCGGCGGTGGGTGCGATGATCGCGGCGTTGTTGCCCCCCAGCTCAAGCAGGGCGCGGGCGAAGCGCTGGGCCAGGCGCGGGCCGACGGCGCGGCCCATGGCCGTGGATCCGGTGGCGCTGACCAGCGGGACCTTCGGATGGTCGACGAGGGCCTCACCCACCTCGCGGCCGCCGATCACGACCGACGACAGGCCCGCGGGCGCGTCGCCGAACCTGGCGCAGGCGCGCTCGAACAGCGCCTGGGTGGCCAGTGCGGTCAGCGGCGTCTTCTCGCTGGGCTTCCACACGCAGGCGTCGCCGCAGACGAAGGCCAGCGCCGAGTTCCACGACCAGACGGCCACGGGGAAGTTGAAGGCCGAGATCACGCCCACCACGCCCAGCGGGTGCCAGGTTTCCATCATCCGGTGATCCGGACGCTCGGTGGCGATGGTCAGACCGAACAGCTGGCGCGACAGGCCGACGGCGTAGTCGCAGATGTCGATCATCTCCTGGACTTCGCCGAGGGCCTCCGAAGTGACCTTGCCGGCTTCCAGGGTGACCAGGGCGCCCAGGTCTGCCTTGGCCGCCCGCAGCTCTTCGCCCAGCAGGCGGACCAGCTCGCCGCGGCGGGGCGCGGGTACGTTGCGCCAGGCGAGGAACGCGCCGTGGGCGGCCTCGATGGCGGCGTCGACCTCGGCCTTCGAGGCGTCATGCACATGGGCCACGACTTCGCCGGTGACGGGCGAGCGGACGGGGCGGTTCCCGCCGTTCCAGAGGGCCTCGGCGACGCCCAGGCGGCCGAGCACGTCGGCGGCTTCGGCGGCGGCGGAGGTGATCTTGGCTTGCACGGTCATGGTCTACTCTGCAGCAGCGCGAAGGAGCGGGGCCTCCGGCGCGTAATAGCGCCCGAAGCGGTTCGCGAGGAAGGCGTGCAGCGGGATATCCTCCTGCCGGATGAAGCCCTGCGCGGGCAGTGAGCCGTCTGCCAGCATGTCCAGCACCGCGCAGATGGCGCCGGCGGTGGTGATCTGGATGGCGCTCTTCACCTCGCCGCCCACTTCCTGAGCGAAGACCTTGTTGACGTAGGTCTCCTGCATCAGGTGGCCCTTCTTCATCCCCGAGACGGTGACGAAGACGATGACCACGTCCTGCATGGTGGCCGGGACCGAGTTCTCGAGGATGTCCTTGAGAACGTCGCGGCGGTTGCGCAGGTTCAGGTCGTTCAGCAGCGCCTTGATGATCGCCGCGTGGCCCGGATAGCGAATGGTCTTGTAGTTGAGGTTGCGGACCTGGCCGTCCAGCGTGTGGCACAGGGTGCCCAGGCCGCCCGAGGTGTTGAAAGCCTCGTAGGTGACGCCGTCGAGGGCGAACTCCTCGCGCTCTTCCATGGCCGGCGTCTCGCGCAGCGCGCCGTTGACGATGGCCTCGCAGGGCTCGCAGTACTCGTTGATGACGCCGTCGGTCGACCAGGTGAGATTGTAGTTCAGCGCGTTCGAGGGATAGCGCGGCAGGGCGCCGACCCGCAGGCGCACGTCGTGCAGCTGGTCGAAGTGCTTGATCAGGTCCCAGGCGGCGATGGTGATGAAGCCGGGGGCCAGGCCGCATTGCGGGATGAAGGCCGTCGCGGCGTCGGCGGCGAGGTCGCGGACCACGCGGCTGGAGGCGACGTCCTCGGTCAGGTCCAGGTAGTGGGCGCCGGCGGCCTTGGCGGCGCGGGCGACGGCGATGGTCAGGTGGTAGGGGGCGCAGTTCACGGCGGCGAAGCAGCCGGTCATAGCGCCTTCCAGCTGGGCCGGGTTGTCGATGGCGAGGGCGGCGGTGGAGATCTGGGCGCGGCCGGCGAACTCGGCGAGCGCCTCGGCCGACTGGTCGATCAGCACGACCTCGTAGCTGCCCGAGCCGACCAGCAGGTCGACGACGGTGGATCCGATCTTGCCTGCCCCGACGACGGCGACCTTGCGCATGGTGTGACCCCTTGTTGTACTGACCCCAGGATCTGGGCCTTGGCGGCCACTTTCAATTGGCGCACCGGCGATATGCTGGT
Source organism: Phenylobacterium sp. (assembly GCF_965284355.1). Taxonomy (NCBI): domain Bacteria; kingdom Pseudomonadati; phylum Pseudomonadota; class Alphaproteobacteria; order Caulobacterales; family Caulobacteraceae; genus Phenylobacterium; species Phenylobacterium sp. Next base: position 2,195,993 of record NZ_OZ260078.1, on the reverse strand, counting down.
GTAGTTTGGGCGAATTGACGATCCTATTGTGCGGAACGACGAATGGATGACCTCGACGAGCATCTGCTGGCGCGGCTGCGGGACAATGCGCGGGCGCCGGTGGCGGAGCTGGCGCGGGCGCTGGGGCTGTCGCGGACCACGGTGCAGAGCCGGCTGGCCAAGCTGGAGCGCAGCGGGGTCATCGCGGGCTATGCGGTGCGTCTGGCGGGCGCCTACGAGGCCGGCCGGGTGCAGGCGTTCGTCATGCTGACGGTCGAGCCCAAGCAGGCGGCGGCCGTGACGGCGGCGCTCAAGCGGATGCCGGGCGTGCGGCGTCTACAGTCTGTTAGCGGGCCGTTCGATATGATCGCTACGGTTGAGGCCGCGGGGGTCGCCGACATGGACGCCGTGATCGACGAGATCGGCGCCGTGAAGGGCGTCGAGCGGACCAACACGTCGCTTGTCCTGTCCACGAAGTTCGATCGCTGATGGCCAAAATCGTCGCTGTCCACGCCCACCCTGACGACCTCGAGATCCTGGCCGGCGGCACGCTGGCCTATCTGGCGTCCCTGGGACATGCGGTGACGATGGTGACGGCCACGGCCGGCGAGGGCGGCTCGGCCGACCTCCCGCCCAACGAGACCGGTCGAACGCGGCTGGCCGAGGGCGCGGCGGCCGCGGGCCGGATCGGCGCCCATCACAGGTGCCTGGGCTTCCCGGACCTGGGCGTGTTCAACGACGACGCCTCGCGCCGGAAGGTGACCGAGCTGTTGCGCGAGACCACGCCGGACGTGGTCATCACCGCCTCGCCCGCCGACTACCACCCCGACCACGAGGCGATCAGCCTGCTGGTGCGCGACGCCTGCTTCGCCGCTCCTGTGGCCAACTATCGCACCGGCGCCGCGCCGGCGCTGCCGGGCATCCCGCCGCTCTATTTCACCGACGCCATCGGCGGCCGCGACCGCGACGGCAACCCGCTCCGTCGCGAGTTCGGTGTCGACATCGGCCGGCACTACGACACCAAGCGGGCGATGGTGGCCGAGCATCGCAGCCAGGTAGCCTGGGTGGCCCGACAGCACGGCATCTCCGATTTCGTGGGCGACATGGACGCCTGGACCCGCAAGGTCGGCCACGATTTCGGCGTCAGCTACGCCGAGGGCTTCCGCCAGTACCGCCACCCGCCGTACCCGCGCGAGATGAAGCTGCAGCACCTGCTGGGCGCGGTGGTTCTGAATCCCTGAGGGGCGCCTCGCACCCCTCCTCACCCGTAGGGGGAGGGGGAACACCCTTAGCTCAGCGCTCCCGGCGAAGCCCCCTCCACCATGCTGCGCATGGTCCCCCTCCCCCCTACGGAGGAGGAGGTGATGCTTCAGGCGCTCGCCGGCGCTTTGCACGCCGCGTCATACCTCGCCCACATCGGGGCGCAGTTGATGACCTGGCGGGCTTCCATGGCACGGTCGATGGCCATGACGGTCAGGCCGGCTTCCATCGACTCGTATGGGGTCACGGGGAAGGCGGCGCGGGATTCCAGGGCGGCCAGCAGGTCCAGGGCCATGGCCTGGTCGGCGCCGTTGTGGGCGTCGGCGGTGACGCCGCCGTATTCCACCTTCTCGGGCTTGCCGCGGAACAGGGCGCGGCGGACCATCAGCTTGTTGCGCACGAGGTCGGCGATCAGCGTGCCGTCGGTCCCGGCCACGTACCAGCGGCGCTCGGTCAGCGAACTGTGGCTGTTGGCGTGGAACGACAGCCGCACCTGGTTCTCGTACTCGACCAGCGCCACCTGATGGTCGGTGACGTCCATGTCGGACTGGAAGGCGTCGTTCGAGGCGTTCCAGCCGGCGTCGCGATAGGCGTAGGCGTCGGAACCGTCTTCGTAGACGCGCGCGATCTCGCCGCGGTCCGACCTGAAGATGCGGCGACCGCCGAAGCTGGCCACCCGCTCGGGCCGCGCGCCGACGAAGCGGCCAAAGACGTCGAAGTCGTGGACCACCTTGTCCAGCAGATACGATCCGCCCCAGGCCTGTTTGCGCCGCCAGTTGCGGGCCAGGTAGGCGCCGTGTTCGGGACCCAGGTGCTCGGTGGCGTCGATGGAGACCAGCTCGCCCAGTTCGCCGCGGTCGATCCGATCGATCACCTCGCGCACGATCGGCAGCGAGCGCATGACCAGGCCCACGTAGATCGGGGGCGCCGGCTGGGCGAGCCGGCGGGCCAGCGCCTCGGTCTCGTCCTCGGTGCGCACGATCGGCTTCTCGGCGAAGATCGGCCAGCCGGTCTGCATCGCCACCATCAGGTGCTCGAAGTGCAGATGGTTGGGCGCGCCCAGCATCAGGAGATCGTAGGGCCCTCGCGCGATCAGCTCGGCCGGATCGGCGCATGGCCGGCCCATGCGGATGTCGGCCGCCTCCAGGATCGGTGCGCCGACCGGGGCGGGATCGGCATAGGCCTCGAGCACGAAGCTCCAGCCCACCTCCTTCATCGCCGCCAGGACATGCGCGATCCGCTGGCCCAGGCCGATGACGCCGATGCGGTAGGTGGTCATGTGATGTCTCCCCCTTGGGCGCATCAAGCCACGCCAGGCAAGGCGCGCCAAGTTCCTCTCCATCGCGATGCTGGAGGGGGACCGCGAAGCGGTGGAGGGGGCGCTGCTCGTGGCAAGACGGGTCAGCCGCTCGGCGGGCGGCCCCAACGCCCCTTCCACCACTTCGTGGTCCCCCTCCCCGACATCGGGGGAGGAACTCGTTGCTCCAACCACAGTGTTCGACAGAACAGCGTGCGACGATTGGGCGAATGGTACGGCTCGGTTACCCCGCTTAAACATAAGAGCGTCAAGGATGCCCGGCACTTGGGGAGCCCCGTCGGGCGATGAGATCTCTTTCGCGCAGGTTTCTGGTCAGCGTCGGCGTCATGTCGCTGCTCGTGACCATCCTGGGGACGCTAGGCGCCTTCCTGGTCTTCAAGCGCGAGCTGGAGCAGCGCCAGATCGCGTTCCTGCAGGACTATGTCCGCGAGCGCTCCAGCAACGTCGAACGCCGCTTCTCCAACCTGACGGCGCTGCACCAAGCGGCCGGCGAAGAGCTCGAGCGGCGGATCAATCACATCTCCGAGGCCGAGACCGAGCGGATGCTCGAGGAGTACTTCCCGCTGCGGCCGGACGGGACCCGCCGCAGCCGCGATGCGTACTTCGACGGCACCATGATCAACGCCAGCTACCTCTACGGGATGGGCTCGTTCATCGGCGACGCCGAGACCCTGCCGATGGACCAGAAGAAGGCGCTGGTGACGTCGTTCCGCCTGGTGGCGACCTTCGGCCAGGCGGCGCGCAAGGACTACGACAACTTCTACTTCTTCATCCCGCCGCACACTCGGCTGGTGATGTTCGGGCCCGAACGTCCCGACAAGCTGATGTTCTACCGCCACGAGGCGCCGGCCGATCTCGACATCTCGAAGGAAGAGATGATGTCGCTGACCATCCCGGCGAACAATCCGCGGCGCCTGACACGCTGCACCAACCTGCAGCGGCTGATCCAGGACACGGTGGGCGAGCGCCTGGCGACGGCCTGCCTGACGCCCGTCTACGTCAACAACCGCTACGTCGGGGCCTTCGGCTCTACGATCGAGCTGACCGGGTTCCTGGCCAATGCGGTCAAGACCTCGCTGCCGGGCGCCTCGACCCTGCTGGTCACCGGCAAGGGCGAGCTGATCGCCTATCCGGGCTTCACCACGCCGGGCAAGGCCTCGGAAAAGACCGTCGCCCGGTACGAGCGTGAACTGCAACTCAAGGCCCTGGTGGACGCCATCCGCAAGACCGGCAAGATCAGCGGAGTGATCACCAGTCCCGACGGCCAGCAGATCGTGGCGTTCGGCCAGCTGGCGGGGCCGGACTGGTACCTGATGCTGACCTATCCCCGGGCCCAGGTGGCGGCCTCGGCCGCGCGATCGGCCTCGTGGCTGCTGGTGGTGGGCGCGATTTTCGCGGTGATGCAGACGCTGCTGGTGGTGTTCGTGGCCCGGCGCGCCATCGTCTGGCCGCTTCAGCGGCTGGCGGACTCGTGCGAGCCGGGCCAGTCGGCGCGACCGGACGTCAGCGAAGAGGAGGCCCGCAACGACGAGATCGGCGTGCTGGCCCGCGCGCTGCGCGCCGACCGCGAGAAGGCCGAGGGCATCATGGCCTCGCTGGAGGACCGGGTGCAGGAGCGCACCGCCCAGCTGGAACGCGCCAATGCCGAGAAGTCGCGGTTCCTGGCCAACATGAGCCACGAGCTGCGCACGCCCCTGAACGGGGTGATCGCCATTTCCGAGACCCTGTCGCGCGAGCAGGCGACGCCCAAGGGCAAGGAGCTGGCCGAGCTGATCGTCTCGTCAGGCCGCCTGCTGGAGCGGGTGCTGACCGACATCCTCGACTTCTCGAAGATCGAGGCCGGCGAGATCAAGCTGAGCCGCGACGAGTTTTCGATGACCACCCTGGTCAGCCGGATCGCTGAGCTGCATCGGGCTTCGGCCGAGACCAAGGGCCTTGGGTTCAGCTGGGTGGTGGCGCCCGAGGCCGACCGCCGGTTCGCGGGCGATACGGTACGCCTGACCCAGGTGCTGTCGAATCTGCTGTCCAATGCGGTGAAGTTCACGGAGGCGGGCGACGTGCGGCTGGAAGTCGAGGCGGCCGGCGGCGCGGTCTGCTTCACCGTCGCCGACACGGGCATCGGCTTCGACGACGAGGTGCGCGAGCGCCTGTTCCGCCGCTTCGAGCAGGCCGACGCCTCGATCCGCCGCCGCTTCGGCGGGACGGGCCTGGGGCTGGCGATCAGCCGCTCGCTGGTGGAGCTGATGGGCGGCACGATCTCGGTGGCGTCGGAACCCGGCAAGGGCTCGACCTTCTCGGTGATGACCCCGCTCGAGCTGTTGGACGGCGCGGCGGTCGAGGTCGAGGAAGACGCCTTCGAGGGTTTCGATATCGCGGGCGCGCGCGTGCTGCTGGCCGAGGACCATCCGACCAATCAGAAGGTCGTCCAGCTGGTGCTGGACTCGGTCGGGATCGAGCCGGTGATCGTCGAGAACGGCCGGCTGGCTCTGGAGGCGCTGCAGGCGGGCCGGTTCGACGTGGTGTTGATGGACATGCAGATGCCCGAGCTGGACGGCCTGTCGGCGACCGCTCAGCTGCGCGCCTGGGAGCGTGAGCAGGGCGCGCCGCGGACACCGGTGATCATGCTGACCGCCAACGCGCTGGATGAACATGTGAAGTCCAGCCTTGAGGCGGGGGCCGACGCCCACCTCTCAAAGCCGATCCGCGCTGACGCCCTGATCGAAGCCATCCTGCATGCGATGGCTGGCGCCGAGGGACAGGCGGAAGAGGCGGCGGCGTAGCGCGGACCCTTTCAGACGCGCACCTCCTCTCCCAGGCGCGGAGCGCGGTGGGAGAGGCCGGGAGAGGGCGGCGCCGCGCTGCGATGTTGCCGGGAACCAGCAAGATTCGCCAACGCCGTGCGCGGGGGCGTCGTCCCGCAAAATCCGCGGGCGGCCACCGATCCTGTGCGATCTGACCATTTGAGACGATGCCGCCGCTAAGCGCGTTAACTTGACCTTTAAGCCGCCCGGGTATCCACGTTCCATGGCTTGGCGCGGATATCAACCGCAGATCATTCCGAGGGCATTAACGCCCGAGGAGTTCGAGTTGCTCGTGAGGCGCCACGAGGCGTTCGTCGGCGGACGGCGCGGCGGAACTCGAGCGATCCAACGCCTAATCGTCGCTCGTCGACTAAGGTGCGACCGCAGAAATCTGTCCGACGCCGACTTCACCGGAGCTGACCTGTCGGCCACGACATTCATTGCCAGTCGACTGCAGCGCACCAGCCTGCACTGTGCGAACCTGGCGAACACCAATTTCACCGGAGCGGATCTCACGCGGGCAGACCTGCGGGGGGCGAACCTCGCGGGCGCCGTCCTGAAAGATGCTGTCATGGACGAGGCGGATCTGCGAGCCGCTGTCCTCGTCGCGGCGGACGATCTCGTGGGATTGCAATGGATCGGGGGCGCCGGAAGCCTCGCGGGAGCGCGCTTGGAAAATGCGGAGCTTAGCGATGTGACAGCCCACTCCGTCGACTTCAGCAACGCGACGCTCAGGGGAGCTCGACTACGCGGCGCAAATCTCAAGAATGCAAACCTGTCCAACGCCAACCTTGCCGACGCTGATCTCCAGGGAGCACGGCTGGAGGGCGCAGTGCTACGAGGATCGATTCTCACCGGGATTGATATTCGTGCGCTCGGTTTGCCGCCGTCGCGCTTCAAGGACTGCCTCCTCGATCCCGACGAGACAGCGGTTGAGGCCGCCGAGGTCCTGCTGCAAGGCGCGCGAAGCATGGACCTCTGGGCGCGCACGGGTGGCCGAGAGGGTGCTCCTTTCGCGTTAGACGGCGGAGATATCCGACCGCTGAAAGGGCAACTGGCCGGGCTCTCGCTTCCGGGCCTATCGGCGCGTCGTGCTCTCGCGGTCGGCGTCAGCTTCCGCGGCGCCCAGTTGGCCGGGGCGACCTTCGACGGCGCGGACCTCCGGGCGGCGGATTTCAATGAGGCGGACCTGCGAGGCGCCTCTTTCAAGGGCGCAAATCTGGCGCACGCATCATTCGCGCGGAGTGACGTTGGCAGCCTCAGGCTTGTCAACGGTGCGGTGAAGCTCGTGGAACTTGACGGCGCTGTGTTGTCAGGGACGGGCTTGGCCTCAATGGTCCGCGCACGACCTGCAGACGTATGAGCGCCCATCGCACGGGCCGTAAACGGCTGAAGGGCGGCAGTGATCGCGCAATTCTGAGGTGCGTTAAACCCACGGCGCTCCGCGCCTGGGAGAGGAGCGTGCTGCCTCAGGGCTTCGCCAGGTAGATCGGATTGCCGAGGAGCCAGAGGGCGCCGTCGGGGCCCAGGACGTCGATACGGACCCAGTGGCGTTTGCCGTCGATGCCGAAGGCGACGTCGGTGGTGATGTCGGCGCTCTCGATGAGAATGGGCGGCGGGACGAACTTCGGCTCGTCGCTGCGGACCACGATCTGGCCGCCGGCCGCGCCCTTCACCTGGATGTGCAGCCGGAGCAGGGCGCCTTTCTCCAAGGCCAGGACGTCGCCCATGCCGGCCGTGACGCCGCCCGCCCGGGCGGTCACGTCAAGCAGGCGATCGCGGGTTCCCTGGGTGTCGACGAAGACGTGGCCGGCGCGGATGGCGGCCAGGACGGCGTCCTGAGAGAGGTTGTCGGCGCGCACGACGGTGGTGGGCGTCCCCACGCCGCGCAGACCGGTCAGGCTGGGGTCATGGTTGTCGGAACCGCCCACGGCGGTGACCCGGTGGCCGGCGTTCAGCCGCGTCTCCCAGAAGGGGATGCCCGACAGCGGGCCGGTGGCGCCCACGCCGTTGACCACCTCGATCGCGGGCACGCGGGCGTCGTCCGTCTTGGCCGTCCAGCCGCAGCCCATGCAGGCCTCGCCCGAGGGCAGGCCGGGATGGTTGATGACGAAGAGGCCGCCGGCTTTCTCGACCTGGTTCAGGATCGCGGCCACGTCCGGGGCGCGCGGGCCGCCCAGCTGGAAGTCCAGCGGCGCGGTCATGCCCAGGACGTTGGCGTGGCCCTGGAAGGTGGTGACCTCGCGGCCGGGGATGACCAGCAGGGCGTCGTAGGCGCCCTGGAGCTCGGCCAGGTCCTGGAAGTGGGACGGCGTGTTGTGGTCGGTGACCGCCACGAAATCGAGGCCGCGCGCGACGGCCGCGTCCAGGGTGCGGAAGGTGGGGCAGGGGACGCGGCGGCCGGTCTGCGAGGGACAGCCGCCGTCGGAATGCTGGGTGTGGACATGGAGGTCGCCGCGGTACCAGCCGGGGCCGGCCTTCAGCGGCGCCTCGGCGAAGCCGTGGAATACCAGGCTGTCGTCCAGGGTGATGGTCGCTCTGTATTCGGCGCGGGCGTCCTTGCGCAGGTTGGGAACGCCCAGGATCAGCTTCCACTCGCCGGCCGGCAGCGGGCCGGGCAGGTACGAGGGCGTGGCCCAGGTCTCGGTCAGCGTGAACCGCGACTTGTTCCCGCCGCTCCAGCCCCGCAGGCGCTGGGGATCGCGGAGCCCCAGGTCGATCACCGACTTCTCGTCCTTGCCGGTGTAGCTGAACTGGACGGTGACCGCGGTGGTCCCGGCGGGCACCCGGAACGGAACCTCCCGGTAGGTCTGGTGATCGGCGCCGGTCATGACGCCGGTGAGCGTGAACGTCTCGGCGGCGAAGGCCGGCGTGGCGAGCAGCAGACCCGCGACGATCGCGCCGGCCCAGCGCCCCCTCCACCCTTCGGGTCCCCCTCCCCCGCCGGGCGGGGGAGGAACTTGGGCCGATCGCGCCGCATCAGGTCCTCCCCCATGCCCATGGGGGAGGGGGACCGCGAAGCGGTGGAGAGGGCGCTGAGGCCGCACTGATGCCTACGGCGCCTCGTTGCCGAAGATCACGGTGCCGGCGGCGCCGAACATGCCGCCGACGCCCTGGCAGACGCTGATCTTGGCGCCCGGCACCTGGGCGGGGGCGATCCCGCGCATCTGCCGGACGCTCTCCTGCAGGGCGTACATGCCGTACATGCCCGAGTGCATGTAGCTGAGGCCGCCGCCGTTGGTGTTGAGCGGCAGCTTGCCGCCCGCGCGGGTGTTGCCCTCGCGGATGAAGGCCGCCGCCTCGCCCGGCTTCACGAAGCCCAGGTCCTCCAGGCCGTAGAGCGGCAGGTGGGCGAAGGCGTCGTAGATCATCAGGTGGTCGACGTCGGCGTGCTTGATGCCCGCCTCCTCGAACGCCGCCTTGCCGCTGATGCGGAACGCGGTGGACGAGTTCGAGTCGTACATCTGGCTGACCAGCGGGGTCTCGACGCTCTCACCCGTGCCCAGCACGTAGACCGGCTTTTGCGGGAAGTCCTTGGCCCGGTCGGCCGAGGTGAGGATCAGGGCGCCGCCGCCGTCGGTGACCAGGCAGCACATCAGGATGCGGAACGGATAGGCGATCATCCGCGAGTTCATCACGTCGTCGACGGTGATGGGGTCCTTGAAGGTGGCCCGCGGGTTCTTCGCCGCCCACTCGCGTTGGACCACGGCGACGTGCGCCAGGTCCTCCTGGGTGTAGCCGCGGGTCTTCAGGTAGCGCAGCACCGGCACCGTGAACATGCTGGGCGGGCCGACGGGGCCGTACGGCATCTCGAACTGGCCGGCGAGGCTGGAGGGCGAGGCGCTGAAGCGGCCGGCGCCGACGCGGCTCTTACCCGACTCGCCGTGGGTGACGAGGATGGTCTTGGCATGGCCGGCCGCGATCGCCGCCGCGGCGTGACGCACATGCAGCATGAACGAGCAGCCGCCCACCGACGTGCCGTCGGCGTAGTTCGGCTTGATCCCTAGGTACCAGGCCAGCTCGGTGGGGCTGACGCCGGCGGTGGCGACGCCGTCGATGTCGGACGGCTTCAGGCCCGCATCGGCCATCGCGTTCAGCGCGGCGTCGGCGTGCAGGCCGATCACGGACAGGTCCGGGATGACGCCCATCTTGGTGGTTTCAGCGGCCCCGACGACCGCGACAGATCCGGGTTTCATGGGATCAGGCTCCGGCCGGCTTGAAGAAGGGAAGGGCGATGGTGTCGCTCATCTTCTCGAAGACGACCTCCAGGGGCATGTCGAGCTGCAGCGCTTCAGGCGTCTGAGGGCAGCCCACGATGTTGGTCATCATGGTGGGGCCTTCCTCGAGCTTCACCACCGCGATGGCGTAGGGCTCGGTCCCCATGTCGGGACGGGGGCGGTGGTTGATCACATACGACCACAGGACGGCGCGGCCGCTGGCCTTGAAGACCTCGACGTCGCGCGAGCCGGTCTTCGGGCAGAAGGGACGAGGTGGGAAATAGGCTTCCTGGGTGTCTCGATTGCGCTGCAGAAGGAGTTCGCCCTTCAGCGCGCCTTCCCAGAAATGGCGGGTCTCCGGCGTCGGCTCCGGCAACATGCGTGATGGCATCTGAAAAATCCGTCCCCTTCGAAAAATCGGTTTGGTCTGGGCTGCGAAATAGCAGCGCCGCAGGAAAGACGAGACCGCGGCCGTTGTCACGTGCTGGAATGCCGCGATGGGCGACGACTATGACCTAGGGCGATACGTGCGGGCGCAGGACGCGCCGGCGGGGACGGGGACGACCTACGAGGCCGCCCTGGCCGAGCTGCGTGCGGGCCAGAAGCAGACCCACTGGATGTGGTTCGTCCTGCCCCAGCTTTTGGGCCTGGGCGAGAGCGCGATGTCGCGGACGTACGGGATCATCAGCCTGGGCGAGGCGAAGGCCTACCTGGGCCACCCGATCCTGGGCCCGCGGCTGCGGAGCTGCGTGGCGGCGCTGAACGGGGTGCAGGGTCGGTCGGCGTTCCAGATCTTCGGCCGACCTGACGACCGGAAGTTCCGCGCGTGCCTGACGCTGTTCGCGCATGCGACCGACGACAACACCGAGTTCATGATGGCGCTGGTGAAGTACTTCCCCGGCGGCTTCGACAAGCAGACCCTGAAGCGCCTGGGGGTCTAGGCCTGCGGCGCCACTTCCCGCAGAAGGCGCGCGCGAAGGCTGGTTTCGATATCGCCGGCGGGCGCCAGCGTCAGCACCGGCCGCGGCGCGTCGGCCTGACGGCAATGCGTCAGCCACGCCACGAACGCCCAGCGCGGGAGGCTGAGGTCGTGTTGGGCGGGGGCCCAGGACCGGGGCGAAACATGGCTCATACAGCTTGTACGTGCGCACACCCGCGACGGATGAGCATGGTGAACGAAAACCTAAGGGCTGGTCATGGCGACTGGCTCGCCGATCCGCCCGAAGATCTGTTCGAAGGCGTGCTGGCCGGGGGCTGAGAAGGCGACGATGCGGGTTCCCTCGACGCGGCGGGCCCAGCCCAGGGCGTAGATGCGGTCCAGCAGGCCGATGCCGAACTGGCCGGCGAGGTGGCTGCGGCGCACGCTCCAGTCCAGGCAGGCCTTGCAGAGCGGGCGCTTGGCCGAGGCGTCCAGGCAGACACCGAAGTCGCGGGCGAAGGCGCGGCCGGCGTCGGTGATGACCAGCGAGCCCTCGCGGTCGACGATGCGGCCCTGGGCGATCAGGGCGTCCAGCATGGCCACGCCCGCGTCGCCGGCCAGGTGGTTGTAGCAGACGCGCGCCTTGCGCATCGCCGGGTCCCGGGGGCCGGGGCGGGTGCGCATGTGACCCGCGCGGCCGGCCAGCAGGGCCAACTGTTCCATCACGTCGGCGACGTCCTGCCCGGCGAGGACGAAGTAGTTGTGGCGGCCTTCGCAGCGGCGGCGGATCAGTCCGCCGGCCTCCAGCTGGGCCAGGTGCGAGCTGGCGGTCTGCGGCGTGACGCCGGCCTCGCGGGCCAGCTCTCCGGCGGTCCAGGCCTCGCCGCCCATCAGGGCCGACAGCATGTTGGCGCGGGCCGGCTCGCCCAGCAGGGCGGCGATCCGGGTGATGTCGGGGCCGAGCTTCATGGGCCGACCATAGCGCGGCCGGCGGCGGGATGCTTCGGCCACGGCCGAACCGTCGCGGGCGGCCCGGCGGCTAGGGAACGGCGACCCGAAACCGGAGCCCGCCCATGACCGTCACCTGCTGCATCCGCTATGTCATCGACCCGTTCCAGACGGCCGAGTTCGAGGCCTACGCCCGCAACTGGCTCACCATCATCCCGGCGTGCGGGGGCGACCTGCTGGGCTATTTCCTGCCGCACGAGGGGACCAACAACGTCGCTCTGGCGATGATCTCGTTCGAAAGCCTGGCCGCCTATGAGGCGTACCGCGCGCGCCTACGGGCCGACGCGGCCGGCGCCGCCAACTTCGCCATGGCCCAGGCCAAGCGGTTCATCCTGAGCGAGGAACGCACCTGGCTGACGCCGGTGGCCCTCTAGCTCTGCAGCGTGTTCTCGGCCTTCATCGCTTCGTAGGCGCGGCGCAGGGTGGCGGCGGCGTCGGCGATCTGGGCTTCGAAGTCGGCGAGCATACGGTCGTAGTGACCGTCCATCAGCTTGTACTCGACGCTGCGCGCGTCGACCGGTTTCGGCTTGGTGGCCGCCATCGTCATCACCCCCTGTTGCCCCCCATGAAGAGCGCGGCGGGGTTTCTGCGCGATTTACGTGGGCGCAGTTTTGGCGGACGGTTCGTCGAAACAGCGGAGGAACGGTCCATGGAACACGTCGAGGTCGTGGAATACACCGACGCCGTCTGCTCGACGGCCTGGGGCGCAGAGCCACTGTTGCGCCGGCTGGCGTGGCGGCATGGGCATAACCTGGCCTGGCGCAAGGTGATGGGCGGACTGGTGGGCGACGCGTCCACGGGCAAGGACGGCTGGGACCGCGTCAGCGCCGCCGAGCCGATGCGGGCCTACTGGAAGCGCGTCTGGCGCCTGACCGACATGCCCTATCCCAATCCGATGAAGCTGATGCTGCGCTCCACCGACCCGCTGGGCCAGGCGGTCAAGGCGGCCGAGCGGCAGGGGCAGGACGTGGCCGATGCGGTGCTGCGCCGGTTCCGCGAGCAGATCTTCGTCTTCGGGCTGGGCCCGCAGACGCCTGAGGAGTTCGCGGCCGCCGCGGTGGACGTGCCGGGCCTCGACGTCGCCCGCTGGCTGGCCGACTACGACCTGCCCGAAGTGGCGGCCGCCTATCGTGCGGACTGGCAGGAGACGCGCGAGCCCAACGACTGGGTGCGGAACCTGAAGCACGACAGTCCGATGAATGGCGAGCTGAAGCACTCCGAGGGCCACGACCGCTACGCCTTGCCGACGGTGATCTTCCGCGGGCCCGGCGGCGAGCATACGGCGGCGGGCTGGGTGCCTTACGAAGACTACGAGGCGGCGCTGGAAGCGGCCTCGCCGGGCATTCTCGCGAACGGTCGACCCGACCCGACGCCGGCGCAGGCGTTCGCCCGCTGGGGCGTGCTGACCGACAAGGAGCTGTCGTTCCTGTGCGGCGAGGGGGCCAAGCCGCCCGCCGGCGTGGTGACCCATGACTGGGGCGACGGGCTGGTGTTCTTCACGCCAGTCGAGGCGAAGGCGCGGGGGCTGGTGGAAGCGGTCGGGGCTTAGCCTGCCTCTCCCACTGCGGGGGGAAGGCAGGGCTAGACCGGCGCGGTGGAGAGCTTCCGGCGTTCGGTGGAGGCGACCAGCTCGGCCCAGATCGCGTCCTCGCGCGCGGTGTCGCCCGCGGCCTCGGCGGCGGCGTGGGCCTCGATCAGCGCGGCGCGGAGGCGGTTGTTCTCGGCCTGGAGGGCGGAGATGCGAAGGTCGGCGTCCTCGCCCGTCTCGCCCAGCAACGCACGGACGGCGCGGTTCTCGTCGACGAGGATCGCGGCCTGGCGGTCCCAGACCTCGGCGGCGAGGCCCAGCAGGGCCGAGGTGAGGCCCAGGTCGCTGGCGCGTTCGGCGGGCGCCACGTCGGGCGCGGCGTTGCGGACCATCAGGGCCGCCAGTTCGGCCAGCACGGGCGGGACGGAAGGGTTCATAGCCTGCCCATTACCTGCAGCATCGCACGGTCCTGAGCGTTGATCAGCCACCAGGCCGGATAGATCATGATCGGCGCCTTGTTGCCCCCGCGGTTGAAGGCGGCGGCAGAGCCCACCCAGATGCCCTGGCCCTTCACGCAGTTGAAGAGCGTCCACCAGTGCAGCGCGGCCGGGTCGGCCTCGAGGCCGCTGGCGCGCTCCCAGATGGCCACCGCCTCGGCCTGGCTGGTCAGCCCGCCGGCGCGGCCGGTTCCGAAGCTCCAGACGGGTTGCAGGCTCCAGCCCAGGTCCTCCAGCGGGTCGCCCAGGTGGGCCATCTCCCAGTCCAGCACGCCGTGGATCTCGCCGGCCGGGTCGTAGAGGAAGTTCCCGGTCCGGAAGTCGCCGTGGACGACGCTGATCTTCTGGGCCGGCGGCGGCGGATTGGCCCGCAGCCAGCGGATGGCGGCGCGGGTGATCGGCAGCGGCTCGGCCTGGTCCTTGTCGATCAGGGCTTCCCAATGGTCGAGTTCGCGCTTCCAGCAGCCGGCAAGCGGCGGGCTTTCCATCCAGGGGGTCAGGCCGACAGCTTCGGGATCGGCCTTGGCGATCTCGCCCAGGATCGTCCACTTGCGCTCGGCGACCCGGGCCAGGACGTCCGCGGTCGCGCTGGCGAACAGCATCTGCGGCGAGGCCTGGAAGCCGGCGATCTCCTCGGCGACGAAGAAGGGATGGTCGAGGGCGTCGGAGCCTTCCTCCAGCCACAGCATCTCAGGCACCGGCACGGCCGAGCCGTGGAAGGCGCGATAGGCCTCGAATTCCACGCGCCGCTCGGTGTCGATCAGGCTGGCGGGCGGGTCGCGGCGCAGGATCATCCGCCGCGTACGCGTCTCGCCGTGCTCGACCCAGTCGAGTACGAACCGGTACGTCTCGCGACTGGCCCCGCCAGAGATCCGTTCGAGCGCGCGCACAGCAACGCCGGTCGCTTCCGGCATCCGGCCGGCGATGTAGGTCGCCAGGCGGGGTTCAAGGGGATGGGTCATTCCGCCCTCCTCCCCCCTAGGGGGAGGGGGACCACGCGCCGCATGGTGGAGGGGGTCAGGGCCCGAGCGCGGCGGATGAGGCGCTCCCCCTCCACCGCCTTCGGCGGTCCCCCTCCCCCTACGGGTAAGGAGAGACAGGCCAATCGGCTAGGCCAGCTTGAAGCGGATCGGCAGGCGCTTGGGGCCGTTGACGAAGACCGCCTCGCTCATGGCGGGTTCGCCGGCCAGCTCCACCGACTTCAGGCGCGGGATCATCTCTTCCCAGAGAATCCGCATCTCCATCTTGGCCAGGTGCTGGCCCAGGCACAGGTGGGCGCCGTAGCCGAAGGCCAGGTGCTTGTTGGGCTTGCGGTCGACGAGGAAATCGTCGGGGGCGTCGAAGACCTCTTCGTCCCGGTTGCCCGAGGCGTAGCAGAGCATGATCCAGTCGTTCTTCTTCAGCTGCCGGCCGGCGAACTCGGTGTCGGCGGTGGCGGTGCGCATGAAGGTCTTCACCGGCGTGGTCCAGCGGATGGACTCGTCCACCAGGCCCGCGATCAGCGACGGATCGGCGTGCAGCTTGGCCAGTTCCCTCGGCCGTTCGGCCAGCGCCCACATGGCGCCCCCGACAGACGACGAGGTCGTGTCGTGGCCCGCGGCGGCGACGATGATGTAGTAGCTCATCGCCTCGAGGTCGGAGATCGGCTGGCCGTCGATCTGGCTGTTGGCAATGATCGTGGCGAGGTCGTCGGTGGGGTTCTTGCGCCGGTCCTCGGACAAGGCGCGGAAGTAGTTCGAGAAGTCGATGATCACGCCGAAGTCCATCTGGGGCTCTTCGCCGCCGCCGCCGGCCCCGACCGCGGGCGCCCCGGCCTCGTTGCGTCGCCCCAGCTCGGGGTCGGCGGCGCCGAACAGCTCCTGGGTCAGCTTCAGCATGCGGGGCTCGTCGCTCTCGGGCACGCCCAGGATCGTCATGATGACGTGCAGCGGATAGTGCAGCGCCACCTCGTTGACGAAGTCGCACTCGTCGCCGAGGGCCGCCATCTTGTCGACGGCGGTGCGCGCGATTTTGCGGATGCGATCCTCGAGTCCGCGCAGGTTCTGCGGCATGAACCAGCCCTGGGTGAGGGCCCGGTACTTGGGATGGTCGGGCGCGTCCATCTGGACCAGCGTGCGCAGCAGGTGCGGGCTGCCGCCCATCATCTCGCGGACCTTCTTGTCCATCACCTGGGTGGTCAGGGTCGGCGAGCGGTCGCCCGAGTGGAACAGGTCGTTCTGGCGGCTGATCTCCAGGATGTCGGCATGCTTGGTCGCCACCCAGAAGGGGTCGATGCCCTCGATCTTGGCGACGCCGAACGGCTGGTTGGCGCGCAGCCAGCGATAGGATTCGAAGATCTTGCCCGAGGCATAGTCGGCCGGCGTCGCCAGGCTGTCGGCGACGTGCTGAGGAATCCGGGGGTCGGCGGCGGTCATGACGCTCATTCGCAAATTTCGCCGTCCGAGTGACGCGAGGTCACCGGGGACGACGCCTCCAGTTTGTCCTTATCGTGGGGCCGAACAGACACCTCGACGCGACGGGCCGCAAGCATGACCGCGCGTCAACGTCATCAGGGAGAGAACGGCGTGCTGACCAAGGGCGACGATTATCCGATTCACCAGACGCCGGAGCCGATCGCCTATGCCGGCTCTGACCGCAATTTCTACGACCGCTATTTCTTCAACGCCTATGCGCCCGACGGGTCGGTGTTCGTGGCGGTGGCGTTCGGGGTCTATCCGGCCCTCAACGTGGCCGACGCGCACATCGCCATCGTCAAGGACGGCAAGGAGCGGTGCCTGCATGCCAGCCGCGTACTGGGCATGGAGCGGATGGACATCCGCGTGGGCCCGATCGCCATCGACATCGTCGAGCCGCTGCAGATCCTGAAGGTGACGGTGGCCGGGACCGACGGGATCGCCGGAGAGATCACCTTCGAAGGGCGCAGCTTCCCGATCGAGGAGCCCCGCTTCGTGCGGCGCAACGGCCCGCGCCTGTTCATGGACTACACGCGGCTGACACAGAACGTGCGGGCGTCGGGCTGGGTCGAGGTGGACGGCGAGCGGATCGCGATCTCGGGCTGGGTGGGCACGCGCGACCGTTCGTGGGGCATCCGGCCGGTGGGCGCGCCCGATCCCCAGCCGACCCCGGGCGGCATGATGGCTCAGTTCTTCTGGCAGTGGTCGCCGATCAATTTCGAGGACCGCTCGGTGTTCTTCCACATCAACGCCGACGCCGACGGCAAGCCGTGGAACACGCGCGCGGTGATCCTGCCCGACGGCGCGGGGCCCGAGGGCGGGCATCACACCGAGGCGGCCACCATGGAGACCGAGCTGATCCCGGGGACCAAGCACGCCAGGCGCGGGGTGCTGACCATCCCGATGGAGCAGGGCGCGGCGACGGTGACGATCGAGCCCACCGGCAATACGTTCCTGATGCGCGGCATCGGCTATGGCGGCGAGTGGCGCCATGGCGGGCTGAAGGGCGAGCTGGCGGTGGCCCGCGAGGACATCGACTGCGCCAATTTCGATCCGAACGACATGAGCAACCTGCACATCCAGGCGATCAGCAAGGCGACGCTCAAGGTCCCCGGCCAGGCCGACCAGCATGGCATCGGGGTCTTCGAACAGCTGATCCTCGGCCCCTATCGGCCGTTGGGACTCTAGGCGACCTGAAGCTGGGCGAGTCGCGCCCGCGCCCACTCGGGAGCAGTCGGGGTCTCCAGCACAAACGTGATCACGCTCGTAAACTCGCGCACCCCTTCGCCCGGCGGGAGGCGAGCCGAACTTAGGGCGCGCGCCGTCGTCGCCGCGAACGTACGGGCCGGCGCCTGAGCGATGATGCGGTAACGAAGAACCTGCCCGTCCGCTGAGACACGCATAGCGACTTGGACCCAACCGCATTGCCCTCGGGCATGCGCGAAGGCCGGGTACTGGATCTTCGGCTCGGTCAGGTACTTGGCATCGGCGCTGTCGGACGCGGGTGGAGCGTGCACTGTCACGGCTGGCCAGAAGCGTGCTGTGAACGGGGCGATGCCGATCCAGAGCAGCATGTGGCCAAGCCAGATGGCCGCGCACGCCACCGCGATTGCGATGGGGAACGCGAGGAGGAAGTAGTCTCCGAGCAGAAAGCCGATCGCCAACATCGTGTAGATCAGGATCGCCCAGAACACCCAGGCGATCGGGTGCTCAAGCTGGCCTGGCACACGCCGCCATCGCGCAGGCTCGTTCACAGCGGCAGCTCCCCCATGTCGCGCCAAATCTAGCGCGACCGCGACAAGGGTCTAGCCGTTACCCCAGGCCGCCGTTCGAGAAGACCTTCACCAGGCGGACGGCGGCGGGGAGCATCAGGGCGCCCAGCAGCGACGGGAAGATGAAGAGGATCAGGGGCACCGTCAGCTTGGCCGAGAGGCCCAGGGCCTTTTCCTCGGCCCGCAGCATCCGCTTGGAGCGCATGTCGGCCGAGAACACCGACAGCGTCTCGCCCAGGCTGGTGCCCATCTCCTCGGCCTGGCGCAGCATGGTGGCCAGTGCACGGGCGTCGTCGATGCCCAGGCGGTCGGCGAAGGCGCTCCAGGCGTCCTTGCGGGCGCGGCCGGCGCGCAGCTCCAGCACCAGGAAGCGCAGGTGGACGGTCAGCGTCGGGTAGCGGCGCTCCAGCTCCTCGGTCACGCGGGTGACGGCGGCGTCCAGCGACAGGCCCGCCTCGACCGAGGCGACCAGCAGGTCGAGCAGGTCGGGGAAGCCTTCGGAGTATTCGCGCTCGCGCGTGGTCTTGCGCTGCTTCAGCACTTGGTCGGGACCATAGAGGGCGGCGACCGAGACGCCGACGGCCAGCAGGAGGGCGCCCATGTTGCCGTTCTTCTGGCCGATCAGCATCGGCAGGGTCAGCATCACGGCCAGGGTCGCGGCGGCGACGCAGGCGGCCTTGATCCCCAGGAAGATCACCGGCGCCTCGCGGCTGTAGAAGCCGGCCTGCATCAGGCGCGAGCGCAGCAGCGACACCTTCGCCGGGTCACGCACCGCGTTCTGCTGGCCCAGACGCTGGACGGCGCCCAGGATCCGCGCGCCGATCTCGCCGCCGGGCTTCTCGACGACCGGCTGGTGACTGCCGCCGACGCCGGCCAGGCGGCCACGGCGCAGGGCGCGGACGCGCAGCTCGCCGAAGCCGATCCAGCCCAGCCCGGCCAGGGCGCCCAGGGTGAGCACCAGGCCCGCGATGTAGATGATGGTGTCGATCGCCATCGGATCAGAGCCGCATGTCGATCATGCGCCGCATGATCATGTTGCCGAGGAAGACCCAGAAGCCGAGGCCGGCGAGGCCGTACTTCACCAGCGGCTCGTCGATCACCTCGCCGTAGAAGTTGGGGGCCATCATGATGATCATGCCCAGGGCCACGAACGGGGCGGCGGTGAGGATCATCGCCGAGGCGCGGCCTTCCGAGGACGCGGCCTTGATTTTCAGGCGCATCTTGTGGCGGTCGCGCACGGTGTTGGCGTTGAGTTTGAGCAGGCCGGTCAGGTTGCCGCCGGTCTTTTCCTGCAGGCGCACGGTGGCGGCGAAGAGGTCGACGTCGGCGTGCTGGCAGCGCTCGGCCATCCGCTCGACCGCCTGCTCTAGGGTGGCGCCATAGGCGATCTCGTCGGCGGCCATGCCGAACTCGGTGCCGATCGGGTCGCTCATCTCGCGGCCCACCAGGGCCACGGCGGCGGGCACCGGGTGACCGGCCTCGAGCGAGCGGACGATGATGTCCAGCGCCTGCGGCAGCTGGAAGCCCAGGGCGGCGTTGCGCTTGCCGGCCTTCCACTTGAGCACGCCCAGCGGGATCAGCACGCCGCCCAGCACCAGGCCGGCGGGCACGGCCAGCGGGGTCTTCAGCAGCACATAGCCGCCGACGCCGCAGATCAGCGCCGAGGCGCCGATGTAGGTCAGCCACTTGCGCTGGTCGTAGGGCAGGCCCGAGGCGACGATCATGTTCGACAGCCAGCGCAGGTTCTCGGACCGGCCGCCGGCGGCGGTGAGGCCCCGCTGCTTGCGCAGCTCGACCACCAGCGCCGAGATCCCCTCGACCTTTTCGCCGACCTGCAGTCGCCGGTTCACCTGGCGCTTCTGGGTGGCGACGGTGAAGATGCCCGTCAGGCCCTGGACCAGCGCGAAGACGGCCGCGCCGATCATCAGCATGACGATGAACTTGGCGTCGATCTCGAAGGCCGGGAGCATCAGAGCGTCTTGTTGGGGTCGAAGTTGGCGGTGTCGTACGGGATGCCACGGCGGAGCATCTCGTCCAGGCAGCGGGGCCGCAGGCCGGTGGCGCGGTGTTCGCCGTGGACCGTGCCGTCGGCGTCGGTGTGGGTGCGGTTGAACAGGAAGATGTCCTGCATCTGCACGACGTTGCCTTCCATGCCCACGATCTCGCTGACGTGGGTGACCTTGCGCTTGCCGTCCGACAGGCGGTTGACCTGCACCACCATCCCGACGGCCGAGGCGATCTGGTAGCGCACGGCCTCGGCGCCGATGTTGAGGCCGCCCATGGCCACCATCTGCTCCAGGCGGCTGACGGCCTCGCGCGGGTTGTTCGAGTGGATCGTGGCCATGGAGCCTTCGTGGCCCGTGTTCATGGCCTGCAGCATGTCGAAAGCTTCTTCCGAACGGACCTCGCCCAGGATCACGCGGTCGGGACGCATGCGCAGGGCGTTCTTGACCAGCTCGCGCTGGCGGATCTCGCCCTTGCCCTCGATGTTGGGCGGACGGGTCTCCATGCGCACCACATGCGGCTGCTGCAGCTGCAGCTCGGCGGCGTCCTCGATCGTGATCAGGCGCTCGCCGTGGCTGATGGCGGCCGACAGGGCGTTGAGCAGCGTCGTTTTGCCCGAGCCGGTGCCGCCCGAGATCACCGTCGAGACCCGGCTCTTCACCGCGCCGTGCAGGAACTCGGCCATGGCCGGCGTCATGGCGCCGAACTCGACCAGCTTCTCCAGGGTCAGCGGCTTCTTGGAGAACTTCCGGATCGAGACCGAGCAGCCATCGATGGCGATGGGCGGGATGGCGGCGTTCACGCGGCTGCCGTCGGGCAGGCGGGCGTCGACCATCGGCTGGCTCTCGTCGATCCGGCGGCCCACGCCGGCGACGATGCGGTTAACGATGCGCAGCAGGTGGTCGTTGTCGCGGAAGCGGATGGGCGTCAGCTCCAGCTCGCCGCGGCGCTCGACGTAGACCTGGAAGGGGCCGTTGATCAGGATGTCGTTGATCGACTCGTCCTTGAGCAGCGGCTCGATCGGCCCCAGCCCGACCATCTCGTCGAAGATCGAGGCGCCCAGGACGTCCAGTTCCTTGGCGTTCAGCGCCATCCGCTCGGCGCGGGCGAACTCGTTCACCTGGCCCAGCACCTGACGGCGCAGTTCGCCCTCTTCCAGCTTGTCCAGCTTTGCGAGATCCAGCTCGTCGATGAGCTTGGCGTGCAGGCGCAGGCGCAGATCGAGGCTGGCGTCGCGCGGGGGGGCCTTGGCCGTCTTGGGTTCGACCTTGGCGACCGGCGCGGCGACCGGCGTCGGGGCGGGCGCGGGTTGCTGCGGCGCGGGCTGGGCGGCGGGCCGCGCGAGGCTGAACCGACCCATCCTCAGGCGGCCTTGGCGGAGTCGCGCCTCGGCGGCTGGGCCGCAAGCTGCGTGACCAGGGTCTGGACGTCCTTGACGATCTTGGACTTGGGCCGGTGTTGGGCGATGGGCCCGCCCAGGTTCACCGAGGCGGCGGCCGCCTCCCAGTCCGAGCTGATGCCAGCCTCGGCCTTGCGCTGCAGGGCCTTCTCGGACTCGGTCATCGACGGCGCGGGGCCGAACATGCGGCTGGCCAGGCGGTTCAGCACGATGCGCGGGCGCAGGCCGGTGCCCAGGCCGTCCTCGATCTCGTCGGAATAGGCGCGCGCGGCCAGCAGGGCCGGCACGGTCAGCTCGGAGATCACCAGCACCTCGTCGCATCCGGCCAGGGCCTCGAGGGTCCAGGGGCGGCGGTGACGCGGGATGTCCAGGATCACCCACTCGTAGCACTCGCAGGCGACCTCCAGCATGCGCAGGATCGCCTCGCGGCTGACGGCGTCGAAGGCGGTGGCGTCGCGGACGCCGGCGATCAGGTCGAGGCCCTTCGACACCGGGGTGACGAAGGCGTGCAGCATGGCCGCGTCGATGCGGTCGGCGGCCTGGCCGAAATCGGCGAGGCGGGTGGTGGGCGCGCAGCCCAGGTAGGCCGCGGTGGCGCCATCGGCGAGGTTCAGATCCACCAGGCAGACCGAGTGCTCCTTGCCCGACTGAGCGGCCAGCGCATAGGCGATCTCGATGGCGATGGTGGTCGCGCCCGAGCCGCCCACGGCGCCGCTGACGCCCCAGCACCGCGACTCGGTTCCGCTCGACATCGCCGCCGCCGCCGCGGGCGCGGCCTCGGACAGCAGGGCCTTCACCGCCGCGATCAGCTGTTCGGCGGTGAACGGCGCCTCCAGGATGTCGGCGGCCTCCATCCGCAGCACGTTGCGCACGAGGCCGGCGGGGAGGCTCTTGCCCAGCATCAGCAGCGGCGGGGCGTTGCGCATGCCCGACAGCGCCTTCACCGCGGCGGCCAGCGCGTGGTCTTCAGAGGCGTCGGCGTCGATCAGCACCAGGTCGTAGGCGCCCACCCGCAGGCTTTCCAGCTGCGATACCGAGCCGTGATCCAGCACGGCCCCGGCCAACGGCCCCTTGGCATAGCCGTCGAAACCGGCGCCGAGCCCCAGGATGCGGCGGCCTGCGATCTCGACAGTGGGCGTGGAACTGGACTTGGGACGCAACATGGGTGGGGTCACTTCGTGGCGGGCCGCGCGCCGGCGCTCGGGCCGGAATCGCGCCCCTTGGTCTTGCCGTAGAGGAACAGTTCGGACTGGGTGGCCTCGCGGCCGGGCAGCTCGTCGACCGCCGGGATCGCGCGGTCCTCGGCCGTCGCCAGCCGCGGGGTGACGATGATCAGCAGTTCGGTCTCGGCCCGCTTCCATTGCGCCGACCGGAACAGGGCGCCCAGCACGGGGACCGAACCGAGGCCCGGGGTCTGCTGGACCGAGTTGCGGTTGTTGCGCTGGAACATGCCGGCCATGGCGAAGGTGTCGCCGGGGCGCAGGTCGAGGGTGGTGGCGGCGCGGCGGACCGTCAGGCCCGGCACGGTCAGGTCGCGCAGGGTCAGCGCGTTGCCGTAGTCCAGCTCGCTGACCTCGGGCTCGACCGCGATGCGGATCCAGCCGTTCTCCTTCACGGTCGGCGTGAAGTTCAGCTTTACGCCATAGGGCTTGAACTCGATCGCGATGGTGTTGAGGTCCTGCGGCACCGGGAAGGGGAACTCGCCGCCGGCCAGGAACGTCGCCTTCTCGCCCGAGATCGCCACCAGATTCGGCTTGGCGAGCGCCCGCACGAGGCCCTTCTCTTCCAGCGCCTGCAGCGTGGTGTTGATGTTGGCCGAGTTCCACCCGCCGCTCGTTCCGATCACGGCATGCGGGGGTGTCAGCGCGCCGATGAGGCCCGAGCCGGTGACGACGCCGAACGAGCTGTTGAAGACGTTCAGGTCGACGCCGATGTCCTTCAGGCCGGACCGGCTGGCTTCCAGGATCCGGACCTCGAGGATCACCTGCTGCGAGTTGCGCACGGTCAGGCGCGAGAGCACCGAGTCAGGCGCGTACTTCTCGGCCAGCTTCTCGGCGCCGGCCTGCACGCCCGCGGTCGAGATGTCGCCGCTCAGCAGCAGCATCTCGCCCAGGTTCTTCACCTGGATGGGCTCGGTCGGATAGGCGGCCTTCAGGTCCTGTTGCAGGCCTTCGGCGTCATAGCCGACGCGGATGTCGATCACTTCAGACAGGCCGCCGCCGCGGCCGTAGACCAGCATGTTGGTCGAGCCGAATTCCATGCCCTGGACGTAGAAGCTCGACTCCGACGTGGCCGTGACCTTGGCGATCTCGGGCTGGGCGATGACGATCTTCGAGGCCGGGCCGGGCAGGCGGAACTGCAGCGACTTGTCGCGCGGCACGTGGATCGTGCGGCGCATGACCGGTTCGCTGCCCAGCGTCTGGGCGGCAGCCGGGGCGACCGGCAGCAGCGCGCCACAGGCCACGGTGACGAGCGTGAGGGCGGCGAGCGCCCCGGACAGAGCGCGGGACATGGGGAAGACGTGCATGCGGGTCATCCGGCTCAGCTCACGCCCGAGGCGTTCGGCGCGGGTTGGCCGGGCGCGGGGCTGCTCGGCGGGGCCGGCGCCGGAGCCGCCGCGGGGGCGCGGCTGCGGCCGCCGCCGCTGCTGCGCTTCGAGGGCTCGCCTTCGACGATCAGGATGGCGTAGCTGCGCGCCGGACCGGCCGAGGCCGTCCGCACCGCGCGCGGCGCCGTCGAGCGACCGCCCGAGAGGAAGTCGTTCGTGCGCACCGGCTTTGCGGCCGCGATCTCGGCGGCCCCGTTGCGGCGCAGCGCCAGCGACAGGTTGCCCAGGGTCGCGGCCAACGAGAGCTTCTGCGAGTCCTCGACCGAGACCTCGATGGTGGCGGTGTTGGGGCTGGCGGGCTTGTCCGACGTCGGGTCGGCGTTGAGGTCCATGCCCAGCACGCGGGCGTTCTGGACGACGACGTAGGAGATGAAGTTGCGCTCGGGGCCGCTGGGGGTCAGGTCGCGCAGCAGCACCACGTCGACGTGGTCGCCGGGCAGGGCGTGGCCGCCCACGCCGCTGGCGTCGTCCACCTTCAGCGTGTAGGCGCGCATGCCCTCGGCGATGGCCGCCGACACGATCGGCCGCGAGCCGGGACCCGAGATCTTCAAAGGCAGCAGAGGCTCGCGCGCCGACATAGGGGTCAGGGCCACCGGGGCGCCGCCGCGGTCGGCGGCGAGCACGGCGTTCACCGTCGTGAACGCGCCCTCGGGGATCGCATCCTTCGGGGCCTTGATGACCGTCAGCATCGAGGCCTGGAGCTTCTCGCCGTACTTGATGGCGCGGCTGGCCACGACCATCGGCTCGCCCTGGGCCTGCGCCTGGACGATGGGACTTTTCGCGGCGGCGGCGTTGGGCAGCATCACCTTCGCCACCACGAGGGCGCCCAGGCCCAGGACGGCGGACGCGGCGAGACTGACGATGGTGACGACGCGCATGCGCTGATCCGGCCAACAATTCTGTTGTTATGCCGAGGAGTTAACGACGACCGCCTTGCGAACTCGCCAAGAAACACAGTGAAGATCGCGGTAGGGTTTCTGAAGAACCGTCGCCGTGGAGGGGGCGATTGCGGCTCCCCATTCGGCCGCGGAAGCTCACCTCCTCACCCGTAGGGGGAGGAGGTCGCGCCCTTCCCAACCGGAGGAGATAGGCCCTAGGGTCGCAGCCTTCGAAAACACGGAACGGGAGGACGGCCGATGAAGGTTCGCCGGCTGGGAAATTCGGGCCTTAAGGTCAGTGTCGTGGGCCTGGGCTGCAACAACTTCGGCATGCGCATCGACGCCGACCAGACGCAGGCCGTGGTGGACGCGGCCATCGACGCCGGCATCACCCTCTTCGACACCGCCGACATCTACGGCGGGACCAAGTCGGAGGAGTTCCTGGGCAAGGCGCTGGGCAAGCGCCGCCACGACATCGTGCTGGCCACCAAGTTCGGGATGCGGATCGGCGGCGACCCGAAGAAACAGGGCGGGTCGCGCAAGTGGATCATGCAGGCGGTCGAGGACAGCCTGCGACGCCTGGGCACCGACTACATCGACCTCTACCAGCACCACCAGCCCGACCCGGAGACCCCCGTCGACGAGACGCTGCGGGCCCTCGACGACCTCGTGTCGCAGGGCAAGGTCCGCTACCTGGGCAACTCCAACTACAGCGGCTGGCAGATCGCCGACGCCGACTGGACGGCCGCGGGCGGAACCCGCTTCGTCTCGGCCCAGAACCTCTATTCGCTGCTGGAGCGCGATGTGGAGCGCGAGGTGCTCCCGGCGTGCGAACACTTCGGCCTGGGCTTCCTGCCGTTCTTCCCGCTGGCTTCGGGCCTGCTCTCCGGCAAGTACAAGCGCGGCGAGGCCCCGCCCGAGGGCACCCGGCTCGCGGCCTGGGGCGCGCGCGGCCAGGCGGCGATGAGCGACGCCAACTTCGACAAGGTCGAGGCGCTGGAGGCGTGGGCCAAGGCGCGCGGCCACACGATCCTGGAACTGGCGTTCGCCTGGTTGCTGGGCCACGAGGCCGTGAGCTCGGTGATCGCCGGCGCCACGACGGTGGAGCAGGTGAAGACCAACGCCGCGACGGCCGACTGGCGGTTGACGCCGGACGAGGTGGAAGAGGTCGGAAAGCTGGTGGCCTGAGCCGCCTCCCTCCCCATCAAGGGAGGGAAGGGTTGGCCGACGGAGCGTCAGCCTGCGAATGAGGCTTATGGCGAGCGGCGCGGAGAGAACATGTACGACCTCCTGAAAGGCCTCCGCGTGGTCGAGGGCTCAGCCTTCGTCGCTGCGCCCACGTGCGGGCTGTACCTGGCCCAGATGGGCGCCGAGGTGATCCGGTTCGACAACATCGGCGGGGGGCCCGACTTCCGCCGCTGGCCGCTCGCCGACAACGGGTCGAGCCTCTACTGGGAGGGCCTGAACAAGGGCAAGAAGTCGGTGGCCATCGACCTCGCCAGCCCCCAGGGCCGTGAGATCGCCCAGCGGCTGGCAGCCGCTCCGGGCGAGGACGGCGGCCTGTTCGTCACGAATTTCCCGGTCGAGGGCTTCCTCTCGTACGACAAGCTGAAGGCCCTGCGCGACGACCTGATCTGCGTGCGCGTCATGGGCTGGGCCGATGGCTCGCAGGGCATGGACTACACGATCAACTCGGCGCTGGGCCTGCCCCTGATGACCGGGCCCGTGGGCGACGATGCGCCGGTGAACCATGTGCTGGCCGCGTGGGACCTGCTGACCGGCGCCTACTGCGCGTTTTCGATGGTCTCGGCGCTGCTGGCGCGGATGCGCGGGATGGGCGGGCGCGAGATCCGTGCGCCGCTCAGCGATATCGGCGCGGCCACCATGGCCAACCTGGGCTTCTCAGCCGAGACGATGCTGACCGGCCACCAGCGGCCGCGGATGGGCAATGACGTGTTCGGCGCGTTCGGCCGCGACTTCACCACCCGGGACGGCGAGAAGCTGATGCTGCTCTGCATCACGCCCAAGCAGTGGGAGAAGGCCCTGGACGTGCTGGGCATCGGCGCCGGCGTCGCGGCGGTCGAGGCCGAGCTGGGCGTCTCGTTCGCCAAGGACGAGGGCCTGCGGTTCACTCACCGGGCCCGGCTCTATCCGCTGTTCGAGCAGGCGTTCGCGGCCAAGACGGCGGCCGAGCTGACGCCCGCGTTTGACGCCGGCGGCGTCACCTGGGGCAGCTATCAGACGATGGAGGCGGCGCTGAACGATCCGCGCCTCTTCAAGGACAATCCGATGTTCGAGTCGGTGACGCATCCGTCCGGGCTGACCTACCCGGCCCCGGGCGCCATGGGCACGATCCCGCAGGATGTGCGGCGGCCGGTGGCGCCGGCGCCGAAACTGGGCCAGCACACCGACGAGGTGCTGGCCGAGGTGCTGGGCCTGTCGGGCGGCGAGATCGCCCGGCTGCATGACGCGAAGGTCGTGGCGGGCGCCTAGGCGGGCGCCTAGGCGGTCGCCTCAACGGCGAGGCCGAGCTCGGCGATCATCGCCTCGCGCATGGCGAACTTCTGGACCTTGCCGGTGACGGTGGTGGGGAAGCCGTCCACGAACCTGATGTGGCGCGGAATCTTGTAGTGGGCGATCTGCCCGCGGCAGAACTCTCGCACCGCCTCGCCGTCCAGCGCCTCGCCGGGCTTCAGCAAGATCCAGGCGCAGATCTCCTCGCCGAACCTCGGATCGGGCACGCCGATCACCTGCACGTCCTGGATGGCCGGGTGGCGGTAGAGGAACTCCTCGATCTCGCGCGGGTAGACGTTCTCGCCGCCGCGGATGACCATGTCCTTGATCCGGCCCACGATGTTGCAGAAGCCGTCGTCGTCGATCGTGGCGAGGTCGCCCGTGTGCATCCAGCCGGCGCGGTCGATGGCTTCGCCGGTCTTTTCGGGATCGTCCCAGTAGCCCAGCATCACCGAGTAGCCGCGGGTGCAGAGTTCGCCGGACTCGCCGCGCGGCACGATGCGGCCGTCGGCGTCGACGATCTTCACCTCCAGGTGGGGCTGGATGCGGCCCACGGTGGCGACGCGGTGCTCCACGGTATCGTCGGTGGACGACTGGAAGCTGACCGGCGAGGTCTCGGTCATCCCGTAGGCGATCGTCACCTCGGGCATGTGCATCCGGTCGATCACCTGACGCATCACCTCGATGGGGCACGGCGAGCCCGCCATGATACCGGTGCGCAGGGAGGACAGGTCGAAGGCGGCGAAGTCCGGGTGGGCCAGGGCGGCGATGAACATGGTGGGCACGCCATAGAGGGCCACGCAGCGTTCCTCGGCCACGGCCTGCAGCACCGCCAGCGGGTCGAACGCCTCGGCCGGATAGACCATCGTCGCGCCGTGGGTCACGCAGCCCAGGTTGCCCATCACCATGCCGAAGCAGTGGTACAGCGGCACCGGGATGCACAGCCGGTCGCCCGCCTTCAGCCGGATCGCCTCGGCGACGAAGAAGCCGTTGTTCAGGATGTTGTGGTGGCTGAGCGTGGCGCCTTTCGGGAAGCCGGTGGTGCCGCTGGTGAACTGGATGTTGATCGGATCGTCGAACTGCAGGGTCGGCCCGATTTCGGCCAGGCGGGCGCGGTCCGCGCGCTTGGCCGTGCCCTGGATGTGCGGGAACGACTGGCAGCCGCGATGCGGGTCGTCGCCGATGGTGATCACCGCCTCGACAGTCGGCAGCCGGCGGCCCTCCCGCAGCTGGCGCACCATGGCCAGATACTCGCTGGTCTTGTGGCGCACCGCGATGACCAGGGCGCGGCAGCCCACCTTGTTGATCGCGTACTCGGCCTCGCTCAGGCGATAGGCCGGGTTGATGTTGACCAGGATCATCCCCGCCTTGGCGGTCGCGAACTGGGTGATCGCCCACTCGGCGCAGTTCGGCGCCCAGATGCCGACCCGGTCGCCGGGCTCCAGCCCCAGCGCCAGGAGGCCGGCCGCGAAGGCGTCGACCCGGTCCTTCAGCTGGGCGTAGGTCCAGCGGACGCCCTGATGGCGCGAGACCAGCGCGACGTTGTCGGGCCAGGCTGCGCAGGTCTCGTCGAACAGCGCCCCGATCGTCTTGCCGACCAGCGGCTGCGTGCTCGCCCCATGGACGTAGCTGAGCGCCATCGTCCGCCTCCCTTGGTTTGGCGAGGATGGAGCCGGGACGGTCCGGTGTCATCTCCTTAGGGGGCTGCGGTGGCGGCCGCCCCGAAATCAACCACGAACCACACGAACCACACGAACGTCAGTGAACGATCCGCTCGATCTGCGCCTTGTGCGATCCGCCGAAATTGACGAGTAGGCCGACGCGAAGGCCGGAGGCCTTCAGGTAGTTGATGACCTGGGCCCGGTGCTCTGGCCCCAAGGCGCTGACCGCCTTGAGCTCGACCAGGACCCGGCCGAAACAGACGAAGTCTGGAATGTAGACGGCGCGGAGCGCCGTCCCTTTGTACTCAAGGCTATGCCCCGAGCCCCAAATTCGAGCGCGAGGCTCTCCTGATAGGCGGCTTCCAAGAAGCCGACGCCGAGCACCCTGTTCACCTCGAAGATGGCGCCCTGGAGGAGGAAGACCTCGTCACGGTGAAGCAGCCGTTCGTGTGTTTCGTGTGGTTCGTGGTCCATTTCTGGGGCGCTCAGCGGCTACGCGTGACGGAACAATACATGAACAAGTGGACTGGTCTAGGCTCACGCAGGGTTCCCGTGGCAGAGAGCGGGCGTGAGCCAGGAAACCTTTCCCGAGATCCGCGAGGCGGTGCGCAAGCTGTGCGCGCGCTTCCCCGGCGCCTACTGGCGCGAGCTGGACCGTGAGCGGGCCTACCCGACCGCGTTCGTCCAGGCCCTGACCGAGGCGGGGTTCCTGTCGGTGCTGATCCCGGAAGAGTACGGGGGCTCGGGCCTGGGCCTCGCGGCCGCCAACGCGGTGCTGGAGGAGATCCACCGGTCGGGCTGCAACGGCGGCGCCTGCCACGCCCAGATGTACACGATGGGGACGGTCCTGCGGCACGGGACGCCGGCGCAGAAGCAGGCCTACCTGCCGAAGATCGCCACCGGCGAGCTGCGGCTGCAGGCTTTCGGGGTGACCGAGCCTGACGCCGGCACCGACACCACGCGCATCACCACCTTCGCCAAGAAGGTCGGCGACAAGTACGTCGTGAATGGCCGGAAGCTGTGGATCAGCCGGGCCGAGCATTCCGACCTGATGGTGCTGCTGTGCCGGACCTCGCCGCGCGACGAGGCCAAGACCTCGGCCGGGATGAGCGTGCTGCTGGTCGACATGCGGACGGCGAGGGGCAACGGCCTGACCATCACGCCGGTCCGCACCATGCTGAACCACGCCACCACCGAGCTGCTGTTCGAAGACCTGGAGGTGCCCGCCGAGAACCTCGTCGGCGAGGAGGGCAAGGGCTTCAAGTACATCCTGGACGGCATGAACGCCGAGCGGATCCTGATCGCGTCGGAGTGCATCGGCGACGCGAAGTTCTTCATCGACCGGGCCAGCCAGTACGCCAAGGACCGCGTCGTGTTCGGCCGCCCGATCGGCGAGAACCAGGGCGTGCAGTTCCCGCTCGCGCGGGCGTACGTTCAGATGACCAGCGCCAGCCTGATGGTCGACAAGGCCGCCGCCCTGTTCGAGGCGGGAGAGCCCTGCGGCACCGAGGCCAACATGGCCAAGCTCGTGGCCTCCGAGGCCAGCTGGTTCGCCGCCGACATGGCGATCCAGACCCACGGCGGCTTCGGCTTCGCCGAGGAGTACGACATCGAGCGGAAGTTCCGGGAAACGCGGCTTTACCAGGTGGCGCCGATCTCCACGAACCTGATCCTCAGCCACGTGGCCACCCACGTGCTGGGCCAGCCGAAGAGCTTCTGACGCGAGGTCTGTTGGCGCGCCAGCGCCGAAAGAAATTGACCACGAACCACACGAACCACACGAACGGGGCCTGACGATCAGCGCGGCGTGCGGGTAGATCGCGGGTTCGTGTGGTTCGTGTGGTTCGTGGTTCAACTGGACAGCGCCTGCGGCGCGCAGAGGGTAAGACGATGGCCTACGAGACGATCAAGGTGAGCGAGCCCGAGGCCGGGATCACCGTCATCACCTTCGCGCGGCCCGAGGTGGCCAACGCGCTGTCGACCCAGATGGGCCGCGAGCTGCTGGACATCTGGAGCCAGTTGCGCTCGGCGGACGGGCTGCGCTGCGTGATCCTGAGCGGCGAGGGCAAGCACTTTCAGGCCGGCGCCGACCTCAAGGAACGCAACGGCATGAGCGACGAGACGTGGGCCGAGCAGCACCGGCTGTTCGAGGCCATGATCCGCGCCCAGCTGGCCTGTCCGGTCCCGGTGATCGCCGCGGTGCAGGGCGCGGCCATGGGCGGCGGCTGCGAGATGACGCTGGCCTGCGACTTCGCCTATGCCGCGGAGGGCGCGCGGTTCGGGCTGCCGGAAGCGGGCCTGGGCATCCTGCCGGGCCTGGGCGGCACGCAGCTGCTGACGCGGGCGGTGGGTCCCCGGCGGGCCATCGAACTGCTGACGACGGCCCAGCCGTTCAGCGCCGCGCAGGCGTTGGAATGGGGACTCGTGAGCGGCGTTGTGGCCCCCGAAGCGCTGATGGAGACCGTGCTGGGCGTCGCCCGGGTGATCGCCAGCAAGGCGCCGCTGTCGGTGCGCGGCGCCAAGCGCGTGGTGCACGAGGGCCAGGACCTGGACCTGAAGCGCGCCATGGACCTGGAGCTGTCGATCTACAACCAGCTCTTCACCACCCAGGACCGCCGCGAAGGCGTCGGCAGCTTCAACGAGAAGCGCGCCCCGGTGTTCGAAGGGAAGTAGGCCTACAGCGGCCGGCGGAGCGCCAGGATCGCGAGGTCGTCGCTGGGGTCGCCGCCGGCTTCGAAGGCGCGGACGCGGGCGACCAGGCTGTCGGTCAGCGCCGAGAGCGGGCCGTCACGGGGCGCCTCGGCCAACGCCTTTCGCAGTCTCGCCTGGCCGAACAGCTGCCGGGACCGGTTCTGCGCCTCGGTGACGCCGTCGGTGAAGGCCACCAGCGTCGCGCCGGGCTCCAGCCGGGTCATCTCGGCCTGGTAGGCGAAGCCCGCGCCGGCGCAGAGCGGCGGGCCGCCGTCGATCTCCAGCGCGGCCACGACCCCCTCGGCGCTCACCACCAGCGGGTTCTCATGCCCGGCGCTGCAGAGAGCCAGGGCGCCGGTGTCGAGGTTGAGCACGCCCGCCAGCAGCGACATGGCCAT
The DNA here is from genome assembly GCF_965284355.1 of Phenylobacterium sp. Lineage (NCBI taxonomy): Bacteria > Pseudomonadati > Pseudomonadota > Alphaproteobacteria > Caulobacterales > Caulobacteraceae > Phenylobacterium > Phenylobacterium sp. The sequence continues at coordinate 2,164,088 of NZ_OZ260078.1, read as the reverse complement.
GGCCTCGCCGTTGTTGCGCTGGAGCTCGGCCTCGATGGCGCGGAAGGCGTCGCCCAGCCGGTCGGCCTTGCGGGTGATGAGGCTGTGCGACAGGGCCTTGGCCAGCGCCATGAACAGCGAGGCGCCGACGCCCTTGCCGGTCACGTCGCCGACCAGGAACGCGAGATGGTCGTCGCCCACCTTGAAGGCGTCATAGAGGTCGCCGCCCACGCTGCGGGCGGGCTCGAGCACGGCGTCCACCTCGGCCCGGCCCGACAGCGCCGCCAGCGCGGCGCGGGGCAGCAGCATGCCGGCCTGGATGTCGCCCGCCGCGCGCTCGGCCCGCTTGCGGTCCTCGATGTCGCGCAGGATGTTCACCAGCTCGACCGCCGCGCCCGAGGCGTCGCGGATGACCGTCGGGCTCTCCTCGACCCACGTCCAGTCGCCCGACTTGCGGCGGATGCGGTACTCGCGCCGGCTGCCGTCCAGGTCGCCCAGGGCGGCGAAGCGGCCCGGACGGCGCTCGGCCAGCCGGGGCCGGTCCTCAGGGTGCACGAAACTGCCGGCGGGGACGCCGATCAGGTCGCTGGGGGCGTAGCCGTAACGGCGGACGCTGGGCGAGGCCCAGGTGATCTTCGAACTGGGATCCAGCCGCAGGATCAGGTCAGCCGAGTTCTCGACCAGGAAGGCCAGCTCGGCCTCGTGGCGGCGGATCCGGGCCTGGGCGTCATGCAGCTCGCGCTCCATCGACACATAAGCCTTGAGATCGCGGCGCAGCGTCATGGCCGACGAGACGGCGGCGGCCATCGCCTCCAGCTGGGCGCACTGAGCCTCGCCGAAGTCATGGCGCGGCCGATAGTCGATGACGCAGAAGCTGCCGAGCCGGAAGCCGTCGGGGCTGGTCAGCGGCGCGCCGGCATAGAAGCGGACGAACGGCTCGCCGGTGACCAGAGGGTTGTCGCGGAAGCGCGGGTCGGCCGCGGCGTCGGGAATCAACATCGTCCGCGCCTGGCGGATCGTGTGGTCGCAGAAGGCGATGTCGCGGGGCGTCTCGCCGCCACCCATGCCGACGCACGACTTGAACCACTGACGCTCGGCGTCGATCAGCGAGACCAGGGCGACCGGCGTCTGGAACGTCTGGGCGGCGAGCGCCGTCAGGTTGTCGAAGATCGCCTCGGGCTCGGTGTCCAGCACATCCAGCGCCCGCAACGCCGCGAGCCGCCGGGCTTCGTCGGCGATTGCGCGGTCCGCGTCTCGGATATCCTGGTCCATGCCCCTTCCTACGGTGAAGCAGCATAACCGGATGACGGCTTTGTGGTGGGAGATTCTGCGCCTACCGTCGCGCTCATGAAGATGCCTGCGCCCGATGATGCGCTGATCGCCCGAAAGGCCGAAATCGTGCGCGCTTTGCGGCGCATCGTGCCCGGCGAGGGCGTGGTGTCGGAACCCGCCGGCCTGGTCCCGTTCGAGAGCGATGGCTTGTCGGCCTATCGCCAGCAGCCGCTGGCGGTGGTGCTGCCCGAGACCACGGCCCAGGTGTCGGAGATCCTGCGCTGGTGCCAGGCCAACGGCGTGAAGGTGGTGCCGCGGGGCGCCGGCACGTCGCTGTCGGGCGGCGCGCTGCCGCTGGCCGACGGGGTGGTCCTGGGGCTCTCGAAGTTCAATCGCGTCCTGGAGGTGGACTACGCCAACCGCTGCGCCGTGGTGCAGCCGGGGGTGACCAACCTGGCCATTACGGGCGCCGTCGAAGGGCGCGGCTTCTACTATGCCCCGGATCCCTCGAGCCAGATCGCCTGCACCATCGGCGGCAACGTGGCCGAGAACTCCGGCGGGGTGCACTGCCTGAAGTATGGGCTGACGACCAACAACCTGCTGGGCTGCGAACTGGTGCTGATGAGCGGCGAGGTCGTCCGGTTCGGCGGCAAGGCGATGGACGCCGAGGGGTATGACCTGCTGGGGCTGGTGACCGGATCGGAGGGGCTGCTGGGCGTGGTCACCGAGGTGACGGTGCGGATCCTCCCCAAGCCGGAGACGGCGCGCGCGCTGCTCTTGGGCTTCCCGTCGGTGGAGCAGGCCGGCGCCTGCGTGGGCGACATCATCGCCGCGGGCGTGATCCCTGCGGGGCTCGAGATGATGGACAACCCGGCGATCCGGGCGGCCGAGGCGTTCGTGGGGGCGGGCTATCCGGTGGACGCCTCCGCGCTCTTGATCTGCGAGCTGGACGGGCCCGAGGCCGAGTGCGCCGAACTGGCCGGCCACATCCGCATGCTGGCCGCCCAGCGCGGGGCCGACTTCATGAAGACCTCCGAGAGCGAGGCCGAGCGGCTGTCGTTCTGGGCGGGGCGCAAGGCGGCGTTCCCGGCGGTGGGCCGCATCGCGCCCGACTACTTCTGCATGGACGGCACGATCCCCCGCAAGGCGCTGCCGCAGGTGCTGACCCGGATCACCGAGCTGTCGGCGCAGTATGGCCTGGGGGTGGCCAACGTCTTCCACGCGGGCGACGGCAACCTGCACCCGCTGATCCTGTACGACGCCGACATCCCCGGACAGCTGGAGAAGGCCGAGGCGTTCGGGGCGGATATCCTCAGGCTGTGCGTCGCGGTGGGCGGCGTGCTGACCGGCGAGCACGGCGTCGGCGTCGAGAAGCGCGACCTGATGGGCGAGATGTTCGACGAGACCGACCTGGCCTGCCAGCAGCGGGTGAAGTGCGCCTTCGACCCGGGCCTGTTGCTCAATCCCGGCAAGGTGTTCCCGGTGCTGCACCGCTGCGCCGAGCTGGGCCGCGTGCACGTGCACAAGGGCAAGCTGGCCTTTCCGGAGCTGCCGCGCTTCTGATGCTGGACCAGGTTCGCCCTCTCAAGCCCGCGACCCCCGAGGAAGTCCAGGCCATCGTGGCCGAGGCCGGGGCGCATGCGCGCCACATCGAGGTGGTCGGGGCCGGCACCAAGCGGTCGATCGGGGCGATGGACCCCATCGACGTCGTGCTTTCGACCCAGCGGCTGGATCGGATCGTCGACTACTCGCCGGAGGAGCTGGTGCTGACCGCCCAGCCCGGCGTACGCATCGCCGACCTGGAGAAGATCTGCGCCAGTCGCGGCCAGATGCTGGCGTTCGAGCCGCCGCGCTGGACGCGCCTGCTGGCCGCGCGGGGCGAGCCGACCCTGGGCGGTGTGATCGCGGCCAATCTGTCCGGGCCCCGACGCATCCGGGCCGGGGCGGCCCGCGATCACCTGCTGGGGTTCGAGGGCGTGTCGGGGCGGGGCGAGGTGTTCAAGGCCGGCGGCAAGGTGGTGAAGAACGTCACCGGCTACGACCTGATGAAACTGATGGCCGGGTCGTGGGGGACGCTCGCGATCTTCACCGAGCTGACCATCAAGGTGCTGCCGGCGCCGCGCACCGAACTCACGCTCCTGCTGTTCGGCCTGGCCGACGTGCGGGCGGCCGAGGCGATGCAGGCGGCGCTCAATGGGCCGTTCGAGGTGTCGGGCGCGGCCCACCTGCCGACCTTTGCGGCGCGCTCGCGGCCGTTGAAGGCCGAAATGCCGGTGACGGCGTTGCGGCTGGAGGGGTTCGAGGCCTCGGTGGAGGCCCGCGCCCAGGCGCTGGTGGCGGCCCTGTCGGGCTTCGGGCGGATCGACGAGCTGGAGGGCGACCACTCCCGCGACTTCTGGGTCCAGGTGCGCGAGGCCGAGGCGTTCGCGGGCGACCCCCGGCCGCTGTGGCGCCTCAGCCTGCCGCCGGCCCAAGGCTGGAAGGGTCCGCATGCCCTGCCGGGCGATGCGCTCTATGACTGGGGCGGCGGGCTGGCCTGGCTACTGACCGAAGAGCCGGCGGAGAAGGTGCGTCGGGTCGCGCGTGACCTGGGCGGGCATGCGCTGTGCCTGCGCGGCGCCGAGGCGTTCGGGCCGCGCGAGGGCGCGCTGGGCGAACTGCAGGGCCGCGTGAAGGCGGCGTTCGACCCGTTGGGCGTGCTGAACCCCGGCCGGATGGAGGGCGCGGCGTGAGGACCGCCTTCACCCCCGACCAGCTGGCCGATCCCGAGACCGCCGCCAGCGCCGCGGCGATCCGCAAGTGCGTGCACTGCGGCTTCTGCACTGCGACCTGTCCGACGTACGTCCTGCTGGGCGACGAGCGCGACAGCCCGCGCGGCCGGATCGAGCTGATCCGCGAGATGCTGGAGCACGGTGGCCCGCCGGCGCCGGCGACGGTGACCCACGTCGACCGCTGCCTGTCGTGCCTGGCCTGCACCACCACATGCCCGTCCGGCGTCGACTACGCGCAACTGATCGACCACGCCCGGGCGCATATCGAGACCCACCATGTGCGGCCGCTGCCCGAGCGGCTGCTGCGGAGGGCGTTGGCCTGGGTGCTGCCGCACCCGAGGCGGCTGAGGCTCGCCATGGGCCTGGGCCGGCTGGCGCGGCCGCTCGAGCCGACGCTTCGGAAGCTGGGACTCACCCCGTTGGCGGCGATGCTCGCGCTCTCCCCTCCCCCTTGCGGGGAGGGGCCGGGGGTGGGGGTGTTGGCGCGGCGCGAGCGGAGAACACCCCCACCCCCAACCCCTCCCCGCAAGGGGGAGGGGGCGAGTTGTTCTTCTCCAAGGCTGCGTCGAGTCGGTGGTCGCCCCCCACATCCGCTCCGCCGCCCAGCGCCTCCTCTCACGCTGTGGCTACGAGGTCGTGCTGGCCGAGGGCGAGGGCTGCTGCGGCGCGCTTTCGCAGCATCTGGGCCGCCCCGACGAGGCCAGGGCCATGGCGCGGGCCAACCTCGCGGCCTGGGGGCGTGCGGGGCAGGTGGACGCCATCGTCACCACAGCGGCCGGCTGCGGAACCATGCTGAAGGACTACCGCCACCTGGTGGGCCAGGACGTGCCGGCGAAGGACATCCTGGAGTTCGTGGCCGAGGTCGGCCTGCCCCGGGTGGCCAAACCGCCGGGCATCGCGGTGGCCTATCACGCGGCGTGCTCGCTGCAGCACGGCCAGCAGATCAAGGCCGCGCCGCCGAAGCTGCTGGCCGACGCGGGCTTCGATGTACGCCTGCCGGCCGAGGGGCATCTCTGCTGCGGGTCGGCCGGTGTCTACAACATCCTGCAGGTCGAGCTGGCGACCCGCCTGCGCGATCGCAAGGCCGCCAACATCACCGCCACCGGGGCCACCGTGGTGGCGGCCGGCAACGTGGGCTGCATGACCCAGCTGGCCCCGGCGCTGGCCGCGCCGATCGTCCACCCGGTGGAGTTGCTGGACTGGGCGACGGGCGGGCCGAAGCCCGCGGCGCTGGCGGCGCCTGAACCCGACCGCCTCCGTATCGACCCCTAGGGTGGGATCCCACGGTATCGGCCCGTAGGCGCCGTTCCGGAATGTCCAACTTCGACGCCTCGGCGCAGGGATCGCGGCATCGAGGGGAATTTTCCGATGCGCCCGATCCTGAAGCCCGAGGTCGTCGTGGCCGCCTATGGAGCCTATGCCGCCATCACACTGGGGGTGGCGTACTGGACCGGACGGCGCCGGCGCACATCACGCCGCCTGAACGAACCCCGGCCACGCCGACATGTACTGGACGAAGGTCGGGCTAAGGCCCTCATTGGCCAGGTATTCGGCCGTCACCGGTAGCGCCACCGGCGTGAAGGTCGCGTCACGCGACCGCTCCGGGAAGTCGTGGTGCAGGATAGCCGCGCGCCCGATCAGCACGAAGTCGGCGCCCTTCTCCAGCATCTCGGCGGCGATGGCGGGCGAGGTGACCTTGCCGGCCACCCCCAGGCGCACGTCGCCGCGCGGCAGCTCGGTGAAGTAGCTCATCAGGCTCTTGCCCTTGAACTCGTCCTCGACCGGCTCCTTGAAGACATCCCACAGCGACATGTCGAGGTAGTCGATCTTGCCGTCCGCCAGGATCTTGCGGGTGATCTCGATGATCTCGGCCAGCTTCAGGCCGAAGCGCTCGGGCGACAGGCGCAGGCCCAGCTGGAAATCGGGCCGGGTGCGGGCGCGCACGCCGTCGATGATCTCGTGGATGATGCGGGCGCGGTTCTCGACCGAGCCGCCATAGCGGTCGTCGCGCTTGTTGAGCTCGGGCGAGAGGAACTGGGCCAGGATGTAGCCGTGGGCGCCGTGGATCTCGACGCCGTCGAAGCCGGCCTTTTCCGAGCGGACGGCGGCGGCGACGAAGTCTTCCACCAGCTGCTCGACCTCGGCGAGGGTCAGGCCGCGGGCGCCGGTCTCCGGATCATCCGAGGCGCTCACCGGCGTGCCGACGAGGTCCTTCGGCGAACGGTTGCCGGCGTGGTGCAGCTGGACTGAGGAAACGCTGTTGTGGCGCTTGATCTCGGCGGCGAGCCGGGTGAGGCCCGGCAGGTGCTGGTCGCCAAACACGCCGAGTTGGCCGGGGAAGCCTTGGCCCACCGCCTGGACGTGGGCGGCGCAGGTCATGGTCAGGCCAAAGCCGCCCTTGGCCCGCAGGGTCAGCCAGTTGAACTCGGCGTCCGACAGAGTCCCGTCCGGGTGGCTCTGGGTGTTGGTGAGCGGCGCCAGCATGAAGCGGTTCTTGAGCGCCGGGCCACGGGCCAGGGTCAGGGGAGAGAACAGGTCGGCCAAGGCAGGCTCCGGGAGTGCAGGTTTCGATGCGAGATACCGGCCTTCCGTCACGGACGGCAAACGAGCCTTTCTGCAAGCGCGTTCAGAGCTTAACCTCCCCATGGGGGCAGGAGGTCGAGATGACAAGACTGCGCGTTGTAACGCTTGCCGGCGCTCTGGCCCTCACGGCCGGCGCCGCTTTCGCCCACCACGGCTGGACGGCCTACAGCGATCAGGACGGCCAGATCGTGGGCGTGATCGAGGCCGCCCAGCTGGGCCAGCCGCACGGGCTGTTGAAGGTCCGCGCCGCCGACGGCGTCTGGGACGTGATGCTGGCCCCGCCGGCCGCCATCGAACGCTCGGGCCTGACCCTTAGGGCGGTCCCGAAGGGAACCCGTGTCACAGCCCGCGGCCACAAGCGCACGGACGGGACGCGGGAGATCAAGACCGAGCGCCTGGTGATCGGTGACCGCACGTTCGATCTCTATCCGGCGAGGCCCTAGCGCGCCGCAGGCGCCGCCTCTCTGACCACGAACCACACGAACCACACGAACATGGGCGGACCATCGACGGCCTTCGCGTGGCAAGCCGCGTTCGTGTGGTTCGTGGACAAATCCAATCGGCGCTGACGCGCCATGGCGGCTGGTAGGCCGCCGCTACCCGGCTTCAGCGGCGATGAAGATCGGGCCGCCGACGATGTCGAAGCGGCCGACGCCTTCGGGGCGGAGCGCGGTGATCTGCATGACGGGCGGGTCGCCTTCCACTTTACCCAGGCGGCTGCCCTGCGGGATCGCCAGGCGGGCGCGGTTCTCGCTGGGCAGGCTGGTCAGGGCGCGGCGGATCGCCGGGCCCTGGGCCAGGAACGGCAGCGGTTCGGCCAGCGAGACCAGCGGGCGCGAATACAGCCCCACCAGCCAGTAGCGCTCGCCGCGGGTGACGAACGCGTAGCCGGCGTGGGTGTGGGTGGGCCGCCGCAGGTTCTTCCAGTGGCCCGAACTGCCTTTCAGGCGCTGCAGCATCTGGGCGGCGCTGATCGGGGGGCCGCGGTGGTAGGCGATGTTCTCGGACGGCGAGCCGATGGTGGTGCGACCCACCAGCCAGAGCCGGTGGCTGGGATCGAAACCCTCGGGGGACAGGTGCTCCACATACGACCGCTGCGCCAGGTCGCCAGCATGGGCGAGGGCGGCCATGGCCAGCTCCTCGTGCCAGTTCACCGGCGGCGATCCGGCGTCGCGGCGGATGCGGTTGGTGAGGTCCAGCATCGCCCGGCCGGTGGCGGCGTCGGCGCGGCCGCCGCCGATGTCGGCGAGGCGCGCGCGCAGGCGGGCCTCGTACGCTTTCCACGCCGCGGCGTCGGTGGCGGCGGGGGCGGAGTCGGTGACGACCTGGGCGAGCGCCGGGGCCGCGCAGGCCGACAGGGCGGCGCCCAGGACGGTCCGCCGCGCGAGGCTCACGCGGGGGCGCTCATTGCGGCATGCTGGCGATCCAGTCGCGGACCAGCGCCAGTCCCTCGTCGTGCGTCAGGGTGCGGCCGAGCTCGGGCATCATTACGCCCGGCTCGTTCGAGGCCATGCGGTAGACCAGGATGGAGGCGTCCGGGTCGCCGGGCTCGATTCCGACCTTGAGGTTGCCCGACCCGCGCCCCGCCGCCACCGGTCCTTTGCCGACGCCCAGCTGCGGCGCGCGATTCTCTTCCAGCCCCAGGAACAGGCCCGAGTTGGAGGCGATGGCGCGGGGCCCGTGGCAGTGGGCGCAGTTGGCGTCGAGGTAGGCCCGCGCGCGGGCCTCGACGGGTTCGGCTGGATCGTCCCAGCGCGCGGTGCGGGGCGCGGCCGCCGGCTTCGGCGCGCCGGCCAGCACGCCGGTCCGCGTCCAGTGCGCCAGCTGGTTCTCGCGCCCGGTCGCATAGATGAAGTCGCCGTTGAGGTTGCGCGCCTTGGGCCCGATCGGCGTCACCGCCTTGTCGAGCTGGTGACACTCCTTGCACTGGTTCTGGTTGGGCACGGCGTAGTCGACGTGGCGGGTCTGGCCCCGGCTGTCGACGAAGCTGACGTCAAGGCGCGCGCCGGCGCGTTTCAGCACCGCCTCGGTCTGCGCGGCGTTCCAGACGTAGGTCTGGGCGACCCAGCCGTCGCGCTTGCGGATCAGGAGGCGGGTCTCGAGGTAGCGGACGTTCTCGCTCGGCCGCCGGAAGTCCGCCGGATAGGCGAAGGTCTTCACCAGCGTCGCGCCGACGGGGAAGTCCAGCACGCCGTCGACCCGGTACTTCGCCTTGGTCCCAGGCGGCAGATAGAGGAAGCGAAGCTTCTCGGCGTAGTCGCTGAACAGCGGCGTGTTCAGCGCATAGGGCGTCAAGCCGCCGTTCGGCGTGCGGCCGGCCTCGTCGCGGAACAGGCGGTAGTCGGCCAGCTTGGGCGCCGGCGCCTCGGTCAGCAGCACGTCCAGCGCCACCGCCGGGGGCTGCGGGGCCGCGCCCAGGCAGGCGATTGCGGCCAGGACGGCGGCCAGACGCTTCAAAGGTTACGCTCCGAGATCGGCCTGGGCCTTCGGGAGGACCACGGCCTTGGGCTCGGCCATCTCGGGCGTCGGATCGGGGATCACCGCCGTGGCCGTCACCGCCGGATTGGCCTTCTCCACCTGGCCCGGGCCCGGCAGGCGCAGATTCAGCACCGGGCCGTCCAGCAGGCGCACCCGCACCGGCTCGGTCGTGCCGGGGAAGCTGGTGACGCCGTCCCACACGATCGGCGGGATGTCGGACTTCAGCATCATCTTGATGAGCCCGCCGCCGGCGAACTTGGGGTCGAAGCCGTTCTTGCCGATCCTGTTGTTCCGCACGACCACGTCCCGGGGCAGCGGATTGTAGGACTTGTCGTCGAAGGTCTGGGTGTAGCTGACCAGGATGACGCCGCTCGAGGCGTTGCCGTCGATGTCGTTCTCGAACACGTGGACGTTGCGGTTGGCCATGATCATCACGCCGGTGCCCATCGGCACATTGGCGACGATGTTGCCCTTGGGGGCGAAGTTGGGCGTGTCGTTCTGCACGACCTTGTTCCGGAACAGCCGCGTCGAGTGCCCGCCCATCTGCGGCAGGTTCGGCAGGTCGAACACCAGGATGCCCCCGGTGTTGCGGGTCGCGACGTTGTCGAACACGTCGGCGTTCATCGAGTTCTCGATCTCGATACCGGCGACGTTGAACTCGGCGCGGCTGCGCTTGACGATGATGTTCTTCGACTGGCCGACATAGATCCCGGCGTCGGACGCGCCGCGCACCAGCACCTTGTCGATCAGCACGTTCGTGGAGGCGACCGGATAGACGCCGTAGGCCCCGTTGGTCTCCTTCGGCCCGCCGGTCCATTCGACGCGCAGGTTGATGAAGCTGATCTGGTCGGCGCCCTTGGACTTCACCCCGTCGCCCTTGGTGTCCTCGACGCCGAAGTCGCGGACCGTGACCTTGTCGGAGGTGATCAGCAGGCCCTCGCCCGCGCCCTTCTGGCCCTTGAACGACAGCACCGTGGCCTCGGGCCCGGCGCCCTTCACCGTCACGCTGTCGACGTCCAGCGACAGGCCGTCGGTCAGGTCGAAGCGGCCGGCGCCCAGCGCCACCGTGTCGCCCGGCTTGGCGTCCAGCAGGGCGGTCTGGATGCGCTCCTGCGCGTCGGGCCCGGGCGCGACGGTGATCGTCTTGGCGTGGGCGGCGCCGGCGATGGCGGTCGCAGCCAGCAGGGCGGTGGTGAATCGGATCATGTCGTGGCCTCCCCGGCATCGTGACGTGCCGTTCAACTTTGAGGGTAGACGCTGTTCAGGGGGGGTCTGCAACCCCTAAGGTCCCCGGATGAACGTCGATATTCTGCGCATCGGACCGGGCGACGCAGCGGTCCTGGAGCGGGTGGCGGAGGACGTCTTCGACGACGCCATCGACCCTGCCCGCGTTGCGGCCTATCTGGCCGAACCCAACCATCTCATGGTTCTGGCGGTGAGCGCCGGCGAAGTGGTGGGTCAGGCCCGCGGCATCGTGCATCGCCACCCCGACCTTCCGACCGAGCTCTACATCGACAACCTGGGCGTCACCCCGGCCCGAAAGCGCGAGGGCATCGCGACGCGACTGCTGGACGAGCTGGTGAGGTGGGGTCGGGAGAATGGCTGCGAGGAGGCCTGGGTCGGCACCGAGCCCGACAACGAGCCAGCCCGCGCACTCTACGAGGCGCGCGGCTCGGAGGCCGAGACCTTCGTGTTGTACTTCTACGCCTTCGACGACACGTAGGCGTCGATGTCGGCCAGGTGGCGGGCGATGGTCTGCGGCGGCAGAAACGAGCCGGTGAAGCTGTTCTTCGCCAGGGTGACCAGCTCGTCCCTTGTGAGGCCGAGGGCGTCGCTGGTCTGGGTCCAGTTGGCGCCCAGGTAGCCGCCGAAATAGGCGGGATCATCCGAGTTCAGCGTGGCCTTCAGCCCCAGGCCCAGCATCTTCTTCAGCGGGTGCGCCTTCAGGTCGTCGACGACGCAGAGCTTGAGGTTTGAGAGCGGGCACACCGTGAGCGTCATGCCCTCTGCGGCAAGCCGTTTCACCAGCGCGGCGTCTTCCAGCGCCCGGTTGCCGTGGTCGATGCGGTCGACGCCCAGGAGGTCCAGGGCTTCCCAGACGTACGCGGGCGGGCCTTCCTCTCCGGCATGGGCCACCAGCTTCAGGCCGCGCTCGCGCGAGGCCTTGAACACCCGCGCGAACTTCGACGGCGGGTGGCCCACCTCCGAGGAGTCCAGGCCCACGCCCACGATCCGGTCGAGATAGGGCTCGGCGTCCTTCAGCGTGGCGAACGCGGCCTCCTCGTCCAGGTGGCGCAGATAGCAGAGGATCAGCCTGGACGTGACGCCCAGGCTGGTCTCGGCCTCCTTCATCCCGGCCAGCAGCCCCTCGATCACCACCCGGAACGGCACGCCGCGGTCGGTGTGGGTCTGCGGATCGAAGAACAGCTCGACGTGTCGGCAGCCGTCGGCCGCCACGCGGCGGAAATAGGCCAGCGCCAGGTCCTTGAAGTCGTCCTCGGTGATGAGCACGCCGGCGCCCTGATAGTAGATGTCGAGGAAGTCCTGCAGGTTCGAAAAGGCGTAGGCGGCCCGCACCTCCTCCACCGACTTGAAGGGCAAAGCGATCCCGTTGCGCTTGCCCAGCTCGAACATCAGCTCGGGCTCGAGGCTGCCCTCGATGTGCAGGTGCAGTTCGGCCTTGGGCAGGCCACGGATGAAGTCGGCGGTCGTCATGCCATCCACCTCACCGCGAAATCCGCAGGGGTCAAGCCGGATAGGACCAGCGCGCCGCAGGCGCCTCAAGGATCGACCACGAACCACACGAACGACACGAACGGGCGACCTCCCAACGGCTCATGGCGCAGCCCACGGCGTTCGTGTGGTTCGTGTGGTTCGTGGTCAAAACTGGCGGCGCAGCGCGCCTAGGGCTTGCGGAAGCGCAGGGCGAACTGGTCGGTCTTTCCGCGAACGGACGGGTCGAAGACGCTGGCGGTCCGGGGGTCGGCGGGGTTGGCCAGGATGTCGCTCTCGGCCTCGAACACGAACCCCGCGGCCTCGACCTCCCGCCGAACCTGGGCCGGGTCGATGCGGTGGAGCCGGTCGGGCTGGTCGCCGCGATGGTCGACGATCACATAGCGGCCACCCCGCTTCAGCGCCCTGAACACCGCCGCGTTGAACGCTGCCGGGGCGCCGGCCACGGCGTATCGGGTGTGCAGGTCGTGGTAGTTCTGCGCCGTGAACACCAGGTCCAGCGGCTCGGGCGCCGCGAACGCCGTCGTGGGCCCCGTCAGGACCGTCACGTTCTTCAGCGGCGCGGCCGCCGCGTTGCTGCGGGCGTCAGTCAGGTGGCCGGGCAGCAGCTTCACGATCTCGTCCGGCGGATAGGCGTAGACGTGGCCCTTCGCCCCCACGGCCGGCGACAACACACGGGTGAAGTAGCCCCCGTCGGGCGTGTACTCGGCCACCTTCCAGCCTGGCCGCACCTGGGCGAACGCCAGCACCTCTGCGGGCTTGCGCGCGGCGTCGCGGGCGCGGTCGGCGTCGGTTCGACCCGGCGCGGTGAGCAGCGCGGCCAGGCTTGCGAGCAGGATCAGCACAGTCATCGATCATCCTCCTGCATATGAGACGCCTGACCCTAGTCGCATTCGACAGGCTTGCGAGCCGCGCGGGGTGCTCTAGGGTCTGCCGCAACTGGGGAGTGTGCGTGCAGGGGGATAGCGTTGCGGTAGGGGGCGGACCGGCGGCTGAGGCGAAGCTCGCCGCAGCGCACAAGGCGCTCCTGAACACGCCCGGCGTCCAGTTCGACTTCAAGGCCACGCCGGACCAGAAGCCGCCCGACTGGCTGGAGCCGCTGGTTCAGTTCCTCGCCGCCATCGCGCCGGTGCTGAAGGTGCTGTTCTGGGGCGGGCTGGCGGTCGGCGCGCTGCTGATCATCTATTTCGTCGTCCGCGAGATCGCGCCCGAGAGCTGGTTCCGGGGCAAGAAGACCGTGATCCCGGTCACCGACTGGCGACCCGACGCGGGCAAGGCCCAGGCGCTGCTGGAAGACGCCGACCGGCTGGCGGCCGACGGCCGGTTCGACGAGGCGATCCACATCCTGCTGTTCCGCTCGATCGACGACCTGGTGACGCGACGCCCGGGCGTGGTTCAGCCGGCCCTCACCAGCCGCGACATCGCCACCCTCAAGGTGCTGCCTGAGGACGCCCGCGCGGCCTTCGCCCGCCTGGCCCAGGCGGTCGAGCGCACGTTCTTCGGAGGGCGGCCTGCTGACTCCGACGCCTTCTCGGTCGCGCGCGCCGATTATCAGGCCTTCGCCTTCGCCGAGGGTTGGCGATGAGCGCCGTCGCCGACCAGCCGGCCTCGGCCCCCAACTTCTCGCCCAAGGTGATCATCGCCCTGGTGCTGGTGGGGCTGGTGGCCATGGCGGGCCTTGCGGTGCTGTCGGCCTTCGCGCCCGACCTGCGCTCGGGCAACGACGGCCGGGCGCACGCGCTGTCGAAATCGGCCATCGGCTTTGCCGGAGCGCCCATCCTGCTGAAGGCCCTGGGCGCGCCGGCGGTGGTCAGCCGCATCCGGCCCACGCGGCCGCAGGAGGCGGTCGTGGTGCTGACGCCCGACGCCAGCCTCAGCCCCGAAGAACTGCAGGCCTATCCGAAGGGGCCGCTCACCCTGATCGTGCTGCCCAAGTGGGTCGCGACGCCCGACCCGATCCGCAAGGGCTATGTCCGCAAGGTGACCACCATCGTGGACGGCGACGGCTTCGAACCGATGCTCGCGTCCTATGCCAAGACGACCCGCATCGCCCATCCCAAGGGCGTCTATCGCTGGACCCTGCGCGGCGAGGGGCCGTTCGCGGGGCAGACCCTGCCGCTGGGCGCAATCGACCGGCTGCAGACGCTGTCGGGCGAGGGCTGGGCGCCGGCCCTGGTGGACGGGCAGGGGCGCATGGTCCTGGCCTATTCCCGCAAGACGCCCAGCATCTGGGTGCTGGCCGACCCCGACCTGATCAACAACCACGGCCTGTCGAGCCGCGACACGACCCGCGCGGCCGCCGCAATCTTCGAGACGGCGCGCCGGGGCGAGCGGCCGATCACCTTCGACGTCACGCTGAACGGCTACGAGCGCGGCCGCGGCATCTGGCGCACCATGCTGGAGCCGCCCTGGCTGGTGGCCACCCTGATCGGCGTGGCGGCGGGCCTGCTGATGGGCGTCCACGCCCTGGCCCGCTTCGGCCAGCCGCGGCGGCGCGAGCGCGCCTTCGCTCTGGGCGCCCGCGCGCTGGTGGACAATTCGGCCGACCTGGTGCGGATGGCGCGGCGCGAGCACGAGCTGGCCCCCGCCTATGCGGCCCTGATCCGCGGCCGGGTCATGCGGGCCGGCGGCGGGCATGCGGCCGACGAGCATTGGCTGGAACATCTTGCGGAACGCCGCGGGGCGACTTCGCCCGGCGAACTGGCCGCCGAGGCCGACACGGCCAAGACCCGCGACGACCTGCTGGCCGTCGCGCGCAAACTGTACGACTGGCGAGGGGAGATGACGCGTGAACGTCGCTGAGGTGAAGGCGCTGGCCGAGCAGGTCAGGGCCGAGGTCGGCAAGGCCATCGTGGGCCAGCACGACACCATAGACCTGCTGCTGACGGCGCTGTTCGCCCGCGGCCACGTGCTGCTGGAGGGACCGCCCGGGGTGGCCAAGACCTACCTGGCGCAGAGCTTCGCGCGCACGCTGGGCCTGGACTTCGGCCGCATCCAGTTCACGCCCGACCTGATGCCCGCCGACATCATCGGGTCCAACGTCTTCAACTTCCAGACCTCGACCTTCTCGCTGACCGAGGGGCCGCTGTTCTGCGAGCTGTTGCTGGCCGACGAGATCAACCGCACGCCGCCCAAGACCCAGGCGGCCCTGCTGGAGGCGATGCAGGAGCGGCGCGTCACCATCGACGGCAAGTCGCGCGCGCTGTCGCCCAGCTTCATGGTGGTCGCCACCCAGAACCCCCTGGAGCAGCAGGGCACCTATCCGCTGCCCGAGGCCCAGCTGGACCGGTTCCTGTTCAAGCAGACCCTGGGCTATCCGGGACGCGAGGAAGAGCGGCGCATCGTCGCCGAGTACGGCGTCCAGAGCGGCCACGCCGACCCGGCCGACCGCGGCGTGGGCCGCGTCGCCACCGCCAAGCAGCTGGCCGAAGCGCACAAGGCGGTCTCGTCCGTGCGCCTGACCGACGAGATCGTGGGCTATGTGCTGGACCTGGTGCGATCGACCCGCGAGACGCCCGACCTCTCCAGCGGCGCCTCGCCCCGCGCGGCGGCCCAGCTGGCGCTGTCGGCCCGGGCGCGCGCGGCCCTGGACGGGCGTGACTATGTGATCCCCGACGACGTGAAGGCGCTGGCGCTACCGGCGCTGCGCCACCGGGTCATCCTGTCGCCCGCCGCCGAGATCGATGGCCGCCGTCCCGACCAGATCCTGCAGGCGCTTGTTGATCTGGCGGCTGCCCCCCGTTGATGCGCGCCGCGCATCAGCATTTGGGAGGTCGCGCCTCCCGGGCGGCGAACCGGCGTCCACTTCGCCTGGAGGCGCGCTGATGAGGCTGTACCCCACCCGCCGTGCGATCGCGCTGATGGCCGTGGGCGCGGCCCCGGCCCTGGGCGTCGCCCTGGTCGCGCCTGGCCTATGGACCGCGGCGGCGGCGTGGATCGTGCTGGCCATCGGCCTGATGCTGGCGGACGCGCTGATGGCGGCCTCGCCGAGGGGCCTGGACCTCGCCATGGCCGCGCCGCGCGTGGTGGGGGTCGGGCGACCCGAGACGGCGCGGCTCACCGCCGCCTTCGCCAAGGGCGGCCCGCGCGAGATCGAGCTGGCGGTGGGCGTCAACGCCCGCCTCACCGCTGTTCCCGACCGCCAGATCGTGCGCACCCATGAGGGCCGCGCCGAGGCTGACGTGCGGCTGGACCCGGTGCGCCGGGGCGAGGGGCTGATCGAGGGCCTGTGGGCGCGCTGGCAAGGGCCCCTGGGCCTGGTCTGGCTGCAGCGGCATGAGCCGGCCCTGCCGCCGCTGGCCATCACGCCCGACGTGGCCGGCGTGAAGGACCAGGCGCTGCGCCTGTTCGCCCGCGACGCGCCCCTGGGCGCCAAGCCGCTGACCGACGCCGGCGAGGGCTCGGACTTCCACGCCCTGAAGGAGTTCCAGACCGGCATGGACCTGGGCGACATCGACTGGAAGCAGTCGGCCCGCCACGCCAAGCTGATCGGGCGCGAGTACCGCACCGAGCGCAACCACCACATCCTGCTGGCGCTGGACACCGGCCGGCTGATGAGCGCGCCCACGGCCGGACTGCCGCGCATTGACCGGGCCATCAACGGGGCCCTGTTGCTGGCCTTCGTCAGCCTGCGGATGGGCGACCGAGTGGGCCTCTTCGCCTTCGACTCGCGGCCGCGCCTGGCCAGCGGTCTGACCTCGGGCTCGGCGGCGTTCCCGCTGCTGCAGCGGATGTGCGCCCAGGTCGACTATTCCACGGAAGAGACGAACTTCACCCTGGGCCTCACGGCGCTGGCCGGCCGCCTGGACCGTCGCGCGATGGTGGTCGTCTTCACCGATTTCGCGGACGCCACCTCGGCCGAACTGATGATCGAGAACGTTGCGCGCCTGATGCGCACGCACCTCGTCCTCTTCGTCGTGTTCCGTGACGAGGAGCTGGACGGCCTGGTCACCCGCGCGCCCGAGACGCCCGACGACGTGTCCCGCGCCGTGATCGCCGAGCGGCTGGTCAGGCAGCGCGAGGGGGTCATCGGTCGCCTGAAACGCCTGGGCGCCCAGATCGTCGACGCCCCCGGCGAGGGCCTTGGGCCGGCGTTGCTGAACGGCTATCTCGATGTGAAGCGGCGGGGGCTCGTCTGATGCCCGAGCTGCAGCTGAAGAGCTGGCGCTTCCGCGCCGAGCGGGAACAGGACTGGCGGCGCCTGGAAACCCTGCTCAACAAGGCCGAGACGCAGGGGGTCGAACGGCTGAAGCGCGACGAGCTGCTGGAGCTGCCGCTGCTCTACCGCCAGGCGCTGTCGTCGCTGTCGGTGGCCCGTTCCATTTCGCTGGACCAGAGCCTGACCACCTATCTCGAGACGCTGTGCACCCGGGCCTACTTCTTCGTCTACGGCGCGCGAGCGAGATGGCCGCAGCGGATTGCGCGGTTCTTCGTGCGCGACTGGCCGGCGTCGATCCAGGCGTTGTGGCGCGAGACGGTGGTGTCGTTTCTGCTGATGGCCGTCGGCACAATCACGGCCTACGTCCTCGTCCGGCGCGACGCCGACTGGTTCTTCAGCTTCGTGGATCCCGAGCTGGCCTCGGGGCGCGACCCGATGGCGACCACCGCGTCGCTGCGCGAGTCGCTCTACGCCAAGCCTGACGCCGCCGACGGCCTGGGCGTTTTCGCCACCTTCCTCTTCACCCACAACGCCCAGGTGGCGCTGTTCGCCTTTGCGCTGGGCTTCCTTCTGTGCCTGCCGACCGCGGCGCTGATGCTGATGACCGGCGGGATGATCGGGGCCTTCGTGGCCCTGTTCGCCGCGCGCGGCCTGATCGTGGAGGAGATCGGCTGGCTGATGATCCACGGCACGACCGAGCTGTTCGCCATCGTGATCGCCGGCGCCGCCGGATTCTCGATCGGCTGGGCGGTGGCCTTCCCCGGCGCGCGCAGCCGGGTCGACGCCGCCGCCGAGGCCGGCCGCCGCGCCGCCACCGCCATGGCCGGCGTGGTCTGCATGCTGGCGGTCGCGGGGCTGCTGGAAGGCTTCGCGCGGCAGCTGATCGTCAACGACATCGCCCGTTATGGGATCGCCAGCGTGATGCTGGCCGGATGGCTGGCCTACTTCTACTGGCCGCGCGCCAAGGTCCCGGCATGACGGCGATCGGCAAGCCCCTGAAGGCCCCCAAGCCGGGCAAGGCCGGGAAGCCGCGGCGCGAGCCCTTCGACGGCTGGCGCGAGCTGGTGACGCCGGAAGGGGTGGACCTGCGGCTGCGGGTGGGCACGTACGCCGAGCGTGGGCTGGCGCTGCTGCTCGACTTCCTGATCATCGTGGGCGTGCTCGGCGCATTCTCGATCGTCATGCTGATCGTGGCCTTCGCGACGCGCGTCACGTGGATGTCCGAGGCGTTGGCGATCGTCTGGCTGCTGGGCATGTTCCTGGGCCGCAACTTCTACTTCTTCTGGTTCGAGGCCCGGCAGCGGGCGGCGACGCCGGGCAAGCGGGCCATGGGCCTGCGGGTGATCACCGCCGACGGCGGGGCGCTGACCGCCGACGCGGTGTTTGCACGCAACGCCATGCGCGAGGTCGAGGTGTTCCTGCCGCTGACCTTCTTTCTCGCCCAAGGCGAGGGCGTGGACGCGGCGCTGGTGGGGCTGGGCGCGATCTGGGGCGGCGTGCTGGTGCTGTTCCCGCTGTTCAACCGCGACCGCCGCCGGCTGGGCGACCTGGCCGCCGGCACGATGGTGGTGAAGCAGCCCAAGGTCCGCCTGCAGTCCGACCTCGCCGATACCGAGCGCACCGCCTCGAGCGGCATCGCCTTCACCGGGCCCCAGCTCGACGCCTACGGCATCAAGGAGCTGCACGTCCTGGAGGATGTGATCCGCGTGGGCGATCGCAAGGCCATGACCGAAGTGGCCGCCCGCATCCGCGCCAAGATCGGCTGGGAAGGCGGCGACATCGCCGACCGGACCTTCCTCAACGCCTACTACGCCGCGCTGCGCGGACGCCTGGAGAGCCGCCTGCTGTTCGGCCGTCGCCGAAAGGACAAGTTCGACGTCGACTAGGCGGACGTCGGGACTAGCTGAAAATCTCCGCCAGCCACTGCGGGCCGGCGCCGTCGCGCAGGCGGCGGAGTTCGACGTACAGCACGGCTACAAGCGTCGAACCCACCACGGCGGACACGGTGCTGCGGATCACCGAGAGGACGAGGAACGCCGGGCTGGTCAGCACCGCGAGACCTTCGGCGCCGTCCAGATTCGCGAGATTGCTCACCCCGCTGACCGCATTCGAGATGGTCGAGATGATCAGCAGCACGATCCAGAGCAGGATCCCGAGGCCGAAGATCCGCCAGCGGTTGCCTCGGGTGAGGTCGGCGGCCCGGCTGAACGCCCCGAAGATCCCCGTTCGGTCGGCGACCAGGGCGGGGATGGCGACGCACCAGGCGCAGGCGATCATGAGGCCTGGAACCAGCAGGAGGACCATGCCGAAACCGACGGCCAGGTAGAGCAGGATCGTCACCGCGATCAGAGCCAGGAAATTGCGCAGGCCTGTGGCGAGGCAGTCGGCGACCGAAGCCTTCTGGCCATTCAGGTCCTGGACGGTGGCGTAGATCAGCGCGCCCTGCAGGATCGTCGTCAGGATGAGTCCCGCGATGCCGCTGAGGCCGATGGCCTGGAGGTAGCCCGGGCTCAGGGTGAAGGCGCCGCGCGCCAGCTGGGTGGCCTGATCGCCCATCGTCGCGAAGGAGGCATAGGCGATGATCGTCGCCGGCAGCCCGGTCAGCACCAGCCCCAGGATCGAGAAGGTCGCGAGGTTGCGGCCGAGCACCTGGAACGTGGTCTGCAGCACCACCCCGATATCGAGCTTGCGGGATTCGATGGCTTCTGCGGTCATGGCCCGGCTCCCGGCAGCGGCTTTGCGGACGATGGTAATCATGGGTTGTGGCGACTGTCGACGCGCGTGGGCGGCGCCGCCCGGCCGGCGTCCATGAGCCTCGAACTCATCGTCCGCATCGAGCGGCTGCGGCTGCGCGCGCCCTTCCGCATTTCGCGCGGCGTGAAGACCCATGCCGAGGTCGTCGTCGCCGAGCTGCGGGCCGACGGTCAGGTCGGCTTCGGCGAATGCGTGCCCTATTCGCGCTATGGCGAGACCCCGGCGTCGGTCCAGGACCAGCTGGTCCTTGCCGGCGCGCGCCTCGCGACAGGAGAGTCGGCGCGGGCGGTGGTCGATGCCCTGCCGGCCGGCGCCGCGCGCAACGCCCTGGACTGCGCGCTCTGGGACCTGGAGGCGCGGCTGGGTCTGGGCGGCGTGGCCGAGCGCCTGGGCCGTGCGCCCGCCGCGATGGCGACAGCCGTGACGATCAGCCTGGATACCATCGACGCCATGGCCGCCGCCGCCGCGGCCGCGTCCGACGCGCCGGTGCTGAAGGTGAAGCTGGACGCCCACGACCCCGCCGAGCGCCTGCTTGCGGTCGCCGGCGCGGCGCCGGGCGCGCGCCTGATCGTCGATCCGAACGAGGGCTGGACGTTGCCGGTGCTCAACGCGATGGCCGACACCATCGCACGCCTGCCGGTCATCATGGTCGAGCAACCTCTCCCGGCCGACGACGACGCCGGCCTGCTAGGTCTCGCCTATCCGGCGCCGATCTGCGCCGACGAGGCGGTCCACACCGCCGCCGACGTGCTGCAGGTCGCCGACCGCTATCAGGTCATCAATGTGAAGCTGGACAAGGCCGGCGGACTGACCGCGGCCCTGGCGATGGCTGACCGGGCACGGGACCTGGGGCTGGGCGTCCTGGCCGGCTGCATGGTGTCGAGTTCGCTGTCCATCGCCCCCGCCATGTGGATCGGCGCGCAGGCGGACGCCGTCGATCTGGATGGGCCCTGGTGGCTTGTCAAAGATCGGACGGGGGGCTGCCGCGTCGAGCGGGGCGTGCTCTATCCGCCACAGGCGGGCTTCTGGGGTGTGTCGGGCGCCCGCCCTTGAGTTGACACGGTAAGCGCATCATCCGTTTCATCGCCGCGTAATATTTCAGTTCGGAGACCCCGTGGCTGGCGCGGCGGCAGAGACGGTCGGAACCCTCGAGGTCGCCCTCGAGCACGCCGCGCGCCTGCTGGCGGCGGACGCCATGGCCGCCGAGGCCCAGGCCCGCGAGATCCTGAAATCGGTGGGCGAGCATCCCGCCGCGCTGCGCCTGCTGGCCGCCGCCCTGCGCCGGCAGGGCGAGACCGAGGCCGCGGAAGCCGTCGACCTGCGCGGCGTCCGCGCCTCGGTGGGCGATCCGGCGCTGGTCCAGGCCGCGAGGGCCCTCTGCGACAACGACCTGCGGGTCGCCGAGCACACGCTGCGCGCGGTGCTGAAGGCCCGGCCGACCGATGTCGCGGCGATCCGCATGCTGGCCGAGACGGCCATGCGGCTGGGCCGCTACGACGACGCCGAGAACCTGCTGGCGCGCTGCGTCGAGCTGGCCCCCGGCTTTACGGCCGCACGGCACAACTACGCCACGGTCCTCTACCGTCAGAACCAGTCCGAGGCGGCGATCGCCCAGATCGACCGGCTGCTGGCGGACGACCCGCGCAACCCCGGCTACCGCAACCTGAAGGCCGCCGCGCTGGCGAAGATCGGCGAGTACGATCAGGCCATCGACCTCTACGGCGGCGTGCTGCAGGACCAGCCCGGCCAGGCCAAGGTCTGGATGAGCTATGGTCACGCGCTGAAGACGGTGGGCCGCCAGGCCGACGCCATCAAAGCCTACCGCCGCTGCGTGGCGATCGCGCCGCAGTTCGGCGAGGCCTGGTGGAGCCTGGCCAACCTCAAGACCGTCCGCTTCGAGGACCCCGACATCCTGGCGATGGAGATGGAGCTGCACCGGGCCGACCTGGGCGAGGAGGACCGATTCCACCTGGAGTTCGCGCTGGGCAAGGCGCGCGAGGACCGCGCCGACTACGAGGCCAGTTTCGGCCACTACCTCCGAGGCAACGCGCTGCGCCGCGGGTCGCTGGCCTACGAGGCCTCCGAGATCACCGGCCAGGTACAGCGGGCGAAGGCGGTGCTGACGCCTGAGCTGTTCGCCGCCCGCGCGGGCCAGGGCTGCCCGGCTCCCGACCCGATCTTCGTCGTCGGCCTGCCGCGCTCGGGCTCGACGCTGGTGGAGCAGATCCTCGCCAGCCACTCCGCCGTCGAAGGCACCCAGGAACTGCCCGACATCATCGCCCTGGTCCGCCGCCTGGGCGGCAAGGCGCGCCGGGCCTCCGAGAGCCGCTACCCCGAGGTCCTCGCCGAGCTGTCGCCCGCCGACCTTGAGGCCCTGGGCCAGGAGTACCTCGACCGCGCCCAGGTGCACCGCAAGCTGGGCCGGCCGCTGTTCATCGACAAGATGCCCAACAACTGGACGCACGTCGGGCTCATCCACCTGATCCTGCCGAACGCGAAGATCATCGACGCGCGCCGCCATCCTCTGGGCTGCTGCTTCTCGGGCTTCAAGCAGCACTTCGCCCGCGGCCAGGGCTTCACCTACGACCTGACCGACATCGGCCGGTACTATGGCGACTACGTCGCGCTAATGGCGCACTTCGACGCAATTCTGCCCGGGCGCGTCCATCGCGTGATCTATGAGCGCATGGTTGCCGATCCCGAGGGTCAGACCCGCGCGCTGCTCGATCACTGCGGCCTGCCGTTCGAGGACGCCTGCCTGCGCTTCTACGACAACGACCGCGCCGTGCGCACCGCCAGTTCCGAGCAGGTGCGCCGGCCGATCTTCACCGACGCCGCCGACCACTGGCGGAACTACGAGCCCTGGCTCGGCCCGCTCAAGGCGGCGCTGGGCCCGGTGCTCGACGCGTACCCGGATGCGCCTTGAACCTGAGGCGCGCACTCTGTTTGTTGGGGGAATATGACTATGACGGATCGAACGTCGCGGCGCGCCGCGCACTGGTCGATGGCCTTGCTGACCACCACCATGCTGACCGCGGTCGCCGGGCCGGCCCTGGCCCAGACCGGCGACGCCCAACTGGAGGAACTGGTCGTCACCGCGCAGAAGCGGTCGGAGAACCTTCAGGACGTGCCCATCAGCATCCAGGCGATCGGCTCCGACCGCCTCGACGCGCTGCAGGTCTCGGACACCAACGACTATGTGCGCTTCATGCCCAGCGTGACCGCGCCCACCGGCGCGCCGGGCTTCTCGAACTTCTACATGCGTGGCGTCGCCTCGGGCGAGAACAACAACCACTCAGGCCCGCTGCCCAGCGTCGGCGTCTATCTCGACGAACAGCCGGTGACGACGATCACGGGGCCGCTGGACGTCCACGTCTATGACATCGCCCGCGTCGAGGTGCTGGCCGGTCCGCAGGGCACGCTGTACGGCGCCAGCTCGCAGGCGGGCACGATCCGCATCATCACCAACAAGCCGTCCACCCAGGGCTTCGAGGCGATGTACGACCTCGAGGTCAACAGCGTCGCCCATGGCGACATCGGCTATGCCGCCGAGGGCATGATCAACCAGCCGCTGGGCGACCGCGCCGCGGTGCGCCTGGTGGCCTGGGCCCAGCACGACGCCGGCTACATCGACAACGTGCCGGGCTCGTTCGTCTTCCCGACCGGCAATATCCGCGTGAACAACGCCAGCCAGGTCGAGAACGACTACAACGAGGTCGACATCTACGGCGCCCGCGCGGCGCTGAAAATCGACCTGGACGACAACTGGACGGTCACGCCCGCCCTCATGGGCCAGCGCACCGAGGCCGACGGCGGCTTCGCGGCCGACCCCACGGTGGGCGACCTCAAGGTCCGCCGCTACTACCCCGAAGGTTCGGACGACAAGTGGGCCCAGGCCGCGCTGACCATCGAGGGCAAGGTCGCCAACTTCGACATCCTGTACGCCGGCGCCCACATGCGCCGGTGGATCGACACCGACAGCGACTATTCCGACTACAGCTACTTCTACGATGTGACCGCCGGCTACGGGGCCTACACCACCGACAACGCCGGCAACTTCATCAACACGTCGCAGTACATCCAGGGCCGCGACTACTTCAAGAAGACCAGCCACGAGTTCCGGATCGCCAGTCCGGCCGAGAACCGCTTCAAGGTGGTGGCGGGCCTGTTCTATCAGAAGCAGACCCACAACATCGAACAGCGCTACCGGATCGACAACCTGCAGGACCTGATCGAGGTCCCGGGGTGGCCCGACACCCTGTGGCTGACCAAGCAGCTGCGGACCGACCGTGACTACGCCGCCTTCGTCGACGGCACGTTCGACATCACCGACAAGTTCGCCATCACCGGCGGCGTCCGCTTCTTCAAGTACAAGAACTCGCTCGAGGGCTTCTTCGGCTTCGACAGGGACTTCTCGTCCCGGACGGGGGTCGCGGCCTGCTTCAATCCCACCGCGATCGTGAAGGGCGGGCCGTGCACCAACGTGGACAAGACCACCAAGGGCGACGGCCGCACCTACCGGATCAACGCCACCTACAAGGTCACCGACGACCACATGGTCTACGCCACCCTGTCGACGGGCTTCCGGCCGGGCGGCATCAACCGGCGCGGCACCCTGCCGCCCTACGACGCCGACTTCCTCAAGAACCGCGAGGTGGGCTGGAAGACCAGCTGGCTGGAAAACCGCCTGCGGTGGAACGGTGCGATCTTCTCCGAGAAGTGGGACGACTATCAGTTCTCGTTCCTGGGCGCGAACGGCCTCACCGAGATCCGCAACGGCGGCAAGGCCAAGATGAAGGGCATCGAGTCCGACATCAGCTGGCTGGTCACCGACGGCTTCACGCTGAACGGCGGGATGGCCTACACGGACGCCGAACTGAACCAGGACTACCGGCCCTCGCCCACGTCGCCGATCGAGGCGCCGAAGGGCATCTCCCTGCCGGTCACCGCCAAGTTCAAGGGCAACCTGACGGCTCGCTACGAGTGGACCTGGAACGACATGGACGCCCACGTCCAGGGCGCGCTGGTTCACACCGGCTCGGCCTTCCCGGACCTGCGCACGGCCGACCGTGCGGTGATCGGCAAGCTGCCGGCCTCCACCACGTTCGACTTCGCGATCGGCGTGGACAGCGGCAGCTGGCGGGTCGAGGCCTACGCCAAGAACCTGTTCGACGACGACGGCCAGAACGACCGCTTCGTCCAGTGCGCCGCCTCGGTGTGCTCGCGGGTCTACACGATCCCGATCCGCCCCCGCACCATCGGCCTGAAGTTCGGCCAGACGTTCTAACGACGATACGCATGAGCCCCTTCTCCCCTAGCGGGAGAAGGCGGCCTGCGCGGCGGGTTGGCGCGAGCCGCCCGGCCGCCCTGGCGCTTTGGCGCCGACAAAATTGTCCACGAACCGCACGCACCACACGAACGCGGCCTGCCGATCGCAGGGGCGCAGAGGGTCCGATCCCGTTCGTGTGGTTCGTGTGGTTCGTGGTCAAACAAGACAGCGCCTGCGGCGCGCGCGGCGGCCTCAGGGATCACATGAGCTTCGTCCACGCCTCGGGCATGTCGCTCGAGACCTTGCCAGGGAACTTGGGCGGGCGTTTCTCCAGGAAAGCAGCGACGCCCTCCTTCACGTCGGGCCCCGCGCCCAGCACCATCGACAGGTGACCGTCGATGGCCAGGGCGCCGTCGGGACTGTCCTCGCCGGCGAATTTCCACAGCATCTGGCGCGCCAGCGCGATCGACACCGGGGCGGTGTTCTCGGCGATCAGCAGCGCCAGTTCGCGGGCCCGGGCCAGCAGCTGGTCGGGCGGGACCACCTCGGCCAGCAGGCCGCCGGCCTGAGCCTCGGCCGCCGACAGGAGGCTGCCGGTCAGGCACCACTTCAGCGCCGTGGGCAGTCCTACCAGCTGCGGCAGGAACCAGGCGCTGCCCGCCTCCGGCACCAGGCCGCGGCGGGCGAAGACGAAACCGATCTTGGCTCCCTCGGCGGCGATGCGGATGTCCATCGGCAGGGTCAGGGTCGCGCCCACGCCCACGGCCGCCCCGTTGATCGCGGCGATCGAGGGTTTGCGGCAGTGGAAGATCGCGCCCACGAAGCCGCCGCCGGTCTGGCGCGGCGCGTTCGGCGCGGCGAAGGCGACCGAGCCCTCGGCCTTGGTGTCGAAGGCGCCCGAACCGCCCGAGATGTCGGCGCCGGCGCAGAATCCGCGCCCCGACCCGGTCACGATCACCACGCGCACGTCGTCGTCCGCATCGGCCCGCTGGAACGCCTGCTGCAGCTCGGCGCCCATGACCGCGGTGTAGGCGTTCAGCTTGTCGGGCCGGTTCAGCGTGATCGTCAGCACCGGGCCGTCGACCTCGTATAGGATCGTCTCGTAGGCCATCGGCGGTGTCCTCCCTGTTGTTTGCCGCATCACGCGCGCTTTACGAGGCGGCAGGTCAACAGCGCGCGGATGCGCTATAGGCCGCGACGAATGTGGAGCCGCCCCGCCACCCCGCCTGACCCGCCCTGCCGCGATCTCGCCTGCGTTGTGACGCGCGCCACCGCCTGGGCCGACCCGGTCGAGGTGGCGGCGGCCTTCGCCGAAGACATCCATGCCTGCGTCCTGCTGTCGGCCGACGGCTGGAGCTATGTGCTGCGGGCGCCCGACGCGGTGGCGGAGGAGGGCGCCGACCTCCCAGCCCTTCTGGGCGACGCCGCGCCGATGGCCGACGGCCCGCCTTTCCAGGGCGGCGTGGTGGGCCTGGCGGCCTACGAGTTCTCGGCTCAGCTGGAGGCTACGGCCCCGCAGGTTCGCGTCGGCGAGTGGCCCGACCTGACCCTGATCCGCTATCCGGCGCTGCTGGCCTTCCACGCGGGTCAGCGCCGCGGGCTGGCTATCGGGCGTGGCGCCGATTCCCGCGCGGCGGCGGCCGCCGCCGATTTCGCGCTGAGCTGGCTGGATGCGCCAAGCCCGCCGGCCCGATGTGGCGCACTCGCCGACGCTGTCGTCCTGGGCACGACCGACGACCAGCACGCCGCCGCCGTCGAGGAGACCGTGGGCCGCATCGCCGCCGGCGAGATCTTCCAGGCCAACCTGGCGCGGCCATGGCGCGGCGCGCTCGCAGTCGGCGCCAGGCCATACGATCTCTTCCGTCGCCTCGCCCGCCAGAGCGCCGCGGGCTACGCGGCCTACCTGCGCCTCCCGGGCCGCGCGTTGGTCTCCAACTCACCGGAGCGGTTCCTGTCGGTCCGTCCGCAGGCCGACGGCCTGTGGGCCGAATCCGACCCGATCAAGGGCACCCGCCCGCGCGGCGCCGACCCGACCGCGGACGCCGCCTTGGCCGCCGAACTCGCCGCCAGCGAGAAGGACCGCGCCGAGAACCTGATGATCGTGGACCTGATGCGCAACGACCTGGCGCGGGTCAGCGTGCCGGGCACCGTCCGTGTGCCCGAGCTGTGGGGCCTGCGCAGCTATGCCAACGTCCACCACCTGGTCTCCAGGGTCCGCGCGCGTCTGGCGCCCGGGCGCTCGGCCTGGGACGCGTTTCTCGCCGCCTTCCCGCCGAGCTCGGTCACCGGCGCGCCCAAGCTGCAGGCCATGAAGGTGATCGCCGACTACGAGACCCCGCGCGGCCCCTACTGCGGCAGCCTGTTCTGGGCCGGCGTCGACGGGGCGCTGGAGGCCAGCGTGCTGATCCGCACGGTCGCGCTGCTCGAAACCGCGGCAGGCTGGACGTTCGAAGCGCGCGCCGGGGGCGGGATCGTCGCCGACAGTGAGGCGCTCGCCGAAGTTGCCGAGACGACGACCAAGATTGGCGCCATCCTGCGCGCGCTGACGGATTCCGCATGACTGAGATCGCCCTCGACGACCGCGGCTTCACACTCGGCCACGGCCTGTTCGAGACGGTGCTGTGGGCGAACGATCGGCTTGAGCACTGGGACGACCACGTCGAACGGCTGGCCCGCGGCTGTCGCACCCTGCGCCTGCCGGCGCCTGACGCCGAAACCCTGCGCCGGGCCGCCCTGGTCGCCCTGGACGCCGTGGCCAGTCCGCCCCGCGCCGCGGTGCGGCTGAACTGGAGCGCGGGTTCAGGCGCCCGCGGCCTCGATCCGCCCGACACGCCGCAGCCGGTTCTGACCGCCACCGCCGCGATCGCCACCCTGCCGAAGGGTGGGGTAAGCTTGGCCACCGCGCGGGTGCGCCGCAACGACCGCTCGCCGGCGGCCCGGCTGAAGACGCTCTCCTACATCGACAATGTCCTCGCCCGCGCCGAGGCCCGCGAGGCCGGCGCCGAGGAAGCGCTGATGCTGAACACGGCGGGCGAGGTGGCCTGCGCGGCGGCGGCCAACATCTTCTGGGTGCGTCACGACGAGGTGTTCACCCCCAGCCTGGAATGCGGCGTGCTGGACGGGATCATGCGCCGCCAGGTGATCGCGGCCTGCCACGCCCTGGGCCTGCCGCTGCAGGAGGTGTTCACCAACCTCAGCCGCATCGCGGGCGCGCCGATGTTCATCACCAACAGCCTGGTGGGCGTGCGCGCCGTCGATCGCCTGGACGGCCGCGACCTGCCCGGCTCGCCGCTGGTGGCGGCGATCGCCAAGGCGGTCAGTCGAGCGCCGAAATGATCTGGCGCAGCACGGTGACCAGCCGGTCGATCTCGGCCTTGGAGACGATCAGCGGCGGCGACATCGCCAGCGTGTCGCCGGTGGCGCGGATCAGGATGCCGGCCTCGAAGGCCGCCACCATCGCCGCATAGCCGCGGCTGCCCACGGGCACGCCCGCCTTCGCCTCCAGGTCGATGCCGGCCATCAGGCCCAGGTTGCGGATGTCGGTGACGTACGGCGCGTCGCGAAGGCTGTGCACCGCGTCGGCCCAGATGTCGCTGAGCTCGGTGGCGCGTTCGAACAGGCCCTCGCGACGATAGATGTCCAGCGTCGCCAGGCCCGCCGCGCACGACACGGGGTGGCCGGAGTAGGTGTAGCCGTGGAAGAACTCCATGGCCGTCTCGGACGCGTTCACCACGGTGTCGTGGATCTCGCGTTTCGCGAACACTGCGCCCATCGGGATCACGCCGTTGGTGATGCCCTTGGCGGTGGTCATGATGTCGGGGGTGACGCCGAACCAGTGGCTGGCGAACGGGGCTCCCAGCCGCCCGAAGCCGGTGATCACCTCGTCGAAGATCAGCAGCACACCGTGCTTGTCGCACAGCGCGCGAAGCCGCTCGATGTAGCCCTTGGGCGGCACGATGACGCCCGCCGACCCCGCGACGGGTTCGATGATCACGGCGGCCAGGGTGTCGCCGTGCAGCGCCACCAGCTGTTCCAGGTCGTCGGCCCGCTCGGCGCCGTGCTCCGGCAAGCCCCGGGAGAAGGCGTTCCGTTCGACGTCCAGCGTGTGGCGGATGTGGTCCGACGGCAGCAGCGGATAGATGCGGCGATTGTTGACCAGCCCGCCGGCCGAGATGCCGCCGAAGCCCACGCCGTGATAGCCCTTCTCGCGCCCAACGATCTTGCTGCGGTGCCCCTGTCCGCGCGCCCGGTGGTAGGCGATGGCCATCTTGATCGCCGTATCTGCCGACTCCGAGCCCGAGTTGGTGAAGAAGATCCGGTCCAGCCCGGCGGGCGCGATTCCCGCAAGCGCCTGGGCGAAGTCGAAGCTGATCGGGTGGCCCATCTGGAACGAGGGCGCGTAGTCCAGGCTCATCAGCTGCTGGTTCACCGCCGCGGCGATCTCGGGCCGCGCGTGGCCGGCGTTGACGCACCAGAGGCCCGAGGTGCCGTCGAGCACCTCCCGGCCGTCCTCCGAGCGGTAGTACATGCCCTTGGCCGACACCAGGAGCCGCGGCGCCGCTTTGAACTGGCGGTTGGCCGTGAACGGCATCCAGTGGTTGGACAGGTCCGGTCGGTTGTCGCGGTCGTAGGCCATGGCGTGTGTTCCTTGCTGGCCGTACGAAATCAGCTTCGCGACGGTCTCGCTACCCCTGGGGCCGTGTCATTGGGGTTTCGGGACGGGCTCGGCGAATCCTGGGCCCAATCGGCGGGACGGTCCGCCCAGCATGCCCGCCAGACCGGCAATCGTGGCGACCAGGCCGCAGACGAGGATGGTGTTGGCGGGCCCCAGCGCCCGCAGGATCCAGGGCCCGGCGGCGGTGGCGGCCATCATCGAGCCGATGATCGTCACCATGCGCAGGCGCAGGACCGCGGCGTAGTCGTCGCTGGAGAGCCGGGTGGCGAAGAAGGTGGTGATCTGCAGCGTCGCGATGCTGTTGCCCACGCCCACCAGCGCCGCGGCCGCCGCCAGGCCTGCCACCAGCCACACCGTGGGCGCGCCCGCGAGCGCGATGGCGACCGCGCCCATCGCCGTCAGGCTCGCTCCGATCATCACATAGCCCTGGAACAGCCGCCGCAGCGGGCGCTTCGGGTGGGTCAGAACCAATAGCGGCGTCGAGACGATTTCGGTCGTCGCGCCCACGCCCATCACGATCGCCAGCCCGGGCAGGCCGACGCCGCCCTGGACGAACAACAGCGGCACGGCCACCGTGTAGCCCAGCGCATAGCCCCCGCCACGCACGCCGGTGGCGATCAGCACGCTCCACACGCCGGGGCAGGCGCTCGCCGCGTGGACGCCGCGCGCCAGCCGGCGCAGCACGCCCGGACCTGCGGCCGGCGCGCGCGTCTCGCTCTCCAGTCGGCGGCCCATCATCGCCACGGCCAGGGCCGAGGCCAGGAAGGTGACTGCGTTGACCGATAGCAGGTGGATCGGCGCCATCAACTTCAGCGCCAGCGCCGCCAGGAACGGCCCCGCCGCCTGGGCGATCCGGACGCTGGAGTCGAACAGCCCGTTGACCTCGCGCACCTTGGCGGGCGCCACGCGCGGCAGGCTGGACAGGAACACCGGCCGCGCCATTACGCCGATGGCGCTCAACGCCGCGCTCGAGGCCACCAGCATGGGCAGGCTGAGGCCCCAGGTCAGGCCGGCCAGCACGACGAGCCCGGCGCCCACGGCCGACACGATCTCGCCCGCGACCAGGAACGTCCGGCGCGGGACCATCTCGATCAGCGGCCCGGCCAGCAGGCTGACCGCCAGCATCGCCGCCGCCTGCGCCGTCACCATGAGCGAGGCGTTGGCCCCCGCCATCTCGGCCGCCAGCCAGATCGCGCCCACGCGGAACAGTTCGCTGCCCACCGCCGACAGCGACAGGCCGCTCCACAGGACCCGGACGTCCCGGTCCTTCAGCAAATCCGCATAGGGGTGCGCCATGGCCGCGAATCACGCCGCCGAGTCGCGGCAGGTGTGAACCTCCCTCCCTTGATGGGGAGGGGGGGCGCTTGCCTTCCTCGTCGTTCGGGCCCGAAGGTGGCGGCCACGATCGGCGGGAACAGCCGGCAGGAGGGAACACCATGCGCTTCGGGATCTTCTACGAGCACCAGCTGCCCAAGCCCTGGAACCCCGGCGACGAGGCCCGGCTGTTCCATGACGCCCTGGAGCAGGTGCAGCTGGCCGACCGGCTGGGCTACGACTACGCCTGGGAGGTCGAGCACCACTTCCTGGAGGAATACTCGCACTCCTCAGCGCCTGAGGTGTTCCTCGCCGCCTGCGCTGCGCTGACCAAGAATATCCGCCTGGGCCACGGCATCCGCCAGGTGATCCCCAACTACAACCACCCCGCCCGCACGGCCGAGGGCCTGGCGACGCTGGACATCATCAGCCACGGCCGCCTCGAGTTCGGGATCGGCGAAGGGGCGACCCGGCTGGAGCTGGGCGGCTTCGGCATTCCGGCGCGCGAGAAGCGGGCCCTGGCGCTGGAGGCGGCCGAGCAGATCGCCAACATGATGGTCATGGAGCCCTATCCCGGCTTCGAGGGCCGCGGCTTCTCATTCCCCTGCCGCAACGTGCTGCCCAAGCCGATGCAGACGCCGCACCCGCCGATGTGGATGGCCTGCACCAACCGCGACACCATCAAGGTGGCGGCGCAGAACGGCCTCGGGGCCCTGGCCTTCTCGTTCCTGGATCCCGATGAGGCCCGGACCTGGGCCGAAATCTACTATGGCATCATCAAGTCCGAGGCCTGTGTGCCCATCGGCCATGCCGTGAACGCCAACCTGGCCATGGTGTCGAACTTCTCGGTCCACCAAGACCGCGACGAGGCGATCCGGAGGGGGCAGGAGGGCTTCGAGTTCTTCTCCTACGCGGTGAACGCCCTGGTGGCCCACGACGTGCTGCCCGGCCGCTCGGCGCTCTTCGCAGACTTCCAGAAGAGCCGCGCCGCCAGCGACGAGGAGATCATCGCGGCCCGACGCGCCGCGCAGAACAACGCCAACGGCATCGGCACGCCGGACGACATCCGCCAGCACATCGAGCGGTTCCAGGCCGCGGGCGTCGACCAGGTGATCTTCATGCAGCAGGCCGGCCGCAACCGCCACGACCACATCTGCGAGTCGCTGGAGCTGTTCGCCGCCGAGGTGATGCCCGCCTTCAAGGCAGGGGCCGCCGAGCGAGAGGCCAGGAAGGCCGCCGAGTTCGCGCCCTATCTGGAGGCCGCGATGGCCCGGAAGCGCTGGATGGCGCCGCTGCAAGACCACGAGATCCCCGTCGTTCCGGCCTCACGCGCCAAAGCGCAGATCAACGAGGGCGCGCGCTAGATTCTACCGCGCCGTCCAGCTGGGCTGTCCGATGGCGTCGGTGCGGCACGGGCGGCCGTGCAGGCAGACCTCGCGGAACTGCCACAGCCACGCGGCGGTGGGCGCGTTCACCCAGCCGCCGCGCGCATACATCCGCAAGAGCGGCGGCCCGCCGGCCGGGTTCTTCACCCGCTTGGGCGCGCGCGGATGGTCCAGGTCGCTCAGCGGCACGAACCAGGCGGCATGCACCTCCTGCGGATTGGGAGTGAGCGTCACGGGCGTGGGCGTCCAGAAGACCACCGGGGTCACCACGTGCCCGCCCAGCGTCAGGAAATCGTCCAGCAGGCCCAGCGCCGCCTCGCGCGGCAGGCGCACGCCCACCTCCTCCTCGGTCTCGCGACGCGCCGCGTCGATCGCGTCCTCGTCGGCATCCACATTGCCGCCGGGCAGGGCGTAGTTGCCGGCGCCCCGGCGCATGTGCAGCGCCCGGCGGGTGAGGAGGTAGGCCGGCCCGGTCTCGGTCGGGTTCAGGACGATGGCCACGGCCGCGCGCCGGCGGCCCGTGGGGTCCAGCGCCACCCGTTCGAACCCGGCCAGGTTCGTCTCGATCCGCACCCGCAACGCATCCATGCCCGCAGCCTAACCCAGGTTCCCCAGCGTCGGGCACCGCATACCGTGTTTGGCGAAGTCGGCCATTGGGTCCATGCTGCCCAAAACGCGAGGAGGAACAGGCGATGGCGGACGGTGCAAACACGCTGCGGGACCAGGCGCGGGCCGAGGCCTATGCGCTGCCGCTGGAAGACCTGAACCCCGGCGATCCCGAACTCTTCCGCACCGACCGCCACTGGTCCTACTTCGAGCGCCTGCGGGCGGAGGCGCCGGTCCACTGGTGCAAGGATAGCGAGTTTGGGCCGTACTGGTCCGTAACGCGCTACAACGACATCATGGCCGTCGACACCAACCACCAGGTGTTCTCGTCCGAGGCGGCCCTGGGCGGCATCACCATCCGCGATGCGCGGCCCGACCTGCGCCGCCCCAGCTTCATCGCCATGGACCCGCCCAAGCACGACGTTCAGCGCAAGACGGTCAGCCCGATCGTGGCCCCCGCCAACCTGGCGCTGATGGAGCCGATCATCCGCGAACGCGCCGCCCGCATCCTCGACGAACTGCCGGTGGGCGAGACCTTCGACTGGGTCGACCGCGTCTCGATCGAGCTCACCACCCAGATGCTGGCCACCCTGTTCGACTTCCCGTTCGAGGATCGCCGCAAGCTGACCCACTGGTCCGACATCGCCACCACCCTGCCGATCAAGGGCGGCCTGGTGGAGACCGAGGAGGAACGCCAGGACGAGCTGATGAAGTGCCTGGCCTACTTCAACGACCTCTGGAACGAGCGCGTGAACGCCCCGCCCAAGGGCGACCTCGTCTCGATGATGGCCCACTCCGAGGCCACCCGGAACATGACGCCCGACGAGTATCTCGGGAACGTCATCCTGCTGATCGTCGGCGGCAACGACACCACCCGCAACTCGATCAGCGGCGGCCTCTATGCCCTGAACAAGTTCCCGGGCGAGTTCGACAAGCTGCGGGCCAACCCCGGCCTGATCCCCAACATGGTGCCCGAAATCATCCGTTGGCAGACGCCGCTGGCCCACATGCGCCGCACCGCCCGCGAAGACACCGAGATCGCCGGCCAGCCCATCCGGAAGGGCGACAAGGTGGTCATGTGGTACGTCTCGGGCAACCGCGACGACAGCGTCATCGACAACCCCGACGTCCTGCTCATCGACCGCGAGCGCCCGCGGCAGCACCTGTCATTCGGCTTCGGCATCCACCGCTGCGTCGGCAACCGCCTGGCCGAGCTGCAGCTCAGGATCGTCTGGGAAGAAATCCTCAAGCGCTTCCGCCACATCGAGGTGGTGGGCGAGCCCCGCCGCGTCCGCTCCAGCTTCGTGAAGGGCTACGAGACCCTGCCGGTGGTGATCCACGGGTAGGGGGCGCCCCGGCCTTGTGCCGGGGATTCATCGCTCAGCCGCGAGGCCGTCGGAGCGGGCCG
Organism: Phenylobacterium sp.; assembly: GCF_965284355.1. Classification (NCBI taxonomy): domain Bacteria; kingdom Pseudomonadati; phylum Pseudomonadota; class Alphaproteobacteria; order Caulobacterales; family Caulobacteraceae; genus Phenylobacterium; species Phenylobacterium sp. The sequence goes on along the minus strand of NZ_OZ260078.1, from coordinate 2,129,703 downwards.
CGCGGCGCGGCTCGCCGCAGAGCGACGGAGGGGCGGAAACATGGATCCCCGGCACAAGGCCGGGGATGACGTTCAAGGGGTGAGGGGAGACGGTTACCTAAACCGCCACACCCGGTCGTTAGTGCTGGCTCTCCGGCATCGTCACGCGCAGGCCGTCCAGGTCGTCGGTGACCTTGATCTGGCACGACAGGCGGCTGTTGGGCTCGACGCCTTCGGCGAAGTCGAGCATCGAGTCTTCCATGGCCGAGCGGTCGCCCGTCTTGTCCAGCCAGGCCTGGTCCACATAGACGTGGCACGTGGCGCACGCGCAGGCGCCGCCGCAGTCGGCGTCGATGCCGGGCACATTGTTCTTCACGGCGCCTTCCATGACGGAAAGGCCGGTCTTCACGTCGATGACGTGCTCGGTTCCGTTGTGCTCGACGTAGGTGATCTTGGCCATGGGCGTCCCTGAGAATCGAAGAGTGACTTACCGCCGTTCCGTTAGGCGGTGACCTCTTTCATGGAAATTGAAGGGTCCGCAAGCTTCGCCTTGTCCACGGGCTTGCGGTTGAGGATGAGCAGCTTCCCCATCATGAATTCGGGCGGGGCGTTGATCGCCTCGACCGACTGGACCTGGTCGCCCTTCAGATGGAAGACCGCGAACTTGCCGCTGGCCGGCTCGCCGCGGATCAGCACCTGATCGACGTCGAAGGCATAGCCTGCGATCTGGAGCTTCAGGTCGTATTGGTCGCTCCACTGCCAGGGGCATTCCCCCGCGGGGCGCGGCCGGCCCATGATGGCGCTCGCGACCTGCTTGGCCTGCTCCAGCGCGTTGGGCACGCTCTCCATGCGGAACATGCGATCGTAGATCGGCATCGGCCGGTGGGCCACGTCGCCGATGGCGAAGATCGCCGTATCGGTCACGCTGCGCGCATCGAGGTCGACCACGACGCCGCGGGCGCATTCCAGGCCCGCGTCCTTGGCCAGTTCGTCGTTGGGGGTCGCGCCCACGCCGACCACGACCGCGTCGCAGGCGATGATGCGGCCGTCGGCCAGCTTCACGCCCGTGACATGGCCATTCTTGCCCTCGAAGGCCGTCACGCTGGCGCCCAGCTCAAAGCGGACGCCATGCTTCTGGTGATAGGCCGTGAAGAAGTCCGACAGCGCCTCGCAGGCCACGCGCGCCAGGATGCGCGCCTCGCGCTCCAGCACGATCACCTCGGCGCCCAGCGCGCGGCCCGAGGCGGCGACCTCAAGACCGATATAGCCGCCGCCCACGACGGCCAGCGTCTTCCCCGGGCCCACGGTGGCCTTCAGCGCCTCGGCGTGCGCCGCGGTGCGCAGGAACAGGATGCCCTTCAGGTCGGCGCCCGGGATCGGCAGCGCGATGGCCCGCGCGCCGGTGGCCAGGATCAGGTGCTCATAGGTCAGGGTCGAGCCGTCCGACAGCGCCACGGTCTTGGCCGCCCGGTCTATGGCCGTGGCCGAGACCGAGGGGCGGAAGTCAATGCCGTTCTCGGCGTAGAACTCCAACGGCTTCAGGGCCAGCGAGTCGGCGTCGGCCTCGCCCTTGAGCCAGGCCTTGCTGAGCGGTGGGCGCTGATAGGGCGGGATCGGCTCATCGCCCACCATCGTGATGGGGCCCTCGAAACCGTACTGGCGCAGCAGCGCGGCCGCCGTGCCACCGGCATGACCCGCGCCCACGATCACCACATGTCCGCCCGACCCGCTCATACCCTATCCGATGCCCAAAAGTGACACTGGCGTCAACTTCAATGGCGAAACGTCACCCACCGACCGCCTCTCTTTGCCCGCTGACCCTACGGAGGGCAATCGCGCACGCCCAGCGCGCCGCAGGCGCAGGAATCTCGAACCACGGAAGACACGGAAAACACGGAAGGGCACGCGGGCCGGTCCGGGCTCCTTCCGTGTATTCTGTGTTTCCGTGGTCTTGAATCTTGGAGCGCTGACGCGCCACTGCGCCTCCCCAGCGCTCACAAGGGCTTGCCGAACGGTGTTTGGATAGGCGTCCTGTTCGCAAAGGGCCGTCAGCGCCCGGGAGGAACAGCCATGGACGACGGATCGCTCGAGTTCCGTGAAGCCGCCGCCGCCGAGGCGTGGGCCACGCCGATCGAGGCGCTGAACCCGGCCCAGACCGACCTCTTCGTCAACGACGCGATGTGGCCGGTCTTCGAGCGCCTGCGCAAGGAATCGCCCGTCCACTGGACGCCCCGCGGCGACGAGTACGACGGCTTCTGGTCGGTCACCCGCTACCAGGACATCATGGCCGTGGACACCAATCACGAGGTGTTCTCGTCAGCCGACGGCATCGTGCTGCAGTCGCTGGAGGCCAAGGCCGAGTCCGAGAAGCGCCCGCGCGGCAACAGCTTCATCGCCATGGACCCGCCGGGTCACGACATCCAGCGCAAGACGGTCAGCCCGGCCGTGGCGCCTCACAACCTGCAGGCCATGGCGCCGATCATCCGCGCCGAGGCCGGCAAGATCCTCGACAGCCTGCCGATCGGCCAGGAGTTCGACTGGGTCGACCTGGTGTCGAAGGAACTGACGGCGATGACGCTCGCCACCCTCTTCGACTACCCGCAGGCCAAGCGCCGCGAGCTGACGTTCTGGTCCGACATGTTCACCAACGCGCCGGGCTTCGGACCGGCGAAGAGCTGGGCGCACAAGCGCGAACAGGCCGACGCCTGCTTCGCAGCCTTCGACCAGCTTTGGGCCGAACGGGTGAACGCGCCGCCGAAGTTCGACCTCGTGTCGATGATGGCCCACGCCGAGGCCACCCGAAACCTCTCGGCGACCGACTACCACTCCAACGTTGTGCTGCTGATCATCGGCGGCAACGACACCACCCGGAACACGATCTCGGGCAGCGTCTATGCGCTGAACAAGAACCCGGACCAGTACGACAAGTTGCGCGCCAACCCGTCGCTGATCCCGAACATGGTCTCCGAGACCATCCGCTGGCAGACCCCGCTGGCCCACATGGCCCGCACCGCGACCCGCGACGTCGAGCTGGGCGGCAAGACCATCAAGGCCGGCGACCGGGTCGTGATGTGGTACGTCTCGGGCAACCGCGACGAGGCCCAGATCGAGGACCCCAACCGCTACAACATCGAGCGTGAGCGGCCCCGCAACCACCTGTCGTTCGGCTTCGGCATCCACCGCTGCGTGGGCAATCGCCTGGCCGAGCTCCAGCTCACGATCATCTGGGAAGAGATACTCGCCCGCTTCCCCGAAATCCGCCTCGTCCGCGAACCCCTCCGCACCCACTCGGTGTTCGTAAAGGGCTACGAGACCCTGCCGGTGGTGATCCCTTACCGGAACTGATCCAACGCCCCCTCCGTCAGCTTCGCTGCCACCTCCCCCGCAAGCGGGTGAGGAACTTGGGGCCATCGATCCGCAGTTCCTCCCCCGTGCCAATGGGGGAGGGGGACCACGAAGTGGTGGAGGGGGCGCTGGGATCGCGCCTACACTCAGCACGTGACCATCGAAGGACGCCGATACCACGCGGGCGACCTGCCCGGACGTCTCCTGCGCGAGGCGCGCGAGATGCTGGAGGAGGGCGGTCTCAAGAAGCTGAACCTGCGCGCCCTGGCGGCCCGCGCCGGGTTCACGCCCGCCTCGATGTATCACCACTACGAGAACAAGCGCGCCCTGCTGGCCGAACTGGCCGCGCTCGGGTTCGGTGAGCTGCGGCGAAACCTCGAGAAGGCCGACCGCGAGGCCGCGGACGGCGGCCGCCTGCGCGCCTGGGCCATCGGCTATTTCGAGTACGCGCGCACCGAGCCCGCGATGTTCGCCCTGATGTTCGACCCCGACATCGCCGAAGCGCCGGTGGTCGCCGAGGCGCGCGACGCCGCGCTCGGCCGCCTGCATCACGTGGTCGAGGAGGTCGCCGCAGCCCTCGGCCGCGACGGCGCCCCGATCGACAAGATCACCCTGGCCGTCTGGGCCGCCGCCCACGGCGCCGCCGGCCTCACCGCCGCCCGACCGGAACAGCCGCAGTTGATCGAGGACGTGATCACCGGGCTTGGCGCGCTGTTTCCGCCGAACCGGAGCTAGCCTCCGGCTTGCGGTGACGATTGCTCGGCAGACCGCCCGTTTTCGCCTGTGAGGTGAAGCTTATTGTCGTGTAACCGTGTTCGCCGCACGCTCGCCTTAGGGTCACCGGATCTGGGGATTGAAAAATGGGCAAGATGGGTTTCGCCGCGATCGCGGTCGCGGTTTCGCTGATGGGAGCCGCGCCGGCCGGCGCCGCGTCGCTTCTGACGTCCAGCGGGGGCTATACGGGGCCGATCCTGGATCTCGGCGTGTACAGTGGCCAGTACTACACTTTCACCGCCGGTCCGCTGACGCTGCCGGGCGGCATCACCTACTCCGCTCAGAGCCCCAGTTCCGTCCTGGGCATCGGCGGCTACGGTATCAACGGCAACGGTGTCAGCGAGAACACCGACATTATCGGCACGAACACGGACAGCACGTTCGTGACCCTGGAGTTCGACACCGCCGTGGCCATGTTCGGCGGCGGCTTCAACTACGCCACTTCGGACGGTAATGGCACGCCCCTGTATGCGGCCGTCATCATCCGGGCCTTCGACGAGGCCGACGTGCTGATCGCCGAGTATGACATCGGCGATCTGGCGCCCATCGCGACGCCCGGCGCGACCGACGCCTTCGCCTTCCGCGGGATCGACGGCGGCGGCCAACTGATCAAGCGGTTCGAGTTCGGCGGCTCCTACGCGATCATGGCGGCCAGGGGGACCGACTCCGTCGTTCCTGAGCCGGGAACCTGGGCGCTGATGATCCTGGGCTTCGGCTCTGCCGGCGCGATGCTGCGCCGCCGTCGCTCGGCGCCGACCGCCGCCTGACCCGGTCTCGACGCGGCGGGCTTGCCTGCCGCGTCGACCCGCCTATCGGCTCGGCTGCGCGCCCGGCGTCTTGAACAGACGGGCGCGCTTCAGGCGCTCTGCGATCTCGGGCCGCGCATCAGCGGGCGCGGCGGCCAGCGCCTTCTCGTACCAGTCCACCGCCTCGGCGACGATCGCTTGGTCCAGCTGCGCCTGGCCGGCCACGACCAGGGCCGCGCGATTGCCATCCAGCTTTCGGACGGCGCGCTGCATGGCCTCGTCGCCCAAGAGCATCGCCGCATCGGTGCGGCCTGCGGCATAGGCAGCCCGCCAGAGGCGCGCCGCAGCGGCCGTGTCCCGCGCCACGCCGTCGCCGTTCCAGTAGATCTTGCCCAGCGAGACGCTGGCGTTCCGATGCCCGGCCGCCGCGGCCTTCTCGTACCAGCCGCGCGCCGCGACCACGTCACGGGGCACGATTTGTCCCCTCAGGTAGTGGTCGCCGAGGTCGGTCTGCGCGTCGGCGTCACCCAGCTCGGCGCCCTGCCGGCAGAGATCCAGACCCTTGGCCGCGTCTCCGCCGGATGCGATCAGCAGATTGCCCTCGGCGCATCGCGACTTGGCCATGCCCATGTCGCCGGCCTTGCGGAACGTCGCCATGGCCTTGCCGAAGTCGACGGGACCACAAAGCCCGTTCTGATGGGCCTCACCCAGCGTGTGCATGGCGTCGGCTCGGCTGACGGAAGCCGCCTCGAGCCAGGCGCAACCTTTTCGCTTCTGCTCGGGAGATTCTCCGCTGAAGACCAGCAAGAGGCCGGCGTAGGTGCGGGCGTCGTCTCGCCCCGCTTGCGCCAGACGCAGCAAGGCCGACGGGTCGCCGCGCCGCCCGGCCTCGAAGGCGGCGGCGGTTTCGGCGCTGACGGGCGGCGCGCCTGGCATCAGCACCGCCTGCGCCGCCGCCGGTTGCGCCGCGATCCCGATCCAGAGGGCGAGGATCGCGACGACCGATCGCATCAGACCACGCGGTCGGCCAGCATCAGCTTCACCTCGGCGATGGCCTTGGCGGGGTTCAGGCCCTTCGGGCAGACCTGGGCGCAGTTCATGATGGTGTGGCAGCGGTAGAGCTTGAAGGGATCTTCCAGCTCGTCCAGGCGCGCGCCCGTCTGCTCGTCGCGGCTGTCGATGATCCAGCGGTAGGCGTGCAGCAGGGCGGCGGGGCCCAGGTACTTCTCCTGGTTCCACCAGTAGCTGGGGCAGCTGGTCGAGCAGCAGGCGCAGAGGATGCACTCGTAGAGGCCGTCCAGCTTCTCGCGGTCTTCCGGCGACTGCTTCCATTCCTTCTGCGGCTGCGGCGTCTCGGTCTGCAGCCAGGGCTGGATAGAGGCGTACTGGGCGTAGAAGAGCGTCAGGTCCGGGATGAGGTCCTTCACCACCGGCATGTGCGGCAGCGGGCTGATCGCGATCTTGTTTCCCGAGCACTCCTCGTGGCCCTGGATGCAGGCCAGGGCGTTGCGCCCGTCGATGTTCATGGCGCACGAGCCGCAGATGCCTTCGCGGCACGAGCGGCGGAAGGTCAGCGTCGGGTCGATGTTGTTTTTGATGTGGATGAGGATGTCGAGCACCATCGGGCCGCACTGGCTGGTGTCGACGTCATAGGTGTCCCAGCGCGGGTTCTCGCCGCTGTCGGGATCGTACCGATAGACCTTGAAGGTCTTGACCTTCGAAGCGCCGGCCGGGGCCGGGTAGTGCTTACCCGTCGGCTTGATCTTCGAGTTCTTGGGAAGGGTGAGCTGGACCATCTGTCTTCATCCCTTCCTAGTAGACCCGCGCCTTGGGCGGGAACGGCGCGATCTCGTTGGTCATCGTGTAGTCGTGGACCGGGCGATAATCGATCTTCACCTTGCCCGTGGCGTCGTCGAACCAGCTGAGCGTGTGCTTCATCCAGGTCTTGTCGTCGCGATCCGGGAAGTCCTCGTGCGCGTGGGCGCCGCGGCTTTCGGTGCGGTTGTGGGCGCCCGTCACCGTCACGACCGCCTGGCCGATCAGGTTGTCCAGCTCCAGCGTCTCCATGAGGTCCGAGTTCCAGACCATCGAGCGGTCGGTGACCTTCAGGTCGGGCCGCTTGGCGTTGACCGCGGCCATCCGCTTCACGCCCGAGGCCAGGGCGTCGGACGTGCGATAGACCGCGGCGTCTTCCTGCATGGCCATCTGCATCTCGAGCCGCAGCGCCGCCGTCGACGTGCCGCCCGAGGCGTTGCGGAACTTGTCCAGCCGCGCCAGATGGCCGTCGGTCATCGCCGGCTTCAGCTCGGGCTGGGTCGCGCCGGCCTTCAGGATATCGGCCGCCCGCAACGCGGCCGAACGGCCGAACACCACCAGATCGATCAGGCTGTTCGAGCCCAGGCGGTTCGCGCCATGGACCGACACGCAGGCCGCCTCGCCCACGGCCATCAGGCCGGGCACCACCTGGTCCGGATTCTTGCCCGCCTTGGTCACGACCTCGGAGTAGAAGTTCGTGGGAATGCCGCCCATGTTGTAGTGCACCGTGGGCAAGACCGGGATCGGCTCCTTGGTCACGTCCACGCCGGCGAAGATCTTGGCGCTCTCGGAAATCCCCGGCAGCCGCTCGGCCAGGATCTTGGGATCCAGGTGGTCGAGGTGCAGGAAGATGTGGTCCTTCTTCGGGCCCACGCCGCGGCCTTCGCGGATCTCCATGGTCATGGCGCGGCTGACCATGTCGCGGGGCGCCAGGTCCTTCACGGTCGGCGCATAGCGCTCCATGAACCGCTCGCCCTCGGAGTTGGTCAGGTAGCCGCCCTCACCGCGGGCGCCTTCGGTGATCAGGCAGCCCGAGCCGTAGATGCCGGTCGGGTGGAACTGCACGAACTCCATGTCCTGCAGCGGCAGGCCCGCCCGCAGGGTCATCCCGCCGCCGTCGCCCGTGCAGGTGTGCGCCGAGGTCGCCGAGAAGTAGGCGCGGCCGTAGCCGCCGGTGGCCAGGATCACCAGCTGGGCCTGGAAGCGGTGCAGGGTGCCGTCGTCCAGCTTCCACGCCGTGACGCCCCGGCACACGCCTTCGTCCATGATCAGGTCGAGGGCGAAGTACTCGATGAAGAACTCGGTGTCGTTGGCCAGGGACTGGCCGTACATCGTGTGCAGCATGGCGTGACCGGTGCGGTCGGCCGCGGCGCAAGTGCGCTGGATCGGGGCCTCGCCGTAGTTCTTGGTCATGCCGCCGAAGGCGCGCTGGTAGATCTTGCCGTCGGCCGTCCGGCTGAACGGCACGCCCCAGTGCTCGAGCTCGTAAACGGCGGCCGGCGCGTTGCGGCACAGGTACTCGATGGCGTCCTGGTCGCCCAGCCAGTCCGACCCCTTGACGGTGTCGTACATGTGCCAGCGCCAGTCATCCTCGCCCATGTTGCCCAGGGAGGCCGAGATGCCCCCTTGAGCCGCAACCGTGTGCGAGCGGGTCGGGAACACCTTGGTGATGCAGGCGGTCTTGAGGCCGGCTTGCGCGCAGCCCAGCGCGGCCCGCAGGCCCGAGCCGCCCGCGCCGACCACCACAACGTCGAACTTGTGATCGATGAATTCGTACGTCGCCATGGGTTAGGCGCCCCCCAGCGCGACCTTGAGGATGGAAAAGACCGCGAGCGCTCCGAAGAGGCCGCAGATGAACAGGTTGGCCAGCAGGCAGGCCGCCTTGTTCAGGTGGGTGTAGACGTAGTCCTCGATGACCACGCGCAGGCCCGACTGCATGTGCATGAACGACACCGCGATGGTGAGGATCATCAGGGTCGCGTTGACCGGCTCGCTGATCCAGGCGACGGCGCCGTAGTAGTCGAGCGCGGCCAGCCGGATCACGGCGAAGGCGCCCCAGATCACCAGCGGGACCAGCGCCACGGCGGCGACGCGCTCGGAAAGCCAGTGGCCGACGCCGTGCTTGGCGGATCCCAGGCCGCGGGCGGTGGAAAGCGGCGTGCGGAACGACATCAGAGCGCTCCCGTCATGTAGGCGATGCCCCAGACCGCGAGGGTGGCGGCGATGGCGAAGCCGAAGACCACGAAGGCCGAGCTGTTGGCCTGTTCCTTGTCGAGGCCGTAGCCCAGGTCCCAGATCAGGTGCCGGACGCCGTTGCCCAGGTGGTAGAACGCCGAGGCGCTCATCCCGAACATCACCAGCTTGCCCAGCGGCGACCCCAGCAGCGCTTTGAAGGTCCCGTAGGCCTCAGGTCCGCTGGCCAGCGAGATCGCCCAGACGGCGACGATCAGCCCGCCGATGTAGATGCCCACCCCGGTCACCCGGTGCAGGATCGACGTCAGCATGGTGACGTGCCAGCGCCATATCTGCAGATGCGGCGACATGGGCCGGTCGGCCGGACCGCGTGGAACGGATGTCATGTGTAACAGGCCCCCAATGCCCTCAGCCCTGTCGGTTTTAGGCGTCGCTTCAGGTGTGTCAACGCGCCGCGGCGCGCGCGGATGACCCGCCATAGTCTGGAATTTCCCGGAATTTCGCTTCGGCGCAATGCGTCGTTGCGTTAGGGATCCTTCGCGAAAGGCGAAGGAATGCGCTTCGATCTCACTGACCTTAGGCTGTTCTGCGACGTGGTGGACGAAGGCTCTATCACGGCCGGCGCCGAGAAGAGCGCCCTGGCGCTGGCCGCCGCCTCGACCCGGATCCGCAACATGGAGGCGACCCTGGGCGCCGCGTTGCTGATCCGCTCGCGCCAGGGCGTGACGCCGACCGCCGCGGGGCGGATGCTGCTGAAGCACGCCCGTAACATGCTGAGCCAGGCGGCGCGGATGCGCGAGGAACTCTCGGCCTTCGCCGGCGGCCTGTCGGGCGAGGTGAAGCTGCTGGCCAACACCAACGCGCTCACCGAGTTCCTGCCGGAGGCGCTGAGCTCGTTCCTGGCCGCCCACCCGCACATGAGCGTCGACCTGGAGGAGCGGCTTTCGGACGAGATCGTGGGCCTGATCGCCGAGGGCGTCGGCGACGTCGGCATCGTGGCCGGTACGGTCGATGTGGGCGCCCTGCAGACCTACCCGTTCCGCTCCGACCGGTTCGTGGTGGTGGCGGCGCCGGGCCATCCCCTGGCCGCGCGCGACCGGGTCAGTTTCGCCGAGGTGCTGGAGTACGACGTCGTAGGCCTGGAGCGATCCAGTTCGCTGCAGCGGTTCCTGGTCAGCAAGGCGGCGCGCGAGGGCCGGCCGCTGAAGGCGCGGGTGCAACTGCGAAGCTTCGATGCGGTGTGCCGGCTGGTGGAGGCGGGCGTCGGGGTGGGCGTGGTGCCGCAGACCACCGCCGGGCGGGCGGCCAGGACCATGTCGCTGGCGGTGATCGATCTGGCTGACGACTGGGCGCTGCGGGAACTGACGATCGTTGTGCGGGCCGAGGCCGAGCTGCGGCCCTATGCCCGCGAGCTGGTGGAGAGCCTCAGGGCTTGAGCCAGACGAAGGCGAAGCTGACCGGACGGTCGCGATATTGGTCCCACTTGGCTTTCCGCGCGACCCAGGCGTCGTCTATGACGCCTTCCTCCAGGGTGGCCAGGCGCCATCCGGCGCCGAGCGCGGCGCGGACGTGGTCGGAGAAGAGATGGACGTGGCTTTCGATCGCCACCGGCTCGCCCGGCGCGCGGTCGAAATGCGTGGGGATGCCGCTCATCAGGAACCATGGGTGGTAGCCCACCAGCACGAAGCCGCCCCCGGGTCGCGCGAGGCGGAAGGCCTCGGCGTAAAGGGGGCCCAGGTCGTTCAGATGCTCGTCGGCCAGCGACTGGGTGATGAGGTTGTAGCGGTCCGAGGGGATGCCGGTGTCGGTGATGTCGCCGACGGTCAGGCCCTCGTAGACGCCCTTGTCCCGGGCCTGGGCCAGCATCTGCGGCGTCAGATCCACGCCATCGATCCGCTGAACGCCCTTGGCGCGCAGCCAGGCGCCGATCCGGCCCGTGCCGCATGCCAGGTCCAGGACCCGGCCCGCCGCGCGCCACTGAATCTGCAGCCGTTCCAGCAGGCGCAGGTCCATGAGGTCCACGACGGTGTCCTCATAGGTCGGCGCCCAGGCGGCGTAGCCCTCCCGGACCCCGAGGGTAGGATAGTGGCGGGCGTCAAAGCGGGCGAAGTCGACCATCAGCGTTCCTCGAGCCAGCTGGCGGAGCGCATTTCCTGGAGGCGCGAGGCGGTGCGCTCGAACTCGAAGGCGCCGTCGCCTTCGGGGTAGAGCTTCGTGGGTTCGGCGTCGGCGAATACGATCAGCCGGGTCCGGGCCTCATAGAGGGCGTCGATCAGGATCACCAGGCGTCGCGCTTCCTGCCGCTGGGCCGGCGACAGTTTGGGCAGGCCCTCCAGGAAGACGGTGTGGAAGCGCTGGGCGATGGCGATGTAGTCGTTGGGGCCCAGGGCCGCCTTGCACAGGTCGTCGAACGTGGCGCGCAGCAGGCCGCCGGCGGCGCGCGGGAAGCTGAGCTTGCGGCCCAGCACTTCGATGGTCTCGCCGTCCTCGGCCTCTGGCCCCAGCATCTCCTTCCAGAGCGCGTCGAAGGACCGGCGGTTGTCCGGATCCGGCGGCGAGAACCAGGTCCCCGCCGCCCGCAGGCGGTCGAGGCGATAGTCGTGCGGGCCGGCGATCACCACGACCTCGGCCTTCTGCTTCAGGAGCTCGATGAAGGGCAGGAAGAGCTGGCGGTTGATGCCGTTCTGATAGAGGTCGTCAGGCAGCCGGTTGGAGGTGGCGACCAGCACCACGCCGTGGCCGAACAGGGCCTCGAACAGCCGCCCCAGGATCATGGCGTCGGCGATGTCGGTGACCTGGAACTCGTCGAAGCAGAGCAGCCGCGCCTCGCTCGCGATCACGTCCGCGACCGGCGGGATCGGATCGTCGCCCTTGAACTGGCCGAACCGCTTCTTGCGCGCGTCGCGGTCGCCCTTGCGCCAGGCGTCGATCAGCCGGTGCACCTCGCCCATGAAGACGTGGAAGTGGGTGCGACGCTTCTTGAAGCCGGTAGCCGTCTCGTAGAACAGGTCCATCAGCATCGACTTGCCGCGACCGACGGGCCCGATGAGGTAGACCCCGCGGGGGGGCTCGTAGTGGCGTCGGCGCAGCAGGGCCAGGATGCCGCCTTCGGGTTCGTCCTCGGCCAAATCCAGCTCCAGGCGGATCAGCGGCAGAAGCGCGGCGGCCTGCGCGGGGTCGGGCCGGATCAGGCCGTCGCGGACACGCGCGTCGTAGGCAGCTTGGAGGGCGGAGGCCATGGCGCCCGGCCTATCTGCGTCGAGGCCCGGGCGCAAGGAACGGGAGTCTGGGCCGGTCGCCAACCGATGCGCGCCCTGCTACCGAGCACGCCTTGGGCGGTCCGGCGCCACAAAGGAGATCGCAGCTTGCCGCAGACGATTCTGGACGACCTGACCGTCGGAGAGACCGTGGCCATCGCCGAGGCCCTGGCGCGCCGCGGCTCGCACGCCCGCGCCCACCAGCTGCTTCGTTCGGCGCTGCAGACGGTGCCGGCGCGGCTCGACATCCGCGTCCGCCGGGGCATCGTCGCAAGCCCGACCTTGCGCACCAACGTGTTGCTGGACCTGATGGACGCGCTGAAGTCTTTCCAGACGTCGGCCTTCGTTTCGGACGGCATGGCGACGTGGATGAAGATCCTGCCGTTCCTGGAAGACGTAAGATTCATGCAGACGGCGGCGCGGCACGAGAACCTGCTGCCGATCCCCAACTGGCACTGGAACCTTCAGACGGCGCTATGGGCGGTCCAGCAGGTGGCCAAGGTCCCGGGAGATTTCATGGAGCTGGGTGTGTTCCGAGGGCACACCACCCTGTTCCTCGCCGACTATCTGGAGTTCCAGGCCATGCCGCGGACATGGTGGCTTTACGACACCTTCGAGGGCATTCCCGAGGACCAGCTGGACCCCAACTGGCGCGACAGCAATACGCGAGCCTACGAGGGCACGTTCAGCTTCGAAGAAGTGCAGGCCCGGTTCGCCGCCTATCCGAACATCAAGGTGATCAAGGGTCGGGTGCCCGATGTGCTGCAGGCCGACGCGCTGCCCGATCAGATCGCGTTCCTCCACATGGACCTCAACAACTCCGCCGCCGAGATCGCAGCGCTTGATCTGGTGTTCGACCGCATCCCGTCGGGGGGCGTGATCCTGTTCGACGACTACTGCTGGGAGGTGTCGCGCGCCCAGCACGACGTCGAGAAGGCCTGGTTCGCCCAGCGGGGCCTGCACATCCTGCCCATGCCCACCGGGCAGGGCGTTTTCGTGAAGCCATGAGCCGCGTCGGGCTCCTGGGTTTACCGACCGACCGCCACTCGTCGTTCCTCCGGGGGGCGGCGGCCGCGCCAGCCGTGGTACGCGCTGCGCTGCATTCGCCCCACGCGCACCTGACCGCCACCAACGGCGCAGAGATGGATTCCGTGTTGGCTGACCTGGGCGACGCCTCGCTGCGGGAAGACGATGGCGACTTCGACCGCATGGTGGAGGCGGTGGCCGCGGCGTTCCGGGCTGGCCCGGCCGTGGTGCTGGGGGGCGACCACGCGGTGACCTACCCGGTGCTGGCCGGGATGGCCGCGGCGGGACTTGCGCCGCCGCAGATCGTGCACATCGACGCCCACTCCGACCTCTATGACGACTTCGAGGGCGACCCGCTCAGCCACGCCTCGCCGTTCGCGCGGATCATGGAGCGCGGGCTGGCGGCGGGACTGACCCAGTTGGGGATCCGTACGCCGAACGCCCATCTCGTCGCCCAGGCGAAGCGGTTCGGGGTGAACGTGTTCTCGCCCGAGACGCACGCGGCGGGCATGGGGTCGCTGCCGACGGGGCCGACCTACATCTCCATCGACCTTGACGGCCTGGACCCGGCCTACGCGCCCGGCGTGTCGCACCATGAGCCCGGCGGGCTCACGACGCGCGAGGTGCTGCGCGTGATCTGGGAAACCCCCGGCCCGGTGATCGGCGGCGATATCGTGGAGCTGAACCCGACCCGCGACGTGAACGACATGACCGCGACCCTGGCGGCCAAGCTCCTGAAGGAGCTCGCCGCGCGGATCAGCGCCGATTCCCTCCCTTGATGGGGAGGGCGCGGCTCATTTCATCGTCGGGATGACGAACGCCGAATCCTCGACAGAGCCTTCAGGCCAGCGGGCGGTGATGGTCTTGACCTTTGTGTAGAACCGCACGCCCTCCATGCCGTGCTGGTTCGCGTCGCCGAAGGCGCTGCGCTTCCAGCCGCCGAAGGTGTGGTAGGCGACGGGCACGGGGATCGGCACGTTGATGCCCACCATGCCGACGTTGACCCGCGCCGCGAATTCGCGGGCGGCCCGGCCGTTGCGGGTGAAGATCGCGACGCCGTTCCCGTACTGATGGTTGGAGGGCAGCGCGAGCGCCTCCTCGAAGGTCTCGGCCCGGACGATCTGCAGGACGGGACCGAAGATCTCCTCCTGGTAGGTCTTCATCGTGGGCTTCACCTGGTCGAACAGGCTGGGCCCCATGAAGAAGCCCTGCTCGTAGCCCTGCAGCTGGAAGCCGCGGCCGTCGACCACCAGCTCGGCGCCTTCGTCGACGCCCAGCTGGATGTAGTCGCTGATCTTCTGCTTGTGGGCCTGGCTCACGACCGGGCCATATTGCGCCGCGGCGTCGGTGGAGAGACCGACCTTCAGCGTGTCCAGTTCCGCCAGCACGCGCTCACGCACTTCATCGGCCGTCTTCTTGCCCACCGGCACCACGACGGGCAGCGCCATGCAGCGCTCCCCGGCCGAGCCGTAGGCGGCGCCGATGATGTCCTTGGTCGCCTGCTCCAGGTCGGCGTCGGGCAGGATCAGGCCGTGGTTCTTGGCCCCGCCCATGGCCTGGACGCGCTTCGCGTTGGCCGTGCCGCGCGAGTAGACATAGTGGGCGATATCCGAGCTGCCGACGAAGCTGACGGCCTTGATGTCGGGATGATCAAGGATCGCATCGACGGCAGTCTTATCGCCGTGGATGACGTTCAGCACGCCCGACGGGGCGCCCGCTTCCATCATCAGCTCGGCCAGCTTCACCGGAACCGTGGGATCCTTCTCGCTGGGCTTCAGGATGAACGTGTTGCCCACCGCGATGGCGATGCCGAACATCCACATCGGGATCATCGCCGGGAAGTTGAAAGGGGTGATGCCCGCCGCTACGCCCAGGGGCTGGCGCATCGAATAGACGTCGATCCCGGGGCCCGCGCCCTCGGTGTACTCGCCCTTCAGCGCATGCGGGATGCCGCAGGCGAACTCGATAACCTCCAGGCCGCGCTGAATGTCGCCCTTCGAGTCGGCGATGACCTTGCCGTGCTCGGACGACAGGATCTCGGCGAGATGATCCATGTCGCGCTCAACCAGGCGCTTGAACTCGAACATCACCCGCGCGCGGCGCTGCGGGTTCACCAGCGCCCAGGTCTGCTGGGCCCGGACGGCCGACTGCACCGCGCGGTCCACTTCGGCGACGGTCGCCAGCTGCACCCGGGCCTGCACCTCGCCGGTGTTGGGGTTGAACACGTCGCCGTAGCGACCGGAAGCGCCTGCGAACGCCGCGCCGTCGATGAAATGGGTGATCTCTCGCATGAGCCGCGTTTTAGGCTGGCTGGCGGAGCGAGCCTAGGGGTCTTCTAGCCCCGGCGATCCTGAACCGTGGCGCTGACGATCCAGGCCGCGCCGCAGAGCGAGACGGCGATGAACATCATGGTCCACTCGATCCGCTCCCCGGGCGCGGCGATGACGCGGGGCAGGTGCAGGACGAGTGCGAAGGCGCCGCACATCGCCGCCAGCAGCCTCGCGGCCAGCCGCGGGACCACGCCCGCGATCAGGGAGAGGCCGCCCGCCATGTGACAGGCCCCGGTCATGTAGGCCAAGGCCAAGGACGCGGGCAGCCATGCGGGGATCATCCCGGCGGTGAACTCGGCGTAGCCGAAGTGGGCCAGGCCGAAGATCACCGGGCACAGACCGAAGAGCCGGCGGCCCATCTCGGCCCAGGCCGGCCGGTGGACGGCGCCCCAGCCCACGAGGCCGCCCAGCGCCAGCGCGGAGAGCTCGGCCACGGCGTTCCACGAGGCGATGTCGTTGGGCCGAACGCTGAGGGCGTTGGGCAGGTGCAGGGCGACGACCCAGACGCTGTACATGCCGCCCAGCGCCAGCGCGCCCCAGGCCGCCGTTCGCGACCAGATCGTCGCCAGCCCGCCGATGATCAGTAGGCCGGCGCTGATGCGGGCCAGGGTCTCGCGGGCGGGGAGGTCCTTCGGCACGGGCTGCCACTGCAGGGCGAAGTCCCCAACGACCAGGCCCAGGACGCCCAGGCCGATCGCCCCCAGGCCGTAGATCAGGCGCGTGCGGTCCAATGACGTTCCCCCGATGACCAGGGGACCATGGCCGGGCCGTCGGCGCGGAACTTGGGGATTATTGCGGTTGCCTCTCCGTCACACGACGTCAGAGTCCGGCCCATGGGCGAGACCGCACCGTTTCGTATCGAGATGCACGGGCCAGAGCTGCCGTCGCAACGGGGGCTCTATGGCGCGGGCGAGGCGCGTTGCCACTCCGATCCCGACCGGCCGCGACTGGAGAGCTGCTACGCCTTCGCCTCGATCGGGGTGATCGTGTCGGGCCGGTTCGACTATCGCTCGCCTATCGGCGCGGCCAGCCTGCAGCCCGGCATGGTGCTGCTGGGCAACGCCCGCGAGGCTTTCGACTATCGCTACCTGGACGCGGCCGGTGTGCGGCGCGCCGTGGTGGCGCTGGACGAGGGCCTGCTGAGCGAGGTGGCGAACGACTGCCGCTGCAAGACCCCGGCGTTCCCGATGGCCGCGCTGAACGCCGGGCGGGCGGCGACTCCGCTCTACGCCATGGCGCGCCGGCTGGCGGTCAGCGAGGCGCCGGACGAGGAGGCGGTGGTGCGACTGGCGGCGGCGTGCCTTCGCGCCGGATCCCGCCTGTCGCCGCCGCCGGTCAGCGATCACGCCCGCGTGCGCGATGTGGCGGCCCTGATCGATGCTCGCCCCGCCGAGACCTTGAGCCTGTCCTATCTGGCCGGGCTGGCGGGCTTGTCGCGCTACCACTTCATCCGCGCGTTCCGGGCGGTCACAGGTGAGACGCCTCGACAGTATCAGATCGCCGCGCGCCTGCGCGCCGCCGCCGACCGCCTGGTCGACACCCGGGCGCCAATCACCGAGATCGCCTTCGACGTCGGCTTCAACGACATCAGCCACTTCAACGCCACGTTCCGCCGTGCGTTCGGCGTCTCGCCGCGGACGTGGCGCAAGGCGGCCTGACAGCTCTTTCCGTCCTTCGGACATTTGACATCGCGCAAAGCGCCCCTGGTGCGGCGTCGCCACGCTTGCCGCCGAACAACGCAGAGAGGCGCGCGACCCAGCGCGCCCGCAGGGGAGGGCGGCGATGAGCGCGCCAGGGCGGCTGCCGGACGTGAACCGCGTAGGCTATGGCGCGCCCCTGCGCTGGCTCGGCAACGGGTGGGCGGACCTCTGGAAGGCGCCGGGTCCCTGCCTCGTGTACGGCGGATTCATCGCCGCGCTGCTGTCGCTGGTGACCTACGCGCTCTATGCGTCTGGCCTTGCGTTTCAGGTGGTGATCCTGGCGCTGGGCCTGGTCCTGATCGCGCCGATCCTGGCGATGGGACCCTATGAGGCCGGTCGCCGGCTCGAAGCTGGCGAGCGTCCGCGGCTGGCGCAGATCTTCGTGGTGCGCTCGGCGCTGCGGCAGGATGCGTTCTTCCTCGGGCTGGCCCTGTTCCTGGTCTTCTCGTTCTGGATTCAGGCGGCCCAGATCGTCTACGGCCTGTCCACCTACCAGCTTCACGCCACCTTGCCCGAGTTCCTTGAGTTCGCGTTCAACACCGAGGATGGCCAGCGGATGCTGGCGATCGGCGGGGTGATCGGCGGCGCGATCGCGTTCGTCGCCTACACCCTGGTGGTGGTCTCGGCCCCGATGCTGCTGGAACTGCGCTTCGACGTCTTCATGGCGACGGTCACGAGCGTTCGGGTCGTCATGCGCAACCCTGGCCCCATGCTGCTCTGGGCGGCGATCGTGGCGAGCCTCGTGCTGGCGTCGGCCGCCACCGGCTTCACGGCGCTGGTCGTCGTGTTTCCCTGGCTGGGCCTGGCCAGTTGGCGGGCCTACCGGGGCCTCGTGGCGGTCGAGCCTGCCGTGCAGCCGTGACTCCGGCGCGGCGCTGTTCTATAGGGCCGCCGTCATGACGCGGATCGCGCACCATCACGGCCACCACCACCATCCGACCCTGGCGGGTTCGGAGCGGGTGCGCGCGGCCTGACGCGAACCCCTCCCGAGCCCCGCCGATACGGACGGGGCTCGACCTTCTTCCAGCTTCGTCCGTCGCCCTCCTTCCTGAGTGAGACGACCGATGAACGACCTTTCCCCAGAGCTGTCCTTGAGTACGGACGCTGCAGCCGGTAAGCGCGCGGCCATGACCGCCGATGCCCCCAGCCGACCCGAAGCCCGAGCCCCCCGCGGATTCAACGACCGCCGCGCCCGCGACGTGGTCGCCGAGCGGGCGATCCTGACAGCCGTTAGCGGCGTTTATGAACGCTGGGGGTTCGAGCCCCTGGAGACCGGCGCGTTCGAATACGCCGACGCCTTGGGCAAGTTCCTGCCCGACGCTGACCGTCCCAACGAGGGCGTCTTCGCCCTGCAGGACGACGACGAGCAGTGGATGGCCCTGCGCTACGACCTGACCGCGCCCCTGGCCCGGTTCGCGGCGCAGAACTGGGAGACCCTGCCCAAGCCGTTCCGCCGCTACGCCTTTGGGCCCGTCTGGCGCAACGAGAAGCCCGGCCCGGGCCGCTTCCGCGAGTTCGTCCAGTGCGACGCCGACACGGTGGGCTCGGCGCGTCCGGAGGCCGACGCCGAGATCATCGCCATGGCGGTCGAAGGTCTTGAGGCCGCGGGCCTGCCGGCCGGCTCGGCGCTTATCAAGATCAACAACCGCAAGCTCCTGAACGGCCTGATGAGCGCCGCCGGCGTCACCGACGAGGGCCAGAAGCTGGCCGTGCTGCGGGCGGTGGACAAGCTGGACCGCCTGGGCCCCGACGGCGTGCGCCTGTTGCTGGGCGAGGGCCGCAAGGACGAGAGCGGCGACTTCACCAAGGGGGCTGGGCTGAACGCCTCGGCCGCCGAGCGGGTGCTGGCGTTCACCGCGGCCGGCGCGGGCGACCGGGCCTCGACGCTGGCGAAGCTGGCGGACGTGGTCGGCGGCTCGGCCGAGGGCGACGAGGGCCTGGTGGAACTGGCGGCGATCGATGCGGCGCTCGCGGGCCTGGGCGTCGGCGCCGACCGGGCGACCTTCGACCCCGCCGTGGTGCGCGGGCTGGAGTACTACACCGGCGCGGTCTTCGAGGCCGAGCTGCTGCTGTCCACCCTGGATGAGAAGGGCCAGCCGATGCGGTTCGGCTCGATCGGCGGCGGCGGTCGCTATGACGATCTGGTGGCGCGGTTCACCGGCGAGCGCACCCCGGCCACCGGCTTCTCGTTCGGCGTCTCGCGCCTGGCGTCGGCGCTGAAGGCGGCGGGCAAGGACCTGGCGACCGCAGCGCGGGGCCCGGTGGTGGTGATCGCGTTCTCGCAGGATCGCATGGCCGACTACTTCGCCGTGGCCCGCGAGGTTCGCGCCGCGGGAATCCCGGCCGAGGTCTACCTGGGCAGCTCGGGCATGAAGGCGCAGATGAAGTACGCCGACCGCAGGCTTTCGCCCGCCGCCATCATCGTCGGAGACGACGAACTGGCCGCCGGCACGGTGACGGTGAAGGACCTGGACCTGGGCCGCGAGCTGGCCTCGAAGGTGGCCGACAACGCCGAGTGGCGCGGTCAGCGACCGGGCCAGCAGACCATCCCGCGCGGCGAGCTGGTGGCGGTCCTGCAACGCATCCTGGCGGGCGGCTGATGCGCGTCGAGCCTGCCGTTCCGTCCGCGGTGCTGGCCGCCGTCCGCGCGCCCCTGGAAGCGTCCGGGGCCGAACGGGCCGACGCGCCCCTGCTGCAGCCCCTGAACCTGCTGCTCGACCTGGCCGGCGAGGCCATGCGCGCGCGTCTGTTCGTGGTCCAGGCCGAGGGCGGGGCGGAAAGCTGCCTGCGTCCCGACTTCACGGTCGCCATCGCGCGCCAGCACATCGAGAGCAATCGTGCAGCCGGGCTCTACTGGTACCAGGGCGCGGCGTTCCGGGCCTCGTCGGGCGCCGACCGACCCGAGGAGTTCGTGCAGATCGGGCTGGAGATGTTCTCGCCGGGCGGCGGGGGTGTGGAGGCGGCCGACGCCGAGATCGCCGGACTGGCCTGGCGGGCCGCCGCGGCCGGCGGGCGCGACGACCTTTCACTGTGGCTGGGCGATGTGGCCCTTTTCGGCGCCTTCGTGGAAAGCCTGGACCTGCCCGAAAGCCTCAGCGGCCGGCTGAAGCGCGTGGCCGGACGGCCGCGCCTGCTCTGGGCCGAGCTATCGCGGACCGGCGAAACCACAGGCGATAGCGCGGGTACGCTGTCGGGCCTGTTGGCCGGTCTGTCCGAGACCCAGGCCGGCGCGCTTCTGGAAGAAGTCTGGGCGCTGGCCGGCGTGGAGCCGGTGGGCGGCCGCGGGCCGGCCGAGATCGCGGCCCGCCTCGTGCGCAAGGCCGAGGCCGCGCAGGCCCCGGCGCTGACGCAGCTCCAGGCGGATGCGGTGCGGGCCTTCATGGCGATCGACGACGAGCCCGCCTACGCCTTCGCCCGCATGCGCGAACTGGCAGGCGCCAACGATGGCGCGCTGAAGGCGGCGCTGTCGGGATGGGAGCAACGGCTCATCGACCTGGCCCTGGTGGCGCCCGCCGACCGCACACGGTTCACCCCGGCGCTGGGACATGCCTTCGACTACTATGACGGCCTGACGTTCGAGGTGCGCAGCGCCGCCCTGGGCGCGGACCTGCCGGTGGCGGTGGGCGGGCGCTACGACGGGCTGCTGGCGCGGCTGGGCGGGGCGGGCCAGGCCCGGGCCGTGGGCTGCATGGTCCGGCCCTGGCGCGCCTGGACGGGAGCCGAAGGATGAGCGGGCTGGTCATTGCGATCCCGTCGAAGGGACGCCTGAAGGAGCAGGTCGAGGGCTGGCTGGTCGATTGCGGCCTGAAGCTGGACGTCACCGGCGGCGCCCGCGGTTATGTCGCCAGCCTCAAGGGTCTGCCGGGCGCGCAGGTGCGGTTCCTGTCGGCCGCCGATATCGCCGAGGCGCTGGACGCCGGTGATGTGCATCTGGGCGTGACGGGCGAGGACTTGCTGCGCGAGCGTGGCGATGACCTGGACGAGCGGGTCCTGCTGCTGCGCCCGCTGGGCTTCGGCCGCGCCGACCTGGTGACGGCGGTGCCCAAGAGCTGGCTGGACGTCGACACGATGGCCGACCTCGAAGAGGTGGCCCACGATTTCCTGGCCCGCACCGGGCGGCGCATGCGGGTGGCGACCAAGTACCTGGCCCAGACCCGCAGCTTCTTCGCGCGCCACGGGGTGGCCGACTATCGGATCGTGGAGTCGGGCGGCGCCACCGAAGGGGCGCCGGCGACGGGCGCGGCGGAACTGGTGGTCGACATCACCACCACGGGCGCCACCCTGGTGGCCAACGGGCTGAAGGTGCTGGGCGACGGCGTCATGCTGAAGAGCCAGGCCCAACTGGCGGCCAACCTTCGCGCCGGATGGAGCCCCGAGGCCCTGGCGCAGGCCGAGCGCCTGTTGCGGATCGTCGAGGCGCGGGCAGGCGCGCTGCGCAGTGCGACGCTGGCGTGGCCGACGCGGGGCGACAAGGCCGAGGCGGCGGTGGTCGAGGGGCTGGTCGACGCCGGCGCCTCGCGGCGTCCGAACGGCCTGCTGGTCGATTCGGCCCAGGTCGCGGATGCGAGTCTTGCGCTGAGCGCCGCCGGTTTGGGGCCGGTGACGGTTTCCAAGCCCGACTTCGTCTTTGACGTGAAGTGCGCGCCATTTGACACGCTCAGGTCGAAAATATTTTGACGCAGATGTAAAAAGACGGCGTAAAATTTTCCTCCGGCCGCGAAATTTCCCCCCGGACATGCCGTGAAGGGGGTTTTGGCCCGTTGACTCGGGCAGAAAATTGCCGTTCTGTCATGTGGCGAGAGACAAGAAGGCGCCTAGTCCTGAAGTCTCCGGCGTTTCGGGGAGGAAACGCCCGCTCAATCAGAGCGACTGCTCAAGGCGGCCTGCAGCGATTATCCCCCGCTGCAGGCCGATTCTTTTTGTGCTGAACCCATTTTTGACGGGATCGTCAAAAATATAAGTCCAAGCCGAGCGACGTCCGACCGATCGCTGGAACCCTGCCGCCAGAGTTTTCACGCGGGCGCGCAGCAGCGTGCGGCGCCCCAAGACTTCCCGCGGAAATGGCCGCCCTACCAGATCCGGACGCGCTTCTCGGGCGGGAGGTACATCGGGTCGCCCGGCTTCACGCCGAAGGCGTCGTAGAAGGCGTCGATGTTGCGGACCGGCAGATCGACGCGGGCCAGCGGCGGGGAATGCGGGTCGCTGACCAGGATCTGCTTCATGAAGTTGTCGCGGTACTTGGCGCGCCAGACCTGGGCCCAGCCCAGGAACACGCGCTGTTCGCCGGTCATGCCCTCGATCACCGGGGCGGGCTTGCCCTGCAGCGAGATCTTGTAGGCCTCGAGCGCCAGCAGCAGGCCGCCCAGGTCGGCGATGTTCTCGCCCATGGTCAGCTCGCCGTTGATCTTGGCGCCGGGCAGGATCTCGGTGGCCGAGTACTGCGCGCCCAGCCGCTCGGCCTGGACCATGAACTTGGCCTCGTCGTCCTTGGTCCACCATTCGGCCAGGCGCCCGTCGCCGTCCGATTTGCGGCCCTGGTCATCGAAGCCGTGGGTGATCTCATGGCCGATGACGCCGCCGATGGCGCCGTAGTTGATCGCCGCGTCGCCGTCGGGATCGAAGAACGGCGGCTGCAGAATCGCGGCCGGGAAGACGATCTCGTTCTTGGTCGGCGAGTAGTAGGCGTTGATCGTGGCCGGGGTCATCCCCCACTCGCTGCGGTCGACCGGCTGGTTCAGCCGCGCCGCCCGGAAGCGCCAGTCGAAGGCCGAGGCCCGCTGGACGTTCCCGTACAGATCGCCGTCCCGTATCTCCAGCTTGCCGTAGTCGCGCCACTTGTCGGGATAGCCGATCTTGACCGTGAACTTGCCCAGCTTCTCGGCGGCCTTTTTCTTGGTCTCGGGGCTCATCCAGTCGAGCTTCTGGATGCGCGCGCCCATGGCGCTCTTCAGGTCGCCGACCAGGGCTTCCATGGCGGCCTTGTCCTTCGCCGGGAAGTAGGCGTCGACGTACAGCTTGCCGACGGCCTCACCCAGGTTGCCGTCCACCAGGTTCACCGCCCGCTTCCAGCGCGGCTGTTGGGCCGGGGTGCCGGAGAGCGTCTTGCTGCGGAAGTCGAACTTGGCCTGGTCGAAGTCCTTGGAAAGGTAGCTCGCGGCCTGGTCGATGGTGGTGAAGGCGAGCCAGGCCTTCAGCGTGTCGACGTCGGCCTTGCTGTAGATCGTGGCGATCTTCGGGAAGGCGGTGTTCTCGGACACGATGACGCGCTTGGCGTTCGACAGCTCGGCGCCGCTCAGGAAAGCGCTCCAGTTGAAGCCGGGCGCCAGTTTGGGCAGGTCGGCCACGGCGTAGGGGTTGTAGGTCTTGTCGTCGTCGCGCTGCTCGACCTTGCTCCACGACGCCTTGGCCACCTCGGTCTCCATCGCCAGGATCGCCTTGGCGTGGGCCTCGGGCTCGGGCCAGCCGGCCAGCGTCAGCATCCGGGCGACGTAGACCTGATAGGCCGCGCGCTCCTTCTCGAAGCGCGCCTCGAGATAGTAGTCGCGGTCGGGCAGGGTGATGCCGCCCTGGCCCAGGTAGACCGTGTATTTCAGCGGGTCCTTGGCGTCGTCGTAGACGAAGGGGCCGAAGAAGCTCTGCCCGAAGCCCATCGCGGTGGCGCCCATCAGCCGGGCGACGTCGTCGTGGGTCCTGGCCTTGCGGATCGCGGCCAGGTCGCCGGCCAGGGGCGTGGCGCCCAAGGCCTCGACCCGGGCCTCGTCCATGAAGCTGCGATAGAGCGCGCCGACCTTGGCTTCGGGACCCGACTCCGCCTTGCCGGCGGCGGCCTTGTCGATCACAGCCTGCAGCCGCGCCTTGGACAGGTCGTCCAGGACATTGAAGGCGCCGAACGAATTGCGGTCGGCCGGGATCTCCAGCGACTTCATGTAGCCGCCGTTGGCGTAGCCGAACAGCGACTGGCCGGGCGTGAGCGTGGTGTCGCGCCCGGCCATGTCGAAGCCCCACGGGCCCATGCGCGGCGCCTTGGACAGGTCGCGGGCCGGCGCTTGCTGGGTGCTCGCGGCCCCGTCCGCGGCGTAGGCGGGCGGAGGCGCGGCGGCCAGGAGAACGGCGGCGGCGGAGGCGGCGAGCCAGGCGGCTTTCATGGAACTCGTCTCGTTCAAGGTGGGCGTCTCGGCCGGACCTTGAGCGCAGGTCCGACGGTAACGCCCGTTACATTTCTGTCAGGAACTCAGTGGTGCGGATGAGCTGCGACCGGCGGTCCCATGCCCACGACGAACGACGCCTTGACCTTGGCGCCGCTGGCGAACGTGAGGGTGACGGGAACGGTGTCGCCGGCCTTGAGGGTCTGGGTCAGGCCCATCAGCATCAGGTGGTATCCGCCGGGCGCGAAGGTGACACGTCCGCCGGCCGCTACGGGTACGCGCTCCAGGCGCTGCATGGAGGCCACGCCATTCTTCATGCTGGACTGGTGGATCTGCACCTCGCGGGCGACGGGCGAGGCGGCGGCGACCAGGGCGTCGGCCGCCTTGTCGGGGTTGGCCAGGATCATGAACCCGCCGCCCGTGGCCCCTTGCGCGGCCGGCCGGCTCCAGGCGGCCTCGACTTTGGGTGCGGCCAGGGCGGGCGAGGCGATGGCCAGGACAAAGGTGAGCGGGAGGAGAGCGCGGAGGGTCATGGTGTGATCTCACGAGGCGTGGAGGCGCTGCGAACTCGCCTTACGGCGAAGTCGAGGGCAAGGACAACGAGGAGCGAAGCGCCCGTCAGCGGATAGATGACGGCCAGGGGCGCAATTGTGGCGACGGCGAGCCAGCGCGCGCGCGGATCCGAAGACTGCGGCGGCGCCGACAACGTCCGTCTGGGGCGGCGCTTCCACCACATCACGAGGCTCGAGACGCCCAGGAGCCAGATCGCGACACAGCCGGCCAGCATCAGCCAGCGGTTGGCGGGTCCGTATTCCTGACCCTGGTGGGTCGCGATGCCCCATTGAATGGCCTTGGCCGCCGGGCCGTAGCGCGCCCAGCCGAGATCGGCGAGAGCACGGCCATCGTCGGCCGCGAGGTAAAGCGTCCGGAGGTCTTCCGCGCGGTCGGCGACCTGTGACACCGACCAGGCCTTTCCCTCGCCGCCGAGCGGGATCGCAACGGTGAAGGGGCGCGACAGCCCCGCCGCGTCGGCGCGTTCGATCGCCCCGGAAAGGGTAAGTCCGACGCCGTGCCCATGGTGGGCGGCATGCAGGTCCATGCCTTCCAACGCCCAGGGGGGCGCTGCGCCGCTGTCGGGCTTGTGGCCGGCATGGCTCCAGGCCGCTGCGGCCGCGGGAGCTTTCGGCGCGCCCCAGCCCGCGGCGTTTGTCAGCTTGCGGACCTGATCGCCCCACACGGCTGACCAGGGCATGCCTGTGACGGCGAGGAACAGGATGACGCCCGCGGCGAAGACGCCGGTCACGGCATGCACGTCGCGCCAGAACAGCCTCTGGCGCGGCCTGCCGCGGATCGTCACCACGCCGCCCGAGGGGCCGCGCGGCCACCACAGCACCACGCCGGTCACCACCATGACGATGGCCCAGCCGGCCACCACCTCGACCAGCATGTTGGGGCCGGGCCCCAGCAGAACCAGGCTGTGGACCCGCTTCACGGTTTCCATGAGCCCCAGGCCCGGGATGGAGCCGAGGACCCGCCCGTCATGCGGATCAACGAAGACGGTGCGCTGGCCATCGGCGGTTTCGGCCACCATCCGCACCGACTGATCGGCGCGCGCGGGGACTTCGATCCGCGTCACCCGGCCCTTGGCGGCCTGGCTCGCGGCGGTCACCCAGGCGTCGGGATCGGCCTGGGCCGCCCGCGCCTCTACGGTCATGAGCGGCCGGTACAACGCCGCCTCGATCTCGGGCTTGAAGAGATAGGCCGCGCCGGTCGCGGCCATCAGCATCAACACCGGCATCACGAGGAGACCGGCGTAGAAGTGCCAGCGCCAGAAGGCGCGGTGAAGTTCCGACCCCTGCGGGGCCGAGGCGGACTGTGCGGACATCGGCCCCCTCATCCGATCGCGAACGGATCGTTGGTGGGGTCTTCGCTCCACTGGTACTCCAGCGTGCGGGCGAGCTGGCGGGCGGCGTCCTTGCCGTGAAACCGCGCGACCACGGCCAGGGCCATGTCGGTCCCGGCTGAGACGCCGGAGGAGGTGACGTACTTGCCGTCCTCGACCCATCGCGCGTGCTTCACCCAGGTGACGGTGGAGTCCTGGGACTGCGCGATCGAGAAGAACTTCTTGTTCGACGTGGCGCGGCGGCCCTTCAGCAGCCCGGCCTTCGCCAGCAGCGCCGATCCCGTGCAGACCGAGGTGGTCAGCTCGGTGCGCTTGTCCTGCTCGCGAATGAACTGCAGCAGGGCCTCATTCTTCAGCTCCAGCAGCGTGCCGATGCCGCCCGGAACCATCATGATGTCCAGTGGCGGCGAGGTGTCGAAGCCGTACTCGGCGACGGCCGACACGGCCTGGGCCGAGCGCACGGGTCCGGCCGTCTGGGCCACGAAGACCACCTTCATGTTCGGGACGTTGGCCCACATCTCCACCGGGCCGAACACGTCCAGGACCTCGAAGTCGGGGTAGAGCACCACGCCCACGGTCTTCTTGCCCGACTGGGCCTGTGCGCCGGCCGTCGAGGCCAGAGCCGCGACCCCGGCGCCGAGCGCCAGGCGGGTCATCCAGCCGCGCCGCGTGTCGGAGGCCGGCTGGGAGTGGGATTGAGTCTCAGTCGTCATGACGTCGTCTCCTCAAGGGATGAGGCCGGCGCTTGCGCGCCGGCCGTTTGGGTCAGAAGTCGATGGTGATGCCGCCGAACACCGCGCGGCCGTCGCCCGGCCAGTAGGCGGCGCTGGCCGCCGTCGCCGCGATCTGGGCCTGGACGTTGGAGATGTAGTCCTTGTCGCCCAGGTTCCGGACGTCGAGGAACAGGCTGATCCGCTCGTTGACGGCATAGCCGGCGCCCACGTTCCAGACGGCATAGGAGGGCGCCTGGGTCGTGTTCCTGTAGTCGACCCAGATGTCCGACGCCGACCACTCCACCGACGGCGCCACGAACCAACCGGCCGGGTGTTGGTAGCGCAGCTCGGCGCGGTAGAAGTGCTTGGGCGCGATCGGCAGGCGGTTGTCGCCGTACTGCACATCGTCGCGGAAGCGGAAGTCCGAGTAGGTGTAGGTCTGGCGCAGGCGCAGGCCCTTGACGATCTCCCAGTCCAGCGCCGCTTCGATGCCCTGGTGGACCGTCTCATCGGCGTTGAAGGTCGAGGCCGGGATCCCCGGCGCGACGGTGAACTGCAGCAGTTCCTTGTCCAGCCAGGCGCGGTAGATCGTGATGTCCCAGGTCAGCGGCCCGCGGCGGCCTCGGGCCCCGAACTCGGCGGTCCAGGCCTCCTGCGGCTTCACCGGCGCGAAGCCGGTCCCCGTCGGCGAGAGCGACCCGTGGTTCGGGGGCTCCACCGATCGGGTGACGTTGCCGAACACCTGCGTGCCGGTTTCATCCTCCCACAGGACCCCGATCCGCGGCGCGAACCACTCGTAGTCCTTGGACGCCTTAAGGTCGAAGGTCGAGGCCACGCCGGGGACACGGTACTGCTGATAGTCGCGCTCGGCCCGGCCCCAGGTTCCGCCCGCCACCAGGGCCAGTTGCTCGGTGACGAACACCCGGCCTTCGGCGAAGACGTCCACGGCGTCCGCGTTCTGACGGGTGCGCGAGGTCGGCGCGCCGCGGGCGCCCTTCACATTGACATAGAAGTTGGAGTCCAGATCGCCGGAACGCAGCCACAGGCCGGCATAGGCGTCGGCCCGCTTTCCACCGATCTCGCCGTCCCAGTCCAGGCGTCCGAATGCGCCGTAGTTGCGGCTCTCCTGGTCGATGACCTGGAAGATCGGATGGTCGAGGTCCTTCCAGACGCCGTAGAGGGCGCCTTCGAAAACGGTCGACTCGTTCAGCCGCCAGGTGGTCCGCAGCGAGGTGCGCACGCCGCGCGAATTGCGGCCCTGGTCGTTGGCGTAGTTGCCGGGCGTCGGTTGCCGCGGATTGGCGTCGAACTGGGCCCGGGTCAACGCGCCCGGGATCTCCTGGTTGATGTTCGAGCCGTTGATCACCAGCCGGACCTCGCGGTCCTCGCCGAAGCTGCGGCCGATGTTGAGCGTTCCGAACTGGATGTTCTGCTGGCTCTGGGACCGCCACCCCTGGCCCCGCTGGTTGGTGGCCGCGACGTAGACGTCCCAGTCGCCAAACACGCGGGCCGCCGCCAGATGCTCGCGGTGCAGGCCGAAGCTGCCGCCGTCGACGCGGACGCGGTTGTCGAACCCGGCGTTGCGGCCGTTCGGCGTGACCATGTTGACGGCGCCGCCCAGCAGCGCGCCGCCGAACCTCAGCGCGTTGCCGCCCCGATAGACTTCGGTGAAGCGCGTGTTCAGGGGATCTGCGATCTGGCTGTCGCCGAAGCCATCGGCCTCGTTCAGGGGCACGCCGTCCTGGGCGATCAGGAGGCCGCGGTTGTGATTGGCGTTGCCGAGCCCCGAGCCGCGGATCGAGATGCGGATGTCGCCGCCCCACTTCTTCTGGGCGTAGACGCCCGGCGCGTCGCGCAGGACGTCGTCGAGACCGACGGCGAAGCGGTTCTGGTAGCTCTCCTGCGAGATCACCGAGACGGCGCCGGGCGTTTCCGACAGCCGCTTGCGCGCATCCTGGACCACGGGCGGGTCCTCCGGATTGCGAGCTCCCGTGACGATGACGCTGTCGACGGTATTGGGCGCGGCCTCATCGGCCAGCGCGAGAGCGGGCCAGGCGCACGCGCCCAGCAGCAGCGCGCGACCGAGCGCGCGGGTAGAGAGAGACATGGATTTCTGGCTTTCCGAACGTGATGAGACGGGCGCGCGAGGGCTCGCGCGCCGACGGATCGATCAGGCGTTCGGAAGCGGTGGACCCTGCCCGGGCGGCCGTGGGGGCGCGCGGGCCTGAGGAACAAGCCCGCGAGGTGTCGGGGCCACGAGGGCGGGGCCTTCGACGTAGGCGACCCGCGCGACGAGGGCGGTGGTCGACGGCTCGGAGGCCGGCGCCGGACAGACGCAGTGCTTGCAGCTGTGATCGGCCGCAGGCGGGCCCGAATCGCTGGGCGCGGTCTGCAGCCCCATGGTGGTGCAGATGACGCCGCCGCCATCGGGCATCGGCCCGGCGGCCGCGAAGGCCGGCATCAGCGTCTGAACCAGCAGCGTGAACACCGCCACCAGGGCGATCATCGCCCGGCGTTCGGCCCCCGCATGTCTGGTCGACGACGCTCCCACGAGCGCGTCTCCTAAACCCAGCGTGGGATTCCGCAAGAGGCCGCCGTCATGCATAGTGGGGCCACAGTCAAATCGGAGACCTGATGGAAGGCCACGTTCAGCCCGGCGCGTACAAGGATGTCGTTCTGTTCCTCGCCACGGCAGGTGTGGTCGTCCCAATATTCCGCCAATGGCGGATCAGCCCGATCCTCGGCTTTCTGGGCGCTGGCGTCGTGCTGGGGCCCTACGGCCTTGGCAGCCTCGCGCACGAGGTCCAGTGGCTGGGCGCCTTCACGATCGAGAATCCGGACGAGCTGGCGCAGCTGGCGGAGTTCGGCGTCGTCTTCCTTCTGTTCTCCATCGGGCTGGAGCTGTCGTGGGAGCGCCTTCGCAGCCTGCGCCGCTACGTGTTCGGGCTGGGCGCCCTGCAGGTGTTGCTCTGCCTGACGGCCACCGCGGTCGCGGCCTACGCCGTCGGCCAGCCACCGGGCGCGGCGATCGCGATCGGGGCGGCGCTGGCGCTGTCGTCGACGGCCATCGTGATGCCGATTCTGGCCGAACAGAAGCGCCAGCACGCCATGGCCGGCCGCGCCACGTTCTCGGTGCTGCTGTTCCAGGACCTGGCCGTCGCCCCGATCCTCATCACGCTGACGCTGATGGGGCGGCGCTCGGACGAGCCCTGGTCGCCCACCATGCTCTGGTCGCTGTTGCCGGCGGTGCTGGGGATGGCGGCGCTGTTTCTGTTCGGGCGCATCCTGCTGCGGCCCATGTTGCGTTCGGTGGCGCGCGCCAAGAGCGAGGAGCTGTTCGTCGCGGCCTGCCTGCTGGTGGTCATCGGCGCGGGGATGGTCAGCGCGCTGACCGGTCTGTCCATGGCCCTGGGCGCCTTCGTCGCCGGTCTGCTGCTGGCCGAGACCGAGTTCCGCCACGAGGTCCAGACCCGGGTCGAGCCGTTCAAGGGCCTCCTTCTGGGGCTGTTCTTCATCTCGGTCGGGATCGGGCTGAACGTGCCGCTGCTGCTGGAGCGGCCCCTGGTGATCCTGGGCTCGGCGATCGGGCTGGTGACCTTGAACATTGCGATCGTCTTCGGCCTGGCGCGGCTGTTCCGGCTGAAGACCCGCAGCGCCATCGAGGCGGCGCTGCTGCTGGCCGGGGCCGGCGAGTTCGCCTTCGTGATCCTCGGCCAGGCGATGGACCAGGGCATCGTCAATCGCACCGTCGGCCAGACCGCGCTGGTGGCGGCCACGCTGTCGATGTTCTCGATCCCGTTCCTGGCCCAGCTCAGCCTGCGCCTGGGCGGCCGCAAAGTGGCGCCCACGGAACTGCCGCAGGAGGCGGAGGGCGAGCGACCGTCCGATCCGCGCGTGCTGGTGGTGGGCTACGGCCGGGTCGGGCGACTGGTGGGCGACATGCTAAAGCGGCACGACCTGCGCTGGGTGGCGGCCGAACTCGATCCCAGACTGGTGGAGCAGGGCCGCCGCGCCGGGGAACTGATCTACTTCGGCGACGCGGCGCGGGCCGAGTTCCTGATGCGGTGCGGCCTGGCCGATGCGCCGGCGCTGGTGGTCACCATGGACGATCCCGAGGGCGTGGAGGCCATCGTGGCCGTGGCGCGTGAACTGCGGCCGGATCTCACCATCGTGGCTCGCGCGCGCGACGCGCGCCACGCGCAGAGACTCTACGACCTCGGCGCCACGGACGCGGTGCCCGAGACGGTCGAGGCCAGCCTGCAGCTGTCCGAGGCCGTGCTGGTGGAGATCGGCGTGCCCATGGGGCTGGTCATCGCCTCGATCCACGAGCGACGCGACGAGTTCCGCAAGGCGCTGAACCGACCTGAGTCGCTGGGTGGCCGCTCCCGCCGATTCCAGCGGGAACGAGACGTCTGACCCGCGAGTTCACCTTCGGCGCATCGGCGCCCAATCGGCGGCGGAAACACGGCGGCCGAAAAAATTCATCGGGGGTTCATGGCGGCGGAACCAAGCGTGACTTTCTCCGTTTGCATGCGGACGCCGGACGAATGCCGGCGTTCGGGGACTTTCTAATGGCGGTATCGGCAAGGATGGGGGAGACGACGTCGCGCCCGAACGTTCGACGCGCAGCTCCTGCGACCATGCCGCCGCTTTACAAACAAACCCAAGGACTTCGGTCAGATCTCGACGAACGAATTCAATCGTTGGCCGCAGCATCGCCAAGGTCTATGGAGCGAGCCGCGACCGCGAAGCGGTCAGTCTCGCGGCATGGATGCTCGACACCGCGTTGCGCATCCCTGCAAATCCGGTCAATTGCGGGCGACTTGTCGCCCCGCGTCCTGGTAGAGCTTGGAGAGGCTCGCCAGAAAAGCGTCCGGGGTGTGGCCGTAGCGACACTTTCGCAACGGTTGGTCCCTGTTATAACGGCGGCTGGGTCAAACGGCCGCACCACCTGAGGGCAACGAGAGGGCTCTGATTATGAAGTTCAAACTCCTGGCTGGGGCTGCGATGGCAGCGGCCTGCGCCGCGACTGCCGCCTCCGCGCAAGAAGGCTGGTACGGCGCCGTCGATCTTGGCTACCACTGGCCGGTCGAGTTCGACACGACGTCGTCGAACAACGCCGCGAATGGCCAACCCTACGCCTGGGAAATCAATCAGGAAGATGACTGGGCCGGCTTCGCCCGCCTCGGTTATCAGCTGAACGATCACTGGCGCGTCGAACTGGAAGTCGGCTACCGCGGTGGCGACGTCGAGTCGATCCGCGGCATCAACAACCAGGCGGTCATCGGCCTCTGCACCCCCGGCGTGACCCGCACCGCGGCCGCTCCGGCCTGCGGCAGCCCCGACGGCGACGTGACGTCGTGGACCGTGATGGGCAACATCATCTACGACATCCTGCCCGGTTCGGTTCTCAACCCGTACATCGGCGGCGGTATCGGCGCCAACCACGTGAAGGTTGATGCGTTCGGCCAGTTCTCGAACGTCCCGGGCGCCATCTCGGCGGCCAACCCGGCGATCCAGAACCTGACGATCGACGACAGCGACACGGCGTTCGCCTATCAGCTGATCGCCGGTCTGGCCTGGAAGGCCACGGAACAACTGAGCGTCGACCTGACCTACCGCTACCTCGGTGGTTCGGACGTGGATTTCACCTCGGTGGGCACCAGCAACCTGCAGCCGGGCGTGTTCTCGGGCGAGTATCGCGACCAGTCGGTGACGCTGGGCCTGCGCTACCTGTTCGCGGCTCCGGAAGCTCCGCCGCCGCCGCCCCCGCCGCCGCCGCCTCCGCCGCCTCCGCCTCCGCCGCCTCCGCCGCCGCCGCCGCCTCCGCCGCCGGCCTATGAGGCCCGGCAGTTCATCGTCTACTTCCCGTTTGATCAGTACGTGATCACGCCGGAAGCCCAGGCGGTGATCAACGACGCGGCCAACTACGCCAAGGGCGGCAACGCCACCCGCGTCGTGGTCGTCGGCCACACGGACAGCTCGGGTTCGCCCGCCTACAACGTCCGACTCTCGGAACGTCGTGCGAAGGCCGTGGCCGACGCGCTGGTCGGTTCGGGCGTCAACCAGACGGCCCTGTCGGTCGACTGGAAGGGTGAAACCCAACTCGCGGTCGCCACCGGCGACGGCGTGAAGGAACCTCTGAACCGCCGCTCGACGATCGACATCAACTTCTAAGTCGATCTGAGATCAGCGAACGAGATCGGGGCCCGGTGGAAACGCCGGGCCCTTTTCTTTTGCTCCTCTCGGAGGGAGGGTCGCGAGCGAAGCGAGACAGGTGGGGAACGCATAATCGTCACCCACCTCGGCACTCGGCCCACACAGATCAGATCGGCAGCTGCGTCGTCGACTTCACTTCCTCGAGCACCGCATAGGTCCGCGTCTCGCGCACGCCGGGGATCCGGACCAGCACGTCCTCCAGGAATTTCCGCCAGGCGGCCAGGTCGCGCACCCGGCTCTTGATCAGATAGTCGAACCCGCCCGCCACCATGTGGCACTCCAGGACGTCGGGCGCGCGGCGCGCCGCGGCGGCGAAGGTCTCGAAGACCTCGGGCGTCGTCCGGTCCAGCACCACCTCCACGAAGATCAGCACCCCGCGTTCGACCATCTGGGGGTCGACCAGGGCGGCGAAGCCCATGATGTAGCCGCTCTCCCGCAAGCGCCGGACGCGGTCGGAACAGGCCGATGGCGACAGGTTGCACCGCTCGGCCAGATCCGCGTTCGATATGCGGCCATCGGCTTGCAGAGTCCGGAGCAGACGGCGATCCGTGTCATCCAGCCGTAGAGCATTCGGCATTCGTCGTCCTCAGGCGCGATCGTTCGGCGAACCGTCACATCTAACGTAGCACATTCGGCAAACTGTGGATTACTCCGGATGCACTCAAAAGAGAGGCTCGCAGATGGCGTTCGATCACCTGGACGACGGCAAGTTCACCGATGAACGTACGGCGCTGGCCACGGCCCTGGCGGCCAAGCCTCTGAGCCAGCAGGACCGCGAGGCGGTTCAGACAGAAGCCGAGGCGCTGGTGCGCGCGGCGCGCAAGGCGGCCAACCGCCAGGGCGTCGTTGAGAGTTTCCTTCAGGAATTCAGCCTGTCGACGCGCGAGGGCCTGGCGCTGATGTGCCTGGCCGAAGCGCTATTGCGCACCCCGGACGAGCAAACGCGCGACAAGCTGATCGCCGAGAAGATCGCCTCGGCCGACTGGGCCAGCCATGCCGGCAAATCCGACTCGGTGCTGGTCAACGCCTCGACCTGGAGCCTGATGCTCACCGGCAAGCTGATCGACCCCGACGACGCGGCGCGGGCCGACCTCCCTGGATTCATCAAGCGCGCCGTGGGCAGGCTGGGCGAACCGGTGATCCGTCGCGCAGTCGGCGCGGCCGTGCGCATCATGGGCGAGCAGTTCGTGCTGGGCGCCACCATTGAGACGGCGATCCGCCGCGCCAAGGGCGACGACTGCGCTGTTCAGCTTCGACATGCTGGGCGAGGGCGCCCGCACCGATGCCGACGCCGACCGCTACGAGAAGGCCTACGCCGACGCCATCCTCGTGGTCGGCCGCCACGCCGCCGACCAGGGGCCTGAGCGGGGCCACGGCGTTTCGGTGAAGCTGTCGGCCCTGTCCCCGCGCTATGAGGCGCGCCAGTCGCAGCGGGTCTTCACGGACCTCTATCCCCGCATCAAGCGGCTCGCCGAACTGGCGGCCGGGGCCAACATCAACCTGACGCTCGACGCCGAGGAAGCCGACCGGCTGGCGATCTCGCTGGAGATTCTGGACTGGCTGGCCCGCGAGCCCGCCCTGGGCGCCTGGCGCGGCCTGGGCCTGGCGGTTCAGGCCTATCAGAAGCGCGCGCCCCAGACGATCGAGGCGGTGGCCAATATCGCCCGCGCCAGCGGCCGCCGGCTGATGGTGCGCCTGGTGAAGGGCGCCTACTGGGACTCGGAGATCAAGCGCGCCCAGGTGGCGGGCCTCGAGGGCTATCCCGTCTACACGACCAAGGCCGCGACCGACGTCAGCTACCTGGTCTGCGCCCGCGCCCTGCTGGGGGCCGCGCCGCATCTCTACGGCCAGTTCGCCACCCACAACGCCCATACCCTGGCGGCGGTGCGCCTCATGGCCAGCCAGATGGGCCTGTCACCCGAGTTCCAGCGCCTGCACGGCATGGGCGAGGCGCTCTACGCCGCCGCCCACGAGCGCTACGGCGACTTTCCGCTGCGCGTTTACGCGCCCGTCGGCAGCCACGAGGACCTGCTGCCATACCTGGTGCGCCGCCTCCTGGAGAACGGAGCCAACACCTCGTTTGTGCACGCGTTGCTTGATGAGAAGACCCCGGTCGACAAGGTGGTCGTAGACCCGATCGGCGTGGTCGAGGCCGCCGGCGCCGGGCCCCACCCGCGCATCCCGCTGCCCCGCGACCTCTATGGCCCCAGCCGCCGGAACTCCGGGGGACTGGACCTGTCCATCGCCGACGTCCGCGAGACCCTGATCGACGCCGTGAAGCGCGAAGCCGCCGCCTCGCATTGGGCCGGGCCCGTCGGCGCCGGTCTGTCGACCTTGGAACTGCCTACCGACGCGGTGGTCCGTAATCCGGCCAATGGCGACCCGGTCGGCGAGGTGGTGTTCGCCCGGCCCGAGCACATCGACGCCGCCTTCGCCGCCGCCCGCAAGGCGCAGCCGGCGTGGGACCAGCGGGGCGGCGAGGGCCGCGCCAAGGTGCTGCGCGCCATGGGCGACGCCCTGGAGGCATATCGCGAACGCCTGATCGCGATCTGCGTGCTGGAGGCCGGCAAGACCCTGGCCGACGCCATCGCCGAGGTGCGGGAGGCGGCCGACTTCTGCCGCTACTACGCCCACCTGGCCGAGCGGCAGTTCGCAAGCCCGGAGACGCTGCGCGGACCTGTGGGCGAGACCAACCAGCTCAGCCTGCACGGCCGCGGTGTCTTCGTCTGCATCAGTCCCTGGAACTTCCCGCTGGCGATCTTCACCGGCCAGATCGCGGCGGCCCTGGCCGCCGGCAACGGCGTGCTGGCCAAGCCCGCCGAGCAGACGCCGTTGATCGCGACCGAGGCGGTGAGGCTGTTCCACGCCGCGGGCGTGCCGGCCGACCTTCTGCACCTGCTGCCGGGCGACGGCGCGACGGTGGGCGCCGCGCTGACGGCGCACCCGGGCTGCGACGGCGTGGCCTTTACGGGCGGCACCGAGACGGCCTGGGCGATCAACCGTGGGCTGGCGGCGCGCAACGGCCCGATCGTGCCCTTCATCGCCGAGACCGGCGGCCTGAACGCCATGTTCGTGGATACCACGGCGCTGCGCGAGCAGGTGATCGACGACGTCCTGACCTCGGGCTTCGGCTCGGCCGGCCAGCGCTGCTCGGCGCTGCGGATGCTGTTCGTGCCCGACGACACCGCCGACATGCTCATCGACGGCCTGAAGGGCGCCATGCAGACGTTGGTGGTGGGCGACCCCGCCGACCCCCGCACCGACATCGGCCCGGTCATCGACGCCGACGCCAAGGCGGCGCTGGACGCCCATCTCGAGCGCCTGGAGCGGGACGCCAAGGTGCTGGGCCGGCTGGCGACGCCTGAAGGCGGCCACTTCTTCGCGCCGACCCTCGCCGAGGTCCCCGACGCCTCGTTCCTGGCCAGGGAAGTGTTCGGCCCCATCCTGCACGTGGTCCGCTATGACCCGGCGAAGCTGGACGAAGCGGCGGCCCCGCTGGTCGAGGCCCGCTACGGCCTGACGCTGGGCGTCCACAGCCGCATCGAAGCCTTCGCCGAAGAGGTCCAGCGGATGGTCCCGGCCGGCAACGCCTATGTGAACCGCTCGATGATCGGCGCGGTGGTGGGCGTTCAGCCCTTCGGGGGCGAGGGCCTGTCGGGTACGGGCCCCAAGGCCGGCGGCCCGCACGCGTTGCTGCGTTTCGCGGTCGAACGGGCCGTGTCTGTGAACATCGCGGCCCAGGGCGGGGACCCGGCGCTCCTCAACCTCGACGCCTGACCAGAACCTCCCCCCGAGGGGCCGCCCCCGGCGCCTGCGTTCGCGCGGCGCCGGGGCGGCCAAAATGCCACCCAGCAGGGTAGCTGCGACGAACGCCTAGAAGCCGGCTTTCGGGCCTGCTGATTTCTCCCCATGGCGCCACCTCTGGCCCAGCTTGGCGTTTAGCTCCTTGGAGCCGGTGACGGGGCGAGGGACAATGACGCTGCAGCAGGCCCTGGCCTTTGGCCTGATGGGCGTGACCATCATCGGCTTCATCTGGGGTCGATGGCGCTATGACGTGATCGCCGTCATGGCGCTGCTCGTCGGCGTCACGCTCAACATCGTGCCGGCCAAGTCGGCCTTCGACGGCTTCAAGAACGACATCACAGTCATCATCGCCTGCGCGCTCGTGGTCAGCGCCGCCTTCGCCAAGTCGGGCGTGGTCGAACTCGTGCTGCGGCCGCTGCTCCCGCACTTGAAGGGCGCGACCTCCCAGGTGCTGCTGTTTGCCGGCGCGGTGACCATACTGTCGATGGTTACGAAGAATGTCGGCGCCCTGGCGATCATGATGCCCATAGCGCTGTCGGTGGCGAAGCGTACGGGCACGTCGCCGTCCCGGCTGCTGATGCCTATGTCGTTCGGCGCGCTCCTCGGCGGCACGGTCACTCTGGTCGGCACCTCGCCCAACATCATCGTCAGCCAGGTGCGCGAGGAGATTCTCGGCAAGCCGTTCGAGATGTACGATTACGCACCCGTCGGCCTGGGGGTCACGGCCGTGGGGCTGGTGTTCCTGGCGCTGGCCTTCCGCCTGCTGCCGGCCCACCGACCCACGCCCGAGACCCTGGACGCGGCGCTGGCCGCCAATCCCTATATGACCGAAGTGCAGGTGCCTGAGGCCTGGGACCCGGGGGCCGTCACCACCGTCGGCAAGCTCGACCGGCTGGCCGGCGGCGATGTCACGGTTCTGGCCCTGCTCCGTGATGGCCAGCGCAAGGCCGCGCCCCACGCCAACACCCGGCTCAAACCGGGCGACACCCTGCTGCTGGAGGGCGACCACGCGGAGTTGGACGCCCTGATCACGCGGCTGAAGCTGAAGCTCACCCGATCGGACCGGCCCATCGCCATGGAGGCGCCGACCGAAGAGGTCCGTGTCGTCGAGGCCGTGCTGGGCGCCGAGTCCATCCTCATCGGTCAATCCGCGCGTCAGGCCGACCTGCACGGCGCCTATGGCGTGAACCTGCTGGCCGTCAGTCGCGCCGGATACCGAATGACCACTGAGCTCAATACGGTTCGGCTGCGCAGCGGCGACGTGGTGGTGGTCCAGGGGGGCGAGCGTGCGCTGCCGGGGGTGTTGAAGACCCTGGGCTTGCTCCCGCTGGCCGAACGCGCGGTGCGCCTGGGCGGGATACGCCATGCCCTGGCGCCGGCGGCGATCCTGGCCGGGGCCATGATCCTGGTGGCCCTGAAGGTGTCTCCCGTGGCGATCGCGTTCTTCGGCGCGGCGGCGCTGATGGTGGCGGTGGGCGCCATTCGCATGCGCGAGGCCTACGCGGCCCTGGACGGTCCGCTGCTGGTCCTGATCGCCTGCCTGATCCCCGTCTCGGACGCCATCCGGGCTACCGGAGGGTCGGAGCTGATCGCCCAGACCATGGCGGACGTGTTCCGCGGCCAATCGCCCATCCTCGCCCTGGCGGCCGTCATGGCCGTTGCGATGGCCGCCACGCCGTTCCTGAACAATGCCGCGACCGTGCTGATCGTGGCGCCTATCGGGGCCAGCCTGGCCCAGCTGCTGGGTCTGCGGCCCGATCCCTTCCTGATGGCGGTGGCGATGGGCGCGGCCTGCGACTTCCTCACGCCGATCGGCCACCAGTGCAACACGCTGGTCATGGCCCCGGGCGGCTACCGGTTCATCGACTATCCGCGCCTGGGCGCGCCGCTCTCGCTGATCGTCCTGGTGGTGGGAACGGGGCTGATCGCGATGGTTTGGCCACTCGTCTAGCGAGTGTTCACAGTTCCGTGAGTCCACGTTTCGCGTAACGGACTCTGCCGAGAGCGAGGGGGTGCGCGTTAACGTCTCATTAGCGAAAAAGTCTGTGTGCGGCGGGGTCCGCCTCATTGACGAGTCGACGGTGTCAGTGCCCCATATGTGGACTGGTTCGGGGGTAGAACCACTATATGTAGGGCGGAGGGCCATAGAGCCTTCCTTCGAGGGGCTAAGGCGGGACATGAGTGAAGCGGCCAAGGTTGGGATTGCCGAGACTTCTGAACGGGTTGCGGCCCGAGCGGATCGACCGCAGCTGCAGCTGGTCCGAAAGGTCGAGGTCGACCGTTCGCGCGATGCGCTGCTGACCGACTTCGGGAAGACCACGCTGGAGGATCGCTACCTCCTGCCGGGCGAGAGCTACCAGGACATGTTCGCCCGGGTCGCCACGGCCTATGCCGACGACGCCGATCATGCTCAGCGCATCTACGACTACATCTCCCAACTCTGGTTCATGCCGGCCACCCCCGTGCTGTCGAACGGCGGCGCCGGTCGCGGCCTGCCCATCTCGTGCTTCCTCAACGCCGTGCCGGATTCGCTCGAAGGCATCCAGAGCGTCTGGAACGAGAATGTAGCGCTGGCCTCGAATGGCGGGGGCATCGGCACCTACTGGGGCGGCGTCCGTTCGATCGGCGAAAAGGTGAAGGGCGCGGGCCAGACCAGCGGCATCATCCCCTTCATCCGCGTGATGGACTCGCTGACGCTGGCCATCAGCCAGGGCTCGCTGCGCCGGGGTTCGGCGGCGGTCTATCTCGACATCCACCATCCGGAGATCGAGGAGTTCCTGGAGATCCGGAAGCCGTCGGGCGACTTCAACCGCAAGTCCCTGAACCTCCACCATGGCATCAACATCACCGACGAGTTCATGGAGGCTGTCCGCGACGGCGCCATGTTCGGCCTGCGCAGCCCCAAGAACAATGAGGTGCTCCGCGAGGTCGACGCGCGTTCGCTCTGGCAGAAGATCCTCGAGATCCGCCTGCAGACCGGCGAGCCCTACCTGATCTTCTCCGACACCGTGAACCGCGCCATGCCGCAGCACCAGCGCGAGCTGGGACTTTCGGTGCGCCAGTCGAACCTCTGCAGCGAGATCATGCTGCACACCGGCAAGGACCATCAGGGCCTGGAGCGCACGGCGGTCTGCTGCCTGAGCTCGGTCAACGCCGAGACCTTCCTGGAATGGCGCGACCATCCGACGTTCATCGAGGACGTCATGCGCTTCCTCGACAACGTGCTGGAAGACTTCATCACGCGCGCGCCGCCCGAGATGAAGCACGCCGTGTACGCGGCCCGTAGGGAACGGTCCGTCGGCCTCGGCCTCATGGGCTTCCACTCGTTCCTGCAGAGCCAGAACGTTCCCTTCGAGAGCGCGATGGCGAAGAGCTGGAACATGCGCCTGTTCAAGACCCTGCGCCGCCAGTGCGACGCCGCCTCTCGCAAGCTGGCCGCCGAGCGCGGCCCTTGCCCGGACGCGGCCGAACGCGGGGTGATGGAGCGCTTCAGCCACAAGCTGGCGATCGCCCCGACCGCCTCGATCTCGATCATCTGCGGCGGCACCAGCGCCGGCATCGAGCCGATCCCGGCCAACGTCTACACGCACAAGACTCTGTCGGGCACGTTCGCGGTGAAGAACCCTTTCCTTGAGAAGGTGCTCGATGCGGCGGGCCAGAACACCTCGGCCACCTGGGATTCGATCCTCCAGAATGAAGGCTCCGTTCAGCATCTGGACTTCCTGTCGCAAGACGACAAGGACGTCTTCAAAACAGCCTTCGAGATCGATCAGCGCTGGGTGGTAGAGCTCGCCGCAGACCGGACGCCTGATATCTGCCAATCCCAATCCGTCAACTTGTTCCTTCCAGGGGACGTTGAGAAGTGGGATTTGCATATGCTGCATTGGACGGCTTGGGAGCGCGGTTGTAAGTCGCTTTACTACTTGCGGTCGAAGTCGGTGCAGCGGGCGGCGCATGCAGGGGGCGACGAGGCGGCGGTGGTCGAGATCCAGGCCCAGGGCCCGACAGACTACGAAGAGTGCCTAGCCTGCCAGTAGGGTAGGCTGCGGCGCCCGGTCGCGGGGCGATTAACGACGCCGCAATTCGCGTCGCACGATTATCGTCTTGTCGCCCGTTCCAGTCGTGGAAGTATGGGCGCGGGGACCCTGCCGCGCGGGCGGGGGATCGGGAGATGTGCATGCGTCGGGTGGCCTGCGCCGCCATCGCGCTGACAATCGCCGCCGGGGCTGCGGGCCAGGCGAGCGCCCAGACCCTTGTACCCGACATCACGGCGGACCTTCTGAACCGCGCGGCCTTCACGGTCAGGGTCGAGACGGACCGGGACGTGCGCGCGCCGGCGTGGCTCTCCGACGACCGGATCGATGTGACCCTGGTGCGAAACTGGCCGGGCGCGCTGAGTTTCCGGTCCGAGAGCGGGCTGGAGTTCGACGTTGCCCCGCACGCCGGCCTGGGGGTCGGCAGCCGCGGCGGTCAGGCCGAGGGCGGCGCGATGCTGACGGTCTCCAGGTCGCGCGAGCAGCAGGCGATGGACCGGCTGCGCGACATGGGCGTCGAGGACGGCGCCAAGCTGGGCGACGCGGGCCGCTGGTACCTGTTCGCCGCCGCGAGCGGCCGGGCCGTGGGCCTCAACATGCTGAGGGGCGAGACCGGCTGGGACCGCGGCGGCTGGACCACCGATCCCACCGGCGCCCTGGTCGGCGACGTCCAGCTGGGCGTCGGCTGGCGCAAGGGCGACACTCAGAGCTCGTTCGGCGTCATCCACCGCGAGGTGAAGGGCAAGCACAT
Source organism: Phenylobacterium sp. (assembly GCF_965284355.1). Taxonomy (NCBI): domain Bacteria; kingdom Pseudomonadati; phylum Pseudomonadota; class Alphaproteobacteria; order Caulobacterales; family Caulobacteraceae; genus Phenylobacterium; species Phenylobacterium sp. The sequence continues at coordinate 2,087,969 of NZ_OZ260078.1, read as the reverse complement.
GGCCTTCGGCCAGCGCACCCGCGACGACACCGTCGCCGCTTTCACGTTCAGCTTCCGACCGCAGCGCTAGCTACAGCCGGTCCCACCCTGCCTCGAACGGATACCGCTGCGGCCAGAACGCGGCGAGGCGCGGGTCGGCGTCGACGCGGCGCGCAACTTCGCCCAGCCGCGGCGCGACCTCGTAGAACCGCTGTCGGCGCGGGCGGAATCGGCTGACCACCGTCACATAGAGGTCGAGCACGCTCATCGCCTCGCCCAGGATATAGCGGCCCGGCGCGGTCCCGGCCTCCATGATCCCCCAGCAGTCGGCGATGCGGTCGTTCAGGCGCTGCTCGACGACGGGCGCCTGGGCCGGGTCCGACACCAGCCGCAGCGGATCGTCCTTCAGCCAGTAGTGGGCGTAGATCGCCGAGCTGACGAAGCCCATCCAGCGTAGGAAGGCCGAGCGGCGCGGATCGTCCGTCGCGGGCGCGAGGCCGGCGCCCGGGTGCAGTTCCCCCAGCCGCACCAGGATGGCGGCGCTCTCGGTCATGATCTCGCCGGAGGGGAGCACGAGCGCGGGCGCCTGGCGCAGGGGGTTGACCGGCAGGATCACATCGCCGGCCGCGGCCTGGTCGGGATCGTAGGTGGGCGCCTCGATCAGCTCATAGGACGCGTCCATCAGGGTCAGCGCCGCCTCGACGGCCACCCCGCCCGAACCTGCTGCGGAATACAAGATGTAGCGGTCAGTCATCGTCAGTCCACAATCTGTAGCGAAATTATCCACCGCCTGCGGCGAAACGACGGCTGCGCCCGGCGCGGAACAGGCTTACCTTTGTCTTAACGGGAGAGGGGCTCCTGATTCGACGACGAGGATGGGTTCGATGGCGTCTTCCAACATACAGCAGCTTCCGGGCCTGCTGACCCCGTCCTACGCCTACAAGCCGTTCCGCTATCCGTGGGCCTACGACTTCTGGAAGAAGCAGCAGCAGGTCCACTGGATGCCCGAAGAGGTTCCGCTGGGCGAGGACCTGAAGGACTGGGCGGTGAACCTCACCGACCGCGAGCGCAACCTGCTTACCCAGATCTTCCGCTTCTTCACGCAGTCAGACGTCGAGGTGAACGACAACTACATGGAGCGCTACGCCAGAGTCTTCAAACCCACCGAGGTGAAGATGATGCTGGCGTCGTTCTCCAACATGGAGACGATCCATATCGCCGCCTACGCGCTGCTGCTCGAGACGATCGGCATGCCGGACAGCGAGTTCACGGCGTTCCTCGACTACAAGGAACTGCGCGACAAGCACGACTATATGCAGCAGTTCGGCGTCGAAACGAACGCCGATATCGCCAGAACGCTGGCGATGTTCGGCGGATTCACCGAGGGCCTGCAGCTGTTCGCCAGCTTCGCCATGCTGATGAACTTCCCGCGGCACAACAAGATGAAGGGCATGGGCCAGATCGTCAGCTGGTCGGTGCGCGACGAGAGCCTGCACTGCGAAGGCATCATCAAGCTGTACCACGCCTTCAACAAGGAGACGGGCTGCGTCACCAAGGCGGTGGCCGACGATATCGTCGATTGTTGCAAGACCGTCGTCGGTCTGGAGGACAAGTTCATCGATCTGGCGTTCTCCGCCGGCGAAGTGCAGGGCATGACGCCCGAGGACATCAAGAGCTACATCCGCTTCATCGCCGACTGGCGCCTGAAGCAGCTGCAGCTGCCGGAAGTCTACGGCGTGAAGGAAAACCCGCTCCCCTGGCTGCAGAGCATGCTGAGCGGCGTGGAACACGCGAACTTCTTCGAGGCGCGCAGCACCGAGTACTCCAAGGCCGCGACCAAGGGTCAGTGGCACGGCGGGGACGGGGTGTGGGCCTCGTTCGACGCGATGCAGGCGAAGCGGGCGGAGGCGGGGGCGCAGCTGCCGGCGGAGTGAGGGGGGCGTTGACTGCCCGCTCCTCGGTACATGAGCTCCGATACCCGAACCTCTAGCGGACGCAATCTCCACGTGTTATCCGCCGTGGCAGAGATTATCGATGAAACCTATCCGCTTCTCGTGTGCCGCCTTGAATCGACCTGGTCATGCAGGCGAGCGCGTGCGCGTGCGCCCAGAGGGATAGCGTCAGACACATTCGTCGTGACCAGCCACCCCTCCAGCCTGACGCGGAGGGGTTTTTCGTAAGAGCTCCACCGGTCTGGCCTGATCTTCAGTCCCATCCGCTACCGGTATCGAGCTTCCCGAATGTACCTTTCCGTCGCCACCACCCACCGACCGGCCACCGATCTCGGCTTCCTGATGCACAAGCATCCCGGCCGCGTGCACGAGACCGAACTCGCGTTCGGCAAGGCCCTTGTCTTCTATCCAGAGGCCACGGAGGCACGGTGCGAAGCGGCGCTGGTGCTGGACGTCGATCCCGTCGCCCTGGTTCGCGGCAAGGGCAGGGGCGAAGGCCTCATCGACCAGTACGTGAACGACCGGCCGTACGCGGCCTCCTCGTTCCTGGCGGTGGCGCTGGGCCGGGCGCTGCGCACGGCCATGACGGGCATGTCGCGCGAGCGTCAGGACCTGGCGGAGGCCGAGATCCCGCTCGAAGCCTTGGTGACGCCCCTGCCGGCGCGGGGTGGCGGCGAGCGGCTGGTGCGCGAGCTGTTCGAGCCTCTGGGCTGGACCGTGGAGGTCGAGACCGTCGAGGACGCGAACTACGTCACCCTGCGGCTGTCCGGGCGCGCGCGGCTGCAGGCCCTGCTCAACCACCTCTACGTCCTGATCCCGGTGCTCGACGACGATAAGCACTACTGGGTCGGCGACGACGAAGTGACCAAGCTCATGAAGCGTGGCGAAGGCTGGCTGGAGAGCCATCCGTCGCAGGACCTTATCGTGCGCCGCTACCTCATCCACCGCCGCGGCCTGGCCCGTGACGCGCTGGAGCGGCTCGCGCCCGAGACCCGCGAAGCGGCCGTCGAACCCGAGGCGCGGCCGCAGCGTGAGGAGGCGCTGGAAACGCCCCTGCGACTCAACGACGAGCGCATGGCCGCGGTTGTCGATGCCCTGAAGGCGTCCGGCGCGAAGTCCATCGCCGACCTCGGCTGCGGGGAAGGCAAGCTGTTGCAGCGGCTGGTGCGGGAGCGCTGGGTCGAGAGTCTCGTGGGCGTCGACGCAGCGGCCCGCGACCTGGAGCGGGCGTCTAAGCGCCTGAAGCTGGACATTGCGAGCGGGCCTACGGAGGGACGCGTGCGCCTGCTGCATGGCTCGCTCACCTACCGCGACGCCCGCTGGGAAGGTTGCGAAGCCGCCGCGCTGGTGGAGGTCATCGAGCACCTGGAGCCGGACCGCCTGCCGGCGCTGGTGAAGGTGGTGTTCGGCGCCGCGCGTCCGGCGACCGTCGTCGTGAGCACGCCGAACGCCGATTACAACGCACTCTTCCCCAACCTGCCGGCGGGGGCCTTCCGCCACCCGGACCATCGTTTCGAGTGGACCCGGGGCGAGTTCGCGGCGTGGTGCGACGGTGTCGCCCAGGCCCACGGCTACCGGTTCGAGCTGAGCGGCATCGGGCCGATGGATGAGCAACTCGGTTCGCCGACGCAGATGGCGGTGTTCAGCCGGGAGGGCGGCGCGTGAGTGAAAAGTCTGAGTCCTCGGAGGTCCGCGTTCAACGGCTGGAAATCCCCGACTACTCGCTGGTTGTGCTGATCGGCGCGACCGGATCGGGCAAGTCCAGCTTCGCCGCCAAGCACTTCAAGCCGACCGAGGTGATCTCGTCGGACTATGCCCGCGCGCTCGTCGCCGACGACGAAGCCGATCAATCCGTCACGGCCGACGCGTTCGACCTAGTGCGAGCGATCGCCGAGAAGCGCCTGAAGCACCGCAAGCTGACGGTGATCGACGCCACCAATGTGCGCGCCGCCGACCGCAAGGGCTGGATCGAGCTAGCGCGGCGATGGCACGCGCTGCCGGTCGCTGTGATCATCGATCCGGGCATCAAGGTCTGCATCGAGCGCAACCGCCATCGCCCGGACCGGGCGTTCGGACCGCAGGTTGTGAAGCGGATGGCCGACGAGATCCGCCGCAGCCAGCGCGGGCTGCAGCGCGAGGGCTTCCGGCAGGTCTGGGACCTCTCCAGTGAGGCCGAGATCGACGCGGCCGTGGTGGCGACGAAGCCGTTATGGACCGACCGTCGCGACGACGCGGGCCCGTTCGACATCATCGGCGACATCCACGGGTGCGCCGACGAACTGCAGGCGCTGCTGGCCAAGCTCGGCTACGAGGTGGCGTGGTCGGAGGATCGCGGGGAACGCATGGTCTCCGTCGCCGCGCCGCACGGCCGCAAGGTCGTGTTCGTGGGCGACCTGGTCGACCGTGGCCCGAACTCGCCGGACGCCCTGCGCATCGCCATGAGCATGGTCGCGGCGGGGTCCGCCTACTGCGTGCAGGGCAACCACGAGCGCAAGCTCGGCCGGTGGCTGGAGGGCCGCAAGGTCACCATCGCCCATGGCCTGCAGCAGACCATCGACCAGCTCGAGGGCGAAACCCGCGGGCTGCGCGAGGCGCTGCCCGCCTTCCTCGACGACCTGCGGAGCCACTACTGGCTGGACGGCGGCCGGCTCGCGGTGGCTCACGCCGGCCTGAAGGAGGAGATGGTTGGGCGCGGCTCCGGCGCGGTGCGCGAGTTCGCGCTCTATGGCGAGACCACCGGCGAGATCGACGAGTTCGGCCTGCCGGTCCGCGCCGATTGGGCGGCGGGCTACCGAGGGCCGACGACGATTGTCTATGGGCACACGCCCGTGCCCGACGCCGAGTGGGTCAACAATACGCTCTGCGTCGACACCGGCTGCGTGTTCGGCGGCAAGCTGACGGCGCTGCAGTGGCCGGAGCGGACGCTGGTGGAAGTGCCGGCGACCCAGGTCTGGTGCGAGCCGATGCGGCCGCTCGCCAAGCCGGCCGACACGCGCCGCCTGCAGGCCCAAGCCGACGATCTCCTCGACATGGAGGACGTCAGCGGGCGGCGCTGGATCGAGACGGAGCTGCGCGGTCGCGTCGTGGTGGCGGAGGAGAACGCCGCCGCCGCACTGGAAGTCATGAGCCGCTTCGCCCTGGCGCCCCAGTGGCTGGCCTATCTGCCGCCGACCATGTCGCCGTCGGAGACCAGCAGCGCAGAAGGCTGGCTCGAGCGGCCAGAGGAGGCGTTCGCCCACTTCCGTGAGCGCGGTATCGCCGAGGTCGTGTGCGAGGAGAAGCACATGGGCTCGCGGGCGGTGATCGCGCTCTGTCGCAACGCCGAGGCCGCCTCGCGCCGATTCGATGCCCGGGCCGGCGAGACCGGGGCAATCTGGACCCGGACCGGGCGTGCGTTCTTCAACGATACGGCCATGGGCGAGGCGCTGCTGGCGCGCCTGCGGACGGCGGCGGACGCGGCAGGCCTATGGGATGAACTCGGGACGGACTGGGTTCTCCTGGACGCCGAGATCATGCCCTGGTCGGCCAAGGCCGGCGCGCTGATCGAGGCCCAGTACGCTCCGGTCTCGGCGTCAGCCCAGGTCGGCCTCGCGGCCGCCAACCATGCCTTGGCCCGCGCCGCGGCCAGCGGCGTCGAGGTGGGCGAGATCGCCGAACGCTTCACCGGCCGCGCGGAGCGGGCGGGCCTCTACGCCAAGGCCTGGGCGCCCTACGTCTGGCCGGTCTCGGGTGTCGAGGACCTGAAGGTCGCGCCGTTCCACGTGCTGGCCAGCGAAGGGAACGTCTGGTTCGGCCAGGACCATCTCTGGCACATGGGCTGGGCCGACAGGTTGGCCAGCGCGGGCGACGGCGTCGTGGCGCCGACGCGCTGGCGCAGAGTGGATCTGGCGGACGAGGCCGCCTGCGCCGAGGCGGGCGCGTGGTGGGAAACCCTCACGGCGAGCGGCGGCGAAGGCATGGTGGTCAAGCCGCGCGACTTCGTCGTGCGCGGCCCCAAGGGGCTGGTGCAACCGGCGCTGAAGGTGCGGGGTCGCGAGTACCTGCGGATCATCTACGGGCCCGAGTACGACGCGCCTGAGCACCTGGTCCGGCTCCGCGAACGCGGCCTGAACGGCAAGCGCAACTTGGCGCTCCGCGAGTTCGCGCTTGGGCATGAGGCGCTGAAGCGGTTCGTGGCCAACGAACCGCTGCGCCGGGTCCATGAGTGCGTCTTCGGGGTCCTGGCGATGGAAAGCGAGCCGATCGACCCCAGGCTTTAGCCGTTCGGCTCCACGGGATCGAAGCGCGGGCGCCGATTCTCTTGCGTTCGCTGATGAATGCTTGTGGCGGTGGGCGCTAGAGCGGCGGGCTTGCTTCAAGAGCCTCGCGGGCCGCATTCTCCTTTGCACGGGGTGTGGCTTGGCGGCGGACGACGACAAGATCGGCACGGTATGGACGGACGAGGAGCCGGATCTCATCCTCGCCGACTACTTCGCTATGCTGGCGGCCGAGCAGGCGGGCCGGGCCTATGTGAAGTCGCATCACAGTGGGGCGCTGATGGCGCAGATCGGGCGGAGGCACCGGTCGGTCGAATTCAAGCACATGAACATTTCGGCGGTGCTGGCGGAGATCGGGCAGTCGCGCGCGCGTAGGCCGGCCGGCGCGTCACGCGGCCGGGCGTTCGCCGACGATGGACACGCGGTGGCCGGCGCGATCCAGGGGGTAGTAGTCCCAGATCGCCTGGTGCTGGGTGCAGCGGTTGTCCCAGAACACCAGCGTGTTCGGCGTCCAGCGGACTCGGCAGGCGAGGGCCGGCTGGGTCTCGATGTGCCGGTACAGCATCTCCAGTAGCGCGGCGCTTTCGAACCGCGCCAGCTGGGGGATGTGGGAGGTGAAGCCGCGGTTGACGTACAGCACCTTCCGCCCCGTCTCCGGGTGGCGCACGACGACGGGATGCTCGTTGACCTGGAACTCCTGGTTGGGCCGATAGCCGTAGCCCTGGACCCAGGGGATGGCGCCGTCGTGGACGGCGGACAGGGTCTCAAGGAAGGCCCGCATCGGAGCCGACAGCATCTCGTAGGCCAGATGCATGTTGGCGAAGAGGGTGTCCCCGCCGAAGCCGATGTTGGGCGTGGTCTCCAGGTACAGCATCGAGCCCATCGGCGGCTCGGCGTCACAGGTCACGTCGGAATGCCAGCCCTCGCCCGCGACGAACTTCGAATCCTTGCTGGCCTTGATCTCCAGCCGCTCCTTGTCGCCCTCGCGCATGGCCTGCAGCGGGTGGACATGCAGGCGGCCGAACCGGCGGCCGAAGCGCTTGTGGTCCTCGGCGCCCAGGCGCTGATCGCGGAAGACGAGGACGTGGTGCTCGAGGAAGGCGCGCCGCACTTCGGCGAACTGGCGGTTCGAGAGGTCGCCGGCGAGGTCCACGCCCTCGACTTCCGCGCCGATCACCGGCGTCAGGGGACGCACCTGGATGGTCTCATACGGTTCGCGGTCGGCCGTGACGATGGCCTCGATCGCCTGCAGCGCTTCCCTGTGCATGCCGGTCTCCTGCCTCTTGCGGGTGTTGGCGCGACGATAGCCCCGGCAAGAGCCGGATGATTGACATCTGGGGACACGGATTTGACAGTTGGGGCCATGCTGGAGCCCCTGACACGCAGCGCCAGCCTGACCGGCTATGCGGAGCTCGCGCGGTCGTTCGGGCTGGATCCGGCTCGTCTGGTGGCGGAGGTGGGCCTGCCCGACGCGTGCCTGACCAACCCCGATCTGAAGGTTCCCGCCCGCGCCGTCGGCCGCCTGCTGGAACGGGCGGCCCGGCGATCGGGCGCGGACGATTTCGGGCTGCGCCTCGCCGAGACGCGGCAGCTGTCCAACCTGGGCGTCGTGGCCTTCGTTCTGCGCGAGCAGCCGACGCTGGGCCGGGCGCTGGAGATGCTCGTCAGCCACACCTGGGCCCAGAACCAGTCGCTGACGCTGCGGCTCGAGATCGGCGACGACGTGGCGGTGCTGCGGCAGACGACGGCCGGGGCGGGCCGCAGTCGCCAGAGCGTCGAGCTGTCGCTGGGCGTCATCGCGCGGGCCGTTCGCCAGCTCGCAGGCGCCGCCGCAACCGACGCGCGGTTCATGCATCCGAGGCCCGCCGACATCACCCTGCACCGGCGGGTCTTCGGGACCACGCCGGCGTTCGATCAGGACTTCGACGGCCTGGTGTTCGAGGCGCGCGACCTGCAGACGCCGGTGGCCGGGGCAGATCCCGTCGCGGCCCGCCGCGCCCTGCGCTATGCCGAGTGGGAGATGGGCGCCCGCGCCGAAGACACGGTGGCGACGGTGCGCGAGCTGATCCTGGCGCTGCTGCCGACGGGAACCTGCGGCATCGCTCGCGTGGCCGCGCTGATGGGGATGAGCCGGCGCACCCTGCACCGCCGCCTCCACGCGGCCGGGGGAATGACCTTCGAAGGCCTGCTGGACGAGATGCGTCGCGAACTGGCGCGCCGGTATCTGGCGGACGGCCACCACACGCTCACCGACATCGCCGGGCGGCTGGGTTACGGCAGCCTCAGCGCGTTCTCCAGATGGCGACGGCGGGGCGCCGGGGCCTCGGGGCGATCGCCAAGCCCCCAGGAGGACAGTTGAATGTTCTATTTGTGTTCCCACATGTCCACCCATGTCCCTCCCCGACCGATACCGTCCCGGCCTGCGGGCCGAGTTGTTGGCGCGTCTCGCGGCGGGGGAGGCGCTCAAGCATATGTGCCGGGACGAGGGGTGGCCTTGCCCGGCGAGCGTGACGGGGTGGATGCGGGCCGATCCCGAGTTCGCGGCCGAGGTGCGGGCGGCGCGGAGTCGGGGCGAGTTCGCGCGGCGGGGGCTGGCGTTCAACGAGACAGTGGCGGCGGCGTTCCTGGCGCAGGCGCGGGCGGGGCGGGCGATCGAGGCGCTGCTGCGCGATCCGGCGATGCCGAGCCGGGCGGTGTTCCGGTCGTGGCTGGCGCAGTCGCCGGCATTTGCGGCAGAGGTGGCGGAGGTGGCGGAGGTGCGGGCGCAGCTGGCGGCGGAGGCCGCGCGGCGGCGCGGGCGGGCCTATCGCGAGTATGACCCGGCGATCGGCGAGCGGATCTATGTGCGGCTGTGGAAGGGTGAGGAGACGCTGAGGGAGATCCTGAAGTCGGACCCGGCGTTCCCGTCGCTGTCGGTGCTGGCCAGGTGGCGGCGTGAGAACCCCGCGTTCGAGGCCATGCTGCAGGTGGCGATCGGCGGGTGGCGGCGCCAGCGGGGACGGGCGCGGCTGTTGCTGACCGAGGCGCTGCAGGAGGAGATCCTGGCGGCGATCGCCGGCGGACATTCGCTGCGGAGCCTGAGCCGGCTGCCCGGGATGCCGTCGCAGGGGACGCTTTACAACTGGTGTCGCGACCGGCCGCAGTTCGCGCGGTTCGTGGCCTATGCGTGCGAGGACCGGGAGGAGTTCTACCTGGACCAGGCGGTGAAGATCGCCGAGGCGGCGGCGAAGGCAGGCGGGTCGAATGGAGGTGGGGCGAACGGAGGTGGGGCGACGTGGGGCGCCCGCAGGGCGATTGCGCGGCTGAACGCCCAGCGGGTGCGGCTGCGCAAGCGGCCGGGGTGGAAGCGGGCGGCGGAGGCCGGGTCCCCTACAGCACGTAGTGATCCCCCGCCGCGCGGACGGTGATGTCGCCGATGGAGACACCCCAGGGCTGGTCGATGGCGTGGAGGACGGCGTCGGCGATGTGCTCGGGGGCCAAGGCCACGTAGTCGATCTCGGTGGGGTCGAGGCGGGCGGCGTTGCCCTCGCGCATCTCGCCCATCGCCTGCATGAAGTCGGGCATGTTGTGGCCGACGATGCCCACCACGGCGGCCGGGTTCACGATCGCGCCGGCGAGGCCGGTGGCGGGGACGCCGGTGGGCTTGACCGTGGTGACCTTGATCTTGCCGCGGGCCTCCATGCGCAGCGACTCGGAGAGGAAGTTCACCGCCGCCTTGCTGGCCCCGTAGACGGCGGCGCCGACGACCGGGAAGTTGCCGTAGATCGAGGAGATGTTGACGATCTGGCCGCGGCCGGCGGCGACCATCGGGTCGTAGGCGGCGACCATGCCGTTCAGCACGCCCTTGATGTTGATGTCGATGCAGCGGGTCCAGGCGGCGTGGGCGGCGGCGTGATCGGAGAAGAAGGCCAGCGGCATGATGCCGGCGTTGTTGACCATCACGTCGACGCCGCCGAAGGCCTCGACGCTGGCGCCGACCAGGGCGACCAGGTCTTCGAGGCGGGTCACGTCGGCGGTGAGGGCCTGGGCCTGGCCGCCCGCCGACACGATGAGATCGGCCGTCTCGCGGACGGCGGCGGCGTCGATGTCGCCGCAGGTGACCCGGGCGCCCCGGGCCGCCGCCTTCTGGGCCACCAGGCGCCCGAACCCGCCCCCCGCGCCGGTGATGACGATGGTCTTGCCTGCGATGTGATCGGTCATGTCGCTGCTTCCCTGCCGATGCGGACCTGTTGAGGTCAGGCTAGCGACCGCTCCGTGACGGAAGGCGAGGGCGCCGCATCGCTTGACCTCCCCCAGGGGCAGTCGGCGAGGCTGCAGGCTCTGGCGGAGAGGGGCCCGGGCATGGCGGCGGTCATCGACTGCGATTCCCACGTGATGGAGCCGGCCGATCTGTGGCGGCGCTACCTGGAGCCGCGGTTCCGCGACCGGGCGATCCGGATCGAGGAGCGCGACGGGATCGAGCACCTGATCATCGGCGAGCAGGTGGTGCTGTCCGGGGTGCTGGCGGGACTGGGCGGGGCGCATGTGCCGCGCGAGGAGCTGTTCAGCGGCAAGCTGCGCTATGCCGACGGCTGCCCGCCCGCCAGCTATGAGCCGGCGGCGCGGCTGGCCCTGATGGACGACTGGGGCGTGGACCGGTGCGTGCTGTTCCCGACGATCGGGATCCTGCCGTTTCCCACCGAGGACATGGACCTCGCGAACGCCTACTGCCGGGCCTACAACACCTGGCAGGCCGAGTACCGCCAGCAGGCGGGGCCGCGCGTGGTCCCGATGGCGCTGATCAACTGGCGCGACGTGGAGGCGGCGGCGGCCGAGCTGGCGCGCTGTCTGGCGCTGGGGTTCGGCGGGGTGTTCGTGCCGCCCGAGATCGTGTCGGGCCAGCGGCCGGGGCAGGCGCACTTCGATCCGATCTGGCGGCTGTGCGAAGAGGCGGGCGTGCCCGGCTGCCTGCATGTGATCGTGCGGTTCGGGGGCTCGGCGCGGCCGTTCGCGTCGTGGCTGGAGACCGCGCCCGGCCCGATCTTCGGCTTCGGCCTGGGGGCCACGGGGCAACTGATCCCGGCGGTGGCCTCGATGGTTCTGGACGGCCTGTTCGACCGCTTCCCGGCGCTGAAGGTGGCGTGCGTCGAGGCGGGCTGCGGATTCGCGGCCTATCTGATGGACCGGCTGGACGAGAAGCATCACTTCTTCAAGGCCTCGTCCCCGCTGGCCCTGCGGCCCGGCGAGTACCTGCGCCGCAACGTCTACTTCGTGGCCGAGCCCGAGGAGCGGACGGTGGGGGCGATGCTGGAGCTGGTGGGCGAGGACCGCATCCTGTGGGGCAGCGACTTCCCGCACGTGGACTCGCGGATGGACGCCGCCGAGCTGATCCGCGGCTCGATCCTGGGCCTGAGCCCGGAGCGGCAGGCCCGCGTGCTGGGCGCCAACGCGGCGGCGATCTGGCCGGGCTAATACGGGTCCGAGACCCTAGCCGGCGCCGGCCAGCACGCGGGCCAGGAACTCGCCGCCCAGGCGCAGGCCGGCTTCGTCGATGCTGTGGCCGAGGCCTGGCGAGGCGTGGGTGGCGACCTCGAAGCCCAGGCGCTCGCAAGCGGCCTGGGCCTGGCCCATGGCCGCGAAGGGCACCATCGGGTCGGCGTCGCCGTGGACCAGGAGGAGGGGCGGCCGGGTCTGGATCTCGGTCTGCAGGGCGTCGGGGTCGGCCAGCATGCCGGAATAGCCTACGATGCCTGCGAGGACCTCGGGCCGGCGCGGGCCGACGTGCAGAGCCATCATCGTCCCCTGGCTGAAGCCGACCAGGGCCACCTTGCGGTTGGGCAGGTCGTAGGCGGCGCGGTGCATGTCGATGAAGGCGTTCACCCGCGGCGCGGCCTGCCGCACGCCCGCGGCGCGGGCTTCGCGTCCGAGGTCGGTGAGCGACCACCACTGATAGCCGCCCGGCGCGCCGGGACAGACCTCCGGGGCGTTGGGCGCCATGAAGACGGTGTCGGGCAGGATCGCGCGCCAGTAGGGGACGAGCCCCATCAGGTCGGCGCCGTTCGAGCCGTAGCCGTGCAGCAGGATCACCATCGACTGGGGATCGCGGCCGCTGGCCGGGGCGGCCATGGGGCCGGTGAGGCGGGTCAGTTCGGTCATGGCTTGGAGGTGCTGCAAACCGCCGGGCCGGTCAACGGCGCCAGGCGCACTCATGGGCGGGGCACGCCAGCACCCCGCCCGGTCTTGCGGTCCGCCCGGCTAGCCGCGTTTGGCGCGGACCTGGGCCAGCAGGACGGCGGCCTCGGCATGGCGTCCCTTGTCGGCGACCTCGCGGCCCGGACGCGCCGGAGCGGCCAGGGCCTTCTGCAGGGCCCGCTCCGCCTCGGCATACTGGCCTTCGTGGAACAGGAAGTCGGCGTAGAAGTAGTTGGAATCGACCCCGTTCGGATTGGCGGCCAGAGCCTTCTTGAGATAGGCGCGCGCCTTATCCTTGTCGCCGAAGCCGACGGGGAAGCCGGGGACCTGATAGTAGAGCGAACCCAGGCTGGTGTAGATCGAGCCGTTCAGGGCATTGGGGTCGATCTTCTCGGCCCGTTCGAGGTTGGCCTTGGCCTCCTTGGCGAGGCCCAGCGCCCCCATGCCGCCCTTCGCGCCGGCTTCGGTGCTGAGCGCGATGCCCTTCCAGATCAGGGGTTCGGCGCGGCCGGGGTACTGCTTGGCCAGCGCGTCGGCCTGGGCGGCGATGGCGGCGAGCTGGGTCACCTTGCCCGGTCCCTTTGTCTCGTAGTTCACGTGGTCCCAGCTACGCGCGAGGGCGTCGATGCGTCCGTCCAGCCCGGCGGGCTGGGCGAGGGCCGAGCCCGACATCAGGGCCAGGGCGGTGAGGGCGATGAGCGTCTTGCACATGGGGTAAGTCCTTTGGATCAGGCGAAGAGTTGGGCGACCCGCCGGTCGGCGGCGGCCAGCGCGCTGTCGACCACGGCGGGAAACAGGGCGTTGAGGCGGACGAACAGGGCCTCGGGGAAGCCCAGGTAGACGTCGCGCCGGCGTGCGGCGACGGCGTCCACGATGCGGGCCGCAACCTGGTCGGGCGGGTCCATGGCCATCTTGGTGAGGGCCGCGAACTCCAGGACCTTGGCGCTGTTGAAGGCGGTCCTCACCGCGCGCGGGGCGACGTAGGTGACGTCGACGCCCGTCCCGGCCAGCTCGCGACGGAGGGCCTGGCTGAAGGCGCGCAACCCGGCCTTGGAGCTGGAATAGCTGGCGAAGTGGGCGAAGTTGATCGACCCGAAGATCGAGCCGATGTTGACGATCTGGCCGACGCCGCGCGCCCGCATCCCGGGCGTCACCGCCTGGGCCAGGCGCATGGGCGCCAGCAGGTTGATCGCCAGGGTGCGGCGCAGGCTGTCCGGTGTCTCGCCCTCTATCGGGCCGAAGTATTGGACGCCCGCCAGGTTGATCAGCACGTCCCACCGCTCGGTCGCCAGGGTGGCGGCGACGGCCTCCAGACCCTCCGGATCGGCCAGGTCGCAGGCGATGTGGCGGGCCTGCACGCCCTGGGGCGGCTGGCGGTCCAGGACGGCGACGGTCGCGCCCTCTCGGAGCAGCTGTTCGACGATGCGGCCGCCGATCTCGCCGGCGCCGCCGGTGACGGCGATGCGTTGTCCCTTAAACCGCATGGGCGAGCCTCGCTTCGTGGGGGATGGACCGGAACATGTCGGCGAACAGGACGAAGATCCGCCTGGCGACGTGCAGGATCGCGGCCTCGTCCGCGGGGTCTTCGACGGTGTCCATGAGCCCGGCGAAGAACTTCATGTGCTCCTGGTCGAGCGACCCGTGGGAGCTGAGGTAGCTGAAGCACTCGGGACCGAGCCCAAGCGCCTTGGACACTGCGCCGGCGCCATGGGTGGCGAGCGCGATGCTGGTGCCCTCCAGCACGTAGACCATGCCGAACATGCCCATCGGATTGATTCGCGAGACGTAGTCGTGGGCGTAAGCGACCATCAGCTCGGTGGCGGCGCGCGGGGCGCCGGTGCGAACCGCCTCGGCGTCGCCGCCGGCGCGGGCGATGTCGTTCAGCACCCACTGTTCGTGGCCGGTCTCCTCGGCGATGTACTCGTCGAGCGCGGCGCGGAACGGCGCGTGGGCGGCGTCCATCCGATCGCGCGCGGCGGTCAGCAGCGGCACGGTCTGGCTGACGTGGTGATAGGCCTCGGCCAGGTAGGCCACATAGGTTTCGCGGGTGATCCGGCCGGAGACCCCGTCCACCAGCTGCGGGACGGAATAAAGGGCCAGGCGCTCGGCGGAGGTTTCCCGCTCGAGCCGCTCGAAGAAGGACATCGGCTTTGCCTCAGGTCTGTGGGTCGATGAAGGCGCGGTGGGTTTCGCGCAGCACCGCGCGGCGGGGGCGCCCGTTGCCGGTCAGCTCGCCCCGGCCGGGGTCAAAGGGCGCAGAGCCGCGCCAGCGGCCGACGCGGGCGTAGGCCGGCAGGCTGTCGTTGGCCCGGGCCACGGCGGCCTGAAGGGCCGCGGGCGGGATGTCGGCGCGCGAGGGGACCAGCACGGCGCAGAGTTCCGCCGCGCCTTCTCCGAAGACCGCCGCCTGGGCGATCTCGGGCTGGGCCAGCAGTTCGCTCTCCACCCACTCGGGCGCGATATTGCGGCCGAAGGCGGTGATGATCAGGTTCGTCTTGCGTCCGGTGATCGACAGGAAGCCCTCGGCGTCGATCGTCCCGATGTCGCCCGTGGCCAGCGCGCCGGCCTGCGGCGGCCCGCCCACATAGCCCAGGAAGGGCGCCGGACCGATCAGCACCTCGCCATCCGCGGCGATACTGAGCGACAGGTGCGGCAGGACACGGCCGACGGCGCCGGGGCGGTCCGCGTGGGGCGTGTTCAGCGCGACCACCGAGGCGCACTCGCTGAGGCCATAGCCCTCGTAGGCGGGAATGCCGACGGATCGCGCCCCGAGGATGAGCTGTCGCGCGACCTTGGCGCCGCCCACGGCGACCAGCTTCAGGGCCGGCAGCCGGCGCCCGGTCATCGCCAGACACGCGGTCAGAGCGCGCAGCAGTTCTGGCACGAGGATCAGGCTGTTGGCGCCCGCGGCCTCGACCACCTCGGCGAGCCGGGCGATGTCGGGGTGCAGGCCGTCGGCGAAGCCCAGGTCGGCGAGACCTCGCGCTTCGTAACAGCCGCCTGCCAGAAGGGTCGGATAGAGACCGGCGACATTCTCAAGCAGCACGCCCAGCGGCAGCACCGCCAGATGGCGTCCGGCGAACTCGCGTCCGATCACCTCGACCAGCGAGGCGGCCACGGCCTCCATCTGCGCCAACGAGAGACAGACCCCCTTGGGCGCACCGGTGGAGCCGGAGGTGTAGGTCACCTTGGCCGTGCCGGGATGCAACGTGCGCGGCGGCAGGGCCAGCTCGTCGGCTGCGATGGCCGAGCCCGCCACGGCGAGGATGGGGGATGTCGCCGTGGCGGGGGGCCGCACCAGCAGGCAGGCGCCTGCGTCGGTGAGGGCGTGCATGCGCTGTTCGGGCGTGAAGAAGGGGGGCAGGGGGACGCTGGGCCGGCCCAGCGCCATCAGCGCCAGGTCGACGACGACCCAGGCTGGACCATTGTCGAGCGCAACGCCCACCGGAGCGCCGGGCGACGATCTGGCGAGCCGCTCCCGCAGCCAGGCCTCGGTGCGCGCGATCTCCTGCCCGAGTTCGACCCAGGTCAACCGGACGTCCGGGCCCACGAGGGCCGCGGCGTCAGGCGATGTCCGGGCGTGGTCGGCGATCGCCGACAGAACCCGGCTCACGACGTCACCGCCCGCAGACGACGGACGGCACGGGCCGTCGACCGGGCGCGCAGACGCTCGCGAAGGTTTGGCAGCGCGCTGGACACGCCGATCTCGCCGGCGAACACCCGCGGCGCGCGGTCATAGTAGCTGCCCCAGTCGTGGGCGCCTTCGCCCAGGCGGGCCGGATCGGCGTCGCCCAGCGGTCGCAGGCCGAAGCCGGCCCGGCCCAGCAGCCGTTGCAGGTCGGGCCGGGCGGTGGCGACGGCGAAGCGGCGGCCGCAGACCGAAGCCAGCCAGGTGGCCAGCGCATTGAACATCTGCAGCGACGCGGCGGGGGAGTCGGACGCCAGCGACCCGATCTCCACGATGCTTTCGCGGGCCACCGGGCGACCGAACGCCTCGGCGACAGCCTGCTCGACCGGACTGTCCAGATAGCGTTCCAGGAACAGGGGGGCGGCCTCGGCGAACCGCACGCCGGCGGCGGCCAGCACCGCTCCATCCGGCGCGCGCAGACCCGTCACCAGGGGATAGTGGCGCGGGACGCGGGCCCCGAAAGCCTGCTCGAAGCGCGCCTCGACGAAGCGCTCGAAGTCCAGCCTCTGCGGATGGGATGGACCGGCGACCACCATCTGGGCCCTGGCCTGCGGACGCGGCGCGACGGACGGCGGCAGCTCGGTGTTACGCAACGGTTCGCTCAAGTCTTGGCCTCCAGGCATCGGCCCCCGATGAGCTGACGACGCCGCGGGCGGACCTCCTCAATCGCCGGCGAATCTTTTTTCAGCGGCGCGGCGAAGCGCTCGATTGCGCGGCCAGGGCAAATGCCCGAACAGTCGGGCTTCGCTGAAACCGGGACGCCTTGCGACGACATGGCCGATCCGCCGCCGCTGATCGCCGCCTACCTGCGCAAGCGGCCCGACCTTGTGCGGTTCTTCACCCTGCGCACGGGCTCGGCGGCCATGGCGGAGGACGTTGTCCAGGATCTGTTCCTCAAGATCCGCGACATGGAGCCCCCGGAAGACCTGCGCAGCGCCGACGCCTTTCTCTATCGCGTCGGGTCAAACCTGATGCTGGACCGGGCGAAGCAGCAGCGGCGACAAGCGGCGCGCGACGACACCTGGAACCGGGAGACCGTCGGGGAAGGCTCCGAGCCCGCCGCGCCGGACACCCCGGCCGACGAGGCGGTGGCGTCGCGCCAGCGGCTTCAGAAGCTGCTGGACGGGGTCGAGCGCCTGCCGCCCCAGGTGGCCGCGGCGTTCCGCCTGCACAAGTTCGACGGGCTCAGCCACGCCGAGGTCGCCCAGCGGCTGGGCCTCTCCAGAAGCTCGGTGGAGAAGTACATCATGACCGCGCTGCGCACGCTGATGGCCGAGATCGAGCGATGAATTGCGGACCTGACCGCGCGGCGGCGTCTATGGCTGAGGAGACCTTTTTCACGCCATGAGCGCGCCGTCCGACAACCTGCCGCCCGACCAGCCCCCGCCCGGTCCTCCGCCGCTTGGGGCGATCGTGCGCGACCGAGCGGTGGCGTGGCATGTCCGGCTGTCGTCCGACGACGCCGACGGCGACGACTGGCTGGCCTTCGAGGCGTGGCTGGCGGAATCTCCTGAGCATCTGGCGGCCTACGAGGCCGTGGAGCAGGTCTGGTCCGATCTGGACCAGGTGACGCTCGCGCCGACGGTGGTGACCTTGAAGCCGCGCGTGGCCCGGCGGCCGCTGCCCTGGCTGGGCGCGATCGCCGCCAGCCTGATCGCGGTGATCTTCCTCGGCACGATGCTCTGGACGGGGATGCCCCGCACGCAGACCTTGGAGACCGCGGCCGGCCAGCGGCAGGTCTTCGCGCTGGCGGACGGAAGCCACATCACGCTGAACGGCGGATCGCGGCTGACGGCCCGGATGGGCCGCAGCGAACGGCGGGTGGTCATGGCCGACGCCGGCGAGGCGGTGTTCGACGTCGCGAAGGACCCGGGCCGGCCCTTCCTGATCGAGGCGGGCGACCGCGAGATCCGGGTCGTGGGCACCGAGTTCAACGTCCTGCGTCACGGGGGCGTCGTGCGCGTCACGGTCCGGCGGGGCGTCGTCGAAGTCCGGCCCGCGGCGACGCCGCAGGCGCAGCCCATCGCCCGCCTCCGGGCCGGGCAGGCGCTGTCGCACCGCGCGGGCGGGGTCGAAGACGTCGTCACGGCGGCCGATCCCGACGCCGTGCTGGCCTGGACCGAAGGCCGCCTGGTCTTCCGCGGCGAGCCGCTCGGCGAGGTCGTCGCGACCCTGAACCGCTATGTGAAGACGCCCATCACCGTGGCCCCCGACGCCGCCGGACTGCCGGTCACCGCGATCCTGGCCGTCGGCGGCGAGGACGCCATGCTGCAGTCCCTTTCTGCGTTCCTGCCCGTGCAGGCCGATCGGCTTCCCGATAGTGTCAGGCTGAGCCTGCGTCGCCAGGCGCGCTGAGTCGGCGGTCTGCATGCCTAGTCGCCGCCGGACCCTGGGTCTGGCCGCAATCCTCGTCGCCCTGGGGGCCGTGCCGCGAACCGCCCTGGCGCGCGAGACAGCCGTGTCGATCGCCATTCCCGAGCAGCCCCGCCAGGCGGCCCTGATGGCGCTCGCCCGGCAGGCCGGGGTTTCCCTGGGCTTCGCGCCGGGCGCGCGCTGCGGCGGGCGGGCCGGCGTCTCCGGCCGCCTGGACCTGGATCAGGCGCTGGCGCGGCTGCTGGACGGCTCGGACTGCGTCGCCGCCCGCCCGGACCAGCGCACCGTGGTGATCCGCGCCCGTCCGTCTTCGCGCGCGCAACGACCGGTCGCGGCGCCGCAGCAGGCGCCGCCGCCGACCGAGGTGGGCGAGTTGGTGGTCACAGCCGACAAGACCGAGACGCTGCTGTCGGCGTCGCCCTACGGCCTGACGGCGGCCTCCGGGGCCGAGCTGGAGCGGCGGGGGGTGGGCGACGTTGCTGACCTGACGCTGCTCGTGGCGGGCGTGACCGTCACCAATCTGGGACCCGGGCGGGATAAGGTTCTCTTGCGGGGGCTGTCGGACGGGCCGCTGACGGGACACACCCAGTCGACGGTGGGGCTCTATCTCGGGGACTTCCGGCTCACCTACAACGCGCCGAACCCCGACCTGCCGCTGATCGACCTGGCCCGCGTCGAAGTGCTGCGAGGGCCCCAGGGCTCGCTGTATGGCGCGGGCTCCATCGGCGGCATCCTGCAGCTGGTCCCCAAGGCGGCCGACACGGCGCTGGCGTCGGGGCGGGTGTCGCTGGGCGCTTCGGTCACGGCCCACGGCGCGCCGTCGGGCCTGGCCGAGGGCGTGTGGAACCTGCCCCTCGCGGAGGGCCGCGGCGGGGTGCGCGCCGTCGCCTGGTCCGAGGTCGCCGGCGGATACCTCGACAACCCGCGACTGGGGCGCTCGAACGTGGGTCGCTCCACGCGTCGGGGCCTGCGCGTCTCGGGGCTGTGGCGCGCCCAGGACGATCTGGTCCTGGAGGCGACCCTGGTGAATCAGGCGATCAACACCCGCGACGCCCACTACGTCGACGCCGCTGGCGGCGCGCGCGTGCGCACGACGGCGGCCGCCGAGCCGCATGACAATGACTTCCTGGCCGCGTTCGCCACGGCGCGCTGGACGCCGGGCTGGGGGGAGCTGACAGCCAGCGTCGGCGCGCTCGATCACGAGGTCGGCACGATCTACGACGCCGCCCAGGCCCCGGCGACCCTGGTGGCGGGCGGGGGTCGTCCCTCGACCTTCGAGGATGGCAACGAGATCCGCGGCGTGGTGTCCGAGGTCCGCGTCTCGTCGAGGAACGGGCGGGGCCTGCGGCTGACCGCCGGCGTCTTCAACGCGATCGGCGACCAGCACCTGGACAGCGAACTCCATGCGGCTGACCCCGTGGCGGCCTATGCGGAGGTGCGGCGCGACCGCCTGCGGGAAAGCGCCGCCTTCGGCGAGGTGTCGTACGACGTCGGCCGGGACCTGACCCTGACCGTCGGCGGCCGCCTGTACGCCGCGCGCCTGCGGACGCGATCGGACATTAGGCTGGGCGTCCCCATCCGCAGCTTTGCCGGAGTCTCCCACGACACGGGCTTCGCGCCGAAGCTGCTGGCGGCCTATCGACCGGCGCCGGGCCTGACGGTGTATGTGCTGGCGGCGGAGGGCTATCGGACGGCGGGGTTCAACACCAGCGGGGACACCCGCCAGGCGTTCGGCGTCGGGCCCGGCGACCCCCAGCCCCTGCGGCGCTACGCCGGCGACGAGCTGTGGAGCTACGAGGCCGGCCTGCGGTGGCGTCGGGATGGCCTGGCGTTGCGCGCCGCGGTGTTCCAGGCCAAGTGGACCGCCATCCAGGCCGACCTTGTTCTGCCCTCCGGACTGCCTTTCACCGCCAACCTCGGCGAGGGCCGCAGCCGGGGTGTCGAGATCGAAGGCGGCTTCGAGCGGGGCGCCCTGTCGCTGGCTGCGAACATGGTCTGGCAGGACCCGGATCTGCGGCGCCCGGCCCCGGGGTCGCCGGGACGGTCCGACGCCGGACTTCCCGGCGTGCCCGACCTCACCTTCGCTGCCTCGGCGAGCTATCGCGTGGCCCTTGGCGAGGCCCGCGACCTCGATGTCGCCGCCAGCTATGCCTACACAGGACGATCGCGGCTGAACCTGGACCTGCGCAACGCGGCGGCCATGGGCGGCTATGGCGAACTGCGGCTGTCGGCGACGGTTCGCTCCGGCGACCACAGCCTGCGGCTCGCGCTGGACAACGCCCTCGACAGCCGCGGCGACACCCTGGCGTTCGGCAACCCGTTCAGCTTCCGGACCCAGGCCCAGGAGACGCCGCTCCGCCCCCGCACCCTGGCCCTGCGGGTCACCCGCGACTTCTGATCGGTCTCGCGACGGAAGTCGTTAGCGTGTTGTGTGGGCGCCGACCTCGCGGGCCAGGGCGATGAACGCCTTCAGGGCGGCCGAGGGGTTGCGCCGTCCCGGATAGTAGAGACACAGCGGCGGGCGCTGCAGGGCGAAGGCGTCGAGGACGGGGACGAGGCGGCCGGCCGCGATGTCGCTGCGCACGTCGGGCTCCATGAAGAACCCGAGGCCCAGCCCTTCCAGGACCGCCGTCCTCGACAGTCCGGCTTCGTCCAGGGTGATCGGCCCGTCCACGTCGATGTGGATGGTCTCGCCGCGCAGGTCGAACGGCCAGCGGAAGGGTGCGCCGTTCGGCAGGCGGACGCGGATGCAGGCATGGCCCAGGAGGTCGCTCGGGACCTGCGGCGCGGGGTGGGCCTCAAGGTAGTCGGGCGAGCCCACCACCACGTAGCGAAGCGCGGGTCCCAGGGGTACGGCGATCATGTCGGTAGGGACCAGGTCGGCGACGCGGATCCCCAGGTCGAAGCCGTCGGCCACCACGTCGACCAGCCGGCCCTCGGTGACGAGCTCGACGTGCACCTGGGGGTGACGCCGCAGATACTCGAGGATCAGGGGCGACAGGACCTCGCGGGCGGCGGTCGCGAACGCGTTGATCCGCAGGACGCCGGACGGCGTCGCCTGCTGCCCGCGCGCGAAGTCCATCGCGCCATGGATGTCGTGGAGGGCTGGTCCGACCTGGTCCACGAAGCCGCGCCCGGCGTCGGTCAGCGCCACGCTGCGCGTCGTGCGATTGAACAGGCGCACGCCGAGGGCCGCTTCCAGCTTCGCCACCGCGTTGCTGAGCGCGGTGGTCGAGACGCCGAGGTCGAGCGCGGCGCGGCGGAACGAGCCGTGCCGGGCGATCGCCAGCACGGCGTCCAGGTCACCGAGGCCGGGGCGGTACATTGTTGCGGATTACGGGATGCATGATCCCAGTTCGTCCCGCTTATCGCGACAAATGTCGAGGTCTAACTTTCAGGCTCAGACACAGGAGCGACGCATGGACCTGCACCCCGCGATTGAAACCTACTTCGACGCCGACCGTGAGGGCGCGCGCGATGCCCTGACCGGCACGTTCACGCCCGACGCCGCCGTGACCGACGAGGGCCGCACCTATCGCGGGCGCCAGGCGATCGGCGACTGCTGGACGGAGACCAAGGCGCGTTATCGGACGGTGCTGGAGCCGCTGAGCGCCGACCAGGTCGACGGTGCGACGGTGGTTGAGGCGCAGGTGACCGGCGACTTCCCCGGCAGTCCGGCGGTCCTGAAGTTCGCCTTCCGGCTGGACGCGCATGGGATCAGCTCGCTGGAGATCGGCGCATGAGCGGGTTCCTGTCGCTGGAGGGCAGGCGCGCCCTGATCACCTCGGGGACGCGCGGCGCAGGCGCCGCCACGGCGGCCCTGTTTCGCGAACTGGACGCGCGGGTGTTGACGGTCGCAAGGTCGCGAGGGGACGGCGCGGCGGATGACGATTTCCTCGCCGCGGACCTCAGCACGGCTGAGGGCTGTCAGACGGTCGCGTCCGCGGTGCGGCAGCGGTTCGGCGGGGTGGATATCCTGGTCCATATGCTGGGCGGGTCGTCGGCCCCGGCCGGTGGTTTCGCGGCCCTGAGCGACGATGTCTGGGCCGGCGAGCTCGCGCTCAACCTGATGCCCGCGGTCCGCCTGGACCGCGCGCTGGTCCCCGGCATGCTCGAGCAGGGCGGCGGCGTGGTCGTCCACGTGACGTCGATCCAGGGCGTGATGCCGCTGCCGGAAGCGACGACTGCCTACGCGGCGGCGAAGGCGGCCCTGTCGACCTACAGCAAGAGCCTCTCGAAGGAGGTCGCGCCCCGGGGCGTGCGGGTGGTGCGCGTCTCGCCCGGCTGGATCGAGACCGAGGCGTCCGTGGCGCTGGCCGACCGTCTCGCGCGGGAGGCCGGGGTTGATCGCGAAGGGGGCAAGCGGATCATCATGGACTCGCTGGGCGGCATCCCGCTGGGCCGTCCGGCGAAGCCGGAGGAGGTGGCCAACCTGATCGCCTTCCTCGCCTCGGACCGCGCCGCCGCAATCACCGGCGCGGAGTTCCTCATCGACGGGGGGACCGTGCCCACGGTCTGACGTGTGTGGCCCTACGTCTTCGGCGGGAGGACGCGGGCCGGATTGCCGACCACCGTGGCGCCGGCCGGGACGTTGCGGGTCACGACGGCGCCCGCGCCGACGGTGGCGCCGGCGCCGACGGTCACGCCGTTGATGATGACGGCGCCGAGGCCCACGAACGCCTCGTCCTCGATCGTGACGTAGCCCGCCGCGTGGACGCCTGGCGCTATCGAGACGAAGTCGCCGACCGAATTGTCGTGGTCGATCGAGGCGGCGGTATTCAGCAGGCAGAAGCGACCGATGCGGGCGTCGGACTGCACGATCGCTCCGGCGGACACGACCGTGCCCGCGCCCAGGGTCGCGGTCGTGGAGATCGTGGCGGCGGGGTGCGCCAGCGGCGGGAGGCTGGCCTGGGCCTGCAACAGCTGGAGCGCGAGCGGCCGGCGCGCGGCGCCCTGAACGGCGACGACGAGATCGACGCCCGCCAGGAAGGCCGGGTCATCCAGCAGCGCCGCGTCGCCGAGTCGCTCCAGCGGGGTTGTGGGCGGCTCGGGATTGTCGCCGAACTCCACGTAGCCCGACAGGGGGCGGCCCCGGGCGGCCGCGGCCTCGGCGACGATGCGGGGCAGCGATCCGCGCCCGGCCCCGACCATGATCAGCGGCCGCATGCCTAGGCTCTGTCCGAAAAAGCGTGGCAGGCCGACATCTGGTTCGTCTCCTGGCTCGGCAGTCTATGCCGCCGCGGCGATGCGGTCGCGCAGCTCGTCGGCGGTGAGGATGCTGATGGTCCCGCCGTCGGCGGCGAGGGCTTCGGCCTTGAGGAAGTCGGCGCTGGTGCGGACCCCGGCGGAGAAGGGGCGGGGGCCGGCGACGACCAGCAGGGTGGTGGTGCGGCCGACGCCAGCCATGACGCGGCCGCCGGCGGCGGCGATCCGGGCCGGCAGGTCGGTGTCGTGCGGCGAGGCGATCAACGCGACCCTCTCGCCGGCCAGAGGGCCTTTGGCGGCCGGGGCGGGGCGAAGCTTTCGACCCCGCCGCGGGGTCTGGCCTCTCCAGGGCGCGGCCAGGTAGCCCGCGAGGTCGAGGCCGGTCGTCTCCATGGCGCGGACGACCACCCAGCCGGCGACGCGGGCGTCGCTGAGGGCGTCGTGGTGCTTGTGCTCCAGGTCGAGATGGCTGGCCAGCGCGTTGAGCCGGTGGGTCGGCAGGTCGGGCCAGGCGTGGCGGGCGACCTTCACGCTGTCGAGCCAGCGGCTGCGGATCATCGGCAGCCCCGCGATCCGGCAGGCGGCATTGAGCGCGCCCTGGTCGAAGTTGGAATGGGCCACCGTGACGCGGCCGCCCAGGTGTTCGAGCAGCGTGCCATACAGGCGCGGAAAACTGGGCTGGTCGGCGACGTGCTGGGGGCCGATGCCGTGCAGCCGGGTATTGAAGGGGCTGAAGGAGTCCTGCGGGTCGACCAGGGTCTCGTAGGCGAAGACCTCGCGGCCGCCCGCGAACCCCACGATGCCGATCTGGCAGATGCTGGAGGCCCGGTTGCAGGCGGTCTCGACATCGATGACGACGAAGTCGGGGTCAGCGGCGGCCGGGGAGAACGGCAGCGGCCTGTCGCGTGGCTCAACCAACGGGTCGAGCGCGGACGCCGGCTTCAGGCCGTACTGTCGGGCCAGGTCCTGCAGAATCGGCGCGGTCATCCCGACGCAGTGTGGCGACCCCGTCAGGCGAGGCCAAGGGGTGGCGACATTCTGAAATCCTGGAGACATGTGAGGGCGCGAGCTACCCTGGCGCGAAAGAGCATGAGGGGGAAAACATGGCGGGGTTTCTAAAGGTCGGATTGCTGGCCGGGGCGTTGGCGGCGGCGGTGGCCGCGGGATCGCCGGCGGTCGCGGCCAAGGCCGTGGACGCCAAGGCGTCGTCGCTGGTGATGGGCGATGCCGCGGCGCTGGGGTTCGATCCGGCCAAGCTGGATGTGGCGCGGCAGGCGCTGAAGGCGGACGTCGCCAGCGGCAAGATCGCCGGCGCGTATCTGCTTGTGGGCCGCAAGGGCAAGGTGGCGTTCCAGGAAGGCTTCGGCGTGCAGGGGCCGGGCCAGACGAAGACGCCCGACGCCGAGACCATCTGGCGGATCTTCTCGATGACCAAGCCGATCGTATCGGTCGTGGCGATGACGCTGGTCGAAGAGGGCAAGCTGGACGTCGATGCGCCGGTCTCGAAGTACCTGCCGGAATACAAGGACCTGAAGGTGTGGCAGGCCGACGGGTCCAGCGTCCCGGCGACCAAGCCGATGCTGGTGCGCCACCTGATGAGCCATACCTCGGGCCTGATCTACGGCTTCATCCAGCCGAACGCGCCGATCGCCAAGGCCTGGGCGGCGGGCGGTGAGAACCGCAACGACGTGAACAATCGCGAGTACGCCAAGCTGATCGCGGCGCTGCCGCTGAAGGCCGAGCCGGGGACGGCGTGGAACTACTCGCGCTCGACCGACGTGCTGGGCGCGGTGGTCGAGGTGGCGGGCGGCAAGCCGCTTGACGTCCTGGTTCGCGAGCGCGTGACGGGCCCGCTGGGCATGACCGACACGGGCTTCTGGCAACCCGCGGCCAAGGCGGCGCGGTTCGCCGAGCCGAAGACGGCCGTGCCCTTCATGTACTTCGACTACACCAAGCCGCCGGTGATGCAGTCGGCGGGCGGCGGGCTCTCGTCGACGGCCGAGGACTACCTACGCTTCGCGCTGATGCTGTCCGGGGACGGCGAGTACAAGGGCGTGCGGATCCTGAAGAAGGAGACGCTGATGCGGATGCGGCAGGACGAGACGACGCCCGAGACCCGGCGCGCCGGCGTGTTCTTCCCCGGTCCGGGCATGGGCTTCGGCCTCGGGTTCAGCCTGGTGAACGACGACAAGCTTCAGCGGCCGGGGAACGGG
This sequence comes from Phenylobacterium sp., assembly GCF_965284355.1. Classification (NCBI taxonomy): domain Bacteria; kingdom Pseudomonadati; phylum Pseudomonadota; class Alphaproteobacteria; order Caulobacterales; family Caulobacteraceae; genus Phenylobacterium; species Phenylobacterium sp. The sequence continues at coordinate 2,062,132 of NZ_OZ260078.1, read as the reverse complement.
ACGTTCTCGTGGTGGGGCATCGCCGGCACCGAGTTCTGGGTCGACCCGAAGAATGAGACCTTCGTGATCTTCATGATCCAGGCCCGCGAGCTGGCGCAGGAGTATCAGCGGAAGAACCGGACGTGGGTCTACGATGCGCTGGTGAAGTAGGGGGCCGAGCAGGTCTCTCTCCCCGCAAGGGGGAGAGGGCCCCGCCACACGAACCGACCATGTGCGAGAGCGCCGCCGCAAACAGGAAGGGTTTGCGGTAGGTTGGGCGCATGTCGTCGCCCGACCCGCCCATCGACTACATCGCGCGCACCCATGCCTGGTACGGCGCGCTGGGGTATGCGCCGTATCGGTATGCGGCGTTCGAGGAGACGCCCTTCGCCCCATTGGGACGGAGGCTGGCCGAGGCGCGAGTGGCGCTGCTGACGACGGCGGCGCCCTATCGGCCCGAGTTGGGCGACCAGGGACCAGGGGCGGCCTACAACGCGGCGGCCAAGTTCTATGAGGTGTGGTCGGGGGACGTGAGCGTCGCGCACGACCTGCGGGTCAGCCACGTGGCGGTGGACCAGGCACACCTATCCGACGACCAGAATTGCTGGTTCCCGCTGCGGGCGTTGCAGAGGGCGGCGGCGGCCGGGCGGATCGGCGAGGTGGCGGCGCGCTTCCACGGCGTGCCCACCAACCGCAGCCAGCGGCACACCCTGGAGGTCGATGCGCCGCAGGTGCTGGCCCGGGTGCGGGAGGACGGCGCCGACGCCGCCGTGCTGGTGGCCAACTGTCCTGTCTGCCACCAGTCGATGACGCTGGTGGCGCGTACGCTGGAGGCGGCGGGCGTCGCCACGGTGGTCGTGGGCGCGGCGAAGGATGTCGTGGAGCAGGTGGGGGCGCCCAGGTTCCTGTTCTCGGACGTGCCGCTGGGCAACGCCGCGGGATTGCCGCGGGACGTTGGCTCGCAGGACCTGGTGATCGAGATGGCGCTGGCGCTGCTGGAGAGCGCAACGGCGCCGCGGACGACCGTGCAGACGCCGCTGACGTGGCCGGTCGCGGGGTGGAAGCGGGACTACATGAACCTGGACGGGCTGACGCCCGAGGAAATCGCACGGCGGCGCGCCGAGAACGAGGCCAACCGGGCGGTCGCGGCGGGGCTGCGAGCCTAGCTCTCGAACAGCGCGGCGATGTCGTCGAGGGCCTCGGGCGGGATGGCGTTGTGGCGCGGGTCCATGACCACCGACTGACCCAGGTAGGCCCAGTAGAGGAAGGCGGCGCGCGGCGCGGCGCGATCGGCGGGGACGCCGGCGTCGGTGAGCAGGGTTTCGACCCGGGCCAGGCGGCGGCTGTCGACCTCGGCGAGGGCTGCGGCGACCTGGGCGTCTTCGGCGGCCCAGGCGCGGACGGCCCGCTCGAGGCTGCGGCCGGGGCGCATCGTGCGCTGGAGCAGCAGCTTCAATCCTCCAGGACCCGTGGCGCGGGCGTCGAGGTCGCGGATCACCTGGTCGGTCGTGGCCTTCCGCCAGGCGGCCAGCAGCTGGGTGCGGAAGTCGTCGATGTCGGCGAAGTGCCAGTAGAAGCTGCCGCGCGACACGCCCAGGCCCGCGGCCATCGCGCCCACCTTCAGCCCGTTGTGCCCCTCGCCTGCCAGAGTGAGCAGGCCGTGACGGAGCCACGCGTTCCTGGAGAGCCGCTTTGGGGTCATCGCGGGTACCATACACGAGTGTATTGACTCGCCAAGCGCTCCGACCATACATAAGTGTATGGTCATGCAGGTTCAGGACTGGGCCCTCCTGTGGGCCGGAATGATCGGCGGCGGCGTGGCGGTGATCCACGGCGTGCTGACCCAGAAGCTGATGGTGGCGCCGGTGACCGCGCAGACGCGGCTGTCGCCGGTGATCCGGCGGCTGACGGCGGCGCTGCTGCAGTATTCGACGTTCAACTGGCTGCTGGGCGGGGCAGCCCTGATGCTGGTGGCCGTCACGGCGGTGGGGCCGCAGGCCAAGCTGGCAGTGGGCCTGCTGGTCGGATCGTCGTATCTGTTCGCTGTGGTCGGCAACTTCTGGGGCACGCGCGGCCGCCATCCGGGCTGGGCGCTCTATGCGGTCGGCCTGGGCCTGATCGTCTTTGGCCTCTGGGGGAACATCGCATGACCTTGCCCGCGATCGACGGCTGGCGCGCCTACATGGAGAGCCACGACACGAAGGTGCTCTGGGCGCTGCTGGATGAAGACGCGGTCTTCGAGAGCCCGGTGGTGCACACGCCGCAGCGGGGGCGCGAGATCACGTTCAAGTACCTGGTCGGGGCGCTGTCGGTGCTCGGGGGCGAGGGCTTCCGCTACACCCGCGAGTGGGCGAACGAGACCGGCGTTGTGCTGGAGTTCGAGACGCAGATCGAGGGCATCACGATCAACGGCGTCGACCTGATCGAATGCACGCCGGACGGCGAGCGGATTGTCCACTTCAAGGTGATGATCCGGCCGCTGAAGGCCATCAACCTGCTGCACCGGCTGATGGGCGAGCAACTGGCCAAGGCCTGAGCCCCGCCGTACGCTCCAGCCATGGAGTTGGGTCCACAGACGCTGGCGCTGCAGGCGCGGCTGGAGGCGCTGCCGGGAGCCGTGGGCGAGCCGATGACCGCCTCGCGCGGCCGCGAGCCGCTGGTGATCCTTTACAAGGTGATGGGCAAGATGTTCGCGATCCTGGCGGTGCGCGGACCCCAGAACGTGATCGTCAAATGCGATCCCCATCTGGCCGAGATCCTGCGCGAGCAGTACGCGGGCGTCGGCCACCGCTCGCATCTGGACCGGCGGTTCTGGATCAGCATCGACCTGGACAGCGACGTGCCGGCCGATGAGATCGTGCGGCTGGCCGAGGGCAGCTACCGGCTCATCTGCAAGGGGTTGACGAAAAAGCAGAGGGCCGAGTTGGCGGCGCTGGGCTGAGCGCCCGCCTCAGGGATTGCGCCGCATCGACGAGTCGCCACGGCGGGACTGTTCGTTGAGCAGGCCCAGGGTGTGGCGGGCGTCTTCCTCGGACAAGCCGACCTGGGGCGCGCCGCCCACGATCGCCGGCTCGCTGGTCCAGATGACGAAAACCGTGAAGCCGGACTTGTCCGGGCGGATGGCGTAGCGGTCTCTCTTGCGTTCGTCAGGCATCGCGGCGGACCTTGCCCCATCCGCGCCGGCCCTGCCAAGCCGCCCGTGACGTCAACCTGTCAGGTCAGGGCTTCGAGGGCGGCGGTCTCGCCCCGCAGGCGCACGGCGTCGCGGGCAGGCGGGGCGCCGAAGTGGCGGGCGTATTCGCGGCTGAACTGCGAGGCGCTTTCGTAGCCCACGGCGTAGCCGGCGCGGCTGACGTCGCGGCTGGCGATCAGCAGGTTGCGGGCGTGCTGAAGGCGGAGCGTCTTCTGGAACTGCAACGGACTCATGGCCGTGGCGGCCTTGAAATGGCGGTGGAACGAGGCGGCGCTCATGCCCGCCAGGTCGGCCAGGTCTTCCACGCGCATGGGCCGGTCGAAGTGGGTGCGGATCCACTCGACGGCGCGGCGCACGCGGGAGAGGCGGCTGTCGCCGGTCGCGATCTGGCGCAGGACCGGGCCCTGCGGCCCCTGGAGCAGCCGGTAGAGGATCTCGCGCTCGATCAGCGGCGCCAGGACCGGCAGGTCGGCGGGTGTATCGAGCAGCGCGATCAGCCGGGTCCAGGGATCGACCAGGTCGCGGGTGACGGGGCTGACCGCGAACGCCTGCGCCCGGGCGTCGGGCCGTTCGGGCGGGGCAGGCACGCTGGGCAGAAGCGAGGCCAGCACGTCGCGCGACAGGCGGAGGCTGACCGCCAGGTAGGGCCGGTCTCGGCTGGCCTCGACGATGCGGCCGGCGGCCGGCAGGTCGAGGGAGGCGATGAAGTACCCCTGGGGATCGTAGCGCAGCACCTGATCGCCGATCAGCACCTCCTTGGCGCCCTGAAGGACCAGGCAGACCATCGGCTCGTAGACGCCTGACATCAGGCCCGAAGGCGCCTCCGCCCGATGGATGAACAGGCCCGAAAGCGGCGTGGCGGTTCGGGTGTCGGCGGCGTGGCGCAGGGCGGTCGCGCGCAGGGATTCGAGCAGGTCGGCCATGGTCGGATGATCGGATCGTATGCCTATACGCGCAAGGGCCGGACGCGTGCGAAGGGCTTCGGTGAGAGGATCAGGCAACGGTTCGAGGCGATTGGGCGCGCGTGATGAGACGTTCGCCGCCAAATTCACGGACAACGGCGCGGCCCTGCCGTCGCCCCAATGCGGAGAACGATCATGAGCAAGGCCTTTGGACACGACAGCACGACCGACGAGGTGCTGGAGGGCGTGGACCTGACCGGTAAGCGTGTGCTGGTCACCGGCGTCTCGGCCGGCCTGGGCGTCGAGACGGCCCGCGCGCTCGCGGCGCATGGCGCGCAGGTGACCGGCGCGGCCCGCGATCTGACCAAGGCCCGCGCCGTGACGGCCGGCATCCCCGGCCTCGAGTTGATCGAACTGGACCTCGCCTCGCTGGCCAGCGTCCGCGCGGCGGCCGACGCGCTGGCGGCGGCGGGCAAGCCGTTCGATCTGGTGATCGCCAATGCCGGCGTCATGGCCACACCGTTCGGCAAGACCGCAGACGGCTTCGAGACCCAGTTCGGGACCAACCACCTGGGCCACTTCGTGTTCGTGAACCGGATCGCCTCGTTGTTCGCGCCCGGCTCGCGTTTGGTGAACCTGTCGTCGGCCGGTCACCGTTTCTCGGACGTCGACCTGGACGACCCGAACTTCGAGCGCACGCCCTATGCCGAGTTCGTCGCCTACGGTCGGTCGAAGACCGCCAACGTGCTGTTCGCGGTGGAGTTCGACCGGCGCCACAGGGACCGCGGCGTGCGGGCGACGGCGGTGCATCCCGGCGGCATCCAGACCGAGCTCGGCCGCTACATGACCGAGGAGGTGCGCCAGCAGATGCTGACCGCCGCGACCCAGGCCGCCCCGGCCGGCGGGGCGACGGCGTTCCGCTGGAAGACCATTCCGCAGGGCGCGGCGACCTCGGTCTGGGCGGGCGTGGTGGCGCCGGCCGAGGCCGTGGGCGGCCGATACTGCGAAGACTGCCACGTGGCCGAGGTGGTCGACGCCGAAGGCCTGCGCGGCGGCATCCGCTCGTACGCCCTGGACCCCGCACGGGCCAAGGCGCTCTGGGCGAAGAGCGAGGAAATGGTGGGCGAGGCCTTCAAGAGCTGAAAACGGCGCCCCCTTCTCCCGGCCGGAGAGAAGGGGGCGTCCTTAGCGGACGCCGTGGATCTGGGCGGATTCTTCGGCGAGGCTCTTGATCTCGCGGATGGCGTCCTCGGCCTGTCGATCCAGGGCTGGGGCGTCGTTGGCCGCGTAGGGGCCGGTCGTGAAGTCGAGCCGGGTCATGCGGCCGTTCTGGGTGATTTCGAAGGTGTCGCAGAACGAGCGGCCCTCGGGCGCCACCACGCCCTCGGTGTACTCGAACTTGAGCAGCTTCTCGGGGCGGACGGCGGTGACGGCGCCACGGGCGCGGGTGCGGCCGCCGGCTTCCTTCCAGGTGACCTCCTCGCCTTCGCGCCAGGAGGTGCGGATGTGCAGGCCGTCCTGGTAGGCGGCCGCCCACTCTCGAACCAGCTCGGGCGTGGTGAGGACGCGCCAGACCTCATGGGGCGGCGCATCGATGTCCAGGGTGTGCTTCAGCGTCGTCATGGGCGTGCTCAACTCGACAACCAACCTTCTGTGGAACGACGAAGTTCCCGAGTTTGGATGCACCCTGCCAAACGCGGAGGTTGAGCCGATCCGAGCCCGTTTCGGGATTTCCCCCTTCCGGACTGCAGCGCGGTTCAACCGACAGGAGGTAGCCTGCCCGATGGCGGCGAAAACGTGTCGCCGCCAAATTGTCGCACCTCCAATGCGATCCGATCGACAATACGATTGATTCTGAGAATCATTCGCAATAAGAGCGCTTCCAGTTCAGCTCGGAGATCGGACTTTCATGCGCCTTGCCCTGTTCGGCTTCGCTTCGGCGATCGTGCTCGCGGCTGTGCCGGCCCTCGCAGACGAGGGGGACGCGGCCGCGTCTGTCGACCCTGTCACCGTCCTGGGCTCGCGGACCGAGAAGCTTCAGAGCGAGGTCCCGGCGACGATCAGTGTGATCACCGCCGAAGACCTGGAAGATCGGTTGGCGGCCGACATCCGCGACGTTGTGAAGCTGGAGCCCGGCGTGTCGGTTCGGTCCAGTCCGACGCGGTTCGGGGCGGCGCTGGGCGCGACAGGCCGCGACGGCAACGCCGGGTTCAACATCCGCGGCCTGGAAGGCAACCGTGTGCTGATCCAGGTGGACGGCGTGCGCGTGCCGGACGGGTTCAGCTTTGGCGCACAGGCGACGGGCCGCGGGGACTATCAGGATCTGGACCTGATGAAGTCGGTGGAGATCCTGCGCGGTCCGGCATCGGCCCTCTATGGCAGCGACGGTGTGGCGGGGGCGGTCAGCTTCACCACCAAGGATCCGGCCGATTTTCTGAAGGGTGACGCCAGCTTCGGCGGCCGGGTGCGCAGCGTCTACGGCTCGGCCGACGGCAGTCTCGGCGGGACGACGATCGTCGCCGGTCGCCAGGGCCGGGTCTCGGCGATGCTCGCCTATGCCTACCGCCAGGGCCATGAGACCGAAACGCAAGGGTCGAACGACGCGGCCAACACCGACCGCACGACGGCCAACCCCCAGGATGTTTTGACCCGCTCGTTGCTGGGCAAGCTGGTCTACGAGGCCTCGGACAACAACCGGATCCGCCTGAGCGCCGAACACTTCGACCGCAACATCGACACCAACGTGCTCAGCGGCATCGCCAAGCCGCCGCTGAGCGCGGCCAGCGTGCTGGCGCTGCATGCGGCCGACGACATCGAACGCGACCGCATCACCCTGGACCAGCGCCTGACGCTGGACGGGGGGCCGGTCGAGCGCGTCGCCTGGTCGGCCTACTGGCAGGATTCGAGGTCGGCGCAGTTCACGGCGGAGGACCGCAACGTCTCTGCCGACCGCACGCGGCGGAACACCTTCAACAACCGCATCCTGGGCGTGGCCGCGCAACTTGAGAGCGGGTTCGCCGTCGGAGCCGTCGAGCACAGGCTGATCTACGGCTTCGACGCCTCGAAGACGCGCCAGACGGGCCTTCGCGACGGGACCGTGCCGCCGGCCGGAGAACCTTTCCCGACCCGGGCGTTCCCGACCACCGACTACGTCCTGGTCGGCGCGTTCGTGCAGGACGAGATCGCCTTCGCCGCCGGCCGGCTGATGGTCTATCCGGCCCTGCGCTACGACCACTACGACCTGAACCCCAAGGCCGACCCCCTGTTGCCGACCTTCGCGCCGGCCGACTCTTCCGGCGGGCGGGTCTCGCCGAAGCTGGGCGTGGTGTTCAAGCCGACCGAGCAGACCCGGCTGTTCGCCAACTACGCCTGGGGCTTCAAGGCGCCGGCGCCTTCCCAGGTGAACAACGTGTTCTCCAACCCGATCCAGAACTACACCTCCCTGCCCAATCCCGATCTGAAGCCGGAAACGAGCGAGGCGCTCGAGGTCGGCGCCCGATGGGTGTCGCCGATCTGGTCGGTGGAGGTCGTGGGGTTCTCGGGCGAGTACGAGAACTTCATCGAGCAGGTGCAGGTGGCGGGCGCGTTCACGCCGACCAATCCCGGCGTGTTCCAGTACGTGAACTTCAGCAAAGTGAAGATCCACGGGATCGAGGGCCGTGCGCGGCTGAAGCTGGAGAACGGCCTGGGTGCGTTCCTGGGCGTCGCCTACGCCAAAGGCGACACCTACAACCCGACCAAGGCGCCGCTGGACTCGGTGGATCCGGTGAAGGTGACCGCCGGGGTCAGCTATCGCGACGGCGAAGGGCGCTTCGGCGGCGAGCTGACCGTCGTGCGAACCGAGCGCAAGGCGGCCGAGCGCGTGGCCGTGGCCTGCACGCCGGCGTGCTTCCGCCCAACCGCCTCGACTGTGATCGACGTCACCGCTTTCTGGCGCGTCGCCGACGGCCTGACCGCGCGAGCCGGCGTCTTCAACCTGGGGGACGAGACATACGCCTACTGGAACGACGCACGGGGCCTGTCGTCCACGGCCGCCAGCCGCGACGCCTACACCTTGCCCGGCCGCAACGTTTCGCTCTCGCTCACCTACGACTTCTGACGAAGGATACCCTCATGACGACGCGCCGAACCTACATCACCCTGAGCTTCGCCTTTGCTCTCGCCGCCGCCGCGCCTGCGCTGGCCGCCGGCAAGCCGCCCGAGCAAGACCGCCAGTCGATCCTCGCAATGGCCGGCGACTACAAGGTGCGCTTCGACATGCGTGAAACGACGGCGTTCGTTCCTGACTACACGCCACTGGAGCCGAAGCGGAGCGGCGGCCACGAGGTGGTGCGCGTGGTCGAGGATCGCGGCGACTTCATCAGCCTGCAGCACCTGCTGGTGGTCGAGGGCGAGGACAAGACGCCCGTCATCGTGAAACACTGGCGTCAGGACTGGATGTACGAGCCGACCAAGGTGGTGGTCTATGAGAGCGCCGGCCGCTGGATCCAGAAGCCCGTGTCTGCGGCCCAACGCAAAGGCGCTTGGTCCCAGACGGTGTGGCAGACCGACGACTCGCCCCGCTACGGCGGCGTGGGCAAGTGGGTCTACGACCACGGCGTCGCCCGCTGGCAGAGCGACCAGACCCTGCGCCCCCTGGCCCGGCGCGACGCCGTGCGTCACCCGGCCTACACCTGGTACGTCGGTGTGAACCGCCATGCCCTCACGCCGAACGGCTGGGTGCACGAGCAGGACAACGCGAAGGTGGGCGTGCGCGACGGCAAGCCGGTGACCTACGTTCACGAGGTGGTGGTCAACACCTACGAGCGGTTCAACGGCTACAACGTGGCCGCCGCGGACGACTACTGGACCAAGACCAAGGGCTACTGGGCCGACGTGCGGGGCGCCTGGGACCAGGCGATCGCCAAGGGCGGCGGCGTGGCTGTGACCGAGGAGGCTCAGGCCGGATCGGTGACGGGTCCCAAGCTGATGGGCCTGGCTGACGAGATCGCCGAAGGCCGGATCGACGCGACCCGGGCCTCGGCCGAGGCTCGGGCCTTGATCGCCAGCGCCGAAAAGGCCCGCCCGTTGGCGGCGCTGAAGTAGTCCGCTAGCTCCAGGGTCCGGCGCGGCGGGCTCGCGTCAGCGGCACGGCGCTGGCGCGCACGCGGGCAACCGCTGGGCCTTGCCCGCCCATCTGCATCAGGGCGCGGACGCGGTTCTCGGTGGCCGGGTGGGTCGAGAACAGGTTGTCCGTGCCGCTGCCGGCCAGCGGGTTGATGATGAACATGTGGGCGGTGGCCGGATTGCGCTCGGCGTCAGCGTTGAAGTAGCCGCCGCGCGCATAGGCGTCGATCTTCTGCAGGGCCGAGGCCAGCGCCTGGGGATCGCCGGCCATCTCGGCGCCCTCGCGGTCGGCTTCGTACTCGCGGCCGCGGCTGATCGCCATCTGCACCAGGGCCGCGGCCATGGGCGCCACGATCATCATCACCAGCATGCCGACGATGCCGGTGGGGCGGCCTTCCTCGTCACGGCCGCCGAACAGGAAGGCGAAGTTGGCCAGCATGCCGATCGCGCCGGCGATGGTGGCGGTGATGGTCATGGTCAGCGTGTCGCGATGCTTCACGTGAGCCAGCTCGTGGGCCATCACGCCCCGGATCTCGCGACGGTCCAGCATGCTGAGCAGGCCCCGGGTCGCCGCGACGGCGGCGTGCGCCGGATCGCGGCCGGTGGCGAAGGCGTTCGGCTGGTCCTGGTCGATCACATAGACCTTGGGCGCCGGCATGTTGGCGCGGGCCGCCAGCTCCAGCACGTCGTTCACATAGTTGCGGATCAGCGGCTCAGGGTGCGAGGCGTCGACCTCGGTCGCCCGGTACATGGAGAGCACGATCTTGTCGGCGTTCCAGTAGCTGAACACGTTCATGCCGGCCGCCAGCACGAAGGCGATCAGCATGCCGGTGGCCCCGCCGATGAGATAGCCCACGCCCAGGAACAGGGCCGTCATGGCCGCGAGCAGGGTGAAGGTGCGAAGGTGGTTCTTCATGGTCCTTGCGAAGTGGTTCTAAACCTAGGCCACCATATGGGATCGGTCGTACGCGTATGAAAGAGCGTACGCGTATGTGGGAGAGAACCAGATGTCCGACGCCGTCGCCGCCACCTTGCAGTCGACCCTGGGCCAGATACGCGTCGTGAGCCTGGAGGATGGCAAGGCGGTCATCGAGTACGAGGTCGGGCCGCAGATGTGCCATTCGGGCGGGGTGGCGCAGGGCGGTTTCGTCTGTGGCTGGATCGACGCGGCTATGGCGCACGCCTCGATCTCGCTCATGCCCGAGATGACCCCGATGTCGCTGGAGCTGAAGGTCAGCTACTTCGCGCCCGCCCGGCCGGGGCGCGTGACCGCCGAGGGCTGGATCGAGCGGCGCGGCCGCGCCACCTGCTTCGCCGAGGGCCGCCTGCTCGACCCCGAGGGCAAGGTGCTGGCCAAGGCCAGCTCGACCATCCGCCTGATCCCGCGTGATGCGGTCGAGGCGGCGGCGAAGAAGGCGCTGAGCTAGCGCTTCCGGAAGACCAGCGAGAGGTTGTTAGCGGGCATGGCGATGCGTTCGGCCAGCGTGAGGCCGTACCCGTAGGCGAGCGCGGCGACATCTTCCAGGCGGCGCAAACCCCAGGCGGGATTGCGGTCCTTGAGGCTCTGGTCGAAGGCCAGGTTGCTTGGCGCCGTCTCGACGTCGGCTTCCAGGTACGGGCCATAGAGGTAGAGCAACCCGCCCGATGGCAGCAGGCGCGCGGCGCCCGTCATCAGCCCCTGTGTCGCCGACCACGGCGAGATGTGAATCATGTTGATGTTCACCACCGCGTCTGCGTGGCCGACGGGCCAGCTGTCCGGATCGGACGCATCGAGGCGCAGGGGCGGCAGGAGGTTCGGCAGGGCGGCGTGATCGCGCCAGGCGGCGATGCTGATCAGCGCCTCCGGGTCCGGGTCGGTGGGCTGCCACTGCAGGTGGGGCAGGGCGGCGGCGTTGTGGACGGCATGCTCGCCGGCGCCGGCAGCGATCTCCAGCACCAGGCCGCGGGCAGGCAGGCGCGGCGCCAGCGCCTTGAGGATCGGCTCGCGATTGCGCGCCGTCGATGGCGAGACCCGGGCGCCGGAGGGTGGAGTGTCGGACATGAGGTCTCTTACCGCGCCCCGGCGGCGGCGGGCGAGGGCCGGACAGTTCGGGCTTTCCTGACGCAGGGGCGAGTGCGGTCTAGTCGGGAGAAGATGCGGATGGACGGGAGAGCGGCGTGAACCTTGAAGCCAGCGAACAGGACGACGCGTTCCGGGCGACCGTTCGGGCGTATTTCGAGACCGAGTATCCGCAGGACATCCTGGCCAAGCTCGCCAACGGCCAGACGCTGGACAAGGCCGACCTGGTCGCCTCGGAACGGGCGCTGAGCGCAAAGGGCTGGCTGGCGCCGGGATGGCCGAAGGCCTATGGCGGCACCGGGTGGACCGTGGCCGAACGCTTCATCTTCGACGAGGAGCTGGAGCGGGCCGGGGCGCCGGGCGTGTCGCCGATGGGGCTGCTGTACGTGGCTCCGGTGATCTACACCTTCGGAACCCAGGCGCAGAAGGACCGCTGGCTGGGCGATATCCTGGCGTCGCGGACGTTCTGGGCGCAGGGCTATTCCGAGCCGGACGCCGGCTCTGACCTGGCGTCGCTGCGCACCCGCGCCGTGCGCGACGGCGACCACTACATCGTGGACGGCGAGAAGACGTGGACCAGCAACGGCCACTACGCCGACTGGATCTTCTGCCTGGTGCGGACCTCGGACGAGGGCAAGAAGCAGGCGGGGATCACCTTCCTCTGCATCGACATGGCGACGCCGGGGATCGAGGTGAAGCCGATCATCACCATCGACGGCGGCCACCACCTGAACAGCATCACGTTCACCGGCGTCCGCGTGCCGGTCGAGAACCGCATCGGCGACGAGGGTCTGGGCTGGACCTATGCGCGGCACCTGTTGAACCACGAGCGGACCTCCTACGCCCACGTCGCCGGCAAGCGGCGCCAGCTGGAGGCGCTGCGCGAGGCCTCGGCCGAGGCGCCCTGGGGGGACGAGCTGGCGCGGCAGGGCTCGGGCCTGCGGCGTCGCACCGCCGAGGCCGAGATCGACCTGATGGGCCTGGAGATGACGACGCTGCGCGCGCTGGCGCCGCTCACGAACGGCGATGCCCCCGGCGACGAGGCCTCGATCATCAAGATCGCCGCCACCGAGACGGCCCAGAAGATCACCGAGCGCTACCTGGAGCTGGCCGGCCCATACGCCCAGCCGTTCTTCGCCGATCGCGAGCGCGCCGACTGGCGCGCCGGGCTGGAGGACATTCCGGCCTTCGCGGCGCCGGGGACAGCCAGCTACTTCTTCACCCGCGCCCAGACGATCTACGGCGGCACGAACGAGATCCAGAAGAACATCATCGCCCGCCAGCTGGGGCTCTGAGTCGGGGCGCGTCTGCCCCGGGGGCGCGGTTGGCAATGTCCCGTCGCGCAGCGGACGTCCGCTAAGCGGCTAGACCTGGGCCAAAGCGGTTCGCGCCGGGATCACCGCGCCTGGCGCCAACCCAGAGCGTAAAGGCGGCCAGTCCAAGGAAAGCTGCGATGGCCAGTCCACCGTAGACCACGCTGGGAGGCTTCAAAGTGGCGAGCCCGCTTAGCAACCCGAGGAACGCGATGATGGGTGCGAAGGCCCACATTCCCGAGCGACCGAAATCATGGAGGCGCGCTGCGTGTAGAAGCAGCCATACAGGAACAAACCCGCCGTTGAGCAACCAAGGAAATGGCTTGGCCAGAAGGGCCACAGCCGCCGCCAAGGCAAGAAGCCCGGCCCAAAAGTAGCCCCGCCGAAGGCGTAGGTTGAGTATTCGGGGAAGTGGGTGTGTCACCGAACATCTCTTAGCGGACCTCCTAAAGATCGCCTACGGGTCGGGAGACGGCGCTGCGTTCTCGCCAGGCAGGGCGGCGCCCCCCGGAAGGTCGCCCTCAGCTCGCCACCGCCAGCGGCAGGGCGGGGCCGTTGGCTTCACGCAGCATGGCTTCCATGGCGTCGGCCGACATGGGTCTGGCGAAGAAGTAGCCCTGCATGCGTTCGCAGCCGGCCGAGCGCAGGAACAGCGCCTGGCTCTCGTGTTCGACGCCTTCGGCCACGATGCGCACGCCCAGCGAGCGGGCGGCGTGCAGCATGGCCGCCACCAGCTTGGAGACCCGCGCGTCGCGGCCCACGTCGTCGATCAGCGAGCGGTCCAGCTTCACCGTCTGGATCGGCAGGTGCATCAGGGCGCGCAGGTTGGAATACCCGGTGCCGAAGTCGTCCAGCGCCACGTTCACGCCACGCGCGGCCAGGCGCTCGATGTGGCGGCGCGCCAGCGCCAGGTCCTGCAGCAGGAAGGTCTCGGTGATCTCGACGGTCAGGGCCGTGGCCGGCAACGCGGTCTTGCCCAGGCGGCCGATCAGCTTGCGCGAGAAGCCGGGGTCCAGCAGGTCGCGCGGGGAGACGTTGACCGACACCACCTCGATCAGCCCGTCGGCCACCCACGGCGCGGTGGTGGCGCAGGCCGCCTCGAAGACGGCCTCGTCGATGGTGCGGATCAGGCCCAGTTCCTCGGCCATGGGCACGAAGGCGCCGGGGGCCAAGAGGCCCTTCTCGGGGTGGCGCCAGCGGGCGAGCACCTCGACGCCGACCATGCGCGCGGTCATGGCGTCGATTATGGGCTGGAACCAGGGCTCGATCTCGCCGGCCGGGATGGCGCGGCGCAGTTCGGCCTCGAGTGTGCGGCGGGCCTCGGAGGCGGCGCGCAGGTCGGAGTCGAAGCAATGCCAGCGCCGCCCGCCGCCCGACTTCGCCCGGTAGAGCGCCATGTCGGCGAAGCGCTGCAGGTCGACCGCGTCGCTGGCGTCGCGGGGGAACACGGCCACGCCGACCGATCCGCCCGAGGCGACCGTGCGACCATAGATGATGTGCTGCTGGCCCAGCGTCTGGATCAGCCGTTCGGCGCGCGCGGCGATGTCGGGAGCGCTGGAGATGACGGCGAACTCGTCGCCTCCGAGGCGGGCCACCAACTCGCCGGGCAAGGCGTCTTCGCGGAGTCGCTGGCCCAGCTCGGCCAGCAGCATGTCGCCGGCGTGGTGGCCCAGGCTGTCGTTCAGGCTCTTGAAGCGGTCGAGGTCGATGACGAAGAGGGCCACCTGGCCGCCGGCCGCACGCGCCTCGTCGAGGCGCTCGCAGAGGCCCGAGGTGAAGGCGCCGCGGTTGACCAGGCCGGTCAGCGAGTCCGTTTGGGCAAGCCGAAGCGTCAGCTCGCGCTCGGCCTCCAGCTCGGCCACGCGAGCGGCCAGCTCGGAAAGTCTGTCGGACAGTTGCGCCACGGATGCTCTGGAAGGAGTTCTCTCTCCATGCCGAGCATCATCGAACGGGGCTAATTCCGCGTTGAGGGATAGGGTTACCGGCCGTTAGGACGCCGGGGGCGCACGCCGCTCGGCGCACGGTGATTTCCCTTGCGCCGTCTTGCCGCCACTCAAAATGAGTAGGCGTGTCACACCCTCGCCGGCGCAGGCTCCTCGGCGGGGACCTCGATCTGCTTTTCCCACTTCGCGACGACGGCCGAGGCGATCGAATTGCCGACGACGTTGGTGGCCGAGCGGCCCATGTCGAGCAGATGGTCGACGGCGAGGATGAGGGCGATGCCCGCCTCGGGCAGGTCGAAGTAGGTGAGCGTGGCCGCGATCACCACCAGCGAGGCCCGCGGCACGCCCGCCATGCCCTTGGACGTCACCATCAAGAGCCCCAGCATCGTGAACTGCTGCGCCACCGTCATCTCGATCCCATAGACCTGGGCGATGAACAGCGTCGCGAAGGTGCAGTACATCATCGAGCCGTCGAGGTTGAACGAGTAGCCCAGTGGCAGGACGAAGCTGGCCACCTTGCGGCTCACGCCCCACTTCTGGAGCTCTTCCAGGGTGCGCGGGTAGGCGGCCTCGGACGAGGCCGTGGAGAAGGCCAGCAAGGTCGGCGCGCGGATCTGGGCGATCAGCTTGAGGATCCGCGGCCCGACGATGACGACGCCCGCCAGGATCAGGAGGCCCCAGAGGATCCCCAGCGACAGGTAGAAGCCGCCGACGAACTTGGCATAGGTGAACAGCACCTCGATGCCTTTGGTGGCGATGGAGGCGGCGAGCGCGGCGAAGATCGCGAACGGCGCGGTCTTCATGACGTAGCCGGTCACCTTCAGCATGATCTGGGCGCCCTGCTCGACGACGGCCAGCACCTGTGGCGCCTTGTCGTCGATGGCGGATACCGCGGTGCCGACGAAGACCGAGAACACCACGATCTGCAGGATTTCGTTGCGCGCCATGGCGTCGAAGATCGACGCCGGAACCAGGTGGGTGACGAACTCGCGGAGCGTGAACTTGCCGACGTCGACACCTGCCGCCGCCGAGCCATCGGGCGGAAGCGCCAGGTTGAGCCCGGACCCCGGCTGCAGGATGTGGACCATCACCAGGCCCAGCGTTAGCGACACGACCGAGGCCACGATGAACCAGCCGATCGTCTTGACCCCGATGCGCCCCACCTCGGACGCGTCGCCCATGTGGGCGATGCCGGCCACCAGAGTGGTGAACACTAGGGGCGCGATGATCATCTTGATCAGCCGCAGGAAGATGTCGGTGATGATCTGGAGGTTGCCCGCCCAGGCGGCCGCTTCGGCGGCCGGCAGGGTGGTGTTGAGGACCCAGCCGACGAGGACACCGAGGACCATGGCGCCCACGATGAAGGCGGTGAAGAGACGATTCATGCTCATTCCTGAGGAGTTCGGGGGTCTTTGTCGCCGGGAAGCGACGCTTCGTCCAGCGTGGCGAGTCGCAACCGTCACGGAGCGGCGCTATAAGCCGCGTGATGAAGAAGCAAGACGCAGCCGGCATCGTTGATCGGCTGGAGACTGAGTACCGCCATAGCGTCGACTCGCTCCGAACCGCCCTGAAGTCCTTCCTCGCGGGCGGCCCACCTCCCGACGGCGCCCTGCGGCGCGGCGGGGCCTTTGTTTATCCCGAACTGCGCCTGACCTGGCCGCCCGGGTTGCCGTACCCGCGGACCAGCCGCGCCTATGCGCGGATTCCGGCGCCCGGCCGCTATGCGATCACGGTGACGCGGCCGGACCTGTACCGCGACTACCTGATCGAGCAGCTGACGCTGTTGCAGGAAGGGTTCGACATCACCCTCGAGGTCGGGCGGTCGAACCAGGAAATCCCGTTCCCCTACGTGCTGGATCCGGCCGACATGGCCATGGCCGACGTCAGCTCGGTGGAGATCGCCCGGTATTTCCCGACGACCGAGCTGGCCTACATCGGCGACGAGATCGTCGACGGCGCCTGGATCGGCCTGGAGGACGAGGCGCGCCCCCTGGCCTTGTTCGACGGCCTGCGCACCGATTTCTCGCTGGCCCGGCTGACCCACTACACGGGCGCGCCGGCCGACCACACCCAGCAGTTCATCCTGTTCACGAACTACCACCGCTATGTGGACGAGTTCGTCAGCTGGGCCTGCAAGCAGCTGCAGTCCGGCGGGCCGTACACGGCGCTGTCGGCGGCGGGTCATGTCTACGTGACGCCCGATACGCCCAATCCGGAGGCGGCGGTGGCGGCGGGCACGTGGCGCAAGCACCAGATGCCGGCCTATCACCTGATCGCGCCCGGCCGGGCGGGGATCACGCTGGTGAACATCGGCGTGGGCCCGTCCAACGCCAAGACGGTATGCGACCACTTGGCGGTGCTGCGGCCCCAGGCGTGGCTGATGATCGGGCACTGCGGCGGCCTGCGCGGCAGCCAGAAGATCGGCGACTACGTCCTCGCGCACGCGTACCTGCGCGACGACCATGTGCTGGACAAGGTGCTGCCGCCCGAGATTCCGATCCCGCCGCTGGCCGAGATCCAGCTGGCGCTGAACGCGGCGGCCGAGCAGGTGACCGGCGAGACGGGCGATGTGCTGAAGCAGCGGCTGCGGACCGGCACGGTGGTCTCCACCGACGACCGCAACTGGGAGCTCAAGTATTCGTCCAGCGCGCTGCGGTTCAACCAGAGCCGGGCGGTGGCGATCGACATGGAGAGCGCCACGATCGCGGCCCAGGGCTACCGGTTCCGGGTGCCCTATGGGACGCTGCTCTGCATCTCGGACAAGCCGCTACACGGCGAGATCAAGCTGCCGGGCCAGGCCAACGCCTTTTACGACCGCGCTATCGGCCAGCACCTGCAGATCGGCCTGGCCGCCATCGACCTGCTCCGCAAGGAAGGCAGCCGCCTTCACTCGCGCAAGCTCCGCAGTTTCGACGAGCCGCCGTTCCGGTGATTTCCCTCCCTTGATGGGGAGGGAGAGGCCGCGCCAGCGGCCAGGGTGAGGCGGTGTGGGCTAGGCTGAGAGGGCGGGGAGGATCGCTACTCCCTCACCCTGATCGCCTTCGGCTGTCTAGCGGCATGATGGGTAACAGATTAGCCCGGTTGGATAGGTAACAGTTTGCGGCCGTGTGGATCGATGAGGCCGATGGGTTGGCGGTAGAACCAGACGCGCCAGCCGTGGTCGATCTCCTCGATAGCCACGCCCTCGCCGGCGAGGGCGTGGCTGATCTGGACGAGTTCGCCGCGCCACTTGATCTCGCCGGTGGTGCGCACCTTGCGGACCGCGAGGTCTGATCCGTACTCGGGCTCCGGAAGGCGGCGGGGCATGGGCCGGGGCGAGGGGCTGTAGAACCGGGCGGGGGTGAGCTGGTCGAGCGCCTGATGAGGCCGGTCGTGATTGTACTCCGCGCGGAAGGCGGCGAAGCGCCGGGCCTGAGCCTTTCGATCGGCGGCCGGCGGCGAGAGCGTCTCGAGCAGGGTGAGATGCAGGCGCTCCAGGCGACCGTTCTCCTGCGGCCGGCCAGGAAGGATGCGCTCGGGCTGGATGCCCAGCTTGATCCACCAGACCGACAGCGCCGAGAGGCCCGTGGGGCTGGCGGTGGCGAAGGGCGGGCCGTTGTCGGAGCGGATCACCTGCGGCAGACCATAGGTGCGGAAGGCCCGCTCCATCACCGGCCGCGCCTCGGCCGCCGACGTCCCGCCGCCGGCCGAGACCGTCAGCAGGAAGCGGCTGTAGGCGTCCGCCAGCGTCAGCGGCTCGCAGCGCGACCCGTCGCCCAGTCGCACCCAACCCTTGTGATCCACCGCCCACACCTGATTGGGCCGCTCCGGCGTCACCAGCGCTCCAGCCCGCACCGGCGCCCGCCGCCGAAGCCGCCGGCCCTTCACCAGCCCCGCCTTGCGCAGGATCTCGTCGGCCGTCGAGTGCGAAGGCCACGCCAGGTCCGGATGCAGCGCTTCCAGCCGCGCCACGATCTTGCGCGGCCCCCAGTGCGGCCGCGCCCGCCGCAACTCCACGATCTTCTCAGCCAACTCCGGCGACGTCGAGCGGCCATGCCTCAACGGCGCATGCGAGCGATCCGCCAGCCCCGCCGGACCCTCCGCCGCATACCGACCCAGCCACTTGTAGCCCACGCGCCGGCTAATCCCGTACGCTTCGCAAAGCTCCGTCATCGAAGCCTCGCCCGCCAGACACTCACCCACAAACCGAAGACGCTGATCCATCGCGAACGCCTCAAGCCACGGCATCGCACAGCCCCCAAAGCGAGAACTGTTACCCCTCTATCCGGGCTGGTCTGTCACCTCTCTATCCGGGCAGGACACGGCGATCTGTCCCTCCCCATCAAGGGAGGGAAGGCGATCCCTTCCCCTGCGGCTGTCTCGAAAAATCCGTGGAAGACCGGTATGACGCCGGAATGACCCGCCGCATTCCCTTCGAGTCCATCGACAACTTCCGCGACTTCGGAGACTACGCCGCCGGCCAGCGGCGGCTGAAGCGGGGGCTGCTGTACCGCTCAGCCAGCCAGTCACGGGCCACCGACGCCGATCTTGAAAAGCTGGCGGGGCTGGGGCTGTCGGTGATCGTCGACCTGCGGCGCTCGAATGAACGCGAGCGCGAGCCGTCGCGCCGTTGGGCCGGGTTCGGCGCCCAGGTGATCGAGAACGACATCGGCCAGGAGAGCGCCGATGAGTGGGCGACGTTCATCCAGACGTCCGACCTGACCGCGGCCTCGTTCCGCAACTACATGCTCGAGTACTACCGCCACCTGCCGCATCAGACGCGCCACATCGACCTCTACCGCCGCTACTTCCGGGCGCTGGTGGAGCACGAGGGGCCGATCCTGGTTCATTGCGCGGCGGGCAAGGACCGGACCGGGATCATCTGCGCGCTGACCCACCACGTGGCGGGCGTGCACGACGACGACATCCGCGACGACTACCTGCTGACCAACGATCCCGAGCGGCTGGAGCGCCGACTGCCCCAGATGCGCGACGTGGTGCGCGAACAGACCGGCCGCACCGCGTCCGACGAGGCGCTGATGGTGGCCATGCGGGTCGAGGCCGAATACCTGGACATGGCCTTCAAGGTGATGTGCGACGAGCACGGCTCGCTCGACGGCTACCTCGACGACGTGCTGGGCCTCGACGCCGACCTGCGCGGCCGGCTGCACGACCGCCTGCTCGCCTAGATGACCTCGCCGGCGACCTCGCGCATGGTCGCTCTGGAGGGCGTCGGCAACTTCCGGGACTTCGGCGGCTATGAGACCGCGAGCGGGCGCTTGAGACTGGGCCGTCTCTTCCGATCCGCACACCTGGCGCACGCCAGCGATGCCGACCTCGCGGTTCTGGCGGGCTATGGGATCCGCGCCGTGGTGGATCTCCGCCGCGCTGTCGAGCGCGCCGCCGAGCCCTGTCGCCGCTGGAACGGCTTCGGAGCCGAGGTGATCGAGAACGATATCGAGGAAGCGTTTCTGCAGCCCAGCCCGACCCCGAACCAGGGCTTCCCCATGCACCTGGACGTCGAGGCGCATCGGGCCCGCTCGCGAGGCTTCTACGCGCGCGCGGCGTATGAGGAGCGGCACATCGACCTTTTCCGGCGCTACTTCCAGGCCCTCGTCGCCCCCGGCGATGGTCCGGTGCTGATCCACTGCGCGTCGGGCAAGGACCGCACGGGCCTCCTGGCAGCGCTGACGCATTGGGCGGTGGGCGTGCGTGAGGACGAGCTGATGGGCGACTTCCTGGCCACCAATGGGCTGCTGGGCCCGCGCCTGCCGGGGTTGCGAAAGCTGGCCAACGCCGCGGCCGGTCGCGAGGTGGGCGACGATGAACTTCTGGCGCGGGTCTCGGTGGGCCCCGACTACCTGGAGGCGGCGTTCGGTTCGATGATCGAGCGCCATGGCTCGGTGGACGGCTACCTGCGCGACGTCCTGGGCCTGGACGCCGGGCGGAAGACCGCGCTGATCGAACGCCTCGTCGCCTGATCGAAGGTTGCGCCGACAGGCGCACATTCTCTAGAGATCGCCCCCATGCAAAGCTTCCAACCGCCGCGCCGGATCCTGATGGGTCCGGGTCCCTCCGATGTCAGCCCTCGCGTGCTCGCCGCTCTGGCCCGGCCGACGATCGGGCACCTGGACCCCGAGTTCCAGGCGTTCATGGAGGACACCAAGGCGGCGCTGTCGCGGCTGTTCAACGCGCCCGACCATGCCTGCATCCCGCTGCCCGCGCCCGGTACGGCCGGCATGGAAGCGGCGATGATGAACCTGCTGGAGCCCGGCGACCGCTGCGTGGTGGCGGTGAACGGGGCGTTCGGCGGCCGGATGGCCGACATGGCCGGCCGCGCGGGCGCAACCGTGGTGACGGTGGATCACGACTGGGGCCAGCCGGTGGACCCGGCGCGGGTCGAGACCGCGCTGGCGGAAGCGCCGACCAAGGTGCTGGCGTTCGTGCATGCCGAGACGTCGACCGGCGCGCGCAGCGATGCGGCGGCGCTGTGCGGCCTGGCCCGCAAGCACGGGGCGCTTTCGGTGGTCGACTGCGTGACCTCGCTGGGCGGGATCACGGTGGACGTCGCCGCATGGGATGCGGACTTCGTCTATTCCGGCACCCAGAAGTGCCTGTCGGCGCCGCCCGGACTGTCGCCGGTGGCGATCTCCAAGCGGGCGCAGGCGGCGATCACCGGGCGCAAGGAGAAGGTCCGCAACTGGCTGCTCGATTTCAACCTGATCATGGCCTACTGGGGCGGCGACGGTGGGCGGACCTATCACCACACGGCCCCGATCAACGCCCTCTATGGCCTGCACGAGTCGCTGGTGGCGATCTTCGAAGAGGGCGTGCAGGCGGCCTCTGTCCGTCACGCCCGCATGCACGAGGCGCTGGCCGCCGGGATCGAGGCGGCGGGGCTTAGGTTCCTGGTCGATGCGAAGTGGCAGCTGCCGCAGCTGAACACCGTGATCGTGCCCGATGGCGTCGACGAGGCGGCGGTACGCGCGCACGTGCTGAAGCGCTGGGACCTGGAACTCGGCGCCGGCCTGGGGCCGCTGAAGGGCAAGGTCTGGCGCATCGGCCTGATGGGCGCTTCGGCCACCCCCTGGCACGTCCGCCTCTGCCTGACGGCGCTATGCGAGGCGCTCGCCGCGCAAGGCGTGAAGGCCGACGTGGACAAGGCCCTCGCGGCCGCCGACGCGAAACTCGGCTAGCAGTTCTCCTTTAGCCGTCATCCCGCGAACAAGTAGCGGGAGGACGAGCTTGTGGGGCGGGGTTGGGGCTAGCTAAACGTCGACAACCTGACCCGTGTCGCTACGGTGCCGACAAAGCCGTCGAGAGAGCGGCCGGGGAGAGATGACTGTGACCGACGCCGCCCAGGATGTCCGCGCGCCTGCGCCGGATGGCAAGCTGAACAAGGGCGCGCTGTCGTGGGCGATCTTCGAGGGGGGCCGCGACCCCTTCGTCATCCTGATCACGATCTACATCTTCATGCCCTACGTCGCCGGCTCGATGATCGGGGACCCCGTGAAGGGCCAGGAAGTCATCTCCCAGTGGCAGCAGTGGGCCGGCTGGGCGGTGATGGCGACGGCGCCGTTCATCGGCGCTTCGATCGACAAGCTGGGCGGACGCAAGGCCGGGCTGGCGCTGATCGTCGGGCTGATGATCCCGCTGACCGCGGCGCTGTGGTGGGCCAAGCCCGACGGGACCGGCCTGTCGGTGGCCACGACCATGCTGTTCGCCATGACCGTGCAGGTGCTCTTCGCCTACAATGAGATCCTGCATAACTCGCTGCTGATCCGGGCGGCGGGTATGCATGCGGCGCACAAGGCCTCGGGCTTGGCGCTGTCGCTGGGCAACCTGTTCTCGGTGCTGGCGCTGGTGTTCACCGCCTGGGCCTTCGCGCTGCCGGGATCGGTGGACTGGAGCTGGGTGCCCAAGACGCCGCTGTTCGGCCTGGACCCCGCCACCCACGAACCCGAGCGGGTGGTCGCCTGGCTGGCGGCGGGCCTTCTGCTGTTCGGCTCGATCCCGCTGTTCCTCTGGACGCCCGACGCGCCGCGCACCGGCACGCCGATCCCTCGCGCCTTCGCGCAAGGGGCGGCCGAACTCTGGCGGATGCTGCGCACGGTCAGCCATCACCGCGATGCGGCGGTCTATGTCGGCGCCCGGATGTTCTTCGTGGACGGGATGAACGGGGTGCTGGTCTACGCCGGCGTCTTCGCCGTGGGCGTGATGAAGTGGGGCGCGCTCGAGATGCTGGCCTACGGCATCCTGCTCTCGATGTTCGCGGTGCTTGGCGGCTTCGTGGGGCGCTGGCTGGACGCGGCGGTGGGCCCGAAGAATGCGGTCGCCATCGAGATCATCATGTCGATGGTGGGGCTGACGGCCTTCCTGGGCATGGCGCCCGACACCATCCTGTTCTTCTGGCCCTACGACGCGGCTGCCCACGGCCCGCTGTGGGATGGGCCGGTGTTCCAGACCTGGCCCGACGTGGTCTTCGTGCTGGTGGGCTTCTCGAATGCGATTTTCATCACCGCCCAGTACGCCTCGAGCCGCACGCTGCTGACCCGCCTGTCGCCGCCGGACCAGACCGGGGCGTTCTTCGGGGTCTATGCGCTGTCGGGCGTGGCCACCGCCTGGCTGGCGCCCACCATGGTCAACCTGGGAACGCGGATTTCCGGCACCCAGCAGGGCGGTTTCGCGACCCTGCTGGTGTTACTGGGCGTGGGGTTGGCGGGGCTGGCGTGGGTCCGCGGCGGCGGCAAGACCTGGGTCCTGACCGCGCAATAATCCCGCAAAAACCAGCGGAATCAAAGATTTCGTGAACATGGTTTCCTGTCATTAATCATGAATTTCGAATAATGATGTAGATATTTTAGGCATCCGAATTCATGCCAACTTAAACGCGCCTCGCGACATTGGTCATGTTCTTAGGGGCGAGCAGGCAAACGAGCTTGAAGCCCCCTCATAGTCTGCTCGCAGAAACCAAGGAGATGACCCCATGTCGAAGTTCGTGACCCGCTTCCTGAAGGACGAATCCGGCGCCACCGCCATCGAGTATGGCCTGATCGCCGCCCTGATCGCTGTCGTGCTGGTGGCCTCGCTGCAAGGCGTCGGCACCGCGCTGGAAGGCGCCTTCGACAAGATCAAGACGGACGTGACCGCCGCGACCGCCTCGTAAGGCGACGCCAGTCAGAGACGACCCGAGGGGCCCCGGCGGAAACGCCGGGGCCCTTTCGGATTCAAGCTTTGCTGCAACGCTCCGTTCATGGGTGGGGGCGAAAATGCCGCTCCAAGAGGTTCGCCCATGCTGTCTTTCGTGGTCCCCGCGTTCGTCGCCGCCTTCGCAGGCCTGCTGCTGACGGGCGCCATCAAGGACCTGGTTTCGTACACGATCCCCAACTGGATCTCGCTGGCGATCATCGGTCTGTTCCCGGTTGCGGCCCTGGCCGCCGGACTGCCGCTGGCGACGATCGGCCTGCACGCGGGCGTCGGCGCCGCTGTGCTGGTTGCGGGGATGGCGATGTTCGCCCTGCGCTGGATCGGCGGGGGCGACGCCAAGATGTTCGCCGCCGCGGCCCTCTGGATGGGCTGGCCCGCGGCCATGGATTTCGTTCTGTGGACGGCACTGACCGGCGGGATGCTGGCGATGGTGCTGATGTCGCTGCGCACCGCCGCCTTCCGCCCGATGGTGATGATCGGCCCGCGCTGGCTGGTGAAACTGTCCGAGCCGGGCGGGGCTGCGCCCTATGGCGTGGCCATCGCGGCCGGCGCCCTGGTCGCGCTGCCGCAGTCGGCGCTGATGCACGGCGTTGGACTCTAGCTTGCGGACTCAGCAGATATCGCGACAGGCTTGGCCGTCATGTCGGACGTGATCCTCGAAACCTGGGACGGGCCGCTCACGCCCGTGCACGCGCTGAGCGAAGCCGGCTGCACGGCCGCGCTGGAGGCCGACGCCTTTGCAGCCGCGCTGGCGAAGACCGCCGAGTTCAAGGGCAAGGCCGGGCAGGTGCTGCTGGTCCCCGCCGCCGACGGAACGCTCGACCGCGTGCTGTTGGGCCTGGGATCCGGGCCGCGCGACTCAGGCGCCTTCCGGAGTCTGCCCGCGAAGCTGCCGCCGGGCGTCTACCGAATCGCCGAGTCGCCTGAGGACATCAGCGCCGACCAGATCGCCCTGGCCTTCGCGCTGGGGAGCTACCGGTTCGATCGCTACAAGCCCGCTAAGGGCGAGCGGCCGCGCCTGCTGGCCGAAGGCGCCGACGTGGCCGAGGCGCGCCAGGTGGCCCACGCCTGCGCCCTGGCCCGCGACATGGTCAACACCCCGGCCAACGACATGGGCCCGCGGCAGATCGAGAGCATCGCCCGCGAGATCGCCGAGCAATACGGCGCCCAGATCACCGTGATCGAGGGCGAGGGCCTGCTGGAAGCCAACTATCCCGCCGTGCACGCGGTCGGCCGCGCGGCCGATCCGCACCGCGCGCCGCGGTTCATCGAGATCAGCTGGGCCCCTGAAGGCAAGGACGGGGCCGACAAGCCGCTGGTCTGCATCGTCGGCAAGGGCGTGGTGTTCGACACCGGCGGCCTCGACATCAAGCCGTCGGCCGGCATGCGCAACATGAAGAAGGACATGGGCGGCGCCGCCCACGCCCTGGCGCTGGGCCGCATGGTGATGGCCGCCAGGCTGCCGGTGCGCCTGGCGGTGCTGCTGCCGGTGGTCGAGAACGCCATCTCGGGCGACGCCATGCGGCCGGGCGACATCCTGGCGTCGCGCAAGGGCCTGTCGATCGAGGTGGGCAACACCGACGCCGAGGGCCGCCTGATCCTGGCCGACGCCCTGACCCGCGCCTGCGAATTGGAGCCGGCGCTGACCATCGACATGGCCACCCTGACCGGGGCTGCGCGCATCGCGCTGGGGCCGCAGCTGCCGCCCTATTTCACCGACGACGACGAACTGTCCGGCCAGATCGAGGTCGCGGCCAGATCCGAGAACGATCCGGTGTGGCGCCTGCCGCTGTGGAAGCCCTATGCCGACGCGCTGGACAGCGATGTGGCCGAGATCAAGAACGACCCCGACGGCTGGGCGCAGGCCGGATCGGTGACCGCGGCTCTCTTCCTGCAGCGGTTCGCGCCCAAGGGCCCCTGGGTCCATCTCGACATCTTCGCCTGGAACCCCCGAGGGCGCCCTGGATTCCCGTCGGGCGGGGAAGCCCAGGCCATCCGCGGCCTCTACCGCATGATCCGCGAGCGTTTCGCATGAAGCACGATCCCCGCATCACCCCGTGGCGCGACGGCATCGCCGCCCGCAGCCTGGAAGGCGTGATCGAAGCCGAGGTCTATCTGGACCCCAAGGCGATGAGCTGCACGGCCGCCGCCACCGGCATCCGCTCGGCGCCCGATGCGGGCGCCGAGCAGATGGACCAGCTGTTGTTCGGCGAACGGTTCGAGGTGCTTGAGGAAGAGGGCGCGTGGCTGTTCGGCCAGGCGGCCCGCGACGGCTATGTGGGCTTCGTCGAGGCCGCGGCCATGGGACCGGCGGGCCCGTTGCCGACGCACCGGATATCCGCGCTGCGCACCTACGCCTTCGCCGCGAACAGCATCAAGTCGCGCGCCTCGGGCCCGTACTCGATCAACAGCCTGGTGGCGGTGGACGCCGTCGAGGGCAAGCTGGCCAAGGTGGCCGGGGCCGGCTGGATGACCGCCGCGCACCTCGAGCCGATCGGCATGTTCGAGGACGACTGGGCGGCCGTGGCCGAACGCTTCGTGGGCGCGCCCTATCTGTGGGGCGGGCGCGAGAGCCTGGGCCTGGACTGCTCGGGCCTCGTGCAGCAGGCGCTGTTCGCCTGCGGCCACGCCTGTCCCCGCGACACCGACCAGCAGCAGGCGCTGGGCGCACCGATCGAAGCCGAGGCCTTCGGCCGCGGCGACCTGGTGTTCTGGAAGGGCCATGTGGCCATGGGGCTGGGCGACGGCGAGATCGTCCACGCCAACGGCTACCACATGGCCACCGTGGTCGAGCCCCTGACCGAGGCCATCACCCGGATCGACGCGGCCGGATCGGGCCAGCCGACAGCCTATCGACGGGTTTGACCACTGCGCGCCGCAGGCGCCGCCGTTTGGAACCACACGGATGCGGGCCACCGCGCCATCCGTCACCCCCGCAAGGGCGTGGCGGCCCCAAACGAAAATGGCCGGGACTGAGCCCGGCCATTCCGAATTGCGATGCTCGCGAGACTACTTCTTCGCGGGCGCGGCCGGCGCCGGGGTCGGCGTAGCGGCGGGCTTGGCGCCCGGGGACGCCGGAGCCTGGCCCGCCGGGCCGCCGCCGGGGGCGGTCGGGTTGGCCGTGGAACCGGTCGCGGTGGGCTCGCCTGCCGCAGCGGCCGGAGCCGCAGCGCCTTCGGCGGCCGGGGCCGCGGCGGCCCCGGGCTGACGCGACGGGTCGGGCGCCGGCGTGGCCAGCGTGCCGCCCTTCGTCGCCATGTAGGCGATCAGGTTGATGCGCTCGTCGGCCTTCTTGATGCCGACGAAGGTCATCTTGGTGCCCGCGATGTGCTTCTGCGGCGCCTTGATGAATTCGTTCAGCTGGTCGTAGGTCCACTGCGGGTTGGCCGCGGCGAACGTGGCCATGCCGGACGAATACGAGAAGCCCGGATGGGCGCCCGGCTTGTGGCCGACGACGGCCCAAAGGTTCGGGCCGGTGCCGTTGGCGCCGCCGTTCTCGATGTTGTGGCACGACTTGCACTTGGCGAAGGTGGCCTCGCCCGCGGCGACGTTGGCGGCCGGCAGGACCGTCCCCCAATCCGGCGGCAGCTCGGGACCGGCGGCGTCGCCGCCGCCTTCCAAAGCGACTTCCACGGCGTAGCCGGGCTTGGTCACCTTCTCAGGTGCAAAAACGCCGGCCGACAGTTGTCCGAGGCCGACGATGGCCAGGCCCGTCGCCAGGACGGCGCCGGCGATCTTGTTGAACGTCAGGTCGCTCATAGTCCCCTAGTCACGCCTCTCATCGGCCACGGATCGACGCCCGCGGACGCGCGGGAATCCCGCCCCTTATTGCGTGCGGCTCTCTTACACGCTACCGGCGCTCGCGCAACCTCCAGACCGCCGCATGAACCCGATCGTCCTCATCCCCGCGCGCATGGCCGCGACTCGCCTGCCGGGGAAGCCCCTGGCGGACATCGCCGGCGTACCCATGATCGTTCGCGTTCTGCGTCAGGCTCAGGCGGCCGCGGTGGGCCCAGTGGCGGTGGCCGCAGGCGATCCTGAGATCGTCGCCGCCGTCGAAGCGGCTGGAGGCCGCGCCGTGCTGACCGATCCCGATCTGCCCTCGGGTTCGGACCGGATTCTTGCGGCGCTGGCGGTGCTGGACCCTGCGGGCATCCACGACGCGATCATCAATCTGCAGGGCGACATGCCTTTTGTCGCGCCGTCGGTGCTGAGCGCCTGCGCAGGCCTGCTGGCGGAACGGGCCGAGTGCGACATCGCGACCGTCGTGGCGCCCGAGTCCTCGCCGGGGGACCGGACCAATCCCGACGTGGTGAAGGCCGTGCTGGCGGCAAATGGCCGCGCCCTCTACTTCACACGCTCTACCCTCTACGGCGACGAGCCGGTCTGGCGGCACGTGGGCATCTACGGCTATCGACGCGCAGCGCTGTCGGCGTTCAACGCCGCGCCACCGTCGCCGCTGGAGACCCGCGAAAAGCTGGAGCAGCTGCGGGCCATGGAGCTGGGGCTCTCGATCTGGGCGGCGATCGCCGACGACGCTCCCATTTCGGTCGACAACCCTTCTGACCTCGAACGGGCGCGCGCCCACGCAAGGACACTCTCATGAGCGGCGCTAAGAGCGAGGGGGGACGCATCGCCTTCCAGGGCGAGCTGGGGGCCAACAGCCATGAAGCCTGCATGGCGGCGTTTCCCGAGCTGGAGCCGGTGGGCCACCCCACCTTCGAAGAAGCGTTTGAGGCTGTGCGGTCGGGCGACTGCCAGCTGGGTATGATCCCGGTGGAGAACTCGATCGCCGGGCGCGTGGCCGACGTGCACCACCTGCTGCCGTCGTCGGGCCTGAGGATCATCGGCGAGCGGTTCAAGGCGATCCACTTCCACCTGATGGCCAATCCCGGCGTGACGCTGGACCAGATCAAGACGGCGGTCTCGATGCCCATCGCGCTGGGCCAGTGCCGCCGCACGCTGCGGTCGATGGGACTGAGGACCGAGGCGGCGGGCGACACCGCCGGCGCCGCCAAGCACCTGGCCGAGAATCCCGACCCCACCCGTGGCGCGGTGTCGCCGGCGCTGGCCGCCGAGGTCTATGGCCTGAACATCCTGGCGCGCGACATCGAGGACGAGCACCACAACACCACCCGCTTCCTGGTGATGACGGCCGACAAGACGCCGCCCGCGCCGCCCTTCACCCAACCCTGCGTGACCAGCTTCATCTTCCGGGTGAAGAACCTGCCGGCCGCGCTCTACAAGGCGCTGGGCGGGTTCGCGACCAACGGCGTCAACATGACCAAGCTCGAGAGCTACATGGAGAACGGCGCCTTCACCGCCACGTTCTTCTACGCCGAGGTCGACGGTAGGCCCGAGGATCTGAACCTGGCCCGCGCCTTCGACGAACTGGGTTTCTTCTCGGAACGCTTCGAGATCCTGGGCGTCTATCCGGCGGATCCGTTCCGCAGCCGGTAGGCGACGGCGAGCGAGCGCCTCTCAGCCGCGGCTCCGCTTTTTCCACCGACCCCGGAAACTTTCCGACGCCACTGCTGGTTGACCCCTTGAACGACCTGGGGGTGTGGCGTTGGGGTCGTTCGGCGTCTGAAATCTGAGATCACCCCATATCGCCGCGCCCTGCGCGCGGGGAGCGCCTGCGTGCGGACGGCGCGTGAGCGCGAACGAGTGAGCGTTGGAGAATCGCACCCCACGGGGAGTCCGCCAGGGCGATGGGTGCGCGCCTAACCCTGAGGACGAACGACAACCCTTCTGGAGCTGCCACTATGAACCTCAGACTCTTTGCCGCGGCCGCAACGGCCGCAGCCTTCGTCATGGCCAATCCGGCTCAGGCCGCGCTGGTCACCCTGGACTTCGAATCGGACCCGTCCGGCGCCCTCGCCGAGGGGTTCTCCTCGACGGACTACGCCGGACTGGCCCTCTACACCGACCTGGGAGCCGGCCTGGAGCTCCTCAACGGCATCGCGGAGGGCGACGGAAACTCGCTCGTGGTCCAGAACGACACCAACGGGAACTTCCTGAAGGGCGTCTTCTCGGACGGCCCGCACACGTTCCTGTCCATGGACTTCGGCAACGACGACCCGTTCTTCACCAATCCCGGCGACCGGGCGGTGCTGACCGTGTTCCTGGGCGCCGCGATGGTGGGCCAGACCTTCGTCATCATGAACCGCAACGACGTGATGGATCAGACGATCGGATTCAACTTCGGGTCCTTCGACAGCTTCACCCTGGCCTTCACCGACGGCGCGGGGAGCGTCTTCACGGGCGGGGGCGCGGTGAACGTCGGGCTGATCGAGGTGATCGACAACATCACCTTCGATGTCCCCGACACGGTCGTGCCCGAGCCGGCCACGTGGGCGATGATGATCCTGGGCTTCGCCGGCACCGGCGCCTTGATGCGTCGTCGGCGCGGCATTGCGCTGACCTAGCCGGATCGACAACGCCCCTTCATCGCTCGGAGTCCGCCACCCATCGGCGGTGAAAGGGCGGGGCAGCGCCGCCGTGTGCACCCGCGGCGGCGCGCCCTCTATTCGTCGAAGGCCCAGGCCTTGATCAGCTGGTGGGCGATGGCCATCGGTTGCGGGCAGAAGGTGTCGGGGACCTCGCCGCGGACCAGAGCCCGGGCCTCCTCGCGGCTGAACCACCGCACTTCCGACAGCTCGGTCTGGTCGGGCGTGGCGTCCTCGTTCTCGACCTCGGCGATCAGGCCGATCATCAGCGATGACGGATAGGGCCACGGCTGGGTGGAGTGGTAGCGGACCCGCACGGTCTTCAGGCCTGCCTCTTCTTCCAGCTCGCGGGCGCAGGCTTCCTCAATGGTCTCGCCGGGCTCCAGGAAGCCCGCCAGCGCCGAGAACATCCCCTTGGGCCAGGTCTCCTGGCGGCCGACCATGCAACGCTCGCCATGCACGGCCAGCATGATCACCACCGGGTCGGTCCGCGGAAAGTGCTCGACCTTGCAGGACGGGCACTGGCGCTTCCAGCCGCCGTCCATCGTCTCGGACGGCTGACCGCAGGCGGCGCAGTACTGGTGGCGGCGGCGCCATTCGAACATCGACTTGGCGGTGGCCAGGATCGCCGCGTCGGTGGCGGGCAGCTGCGCGGCTATGGTGCGGAGTTCCTTGAACTCGCCCAGGCCCTGGACCGGGCCCTGCGCGGGATCAGCCGTGCCCTCGAGGTCGACGGCGAAGACCGCGGTCTCCTGCCAGAGGCCCAGGAACAACAGCCGCTCGCGGCCGCCGGCAAGCTCGTCGGCCATCTTGGCGGGCAGGTAGGCGATCTGCAGGCCACCGTCCTTGGTCTTCTCGACCAGCGGCTTGCCGTTCCACAGGGCGACGCCCAGGGAATCTGACGAGGCCAGCTGGCCGGCAAGCCATTCGGCGTCGATGCGGCGGTCGGACGCCCGATTGAGCGGGTTGCCGGCGAAGGTGTTCTGGAAGGACTGAAGCGGCATGGCTGCCTTTCTAACGGCAGCTGAGCCGTCTCGTCACGTGGTTCAGCGGTTGGCGACGTCCTGCTGAGCCGCAGCCCGCTGTTTGGCGGCCCCGCTGCGCTTCCAGGGGATCCAGCCGCCCATGCGCACCGCCAGCCAGATCAGGTTGCGCCGCAGGACGTCGACGCCGCGGTTCGCCAAGGCGTCGCGTAGGATCCAGTCCGATTCGGCGCGGGAGTAGGGCGCCCGCGAAATCCCCACCGGCTGTCGGCTGCCCGGCACGCCCGGCGGCAGCTGGCCGGTCCCCTGCGTCGCGTAGAGGTAGTCGTGGATGACGGCGGCCTTTACCCAGGGGCCGTCCGGAGGCAACAGGTTCCAGAACACCCGCGGGATCGAGGTGAGGTCCGTCACGCAGCCCCGGGGCACGGTGATCACGTGGACGTCGTTGCTGGGCCGGTAGGACAGCGTCTCGAAGAGGGCCCAGAGGCTGCGACCGCCCCGGATCGACGGGGTGTACTTGTTGTCCAGCAGGACCAGAACCAGCTTGCCGCCGAAGCGGTTGACCCACCCCGTGGGCTCGCCGTCGAGGTGGCCGCCGATCTGCTGGGTCTGGGCCAGCTCGGTCACGTCGTTCATCCGTGAAACTCTCCGTCGCGTCGCCAGACGATACACGGCCAGGGCGAGCCACAAACCCGTCGCGTGCGTGCTTTGGGGGTGTCGGCGCCACGGCGGGCGGCTAAGGTGCTTCAAACGCTTGTTTGGAGGACGGGGATGGAACTCAAGGACCGGATCGTGGTGGTGACCGGCGCGGCCAGCGGTATCGGCCGCGCGCTGTGCGTCCGCTTCGCCCAGGAAGGCGCCAAGGCCATCATCTGTGCAGACCGCGACGAGCCGGGCGCCAAGGCCACCGCCGAGACGGTGGGCGGCCGCGCGTTCCGGACCGATGTCTCGAAGGAAGCCGACATCAAGGCCCTCATCGACACCGTCGAGGCCGAGGTCGGGCCCATCGACCTGTTCTGCTCGAACGCCGGCATCGGCGTGGGCGGCGGGGCCGAGACGCCCGACGCCGACTGGCAGCGGATCTGGGACATCAACGTCATGGCCCACGTCTGGGCCGCCCGCCACCTGGTGCCGCTGATGGCGGCGCGCGGCGGCGGCTACCTGATGAACACGTCCTCGGCGGCGGGCCTGCTCAGCCAGATCGGCTCGGCGCCCTACGCGGTGACCAAGCATGCGGCGGTGGGTCTGGCGGAGTGGCTGGCGATCACCCACGGCGACCAGGGCATCAAGGTCAGCGTCCTGTGTCCTCAGGCGGTGAAGACCGCGATGACGGCGGACAACCCGGATGGCGTGGCCTCGATCGACGGCATGATGGAGCCCGAGTTCCTGGCCGACGTGGTGGTCCAGTCGCTCTCCAAGGAGGAGTTCCTGATCCTGCCGCACCCGGAGGTGCTGCAGTACATGCGCAACAAGACCAACGACTACGACCGCTGGATCGGCGGCATGCGCAAGCTGAACCGGCGGTTCGCGGGCTAGGGCCTCGCCAAACGGCCGCACGACCCCCAATTTGAAGACGACCAGAGGAAACGGAGCCTGACCATGGCCGACGACGCCGCGACACCGCCGCCCAACCACCCGGCGGACTATACGCCCCCCAAGGTCTGGCAGTGGAACAAGGGCAGCGGCGGACGCTTCGCCAACATCAACCGCCCGATCGCCGGGCCCACGCACGACAAGGTGCTACCGGTGGGCGAACACCCGTTCCAGCTCTATTCGCTGGGCACGCCCAATGGGGTGAAGGTCACGGTGATGCTCGAGGAGCTGCTGGCCGCCGGCCACAGCGGCGCCGAGTACGACGCCTGGATGATCAACATCGGCCAGGGCGACCAGTTCGGCTCGGGCTTCGTGGAGCTCAACCCGAACTCCAAGATCCCGGCGCTGCTGGACCGCTCGAACCCCGACAAGCCGTTCCGCGTGTTCGAGTCGGGCGCGATCCTGCTGCACCTGGCCGAGAAGTTCGGCGCCTTCCTGCCGACCGAGCCGGCGGCGCGGGCCGAGGTGATGTCGTGGGTGATGTGGCTGATGGGCTCGGCGCCCTACCTGGGCGGCGGCTTCGGCCACTTCTACGCCTACGCGCCGTTCAAGATCGAATACGCCATCGATCGCTTCGCCATGGAGGCCAAGCGCCAGCTGGACGTGCTGGACCGCCGGCTGGCCGAGGTCGAGTACCTGGGCGGCTCGGACTACACGATCGCCGACATGATGGTCTGGCCCTGGTACGGCCTGCTGGCCAAGGGAGGGGCCTACGAGGCCGGCGAGTTCCTGGACACCCAGAGCTACAAGAACGTGCAGCGCTGGACCGACCAGATCGGCCAGCGTGAGGCGGTGAAGCGCGGCCGGGTGATCAACCGGGCTCTGCCGGAACGCCACTCGGCCGCCGACATCGACAAGTACCTGGCCGAGCAGGACGCGGCGAAGACGAAGTAGCGGCGCAAGGCCGCCTTGCGCCATCTCAAGGCGCTTGGCGGCCTCCACGTCAGGGTGGCTAGCGTCGGCAGACAGCGACGCGAGAGGAGCCGCCCATGGCCAAGCCACCCACCGGGTTCAAGACCCGCCTGGAGCCGCAGGACGAGTATCCGCACGATCCCGGAGACGCCGGAAACTACAACGAAAGCATGTACTTCAACGTCTTCGACCCGGGGAAGAAGACGGGCGGGTGGTTCCGGATCGGCAACCGGCCCAACGAGAAATACGCCGAGATCAGCGTCTGCATCTATCTGCCGGACGGGCGGGTCGCCTTCATGTTCGGTCGCCCCGCCATCACCGGAAACACGGCGATGGACGCCGGCGGGCTGAAGGTGGACGTGGTCGAGCCCTTCAAGCGGCTGAAGGTCACCTATTCCGGCAAGGCCCTGGTGCTGGAGCGGCCCTTCGAGATGGCCGACCCCAAGCAGGCGTTCCGCGACAACCCGACCCTGCCCTGCGCCGTGGACCTGGACTATGAGGGCGTGTCGCCGATGTACGGCGGGGAGACGGTGACGGCGGACGGCTCGCCGATCGAGATCGACCCCGAGAAGTCGTTCGCCAAGGCCCACTACGAGCAGCACTGCGCGGCGCGCGGCGTGATCACCGTGGGCGAGGAGCGGTTCGAGATCGACGGCCATGGTCTGCGAGACAAGTCGTGGGGCCCACGCCACTGGCAGGCCATCGACTGGTATCGTTGGTGCCCGATGAACTTCGGCCGCGACTTCGGGATGATGCTCTCCGTCATCGGCGACGGGAAGGGCGGCGCGCGACAGGGCGGGATGGTGTTCCGCGACGGGATCTACGACCTGATCTCGGAGTGCGTGATCGACAGCGACTGGGACGAGCACGGCTATCAGACCGCGCTCCGGGCCAAGGTGAAGACCGAGGGCGGCAAGGCCTATGAGGTGACGGGCCGGGTGGTGTCGCTGATCCCGCTGCGCAATCGCCGCACGACGCCGGACGGGCAGACGCTGCAGACCCGCATCACCGAGGGCATGACCGAGTACCGCTGCGGCGACCTGGTGGGCTACGGCCTCAGCGAGTACCTGGACCAGATCGTCGACGGCCAGCCGACCGGGCGCACGGCGGGCTACTGAGCGTCATCCGACGTTGACCCAGATCAACGCCTGTCGGCCCGGCCCGCACGACGTTGGCGCGGTGGGTCGATGGAGGATCGGATGTCGGACGAAGATCATGTGAAGGCGGTCTTCTCGCACGCGGGTGGTCAGGTTCAGGCCATGATGCGCCGTCGCTTCGACCATCTCACGGTGTCGGTCTGGTCGATGTTGACTGACTCCGCGCGGCTGCCGCTGTGGCTGGCCCCGGGTACGATCGAGACGCGGCTGGGCGGCGCGGTGCGGCTGGATTTCGCCGACAGCGGCACGGTCGTCGACAGCACGATCACCGCCTACGCGCCTGGGCGGCTTCTCGAGTATTCCTGGAGCGGCAGGAGCGGTCCCGCCCGGCCGGTGCGCTGGGAGCTCGCGCCCGACGGGGACGGCACGTCGCTCACCCTGACGCTGCGCGTGCCCGAGGACGAGGACGCCGGCCGCGCCTGCGCCGGATGGGAGGCGCATCTCGAGATGCTGGAAGCGGCCCTCGAAGGGGTGCCCATCAAGTTCCCGTTCGAGACATTCAAGATCTGGCGCGACGCCTATCGCGCCGAGCTGGCTCGACCTGAGCCTGCCTAGTTCAGGAGCCGGGAGACCCGCGACGTCAGGTCGTCAAGGGCGAAGGGCTTGGTGAGCACCTCCATGCCATGCGCCACATGGCCGTGGTTGAAGGCCGCGTTCTCGGCGTAGCCGGTGATGAAGAGCACCTTCAGCTTCGGCCGCTGCGTCCGCGCCGCGTCGGCCACCTGTCGACCGTTGAGCCCGCCCGGCAGGCCCACGTCGGTGATCAGGAGATCAATGTCGGGCTCGGACTCCAGCAGCTTCAGCGCCGTCGGCCCATCGGCGGCCTCGAGGCCGACACAGCCGATCTCGGCCAGCGCGTCCAGCACCAGCATGCGCAGCGTCGGCTCATCGTCGACCACCAGCACGGTGCAGCGGCCTTCCATCCGAATTGGGGGCTGCGCCGGCGGCGGGACGTCGGTGTCCTCCACCCCCACGTGTCGGGGCAGGTACAGACAGACCATCGTGCCCTGGCCCACCTCTGAGTAAATCCGCACATGCCCGTGCGACTGCCGGGCGAAGCCGTAGACCATCGACAGGCCCAGCCCGGTGCCCTGGCCGATCGGCTTGGTGGTGAAGAAGGGGTCGAACACGCGGGCCAGCGTGGCCTTGTCGATGCCCGTCCCGGTGTCCGACACGCAGACGGTGACGTACTGCCCGGCGTCGAGCCCGTGCTCCTTGGCGGCCCGCTGGTCGAGCCAGCGGTTGGACGTCTCGATGGTGATCAGGCCGCCGCCCGGCATGGCGTCGCGGGCGTTGATGCAGAGATTGAGCAGCGCGCTTTCCAGCTGGTTGGCGTCAACCAGCGTCGGCCACAGCCCCGACGCGGCCACGGTCTCGACCTGGATCCCGGGCCCGACGGTGCGACGCACCAACTCGATGAAGTCGGGCAGCAGGCGGTTGACCACGACCGAGCGCGGCGTGAGCGTCTGGCGGCGTGAGAAGGCCAGCAGCCGGTGGGTGAGCGAGGCCGCCCGCCGCGCCGCGCCCTGACCGGCGGCAAGATAGCGCTCGACGTCGCGGTGGCGCCCCTGGGCCAGGCGGTTCTCGATCATCTCGAAGGCGCCCGAGATGCCGGCCAGCAGATTGTTGAAATCGTGGGCCAGGCCGCCTGTGAGCTGGCCGACGGCTTCCATCTTCTGGGCGTGACGCAAGGCCTCTTCAGCCTCCCGCAGACGCTCCTGCTCGCGGGTCTGTTCGGCCAGGGCGGCCGCGATGCGGGCCTCCAGCGTCTCATTCAGCTGCTGCAGGTCTTCCTCGGCGCGCTTGCGGGCGGTGATGTCCTGGAAGAGCACCGCCACCTGCTTCAGCTCGGGCGGCTCCAGGCGGAAGGCCGAAAGTTCGAGGTGGCGGCGTGTGGCCACCAGTTCGCGCTGGAAGCGGATCGGCTGGCCGGTGGCCAGCACCGCGCCATAGAGGTCGACCCAGCCCTGGGCCTCGTCGGGCACCATATCGCGGACCTTCTGGCCCACGACCTGGGAGATGCCGGCGTGACGTTCGTAGGCGGGGTTGGCTTCGACGTGGATGTAGTCGCTGAGCGGCCCATGCGGCCCATCGAGGAACTCAATGACGCAGAAACCTTCGTCCATCGTCTCGAACAGCGCGCGGTAGCGGGCGAGGTCGCGGGCGATACTGTCCGTGTCGATATCCTGCCGCGTGTCGCTCATTCACAGCCCTCTCGGGCTGCCTCACGCGCCCCCGCATGGCGGGGGAACGCGCCAGAAGCAGATTGGTGCCACGCTCACCCGAAGAAAAGTGGCGCTTGTTCCGCGGCGGTCCTGGGCGCGTGTCCGGCTTGAAGGCTCGGCCCGCCGCCGCCTAGGCTTGGCCATGTTCCACGAGGGTCCGTCATGGATGGCCGAGGCGACGCGGGCGGCCCGCTCGCTCAGCGCCACGACGCGCAAGACCCGCGGCGCGGGGCATTCGGTCTATGTCGTGCTGCTGCGCGATCCGCGCCGGTCCGATCCCTGGGGCCTCTATGTCGGTCAAACCTCGCGCGACCCAGACCTGCGGTTCGACCAGCACAAGGCCGGCTACAAGGCCAGCGGGGCGGCGCGCCGGTTCGGCCAGCAGCTGTTGCCCGACCTGGTGGCCCACCTGAACCCGATGCGACGCTGGGAAGCGCTGGACCTTGAGTCGGCGCTGGCCGAGGCGTTCCGCGCGGCGGGCGTGCCCTGGGTCGAGGGCGGGCACTAGCGGCGCCACCCCTGCGGCGAAAGCGGCCGGCTCTTGCCCCCAGGCCTCCGATCCGCCATATGCCGCCTCGGAGATCGGCGGCGGACGAGCGCCTCGCCAACCTGGTCAGGGCCGGAAGGCAGCAGCCACAACGAATCACGCTTCGGGTTGTCGTTCGGTCTCCACCCAACCTTCCCCACATTTTCTGGCGCTATCGCTTTGCCCGCCGCCTGCCGTCCCGTTAGATGGCGGCATGGGCGACGACTTCGACCGCGACGATTCTGAACTTCCGCACGAACCGGATCCGAACGCCCAGGACATGTTCGGCGGCGCGCCGGTCGCGCCTCCCGCCCGGACGCCCGTCGAGGACGAGGGCGCGGCCTATACCGTCATCGCGCGGAAGTACCGGCCCCGGGCGTTCGAGGACCTCTATGGCCAGGAGGCCATGGTCCGCACCCTGCGCAACGCCTTCGCCACCGGCCGGATCGCGCACGCCTTCATGCTGACCGGCGTCCGCGGGGTGGGGAAGACCACGACCGCGCGCCTGCTGGCCCGGGCCCTGAACTACGAGACCGATACGATCCGCGAGCCCTCGCTGGAGCTGCGCGAAGAGGGCCGTCACTGCCGCTCGATCATCGAGGGCCGGCACATGGACGTGCTGGAGCTCGACGCCGCCAGCCGCACCGGCGTGGGCGACATCCGCGATCTCCTGGAGGGGGTGCGCTATGCCCCGGTGGAGGCCCGCTACAAGGTCTACATCATCGACGAGGTGCACATGCTGTCGACGGGAGCGTTCAACGCGCTCCTGAAGACGCTGGAGGAGCCGCCGCCGCACGCCAAGTTCATCTTCGCCACCACCGAGATCCGCAAGGTGCCGGTGACGATCCTCTCGCGCACCCAGCGGTTCGATCTGCGCCGGGTCGAGCCCGAGGTGCTGGTCAAGAACCTGGAGATGATCTGCGAGAACGAGGGCGCCCGTGTCGAGGCCGAAGGGCTGATGCTGATCGCCCGGGCCGCCGAGGGTTCGGTCCGCGACGGCCAGTCGATGCTGGACCAGGCTATCGTCCAGGCCGATCCGGGCCAGACCGTTTCGGCGGCATCGATCCGCGACATGCTGGGCCTGGCCGACCGGGCGCAGACCATCACCCTGTTCGAGCAGGTGATGCGCGGCGAGGCCGGCGCCGCCATCGAGACCTTCCGCCAGCTCTACGGCTACGGCGCGAACCCCGATCAGGTGGTGATGGACCTGCTGGACCACACCCATGGCGCGTCGGTCGCCAAGGCCATCGGGCCCAACGCGCTGGTGATGCCCAAGGAGCAGGCGCTGCGGCTGGCGGCGGTGGGCGCGGCGGTGTCGGCAGGCGTGCTGTCTCGGGCCTGGCAGCTGACGTTGAAGGCCTATGAGGAAGTGCGGCGCGCGCCCGACGCGGCGGCGGCGGTCGACATGGCGTTGATCCGGTTGGCCTATGCGGCCGACCTGCCAGGGCCGGAAGAGGCTTTGAAGCGGTTGCAGTCGGGAGAGCCCGTCAGCGGCGGCGGCCCGGCGGGCGGCCCCTCCGGCGGCGGTGGCGGCCCGACGGCGCGGCAGGGCGGTGTGGCGACCAATGCCGTGGCGCGGCAGATGACGGCGCCGATGCCGTCGACCGAGCCGGCGGCCAATCTGAAGACTTTCGAGGATATGCTGGCGCTGATCGATCGGCGCCGCGATATCCGGCTGAAGCTGGACGTGGAGCGGTTCATCCGTCCGATCAGTTTCCGGCCCGGCGCCATCGAGTACGAGCCCGGGCCGGGATCACCGCCAGACCTGGCGCAACGGCTGGTCACCCGGCTCAAGGAATGGACCGGCGAGCGCTGGCTGCTCTCGACCCAGGGCGGCGGCGGCGCCGAGAGCCTGTGGGAAAAGCAGAAGCGCGAGGAGCGCGAGGTCCGCGCCGAGGTCGAGCAGCACCCGTTCGTGCAGAGCGTGATGCAGGCGTTCCCCGGGACCGAGATCGTCGGCGTCCGCCAGCTGTCGCAGCCCCAGCCCGCTGAGGCCGCGCCGCCAGAGGAGGCCGAGGATGAGGACTGAGCACAGCGGGTCTGAAATTCCCGGCCCGGCGCACTACATCGTCCAGGCGCCGGCCGCAGCGCCGCTGTCCACATCTGAAGTGAGTATCGCCCCGTGAAAGACCTCGGCTCCATCATGAAACAGGCCCAGGCCATGCAGCAGCGCATGGCCGAGGCGCAGGAGAAGATCGCCGCGCTGGAAGTGCAGGGCACCTCGGGCGGCGGCATGGTCAAGTTGACGCTGAAGGGCACGGGCGAGCTGGCGCGCGTGGAGCTGGATGAGAGCCTGATGGCGCCCGGCGAGGGCGAGGTCGTGGCCGATCTCATGGTCGCCGCCCACGCCGACGCCAAGCGCAAGCTGGACGAGAAGCAAGCCGACGTGATGCGCGAAGCGGCCGGGCCGCTGGCCGGGCTGAACATCCCCGGCATGCCCAAGTTCTGATGCGGCTCGCCTCGCCCAAAGCGAAGACGCCCGCCTAGTGGCCGCCTCCGCCGGACCCGAGATCGAACGCCTGATCGGCCTCCTGGCGAAGCTGCCGGGGCTGGGGCCGCGGTCGGCCAGGCGCGCGGCGCTGGCGCTGCTGAAGCGTCGCGACCAGCTTCTGCTGCCGCTGACGGACGCCATGGCCGAGGCGGCGGCCCGGGTGATGACCTGCAGCCTCTGCGGCAGCCTCGACACCCAGGACCCCTGCGCCATCTGCGCCGAGCCGGCCCGCGACGGCACGCTGATCTGCGTGGTCGAAGAGGTGGGGGCGCTCTGGGCCATGGAGCGCGCCTCGGCGTTCCGCGGCCGCTACCACGTGCTGGGCGGGCTGCTCTCGGCGCTGGACGGCGTGGGCCCCGAGGCCCTGCGCGTCGCGCCCCTCGTGGACCGCGCCAGCCAGCAGGGCGTGAAGGAGGTGATCCTGGCGCTGCCGGCCACCGTCGACGGCCAGACCACGGCCCACTACCTGGCCGACCGGCTGGCGGGCTGCGAGGTGAGCATCACCATGCTGGCGCGTGGCGTGCCCGTCGGCGGCGAGCTGGATTGGCTGGACGACGGAACCATCGCCCAGGCGATGCGGGCTAGGCGGCCGGCTTAGCCCCCCACTCGATCGGCTCGATCTTCCGGATCATCACCGACCAGGCCATCACGCCGATCAAGGTGAAGCCCGCGGCCAGCAGGAACGCGCCCTCCCAGGCCCCGGTGCGGTCGACGATGACGCCGGTGAAGATCGGGCCCAGGATGCCGGCGAAGTTGGCCCAGCCGTTCTGGATGCCCACCCACTTGCCCGCCGCCTTGGGGCCGGCCAGCGTCTGGCCGGTGGCGAAGATGTGCGGACCCACAGCGCCCAGTCCGATCGCCACGACGAACAGGCTGGCCACGGCGATCTGCGGGGGCGCCAGGGCGCCGACCAGGAGGCCGGTGGCGGCGACCGCATGGGTGCCCACGAAGAACGTCTTGCGCACCCGGTTGGGCGTCGCGCCCGAGGCGATCCAGCGGTCCGAGATCCAGCCGCTGGCGAACGAGGCGGCGGCGTAGGCCAGGTAGAGCGCGCCGCCGATATTGGCCATCTGGCCCACCGTGTAGCCCTGGGCCTGGACGAGGTAGAGCGGCATCCACGAGACGATGAAGTAGAAGCCGAAGTTCACCGAGAAGTGCCCCAGACTCGCGCCCCACAGCTCGGGTCGCTTCAGGATGGCGGCGAAGGAGGGGCCGTCGTGGGTGGTCGGCTGAGCGGCCGCGCCGGACAGATGGCGGGTGGCGATCATCCAGGGAAGCAGCCACAGGAGCGACACCGCGCCGAACAGGATGAACACGCCCCGCCAGCCCAGCTGCTCCATCAGGTGGCCGCCGAAGAAGATACCGACCGCGGGACCCAGCGACAGGCCCACGATGATCAGGCCGTTGGCGGCGCCCAGTCGCGAGGCGTCCACGTGGCGGGCCAAAAGCGCCGAGCTGCAGGGAAAGGCCGCCGCCTCGCCCACGCCCAGCACCAGCCGCAGCAGCAGCAGCGCTGCGAAGCCGCTGGCGAACCCGGTCACCAGCGTGGCGATCGACCAGAGCGCCAGGCCCGCGGCCAGGGTCAGGTAGGCGTTGAAGCGGTCGGCCAGCCAGCCGGCCAGCACCAGCCCGGGCGTGTAGGCCCAGAAGAAGGCCGAGATCAGCAGGCCGATCTGGGTGGCGTCGAGGCCCAGCTCGCCCTTGATCAGCGGCGCGGCGGTCGCCAGGTTCCCGCGGTCGACGTAGTTGATGAACACCGCCAGCGCGAGCAGCGGGACGATCAGCGGCCCGAAGGCGGCCTTGGTGGTCGGCGCAACAGCCCCGTTGGTCATCGGTACGCTTCCCCCCTCGAATACCGGGGGCCACCGTCGCATCGAACCTCCGGCGTGGCCAGGGGGCCACGGGCGCCGCCGTCCAGGACGCCTACCCGGAGCGAAGCCCCGGGGTAGCGTCAGGCTAGGCCGCGATCACTGACCGGCGGCGGGCGCCCCGCAGGGCGCTGCCCGCCAGACCGAAGCCCGCGATCATCAGCGCCCACTGGGACGGCTCGGGGACGGCGGTCGTCGCCGCGGCGCGCACATCGACCTTGATGTTGTCCACGGCGACCGCGCCCTGGCCGCCGTTGCCGAACAGGAAGGTCAGGGGCCCGGTGAAGTAGGCCGTGTTGACCGAGTGGAAGGTGGACGAGTTGCCCGCGCTGAACAGTAGTGTGTCGGCCGCGTCGCGGACCTCGAAGATGAACCGCGCGCTGGTGGTCGCGGTCAGCTTGTCCCAGGTGAAGCTGGTGAACGAAACCTCGTAGCCCGAGAGCGGCGTGAAGATGATCTTGGACAGCTCGTTGGCCGGCGCAGCGCGGGCCTTGGCCATCCCGCCGCCCGCCGAGAAGAACCGATCGGTGGTGAACAGCAGCGACGTGAGCGATCCGGTGTTCTCGGCGGCGTCGTACGACACGGCCAGCTGGGACGTGCTGCCGTAGTCGCCGCCGATGAGCTGGTTCTCGGTGGTGCAGGTCTGGTTCGTGGCGCCGCCGTCGGTCGCGGTGCAGGCGACGGTTCCGGTGTCGAAGGTCAGGGTCGTGGTCGCCGCCTGGGCCGTCCCGGCGACGAGTGCGGCCATCAGGCCGAGAGCGAGACTACGCATTGATACACCCCACAGGTTTTCAGGGCGCGGAGAGCGCCTCAAAACCCCTAGGCGCCGTGGGGCGCGATGACGGGTCAGGCGCGGGCGACTTTTTTGTCCCCCCGTGACCCCGTTCGAGAACCTTCCGCCGACTCACCCGGTGCGGTAAGAACGCACCATGAACGGACTTCTCTTCCTGTCGATCGTCTGCGTGCTGATCGCCGCAGGCGCCCTGGCCTGGGCGCTACGCGAGCGCAGCCGCGCCGCTCACGCGGAGCTCAAGATGCGGCTGATGGCCGAGCAGGGCGAACTGGTGCGCGCGCAACTCACCCAGTCGGCGACCAATGTGGCCGAGGAGCTCCTGCGACGGAACGAGGAGGCGGTCCGCAACCGCGAGCAGCTGGCCCAGGCGCGGCTGGAGGCTCAGCTGAAGCCTGTCGCCGAGAGCCTGCAGAAGTTTCAGGAGCAGGTGACCGCCGTCGAGAAGCAGCGGGCCGAGGAGCAGGGCGGCCTGAAGGAGCAGATCTCCCAGATGCTGGCCGCGTCGGCCGCGACCCAGGACGAGGCGCGCAAGCTGTCGGCGGCGCTGCGGCGCGGCGCCGGCGTGCAAGGGCGCTGGGGCGAGCAGACGCTGCGCAACGTTCTGGAGGCGGCGGGGCTGTCGGGTCGTTTCGACTTCGAGGAGCAGGCCTCGACGGACACCGAGGAAGGCCGCCGGCGGCCGGACGTGGTGGTGAAGATGCCTGGCGGCGGCGTGTTCGTGATCGACGCCAAGTGTTCGCTGAACGCCTTCCTCGAGCTGCAGGACGCCGCCGACGAGGCGGCCCGCGACCTGATCGGCCTGCGTCACGTCCAGAGCGTGCGCAGCCACACCCAGGGGCTCTCGGCGAAGGCCTATTGGGACCAGTTCGACAACTCGCCCGATTTCGTCGCCATGTTCGTGCCGCTGGACTCGGCGCTGGCCGCAGCCCTGGACCGCGCGCCCGACCTGATGACCGAAGCGATGGACCGCCGCGTGGTGATCGTGACGCCGTCGACCCTGTTCGCGCTGTGCAAGGCGGTGGCCTACGGCTGGCGCGTGGAGGAGCAGGCCGCCAACGCCCGCAAGATCGCCGACCTGGGCCGCGAGCTCTACAAGCGCATCGCCGTGATGGGCGCCCACGCCGGGTCGGTGG
Organism: Phenylobacterium sp.; assembly: GCF_965284355.1. NCBI lineage: Bacteria > Pseudomonadati > Pseudomonadota > Alphaproteobacteria > Caulobacterales > Caulobacteraceae > Phenylobacterium > Phenylobacterium sp. Next base: position 2,018,321 of record NZ_OZ260078.1, on the reverse strand, counting down.
GCAAGGCGCTGGAGACCGCGGTCAGCAAGTACAACCAGTTCGTGGGCTCCCTGGAGACCCAGGTGTTGACCCAGGCCCGCCGCTTCGAGGACCTGAAGGTCGACCACGAAGGCCGCGACGTGCCGTCGTTGGAGGCGTTGGAGGCGGCGGTGCGGCCGCTGGCCAAGCTCTCGGCGGACGAGCCTGTGCCGCCGGTGCGGCTACACGCGGGCGAGTAGGGGGACACAGAGTCGCCGTGGGCTTGTCCTACCTTGACGCTCAACAATAGGCCCCTTACCTGCCCGCCATGGCCATCCGAGAGATCCTGACCGTCCCGCACCCCGTGCTGAAGCAGGTGTCGCAGCCCGTCGACAAGGTCGACGACGAGCTTCGCGCGCTGATGGATGACATGCTGGAGACCATGTACGACGCCCCCGGCATCGGCCTGGCCGCGGTGCAGATCGGCGTGCCCAAGCGGGTGATCGTGATGGACCTCTCGCGCGAGGGCGAGGAGAAGGCTCCGCAGTACTTCGTGAACCCGGAGATCATCTGGAAGTCGGACGAGACCGCCCCCTACGAGGAAGGCTGCCTCTCGGTCCCCGAGATCTACGACGAGGTGGAGCGGCCGGCGCGGGTGAAGCTGCGCTACCTGAACTACCAGGGTGAGCAGGTCGAGGAAGACGCCGAGGGGCTCTACGCGGTCTGCATCCAGCATGAGATGGACCACCTCGAGGGTGTCCTGTTCATCGACTATCTCTCGCGACTGAAGCGCGAACAGGCGGTCAAGAAGGTCAAGAAGCTGGTCCGGGCGGCGTAGCCGCCAGGGTGAGGAGGTGTTGATCCTCTCCACCCTCTCAGGTCTGGCCCACATTCCCTCACCCTGATCGCTTCCCGATCTGTCCCTCCCCATCAAGGGAGGGAGGTCAGTGCTTAGCGTCGTGCGCGGCGTCCTGGCTTTCGGCCTCGACCTTGGCCGCGCCTTCCTTCGCGCCTTCGACGGCGCCCTTGGCGGTTTCCTTCAGCACCTTGCCGGCGTCGCCCGCGGCGTCCTTGATCTCGGCGCCCACTTCCTTGAGCTCCGGACTGTTCACCGCGTCCTTGCTCTCGGCGGCGATCTTGTCGGCGGCGGCTTCGACGTCGTTGCCGGTGTCGCGGCGTTCGGCCTCGCTGCAGGCCGACAGGGCGAATGCGGCGGCCGCGGCGATCGTGAGCGTACGGATCATCTGAGAGCTCCCATGTGTCGGCCATCCAACGGTCCCGCTTGGCGCGAAGTTCCCTTCCCGCGCCCCGACCGCTAAGACGCCAGCCCATGCGACTGGCTTTCCTTGGTACGCCCGATTTCGCCGTCTTGGCCCTCGCCGCCATCGTCGAGGCGGGGCACGACGTCGTGTGCGCCTATTCCCAGCCGCCCGCGCCCCGGGGCCGCGGCCATGAGCTGAAACCATCCCCCGTGCAGGCGTTCGCCGAGGCGCACGGCATCCCGGTGCGCACGCCCGTCTCGATGCGCGACCCCGCCGAGGTCGCGGCCTTCGCGGCCCTGAACCTGGACGCCGCGGTCGTCGTGGCGTTCGGCCAGATCCTGCCGGGCGCGGTGCTGGATGCCCCGGCGCTGGGGTCTTACAACGTCCACGGCTCGCTCCTGCCACGCTGGCGGGGCGCGGCGCCCATCCAGCGGGCGATCATGGCCGGCGACACGGTGACCGGCGTCCAGGTCATGCGGATGACCGAGGGCCTGGACGAGGGCCCCGTGCTGTCGACCGCGACAGTCCGCATCGGCCCGCTCGACACCGCCGCGACCCTGCACGACCGGCTGGCGGCCGCCGGCGCCAAACTGATCGTCGAGACCCTCGCCGAGATCGCCGAGGGGCGCGCCGTCGCCGTCCCGCAACCCGAGGAGGGCGTCACCTACGCCAAGAAGATCAGCCCCAAGTTCGCGCGCCTGGACTGGACCCGGGAGGGCCGCGTTCTGGACCGCAAGATCCGCGGCATGTCGCCCTTTCCCGGCGCGTGGTTCGAGTTGCCGACCGACAAGGGTCCGGTGCGCGTAAAGGCCCTGCTGTCGGCCTATGAGGAAGAGGCCGGCCCGCCGGGCGTCACGCTGGACGACCGGCTGCTGGTAGGGACGGGCGAGGGCGCGGTGCGGCTGCTGAAGGTGCAGCGCGAGGGCAAGGGCCCGCAGGACGCCGACGTCTTCCTCCGCGGCACGCCGGTGCCCGCCGGGACCAGGCTTGGCTGATGCCCCGGTACCGCCTCCTGATCGAGTATGACGGCCGGCCGTTTCACGGCTTCCAGGCCCAGGCCGATCTGCCCAGCGTGCAGGGCTCGCTGGAGCGGGCGGTGAAGAAGTTCTGCGGCGAGGACCTGCGGGTCGGCGCCGCCGGGCGCACCGACACCGGCGTTCACGCCACGGGCCAGGTGGTCCACGTCGACCTCACCAAGGACTGGCCGGCCGAGACGGTGCGCAACGCGCTCAACTTCCATCTGATGCCCGATCCGGTGTCGGTGCTGTCGGCCGAGGTGGCGGTGGGCGACTGGCACAGCCGCTTCTCGGCGACCGGGCGGCGCTACCTCTACCGGATCCTCAACCGCATGAGCCCGCCGGCGCTCGACCAGGGGCGGGTGTGGCACGTGAAGAAGCCGCTGGACGCCCAGGCGATGCATGACGCCGCCCAGGTTCTGGTGGGCCACCACGACTTCACCACGTTCCGCGACCTTGCCTGCCAGGCCAAGTCTCCGGTGAAGACCCTGGATGTGGCCAACGTCCGCCGCGAGGGGGACGAGGTGCTGCTGGAGTTCGCCTCGCGCTCGTTCCTGCACCGCCAGGTCCGCTCGATGACCGGGACGATCGCCGAAGTGGGCGTGGGCCGCTGGACGAAGGCTGATGTGGAGGCCGCTTTGGCCGCGCGGGACCGCAAGGCCTGCGGGCCCGTCGCGCCGGCCGAGGGGTTGTATCTGACGGGCGTCGCTTACTGAGCCAACGCCCCCTCCACCGCTTCGCGGTCCCCCTCCCCCGCAAGCGGGTGAGGAACTACGGTTGATCCGTCCGCTCCAGTTCCTCCCCCATGCCAATGGGGTAGGGGGACCACGAAGTGGGGGAGGGGGCGCTGGGGCCTCATCCGTGAAAAAGATGTCATCCGCACGCGAGGGATCGCGCGCTAAATAGGCTTCCGATTCAACCGGAGACCCACCCCCCATGTCCCAAGGCCCCTGGAGCCACCACAGCCGCAACGCCGCCGTGTCGGACGACATCGACTTCGAGATCAAGGGCCAGGAACTGCAGTTCGTGGAGATCGAGCTCGATCCCGGCGAGAGCGCCATCGCCGAGGCCGGCTCCTTCGTCTGGAAGGACGCCTCGGTCGACATGACCACGGTCTTCGGGGACGGCGCGGGCCAGGGCGGCGGTTTCATGGGCGCGCTGCTGGGCGCGGGCAAGCGGCTGCTGACGGGCGAGAGCCTGTTCACGACGGTCTTCACCCACCAGGGCCGCGGCAAGGCCAAGGTGGCGTTCGCCTCGCCGACGCCGGGCGCGATCCTGCCGATCAAGCTGGACAGCGTCGGCGGCACGCTGATCTGCCAGAAGGACAGCTTCCTGGCGGCGGCCAAAGGCGTCTCGATCGGCATCGCCTTCCAGCGGCGGATCGGGACCGCGCTGTTCGGCGGCGAAGGCTTCATCATGCAGAAGCTGGACGGCGACGGCTGGGTGTTCGTCCAGATGGGCGGCACGCTGGTCGAGCGCGAGCTGGCCGCGGGCGAGGTGTTGCACGTCGATACCGGCTGTCTGGCCGCCTACACGCCCAGCGTCGACTTCGACCTGGAGATGGTGCGCGGCGTGAAGAGCATGATCTTCGGCGGTGAGGGCCTGTTCTATGCGCGGCTGACCGGGCCCGGGAAGGTGTGGATCCAGTCGCTGCCGTTCTCGCGTCTCGCCGGCCGGATGCTGGCCGCCGCGGGCGGAACGGGCGGCAATCAGGGCGAGGGGTCGGTCCTGGGCGGTCTCGGCGACTTGATCGGCGGCAACCGGTGAGCCCGGCGGGCCTCCCGCCGCTTCCGGCGCAGTCCCCGGGAACGCCCTGGCCGACGCAAGCCTGGCCAACCGGCGAAGCCCGGGTGCGCGACGCCGCGCGGCTGGAGGCCCTGCTCGCCCAGGCGTTCGACGCGCCGTCCGACGGACCGCTGGGCAAGACCTACGCGCTGCTGGCGATCCAGGGCGGCCGGCTGACCTACGAGCGCTACGGCTTCGGCGCGACGCCCGAGACGACCCAGCCCTCGTGGTCGATGGCCAAGAGCATGACCCAGGCCCTGGTGGGCATGCTGGTGCTGGACGGTCGCCTCGACCCCCAGGCGCCGGCCGATGTTCCCGAGTGGAAGGGCGCGAGCGACCCGCGCGCCGCGATCACGCTGGATCACCTGCTGCGCATGTCGAGCGGGCTCGCCTTCGTCGAGGACTATGTCCCTGGCTCGGTCTCGGACGTGCTGGAGATGCTGTACGGCTCGGGCAAGGCGGACGCGGCGGCCTATGCGGCCAGCCGGCCGCTGGCCCATCCGCCGGGGTCGTTCTGGAGCTACGCCAGCGGGACCAGCAACATCGTCGCCCGCCTCGCCGCCCAGGCCCAGGGCGGCGACTTCGCGGCCTACATGCGCTCGCGGTTGTTCGAGCCCCTGGGCATGGCCAGCGCCACGCCCAAGTTCGACGCCGCCGGCACGTTCATCGGCTCATCCTACTGCTTCTGTACGCCGCGTGACTTCGCCCGCTTCGGGCTGCTCTACCTGCGCGACGGGATCTGGGACGGCGAACGCCTGCTTCCCGAGGGTTGGGTCGACTATGCGCGCACGCCCACGTTCCAGCAGGCCGGCGTGACCGACGGCCCCTATGGCGCGCACTGGTGGCTGGGGATCGGCGGGCCTGGTTCGTTCTCGGCCAACGGCTACGCCGGCCAGTTCATCATCGTCTGCCCCGACCGCGACCTCATCGTCGTGCGCAACGGCGATACGCCGCTGGAGGCCAAGGACCGTCTCCGCGACTGGGTCGGCGAGGTCGTGGACTGTTTCGGATAGAGCGTGTTGGGCGAAAGTGGACGCCGGTTTCGCCCCGAGAACACGCTCTGAATCAAAGCGATCGAGCCTGTTAATCCGGTTCAGATGACTCCATCTGAACCGGACAGGCTCTAGGCCTGAGGCCTCAGGCGAAGTAGCGGGCGATGATCCGCGAGTAGACCTGCTGCAGGCGGCGGATCTCGTTGACCGGCGCGCGCTCGTCCACCTGGTGCATGGTCTTGCCGACCAGGCCCACCTCGATCACCGGGCAGAGCGCGCGGATGAAGCGGGCGTCGCTGGTGCCGCCGCTGGTCGAGAGCTCGGGCGCAGCCCCAGTCACGTCGGCGACGGCGTCGGCCACCAGCTGGGTGAAGTCGCCGCGCTCGGTGAGGAAGGCCTCGCCGCTGATGGACGAGGTGACGGTGATCTTGCCGCCGAAGTCGACCGAGGCGCGCCAGGCCTCCAGGTCGAACCAGTCGGCCAGCTGCTTGCCGGTGTGGTTCGGGTTGAAGCGGATGTTCAGCCGGGCCCGCGCCACGCCCGGGATGACGTTCGTCGCCGTGTTCGGCATTTCGATCATCGTCACTTCCAGGTTCGACGGCTGGAACTCGGGGTAGCCCTCGTCCAGCTTACGCTCCTGCAGCGCGGTCAGCATCTTGATCAGCGGCCGAGCCGGGTTGGCCGCCCGGTGCGGATAGGCCACGTGCCCCTGGACGCCTTCCACGACGATCTCGGCATTGATCGAGCCGCGCCGGCCCACCTTGACCATGTCGCCGAAGGTCTCCGCCGACGTCGGCTCGCCCACCACGCAGTGGTCGATCACCTCGCCCTCGGCGGCCAGCGCCTCGACCACCTTGACTGTCCCGTGGGTGGCTACGCCCTCTTCGTCGCCCGTGATCAGGAACGAGATTGACCCGGTGACGATGCCCGCCGCGATGGCCTCTGACGTGGCGGCGGCGAAGGCGGCGATGGCGCTCTTCATGTCCACCGAGCCGCGCCCGATCAGGATGCCGTCCTGGATCTCGGCGGCGAAGGCGTCTTTCGACCACGCCGCCGCGTCGCCCACCGGCACGACGTCGGTGTGGCCGGCGAAACAGAGGTTCGGCCGAGCGGTGCCGTAGCGGGCGTAGAGGTTCTCGATCTCGCCGAACTTCATCCGCCGCGTCGTGAAGCCCAGGCTCACCAGGGTCTCCTCGACGATCGCCATCGCGCCTGCATCGGCTGGCGTTACTGAGGGGCGGCGGATCAGGTCGCGGGTCAGCTCGACGGCGTCGATGGGACGGCTGTTGCGGGGGCTTTCGGACGGCATGGCCCCGCCATATCTGGCAATCACGAACGAGGCGAGGGGATCATGCCCAAGATCGATATCGACAAGGCGCCGACGCGCTTTGGCAGCGCCTATCCGCCGCCGTTCGACGAACCCTGCCGCGAGCGCAGGCGCTGGAAGCTGGGCGACGTGGCGGGGCTGGACCAGTTCGGTGTGAACCTGATGCGGCTGGCCCCCGGCGTCTGGACCAGCCAGCGTCACTGGCACAGCCACGAGGACGAGTTCGTGTGGGTCGTGTCCGGCGAAGTGGTGCTGGTGGAGGACGAGGGCGAGACGGTGCTAAAAACCGGCGATTGCGCCGGCTTCAAGGCCGGCATCGCCAACGGCCATCACATCCAGAACCGATCCGCCGCCGAGGCGGTTCTCCTGGAGATCGGGTCGCGGCGGCCGGGCGTCGACAGCGCCGACTATCCCGACCTCGACATGATCGTGACCCCCGACGACGTCTATCGTCACCGCGACGGGACGCCCTACGAGCTGGATGGAGGCCGCAAGCGCTGATGCCCAAGATCGACATCCTAAGCCTGGAGGTCCACAGCGGCTGCAATTATCCGCTCCCCTACAAGGACATCTGCCTGGGGGCTGCGTGGAACAAGCTGGGCGACGCGGCCGGCCTCACCGACTTCGGCGTGAACCTGGTGCGCCTTCCGCCCGGAAAATGGTCCAGCCAGCGGCACTGGCACTCCGAGGAAGACGAGCTCGTCTACGTCCTGGAGGGCGAGGTCACCTTGGTTGAGGACGACGGCCCCCACATCCTGCGGCCCGGCGACGTGGCGGCGTGGAAGGCCGGGGACACCAACGCGCACTGCCTCCAGAACCTGAGCGACCGCGACGCCGTCTACCTGGAGATCGGCTCCCGCCGCCCGGCCACCGACGCCTGCCACTACCCCGATATCGACATGGACGCGCGGCCGGGGGAGAGCTTCTACCGCCACAACGACGGCACGCCGTATCCGGAGGGGTGACTTCTATTCCTTGCGCCGCGTCAGCGCCGCCTGGCCTGCGCGAGCCAGCGCGAGAACGCGTAGCCGCAGCTGGTCGTAGAGGGCGGCGGGCAGCAGGCCATAGGCGTAGGTTCGCTCATCCACTCCGACCGGGCGCAGATCAACGCCGGGCCATACGAATCGATTCAGGTCCGCGGCGATAATCCAGGACTGTTCGCTGTCCAAGCCCAGCCGTCGCTTTACGGCGGGTGGCACAGGGATCGCCAGATCCGGGCGTTCTGGCCGCGTGTGGGTGATCGGCGCGACGGTGACGACCTTGTGGTCTCCTCCATCCTGCACGGCCAGAACCACCACGCAGGGTCTGTCCTTTCGAGCCTCCTCCTGGCCTCGCGCGGCCTCGTGGCGCCAGAGGTAGGCGTAACGGATGACCAAGCCGGGCTGCGGCTCAGGTAGAGCGGTCACCTATTCGGGCTTCAGTTCATGATCGAAAGCCGTGGCCTCTGCCGGTGGCTCGGCGCGCTCGAGAGCGCGAAGATCATCTGCCGTCAGCTCCCACGGGTAGAGAGCTTCACGGTCGTTGCGCTTGAGCCGCTGGTATTCCTGGGCCGAGATCAGCACCAGCCGCTCACGCCCGTGGCTGGTGATCGAGACCGGCTCGCGAAGGGCTGCCTCGCTGATCCGGCCGTAGCTCTTCAGAAATTCGGCTGAGGAAACGCGAAGATTGGGCATTCCTCATATTATTCGAATAAATCGAATTCGTGAAGGCGTGAGGTCGGCGTCGCTCGCCTTGACCGCTACTCCCGCAGCAGCTCGTTGATCGAGGTCTTCGAGCGGGTGCGTTCGTCCACCTGCTTCATGATCACCGCGCAGTAGGTCGACGGCAGGGTCGGGTCGTGGGGGTTGGGGCGGCTGCCGGAAACCACGACGGAATAGGGCGGGACCTCGCCGGTGCGGACTTCGCCCGTGCGGCGGTCGATGATCGGCGTGGTGGAGGTGATGAAGGTGCCCATCGACAGCACCGAGCCCTCGCGCACGATCACGCCCTCGGCCACCTCGGCGCGGGCGCCGATGAAGCAGTTGTCTTCGATGATCGTCGGGTTGGCCTGCAGCGGCTCCAGCACGCCGCCGATGCCGGCGCCGCCCGAGATGTGGCAGTTCTTCCCGATCTGGGCGCAAGACCCCACCGTGGCCCAGGTGTCGACCATCGTGCCTTCGTCGACATAGGCGCCGATGTTCACGAACGAGGGCGTCATCACCACGTTGCGGGCGACAAACGCGCCCTTGCGCACGATGCAGCCCGGCACGGCGCGGAAGCCGGCGGCCTCGAAGCGCGCGGCGTCCCAGCCGGTGAACTTGAGCGGGACCTTGTCCCAGTAGGGATGCGGCGCTTCGGCGTCGATCAGCCGGTTCGCGGTCAGGCGGAAGAACAGCAGGATCGCCTGCTTGGCCCACTGGTTCGTGGTCCAGGTCCCGTCGGCGTCGCGCTGGGCCACGCGCACCTTGCCGGCGTCGAGCAACTCGATGGTCTCGTGCACGGCGTCGCGCACCTGGCCGGTGGTGGACGTGTTGATGCCGTCGCGCGCCTCCCAGGCGGCCTCGATCACGGACTTCAGGTCTTCGGACATGGGTTTCCTCAGGCGGCGGGCTTGAGCTGCGCGTCCATGAGGAACGGCGCGAGCTTGTCGGTGCGGTGGTGGACGAAGGCGGCGGTGGACTGGGGCGCCCAGGGCCCGACCAGCACGGTGGTCATACCCAGGTCGTGGGCGGGCGCGAGGTTGCGCTCGGAGTCCTCGAAGAAGCAGGTCGTGGCGGGCTCGATGCCGTGCAGCTCGCCCATCCGCTCGAAGGCCTTCAGGCTGGGCTTGGGCTCGTAGTCGGCGGTCCCGATGTGGAAGACGTCGTCGAACAGGTGGCCCAGGCCCAGGTGCTTCAGCACGCGCTCGGCGTGGATGTCGTCGGCGTTGGTGAAGATCAGCCGGCGGCCCGGCAGTCGCTCCAGGGCGCTGAGCAGGGCGGCGTCGTGGGCCAGCGCGTCCAGCGACATGTCGTGGAAGATGGCGTGGAAGTCCTTGGGGTCCACGCCGTGGTTGAGCATCATGCCCTTCAGGGTCAGGCCGTGCTCGGCGAGGTAGGCCTTCTGCAGACGGAAGGCCTCGTCGCGCGGCAGGCCGGTGACCCGCTCCACGAAGTCGGTCATCCGATCGACGATCTCGGCCATGAAGCCGGATTCGGCCGGGTAGAGCGTGTTGTCCAGGTCGAACAGCCAGGTGTCGACGTGGCTCAGGTCGGCCTTCACGGCTTCACCATCGTCCCCGACCCGTGCTCGGTGAAGAGCTCGACCAGCATGGCGTGGGGGCGGCGGCCGTCCAGGATGACCACGGCCTCGACGCCCGATTCGACGGCGGCGATGGCGGTCTCCAGCTTGGGGATCATGCCGCCGGTCGCGACCCGGTCGGCGATGGCGCCGCGCGCCTCGGCGATGGTCATCTGGGCCACGCGCTGCTTGTTGGCGTCGAGCACGCCCGGCACGTCGGTCAGCAGCAGCATCCGCTTGGCGCCCAGTGCGCCCGCCAGGGCGCCGGCCACCGTGTCGGCGTTGATGTTGAAGGTTTGGCCGTTGTCGTCGACGCCGATGGGCGCCACGACCGGGATATAGTCGTGCTCGGCCTTGATCAGGGCCTCGATCAGCGTGGTGTCGATGTGTTTGGGCTCACCCACGAAGCCCAGGTCGACGATCTTTTCCTCGACGCTGTCGGCGGCCCGAGTGGTGCGCGTGACCTTCTCGACGGTGATCAGCTTGGCGTCCTTGCCCGACAGGCCCACGCCGCGCACATCGGCCTCGGAGCCGGCCTGGGTGATCCAGCTGGCGATTTCCTTGTTGATGGCGCCCGACAGCACCATCTCGGCCACTTCCATCGTCGCCTGGTCGGTGACGCGCAGCCCGTCGATGAAAGTGGACTTCACGCCCGCTTTCTCCAGCCAGGCCGAGATCTGCGGGCCGCCGCCGTGCACGACCACAGGATGGACGCCCAGCATCTTCAGCAGCACCACGTCGGCGGCGAACAGCTTGGCCACCGACTCCTCGCCCATGGCGTGGCCGCCGTATTTGATGACCACGATCTCGCGGTCGTAGATCTGGATGAACGGCAGGGACTCGGCCAGCGTCTTCGCCGTCGCCCAACCTTGCTCTTCCGTGTCTTCGCTCACGTCACCGTCCCGCCAGAGAAATCCGGGCGTCCGATAGCGGACGGGGCCCCCGCTGTCACGGGCGCTTGGGCGTGTTAGTCGAGACGCGGCAATCCGGGGAGTTGGCGATGCGTGGTCTAGGGGTGGGAGCGGCGCTGGCCGCGATGCTGGTGGCGGGGTCCGTCCAGGCCGGGACGGTGGTCGTGAGCGCCGAGCGGCTGCTGGACGTGAAGACCGGCAAGTACGTCGAAAAGCCCCTGATCGTCATCACCGACGGCCGCGTCGTCTCGGTGGGCAAGGCGGGCGATGCGGTCCCTGCGGGCGCTCAGCGTGTGGACCTGCCCGGCGTCACCCTGCTGCCCGGCCTGATCGACATGCACGTCCACCTGACCAGCGCCGGCAAATACGGCGGATACCGGCCCTACGAGTTCACCGACAGCTTCTGGACGGCGGTCGGCGTGGCCAACGCCAAGACGACGCTGGAGGCGGGCTTCACGACGGTGCGCAACGTCGGCACGGCCTTCTACGCCGACGTGGGCCTGCGCGAGGCGATCGACGAGGGGTGGATCACGGGGCCCCGGATCATGGCCTCGGGCTATGCCCTGGGCGCCACGGGCGGCCACTGCGACGAGACGTTCTTCCCGCCCTCGATGGAGGAAAAGAGCCCGGCGCTGGTCGACAGCCCCGACGAGGGTCGCAAGATGGTGCGCACCCAGCGCAAGTACGGCGCGCGATCGATCAAGATCTGCGCGACTGGGGGCGTCTTCTCCCGCGGCGCCGAGCCGGGAGCCCAGCAGATGACGCTGGAGGAGATCAAGGCCGTGGTCGAAGAGGCCCACATGGCGGGGATGAAGGTGGCGGCGCACGCCCACGGCGCCCCGGGCGTGAAGGCCGCGATCCTGGGCGGGGTCGATACTGTCGAGCATGTGAGCCTGATCGATGACGAGGGGATCAAGCTCGCCGTCCAGAAGGGGACCTTCCTGGGCTTCGACATCTACAACACCGACTACACCCAGGCCGAGGGCAAGAAGAACGGCGAGCTGGAGGACAACCTCCGCAAGGACCGCGAGATCGGCGAGATCCAGCGCGAGAACTACCGCAAGGCCCTGAAGGCCGGCGCGCGCATGACCTACTCGACGGACGCCGGCGTGTATCCGCACGGCCTGAACGCCAAGCAGTTCGCCGTGATGGTGCGCTACGGCGCGACGCCGCTGCAGGCGATCCAGTCGGCCACGGTCAATTCGGCCGAGGCTCTGGGTTGGCAGAACGACGTGGGACAGGTGGCCAAGGGCTTCTTCGGCGACCTGGTGGGCGTGAAGGGCGACCCGCTCGCCGACATCACGGTGCTGGAGAAGCCGGTGTTCGTGATGAAGGGCGGCGAGGTGGCGAAGCGGTAGGCACGACGCCTACTCCGCCACTTCCGGCAGGAGCGTGGCGAAGTGCTCCTCCACCGCGGCGTAGCATTCGCAGGCCACGCGCTCGAGGCCGCGGCGGTCCACGACCTCGACGCGCCCGCGGTGGGTGCGGATGAGGCCGCGGGCCTGCAGCTCGCCGGTGACCGTGGTCACGGTCGAGCGCTGGACGCCCAGCATCTCGGCCAATGACTCATGGGTGAGGTGGATAACGCCATGGCCGGCGCGATCGTGGACGGCCAGCAGCCAGCGGGCGCACCGCTCATCCACGCGATGCAGGGCGTTGCAGGCCACCCCCTGCATCATCTGGGCGAGCAGGCTGTCGGCATACCGCGAGAACAGGTCGCCGAACCGGGGCGAGCCGGTCTTGGCCGCTTCCAGATGGCTGGTGGAGATGGCGTAGGCGTCGCCCGGGAGCTGCACGACTGCGCGACCGTAGGCGGGCTTGTGGCCCTCGCTGACGATCCCGCCGACGGCGCCTTCGCGGCCGATGGTGGCGGCCTCCACCTCGCGGCCGTCGCGGGTGACGATCAGCAGCGAGGCCATGGTCCGGTGGCATGGGAAGTAGGTGGTGACCACGTCGTCCCCGGGCTCGAACAGCACCTGGCCCCGCTTCAGCGCCACGGGCTCCAGGTGGGGTTTGAGCACCGCCAGGTCGCGCGGAGCCAGCGCCGCCAGCAGCCGGTTCGACCGATGGGTGGTGTCGCGCGCGCCGCCATCGCGCTCCGGGGCGAAAGACGTTTGCATGCGAGCGTTCCCCATGACCTGACCATGGGACAACGCCTGAACGGCTGCGCTTGTTGCGTTGGTGCGCGTCAGATCGTGCGGGCGACGACTTCCTTCATGATCTCGGATGTCCCGCCATAGATCCGCTGGACCCGGGCGTCGCGCCACAGCCGTGCGATCGGGTACTCGTTCATGTAGCCCGCGCCGCCATGCAGTTGCAGGGCGGCGTCGCAGACCTCCCATTGCAGCTCGGTGTGGAACAGCTTGGCGGCCGAGGCTTCGGCGGCGGTCAGCTTGCCTTCCAGATGCCGCGCGATCGCCCAGTCCAGGTGCGCCCAGCCCGCCTGCAGCTTGGCCTTCAGGCCCGCCAGCGTGAAGCGCGTGTTCTGGAAGTCGAAGACGGTCTGGCCGAACGCCTTCCGCTCCTTGGTGAACTTCACGCCCTCGTCGAACGCCCGCTGGGCGGCGGCCTGCGCCTGCGCCGAGATGCCCAGGCGCTCCTGCGGCAGCTGGGTCATCAGCTGGGCGAAGCCCTTGCCCTCCTGGCCGAGGCAGTTGGTCACCGGCACCCGCACGTCTTCGAAGAACAGCTCAGAGGTGTCGGCGGCGTGCTGGCCGATCTTGTCGAGGTTGCGCCCGCGCTTGAACCCCTCGCGGCTGGCTTCCACCAGGATCAGCGAGATGCCCTTGCCGCCCTGGGTCGGATCGGTCTTCGCCACGACGATGATCAGGTCGGCGTGCTGGCCGTTGGTGATGTAGATCTTCGAGCCGTTGACGACGTAGTGGTTCCCGTCGCGGATCGCGGTGGTGCGGACGGCCTGCAGGTCGGAGCCGGTGCCGGGCTCGGTCATCGCGATGGCGGTGATCGCCTCGCCCGAGACCATCTTGGGCAGCCACTCGCGCTTCTGCTCTTCCGAGCCGTAGTGGACGAGGTAGTCGGCGACGATGTCGCTCTGCAGCGTGATGCCGGCCGTGGAGCCCGCGTAGAACAGTTCCTCGGAGATCACCGCGTTGTAGCGGAAGTCGAGGCCTAGGCCGCCGTACTCGGCCGGCACGCCGGGGCACAGCAGCCCAGCCTCGCCGCACGCCAGCCAGAACTCGCGGTCGATGATCCCTTGGCTTTCCCAGCGGTCGAGATGAGGCGTCAGTTCGCGCTCGTAGAACTTCCGCACCTGGTCACGGAAGAGGTTCAGGTCCTCGTCGAAGACGGGGCGGGCGGACATGTCGATCATGTCCGCCAGATAGCGCGGTGACGCTGGGGACGGAAACTTCCTTTCCCACGCAGTGGGTAGGTTGCGCTTCGCTACGCGGCGCAGGCCGCGAGGATCTCGGCGCGGAGCTCAGGGATGCCCGTGCCCTTTTCGGACGAGGTCGCGGCCACCCGCGGGAAGGCTGCGGGGCGCTTGGCGATCTTGCGCAGCGTTTCCGCCACCACCTGGTTGACGTCGCGCTGGCTGCGCAGCTTGTCGACCTTGGTCAGCACGATCTGATAGCTGACGGCGGCCAGGTCGAAGGCCTCCATGGCTTCGAGGTCGACGTCCTTCAGGCCGTGCCGGCTGTCGATCAGCAGGTAGGCGCGCTTGAGGTTCGGGCGTCCGCGAAGATAGGCGCGGCCCAGGTTCTGGAACTTGTTCTTCTCGCCGCGGCCCACCTTCGCGAAACCGTAGCCGGGCAGGTCGACCAGCCGCAGGGTCTCGTCCGCCACGAAGAAGTTGATCTCGCGGGTGCGGCCGGGGGCCGTCGAGGCCCGGGCTAGGTGCGTGCGGCCGGTCACGGCGTTGATCAGCGAGCTCTTGCCCACGTTCGAACGGCCGGCGAAGGCCACCTCGGGCAGGTCGGCGGGTGGCAGGCCGGTCATGGCCACGGCGCCCATCATGAAGGTCACCGGGTGCGCGAAGAACACCCGCGCCGCCTCCAGCGTCTCGTCGTCGAACGTCGGCTCGGGCGCGGCGGCGTCGGTCACCCGACGCCCTCGGGCTTCGGCTTGCCGGTCACCTTGCGGATGATCTGGTCGATCGGGTTGTCTACCTTGAAGCGGCGCATGATCACGTACTGCTGCAGCACCGTCAGGCAGTTCGACCACGTGTAGTAGACCAGCAGGCCGATGGCGAACTGGGCCATGATGAAAGTGAAGAGCAGCGGCATGAGCTGGAAGATCCGTTGCTGGATCGGGTCAGGCGCCGGCGGGCTCATCGAGGTCGTGAGCCAGGTGGTGAAGCCGTATAGGATCGGTAGGACGCCGATGTGCAGGAAGCCAGGAGGCGAGCCGTAGGCGAAGAGGCTGCCCATCAGCGGCAGCGTGCCCGGATCCCAGGGGATCAGGCCGAACAGGTTGAACACCGTCGTCGGGTCGGGCGCCGACAGGTCCTTGATGTAGCCGACGAACGGCGCGTGCCGCATGTCGATCTCGAGCTGCAGCACCTTGAAGAGCGCGAAGAAGACCGGGATCTGCAGGAAGATCGGCAGACATCCGGCTAGCGGGTTGACCTTCTCTCGCTGATACAGCGCCAGCAGCTCCTGCTGCTGCTTCTGGGGGTCGTCCTTGTACTTGGCGCGCAGCTCCTCCATCGCCGGCTGCACCTTCTTCATCTTCGTCATCGACTCGTACTGCTTGTTGGCGAGCGGGAAGAAGACGAGACGCACGATGACGGTGAGCGCCAGGATGGCCAGGCCGAAGTTGCCGACGTAGCCGTACAGCCACGACAGCAGCCCGAAGATCGGACGGGTGAGGAACCAGAACATGCCCCAGTCCAGCGCCTCGTCCAGGTGGGCGATGCTCAGGTTGTCCTGGTAGGCCTCCAGCACCGGGCGCTGCTTGGCCCCGGCGAATATGCGGGTGGTCTCGGTGATCTGGCGGCCCGCGGCGATGGTGCGCACCTGGCCGTCGAACTTGGCGTCGAGAATGTTGGCGGTGGGGGCCTTGGTCAGGCGGAACTGGCCGTCGATCTGGCTCTTCTGGTCGGGGATCAGCGCGGTCAGCCAGTAGTGGTCGGTGATGCCGACCCAGCCACCCGTCGACGTGTAGGTCGGGCTTGAGCCGTCCTTCTGCCACTTGGCGTACTTGAGCGGCCGGCGCTTGCCTTCCAGCCAGCCGGCGCCGCCCTCGTGGATCACCCCGTTCTTGCCCAGGCTGGGCGGCACGCCCTGGCGCTGGACCGATCCATAGGGGCGCAGCGTGACCGGCATGCCGGACGTGTTCGCCACGGTGTCGGCCACCGTGAACATGTACTTGTCGTCGACCGAGATCACCCGCGTAAACGTGAGGCCCTGGCCGTTGGTGTAGGTCAGGGTCACGGGCCGACCCGGCGCGAGCTTCGAGCCGCTGCTGAGCGTCCACAGCGTGTTCGGGCCCGGCATGCCGGCGACATTGGCGCCCACCCAGCCCAGCTCTGCGAACATGGCGTACTGCGTGCCGTCGGGCCGCAGCAGCTCGACCGGCGGCGAGTTCTTGTCCAGCGTCTGGCGGTACTGGACGAGGTACAGGTCGTCGAGGCGCGCGCCGCGCAGCGACAGCGAGCCCTTCAGGGCCGGCGTGTCGATCGGCACCCGGGCCGTCGCGGCCACCGCGGCCTCGCGGGTGACCACCTGGGACATCTGCGGCGCATTGGGCGCCGCGGTCGAGACGGCGGCGGCGGGCGCCTGGCGCGCGCGCTCCTCCATGGCCCGCTTGGTCTGCGGCTCGATGACGAAGATCTGGTAGACCAGAAGCAGGAGCGCCGCCGCCACGAAGAAGATGATCGTGTTGCGGGTGTTGTCGTCGCGCATGGAACGCAGGTTTCCGTCGGAGAGAAGGGCGGGGCCGGGCTACAGGTGGTGAGCCGCACGGTCGGGGGCGAGCCTTATCAGCGCGGTTTTCACATCGTCAAGGAGACGGTCCCAGGGCCGGCTGATCGCGCCGCCCCGGGCGATGATCACATAGTCGACGCCGGGGGCGCCATGCAGGGGCAGCATGAGGCGCGCGGCCTCCCGCATCCGGCGCTTGGCGCGATTGCGCTCGACGGCGCCGCCGATGCGCTTGGTGGCGGTGAAGCCGACCCGGACGCGGGGGTCGTCGTCGCCGCGCGGACGGGCCTGAACGACGACAGCCCCCTTCGCATGCGAGGGGGCTTTGGCGCAGGCGAGGAACTCGCTGCGCTTGGTCAGTCTGGAGATGGTCGGATTGGCGTCCGTCACCCGGACACCTTAGAGCAACGCTTGCGCTTAGGCGCTCAGGCGCTTGCGGCCCTTGGCGCGGCGGCGCGCCAGGATCTTCTGACCATTCTTCGTGGACATGCGCAGGCGGAAGCCGTGACGGCGCGCACGCACCAGGCGAGACGGTTGGAAAGTGCGCTTCACGAGGAAAGCTCCGGGTCGAAAATCGAGCGGCGGTGGATAGTGGAAGGGCGGGGGACTGTCAACCACCTCGGGCCGGCTACTCCGCCAGAGTCATCACCAACGGCCCGCGGCGTGTCGCCACCAGGGTGTGTTCGTACTGGACCGTGGGTTCACCGCCCGGTGGCCGCAGGGTCCAGCCGTCGCCGACCTCGTCGACCCACTCGGCGCCCAGCGACAGGAACGGCTCCAGGGTAAAGACCAGGCCCTCGGTGATCTTGCGGCGATCGGAGCGGTCGGCCCAGGTGGCGATCTCGGTGGGTTCCTCGTGCAGCGAGGCGCCGACCCCGTGGCTGGCGAGGTTCCGGACCAGGCTGTAGCCGTTGCGGCGCGCAAAGGCCTCGATCTCGCGGCCCGGGGCGTTGAGGTCGGCCCCGGGGCGCACGGCGCGGATGCCGGTCCACAGCGCGCGGCGGCCATCGCGGCACAGGCGCTCGACGCGCCTGGTCACCGGCGGCACGGCGAACGAGGCCCCGGTGTCGCCGTAGAAGCCGTCCAACTCGGCCGAGACGTCGATGTTGATCAGGTCGCCGGCCTGGATCACCCGGTCGCCCGGGATGCCGTGGGCGATATCGGGCCCCACGGAGATGCAGGTGGCGCCAGGGAAGTCGTAGGTGAGCTCAGGCGCTGAGCGGGCGCCGCCGGCCTCCAGCATCGCGCGGCCCAGTTGGTCCAGCTCGCGGGTGGTCATGCCGGGCTCCAGGGCCTCGCCCATCGCCTTCAGGGTGCGCGCCACCAGCCGCCCGGCGGCCTTCAGCTTGTCGAGCTGGTCTTCGTTCTCGATCGTCATGGGCCGATCCTGGCGCAAGTCGGCGCGCGACCCAAGCCCGCTTGCCGTCGCAGCCGCGGCTTCCATAGTCACGCCCGGAAAAGCCGGAGATGGCGATGCGATTCCTTCTGATCCTGGCCGCGGTGGTGGGGCTGGCCGCGCCGGCCCTGGCCCAGACGCCCACTGACACCCGCGCGCTGCTGGCGGCCAATACCCGGGCGTTCGAGCTCACGGCGGAAGGGATCAAGGGGCCGGGCGCGGACTTCCTCCTGACTCAGACCGAGCGGGCCCAGTTTCTGCTCATGGGCGAGAACCATCACGACCGCGACACCCCGCGGTTCGCCGGCGCCCTGTTCAACCGACTGCAGCGTGAACGGGGCTTCCGCTATCTGGCGGTCGAACAGGACCCGCTGGCCATCGACGCGGTCAACGGCATGAAGGGCGACCTCGGCAAGATCGCGGCGCTGGCCAGGCGCTATCCGCCGCACATCGGCTTCGCCTCGGATGACGACCTGCGGCTGCTGGCCGAGGTGAGCAAGGGGTCGCGACCCGGTGATCCTGTGCTCTGGGGCCTGGAGCAGGCCCAGGGGGCGACCCGCTATCTGGAGGAGCTGGTTGGCCTCGCGCCGCCCCAGACCCGCTCCACGGCCCAGGAGCTGTACCAGGAGGCCAAGAGCAAGGAGACGCGCGCCAACCAGGGCGCCTTCCTGCACGACGATCCGACCACGCTTGCGCGGCTTCAGGCGCTGGAGGCGGCCTATGATCCCGAGCCCGGTTCGCGCGCTGACCGGCTGTTCACGGGCCTGATCACCAGCGCCGAGATCTATTCGTACAACCGCCGCGCCAACGCCGGCGAGCGGGTGGGCCTCTACAACAACACCGAGCGCGAGGCGCTCTTCAAGCGGACGTTCCTGGAGAACTATCGCCGCGCCGCCAAGGCCGGCGTTCCACCCAAGGTGATGTTCAAGTTCGGCAGCTGGCACATGTACCGCGGCCGCAGCCCGGGCGGGGCCTACACGATCGGCAATTTCGCCCACGAGTTCGCCATCGCGGGCGGGATGGAGGCTTACGGCGTCGACGTGATCCCGGTGGGCGAGGGCTTCCCCTGGCTGGAGGACGCGCCGTTCCTGGCCCCGCTGTTCCCCGATGGCCCGCCGGCCACCCCGGTGATGGTCGATCTGCGACCCCTGAAGCCCTGGGTGCGCGCCTTCGCCAACCAGCTCGTGCCGGCGCGCCAGTCCGACTTGCGTGACTACATTCACGCCCACGATGCGATCGTCGTACTGCCCGGCGGCCGCAAGGCGGCCTGGGACCTGACGGGCTTTCCGGTTCCTTAGAGATCCGGCCGGATGATCGTCTTGCCCACGACCTTGCGCTGGGCCAGCGTCTCGAAAGCCTCGCGCCATTCGGCCAGCGGGTACTCGTGGTCGACGCGGGGGCGGACCTTGCCCTCTTCCGCCAGTTTCCAGATTGCCTCGTTGTTCTCGCGGCCCTTCTCGGGGAACTGCCGGCCGTACTCGCCGGCTCGCACGCCGTGGACCGAGAAGCCCTTGATCAGGGCGATGTTGACCGGAAGCGTCGGCAGCCTGCCGCTGGTGAAGCCGATGGAGAGGATGCGCCCGCCGAAGGCGATGCAGCGGACGCTCTCGTCGAACACGTCGCCGCCCACAGGATCGTAGATCACGTCTGCGCCGCGCCCGCCGGTGAGCTCCTTCACCCGCTCGCGGAAGCCGCGGGTGACGTTCACGGTTGCGTCGACGTCGTATTCCGTCTCGATCGTCGCCAGCTTGTCGTCCGAGGCCGAGGCGGCGATCACCTTCGCGCCCATCAGCTTGGCGTAGTCGACCGCGGCCAGGCCCACGCCGCCGGCCGCGCCATGCACCAGCACCCACTCGCCGGGCTGGACGTTGGCCACGCGGTTCAACGCGACATAGGCGGTCAGGTAGGCCACAGGATAGCCCGCGGCCTCGCCGTAGGTCAGTTTCGCCGGCTTCTTCCGCAGCGTGGCGGCCGGCAGGATGGCGTACTCGGCGAAGCCGCCGCGGCCGCCGGAACAGACCGCATCGCCCACCGCAAAGCCCGTCACGCCCTGGCCCAGGGCGTCCACGTCGCCGGCCAGCTCCATGCCGCCCACGAACGGGATCTCGGGCTTGTGCTGGTGCTCGCCGCGCGTCTGCATCAGGTCGGGAAAGTTCACCGCGGCCGCGCGCACCTTGATGCGCACCTGGCCGGGGCCGGGCTCTGGCGTGGGGATGTCCTTGACCACGCAGCCGCCGTAGTCCGGCAGGAGCTTCTCGACGACCAGGGCACGCATGCGGCTACTCCGTGAAGGCGGAGCCGATACCGTAGAGGGTGTTCCGCAAGGGGACGGAAGCCGAGCGGCGCGCCGCCGTCAGCACTTCGCGCCGGGAAGGCCGCGCAGGCCGCCCAGGATCATCTCGACGGTGAAGTCGGCGGCGGCCGCGGTGTCGATCGGGCGGCGCATCAGCATCTTGTCGCAGACCTCGCGGGCGACGCCGATGCACGCGGCGGTCATGTATTCGGTGTCGCCCAGGGGCCCGCGGCCCTCGGTGATGGCGTGCTCCAGCGCGTCCTTCACCTCGTTGAAGACGGCGGCCATCTCGGGCGTCTCGCCCTGGATGTGCGGCTGTGCTTCCCCGGCCGGTCGGCGAGCCATCCAGCTCACATGCTCGTCGGCCATGAACTCGAAGTAGGCGACGATGGCCTCGCGGACGAACCCATCCAGCGGACCACCCTTGTTGCGTAGGGCCTTCAGGATCGGGGCGAAGCGGCGGGCGCCGTCGTCGGCGAGGGCGGCGAACACCTCCTCTTTGGAGCGGTAGTAATTGTAGAACGTACCGGCCGCGAGACCCGTGCGACGGATGATGTCGCGCACCGTCGCGGCCTCGTACCCCAGCTCGCCGAACACCTCGCGCGCCGCATCCAGGATCGCCTGGCGGTTCTGGACCTTCGTCTGCTCCCGCTTGCCGGCGGGGAGATAGGCGACCTGAGACATTCTGTTCTCGACGCAACTCAAAACGTGACGGGTGTCATTCTAGAAGGCCCGGGTTGGTTTCCGCAAACGGAAAGGCCGCGCGTCTCCGCGCGGCCTCCAGATGCGAAAGGACCGGCGCACGTATGGTCCCGTGCGCCGGCCCTCCGAAATCGAGCGCGGATGGTCCCACGCCCGTGTTCGGATCTCTTTGACCGTCAGAATTCGGTCCAGTTGTCCTCGGCGACCGCCGCATTGCCCTGCGTGCGGAAGCTGCTCCCGCTGCTCCCGGTGGCGCGCGGCGCGACGGCCGGAGCCGCCTCGCGGGCGACGGGGCGCTCTGCCTGATGGGCCGAGCCGTTGACCTGGAAGCGCTGCACGAGGCCGAACAGCTCTTCGGTCTGGCCGGCCAGCATGCGCGAGGCCGCAGTGGTCTCTTCCACCATGGCCGCGTTCTGCTGGGTTACCTGGTCCATCTGGTTCACGGCGGTGTTCACCTCCGCGATGCCGGTGGCTTCTTCCTTGGCCGACTGCGCGATCTCGCCCACCAGCTTCGAGATGTCATCCACGTGGCTGATGATCCGGTGCAGGGCCTCGCCCGTCTCGCCGACCAGGCTCACGCCTTCCGCCACCTGCGAGGTGGAGGTGGAGATGAGGCCCTTGATCTGCTTGGCGGATTCCGCCGAGCGCTGGGCCAGCGCGCGGACTTCCGACGCCACCACCGCGAAGCCCTTGCCCGCGTCGCCGGCTCGCGCCGCTTCGACGCCGGCGTTCAGGGCCAGCAGGTTGGTCTGGAACGCGATCTCGTCGACGACGCCGATGATCTGGCTGATCTCGCGGGCCGAGCGTTCGATCTCGGTCATCGAGGCCACGGCGCGGCTCACCACCTCGCCTGAACGCTCGGCCTCGGCCTTGGCCGAAGCCACAGCTTCGCGGCTCTGGTTGGCGCCCTGCGCCGAGCGCTGCACCGTCACGGTGATCTCGTCGAGCGCGGCGGCGGTCTGTTCCAGGGTGGCCGCCTGCTGTTCGGTCCGACGCGACAGGTCGTCGGTGGCCGAGGCGATCTCACCGCCGCCCGAGCGGATGGCGTAGGTCGAGTTGGCGATCGCGGCCAGCGCGACTTCCAGCTTGTCGGCCGCGTCGTTGAAGTCGTTGCGCAGCTTCTCGTAGCCGCCCGGGAACGACTCCTTCAGGCGGACCGTGAGGTCGCCCATGGCGAGGCGTTCCAGGCCGGTGGCCAGCGAATTGACCACGCGACCCTGCTCCTCGGCCGAAGCCTCGGCGAGGGCGGCATTCTCGCGCCGCGCAGCCTCGGCGGCGGCGCGTTGTTCTTCCTGCTCGGTGCGCATCTGCTCAAGGTGCAGCTGGTTCTCGCGGAAGACGGCCAGCGACTTCACGATGGCGCCCAGCTCGTCCTTGCGCTCGAGCGCCTCGACATCGACGTCGTTGTCGCCCCGCGACAGGCGCTCGGTGGCGCCGGCGATGCGCTGCACGGCCTTCTTCATGTTGAGGACGAGGAAGGCGGCGATCGAACCCACGAGTAGCAGGGTCACCAGGGCGGCCCCGATGGTGGCCATCTGCGCCGCCTTGGCGGCGTCGCTGGTGGCCTGGGCCTTCTTGTCGGTTTCGGCCTGAGCCTGAGTCACGATGGACTGCAGGTTGCCGGTCATCTTCTTGTACTGGTCTTCGAACGGCGCGGCGAAGCCGGCGGCCGATGCGAAGTCGGCGCTCATCATCGCGATGATGACGTCAAGCGCCTCCCGGTTTTCCTTGAGGTCCTTCAACAGCCGGTCGTAGGCCGCCTTCTGCGAGGCGGGGGCCGCCGCGCGGGCGATGCCGACGTCCTTCGTGATGCTGTCCATCTGGGCCAGCAGGGCCTTGCTCTGCTCCGGGATCTTCTCGGGCTCCATGGAGGCGGCCTGGTGGGTCAGCAGGAGATACAGGTCTCCGTGCACGGCCGTGATGCGTTCCGAGACCTTCTGCATGCGCAGGCTGTTCGGCATGTCCGTGTGGACGACGCGTTCCAACTCGCGTGTCTGGCTTTGCTGCAGCACAACCGCGCCGGCGGACAGAACGGCCATCATCACCAGCGCGAGCGCGGGCGCGAAGCCGACCTTCACCAGCAACGGCAGGTCATCCAATCTGAAGCGTTTCATGTGAGGGTGCCCCCCAGTTTTTCTTCCCACTCGGGATAGACCCCGCGAGCCTGTTCACAATGAACGAAGGTCCCTAACGGATTCTCACTTTTCCCACTTCTGTGAGAAATTTAGAGATGATTCACCGCCTCCGGGTATTCCTCTCACCATCGTTTCTTCAACAGGAGGTGGGGATGCAGAAAGCTGTCTCTCTTTTCGGTGGTGTTGCTCTGAGTTTGGCTTTGGCGTCCGGCGTGAGCGCGGCGTCGTTCCAAGAGAACATGGCTAAATGCCTTGTTAAGAATGCGAACACCAAGGACGCTGCGACCGTGATGCTTCAGTGCACTGCGAACGGCGGCAAGCTGGACGGCTGCACCGTTCTCTCGGACAGCGCGCCGGGCAAGGGCTTCGACAAGGCCGCCCTGTGCGTGGCCCAAGCCATGCCGATGGGCGACAAGTCGGGTGACGTGAAGATCCCGATGCGCTTCCCCGGTGGTGCGTAAGCACCAGCCCTGGCGGTGGCGGCCGGGCGCAAGACCCGGCTGAATCAACATAAAGAACATCAAGGCGCCCCACCTCCCTGGGGCGCCTTTTCGTTTGCGGGAACGCTCATCGCGCGATGTGCGTCGGGCGCGGACGTCAGACCGTGCGTTGCGCGCGGTCCTTTTCATTGGCGCCCTTGATGGCGTCGCGGGCCGCGGCCCATTCGGCGTCGCCCCACTCCGACAGTCGGCCGAAGCCGCCGCCGCCCTTCAGGTGCCCGCCGCCGTCGATGGCGATGGTCTGGCCGTTCACATAGGCCGACCCCGGATCCAGCAGATAGACGGCCAGGTTCGCCAGCTCGCGCATCTCGCCATTGCGGTCCAGCGGGATGGTCGGGTCGGGCTTCTCGCCGTCGGCGCCCACGCCGCTGCCCGGGTTCAGGCGCGCCCAGGCGCCCTCGGTCGGGAAAGGGCCCGGCGCGATGGCGTTGAAGCGGATGCCGCGGCCACCCCATTCCACCGCGAGCGACTGGGTCATCACGTTCAGGCCGGCCTTCGACATGGCGCTGGGCACCGTGAACGGCCCGCCGTGCCAGACCCAGGTAGTCAGGATCGAGACCACCGAGCCGTGCTTGCCCTCGGCCAGCCAGCGCTTGCCCGCGTCGAGGGTGACGAAGAAGGAACCGCGGAAGACGATGTTGGCGATCGCGTCAAAACCGCGGGGCGAAAGGTCCTCGGTGCGACTGATGAAGTTGCCCGCCGCGTTGTTGACTAGGCCCGTCAGCGCGCCGCCGGCCCAGACCTGATCCATCGTGTCGTGGATCGCCTCGGCCACTCGGATGTCGCAGGCCATGCCGGTGACCGTCCCGCCGCCCACCTTGGCGGCATGGTCAGAGAGCTCCTTGGCCGTGTCTTCGATCACGTTGCCGCGGCGGCCCCAGATGATGACGTCGGCGCCCAGCATCGAGCAGCCTTCGGCCATCACCTTGCCCAGTCCGGTGCCGCCGCCGGTGATGAGGATGCGCTGGCCTTTCATGAGGCCCGGCTTGAACATCAGGTCGTCGAGGGTGAATTCGGTCATGGCGGCAGCTTCCTCCGTTTTTCCGAGCATGCGGCCCCATGACGCAGGGGGCGTCAATGGCGCCGGCCCCTGCGACACTGCGCCGTCCGGCGCCGCGGCGTGCATTGCGTCATCTTTGCTGTGGGTCGGGGGCCGCATCGAGGAGCTGATGGCGGCCGAAGTTCGTTCGCCCGGTGATCCGGGCGGCCTCGCGATGGAAATCGGCGAGGCTCTGCTGCGGGGCGCGAGCCTCGACGGCGTGTTCGCCTGTGACCGGTCCGCCGTGCTAAGCTTCTGTGACCCCGCCGCCGCGCGGTTCCTGCGGGCGAACGACGGCGAGGCGCTGGGCCGGTCGCTGGGCGACATGCTCGCCGGCCTCGACGATCCAACCCTGGAACTGCGTCTCCGCAGCGCGCTGCGCGACGACGCCGCGGTCGAGTTCGTGGCTGAGCGGCCGGGCGGCGACGACGAATGGGTCGAGATCGTCGGCCTGCCGATCGCCAGCGGCATGATTTTCATCCTGCGCGATGTCACCCAGCGCGAACGCAGCGAGCGCGCCCTGCGCCGCAACGCCCGACGCCTGCGCGCCGCCAACGAGACCCTGCGGCTCGCCCACCAGGCGGCGCGCGCGGCTACCTGGGAGTGGCGGGACGGCGGCGCGATGCGCTGGCTGGACGTCGCGGCCGCCCGCGCCCTGATCGGGCTGTCCGCCGTCGATGGGGCCGACGAAGCCGTGGCGGATTGGCGCGCCTTCGTCGTCGCCGACGACATCGACCGGGTGATGGCGACCCTGCGCGGGCTGGTCGATCGCGACGAAGCGTCCTTCGAGTTTCGCGTCGCCGCCGCCGACGGCCGCCATCGCTGGTTGCGCTCGAGCTGCGCGGTCGTCGACCGCCGCGCCGATGGCGGGCCCGGCCGGGTGGTGGGCGTCACGCTCGACATCACCCCGTCCAAGCTGGCCGAGGCCAAGCTGCAACGCGAGGTGGGCGAGCGCCGGCGCGCCGAGGAACGTCAGCAGCTCCTGATCCACGAACTGAATCACCGGGTGAAGAACATGCTGGCGACCGTCCAGTCGGTGGCTCGCCAGAGCCTGGGCCGCGCCGGTGGGGCCGGGCCGCTGGCCGACTTCGAGAACCGGCTGATGGCGCTGGCCTGGACCCACGACATCCTGACCCGCGAGCGCTGGGCCGGCGCATCGCTCACGACGATCCTCACCCGCACGATGTCGCCGCACGGGCCCGGCCGGTTGGCGCTCTCGGGTCCCGACCTGCGCATCTCGCCCAAGATGGCGCTGGCGCTGGCCATGGGCGTGCACGAGCTGGCCACCAATGCTGTGAAGTACGGCGCGCTGTCGGTCGATGGGGGGCGCGTCGAGATCGCATGGCGGCTGGACGAGGAGGCTCCGGCCCCGATGTTGCGGCTGGAATGGCGCGAGCGGGGCGGTCCGCGCGTGACGCCGCCGGCCACCCGCGGCTTCGGCGCACGGCTGCTGGAGCGGGGGCTCGCCCACGAACTGGGCGGCAAAGTCACCATCCGCTTCCTGCCGGCCGGGGTGCGCTGCGAGATCGTGGCCCCCTTCGACCCCGAGCCCGGCGAGGCGCCCGATCCGCCGCGGCCGGAGTTCGACGGCGACCGCACGCCGGCGCACTAGAGCGGGTCAGTCCGCGGGAATCTCGAAGGCCGGATCGACGCGTCGGATGAACTGCATCGCCGCGGCCGGGGCGCGTACCTTCCCCTCGTGGATCACGTAGGCATAGACGTCGCGCGGGCCTTCCGGCGGACCCGTGCGGTCCACCGGCGTGAAATCGCCCGGCACCTCGCCCCGTGCATAGCTCTGGAATCGACCGGCCCACAGATCGAGGTCCTTGGCCTCGTAGCCCGTTGGGATTTCGTCGTCGGCCGAGAGCAGGCGCAGATAGACGAAGTCGGCGGTGATGTCGGGGATGAAGGGGTAGTTCTCGTTGTCGGAGTTGCAGATCGCCACGCCCCGGTCGCGGCACAGGCCGATGAACTTCGGGTCGTTGAACGTGCCGTTGCGCACCTCCAGCACATGCCGCGCGGGCAGGTCTCCGACCTTCTCCGGCAACAGGTCGATGAAGCCCGCGAAGTCGTCGTAGTCGAACTTCTTGGTCGGCATGAACTGCCACAGGATCGGCCCCAGCCGGTCGCCCAGCTCGGTCAGGCCCTGGCCCAGGAAGATGTCCATGCTGGCCTTGCCGTCGGCCAGCACCTTGCGGTTCGTGCAGAAGCGCGAGGCCTTCACGGCGAACTTGAACCCGTCGGGCGTCGAGGCCCGCCACTTGGCCCAGCTGTCGGGCTTGAACGACGAGTAGTAGGTGCCGTTTATCTCGATCGAGGTCAGATGGCGGCTGGCGTACTCCAGCTCGGCGGCGTGCTTCAGTCCCTTGGGATAGAATACCCCCCGCCACGGCTCGAACGTCCACCCGCCGATGCCGCAGCGGATCCGACCTGCTTCAGCCATGTCACGCCTCCGGTGTTGCCGACGCTACAGGTACCGGCGGTTGCGCAAGTTCTCAAGATGTTCTCTGTCCAACCCCCTCGCTTCGCGACGCTCGGGGGAGAGGCGTTCCTACGTCCGCTGCCCTACTTCCGCTGCGCCTTCGTCTTGTCGCGCTCGGCCTTGAACTCCGCGCCGGCTTTCCAATCGGGCCAGATGCGGCTGTTCGCCAGTTTCTGGCCCAGGTCGAACAGCAGCGCGCCGTCGGCTTCGAAGCCCTTGGGGTCCCAGGTCGGGTCGAACTCGTCGGCCGGCTGGTGGTACTTGTCGGCGGTGTAGGCTGTGCGATTGGCGAGGCCGGCCGCCTTGCCTCCGGTCACCAGATCCTGGCCGCCGCCGAAGCTGATCGCCGGCACGCCCACCTTCGCGAACGGGAAGTGATCCGAACGGAAGAAGCTGCCGGCTTCGGGGCGGGGGTCGGGCGTGAAGTACCGGTCGTGGGTCTTGCCCACCGCGATCAGCTCGTCCTGCAGGGTCAGCGGCGCATTGCCGGAGGTGGTGAAGTCGCGCGCCAGGCCGGTCGGGCCCACGCCATCCATGTTGAGCACGCCCACCGTCGTGCCCAGCGGATACAGCGGGTTGCGAGCGTAGTACTCCGAGCCCAGCAGGCCCTTCTCCTCGGCGGTCACCGACAGGAACACGACCGTTCGCTGCGGCTTTTGACCCTTGGCGAAAGCGCGGCCCAGTTCCAGCAGCATCGCCGTGCCCGAGGCGTTGTCGAGCGCGCCGTTGTAGATCGTGTCGCCCTTGGCGTCGGGCTGGCCCACGCCCAGGTGGTCCCAGTGGGCGGTGTAGAAGACGCGCTCCTCGGGATGCTTGCTCCCGATCACTGCGCCCACGACGTTCTTCGAGACCACCTTCTGCACATCGACGGCATAGTCGGCCGAGAAGGTGACGCCCTTCAGCGCCACCGGCTTGAACGCGCGGGTCTGGGCCTGCTTCTTCAGGGTATCGAGGTCGAAGCCCGCGGCCTTCAGCAGGCCCGCGGCCACGTCGCGCTGCACCCAGCCCTCCAGCGGGGCGTGCGCCTGCGACGGATCCTTGCGGATGACGTCGAAGATCTCGTTGGTGTTGGAGTTCTTGACCGTCGCCCAGCCGTAGGCGGCGGGCGCGGTTTCATGGATGACCAGGAAACCCACCGCGCCCTGGCGCGCGGCTTCCTCGTACTTGTAGGTCCAGCGGCCATAGTAGGTCATGGCCTTGCCGCCGAAGTCGCCGGACCCCGTTTCGAAGTCAGGATCGTTGACCAGCACCAGGGCCACCTTGCCCTTGAGGTCCATGCCCTTGAAGTCGTCCCAATTGCGCTCGGGCGCCTTGACGCCATAGCCCACGAACACGACGGGCGCGTCCTTGATGGTCAGCCGATCGACGCCGGTCTGGGCGGCGCGGATGGCGATCTGCTCGCCCTGAGTCCAGGTCTCGACGGTCCCGCCGACATTGGCGCTGACGGCGATCGGGCCCTTGGTGGCGAAGCGGGCCAGCGGCACGTCCTGGGTCCAGGCGCGGCCGCCGCCGGGCAGGGGATCGCCGGCGGGCTGCAGGCCCGCGGCCTTCATCTGCTCGACCAGGTAGGCGACGGTCTTCTTCTCGCCCTCGCTGGCGGGCGCGCGGCCCTCATAGGCGTCGGACGAAAGCACTTGCGTGTCGCGCAACACCCGTTGCGCATCGATGACCGAGGGCGCGGCCGAGACCGAGCTGGCGGCCAGGACCATGACCGCCGCGCTCAGGAGAAGCTTATGCATGCATGTACTCGAAGGAGGGGGGATGTTGCGGCGACCGTAAGGGGTTCGCAGCCCCTCGGCTAGGCCGCGGCCCGA
Source organism: Phenylobacterium sp. (assembly GCF_965284355.1). Lineage (NCBI taxonomy): Bacteria > Pseudomonadati > Pseudomonadota > Alphaproteobacteria > Caulobacterales > Caulobacteraceae > Phenylobacterium > Phenylobacterium sp. Next base: position 1,989,569 of record NZ_OZ260078.1, on the reverse strand, counting down.
CGCGCGGCGATCAACGCCTCGATGCCGTCCAGCACCACGTCCAGGCCGAAGCCGAAGCGCCACAGCGGATCGGCGACCACGCTCTTGTCCGCGGCCCGCCACGCCTCGCTGAGCCGTAGGAGGTGAGGGAACCGCGACGGATCGAGCCGCGCCGTGATGGCGGGCTCGGCCACGGCGAACCATTGCTCGTCGGTCAGCCCGCTCAACTGCTCGGCCTCGCGGGCGTCGCGCGCCTGTTTCAGGGCTCCCAGCAGGAAGTTGTGCAGCACGTCGATGACCAGGTCCTTGGTCAGGTCGTCCAGGCCCGTGCTGTCGAGCGCGCCCAGCGCCGACTCGTGGCGGCGCACCAGATTCGGACCCAGGGGCGGGCGGTGCATCGCCAGGTCCAGCATCCACGGGTGGCGTTCGCTCATCCGCCAGCGTTCGCGGGCCACGTCCGTGAGCGCCTCGCGCCAGCCCACGTCCGCCGAAGGCGGCGCAGCCATCTCACCGAGAACGCGGTCGAACATGAGTTCGACCAGCTCGGCCTTCGAGGGGACGTAGGTGTAGATCGACATCGCCGACACGCCGAGCTCCAGAGCGATCCGGCGTACGGAGATGGCGGTCAGGCCTTCGGCGTCGGCGACCGCGATCGCAGCCTCGACCACCTTGTCCACCGAGTGGCGAGGCTTGGGTCCGCGGCGGCCGGGCTCGGCGTCGCCCCACAGCAGGTCGATGCTGCGCTTGGGGTCCGCCCCGACCGTCGTATCCTTCGTCATGCTGGTCCGTACATTACAGAGAAAACACTTTACATCATACAGAGTTTGAGCGAGACGAGCCGTCGCACGGTGGCCGCAAGAGTCGCCGGCGGAGGCGACATCCGGAATATGGGCCCACGCTTCAATTGCGCCGGGCGTGCGAGTCCTGTTCAACAACGCCGATCTGCAGAATCCTGAACCCCATGCTTCGTCGCCCTGGCTACCTTGCCGTCATGGCCACCCTCGCGCTCGCCGCTTGCGCCAGCCCGCGGGACCCTGATCTGCGCCTGCCCGCCGCTTTCGAGGCATCGACCAGCGCATCGGCCGCCGCGCCGCCCCCCGGCGTGCTGGCGTTGGATACCTGGTGGACGGCCTACAACGATCCTGAGCTGACCGCCCTGATCGAGCAGGCGCTGACCCGCAATCCCGATATCCGTACCGCCCGCTCGCGCCTCGACGAGGTCAAGGCCCAACGGACCGGCGCCATCCTGCAGTACCTGCCCCAAGGAGACGCAACCCTGCAGGGGCGCCGCACGGATACCGACCAGATCGGCGGCACGGCGGCCAACATCCCGGGGTTCTCGACGGCGGGCGTGTCCAAGCAGTACCAATCCGGCTTCACCGTGAGCTGGGAGATCGATCCGTGGGGACGCGGGTTTGTCGCCTACCGGGCCGCCAACGCCGAGGTCGACCGCGTCCGCTACGCCTATGAGGTGGCGCGGGCCCAGCTCGCCGCCGAGACGGCCGACAGCTGGTTCGAGGCCAAGGGCCTGGCCATCCAGCTGGCCGACGCCCGCGAGACCACCCGTATCCAGCAGGACCTCTACGACGTGGCCTCCAAGCGCGCCGAGCGTGGCCTGGCCGCCGGAACCGAACCCGACCGCATCGCGGGCGACCTCTCCCAGGCGAAGGCCCAGGTCGAGGCGCTGGAAGCCCAGCTCCAGGTGCAGAAGCGCGCGATCCTGATCCTCGCTGGCCGTATCGTCGAGCCGACGGCCAACATCAACGCCGCGCCCGAAGTCGGCCAGGCCCCGACCGTGCCCCAGGTGCTGCCCAGCGAGCTGCTGCAACGCCGGCCTGACGTGCGTCAGGCGCAGGCCGCCCTGCGCTCGGCCGCAGCCCAGCAGAAGCTGGCGGGCCTGGCCTTCTTCCCGTCGTTCACGTTCTCGCCCGGCATCGGGTGGTCGCGCATTGAGCAGCCGGGCTTCTCGTCCGAGACCCAGAACTGGTCGATCGGCGGCTCGGTGATGCAGCCGGTGCTGTCGATCCCGCGCCTGCTGTCCGACCTGAAGGTCCAGAACGCCCGCACCGAACAGGCCGTCACCGCTTACGAAAAGACCGTCCAGACCGCATTCCAGGAAGCCGAGGGCGCCCTGGTCAGTCTGGATGCCGACCGCCGCCGCGTGGCGCTGCTGACCGACGGCGAGGCCCGCGCCCGACGCGCCTATGAAGCCGCCCGCACCGGTTACGGCCGTGGGCTCACCGACCTTTCCTCCACCCTCTCGGCCGAGCAGGCCTGGCGCAGCGTGCGCGCCCAGCTCACCTCGGCCCAGGTCCAGGCGCTCCGCCGCTCCGTCCAGGCCATGAAGGCTATCGGCGGCGGCTGGCCCGCCCAGGCCTACGCCGCAAAATGAGACGCGCCATGAAGCTCGCCCCCTCCTCCTTCGGCGTCGTCGCCGTTCTCGCCGCCACCCTCGCCGTGGCCGGCTGCAAGAAGCCCCCGGAGAAGCAGACCGAGGCCCAGCGCGCCCGCGCCGTCACGGTCGTCACCATCGGCCCGCGCGCCATCGTCGGGTCGCTCGCCGCCTCGGGCGACCTCGTGCCCCGCGAGGAGGCCGCCGTCGCTCCGGAAGTCTCGGGCTACCGCGTCACCCGCGTGCTCGCCGACGTGGGCGAATATGTTCGCGCCGGCCAGACGCTGGCGGTGATCGACCCGGCCCTGCTGGACGCCCAGGTCGCCCAGGCCCGCGCCCAGGCCGCCCAGGCCGAGGATCAGGCCCAGCGGGTCAAGGACCTCGACGGTCAGGGCGTGATCAGCCAGGAACAGATTGCCTCGCGCCGGTTCCAGGCCGAGGTCGCCCGCGCCAACCTGCGCGCGCTGACGACCCAGCGGCAAAAGCTGGCGGTTTCCGCGCCGGTCTCGGGCGTCATCCTCGAGAAGAACGCGCGCCCCGGCGACATCTCGACGCCCAGCGCCACGCCGTGGTTCCGCATCGCCCGTGACGGCCAGATCGAGCTCTCGGCCGACGTGGCCGAGGACGACCTGTCGCGCATCCGCGTGGGACAGCAGGCCACCGTCAACCTGCCCTCGGGCGCTGTGGCGACCGGCCGGGTGCGTCTGATCAGCCCGCAGATCGACCCGCAGACCAAGTTGGGCGAGGTGCGCATCACGCTCCCGGTCCGCAGCGACATCCGCGCCGGCGGCTTCGGTCGCGCGGTGTTCAACGACGCCTCGGCCAATGTGCTGGGCGCGCCCGAAGCGGCCATTCGCTACGACGCCGACGGCGCCAAGGTGATGGTCGTTGGCCCGGACAACAAGGTGAAGCGCGTGCCCGTGCAGACGGGCGCCCGCGGCGGCGGCGTGGTCCAGATCGTCAAGGGTCCCCCCGCCGGCACCCGGATCATCGCCAACGCCGGCGCCCTGTTCCTGGACGGCGACCTGGTCCGCCCGTCTGGCGCGCCGGCGCAACCCGCCGCCAAGACCGCGGTCGCCAAATGAGCGAACAGCCACGCCATTTCGCGATCTCCGCCTGGGCGATCCGCAACCCGATCCCCGTAGCGGTGCTCTTCATCGGCCTGATCATGGCCGGCCTGATCGCCTACCAGGCGCTCGCGGTGAAGATGTACCCGAACATCCAGTTCCCGGTGATCGCCGTGACGGTCACCCAGGCCGGCGCCGCGCCGGGGGAGATGGAGACCCAGATCACCCGTCCCGTCGAGGACGCCGTGGCCAGCGTCACCGGGGTGCGCAACATCCAGTCGGTGGTGACCCAGGGCGTCTCGACCACCTCGGTGCAGTTCGAGATCGGCACGAACCTCCAGAAGAAGACCGACGAGATCCGGTCGAAGGTGGCGCAGACGCGCGCGCAGCTGCCGCGCGACATCGACGAGCCCCAGGTCAACCAGCTCGAGATTGACGACGCGGCGCCCATCATGACGATGGCCGTCGAGGCGCCGGACATGACCGACGACGAACTGTCCTGGTTCGTCGACGACACGGTGGCCCGCACGCTGCAGGCGGCCAAGGGTGTCTCGCAGGTCTCCCGCGTGGGCGGCGTGGCGCGCGAGATCAACATCATCATCGACCCTGACCGCATGGCCGCCCGCGGCCTGACGGCCAGCCAGGTGAACAACGCGCTGCGCGGCTTCCAGGTCGATGCGCCCGGCGGTCGGGTCTCCATCGGTGGTCGCGAACAGACGGTCCGCGTGCTGGGCACGGTCGACACGGTGGCCAAGCTCCGCGACATGACGATCCCCACCGGCGGCGGCCAGTACGTGCGGCTGACCGATGTGGCCGAGGTCGGCGACGGCGCCTCGGACGTGCGTGGCTTCGCGCGCCTGAACGGCCGCCCCGTCGTGGGCTTCCAGGTCGCCAAGACCAAGGAGGCCAGCGATGTCGACACCGAGGACGCGGTCCTCAAGAAGGTGGCCGAGCTGGAGAAGGCCTATCCGGCGGTCAAGTTCTCCACGATCTTCTCGTCGGTCACCGAGACGCGCGCCAGCTTCCAGGCCACCAAGAACGTGCTGGGCGAGGGCATGCTGCTTGCGGCCCTGGTGGTGCTGTTCTTCCTGCGCGACTGGCGGGCGACGGCGATCACCGCGCTGGCCATGCCCATCTCGCTGATCCCGACCTTCCTGGTCATGAAGCTGGCCGACTTCTCGCTGAACATGGTGACGCTGCTGGCGCTCACCCTGGTCATCGGCATCCTGGTCGACGACGCCATCGTCGAGATCGAGAATATCGAGAAGCGGGTGGCGCGCGGTCAGCGACCGTTCCAGGCTGCCCTGGAAGGCGCGGACGCCATCGGTCTGGCCGTTGTGGCGACCACCTTCTCGATCGTCGTGGTGTTCACGCCGGTGTCGTTCATGCCCGGCATCCCCGGCCAGTTCTTCCGCGAGTTCGGCCTGACCGTCTCGGTGGCGGTGCTGTTCTCGCTGGTGGTGGCGCGCCTCGTCACTCCGTTGATGGCCGCCTACTTCCTGAAGGCGACGCCCGACCCGCACCCGCGCAAGCCGTTCGAGGGCTTCTACCGCAACGCCCTGGAGTGGGCGCTGGCCCACCGGATCATCTCGGCGATCATCGGCGGCGTGTTCTTCATCGGATCGCTGGCCCTGGTGCCGCTGCTGCCGGCCGGTTTCCAGCCCGCCGGCGACCCTGACTACATGTACGTCGACATCCAGGGCCCGCCCGGTGCGACCGTCGCGGACATGGAAGCGACCGCCCAGCGGATCAACAACCTGTTCAAGGACCAGCCCGAGGTCACCGCCGTCTTCATCCAGATCGGCTCGACGGTCTCCAGCTTCGGCCCGGGCTCGGGCGCCAGCGGCGGCGGCGACCTGCGTAAGGGCACGGCGACGATCCTGCTGCGCGAGGACCGCAGCGTTCCCGGCGCCGAGATCCGTGACCGGCTGCGTGAGGAACTGCGCAAGATTCCCGACGTGCGCCTGGGCTTCCTCGACTTCGAGGGCGGCGCCGGCTTCCAGCAGATCCTGACCGGCACCAACCCCGACAACCTTGAGGCCGCCGCCCTGGAGCTGGAGCGTCAGATGCGCTCGCTGCCCGAGGTGGCCGACCCGAAGCAGTCGACGCCGCCGGTGGGCCCGGAGATCGTCATCCGACCCAAGCCGGACGAGGCCGCGCGCCTGGGGGTCTCCTCGGACGCCATCGCCAACATCGTGCGCATCGCCACCGTGGGCGACATCGACGCCAACGTCGCCAAGTTCAACGAGGGCGAACGGCGCATCCCCATCCGCGTCCGCCTGCCCGAGGACGCTCGGACCGACCTGGGACGGCTGAAGGCGCTGCGCGTGCCGACGGCGTCCGGCGGCGTCACCACGCTGGAGAGCGTCGCCGAGATCGACTTCAAGGCCGGCCCCGCGCGGATCGACCGCCTGAACCGCGAACGGCGGATCACCATCCAGGCCGAACTCAACGGCGGCTATCAGCTGGGCCAGGCGCAGAAGGCGGTGAACAACCTGCCGATCATGAAAAAGCTGCCTGAGGGCGTGCGACCGGCCTCCATCGGCACGGCGGAAGCCATGGCCGAGCTGTTCGGCGGCTTCGGGATGGCGATCTTCACCGGCGTCTCGATGATCTACGGCGTGCTGGTCCTGCTGTTCCGCAGCTTCTTCAAGCCGATCATCATCCTGTCGGCCCTGCCGACGGCGGTGGGCGGCGCCTTCGCCGGCCTGCTGGCCTTCAACCTGTCGCTGTCGATCCCGTCCTTGATCGGGTTCCTGATGCTGCTGGGTCTGGCGGCGAAGAACTCGATCCTGCTGGTCGAGTACGCCATCGAGCGCGAGCGCGAAGGCATGAGCCAGCACGACGCCATCATCGAGGCCTGTCGCGAACGGGCCCGCCCGATCGTCATGACCACCTTCGCCATGGCCGCCGGCATGCTGCCCACGGCGTTCGCGCTGGAAAAGGGCGCCGAGTTCCGCCAGCCTATGGCGGTCGCCGTTATCGGCGGCCTGATCACCTCTACGGTGCTGTCGCTGGTGCTGGTGCCGGTGGTCTATCGCTTCGTCGACGACTTCGAGAACTGGCTGAAGCCCAAGCTGGCCCGCATGACCACCCCCCGCCTCGACCCCCGCCAGCCCTTGCCCGAGGACCGGCTGTAGGCCTCTGGCGGAACCAAGTCGTCGCGACCGCGAAGCGGGCCTGACAGCCTTGCCCCGCGGGGCGAGCCTAGGCGCAATGCCGACCGGGGGTTGTCGCAAGTCCCACGTCTTGCCATCGTGTGTCCGGTACGGGGGGGCGCATGACTCAGAAGATCGCGGTGGGCGAAGCCATCGGCGCGGGCTTTCGCCTCATCGGACGCGAGCCCATGGCTTTTGCCGTGTGGTGCGCCGCCTACTTCCTGCTCAGCGCGCTGTCGTTGGTCCTCAACTGGGGCGATACGGCGGCTTACTACGACGCGCTTGCGGCCAGCGTCGGCGGATCGGCTGCGACCCTCCCGGCCGCTCCGTTCGGCCCGGCGCAATGGCTGGCGATGCTGGTGAGCCTCGTCCTGGTGTTGACCATCTACACGGCGATCATGCGCGCCGTGCTACGGCCCGACGACCGGCGGTTCTTCTATCTGCGGCTGGGCATGCGCGAACTGTGGGTCGCTCTGTCGGCCGTGCTGGCGACCCTGCTCTGGTTCGCGGGCTACCTCGCGTTCGTTCTGGTCATCGGCATTGGCGTGGGAGGGGTCGCGGCGGCGGCCGGAGAAGCGGGCGCCATCGTCTCGGTCATCATGATGCTCATCGTCGTTCCGTTGGCGCTGTGGGCCTACGTGTGGGCTTCGCTGCGACTGTCGATGGCGACCGTCATGAGCTTTGCGGAGAACCGCCTGCGGGTGCTGGCGTCATGGCGCTTCACCAAGGGCCACGGCCTGGCGATGTTTCTGGTCGGCCTTGCCTTGACGGTCGCCAGCCTCGTCGTGTTCGGGCTGCTGGCCGGCGTCATGATGGGCGGGCTGGCGGCCGCCTCGCCCGACCGGTCGAATGCGTTCCTGGCGATGTTGGGTCAGTTCTCCCAGATGTCGGTCGGAGCGAGGCTCGCCTACTCTGCGGTCATCAGCGTGCTCTACGTCGGCTTCCTTGTGGCGTTCATGGCGCCGTGGGCGGAGATGTACCGACAGCTGCGCCCGACCTCGGTGGCCGCCACCTTCGATTAGAGCCCTCGTCAGCGGTGCATCGGCGCCGCACCCTGCGGCTCGCGGGCGGCCTGCAGGATGAAGGCGATCACCACCGCGACCGCCTCGTACAGCGCCTCGGGGATCGCGGTGTCCAGTTCGATGGTCGATAGCGCCTCGGCCAGGGCCGGGTTGGCTTCCAGAGGCACGCCGTGCTCGCGGGCGGTTTCGATGATCCGTTGCCCCAGCTCGCCGCGGCCCACGGCCACCACCCGGGGCGCGTCGGGGGCGTCGTAGCGCAGGGCCACGGCCAGCGGGCGCGAGGTCTCGTCGGTCATGAGCTGCGGTCCACCAGGGCGCCGGGCGCGGGTGGCGGCGCACTGGGCGGCGCGCCGGGATGGACCACCACGTCGCCCGACAGCGCCTGCGCCAGCCGCGGCGCCTGTTCGCGCAGGTGCGCCAGGCTCTCCGCACGGTCGACCCACAGCACCGCAGTGCTGCGTTCGCCCTGCAGCCGGACGTGGACCAGCACCGGCCCCAGCGGCGGAATGTCCAGCGCGAAGCGGGCGCGCCACGCGGGGGCCGCGTCGGGCCGGCCGCCCGGCCCTGGGTCGTCGCGCTCGATGGCGAACTGGGCCACCGCCGCGCCCTGCGGCGTCATCATCGGCAGCTCGAACATCCAGCGCTGGCCGGAGTCGTCGGGCAGCGAGGCCAGCTGATGCAGGGTCTGACGCGCCAGGGCCTGGTCGGTCTCGTCGCGCAGGATGGCCAGCTGTTGTTCGGGGGGATCGTCGGCTCTCAGGATGGCTGCGCCAGCCGCCTGGCCGGCGACGGCGCCGCCGCGCGTGGGCGGGGCTGCGGTGGCCCGGGCGGGTCGCCCCGGGCTGGTCGCGCCCGCTGCGGTGAGCGCCTGCGAGAGCGCCAGCAGGGCGGCCTTCATGTCGTAGGGCGGAGCCGTCGGGGTCTGCGCCAGTCGCGCCTCGAGGAACAGACCCGAGCGGGCGACCGCCGCCCGCAGCGCGGCGGCGTCGGGCGGCGCGCCGGCGTTCAGGCCGAACGCGAGCAACTGCCGGATCGCGGCCTTCAGGGTGGCCGGCATATGCGGAGACTCGAGCGCCCGGCTCAGGTCGGCCAGCAGCGGCCCCTGGCCCGACTGGCGGATCGCCCCGTCGGCGCGTGCGGCCTCCACGGCGCGCTGCATGAGGGGGGCGACAGGGTCCGGCGCCTGCGCCAGCGGCGTGGCGGCCGCCGAGACGGCCTGACCGGTCGCGAGCGGCCCCGGGGGCGGGCCACCGACCGGTGGGGTCGGACCAACGCTCATGGCGCCAGTCTAGCGCGATTGCGGCTGAGTCGCGCCCCGGGCTCGAAACAGGCTGGAGTCGCCTACAGTTCGCCTCGCAGGATCTGGCCCATCTGGTCGGGGTCGATGTTGCCGCCCGACAGCACCAGGCCCACCGTCTTGCCGCCTGACATGTTGACCTTGCCGGCCAGCAGAGCGGCCAGGCCGGCGGCCCCGCCGGGCTCGACCACCAGCTTCAGCACCGAGAACGCATAGCGTACAGCCTCGGCCACCTCGGCGTCGGTCACCACGGCCACGTCGGAAACGTTGCGATGCACGATCGGGAAGGTGAGCTCACCAGGGCAGGGGGTCTCCAGCGCGTCGCACAAGGTGCGGTGCGTGGGCGTCATCGGCGTGCGCACGCCCGCCTGCAGGGACTTCAGCGTGTCGTCGTAGCCCGCGGGCTCGGCGCCGATCAGCGCGGTCGAGGGCGACAGCGCCTTCACTGCCGTGGCCACCCCGGCCAGCAGGCCGCCGCCGCTGCAGGGCGTAATCACCACGTCCAGCTTGTTGACGCCCCGCGCCGCGGCCTGGCGAACCAGCTCGAGGCCGGCCGTGCCCTGGCCTGCGATGATGTGCGGGTCGTCGAAGGCCGGGACCATCACCGCGCCACGCTCGGCGGCGATGGCGGCGGCGATCTTCTCGCGGCTCTCGGTGAGGCGGTCGTAGAACTTCACCTCGGCGCCGTAGCCGCGGGTGGCGTCGGCCTTCACCTTGGGCGCATCGGCCGGCATCACGATCAGCGCCGGCATGCCCAGCAGCTTCGCCGCCAGCGCCACGCCCTGGGCGTGGTTGCCCGACGAGAAGGCGACGACGCCGACCTTCCGCTCGGCCTCATTCAACTGGACCAGGCGGTTGTAGGCGCCCCGGAACTTGAAGGCGCCGACGCGCTGCAGGGTCTCCAGCTTCAACAGCACCTGCAGGCCCAGGCGCTCGTTCAGCGCCGGGCTCTCGACCAGCGGGGTCTCGACCGCGACGCCCTTGAGGCGGTCGGCGGCCGCCTCCACGTCGGCGAAGGAGATGGCCAGCTCACTCATTTCGCGAACACCATGCTGTCGTCGGCAAAGGCCTTGAATTCCAGCGCGTTGCCGGAGGGGTCGAGGAAGAACATCGTCGCCTGTTCGCCGGGCTGACCCTTGAAGCGAATGTTGGGCTCGATCACGAACGCTGTGCCCTCAGCCTTCAGCTTGGCGGCCAGCGCCTCCCACTGCGGCAAAGTCAGGATCGCGCCGAAGTGGCGGACCGGCACGTCGTGGCCGTCGACGGCGTTGGTAGCATTATGGCCCACCTCATCCGGCGACAGGTGCGCCACGATCTGGTGGCCGTAGAAATCGAAGTCGACCCACTCGTCGCTGGATCGCCCTTCGGGGCAGCCCAGCAGGTCGCCGTAGAAGGCGCGGGCCTCGTCCAGGTCGCGGACCGGAAAGGCCAGGTGGAAGCGCGGAATGTCCATGATCGGCTGATAGCAAGACACGGCCCTTGAGGGCGAGGGCCAGTTCGTCTACATCGGCGCCGCGCAGGGCGTCTGCCCGCGCTACAATCGATCTCCGCATCCGGTCGAGCACCTGTCGAAGGGCCGCGATGTGTTCTCCGGGCAGGTCGGGAGATCGTATCCAGATGGCCAATGTCACCGTGATCGGCGCCCAGTGGGGCGACGAGGGCAAGGGCAAGCTCGTCGACTGGCTTTCCAACCGCGCCGACGTGGTCGTCCGCTTCCAGGGCGGCCACAACGCGGGCCACACGCTGGTGGTGGGCAATCAGACGTACAAGCTCAGCCTGCTGCCCTCGGGCGTGGTCCAGGGCAAGCTCTCGATCATCGGCAACGGGGTGGTGGTCGATCCCTGGCATCTGCTGAAGGAGATCGAGGGCATCGGCGCGCAGGGGATCAAGATCGGCCCCGAGCTGCTGGTGCTGGCCGACAACGCTTGTCTGATCCTGCCCATCCACCGCGACCTGGACCAGGCGCGCGAGGCGGCCGCCACCAACAAGATCGGCACCACCGGCCGCGGCATCGGCCCGGCCTATGAGGACAAGGTGGGCCGCCGCGCCATCCGAGTCGCCGACCTTGCCGACCGCGAGGCGCTGGAAGCCAAGATCGACCGCCTGCTGGCCCACCATGCGCCCCTGCGTGCGGGCCTGGGCCTGCCGCCGGTGGACGCCGCTGCGCTGCTGGCTGAGCTGGAAGACATTGCGCCGAAGATCCTGGCCTTCGCCCAGCCGGCGTGGCTCAAGCTCGATGGCATCGTGAAGTCGGGCAAGCGGGTGCTGTTCGAGGGCGCCCAGGGCGCCCTGCTGGACGTCGACCACGGCACCTATCCGTATGTGACCTCTTCCAACACTGTCGCCGGCCAGGCCGCCGCCGGCTCGGGCCTGGGGCCCAAGGGGCCCGGTTACGTGCTGGGGATTGTGAAGGCCTACACGACCCGGGTCGGCGAGGGCCCGTTCCCCACCGAGTTGTTTGACGAGGTAGGCCAGCATCTGGGCACGGTGGGTCGCGAGTTCGGCACTGTCACCGGTCGCTCGCGCCGCTGCGGCTGGTTCGACGCGGCGCTCGTTCGCCAGTCGGTGGCGCTGAACGGCATCTCGGGCATCGCGCTGACCAAGCTGGACGTTCTGGATGGCCTGCCCACCCTGAAGATCTGCACCGGCTACCGGCTGAACGGCCAGGACATCGGCTACCTGCCGGCCGGCCTGAAGGCCCAGGGCCAGCTGGAGCCCGTCTACGAAGAGATGGAAGGCTGGAGCGAGACCACCCAGGGCGCCCGCTCGTGGAAGGACCTGCCGGCCAGCGCCGTGAAGTACGTCCGCCGCATCGAGGAGCTGATCGGGGCGCCGGTCGCCCTGCTTTCGACCAGCCCGCAGCGGGACGACACCATCCTGATGCGCGACCCGTTCCACGACTAAAGTTAGCGTAACGCAGTTTGTCGGTTGCGGCGAACGCGGGCTACAGTGTCGCGGATCGGGGAACGTAGAGTACGGAGCGTGCGGGCGATGCGCCTTGGGTTGGACGCATCAGGGCTGGAGCGCGGGTGACCGCAGCGGCGCCCCCTCTCGCGCGATCGCCTGCCCGCGCCGTGGATTCAGGCCGGGCGCTCTTCTGGCGTCTGATCTGGATCTACATGCTGGCGACCGGCACCGCGGTGACCGTGTCGATGGGCCTGGGCCTTCTGGGGCTCGAGTTCACGCCCATGCAGTGGCTGAAGTTCTGGATCTGCGTGCCGTTCGCCACCGCCTTCTTCACCTCGATCGACATGGTGGTGATCCGCTGGCACCTGAAGCCGCTGGCTCCGGTGCTCAGCGCCCTGGATCGAGGGGAGCGCCCCCCGGATGCAATCCTGGCCGCCGCGGTGGTGCGCGCGCTGAACCTGCCCCAGATCTCGGCCGTCCGCGTCACCGTCCTGCACGGGCCGATGGCGACCCTGTCGCTGTTCATCGCCGTCTATGTGATGAACACCTTGATGGGGGCGGAAGTCGCCAACTGGCAGCAGATCGGGCTGGCGGTGCTGATCCTGGTGTTCGCCTCGCCGGCGCACGCGATCTTCGAATACTTCGCCGTCAGCCGCACCATCGAGCCCATCGTCCAGCGACTGTCGCGCGAGCTGGGCGGGCTGATCCCCGCGGAGCAGCAGGCGGCCCTGATCGAAGTGCCGCTGCGCAGCAAGCTCCTGTTCCTGGCGGTCTTCGTCTGCGCGCTGCCGCTGATCTTCGCGGCCGGGTCGTTCCTCTACAAGTTCGACCGGATGGTCGCGGGGCATGGATTCGTCCTGCCGGCCGGCGAGCTGACCCAGCTGTACATCTGGAGCGGCGCGGTGGTGACCGTCTGCATCATGGGCGCTGTGGCCATGGCGGTGCTGACCTCCAACGAGGTGTCCCGGTCGGCCGCCCGCCTGGTCGAGGCGATGCGCCAGGTTGAGCGCGGGCGTCTTGATGACGCCGACGTCGCCGTGCTCACCGCCGATGAGTACGCCCAGATCAACCGTGGCTTCGGGCTGATGCTGGCGTCGCTGCGCGAGGAGCAGCAGATCCTGGAGGTCACGCAGGACCTGGCCGGGGAACTGCTGCTGGAGGTGCTGATCGAGCGGATCATGCACGCCACCACGGGCCTCCTGAACGCCGAGCGGGCCAGCCTGTTCGTCTATGACGAAAAGGCCGAGGAGCTGTTCACCCTCTATGCCGACGGGGTCGAGACGCGCGGCATCCACGTGCCCACCAGTCGCGGCATCGCCGGCGCGGTCTTCACGACCGGTCATGTCGAGAACATCGCCGACGCCTACGAGGACAGCCGCTTCAATCGCGAGGTCGATCAGCGCACCGGCTTCCGCACCCGCAGCATCCTGTGCGTGCCGATCACCAACAAGGCCGGCGCCCGGATCGGCGTGGCTCAGGCGCTGAACAAGAAGGGCGGCGCCTTCACCGCCAAGGATGAGGCCCGTCTCAAGGCCTTCGCCGCCCAGATCGCCGTCAGCCTGGAGAACGCCAAGCTGTTCGACGACGTGCTCTCGATGAAGAACTACAACGAGAGCATCCTGAAGAGCACCTCGAACGGGATCGTCACCCTCGACGCCGAGGGTCGGATCGTCACCGCCAACGACGCCGCCCAGACCCTGCTCGACCAGAACCGCGACGCCATGGTCGGCCGCCCGGCCAGCGACGTGTTCGCCGGCAACCCCTGGGTTCTGGACGGCTTGGCGAAGACCGACGCCAGCGGGGAGACCGTGCTGGCCGTCGATGCCGAGCTGGCCAAATGGTCGGGCGACACCGCCTCGGTGAATCTCACCACCATGCCCCTGATCGACTCCAGCGAGGCCCGGATCGGCTCGATGCTGGTGCTGGAGGACATCACCGAGGAAAAGCGCGTCCGCTCCACCATGAGCCGCTACATGTCGAAGGAGGTGGCCGATCAGCTGCTGTCCGCGGGCGAGGCCGAACTGGGAGGCAAGGAGCAGAAGGTCACGGTGATGTTCTCCGACGTCCGGAGCTTCACCTCGATCGCCGAGGCCCTGGGGCCGCGCGAGACCGTCTCGCTGCTCAACGACTACTTCACCGAGATGGTCGACGTGATCTTCCGCCACGACGGCATCCTCGACAAATACATCGGCGACGGGATCATGGCGCTCTACGGCTCGCCGTTCCTGGGGCCGAACGACGCCGACAACGCGCTCGCCGCCGCCGACGAGATGATGGAGCGCCTGGCTGCGTTGAACGCCCGCCGCGCCGCGAAGGGCGAGGCCCCGCTCGACATCGGCATCGGCTTTTCGACCGGCCCCACCGTCATCGGCAACATCGGCTCGGTCCGGCGGATGGAGTACACGGTGATCGGCGACACCGTGAACCTCGCCTCCCGGCTGGAAGGCGTCACCAAGCAGTATGGCGCCAAGATCATGCTGTCGGAGATGTCGGTCCGTGACCTGAAGGGTCCAGCCACCCTGCGCGAGATCGACCTGATCCGGGTGAAGGGCAAGGATCGGCCCGTGGCGGTCTACGAGTCGCTGGGCTACCGCGCGCACGAGCCGGCGCTGGGCGCGCTTCTGGAGCTGTTCGCCCAGGGGTTGACGGCCTACCGTGCACGCGACTGGACCGCCGCCAGTCGCGCCTTCGACGGCGCGCTCGAACTCTATCCGGACGACAAGCCCAGCCAGGTGTATCGCCAGCGCGTCGAACTGCTGGCCGCCGCGCCCCCAGACGCCGACTGGGACGGCGTCTGGAATCTCACCGAGAAGTAGCTAGCCCAGCATGAGCGGCTGGGCCGAGTCCTCGGGCTCGGCGGCCGCCACGGGCTTCTTGCGGCCGGCGTCGGCGTCCTTCGGCAGGAAGCCCAGCAGCTTCACGGTCCAGGCGTCGGCCAGATCGCGCGTCAGCGCCTTGCCGCTCTGCGTGTGGCGGACCAGGTTCCGGTAGAACTCGGACGCGGCCAGGGTCAGGTGGAAGTCGGTGGCCATCGACTGCAGAGCCGTGGCCTGAGCCAACATCGCCCGCATGGCCTGCGCCGGATCGCTCTCCGCGGCGGCGGCCGCCGCACGGATGATCTTCAGGCACTGGTTGATCTTCTGCTGGTAGGGCGTCTCCGACCCGTCGGTCTTGCGCTTCAGCGGGCCGGCGTAGTCGCCCGAGTTGAACCTGCGCCGGTCGGGGCCGATGTAGGCGACGCCCTCGACCCAGTCGCGGTCCTTCAGCGTCACCGCCTCGAGCCGCCGCAGCAGGTCCTTCATGCTGTAGGGCTTGCGCAGGAACTCGTGCACGCCCGAGTCCCGGGCCGCCAGGATCATCCCCTGGGTGGCCACGCCCGTGATGGTGATCACCGGCGATGTCCGGCAAGTCCAGGTCGAGCGGCGCAGCTTGCGCACGAAACCGAGGCCGTCGAACCGCTCGTCGCCCAGGCAGACGATGACGAGCTGCGGATCGCACGTCTCGGCGATCTTCTCCGCTCGCTCGTTATTGGCCGCAACCCAGATGTGGCTGTGGCAGATCTCGCGCATGACGTCGTTGAACAGGCGCGCGGAGCCGGGCTCGGGATCCGCCACCAGGATCCGCTTGAGCTTCGGCGCCATCTTCTCGACTAGCCGGCTATCACCATCAAACAAGGACCTACCCCCCGGTAAACGCAGGGAGATGTATGCGGAGACCGGTAAACAGCCGGTGGATGTAGGGGTGCGGCGCAAAGCCACTGCGTGCGGCGGCTACCCGAAATGAGCGAAGGGCGTCGCCCCGTTTTCAGGCTCCAATAGCCGCGGGCAAGCGCCGCTACAGCAGCACCTTGATCGCCTCGCGTGCGGCGTCGCCCAGGTCGGGACGGGCGAGGGCAAAGGCGACGTTGGCGCGGAGCAGGCCCAGCTTGTCGCCGCAGTCGTACGTGGTCCCCTCGTACTCCAGGGCGTGGAAGTCCTGGGTCTTCATCAGGCCCGCCATGCCGTCGGTGAGCTGGATTTCGCCGCCCGCGCCGCGCTCCTGGGTCTCCAGGATGTTGAAGATCTCGGGCTGCAGGATGTAGCGGCCGGAGATGAAAAGGTTTGAGGGTTCGGTCCCAAGCGGCGGCTTCTCGACCATGCCGGTCATGCGGTTGAGCCGGCCCTTCTGGCCGTCCAGCGCCACGATGCCATACTTGTGAGTCTCGCCTTCAGGCGCGGGCTCCACGACCACGATGTTGCCGCCGGTCTTCTCATAGGCGGCGACGGCCTGGACCAGCGCGGGCGGGCTGGCCTGCATCAGCATGTCGGGCAGCATGACGGCGAACGGCTCGTCGCCGATGACGTGGCGGGCGCACCAGACGGCGTGACCCAGGCCCAGCGGCGCCATCTGGCGGATGAAGCTCATCTGTCCGGGTTCGGGCAGGTCGCGCCGCAGGTCCTCCAGGATTTCGACCTTGCCCTTGGCGGACAGGGCGTTCTCGATCTCGGGAATAGAGTCGAAGTAGTCCTCGATGGCCCCCTGGCCGCGGCTCACGATGAAGACGATGTGCTCGATGCCGGCCGCGCGCGCCTCCTCGACGATGTACGAGAGGATCGGCCGGTCGACGACGTTCAGGAGGTTCTTAGGCGTCGTCTTCCCGACGGGCAGCACCCGGGTCCCCAGTCCCGCCACCGGCAGGACCGCTTTGCGCACAGGCTTCGCCATTCACACCCTCCAGACACTCACCCCGCAGGTCTCCGTAATGTGTTCCGCGGGTGCGGGGGAGGATTTTCGGGGATCGGGCAACCATCACGATTTTGAGAACTCGCGAAGTTGTGTAACGTCAGCGGGTCCAGGGGGATTCACCCCCAACGGGGAGCCTATCTCATGAAGCTTCGCATTCTGACGATCGCTACCGCCGGTGTCCTGGCTCTGAGCCTGGCTGCTTGCCAAAAGAAAGAAGAAGCCGCCCCGGCCGAAGCGCCTGCCGCTGACGCCGCTGCTGCTCCGGCCGCCGACGCCGCCGCGGCTCCGCCCGCCGACGCGGCTGCGCCGCCGGCTGACGCCGCTGCCGCTCCGGCCGCTGACGCTGGCGCGATGTCCGCCACGCCGGCCCCGGCCGAGCCGGAAAAGAAGTAAGACTTCTTTTTCCGATCGACGAAATGAGAGGCGGCCGCTCCCCTGGAGCGGCCGTTTTCTTTCTTCCCTCCCTTGATGGGGAGGGACAGGCGGCGAAGCCGCCAGGGTGAGGGAGTATCGATCCTCCCACCCTCTGAGTTCTGGCCCCGACTTCCTCACCCTGGCCGCTGGCGCGGCCTGTCCCTCCCCATCAAGGGAGGGGACGCTCGCCTTCGGCTCGCTACTCCACCGTCACCGACTTCGCCAGGTTCCGCGGCTGGTCTACATCCGCGCCCTTCAGCACGGCCACGTGATAGGCCAGAAGCTGGATCGGCGGGGCGTACACCAGCGGCGCGATCAGCGGGTCGCAGCGCGGCGCGGTCACTACCACCCGGGCGCCGGGCGGGGCGTGCTTCTTGCCTTCCGGGTCGGTGATGAAGACCACCTGGCCGCCGCGCGCCATCACTTCGCTCATGTTGGACGCCGATTTCTCGAAGTAGCTGTCGAAGGGCGCCAGGATCACGATCGGCGTCTGCTCGTCGACCAGCGCGATGGGGCCGTGCTTCAACTCGCCGGCGGCATAGCCTTCGGCATGGATGTAGCTGAGCTCCTTCAGCTTCAGCGCGCCTTCGAGGGCCAGCGGATACATCGGCCCGCGGCCCAGGTAGAGCACGTCGCGGGCCTTTGAGACCTCGAGCGCGACGCCCTTCACCGCCTCCTCCAACTCGATCGACTCGGCCAGCAGGCGCGGCGCCTCGATCAGCAGCCGGACCAGCCGTTGCTCCTCGGCCGCGTCGATCCGGCCCCGGGCGCGGGCGGCGGCCACGGCCAGCGCGGTCAGCACGGCGACCTGGGCGGTGAAGGCTTTGGTCGAGGCCACGCCGATTTCGGGGCCGCAGTGGATCGGCCAGACCACATCGACCTCACGGGCCATGGTGGATTCCTGGGCGTTCACAATGGCCGCGCTCTTCATGCCCTTGGCCATGCAGTAGCGCAGGGCGGCCAGAGTATCGGCCGTCTCGCCCGACTGGCTGACGGCGATCACCAGGGCGCCGGACCGCAGCGCCGGCTGGCGATAGCGGAACTCCGACGCGATCTCGACGTCGACCGGCAGGTCGGCCAGCTGTTCGATCAGGTACTTGCCCATCAGGCCCGCGATGTAGGCGGTGCCGCAGGCCACGATCTGGATCCGCTCGAGCGCGGCGAAGTCCACGCCGCCGGGGACCGAGGCCTGGCCGGTCAGCGTGTCCACATAGGCCGCGATTGTGCGCTGGCACCCCTCGGGCTGGTCGTGGATCTCCTTCTCCATGAAATGGCGGTAGTTGCCCTTCTCGACCAGGGCGGCTGAGGTGGGGACGGTGCGGATCGCGCGCTCCACGCGGTTGCCGGCCGCGTCATAGATCTGGGCCGAGGTATGGTCGATGGCGACGAAATCGCCTTCGTCCAGGAAGGCGACGCGGTTGGTGAAGGGCCCGACCGCCAGCGCGTCCGAGCCGATGAACATCTCGCCGTCGCCGTAGCCCACCACCAGAGGGCTGCCGCGCCGTGCGCCCATCACCAGGGCATCGTGGCCCTCGATCAGCACCCCCAGGGCGTAGGCGCCGGCCAGCTGGTCCAGGGTGGCCTTCAGCGCGTCGGTGGGCGACCTGCCCGAGCCGAGCTCGTGGTCCAGCAGGGCGGCGATCACCTCGGTGTCGGTGTCGCTCTCGAAGGTCTTGCCCACGGCCTGCAGGCGCTCGCGGATCTCGGCATAGTTCTCGATGATGCCGTTGTGGACCAGGGTGACCCGGCCCGAGGTGTGCGGGTGGGCGTTGCGCACGGTGGGCGCGCCATGGGTGGCCCAGCGGGTGTGGCCGATGCCGACAGTGGCGTTCAGCGCGTCGGCGGCCAGAACCTCCTCCAGCGCCCGGATCTTGCCGGCGGCCCGGCGGCGCTGGACCCTGCCGTCCACCACGCCCGCCACGCCCGCGGAGTCATAGCCACGGTATTCCAGCCGCTTGAGGCTCTCGATCAGTCGCTCCTGCACGGAAGAAGCGCCGACAATGCCGATGATCCCGCACATGTGGCCGTGGCGTCCTTTGCTATAGACTAGGCGATCCCGGAGCGAATCCGTGGGTCGCGCTGAGCGATTGGCGCCTTTAGCATTAGCAAAGTCCGCGTCGACTAAATCTCAGTTTCGGATCGTTTCCAGAGCATCTCCGACGGATATTCCCATGAGTAAGCGCGCCTATTTCGGCACCGACGGCATCCGCGGCGAGGCCAACCGCCATCCCATGACCGCCGAGGTGGCCCTGCGGGTCGGCATGGCGGCCGGCAAGCATTTCATGTCGCGGGACGAGCGCCGCCACCTGGTGGTGATCGGCAAGGACACCCGGCTGTCGGGCTACATGATCGAGCCGGCGCTGGTGGCGGGCTTCACCAGCGTGGGCATGGACGTGCGCCTGTTCGGACCTCTGCCTACGCCCGGCGTGGCGATGATGACGCGGTCCCTGCGCGCCGACCTGGGCGTGATGATCTCGGCCTCGCACAACGCCTTCACCGACAACGGCATCAAGCTGTTCGGCCCCGACGGCTACAAGCTGTCGGACGAGCAGGAACTCGCCATTGAGGCACGCATGGGCGAGGGGCTGGAGACCAACCTGGCCGGTCCCGCCGACCTAGGCCGCGTGCAGCGAATCGATGACAGCCAGGCCCGCTACATCGAGATCGCCAAGGCTACGTTCCCGCGTCGGCTGAACCTGTCGGGCATGCGGATCGTGATCGATTGCGCCAATGGCGCGGCCTACAAGGTGGCGCCCGAGGCGCTCTACGAGCTGGGCGCCGAGGTGATCCGGGTCGGCGTGAACCCCAACGGCTTCAACATCAACGAAGAGTGCGGCTCGACCGCGCCCGCCGCGATGCAGAAGGCGGTGAAGGAGTACCGCGCCGACATCGGCATCGCCCTGGACGGCGATGCGGACCGGCTGGTGATCTGCGATGAGAGGGGCCACCTGGTCGACGGCGACCAGATCATGGCGCTGATCGCCGCCGACTGGAGCCGGCGCGAGAAGCTGCGCGGGGGCGGCGTGGTGGCCACCGTGATGTCCAACCTGGGCCTCGAGCGGTTCCTGGGCGCGAAGGGGCTGAAGCTGGAGCGGACCCAGGTGGGCGACCGTTATGTGATGGCGCGCATGCGCCAGGGCGACTTCAACCTGGGCGGCGAGCAGTCGGGGCACCTGATCCTGTCGGACTTCTCCACCACCGGCGACGGTCTGCTGGCGGCGCTGCAGGTGCTGGCGGTGCTCAAGGAGAGCGACAAGCCGATGAGCGCGCTGGCCCGCCAGTTCGAGCCGGTGCCGCAGAAGCTGGAGAACGTGCGCTTCGCGGGCGGCAAGCCCCTGGAGAACGAGGCGGTGAAGGCGGTGATGGCCGACGCCGAGCAGCGCCTGACCGGCACGGGCCGGCTGGTGGTCCGCGCCTCGGGCACTGAGCCGCTCATCCGCATCATGGCCGAGGCCGACGACGAAGACCTGGTCAGACAGGTGATCAAGGAGATCGCCGGCGCCGTGAAGAAGGCGGCGGCTTAAGGCCGCGCGGATACGCCCCGGAGCGGATCCGGATGCACTGCAAAGCTGCAAAACGGTGCTGCAAAGGCGCTGATTGTACGGCCTGACGGCTGAACCTAATTCCACGCCTCCCCCGAACGACGGCCCGCCAGAGGCCGCGTTGTCCAAAAAGGTGTGTGTCTATGAACCGTATTCTGAAGTGGGCCGGCTATGGCCTGGCCGGCGTCGCGGGCGCTTGCGCGCTCGCCGTCGGCGGGGCCTTCGCCGTGTCCGAAGCGATGATCCGCTGGCCCGTCGACAAGCCGCAAGTGACACTGACGGCGGCCACCGACCCCGGCGCCGTCGCACGGGGTCGCCGGGTGGCGAAGCTGAATGGCTGCCACGACTGCCACGGCCAGCAGCTGGAAGGCCTGCTGTTTCACGACGAGATGCCGATCATCAGGGCCTGGGGTCCCAACCTCAGCCGCACCCTTGCCCAGCAGTCGGACGCAGACCTCGACCGCGCAGTCCGCCATGGCGTGGCGGCGGACGGGCGGCGGCTGTGGATCATGCCGTCCAGCGCCTTCGCCCACCTGAGCGATCAGGAGATGGCCGACCTGACGGCTTATCTGCGCACCTACAAGCCCACCGGCGAGAGGCAACCCCGCTTCCAGATTGGCCCCGTCGGCCGGCTGGGCGTGCTGCTGGGCCAGTTCAAGTCCGAGCCGGACGCGATCGCCGCCAACGGCGCGCTGAAACTGGAGAACCTGGGCCCGGAGCACGCGCTAGGCCGCCAGGTGGCCCGGGCCTGTGTGGAGTGCCACGGCCAGAAGCTGGAGGGCGGCGGCATCCTGAAGTCGCCCAACCTGAACATGGTCGCCTCGTACGACCCGGCCGACTTCGAGCGGCTGCTGCGCACGGGCGTCGCGGCGGGAGACCGGAAGGTGGGTCTGATGTCGCAAGTGGCGCCGGCGCGGTTCAACGCCCTGAGCTCGCAGGAGATCGCCGCACTGCAGGCCTATCTGAAGGCCCGCGCTCAGCGCCAGTTCGCCGCCTCCCAACGCCCGTCCACGCCGTAAACCTCACCGTTGAGACAACCCTAGCGAACGCTGAAATGTTGTGTCATCGTCCACACAATTCATCCGGCTCGACCCGGGTGTCTCGACAGAGAAGACGGACTTGGGAGGATATATGCGGCGCGATCTCGCCATTTCGGGCGTGGCGCGGCACGCCGAGCGGCCCGCCCGCTCCATCGCGTGCCTTGCCTTCGTGGCTCTCCTCGGCGTGGCTTTCTGGGCCGGCGCCGTTTGGATCGCCGAGCAGTTCATGCAGACGCCGGGGCTATTCTAGGCCCTGCCTAGACCTTCCGAGGCGCTGCGTTCCGCTTGCGAATGATCGAGAAGCGAAGGCTCGATTCCGCCACCGCGTCGCTTAGCGGCCAGAAGTCCTGCACCACCCGCACCTCGGCGCCCGCGGCCGTGAGCGCTGCGAGGCAGTCGTCGATGTGCGTCGTGCCGAGGGGCGTCACGCTCTCCCGCGAGATCCAGTAGCCCGCCTCGAGCAGCGCATCGGTGAAGCTCTGCGGCGGCATCTCGTAGAGCGCCAGTCGCGCCGAGCGCACCCGATCCAGCCACGCCGCCTCGAACGCCACCACATGGCGCGCGGCCCCCAGGAACCGCTCGCGGTCTCGCGCGGTGGTCGAGTCCTTGGCGCGAAAGCAGATGCGCGGGCAGTCGCGGGGCAGCAGGTAGTTGGGCAGGAACGGCTCGGCCAGCGCCCAGACGGCCGTGCCGATGACGCCGGCATCGGTGGATGGCGACGGTCGGGGGTCGAACCGCGCGATCCCGGCGTCCTCACTCACGTGGAACAGCCGGGGCGCCATCGGCTCAGCGGCCGACGCTGACGTACTCGAAGCCGCGGGCATGCATGTCGGCCGGTTTGTAGATGTTGCGAAGGTCGACCAGCACCGGCTTGTTCATGATCAGCTTGATGCGATCGAGGTCGAGCGCCCGGAACTGGTCCCATTCGGTAATGATCACCAGCACGTCGGCGCCTTCGGCCACGGCATAGGGATCGTCCTTGAAGTCGACGTCCTTCAGCATCTGGCGCGCCTCGTGGCCTTCGGGATCGAACGCCTGGATCTTCGCGCCCTTGTCCTGCAGCGCCGGGATGATGGCCAGGGATGGCGCGTCGCGCATGTCGTCGGTGTTGGGCTTGAAGGTCAGGCCCAGGATGCCGACGGTCTTGCCCTTCACGTCGCCGTCCAGCGCCTTGACCACCTTGCGGGCCATGGCGCGCTTGCGCTCGTCGTTCACCTTCACGGTGGTCTCGACCAGCTCGACGGGCGCGCCGGCGTCGCGGGCCGTCCGGACCAGCGCGATGGTGTCCTTCGGGAAGCAGCTGCCGCCATAGCCGGGGCCGGCGTTCAGGAACTTGCCGCCGATGCGGCCGTCCAGGCCGATGCCCTTGGCCACCTGCTGTACGTCGGCGCCCACGGCCTCGCACAGATCGGCCATCTCGTTGATGTAGGTGATCTTCAGCGCCAGGAAGGCGTTGGCGGCGTACTTGATCAGCTCGCTGGTGCGGCGGCTGGTGAACAGGATCGGCGTCTCGTTCAGGTACAGCGGGCGGTATAGCTCGCGCATGATCGCCTGGGCGCGCTCGTCCTGGGTGCCGACGACAACCCGATCGGGGCGCTTGAAGTCCTCGATCGCCGCGCCTTCGCGGAGGAATTCCGGGTTCGAGACGATGGCCACGTCGGCGTCGGGCCGCACACGCTTGAAGATGGCCTCGATCTCGTCGCCGGTGCCCACCGGCACGGTCGACTTGGTGACCACCACGGTGAAGCCTTGGACCAGACCGGCGATCTCTTCGGCTGCCGCATAGACGTAGGAGAGGTCGGCATAGCCGTCGCCGCGCCGCGAGGGGGTGCCCACGCCGATGAAGACCGCGTCGGCCTCCTTGATCGCCTGCGTGGCGTCGGTGTCGAAGAACAGGCGGCCGGCCTTCACGTTTTGCGCGACCAGGGTGTCGAGCCCCGGCTCATAGATCGGGATCCCGCCGCTACGGAGTTGCTCGATCTTGCCCGCATCCTTGTCGATGCAGGTGACCGTGTGGCCGAAGTCGGCGAAACAGGCGCCGCTGACGAGGCCCACATAGCCTGTCCCGATCATCGCAACGCGCATTCAGAACTCCCTCGAAGGCAGCGCCTTTCAACATGGGCTGCAGGCTGCCGCAACGGCACAACGGTTTCGCGCTGCAGCAAAATCCGCGCCGCGCCGGTGAATGGTCAGATTTCCTGGTTGTACTTGCCCACTTCGGGGCGTTTCGCGAGGCGGGGTTTCACCTCCTCGTGGAACAGGCGGCGCATGTCGTCCTCGGACTGGGTGCTCTCGACGACGACCACCACCTCGGGCTTGTTGGACGAGGCGCGCACCAACACCCAAGAGCCGTCCTCCAGCGCTACGCGTACGCCGTTGACGGTGATCAGGTCGACGATCTTGCGGCCCAGGATGGTCCCGCCCGCGTCGCGCAGGGCGGTGTACTCGGCCACCACGCTGTCGACGACGCCGTACTTCACCTCGTCGGCGCAGTGCGGGCTCATGGTCAGCGAGGTGTAGGCCACCGGGAGCGCCTTCTTCAGGTCGCTGAGCTTTTTGTCGGGGTTGCGGTCCAGCATCGCCAGGATCGCCGCGGCGGCCACCAGGCCGTCGTCGTAGCCGCGTCCGATCGGCGGGTTCATGAAGAAGTGGCCGCTCTTCTCAAAGCCGGCCAGGGCGCCCAACTCGGCGGTCTTGCGCTTGATGTAGCTGTGGCCGGTCTTCCAATAGACGGTCTTGGCGCCGTTGGCTTTCAGCACCTCGTCGGTGGCGAAGAGGCCGGTCGACTTCACGTCGACCACGAAGGTCGCGTCCTTGTGCAGGGCCGACAGGTCGCGGGCCAGCATCAGGCCGATCTTGTCGGCGAAGATCTCTTCGCCCTCGTCGTCCACCACGCCGCAGCGATCTCCGTCGCCGTCGAAGCCGAAGGCCAGGTCGGCGCCGTGCTCGCGAACGGTCGCGGCCATGGCATGCAGCATCACGCTGTCTTCGGGGTTCGGATTGTACTTGGGGAAGGTGTAGTCGAGCTCGCAGTCCATCTCGATCAGGTCGACCACGCCCATCTTGCGCAGCGCCTGGGGCGCAAAGGCGCCGGCGGTGCCGTTGCCGCAGGCCGCGACGATCTTGAGGGGCCGCTTCAAGCTCACCCGCGAGGCGGCGTCGGCGATGTAGCGTTCGGCCACGCCCGCGATGTGGGCCACCGAGCCGCCGGGGCGTTGCTCCCACTTGCCGCCGAGGACGAGTTCCTTCAGCCGGCCCATTTCGTCGGGGCCGAAGGTGAGGGGACGCTGCGCGCCCATCTTCACGCCGGTCCAGCCGTTCTCGTTGTGGCTGGCGGTGACCATGGCCACGCACGGCGCATCGAGATCGAACTGGGCGAAGTAGGCCATCGGCGACACGGCCAGGCCGATGTCCAGCACCTCGCAGCCCGCGGCGACCAGGCCGATGGTCAGCGCCTGCTTGATGGAGAGCGAATAGGACCGGTAGTCGTGGCCGACCACGATCCGCTTCTGGCCCATCTCGTGGATCAGCGTGCCCAGGCCCAGACCCAGCGCCTGTATGCCCAGCAGGTTGATTTCGGGCCCGAACAGCCAGCGCGCGTCGTATTCGCGGAAGCCCGTCGCCTTCACCAGCGGAGTGATCTCGTAGTCCCAGGTGTTGGGAACCAGGTCGGCGCGGGGAACGGGCAGCATCGGGACTCCGGGGCAGCGACTTGGGGGAAGCGGCGTGTCGGGCGCGTGTTTACCCGCCGGATAGAGGGGGCGCCACTGCGGAAGCCTTAACGGCGAGAACGTGTTCCACGGAGGAGCGCCAACCTCTGCCTTTCCCGCATTGCAGGAAAGGGGCCTCTACATCACCCCGGCGCGCAGCAGGTCGTGGACGTGGAGGATGCCGACGGGCTTGCCGTCGTCGACCACGAAGAGAACGGTCACGGCCGGCGCCGGGTCGCTCATCAGGGCCAGGGCTTCGCCGGCCAACATGCCGGGCGGGGCGGTCTTGCGGGGGCCAGGCGTCATGACTTCGCCGGCGGTGTGGTCCAGCAGGCCCACGATGTGGCGGCGCAGGTCGCCGTCGGTGATGGCGCCCAGCAGGCAGCCCTGGGGGTCGACGACGCCGACGATCCCCCAGCGCTTCTCGGTCATCACCAGAAGCGCCTTCTGCATCGGCGTCTCGGGCGCGACCAGCGGCAGCTCCTCGCGACCGTGCATCAGGTCGGCGGCCGTGCGCAGCATCGCCCCCAGCTTGCCGCCTGGGTGCAGCACCTTGAAGTCCTTGGGCTGGAAGCCGCGCCGCTCCAGCAGGGCCACGGCCAGCGCGTCGCCCATGGCCATCTGCAGGGTGGTGGATGTGGTGGGCGCGTTCACCGCATCGGTCGCTTCGGGCGCGTCGGGCAGTAGCAGGACGATGTCGGAGGCCCGCGCCAGCGTGCCGTCCGCCGCGGCGGTCAGCCCGATCAGCGGGATGTCGAAGCGGGCGGCGTAGGCGATGACGTCGGCCAGTTCGCGGGTCTCGCCGGTCTTCGACAGCGCCAGGATCACGTCGTCGGCGCCGATCATGCCCAGATCGCCGTGGCTGGCTTCGCTGGGGTGGACGAACATCGCCGCGCTGCCGGTCGAGGCCAGGGTGGCGGCGATCTTGCGCGCGACGTGGCCCGACTTGCCGATGCCCGTGCAGACGATGCGGCCACGCGCCGTGAACAGGGTCTCTACAGCCTGGGCGAAGGGCTCGCCGAGGTTGGCGGCCATGCGGACCAGGGCCTCGGCCTCGGTCTCCAGGACGCGCCGGCCGACAGCTATGGTGTCCTTGAGCGTCATTGCGGGGGTTTCACTGGGAGGGGGCGATCGCCTGGTTCTGGATGTTGCGGACCGCCTCCCGCGCCTGGTCGACCCGGCGCTGGGCGGCCTCGGTCTCGCGCCGCATGGCGGCCTGGCGTTCGGCGGTGCGCTGCACGGGTTCGTGGCCGAACGGGTCGGGCGAGCGGTCGCCCAGACCTTGCGGCCACACCAGGGCCAGCGCGACGGCGGCGATGGCGCCAAGCGCCAGCATCGGCAGGTAGAAGCGGTCGAGCATCGGCCCGCTATAGCCCGGCTCGCCTTGACGCCCTAGGCCCTAGTGCTCTAGCCGACCGGTCCTGCCCTCGAAGGAGTGTCCGCCTTGCCCACCCTGATCCTGCTGCGTCACGGCCAGAGCCAGTGGAACCTGGAAGACCGCTTCACCGGATGGGTGGATGTCGACCTGACGGCACAGGGCGAGGCCGAGGCGAGAAAGGGCGGCGAACTGATCAAGGCCGCCGGCATCGCCATCGACAAGGTGTTCACCTCGGTGCTGACGCGGGCCATCCGCACGTCTTGGCTCGCGCTGGGCGCGGCCGGGCAGGCCTTTGTGCCCGAGGTGAAGGACTGGCGGCTGAACGAGCGCCACTACGGGGGCCTGACCGGCCTCAACAAGACCGAGACGGCGGCCAAGCACGGCGCCGACCAGGTCAAGGTCTGGCGCCGCAGCTATGACATTCCGCCGCCGGAACTGGCGCCGGGCGGCGAGTTCGACTTCTCGAAGGACCGCCGCTACGCCGGTCTGGACCTGCCCTCGACCGAAAGCCTGAAGACGACGCTGGTCCGCGTGCAGCCCTATTGGGACGCTGAGATCGCGCCCTGCCTGAAGGCCGGCGAGACCCTGCTGGTCGCGGCGCACGGCAACTCTCTGCGAGCGATCGTCAAGGTGCTGTTCGGCGTGTCGGACGACGACATCGTCCACGTCGAGATCCCCACCTCGAACCCGCTGGTGATCGAGCTGGACGCCAACCTGAAGCCGACGGCGGCGCGCTACCTGGACGAAAGCCGCGCGACGGCGATCCCGGCGGTCTAGGACGCGACGAGACCAGCCCTTCCGCCTCGCGGGGCAAGCCGCCATCATGGCGGAATGACCGACGAGGACTTCATGGCGCGCGCCATCGCCCTGGCGAAGGCTCATGTGGGCCTGACGGGCGACAATCCGTCAGTGGGCTGCGTGCTGGCCAAGGACGGCGTCATCGTCGGCGAGGGCGTCACCAGCGTGGGCGGAAAGGTTCACGGCGAAGAGAACGCGCTGACCGCGGCGGGCGAGGCGGCCCGGGGCGCCACGGCCTATGTCACCCTCGAGCCCTGTGCGAAGCGCTCGGCCGGCGGGCTGTCGTGCAGCGAGCGGCTGGTGGCGGCCGGCGTCGTCCGGGTCGTGATCGCCTGCGGTGATTCGTCGGTCTACGCCGCCGGCGAAGGCGCCCGCCGGTTGCAGGCCGCGGGCATAATCACCGATCAGGGGTTGCTGCAGGGCGTCGCCGAGCCCCTTTATGCGGCGTATCGGCCGGCGCAAGGCCCTGGAAAGTCGCCGTTAATCCCGCGAACCTAGCATGGTTCACAACGCCTTTTCGTAAGCCTGCAAGGCCATGCCTTCCGACAACGCCAGAGAGCTCGTGAACGCCCGCCTGAGTCAGGCGGTGGTCGACGCGATCTGCGCGCGCCACGATCGGCTGTGGAGTTCCAAACCCGGCGGCGCCCGGGCGGTCTTCGCCTTCAAGGACCTGTCGGGCGTGACCCTCGAAGGGCGCAATCTCTGCGACGCGGACTTCACCGGCGCGATCATGAACGACTGCAACCTGCGGGGCGCGCGGCTCGACAACGCCACGCTGTTCTGCGCGGACCTGAGCGGCGCCGATATTCGCGAGGCCTCGCTGCGCCGCGCCGATCTGCGCGGCTCGTGCATGCGCAACGTGAACCTGACGGGGGCCGACCTGTTCGAGGCCGATCTGCGCGAAGGCACCCTGGCCGCGGGCAGTCGCGAGTTCGGCTTCCGCAAGCTGGAGATCGGCGCGCCGAACTCGGGCGAGCTGCAGGGCGCCATCCTGGCCGGCGCCAACCTGGAGCGCTCGCGCCTGTCGGGCGCCATGGCCGTGCGGGCAGACTTTACCGACGCCATCATGAAGGACGCCAAGCTCATCCGGGCGAACCTGAAGCAGTGCTCGATGCGGGGGGCGAACCTGTCGGGCGCCGATCTGTCGGGCGCGGACCTCGCCGGGGCTGATCTTCGCGATGCGATCCTGGTGGGCGCGCGGACGGTCTCGTGGAACGTCACCGAGTGCAACATGGCCGGCGTGCTGACCGACGCCCCGTCGGGCCGCGCGCTGAGCGAGCTGCCCTACGGCGAGATGCTGAAGGAGCACGCCCGCTGGTGCGAGACCGGGGGCGCCGAGGGCAAGCCGTCGTCGTTCGACAATGCCGACCTGCGCGGATTGGCGGCGGTCCGCGGCTATAACCTGACGGCGCTCTCGGCCAAGCAGGCGGTCTTCTACGGCCTCGACATGGAGGGCGTGCAGCTTCAGGGCGCTCAGTTGGAGGGCGCCGACCTGCGGAACTGCACCCTGCGCCGCGCCGACCTGCGGGGCGCGCGGCTGGCCGGGGCCAAGCTGTCGGGCGCCGACCTGCGCGAGGCTCAGATGGGTCCGTTGCTGCTGGGCGCCGACCGGGTGCTGCCCTGCAACCTGACGGGCGCGCAGCTCAAGGGCGCCGACCTGACCCGCGCCGATGTGCGCCATGCGCTGTTCGTGGACGCCGACGTCAGCCGCGCCAACTTCTCGGGCGCGATGCTGAAGCAGGCCGATTTCACCCGCGTCCAGCGCCACGGCGCCCGCGGGCTGGAGGATATCATCTAGAACAGAAACCTCCCCCGATGCGGCAGCAGCGGGGGAGGGGGATCCGTCGCCGAAGAGCGAAGGGTGGAGGGGGCGAACCGCAAGCTCTGCGGATTTACCCAGCTCGTTCTAGTTCAGTTGAGGAGGCCTGCCCCCTCCACCGCCCGTTCTGCGGCGGGCGGTGTCCCTCCCCCATCACTGCCGCGCTGGGGGAGGCGCCGGCGAAAAGCGCGCTTACGCGGCCTTCTCGCCTTCGATCAGGCTGCCCTGCACGCCGGTCGTGATGGCGATCGTGCGGGGCTTCAGCGCCTCAGGAAGCTCGCGCTTCAGGGCGATGGAGAGCAGGCCGTCCGCCAGGTTGGCATCGGTGACGACCACGTAGTCGGCCAGCTGAAAGCGGCGCTCGAAGTTCCGCTCGGCCAGGCCGCGATGCAGGTACTTCTTGGCTTCGTCATTGGCGGCCTTGCGACCGGTCACAGTGAGGAGATTTTCCTTCACCTCGACGTTCAGCTCTTCAGGACGGAAGCCGGCCACCGCGATGTCGATGCGGTAGGCGTTCTCGTCGGTGCGCTCGATGTTGTAGGGCGGGTAGCCGGCGGCGCCGTCAGCGGCGGCCGTCTCGAGCAGGTTCGCCAGGCGGTCGAAGCCGACGACGGAGCGATACAGAGGGGAAAAGTCGATCGTACGCATGCGGTCACATCCTTCTTTCAAAGCAAGGTTGCGGTTCTGGTTTGGACCTGTGGCGACCCGAAATCGGCCTCGCCTGCAGCCCAGAAGGCCCGGACATCCAGCGCCTCCGCCCCATCAGTTAGGCGCCGGAAATCGGCGTTCAAGGGGCTGTTCGCGTATGAATTCGCGCTCTAGGTTCCGTTCACCCAACCAGGAGGAACTCCCCCATGCTCCGCTTTGCTTCGGCCTGCGCCGTGGCCGTCGCTCTCACCGTCGCCGCCCCTGTCCAGGCCGCTGACGCCCAACTCAAATCCGCCGTCGCCGGCGCCCAGCGCGCGCCCGAGCACAAGGCCCGGGACGCCGCCCGGAATCCCGAGGCGACGCTCGCCTTCTGGGGCGTGAAGCCCAAGCAGACCGTGATCGAGCTGTCCCCCGGCAGCGGCTACTGGACCGAGATCCTGGCGCCCTACGCCAAGGCCACGGGCGGGACCTACTATGCGACCGGCGCCGACCTCGCGAATCCGCAGATCTCGGAAGGCGCGAAGGCGGCGCGGGCCAACTTCGAGAAGAAGTACGCCGACACTGCCAAGTTCGGCGAGGTGAAGGTGGTGGGCTTCGGGCCGGTCTCGGGCCCGCTGGGCGCGCCGGGTTCGGCCGACATGGTCATCACGGCCCGCAACCTCCACAACTGGGCGCCCAACGCGACCTTCCTCGACAAGGTGCTGAAGGATGTCCATGCGGTCCTGAAGCCCGGCGGCGTCCTGGCGGTCGAGGAGCATCGGTCGGATCCGAAGCCGTCCGCGCCCAACTGGTCGACCGGCTACATGAGCCAGGCCGAGGTGATCGCCATGGTCGAGAAGGCCGGCTTCAAGCTGGCGGCCAAGTCCGAGGTGAACGCCAACCCGAAGGACACCAAGGACCACCCGTTCGGCGTTTGGACGCTGCCGCCGTCGCGCTGGACTGTGGCCGGCGGCCGCGGTTCGGACCCGAACTTCGATCGCGCCAAGTATGACGCCATCGGCGAAAGCGACCGCATGACGCTGAAGTTCGTGAAGGTGGGCTGACCCTGGTCCTCTGACCTCGCGGCCCACGGCGCCAACGCTGGCGTCGTGGGCCCGCGGCGGGCGCCCCTCATGGCGCTCAAGTTCTTCAATCCTGCGTAACGTCGTCACGGGCGGTTTACACAGCCACCGGGCGCGGCGAAGCTCCCCGCTCGATTCAGGAGCGCCGCTGGGGCCATGGCCACCCTCGAGGAGTTGACGGACCGCATCCGCCGCGCGGCCGCGTCCGGCGACGGCCTCGACCGCACGGTCAAGCTCGACCTGCGCGGCGAGGGCGTGATCCACGTCGACGGCGCCTCGGTGACCAACGACGACCGGCCCGCCGACCTGACCGTCTCGGTCAGCCGCGCCGACCTGGTCAGGCTGGGCAAGCGCGAGCTGGACCCGATGAAGGCCGTGATGACCGGCCGCATGAAGCTCTCGGACATGGGCCTGGCGTTCAGCCTGCAGCCGAAGATCCAGGCCCTCTTCGAGCGGGCCGTCTAGGCGCCCGATGTTCGAGCCGGCCCCCCTCGTCGATATTCCCGAAGCGCCGGTCCCGGCGGGCGCCGAGGCCGGCTGGTTCGTGGGCGCCGGCGGGGCGAAGCTGCGCGCGGCGCTGTTCACGCCCAAGGGTCGCGCGCGCGGCTCGGTGGTGCTCTCGGGCGGCCGCACCGAACCGATCGAGAAGTACTTCGAGGTGATCGGCGAGTTCCTGGACCGGGGCTTCGTCGTCCTGGCGCATGACTGGCGCGGACAGGGGCTTTCGGCGCGCGAGCTGGGAGACCGGCTGAAGGGCCACGCCAAGGGCTTCAAGAGCTTCCTTGAGGACTACCGGCGCCTGCTGGCCGCCTACGAGGAGCGGCTGCCGACGCCGTGGATCGCGGTGGGCCACTCGATGGGCGGCTGCCTGACCCTGCTGGCGCTGGCGAACGGTGAGCGGCGCTTTGCCGGCGCCTGCCTGTCGGCGCCGATGCTGGGGCTGCATCTGGGCAATGTCCCGCAGGCGGCGGCGATCGCGCTGACCGCGTTGAATCTCAGCCTGGGCCAGGGCAGCCGCTACGCCCGCAACGATCCCGGCAAGCCGTTCGATGACACGTTCGACGGCAATGTGCTCACCCACGACCGCGCGCGGTTCGATCGCTATCGCGCCCAGGTTCGGGCCAATCCCGACCTGGCGTTGGGCGGTCCCACCTGGGGGTGGCTGGACTTCGCCTTCAAGGCCATGGCGGCCCTGGCCAAGCCGGAACGTCTGCGAAGCGTGACCATTCCGGTCGAGATCGTTTCCGCCGGCGAAGACGCCCTCGTCGACAACATTGCCCAGGCCGCTGCGGCCCGGAACCTGCCTCAGGGCCGCCTGATCACCGTTCCGGGCGCCCACCACGAAATCCTGATGGAGACGGACGACATGCGTAACATCTTCTTGCGAGTGTTCGACGCGCTCACCGGCAAGGCCGCGCCGAAGCCCGCCGAGGCTCCGAAGCCCGCGCCGACGCCGGCCCCGGCCGCCGCAGCGGCTCCCAAGCCTGCCCCTGCGCCCGCCCCGGTGGCGGAAGCGCCGAGGCCCGCTCCGGCTCCCGCTCCGGCGCCGGCCGCCACCCCGGCTCCGGCCGCGGCGGCTCCAGCGGCCAAGCCTGCGGCGGCGAAGAAGCCGGCCGCGAAGACGCCTGCGACGCCGAAGGCCGCGGCGCTCGGCGAGCGGCCGCCGCACCGGCGGCCGCGCCCAAGCCGGCGGCCGCGAAGGCGCCCGCGGCGACGAAGCCGACCGCAGCCAAGCCCGCCGCCAACGCGAAGGCTCCGGCCAAAGCGGCTGCGAAGCCCGCGCCGGCGAAGGCGGCTCCGGCGAAAAAGGCGGCCGCCCCGGCCAAAACGGCTGCGCCTAAGGCGGCCGCGAAGCCCGCCGCGAAACCGGCGACCAAGGCTGCTGTGGCCAAACCTGCCGCGGCCAAGCCTGCGTCCAAGGCCGCCCCGAAGGCTCCGAAGCCCGCGGCAAAGCCCGTTGCGGCGAAGGCCGCCCCGAAAGCCGCCGCGCCCAAGGCGGCGCCGGCCAAGGCCGCCGCCAAGCCGGCTGCGAAGCCCGTGGCGAAGGCCCCGGCCGCGCCGAAGGCCGCTGCGGCCACGAAGCCTGCGGCTGCGAAGAAGCCTGCCGCCGCCAAGAAGGCGCCGGCGAAAAAATAGGTCAGACGGCCGAGCGCTTCAGAGCGACCAGCGCCTCTTCGAGGCAGGCGCGGTCGCCGGCGATGGCGATCTGGCCGCCATGTTGTCCCACGGGCTCGCCCCGCCAGTCGGTGGTGAGCCCGCCCGCGCCCGCGATCAGCGGGATGGCGGCTTCGATGTCCCAGCTCTTGAGCCCGGCCTCGATCACCATGTCCATGGTGCCCGCCGCCACCATCGCGTAGGCGTAGGCGTCGCAGCCCAGCCGCGCGAGGCGCGCCGCCGCTCGCACCTGGCGCCAGGCGCCCAGCTCGGCGCCGGTGAAGCAGGCCTCGGGATCGGTGGTGGCGATGACGGCGTCGGTCAGCCGGGGGCAGGTCCGGACCTTGAGGGGTCGCTCGCCCGCGGCGGTCACCAGGCGCGAACCGCCGGCGTGGCCGATGTAGATCTCGCCCAGGTACGACTGCCCTATGGAGCCCAGCACGGGCTTGCCCTGGTGGCGCAGGCCGATGAGCGTGCACCAGAGCGGCAGGCCGGCGATGAACGCCCGGGTCCCGTCCACGGGATCGAGAACCCAGACAAACTCGGCGTCGGGACGGTCTTCGCCGTACTCTTCGCCGATGACGCCGTGATCGGGATAGCGCTCGGTGATCAGCGCGCGGATGGCGCGCTCGGCGCCCTTGTCGGCCTCGGTGACCGGGTCGAAGCCGCCCGTCACCTCGAACTTGTTGGAGAGGCCGTGTGCGCCGCGGAACAAGGGGAGTATTGCTCCGGCGGCGGCGCGATTGAGCTCGAGGCAGAAGGCGTCGAGCTCGGCGAGGCGGGGCGCGGAGAGGGTCATGGCCCTCGCTTACCCTGCCCCAGCGCGATCCGCAAAAGTGGACACTGCGATTGCGTCCGGAACGCGCTCAGACTCTTGAATTCGAGCCTGTTTTCAACAGGCTCGGGAAGCGGGGCTCAGGCCTCGATCTCGCCGTTCATCGCCTTGGCGAGGTCGAGCAGCCGGCGGCGCGGGCGCTCGCCGAGCTGGTAGTAGGCGTGGATGAGATCCTGGGTTTCCTTGCTCGCCATCGTCTCGTTCGACGAGCTCTCGCGTTCCAGGCTTTCGCGCTGGTCACGGGTCAGGCCCTCGTAGAAGTAGCTGATCGGCACTTCCAGCACCTCGGCGAGCTGCCAGAGGCGGGCGGCCGACATGCGGTTGGCCGCACACTCGTACTTCTGGATCTGCTGGAAGCGGACGCCGCAGGCGTGCGCGAGCTCCTGCTGGGTCAGGCCCAGAAGGCGACGACGGCGACGAAGGCGCCGGCCCAGATGGATGTCGATCTCGTCCATGGAATCCCCGACCATGATTTCCCTTCGTCCCGCTTCGGGACTCCGTGGTTGAGACATCGCAATTCCCACGCCAGCCGCCTCCATTGCCCACCGGGGTCTGCCATGCCTAACAAGGTGAATGGCGGCCCCTAATCACTCATACGTCGCAACCGCGATTTGGATGCTTCAGGCTCTGCTGTTTGATGCAGCTAGCGCCTTGGCGCGTCTGTTTGCTGTTGATTCTGTGTCGAATTTTGGCGCCGGACTATTTCGCACGCTGGGTCCGTTGACCCGCGCGCACCGGGTGGCCGAGCGGAATCTGCGCATCGCCTTCCCTAACGCGGACGACCCCGAGATTGCGCGACTCCTGCGGGCTCAGTGGTCTGAACTGGGCCGATCCCTAGTCGAATTCATGATCATCGACCGCATCGTAGCCGACACAGGCCGTATCGAGATCGAAGGCCTGGAGCGCCTGCAGGCGATTGCGGCGGGCGATGGGCCGGCGGTCTTCATCTCGGGCCACTTCTCGAACTTCGAACTCATGGCCGCCGCCATCGTGCGTGCGGGCGTGAAGTCCCAGATCACCTACCGGGCCATGAACAACCCTTATGTGGATGAGCGGGTGCGCCGCATTCGCTACCGCTACGGCGTGCGCCTGTTCGCGCCGAAGGGCCTGGAGGGGGCGCGCGAGCTGATGCGGGCGCTGGAGCGCGGCGAGTCCGTGGCGCTCATGAACGACCAGAAGTTCAACGGTGGCGTCGAGGCGCCGCTGTTCGGCGTCATGGCCCACACGGCGCCGGGGCCCTCCACCTTCGCCCTCCGCTTCGGCGTTCCGCTGCAGCCGATGAGCGTGCAGCGGGTGGGCGAGGCCGCGCGGTTCAAGATCATCGTCCACGACCCGATCGTCCTGGAGAACACCGGCGACAAGGCGGCCGACCTCAAGGCGGGCGTCAGGCGCATCAACGCATTCATCGAGGACCGCATCCGCGCTCGGCCGCACGACTGGTTCTGGGTCCACCGGCGCTGGCCCAGCGAGGTGTATCGCAAGATGTGAACTTCCCTCCCTCTCGGGGAGGGTGGCGAGCGAAGCGAGACGGGTGGGGATGTGTGGGCCGGGGCGCCGCGGTCTGGGAGGATCGACTTCTCCAACCTGGCCGCTGTGCGGCCGATCCCTCCCCGGCGGGGAGGGATGCGCGCGGCTCAGCGCGTCTCCTGCCAGCGCTTCAGCGACTCCGCGGGGCTGGCGTAGGCCTCCTGAAGTTCGGCGCTCCAGTAGCGGAGCTGCTCCAGCGGGATCTTCTGGCCGGTCACGGCGCAAAGCACGTAGCGGCCCGGGCGCAGCACGGCGTAGTCGCCGTCGCCGTAGTGCAGCTTGGCGAGGTCGTTGGCCCCGAGGTTGCGGTCATGGGCGTTCATGGCCGCCTGTTTAGCGCGTGTAGCGGCGTCAGAACAGATCGCCCTGTTCGGGGGCCTCGGACTTGGGCCTGGCGCGCACCGGCCGGGGGGCCGCGAGCGGGGGCGGCGCGACCGGCGGCGGAGCCTCGCCCGCGCCATCGATCACCGCCTGGCGGGTGACATCATCACCGAACTTGATGGCGACAGCTTCCCCGGGCGCCAGCGACGCCCCGGCGCGGACGAGCGAGCCGTCGGCTCGGGTCACGCGCGCGAACCCTCGCTTGAGCGGCCCGTCGGGATTCAGGGACAGGTGGATCCGCGACGCCCCTTCGAGCCGCTCGGCCAGCCGATCCAGCTTCCGCGCGAACAACGGCGTCAGCCGCGACGCAACGCCGTCGAGCTTCTCCTGCTGGAGGCCCAGGGGGCGCGCCAGCAGCGTGGGCGTCAGGCGAGCGGAGACCTGGGCCAAGTCTCGGCCATGCGCGGCGGCGTTGCGCTCAAGCGCCGTGGAGAGGCGCCCTGAAAGTCCCGAAAGCCGGTCTTTCTGCACCGCCTGCGGACGCTGCAGCAGCAGCGGTGACAGGCGCGAGGCCACGCGGACCAGGTCGCGCTCATGGACGGCGGCGTTCTTCGCCAGGCCCGCGCCGAGGCGGCCCGAGACAATGTCGAACCGCTGCTCGGCCAGCCGGACCAGGTCGGGCACACGTTTCAGCGCCCGGTCCGCGTGCTCGATGCGCGCGCGCCGATCTTCCACCACCCGACCGCCGCACCGGTGCATGCGCGCGCCCAGGTCCGAGACCAGCGCCTTCAGCTCGGCCAGCACCGGCGTCGCGATCTCGGCGGCGCCGGTCGGCGTGGGGGCGCGGCGGTCCGAGACGAAGTCGATCAGGGTGGTGTCGGTCTCGTGGCCGACGGCGCTGATCAGCGGGATGGTCCCCTCGGCCACGGTGCGGGCCAGCGCCTCGTCGTTGAACGCCCAGAGGTCCTCCACCGAGCCTCCGCCGCGCGCCACGATCAGCACGTCGGGCCGCGGGACCGGGCCGCCGGGCGACAGCGCGTTGAAGCCGCGGATGGCGTTCGCCACCTGCAGGGCGGCGGCGTCGCCCTGCACCACCACGGGCCACACGATCACCCGGCACGGCCACCGGTCTCGGATGCGGTGCAGGATGTCTCGGATCACCGCGCCGGTCGGGCTGGTGATCACGCCCACGACGGCGGGCATGTCGGGCAGGGGCCGCTTGCGGGCGCTGTCGAACAGGCCCTCGGCGTGCAGCTTCTGCTTCAGGCGTTCCAGTTGCGCCAGGAGGGCGCCGACGCCGGCCACCTCCATCGTCTCGATGACGATCTGGTAGCGCGAGCCCTGCGGATAGGTCGTGATCTTGCCGGTGACGATCACTTCCAGCCCGTGCTCGGGCCGCACCGACAGGTTCCGGACCGACCCCTTCCAGACCACGCCGTCGATGGCCGAACGGTCGTCCTTCAAGGTCAGATAGACGTGACCGTTCGAATGGTGGGTCACCTTCGACAGCTCTCCCCGCAGGCGCACGAAGCCGTAGGCGTTCTCCAGCGTCCGCTTCAGCGCGAACGCCAGCTCCGAGACGGAGTAGGGCTGGGCGTTGCCGCCGGGGTCAGCGAGGGTCGCCGAGTCGGTCATCCGCCCAACCTAGCGGGTTGCGCGACCCGGCCAAACCTTGGCGGCGCAAAGCCGGAAACAGAAAGGAACGCGGTCGGGGCCTTAAGCAGGCTTGCGCCAGCTTCGGCTCCGACCGCGTCCCCCATCCCCAACGGATAGACGACCGCTCTCCAGCGGATCTCAGATGTAGCGGCGCAGGCTCCGGGCGAGCTCGGCGGCGCTGGACTTCTTCTTCTGTTGCGCCGGCTGGTAGGCCACCGTCGCGTGTTCGTGGCAGTAGGGGCCGTTCTCTTCCGAGCGGCGGCCGCAGAAGGTGAAGTTGTCGAGCGACGGGTCGCCGATCGGCCACTTGCACATGTGGGCGCCCAGGGTCAGCACCGTGGCGGTGCCGGGCGACTCATCGACGTAGCGCACCGGCGCGGGCGCCGGGTGCGCGGTCACCGGCTCGGCGATGCGGCGCGGGGCCGACGGCGCAGCCGCCGCCGGACGCGCCGGGCGCGGCGCCTTGAACACCGTGCGCTGCGGCTTGGACGGCGTCGCGCGACCCGACAGGCCCAGACGGTGGACCTTGCCGATCACAGCGTTCCTGGTCACCCCGCCCAATTGCTTGGCGATCTGGCTGGCCGAAAGGCCGTCCTGCCAGAGCTTCTTCAGTAGTTCGACCCGTTCGTCGGTCCAGCCCATGGTCCCGCCTCCCACCCAGAGGGTCCGGCGCGCCCCAGGACTGCGCCGGTAATCAACATCTTGTGGCGACCAGCACTCTCGCTGCCCACCAACCACCATCAGTAGTAAACAAACGCCTAAGACCCACAATAGGCGCCATCGCGATCATCCACAGGAACTAGATGTTGAGTCGGATTTGGACGCACTTGCGCCACGGCGCCGCAGCGCGCACATCTCGGCCATGCGAGATCTGCCCGACGCCCCGACCATCCTGCCGCCCCAGCCGCGCGCCTATCACGGGGTGAACTGGGAGGGTCTGAAGACCCTGTACGTGCGCGAGATCCGCCGCTTCCTGAAGGTGGGCACCCAGACGCTGGCGGCGCCGGTGGTCACGGCGCTGCTTTACATGCTGGTGTTCGTGGTGGCGGTCGGCGGCGGGCGCGAGGTGCACGGCGTGGCCTACGGCACCTTCGTGGCGCCCGGCCTGATCATGATGCAGATCCTGTCGAACGCCTTCGCCAACAGTTCGTCATCGCTGCTCCAGGCCAAGTTCAACGGGCTGATGGGCGACTTCCTGACCCCGCCGCTCACCCCGGCCGAGCACGTGGCGGGCTTCGGCGGCGGCGCGGCGACCCGCGGCATCCTTGTGGGCCTCGTCAGCATGGTGGCGGTGCTGCCCTTCGCGCGCCTGCCCATCGCTCAGCCCTGGGCCATCCTCTACTTCGGGCTGGGCGCGGCCTTCATCATGGGCTTCATCGGCATCATGGCCGGGCTGTGGGCCGAGAAGTTCGACCACATGGCCGCGGTGACCAACTTCGTCATCATGCCGATGACGTTCCTGTCGGGGACGTTCTACCTGGTCGAGCGCCTGCCCGAGCCGTTCCGCACGGCCAGCCATTACAACCCGTTCTTCTACCTGATCGACGGCTTCCGCTACGGGTTCACCGGCCAGGCCGAGAGCAACCTGATGGTCGGCGCGATCATGACCGCCGTGCTGGTCCTGGCCCTCGGCTGGGTGTCGCTGTGGATGTTCAAGGTCGGCTACAAGATCAAGACGTAGCCTTCCCTCCCTTGATGGGGAGGGAAGGCCGCGGAGCGGCCAGGGTGAGGGAGTAGGGGCCGGAGTGCTGACGTTGGTGAGGATCAACACCTCCTCACCCTGATCGCTTCGCGATCTGTCCCTCCCCACAACAGGAGGGATTACACCCGCAGAACTTCTGAGGGCGTCACGCCCAGGAGACGGCGCATCCAACGGGCCATGTGGCTCTGGTGGGCAAAGCCGGTTTCCAGTGCGACCTGCGCGATGGTCATCCGCCGCTCCAGCAACAGAGCGCGGGCGCGCTGCACGCGGCGCTCCATCACATAGGCATGCACCGACTGGCCCATGGTGCGGCGGAAGAGCGTGGTCAGGTGCGGGATGCTCATCCCCGCCACCTCGGCCAGCTGTTCCAGGGTGAGTTCGCCGTCCAGGTTGGCGTCAACGAACTCCACGATGCGGCGCACCTGCGGCTTGGACAGGGTCTGGCGGCCGGCCGCCCCCAACACGCCGAAGCTCTGCAGCAGGCGGGTGGTCAGCGCGGTGGCCAGGCTGTCGGCATAGATGCGGCCGGCCGGCGCCGGCGCGGCCAGCTCGGCGACCAGGGCGCGCACCACGTGCTCGATCATCGGATCGCGTGCGCCCAGCCGCGGCGCCAGCTCGATCCGGTCCAGCGGCAGCGCCAGCGCTTCGGCGGTAGAGGTCATGAGTTTGGGCGCCAAACGCACCGCGACCATGTCGCAGGGCAGGTGGTCTTCCCAGAAGCCCGAGGCGCCGGCCGGCACGATGTCGAAGTCATAAGGGGTCTGGATGCGCCGTTGCTTGACGCCCTCGCAGGCGCAGTCGGTCGGCACGTCGGGCGTCAGATAGAAGATCAGCCGGTGGTCCGGCGCGACCAGGCCGGGATACCGGCCCGGGGACGCGTGGACCTCGGTCGCCGCCAGCGGACCCCACGTGCGGGATCGACCGAGCGAGAGGGTCGGCGGCGCAGTGTCTGGAAACTTGAACGGGTAGGTCATCGGGCTGTCTCGGCTGCAAGACCAACGCCAGAATCCCGCCGAGTCAAAGGTCAACGCCCGTTTCGCCGGCCGTCATCATCGGAACGTGCTTTTGACCGTCCGAACGTGCGCGACGGGTCGGCGGCGGCTCTTCACCCTCATGCCGTTGCAGAGAGGGACCCCGCATGACCGCCGTCGTCGCCGCTTCCAGCGTCTCCCAGCCCCTGCGAGACACGCTGCTGCGTCTTGTGACCGCGGGGCTCGCCGGCGGCGGCGTCGACTTTGTCTACGCCAGCGGGGTGGCGCTCTCGCGGGGCCGTCCGTGGACGCGTCCTTGGGACATGGTCGCCAGCGGCTGGATCGGCCGCGCCGCCGTCGAGGGCGGACCCATGGTCACCGGCCTCGGCATCCTCACCCACTTCGGCGTCGCGACCGCCATGGCCGCCGCCTACATCCACCTGGCCCGCCGGACTCCCGCCGTCGTTGCGCGGCCCTGGGCGACGGCGCCGGCCTACGGCCTGGTCCTCTATGCCGTCATGTACCTTGGCGTTCTTCCCCTGCGGTTCGGCGCCCCTTGGCGATGGAACGGCGTCCTCTCCGTCCTCGATATCGCAGCCCACGTCGGCGTCGCCGTGGCCATTGTGGCCGTCGTGACCCGCCGCCGGCCGCAATAATCCCCAAGCGGGGTCGCCAGGGGCGGTCCTAAGGAAAGCGCATGCACCCGTCACGTCACAGGTTTTCGCGATGAAGCGTTCGGCCGAGGCCACGGCGGCTCAGGACATCGTCGCCCTGCGCTCCGCGCTCCTGGTTCGCGAGCACCTGGGATTCCGCCGCGCCTCCGAGGTGTTGGGCGTGAACCCTTCGGTGCTCTCGCGGCGGGTCCTGGCTCTGGAGGACGCCCTGGGCGTCTCGCTGTTCCAGCGCACCCCGGGCGGCGCGCGGCCCACGGGGGCGGGGGAACGCTTCCTCACCGAGGTGGAGCGCGCCCTCGAACTGATCACCAAGGCCGCGGTCCGCGCCGGCGCCGCCGGGTGGGGCGAGGTGGGTCGGCTGCGCCTGGGGCATGTCTGGCCGGTGACCGCCGGCCCGGCCGAGGGCGTGCTGCGCGCCTACCGCCGCTCGGCCTCCGATGTGGAGATGGAGCTGCGGGTCGGATCGGCCGCCGACCTGGTGGCCGCCGTCCTGGACCGTGAACTCGACGCCGTCCTGATCGATGTCGAAGATGCGCCCCCGGGCCTGGACCGTCTGCACCTCTGGTCCGAGCCGTGGCTGGTGGCCCGGTCGCTGGACGCCCCTGACGAGCCCCTGGGCCAGGCCCCGGTCTTGTGCGCCGCGGGGGACGACTGGAGCCGCATTCAGCGCCTGGTCGCCGAGCGGGGCGCCGCCCGCGCCGGCGTTCGCGTCCAGATGACCTCGCACGACGGCGTCCTCAGCCTGGTCGCGGCCGGCGCCGGCCACGCGATCGTGCCGCAGAGCGTCGTCCACGCCACCCGCGCCAGCGTCGCCTTCTCCCCGCTGCCGGGGCATCCTGCTTCCCTCAGCGTGACGGCGGCGTGGCGCAACGATCACGACAACCCGGCGCTGCGCCGGTTCGTCAGCCTGCTGCGCACCCTGCCGCTGGACGCCTCGGTGGTGAAACCGCTGCGCGCCGCCGGTGGCCAGCGGTGAGCGGGCCGACGCAGGCGGGAGAACTGGGCGCGGCGCTGGACGCCCTGGGCGATCCGACACGGCGCGACCTCTACGAGCGCATCCTGGCCCGGCCGTCCCGCATCACGGCGCTGGCCGCGGCCGTGGCGGTCACCCGGCCGGCGGTGTCGCACCACGTGCGAGTCCTGAAGGATTCAGGGCTGGTCCGTGAGGAGGACGGCCTGCTGGTGGCGGTGGTCGATCCCCTGCCGCAGTTGCGCACCTACTTCGATCGCCTGTGGTTCGAGGCCTCGGTCGGCGAGGGCTGGCTGCGTGAGCGCTTCGCCGTCTCGCGGCGGCTGTACGCGTTGGGCGCGCAGCCGACCTCACCGCGCTCGCGGACGGCCTGACGTGGAGGCGGCTTCCCTGGCGAACGGCCTGGGCGAAGCCTGGCGGAGCGCCGCGCGCGAGGCGCCCGCCGAGCTGTTCCGGGCCCTGGCCGACCCGACGCGCCGGCGGCTCCTCGAGCATCTGGTCTCCAGCCCGTCCTCGGCGGGCGAACTCGCCTCACGCCTGGGTCTGCCGCGCGTGAACGTGAGCCACCACCTGGGCGTCCTGGCCGAGGCCGGCCTGATCGACCTGCGAGGGCGCCGCGCGGCGGTGCGTCCCGACGCTCTGACGCGGCTTCGGCGGTACTTCGACATGGCGTTGACGACGGCCGCGATCAGCGCGCCGGACATGTCTCGGTCTGTGGCGCGGGAAGCACAGAATCCGACAAATCAAATATCGTAGTCAACTGAATAAAATGCGGAATCAGCAAATTGTGTCGGTTCACCGGGCGTGTTGCTTTACAGTCATCGTCTGTTGTCTGGTAATTGATTGACCGTATTCATGACCGAAACGTAACTCACGATCATTAGATCCCGCTGGGGGATCTTGAAACCTTATATTTTGGGGAGCGGAGCCGCCTTCGGGTGGGGGTCCGCGGAGGGATCTTTGATCGTGAAAAGCCAATCCGTACGCGCGCGCCTTATGGCGTCTTCTATGATCTGTGGCATCGCCGTCGCGGCCGCCGGTCCGGCCCTCGCGCAGGCCGCCGGGACCGAGGAGATCTCCGAGGTGGTGGTCACCGGCACCCGCATCCCCTCGCCCAACCTGGAGAGCGTCAGTCCCGTGACGGCGATCACCGCCGCCGACATCAAGGCCCAGGGCGTGACCCGGGTCGAAGACATGATCAACAGCCTGCCGCAGGCCTTCGCCGCCCAGGGCTCGACGATCTCGAACGGCGCGACCGGGGCGGCCACCCTGAACCTGCGCGGTCTCGGCGTCTCGCGCACCTTGGTGCTGATCGACGGCCGCCGCCTGATGCCGGGCGACCCGGCCGCCAATGCGGCCAACCTGGCGTCGGATGTGAACTTCATCCCCACGGCTCTGGTCGAGCGCGTCGAC
This sequence comes from Phenylobacterium sp., assembly GCF_965284355.1. Lineage (NCBI taxonomy): Bacteria > Pseudomonadati > Pseudomonadota > Alphaproteobacteria > Caulobacterales > Caulobacteraceae > Phenylobacterium > Phenylobacterium sp. Next base: position 1,946,389 of record NZ_OZ260078.1, on the reverse strand, counting down.
GTCCTAACCGGCGGCGCGTCGGCCGTGTACGGCGCCGACGCCGTGGCCGGCGTCGTCAACTTCATCATGAACAAGAACTTCGAGGGGGTGCGGGTCGACGCGCAGTACTCGATCTACCAGCACGACAACTCGAGCGACATCGCCGACGTGATCCGCGCCCGGGCCGTCGGCGCGGCCGATGCGACCCAGTTCGTGGTGCCCAAGGACAACGTCCGCGACGGCGAGGCCACCCAGGTCACGCTGACGTTCGGGGTCAACAGCGGCGACGGAAAGGGCAACATCACCGCCTACGCCATGTACCGCCAGAACGAGAAGATCCTGCAGCGCGACCGCGACTACTCGGCGTGCACGCTGAACTCGGGCGACACCTTCTCGTGCGGCGGCTCAGGAACGGCGTTCCCGGCCCGCTTCGGCAGCTTCGTGGTCGACATCACCTCGCCGAACCAGCAGTTCCGCCCGCGGGTGGCGGCGCGGGACGTCTACAATTTCGGCCCCACCAACTTCTACATGCGGCCGGACGAACGCTACGGCCTGGGCGCCTTCGCCCACTATGAGATCGCGCCGTGGGCCGAGGCCTATGCCGACCTGATGTTCATGGACGACCGGTCGCTGGCCCAGATCGCGCCCGGTGGCATCTTCGCCGGCAACTTCCAGATCAACTGCAACAACGCCCTGGCCACCGCGGCCCAGCTCACCCAGCTCTGCGGCGCCGACGCTGGCACGGCCGCGACGCGGACCCTGATCGTCGCGCGCCGGAACGTGGAAGGCGGCGGCCGCACCACCGACTTCAAGCGCGCCTCGTACCGCGCCCTGATCGGCCTGCGCGGCGACCTGAACGAGAACTGGAACTACGATTTCTACATGCAGTACGGCACCGTCCAGTTCGACGCGTCGACTGGCGGCTTCTTCCAGACCCAGCGGATCCAGAATTCTCTACTGGTTGGCCGCAACGCGGCGGGGCAACCGACCTGCCTGTCGGTGCTGACCGGCACGGACCCGGCCTGCGTGCCCTACAACATCTGGCAGAACGGCGGAGTCACGCCCGCCGCGCTGAACTACCTCACGACGCCCAGCTTCACGGAGGGCACGACCAAGGAGCGGGTCGTCAACTTCTCGATCGCGGGCGATCTCACCTCCTACGGCGTGAAGACGCCTTGGTCGGACGATGGCGTGGGCGTGTCGGTGGGCGCCGAGTACCGCCGCGAGAACCTGGACTTCACGTCCGACTTCGTCTCGCGCGCCGGCCTGCTGAACGGCTCGGGCGGGGCGTCGCCGCCGGTGAGCGGCGGCTTCGACGTCTACGAAGTGTTCGCCGAAGCCCGCATCCCGCTGGTCCAGGATGCGCCGTTCGCCAAGTCGCTGACGGCCGAACTCGCCTTCCGCTACTCGGACTACTCCTCCGTCGGCACGACCGAGACCTACAAGCTCTCGGGCGAGTGGGAGCCGATCGACGGCCTGCGGATCCGCGGCGGTTACAACCGCGCCGTCCGCGCCCCGAACGTGCTCGAGCTGTTCAGCCCGCAGAACGTCGTCCTCGACGGCAACACCGACCCCTGCGCCGGCCTGACGGCGACCAACCCGCTGGTGGCGCGTTGCTCGCAGGCCTTCGGTCTGACGACGGCCCAGGTGCTGGCGATCGAGGCCAACCCTGCCAACCAGTACAACGGCCTGACCGGCGGCAACCCGAACCTGGATCCGGAAACCGCCGACACCTTCACCGCCGGCGTCGTGTGGCAGCCGTCGTTCCTCCCCGGCTTCAACGTCTCGGCCGACTGGTTCGACATCGAGGTCCGGGATTTCATCTCGGGCATCGGCGCCGACACGATCATCCAGCGCTGCATCAGCACGCTGGATCCGGACTTCTGCTCGCTGGTGCGCCGTGACAACGCGGGTTCGCTGTGGCTATCGCCGGCCGGCTTCGTGACCGACACGACGCTCAACACCGGCAAGCTGCACACCCGAGGCATGGATTTCGAGGTCAACTACCGCACCGACCTGGCCGATCTGGGCATGGGCGATATGGGCGGCCTGAACTTCAACTTCGTCGGCACCTGGCTCGACAAGCTGGAGGCGGCCTCGCTGAAGGGCGACAAGCCGACCGACTGCGCGGGCCTCTACGGCGCGCTCTGCTCGTCACTGGGCGGCTCGCCGGTCCCGAACCCCGAGTGGCGGCACAAGGCCCGGATCACCTGGACCACGCCGCTCACCTACGACGAATGGGTCAAGGACGTCCGCGTCTCGCTGCAGTGGCGCTACTTCGGCAAGGTCGACCTGGACACCACGTCCAGCCAGCCTGGGCTCGGCGGCGCGTCTCCCGGCGGCCCGGCGACCGACCTGAAACTGGCGGCGCAGAGCTACTTCGACCTCTCGCTCAGCTGGACCATGCGCGACAACGTCAACATGCGCGCTGGCGTCAACAACCTGTTCGACAACGATCCGCCGCTCAACGGCTCGTCGAACTGCCCCTCCGGGCCCTGCAACGGCAACACTTGGCCCCAGGTGTACGACGCGCTGGGCCGGTTCCTGTTCGTGGGCGCGACGATCGACTTCTAGGTCGCTGCCGACCCAACGAAAAACGCCGCCGCCCCGTCGGGACGGCGGCGTCTTTGCTACGCTGACTCGTTAGATCGATCAGGCGACCGCGGCGGCCGCCTTGCGGGCCCGCAGCGCGCCGCCGAGGCCGAAGAAGCCCAGCAGCATCATCGCCCAGGTGGCCGGCTCGGGCACGGCGCCGGAGCTCGGCTCCAGCGTGCCGCCCAGCGCGAACTGGCCGCCGACGGCCCGGTTGATGTCCGCGACCGCCGCCGCGTTCAGCGCGAGGGTGCGCGAGTTGTAGCTGTCCGACGGGCTGTAGCCGAAAACGCCGTAGCTGTTGCCGCTGCCGAGGTCATTGAAAGCGGACAGGCCGCCGGTCCCGGCGACAAGGCTGCTGATGCTGCCGCCGAAATCGAACAGCTGATAGTTGGCCGTCTCGGTGACATCATAGGAATTGAAGGTCAGGGTCGCCGTCGAGAACGAGCCCGTCAGGTTCGACAGGTCGAAGGCAAACCAGTTGTTGTAGCCGTTGGTGCCGAAGTCACCCGGCCGGACGACGATATAGTTGGTGTTGTCGGTCGTGTGATCCGCGCCATTGTACCAGCCGGTGTCGAACGAGTTCACGACCGTCGTACCATCCAGCGTCAGCTGCACGATGGTGCCGTTGTTGCCCCCATCTGAGTAGCCGAACAGATAGGCGTGCGCGGGCGCCGCGGAAGCCGCGAGGGCCAGAGCCCCAGCGCCAGCGGCCAGGAAAGTTTTGATATTCATTTGCGATGCACCCCAGATTGCATTGCGCCAGTCCCCATCCTGGGCGCGTGGTTGAACATCGTTAGCTGAACCCAAGCTCTGCCATTCGCAAACCGAATTCCCCCAATGGGTGAACTTCTGTTAACCCGGCAACCCGCGCATGGCAGACTTCAGGGGAGCTGCGCGCCGCGCGTCCCCGTCGCAAAACATTGACTTGGCGGCGCTTCGAGACGAAAACGCCAAGCCTTCCGGTCCCCGTCGCCACCGCGTCGGGGACGCTTCCTTTTGAGGAGGGCTAACGCCGTGGCCGAGTCGACCACCGCCCCCGTTCCCAGCGATCACATCATGGGCGTCTATGCGCGCGCCCCGCTGGCGTTCGAGCGAGGCGAGGGCTCGCGACTCTATACCGCCGAAGGCGAGGCCTATCTCGACTGCATGGCCGGCATCGCCGTGACCGCGCTGGGGCACAACCACCCCAAGCTGGTGCAGGCGGTGAAGGATCAGGCCGACAAGCTCTGGCACACGTCCAACATCTTCCGGATCCCCAACCAGGAGAAGCTGGCGAAGCTGCTTACCGACAACACCTTCGCCGACGTCTGCTTCTTCACGAACTCGGGGACCGAGGCGATCGAGTGCGCGATCAAGACCGCGCGCAAGTATCACTATGTGAAGGGCCAGCCCGAGCGGATCGACATCATCGGTTTCGACGGCTCGTTCCACGGCCGGACGCTGGCGGCGGTGAACGCCTCCGGCAACGCCAGCTATCTGGAGGGTTTCGGCCCTCCGATGCCGGGCTTCGTCCATCTGCCCTACGGCGACCACGAGGCGCTGAAGGCCGCCATCGGCCCGACGACCGCGGCGATCATCATCGAGCCGGTGCAGGGCGAGGGCGGGGCGCGGTCTCTGCCGGTGAGCTGCCTGCGCGGCCTGCGTGAGCTGTGTGACGAACACGGCATCCTGCTCATCTACGACGAGATCCAGTGCGGCCTGGGCCGGACCGGCAAGCTGTTCGCCTACGAGTGGGCCGACGCGCCGCCGGACATCATGGCGGTGGCCAAGGCCCTGGGCGGCGGTTTCCCGGTCGGCGCCTGCCTGGCTACTGCCGAGGCCGCCCGCGGCATGACGCCCGGCAGCCACGGCTCGACCTACGGCGGCAACCCCCTGGCGATGGCCGTGGGCGTGGCCTCGATGGAGGAACTGGTGAAGCCGGAACTGCTGGCCCACGTCCGCGAGGTGGCCGGCTACCTGAACCAGCAGCTCACGGGCCTGAAGGAGCGCTTCCCCGACGTGGTCGAGGATGTCCGTGGCAAGGGCCTGCTGATCGGCGTGAAGCTGAAGACGCCCAACCGCGAGTTCATGCAGTTGGCCCGCGACCAGCACCTGCTGATCGCCGGCGGCGGCGACAACTGCGTGCGGCTGCTGCCGCCGCTGACGCTGTCGCTGGACGAGGCGCGCGAAGCGATCACGCGGCTGGAAGGCGCCTGCGAGGCGGCCCAGTCCAAGGCCAGAGCGGCGGTCCCGGCATGAGCGCCGCGGCTCCGCGGCACTTCCTCGACATCTGGAAGCTCGAAGGCCACGAACTTCGCGCCATCCTGGAGGACGCCAAGGCCCGCAAGGCCGCCCGCAAGGGCTGGCCTCAGGGGCGCCCCGACGCCGATCGGCCCGGCGCCGACCGGACGCTGGCGATGATCTTCGAGAAGAACTCCACCCGGACCCGCTTCTCGTTCGACGCGGCCATGCGCCAGCTGGGCGGCGACGTGATCATCTCCAACGCGGTCGATATGCAGCTGGGCCGCGGCGAGCCGATCGAGGACACCGCCCGCGTGCTCTCGCGGATGGTCGATGCGATCATGATCCGGTCGAACGTGCACGAGGACGTCGAGCGCTTGGCCATGTGGTCGACGATCCCGGTCATCAACGGCCTGTCGGACAAGAGCCACCCCTGCCAGATCCTGGCCGACCTGATGACCTTCGAGGAACATCGCGGCCCGGTGACGGGCAAGACGTTCGCGTGGGTGGGCGACGGCAACAACGTCTGCTCCAGCTTCATCCACGCCGCGCCGAAGCTGGGCTTCAAGCTGAACATCGCGACCCCGGCGGTCTTCCATCCCGACATGATGGACCTGGCGCGGGCGGCCGAGCAGCAGGGCCAGGTCACGACCACGCATGACCCGCGCGAAGCCGTGCGCGGCGCCGACTGCGTGATCACCGATACCTGGGTCTCGATGGGCGACACCGACCACGACGAGCGCCTCGACGCGCTCGAGCCCTACCAGGTGGACCGCAAGCTGATGGACGAGGCGTCGAAGGACGCGGTCTTCCTGCACTGCCTGCCGGCGCACCGGGGCGAGGAAGTGACGGACGAGATCATCGACGGCCCGCAGAGCCTGGTCTGGGACGAAGCGGAAAACCGCATCCACGCCCAGAAGTCGATCCTGGCCTGGTGCTTTGGCGCGATCTGACCACGTAGCCGGTTCCTTCTCCCCTTGCGGGAGAAGGTGGCCTGCGCAGCAGGTCGGATGAGGGGTCGCGCCACCGCTTCAGCCGGGGTGGCGCGCCAGCGCCGATCAGATTGACCACGAACCACACGAACCACACGAAGGCTTCCAAAGCCGCACGCCTGCGAGCTGCAAACTCCGTTCGTGTGGTTCGTGGTCAACAAGACTGCGCCGACGGCGCGCGCAGCGGCGGCAAGTCCAGCGCGACCCCTCATCCGTCAGCCTTCGGCCGACACCTTCTCCCGCAAGGGGAGAAGGTGGTGTCTGGCGTCAGTGCTTCTTGCTCGGCACGAGATGCAGGGCCGCCACGATCAGGCCGCCGACCACCAAGCCCACCGCCGCCGAGCCCACCGCAAACGCCAGCCAGCCGGTGACCGGGCCCACCGCCGGGGCCGTCGCGGCCCAGTGGGACAGGCCCTCCACCCAGGTCGGGATGGGGCTGAAGTGGTAGTGCTCCAGGCCGTGGACGATGATGCCGCCGCCCACCCACAGCATCGCGGCCGTGCCGATCCGCGTGAGCGCGTCCAGGACCACGGGCATCGCCTTGACCATCCCGCGGCCCAGCGCCCGCATCGCGGCGGCGCGGCCCTTGGAGAGGTGCAGGCCGATGTCGTCCATCTTCACGATCAGCGCGACGACGCCGTACACGCCTATGGTGATCAGCAGGCCCACCAGCGCCAGGGCGCCGGCCTGAAGCGCCAGCGGCTGGTCGGCCACGTCGTTGAGGGCTATGGCCATGATCTCGGCCGACAGGATCAGATCGGTGCGGATCGCTCCGGTCACCTTTTGCTTCTCAAGTTCCTTCGAGCTGAGCGCGAGCTCCTCGACCGTGTCGGTGTCCTCGTGTTTGACCACCGCCTCGTAGAGCTTCTCGGCGGCCTCGAAGCAGAGGTAGGCGCCGCCCAGCATCAGCAGCGGCGTCAGCAGCCAGGGCGCAAAGGCCGAGATCAGCAGCGCGCCCGGCAGCAGCAGCAGGAACTTGTTGGCCAGCGACCCCAAGGCGATCTTGGCGATGATCGGCAGCTCGCGATCGGGCGTGAAGCCGACGGCGTAGCCGGGCGTCACGGCGGCGTCGTCGATCACGACGCCCACGGCCTTGGACCCCGCCTTGCCCGCCGCGGCCGTGACATCGTCGAGCGACGTCGCGGCGATCTTGGCGATAGCGGCGACGTCGTCCAGCAGGGCGACCAGTCCCGAAGCCATATGCGATCCTCTTCTCGATCTATCCCCTGGGTCGGTAGAGGCAAGCGGCGCGCGCGTAAAGCGGCCCTTGTCCCGTCCGCACAAAGCCGGCCGACCACTCGTCGCGGTGGTCGGTTCAGGCTCAAAACGACGAATGGTCTGCCTTTGTAAGACTCTCGAGCATTCACCGGTTCAAGCGAACCGGTGAATGCTCTAGGCGAGGTGAACGCGCGTATCGCGAAAGAGGATCACCATGCGGCTCACACGGCGTGACTTCGGGTTCGGCACGGCGGCGACCGCCCTGGCGCTGTCCGCCTCGGCGACAGCCCAGCCCGCGAAGGGCGCCGACGCCCAGCTGACCGCCTTTCTCGACGCCGAGTTCGAGGCAGCCCTGCGCCAGAGCCCCGAGCAACTGACCCGACTGGGCCGCAAGGAACTATACGACAAGCTGTCGGATCCCACGGATGCGGCCGCCGATCGCGGGCTGGCCTGGCGGCGGGGCAGCGTGGCCCGCATGAAGGCCCAGTTCGACCGCGCCAGGCTGGGGCCCGACGCCCAGGTCAGCTACGACCTCTGGGCGCTGGCGCTGGATCGGGCCGAGGCGGCGCGCAAGTGGCGGAACCACAAGTACATCTTCGATCGCGGCGGGCCGCACACGACGCTGCCGAACTTCCTCATCAACGCCCACCGCGTGGACACGCGGGCCGACATGGACGCGTACGTCGCGCGCCTCTCGGCCATGGCCAAGGTGCTGGACCAGAACCTGGACCGGGCGAAGGCCGCCGCCGCGGCGGGCGTGCGGATGCCGCGCTTCGCCTACGACCAGACCATCGCCGAGGTCGCCCGCCTGACGACCGGGACGCCGTTCACCGGGGATGGAGAGTCGGCGCTCTTCGTCGACGCCATGGCCAAGCTGCGCAGGCTGCGCGAGCGGGGCCTGATCGACGCCGCCGCGGAGCCCAAGGTCATCTCCGCCGTCTCGGCCACATTGGGCGGCGAGGTGAAGCCGGCCTACGACCGCCTGTCGGCGTGGCTGACCGCCGATCGCGGGAACGCGGCGGCCGATCCGAAGGGCGCCGGCTCGCTGCCCGACGGCGCGGCCTTCTACGCCGCCCAGCTTAGGGACGAGACCACCACCGACATGACCGCCGAGGAGATCCACCAGCTGGGTCTGCGCGAGGTCGCCCGTATCCGCGGTGAGATGGAGGCGCTGAAGGCCCACATCGGCTTTGCGGGGTCGCTGGCCGAGTTCTTCGTCTTCATGCGGACCGACAAGCGCTTCTATCTGCCCAACGACGCCGACGGGCGCGAGCAGTACCTGCGCCTGGCCGACGGCTACCTCACGGGCATGGAGGCCAAGCTTCCGCAGTACTTCGCCCGCATGCCCAGGTCGGATCTGGTGGTGAAGCGGGTCGAGGCGTTCCGGGAAGAGCCGGGCGGCGCGGCGCACTATTCGTCGGGCGCGCCTGACGGATCGCGGCCGGGGGTGTTCTACGTCCACCTGTCGGACACCGGGGCCACGCCCACCTACGAGCTGGAAGGCACCGCCTACCACGAGGGCTGGCCGGGCCATCACATGCAAATCTCGCTCGCCCAGGAGATGACCGGCGTGCCGTTGTTCCGGCGCCAGAGCAACTACGGCGCCTACGCCGAGGGCTGGGGGCTCTACTCCGAGCTGCTGGCCAAGGAGGCGGGGCTGTACGTCGACCCGTACAGCGACTTCGGGCGGCTGGGCCGCGAGATCTGGCGGGCCATCCGCCTGGTGGTCGACACGGGTATCCACGCCAAAGGCTGGAGCGAGGCCCAGGCGCTGGACTTCTACACCGCCAACTCGCCGCAGCCGACGGCCAAGATCCGCTCGGAAATCCGCCGCTACTTCGTCACGCCGGGCCAGGCGACCTCCTACAAGGTGGGCATGGTCCGCATCCTGGCGCTGCGCGAGGAAGCGAAGGCGGCTCTGGGGCCGCGCTTCGACATCAAGGGCTTCCACGACGCGGTGCTGGGCGCCGGCGCGCTGCCGCTCAGCGTGCTGGACACCCGCGTGCGGGCCTGGATCCGCAGCCGCGCCTGACGAAGATCGTCAGCAAAACCTAAACAGGGATTTCAGGCTGCGTTCAGGCGGCGAACGCGACGCTGGGACCATCGGTTGTTCCAGCGTCCAGGGTCGTCATGTCCAAGCCCGCTTCCGCCAAATCCGCTGCTCAGGCCCCCGCCGCGTGGGCCCAGCTGCTCTTCGCCGGGAGCCTGCTGTTCGCGGGCGTCGCCGTCTGGCTGCTGGCGACCGTGTAGGGCCCTACACCTCGTCAACGCCGTCCGGGTTGCGGGCGCGGGACTGCAGCCACATCACGCCGAACAGGTCTGACGCCGAGGCCCAGAGGCGGCCCAGGTTCGTGTACTTCGAGCGGCCCGTCTGGCGATGGCGGTGGTTCACCGGCCGGAACGCCACCTCGTAACCCTCGCGCAGCATCAGCGCCGGCAGGTAGCGGTGGATGTGGTCGAAGTAGGGGAGGCGCAGGAACGCCTCGCGCCGGAAGGCCTTCAGCCCGCAGCCGGTGTCGTTGGCGCTGTCCTTGAGCAGCCGCTTTCGCACGCCGTTGCCGACCTTGGACGCCAGCTTCTTGGCCTGGCTGTCCTGACGCTTCACCCGCTCGCCGCCCACCAGGGCCAGCTGGGGCGGACCGGCCAGTAGCGCGTCCACCAGCGCCGGGCCGTCGGCCGGGTCGTTCTGGCCGTCGCCGTCCAGCGTGACGACGACCGCGCCGCGCGCCGCCAGGATGCCCGAGCGGATCGAGCGGCTCTGGCCGGAATTCCGGCGGTGAGCCAGCACGCGCAGCTGCGGGATCTCGGCCGAAAGCGCCTTCAGCGCGGCCCGGGTCCCATCGCGGCTGGCGTCGTCCACGAAGATCATCTCGAACGCCCGTCCCGCGAACGCCGCGGCGATCTCGCGCGCCAGCGCAGGCGCAGCGCCCTCCTCGTCGAAGACGGGGACCACAATCGAGATGTCGGGTGATGTGCCGGAGGTCTGGGCCATGTGCGCCCTCCATAGCGGAAAAGCCGGCTCGCGAAAGGATCGTGCTATGCACGGCGAGATGAGTCTCGACAGGATCCTGGCGCGCTGGAGCGGCGGTTGGCGGGGGCCGGCGCTGGCCGCCTTCGTCGCCTTCCTGGCCGGGTTGCCGGGCCTGATGGCCATGCCGACGCTGGATCGGGACGAGGCGCGCTTCGCCCAGGCCACGGCCCAGATGCTGGAGCAGGACGACTATGTCGTGATCCGCTTCCAGGATGATCCTCGCTTCAAGAAGCCGGTGGGCATCCACTGGCTGCAGGCCGCCAGCGTCAGCGTGCTGTCCAGCCCCGAGGCGCGGCAGATCTGGGCCTATCGCATCCCCTCGCTGCTGGGCGCCATGCTGGCGGCGGCGGCCAGCGCCTGGGGCGCGGCGGCGTTCTTCAGCCGCCGCGCGTCGGTGATGGCGGGCGCGATGCTGGGCGCGAGCTTTTTGCTCTCCACCGAGGCCTTCATAGCCAAGACCGACGCGGCGCTGGCCGGCGCGACCACCCTGGCGATGGCCGCGTTGGCGCGGCTCTACGCCGCGCGGAACGGCGGACCTCCGGCTGGGCGGTGGGTGATCTGGACCTTCTGGAGCGCGCTGGCCGTGGCGATGCTGATCAAGGGGCCGGTGGCGCTGCTCGTGGTGGGCCTGGCGATGATCGTGCTGGCGGTCTGGGACCGCCGCGCCGGCTGGATCGGCGGGCTGAAGTGGTGGTGGGGCCTGATCATCATCCTGGCCGTCGTGGGCCCGTGGGCCGGCGCGGTGACGGTGGCCACCGACGGCGGGTTCTGGAGCGAGGCCGTGGGCTCGGATCTGGCGCCCAAGCTGGCGGGCGGGCAGGAGAGCCACGGCGCGCCGCCCGGCTACCACCTGCTGCTGACGCCGATCCTGGCGTTCCCGATGACGCTGCTGCTGCCGGCCGCGGCGGTGGCGGCGTGGCGGTTCCGCCGTGAGCCGGGCGTGCGGTTCGCCCTGGCCTGGCTGGTCCCGACCTGGCTGATGTTCGAGCTCCTGCCCACCAAACTGCCGCACTATCTGATGCCGGCCTATGGCGCGATCGCCTGGCTGGCGGCGCGCGCGCTCGGCGAGCCGTTGGGCGCGGTGGCGAAGGCGATTGGCGCGGGCCTGACCGCCTTCGTGGGCCTCGCGCTGGCCGGCGGGGTCTTCTACCTGCTGGCGGAATACGGCGAAGCGCCGGACGCCTGGGCTGCGGTGCTGTCGGCCGGACTGCTGGCGGCGGCGGGACTGGTGGGCGGCTGGCTGCTGCTGCGACGGGACGCCGAGACCGCGATCGCCGCGGCGCTGGCCCTGGGGCTGCTGGGTCACGGCGCGCTGGCGGCCCTGTTCGCGCCGCGCCTCGACCCCCTTTGGCTGTCGGCGCGGCTGGAGCGCGCGCTGGGAGACGCCCGCCTGCTGCCGCGCCAGGGCATCGCCGAGGCGCCCGTGGCGGTGGCCGGCTACGCCGAGCCCAGCCTGGTCTTCGCGCTCGGCACCGACACCGGCCTCGAAGGCCCCGCCGAGGCCGCCCAGGCGGTGGTCGAGCGCCGCCCCGCGATCGTCGAGCAGGCCGACGAGGCCGAGTTCCGAAAGGCGCTTGCCGCACGTGGCGGCAAGGCGATCGAAGTGGCGGTCGTGAAAGGCGTGAACTACTCGAAGGGTGATCCGATGACGCTTCGGGTCTACATGGCGCCCATCAGGGAGTTGCAGCCATGAGCCGGCGTATCGAGATCGTGGAAGTCGGGCCGCGCGACGGCCTGCAGAACGAGAAGACCCTCTTCGAGATCGACCAGAAGCTGGAGATGATCCGCAGGCTCGAGGCCGCGGGCGCCCGGCGCATGGAGGTGGTCTCATTCGTGAACCCCAAGCGCGTGCCGCAGATGGCCGGCGCCGAGGAGATCATGGCCGCCCTGCCGCACCAGGACGGCCGCTCGCGCATCGGGCTGGTGCTGAATATGCGGGGCTGGGAGCGCTGCGTGGCGGCCGGGTGCGACGAGGCCAATGTGGTGGTCTGCGCTTCGGACGGTTTCGGCATCCGCAACCAGGGCGCTTCGGTCGATGAGCAGGTCGAGGCCATGGCCGACATCGTCTCCGCCCGGAAGAAGGAAGACCCGCCGATCAGCGTGACCGTCTCGGTCGCCTTCGGGTGTCCGTTCGAGGGCGAGGTGCCCGAGGAACGGGTCATGGAGATCGTCCGGACCGCCGCCGATCTGCGTGTGGCCGAGATCGCGCTGGCCGACACCATCGGCGTGGCCGACCCCTGGACCGTGCGCCGCCGAGTCGAACTCGCCAAGAAGGCCGCCGGCCACATCCCGCTGCGCCTGCACTTCCACGACACCCGCAACACGGGCCTCGCCAACGCCTTCGCAGGCGTCGAGGCCGGGGTCGATGTGCTGGACGCCTCGGTGGGCGGCCTGGGCGGCTGTCCCTTCGCGCCGAACGCCACGGGCAACATCGGCACCGAGGACCTCGTCTACATGCTGGAGCGCGCCGGCTACGAGACCGGCTACGACCTTGAGCAGCTCATCGAGATCGGCGTCTGGGCCTCGGACCTTCTGGGCAAGCGGGTCGCGTCGTCGGTGGCCAAGGCCGGGGGATTCCCGCAGCCGGCCTGACGACCGGCGAAGAGACATGTGTCGCATGTCGAGCACTGAGCCATGCGGCTACGTCAGAATCGGTCGCTTACCTGCCCTTCGCACAAGGGGGCGAGCGTCAACGCTTCTTCAGCCGCCGCATCAGCGGCCGCGCGACGGCGGCGGCGATGACGACGGGGCCCAGGACCAGGGCGGCGAGGTGGCCGCTGAGGTTGGCGCCGGCGCGCTTGCGGAAGTAGCGGGCCAGGCCCACGCCCTTATGGAATTCGACCTTCAGCGGGCTGGTCTGGCTGGTGCCGCCGATATGGACCACCTCGGCTTTGGGGTGGAACAGGACCTTGCCGCCGGCCTCGCGGACGCGCCAACAGAGGTCGACGTCCTCGACGTGCAGGAAGTAGCCCTCGTCGAAGCCGCCGACGGCGTCGAAGTCCGCGCGCCGCATGCAGAAGCAGGCGCCGGAGATGGTGGGGGCGGGCGCCACCTGGTCGGGCAGGGCGTCCTGTTCCCAGTGCACCTCGAAACGGCCCCAGGCGGGCACGGCCTTGGCCAGGCCGCTCAGCGAGAGCAGGGCGCTGATGGGCGTGATTTCGCCGCGCCGGGCGCCGCGCTGTTCGGTGCGGTCGGGGTTCAGCACGCGGCCGCCCACGATGGACGGCGTCGGCTGGCCGTCGATCTCGCGCACCAGCGCGGCCACGCAGCCGGGCTGCAGGAAGGCGTCGGGGTTCAGGAAGACGAGATGGTCGCCCTTGGCCGTCCGCGCGCCCAGGTTGGCGCCCTTGGCGAAGCCCACGTTGCCGTGGCCCGTGACCAGCACCACGCGGCCATCCTGGGCGGCCAGCGCCCGCAGGCGTTCGAGCTGGACCGGCGCCGAGCCGTTGTCGACCACGACCAGCTCGTCCACCAGCGGATCGGCGAGCACGCAGGCGAGGCTCTGCTCGAGAGCCTCGCCCGTCATGTAGACCACCATCACCACGGACACGCTGCGGCGGGGCCGCAGGGAGTCCGCACTCGACGCCGGCGAAGCGGCGACGATCGGTGTGGCGATACCGTTCATCAGGCCTCCAACCCGCCCTTACGCCGAACATCCGGCGCTTGGGCCTCCAAGGCAAGGACGTTGCAGGCCTCGTCCAACCCCAGGATCTGCTGACCGTCGGAGCCCAGGCGGCGCAACGCGACCTTGCCTTCTTCCGCCTCGCGGCGGCCGACGACGGCGATGATCGGCGTCTTGGCCAGGCTGTGTTCGCGGACCTTGTAGTTGATCTTCTCGTTGCGAAGGTCGGTCTCGACGCGGAGGCCCGCGGCGCGGAGCTGCGCCGCCGCCTTGCGCGCGAAGTCGTCGGCATCGGAGGTGATCGTGGCCACCACCACCTGCACCGGCGACAGCCAGAGCGGGAAGGCGCCGGCGTAGTTCTCGATCACCACGCCGATGAAGCGTTCGAACGAGCCCAGGATCGCCCGGTGCAGCATGACCGGCTTGTGCTTCTGGCCATCCTCGCCGACGAACTCGGCGCCGAGGCGCTCAGGCAGCACGTAGTCGTTCTGGATCGTGCCGCACGTCCACGAGCGGCCGATGGCGTCCTTGAGCTGGAAGTCGAGCTTGGGCGCGTAGAAGGCGCCGTCGCCCTCGGCCACCACCGGCTCGACCCCGGCCTTGCGGGCGGCGTCCAGCAGCTGGTTCTCGGCCATGTCCCAGAACTCATCCGTGCCGGCGCGCGGGCTGGGCCGCGTGCCCAGCGTGATGTGGTCGCGCGTCAGGCCGAAGTCCTCGTGGATGGACGTGGCGAGTTCGATGAAGGAGGCCACTTCGTCGACGATCTGATCCTCCCGGCAGAAGATGTGGGCGTCGTCCTGCGTGAAGGCGCGCACCCGCATCAACCCGTGAAGGGCCCCGGAAGGTTCATACCGATGGCACGCGCCGAATTCGGCCATGCGCAGCGGCAGGTCGCGGTAGCTCTTCTGGCCGAAGCTGAAGATCTGGATGTGGCCCGGGCAGTTCATCGGCTTGAGCGCCAGCTCCTCGCCCTCGACCGTCTCGCAGACGAACATGTTGGGCCGGTAGTTCTCCCAGTGACCCGACTTCTCCCAGAAGACGCGGTCCAGCACCTGCGGCGTGCGCACCTCGACGTAGCCGGCGTCCTCGAGGCGGCGACGCATGTAGGCCTCGACCGTGCGCCACAGCGTCAGGCCCTTCTCGTGCCAGAAGACCATGCCGCGGCCCTCTTCCTGCATGTGGAAGAGGTCCATCTGGCGGCCGATCTTGCGGTGATCGCGCTTCTCGGCTTCCTCGACACGCTTGAGGTAGGCCTCGAGGTCGGCCTCGTTGGCCCAGGCCGTGCCGTAGATGCGCTGGAGCATCGGGTTGTTGCTGTCGCCCCGCCAGTAGGCGCCCGCCAGCTTGGTCAGCTTGAACGCCTTGCCCGCCGCCTTCGTGGACGGCAGGTGCGGCCCGCGGCAGAGGTCCTTCCACTGGCCCTGGCGATAGACGCTGACCGCCTCGCCGGCGGGGATGCCGCCGATGATCTCGGCCTTGTAGTGCTCGCCGATGGACTTGAAGTGGGCGATGGCCTCGTCACGGTCCCACTCCTCGCGCACGATCGGCTCGTCGCGGTCGACGATCTGCTTCATGCGCTCTTCGATCTTCGCCAGGTCGTCCAGGCTGAACGGCTCGTCGCGGGCGAAGTCGTAGTAGAAGCCGTCGTCGATCGCAGGGCCGATGGTCACCTGCGTGCCGGGGAACAGCTCCTGCACCGCCTCGGCCAGGATGTGGCTGACGTCGTGGCGGATCGTCTCCAGCGCCTCAGGCGCCTCGCGCGACAGGATCTCGAACTTGCCGCCTTTGGCGAGCGGCCGGTCTACGTCCAGCAGTTCGCCGTCCAGCTTGATGAGGACGGCGCGCTTGGCCAGCGAGGGGGCGATCGAGGCCGCCACCTGCTTGCCCGTCGTCCCGGGCTCGTACTCGCGCTTCGAGCCGTCGGGGAAAATCAGGTCGATCATGGTTCTTCACACTTCCAATCGCGCGCCCCGGCCTGCCCTTCCATGGGCTCGGCCTTATGGCGCGTCAGTTTTCCCTTTGCGCCCCTCCGGGGCGACGGCGGCGGCGGGTCCCAGCCCGCACCGCCCCAGGGATGACATCTGCACAGCCTGCGCACCGTGAGGACCGTTCCTCGCACAGGGCCGTGGCCGATCAGGGCTTCCGCGGCGTACTCCGAGCACGTCGGAGCAAACCGGCAGGACCGCCCGATCAGCGGCGACAGCGTCCATTTGTAGGCCTTGAGGAGCCCACGGACGCATCTCTCGTAGAAGCTCATGCCGGCTGCGGTCTTGCGATTGCAGGCCCGGGCTTACGCCCAGAACCCCGAGAGGTTCAAGCCGCGCCGGCGGTAGTAGTTCGCGTTCCAGCCGTCAGCGCCGGCGCAAACGTCCGGGCGACCAGGGCGGCGATGTCCATCTGGCGAACCATGCGGGGGCAGGTATCACAGGCGGGGTGAAAACGGAACCTTCCGGGTTTGGAGCGGGAAAGACACGGGGGCGCTGGGCCTCGGACGCCGTGCGCGCCGCAGGCGCTGTTTGGATTCAACCACGAAATACACGAAATACACGAAAGGGCATGAGGCGGCCCGCGGGCGGCGGGAGCCGGCTCGCTTTCGTGTATTTCGTGTATTTCGTGGTTTGGATTTAGGGCGCTTCGCGCGGGCGGCGCGTCAGCCGGAGGGGCGCCAGGGCGGTTTCGCGGGACGCGCCGGGGTGTGATCCGGGGCCATGGGCCGCAGGCCGGCGGTGAAGGCGCGGGCGGCGGCGTTGGCGGCGGCGATGTCTTCGGGTGTGGCGGGTTCGGGGTCGGGGAAGAAGGTGGGGGCCGGCAGGTCTCGCCAGCGTTGGGCATAGTCGTCAGGCAGGCCCAGGGCCTTGCAGACGCGGCGGATGACGGCGTCGACGTCGTCCACGATCCAGTCGGGCTTTTCGGTCCAGTCGTCCACTTCGCGGTCGAAGCGGTGACACCAGTCGGTGTGGAGCTGCTCGTCGCCGTCGGCGGCGGCGGAGATCACCCGCTCGACGGCGTCCTGCACCTGCGCGGTGCGCTCATCGATGGCCTGATCCTGGATGTCTTGTGCGGAAGCGCGGGGCGCCTCGCGTTCGGCCCTGGCGCGCTCGGCCCGCAGCTTGCTGAGCAGGGCGAGCGTCTGGCGGAGTGACCGGGTCAGGCGGGTGTAGGCGCGGGCCAGGTCGGAGAGTTCGGCCACATCGTCGGTGGCGAGCGCCTTGTTGTGGAGGCGCTCGGCGAAGGCGAAGTCCATGCGGGCCGCGCGGGCCAGCAGCTGGTCTTCCTCGAAGATGTCGGGCGCGGGCTCGGACATGATCGGGAGTGGCACACGGCCCTACGACAAAAGCGGTCGTAGAACCGCGCCTCGCTTCCAACTTTTCTTTGAACGTCACGGCCGGGCCTGTCCCGGCCACCCAGAAGCGCCGCCGTTTCCGGAGAGGGCGCGGGCGGAAAGGTCCGGGCGCCTTGCGGCCAGCGCCTCGTATCTGGGTGGCCGGGACAGGCGCGGCCATGACGTTCTGGGGGGATGGCGGGTGCGGGAGGGGCCGCTAGCCCTTGGGCAGTTCGCGGATTTCGACGGTGCCGCCGGCTTCGTAGACCGGGTTGCCCTGCAACAGCTCGCGGGCGTCGGCCAGGGTGGCGGCGGTGACGCGGATGAAGCCCGAGATGTGGGCGGTGGGTTCGGGGGCGTCGCCCGACTTCTTCACGCAGCAGCCCTGGCCGATGGAGCTGCCGCCCTGGAAGACGCCGGCTTCGCGCAGGCGCGACAGGTACGGGTCCCAGTCCAGTCCGTCGCCGCCCGCCGCGTCGTCATGATGGAGGAAGATGAAATCCCGCATGCCGTCTATCGCTCTCCACCACTCACGATCGCGTTCTTCACCGCCTCGGCCGCCGCCTCGAAGGCGAGCAGGGTCGAGGTGTGACGGGCCGGATAATCCTTCACCGGAGCCAGCAACGCCAGTTCGGCGAAGCGGCCTTCGGGCGCGGGGCCATCCGCCTTCAGCATCGCCCGGAACGCATCACGGGTGGTCTCGATTTCCGCGAGGCTGGCGCCGATCACGTGCGCGCCCAGCACCGCCGCCGACGCCTGGCCCAGCGCGCAGGCCTTCACGTCCTGAGCGAAGTCGGCGACCCGATCGCCCTCGACCTTCACATCGACCGTGACGCGGCTGCCGCACAGCTTGGAGACCTTTTCCGACGTGGCGTCGGGATCGGCCAGCCGTCCCACCCGCGGCAGGTTCGCCGCGAGCTTGAGAAGCCTCGCCGAGTAGAGGTCGTCGATCATGGCCCCTAGGTCGGGGTTCGGGGCGCCGAAGTCAAATCAGGCTTTCGCCAGGTCGCGAAGCGCGGCCGTCAGGGCGTCCATCTGGGCAGCGGTGTTCACGAAGGACGGCGAGACCCGGATACAGCAGCCCTTGGCCACGCCGGCGCGTTCGACGGTGAAGATCCGATAGCGCTCGAAGAGCCGCGCCCGGAGCGCGCGGTTGTCGTCCATGCTGGTCCGCCCGGTTAGGCGGAACGAGGTGATGCCGGCGTGCAGGGCCGGATCGGGCGGCGTCAGCACCTCGACGCCGGGATGGCCGCGGATCGCCTCGGCCCAGCGGTCGCGCAGGTAGCGCAGGCGGCGCGCCTTGGGGCCCAGGCCGATCGCCTCATGCGCGGCGATGGCGTCGGGCACGGTCAGCATGGCGGCGAAGTTCACGGTGCCGGTGTGGACCCGCGCGTCGATGCGCGGGTTGCTCGGCGCCTCCAGGATCGAGACGTCGATGTCGGGGATACGGTCCTTCTTGATGTAGACCACGCCCACGCCCACCGGCGCGCCGATCCACTTGTGCAGGCCCAGCCCCGCGAACTCGACGCCAAGGTCGCGCAGCGTGAACTCGGTCTGGCCCAGGGCGTGGCCGCTATCCAGCAGCACGTCGACGCCGCGCGCCTTGGCCAGCGCCACGATCTCCTTCACCGGCGGGACCAGTCCCGTGCGGTTGCTGAGGTGGGTGAGCAGCATCAGCCGCACGTCGGGGTTGGCGGCAAGCGCGCGCTCATAGGCGTCGATGAGGTTCTGGCGGCTGGCGGGTTCCGGCAGGTCGATACGGACCACGCGCACGCCGCGCACCCGCTCCAGCGCCGCCATGCTGGTCTTCATGCTGTCGTAGTCGAGGTCGGCGTACAGCACCGCGTCGCCGGGCTTCAGCCGGTTGTAGCCGCCGATCAGGGTGACCATCGACTCGGTGCCGCCGCGGGTGAAGGCGATCTCGTCGGCGTCGACCTGCAGCAGCTTCGCGCAGCGGGCCCGCACCGTCTCGAGGTCGGCGTTGTAGGCGTCGCGGGCGTAGATCGAGGTCTCGCGATTGACGCGCAGGATGTTGCGCTCGAACGCGGCGCGGGTGGAACGCGCCATGGCGCCGAAGTAGCCGTTCTCGAGCTGGATCACGCCGGGCGGCGGCGGGTCGAACAGGGTCGCGACCTTGGCCCAGTAGGCCTCGTCGTCCGCCCGCGCGTCGGCCGCCAGGGCCATCCCGCCGACCGCAGGCGCCGCGCCGGCGGCGGCCAGGATCGTGCGGCGGGACAGGTCCATGGCGGGCTCCGGCTATTGGCGCGCCATCTCCGCCTCGCCCACCGCATCGCCGTCAAGCGTCTGGTCGTCGGCCAGGTTCACGGTGACCTTCTTCAGCACCCCGGTGAACGAAAACGGGGCAGGGTAGTCCGCGACCGGGCTGCCGCGATCCAGGCCGATGTCGAGGCCGGACCACGAGATCAGGGTGACGAAGCCGGTGGTGGCGGTGACGCTGCCCGCGGGCTGGCCATCGATGGTCAGCGTGAAGGTGCGCGGGCCTTCGTCGCTGCGCCGGGCCGAGACGCCCAGGCGGGTGGCGTTGGGCGGGACCGGGCGGTCCGAGCTGACGGTGGTCTTCTGGCCGCCGATGTTCAGGGTGTGATGCAGCCGGCCGTCCTTGAGGTAGAGGCTGTAGCCGCTGGTGGCGTCGCCGTGGGCCAGCAGGACGCCCTCCTCGCCGCCGGTCAGCGCCACGTGGGCCTCGATCACATAGCTGCGCGCCCGCACGTCAGGCGCCACGTCGGTGGGCAGGTGGCCCATGCCGGCGTGGAAGACGAAGCGCGACCGGCTGGCGCGGAACCGTTCCGAGTTCTCGGCGAAGCGGGGCCCGAAGCGGTCGTCCAGCGGCAGCACGTTGTGGGCCTCGGCCATGGCCCACCACTCGTCGATCATGGCCTGCAGCTTCGCCGGCTCGCGCGCGGCGAAGTCGTCGGTCTCGGAGAAGTCCTTGTCGAGGTGGAACAGCTCCCACCTGTCGTTGTCGAAGGGCGTCCCGGGCGGGTGGAACGCGACGGCCTTCCAGCCGTCCTTCCAGAGGCCGCGGTGGCCGAACATCTCGAAGTACTGCGGCTTCGTCCGCGCCGGCGCGGCCCGGTCGGTCAGGGCGGCGGCGAAGCTCTCGCCCTCCAGCGGCATCTGGGCGACGCCCGCCACGTGCTCGGGCGGCTGGATGCCGATCAGGTCCAGCAGGGTCGGGACCAGGTCGCTGGCATGGGCGAAGCGGTCGCGCACCTCGCCGCGGGCGGGCAGCCCCTTGGGCCACGAGATGACCAGCGGATCGCGGATGCCGCCGCCATGGGTGTTCTGCTTGTAGCGGCGCAGCGGCGTGTTGGACGCCATCGCCCAGCCCTGCGGGAAGTTGGAGTGGGTGTCGGGCCCGCCGATGTCGTCGATCCGGGCCAGCTTCTCCTCCATCGGCTCACCGCGGAAGTTGAAGGGGCCCATGGCGTTGACGAAGCCCAGGGGGCCGCCTTCCTGCGACGCGCCGTTGTCGCTGAGGATGAGGATCAGGGTGTCGTCGCGCACGCCGGCCCGCTCGAGGAAGTCGAACAGGCGGCCCAGGTGCTGGTCGGTGTGGTCCAGCATGGCGGCGAACGCGCTCTGCAGACGGGTGAAGACCCGGCGCTCGTCGTCGGAATAGCTCTCCCAGGGCCGGATGCCCTCGTTGCGCTCGGGCAGGCGGGTGTCGCGCGGCACGATGCCCAGCGCCTTCTGGCGCGCCAGCCGGCGCTCGCGCTCGGCGTCCCAGCCGCCCTCGAAGACCTCGTCGTAGCTCTTGATCAGGTCGGCCGGCGCCTGGTGGGGCGCGTGGCAGGCGCCGGGGGCCAGCCAGAGCAGCCACGGCGTCTGGGGCGCGTCGGCCATGTGGTCGGCGAGGTAGCGGATCGACTGGTCGACCAGATCCTCGGTCAGGTGGTAGCCGGTCTCGAACGTGCCGGGCGGCGTGATCGGTGTGTTGTCGCGCACCAGCTCGGGCGAATACTGGTCGGTCTCGGCGTCCATGAAGCCGTAGAAGCGGTCGAAGCCGCGGCCCAGCGGCCACCCGTCGAAGGGCCCCGACGGGCCGGTCTCGGTCAGCGGCGTCACGTGCCACTTGCCCAGCATGTAGTTCCGATAGCCGTGCGGGCGCAGCATCTCGGGCAGGGTTCCGGCCTCCTTGGCGATCTTGCCGCGATAGCCGGGATAGCCACTGTCGAAGTTGGCCAGGCAGCCCACGCCCACCGAGTGATGGTTGCGCCCGGTGAGCAGGGCGGCCCGCGTGGTCGAGCACATGGCGGTGGTGTGGAAGCCGGCCATGCGCAGGCCCTGGGCGGCGACCTTGTCGATGTTGGGCGTGCGGATCGGCGAGCCGTAGCAGCCGAAGTCCGAGAAGCCGACGTCGTCGAACAGCACCACCAGGATGTTGGGCGCGCCTTTGGGCGGCTGCGGGGGCTCAGGCCACTGCGGCGTCGAGTCCGCCACCGTCCGTCCGATCCTGCCCGCCATGTCCCGTCTCCCTCGGTGTTCTCCAAAATATTGAACTAAAAAGTCAGAAACGCCAATGGCCCGTATGCGTTGGTTGTTGCTGGATCAGTCTCAGCCTGGGATTGCTAGGCGTGTCACGTCGACCCGGCCGGGGGGACCTTCGATGGGCCTATTCGACTCCGTTCGCTCGCTGTTCGAGACCGAGGCGCTCAGTCCGCACGGCATCTGCCTGCTCTGGCGACCCGAGCTGATCTGGACCCATGCGATCTCGGACCTGCTGATCGGCGTCGCCTATTTCTCGATTCCGCTGGCGCTGGGCGTGTTCCTGTACCACCGCCGGGACGTCCGCTTCAGCTGGGCGATCTGGCTGTTCGTGGCCTTCATCATGCTGTGCGGCGTCACCCACTTCATGATGATCTGGACGCTGTGGAACCCGGACTACGGGGTCGAGGCGATCATCAAGGCGGCGACGGCGGCGGCGTCGCTGGTGACCGCGGCGGCGCTCTGGCCGCTGCTGCCCAAGGCTATCGCGCTGCCGTCGACGGCGGCGTTGCAGGCCGGGCTGGCCGAACGCGACGCGGCGCTCGAGGAGCTGCGCACGGCGATGAAGACGATGATGGAGATGCGCGTCCACGAGGCGCGCCAGAAGCTGCTGCTGGACGAGCTGAACCACCGCGTGAAGAACACGCTGGCTTCGGTGCAGTCGGTGGCGGTGCAGACGCTCTCGGACACGCGCGATCCGGACACCGCGCGCAACCTGTTCATCGAGCGGCTGATGGCGCTGTCGTCGACGCACAACTTGTTGGTGACGCGCGAATGGGAGAGCGCCTCGTTTCGCGAGCTGGTCGAGGCGACGCTGCGGCCCTACGGGCGACCCTACGGCATGGCGGGCGAGGACCTCCGCCTCGACGCCAACCTGGCGGTGAGCCTAGGGATGGCGCTGCACGAGCTGGCCACCAACGCGGTGAAGCACGGGGCCTGGCTGGGCGAGGGGCGGGTGGACATCGACGTGGGCCTAGACGGCGATCAGGCCCTGACCATCGTCTGGCGCGAGAGCGGCGGCCCGCCGGTGCCGCCCCCCACGCGGCGCGGCTTCGGGTCACGCCTGCTGGAGCGCGGCGTGGCCATGGAGGTGCACGGACAGGTGGACCTGGACTTCCAGGAGGCCGGGCTGGTCTGCACGATCCATGCGCCGGCGAGCGAGCGGATGCAGGTGATGAAGTCTGTGGCCTAGGGGCGGCGCCGCGCCCACTCGGTTTCGGCGCGTTCCTTGAGGGCCTGGTTCATGGCCTGGAAGCCGCGACGGACCACGCGGCCCACGCGCTTGCCCAGCGAGGGGCCCATGAAGCCGCCGAAGATCTCGCCGTTGTCGACGATGCAGCCCGACGCGGAGACGGGCGAGATCTCGATATAGCGCAGGGTCTTGATGAGGCCGCCCATCATGGTCAGCCGCCAGTGCAGCTGTTCGTTGGGCACCCACTCCAGCACCTTGGGCTTCAGTTCCTGGACGGGCTGGTCGGGGAGGGCCAGGGAGACCGTCAGGATCTCGCCGATGCGGATCTGGCCCTCGGCCTTGGGATAGGTGGGGTTCCACTCGCTCCAACGACCAAGGTCATAGACGACGTCCCAGATCACCTCGGCCGGCGCCTGGATGCCGATCCGGTCCTCGACCCGCAGGCCCGATGGGGGCTTGGGCGGCGGCGGCCGGCCCTCGGTCCTCAGGTTCATGATCTGGGGGCCCATGCCGCCCTTCCGGCCGCCGGGCTTGGCCAGAAGGTCGGGGCCGGACTTGAAGGGGCTCATGCCTACTCCTTGATCCGCCATGTGGCGCCGGTGGGGCCGTCCATAACCTCCACATTGAGCGCGGCGAGTTCGCCGCGAATGCGGTCGGCTTCGGGCCAATTCTTGGCGGCGCGGGCGGTGTGCCGGTCGGCGATGAGGGCCTCGACGCGGGACTTCAGGTCGTCGTCCGCGCCGCTCTGGAACCAGGACTGCGGGTCGGCGGTCAGGAAGCCCATGAGGTTACCCGCCTCGACCAGCAGGCCGCGGCCGCTGGCGGCGGCCCGGGCGTCCTTGGCCATCACGGCCGCGCGGACCTTGTCAGCCAGCTGGAACAGGGCGGCGAAGGCGGCAGGCGTGTTGAGGTCGTCGTGTAGGGCGGCGCGCACGGCGGCGTGGTCGGCGGCGGCGGACGCGTTCTGCCAGCCGTCGGCCGACGGCTCGCCGGCCAGGAACCGGGCGGAGTCGTCCAGCACCCGGTAGAGCCGGTCCAGCGCGCTCTTGGCCTGCTCGATCAGGCTGTCGGTCCACTCCAGCTCCTGGCGGTAGTGGCCGGCCAGCAGCGCCCAGCGCAGGGCTTCGCCCGGATAGGACTTCAGGAGGTCGTGAGCGAGGGCGACGTTGCCCAGGCTCTTGCTCATCTTCTCCTCGCCCATGTTGAGGAAGCCGTTGTGCAGCCAGTAGTGGGCGTACTCGCGCTCGCCGTGGCCCGAGCAGACACCCTGGGCCAGTTCGTTCTCATGGTGCGGGAAGATCAGGTCGACGCCGCCGCCGTGGATGTCGATCGGCAGGCCCAGGGCCTCCTCGATCATGGCGGTGCACTCGATGTGCCAGCCGGGCCGGCCCTTGCCCCACGGGCTCTCCCACTCGGGCTCTCCGGGCTTGGACGGCTTCCAGAGCACGAAGTCGCGCGGGTCTTTCTTGTAGGGCGCGACGTCGACGCGAGCCCCGGCGATCAGGTCGTCCATGGGCTTCTTCGACAGCTTGCCGTAGTCGGCGAACGCCTGGGTGTCGAACAGCACATGGCCCTCGGCGGCGTAGGCGCCGTTGTTACGGATCAGGTCGCTGATCATCGAGATGATCGCGTCCATGGTCTCGGTGACCCGCGGCTGGAACGTGGGCCGCAGCGCCCCCAGCGCCGCGGCGTCGGCGTTGTAGGCGTCGAGATAGCGGTCGGTGATCGTGCGGATCGGCACGCCTTCGTCGGCGGCCTTCTTGTTGATCTTGTCGTCCACGTCCGTGACGTTGGCCGCATAGAGCACGGCGTGGTCGCCGTACGCGTCGCGCAGCACGCGGAACAGCAGGTCGAAGACCACCACGGGCCGGAAGTTGCCGATGTGGGCGAAGTTGTAGACCGTGGGCCCACAGACATACATCGTCACCCGGCTGGGATCCTTGGGGACGAAGGGCCGCTTCGAACGGCTCATGGTGTCGTAGAGGCTAAGGGTCATATCTCACGGTTACGCTGCGGAACGGTTGCCCAGGATGGGCTCGCGCCCATATACAGATCGCCCGGACGCGAGGCCAAGCGCCCAAGTCCGCAGTGAAGGGTGGCACGCGTAATCTCCGGGACCATCGTCCTGGCGCAACTCAGCCCTGGAAAGAAACGCTCTCTCATGGACGCTCCTGCCCGCGACCGAACCCTGATCGGGTCCGAGGACGGTACTCTTGAGCCCTTCAAGCGGCCCACCCGCGAAGAAGCTATGGACGCCGTGCGTACGCTGATCGCGTGGGCCGGCGATGATCCGCGCCGCGAAGGCGTGATCGACACGCCCAAGCGCGTCGTCGACGCCTACGGCGAATGGTTCGAGGGCTACAGGCTCGACCCGTCGAAGGAGCTGAGCCGCACGTTCGAGGACGTGCAGGGCTACGACGACATCGTCATGCTGCGCGAGATCGAGGTCGAGAGCCACTGCGAGCACCACATGGCGCCGTTCCTGGGCAAGGCCTACGTGGCCTATATGCCGACGAACCGCGTGGTGGGCATCTCCAAGCTGGCCAAGGTGGTCGAGATCTTCGCCCGCCGTCTCCAGACCCAGGAGACAATGACCCAACAGATCGCCGACGCCATCACCGACAGCCTGCGCCCGGCGGGCGTCGCGGTCCTGATCGACGCGGCGCACCAGTGCATGACCACCCGCGGCGTGCACCACCGTCACGTCTCGACGATCACCACCCAGTTCACCGGCGTCTTCAAGACCGACGCCACGCTGCGCCAGCGCTTCCTGGACTTCGTGAACCGGTAATCGGCGCCGCCGCTCGGCTCCCGCCCTGGCGCCCGCCGCCGGGCCGGGCGACCGCGGGGACGATCACGGTTCAGGGCCGGGCGTAGATCACCCGCCCGTCCCGGATCACCAGCCGGACCCGGCTCATGACGCCGACGTCCTGGGCCGGATCGCCGTCCACCACCACCAGATCGGCCGTCATTCCCTTGGCCAGGCGGCCCCGGCGGGCGTCGCCGAAGGCGCGCGCCGGCGCAGAGGTGAGGGAGTCCAGCAACCCGCGCCAGCCGAGGGCCTCGCGTATCAGCCGCATCTCGGCCGTCGTGTCGAAGTCGTCCGTGAAGCCCGCGTCCGTTCCGAACAGCACCACGCCGCCGGCCTGGGCCAACGCGCGCGCCTGCTGGACCGCGACCGCTGCGGGCGTCTGGGGATTGGCCGCCGCCTCGAACAGCGACAGCGTCGGGACCAGCGCAACCTTGCGCCTGGCGAGGCGCCGGGCGTCGTCCGCCGACCAGGAGCCCATCAGCGGGGCGGCGTGCGCCAGGACGTCGACGCCGTTCTCCACGGCGACCTCCAGGCCCCGGCGATCCGTGGGATGAGCGAAGGCCAGCACCCCCTTGCGATGGGCCGCCGTCGTGATCGCCCGGACGGCCTGCGGGCTCATGTAGGCCACCGCCTCGGCACCGCCCTGGATCGAGCCGGTGAACAGTTTCACCGCATCGGCGCCGGCGCGGACCTGGCGCTCGACGCGGGCGGCGGCGTCGGCGGGGCCCGCGATCTCGGCCGATGGCAGGTTGAAGGCCTGGTACAGGGGGCGGGCGTACACGGGCGTCGCGCCCGGGGGATAGAAGGGCTCGGCGACGCTGAGAAGACGCGGCCCCGTCACCCGACCTTCCGCCAGCCGGGCCTTGAGCGCGTTGGCCACCTCGGTCGTCGAGGCGAGATCGACGATGGTGGTGAAACCCCAGCGGGTGAAGTCGGCTTGCAGCTCGGCCTGGACCTCGGCGTCCGAGGCCGTCTCCACCTTCAGGAAGGCCGGCCGTGTCAGGTGGATGTGGTTGTTCCAGAAGCCGGCCATCACGCTGCCGCCCGGCTGGGACAGGATCCGATAGCGGGCGGGGATCGGCGTCGCCGCCCGGGCGCCCACCTGGACGATCCGCCCGCCGTCCACCAGGACGACGGCGTCCTCGATGGGCGCGGCGTCCGGCGCGGGAAAGGCGCGGACGCCGACGAGGGCCAGAGGCTGCGCCAGGGCCGGGACCGCGCCCAGGACCGCGGCCGCCATCGCCAGCCCGCCGAGCCATCGCCGTCGCATGCCTACGCCATCCCTTTGCACCCCGCGCCGGACCTAACGCCGATTCGTCGGCGGGGCGAGACCGAACCCCGCGTCAGTCGGGCGCCGGCGGCCGGGGCCGGTGGACGCACGAGACCAGTACGAAACTCAGCAGCATCAACAGATACCAGGCGCCCAGCTTGCCCAAGCCAACCGGCCGCCAGCCGGCGCGCTGGTCCGGATAGGTCCAGGCCGCGGCGAAGGTGCCGACGTTCTCGGCGATCCAGATGAACAGGGCGACCAATACGAAGCCCAGCAGAAGCGGCATGCGCCGCGGCGTCCGGTCGGGCGTGAACTGCACCCAGGTGCGCGCAAAGAGCATCACCGACAGCACGAACAGGACATTGCGGATGTCGGTCACATAGTGGTGCGTGAAGAAGTTCACGTAGGCGGCCACGGCCAGGAGCGCCGGGGCCCAGGGCGGCGGATACGCCACGAACCTGAACTCCATCAGCCGCCAGATGCGGGCGATGTACGAGCCGATGGCGGCGTACATGAAGCCTGAGAACAACGGCACGCCGCCGATCCGCAGGAGGCTGGTCTCAGGATAGATCCACGAGCCCTGGGCGGTCTTGAACACCTCCATGGCGGTGCCCACGACGTGGAAGACCAGGATCACCAGCGCCTCATCCCATCGTTCCAGGCGGGTGACGAGTAGGAAGACCTGCAGAGCGAGCGCGGCCAGGACCAGGAAATCGTAGCGGCTGAGCGCGAAATCCTCGGGCCACCAGAGACGCGTCGCGATCAACAGCGCCAACAGCGCCCCTCCGAACAGGCAGGCCCAGGCCTGCTTCAACCCGAACCGCAGGAACTCGTAGCCCCAGGCCCGCAGGCGACCGCGCTCGGCCCAGGGACGGGCGACGGCGTCGAAGGCCAGCAAGCGGCCCTTGGCCCAGGCATTGAGGCTCATGCCGGCGGTCGTAGACGGCGGGGGTCGAGTGCGTGTGCACGCCGCGCTGAAACCCGGTGCGCTTGTGGCGCGGCTGGGTCATATGGAGGGATGACCAGCAGCTTCCCGACCGCCCGCTCCGCCGAAGCCCTCGAGCAGGGCAACTCGCTCAGTCCGCGCTTCGACGCCAACGGCCTGATCGCCGCGGTGGCGACCCACGCCGAGACCGGCGAGGTGCTGATGCTGGCGTGGATGAACGAGGAGGCGCTGAAGCTCACGCTCTCCACCGGCGAGGCCCACTACTGGAGCCGCTCGCGCGGCGAACTCTGGCACAAGGGCGCGACCAGCGGGCAGGTGCAGGTGATCGACGAGATGCGCATCGACTGCGACCAGGACGCGGTCTGGCTGAAGGTGTTCCCGCAGGGCGACGGCGGGGCCTGCCACACCGGCGCGCGCTCGTGCTTCTACCGCGTGGTGGAAGGCGGCAAGCTGGTGAAGCGGCCGTGACGGTCGTCCAGGCGCTGTCGGCCTATGTGGTCGCCGCCGGCCTGCTGACGCTGACGCCAGGGCTGGACACCGCGCTGATCCTGAGGACGGCGGCGGTCGAGGGGCCGAAGCGCGCCGCGTTCGCCGCCCTGGGCATCAACATCGGCTGCCTGCTCTGGGGCGCGGCGGTGGCGCTTGGCCTGGGCGCGCTGCTGGCCGCTTCGACGCTGGCGTTCAACATCCTCAAGTGGGTCGGCGCGGCCTATCTGGTCTGGCTGGGCCTGAACCTGCTGCTGAAGCCGCGCGAGTCGTTCCAGCTGACGGCTCCAGCGGGCTTGATGACGGGCGGCGACGTGGCCTGGATGCGGCGAGGCTTCCTGACCAACCTGCTGAACCCCAAGGTCGGTGTCTTCTACGTCTCGTTCCTGCCCCAGTTCCTGCCGACGGGCGTGCAGGCCGCGCCCTTCATCTTCCTGCTGGCGGTGATCCACGTGGTCATCGGCAGCTGCTGGTCCGCGACCCTGATCCTGGCGACGCGGCCCATCGCCGGGGTCCTGCAACGCGCCGCGGTGGTGCGCTGGCTCGACCGGGTGACGGGCGGCCTGTTCCTGGCGTTCGGCGTGCGGCTGGCGCTGGAACGACGGTAGCGGCCCGCGCGGCGGTGATCCTGCGGCCCTTCGCCCTGCTGCTGCCGGCGCTGATCCCGTCGTGGAACTTCTTCGACGTCATCGCGCCGTCGCCGCGGATCGAGATCGCGCGGTTTGCTGCGCCGGACGATGCGCGCGCCTGGCATGAGTTCCGGCCTCGGCCGCAGCGCGTCTCGCCCTTGGAGATGGTGCGCCGGCTGGTCTGGAACCCGCGCTGGAACGAGACCCTGTTCCTGGTCAGCTGCGCCGAGCGGCTGGTCGACCACCCCACGCCCCACAGCGAGGACGAGATCTTCCGGCGGATCGCCGCCGACCTGATCCGCGAGCCCGGCGAGCCCTGGCTGGCGTTCCGGCTGGTGTTCGTCAGCCGCCAGGGCGAGGCGATCGAGCGCGAGGTGCTGTTCGAGGCGCAGCCGCGGCGGCTGGCGGAGCTGGTCCCGTGACGCTCGAAAGCGCGGTCCGCCTGACCGAAATCCTGCTGGCGCTGGCCCTCGTCCAGCAGAGCCTGGAGCATCTGCACGGACCACGGCGCGACCGGCTGCTGTTCGCCGGCCGGATCGGGCTGTGCGGGCTGGTGATCCTGGGGGTGGCGCAGCCCTGGCCGCTGGTGGGCCTGGCGGTCCTGTCGCTGGCCATCCTCCAACGCTACCAGGGGCCCTACAACGGCGGCAGCGACCGGATGGGACTGCTGGCGCTGTGGTGCCTGACGCTGGCCCGCGTCCTGCCCGAGCCGGCCTGGCGCGAGCTGGCGTTCGGTTACCTGGGCCTGCAACTGGTGCTCAGCTACGTCATCTCGGGCTGGGTGAAGGTGATCAACCACGACTGGCGCAGCGGCCGGGCGCTGGGCGACGTGTTCCGGTTCAGCGCCTATCCGGTGAGCGAAGACCTGCGCGCGTGGGCGGATCGGCCGCGCGTGCTGGCGGCGATGTCCTGGGCGGTGATGGGCTTCGAGCTGGCCATGCCGCTGACGCTGATCTCCCGCGAGACGCTGATCGCGGGCCTGGCGGTGGCAGCGGCCTTTCACCTCGCCAACGCCTGCCTGTTCGGGCTCAACCGCTTCTTCTGGACATGGCTCGCAGCCTATCCTGCGATCCTCTGGCTGCAGGCGCGGTTCTTCTAGACCTCGCTCAGCGCCGAGACGCCCTTGCCCTCTGGCCTGGCCTTGAAGCTCTTCACCATTTTGGTCTCGAAGCTCTTCGAGGTGATGGTCGAGACGGCGATCATGTCGGCGCGCGCCTCGGTGCGGGTGAGGGTGAGCAGCAGGTAGCCCTTCGAGACCTGGTCGTTGAAAACCACGTCCTTGTTGGCCTTGGCGATCAGGTCGCCGGCGTTGATGCCGGGCGACAGCTCGCCCGCGCCGGGGCTGGTGATCCCGGTCGTGCCGAACTCGCAGGCGACCCGCTGGCCCGAGGCGTCGTGCAGTTCGTTGGCCCAGAAGGCGTGGCTGTCGCCGGTCAGCACGATCGGGCGCGCGCCGCTCTTGCGGAACAGGCCGTAGACCCGCTCGCGGTCGGCGGGATAGCCGTCCCACATGTCGAGGCCGGCCGGCAGGCCCAGCGCATTGGCCGCCTCGTAGCGGCGCACCCGGCCTTGGGCCGAGGCGGAGATCGCCGCGTACTGCTCGGCGGTCAGCTCCTTCTTCGGGCTGGGGAACATGACGTGGGCCATGACCACCTCGTTGCCGATCACCTGCCAGGCGTGGCCGGCCTTGACCGAGCGGGCCAGCTCGCCGGCGACCCAGGCCTCCTGCTTTTCGCCCATCATCCGGCGCTTGGGGTCGGCCAGCTTGGCCTTCAGCTTCGTCAGATCGCGCTTGCCGTCGACCTCGGGGGCGTCGCCGTCGAGAGTGACCTGCTGGTCGCGGGCGGTCAGTCGGGTCTCGATCATGATCAGGCTGGCCAGGTCGCCGAAGTCGAAGCTGCGCATAGCCGCCTCGGCCAGGCCGCCGCTCGCCGGCTCGCGGATCGGCATCCACTCGAAGTAGGCCTTGAGCGCCGCGGCCTTGCGGGCCGTCCAGTCGCCTTCGGCGCCGGGCGTGTGGTTCTGGGCGCCCATCGAAAAGCTGTCGTTGGCGGTCTCGTGGTCGTCCCAGACGACGATCCAGGGGGCCTTGGCGTGGGCCGCCTGCAGGCCGGGGTCGGTCTTGTACTGCGCGTGCCGGCGGCGATAGTCGTCGAGGCTGACGATTTCGCGTGGCGGATCGTGCGGCCGCTCGGCGGCGACGGGCGAGTCCATGCCGTAGGTGCCCGGCCCGCCGTACTCGTAGATGTAGTCGCCCAGGTGGAGGACCGCGTCGATGCGCGGCGCGTCGGCGATGGCCTGGTAGGCGTTGAAGTAGCCGTTGGGGAACAGCGAGCACGAGGCGACCGCGAGGACCACGTCCTGGGTCGCGCCCTTGGGCAGGGTGCGCGTGCGCCCCATCGGCGACGTCACCCCGGCGGCCTCGAACGTGAAGGTGTAGGCGCGGCCGGCGTCGAGCCCCGTGACGTCGACCTTGACCGTGTAGTCCCGCGCCGGGCCGGTGACGCCGGAACCGCGCTTCGCGCCGCCGGCGCGGCGGTCTACGGGATTGAGTCTCCAGGTGTAGGCGATGTCGGCGCCGGGCTTTTCGGGCGTGATGCGCGTCCAGAGGATCACCCGATCCTGCCGGGGATCGCCCGAGGCGACGCCATGTTTGAAGCTCACGGTGGAGCTTTGTGCGGCCGCAGGCGTTGCAGCCCCCAGACCCAGCAGCGCCAGCGCCTTGCGACGGTCGATCCGCATGTTCGTTGCTCCCCGCTTCGAACGCCCTATGACCGATCCATACCACAGGAGTGCGACAGTCCATGTCGAGCGAAGGCCTGCACGTTCCCCGCGAGAAGCTCTCGAAGAAGACCCTGGAGCTTCACTACGCCATCGCCAGCCTGATGGAGGAGTTCGAGGCGGTCGACTGGTACCGCCAGCGGGCCGATGACACGGAGGATCCGGAGCTGAAGAAGATCCTCCTGCACAATGCCCGCGAGGAGCTGGAGCACGCGGCGATGGTGCTGGAGTGGATCCGGCGCAACGACCCGGAGACGGACGAGCAGTTGCGGGAGTATCTGTTCAAGGACGGCTCGATCGCGGGCCATGAGGAAGGCGCCGCCGACAAGCATGGCCTCTGAAGCCGACGACGACGAGGTCCTCGGACTGCGGGTGGTGACGCTCGCGGGCGGGGGGCGGGTGGACAAGGCGCTGGCCGAGGCGCTGCCCGAGTTCAGCCGCGCCCGCATCCAGGCGCTGATGGCCGAGGGCCGGGTCAGCCGCGGCGGCGCGCCCGTCTCGGACGGTTCGACCAAGGCGGTCGCGGGCGACTATCGGCTGTTGATCCCGCCGCCGGTCGCCGCCGAGCCGAAAGCGGAGAACATCCCGCTGGTCGTGCTGTACGAGGACGCGCACCTCATCGTCATCGACAAGCCGGCGGGCATTGCCATGCACCCCGCGCCGGGGAGCGAAAGCGGCACCCTGGTCAACGCCCTGCTGCACCACTGCGGCGACACGCTGTCGGGCATCGGCGGGGTGGCGCGGCCGGGGATCGTGCACCGGATCGACAAGGAGACCTCGGGCGTGGTCGTGGTCGCCAAGACCGACGCGGCGCACCAGGGGCTATCGACGCTGTTCGCGGCCCACGACATCGACCGCGTCTATGTGGCCTTCACCCGCGGGGCGCCGTCGCCGATCAAGGGCACGATCGAGGGGGCCATCGGGCGCTCGCCGAACGACCGCAAGAAGATGGCGATGGTGAAGAGCGGCGGCCGCCACGCGGTCACCCACTACACCGTCGTCAGCACGTTCGGCCCGGTCCAGCGGCCGCTGGCCGCGCGGGTGGCGTGCCGGCTGGAGACGGGCCGCACGCACCAGATCCGGGTGCACCTGGCCAGCAAGGGCACGCCCTGCCTGGGCGATCCGGTCTATGGCTCGGGCAGTCCGGCCGGGCCGGTGAAGGCGGCCCTGGAGGCGGCGCAGCTGTCGCGGCAGGCCCTCCATGCTGCGGTGCTGGGCTTCGTCCACCCGATCAACGGCGAGACGATCCGTTGCGAAAGCCCGCTGCCCCCCGACATGGCGCGGTTGGAGCAGTTGCTCTCGGCGCTTTAGCCGGCGCGCCGCCGCGCCAGCGTCAGGGCCGCGGCCACGACGGTCATCGCCAGCGCCGTCAGCCGTGGGTCGTAGGTCGCGCCCCACATCGGCAGCGAGAAGGCGGCGACGTTGTCGAGGGCGTGGAACAGGGTGACGGCGAAGACGCTGCGGCCCGACGCGACGTACAGGCGCACCATGATCACGCGGGCGGCGACGGTCTTGAGGGTCTGCCAGGCGATCCACTCCCAGCTCCGGTCGGCCTGGAGGAACGGGATCAGATGCCACGCCGCCCAGAACGCTCCAATGAGCAGCGCCGCGACCAGCTCGCCCCGCCGGTTTTCCAGCGGCTCGAGAAGGTAGGCGGACCAGCCCAGCTCCTCGCCCAGGGCGGCCACGAAGAACGCCGCCAGCATGACCAACGGCGCCCAGTAGACGGCCGACGACTGCGGCGCGAGCCCACCCTGCGCCAGGGCCGGCGCCCAGGTGACGACCACGGCCAGCGGAACCAGCGCCCACGCTGCGCCACGACCTTGCACGCGGCGCACGTCGAACGACCGGGCCAGCAATGCGCGGACCCCGGCGGCGCCCTGCGCCCGCGCAACCAGCAGGATGGCGGCCACCGCGGGCACGAAGGCCATCAGGCCGCTGAGAGGCAGCCCCGGCAGCGGCTCAGCCTGCGCCACCTGGGCCAGGGCCCAGAACGGCAGCGAGAGCAGGATGACGAGCAGGACGTACGGCATCGGGCGGCCACACTCGCACGCCAACCGGACAGGCGCGCGCCTGTTCCGATGGACGTGAGCGCCGGGCCGTCGGCCAACGCGCTACGCCGAGGCGTCGGGATAGCGGCCATCGAAACTGCACAGCTTTACCGGCAGGCCCTGCACGCCCCGGTGTTGGGCTGCGTCCACCCGATCACCGGCGAGACGAACCGTGCAAAAGCCCGCTGCCCCCCGACATGGCCCGGCTCGACGCGCCGCTCTCGGCGCTCTGGCGGCGCTGTGGCTTGCGAGCGCGCCGGCCCTCGCAGATGCGCCGAGCGGGCTCGTCCCGCTGCCGTGCGGTGAGGCGGGACCGCTGCGGCCCGCCGATCCGGTCTACTGCCGGAAGGCGAGGCACTACGTCACGCCCGCCGCCCGCGAGGCGCTGCTGCGGGCTGCCGAGCGCGTGGCGCGCGAGCGGCCCGGCGCGGTTGTCCGGTACATGGAGGCCTCGTGGCCCCGTGGCGTCCGCCCGATGCCGCCCCACCGCAGCCACGGCGACGGCCGCCAGATCGACCTGGCCACCTTCTATGAGGACCGGGCGGGACGGGCGCTGGATCGCCCGCCGCCCGCGCCGAACGTGCGCCTGCTGCGCGGCTACGGCGCCTATGAGCCGCCGCAGCGGGAGACCGAGCGGGTCTGCGCGGGCGGCCCGGCCAGCGCGCCCGATCCGCCGGCGGCGCGAGGCTGGCGGATGGACGCGGCCCGCACCCAGGCGCTGATCGACGCCCTGCTGGCCGAGCGGAGCGTGCGCCGGATCTTCCTCGAGCCACACCTGAAGCGCCGGCTGGGGTATGCCAGCGACAGTCGGATCCGCTTCGCAGGCTGCGCCGCCGCCCGCCACGACGACCACCTGCACGTGGATTTCCGCTAGGCCGCGGCCGCTTCAGCGCCCCCTCCACCACGTCGTGGTCCCCCTCCCCCGCCAGCGGGGAGGAACTGGTGGTGTCGAGCCACCCAATCATTCTGATCCGAACGATCTCAAAAGCGCACGGTCATGCAGTTTTCCTATCCGGCTGATGAGGAACGGCGCCTTGTTGCTGCCATCTGAGCAGCGTAAAAATCCCGACTATGGAAGTCAGGCTTTCGTCGGGTCGTTCCTCCCAGCGACCTAGCGTCACCGCAACCGCGTACCTATCTGAGGGTTGAGAGGGGACGATCGTCGACGCGCGCCCGGAGGGTTGAACCGGACCAGGCGCGTGGCGGCCCGAAGAAAGTCCTTTTGGATTGAGGGGATAGACCATGGCCGCGAACGCTATTGCCGTGATGTCGCCGGAAGGCGGGCTCAGCCGGTACCTGTCGGAAATCCGCAAGTTCCCCATGCTGGCCAAGGACGAAGAGTTCATGCTGGCCAAGCGCTGGCAGGAGCACAGCGACACCGAGGCCGCCCACCAGATGGTCACCAGCCACCTGCGCCTCGTGGCGAAGATCGCCATGGGCTACCGCGGCTATGGCCTGCCGATCGGCGAGGTGATCTCCGAGGGCAACGTCGGCCTGATGCAGGCGGTGAAGAAGTTCGACCCGGACAAGGGCTTCCGCCTGGCGACCTACGCCATGTGGTGGATCCGCGCCTCGATCCAGGAATACATCCTGCGCAGCTGGTCGCTCGTGAAGATGGGCACCACCGCGGCGCAGAAGAAGCTGTTCTTCAACCTGCGCAAGGCCAAGTCCGAGATCGCCGCCCTGCAGGAGGGCGACCTGCGCCCCGACCAGGTCAGCCAGATCGCCACCAAGCTGGGCGTGCTGGACGAAGAGGTCGTGTCGATGAACCGCCGCCTGAGCGGGGGCGACGCCAGCCTGAACGCCCCGCTGCGTTCGGACGGCGAGAGCGAATGGCAGGACTGGCTGGTCGACGACCAGACGCCCAGCCAGGAAACCGTCATCGGCGACAACCAGGAAATGAACTTGCGCATGACCCTGCTGCAGGCGGCGATGA
This sequence comes from Phenylobacterium sp., assembly GCF_965284355.1. Classification (NCBI taxonomy): domain Bacteria; kingdom Pseudomonadati; phylum Pseudomonadota; class Alphaproteobacteria; order Caulobacterales; family Caulobacteraceae; genus Phenylobacterium; species Phenylobacterium sp. Next base: position 1,910,798 of record NZ_OZ260078.1, on the reverse strand, counting down.
CCGACCTCAGCGAGCGCGAGCGTCACATCCTGACCGAGCGCCGGCTGAAGGACGAACCGACCACCCTGGAAGAGCTGGCCGCCGAGTACGGCGTCAGCCGCGAGCGGGTGCGCCAGATCGAGGTGCGCGCGTTCGAGAAGCTCCAGAAGAACATGCGGGCCGCGGCCAGCGAACGGAACCTGATCGAGGCTTAAAGCCTTACGGTCCGGTGTCAGAGACGAGAGGGGCGGCCGGGGCGACCTGGCCGCCCTTTTCGTTGGGGTGGGGCGAGGGCGGCTTTGCGCCAGGTGCAGACATTGAGGTCGGCACGAAAAGTAGACCTTCGTCCGTTCAACGCGCTCTGCTCGTAGCACCTCGACCCACAGCTTTGCCGCGAGTTACCTGTATAGCATGGTTCAGACTGAACAGCTCTTGCTGGTACCTGATGAGCTCAAAGCGCAACAAGCCCTCGATGCTCTGGGTGGCTACGTTCACCAAGCCTACGCAACGGCCCTCGCATGGCTCGCGCTCGCGGCGGACGAGTTCCTTCAAGTTGAAGTGGCCGAGGATTTCGCGCGGGTGGCGCGCGGCAGTATCGAGCTAGTACAGGTAAAGCGGACCCGGCGACCGGTCTCGCTTCGTGCCAAGTCGGTCCGCCAGCTGATCGCGAATCACTGGTCGCTGGCGATGGCTAACAAGGGGCGCCTTGTTCGATCAGTCTATCTCACGACCGCGCCACCGGCGCGGGAGCAGGCCTCACCTCTGCCAGCCGGCGAAACCGGGTTGGAGGCGTGGAATCGAGCCGCCACGGGCAAGGTGCCGCCCCCACTCGTTGCGCTCCTACGAAACCTCAACCTTCCGAAGGATCTTAAAACCTGGATCGCCGAGGCGACGCCGGACGAACTTCAACGAGACTTGCTGAGCCGCATTTCCTGGCGATTGGGAGCCGCCGATTCAGGCGAGCTTGAAAGGCGCTTCGACGAGGCAATCATAGCTCGTGGAGGCCAGTTGCAGCAGCTTCCCATGGAGGCGCGCCGAGCGGGAACCGCGGTACTGTTCAAAGTTATCAAGGAGAGCTGTTCGGCTGGCTCCCGCGTTCTTCGCCGGGCCGACTTGGAGGGGATTATGCGCAACGCAAACCTCGTCCTCGTCCCGCCAGACCTGCTGCGTCGACTGCAGCCTGAGTCACCCAGTTATTCACCACCGCTGACTGATCGCACACGTGACGATCCAGCGGGCAAGTTGTTCTTCTTCGGTGCCGCCGATCGGGTCGCTTTCTTGGGCCGCAAGGCGGAGCGGCGGAAGCTGCTGAGCTGGGCGCGCAAGGGGAGCGAGCTGAGCTGGACCCTCGTCACTGGCGCCGGCGGCATGGGCAAGAGCCGCCTGGCCCTCGAGGTTTGCCACGAGCTTGCCAACGATGGCTGGCACGCCGGCTTCCTATCACCGGGGTCGGCGCTGGCGACGGCTGAGCGATTCTCCGCCTTTCGCCCTACGCGGCCGACCCTTATTGTCATCGATTACGTGAGCCTCGCGGCCGAATGGGCTGGAGAGGTCATCCGCACGCTCATTGACGGCGGTGTTCAACGTCCATTCACCTCACCAATCCGTGTGTTGTTGCTCGAGCGCACAGGACCGGCCTCGCCCTGGTGGGAAGGCTTCCACGCCGGCCAACTATCACGGCTCCTGGGGCATGCATCGCGGCTGGATGGCGCAAAGTTCCTCGACCTCGGGGGGCTTGGGAGGGATGACCGCCTCACGCTGTTTGAGCGGATCGCTGGTAGGCATAGCGAAGGGGATCGCGACAGGATCCTTACCAGCCTCGACCGGATCGATCCGAGAGGTACGCCTCTGTTCACTTCGCTTGCCGCGGAGGCAACCGTAGCGGGACGGAAGATCTGGCAGTTCGACCGAGATGCATTGCTGAACGACATCTTCCTGCGGGAGCGGGCGCGTTGGGAGCGGATTTCTCGCGATCGCAACGACCTCTCTCGACACGAGCTGGGTGCCGCGCTCGCGACGATGGTCGGTGGTTTGGTTCTGACGAAGGCGCGCGATCACACACCGTCGCCAGAACTTCCCTTCCACGCCGACAGGTTCAATCGTGACCTGGCCGACGCGATCACGGGCCGCCCGCCGAGCGATGACCAGTTCGCCGCACTGGAGCCTGACATTCTCGGTGAATGGTTCACGCTACGTCAACTTGGCAAGCAACATGCTCTGGATCCGCGGCCGGATGTTCTGGTCGAGGCCGTCGGATCGTTGATCGAGACCTTCGCGCAGCTTCGCTACGGCTACGCCGGATTCCGGGCTCGGCTAGCCCAGGACTTCCCCCGCGAGGCGTTCCACAGCGGACTATACAACGCCCCTCCACCGGGGGCATCTGCGCCCGTGGTCGCCACCTGGATGGCGGTGCTCGCCAATGCGTTGGACGATCTCGCGCCGCACGCCCCCAAAGGATGGCTTGAAGACTTGTATGCCTCGGTCGTCGTTGCGCGCGAAGGCATGCAGGCCAACAAGGACGTCCGGGTGAGCGCGACCGCCTTCATCGGTGTATATGCCGCGATCAAGGTCGATGCCGGCCTAGTCAGCCGCGCAACGGAGCTGTTGGATCGTCTTGACTGGTTGCCCGGGGCGCCCGAGTTCATCGACGCCGCACATGAACTGAGCCGCGCGGGCTATTCTGTAGGACGCGCGCTGGTCGACCGGGGCGAGACTTACCGCGCTTTTTCGCTCCTAGAACGGATGCGGACCCAGGCCGAGGACTTTCGCCGGACGCCAGACGCCGATTGGCGGCAGATGTTGCGATATGCAGCCTCCCTCGGTTTGGCCATGTGGCAGCGCTTTCGCGAGGACCGCGACAAGGCGAATCGTGAAGCCATTGAGCGGATCCTGTGGACCCCGGCGTATGAGGATCGAGAAGACCTCGCGACTGTCGCCGCCGAAGTTCTGGCTCATTCCGCAGTCGACGAAGACATCGTTGATCTCGATGACGCCCTTGCCGAATTGCAACGTCGCAGCCGAGAGCGTCGCGATCTGCCCGTGCTCGCGAAAATCACGGCGGATGCGCTTCTCTACGCTGCCAGAGACGAAACCGATGACGAGGTAGGTGTCGACCGCGCCTATCGGCTCTCCAGCTGGGTAAAGCCGCGGATGGCCATCGAGTTGATGAAGGAGACGGTAGAAGAAGCGATTCACGAAGGCCTGCTAGACGGCACGGGCAGCGTGGGACCGGAGGTCCTTCACAGGCTAGAGGCGATCTGGCACGGGAGCCGGAAAGCGGTGATTGACGCTGGTCGGAATCCCGATCGCGACACCTATGTGCGGGGCAAACGCGACGCATTTGTTCGCGCCCTGAACGAAGCGGGCGATAAGGATTGGACGAAGGAATTTTGGGCCCGGCATCAGTCGCCGCCCAACTGAGGTGATGCAGGCGGGAATGTGGGCGGCGCGATCGGTCCAGACCCGGCGAAAGCACATGCTGCAGGCCACGATGGCTTCCAGCTTCGTTCGGGCCGACGCACCAATTGCCGCCCATTGTGTTAGTCTGGCCAGTATCGCGGGGCGGACGGTCTCAGTCGAACCGACACAAGCCTTGGGGCCAACTAGCGGCCCTTCCCAACGTCCCCTCAGAGTCAACTAGCGACCGTCACGGCGCGGCAATGTTCTTTATTTGTTCCAATCTGCCTCAATCCCCGCTACACTGCCCTCATGCCCCGCCTACCTGCCCCTGAGATTGCGCGCCTGAAGCCGCTGGTGCTGGCGCGGGTGGCGGAGGGGGAGGCGGTGACGGGGGTGATGCGGGCGCTGGGGCTGGGGGCGACGGCGGCGCAGAGCTGGGCGAAGCGGGACGCGGGGTTTCGGGCGGCGTTGACGCAGGCGGTGGCGACGGGGCGGGCGCGCTGGATGCGGGGGCCCGATCCGATGCGGATGGCGGCCTTCCTGGCGCGGGTGAAGGCGGGCGAGAAGGTGGCCGACCTGTGGGGCAAGCCCGGGATGCCCGGGCGGACGACCTATTTCCACTGGCGGGCGACGGACGCGATGTTCGCGCACGAGATGGGGCTGATCCGCGCCGGGCAACGGGCGGCGCTGGCGGCCGGGGGACGGGCGGCGTATCGGCCGTACGACCCCGAGCTGGCCGACGCGATCTATGCGCGGTTGTGGATCCGGGGGTCGATGGCCAAGGCGCTGGCGGGGGACGCGCGGATGCCCTGCGCGTCGATCGTCGCGCGCTGGCGGCGCGAGCAGCCCGAGTTCGACAAGGGGATCCGGGAGGCGATGGCCTGCTGGCGGCGCACACACGCGCAGGCGCGGCCGCCGTGGCGGGAGACGCTGTATTCGAAGGCGATGCGCGACCGGGTGATCGAGCACGTGGCCTGGGGCGGCTCGCTGGCCTCGGCGGCGCGCGAGGCGGAGATGCCGGCGCTCTCGACCCTGTATCGCTGGATGCGGCAGCGGCCCGACTTCGCGCGCGCGGTGTGGACCGCTTATGACGATCGCGACCTGGCCGACGGGTTCGAGTTGATCGGGCCGGAGACCGGGGGCGGGCCGCGGGGGCAGTCGCGCCGCCGGAAGGCGTTGCGGCGGATCGGCGGGCTGAAGCGGCGGCCGGGACTGCCGCGGCGGGGGGCGCCGGAGGGGCCCAGGTTCATCATCGTCTCGCCGCCGGGGGAGACCTGAGGCCGGCGGCGACGGCCTTTGGCCCCCTTATCCGCCGGGGTGGAGGCCCGGGGCTTCCTGGCCGGTGCGGGCGACGTACTCGGTGTAGCCGCCGCCGTACTGGTGGACGCCGTCGGGGGTGAGCTCGAGGACGCGGTTGGACAGGGCGCCCAGGAAGTGGCGGTCGTGGCTGACGAAGAGCATCGTGCCCTCGAAGTCGGCCAGGGCGGCGACCAGCATTTCCTTGGTCACCATGTCGAGGTGGTTCGTGGGCTCGTCCAGGACCAGGAGGTTTGGCGGGTCGAATAGCATCTTGGCCATGACCAAGCGCGCCTTCTCGCCGCCGGAGAGGACGCGGCAGGGCTTTTCGACGTCGTCGCCCGAGAAGCCGAAGCAGCCCGCCAGCGTGCGCAAGGCGCCCTGGCCCGCCTGGGGGAATGAGCTGTCGAGAGACTCGAAGATGGTCTCCTCGCCGTCGAGCAGGTCCATGGAGTGCTGGGCGAAGTAGCCCATGCGGACGCTGGCGCCGATGTTGACCGCGCCGCGGTCGGGCTGGGTCGCGCCGGCCACCAGCTTGAGCAGGGTGGACTTGCCGGCGCCGTTGGCGCCCAGGACGCACCAGCGCTCCTTGCGGCGCACCAGGAAGTCGAGGCCTTCGTAGATCGGCTGGGCGCCGTAGCCCTTGTGGACGCCCTTCAGGCTGATGACGTCGTCGCCCGATCGCGGCGGGCTGCGGAACTCGAACTGGACCGACTGGCGGCGGCGCGGGGCCTCGACGCGCTCGATCTTGTCCAGCTTCTTGACCCGGCTCTGGACCTGGGCGGCATGGCTGGCGCGCGCCTTGAACTTCTCGATGAACTTGATTTCCTTGGCCAGCATCGCCTGCTGGCGCTCGTACTGGGCCTGGCGCTGCTGTTCGCTGAGCGCCCGCTGCTGGTCGTAGAAGTCGAGGTCGCCCGAGTAGGTGATCAGCTCGCCGCCGTCGATCTCGACCACCTTGCCGATGATCCGGTTCATGAAGGCGCGGTCGTGCGACGTCATCAGCAGCGCGCCGCTGTAATTCTTGAGGAACGCCTCCAGCCAGATCAGGCTTTCCAGGTCGAGGTGGTTGCTGGGCTCGTCCAGCAGCATGCCGTCGGGACGTTGCAGCAGGATGCGGGCCAGGGCGACGCGCATCTTCCAGCCGCCGGAGAGCAGGCCGACGTCGCCGTCCATCCGCTCCTGGCTGAAGCTGAGGCCCGCCAGCACCTCGCGGGCGCGGGCTTCCAGGGCGTAGCCATCCAGCTCCTGGAAACGCTCCAGCACCTCGCCGTAGCGCTCCATGTGGGCGTCCAGCCGGTCGGCCTGGTCGGGATCGACCATGGCGGCCTCGAGCGTGGCCATCTCGGCGGCCAGGGCGCTGACGGGGCCGACGCCGTCCATCACCGCGGCGACCGCGCTCTGGCCCGACATCTCGCCGACGTCCTGGCTGAAGTAGCCGATGGTCATCCCGGGATCGATCACCACCAGGCCGTCGTCGGGCTGCTCCTGGCCGGTGATCATGCGGAACAGCGTGGTCTTGCCGGCGCCGTTCGGCCCGACCAGCCCCACCTTCTCCCCCTTCTGGACGCCCATCGAGGCTTCGATGAACAGGATCTGGTGGCCGTTCTGCTTGGAGATGTTGTCGAGGCGGATCATGGGGCGGCCTGCTAGCGCGGGGGCGCGGAGAAGGCCAGCGTCAGGCGGTGGGCGGATGGTCTCAGGGGTGGGCGCGGGTCGTTTGCCAGGGACCAGCGCGGCCCTGTATCATCACCCCCAGTGACGCGCCGTGCGCGGCGGGAGGGTCGAGATCGCCATGGACCTTCTTCGCAACGCCCTGGAGACCGTCTGCGGGCGACTGAACGAGCACCTGCAGGACATCGACCGCCGGCCTGACGACTGGGTCTCGCTGACGAGCCTGGTCGACCACGCGGGTTCTCGGAATGAGGCTGTGCGCGACAAGGTCGTGATGAGCGTCTACGGCCTCTCGCAGGAAACGTTTCTGAGCCAGCAGCCGTCGGCAGCGGACCCAGGAAGCGGCCCGCCGCTGCATCTCGATGTCCACCTGATGTTCCTGGCGAACTTCACCGAGCGCAACTACCCCGACGGGCTTGCGGCGCTGTCGCGCGTGATCGCGTTCTTCCAGCAGACGCCGGTGTTCACGCGGCCGGCCGAAACCGGACTGGCGGCCGGGATCGAGCGGATCACGCTGGACTTCGAAACCCTGGCCCCGGCCGACGTCAGCGCGGTTATGCGCATGATGGGCGTCGCCTACCTGCCGAGCGTCTTCTACAGGCTGCGCATGCTCTCGTACGGGGCCGCGGAGGCCAGCTGATCGGCGCCCCTGGACGGTGACGCTTGCGCGCCCCATCTGGCGTGGAGGCGCAAGGCGAAGGCGAGCGATGGCCCGACGGCTCTTTTCCACTCAGCTGGTGATCGCGCTGACGATCATGGCCTCGCTGGCGCTGGCCCAGGGGATGCTGGCGGGCTGGAACGCCAACCGCGCCGAGCATCAGGTGATGCGCGGCCGCGTGGCCGGCGACCTGCAATCCGGGTTCTGGGAGCTGTCGGCCACCAAGCAGCGGCTGCGGGCCTGGTCGCTCAGGGCGCTGATTGGGGCCGACCATGCGCCCGGCGACGGGGAGATGTTGCGCCTGCGGATGGCCGCGATCATCGACCGGCTGCAAGGCCTGAGCGCCGAGGCTGACCGGATGGACCGGCAGGCGGGCGTGGGCTCGGCCGAAGGACCGGCGCGGGACGAGACCCTGGCGCTGCTGGAGTCCAGCGTGGTGGCGCTGAAGGAGCCCATCGCCGAGATCAACCGGCGCGGCCCGACCCGTGACGCGCGGACGGCCTGGGCGGCGATCGAGTCGGTGTTCGACCGGGGCGCCGGACGCGACCTGCGCGAGCTGTTGAACCAGCGCATCGAAACCGAGGCCGAGATCCTCAAACGGGCGCGGGCGGCGGCGGACCGATCGCTGGAGCGGGTGGCGCTGATGACCACGGCCACGGCGGTGCTGCTGGGGCTGACGGCGCTGGTGCTGGCGTTCTACTTCGCCCGCGCCCTGCGGCGGCCGCTGGCCGAGATGTCGGCGGTGGCCAAGGCGTTCGAGCAGGGCCAGCTGACCCATCGGATGCCCGCCGGCGGGTACCGGGAGTTCGCCCGCTTCGGGGACAGCATCAACCGCATGGCCGAGGAGCTGCTGGCCCGACGCGAGCAGGAGGCGGGCGCCCGGGCCCAGCTGGAGGTCCAGGTGGCGGCGCGCACCCGAGAGCTGGAAGCGGCGCTGGGCGAGCTGCGTCAGGCCGAGACGCGGCGGCGGCAGCTGCTGGGCGACATCAGCCACGAGCTGCGCACCCCGACGACGGCGATCCGCGGCGAGGCCGAAGTGGCGCTGCGCGGCGGGGCGAAGGCGGCCGAGACGTATCGCGAGGCGCTGTCGCGGATCAGCCAGGCGTCGCGGCAGATGGGGACGCTGATCGAGGACCTGCTGATGATGGCCCGCAGCGATGCGGAGGTCCTGTATCTGGATCTGACGGACCTGGACGCCAACGCGCCGCTGGAGGAGGCCCTGGCGGGCGCGTCGTCCATGGCGCGGCAGCGGGACCTGAAGCTGTCGGCGGCCATCGATCCGGCGCCGGCGATGGTGCGCGGCGACGGTCAGAGGCTGCAGCAGATCATGGTGCTGCTGCTGGACAACGCCCTGCGTTATTCGGCGCGCGGCGGCGAGGTGACGGTGACGGCCGGCCCCCATCCGGACGCGCCGGGGACCTGGCGCCTCAGGATCTCCAACCGCGGCGTGAGTGTGGCCGCCGAGGATCTGCCGCGGGTGTTCGAACGGGGGTTCCGGGCCGCCAATGCGCGGGCGCACCGGCCGGACGGCACCGGCCTGGGCCTCTCCATCGCGCGGGCCCTGGCCGAGCGACAGGGCGGAACGGTGTCGCTGCAAAGCTCTAACGCGGAAGGGACGGTGGCGACCCTCAGCCTGCCGCTGACTGGCGCTTTGGCGCCCGTCGGCTAAAGCAGCGCCATGCATATTCTGATCGTCGAAGACGACTCGCGGGTGTCCGACTTCTTGGACCGCGGGCTGCGGGCCGAAGGCTACAAGGTGCGCGTCGCCCGCGACGGGCCCTCTGGCCTGAAGGCGGCCGGCGAGATGGCGATGATGCTGGCCGAGCTGGACCAGGCGGGCGTCATCCTGCTGGACCTGATGCTGCCGGTGATGAACGGGATGGAGGTCTGCCAGACGCTGCGGGCCGCGGGCAACATGACCCCGGTGCTGATGCTGACGGCGCTGGGAACCGTGGAAGACCGGGTGTCGGGCCTGCGCATGGGCGCCGACGACTATCTGGTGAAGCCGTTCGCCTTCGAGGAGCTGCTGGCGCGCATCGAGGCGCTGCTGCGTCGGCCCCGGAACCAGCGCGCGGCGCCGGAACGGCAGCTGCGGGTGCAGGACCTGGAGCTGGACCGTTCGACCATGCGGGTCTTGCGGGACGGGCGGGAGATCGTGATGACGGCGCGCGAACTGGCGCTGCTGGAGCTGTTCATGTCGTCGCCCGGGCGGATCCTGAGCCGGGAGCGCATCCTGTCCAACGTCTGGGGCGTGGACGAGGACCCGCTGACGAACGTCGTCGATGTCTATGTGCGGCGGCTGCGCGCCAAGATCGACGACAGCGACCAGCCCTCGTTGATTTCGACCGTGCGAGGGCTGGGCTATCGGATGGAGACGAGCACCCGGGCCCCGGGCTGAGCCGGGACCCGTACGCCATCGCCGGATCAGCTGCCGTAGGGCAGGGACGAGTGGTGCAGGACGATGCGGACCACGCCGTCGTCGGTCTTCTTGAAGGTCCAGGTCTTGTCGACCTTGGTGACCTTGCCGTCCTTGTCGGTGATCATGACGTTGCCCATGGTGTTGGCGGTGTCGCCATGGATCTGCAGGGCGGCGTTCTTGATTTCGACCGAGCGCCAGCCCTTGAGGGCGAAGCCGGTGTCGGCCGGATACTTGGAGTCGTGGCCCACGAAGTAGGCCAGCGCGCCCTCCTTGGTGGTGCGGAAGGTCTGCGGCGACTGGGTCAGGGTCGGCTTGAAGAGGACGGGGCCGAGATTGTAGCCGTAGGCCTTGTCGAGCACCGTGCTGGCGAGCTTGCGGGCCTTGTCGATGCCGCCGGCCTCATACTCCTTCGAGATGGCGACGAGGGCTTCGCCCCAGGCCTTCTGCGCGGCCAGCACCTCGGATTCCGTGAGCGTGCCGCGGTAGACGGCGTCGGCCGAGGCGCTGGCGGGGACGAGGGCGGTGGCCGCGAGCAGCGAGGCGGCGAGGACGAAGGACTTGGTCTTCATGGTCTAGGTCTCCGGTTGGGTCGACGGCGGCGCCGCCGATGAAGGATGGCTGGGGGCGAACCGAGGCCGCCCCGAGGGACGGCGAGGGGTAGGGTCAGTCGGCGGCGAGCGGCCTTGCGACGTTGTTCTTCTGGACGGCGGCGAGGAGGCCGGCGGCCTCCGCGGGGGCGAGGCCCAACGTGACGTCGGCGCCGTTCCGGTCCTTGAGCCGCATGAGCCAGGGGGTGCGGTCCGCGGCGCGGTAGGACCCGGCGATCTCGCGGACGGTCGCCTCGGGAATGTCGACCACGACGCGGACGTACTGGCTGCAGGTCGAGATCGCCTCGTAGCATTCGTCCTGCCAGTGGTAGGCGATGCGCGGGGTCACCCTGCGCAGCTCGCCGCCCGAGCGGAACTGGGCCACGTCGAGCGATTTCTTCGGGCCGGCGTAGTAGAGGTCGTACGAGACCCGCCATGACGTCGCGCCGGTCTTGCGCTCGACGACCGCCTGCAGGTGGGCGTCGCCGACGTGGGCTCCACTGACGCTGCGATCGCGCCGATAGGCCGGCTTGGTGGAGAGCACGACGCTGTCTTCCAGCGGATCGTCGATCACCGTGACTCGGCTGGCGAAGTCCTGTGGCGACAGGCCGGCGAGCGAGCGCGGCAGCTCGATCGCGCTGGCCGCGGGCGCGGCCGCCAGCAGGCCGATCAGCACCCCTGCGCCGGCCAGCCGGCGCCGCGCGCCGACCCTCGGATGCCTGAGGTTCATTGTCATCTCCAAGGTTTTCGGGACGCGGCCCGATCGGTCAGAACTGGACATTCGCGGTGACGTTGAAGGCGTGCTGGAAGGCGTTGCGTCCGGCGCGCACCGCGTACTGGTTGAGGTAGCCGGGCTCGAGGGAGAGCCCCTCCCGGACCGGAACCGAGACCCCCACGAAGTTGCGCACCAGGTGCAGGCCGTCGCGCTGGCCCCAGTCGGTGTTGTTCAGGCCGAAGAACAGCTCGTTCGACGCCACCGCCCGGACCTTGCCGGTGAGGGGCGCGGTGAGCCGGAACTGCTGGCGGAACCGCAGACCGGTGTCGTCGCGACCTTCGACCCAGCGCTGCTCCACGCGGGTCCGGCCGTTCAGGGTCAGGCCCTTGCCGTCGCCGGCGGCCCGGTACGTCAACTGCTGCCAGGCCCGGTGTTCGTGGGTGACCGGCCGTCCCGCAGGGCTGTTGCGCACATAGGCGTACCCCACGAAGGCCGTGGTGGTGTCGCTGAGGCGCAGGCCCAGGGCCGGGCGGAAGACCGCCTGACCCAGGCGCGAGGCGTCGTCGAAGAACCGCGCCTGGGTGTCGAGGGTCGCCACGGTGCGCGGGCCCAGGTCGGTGCTGAACTGGGCGACGGTCCAGATCTGGTTGTCGACATCGGCCGCATGGCCGGCGCCGGCGATCAGGCTGAGCCCGATCGCGACGCCAGCAGACCGCATCAGAACCGCCATGCCAGCCCCGCGCTGACCACCAACGGATCAAGCTTGTGCTTGGTCTTGAGGACCGTCGTGGCGCCCGCGTCGAACCGGGCCGTGGTGTCGATGAAGTACTGCTTCACATCCAGCGACAGGCCGAACGGCATGCCCTTCAGCGGGACGTCGATCCCGGCCTGGATCACCGCGCCGAGTTCGTTGGACAGATCGGCCCGCGTCGCGCCGAGGCTGCGGGCGCCGGCGCCCAGGCCCTCGCCGAAGAAGATGAAGTAGGACCCGCCGGCGCCGACGTAGGGCTTCACGCCGTTCTCCAGCGGAAAGTGGTACTTCAGCGTCACCGTCGCCGGGATGACCTCGGCGTTGTCGATCAGCCGAACGCCCTTGACCGAGCCGGTCCCGGTGACGTCGTGGCGGCTGACGCAGCAGTAGGTCTCGACCGAGATGTTCGGCGTGACGAAGTACTCCGCTGCGACCGTGGGCACGTAGGCGGTGTCGGCCTTGGTGTCGGCGCGGGCGGGCAGCGGGATGCGGTCGCGGACGACGGAGGTGATCCCGCCGTCGACGTCCACCATGGTGGCCATCGCCTTGATCTGGATATCGCCTGCCTCAGGCGCGGCGGCGGCGGCGGCGGCGGCGGCGGACGTCGCGGTGGCGCTGGCGGCCAGGAGTGCGGCGGCGAAGGACCAAGACCTTGATTTCATAGACGATACTCTCCTCAAGCGGGCGGTGAGCCGCCGTTGGAGAGTCATCTATGCAGCGGTTGTGAACCGCGCCTGTCGCCAGGATTAACGCCAGATTACAGCCAAGCTCCGGGTCTTGGGGTGCGCCGTCGTCCGCGGGCGGCGGCTACTTTGCCGGCGGCGTCAGCATCCCGTGCGCCTTGAGCACGCTCTGCAGCTGGTCGTGGGGGAGGGCCGAGACGGTCCACTCGTCGGCGCCGGTCATCGTGCGGGCCGCGACCATGGCGTTGACGACCGCCTCCTCAACGCCCTGGACCGTGGCCTCGAGCAGCGGATTGAGCGCGGCGCTCTTCAGGCGCTGGAGGGCGGCGGGCTTGGCCGCGTCGGTGGTCCAGTTGCCGTCGTCGGCGCCCGCATTGGCGGTGGAGAAGGCGATGAAGATGTCGCCCGAGCCGTCCGACTCGTAGGCGCCCAGGCGGCCCAGCCCCACCGCCGCGCGGCGCGCCAGGCGCTTCAGCTGCTCGGGCGTCAGCGGCGCGTCGGTGGCGATGACGATGATGATCGAGCCGCGGTGCTCCTGGTCGGGCAGGTCGGCGATGGCCAGCTTCTTGGGATCGCAGACCGGCGGCGTGTTTCCCATCACCGACTGCGGCGGCGTGGTCAGTTTGGCGACGCAGGGCCGCTGCAGGGTCATCTCGCGGGCCACCGGGATGCCCGCGATCCGCAGGCCGCGCGCCGAGCCGTAGTTGCACTGGACCAGAACCCCCAGGGTGTAGCCGCCGGCCAGGGTGTTCAGCTTACGCGACGCCGTGCCGGTCCCGCCCTTGAAGCCGTTGCAGACCATGCCGACGCCGCCGCCGACGTTCCCTTCGGCCACCGGCCCTGATTTGGCCGAGTCCAGCGCGGCGAAGGCGTCCTTGGCCGTCACGTGCTGGCCGGCCATGTCGTGCAGCGGGACGTCGGCGGTTTCGCCCACCACCGGGTACCAGAAGAGGCCGCCGGGCCGGTGGTCGGCCAGCCATTGGAACGCCGCATCGCGCACCACGCCCACGCTGCCCGTGCCGGTGATCAGGATCGGGGTCTCCAGGACGCCGCTCTCCTCGACCCAGTGCGTGCCGGTCATGTCGCCGTTGCCGTTGCCGGCGAAGAAGCCCGCGAAGACCGCCCGGGCATCGGCCTTGCCGCGCGGGAACACCGCCGTGACCCCAGTGCGCACCGGGCCCTGGCCGCGGACCAGCGCGCCTTCGCCCGAGATCATCGTCCGGAACCCGACCTCGACGCCGGCGACGTCGGTGATAGCGTTGAGCGGCCCGGGCGTCCCGTCGAAGGGCACGCCGAGATCTCGCGCCCGCGGCTCGGCGGCCAGGGCCGGAGCGGCCGCCGCCAGGGTGAAGATCGCCGCCAGGATCGCCGTCGTACGCATGGATGCCCCCGTGAAGACGGGGAGGCTACGCGCTGGCGGTCCGGGACGCCATCGGCGACGGGATGCGGCTCAGGGCGCTCGCCGGACGACCAGGGACTTGCCGGCGTAGGATGCGACGTCGACGTTGCGGACGGTCTGCGTCTTGCGGCCGCTCTTGCTCATGAACGTGACCTCCACGGCGACCTTGGCGGCGCCCGGCAGGCCGAAGTGGACGGGGGTCGCGCCCTGAGCGCCGTAGCCGCCGCCGGTGGAGACCTGGCCCGTGCCGAGCAGCTTGCCGCCCGGGCCGTAGACGCGGACCTCGGCGCCCGGCTGGGTGAAGCGGCCCTTCGCATCCAGCACGGTGACCTGCAGGCTCTGGCGGGCCTGGGCCTTGGGCAGGAGGTTGCGGAAGAGGAAGTGGCCGCCGACAGGGCTGTAGCCGCGGGTGACCGACAGATCGAGCGCGCCGTCGCGGTCGTAGTCCACCCAGACGACGCCGTGATCGCCGGCGTCGAGCGGGCCGCCCTTGGTCAGGACGTTGGTGAAGCCCTTGCCGCCGTCGTTGTGGAACAGGCTGTCCAGCGGCGTCTGCTGGTTGGGCGGACCCTCGTAGGACATCACCGACAGATCGACGAAGCCGTCGTTGTCGTAGTCGCCCCAGGCCGCGCCGACGGCGTGGTTCTCGAGGCCCACGCCCATCGCCTGGGCGGTGTTGGAGAAGCCGCCCTTGCCGTCGCCGCGCCACAGGGTGTTGTGGCCGTAGTTGGGGACGAAGAGGTCGAGGGCGCCGTCGTTGTCGTAGTCGCCGACCGCGCAGCCGACGCCGCCGTCCTCGGGGCTGCGGGCAGGCTGGTCCATGCCCAGCTGAGGCGCCACGTCCACGAAGGCCGCGCCGTCGTTGCGGTACAGGCTGTCGGCCTTGCCGGACTGGTTGGCCAGGAACAGGTCGAGGTCGCCGTCCTTGTCATAGTCCAGCCAGCAGGCGCCGACGGTCGACCGGAAGACAGTGGGTCCGCCGTCGGCGAACACCTGCACGAACTTGCCGCCGTCGTTGCGGAACAGCTTGTTCGGACCCATCCGGTTGGTGGCGTAGAGATCGAGGTCGCCGTCGTTGTCGTAGTCGATCCAGTTGTTCTGCCGCGAGGCGCGCCCGGGGATGGTCAGGCCGATCTCGGCGGCGACGTTTTCGAAGCGCTTGCCGGCCTTGTTCTGGAACACCGCGGTGGGCTTCTCAGGCAGGCTGGAGCCGGCCAGCAGGTCGATCCAGCCGTCGGCGTCGAAGTCGCCCCAGCTCAGCGCCCGGAACTCGCCGCCGGAGGTCGGCAGGCCCATGGCTCCGCCGATGCTGGTCAGGGCGCCCTTGTCGTTGCGGTAGAGCCGGATCTCGCCGCTCTTCAGCGAGACGGCCAGGTCGAGGTCGCCGTCGTTGTCGAAATCGGCCCAGGCGTTGGACAGCGACCCCGGCAGGCCCAGGAGCTCGGGCTGGACGGACGCGAACGGCGGGTCCTTCGCGGGACCCGCGGCGACCAGCAGCAGGGCGGCGCCCGCGAGCAGCGCCGGCTTCATGCCTTTGGACATCCTCATCTCCTCGAACTCAGTAGGCGACGCGTTCTTTCACGTGCTTCTCGACCTCGGCCCGGGTGGTCCAGAGGGTGCGGAACGTCTTCTTGGACAGGTGTTCCAGCTGGTCGCTGCGGTGGGGCGAGCCGGGCTGGGTCGAGTTGCCGTAGCTCATCAGGCCCTGGGCCTTGATGGGCGTCGAGAACTCCACCATCGACATCCAGGTCTCGCCGTGGACCGGCGTGCGCTTGCCGTCCTTCAGCGGGCTCCAGGTCATCACGTGGAAGACGCCCAGGTTCCCGAACCCGCCGTTGCCGGGCAGGTCCACCTTCCCGAGGGCGAAGCGCGAGACGTCGCCGAACGGCCGGTCCAGCGCGCCGTAGCTGGTCTTGGCCTCCTGGGCGGCGGCCTTCAGCATCGCCACGGCGGCGGCGGGGTCCTTGAGGCCGATCGGCGTGTCGATGGGCTTCTCGGGATCCCAGCGCACCCGGTAGTTGGCGTCGCTGATGTAGTTCGGCCCGGCGAACTTCCGCGCCCAGGCCTCGAACAGCAGCGCGCCCCGGGCGTCGGCGTTGACCGTGCGGTCCCAAGCCTTGAGCACAGCGGCGGCCTCGGTGACCTCGGGGTCCGTGCTCTGGGCCGCGGCGGCCAGCAGTTCATCCAGCACGCGGTCGGTCATCAGGACGTGACTGGTCAGCTTGCGGGCCACGAAGTCGTCGAAGGTGATCTTCGGCGGGTCGGCCATCAGGTGCGACGACTGCTGGGCGCGCAGCGACAGCGGGCCCGGGTTGGCGACATAGGCCGGATAGTCTTTGGCGTGGATCACCTGCGGATAGGTGGCCACCCAGGGCGGGTCGTTGGTGTTCTGGACGTAGCCGCTGGGCGGGTCGATGACCTTGGGCAGGTCTTCGTAGGGGTGCACCTGCGTCCAGAGAGTCGATGAGGTGTCGCCCGGGACCAGGCCGCCCCACTTGGCGACGTTGCCGTCGGCGTGCTTGGGCAGGATGCCGTTGTGCAGGTACTGAACGTGGCCTTCCTTGTCGCCGTAGACGATGTTGAAGGACGGCACCTGCAGGCGCTTCATGATCGTCTGGTACTCGGCGAACGACTTCGCCTTGCCCATGTCCCAGTACTGGCGCACGCCCCCCGGGCGATCCAGGCCGGCGACCCGCAGGGCCACGGTCTTGCCGTCGGCGCGGGTGAAGACCGGCCCGTGGACCGAGGACCTGAGCTCCAGCGTCTCGGTCTTCAGCGAGCCGTCCGGCTGCCTGACCTTGAGGGTCGTCGTGCGGGTCGTGAAGGGCAGCACCTTGCCGTCGTAGACATAGCCGCCGTCGGCCAGCTTCAGTTCGTAGTTGGTGGCGCCCAGGATGCCGTTGACCGTGTTGGTGAAGCCCATGCGGTCGTTGAACATGAAGCGCAGCACCGGCAGCCCCACCTGGGTCGCGCCGTACATCTTGATGCCGGGCCCGTTCAGGTCGGCCTCGAAGTAGGTGAGCTGGCTGGGGGCCCAGGGCAGGTGCGGATTGGCGAGCAGCAGGGTGTTCCCGCTGGCCGACTTCTTCGGCATCACCGCCCAGGCGTTCGAGCCCGCGTCGGCGTTGGCGCCCATGGTTCGGGCCTGGGGCGCCACGTAGACGTAGTTCATCAGCCGGTGGGCATGCGCCATCACGTCGACGCCGCTGATCGGGAACACCTGCCGCACCGACGGGTCCAGCTTGTCGGGATGGGCCTTGAAGTAGGCGTTCATGCCCTCGGCGAAGGCGTCGAGATTGGCGCGGAAGCTGGCGGGCTCCTGCGCGTACCAGGTCTTGGCCCGCTCATAGATGTCGTTGGCGATGACCCACTTGTCGGACTCGATCTCGGCGGGGCCCCAGTACTCGGCCGCGCGGCCGCGGGCCTGGCCGTACAGCTTCACCACCACGTCGCCGTGGTTGGACGCGGTGGCGTAGCCGAAGCCGTAGAAGACCGAGGCCTCGTCCTTCCCGTAGATGTGCGGCACGCCGTAGCTGTCGTACAGAATCTCGCCCTTGACCGGCGGCGCCGCCAAGCTGGGCGAGGCGGCAAAAAGGGCCAGGGCAAGGCCCAGCGCGCTCCAGCGCCCCCTCCACCACTTCGTGGTCCCCCTCCCCCGTGAGTACGGGGGAGGAACAGGGTGACGACGTTCAGTTCCTCCCCCGAAGGGAACACTTCGGGGGAGGGGGACCACGAAGTGGTGGAGGGGGCGCTGCGGCATCATCCGTCCCGTCAGAAGTTGTACTGCACCCGGGCGTACCAGGAGCCCCCGGTGAACCCGAACGGCGAGGTGCCGGGGAACTGACCGCTGCCCAGCGCCGCGTTGTACTGGCCGTTCTTGTCCGGGTACTCGTTGAAGAGGTTGTTGGCGCCGGCGGCGACGGTCACGCGGTCCAGCACCTTGTAGCTGACCTCCAGATCGGTGATCCACTTGGCGCCATAGCTGCGGTCATTGATCGGCAGGTCGGCGATCACGGTGAACTTGCCGTACCGGGTGGAGCGGAGGTTCACGTTGAGCCTGTTCCAGTCCCAGTTCAGGCCCAGCGCCACCTTGCTCTTGGGGAACGAGGTGGTGAGGAAGCCCTGACTGCCGCGCGCGAAGAGTACGAAGCCGGCGCCCAGGGCCGTCAGCTCGGGCGGGTTCGGGATGATGTTGGTGATCTTGGTCTTGCCGTAGTTGAACCCGGCGTTGGCCCGCAGCCGGCCCCAGTCGCCCAGGTCGTAGCGATAGGTGGCCACCACGTCGATGCCGCGCGTCCGGGTGTCGATGGCGTTGGTGTAGTACTGGGCCGACAGGTCGCCCGAGAGACCCTTGGAGATCAGGATGTTGCTCACCGCCGTGCCCGTGAGCGTGCTGGTGATGGCGATCCGGTCGTCCACCTTGATCTGGTAGCCATCGACGGTGATGTCGAGGCCGGGAAGCGGCTGGAGCGTGACGCCGCCGCTGATGTTGGTCGACTCTTCCGGCGTCAGCGGCTCGGCGCCCAGAGCGATGGCCTCGGGCGCGCTGACCGGCAGGGTCTTGATGAGCAGCAGCTGGTTCGGCACGCCGTTGACGGTTCGGAACTGGCTGGAGGTGGCGGCGTATTTCTGCTGGGCCAGGCCCGGCGCGCGGAAGCCGTTGCTGATGGCGCCGCGGATCGAGAGCCACTCCGTCAGCTCGTAACGGCCGGTCAG
Source organism: Phenylobacterium sp. (assembly GCF_965284355.1). Taxonomy (NCBI): domain Bacteria; kingdom Pseudomonadati; phylum Pseudomonadota; class Alphaproteobacteria; order Caulobacterales; family Caulobacteraceae; genus Phenylobacterium; species Phenylobacterium sp. Next base: position 1,892,522 of record NZ_OZ260078.1, on the reverse strand, counting down.
CTTGCCGGTCAGGGTGTCGCCCGAAGAGTCGCTGTAGTCCTCGTAGCGGACCGCCGCGCCGATGAAGAGCTGCTCGGTCGCGTCCCAGCCCAGCTCGCCGTACACGGCCTTGGAGTCTCGGTGGCTGGTGCTGGCGTCGGCGGGGCGGAAGCCCGGCGTCGCCTGGGCGCCGGTCTGCGGGGCGACGCCGGCGAAGGGCTGGCCGGCCGGCGCACGGTAGAGGCCCTCGGCATAGCTGGCGGGCTCGCCGGCGAGGATCTTGTAGCCTTCGCGGCGATACTGGGCGCCGAACGAGACCTGAAGCGTCGAGCCGCCCAGGTCGAAGCCGCGGGTCACGTCGAGGTTGCTGGTGACCTCGTCCGACTTCAGCGTGCCCACGTAGAACACCGTGGGGCTGGCCGGCCCCAGGCTGGCGTTCTCGGTGTTGGAGGTGTTCAGGGTCGCCTTGTTCTTGCCGTAGCTGGTGGACAGGTCCCAGTCCCAGCCGCCGAGGTCGCCCTTCATGCCGCCCGTGAACTCGTAGTCGTCCTCGTTGACCACCTCGTTGGGGCGATAGCCGAGGGGATAGAGCTGGGGCGTTGTGTTGACGTTGTTGGGCGTGCGGTAGGTGAACGGCAGGTCGGACTCGCGCTTGGACCAGGTGCCGAAGGCATAGACGGCGATCTTCCCGAAATCGTACTCGCCGTTGAACCCGACCGTCGTGTTGGTCTGCGGCAGCTGGCCGTAGTTCTTCGTCACCAGCCGGTCGATCGTCGCCTCGCGCGGATCGGGCACGCCCCCCGCGAGGCGCGGGAACAGCTGGACAGTGGAGGCGATCGGATAGGCGCGGTTCGATAGCCTCTGGTCCTTGTGGTTCACCGAGACGTTCACGAAGCCGGCGTCGCCGAGCTTGACGCCCTTGTTGAAGGCGTACTGGGTGAGGTCCCCGTCCTTGCGGTCGAAGTTCAGGCCGTAGGTGGCGCTGATCAGGCCGGCGTCTGTGTCGCCCTTCATGATGATGTTGATCACCCCGGCGATGGCGTCGGATCCGTACTGGGCCGCGGCGCCGTCGCGCAGCACCTCGATCCGCTCGATCGACGCCGTGGGGATCATGTCCAGGTCGGCGGGAACCGAGCCGTTGTAGAGCGACGACACCGCGTTGATCAGCGAGGTCTTGTGGCGGCGCTTGCCGTTGACCAGCACCAGCGTCTGGTCTGGGTTCAGGCCGCGCAGGCCGCCGGTGGCGATGATGGTGGACGTACCGCCGCCGGCGCGGAACGGCAGGTTGAACGACGGCGCCAGCGTCTGCAGCGCCTGGAAGACGCCGGCCCGGCCCGACTTCTCGAGGTCGGATGCGGTAAAGGCGTCGATGGGCGTCGGGCTTTCCATCACCGTGCGGGCCACGCCGCGCACGCCGGTCACGACGACCGCCTCGACATCCTGAGGCTCGGCCGCGGGCGCCGCCGCGCCGCCGCCGGCGTCCTGAGCGGCGATGGTCGCGGTGGCGAACACGGGACCTGTCGACGCCGTCCGGATCAGGCCCGCCGACGGCGGCGCCGCAGCGGTGAGCGCGATCATGTCCTTCTGCGCCATCGCCACCCGCAGGGGCGATCCGGCGATGATCTGGCCCAGCGCGTCGCGGGTCGCCATCCGGCCGCGAACGCCCGGCGAGCTCAGGCCCGCGATGCGGTCGTAGGGATAGAGCAGCCGCACGCCCGACTGGGCCGACAGCGCGTTCAGCGCGCTCTGCATCGGCTGGGGCGCGATGTCGAAGCTGGTCACGGACTCCGCGGCCATGACGGGCCCCGCGGCCAAGGCGACGGCCGCTGCGATCGGTGAGGCCCAGACGAGATGATCGAAATTCCGCGGCATGTAGCAAACCCCCAGTGCGACGCCCTTGCCTGATGGAACGGGCCGGGCGCGCGTCGCCGCCATCCCGCCGTTGAAAAATCTGCGGCTAGGGTCTTTCGACCAACAGCACGCCGCCGTCCGACGTCGCGACCGCTTCGATCGGGAAGCTGCTGGTGAGCGCCGTCAGGAACTTGTCGGCCTCGTCCACCTCGAACCGCCCGCCGATGCGCAAGGACTCCAGCCGCGCGTCGCCGATCACGATGGGCTGGCGGCGGTAGCGGTTGAACTCGCCCACCACCTGGGCCAGCGACTCGCCGTCGAACTCCAGGACGCCGTCCTGCCAGGCTATCCGCTGGCGCAGGAGTTGCTCGTCCAGCGCCGTCGCGGCCACCGCGCCCGACCGCACGACCGCGCCGCCGCCGGCGACGATGCGGCGCGCGCCAGGCATCCGATCGACGTCGGCTTCGCCGGCCACGACGGCCACCACGCCCTGCGTCACCGTGAGCTCGACCACATCGGGGCGAACCCGGACGTTGAAGGCGGTCCCCAGCGCGCGGAACCGCGCCGCGCCGGCCTCGACCAGGAAGGGCTTCGAAGGATCGTGCGCGACCTCGAACAGAGCCTCGCCACGGACCAGCCTCAGGTGTCGCGCCTTGGCCGTGAACGCCACATCCACCGTCGAGGCGGTGTTCAGCGTGACCGTGGAGCCGTCGCTCAGGGCGATGACGCGGCGCTCGCCGACGCGCGTGCGGTACCGCTCCCCATCGTCCAGCAGGCGCCAGCCGACGGTCGCGGCGACGGCCGCGCTGGCGGCCGCCGCAGCCCCGAGCATGAATGTTCTGCGACTACCGCCCGACATCGGCTCGAGCGACGGGGGCGCGGCGCGCAGGCGTTCCGACGCTTCCCACGCCGCCTCCATCCGCGCGAACGCAACGGCGTTGCGCGGATCGGCCGAGACCCACGCGTAGATCTCCTGCCGCTCGACGGGGTCGGCGTCGCAGGCCAGCCTAGCGACGTAGGCGGCGGCCTGTTCGTCGATCGCCGGCCGGTCGTTGCGACTCTTGGGGGGCGTTTCGCCCAAACTCTTGATCCTCACGTTCCGCCCGCGCCTGAGCGACGAGCTTCAGCGCCCTGGCAAGGTGCTTCTCGACCGTTGAAACGGACAAGCCCATCTCGCCCGCTATGGTCGCGGGCGAAAGATCGTGCACGCGCCGCATAAGGAAGACCCGCCGCCATTGCGTCGGCATGCGGTCGACCAGCGCCTGCAGCCAGCGCAGTTCGTCCCGCGCCTGGATCTGCCGCACGGTCATGGCCTCGTCCGACCGCAGCACGTCGAGGTCGGCCACGAAGTCCAGCGACACGATCGCCTCGCGACGAAGGGCGTCGATCAGCAGGTTGCGCGAGATCGCGAAGAGGTAGGCGCGGCCCGCCGTGATCCGCTCGATGTCGTGTGCCTGGTACGCCCGGGCCAGGCTCTCGGCGACCAGGTTGTCCACGTCGAAGCCCGGCGGACAGACCCGCTTCAGCCGCGCGCGCACGGCGGCTTCGTGCGGCAGCACTACCGCCTTGAACCATTCCAGCCGAACGAGAAGCTCGCTCACCCCGCGCTCCCCCAGGCGGCCATGACGACATCAGTGTGACAGTCGAGGCACGCTTGGCCGCCTCCGTCCAGTCCTCCGCTACGGGAGGCGGCTCGAACCGGCCGGCCTGTCGGAACGGCAGGCGCCCGCCGGCCAGCCTCACGACACTCGCCGCCATGACGGCCACGGCAAGTCTTGTCGATTTCCCGGGAACCTAAGCCAAGCTGAGCCATTTCATCGGCCGGGGATGGCATCGGCTCTGCCGATATCGACCCGTCATGTCCGCGTCTCAGGGTCGCCGCTGGCGCCGGATCCAACCTTTTGCAGGACGACGATGCCGACGCCGCCTTCCCACCCCGCCCAACCTGGCCGATCGCGGGTCGAACTGTGGAACAGCCTGGGCCTGGCCGCCGTCCTGACGTTCTTCCTGCTGAGCGGCGCCATCTCGTACTGGAACATCGCGACGCTGCAGGAGAACAACGCGCGGATCCGGCAATCCCACGACGTGATCGTCGCGCTGGACGACCTGATGTTGGTCATCCAGGACGCGGAGACCGGCCAACGCGGCTATCTGCTCACCGGCGATGATCGCTACCTCGAGCCCTACCAGAAGGCCGTCGCCTCGGTGACGCCGGGGCTGGATGAACTGGCGACTCTGACGCGCGAAAACGTGGTTCAGCAGACCAACATCGCGAAGCTTCGAGCGAGTCTCGCCGCCAAGCTCGGTGAGTTGAAGGAGACCGTCGATCTGCGCCGCGCGGGCGGCGCCGGCGCGGCGCTGGCGATCGTGCGGACCGACCGCGGCAAGGCCGATATGGACGCCATCCGCGCCCGCATGGAGGCCATGCGGCAGGAGGAGCAACGCCTGCGCGCGACCCGGGTCACGGCCATGCAGGCCGCACAGAGGACGGCGGTGCTGAGCAGCGCGCTGTCCGGGCTGCTGGGCGCGGTCCTGACCGTCACCGTTTTCGTGATGGTTCGCGGCAATGCGCGCGCCCGGGCCCGGCAATCGTGGCTGCAATCCGGCCAGGTGGAGCTGGCCACGGCGATGATGGGCGAGAAGTCGGTCGAACAGCTCGCCGACAGCATTCTGGCCTTCCTGGCGCGTTACGCCGGCGCTCACGCCGCGGTGCTGTTCAAGGGCGAAGGCGAGCAGTTCCGGCTCGTTGCCAGCCTGGGCGTTCCGGCGGACGCGGGCATTCCGCAGCGGTTCACGCTCAGGGAAGGGCTGCTGGGACAGGTGGCGGTCGACGGGCGTCCTGTGGCCATCACCGACGTCCCGGAGGGATATCTTTCGGTCGGCTCGGCCTTCGGTCGCGACAAGCCGCGCCATCTGCTGATCGTGCCGGCGACGGCCGACGGGTCGGTCAACGGGGTCATCGAGCTGGGCTTCCTCAAGCCGTTCGACAGTCAGGTGCTGGACCTGCTGGACCAGAGCGCGGCCGCGATCGGGATCGCCCTGCGCTCGGCCCGCTATCGGGCCCAGCTGCAGGACGCGCTGGAGGAGACACAGCGCCAGTCCGAGGAACTGCAGGTCCAGAGCGAAGAGCTGCGCGTCTCGAATGAAGAACTCGAGGAGCAGGGCCGAGCGCTGAAGGAACAGCAGGTCCGACTGGAGCAGCAGCAGGTGGAGCTGGAGCAGACCAACAGTCAGCTCGAAGAGCAGGCCCAGACGCTGGAGGCCCAGCGCGACGACCTGGAACGCACCAGCGCGGCCGTCGAGCTGAAGGCGCGGGAACTGGAGCAGGCCAGCCAGTACAAGTCGGACTTCCTGGCCAACATGTCCCACGAGCTACGAACGCCGCTAAACTCGCTGCTGATCCTGTCGAAGCTGCTGGGCGACAATCCCGAAGGCACGCTGACGGACGAGCAGGTCAAGTACGCGCGGACCATCCAGTCGTCGGGCAACGATCTGCTGACCCTGATCAACGACATCCTGGACCTCTCCAAGATCGAGGCCGGCCAGCTGCAGATCCAGCCCGAGAGCGTGCCGCTGCAGCGCATGGCGAACGACATCCGATCGCTGTTCGAGCCTGTCGCCGCGGAGCGCGGCCTGAGCTTCGAGATCGAGGTCGCCCCTGACCTGCCGAGCACGATCGAAACCGACCGGCTGCGGCTGGAGCAGATCCTGAAGAACCTGCTGTCGAACGCCTTCAAGTTCACCGAGACGGGCGGGGTGCAGCTCACGCTGGCCAAGGCGGCGGGCGATCGCCTGTCGCTGGCGGTGAAGGACACCGGGATCGGGATCTCGCCCGACCAGCAGCAGGGCATCTTCGAAGCCTTCCGTCAGGCCGACGGCGCCATCAGCCGGCGATATGGCGGCACGGGGCTGGGCCTGTCGATCTCGCGCGAGCTGGCGCGGCTGCTGGGCGGCGCCATCACGCTGGAGAGCCGCCCGGGGCAGGGCAGCACCTTCACCCTGACGATTCCGCTGGCGTACGAGGCCGCCGATGTCGCGCCGCACGAGCCGCGGCCGGCGCCCGTCGAAGCCCGACCCGAGCCCGCGCCCAAGATCCGGCGGAAGACGGCGCGGGCGAGGGTGGCCGACGATCGCGACGCCCTGTCGGATACGCGGCGGCTGCTGCTGGTGATCGAGGACGACCCGGCGTTCGCCGGCATTGTCTGCGACCTTTCGCACGAGCTGGGCTTCCAGTGCCTGGTAGCGCCGACCGCCGAGGAGGCGCTGGCCCTGGCGGCGCAGTTCCGGCCGCATGCGATCGTGCTGGACGTGGGCCTGCCGGACCAGTCGGGCCTGACCGTTCTCGACCGGCTGAAGCGCGACGACGCCACCCGGCACATCCCGATCCACGTGATCTCGGGCGCCGACCACAGCCAGACGGCCCTGTCGCTGGGCGCGGTTGGCTACCTGCTGAAACCGGTGGAGCGCGAGAAGCTCTCGGAGGTGCTGCAGAGCCTGGAGTCGCAGCTGACGCGCAGCATGCGTCGCGTGCTGATCGTCGAGGATGACGCCGTCCAGCGGGACGCGGTGGGCCGCCTGCTGGCTGCGGGCGATGTCGAGACGGTGGGCGTTGGCACCGCCGCCGAGTGCCTGGAAAAGCTGAAGACCGAGACCTTCGACTGCATGGTGCTGGACCTGTCGCTGCCCGACGCCTCGGGTTTCTCGTTGCTGGAGACCCTGAGCCAGGGCGATCATTCGTTCCCGCCGGTCATCGTCTACACGGGCCACGACCTGTCGGCCGACGACGAGCAGCGCCTGCGCCGTTACTCGCATTCGATCATCATCAAGGGCGCGAAGTCGCCCGAGCGTCTGCTGGACGAGGTCTCGCTGTTCCTGCACCAGGTGGTGGCCGACCTGCCGCCCGAGCAGCAGAAGATGATCCGCAAGGCGCGCAACCGCGACTCGGTGCTGGAGGGCCGTCGGATCCTGATCGTCGAGGACGACGTGCGGAACGTCTACTCGCTGACAAGTGTTCTGGAGCCGCGCGGGGCTGCGGTGCAGATCGCGCGCAACGGCGAGGAGGCCTTGGAGGCCCTGGCCCGCGCAGCCAACGGCGGCGAGCCGGTGATCGATCTGGTGCTGATGGATGTGATGATGCCGGTGATGGACGGGCTTGAGGCGACCCGCCGGATCCGTGGCGACGGCCGGTGGAACGACCTGCCCATCGTCATGCTGACGGCCAAGGCGATGCCCGACGACCAGGAGCGCTGCCTCGAGGCGGGGGCCAGCGACTACATGGCCAAGCCGATCGACGTCGACAAGCTGCTGTCGCTGGTGCGGGTGTGGATGCCCCGGTGACCAAGAGCGTGCGTGACAGTACCGAGGATCTGGAGATCGGACTGCTGCTGGAGGCGTTGTTCCAACGCTACCACTACGATTTCCGCAGCTATGCGCGCGCCTCGATCAAGCGTCGCCTGACGCAGGCGCGCGACCAGCTCGGCTTCGCCAGCATCTCGGCGATGCAGGACAGCCTGCTCCACGACCCGGCCACCCTGGGCCGTCTGCTGGGCTACCTGACGGTGCAGGTGAGCGAGATGTTCCGCGACCCGTCCTACTTCCGGGCGTTGCGCGAGAAGGTGCTGCCCCACTTGCGGACCTATCCGTCGCTCAAGGTCTGGGTGGCCGGCTGCAGCCACGGCGAGGAGCTGTACTCGCTCGCCATCCTGTTCCGCGAGGAGGGGCTGGAGGACCGCACGATCTTCTACGCCACCGACATCAACCCGGCTGCCCTGCGGGCCGCCGAGGCCGGCGTCTATCCGCTGGACCAGCTCCGGAAGTTCACCGCCAACCACCAGAAGGCGGGGGGCAAGTCGTCGCTCTCGGACTACTACACGGCCGATTATGGCCGGGCGATCTTCGACAAGTCGCTGCGCAGCCGGGTGGTGTTCTCGGACCACAGCCTGGTCACCGATGCGGTGTTCGGCGAGATGCACCTGATCTCGTGTCGCAACGTGCTGATCTATTTCGACCGCCCGCTGCAGGACCGGGCCATCGGGCTGTTCCGAGAGTCCCTGGCCCGCAAGGGGTTCCTGGGCCTGGGGTCGAAGGAGAGCCTGCGCTTCTCCCGTCATGCCGGCGCCTTCGCGGAGTTCGTCCGCGAGGAGAAGATCTACCAGAGGCGGGACGCATGACCGGCGCGGCTGACACGGGACCCGAGTCTGCCCCGGCGGTCGTCATCGGCGGATCGGCCGGCGCCGTACAGGCGCTGCTGCGCATCCTGCCGGCGTTGCCCGCCGACTATCCGGCTCCGGTGCTGGTGGTGGTGCATATCCCGGCCGATCGCGACAACGCCCTGGTCCCGCTGCTGCAGGGCCGGTGCCGCATGGCGGTGAAGGAGGCCGAGGACAAGGAGCCGGCGAAGCCCGGCGTCATCTACTTCGCCCCGTCCGACTACCACCTGCTGGCCGAGACCGACCGCACGCTTTCCCTCTCCTCCGACGAACCGGTGAACATGTCCCGACCCGCCATCGACGTGCTGTTCGAGAGCGCCGCCGACGCGTTTGGCCCGGCGCTCACCGCTGTCGTGCTGACCGGCGCCAACAGCGACGGCGCCCAGGGGGTGAAGGCGGTTGCCGCCGCGGGCGGGGTTGCGGTGGTCGAGGACCCCACGGGCGCCTACGCCTCGGCCATGCCGGACGCCGCGCTGAAGGCCTGCCCGGCCGCCACGTCCATGGACCTGGACGCCATCGCGTCCTACCTTTCGCGCCTGGGGACGACATGACCCGCGTCGACGACCCGATCCACTTCCTGCTGGTCGATGACCTGCCGGAGAACCTGCTGGCGCTGGAGGCGCTGCTCCAGCGCGAGGGGCTTGTCTGCCTCAAGGCCCGCAGCGGCGACGAGGCGCTGGAACTGCTGCTGTCGCATGACGTCGCGCTGGCGCTGCTGGACGTGCAGATGCCCGGCATGGACGGCTTCCAGCTGGCCGAGTTCATGCGCGGCGCCGAGGTCTCGCGCCACGTGCCCATCATCTTCCTGACCGCAGGGACGGCGGATCGCCAGCGGCGCTTCCGGGGCTATGAGGCTGGGGCCGTCGACTTCCTGCAGAAGCCGGTGGAAGGCGACATCCTGCGCAGCAAGGCCAATGTCTTCTTCGACCTGCACCGCCAACGCCGCCAGATCATGGCGCAGCGCGACGAGCTGGAGGCCCTGGCCGAGGCCCTGAAGACCGTCGACCGACACAAGAACGAGTTCCTGGCGGTCCTGGGCCACGAGATCCGCAATCCGGTTATGGCGCTGAACGCGGGCCTGCACTTCCTGCGCCGCCGCAAGGACCCGCAGAAGACGGACGAGATCCACGCCCAGATGGAGCGCCAGGTCGCCCACCTGACGCGGCTCGTCGACGACATGCTCGACATCTCGCGCATCGACCAGGGCAAGATCGCGCTCAGCAAGGAGCGCGTCTCGTTGCAAACCGTACTGGAGTTCGCCGTCGAAGCCAGCCGGGCGCAGATCGACGCCGCCGGCCACCTCTTCGCCGCGGACATCCCGGCCGAGCCGGTCTGCCTGCACGCCGACGCCACGCGCCTCGCCCAGGTGGTGAGCAACCTGCTGAACAACGCCGCGCGATACACGCCCGCCGGCGGCCGGATCGCGCTGCAGGCCCGCGTGGTGGATCGGTTCGCGGAGATCGACGTCTCGGACACCGGCATCGGCATCCCGCCCGACATGCAGGCGAAGATCTTCGACCTGTTCGCCCAGGTGAAGAGCCCGACCGAGCGGGCGCAGGAGGGCCTGGGCATCGGGTTGGCCCTGGGCAAGCAACTGATGGAACTGCACGGCGGAACCATTTCGCTGGCGTCCAGCCGTCCGGGGGCCGGCAGCACGTTCCGGGTGCGTCTTCCGGTGCTGGAGGCCTGAGTCCGGCGAGCTCCGGCGCCGCCACCTCGGATTGCGATAGGCGCCCTTGAACCGCCCTTTCGGAATTCTATATCTCGTATGGTATAGAAATTCAAAAGGACCCAGCATGCCGACCAGACGCTTCCTCGGCCTCGCCGCCGCCTGTGCGTTCGCCATCTCAGCCTCGCCCGCATTCGCCCAGCCGAAGGCCGACATCGTCGACACCGCCGTCGCGGCGGGTCAGTTCAAGACCCTGGCCGCCGCGCTGAACGCCGCCGGCCTGGTCGGCACGCTCAAGGGGCCGGGCCCGTTCACGGTGTTCGCGCCGACCGACGCGGCGTTCGCCAAGCTGCCGGCGGGGACCGTCGACACGCTGCTGAAGCCCGAGAACAAGGCGCAGCTGGTCGCCGTGCTGACCTATCACGTGGTGCCCGGGAAGGTCCCGAGTTCGGCCCTGGCCGGCAAGGTCACCGACGCCAAGACGGTCGAGGGCCGGACGGTCAAGATCGACGCCACCGGCGGCGGCGTGACGGTCAACGGCGCCAAGGTCGTGGCGGCGGACGTGGCGGCCACCAACGGCGTCATCCACGTTGTGGATACCGTCCTCCTCCCGAAATAGAGCCCACGGCGGCCAAGCCCGCGGACCTTTCGAAGCCTCCCAAGTCCCGGAGGTCCGGGCCGCCACAGGGGACGCCGCGCCGGATTCAGTCCGGCGCGGCGTACGCCCTCAGAAACGCCGCGCAGATGCTGTCGAACGCCGCCGGCAGGTCGACCGGGTTGGTCTCATGACCGCCCAGATGATCCTGATGCAGGATCGCCAGCAAAAGCGGTGAGATCAGGAACAGCGCCGCCGCGCGCGTGTCGGTCTCGATCATCTCACCCCGCGCCACATGCGCGTCCAGCCGTTTGCGCAGCACCTCCACCGACGGGTCGATGATGTGCCGCAGCGTCGCGGGCCCGATCTCGGCGTCCAGCAGGCCCTCGGCGATGCTCACCGCGAAGACGTCGCCCAGCCGCACCTCGCGCGGCGCGCGCATGGCCGCCAGCAGGGCCGCGCAATAGTCGCGGATCGAGGTCTCGAGGCTGCCGGTCGGTTCGGCGACCGCGTCGAGGCCGCGTCGGCCCGTCTCCAGATAGCTCTCCAGAATGGCGCCGATCAGCGCGGGCCGATCGCCGAAGTAGTGGCGCAGGGTCGGGACCGAGACATCGCCGGCTTCGGCCAGCTGGCGGAAGCTGGGGCGCGCGGTTTCGCGACGCATGAGGCGGGCGGTGATGCGCCTCAGCAGCCCGGTGCGCTTGGCGTCGTAGTCCGCGTCGCGCGCGCCCTTTGGTCTCGACAACTCTGCGCCCCTTCCGAGGGCTGGCTTATCGGCTCGCGGTCGGCAGGTCTACTTCGGCCCGTCCGGCGCGCCGTCTCACAGTGTGATGGTGTCGGCTTCCTGGGTGAGACGCTCGCACGTGGCGAAGTCGCGGCGGCGGAACGCCGCGGCCGCCGTCGCGCGCAGGAGCCGGTGCGCGGCTTTGGGCTGGCGCGCCCTCAGCCGGGCGGCCCAGATCTCGGCCTGTTCGGCGCCGATGCGCAGTTCGTCCGCGCGGGCCTCGATCATCACCGCCGCCTCGGGCAGGGCGGGCCAGTCCATCAGGAACTGCAGGCCGCGCGCGGCGTCGGCGTGGGCCGAGGCGTGCTCGAAGGCGCGGTTCTCGGCCTCGACGTCCTCAAAGTCGGGCAGGCGGCGCGCATAGTCGCGCAGGCGCTCTACCGACAGCGTGCGCTCGAACGAGTCCCAACGGGCCTTTTGTGCGGCCTCGGCCTGTCCGGCGGCGTCCAGGTAGGCGATGACGGCGCTCTCCCAGCCGAAGTCAGGCTCGCCGCCCTGGCGCGCGCCCTCCAGCAGCCGGCCGGCCTCGCCGACCCGACCCGCCGCGAGCAGTCGACGCGCCGCTTCGGCGGCGATCGCCGGCGTCCGCGCAGCCGGGGCCGTCAGGGTAGACAGGAAGGCGTCGACGTCGCCGGCGGCGTCCGCGACCTGGCGCAGGATCAGCGACCACCCGGGGCTGCTTTCGCCGCGGTCGCGCAGCCGCGCGAGCAGGGCCTGCAGGATCGGCGGCGAGGCCCGGGACAGGGCGGCGGGCAGCCAGGCGCCCCAGGCGGCCGGGTTGCGGGCGATGGCCTCGACCAGGCCGTCGATGGCCCGCAGGTCGCTGCGCGCGCCCAGCAGCCGACCCACGTCGTCGGCGGCGCGTTCGAACACAGCGGCCAAGCTGCCGTCCTTGTCGCGGACGCGCGCGCCGATGCGCCGGGCGACATCCATGAACGCCAGCATCCGTGACAGCGCGGCGGGGGCGTCCAGCTCAGCCAGGCGCTCGGCGATCAGGGCGCGCAGGCCTTCGAGATCGGCCACGAAGCCAGGCCGCCGGCGCCACGGCACCTTCGAGCGGCTGGTCTCGAGGCTGGCCAGGCGCTTGTCGAGTTCGAGGGTCAGGTGCTCGGCGCCCTGCTCGGCGGCCAGCTCCATGCGCAAGCGCCGCTTCACGTCGGGGCGGGCCTCGGCCACCTCGACCAGGATCGCCGCGAGGCGTTCGGCGCCCAGGCGCGCGAGGTTCTCTGGGCTGACCTTCTTGAGGCTGGCGACGGTGGGCGACTTCATTGGGCTCCATCTGGACCGTTTCTCGGACGGCGCAAGGCCTGGCTGTGAAGCCTTTCCGCAGCTGGAGCGTTTCCGGCGCCCGATCGGAGCGCCATGTCCCTCACCGAACCCCTGAATCTCAGAACCGGCCGCGTCTGCTGGCCCGAAGATGACGACGCTGTGCCGCGCGGCGATCCCTGGCCCGCCGGCCCGGTGGACGTGGCGATCGTCGGCGCCGGCGTGATGGGCGCGATGCTGGCCGAACGGCTGACCGCGGAGGGTCGTCGCGTGGCCCTGATCGACCGCCGCCCGCCCGCGCGGGGCGCGACGGCCGCCTCGACGGCGCTGGTCATGTGGCCGGCGGACATCCCCCTCGTCACCCTCGCGCAGACCTGGGGCGAGGCCGAGGCGGCGCGGCGTTGGCGCCGCGTGCACAGCGCGGTGCTGGACCTGGCCGGCCGCGTCGCCGCTCTGGGGCTGAGGGCCGACTGGATGCCGCGCCCCGAGCTCTACCTGGCCGGCGACCGGCTGGACGAATTCGGCCTGCGTCGGGAAGCGGAGGCGCGCGCCGCCGCCGGACTGCCCTCCCGCTACCTCACCCCTTCGGAGGTCGCGGCGACCTTCGGGCTGCCCCCGCGCGCGGCGCTGTTATCGCAGGACGCCTTCTCGGTGGACCCCATGGCGCTGACCCTTGAGCTGCTGGCTCAGGCCCGCCGCCGTGGGGCGACCCTGACCTGGCCGGCAGACGTGGTCTCCATCGCGGCTATAGGCGACGGCGTGCGGCTCACCACAGCCGGCGGCGCGACGCTCGACGCCGGCCAGGCCGTCCTGGCCACCGGCTACGAGGCCGCTCGCGACTACCTGCCGCCGGCCTTCAAACTGGGCTCGAGCTTTGCGATCGCGACGGCGCCAGGGGTCGCGCCGCTCTGGCGCGACGGGGCGATGATCTGGGAAGCGGCCGACCCGTACCTCTACGCGCGGACCACTGCAGACGGGCGCATCGTCGTCGGCGGGGCGGACGAGGACTTCGCCGATGCGGCGCGGCGGGACGCGTTGCTGCCCGACAAGCGCCGCGACCTGGAGCGCCGCGGCGCCGAGATGCTGGGCTGCGACGTTCTGGAGTCCGACTGCGCGTGGGCGGCGACGTTCGGGACCTCGCCCGACGGCCTGCCGGCCATAGGCGCCGTGCGCGGCTTCGAGCAGCTGTGGCTGGCGGCCGGGTTTGGCGGCAACGGGGTCACCTTCGCGAGCCTCGCCGCCGGCCTGATCGCGGCCGGACTCTCCGGCGAACCCGACCCGGACGCGGCGTGCTTCTCGCCCTACCGCTTCGGCTAGGCGGTCGCCGTGGCGTTCAGCGGCCGGCCGGCTGGAAGAGTTCGACCACGTTGCCGGCCGGGTCGAGCAGCAGGACCTGCTGGCCGCCGGGGCCGGACAGGATTTCGTTGCGGAACGGGACGCCGGCGGCCTTGAGGCGAGTGACCTCGGCGTGGATGTCGTCCACCAGCAGGTGGATGCGGTTCCAGCCGCCGGGCCCGGGCGTCTCACCGTCGGGCATCGGGCGGCCGGCCGAACTGGCCGGACCGCTGAGCAGCAGGCGCAGATTGCCGCGCGCGACGTCGGCGAACGCGGGCGGGTAGCTCGTCAGCACCTCGAAGCCCAGGTGGGTGGTGTAGAACTGGATCGCCGCGGCGACGTCGTCGACGATGTAGCGGACGCAGACCATCTCGTTCGGGTTGGCCATCAGTCTCCTCCGGGAGGGTGGGCGAGGGCGGTGAGCAGGAAGCCGATGCGGGTGGCGAGCTCGGCCGCGGCCTGCTGGAACAGCGGATAGGTGACGTCGTCGGGCTCGCCCGTGGCGGGGTTGGGCAAGCTCCAGTGGACCGCCTCCGCGACGCCCGGGAACTCTGGGCAGACCTCGCGGACGCGGTCGCAGAGACTGATCACCCGGTCGAAGCGTTGGCCTGCGTAGACGTCGAACGACTTCGGAGCCTGGCCCGAGATGTCGAGAGCGTAGGCCTCGCGCAGGGCGCGCACCGCGTTGGGATGCAGTGGGCGCGGCTGGCTGCCGGCGCTGAAGGCCTGGACCGCGTCGCCGGAAAGGGCCCTGGCCAGCGCCTCGGCCATCTGCGACCGCGCACTGTTGCCGGTGCACAGGAACAGGATGCGAGGAGCGCCGGCCAGGGCGACGTCCCGCGGGGGAGGCGCGAGACGAAGCCCGGGGTGCAGGGCTTGGCCAGCGGCTGACAACAGGTCGCCGATCCGGGGCAGGTCGATGCCGTAGTAGGTGTCGCGCCGGTCGGCCGAGCTGCGCCGCGACGACACCAGCCGGCCCTCGCGCAGCTTGCCCAGATGGTACGAGACCAGGTTCTGCGGCTCGCTGATCAGGCCGGTCAGCTCGCCGACTGTGCGGTCGCTGCGGCCCAGTTCGCCCAGCAGGCGCCAGCGCACGGGATGCCCGGCCAGCTGCAGGAATTCGGGGGGCGCAACGTGGGGAGTCATGTCGCGATATCAATCAATCCGAATTGATGAGTCAATGCGGATTGATGGAATTACGAGAGGCTGGCGCAGACCTGCAGGGCGCGGCGCGCGGTGCGGGCCCAGTCTTCCGGAGGGTCGAGGGCCAGATAGCGTTCGTAGAGGCTCTTGGCCTCGCTCAGGGCGCCGGACTTCATGCGCAGCTGGGCCAGGTTGAAGACGGCGTCGGAGTGGCGCGGGTCGGTGTCGAGGACGCGGACCAGCTCGCCGGCCGCCTCGCCCTCGCGGCCCTCGGCGTCCAGGGCCTGGGCCAGATTGTAGCGGGCCTCGACGAAGCGCGGGTCGCGGGCCAGGGCGCGCTGGTAGGCGAGGCGGGCCTGGTCGAAGGCGCCCTGGGCGAGTCGGATGTTGCCGTGGTTGTAGGGGGCGATGGCGTCCTTGCGGTCGGCCCGGGCGCAGAGGTCGTAGAGGTGGGCGGCGGCCTCGAGATCGCCTTCGGCCTCGGCCATGGCGGCGGCTTCGAACAGGTCGTCGAGGGTGGCGTGCGCCTCGTCGAAGGCCAGCTGGCCCTGGCCCTCAAGCGTGGTCAGGCCGTCGGCCCACTTCAGCGCCGCGTCGCCGGCGGGGGTGAGCACGATGCGGTAGCGGCCGCGGGGCGAGAGGTCCCGGGCGCGGGCCAGGATGCGCACGACGTGGCCCAGGGTGCGGCCGTGCGCCACCAGGTCGGCGGCGGTGCGCAGGGTCTGCGCGTCGGCGAAGCGGACGTTCTCGCCCTCGACGGTCACCAGGTCGAAGGCGGCCAGCACCAGGGCGTCGGCCGGGGTGAGCCCGGTGTCGGCCAGGGCGGCGGCGATCGGGAGGGTGGCCGGCTGGGCCATGGCCTCGCCGGCCAGGGCGGTGGCGAAGGTCCGCTCGCCGAGGACGGGGACGGTCCGCTCGCGGGCGGAGGCGATACGGTCAGCCAGGGCGCCGGTATCGATCAGCGCGGTGGCGAGGGCGCCCACCACCAGCACGTCGGACCGCCGCGTCAGGTCGCGGGCGACGAGGCCGCCGGCCTGCCGGATCGCCTCGTCCAGCCGCTCGCGTTCGCCTGCGGAGAACCGGCCGTAGAGCGCGATCGCACGGTCACGCACATCCATGAATCACTCAACACCGCTCATCCCGGCGAATGCCGGGACCCAGATATCAAGGCGCGAAGGCCTGATTGGACGAACTCTGCGCTCTTAGCGGGCACGTCTGAGTCACTCCATCTGGGTCCCGGCATTCGCCGGGATGAGCGGATCGAAGAAATACCGATCCGGTATTGGTCGGAGCCCTACAGGACCTAGGAGGCGGCCGCATTCTTCTTGGCTGTGGCTTTGGGCGCCGCCTTGGGCGCGGCCGCCTTGGCGGCGGGGGCCGGCTTGGCCTCGCCCTTCTTGGCGGGCTTGCCCAGGCTGGGGGCGGGCGGGCGACGCTCTTCCTCGATGGAGCGACGCAGCGCATCCATCAGGTTGACGACGTTGCCGCGCTCGGGGGCCTTGGTGATGACCGGCTGGCCGCCCGCAATCTTGGACTTCACCAGGGTCAGGAGGGCCTCCTCGTAGCGGTCCTCGAAGGCCTCGGGATGGAATTCCATCTCCTTGCTGGCGATGATCTGCTTGGCCATGGCCAGCATATCGGGCGCATACTTGGCGTTCAGCTTGTCGAGGGCGCCGGAGGCGTCGCGGATTTCCTTGGCCGAGCGCAGGGTGGTCAGGCGGAAGCCGTCCTCGATGGGGTCGATGGTGACCAGCCGCTCGCGGCCCGAGAGCACGATGCGGGCGATCGCCACTTTTCCGGCCTCGCGCATCGCATCCAGGATCACCGCAAAGGTCTCCTCGGCGATCGGGCCGTCGGGGGCCAGGTAGTAGGTGTTGTCCTGGTAGATGCTGTCGATGTCGGCGCGATCGACGAAGCCGTCGATGTCGATGGTCTTGGAGGACTCGACCTCGATCTCGTCCAGCTCCTCGGCCGTGACGACGACGTACTTGTCCTTCTCGAACTGGTAGCCCTTCACCAGATCGGCGCGGTCGATCTCGCCGAGTTCGGGGTCATGATACTTCTGCTGGACGCGGTTCAGCGTGTCCTTGTGCAGAAGGTTGAAGGAGATCTTCCCGGCCGACGCGGACGTCGCCGGGAACAGCTTCACCGGGCAAGAGACCAGCGACAGCTTCAGGTAACCCTTCCAACTCGCGCGGCCCGCCATGGCCTATCCCCTCAACTTTTCATCCCCGCGTCACGCCGCATCTTGGGCGTAATCTTTGAACTACTCGATAATAGCTCATCCCAGGGGTCCGCGGCCAGGCTGTCCAGCCGCTTCACGATGTTAAGACGATTGAACGCGTCGCCGCCCGACAGTTTCCGCAGCTCTTCCCATTCGATCGGCGTGGCCACCGGGAAGTTGGGCCGGGCCCTGAGCGAGTACGACGCCACGGCGCTCGCGCCCCGGGCGTTGCGCAGGTAGTCGAGGTAGATGCGCCCCTTGCGCCGCGCCTTCGAGGAGACCGCGGTGAAGAGGGTCGGGTGCTCGGCGGCCATGGTGCGCGACAGGGCCTCGGCGAAGCCCTTCACGGTGGGCCAGTCGTGGCCGGGGGCCAGCGCGGTCACCAGGTGCAGGCCCTTGCCGCCGGTAGTGCGCAGGAACGCGCGCAGCCCCAGGCTCTCCATCCGCTCGCGCAGGAGTTCGGCGCCGTCACACACCCGCGCCCAGGGCAGGCCTTCGTCCGGGTCGAGGTCCATGACGATGCGGTCGGGGTGTTCCGGGTCGTCGATGTGGCAGCCCCAGAGGTGGTATTCCAGCGCCCCGAACTGGGCGAGGCCGAGGTAGCCCTTGGCCTCGGTGACGGCGATGAAGGCAGCGCGCTCGTCCTCGTCGGCCAGCTCGATGGTCTCGACCCCCGGCGGCAGGCCGGCGAAGGCATGGCGCTGGTAGAACAGGTCCTTCAGGTCGCCGGTGGGACAGCGGATCACGGTCACCGGCCGGCGCAGCAGCTCGGGCAGCATCCAGTCGCCGACCCGGGCGTAGTGGATCGCCACATCCAGCTTGGTGACTCCCGTGCCGACGCCGGCCAGGGCGAACTCGCGCTGGGGATTGGTCAGGTGGATCGACGCCAGATCCCGGTCGCTGACCAGTCGGGGCTTCACGGCGCGGGCGGACGACTTCACCTTGCGGGGGCTCATGCCGAAGAAAACGGGCGCACGGGGCGCATCGTTCACCGAGCGGCTGCGATAGCCCAGTTCGATCTCGTAGACGGGCTCGACCCAGACCGCGCCGGGGGTCTTGGGCGCGGCCACCACGGGCTTGTCGCGGACGTGCTTCGAGAGTGCGGCGTAGAGCTCGCGGGCCTTGTCCTCGCTGATCCCCGAGCCGACCCGGGAGGCGTAGACCAGCTCGCCGCCCCGCTCCTCGGCGATCAGCAGCGACGAGGCGTTGCGGGGCATGTTGGACAGGAAGCCCACCACCACGAACGTTCCCATCTCCAGCCGCTTCACCTTCACCCACGATTGCGAGCGGGCCTGGACGTAGCGGGCGTCGGCCTTCTTGGAGACGATGCCTTCCAGGCCCATGCGGCAGGCCTGGGCGAACAGGGCGTCGCCGTCGGCGTCGGTGTGGTCGCTGAACTGGATGTGCGAGTTCGACGCGATCAGGGGGGCGATCAGCCCTTCCAGCGCCTGCTTGCGGTCGAGCAGGCGGGCGGCCGACAGGTCGTGGCCGTCGAGGTAGACGAGGTCGAAGGCGAAGTAGGTCATGGCGTGCGAGGCGCCCTCGCTCAACGCCTGTTCCAGAAGGTCGAGGGTCGAGACCCCGCGGGCGTCCTGCACCACCACCTCGCCATCCAGGATCGCGGTCTTGCAGGGCAGCTTCTCGAAGGCCTTGGCCAGCGCCGAATACCGATGGGTCCAGTCGTGGCCGTTGCGGGTGATCAGCCGGACCTGGCCCTCATTGAAGAACACCAGGGTGCGATAGCCGTCGTACTTGATCTCGTGAATCCAGCCCTTGCCCCTTGGGGCCTGCTCGGCGGGGGACGCCAGCTGGGGCTTCCACTTTGCGGGGAAGGGCGCGGCCACGGCGCCCGCGATCTTGCCCGGCGCCTTGCGGCGAGCGGCCTTGCGGGGCGCGGCCGCCGGCGCGTCGATGGGGTCCTCGACCGGACGGCCGGTGACGGCGCTGTCGGGCTCTTCGACCAGCACGTCGTAGTCGGCCAGGGGTCGCGCCGAGGGGTCGCGCTCCTTGATCAGCAGCCAGTCGGTTCCATCCCCCTTGAGCCGGACCAGCGTCCAGCCGCCCGTGAGCTTCGTGCCCGCGAGCCGAAACTTGATCTCGCCGTCGGCCAGGCCCTGTTCGGGGTCCTTGAGCGAGACGTACGTTCCGTGGTCCCAGATGATCACCGTGCCCGCGCCATAGTTGCCGGCGGGGATGCGGCCCTCGAACGACCCGTATTCGATCGGGTGGTCCTCGGTCAGCTTGGCGAAGCGGCGGACCTTGGTGTCGAGGCACGGGCCCTGCGGCACGGCCCAGCTCTTCAGCACCCCGCCCATCTCGAGCCGCAGGTCGTAGTGCAGGTGGCTGGCCTTGTGCTTCTGGATGACGAACCGGGGCGTGTCGGAGGCGGCGACCGCGCCGCCGACGGGCTCGGGCGTCTCGCTGAAGCGGCGCTTGGCGCGGTACTGATCGAGGCCGGAGGGCATGGCTGAGACGACCATGCCGAGGCGGCGCGGAAACGTCTATGCTCGCGCCATGCCGACGCAAGCGCTCACCCTTTCCCTGCCCAACGGCGAGACCGTCTCAGGGCTCTGGCAGTCGCCCGCCGATCCGGCCGCCGTGCTGGTGCTGGCCCACGGGGCCGGCGCGGGCATGACGCATCGGCACATGGCGGCGACCGCGGATGGCCTTGAGGAACGCGGCGTGGCGACGCTGCGCTACCAGTTCCCTTACATGGAGAAGGGCGGCAAGCGACCCGATACGCCGGCGGTGGCGCATGCGGCGGTGCGCGCGGCGGCGGCCGAGGGACTGAAGCGTGCGGGCGACCTGCCCCTGTTCGCGGGCGGCCGCTCGTTCGGCGCGCGGATGACGTCGCAGGCGCAGGCCAAGGCGGCGCTGCCGGGCGTGCGCGGCCTGGTGTTCTTCGCGTTCCCGCTGCACCCGGCGGGCAAGCCGGGCGTCGACCGGGCCGACCACCTGCATGACGTGTCTGTCCCGATGCTGTTTCTGCAGGGGACAAAGGACACGCTGGCGGAACTGGACCTGCTGAAGCCGGTCGTGGCGGGGCTGGGGGCGCGGGCGATCCTGGTCCTGGCCGACGAGGCCGACCACGCGTTCCATGTCCCCGCCCGCACCGGCCGAAAAGACCCGGAGGTCCTGGCCGAGCTCCTGGCGCGGGCGGGGACGTGGATGCGCGCCGTCTGAAGTGCACCCGCGACGGCGCGCGAACGGACCCTAGATGTTGAAGATCCAGCCGTCGGTCAGGCTGGACTGCTGGACGCCCACCAGGATCATCTGACTGCCGCCGCCCAGGTCGATGACTACGTCCGCGCCCGACTGGCTGACCGTGTAGCTGGTCCCCGAGAGCACGGCGACGCGGTCGCCCTCGCCGCGGTTGAAATCGGTGATCCGGTCGATGCCGGCGCCGCTGAAGGTGTGGAAGATGTCGGCCCCCGCGCCGCCCGTGACGGTGTCGGCGCCGCGATCGCCCGACAGGAAATCGTTGCCCGCGCCCCCCGTGAGGACGTCGTCGTCGCGGCCGCCACGGACCACGTCGTTCCCGTCGCCGCCGGCCAGGGTGTCGTTGCCGGCGTTGCCCTGAACAAAGTCGAAGCCGAGGCCGCCGTCGATGCTGTCGGCCCCGGCGAAGCCCTGCAGGATCTCGGCGATCGCGCCGCCCGTCACGACGTCGTTGCCGGTCATCACCTGCGCGATGAAATTGTCGAAGCTGGGGGCCTGGGTGGCCGAGAACGGCAGCGAGAAGTCGCTGATCTGCAGCAAGGTCTGGCCGTTGAAATCGACGCGAAGACCGGTGAGCTCGCCGCCGGTCGGCACCCCCGCGATGGTGGTGAAATTGCCGCTGTAGATGGCGTCGACAGTTCCGGTGATCGTGCCCGTGACCGAGACGCGGACGTGCAGCGTGGTCGAGTTCGCGGTCACCAGCGTGGCGTTCGCCACGGCGATCACCGAAACGTCGGCGAACGTCACGGTTCCGGTGCTCGGATTGTAGGACAGTCTGGCCATAGGCGCCCCCTCGTTACTGGACGCCTCGCGCGACCGCGGAAGGCGTCGTTGTCCCTGGGTACAGGCGAGGCTGGGGCGCTGCGTCCCCCGATTGGGGGTGTTGACTGCGCGGAATCGGCGCCGACGGAGCGTGAGCCTTCCTTGGCGTCACGATTGCCGCCGCCGCGACCCCGCGCAAAGCTTCCCGCCAACGAGATGGAATGGGAGCGAGACGATGACGGACATTCTGGACCTGGGCGGGCGTGTCGCGCTGGTGACCGGCGGCGGCCAGGGCGTGGGGCGGCAGATCGCGCTGCAGCTGGCCGACGCGCAGGGCAGCGGCGGCGTGGTGGTGAACGACTACGTGCTCGAGCGCGCCGAGGCGGTGGCCGAGGAGATCAAGGCGGCAGGGGGCAAGGCGATCGCGCTGCAATGCGACGTCTCGGACCACGCGGCGGTCAGGGAGATGGTGGCCAAGGCCGCGGCCGACCTGGGCGTGGTGGGCATCCTGGTGAACAACGCCGGCAACGCGGGCGCCAATCCGTCCGCCGAACTGGGCAAGCCCTTCTGGGAGACCAGCCCCGAGGTGTGGAACAGCTTCATCGGCGTGAACCTGTACGGCGTGATGAACTGCACCGCCGCGGTCATCCCCGGCATGCTGCAGCGCCAGGCGCCGGGCAGAATCATCACGGTCATCTCGGACGCGAGCCGGTGGGGCGACGCGGGCCTCGAGATCTATGCGGGCGCCAAGGCGGGCGCGGCGGGTTTCATGCGCTCGGTGGCTCGCTCGCTGGGCCGCTACGGCATCACCGCCAACTCGGTGGCGATCGCCCTGACCGCGACGCCGGCGGTCGAACGCACGCTGAACGGCGATCCCGAGCGGCTGAAGCGGACCCTGGAGAAGTACATCATCCGTCGCCCCGGCCGGCCGGACGACATCGCCAACATGGTCCAGTTCCTGGCCTCGGACGCCTCGCCCTGGATCACGGGCCAGGTCTATCCGGTGAACGGCGGGTTCTCGTTCGCGCTGTAGAGCGCGAGGTCCGCGCGCTGGCCCGGGTCAGCCCAGGGCCAGCGAGACCTCCCGCAGCAGCTGGTAGGCGTCGATCGGCTTGGTGACGAAGGCGGCGGCGCCGTCGGCGAGGATGCGGCTGCGCTGATCCTCGGCGGCGGTCGCGATCACGACGGGGATGTCGGCGGTGGCCGGATCGGCGCGCAGACGCGCCAGGGTGGCGTGGCCGTCCAGCACGGGCATGCGCAGATCGAGCACCACCACATCGGGACGCGACTGCGAGACGGCGGCCAGGGCGGCCATGCCATCGGCGGCGCTGTCGACGCTGTAGCCCGCGGCGCTGAGCGCCAGGCTCAACCCGCTCCGCAGCATGTCGTGGTCGTCGACCACCAGCACCCGACGCTGGCGCCGCTTACCGGCCTTGCCCGTCATTTCGGTTCCCCCGGATTCACTATGACGTAGCGGCGGGGGCGGCGCCCTGCGGCGCAATGTCCACAATGCCTGGGTGAGTGTGCGGGCGTTTGCGCCCTCGGCGGGTGTGCGATCCGCGACGCGTTGCGCCGGGCCGCCGCACGGCGTCGGGGGGATCCGGAGGTCATATTCAGGTGAAGGCCGACAGGATCAGCGTGACCACCGCGACTTCGAACGCGCGGTAAAGGAAGAGCAGCATCGGTGGCCCCGTGGCGGGTGGTCCTCCGAACCGTTAAGCAAGTTCCGCGCCACACGAGGCTGGATGGATGGCCCTCTTCTTCGACGCCCCCTGGTTTGACGAGAAACTCGAGGAGAGGGGCCTTTCGCGCGCCGTGATGGCGGCCGTCGCCGGGCTCTCGCAGGACGAGCTGGCGCTGGTCTTCAAGGATCAGAGGGAAGTTTCCGCCGGGCAGGTGGCGGCCTTTGCCGAGCTGCTGGGAGTCTCAGCGGCCGAGGTCGCCAACCGGGCCGGCATCTCCACACCGACGCCCCGGCAGGACGCGGGCGCGCGCATCGCGGCTCTGGAGCGGCGGGTCGCGGCGTTGGAGGCGGAAGTGGCGCGGCTCAAATCCC
The DNA here is from genome assembly GCF_965284355.1 of Phenylobacterium sp. Taxonomy (NCBI): domain Bacteria; kingdom Pseudomonadati; phylum Pseudomonadota; class Alphaproteobacteria; order Caulobacterales; family Caulobacteraceae; genus Phenylobacterium; species Phenylobacterium sp. The sequence goes on along the minus strand of NZ_OZ260078.1, from coordinate 1,869,430 downwards.
ACACCTGATCGTCATCCCCCGGACAAGCCGGCCACGACGTCGAACTTTAGGGGGGTGAACCTAGATCTCGGTGCGGGCCTGGCCGCCCTTGCGGGCGCGGCGGTCGTAGCGGCCGGACCACTCGACGCTGTTGTAGGCGTTGCTCGCCGCGCCGAAGAGGCCGGGGCCGGCGCGCAGGCCGCGGCGTTCGCCGTGCTGGCCCATCAGTTGGGCCGCCACCTCGGAATAACCTTGGCGTGAATCGTCCTTGAAGGTGCGGGTCGCGGCGGCGGGAGCCACGGCGACGGGCAGGTTCGCATCGCTCGCGCCATGGGCGTCCTCGGCCCGGCCGGCCTCGGCTCTGTTGGCCCTGCGCACGAGGGCCGCATGGCGAATGCGGTCAATGCGAGACATCTTGCTCCACAACCTGCAACAGCCGCGCCACAACCACGAGTCAGCCTTTCGCGAGCTTGTCCAGCTGAGCCTGCATCTCGGCCATCTGTTTGCGCAAGAGCGTTAACGCCTCATCGGGCTGAGAGTCCGCTTTTGTCGCAGGCGCCACGGCGGGGGTGGCAGGCTCGTCGCCGCGGGCGGGAGGGGCGTAGGCGAAGGGCGAGAACATCTTCATCGCGCGGTCGAACAGCTGGAGGTTCTGGCGGATCTGTTCCTCGTAGGCGCCGATACCGGCGCCCTGGCCGAACGTCGCGAACTGGTTGCGCAGGCGCTCCTGCTGCTGGGTGAAGCTGGCCAGCGACATCTCGAGATAGCTGGGCACGAAGGCCTGCATCGAGTTGCCGTAGAAGCTGATCAGCTGGCGCAGGAACTGGATCGGCAGGAGGCTCTGACCCTCCTGGCTCTCTTCCTCGAAGATGATCTGGGTGAGGACGGTCCGGGTGATGTCCTCGTTGGTCTTGGCGTCATAGACGACGAAATCGACGCCTTGCTTCACCATCTCGCTGAGGTGCTCGAGCGTGACGTAGCTGGACGAGGCGGTGTTGTAGAGACGCCGGTTGGCGTACTTCTTGATGACAACCTTTTCGCCGCCCGCGGAACTTCCCGCAGCCTCGGCGCCGGTCCCTTGCGTGTCGGCCATCCCTAATCCTTCGCGGGGCGCACGAAGACTCGTCCGCCATTCTGCAGCGCAGTATCGCGGATGCGAGGACATAAGCAAATGGCATCAACCAATTGGGGAGCCGGGCCTTGCCCTCCCCTTGAGGGAGGTCAATAGATGGTCACCTGGGCCGTCTGAAACCCAACAGGGACAAGCCAATGACCGACATCGTGATCGTCTCCGCAGCCCGTACGCCGGTGGGCTCCTTCAATGGCGCGCTGTCGAGCCTGCCTGCCCACGAGCTGGGCAAGATCGCCATCCAGGCGGCCATCGAGCGGGCCGGCATCAAGGCCTCGGACGTGGACGAGGTTGTGCTGGGCCAGGTGCTGCAGGCCGGCGCCGGGCAGGGGCCCGCGCGTCAGGCGGCGGTGAACGCCGGCATCCCGAATGAAAGCCCGGCGTGGAGCCTCAACCAGCTGTGCGGCTCGGGCCTGCGGGCCGTGGCGCTGGCGGCGCAGCAGATCACCGACGGGTCGGCCGACATCGTCATCGCCGGCGGCCAGGAAAGCATGAGCCAGTCGCCCCACGCCCAGCAGCTGCGCGGCGGCCAGAAGATGGGCGACCTGGCGCTGGTCGACACCATGATCAAGGACGGCCTGTGGGACGCCTTCCACGGCTACCACATGGGCCAGACCGCCGAGAACATCGCCGCCCGCTGGCAGATCACCCGTGAGGACCAGGACAAGTTCGCGGTCGTCTCGCAGAACCGCGCCGAGGCCGCCCAGAAGGCCGGGAAGTTCGCGAGCGAGATCGCGCCTGTGACGATCAAGGGCCGCAAGGGCGACACCATCGTCGACCAGGACGAGTACATCCGCCACGGCGCGACTCTCGAGGCCATGGCGGGCCTGCGGCCGGCGTTCAACAAGGAAGGCTCGGTCACCGCGGCGAACGCCTCCGGCCTCAACGACGGCGCGGCCGCCCTGGTGCTGATGAGCGCCGACGAGGCCAAGAAGCGCGGCCTGAAGCCGATGGCCCGCATCGCGTCGTGGGCCAACGCCGGCGTCGATCCCGAGATCATGGGCACGGGCCCCATCCCCGCCAGCCGCAAGGCGCTGGAGCGGGCGGGCTGGAAGGTCAGCGACCTGGACCTGATCGAATCGAACGAGGCCTTCGCGGCCCAGTCGCTGTGCGTGGTGCGCGAGCTGGGGCTGGATCCCGAGAAGGTGAACGTCAACGGCGGCGCCATCGCCATCGGTCACCCGATCGGCGCGTCGGGCGCCCGCATCCTGACCACCCTGCTGCACGAAATGAGCCGCACCGACGCCAAGAAGGGCCTCGCGACGCTGTGCGTCGGCGGCGGCATGGGTGTCGCAATGTGTGTGGAAAAGGTCTGATTTATACGGACGTCCGATCAACGGGCGACGGCTGCTTAGGGAGCGCTTGAATGGCTAGGGTTGCGTTTGTCACGGGGGGGACCCGGGGCATCGGGCGGGCGATCGTCGAGCGGCTGAAGGCCGACGGCCTGCAGGTGGCGGCGGGGTACTCCGGCAACGACGAGGCCGCGGCGGCCTGCGCCAAGGAGCTCGGCGTGATGGTCGTGAAGGGCAACGTCGGCAACTTCATGGACTGCAAGCACGCGGTCGAGAAGGTCGAGGCTCAGCTGGGTCCCATCGACGTGTTGGTGAACAACGCCGGCATCACCCGCGACGGCGTCTTCCACCGCATGACCTCGGAACAGTGGAGCGAGGTGATCCGGGTCAACATGGACTCGCTGTTCAACATGACCCGCCAGGTCATCGAGGGCATGCGCGAGCGCGAGTGGGGCCGGATCATCAACATCAGCTCGATCAACGGCCAGAAGGGCCAGGTGGGCCAGACCAACTACTCGGCGGCCAAGGCCGGCGTGATCGGCTTCACCAAGGCGCTGGCTCTGGAGAACGCCAAGAAGGGCGTCACCGTGAACTGCGTCGCGCCCGGCTACATCGACACCGAGATGGTTCAGGCGGTGCCGCCGAAGGTGCTGGAAGGCATCATCGCCCAGATCCCCGCCGGCCGCCTCGGCAGCGGCGAGGAGATCGCCGATACGGTCTCGTTCCTGGCCGGCGAGCGGGCCGCCTATGTGACGGGAACCACTCTTTCACTGAATGGCGGCCAGTACCTGGTCGGGTGACATCCCAACCACGGCGGACGGAAAAAGCGTGACGATTGCGGAATGGGGGCGCTGGCGAAGCGTTCGGGCCCCCGTCACGTCCAAAAAGCGCCCCGATCCCACGGCATCTGCTGCACCGAGATGAGTGGCATGCAGACGGCGGCGGGAAGGGCGATTTGCGCGGCGCTGGTCGGCGTCGCGATGCTGACGTCTGCGTCCGCGGCCGCGGCGGGTCCTGCCGACAAGCTGCGCGACAGTCTGTTCAAGAACCGCCCGGGAGAGGTTCCGGGCGCGCCGGTCGGCTGCTTCGTCTCGGAAGACGGTCGGGTTTTCACGCTGGACCGCACCCAGCCCTGGCCGCTGCTGAAGTTCGAGGACAGTCCCGAGGTGTGGGCGCTGTTGCCCAGTCCCGCGCCGCGCGGCGATGTCATCTACAAGAACGACCTGGGTCAGCCGATGCTGCGCGCGACGCGCCTGGGCGGCTTCACCCTGTTCACCGACAAGCGGCCCAGCGGCGAGGCGGTGTCGCGGGCCGCCGGCTGCGGGCCGTTGCGCCTGCTGTTCATCAGCCCGCAGGCGCTGGGCGAGCGGATGCTGCAGGCCTCGGTCCGCTCGGCCGCGCGGCGCGGCGCCCGGTGCTGTTCGAGGCCGAGGCGACGCCGAACTCGGCCGCCCTGATCGCCGATGCGGCCCTTGTGGTCACCCTGGCCTATCTGCGCATCGCGTCGGACGGCGGCCGCCCGATGCTGGCCAAGGTGGGCAAGGTGCAGTTTTCCGAGGGCAAGAAGGCGCAGGCCAGCTTCTCGGGCGGCGTCCTGCGCATCATCGTCTCCCCCAGCCAGGGCCTCGCCGGCCGCCCCTCGTCCGAACGTGTCGAGAAGGTGTTGCGGACGGGCAAGTAGGCCCCCTTCCGGACGGGAGGCCTAACCCCTGAAGTTGTCCTTGGCGGCGCGCACGGCGGCGAAGGCCTGGGCGTCGGGCTGACCGGCGGCGCCCACCTTTGCGGCGAGGACCGGGGCGCGGAGGAAGGGGTTGGTGGCCTTCTCCAGGGCGATGGTGGTGGGAACCGTCCATTCGCCGCGCTCGCGGGCGGCGAAGATCTCGTCGGCCCGGGCTTTCAGCGCGGCGCCATCGTCGACGCTGAGCGCGAAGCGAGCGTTCGAGGCCGTGTACTCGTGGGCGCAGTAGACGCGGGTGTCGTCGGGCAGGGCGGCGAGCCGCTGGAGGCTGTCCCACATCTGCTCGGGCGTGCCTTCGAACAGGCGGCCACAGCCCAGGGCGAAGAGCGTGTCGCCCACGAAGGCCACCCGGTCGGCGGGATCGAAGTAAGCGATATGGCCCAGGGTGTGGCCGCCGCTCTCGATCACCTGGAACGTCGTTTCGCCCAGCTGAACTGTGTCGCCGCCGCCCACTTCGTGGTCCAGCGGGGCGATGCGCGTCACCTCGGCTGGCCCCATGATCGTGCAGCCGGTGATCGCCTTGATGTCGGCGTTGCCGCCGGCGTGGTCGGGATGCCAGTGGGTGTTGAGGATGAAATCCAGCTCCCAGCCCAGGTCGTCCAGCTCGCGCAGGACCGCGGCGGCGTCGGGCGTGTCGATGCAGGCGGTCCGGCCCGTGGCCTCATCGCGGATCAGGAAGCCGTAGTTGTCCGACAGGCAGGCGAACTGGTGGACGGTGAGCGGCATGTCGAACCTCCGGGATGCGTCCCACGATTTAGGGTGGCGAGGCGCGTCCGTCGAGGATAGCCACAACCCATGCGCCGCGACGTGCTCGAGCTACGCCAGTTCTACGCCTCCGACCTGGGGCGGGCGGCGCGTGCGATGGTCGAGCGCAAGCTGGCCGAGGCCTGGGGCGACGCGGCCCAGCAGGACGTGCTGGCGGTGGGCTACGCCACGCCCTTCATGGGCGCGCTGACGGTCTCGGCCCGGCGGGTCGTGGCCGCGATGCCGGCGCAGCAGGGGGTCGAGGTGTGGCCGGCGCACGGCCGCAACCTGGCCGCCCTGACGCCCGAGGACGGCCTGCCCTTTACCAACGCCCTGTTCGACCGGGTGCTGGTCGTGCACGGGCTGGAGGAGAGCAGCGATCCCGTAGGATTCCTGCGCGAGGTCTGGCGCGTGCTGGCGCCTTCGGGCCGGGCGATCATCACGGTGGCGTCGCGCAACGGACTGTGGGCCAACACCGAGAAGACGCCGTTCGGCCACGGCCGACCCTACACCCGCAGCCAGCTGGCCGAGCTGGTCCGCGAAGCTGGGCTGGAGCCATCGGGCTGGACGCGGGCGCTGTATGTGCCGCCGGTGGGCTGGATGGCGCGCTGGGCCGAAGGGTTCGAGCAGGTGGGCTCTCGGCTGTGGCCGGGGTTCGCGGGCCTGCTGCTGATGGAGACCGTCAAGCAGACCTATGCGGTGAAGCCGCACGGGCACCGACAGCGGGTCCGGTCCGGTCGGCCCGTGCTGGCGCCTGTGCCCGGTGCGGCGCCGGTGTCGCGGGCGCCCATTCCAGAGGCGTCGGAACAACCTGGACTGCGACAGCGCTTGGCGCCGCCGCGGCGAAGGTCTTAGCTATCGGCAACGGAAGTCGCGTTACGAGCGGAGGCCCTGGGGGCGCATGAAACTGATCATCGCGATCATCAAGCCCAGCCGGCTGGACGCTGTCCTGGACGCGGTCACCGAGGCCGGGGCGTCGGGGCTGACTGTCACCGAGGTGCGCGGCTACGGCCGCCAGCGCGGCAAGACCGAGGTGTACCGGGGCGCCGAGTACGAGGTGAAGCTGCTGCCGAAGGTGAAGCTGGAGATCGCCGTGCCGTCCGACATCGCCCAGGCGGTGATCGAGGCGATCCAGGCGACGGCCAACACCAACAAGATCGGCGACGGCAAGATCTTCGTCCTCGACCTCGAGAGCGCCCTGCGGATCCGCACGGGCGAGCAGGACGCCGCGGCGATCGCGGGCTGATCGCCACCCGCATGCTCCTGAGCCACGCCTGCCGACCTCCTCCCCGATGGGGCAGGAGGGTGCTTCTGGCCGTCCTGTCTGTCGTCGTGACGAGCGCGCCGGCCTCGGCCGCCGACCTCACCGCGGCGCAGGCCGTCGAAGCGATGCGTCGGCACGTCTGCTTCTCGAAGGTGTGGTGGGGCGACCCCTATGTGCGCCTGGGGCAGAGCGCGCATGTCGACGCCCGCGTGGACGGGCGCACGGCCTACCTCTGGAGCGAAGACATGCGAGCCGTGCCGCGGGTGCGGCGCTGGGCGGATTCGTACGTGGTGGTGCTGCGGTCGGCCGGGGCGGTGGTCACTCAGCGGTCGGGCTACAACGTCGAACTGTTGCGGGGCGAGGCAGCCATGGAGCGGGACCGCAAGCGCGTCTACGCCGGCGCGACCCAGCGGATCCCGGTGGACCTGCCGACCAACTGCGACCCCAAGTTCGACCCCGACGGGCCTGTGAAGGCCGAAATGCGCGCCGTCGTGACGTCATCGCTGACCAATGCGGTTCGCACCTGGGGCCGGCGGCCGGCGGGGGGCCGCGTGCGGATGACGGTGGCCAACTTCAACACCGACTATCCCGAGACGTTCGCGGTCCGTCAGGACACCGGCGAAGTGCTGCGCATCGGCCTGATGGTGGGCGACCGGAGCAGCTACACCGGCGGCGCGGCCAGGCAGTATGTGGTGGCGCCGGTGCCCCGGGGGCCTGCGGCGATTCTGCTGAAGCGGCTGACGCTGAGGTACGGCCAGACCGAGACGATCTCGGTGCGTTAGCGCTGGGCTAGCGCTTTCGCGGCTTCGCCTCGGTCTTGGGCAGTTCCACCTCGCCGAAGAGGTTCTGCTGCGGCGCCGCTGCGGGCAGGGGCTCGGCCTTGCGGCTCAGCAGGAAGAGCGCGGTCTCGGCGCGCCAGTTCTCGATGGGCTGGCGCGGGTCGATAGGCCGGGCCGGCTTGCCCTCGGCCAGCGAGGCGCAGGCGTCGATCCGCAGTTCCAGCGCATCGCACAGGCTGACGAAGTCGCGCAGGGTGCAGAGGTGGATGTTGGGGGTCGAGTACCAGGGCTCGGGCAGGGCGCCGGTCTCGGGCATGCGGCCGCGGCTGAGCAGGGCCCAGCGGACCTTCCAGTGGCCGAAGTTCGGCACCGACACCACGGCCTGGTCGGCCACCCGCAGCAGTTCGGACAGCACGTGCCGGGGCTCGCGCATCTGCTGCAGGGTCTTGGACAGGATCGCGTAGTCGAAGGCGCGCGTCGGAAAATGGTCGAGGTCGCGGTCGCCGTCGCCCTGCACCACCGCCAGACCTCGGGAGAGGCACGCGGCGACACCCTCGGGGCTGATCTCCAGGCCCTGGCCGTCGACGTTCTTCTCGCGGGTCAGGAGTTCGAGCAGCGCGCCGTCCTCGCAGCCGATGTCGAGCACGCGGGCGTTGGGGCGCACCAGCTTGAGGATCTCGGCGAAGTCTTCCCGAACGCCGCTGGGTCCGATCGCGGTCAAGCGAGACCTCGGGCCTGGGCCTGGGCGTGCAGGAAGCCCTTCAAGGTCTGGTCGAGCAGCGGCTCGTCCAGGAAGAAGGCGTCGTGGCCCTTGTCGGTCTGGATCTCGGCGAACGAGGCGCGGCAGCCGGCGCCGTTCAGGGCGCGCACCACGTCGCGGCTCTCGGGCGTGGGGTACAGCCAGTCGGACGAGAAGCTGAGCACGCAGAACTTCACGTGCCGCGCTTTCACAAACGCCTCGGCCAGCACGCCGCCGTACTTGCCGGCCAGGTCGAAGTAGTCGAGCGCGCGGGTGATGTAGAGGTAGCTGTTGGCGTCGAAGCGGTCGACGAAGCTGGTCCCCTGGTGGCGCAGGTAGCTTTCCACCTGGAAGTCGGCGTCGAAGCCCCACGACAGGCCGTCGCGCTGGAGCTCGCGGCCGAACTTCCGCTGCAACGCCTGTTCCGACAGGTAGGTGATGTGGGCGGCCATGCGCGCGACGGCCAGGCCCTTCTCGGGCCGCACGCCGGCCGACAGATAGGCGCCGCTCATCCAGTTCGGGTCGGCCATGATCGCCTGGCGACCCACCTCATGGAACGCGATGTTCTGGGCCGAATGGCGCGCGGCCGCGGCGATCACCACCGCGCTGAACAGCTTTTCCGGATAGTCGGCGGCCCACTGCAGCACCTGCATGCCGCCCATCGATCCGCCGACCGCGGCGAACAGGGTCTCGATCCCGAGGTCCTCGATCAGCATCGCCTGGGCGCGGACCATGTCGGCAATGGTGATGACCGGGAACTTCAGGCCATAGGGCGCGCCGGTGGCGGGGTCGGTCGAGGCCGGGCCGGTGGTGCCCATGCAGCCGCCGACCACGTTGGTGCAGATGATGAAATGGCGCTGGGGGTCCAGCGGCCTTCCGGGGCCCACGAAGCGGTCCCACCAGCCGGGCTTGCCGGTGACCGGGTGAGTCGAGGCCAGATGCTGGTCGCCGGTCAGCGCATGGCAGACCAGGACCGCGTTGGTCTTGGCCTCGTTCAGGGCGCCATAGGTCTTGTAGGCGATCTCGAGCGGGGCCAGCGTGGCGCCCGAATCAAGGCGCAGCGGACGGTTCGCCGGGAACCGCCAGGTCCCGCCGCCGATGGGCATAGCGCCTTCAATGCCCGCGGAGATGGGAGCCTGCGCCGTCATGGCCGCGTTGGACCGCCTTGCCCGGAGAGTGTCAATGGCTTGCAGCAGGCCGCACCTAGGCTATGGAGGATACGCGGGGCGCGGTCAGCAAACATGGCTTCGGTTTTGCGTCCGACTGCGTCTGGTTCTTAAGTCGACGCGCCGCCAGCGGCGCGTTGGGGAGCGTCCATGGATCGGCTGATCCTCCTGAGGCACGGCAAGGCCGAACCGGATTCCGAGAGCGGCGAGGATTTCGACCGGCGACTGGCGCCCCGTGGGGTGCAGGAGTCGGCCGAGATGGGCGCGCGGCTGGCCGACATGGGGTTCCTGCCGCAGGTGGCGCTGGTCTCGCCGGCGGCCCGGGCGAAGGCCACCTGGGAGTCCGCGCAGGCGGCTTTCCCCAACGCCGAGACCCGGTTCCTGGACCATCTGTACCACGCCGATTCCGAGACGATCCGCCGCGCCGCCGAAGCGGCGGGGGCCAGCGTCGCGACCGTGATGATGGTGGGCCACAATCCCGGCATGCAGGAACTGACCATCCGGCTGCTGCAGGAAGGCGCCGCGCCATCCAGCCTGATCGCGAAGGCGCAGCGCAACTTCCCGACCGCGGCGGCGGCGGTGTTCCTGTTCGACGCCAACGGGCGACCGCAGTTTGACGGCCTGTTCTACCCGGACCGCTGAACGATGAAGATCTACAAGATCCTGCCCCGCGCCGAGTGGACGGCCGCGGTCGCCGCCGGGTTGTTCGCAGGGTCTGCCGTCGACCTCGACGACGGCTACATCCACTTCTCCACGGCCCTCCAGGCGGGCGAGACGGCGCGGCGATATTTCGCGGGCCTGACCGACCTCGTGGTGCTGGAGGTCGAAGGCGACGACCTGGGCGCGGACCTGAAATGGGAGCCCTCGCGCGGCGGCGACCTGTTCCCGCACCTCTATGGTCCGCTGGCGGTCGGCGCCGTGCGGGCCGTGCATGAGGCGCCGCTGGGCGCGGACGGGGTTCCGAGGATGCCCACGCCATGACGGCCGACCTGCACGGACTGGCGACCCTGGCGATGCGCGGGCTGGACCCCGAGTACGCCCACGGCCTTGCGATCAAGGGCCTTAAGATGGGCTTGGGACCCCGCGCCCCGGCCGACCCGCCCCTGCTGGCCACCGAGCTCGCCGGGCTGAAGCTGCCCAATCCGATCGGTCTGGCGCCCGGGTTCGACAAGGACGCCGAGGTGTTCGGGCCGATGCTGACGGCGGGCTTCGGGTTCGTAGAATGCGGCACGGTCACGCCGCTGCCCCAGGTCGGCAATCCCAAGCCCCGGCTGTTCCGGCTGTGGCAGGACCGGGCGGTGATCAACCGCATGGGCTTCAACAACCAGGGCCTGGAGGCGTTCGCCGCCCGGCTGGCGCATCATCGCCGCGGCGTAGTGGGCGCCAACCTGGGCGCCAACAAGGACTCCGTCGACCGGCTGGCGGACTACACGGCCGGCCTGCGCCGGCTTTGGGGCATGGCTTCGTACTTCACGATCAACATCTCCTCGCCCAATACGCCCGGGCTGCGGGCGCTGCAGACCAAGGCGGCGCTGGAAGACCTGCTGGGCCGGCTGATGGACACGGCCGATTCCCTGCCGCAGGGCGTCGCGGTTCCGATGTTCCTCAAGGTGGCGCCCGACCTGGACGATGACGAGATCGAGGCGATCGCCGACACCGTCGCGGCCAATAGGTTGGATGGGGTGATCGTCTCGAACACCACGGTGGCCCGGCCGCTCCTCAAATCGCGGCATGCCGGTGAGGCCGGCGGCCTCTCGGGCGCGCCCCTGCTCGGACCCTCCACCGAGGTGCTGCGCCGCTTCCGCAAGGCGGCGGACGGCCGGTTCCTGCTGATCGGGGCGGGCGGGATCGCCTCGGGCGCCGACGCCTACGCCAAGATCCGGGCGGGAGCCTCGGCGGTTCAGCTCTATTCGGCGCTGGCCTATGAGGGTCCGGGCCTGGTTGTGCACATAAAACGCGATCTTTCGCAGCGATTGCAGGCCGACGGCTTCCGGTCCGTGGCGGAAGCGGTCGGGGCCGAATAGTCTAGGCGGGTCAGCCCTCTCGTTGCCGGGGGGCCCGGGCTGCACTAATTCGTTAGGACGATGGCGGACCCACCGACCGAAGCCCCGGAGCGGAACCGGCGCCGCCGCCTCTTCTGGCCCGGCGGCCTTTCTGCGCGACTCCTGGTGCTGACGGTCGTGTTCGCGGCCCTCGGCGGGGCCGTGGCGATCCCGCCCGCCATGGCGGCCTACGAGAAGCAGTGGCTGCTGGACCGGGTGCGGGCCGCCGAGCTGGCCTCGCTGGCCGCCGACGTGGCGCCCGACCGCGTGGTCTCGGAACAGCTGAAGTCGCAGCTCCTGGCCGGCGCCGGGGTCGAGATCGTGGCCGTGTCGAACGACGGGGTGCGCCGGCTGGTGTTCGCCAATTCCCGCCCGTCGAAGCCGCCCTATCTGGTCGATCTGCGGCCGCGGGCGGCGGGCCTGGGCCTGTTCGCCCCGTTCCAGACCCTGATGGGCTCGGGCGAGCGAATGCGCGTGGTGGCCGAGCCGCGCTTCCGCCCCGCCGACTTCATCGAGTTCGTCGCCACCGACACCGAGCTCAAGCGGGCGTTGGCCGCCTACCTCTGGCGCCTGGTGGCCATCGTGGCGGGGGTCTCGGCCCTGGCCGGCCTGATCGTCTACCTGGCGCTGAACCTCTTCCTGGTGCGGCCCATGCAGCGGATCACGTTCGCGATGGAGCGGTTCCGGGCCGATCCCGACGATCCGGCCGCCAAGATCCAGCTCTCGGGCCGCCGGGACGAGATCGGGCGCGCCGAGATCGAACTGGACCTGATGCAGGCCGACCTGCGCACGGCGCTGAATTCGCGGGCCCGCCTGGCGGCGCTGGGCGAGGCGGTGGCCAAGATCAACCACGACCTGAAGAACATGCTGACCAGCGCCCAGCTGGCGTCCGAGCGGCTGGCGGCGTCGAAGGATCCCAAGGTCAGCCAGGCGCTGCCCCGCCTGGAGCGCGCTCTGGATCGTGCGGTGAAGCTGGCCGCCGACGTGCTGGTCTACGGCAAGACCCAGGAGGCCGCGCCCGAGCCCCAGGTGGTCAAGCTGGCCGACGCGCTGGCGGAAGCGTCGGCCGAGGCGCGCATCCCGGACTCCGGCGTCAAGCTGGCAAGCAAGGTGGCCGCGGCCGACCAGGTCACCGCGGACCCGGACCAACTGCACCGCATCCTGGTCAACCTGCTGCGCAATGCCCGTCAGGCGATCGAGCACGAGGCCGCGCGCAGTGGGCCGGGCCGCATCGAGGTGTCGCTGGAGACGGTGGGCGGCTCCAGCCTGATCCGCATCTCGGACGACGGGCCCGGCGTGCCCGAGCGCATCCGCGAGCGCCTGTTCCAGCCGTTCGCCGGATCGGGCCGGCCGGATTCCACCGGCCTGGGCCTGGCTATCGCCCGCGAGCTGGCCCAGGGCCACGGCGGCGACCTGACGCTTTCGGTGACCGGCGACCAGGGCACGGTCTTCGAACTGCGCCTGCCCGACGCGCCCAAGGCCCGGCCGCGGCGCGGGAAGGCTACCGCTTAGGCGCGCCAGCGCCTTTAGAATCGAACCACGAAATACACGAAAAGCATGAAGGGGCCGGAGCGAGTCCGGAGCTAAGTGGGCCCTCAGGCGCGTTCGTGTTTTCCGTGTATTTCGTGGTTCCAAATGACAGCGCCTGCGGCGCGCAGCGCGCCGGGGTCGGCGCTTACGGCGCCTTCGCCACGCCCTCCCGACGGGGGTCGGCGCCGCCGCGCAGGCCCTGCGGGGTGACCTCGATGCCGTGCAGGCCTGAGCCCTCGGCGCCGAAGCCCGAGCTCATCTTCACGCCCTTGGCCTCCAGCCCCGCCCGCAGCTCGGGCGAGAACTTGTCGACCTCGGCGGCGTAGAAGCTGCCGCCGGCGATCAGGTTGGGCAGGTTGATGGCCTCCTGCACCGGCAGCTTCCAGTCCAGCAGACCCACCAGGGCCTTCAGGTTGTAGGCCAGGATCGACGGCCCGCCGGGCGAGCCGACGGCGGCGACGAAATTGCGGTCCTTGTCCAGCACGATGGCCGGCGCCATCGACGAGCGCGGCCGCTTGCCGGGGCCCACCGCGTTGGCGGCCGGCGTGCCGTCGCCGTTGACCGGCGCGAACGAGAAGTCGGTCAGCTGGTTGTTCAGGAAGAAGCCGTGGACCATCCGGCCCGAGCCGAAGGTGCTCTCGACCGTCGTGGTCATCGAGACGACGTTGCCCCACTTGTCGACGATGACGAGGTGGGTGGTGCCCGACACTTCCTGGGTTTTGTCCCGCGCCAGCGCCGGCGCGCCCTTGGGATAGCCGGCGGTGACCGTGGCCGCGGCCGTGGGGCCGATCAGCTTGGCGCGCTCGTCCAGATAGGCGCGGTCCAGCAGGCCGTCGGTGGGCACCTTCACGAAGTCGGGGTCGCCCATGTAGCGGTCGCGGTCGGCGTACATCAGCCGGCTGGCCTGGCTGAACAGGTACCAGCCCTCGACCGAGTTCGGGTGCTTGGCGATGTCGGTCCGCTCCAGCAGGCCCAGGCCTTCCAGGACGGCCGGACCGCCCGACGGCGCGGGCGGGGTGCAGACGATGTAGACGCGGTAGGGCCGGCACAGCGCGGCGCTGGCCTGCGGCTTATAGCCCTTGAGGTCGGCCAGGCTCAGCGTGCCGGGATTGGCGCCCTCGCGCACCTTGGCGACGATGGCCTCGGCGATCGGCCCCTCCAGGATGGCCTTCGGGCCCTCGGCGGCGATCTTGCGGACGGTGGCGGCGTAGGCGGGATTCTTCACGGTGTCGCCGGCCTTGATCTTCGTACCGTCCGGCTTGGTGAAGTAGGCCACGGCGTCGGGCGTGCCGCCGCTGCGACCGTTCGCGGCGTTGGCCATGCGGGTGGGCGCCGGGAAGCCGTCACGGGCCAGCCGCTCGGCCTCGCCGAACAGATCCTTCCAGGCCAGCTTGCCGTGCGCCTGCTGGGCAAGATGTAGCATCGCGACCGCGCCCGGGACGCCGGTGGAGCGGCCCGACTGGATCGCTGCGCCCCGGTTCATCAGCTTGCCGTCGTCGCCGTAGAACAGCTGGGGCGTCGCGCCGGCCGGCGCGGTTTCGCGGCCGTTGTAGGCAGTCACCTGCTTGGTCTTGGCGTCGTAAAAGGTGAGGAACGCCCCGCCGCCCAGCCCCGAGCTCTGCGGTTCGACCAGGCCCAAGGTGGCCTGGACCGCCACGGCCGCATCCACCGCCGTCCCGCCGGCCCGCAGCACCTTCAGCCCGGCCTCGACCGCCATGGGATTGGCGGCGGCCACCATGGCCTGGCCCTGAGCCGACCTGGCCGGAGACTGCGACGTCGCGGGCGAGGCGCATGCGGCGAGCACGGCGGCGATGGCGAGGGCAATCGACTTATTCACAGGCGGATGGCTCCAACGGGCGCGTCGCGCAAAGACGGTCGCGGGTTTGCGACAGGGACGCGCCGCTTCCTTAGACCGACGCTGTTTCCAAAGGAAACAGCCAGGCGGCATCACCATAGCGGGCCGTCATTGGACAACAAACGCTGCGGTGTGCGAGGTCCCACCTATGGTCGCATTCCGCCCCGGTCCAGGCCCGCGCAACCTGATCACCGACGTCCCCGGCCTCAAAGTCGGGCAGGCGGAGGACGCGGTCGCCCGCACCGGCGTCACCGTGATCCTGCCCGACGACCGCGCCGTGGCCGCCTGTGACGTCCGTGGCGGGGCGCCGGGCACGCGCGAGACCGATGCGCTGGCGCCTGAGAACCTGGTCGACGCGGTGGACGCCGTCGTGCTGTCGGGCGGCTCGGTCTACGGCCTGGGCGCCGCCGACGGCGTGGTGGCCTGGCTGGGCGCAAGAGGCCGCGGCTACGGCATGGTGGACGGCATCCCGAAGTCGCCGGTCGTGCCGGGCGCGATCCTGTTCGACATGGCCAACGGCGGCGACAAGCTGTGGGGCGAGGACCCGCCGCATCGCGAACTGGGCAAGCGCGCCGTCGCCGCCGCCGGCCTGGACTTCGCGCTGGGCACGGCGGGCGCGGGCTATGGCGCCATGGCGGGCGGGTTGAAGGGCGGCACGGGGTCCGCCTCGGCGGTCACAGCCGACGGCTACACGGTGGGCGCCATCGTGGCGGTGAACAGCTGGGGCTCGGTGATCGCGCCGGGCGGCCGCACGTTCTGGGCCGCGCCGTTCGAACTGGAGGGCGAGTTCGGCGGCCTGGGCCCCGCCGGCCTGCGCGCCGGCCCCGACGAGTGGGGCTCGGCCAAGCGCCCGTCCGAAGCCCGCAACACCACCATCGCCTGCGTGGCCACCGACGCCATCCTGACGCCGGCCCAGGCCAAGCGGGTGGCCGTGATGGCCCAGGACGGCTTCGCCCGCGCCATCCGCCCGGTGCACGCGCCGTTCGACGGGGACGTGGTCTTCGCGATCTCCACCGGGCGCAAGCCGGTGGCCGACAACTATGGGCTCGCCCGCCTGGGCGCCCTGGCCGCCGACACCCTGGCCCGCGCCATCGCCCGCGGCGTCTTTGAAGCCAAGCCGTGGCCGGGTGCGTATGTCCCCTGCTGGCGGGACCTGCAGAGCTAGGCGCCGTCCGCAGAACCGCAGCCCGGTCCGGCGCAAAAGTGGATACCGCTCGGCGCGGCCAGGGCTTAGTTTCGAAAGACCAGGATTGTTCAGGAGAGTTCCCATGGGTCTCGGCCCCAAGCTCGCGTTGGCCGCGGGCGCCGCCGCCATCGTCACGACCGTCCCGATGTCGGCCGGCGCGCAACAGAAGGTCACCGGTCCGGTGGCCACGTATTGGATGAGCGCCCAGACCCAGACCGGCTTCGGCATGCCCGCGATGGGCCCCGGCGGCGGCCAGCCCGACACCTCGGCCATCATGCGGGCCATGATGGGCGGCGGCGGGCCGTCGAAGACGCTGATGCTGCAGCTGGGCTCGTCGCAGACGACGACGGCCCCCCAGGCCGAGCATCTGCCGCCGCGCAACCTTCAGGTCGGCGCCAGCCTGCCCCTGCTGACGCCCAAGGTGACGCCGGTCACGCGCGAGGAGCGGCCGGATCAGATCCCCGAGGAGTACCAGAAGCCCCGCGGCCGGATGCTGGTGTTCTGGGGCTGCGGCGAGCGCGCCCGTCCCGGCCAGCCCTATGTCATCGACTTCGCCAAGCTGGCCGCCAATCCGCAGAGCGCGGCCGGCCTCTTCCGCGGCATCGACTATCGCCCGATGCAGCCGCCGTCGCCGTCGCGCAACCGCACCTACGGCGAATGGCCCAACAAGGACACCCGCACCTCGGTGCCCTCCAACGGCTCGCTGGTGGGGCCCCACACCATCCAGGGCAACTACACGCCCGAGATCAGCTTCATGCTCGAGGAGGACCAGGACTTCCTGGGCGCCCTCAACCTGACCACCAACGCGCGCAGCCCCGCGGGTGGCGTCAACCTGGGCTGGAACCTGGTCGGCAACGCCCAGGCCTACTACGCTTCGGCCATCGGCGGCGGCGACGGCGAGACGGTGGTCATGTGGTCGTCGTCCGAGATCCAGGCCTCTGCCTTCTCGAACCCCGACTTCCTCAGCACCGGCGACATCACCCGCCTGGTCGCGAACAAGACGCTGATGGGCCCTGCCACCAAGACCTGCGCGGTGCCTAAGGAGTTCGTCGACGCCGCACCCTCGGCGATGGTCCAGCTGATGGCCTATGGCGGCGAGGCGAACTTCGTCTATCCGCCGCGCCCGACCGATCCGAAGGTGACCTGGAACCAGCAGTGGGCCGTGAAGGTCCGCTATCGCTCGTCCACCGGCGGCATCCTGGGCCAGGACATGAACGCCATGATGGGCGGCGGCGGCCGCCGCGCCGGAGCCCCCGGCGCGCCCCAGCCGCAGCCGGGCCAGCCCCAGCAGCCGCCCAAGCCGCCCAGCGCCGCCGACATCCTGCGCCAGGGCATCCTGGGCGGGGCCCTGCCGTTCCCGCGGCGCTAGGTCGAAAATATTGGTGGGAGGGGGTCTTGCGCTCCCTCCCGCCCCCGACTAGGTTCCGCGCCCTCGCCGCAAGGCCAGACGCGCCCGTAGCTCAGCTGGATAGAGCATCAGACTACGAATCTGAGGGTCGGACGTTCGAATCGTTCCGGGCGCGCCATTTCTTCTCCCATCGATGAGGACACAGTCGCCTCGCAGACCGGAACGGTCGTCCGGCAAGGCGTGAGCCTGTCTACGCTCTCGCTCGCCTCACAGGTTCGCCGGCGAAACACGGGCCGACAACGGGGCCTGACGGATCATGCGTATGCGACCCATCCGCGCCAGGTGAAGGCGGCGTAGAATGGCGTCACCTCCCTAAAGCCCGCCTCGCGCAGCACCGCCTCGTCCTCCTCGGGTGACAGCAAGGCGAGGCTCGCGTCCACCGTCGCGCGGATGATTTCGGCCTGCGCAGGCTCAACACCGTGCGACACGCCGAAGGCGGCGTAGCGTGCGAGCCACTGCGACCTGACCTCGGGGTTCTGCGGGAAACTCGAGTGGGCGACGACGAACGGCGCGCCGGGCCGAAGGCGACGATGGATCTCCGCGGCCGTGCGTCGCCGTTCGGCGGCGTCCAGGAAATGGAGGGTCAGGAGGCAGGTCGCGGCGTCGAAGGGCCCGTCTGGCGCGTCGTCCACATAGCCTTCGATCAATTCGGCCCGCCCGGCGATCGGTCCCAGGGTTGTGCGCGCGAGCTTCAGCATCTCCGCGGCGGGATCGACGCCTACGAAAGTCCAGCCGGGCTGGGCGGTCGCGAGGGCCCGAAGCTCGAGCCCGCCGCCCGCACCCACCACCAGGACGCGGGCGGCGGGCGGGGCGCGTTCGGCGAGCAGGATCGCGGTCATCCGGTGAAGGTCCGCGAACCCGGGCACGAACCGGGGCGGACCCTCCGCGTAGCGCGCGACCGCCTCCGGATCGGCGAAGGGCTTGAGCAGCGGATTCGTGTCAGCTTGGTCAGGCATGGGAGGACTCCAGGGAGCGCGCGTCGGTGAGCGCGGAGAAGCGCGCATGGAATTCGGCGCTGAGGTCGGCCAGGGTGACGGCTCGCATGCGGGTGAGGATCAGCGTCTCGGCCTCGCGCAGCACGCCGTCGAGGTGGACGTTGACCGCCTGCTCGACCAGACAAGACGGATCGGCGTCGCGGTGCCCGATGGCGAAGAGCGAAGGCCGCCCGAGGCTCTCGTAGACGTCGGCGACCGTGATCTCGGCGAGGTCGCGTCCCAGCCGCCAGCCGCCGCCGTGGCCCTTCTCCGAACGCACGAAGCCGCGTTCGCGCAGACCAGACAATGTCCGGCGCACTACAGCGGCGTTGGTCTGCATCGCGCGCGCCAGTGTTTCCGAGGTCACAGGGCCTTGGTGCTCGGCCATGTGCAGGAGGACGTGGAGAACACCGGAGAGGCGGCTGTCGTGATTCATGTATCTCTAATAGCTACATGATGTGGCGCCGGCGAGTCCGGACGTTCCTCAGCGGCGTCTGTCGGATCAGAGTCGCGACACGAAATGCGCGAAGGCCGGCGTGGGCCCCGGGAGTGTCCCCGGGGCCCAGCCGGCCTCTTCACGTCCGGTTAGCTCGTCAGAACCTCTGGCCGAAGCGGGCGCCGAAGAACTGCGGCTTGATCGGGAAGGCCCGCGAGGAGCCCGAGCAGAAGGCGATCGAGCAGAAGGTGTTGCGGGTCAGCTGGCCGCGCCGGTCGAAGGCGTTCTGCATGAAGACGTTGAAGGTCCAGTTGTCCTTCTTCACGCCGCCCGAGAAGTCGAAGGTGACGAAGCCCGAGGTGTTGCCCAGCAGGTCGTTGTTGAAGACGTTCAGGTCCTGGGTCGCGCCGGTCTGATACAGCGCCGCGCCCTGGACGAAGGCGGTGTAGTCGCCCCACTCGGTGTCGTAGCGGACCGAGGTGGTGCCCTTGAACTTGGGCTGGCGCGGCAGGCGGGTGCCGTCCGCCGCGGCGACCTGTGGGGTCGGCGGGCTGGATCCGGGCACCGTCGCGCCCAGGGTACACGACGCCAGCTGGGTGATCGCGCGCGACGTGGCGTCGAAGGCGAAGTTGCAGAAGTTGCCGTCCAGCGCGGCGTCGTTGTAGGCGCCGGACGAGGAGATCGTGAACTCGCCCAGCTTCAGGTCGGCGTCGTACTCGATGCCGTAGACCCGCGCCTTGCCGGCGTTGCCGGTGATCCCGGCGCCCTGCGCGCCGGAGACCACCACGGAGTACTGAATGTTGTCCCACTCCTCGAAGTAGACGGCCGCATTGAAGCGGAAGTTGCCGCCCCACAGGGTCTTGATGCCGATCTCATAGTTGGTCAGCTCTTCGGACTTGAACGGGTCCACCGTGGCGACGCCGACGTTGCGGATGCGCAGGGGGCGGTTGAAGCCGCCCGGTCGGAAGCCGGTCGAGTAGTTGGCGTAGACCATCTTGGTGGGCGTGATCTGCCAGTCGAGCGCGATCTTGTGGGTCTCGCCGCTCTCGTCGTAGCGCCCCACCTGGTCGGCTGCGGCGAAGTTCGTGTTGAGGCACTGCAGCCGCTGCTTGGGCAGCGGCAGCACGCAGCCTTTCGTGTTGGTCGGCACGTTGAGCGAGGTCGTGGTGTTGAGCGCCGACGCCATCACGCCCGCGAAGCCCTTGATCGTGTAGTCCGTCTTGAAATAGCGGATCCCGGCCGTGAGCTTCAGGGTGGGCGTAATGTTGTAGTGGCCTTCGGCGAACAGCGCCTTGTCGTGATAGATCTGGTCGCTCTCGACGATGTAGAAGCCGTCCTCCTTCACCGCCGGCGTGCCCAGGATCATGGTGCCGCCGTTCGCGACGGGGATGCCCAGGCCCGCGGGGTTGCTGTCGCCCCCGCCCGCGCGGGTGTAGCCCACGATCTGATCCAGCCCGCGGATGGCGTAGTAGGTGTTATTTTCCTGCTTCTGCCAGTGGTAGAAGGCGCCCGCCGTGATGTCGAACGGCCACGTATCGGGCGTCGTGACCCGGAACTCCTGGGTGAACTTGTCCCGGTACGTCAGGCCGTGGAAGTACTGGGTCGGGTTCAGGAACTTCGTGCAGCGCAGGGTCGCGCCGGTTCCTGAGCATCCGGATTTGTCGAAGAACTGCAGGTAGTTCTCGTACCCGGGCCCGAAGCCGTCATAGGTCACGGTGTAGTAGGTGTAGTCGTTCAGCAGCTTCGTGCGGCGCTGGTGGTAGCCGGTCGCGGACACCACGTCCCAGTCGCCGATGTGGCCGTGGACCGACAGCTGGGCCTGGTACCAGCGGTCGTCGTTCTTGGTCTCGTCGTAGTCGTGGACCTCGAGGTCGCCGACGCGCGGGTCAAAGCCGAAATAGCCCTTGGCGGTCTGGTACTGCGCCGTGACCTGCGGCGTGACTTGCCAGCCGGGCGCGGGCTCCCAAAGACCCACGACGCGCAGGCCGAACTCGCGGACCGTGTTGTAGTCGTCTTCGGCGATGGCCGAGT
Organism: Phenylobacterium sp.; assembly: GCF_965284355.1. Lineage (NCBI taxonomy): Bacteria > Pseudomonadati > Pseudomonadota > Alphaproteobacteria > Caulobacterales > Caulobacteraceae > Phenylobacterium > Phenylobacterium sp. The sequence continues at coordinate 1,849,138 of NZ_OZ260078.1, read as the reverse complement.
TGTCCAGCGTGAATGAGGTCGCCGGGTTGTTGTCGCCCAGCGTCAGGACCGACGAACGGCCGTCGTTCAGCTTGCCGTTGTTGGGCGTGTTGTCGACGTAGCCGCCGTCGCGACGGACATAGGCCATGCCGCGGACGGCCATGGTCTCGCTGACCGGCACGTTGACGAAGGACTCGAGCTGGCCGCCGATGGAGCCCGGCCCGTACTTGTTGCCCTCGAGATCGTAGCCCCATTCGAAGAGGTCGAGCTTGGGCTTGTTGCTGATGAAGCGGATGGTGCCCGCCAGCGAGCCGGCTCCGTACAGCGTCCCTTGCGGACCCGAGAGGGCCTCGACACGTTCCAGGTCGTAGACGTGAATGTCGGGCACGCCGACGCCGGTGATCGGGATGTCGTCGAGGTAGTAGCCGACCGAAGCGTAGGTGCCGCCCGCCGGCACGATGCCGCGGAAGTACGTGGTCTGCCGTCCCGGCCCGAGGCCGGCGAACGAGACTGAGGGCAGGAGGGTCACGAGGTCGGAGAGGCCTTTGACCTGCCGCTCGGCCAGCTTCTCGGTGCTCAGCGCCTGGACCGAGATCGGCACCTTCTGGATGCTTTCGGCGCGGCGGGTGGCGGTCACGATGACTTCGCCGAGGAGCGGTTCCGCGGCGTCCTCGCCGCCGGCGTCTGAGGTTTGGGCGAAGGCGGTCCCCGCGACCCCCAGCGGGGTCAGAAACGTCGTCGCCGCCAGCAAGCCGAGGATGTGCGTCCTACGGGAAGTCTTTCGAGCAGTCATGTTTGATTATCCCCCAAGTCCTGATGCTAAATGTCTCCTTCCACTCCGGCCTTATCGTTGCTTGTGTCATGCTTGCTGGGACGCCGCCCGTGACGTCGTCAGGCCCGAAGTCGGGTCCAAGCTGGGCACAAGTGCTGATCTCCGAAGACAAGATCCCCGGAAACGTCTTTGTTTTTGCCAACCGTGCAGAAAACTTTCTGCATCAGTCGGGTGTTTTGCAAATTCAGCACTCCGCGAAAGTGCTTGAATTCTGATTGGTTGAACGCGGTTCAGACGTGTCAAGCGCGTTGCGCCATGAAACCTGATGTCGGGTAGGGGTGACGGCCCTGTGACCTGATCAGATGTCGCAATTTTGTGCGCGGGCGCCCAAGGAGCTTGCCATGGCGAAGGCTGTTGGCGCCCCGGCGGACCCCTCTGTTGCCCGCGCGACGCGCGCAAGGCCCGATGCGATGGGGGTCGCGCTGACGGGACCCGGACAGGAATAAGGACGTCGCCGTGCCGATCTTGCCGCATGCCGGGGCGCCCGCATCTGTCGTCGTGGACCGGGCCTCATGATCGGCCCCGACACCCGGGCGCCCGCTGCGCCGTCCCCGGCCGACATCGCAGCCCTGCTGGAGACTCAGCCCGCCGCGGCGCTGGCCCACGCCGAAGCGATCCTGAAGCAGTCCCCGGGGCTGCCGGCGGCCGAACTCGTGGCGTGTCAGGCCCTGAGGCGACTCGGCCGGAGCAAGACCGCGCTGAGCCGTCTCAACCGTCTCTCGCGCGCTTACCCGCGCGTGCCGGCCGTGCTCTGGGAGCTGGCGCAGGCAGCGAGCGAGACCGGTGACGGGGGCCAGGCGATCGACGCCCTGATTCGCCTCACCGGTCTGCAGCCCCGGGTCTCAGGCGGATGGTTTCTTCTGGCGAAGGAGTTGCGGAAGGCCGGTCGCGGCGCGGACGCCTGGCGCGCCGACCTGTCTGGCGTGCACGCGTCGTCCCACGACCCCGAGCTGCTGAGGGCGGCGGTCGCGATGAAGGACGATCGGTTCGACGAAGCCGTCTCGATCCTGACCGCACGTCTGGATCGAGCGCCCGACGACCCACCGGCCATCCGGCTTCTGGGAGAGATCAGCTGGCGGCGCGGCGACATGACCGAAGCGCTGGAGCTGGTGCAACGCGCCGTGACGGTCGCGCCGGGCTTCGACCTGGCGCGCGACTTCCTGGTCCGCCTGTTGATGCAGACCAATCGTCTGCCCGAGGCGCTGGAGCATGCCGAGGTCCTGGCCGACTCCCCGATCCGGAGCCCCAGCCACGACCTGCTCAGGGCCTCGGTGCTGGTGCGTCTGGGCGATCAGGCGCAGGCCGGGGCGATCTACGAGCGGCTGTTGGCCGACGACGCCGACCAGCCGCAGGTCTGGCAGAACCTCGGCCACGTGCTGAAGACCCTGGGAAAGCAGGCCGACGCCGTGCGGGCCTACCGCGAGGCTGTGACGCGCCGCCCGACCATGGGCGAGGCCTGGTGGAGCCTGGCCAACCTCAAGACGGTGAAACTGGGGCCCGAAGACGTGGCCGCGATGCAGGCGGCGCTCAAGGCGCTGGATCAGGCGCGGGAGGCGGCGCGGGAGGATGTGTTCCACCTGCACTTCTCGCTGGGCAAGGCGCTGGAGGACGCGGGCGACTACGCCGCGTCCTTCGGACACTACGATCTGGGCAACCGCCTGCGCCGCACGCTGGCGCCGTACGACGCTTCGGCGTTCTCGGCGGAGGTGGCGGCCGCGGCTCAGGCGTTCACCGGCGCGTTCCTGGCGCAGATGGGGCCCGGCGGCTGTCCGGCGGCCGACCCCATTTTCGTCGTCGGGCTCCCCCGCTCGGGCTCGACCCTGGTGGAGCAGATCCTCGCCAGCCACAGCCAGGTGGAAGGCACGATGGAACTGTCCGAGATGATGGTGATCGCCAGCCGCCTGCAGTCGCGGGTGGACCAGGGCGAGTTCACGGACTTCCGGGCGATGGTCGCGTCGCTGACCCCCGCCGACCGCCTGCGGTTGGGCGAAGAGTATATCGAGCGCACGCGCGTGCACCGCCAGACGGACAGGCCGCTGTTCATCGACAAGATGCCCAACAATTGGCAGCACGTGGGCCTGATCCGGCTGATCCTGCCGAACGCCAAGATCATCGATGCGCGACGCCACCCGCTGGGCTGCTGCGTCTCGGGGTGGAAGCAGCACTTCGCGCGCGGGCAGGTCTTCACCTATGACCTGGCCGAGATCGGCCGCTACTACCGTGACTACGTCGCGCTGATGGCCGCCTATGACGAAGCCGCGCCAGGGGCCGTGCGCCGGGTGATCTACGAACAGATGGTGGCGGACACCGAGGGCGAGGTCCGGCGGCTGCTGGCCGACCTGGATCTGCCGTTCGAGCCGGGCTGCCTGGAGTTCTACAACAACGACCGGGCCGTCCGCACCGCCAGCTCCGAACAGGTCCGCCGGCCGATCTTCAAGGACGGACTCGAGCAATGGAAGAACTATGAGGCATGGCTCGACCCGCTGCGGGACGCGTTGGGTCCCGTCGTCAGCTCCTACCCCGAGCCTCCCTCCGACTGGCGGGCATGGCTGGCGATTCCGGCCTAGCGGCGGCCCGGGAGCACAGGCGCGCGTCGAAGAAATAGGCGCCGCTGCTGCAGCTTCTGCCGCTTCTTTGCCAAATTGCGCTGCAGTCCGCCGTCGGCGCGCAATTCCTGCAGACCCCCGCTTGACCAAGCTAGGCCGCTGGCGATCCCACTGGCGCCTGGACGATCCGTGAGACATCTTTCCGGATCGGCGAGGGGGTGGTGTCGAGATGAACGTCCCGCAAAGCGATGTCGGCGCGTCCGATGGCGGCCAGGCCGGTGCGGAAACCGTAAAGCGACGGCTGAGGATCGGCGGCGGCGCGGGCGCCCTTCGCAGGTTCGGGATGTTGTCGCTGATGCTGGTCGGCGTCTTCTCGGCCTCGGTCGTCGTGGCGCAGGGCAGCAAGACGCCGGGCTCCGACCCCGTCGACTGGGAGGAGACCGACCAGGGCATCCCGGTCACCGACGCGCTCACCAAGGAGAAGTGCTCGGCCTGTCACGCCGCCGATGCGAAGGGCAACCTGTCGCGCATCTCGTGGGTGCGGTCGACGCCGGAAGGCTGGGCCCAGACGATCAAGCGGATGGTCAAGCTGAACGGCGCGGTGATGGAGCCCGAGGAAGCGCGCCAGATCGTGCAGTACCTGGCGACCCACCACGGCCTGGCGCCCGAAGAAGCCAAGCCGGTGATGTACTTCGCCGAGCAGCGCATCATCGACGAGACCAACATCCCGAACGATACGGTCCGTAACGCCTGCGCCTCGTGCCATGCCTTCGCGCAGCCGCTGTCCTCGCGACGCAGCAAGCGCGAGTGGGCGCTGCTGCAGAACATGCACGTCGGGCTCTACTCCCAGGCTGAGATGCAGTACTTCCGCCAGTCGCCCAGCGCGCCGCTGGGTCCTGACGGCAAGCCGATGACCCCGGCTCAGGTGGCGCTGAACTTCCTGGCCGAGAAGGCGCCGCTGCATACGCCGGAATGGGCCGCCTGGGCGCCGCGGATCCGCTCGCCGCGCCTCGAGGGCAAGTGGCTGATCTCGGCCACGCTGCCTGGCAAGGGCCTGTACCTGGGCGAGATGACGATCGCGCCGGGCAAGGCCGCGGACCGGTTTGTGACGGTCACCAAGCTGCGTTCGCTCCAGTCCGGCGCCGAGATCACCCGCAAGGGCCAGGGCGCCGTCTACGGCGGCTACAGCTGGCGCGGCGGCTCCGACGTTGGCGCCGGCGGCCAGCCCGACGATCCGAAGAAGGCCGGTCGCGAGGTCATGTGGTTCGCGCCGGACCTGAAGATGGCGCAGGGTCGGTGGTACTGGGGCGCCTACAACGAGTTCGGGTTCAATGTGACGATGACCCGGGCGTCGGCCGACCCGACGATCGCAGCGGTCACCCCCTATGCCCTGAAGACCGGCGCCAAAGGTGTCGCGGTGCACATCTACGGAGATGCGCTGCCGCAGAAGCTCTCACCCGCGGATGTCGACATGGGCGCCGGCGTGACGGTGACCAAGATCGTCTCGGCGAGCCCCGGCGAACTGGTGGTCAGCGTCGATGTCGCCGACAAGGCCCTGCCCGGGCATCGCGACGTCGGCGTGAAGGGGGCCGTGCTGGTGAAGGCGCTGCCGGTCTACGACAAGATCGACTACCTCAAGGTGACGCCCGAGACGGGCATGGCCCACCTGGGCGGGATCAAGTTCGAGAAGGGCTACGAGCAGTTCGAGGTGGTGGGCTACGCCAACGGCCCCGACGGCAAGCCCAAGACCGCGGATGACCTGCCGATCGGCCCGGTTCCCGTGACCTGGGGCCTCGAGGAATTCCACACCGTCACCTACGACGACGACACCAGCTATGTGGGCGACCTGAGCGCGAACGCCCTGTTCACGCCCTCGACCGAAGGCCCCAATCCGAAGCGCCGGTTCAGCCGCAACAACTATGGCGAGGTCTGGGTGGTCGCGACCGCCAAGGACGCCAAGGACAAGTTCGGCCGGCCGCTGGTCGGGAAGGCCTATCTCGTCGTCACCGTGCCGACCTACCGGCGGTGGGACCATGCGGAGCTGTCCAAATGACCACCATGACGTCGATGGCGGCGGTCAAGTATCGCCGCGGTGAGCTGCACGAGTTCCAGGCGGCGGGCCAGGAGTTCATCTACCTGGTCACGGCGGGCGCGATCTTCGCGCTCGACGACGGCGCCAGCGATGTGCTGCGGCGGCTGGGCGAGCGGGAGATGTCGCACGCCGAGCTGGTGGACGCGCTGGTCGGTCAAGGCCACCCCCGCGGCGACGCCGAGGAGCTGATCGCCGAACTGCGCTACGTCCGCGGCATCGTCGCCGACACGGTGACGCCGGTGCAGCCCGCCGGGCCGACCAGCCCGCCGGCCGACTTCCCGCTGCAGGCGCTGGTGCTGAACATCACCAACCAGTGCAACCTGGCCTGCACCTACTGCTACGAGTTCGGCCCGAACAAGATCGCCACGCCCGAGGGCAAGGCGAAGTACATGACCCTGGAGACGGCCAAGACGTCGGTCGACTTCCTGCTGGCGCAGTCGACCGGCCGCCAGGCGGTGCACATCACGTTCTTCGGCGGCGAGACGCTGATGAACTTCAAACTGCTGCGCCAGGTGGTGGAGTATGCGCGGGAGCAGGCGTCGGCGCAGGGCCGTGGCATCGGCTTCAGCCTCACCACCAACGCCACGCTGCTGACCGACGAGATCATCGATTTCCTGGCCGAGAACGAGGTCGGCGTCACGGTCAGCATGGACGGCCCGCCCGACCTGCAGGACATGCGCCGCGTCGACAAGCGCGGGCGCGGCACCTATCGGATCATCGAGCCCAAGCTGCGCAAGCTGATCGCCCGGCACAACACGCGCGCGATCACCGCCCGGGTGACCCTGACCGAGGGCGTCACCGACGTTCTGCGCATCTACCGCCACCTGAAGGATGACCTTGGCTTCGACGAGGTCGGCTTCGCGCCCGTCACCAACAGCGGCGACCAGGACTTCGCCCTGGATGATCGCGGCATGGAAGGCGTCGTCGCCGACTTCCACACGCTGGCGGACGAATGGCTGGAATACGCCCTGCGCGGCCAGCGGCACGGCTTCTCCAACGTCAGCGAGACCATCGGCGAGCTGATCCAGGGCGCGAACAAGTCGCATCCCTGCGGCGCGGCCATCGGCCTGCTGGGCGTCAGCGCGTCAGGCGACCTGTCGCCCTGCCACCGGTTCACCGACGCCGACACGCACACCCTCGGGCACGTCTCCACCGGGGTCGACCTCGCCAAGCGGGAAGATTTCCTCGCCCGCGGCCACGTCGGCGCCAAGTACGAATGCCAGACATGCTGGGCCCGGCCGCTCTGCGCCGGCGGGTGCCATCACGAGGCCTTCGTGCGCTACGGCGACACCGGCCACGCCAACCTCCACTACTGCGACTGGATCCGTCAGTGGACGGACACTTGCCTGCGCATCTACGGCGCGGTGAGCGCGCAGAATCCGCAGTTCCTGGAACACCTCGCGCAACGAAAGGCTCCGCAATGAAGCATCTTCGGCCGATCAACCGGAAGGCGGAGCGGATCGACCAGGCGGCCTCGATGACCGAGGAGGACGTCGTGGCCCTGCAGCAGCAGCCCGCCCCCAAGACACCGCACGTCCCCATGGGCTGCAGCCTGGCCTTCTTCCCCGGCTGGGAAGTCGATGCGGGCGGCGGCACGGCGGGGCTCTGCCAGCCGGTCGAGCGCGACATCTACGACTGCTACGTCACGTGCTTCTGGCCGGTGCAGGTCGCCGACCACGTCAACTACTCGCCCGACTGGGCCAGCAACTGCGCCGTGGCCACGAAGGACTGGCGCAAGCTGGACCTGATTTTCCCGTAGCCGCGACACCCCGTCGTTCCCGCCCATCCATTCGAGGAAGAGTCCGTCGCATGAAGACGCTCCGGCTTGGTCTCATCGCCCTGAGTGCGGCCGCCGCCGCCGCCCTGAGCCCGGCGCAGGCAGGCACCATGATCCTGGGCGGCTATCCCAGTCAGCTCATGGTGATCGACGAGGCGAAGGGGTCGATCACCCAGGAGGTCGATCTCAAGACCGGCCTGCCGGTGAGCATGCGGCTGTCCGACGACGGCAAGCTGCTCTACGCCACGACGATCACGACCAGCGGCATCGAGGTGCTGGACGTCGCGACCCGCAAGATCGTCAACAGCTTCAGCCTCAACACGCCCGCGGTCCGGTACCGCTTCAGCGGCGGCGTGCCTGATCCGACCGGGCGTTACTTCTACATCCTGGGCACGCGGATCGACAAAGGCATCGACGCCTTCCGGATCAGCAAGCCGCAGTTCATGGTGGTCGACCTTCAGACCAAGCAGGTCGTGAAGACCGCCGAACTGGAACCCGACGACCAGAAGTTCGGCGCCCGCGGCGGCCTGATGCTCTCGCCGGACGGCAAGACGCTGTACGCCTTCCGCGACAAGATTCTGGTCGTGAACACCGCCGACCTGAAGACGGTCGATCACTTCGACCTGTCCAAGCCCGAGTACCCGGGCATGCAGGACGTCAGCTTCGGCGGCGGCGTCGGGCGGCTCCAGACGCCGGGCCAGTTCGTGTCGCTGTTCGAGACCGAGGATCCCTATATCCACAACAAGACGTTCGGCGTCGCCCGGCTGGATCTCGACACGCGCAAGTTCACCTTCACGCCGATCGGGCCCTCGCCGAAGGCGCTGTCCGGGCTCGAGGTCTCGCCCGACGGAAAGTACGGCTACACCGTTGCTGTCACCGGCGAACTGGGCAGCCAGCGCTGCGAGTTCTGGCGCTTCGACCTCGGCAGCAACAAGGCGCTCGACAAGTCCGAGTTCCAATGCCGCCGCCGCTTCTACTTCGGCATGTCGGGCAACGGGCAGAAGCTGTACATCTACGGTGCGGGCTTCGACGTCGCGGTCTACGACGCCAAGACCCTCAAGCCCGAGGGCGCATGGGAACTGACCCACGACATCACCATGTCGGGCATGGTCATCACGCGGTGAGCGCACCTGCGCCGGGGCAGGCGGGCGCCAGCGCGCCCGTCGCCGACCGGCCGGACCTGAGCGTCGCCATCCACGGCGCGGGGATCGCTGCGAACTGCTGCGCGCATCTGTTGGCCCGCGCCGGCGTCGCCACGGCCCGGACGACGGGAGAGCGGACCCCGGTTCCCGCTATCCTGCTCAGCGACACGGCAATGGCGCTGCTGCGCAGCGTCTTCGAGCGCCCGGACCTGTTCGCTGACCGGCCCCGCATCACCCACCGCGTCGTCGCCTGGGGCGCCGCCGAACCGGTGAGTCTGCCGCACGGCGCCATCGTGCTTTCGGAGGGCGACCTCGACGCCGCGCTGACCCCGCCATCCGCCGCCTTGGTCGCGCCGGGTCCCCAGATGTCGATCCACACGGCCGCGCCCTTCCCGGGGGGCGAGGTTCGCCGCTTCGGCGCGCGCACCACGTCCGCCGCCCAGGTCAGCCTTCGCCATGAGGCCGAGCGATCCGTCTGTGGGATCGAGGCGGTGGAAGCCGGCTGGCTGTTTCTGATCCCCGCCGGCGACGGGTCGGCCTGGATGCTTTGCGTCGGCGCGTCGGCGCAGACGTTGCTGGGCCAGAGCCGCCACATCGCCCCGCGCATTGACGGCGTGGGCCGGACCTCGGCGGCGTTCGAAACCAGCCCGCGGATGCTGACGTCGCTGGCCGGGCCCGACTGGCTGGCCTGCGGATCGGCGGCGGTCGCCTTCGATCCGATCTGCGGCGACGGGACGGCCCAGGCGGTGCGCGAGGCCATCCTCGCCTGCGCCGTCATCGGGGCCATCCGCGACGGCGGCGACCCGGCCGCGCTGCGCATCCACTTCGAGTCGATGATCGTGGCCGCGATGCGCCGGCATCTGCGTCTGAGCGCCCAGTTCTACGCCAGCGGCGGCGACAGCGAATGGTGGCGCGCCCAGCTCGCCGACCTCGCCGAGGGGTTCGACTGGTGCACGGCCAGACTGGCGAAGATGCCGGAGCCCCGCTACGAGCTGCATGACTTCCGTCTTGTGGCGCGAGGGGAGGCCGCTTGACCGAAACGCCCGCCGCGACGCCGCCGCAACCGTCCGCGCCTGTCGCGCCGCCCGTGGCGAGCTGGCGCAGCTATGGCCGGCTGGCGCCGTTCCTCCGGCCCTACGTGCGGCCGCTGCTGCTGGTGCTGGTGGTCAGCCTGGCTTCGACCGCGCTCAACCTGGCGCAGCCCTATCTGTCCAAGTTGCTGATCGACCACGCGCTGCTGCGCCGCGACATGGATGCGCTGATCCAGATCGCGCTCCTGATGGTGGCGTGCGGCGTGGTGGGCTACGCGCTCAACATCTTCGCCAGCTATCGTTACGTGTCGTCGTCGGCGGCGATGCTGTTCGACATCCGCGTCGCGCTGCTACGCCACCTGCAGACGCTGTCGCCGCGCTTCTTCGGCGGCTTCCGGCTGGGCGACCTGATGTCTCGCATCAACAGCGACGTGAGCGACGTCCAGCGCGTCGCCGCCGATACGCTGCTCTCGGTGCTCAGCAATGTGCTGATGCTGGTGGGCAGCGTCGGGCTGATGCTGTGGCTGGACTGGCGGATGTTCCTGGTGGGCGTCGTGCTCATCCCCGTCTGCGTGCTCACCTTCCTGCACTATCAACAGAAACTCACCCTCATCACCCGCGAGATGCGCGAGCGCGGCGCCGACCTGGGCAGCCTGCTGGTCGATACGGTGATGGGCATGCGGGTGGTGGCCTCGCTGGGCGCGGGCGAGCACGAGGTGCGGCGGTTCGAGCAGAACAACAACGCGTTCGTCCGGGCCATGCTGAAGATGCAGGTTACGTCGTTCATGGCGGGCGCGATCCCCGGCGCGCTGCTGACGGCGTCGACCTCGGCCGTGATCCTCTACGGCGGCGCGATGATCATCGACGGGCGCATGACGATCGGGACCCTCGTCGCGTTCATGACCTATCAGGGCCGCCTGTTCGGCCCGATCCAGACGCTGATGGGCCTCACTGCGGGCGTGGCGTCGACGCGCGTCTCACTCGCGCGCATCTTCGAGTTGTTCGACACGCCGGCCGAGGTGACGGAGAGGCCGGGCGCGACCGGGCTGGACCAGGTCCGCCAGGGCGTCCGCTTCGAGGGCGTGTCGATGCGCTACGACCGTCACCCCGTGCTGGTGGACGTGGACCTCGAGATCCCTCAGGGCAGCTTCTGCGCGGTCCTCGGCCCCAGCGGCGTCGGCAAGTCCACCCTGGCCGACCTCATGGTCCGCTATCAGGACCCGCAGGCCGGCCGCATCCTGGTCGATGGGCTCGACATCCGCGACGTCCGCCTCGACGACCTCCGCCGCGAATTGATCCTGGTCGACCAGGCGCCGTACCTGTTCAACGACACCATCGCGGCCAACATCGCCTTCGCCCTGCCGGGCGCCAGCGCCCAGGATGTGGAGGCGGCCGCGCGCATGGCCGGTCTCGCCGACCTGCTGGCCCGCCTGCCCGAGGGCCTGGCGACCCGCACCGGCGAGCGAGGCCTGGCGCTGTCGGCGGGGGAGCGTCAGCGCGTGGCCCTGGCCCGCGCCCTGCTGCGCAAACCCAGCGTGCTCATCCTGGACGAGCCCACCTCGGCGCTGGACGGCGAGACCGAGCAACTGGTGGCCAAGGGGCTGCGTGAGGCCCTGCCGGGCGCGACGATCGTGGTCATCACCCACCGACCTGTCCTGGCCGAGATGGCGGACGCCGTCATCACGCTGGACGGCGGTCGCGCGACGATGACGCGAACGCCGGAGGCCGCCTGTGCGTGAGCCGATGCTTGCGACAGCGTTAGAGCTCTTTCCCGGGCTGACGGGGCGGGGCGTCTCGGTCGCGGTCATCGATAGCGGCGTCCATCCCGGGCATGACCACATCAACGCCGGCCAGCTCGACCCGGGCGTCATGGTCCTGTCCGACGGCGCAGTCGTCGAGGGAGAGGGCGTCTGGCTCGACCAGCTCGGCCACGGCACTGCGGTGACGGCCGCCATCCAGGAAAAGGCGCCGGAGGCGCGGTGCATACCCGTGCGGGTGTTTCGAGAGGGCCTGAAGACGAGCGCCGCGGCCCTGATCGCCGCGATCCGGTGGTCGATCGCCCAGGAGGCGGATCTCATCAACCTCAGCCTGGGCTCGCTCAACACGGCGCACCGCGACGCCTTCGCCGCGGTCGTGGACGAGGCCGCAGCCGCCGGGATCGTCGTCGTGGCCGCCTACGAGGCCAACGGCGAGCCGTGCTATCCCGGTTCGCTCCCGGGCGTCGTCGGCGTCGATGTCGATTGGGACTGTCCGCGCAGCGCCTGCCACGTGCGACGCCAGGGCGATGCGACGATCTTCCATGCGTCCGGCTACCCTCGGCCGATCCCCGGCGTTCCGCCGCGGCGCAACTTGTACGGTTCAAGCTTTGCGGTCGCGCAGGTGAGCGGGTTCACCGCCCGCGCCTGCGAGGCGCTGGCCGACGTAGGCGGAGGCGGGCGCGGGAGCGAACGCCCCGATCGCGTGCGGGAGCTCATGTGCGAGCAGCTTCCAGACCACGACTGACGTGATCTGGATCAAGGCCGCGGCAGGCCCGCACGGCCAAAGTGAGCGGAGCACATGGAGGCTTCGCATGATCGATACAGCCCAACTGAATCCCACGGCCATGCACGATCGAGGCGTCCTGGCGCGTCCGGCGCTGGACGCGGTGGCCGCGAGCGCGAGGCCGGGCGCTCACCAGGTGCGCGTGGATTGCGATCCCGACCTGCGCCTGCCCGAGGATGTCGTCGAGAACCTGCAGCTGGTCGCGCACGAGGCGGTGGACAACGCGCTGCGCCATGCCTTCCCCAACCATATCGACGGTCATGTCTGGATCCGCCTGTTCTACGAACGCGGCCGGCTCACGCTGACCGTGCGCGACGACGGCATCGGCATGCCCGATTTCGCCGACTACGAGTCTGGCGGACGCGCGCGCATCGCCCAGGCGGCGAGCGCCATCAACGCGCATGCGCGGATGGGCGCAGCGCCCTTCGGCGGCGCACTCGTGTCGGTCACCTTGCCGGCGTGAGCCTGGTCTCACAGCTGTTCGCATCGACGGTGTTGGTGGCGCTGACCGCGCTGCTGCACCTCGCCGGTCTCGCGGCGCTGATCGCCCTGCTGCAGCGGCACGGGGGACGGGTGCGGACCGTCCACGTCCGGCTGGACCAGGCTCTCCTGGTGCTGATCGCCGTCTTCACGCTGTTCCTGCTGCATGGCGTCGAGATCTGGCTCTACGCCGCCGTCTACGCCGTCGCCGGTGAATTCCGCGATTTCGAGGATGCGCTCTACTTCTCGACCTCGACCTACGCGACCATCGGGTACGGCGACCTCGTCCTGTCCCGCGCCTGGCGCATCGTCGGCGCGATCGAGGGCGTCAACGGCATCATCCTGCTGGGCTGGTCGACCGCCTTCTTCGTGTCGATCGTCCGGCGGCTTGCCGAGCTGGAAGGCCCGGATGGCGAGTGGAACCGGGCCTAGAGCGCGTGGGGCGAAGTGGACGCCGGTGTCGCCCCGAAGCGCGCTCCAAATCAAGAAGATCGAGCCTGTCGACCCGGTTCAGGTGATTCAATCTGAGCGTGAGTGACTCTCGACGCAGGCGACATTGATCTCGCGCAAGGCGTGCGCTGCGGGGTTGGGCAAACTGTGACGGTCGCGGCGTCGCCGCGTCTGCACCATCGATGCCTGTCATCCCGCTCGGGCAGTCCCCCTGCCGAGCGGGTCTCCTCGACGCTCCGGTCGCCTCGCGGCCGGAGCGTCATTTCGGATCGCGCATGCTGCATCTCCCTCCGGGTCTCACCCGTCGCTGGCGACTCGCGGCGCTCGGCGCCGCAGGCGCCCTGGGCGGCGCCGTGGTCGCGGCGGCCGGCGGAACCGCGACGGCCGCGGCGGGCGGGATCGCGGTCGTTGCGGTGACTACCAGCCTGCTGGGTCGTGTGGGCGGCAGCGTCTCGGCGCTGGCCGGCCTGGCGGCGGCGCGATTCGCCCTGGGCTGGTCCTGGGTGGATGTCGCCGCGTTGGGGCTGGCCGCCCTGGCGGGGATCTTCGGCATCGGCATGGTTCTGCGCCGCCTGGCCGACGCCCGGCAGCTCGCCGAGGAAGCCGCCGACCGCGCGGCCGCGCTGCAGGCGAGCGAGGCGCGGTTCCGCGGCCTGCTGGAGGGGGCGCCGGACGCCATCGTCATCTCCGACGCCGAGGGCCGTATCGTGCTGATGAACGCCGAGGCCGAAAAGCTGTTCGGCTACCCGCGCGAAGCCGTGGTCGGCGGCCCTCTGGACGTCCTGATGCCGGAGCGGTTTCGGGGTCGCCATGCTGAGCACGTGCGCGCCTACCTGGCGCGGCCGACCACGCGACGGATGGGCGACGGCGCCAACATGTTCGGCCTTCGCCGCGACGGCAGTGAGTTTCCGATCGAGACCAACCTCAGCCTCCTCTCCGACCATGGCGAGGGACTGGTGACCAGCGTGATCCGCGACCTGACCCAGAGACGCGAGATTCAGGAACGCGAGGCGCTATTGATCCGCGAGCTGAACCACCGGGTGAAGAACACCCTGGCCAGCGTGCAGTCGATCGTGACCCAGACGCTTCGGTCCGCCCCCACGCCCGAGGCGTTCAGCGCGGCGGTGCATACGCGGATCATGGCCCTGTCGAAGAGCCACGACGTGCTCACCCGCAACGATTGGGCGGGCGCCACGGTGGCCGATATCGTGGCCGAGCAGCTCAAACCGTACGACCGTGACGGCGCGCCGTTCTCGCTGGACGGGCCACCGGTCCTGCTGCGCCCCAACCGCGCGGTGACCCTGGGCATGGCGGTGGGCGAGCTGGCCACGAACGCCGCCAAGTTCGGCGCCCTGTCCGCAGGCGGGTCGGTCGCCGTGGCGTGGTCCGTGCCGCAGGGACCCGCCGGGCCCGCATTGCGCCTCGTCTGGTCGGAAGCGGGTGGCCCGCCGACGGCCGAGCCCGCCCACGAGGGGTTCGGAACCCGGCTGGTGAAGCGCAGCCTGGCGGCCGGCCTGCATGGATCGGCGGAGTTGACCTATGCGAAGGAAGGGCTGATCGCGGTTCTGCAGTTTCCGCTGGTCGACGGTGAGGGTTGATGCGCCATACGGTCGGATTGACCCGCATCATGGCGCTCGACAACGGCCCTGCCAGGCTGTCGCTCACGATCAGGAGCCAAATCATGCGAGCGCATTCCCTCCGACGCGCGTCCTCGCTTGCCGCAGGCGTGATGGTGGTCGCGGCGTCGGTCTGGGCGGAACCAGGGCAGGCGGTGGACGACGCCGCGATGCTGCGACAGGGCCAGACGCTGCTGCGGCGCGACTGCGGGGGTTGTCACGCGGTGGAGCGCCGGGGCGAGAGCCCGCGGGCCGGCGCGCCTGCGTTCCGAGACCTCTCCCGACGCTACGACGTCGACTCGCTGGGCGAGGCGCTGGCGGAAGGCCTCATGACCGGCCATCCCGAGATGCCGGAATTCCGCTTCAGGCCGGACGAGGTCGATGCAATTCTGGGCTATCTCCGCAGCATCCAGACGCCGCCGCGGCGATAGGTGCGCCGGTGGGGCGTCAGGCGTCGCTGAGCAGGGGCGTGCGCAGGCCGCCCAGCCGGGTGGCGGCCGCGCGACTGCAGATCTCCAGGCTCTCAAGCGACAGCTGCGCGCCGGCGTCGAGCACGTCCATCGGGCCCGTCGCCACGGCGAGGCGTCCGAGATAGGCGGCCCACGCGTCCCAGGCGCAGGTCCAGGCGCCCATCCCCTCGCTGGCCAGCGCGGTCCATGCGGCCGCGGTCTCAAGGGCGGGGGTCAGACGATCGGGGGCTACGGGCGTGGTCATGGCGAGGGCTCCGGTTGAGGGAGAGTTGGGCGCACCGGCCGTGTGACGCCTTGACCTGCATCAAGCGGCCTCGGCGCATGATCGGTATTTGGGGGTCCAGAGCCTGGCCCCGGCGGCGGGCGCGGTGGGCCGGCTGCTTGCTCGAACTTAGCGGGGCTCCACCGAGATGCGCGCGTCGAGCGCCAGCACGCCGGAATCGTCGCAGAGCAGCGGATTGAGGTCGAGTTCCGCGACCTGGGGAACGTCGATGGCCAGGCGCCCCAGCGCTCTCAGCACGCGAGCGACGGCGTCCAGGTCCGCCGGCGGCCGGTCGCGATAGCCGGCGAGCAGCCGCGAGATCCGCGTGCGGCCGATCAGGTCGCGGGCTTGCGTGAGGTCGAGCGGCGCCAGCGCCAGCGCCCGGTCGGCGCGCACCTCGACGGCGACCCCACCTTCGCCGACCACGACCACTGGCCCGAAGGTCGGATCGCGCACCAGCCCGGCCAGCACCTCCTGGGCTCGCGGCCGCGCGATCATGGGCTGGACCAGAAATCCCTCGAGGCGCGCCTTGGGATGCGACACGCGCAACCGCTCGTGCATGGCCTGGGCGGCCTGCTCGACGGCCTCGTGACCCTCCAGGCCCAGGCGAACGCCGCCCACGTCGGACTTGTGGCTGATGTCCCGCGAGACGACTTTAAGCGCCACGCGGCCGCCAAAACCGGCGGCGATCGCGCCGGACGCCGCGGGGGTGTCGGCGACCTGGGTCTCCAGCACAGGCACGCCGTAGGCCTTGAGCACCGCCTGGACCTCCAGCGGCTCCAGTGCGCTGCGGCCGTCGGCCAGCGCCGCGGCGATGACCGACCGGGCTGAGATGGAGTCGTCGACCTCGCCCGACGCGTCGGGCGTTTCGCGCAACCGCGCGCGCAGCTCGTGCGCAGAGGCGAGGCGCGTGAAGGCGCGCACGGCGGCCTCTGGGGACGCAAAGGCGGGAATGGCCGCCGCGTTGAGCTTGCGGCGACCCTCGGCCACGCTAGTCTCGCCCAGCCAGCCGGCCAGCAGGGGCTTGCGCGAGCCGGGCATCGTCTCGACGGCGGCGATGACCGCGTCGGCGGCGGCCCCGCTGTCGGTCACCGCCGTCGGGCAGTTGAGGACAAGCACGGCGTCGACCTCGGGCGCGCCCAGCAGGGTCGACAGGCTGGCGGCGTAGAGCGCCGGGGTCGCGTCGCCCAGGATATCGACGGGGTTGCCGACTGCGGCGCTGGCGGCGAGCTGGCCGCGCAGGGTGGCCTGGGTTTCCGGCGACAGGACGCTCAGGCGGCCTCCGGCCCGCTCCAGGGCGTCGGCCGCCAGCACGCCGGCACCGCCGCCATTGGTCAGGAGCGTCAGCGACTTCGGAGCCGCCCGCGGGGCCCGGGACAGGGCGAGCGCGCTGTCGAGCAGGTCGTCGAGGCCCTCCACCTGTAGGAGGCCGGCGCGCCGGAACGCGGCGGCGTAGACCGCGTCGGCGCCGGCCAGGGCCCGGGTGTGGGAGAACGCGGCCTTCGCCCCGGCCGCGCCACGACCGCCCTTCAGGACCAGCACCGGCTTGGCGGCGGCGGCCAGGCGACCGGCGCGCATGAACTTGGCCGCGTCGGCGATCCCTTCGATGTAGAGCAGGATCGCCTCGGTGGCCGGATCCTGCGCCAGGAAGTCGAGAAGGTCGCCCATGTCGACGTCCAGCGAGTCGCCCAAGGTGACCACGCGGGAGAAGCCCAGGCCGTGGGCGGGCGCCCAGTCCAGTGCGGCGGCCGCCACGGCCCCGGACTGCGCGACCAGCGCGATTCCGCCGGGCGGGGGCATGGCGCTGGCGAAGCTGGCGTTGACCCCCGTGGCCGGCGAGAGAATGCCCAGGCAGTTGGGACCGACGATCCGCAGGAGATGGGGCCGGGCGGCGTTCAGAAGCGCCTGTCGGCGCCCCACGCTGGCCGGGTCGTCCCCCTCGAACCCGGCGCTGATGACCACCGCCGCCCGACAGCCGCGGGCGCCGAGCTCGGCGATGACGCCGGGGACGGTGGGGGCGGGCGTGGCGACGATCGCCAGGTCGGGGACGCTCGGAAGCGCCGCAACCGACGGACTGCACGCGTGGCCCAACACCGGCGCGCCGTCGATGTTCGCGAACAGCAACTCGCCCCCAAAGCCGCCCTCCAGGAGGTTGGCCGCCAGGACATTGCCCACTGAGCCCGGTCGAGCACTGGCTCCGATCAGCGCGATGACCGATGGGGCGAAGAGGCCGTCCAGGTTGCGCGTACTCATGCGGGGACTCTATCCGATCGGCTGGGCGCGCGCTTGATCCGATGCCGGCGGCGGATCAAGCGACCTGCGGGGGGTGAGCCCGGAAATGCGCCTTGGCCGTGGTGCGAACCTTGGCCAGCACCTCGTCGAGCAGAGCGCCGGTATCGCGCATCCAGAAGTCGGGCGCCCCAGACGTCGTGTAGCTGACCAGCTTGCGTCCGGTGAGCGCCGGGCTCATGCCGCCGAAGATCGGGGTGAAGCCGAACCCCATGCCGAACACGCGGTCCACATAGCCCTTGAGGATCGCCGGGGCCGCGTTGAACCAGAGCGGATAGACGAAGGCGAACACATCGACATCGGCCAGCATCGCCCGCTCGCGCAGGACATCGGGGCGGAAGCGCGGGGGATGGGGTCCGGGGATCTCGGACGCCCTGAGCCGAGGGTCGAAGCGCAGGCGGTAAAGGTCGCGCACCAGCACGTCATGGCCCAGCGCCTCCACCGTCTGGCGGTAGGTCTGCGCGATCGCCGCGTTCAGGCTGGAGTGGGAAGGGTGGGCGACGACGACGGCGTGCTTCATGGCGCCTTCCCGACGCTGCCGGGCGCCGACCGCAGACGCAGAACCAGCCAGGGGGTCAGGCCCATGGCCAGCAGACCCAGCACCATCACGCCCCCTTGGGCGAGGTCGTATTCGGCGAGGATTTGCGACCAGGAGAGGCCGACGACGCGACCCAGCGCGAACTCGAACGCCAGGGTCAGCACCACCCAGACGCCGCCGACCGCCAGCGCCCCTCCAGCCGAGCGCAGTCGCAGCCAGGGCAGGCATACCCAGGTCAGCGCAAAGACGATCAGGACGCCGACGCCGACCGAGACCTGGCGCAGGGCAAAGAGCACGTCCGCGTCGAACAGCAGGCGGCGCAGCGCGCCGTGCGCGCTTTCGCACAGCATGATCAGCGCCCAGACCAGGATGGCGCGCAGCAGGGCGGGGATGGCGGAGGGCATGGCGCGTGGTCCTCAGTGGGCCGTGTAGCCGCCGTCGATCACCAGCTCCGCCCCAGTGACGAATTTGGCCTCGTCGGACGCGAGGTAGACGCAGCCCCAGGCGATGTCGTCGGGCTCGCCCATGTGCCCCAGAGGGTGCAGGGCGTCGACGATCGGCCGGCCCGCCTCGACGCCGCCCTGGCTCTCGAGGTAGCCCTCGACCATCGGTGTCCAGATGAAGCCGGGGTGGACGGAATTCACGCGGATCTTCTCGCTGGCGTAGATCAGGGCGTCCGTCTTCGTCATCAGCCGCACGGCGCCCTTGGAGGCATGATACGGCGGCACGTCGGGCGCGCTGACCAGGCCGTAGATCGAGCTGAGATTGATGATGCTGCCGCCGCCCGCCCGTCGAAGGTGCGGGATCGCGTGCTTGGTGCAGAAGAAGACGCCCTTCACGTTGACGCCCTGGACGAAGTCCCACTCGGCTTCCGTGAGCTGGTCGGTGGGCTTGTTGGCGCCCGCGACGCCGGCGTTGTTGACCAGGGTGTCGATCCGTCCGAAGCGCCGGGCGACCTCGCCCATCACCCGCTCGACGGCCGCTTCCTGGGACACGTCGAGCTGCCAGCAGCAGGCCTCGAAGCCGCGGCCGACGAGTTCGTCCACCAGGGCGTTGGCCGGGTCGATGAGCAGGTCGCAGACCGCGACGGCGGCGCCTTCCTCGGCCATACGCAGGGCGGTGGCGCGTCCGAGCCCGAGCGCGCCACCGGTGATCACGGCGACCTTGCCTTTCAACCGGTTCATGCCGACCTCCCAGATTTTCTGGAGGTAAGCCTAGACAGGCCGTGCGGCCGCCGCCTTGCGCAGGATCAACGCGCGACGTTTAGAAGCGGCGCCCCACCCCCGCCGAGAGCACCCAGGGATTCAGTGTCACCTTCGTCTTGATGCCCCGGGCCCGGTCCACCGCATCGGTCTCGAAGAACACCTTCTTGGCGTCGAGATTGATCGACCAGCTGTCGCGAAGCGCGACGTCGACGCCGGCCTGCAGAGCGGCCCCGAAGCCGTCGTCGATCTTGAGGTTGAAGCCGTTCTTGTTGTCGCCGCCGTAGAACAGCATGTAGTTCACGCCGGCGCCGACATAGGGGCTCACCTGGCTCGCGGGCGCGAAGTGGTACTGCAGCGACACGATCGGCGGCAGGACCCAGGTGTCCTTCACCTTGACGTCCGTGGCGGGGCCCTTGGCGCGGACCGTGTGCTGGGTCGTGCCGGCGATCGCCTCGACCGCCACGTGGTCGCTCAGGAAGTAGGTGACGCCGATCGTCGGCATCAGGTCGTAGCCGACGTCAGCCCGCAGACCGGTGGCGCCGCCCGCCAGCGTCGTGATCGGGTCGGTTCCCGTGGGGCTCACGTCGGTGATCCGGACGTTGAGGACCACGTCGCCCTTGGCCTTGGGCTGGAACGTCTGCGCCTGGACCTGGGTCGCCATGGCGAGACCGGCGAGCGCTGCAGTGACTACGTACATCGTCTTCATGACTCTATCCCCTTAGTGGCGGCGTAAGGCGCCGCTTGCGGGTCGCTTTGCCGCGTCGTTTCCGGGGCGGCTTTGATCTGGAGCAAACCGGGAATTCGAACTGACCCGGCGTGGGGAGCGACCGCGGCACATGGACCCGCCCGCAGATCCGCGGGTCGGTGGTGGTCCGGCGATTCAGATATTGTGGGATGCGCCGCGGGCCGCTGCGGCTCAGGCGTCCTGCGGGACAGCGCGCGGGGCGACAGCCACGGCGATCGCCGCGATCCCGGCCAGCGCCAGGGCCGCCGCGGCGTAGCACCAGGCGCAGTGCGGCGCCGAGCCCGCGCCGCAGATGGTCCCCAGGAGGGCCATGTGTTCGCGGGCGAGGTCGGCGGCGAGACCTGCACTGGCGAGCAGGACGCCACCGACCGTCCCGGCGGTGATCCGGAACACACGGTCTTCGATTGGATGGGGATGACGGCGCATTGCGGACCTCCGGAACGCCGCCTTGTCGCAGGGGCTCGCGCCGCGATCGTTGACGGAGATCAAAGCTGCGCCGGCGACGCTGCGGCAGAAGCTCGCCGTCTCTCACCGAAGCCGACGAGTTCCATGACGCAGGCCCAGATTCTCCGCGACGACACGCCGTTCGATGTCGTCGCGCTCTACATAGTCACCGGCCTGGCCGCGTTCGGCGCCTTGCTGGCGACCGCGTTCAGCCCGGACCCCAGCTTCCGGTTCCACAGCTGGATCATGCTGGCGGCCTTCCTCCTGGCCTTCCTCGCGATGTCGCTCCCGATGGCGGACGGCAAGCTCCGCTCAGACCCGACCCGCTATGCGGACGGCGTCGTGCGGGCCGGGGTCATCGCCACGATGTTCTGGGCGATCGCCGGGCTGGCCGCGGGGGTGGTTGTCGCCGCCCAGCTCAGCTGGCCCACGATCTTCTACTTCCCGGATGTCGAGTGGCTGAACTTCGGTCGGTTGCGACCGCTGCACACCTCGGCGGTGATCTTCGCCTTCGGCGGCAACGCGCTGATCTGCACGTCCTTCTATGTGGTCCAGCGCACCTGCAAGGCGCGGCTCGCCGGCGGCGTCTGGCCGTGGTTCGTGTTCTGGGGCTACCAGCTGTTCATCGTGCTGGCGGCCACCGGGTACCTGGCCGGCATCACCCAGTCGAAGGAATACGCCGAGCCGGAATGGTACGTGGACCTGTGGCTGACCATCGTCTGGGTCGCCTACCTCCTCGTCTTCCTGGGCACGATCTGGAAGCGCAAGGAACCGCACATCTACGTGGCCAACTGGTTCTACCTGGCCTTCATCGTCACGATCGCCATCCTGCACCTGGTCAACAACGCGGCGCTGCCCGTGGGCCTGCTGGAAGCCAAGAGCTACTCGGCCTATGCCGGGGTCCAGGACGCCCTGGTGCAGTGGTGGTACGGCCACAACGCCGTCGGCTTCTTCCTCACCGCCGGCTTCCTGGCGATGATGTACTACTTCGTGCCCAAGCGGGTGGGGCGGCCGGTCTACTCGTACCGCCTGTCGATCGTCCACTTCTGGTCGCTGATCTTCATCTACATCTGGGCCGGTCCCCACCACCTCCACTACACGGCCCTGCCGCAGTGGGCCCAGACGCTGGGGATGACCTTCTCGATCATGCTCTGGATGCCCTCGTGGGGCGGCATGATCAACGGCCTCATGACCCTCTCGGGCGCCTGGGACAAGCTGCGCACCGACCCGGTGGTCCGGATGATGGTGGTCGCCATCGCCTTCTACGGTATGGCCACCTTCGAGGGCCCGTTGATGTCGATCCGCGCGGTCAACTCGCTCAGCCACTACACCGACTGGGGCATCGGCCACGTCCACTCGGGCGCGCTGGGCTGGGTCGGCTTCATCAGCTTCGGCGCGATCTACTGCCTCGTCCCGTGGCTGTGGAAGAAGGAGAAGCTCTACTCTGACCAGCTGGTCGAGTGGCACTTCTGGCTCGCGACCACCGGCATAGTTCTCTACATCGCCGCGATGTGGGTCTCCGGCATCATGGAGGGCCTGATGTGGCGCGAGTACACGCCGCAGGGCTACCTCGCGAACGCCTTCGTCGAGACCGTCGCGGCCAAGCACATCGAGAACGTCATCCGCACCATCGGAGGTCTCATGTACCTCGGAGGCGCGGCCATCATGACCTACAACCTGTGGCGCACGATCCGCTCGCCCAGCGCCGCTCCGGCGGCCCTGGCGACCCCGATCGCGACGCCCACGCCCGCCCTCGCGGCGGCTGAGTAAGGGCCCCGCATATGTGGAAGCAACACGCACGCTTCGAGCGCCATTCGCTGTGGCTGGTGCTCGGGATCATCGTGGTCGTCTCGATCGGCGGCCTCGTGGAGATCAGCCCGCTCTTCTACCTGGAGAGCACGGTCGAGGAGGTCGACGGGGTCCGCCCGTACACTCCGCTGGAGCAGGCCGGACGCGACATCTACGTCCGCGAAGGCTGCTACCTCTGCCACTCGCAGATGATCCGTCCCCTGCGGGACGAGGTCGAGCGGTACGGCCACTACAGCCTGGCCGCCGAGAGCATGTACGACCACCCGTTCCAGTGGGGGTCGAAGCGCACGGGTCCGGATCTGGCCCGCGTCGGCGGCAAGTACTCCGACAGCTGGCACGTCGATCACCTGCGCGATCCGCGCTCGGTGGTGCCGGAGTCCAACATGCCGCCCTACGCCTTCCTGGCGAAGCGTGAGCTGGACTACCGCGCGATCGACAAGCACCTGGCCACCCTGACGCGGGTGGGCGTGCCCTACACCAAGGATCAGCTCGCCAATGCCCGCGCCGATCTCGAGCAGCAGGTCGATCCCTTTGCGGGCGAGACCTCGGACCTGAAGAAGCGCTACGGCGCCAAGGTGCAGCAGCGCGACTTCGACGGCGACCCTTCGAAGATCACCGAGCTGGACGCTCTGATCGCGTACCTTCAGGTGCTGGGCACCATGGTCGATTTCCGCACCTACAAGGCGGAAGACCCGGAGAACCTGCGATGAGCGGCCTTTCCTACGAGGCCGTGGCGACCTTCGCCCAGCAGGGCGGGACGCTCTACTTCGGCCTGATTTTCGCGGGCGGCCTGATCTACGCGCTCTGGCCGCGCCACAAGCAGGCGTTCGACCGCCTCGCCCAACTCCCACTTGAAGACGACACCCTAGAAAGCGACGGGGCGCCCCATGTCTGAGCGCGAACGCGACGAACACACCGGCACCGAGACCACGGGTCACGAGTGGGATGGCATCAAGGAGCTCGACACCCCGCTGCCGCGCTGGTGGCTGTGGGTCTGGTACGGCACGATCCTCTTTGCGGTCGTGTACTGGATTCTGATGCCGGCCTGGCCGGGGATCACCGGCTACACCAAGGGCGTCCTCGGCGCCTCGGACCGCGCCGAGGTCGTCCAGGAACTGGGTGACCTGGCCAAACATCGGCAGGCCGGTGAAGCGCGCCTGCAAAACGCCTCGCTGCAGCAGATCGAAGCCGACCCGGAACTGCAGGCCTACGCCATGCAGGTGGGCCAGTCGGTATTCGGCGACAACTGCGCCACGTGCCACGGGGCGGGCGGGGCGGGGCTCAAGGGCTATCCCAACCTGCGCGACGACGTCTGGCTCTGGGGCGGCACGCTGGACGAAATCCGCCACACGATCCAGGTGGGCGTCCGCTCGGGTCATCCGCAAGCGCGTGGCGAAAAGCTCATGCCCGCCTTCGGCCGCGACCAGCTGCTGACCGACGCGCAGATCAACGACCTCACCGAGTATGTGGTGGCGCTCTCGGGCCGCAAGGCCAGCGCGACCGCGGTGGCGCGCGCACGGCAGACCTTCGCCGACCAGTGCTCCGCCTGCCACGGACCGGCCGGGACGGGCGACCCTGCGCAGGGGATCCCGAACCTGACCGACGCCGAGTGGCTGTACGGATCGGACCGGGCTGCGATCCGTGACCAGCTGTGGAACGGCCGCAACGGCGTCATGCCCACCTGGGAGGCGCGGTTCTCGCCCGAGACGATCAAGGCTCTGGCCGTCTACATCCATGCCAATGCGGGCGGCGACGCCGAGCCGGCCGCACCCGCCGCGCCGGCCGTGGCGACCGCGCCGCAGGGGAGCGCCGTCGGCGCGAGCCGCTGATGCCCACCGTCATCGACAACGTCTCGCGCAAGCCGGCGGAGGGCCCGCAGTCCGCCGCCGGCAAGGTGCGCGAGAAGGCGAAGGACAAGGGCAGTCTCTACAAGCCTCGCGTCCCGATCTACCCCAAGCTGGTCCATGGCCAGTGGCGGCGCATCAAGTGGGCGCTGCTGATCCTGACGCTCACGATCTACTACGTGACGCCCTGGATCCGCTGGGAACGGCCGGGCGCCCTGCCGGACCAGGCGGTGCTGGTCGATTTCTTCGGCCGCCGCTTCTACTTCTTCGGCATCCAGCTCTGGCCGCAGGAGGTGCACTTCATCACCGGCCTGCTGGTCATCGCGGCGCTCGCGCTGTTCCTGGTGACGGCGCTGTTCGGTCGCCTGTGGTGCGGGTACGCCTGTCCGCAGACGGTCTGGACCGACCTCTTCATCTATATCGAGCGCGCCTTCGAGGGCGACCGCAACGCGCGCATGCGGCTGGCGGCCGCGCCGATGTCGCTCGACAAGCTGTGGCGCAAGGGCGGCAAGCATCTGGTCTGGCTGGGGGTGGCCTTCGGCACCGGCGGCGCCTGGATCTTCTACTTCCGCGACGCGCCGACGCTGCTCGTGGAGTTCTGGGCCGGCAAGGCCCCGATCCAGTCCTATCTGTCGTGCGCGATCCTCACGGCGACCACCTACGTCTTCGCCGGCCACATGCGCGAGCAGGTGTGCACCTACATGTGCCCCTGGCCGCGCATCCAGGGCGCGATGCTCGACGATCACTCGCTGCAGGTCACCTACCGGTACGATCGCGGCGAGACCCGCGGTCCACACAAGAAGGGCCAGAGCTGGGAGGGCCGCGGCGACTGCATCGACTGCAACGCCTGCGTCGTGGCCTGCCCGATGGGCATCGACATCCGCAACGGGCCGCAGCTCGAGTGCATCAACTGCGGACTCTGCATCGACGCCTGCGACGAGATCATGGACCGGGTGGAGCGTCCGCGCGCTCTGATCGCCTACGACACCGACGCTGCGGTCGCCGCCCGGGCGCGGAAGGAGACTCCGGTCTACAAGCCGATCCGCTCGCGCACGATCTACTACGCGGTGGCGTTGGTGCTGGTCTCCGGACTGGTGGGATGGGGCCTTCTGAACCGCCAGCCCATGGACCTGCATGCGTTGCGTGACCGCAACCCCACCTTCGTGCGCCTGCACGATGGGACGATCCGCAACGGCTACACACTCAAGATCGCCAACCGCACGTTCGTGCCCCAGACCGTGGACGTGAGTTTCCGCGGCGTGGCGGGCGCTCGGCTTCGGGCGCCGGGTGAACGGGCGGGGGAAACGCTGAGCGCGACCATTCCGGCCAACGAAGTGCGCGCGGTGCGCGTGTTCGTCACCGCCGACCCGGCCGCAGGCGCTGCCGAGAGCCTGCCGGCGGTCTTCGCGATCCGCGGCGCCGGCGGCGTGTTCGAGACCAAGACCACCTTCATCACCGGAACCGAGGCTCGCCCATGAGCGCCGCCGAAACCTCCGCCCGTCCGGGCTTCACGATCCGCGGCTGGCACGTCCTGGCCGGCGTCACGGCCTTCTTTGCCGTGGTGATCGCCGTAGACGCCTCGTTCATGGTGATGGCGATCCGGACCTTCCCCGGCCAGGTGTCGGTGACGCCCTACGAGGACGGCCTGCTCTACAATCGCCGGATCGCGCAGATCGAAGCCCAGGAGCGCCTGGGCTGGCGGGCCTCGGCCTCGGCGGCGCCGGGCGAGGTGGTGATGGCGTTCCAGGATCGGGCGGGTCGTCCGCTCACCGGCCTGACGGTCACGGGCAAGCTGGAACGGCCGGCGACCGAGACGGGGCGGGTGACGCTGCGCTTCGTCGAGACGGCGCCCGGCGCCTACGCCGCGCCCGGCGGCCGGCTCTCGGGCGCCTGGGACCTGACCGCCGAGGCCCGTGGCCCGTCGGGCGGCGCGTTTCTCGCGGAACGGAGGCTGACGTGGCCCTGACCTATGCCGCCCCGCGAGCCGACCTGGGGCTCTTCATGCGCCGCACCGACGCGGGCGGCGCCACCCTGGAACTGCTGGTGCCGGATGTGCGCTGCGCGGGCTGCATGGCCAAGGTGGAGCGCACCGTGACAGCCGTGCCCGGCGTCGTCGCCGCGCGCGTCAACCTGAGCCAGAAACGCCTTCTCGTTGAGTTCCGCGCCGGCGGCGGCGATCCCGTCGGCGTGGTCGCCGCCCTCGATGCGCTGGGCTATCCCTCGACGCCCTACGATCCCCAGTCGGCGGGGCAGGCTCGCGACCGCGAAGGCCGCGAGCTGATCCTGGCCATGGCGGTGGCCGGCTTCGGCGTCATGAACACCATGATGTTCTCGGTGCCGATCTGGGCAGGGCTGTTCGGTCAGGAACTGGGGCCGGCGACGCGCACCCTGATGATGTGGTTCTCGGGGATCGTGGGCGCGCCGTGCGCGCTCTACGCGGGCCTCCCCTTCTTCCGCTCAGCCTGGCGTTCGCTCCGGGCCCGCCGCGCCAACATGGATGTGCCGATCTCCATCGGCGTCCTACTGACCCTGGCGATCAGCTTCTCCGAGACGATCCTGCGGGGCCGCGACGTCTATTTCGACGCCGCCGTCTCTTTGCTCTTCCTGCTGCTGATCGGCCGTTGGCTGGAACATCGGCTGCGGGCCAGGGCGTCCAGCGCCGCCGCCGACCTGCTGGCCCTGCAGGCCACGAGCGCGACCCGAATCGGCCCCGACGGCGTCCTGACCGCCATTCCGCTCAACAACGTCGCGCCCGGCGACCTCCTGCTGGTGCGGCCGGGCGACCGGATGCCCGTGGACGGCGAGATCGTCGAAGGCGTCTCGGACCTCGACAACAGCCTGCTCACGGGCGAGACGGCCCCCGTGGTCGTCGCCGCCGGTCAGGCCGTCCGCGCCGGCGCGCTCAATCTCTCCGGGGTCCTGCGCCTGCGCGCGACGGCGGCCTCGGCCGACTCGGCGCTCGCGGCCATCGCGCGTCTGGTGGAGCTGGGCGCCCAGGCCCGCTCGCGCTACGTCCGGCTCGCTGACAAGGCGGCAGCGGTCTACGTGCCGGTGGTCCACACGGTTGCGTTGCTCACGTTCGCGGGCGGCTGGGCCCTGGGGCTGGGTCCGCGCGAGGCGCTGATCCGCGCGGTCGCGGTGCTCATTGTCACCTGCCCCTGCGCCTTGGGCCTGGCGGTCCCGGCGGTCCAGATCACCGCCTCGGCGCGCCTGTTCCGCAAGGGCGTGCTGGTGAAGTCCGGCGCGGCGCTGGAGCGGCTGGCCGAGGTGGACCACGTAGTGTTCGACAAGACCGGCGTGCTGACCTTGGGCCATCCGCGCCTGATCGACCCGGTCCCGGCCGCGGTCGCCATGGCCGCCCCCCTGGCGCGGGCGTCGCGCCATCCGCTGGCCCGCGCGCTGACCGAAGCCGCCTGCGACGGTCCCGTCGCGACCGCCGTCGTCGAGCACGCCGGCCAAGGCGTGGAGGGGACCATCGACGGACGCCGCGCCCGCCTGGGCCGGGCCGCGTTTCTGGGCGTTCCCAGTCGCGGCGACGCCACCGAGCTGTGGTTCGGCTTCGAGGGCGACACCAAGATCCGCTTCCGCTTCGAGGACACCCTGCGCCCCGACGCGGCCGAGACCATCTCGGCGCTGCGCGCGCGCGGCCTGACCATCGAGGTCCTGTCCGGCGACCTGCCCGGGCCGGTGGCCCGCATGGCCGAGGCGGCGGGCGCTACGGCCTGGCGGGCGGGGTGCACGCCACAGGACAAGGTCGCCGCCGTCGAGGCGCTGGCCGCCGCCGGGCACAAGGTGCTGATGGTGGGCGACGGCCTCAACGACGCGGGCGCGCTGGCCAAGGCGCACGCCGCGATGGCGCCGGGGACAGCACTCGAGGCCAGCCAGAACGCGGCCGACCTGGTGTTCTCGGGCGACCGCTTGGGGGCCGTCGTGACCGCCGTCGATGTGGCCCGCAGCGCGCACCGGCGCGCGTTCGAGAACTTCGGGCTGGCGGCGCTGTACAATGCGATCGCCGCGCCGGCCGCCATCCTCGGCTTTGTGAATCCCTTTGTGGCCGCGATCGCCATGTCGGCGTCTTCGCTGGTCGTCACTCTCAACGCCCTGCGCACCGGAGCTGCCCGATGGACATCGTGATGTTCCTGGCTCCGTTCTCCCTGGGCCTGGGCCTGATCGCGCTGGGCGCGTTCTGGTGGACCCTGCGCGCGGGCCAGTACCAGGATCCCGCAGGCGACGCCGCGCGGATCCTGATCGACGAACCGGACGACCGACCCGTGTCTTGATCTGGATCAGGGCGCGTCGATCCGGGCTCGTGAAACTGGGCGCATGACCCGTTCCATGCCCCTTGCCAGCGTCGCGACCGCCCATGGCCACCGCCTCGCCGACCTCGTCGCCCGCTATGACGGGCGCGCGCCGCGTTACACCAGCTATCCCACGGCGCTGCAGTTCACGCCGGCCGTGGACGAGGCCGTCTACCGGGCTTGGCTGGCGGCGCTGCCGGCGGACGATCCGGTGTCGCTCTACGTCCACGTGCCGTTCTGCGCCCGGCTCTGCTGGTACTGCGGCTGCAACACGCGCGCGGTGAACCGTCACCAGCCCATCGGCGAGTATGTCCGCCTGCTGCTGATGGAAATGGAGCGCCTGGGCCAGGCGATCGGACGCCGGCTGCCCGCGCGATCGATCCACCTGGGCGGCGGCACGCCCAACATGCTGTCGGCGCGGGACATGACCGCCATCTTCGACGGCCTGTCGCAGGTGTTCGACCTGGCGCCCGACCTCGAGGTCGCCGCCGAGCTGGATCCGGCCACCCTCAGTCGCGACTGGGTCCGCGCGGCGGCCCGTCACAGCTTGAACCGCGCCAGTCTCGGGGTCCAGAACCTCGATCCCACAGTGCAGGCCGCGGTCAATCGTCGCGAGACCTTCGAGGAGATCGCCGCCGCGACCGGCTGGCTGCGCGACGCGGGGGTCCGCTCGATCAATTTCGACCTGATGTACGGTCTGCCGCACCAGACCACCGCTAATACGCTCGAGACCATCGACGCGGCGGTGACGCTGCGGCCCGAACGTATCGCGCTGTTCGGCTATGCCCACGTGCCGTGGATGAAGGCCCATCAGCAACTGATCGACGAGGCGGCGCTGCCGGGTCCCGCCGCGCGCCTCGACCAGGCCGAAGCCGCGGCCGAACGGCTGGCCCGGTCGGGCTATGTGCGCATCGGCCTGGACCACTTCGCGCGCGAGGACGACGAGATGGTCCGCGCCATGAGCGAGGGCCGGCTGCATCGCAACTTCCAGGGCTACACCACGGACGAAGCCTCGACGCTGCTCGGCCTGGGCGCCTCGGCGATCGGGCGGCTGCCGCAGGGCTATGTGCAGAACGTGGCCCAGGAGCTGGGCTGGCGCGTCGCTGTCCAGACCGAGCAGTTGCCGGTCGCCCGCGGGGTGGCGCTTACCGACGACGACCGCCTGCGGGGTGAGATCATCGAGCGGCTGATGTGCGACCTGGAGGTGGACCTCGAGGCCGTCTGCGGGCGGCACGGCGCGCGGGTCTCGGACCTTGCAACCGCCATCGCCCGGCTCGCGCCCTTCATCGCCGACGGCCTGGCCACCCTGGAAGGCGCCCGACTGTCCGTGGTGGGTGACGGTCGGCTGGTGGTCCGCTCGATCTGCGCCTGCTTCGACGTCTACTTCGCCGCCGATGTCACGCGGCACTCCAAGGCGCTGTAGGCGGACGGGCGGGCGATATGATCGACGTTCTGCAATCGCCGGACCGCGTCGCGGCCTTCGCGATTTCCGGAACGCTCACGGGGGAAGACTACGACCGGATCATCGCGGAGGTCGAGGCCAAGCTGGTCCGACACGACCGGATTGGCATTGTGCTGGACCTGACCCAGTTTCATCACCTGACCACCGAAGCCGCCTGGAAGGATCTCCGCTACGATCTGTCGAAGCTTTTCGAACTCAAGCGCTTCCCTCGCGAGGCGATCGTCAGCGACAAGCGGTGGATGCAGATCGCGGCCCAGATCGCCGCTCCGATCCTGCCGCACGTGGAGGTCCGCGTGTTTGCGGCCCGCGATGACGCGCTGGAGTGGGCTGCAGGGTTCTGACCTGCGCGACGGCCGAACCTAGAGCCCGTCCCGGTTGGCTTGAATCAAGCCAACCGGGAGAAACGGGCTCGTCGTCTTCCTGCTGGAGCGCATCCCTATCGCCTGCGGCGCCTCATCCTCGGCGGGATGCGCTCTAGAGCGTGACCGCGCTTAGCTGAATCGGGATTCCGGGTTTGGGCGGATCATGATTCAAGATGTGGGCTGGATGGGAGGCCAGCTCGCATGGGTCGACCCTACTCGCTTGATCTGCGGGATCGAGTGGCGCGCTTCGTGGTGGCGGGCGGGACGTGCCGTGAGGCGGCGGAGCGGTTCGGGGTCGGGGTGGCGACGGCGGTGCGCTGGTCGCAGCGTCTGCGGAGCGAAGGCAGCGCCGCAGCGCGGCGGATGGGCGGTCATCGGCCGCTGGTGCTGGCGGGCGAGCGGGACTGGCTGCTGGCGCGGATCGCGGAGCAGCCGGACCTGACGCTCCGGGCGATCCAGGCCGAGCTCGCCGACCGCGGCGTGGTTGTGAGCTACGACGCGGTGTGGCGTTTCTACCTGCGCCAGGGCGTGACCTTCAAAAAAAAGCCTGCACGCCATCGAGCAGGACCGACCGGACGTGGCCAGGAAGCGGGACCGCTGGCGACGCCATCAGGGCCGGCTTGATCCGCGCCGCCTGGTCTTCATCGACGAGACTTGGGCGAAGACCAACATGACCCGCACCCACGGCCGCTGCGCGCGTGGCCAGCGGCTGGTCGGCAAGGTTCCTCACGGCCACTGGAAGACCCTGACCTTCCTGGCCGCACTGCGATGCGATCGGATCGACGCGCCCTTCGTCCTGGATGGGCCGATCAACGGCGAGTGGTTCCGGGCCTACGTCGAACAGGTCCTCGTCCCGACGCTCGCCCCCGGCGATGTGGTGATCATGGACAACCTCGGCAGCCACAAGGGCAAGGCCGTCCGCCAGGCCATCCGGCGCGCCGGCGCGCACCTGATTTTCCTGCCGCCCTACAGCCCCGACCTGAACCCCATCGAACAGGTCTTCGCCAAGCTGAAGACCCTCCTGCGCAAAGCCGCCGAGCGCACCGTCGAAGCCACCTGGCGACGCATCGGCCTCCTCCTCGACCACTTCTCAGCCGCCGAGTGCGCCAACTACCTCGTCAACTCCGGATACGCTCCATGCTGAAGCGGTCACGCTCTAGCGGGTCGGACCTCGTAGGAGATCGTGGATCGCCGCGATCAGGGTCTCGGCCTCAAGCGGCTTCTCGACGATCGGCGCTCCGGCGCGGGCGGCGGCGTCGCGCATCAGCGGCTTGGGGTGACTGGTGACGAAGATCGCGGGCAGGGCCACCTGGCGCGCGCGCAGCTGGCGCAGGGTGTCCAGCCCGCTGATCCCGGGCAGACGCTCGTCGAGCACCAGGCATCCGGCCGCGTCGAGCCCATCGCGCAGCAGGAGCGCCTCGCCGGATTCGAACGTCTCGACCTCAAACCCATCGAGATCCAGGGCGAAGGCCAGGGCGCGCCGCACGCCATCGTCGTCATCGACGACATAGATCGTCGGAGGGGCAAGGCTGCTGACGCGCTGATCCATGCGCGCAGCATCGCGTGCTGAATCCTAGTCTTCGTTGATCTCGCTCAAGCGAATCCCGCCAGGAGTGCGATTCTGACCAGCTCGGAGAGGCCGTTCGCGTGGGTCTTGCTCATGACGTTGGCCCGGTATACCTCCACCGTGCGCTGACTGATCCCCAGCTCGTAGGCGATGACCTTGTTCATCTTGCCGGCCACGACTCCGCGCAGCACCTCGGTCTCGCGGCCCGACAGCGTGGCCAGCACGGCCTCGAACCGCGCGCGCTCCTGCGCGTGGATGTCACTCTCCGCCTTGGCGTCCAGCGCCATGCGGATCGAACGAAGCAGCACCTCGTCGTCGAAAGGCTTTTCCAGGAAATCGATGACGCCGGCGCGCATCGCTTCAACGGCCAAGGGCACGTCCCCATGACCGGTGATCACCACGACGGGGAGCGTGACGCCCCGCTCCTTCAGGCGCCGAACCAGCTCCAAGCCGCTCATCTCGGGCATTCGGACGTCGGTGACGATGCAGCCGCCGCGCAGCGTCTCCGCGACCTCCAGGAACTCAAGCGCCGAGGCGTACGTCCGCGCCGGCAGATCGTTCATCTCGAGGACGAAGCTCAGTGCGGTGCGGATCGCCTCGTCATCATCGATCAGGTGGACGATCGGCTCAGTCATGCTGGCTATCCATCAACTCCTCGTCACGCACGCCGGGCAGGGTGAAGCGAAAGATCGTCCCGCCCCCGGGGTTCGGATCGACCCAGATGCGGCCGCCGTGCGCCTCGATGATCGTACGCGAGATCGACAAGCCAATGCCCATGCCGTTGGCCTTGGTTGTCATGAAAGGTTGAAAAAGCTGGCGGGCGGCTTCCGGTCCGATCCCGTGGCCGGTGTCGGCGACGTAGACCTCTACCATATCCTCGGCGAGGGGCCGCGCGCCGACGAGAATGTCCTTCCGCGGGCTCTCGTCCATCGCCTCCATGCCGTTGCGTATCAGGTTGAGCGCCACCTGCTGGATCTGAACCTTGTCGGCCAGCACCAGCTTCACCTGCGGGTCGATGTCGTAGCGTAGCCGGACATTGCGGTCGCGCGCGCCGATCATGGCCAGCGCCCCGGCTTCCTCGAGAAGCTGCGGCAGGTTCTCGATCCCCCGCTCGGCTTCCCCCTTCGAGACGAAATCCCGCAAACGCCGGATGATCTGACCCGCACGCAGAGCCTGATCCGCGCCCTGTCCGATCATGTCGGCGAGCCGGTCTTCATCCAGCGGCTTGCGCTTGAGCAGGACAAGACAGCCCTTCATGAAGCTGGCCGCGGCGGTCAGCGGCTGGTTCAGCTCGTGGGCCATGGCCGAGGCCATTTCGCCCAGGGCGGTGAGCCGCGAGACATGGACGAGTTCGCCCTGCAGATCCTGCAGGCGCCGCTCGGCCGCCTGGCGCTCGGTGAGGTCGCGGACGAAGCCGGTGAAATAGCGGGCCTGGCCCGAGATCATCTCGCCGACCGACAGCTCCATCGGAAAGGTCGTGCCGTCCTTGCGCTCGCCCACCACCACGCGGCCGATGCCGATGATCCGCCGCTCGCCGGTGGTGATGTAGCGACCGAGGTAGCCGTCGTGCGCCGTGCGATAGGGGGCCGGCATCAGAACGCTGACGTTCTTGCCGATCACCTCGGCAGCGACCCATCCGAACTGGCGTTCCGCAGCGCTCGAGAACGACTGGATCAGGCCGCGCTCGTCGATGACGATCATGGCGTCGGGCACGGTGTCCAGGATCGACTGCAGGTGCGCTTCGCGGGTCTGGGCGTCCGCCACGAACTCGCGAATGGTTCGGCTGCTGTGCAGCAGGCGCGAGCCGACCAGTCCGATCGCGACGGTGAGCGCGATGAACACCGCGACGGTCACGGCGACCCCGGGTTCGCCGAGCGTCTGGAACCCGAACACCCCGAAGCTCAAGAGCAAGGAAATCGCGCCGGCCAGCAGCGTGGGGCCCAGTCCGCCGACGGCGGCGGCGGCGAGCAAGGCGGGGACGAACAGCAGCAGGACGACGTCGCCACGGAACTGCCCGTCCAGCAGCAGCCGGAACGCCAAGCAGATCCCCGCCGCGCCAATGGCCACGCCGTAGGCCGCCGCCTGATTGAGGCGGGTGCGTCGAATCTCCCGCGGCGTCGGTGTCTGCGGCATGGGCGAAGCGGTAGGTCCGAAGCTCGATTGTGACAAGGCGCGTCGCCTCAGGGCGCGGCGTCGCGTCGCGGCGCGGTCCGCACCAGGCCCGTGGCGATCAGGGCCAGGCCCGTGCTGGCGAACGCCGCGGCCAGCAGCATCGCCACGGCTTGTGGTGTCCGCATGGGCAGACCGGCGGCCAGCAGCAGGGCGGCCACGAGGCTGGTGGCCGCCGATGCGAGAAGCCATCGCCAGGCCGCCAAGGGGCGAAGGTGCAGGGCGGCCGCCAACTGGAAGCTTCCGTCGGCCACCAGCGCTGCGGCAAGGACCAGCGCTGCCGCGAGCGCGCCCACGGTCGGGTTGAATGTCAGGAAGGCGCCGAGCCCCACTGCGGCCAGGGCTGCGCCGATCGCGAGACCCCGCAGAGCGCCGGAAAACGTCAACAGCCCGACGCCCAGCATCAGCGCGCCGGCGAACCACAGCAGCCAGCCGCTCGCCGCGCCGATGACGCGGATGGCCGCGGCCGGGAAGAGCATCGCCGCGACCGCCAGGATCAGCATGCCGGCCCCGGCCGCGAGGGCCGGCCTTCGACGGTCCGGGTGAAGGTGCGCCAGGGCGTGAAGGTGCAGGCCATCCCCCGTGGTCATGCCGCGTCTCCGGCCTGTGCGGCAGGCGGCGTCAGGGGGTCGCCCAGCAGGTCTTCGACGTAGAGATGGCGCACGAGCACATAGGCGACCACGGCCAGAGGCGTCGCGAACACGACACCGAGCGGGCCCAGCAGCACGCCCATGGCCAGCACGGCGAAGAGCGTCAGCCCCATGGGCAACTCCACCATCTGGCGCAGCAGCAGCGGGGTGGCGACATTGGCCTCGAACTGCGAGGCCCCCAGGTAGATCGCGGCGGTCCAGGCGAACGTCTGGGGGCCTTGCGCAGCGGCGACGATCAGGCCGGGAATGGTGGCGGCCCACGGTCCCACCACCGGTACGAACTGGGCCAGACCGGCCAGCACGGCGAGCGCGAGCGGCGAAGGGACGCCCGCCCACCACAAGCCCAGACCCACCGTGACGCCCACCAGCAGCATCGAGGCGAGCGCGCCCAGGAGCCAGCGGTTCAAGGCCTCGCCACAGGCCGACAGCACCTGGGCGGCGCGCTCGCGTCCCCGCGGCGGGACGAGATGGAGGACGCCTCGGAGGTAGGTGGCAGGGTGGAAGGCGAGGTAGAGGCCGCAGAAGGACATGATGACGGTCGCGGCGGCGGCGCTGAGCGAGCCCTGGACGAGGCGGGACGCGGTCTGGACAACCAGTCCATCGGCATGTCGCAACCGCTGCAGGTCGTCGAGGATGTAGGCGCCGAACGGCGAGGTCGCCAACTGCGTCTCCAGGGCCTGCCAGGCCCGCGGCACCAGCTCGCCCAGGGTGACCGCCTGCACCGCCGCCTGCTGGCCGAACAGCCAGACCGCCCCGCCGACCACCGCGGTCAGGCCGCCGACCGCGAGGCTGAGGGCCAGCGATCGCGGCAGGCGCAAGCTCCGGGTGAGGGGCGTGGCCAGAGCGTGGAGCAGCACCCCGATGAGCACGGCGCCGAAGGCCAACAGCAGGACGTCGGCGAGCCGCCAGACCAGCAGCGCGACGATCACGATCGCGGCGGCTTGCAGGACTCTGTTCGCGCCGTGCGCCTGCCCGCGCGCCGGGGTCGGCGAGGGCGGGGCGGGCTTCAATGGGACATCAGGACGGGGCACGGCGGATCCCCCAGGACCGCCTCGGTCGCGCCGCCCAGGATGAACTCGCGCAGGCGGGCGTGGCCATAGGCGCCCATGACCAGCAGGTCGGGCTTCACCTCGCCGACGTAGTCTTTCAGCAGGGCGCCGATCCGGCGTTCACCGCCGAGGCGTTCGTCGACCTTCGCCTGGATCCCATGGGCCCTCAGGTGGCGTAAAAAATCCGCCGCGCTTCCGCTGTCGGTCTGGGGCTTATCGCCCACAGCGGTGAAGATCCGCACCTCGCCGGCTGTCGCGAGGATCGGCAGGGCGTCGGCCACGGCGCGGGCCGCGGCGCGGCTGCCGTCCCAGGCCACCGCGACGCGGTCAAAGCCATCTCCGGCCGTCACCTGCGCGGCTTCGGGATAAACCAGCACAGGCCGCCCCGCTTCGAAGAGGATCGTCTCGGCGAGGTCGCGGTCCGCGAGGACGGCGGGACCGATCGGGGTCAGGATGAGGTCGCGGGTGCGTGCGACGCGAACGACGACCTCGGATTCCTCGTACAGCTTGGCTGTGACCGTCGCGATTTCGATCGGAGCCTTGAAAATCTCGGCGGCGATGCGGGCGCAGACCGCCTCCAGGTCAGCGGTGGCGTTGCTGCGCGCCTCCTCCATGTCGCTGAGCTGGTCCAGGTCCATCAAGGCGTTGGCCAGCCGGTTGTGCAGCTGCGGCAGATCTACGCGAACGGTCAGGAAGGTCAGCTTTCCGCCGATCCGGCGCGCCAGCGCCACGCCGCTGCGGATCGCGCGATCCGGGGTCGCATCCGGATAGGTGAGGGCGGTGAGCAGCAGATCGCGGTAGACCATGGCGGGCTCCTTCCGAGTCAGTTGCCCTGCAGTGTGTCGAAGTAGGCGATCAGGTCCGCGGCCTCGCTGGCGGTGAACGGAATCGAGGGCATGCGGTCGAAGCCATGGGCCGAGACCTCTGCGAAGCGCCGTTCCAGCGAAAGCGAGTTGTACCGACGGGCAAGGCGGTAGAAGGCGGGCCCCTCCTGGGCGCCGCCGTCGTCGAGACCGACGGTGTGACAGCCGGCGCACCGGCGGACAGCGAAGTCGCGGCCGCGCTGCTGCTGGGCGTCGAGTTTCGGCAGCGCCGCTGCGTTCGACGAGCTCGGGTCCGGCGACGAAGCTCCGGGGGTGGCGCAGGCGGCGAGGGCCAGGCACGCAGCGACGATCAGGCCGGCGCGAACGGAAAGGCTGTGATGGATCATGGCGCGTCCTACGGCTGGAGGGGCCCGAGGCCGCGCAGCTTGGCGACGCCGTTCCAGATTGCTGCGAAAGCCCAGCCAAAGGCGAAGCCGGAGAGGGTGGTCAGGCTCACGAGGATGGCTGCAAGGCCCACGTCGAAGCTGTCGACCTCGAACGGTGGGCGGATGAAGTGCAGGCGGAATATCACCTCGAGAAGCCAGGGCGCGGCCCCCGACGCCACCAGGAGGGCCCACGCGAGGTGCGAGCCGCCGATGAGGAGGGCCAGCGTCACGCCGGCGGTGAGGGCGTCGATGCGTGGCATGGATCGGCTCCTGCTGGCGCGCGGGCCCGTCGCCGGCCCCGCGCGCGGGAGGATTGAGGGTCAGTGGCTGAGCAGGACGAAGCAGCTCGGCTGGTGCAGGAAGCTGTCGCTGACCCCGCCCAGCGCCCATTCGCGCAGACGGCTGTGGCCATAGGCGCCGGCGACAATCAGGTCGGCGCCATTGAGCGCCGCGATCCGCTCGATCTCGATCTCCACCGCGTCGTTGTCGAGGGTGGTGACCAGCGCCCGGGCCTCGACCCCATGGCGTTTCAGGTTGGCGACCACATCGTTGGTCTCGAGGGTGGCCGTCTCGACCATCCCGGGCTTGACCACCGCGAGGACGACCACCTCGTCGGCGCGCTGCAGGAACGGCAGGGCGTCGGTCAGGGCGCGACGGCACTCCCGGGTGTTCTTCCAGGCGACCACCACGTTCATGCCGACCAGGTGGCTGCGACCTTCGGGTACGACCAGCACGGGCCGGCCGGCGGCCATGACCACATCCGAGGGATCGGCGGCGATGAGGTCGCCGCGGGGGCCCTTCGGACTGACGACGATCAGGTCGGCGGCGTGGGCCGTGCGGGTGAGCGCGCGGTGCGGGTAGTCCTGAATGGCGCGCCATTCCACGTCGGCGCCGGCGGCGTCGCGGCGAAAGGCCGTCTCCGCGGCGGCGATGTTCTTGCCGATCTGCTCCTGCACCAAGCCGACCAGCTCAGGTCCGCCGACGCCCATGAAGGCGCCGCTGGTGTAGGGCGCGGGGTCGAAGGTCTCGGCGCCCAGCCCGATCAGGCGGGCTTCGAGGTCGCGCGACAGTCGGGCGGCGATCTCGACGCGGTGGGAGGAGGCCTGGCCCGGTTCGGCGTGAACCAGGATCGTGGCGTAGGTGTCGGGGCGCACGACCACCTGGGTCGCGGGGCGTTCCATCGTCTTCGTCATCGTCGGCTCCTTGGCCTAGATCGCGGCCGACGGGGCGCCTGCGGCCGCACAGGCTAGTGGGGATGTCTCAGGCGGCGAGGGCTTCCAGCGCGGTCCGCTTGCGGATCTGGAAATGGCGCGAGGACGGGAACTCGACGATGGCTTCGCCCTGCAGTTGGGTGAGCATGCGCGACACGGTCTCGATGGTCAGGCCCAGATAGTCAGCCATGTCCTGTCGTCCCATGGCGAGATCGGCGTGATCGTTGTCGCCGCGTTCGGCGATCGACATCAGGAAGCTCGCGACCCGCTCGCGGGCGCTCTTGCGGCCCAGCATGACCACGTGATCCTGCAGCCGCTCCATTTCGACGCGTTGAGCTTCCAGGATCGCCCGGTCGAGTTCGGCGTCGCCGGCGGCGGCGCGCACGGCGCTGCGGCGGACCACCAGGATTTCGCAATCATCCAGCGCCTCGGCGCCGAAGCGATGGTCGGGACCGGGCTCCAGTCCGAACAGGTCGCCCGGGTAGTAGAAGTCGCCGACCTGGCGGCGGCCGTCGGCGGTGACCCGGCTGGTGCGGACCACGCCGCTGACGACCCGGTAGAGCAGCTCGACCGCATCGTCTTGAGCGTAGATCTCGGCGTTGCGCTCATAGGCCATCCGAACACCGTGGCGCTCGAAGGCGTCGGTCAGCGCCGACGCGGGGCGGGCGGTGCGGGGGTCGTCGAGGGGGTAGGCCAGGGTCATCGGCGTGCTCCAGTTCGATGACCAAGAGCTACGCTTCGCCCGTGCGAGGCGACATTCGTGGACGCCCACTAAGTACCAGTACGGAGGTCTGTCGCCCCGCAGGTTTGATCTGTGTCACGGAGGGCGCTTCGCATCCGCTCGAAGCTCAGGTCTCCCGATACGACGGAGCCGAGCGATGGACCAAGGCAGCATCACCTGGATCGTGACCGCGGACGGACAGGAAGCCCGCGTCTTCTGCGAGCGGGCCCGCACCGGGCCGCTCCGCGAACTGGACGGACTCCACATGACGGCGTCCGACCAGGAGCGCACGGGAGGCGCGCATCACCGCGGTGACCAGCGCGCGCCGCAGCACGAGCCCGAGCGCCGCTTTCTGCGCCGAGTCGCCAACCGCGTCGCGCTCGAGGCCCGCAAGGGTGAGTTCGAACGGCTGGTCCTCATGGGGCCGCCACGGACGCTGGGGTTCCTGAAGATGGCGCTGCCGCCCGAGATCGTGGCCCGCATCGACGTCACCGATCCGCACGCCCGGCACCACGACGATCCCGACGCCTTGCGTCAGCATCTGCGGCAGGCGCGCGCCAAGAGCTGGTCGTGAGCCTGGAGCTCAGCTTCCACGGCGCGGCGGGCTGCGTCACGGGGTTCTGCGCCCGGCTCACCACCGCGCGCGCCAGCGTGCTGATCGACTGCGGCATGTTCCAGGGGCCCAAGACCCTGAAGGCGTTGAACTACGATCAGTTTCCGTTCGAGGTCGACGCGATCGACGCGGTCCTGCTCACCCACTCGCACATCGACCACTCGGGACTGCTGCCCAAGCTCATGCGGGCCGGCTTCCGGGGGCCGATCCTGGCCACCGCCGGGACGCGCGACCTCTGCGAGGTCATGCTGCCCGACGCCGGCGACATCCAGGAGAGCGAGGTCCGCCGCCTCAACCGCCGCAACCAGCAGCGGGGCCGCGCCGAGGTCGAGCCGATCTACACCGCGCGTGACGCCCAGCGGACCTTGGAGCTGTTCCGCGTCGTCAAGCTGGGCCACACGGTCGACGTCGCGCCCGGGATCACTGCGCGCTACTGGGAAGCCGGCCATATCCTG
Source organism: Phenylobacterium sp. (assembly GCF_965284355.1). Taxonomy (NCBI): domain Bacteria; kingdom Pseudomonadati; phylum Pseudomonadota; class Alphaproteobacteria; order Caulobacterales; family Caulobacteraceae; genus Phenylobacterium; species Phenylobacterium sp. Next base: position 1,809,240 of record NZ_OZ260078.1, on the reverse strand, counting down.
GGCTCGGCCTCGATCGAGGTGACCGTCGAGACCGAGGAGGGGCCCGTCACCTTGCTGTTCTCGGGCGACCTGGGTCCTGGCGGCCGCGACTTCCTCCCCGATCCAGAAGGGCCCAGCGGCGTCGACCACCTGATCGTCGAGTCCACCTACGGCGGGCGCTCACGCCCGATGCTCGATCCGGCTGCCAGGCGCCGGCTGCTGGCCCAGGAACTGCGTGACGCGCAACGGGCTGGGGGCCCACTGTTGATCCCCGCCTTCGCGGTCGAGCGCTCACAGGAGCTGCTGGCCGATCTGCAGATCCTGACGCGGGACGGTGAAATTCCCGAGGCCGACATCTTCCTGGACTCGCCCCTCGCCATCGAGGCCACCGAGGTGTTCCAGCGGCGCGGCTGGAGCCCCGTGATGGAGGCGAATCCCTTCGCGGACCTGCGCTCCAGCGGCCGGCTCAAGTTCCTGAAGGAGCCGCAGGAGAGCGACCAGCTGGAGCGGCTGCGCGGCTGGCACGTGATCCTGGCGGCCAGCGGCATGTGCGACGCCGGCCGGGTGCGCAAGCATCTGAAGCGGCTGCTCTGGCGCCGCGACGCCACGGTGCTGCTGCCCGGCTTCCAGGCTCAGGGCACGCTGGGCCGGATCCTCGCCGAGGGCGCGCAGACCGTCAGCATCGAGGGCGAGCCGATCTCGGTGCGGGCCCGCGTGCGATCGCTCGACATCTACTCCGGCCACGCCGACCACGACGGCCTGGTTCGCTGGGCCTCGGCGCGCGGCCCGGTCCGAGGGCAGGTGTTCCTGGCCCACGGCGAGCCCGAGGGTCTGGAGGGACTGAGGGATGGGTTGGCGAAGGCCGGGTTCGATCCGGGCCGCCTGGTGATTCCGGACCTGGACGAACGCTTCATCCTGTCGAAGGCCGGCGCTGCGCCATCGCCCGGACCGGCGCGCATCCTGCCGACCGCCGCCTCGCGGCCCGACTGGCATAACGCCCGCGCCCGCCTGATGCTCGACCTCAACGCGCGCCTTGACGCCCTGCCCAGCGACGCGGCGCGCGAGGCGCTGCTCGAGAGTCTGGCCCGCGCCTTGGCTCACGTTGACGCCGGTCAAAGCGCCGGGCGGCCGATGGCCCCAGTCTGAGGCTCAAGTCTCGTGGCCGCGGATGTCGCGGTCGCCATCCACCCCCCCTGGAGAAGAACGATGACGAAGTCCCTGACCAAGCAGATCCAGCATGATCTCGAGGACACCCTCGAAGACGTCGCCAAGGCCTTGCGCAAGGCTGCCGAAAGCCTGAGCGAGGACGCCGAGACTGCGCTGGCCCAGGCCTCGCAGGCGCTTCGCGACGCCGCCGAGCGCGTGGCGGCCAAGGCGCCCCCCGAAGCCAGGTATCTGGCCGAGAAGGCCGTCGCCGAAGCCAAGGCCCACCCCATCGCCACGGCCGCCGCGGCCCTGTCGGCCGCCGCCGCGCTGATCACGTTGCTGGGTCTCGGTCGTCGCAAGGCGTCCTAGAGGGAACAGGCCAGGGAAGGCGGGATGCACCGGCTGGTCCTGATCGCCGCCCTGGCGATTCCAGCCCCGGCGCTCCCGCCGCCCGAGCCGACCCATCCAGGGTTCCTGGATGCGCCGCGCCTGCAGGCGCTCTGCGCCGCCGAGGGCGTGGACGCCGCCGCCGGTCATGCGCTTTGCCTGGGCTACGTCACCGGCGTCGCCGACAGCCTCCTGATCCCACGCGCCGGGGGCGGCGGACGACCTTTTGCCCGCCGGCCGACGCGACGCCCATGGCCGCCGTCTCTGCGGTAAGGCGCCAGTCCCGCCAGGCCATCGCGGCCGCCGGCGTCGGCGCCGCCGACTTCGTGCGCGTCGCCCTTGAGCGCGCCTGGCCCTGCCCGATTGAGCGGAGCCTTCCGTGAGTCACCGCTGAGCCTGTTGACCGCCCTCGCGCCGGGGGCGTTGATACCTCGCAACCGGCGGGCCGGGCGGCTTCGCCGATCTCGCGTCTGGAGAACACCATGCCGGACGGTCGCTCCACCGCCCACCTCTACGAACCGAAACTGATCGCGGTGCTTCGCGAGGGGTACGGCTTGCCGGACTTCCGCGCCGACGTCGGCGCCGGTGTGACCGTTGCGGTGGTCGCCCTGCCGCTTTCCATGGCGATTGCCGTGGCGTCGGGTGTCGGGCCGGAACGCGGGCTATACGCGGCTATCATCGGCGGTGCGATCGTGTCCCTCCTCGGCGGCAGCCGGGCGCAGATCGGCGGACCCGCGGGCGCCTTCATCGTGCTGGTTTCCACCACGGCGGCGCGGTTCGGGATCGACGGGCTGCTGACAGCGGTGCTGCTGTCGGGCGTCATGCTGTTCCTGGCCGGAGCGCTGCGGCTGGGGTCGCTGGTGCGGCACATCCCGCACGCGGTCACGGTCAGCTTCACCTGCGCCATCGCCGTGACGATCGCCGCCAGCCAGCTGAAGGACCTGGCGGGCCTACAACTCGCCGGTCGCGAACCCGGCCCCCTGCTGGCCAAGCTGCAGGCGCTGGCGGCCGCGGCGGCGACCCTCAACATGGCCGCGCTTGCCGTCGGGGTGGGTGTCGGGGCCGCGATCCTCATCGTGCGGCGCCTGCGCCCGACATGGCCCGGGATGCTGCTGGCGGTGGCGGGCGCGTCGGCCCTGGCCGCCGGCCTCCATCTTCCCGTCGAGACCATCGGCACGCACTTCGGCGCGATCCCCGGCGGCCTGCCGACGCCCAGTCTGCCGCGGCTCGACCCGGCCACGCTGCTGGCGGTGGCGCCCGCGGCGGCCTCGTTCACGCTCCTGGGCGCCGTCGAGAGCCTGCTGTCGGCCAAGGTGGCGGACCGCATGATCGGCCGGCGTCACCGCTCGAACATGGAGCTGGTCGCCCAGGGCGTGGCCAATGTGGCGTCCGCGCTGTTCGGCGGCATCTGCGTCACCGGCACGATCGCCCGGACCGCCACCAACGTCCGCGCCGGCGCGCGCAGCCCGATCGCGGGCATCCTGCACGCGGCCTTCCTGCTCGCCTTCATGCTGCTCGCGGCCCCGCTTGCGGGCTACATCCCGCTGGCCGCCCTGGCCGGGCTGCTGCTGGTGGTCGCGTGGAACATGGCCGAGCGGGTGGAGTTCCTGCGGCTGCTGAGGCACGGCCCCTCCGCCGCCGTCGTGCTCACCACCTTCGTCGTCACGATCGCTCACGAACTCTCGACCGGGATCGCCGCGGGATGCGCGCTCGCCGTGTTCCTGGCCTGGTGCGGCCGACCGTTGCCACAGGAAGGCGACTGAGCGCGGCTCAGGTCCGCTGCTTGTCCTGGACGCTGCGCAGGTAACGCACGATCGCCACCACCTCATGGGGCTCGAACCGGAACTCGGGCATGGCAGGGTGCTTGGTGAGGATGCCGGTGGCCAGGCCCTCGCCCAGCTGTTCGACATCGAAGCGATCGTTCAGCGAGCGGAACGGCGGCGCCTGGCGGTTGGGACTGGGGCCTGTCCTGTCCAGGGCATGGCACATGCCGCAGTTGCGCGCCGCGAGGCTGCGCCCCAGCGCGATCGACTCCGGTTCGGAAAGGGTGCGCGGCCCGGCGATGACGCCCGGCGCGGCCAGGGCCACCGCCAGGACGACGGCGCTGAGCAGCCGGGTTCTCGGACTTGGCATGGCGGGATCTCCTGTCGATGGGAGGCAGGCTTCGCCCGTCCCGCTCAACCCGCCTTGATCCTGGTCAACCCAGCTTCAAGAAGCTCGGATGGCGGAACGGGTCGCCAGCCTGCATGCGATCGTGGAAGTCCTTCACACGGGGCCCCGCGCCGCCCTCGCGGGGGTCGTAGACGGCGTCTTCGCCGAAGAACCGGAGCGTCAGCGTGCGGCGCCGGCCGCCGGGATGCGTGGGCGCGCCGCCATGCAAAAGCTTGGGGTGGAAGACGATCAGGTCGCCGGGTTCGACCGCCCAGGCGGCGATGTCCCACTGCTCGCGCGTCGCCTCGATGTCGGGCAGGCGGGGCAGGGACGAAGTCGGATGCGTGGGGGCGGTGTCGTCGTCGAGGTCGAAGCGCGAGCCGTTGTAGAGGCGCCCCTTGTGCGATCCCTTCACGAACTCCAGCGAGTCCGCCTTGGAGCAGGCGTCGAAGGTGATCCAGGCGACCGCCAGGTGGCTGCCGTCGACGGCGAGGTACGAGCTGTCCTGGTGCCAGGGCGTGCGGCGAGCCTCGCCGCCTTCCTTGAGGAAGACCTGTTCGTACATGAACCAGATGGCCGGATCGCCCCACAGCTCGGCGCAGATCTTGGGGACCGGCGAGGCGTGAAGCATGGCCCGGTACCCGGTCAGGCAGTCGGGATTGTAGAGGTCCTGGTAGAAGGTGGCGTCGGTGGCCTGGCGGATGTTGGAGGCCAGCGGGCCGGGATGGGCGACGCTCCACTCCCAGGCGGCCAGGGCGTCGGCCAACGCCCGGCCGTCGAGGGCGCCGGGAAGGTGGACCACGCCGTCGCGGGCGTAGGTCTCGGCCAGAGATTCCCCCGGGCGCTTTGGGGCGACGCTCACGACTCCATCCGGAACAGCTTGAGCGCGGTCTTGCCCAGGATCATCTGGGCGTCCTCGACGCTGCAGGCGCGGAACACCGCGTCGATGGCGCCGCGGGTGTAGCCGAAGGTGCTCTCCTGGTGCGGATAGTCCGAGGACCACAGCGCGGTCTCGGCCCCGATCCTGTGCAGCATCTCCAGCCCGACCGGGTCGGTCATGAAGGTCGCATAGCAGTGGGCGCGCCAGTACCAGGACGGCGGATGCGCCAGCTTGGGCGACACCGAGGTGGGGAAGCTATTGTAGACCATGTCGGCGTCGTGAAGCATGCCGGGCACCCAGCTGAGGCCCGCTTCCACGAACACCACCTTCAGGCCTGGGAAGCGATCGAAGACGCCGCCGAACGTCAGCTGGGCCCAGTTCTGGCGGAAGCCCTGCATCTGGGTCAGCACCGAGACGCCGACCGCGCCCGGCTCGGCCGTGGGGATCGCCTCGCCGATGTGGAAGGCCAGCGGCAGGCCGCTCTTCTCCATGGCCGCCCAGAGCGGGTCCATGCGGGGGTGGTTGTACTGGATGGTCCGCCCGTCATCGAACTTGCCGGGCTTGATCGGGATCATCAGGCAGCGCGCGCCCAGTTCGGCGCAACGGGCCACGCTCTCGTCGGCCGCGTCGGGGTCCCAGTAGCTGGGCACCATCACCGAATAGAGCCGATCCGGCGACTGGGCGCAGATCTCGGCGATGGCCTCGTTGTAGGCGCCGAAGACGTGCGGCTTGTTCGCGATCTCGCCGAACATCACCAGGCCGAACAGCCGTTGCGGGAAGATCAGCTCCTTCTCGACGCCCTCGATGTCGAGGTCCATCAGCCGGGCTGGCACGTCGGTGAGGCCAGGGTAGCACTCCAGGGCGCTGCAGAGGTGCTGGGCGACCGGCGCGGGCGTCATCGACTTGCCGCCGATCGACAGATCCCAGCCGCCGTCCCGGAACACCATGCGCGGCGCCTGGTCCCGAAGCTCGGGCGGAAAGCGGTCGACCCAGAAGTCGCCTTCCAGCATGTGGCTGTCGGCCGACACGATGCGCGTTCCCGCGGGCCAGTCGTGGGTCTTCGCTTGTGGCTTGCGTTCCGCAGCGACCGGCTGGCCAACCTGCTCTTCGATCTCGAGGATGAAGCCTTCGGCCATGGCGGCCTCCTGGAAAGGCGCTGCACTTGGCAAGAGGCTAAGTCGCGGAAAAAGCGACGGCAATCGTGTCCCCACGTCAACCAGGCGGCGGGGCGCCAATGGAGGACGATCTCATGAGTGTCGCCGACCCGTCGCTGAGCGCGTGGCGCAACCTTGTCGACCTGGACCGGTTGGCCGCGTGGATGGACGAGCGGGGCCTCGAGGCGGGCAAGTCCATCGAGGAGGCCGAGCGGCCGCCGGGGGGCACCCAGAACATCCTGATACGGTTCCGGCGCGGGGACCGATGGTTCATGCTGCGGCGACCGCCGATGTCGCCCCGCATGAACGGCAGCGAGACCATGCGGCGCGAGGCGCGCGTGCTGGGCGCGTTGGCGGGTTCGGACGTGCCGCACCCCGGCCTGATCGCTGGCTGTCCGGATGAGGATGTGCTGGGCGCAGCCTTCTACCTGATGGAGCCGATCAACGGCTTCAACGCGACGGTGGGCCTTCCGCCCCTGCATGCGGGATCGCCGCAGGTGCGCCGCGAGATGGGGTTGTCGCTGGTGGACGGGATCGCTGCGCTGGGGCGGGTGGACCACGTGGCCGCCGGGCTCTCGGACCTGGGCCGCGCCGAGGGGTTCCTCGAGCGTCAGGTGGGCCGCTGGAAGAAGCAGCTCGACAGCTACAACGAGTACGAGGGCTGGGCCGGGCCGAGCGAGATCGCAGGGATCGACGAGGTGGGGGCCTGGCTGGCGGCGCGGACTCCCACGGCCTTCAAGCCCGGCATCATCCATGGCGACTATCACTTGGCCAACGTGCTGTTCCGCCCTGACGGGCCGCAACTGGCCGCCATCGTGGACTGGGAGCTCACGACCATCGGCGATCCCTTGCTGGACCTGGGCTGGCTTATGGCGACGTGGCCCGAAACCGTGGAGGGCGAGGCCGGCAACGTCTCGGTCAAGCCCTGGGACGGCTTCCCGACCATCGACGAACTGATCGCGCGTTACGCCGAGCAGACTGAGCGGGACATGACCCACATGCGCTGGTACGGCGTCCTCGCCTGCTACAAGCTGGGCATCATCCTTGAAGGCACCAACGCCCGCGCCGCCGCCGGCAAGGCGGAGAAGGCGACGGGCGACGCGCTGCACAACCAGACGCTGGGCCTGTTCCGTCGCGCGCTGAGGTGGATCGACTAGATCCCTTCTAGCCCCTCTCCCAGGCGCGGCGGCGCCGAGGGAGAAGTCGGGAGCGGGCGGCGCCGATCGAAGGGCTTCCCAGGCGTTGGACCGCCAGCCCTCCGACCCAAACATGGTTGTTCCCTCGGCGCTGCCGCGCCTGGGAGAGGAGCTTCCCAAGGCGGGGGTTGATGCGCCCGTCGGCGCCTGAGACTGTCGCCGCGAACCAGGGGACATCTCTTGCAGTCGATGAAATCACTCGCCGCGGCTTCCATCGCGGCCATGGCGCTCGCCACTCCCGCCCATGCGGCCGAACCCCCGGGCTGGCCCGCGTTCCGCGCCATGTTCCAGGAGATGGTCGAGACCGACTCCAGCTACGCTAGCGGCGACTGCACGGTGCTGGTCAACAAGACCGCGGCGCGCATGAAGGCCGCCGGCTTCCCGGCCGAGAACCTGCACATCTTCGTGCCCGAGGGCGCGCCCAGGGCCGGCAACCTGGTCGCCGTGCTGCCGGGCAAGGACCCCAAGGCCAAGGCGGTGCTCATGCTGGGCCACATCGACGTGGTCAACGCGTTCCGCCAGGACTGGACCCGCGACCCCTACGTGTTGGTCGAGGAGAATGGCGAGTTCTACGGCCGCGGCGTCTCGGACATGAAGGCGCAGGACGCCATCTATGCCGACAACATGGTGCGCTATCACGCCGAGGGGCTGAAGCCGCGGCGTACGATCAAGATGGCCCTGACCTGCGGCGAGGAGCCCAGCCCGTTCGTCAATGGCGCGGCCTGGCTGGCCCAGCACCCGCGTGAGCTGATCGACGCCGGGATCGCGGTGACCGAAGGCGGCGGGGGCGACCTGGATGACCAGGGCAAGAAGCTGGCCGTGACCGTGATGGCCGCCGAGAAGGCCACCACCAACTTCACCCTTGAGGTCACAGGACCGGGCGGCCACTCGTCGAAGCCGCGGCCCGAGAACCCGATCACGATCCTCAGCGAGGCGCTGGTGAAGCTGGGCGCCCTGCCGTTCCCCACGGAATTCAACGCCTTCAGCCGCGCCTATTTCGAGGCCGTGGCGCCGCAGGTGGATGCCGAGACCGGCGCCGCCATGCGCAAGGTGCTGGTCGATCCGACCGACGCGGCCGCGACGGCCATCGTCAACCGCTCGATGAGCCGCCGCGCCATGGTGCGCACCACCTGCATTCCGACCCTGATCGAAGGCGGACACGCCTCGAACGCCCAACCGCAGCGGGTGCGCGCCACCGTGAACTGTCGCCTGCTGCCGGGCCAGTCGGTGACCGCGGTGCAGTCGGCCATGGAGAAGGCGGTCGCGGACCCGCGGGTGAAGTTCAGCGCGCCGCCTCCGCCCACGATTCCGCGGCCGGAGATATCCCCGCTGACGCCGCAGATCATGGACCCGATCCGCGCCGTGGCGGCAAAGGTCTATCCGGGCGTGCCGGTGACCCCGATGCAGGAGACGTTCGGCACCGACTCCACCCGCCTGATCGCTGTGGGCATTCCCACGTTCGGCTTCTCGGCCCTGTTCCGCGGCGATGACGCCGGCAACATCCACGGCCTGAACGAGCACGTCTCCGTGCAGTCGGTCATGGAAGGGCGCGAGTTCCTCTACCGGCTGATCAAGGCGTACGCCGACCAGAAATAGCCGGCTTATGCCGGCGGCTTCGTCGAGGCCGTGATCTGGGCCTTCGACATCGCGCTGACCGCGCCCCCATCCGCGCCGGGCGTCAGGTTTGAGGCCGGCAGGTTCACGTTGCGGCCGTCGACGCTCACCGAGACGGTGGTGGCCCCGTCGGGCGTCTTGATCACGCGCGCGATCGTGCCGATCATCTGGCCCTGGGCGTCCTTGACGATCGCGCCGGTCCTGTAGGGCGACCCGGCCATCGCGGTCGTGTCGGTCGCGGGCGGCGTCGTGGCGCTGGGCGGGGCCGGCGGATTGGGGCCCGTGGCCGAGACCGGCGGGTTCACCTGGGTCGACGCCGGCGGGGCGGCCGGTTGCGCCTGGGCGAGCCCCGCCACGAGGCTCAGGGCCGCGCCGGTCTGAAGGATACGCATCATGTCATCTACTCCGCTTCGCCGCACCCCGGCGGGGTTAGGAACCGGGTGGGGGCGGCAAGGGTTCCGTGACGCGGCCCGCGGGCGGGTGTGCGATCGCCCGGAATTCCGGTCCTGCAACATCCGTCGCCCGGCTGAAATCCGATACGCGCATTTGCGCCGGATCAGGGGCGCGCAGAAGACAAGGTGAAATTGCGTATGAAGCGTCTGACAAGCGTGCTCCTCACGGCCTCGGCCGTGGCTTTGAGCCTGACCCACGGCGCCCGGGCGCAGGCGCCGCGCCAGCCCTCCAACGACACCGCGCCGGCAGCGGGCGCTGCGCCGGAGGACGAGTTCGAGGTCGAGGAAGTGGTGGTCGTCGGAGGGCGTACGACCTTGCGCGGGTCGGTGGTCGGCGAAGCCTCGCCCGAGCTCACGTTGGATCCGCGTGAGATCAGGGCGCTGGGCGTCAGCTCGGTCGACGAACTGCTGGCGGCGCTGGAGCCGCAGCTGGCCAGCGGCCGCGGGCGCGGCGGCGGGCGCCCGGTGACCCTGGTGAACGGCATGCGGATTTCCAGCTACGCCGAGATCCGGGACCTGCCGCCCGAGGCGATCGCCCGCATGGAGGTGCTGCCCGAGGAGGTGTCGCTGCGCTACGGCTACCGCGCTGACCAGCGGGTCGTGAACTTCGTCCTGCGGCGGCGCTTCCAGGCGCTGACGGTGGAGAGCGGCGTGACCTTGCCCACGGCCGGCGGCCGCGCTGCGGCCAACGCCAGCGCAAACGTCCTGCGCCTGCGCGGCGACACCCGCACGCAGCTGGACGTCAAGGGCAGCTACTCCGGCGCGCTGCTCGAGAGCGAACGCGACGTGCGCCGCACGGACGGCCAGAACGGGGCGCTGCGCTCGCTCCTGCCTCAGGGCGAGAGCCTGGCGGTGAACGGGGTGCTGGCGCGGCCGTTCGGCGAAATCCTGTCGGGCAGTGTGAACGGGCGCTTCGAGGTCACCGGGTCGGAAGGCCGGCTCGGACCGTCGGGCGATCCCCTGCTCGCCGCAGGCGCGCTGGATCCGCTGCGGCGGCTCAACGACGGCAGCGCGGCGCACCTGGGCGGCGGCCTGAACGGCGCGATCTCGGGTTGGCGCTGGTCGGTCACGGCCAATGCCGACCGCGACAAGAGCCGCACGATCACGGAGACGGCCTACGACCCGATCCTCCAGGCCTTCCAGGCGTCGAACGTCTCTCGCTCGACCACCACCTCGGCCGACATCGAGGCGCTGGTGAACGGCTCCCTGTTCCAGTTGCCGGCCGGGCCGGTGAACCTGGCGATGACCGTCGGCGCCGACACGCTGGACCTGAAGGGGGAGTCGTTCCGCCGCGGCGTCTTCCGCGACACCGACCTCGACCGGCAGTCGGGCCGGGCTCAGATCAACGTCGATGCGCCCCTGTTCAGCCGCACGCGGGGAGGGTCTGGCGTCCTGGGGTCGCTGTCGCTGAACTTCAACGCCGAGGTCGAGGAGCTCTCCGACTTCGGGACCCTGACGACCCTCGGCGGCGGCGTGACCTGGTCGCCCATTGAGGCCATCCGCCTGGTGGCCTCGATCACGGACGAGGACGGCGCGCCCACGGTGCAGCAGCTGGGCAATCCCGAGATCGCCACGCCGTCGGTGCGGGTCTTCGACTTCACCCGCGGCGAGACCGTGGAGGTGACGCGCATCGAGGGCGGCAACCCCAACCTGACTGCCGACAGTCGGCGCGTCCTGAAGCTGGGTGTGACGCTGAAGCCGTTCGACGAGACCGACTTCGTGGTTCGCGCAGACTACACACGCACGCGGCTCGAGGACGAGGTCGCGAGCTTCCCGGCGGCGACGCCCGAGATCGAGGCCGCCTTCCCGGGGCGCTTTGTGCGCGACGCGTCGGGGCGGCTGGTGCAGGTCGACGTGCGGCCGGTGAACTTCGCCGAGCACAATCGTGACGAGCTGCGCTGGGGGTTCAACTACAGCCGCCCCCTGAAGAACACCCGCCCGCCGCCGTTTGCGCCGCAACGGCCCGCCGGCGCGCCAGCCGCCGACGAAGGCGGCCGCGGACCCGGCGGAGGCTTCAGCGGCCGGGGCGGCGGGTTCGGCAACCGTGGCGGCGCGGGCGGCAACCTGCAGTTCGCCGTCTTCCACACCTGGCGCCTCAAGGACGACGTGCTGATCCGGCCGGGCGTGCCGGTGCTGGATCTGCTGGACGGCCAGACCCTGGGCGGCGGCTCGGTGACGCCCAAGAACCAGGTCGATGTCCAGGCCGGCGTCTCGCGCAACGGGCTCGGCGCCAGGATGACGGCGCGCTGGCAGGAGGGCGGGCGTCTCGAAAGCGGATTCGGCGGCTCGGGCCTGAAGTTCTCGGACCTGTCGACATTGAACCTTCGGCTGTTCGCCGATCTGGGCATGCAGCCGATGGCGCGCGAGAACCCGTGGATGCGCGGCGCGCGGGTGAGCCTGTCGGTGGACAACCTCTTCGACGAGCAGGTCGACGTGCGCGACTCGGCCGGCGCAATCCCGATCAGCTATCAGCCCGACCTGCTGGACCCGCTGGGCCGCACGCTGCGCATCAGTTTCCGCAAGATCTTCCTGCCGCCGCGGGCGGTCCCGCCGCCCGGCGCGCGCCGCGAACCCCGGACCTAGAGACCCAGGATCGCCTTGGCCATGATGTTGCGCTGGATCTCGTTCGAGCCGGCGTAGATCGAGCCGGCGCGGTCGTTCAGGTACTTGGCCGCCACGGTCCAGGCGTAGTCCGGGCCAACGCCGGTGGGGTCGTTCGGGACGACGTGGCCCGGCGACGGACCGCCCGGCGAGACCATGTGCGGCTGGTAGACCGCGGCGAACAGGCCCGCGGCGGCCAGCGCGATCTCGGTGAGGCGCTGGCTGAGCTCGGTGCCGACCGTCTTCTGCAGCGACGACTCCGCTCCGGGCGCGTCGCCGGCCGACAGCCGCGACAGCAGGCGCAGTTCCAGCGCCTCCAGCGCCTCGATCTGGATCGCCGCGTCCGCCGCCTGCCGGCGCAGCGCATTGGCCTCGTCGGCCAGTTCGGGTCGGCCGGCGCTCTCGGCCTCGATCATGGCTGCGATCTTGCGCAGTCGGGTGTGCAGGCTCGGCGTCTGAACGCTGCCGCCGCGCTCGAACTGCATGAGGTACTTGGCGACGGTCCACCCCTCGCCGATCCGGCCCACGACATTGGCCTTGGGCACGCGGACGTCGGTGAAGAAGACGTGGTTCTGGATGTGCTCGCCCGACAGCGACAGGATCGGCTGCACCTCGACGCCTGGCGTGCGCATGTCGATCAGCAGGAAGGTGATGCCCCGCTGGGGGATCGCCTCCTTGGCGGTGCGGACGAGGCAGAAGATCCAGTTGGCGACCGCGGCATGGGTCGTCCAAAGCTTGTGGCCCGAGCAGATGAAGTCGTCCCCGTCCTCGACTGCGCTCATCTGCAGCGAGGCGAGGTCAGACCCCGACTGGGGCTCGGAGTAGCCCTGGCACCAGAAGTCCTCGCCCCTCAGCATACGGGGCAGGTAATGGGCCTTCTGCTCGGGGCTGCCGTGACCGATCAGCACCGGGCCGCACATGCCCAGGCCCATCGGCGACAGGGGCGGCGCGTGGGCCTTGGCCAGCTCGCTCCCGAAGATGTAGCGCTGGGTGACCGACCAGTCGCAGCCGCCGTAGGCCTTGGGCCAGGCCGGGACCAGCCAGCCCTTCTCATAGAGGATTTTCTGCCAGGCCAGGGCCACGTCGCGCTCGGCGTAGACGCTGGTCAGCGTCTTGCCCACGTGCCGCAGCTCAGGCGTGAGTTCGGCATCCAGGAACGCCTGCACCTCATCGCGGAACCGGCGGTCCGCGTCGCTCCAGCTCAGGTCCATTCGCAAGGCCTCCCGATTGAGGCGACCAGCCTAGGGGGCCTGCCGTGGCGTCGGCATAGCCGCTAACGGCGGCTCATGAAGGCCTCGAAGCGGTCCTTCCAGTCGGGATGCCATCGCGAGAGCGCCGGGCGGTTCTCGATGATGTCGCCCATGGCCCAGGCCATCCGCTTCTCGTCCATGTCGCGGCTGACGTCGTTGTCTGGGCAGAGAATGTAGAAGTCGCCGTCGGCCAGTCGCTCCAGCATGAACCCGACCACCTGATCGGGGCTCCAGGCTGCGGGCGGCTTCTCGGCCGAGCGGGCGGTCATGCCGGTGAAGGTGTAGCCGGGAACGAGGAGGTGGGCGCTGATCCGGCAGCCTTCGGTGCTGCGCAGCTCGTGCTGCAGCGCCTCGGCGAACGACTTCAGGGCGGCCTTCGAGACATTGTAGGCGGCGTTGCTCGGCGGGGTGGTGATGCCCTGCTTGGACCCGGTGGCGATGACGTAGCCGTGCCGGCCGGCCGCGACCATCCCGGGCAGGAAGGCCTGCACGCCGTTGATGACGCCCCAGAGGTTCACGTCGAGGAGCCGGCGCCACGCGTCGGGGTTCCGCCAGCAGGACCCGGGATTGAGGCCCATGCCGGCGTTCAGCATGAGCACGCCCACATGGCCGAAGGCCTCCAGCGCCGCGTCGCGCAGCCGTTCGAGATCGCCGGGGATCGAGACGTCGACGGGGACGGCGATGGCGCGTGCGCCACCCGCCTTGAGGCCCGTCAGGGCCGCGTCCAACGTCTCGCCGGGAAGGTCGGCGATGGCCACGGGCAGGCCCAGGGCGGCAAGGCGATGGGCCGCGGCGAGGCCGATGCCGCTGGCCCCGCCGGTGATGACCGCCGCCCCGCCATCGGCGAGGGGCGGTAGTCGCTTGAGGTCGATGTCGGTCATCCGCGCAGTTTAGCGCGGCGCCATCCGGATTGCGCCGTCCAGGCGGACGGTTTCGCCGTTGAGGTAGCCGTTGCGGCACATGGTGACGGCCAGGTCGGCGTACTCTTCGGCGTGGCCCAGGCGCTTGGGGAAGGTCACCGAGGCGGCGAGGCCGGCGTACACCTGCGGCGCGCGGGTCTTCAGGCCGCCCAGCATCGGGGTGTCCATGATGCCCGGCAGGATGGTGTTGATGCGGATGCCGTCGCCCGACAGGTCGCGGGCGATCACCAGGGTCATGCCCTTGATGGCCGCCTTGGCCGCCGAGTAGGCGACCTGGCCGATCTGGCCTTCTTCCGCCGCAACCGAGCCCGTGTTGACGATGGCGCCGCGGTCGCCGGTCTCGTCAGGCTCCAGGTTGGCGATCATGCCCGCCGCGCTCTTCACGATGCAGCGGAAGGTGCCCACGGTGTTGAGCTCCAGCACGTACGAGAAGTCCGAGACCTTGAACGGGACGACCTCGCCGGTCTCCTTGTTCTTGCCGACGGTCTTGCCGCCCCGGCCGCCGCCGGCGCAGTTGATGAGGATGCGCTCCTGGCCATGAGCCGCACGCGCCTTGGCGAAGCCGGCGTCGACCGAGTCTTCGTCCATGACGTTGACCTGGCAGAAGATCGCGCCCGTTTCCTTGGCGGCCGCCTCGCCGGTCTCGGCGTTGAAGTCGAAGATCGCGACCTTGACGCCGAGATTGCGCAGGGCCTGGACGGTGGCCTTGCCGAGGCCGGACGCGCCGCCGGTCACCACCGCGGCCACGGAGCTGTCGAGTTTCATGAGGGTCTCCAACGTTCGTTGGCCGACGCTTAGCACGGCCGAAGGCTGACGCAGGGCGAGGCTCGTTGGGGTGAGACCACGGGTCATATTTGTGAGCGCGCCCGTCATGGCCCGCGCGCCGTCGGGGCGTGAAGCTTCAGGCCACCGTTCGAAGCGTGCGAGAAATCCGATGCCCCGTCATCTCTGGCTGATCCTGGCCTGCGTCCTGTTCGCCGGCGCCGCGGAGGGGGCCGACTACAAGGCGCCGCGCAACGCCGCGGGCCAACCTGACCTGCAGGGCATCTGGACCAACACCTCCCTGACCTGGCTGCAGCGTGCTCCGATCTTCAAAGGCCTCGTTGCGACCGAGGCCGAGGAGAAGTTGATGATGGCCGGCTTCAAGCAGATGGCGGCCGGCCTGCTCGACACCCACGTCGACCCGAACCTGCCGGCGCCGCCGGTGGTGAAGGACGCGCCGCAGGCCGACATCCTGGAGATGGACCTGAAGCTGGCGCGCATCGGCGGCCAGCCGCGGTCGTCATGGATCATCGAACCGGCCGACGGCAGGCTGCCCTTCACGGATGCCGGAAAGAAGGCCGCCCGTCAGTCCGGCGACAACTACGACGGGCCCGAAGGTCGGCCCCTGGAGGAGCGCTGCCTGATCGCCATCGGCTCGTCGGAAGGCCCGCCGATGATGAACACCGGCTTCAACGGCCACTACCAGATCGTCCAGACGAAGGACCATGTGGCGATCTCCATCGAAATGAACCACGACGTGCGGATCATCCGACTGACCGACAAGGCCCGCCCGCCCGCCGGCGTCCTGCCATGGATGGGCGACAGCATCGGCTGGTGGGAGGGCGACACGCTGGTCGTCGAGACCGTGAACTTCCACCCGAAGACCTATGTGGGCTCGCTCACCGGCGGGTTCATGTGGTCGCCCAAGGGCCGGCTGGTCGAGCGGTTCACCCGCACCGGGCCGAACGACATCCTCTATGAGTTCGCCGCTGAGGATCCCGTGATGTTCACCAAGCCCTGGAAAGCTGAGATGGCGCTGCGCGCGGCCAAGGGCCCGATCTACGAGTACGCCTGCCACGAGGGGAACTACAGCCTGCCCAACGCCCTGTCGGGCGCGCGCTACGAGGAGAAGAGCCCGCCGCCAGCCGAGCCGACGGCGCCCGCAAAACCGCCCTGAAGAACACCCTCGACTGGCGTCACGTAAGGGGGTGTCAGGTGCGGCCAAGAGCGCGAAATCGCGCGCCGGGAGCCGCCCATGAACCTCGACTTTTCAGACGACCAGAAGGAGCTGCAGGACCAGGTCCGCCGCTACCTGACCGAGAAGTGCCCGACCACCGCCGTCCGCGCGATCCTGGAGGGGCCTGAGCCGTTCGACCGGGCGCTTTACAAGGGCCTGGCCGAGATGGGGGCGCTGGGCGTGGCGATCCCAGAGGCCTACGGCGGCATGGGGCTCAGCCATCTGGAGCTCTGCCTGGTGGCCGAGGAGCTGGGCCGGGCGATCGCGCCCGTGCCGGTGTCGTCGTCGATCTACCTCTGCGCCGAGTTCCTGCTCCAGGCGGGGACCGAGGCCCAGAAGCAGGCTTGGCTGCCGAAGCTGGCCAGCGGCGAGGCGGTCGGGACGTTCGCCTTCGTCGAGGGCCAGGGCCGGATGAGCGCCGACAAGATCCACGCGACGGTGAAGGACGGGAAGCTCTCGGGCGTGAAGGCGCCCGTGGCCGACGGCGACAGCGCCGACGTCGCCATCGTGGCGGCGCGCACGGGCGCGGGCCGCGGCGAGAACGCGATCTCGCTGTTCGTCGTCGACCTCTCTGGGTCGGGCGTGACGCGTGAGGCGCTGGAGACCATCGACCCGTCGCGCAGCTACGCCAAGATCACTTTCGACGGCGCGCCCGCCGAACTGCTGGGCGGCGAGGGCGACGGCTGGCGGATCGCCGAGCAGGTCCAGGACAAGGCCGCGATCCTGATGGCCTTCGAACAGGTGGGCGGCGCCGACCGGGCGCTGGAGATGGCCCGCGACTACGCGCTGGATCGCATGGCGTTCGGCCGGCCCATCGGCTCGTTCCAGGCCATCAAGCACCTGCTGGCCGACATGTACGTCTCGGCCACTCTGGCGCGGTCCAACTGCTACTACGGCGCCTGGGCCCTGGCCTCGAGCGCGGCCGAGCTGCCCATCGCGGCGGCCACCGCCCGGGTCTCGGCGACGCAGGCCTTCCAGCACTGCGCCAAGAACAACATCCAGACGCACGGCGGCATGGGCTTCACCTGGGCCTTCGACTGCCACCTCTACTACCGGCGCTCGAACGCGCTGGCCCTGTCATTGGGCTCGCTGTCGACCTGGGAAGACCTGCTGATCGAGCGCATGCGCGGCTCGAACGTCGCGGCCGCGTAAAGGAGACGGATCATGGATTTCGACGACACACCCCAGGAAGCCGCGTTCCGCGCCGAGGTCCGCAGCTGGATCGCCGCCAACGCGCCCAAGCATCTGGAAGACCAGCTCAAGCGCGCCGGCTTCGCCTCGTCGGGCATCGAGAGCGAGGATCCGATGGCCGCTTCCAAGGCCTGGCAGAAGAAGAAGGCCGACGCCGGCTGGGCCTGCCTGCACTGGCCGAAGGAGTACGGCGGCCGCGCCGCCACGCCGATCGAGCGGGTGATTTTCGGCCAGGAGGAGGGCGTCTACGGCGCGCTCTCGGGCCCCTTCATCATCGGCCACGGCATGTGCGGCCCCACCGTCATGGCCTGGGCGAGCGAAGAGCATAAGCGCCGCCTGCTGCCGCCGCTGGCCAGCGGCGAAGAGATCTGGTGCCAGCTGTTCTCGGAGCCCGCCGGCGGCTCGGACCTTGCGGGCCTCCGCACCAAGGCCGTGCCGGCCGACGACGGGTCGGGCGACTGGATCATCTCCGGCTCGAAGGTGTGGACGAGTGGCGCCCAGCATTCGCAGTGGGGCCTCCTGATCACCCGCACCGACCCCGATGTGCCCAAGCACAAGGGCCTGACGATGTTCTTCCTGCGGATGGATTCGCCGGGCGTCGATGTTCGGCCGATCAAACAGGCGAATGGCCAGTCGGGCTTCAACGAAGTGTTCTTCGAGGACGTCCGCATTCCCGACAGCCAGCGCCTGGGCGCGGTGGGGCAGGGCTGGGAGGTCTCGCTGACCACCCTGATGAACGAGCGGCTGTCGATCGGCTCGGGCATGTCGACCGGCTTCCCCGAACTGTTCCAGTTCTGCATGGACGCCGAGATCGATGGCCGGCCGGCGGTCGACGACGCCGCGGTGCGCTCGCGGCTGGCGCAGTACGCGGTCCGGCAGACGGGCCTCAAGTACACCGGCATGCGGGCGATCACGGCCCTGTCCAAGGGCCAGACGCCGGGGCCGGAGAATTCGATCGGCAAGCTGGTGGCGGGCGCCACCATGCAGGACCTGGCGATGTTTGCGCTGGACCTGCAGGGCCAGGCCGGCGTGGTGTGGGACGAGAGCAGCCCCATGAACGCGCGGTTCCAGGCCATGCTGATGCGCTCGCCCGCCACCCGGATCGAGGGCGGCTCGGACGAGATCCTGCGCAACATCATCGGCGAACGCGTGCTGGGCCTGCCCGGCGACATCCGCGTCGACAAGAACGTCGCGTTCAAGGACATCCCCACCAGCGGCCGGAGCCAGGCATGAGCTTTCCCCTTCCCAATGCGTCCATCGACCTGAGCGGACAGGTGGCGCTGGTCACCGGCGCCTCGTCGGGCCTGGGCTATCGCTTCGCCAAGGTGCTGGCGGCCCAGGGCGCCAAGGTCGCCATCGCCGCGCGGCGCGTCGACAAGCTGGAGGCGCTGGCCGAGGAGATCCGGGCGGCCGGCGGCGTGGCGCTTCCCGTCGCCATGGACGCCACCGACGCTGATCAACTGATCGCCGCGGTGGCGAAGGCCGAGGCCGAGCTGGGGACTGTCACGATCCTCATCAACAACGCCGGCATCCCCGACGCCCAGCGCGCCCACAAGATGTCGATCGAGCTGATCGACCAGGTGCTGGACATCAATGTCCGCGCGCCCTTCATCCTGGCCTGCGAAGTGGCGCGCCGGCTGATCGCGGCGGACAAGCCCGGGCGGATCGTCAACATCGCCTCCGTGGCGGCCTTCTCGTACACGGGCGGCGGGGCTGCCCTGTATTCGGTCAGCAAGGCCGCGGTGGCGCGTTCGGCCGAAGTGCTGGGCGTGGAGTGGTCGCGCTACAACATCAACGTCAACGCCATCGCCCCGGGCGCCTTTGCATCCGAGATGATGGACGGCATGCTCTCGCGGATGGGCGACATCACCCAGCGCTTCCCGCGCCAGCGCATCGGCGACCCCGCCCAGCTGGACTCGACGCTCCTGTATCTGGTGGGGCCGGCGTCGGATGCGGTGACTGGCACGGTGATCCGCGTGGACGACGGACAGGGCGGCCGCTAGAGCCGCCTGCAATAGGGTTCTGGGAGGGTAGGATGAAGGCCTTGATCATCGGCGCCGTCATGGCGTTCGGACTTGCCGCAAGCGCCGTCGCCGCGCCGCCGGAGGTCACGGCCGTCCCGGGCGCGCCGACCCTTGGCTTGGCGGCCTACGATCTCAAGACCGTCGGCTACGTCGTCGAGGAGCATTTCCTCAAGGGGACGGCCCAGAGCTATCGCAAGGTCGGCGAGGCGGGGCCGGACGGCAAATGGCAGGCCGAGCCGGCCGACACCGCGGCCTACGCCACCCGCATCGTCGTCGTACGTCCCGCCGACCCCGCGAAGTTCAACGGGACCGTCGCGGTCGAGTGGCTGAACGTCACCAGCGGCCTCGATCTGGGACCGGACTGGGCCTACACGCACCGCGAGATGATGCGGGCGGGCTATGCTTACGTCGCCGTCTCGGTCCAGAAGGTGGGCGTCGAGGGCGGTAACAGCATGGGCGGCCCGAGCGTGGGCGCGCTGAAGAAGGCGAACCCGGCCCGCTATGGCGCGCTGAGCCATCCGGGCGACGCGTACGCCTTCGACATATTCAGCCAGGCCGGCCGGGTGGTTCGTCAGGGCGACGTCCTGCGCGGCCTGAAGCCCCGGCGCCTGCTGGCCCTGGGCGAGTCGCAATCGGCGATCTTCATGACGACCTACATCAACGCCATCGATCCGATGGCCAAGGTGTACGACGGCTTCTACGTGCACTCGCGGTTCGGGGGCGCGCCGGGCGTCGACTCCTCTCGGACCCCGCCGCAGCAGTCCCAGACCGGTGTCCGCTTCCGCACCGACGCGCGCGTGCCGATCATGACCGTGCTGGCCGAAACCGACGTGGCCAGCCCGGGCGGCTGGTGGCTGGCCGACCAGCCCGACAATGCCAAGTTGCGCGTGTGGCAGATCCCCGGCGCGGCGCATGCCGACACCTACATGCTGCAGGTCTCGGCGGCGGATTCCGGCCTGGCCCCGATCGAGAAGCTGGCCCCGCTCTGGAAGCCGACCAAGATCACGATCTCGGGCGTGATGGCCAAGCCGATCAACGCCGCGCCTCAGCACCACTACGTGGCGCAGGCGGCCCTGGCGGCCCTGGAAACCTGGGTCCGCACCGGCAAGGCGCCGCCCAAGGCGCCGCGCATCGACCTCACGCCAGGAAAGGCTGGCGGCGCGGCCACCTTGACACTGGACGCGAACGGCAATGCGACGGGCGGCATCCGGACGCCCTGGCAGGACGTGCCCACCGCCAAGCTTTCGGGCTTCGGGAACTCGGGCGGTCCTTTCGCCGGGCTTCTGGGGTCGACCGAGCCCTATGACGCCGACACCCTGAAGCGGCTCTATCCGGGCGGGAAAGGCGAATACCTCAAGGCGTTCGACGCCGCCCTGTCGCGGACCATCAAGGCGGGCTTCATCCTGGAGGCCGACCGCGCCGAGATCCGCGCTCTGGCCGCCGCCCTCTATCCGCAGGGGTGACGGCGGGCGAGGCGGCCGCTAAGTGTTGAGGCAATCAGAACAAGCGGTACGTAGGGAGTCGCCGGAATGGACCTGAAGCCAGGGTCGCGCTGGAAGAGCGCGGTTTGCGACGTCGAGGTCGTGGTGGTGAAGCCGCCTAAGACCGAGGCCACGCTGGAATGTGGCGGCTATCAGGTGATCCCGCACGCCGAGGGCAAGCCCGAGGGCAAGGCCATCGCCGAGGACTTCGCCGAGGGCAGCGCGGCGGGCAAGCGCTACGCCGACGAGGAGACCGGGCTGGAGGTGCTGTGCACCAAGGCCGGAAAGGGCACCCTCACCATCGGCGGCCGCCCGATCGGCGCCAAGGAAGCCAAGAAGCTTCCCGCGTCGGACTGATTACAACGCCTTCCTTTCCCACGAAGTGGGAGAGGGGGACCATCCGCCGGAGAGCGGATGGTGGAGAGGGCGAGCCTCAGGCTCAGCGGTTTCGCCACTCGTCTGCGCGGCGAATGTGGCTCTCCCTCTCCACCACCCGCTCTTCGCTGCGCTCGGCGTGTGGTCCCCCCTCTCCCACTTCGTGGGAAAGGAAGGATCGTGGTTCGGTTGGTGACGATCCTGGAACGGAACACGCTGAGATGCACACAGCCCTGCTCCTCGACATGGTGGCCGATGCGGCGCCGGACCGGCTGGCGCTGGGACGGCGGGCGGATGGGCTGACGTTCGCCGAGGCCCGTCGCCACGCGCACCACGGGGCCGCCTGGCTGGAGCAGCTGGGCGGGACCAACGTGGCCTTCGTCGGCCTGAACGGCCCCAGCCTGCCGGTGGCGATCTTCGCGGCCGGCATGCTGGCCCGGCCCTTCGCGCCGCTGAACTACCGCCTGCCGGACGCCGACCTGAACAAGCTGCTGGCCCGCACCGCCCCGTCGGTGGCGATCGTCGATGACGACATGGTCCCGCGACTGGCGGCGCATGCCGGCGTCACCGTGGTGAGCCGCAGCGCCTTCGACGCGGCCTGCAGGGTTCACGGCGACTGCGAAGCCCAGTTCCTCGATGCGGATCACGACATCGCCGTGCTGCTGTTCACCAGCGGCACGACCGGCGATCCCAAGGCCGCCATTCTGCGCCACCGCAACCTGACCTCGTACGTGATCTCGACGGTCGAGTTCCTGGGCGCCGAAGAGGACGAGGCCGCGCTGGTCAGCGTGCCGCCGTACCACATCGCCGGGATCTCTGCGGTGCTGACCGGGACGTACGGCGGGCGCCGCATCGTGCACCTGGAGGCCTTCACGCCCGAGGCGTGGGTCGAGGCCGCCGCGGCCGAGGCGATCACCCACGCGATGGTGGTGCCCACCATGCTGGGCCGTATCCTGGATGTGCTGGAAAAGACCGGCGAGACCCTGCCGTCGCTGCGGGCGCTGAGCTATGGCGGCGGGCGCATGCCGCTGCCGGTGATCGAGCGCGCGCTGAACATGCTGCCGCACGTGGACTTCGCCAACGCCTATGGCCTGACCGAGACCAGCTCGACGATCTCGATCCTGGGGCCCGACGACCACCGCATGGCGATCTATGCCGACGACGAGGCGAACAGCGCCGCCTGGGCTCGGTGGTGCGCATCTGACCGGGGCTGGAGCTCGAGATTCGCGGGCCGGACGGCGAGGTGCTGGGGCCGAACCAGTCGGGCGAGATCTACGTCCGCGGCGAGCAGGTCTCGGGCGAGTACACCTCCAAGAAGGTGATCCAGGACGACGGATGGTTCGCCACCAACGACGGCGGCTTCCTGGACGAGGAGGGGTTCCTGTTCGTCGAGGGCCGCCTTGACGATGTGATCGTGCGCGGCGGCGAAAACATGAGCCCCGGCGAGATCGAGGACGTCCTGCGCGAGCATCCGGGCGTGGCCGATGTGGCTGTGCTGGGCCTGCCCGACAACGAATGGGGCGAGAAGGTCGCCGCCGTGGTCGTGGCCGGCGAGACCGCCCCATCCGCCGACGAGCTGGCCGCCTGGGTGAAGGCCCGGCTGCGCTCGTCCAAGACCCCCGAGGTCTGGGCCTTCCGCGACGCGCTGCCCTACAACGACACCGGCAAGCTCCTGCGCCGGCAGCTCAAGGCCGAGATGACGAAGAGCTGAGGCCGCGGCAGCGCCCCCTCCACCGCTTCGCGGTCCCCCTCCCCCGCAAGCGGGTGAGGAACGGGAGCGACAAGTTCCTCCCCCATGCCAATGGGGGAGGGGGACCGCGAAGCGGCGGAAGGGGCGTTGGAGCCGCGCTGGACGTTAGCGCCCCAGCGTCCTACGCAGGTCGGGTGGAATCTGGAGTGACGGCGTGGGTAGTCGGGCCCTGATCGCCGATCTGACCGAGCTGGGCGGGGCCGGGCTGGTGGTGACCGAGCTTGGGCTCGATCCGCCGCCTCTGGCCGCGACCGTGGGCGCGGTGCAGCTGGGCGTGCATCGGGGCGGACCGGTCCCGGGCGGGGCGTTGGAGCCCTTCGATATCCTGTTGTCCGCCGATCCGGCCGCGCCGGGGCCCTGGGTCGGCGTGCACCCTTCCAGGCTGGACGCGGTGATCGCCGAACTGAAGGCCGCCGCGGCGCGCCAGCCGGTGGCGGCGGCGGCCTGCGCCCAGGTGCTGCGGATGAGCCTGGACTTGCCCTTCGACCAAGCGTTGGCGGCCGAGTCTCTAGCCTATTCCATGCTGCTCGCGTCTGAGGGTTTTCGGTCGTGGCGCACCGACAATCCCCCGCGCCACCGCGCCGACGACGCCGGTCCCCGCGTGACGGTCGAGGTCGGTCGCGCCATCGCCATCCGCCTGAACCGGCCCGCGGCGCGCAACGCCTTCGACGCGCGCATGCGCGACGAGCTGTTCGAGGCCCTGTCGTTCGCCGTGGACCACCCGGACGCCCTGCCCGTGACCTTGAGCGGCGAAGGCCCCGCCTTCAGCGCCGGCGGAGATCTGGACGAGTTCGGCCGCGCCGCCGATCCGGGCCAGGCGCACCTGATCCGAACCTTGCGCGCCCCGGCCCGGCTGGCGCACCAGCTGGGTGACCGGCTGACCGTGCAGGTCCACGGCGCCTGCGTGGGCGCGGGCGTCGAGCTGCCGGCGGCGGCGGGCCGGATCGCGGCGCGGCCGGGCGCGATGTTCCGGCTGCCGGAAGTGTCGATGGGGCTGATCCCGGGCGCCGGCGGCACGGTCACGATCCCGCGGCGGATCGGGCGGCGGCGCGCCGCCTACATGGCCATTTCGGGCGTCGACATCGACCTGGCCACCGCGCTGGGCTGGGGCCTGGTGGACGAGGTGGCGGTATGAGCTCGATCCGGCCCGTCCTGGATCAACTGTCGCGGGAGATCGGCGACCTGACCGAGCGGCGCGGCCACCGCGTCGAGGTGGTCGACATGCAGGTCACCGATCGTGAGGGCCAGTTTGCGCTGGATCCGCCCGGCGCGCGGATCTCCTGCAACCGCTCTTGCCGCCTGCTGCAGGCGGCCGACGGCTGGCTGGCGCTGAACCTCGCGCGTCCCGAGGACCACGAGCTGGTCCCGGCCTGGCTCGCCGCCGACGTTGGCGCCGACCTCTGGGCCTCGGTGGAAGCACAGGTCGCCGGCCGGCAATGCGCCGAGCTGGTCGAGCGCGCCGCTCTGGTCGGTCTGCCGGTCGCCTGGGTCGGCGAGGTGGCGTCGGAGACCCTCGAAGCCCCCGTGCTGCGAATGGGCTCGCCGGTGGCGCGCGACGGCCGCGACCTGCGGGTGGTCGACCTGTCGGCGCTGTGGGCGGGGCCGCTCTGCGGCGCGATCCTGTCGTCGCTGGGCGCAACGGTCTCGAAGGTGGAAAGCCCCGAACGGCCCGATCCGACGCGCGAGGTGATGCCCGAGTTCAGCCGGCGCCTGAACGGTCGCAAGATGCACCTGACCTACGACCTTCGCGCGCCTGACGGCCGGGCGCGGCTGCGCCGTCAGGTGCAGCGCGCCGACGTCCTGATCACGGGCTCGCGGCCCCGCGCCTTCGCAGGTCTGGATCTCAGACCCGAGGACGTCTTCGCCGGCAATCCCGGCCTCGTGTGGGTGGCGATCACCGGCTATGGCTGGACCGGCGAAGGCGCCGCGCGCGTGGCGTTCGGCGACGACGCGGCGGCGGCCGGGGGACTGGTGTCGTGGGTCGGCGGCGAGCCGCGGTTCCTCGGCGACGCTCTGGCGGATCCGGTCACCGGCCTGGCCGCCGCCGTGGGCGCGCTAAAGGCGCTGGAGGCTGGCGGCGGCTGCCTCGTGGACGTAGCCTTGGCGAAGATGGCGGCCGGCGCGGCCTGGCGGCTGGGCCTCAGGGCATGATCCTCCGCGACGTCGAGGTCGAGGGCCGCCCGGGCCTGGACGTTCGACTGGAGGGTGGCCGGATCGCCGAGATCGGGCCAAGGCTGGCGGCGCGCGGGGACGAGATCGAAGGCGGGGGCGGGGCGCTGATCCCCGGCCTCTGCGACCACCACATCCACCTGTTCGGGTTGGCGGCGCGAGCCGACTCCGTCGTCCTGGACGACGCCGCTTCGGCCGGCGAGGTGGCGGCCCGCATTGCGGCGGCGGCGGCGGCGCGCCCGCCGGGCGCCTGGATCCGTGCGCTGGGCTACCACGAGACCCTCGCCGGCGAACTGACCCGCGCCGAACTCGACCGCCTGGCGCCCCATCATCGGCTGAGGGTGCAGCATCAGACCGGCGCGCTGTGGGTGCTGAACAGTCTGGCCCTCGACGGCCTGCCGCCCGGCGACGATCCCGCCGGGCTGGAGCGAGAGACCGGACGGCTGTGGCGCGGCGACGCCTGGCTGCGGGCGCGGATGGACGCCCAGCCGCCGCCGCTGGCCCCGATCGGGCGGCAGTTGGCCAGCTATGGGATCACCGCTCTCACGGACGCCAGCGTCACCACCGACGCCGAGGCGGCAGAACGACTGGCGGCCGCCCACCGCAGCGGCGCGCTGCCCCAACGGCTGACGTTGATGAGCGGCGGTGCGCTTGAGGCCCCCGCCGACCATGCGTTTGCGGTGGGGCCGGTGAAGGTGCTGCTGGACGACCACGCGCTGCCCGACCTGGACGACTTCCTGTCGCGCATTGCCAGCGCGCGGGCCTGGGGGCGGCCCGTGGCGGTGCATTGCGTGACGGCGGCCGAGCTGGCGCTGACCCTGGCGGCGTTTGGGACGGCGGGCGCGCGACCGGGCGATCGCGTGGAGCACGGGGGCGTCATCGGCGCCGCGGCGGTGGGCGAACTCAAGGGCCTGGGGCTGACCGTCGTGACCCAGCCCGCCTTCATCCGGGAGCGCGGCGACCGCTACGCCGCCCAGGTCGACCCCGCCGAGCAGCCCGACCTGTACCGCTGCGCCAGCCTTCTGGCCGCCGGCGTGCCGGTCGCGGCCAGCTCGGACGCGCCCTACGCCAGCGCCGACCCCTGGGTCGGGATCCGTGCGGCGATCGACCGGACCAGCATCGGCGGCCGGGTGCTGGGCGCCGGCGAGGCGGTGGAAGCGGCGACGGCGCTGTCGCTCTACCTGGGCGAGGCGGCTGACCCGGGCGGCGCCGCGCGGCGCGTGGCCGTGGGCGCGGCGGCTGACCTCGTGCTGCTGGATGCGCCTCTCAGCGAGGCTTTGGCGCAACCCGCGGCCGAGCGTGTGCGTACGACGCTGGTCTCGGGCGCGCTGGCCTACGGGGGCTAGTTCAGCCGGCGCTTGAGGTCGCCAAGGAAGCGCCCCGCGCCGAAGATCTCCACGGCTTCAAACATCGGCTCGCGCTCAAGCATCGCCTCCGCCTCGCGCAGGGCGTCGGCCAGCGCGCCCTGCACGGCCGCTTCACCCGGGCTTTCGAGGTCGCTGCCCAGGGCGCTCAGGGTGAACCACATTCCTGATCTCCCGCTCAGGAAACTGCAGCAAAAAGCCCCGGCGTTTGAGGCTGGGGCTTTTCAGTCTCGTCCAGTCGTCGCTGTCTAGGCGAAGGCGGTCTTCCGGCGTCGGATCATGGCTCCAGCCGCGCCGAACCCGAGGATCATGAGCGCCCATGTGTTTGGCTCGGGCACGACGGTTGTCGTACACCCATCGCCTCGACAGATGGCGTCCCGAGCCACGACATTATAGGTCAGGCCGCTGGCGCCGTCATAGATGTCGGCGGAGAACCACCAGCCGCCCGCGTTCGATGCGAAGCGGTTGCCAGTGCCCTCGCCGGTCAGGAGACCGCTCGAGTTGAACGTGGCGCCGACGCCCGCGAAGGTCAGACCGCCCAGGTTTGTAACGGTGAAGACCAGCGGCGGCGCGTCGCCGTTCTTTTCGCCGTTCTTGGCGTTGCAGCACTTGATGACGTTCGTGAAGTCACCGAACGGGGTCGCGGTGAACGGGCCGCCGGCTTGGCCGCCCCAAACGAACGTATCGACAGGTGCGTTGATCACGCCGGTCGACGTGGTGTTGTTCAGGTTGAACAGGAACGGATCGTGCGGGCCGCCGGTGTTGATGAACTTCGACGCCGCGTTGGTCAGGGTGACCGTGACCTTCACGTTGTTGGCGTCCAGTTCCTCAAGCACGACCTTGCCGTAAGGCGCGTCCGCGTCGTTCGTATCGCCGTCGCGGAAGTCGAGTTCGGACTCCCACGTCAGGGCAAGGGCGGGCCCGGCTGCGGCAAGGGCAGCCACCGCTCCAGCAACTGCCGCACAGTTGAGCAGACTCTTCTTCATGTTCATTGGAGCACCACAGGCATTTATCGAAATATCAACGTATCATGAAGTGATGGAGTGCAGAGGGACGTTCGCCTCCCAAGGGGAATCCCTCGAGGCCACCGCGCTGACCTAGAATTGAATGTGGCCGAGTAGGGTGCGACCCACGGTAGCGGTAGAAAATATTATGATGATATTACAATAAGATAGTTCTCTGCCTGCTGTCCCGGGAAGGCTCTGCGCCAGCTACTCGAATTGGGGAAAACAGCGCGTGAGTCAGGCGCTCTGGACGGGAATCGCCCAAGCGGGCGCGTGCATGGGACAACGCAGAGACGCCGGTCGACGCGATCCCCGAGGCGCGCTATTCAAATCTTGAGATCCAGTCGCATCTAAAGAGGCGGGCGGCGCGGGAATATTCATGGACAACGGGGTCGCCGCCAAATCGCTTGCCGCGCTGGGCCACGAGGGCCGGCTGGCGGCGTTTCGTCTGCTGATCGAGGCCGGGCCTGAGGGGATTCCGGCGGGCGAGATCGCGCGGCGGACCGGGATGCTCCAGAACACCTCGTCGAGCAATCTCAGCATCTTGGCGAGCTGTGGGCTGATTGTCCCGCGCCGCGACGGCCGCTCGATCATTTATGCCGTGTCGTACGGACATTTCGGAGAGTTGCTCGAGTATCTGCTCCAGGGCTGCCGCGATGGTCGGGCCGACCTCGGTTCACCCTTCTTGGCGAGGTTGCTGAAGGCGAGCAGTGAGGGCGGCTCCTACGAGGAGCGACAGGTCCACTCAAAGCGCGAGGATTGCTGCTAGCCGGGGATGTGAGCGGTGCTGCCGTCGGGCCGGGTCACGCGGACGTAAGGTCGGCGCTGGCCGTTCCGGAGTTCATACCCGCCGACGAAGGCATCGACGTCTTCGGATAGCCCGATCGGCACGTCGGCCTCAGGAAACACGATGGTCGTCTTGTCGCCGATGGTGACCACCACCGCGCCGCGATTGGCCAGCGCCTGGACCGCCCACTGCTTGATATGGTCGTAGAACGGCTTGCGCTTCCAAGCGTCGGGTCTGGCCGGCTCGACGTCGATCCGGACCGTGCGGCCATCCATCTCGCGGACGATCATGCCCGACTTGTCGGGCCGCCATGCATCGGGGAACCTCGCGTCGCGAAGCCAGCTGCATTTGAACTCGCGGCAGACGTCCCAGCGGGTCTCGTAGACCCCGCAGCCCTTGCCGGGGATCGCGTGCTCGCACCACACGCAAGCCGGCTTCGCAAGCTCGCGCACGTAGAGAAGCTTGCAGCACATGCTGCAGGGTCCGCAGGAGCGTTCCATGCCCCACCGGGTAGCGGAGACTGCGGCGAAGGGCAAAGAGAGACTCTTTGCGCGAGACTGGTCGGGGGAGGAACCGGGGACGGCCTGCTCCTCCCCCGCGAGGCCGCTCCGAGTTTCGGGGGATCCCCGGAGCGTTGGCGAGAGTTGCGGAACGGGCCGCTCTAGCTCGCCAGCCCCGTGGCGTCGTGGACGATGGCGCCGCAAAGCCGCAGACCGGCCTCGCGCACACTCAGGGCGACCACAATACTGATGGAGGACTCGGTCGACAGGCCGGTCGTGACGATCTGCGTCCGCTTCTCGCCCGCATCCATGATGCAGACGACCTGCTCGGGATTGATCAGGACTTCCCGGCCACCGGAACCGGCCACGGGGAGGGCGACGAACTGCATGACGTGGTGACCAGCTTGCAAGGGTTAAGACCTCGGCAACTGTCCGCCGCCGCGCTTTCCGGAGTGTTTTCAGGAATGATTAACTTCAGCCGCCCGCCCGACCTTTGCGAGACCCCCAGGGTCGAGGCGACGCTCGTGAGGCGACTCAGGCCGCGTTAGGACTTCAGCAGGCCTTCTGAACGCGCGGGGAGGCAGCCGTTCCGGCTGCGGGGGCATGTGGAGAACAGGTTTCTCCGATCCGGCCGCGGCGGCCGGAACATCGGCAATGATATTCCCGCCCGGTCCGTCACCCTTGAACCTCGTTTCTTGCGGGCGGGAGTGGGGCCATG
The DNA here is from genome assembly GCF_965284355.1 of Phenylobacterium sp. Classification (NCBI taxonomy): domain Bacteria; kingdom Pseudomonadati; phylum Pseudomonadota; class Alphaproteobacteria; order Caulobacterales; family Caulobacteraceae; genus Phenylobacterium; species Phenylobacterium sp. Next base: position 1,780,148 of record NZ_OZ260078.1, on the reverse strand, counting down.
CTCAAGGCGTTCACGAAGCATCCGGAGTCGGTCGGCGAGACCTACTTCCAGCACCTGGGCCAAGCGTCCAGCTTCGCCGGCTCCATGGCCCTGGGCGCGATCTGCTGTTTCCTGCACGGCCTGTTCCCCTTCGCGTTCCAGACCACGGGCAGCCGCCGCATCCGCGCGCTGCACGAGCGGATGGTCACGCACCGCACGGTCGCCCGGCCCGCGCGCAAGCCGATGCCGACCTGGGTCCCGGGCCTGGCGATGGCGGCCCTGCTGACGGGCGCGGCGACCTGGATCGGGCAGATCTTCCACATACCCGTCGCGCCGCTGGCGTTGATCGCGGGCTTCCTGATCGGCGCGCCGCTGGCGGGCCGGATCGACCTGACGCCCGGCATGAAGATCGCCGAGCGGCCGTTGCTGCGGGCTGGCGTGGCCTTGCTGGGCCTTCGTATCGCGCTTGGCGACATCGCCGGGCTGGGGCTGCAGACGCTGATGCTGGTGCTGGGCTGCGTGGCCCTGACCCTGGCGCTGGGTTCGGGCGTGGGCCGGTTGTTCGGCCTGCCGCGCGGGTTCGCGGTCCTGTCGGCCAGCGCCACGGCCATCTGCGGCGCCTCGGCGGCGATGGCGGTCGCCACGGTGCTGCCCAAGGGTCCCGAGGCCGAGAAGCAGACCGGCTATGTGATCGCGGTCGTCGCGACGCTCTCGACCCTGGCGATGCTGGCCTACCCGGCGCTGGCGCACTGGGCGGGGCTGCCGCCGCAGGCTGTGGCCGTGTTCCTGGGCGCCTCGATCCATGACGTGGCCCAGGTGGCCGGCGCCGGCTACTCGGTCTCGCCGCAGGTGGGCGATCTGGCCGTCACCGTGAAGCTGGTCCGCGTGTCGCTGTTGGCCCTGGTGGTGGCGACGGTGGCCTGGTCGTTCGCCAGCGCCGCGCGTGACGCCGCGGCCAAGGGCGTGGGCCGGGCGGCGCTGCTGCCGGGCTTCGTCATCGCCTTCTTCGCCCTGGCCGGCGCGCGCACGGCGGGGCTGGTTCCGGAGGCCATCCTGCCGGCCGCGACCTTCGCCTCGAACATGCTGATCGGCGCCGGCGTGGTGGCCGTGGGCGCCAAGACCTCAATCTCGGGCCTGAAGAGCATGGGCTGGCGTCCGCTGGCGGCTCTCGCCTGCCAGACCGCGCTGCTCTGCGGCCTGGCGTTCGGCGCGGCGCAGTTCGTTTCCTGATCCTTCCCTCCCTTAATGGGGAGGGACAGCTCGCCGAAGGCGAGCAGGGTGGGGAAGTGTGGGCCGAGGCGCGGCGTCGGAGCTTGATCCTGACTCCCCCACCCTGACCGCTGCGCGGTCTGTCCCTCCCCACAAGGGGGAGGGAAAGCCCTACCAGATATCGACCCGCTCGGACGGCGCGACATACAGCTTGTCACCCGGCTGGACGTTCCAGGCCGAGTACCAGCCGGGGATGTTCCGGATGGTGCCGTTGACCCGGTAGTACGAAGGCGAGTGCGGGTCGGAGACCAGGCGCTGCTTCAGCGCGTCGTCGCGCATCTTGGCCCGCCAGACTTGCGCCCAGCCCAGGAACACCCGCTGGTCGCCCGTCATCCCGTCCAGGACCGGGGCCGGCTGGCCCTTCAGCGAGGCTCGGTAGGCGTCCAGCGCCAACGACAGGCCGCCCATGTCGCCGATGTTCTCGCCCATGGTCAGCGCGCCCTGCACCTTGTGGCCGGGCAGGGGCTCGAAGGCCGAGTACTGGGCGCCCAGCCGCATGGCCTGAGCCTGGAACTTGGCGGCGTCTTCGGCGGTCCACCAGTCGCGGAGCACGCCGTCGCCGTCCGACTTGCGGCCCTGGTCGTCGAAGCCGTGGCTGATCTCGTGGCCGATCACCCCGCCGATGCCGCCGTAGTTCACGGCCGGATCCGCATCCGGATGGAAGAACGGCGCCTGCAGGATCGCCGCAGGGAACACGATCTCGTTGTTGGTGGAGTTGTAGTAGGCGTTCACCGTCGATGGCGTCATGCCCCACTCGGACTTGTCGACCGGACCGTTCAGGCGGGCGATGCGGCGCTGCCATTCGAAGGCGTCGGCCCGCGCCGCGTTGCCGTAGAGATCGTCCGCCTTGAAGGTCAGCTTGGAATAGTCGCGCCAGGCGGTGGGGTAGCCGATCTTGACGGTGAACTTGGAGAGCTTCTCGTCGGCCCGTGCGCGGGTCTCGGGACCCATCCAGTTCAGCTTCTCGATGCGGGCCTTCAGCGCCGTGCGGATGTCGGCGACCAGCAGGTCCATCTTGGCCTTGGACTCGGCCGGGAACCAGCGGGCGACATAGATGCGGCCCACGGCCTCGCCCAAGGTGTTGTCCATGAAAGTCGACGCCCGCTTCCAGCGCGCCTTCAGCTCGGGCTGGCCCTGCAGCTCCCTGTCGTTGAACGCGTAGCTGGCCTCCACGAAGCGCTTCGAGAGATAGGGCGCGGCGTCGTTGGTGAGCTGGAACGCCTGCCAGGCCTTCAGCGTCTCCAGCGGGGTGTCGGCGTAGACCTGGGCGTACTTCGGGAACGCCGTGTCGGAGGTGACGATCACCCGGTCGACCGTCGCGGGCAGGCCGGCCGAGGCCATGAAGACCTTCCAGTCGAAGCCCGGCGTCAGTTCGGCCAGCTCGGCCAGGGTCTTGGGCTGATAGGTCTTGTCGCGGTCGCGGCGCTGGATGCGGCTCCAGCTGGCCTGCGCCAGGGCGGTCTCGAAGGCGACGACGGCCTTGGCGTTCTCGGCGGGCTTGTCCCAGCCGATCATGGTCAGCAGTTGGACGACATAGGCCTCGTACTTCGCCTTCTTCTCCGCGAAGGCGGGCTGCAGGTAGTAGTCGCGGTCGGGCAGCCCCAGGCCGCTCGTGCCCGCATAGACAGCATAGCGGGTCGGGTTCTTCGCGTCGGCGTTCACCGAAACGCCCAGGATCGTCGAGTAGCCCACGCCGTCGTTGCCGCGGCCGGCGCCGGGCATGGTCTTGCCCATCAGCTTCGTGAATTCGGCCTTCGTCTTGACCTTGCGGATCTCGCTGAGCTCGGCGGCGATCGGTTTGGCGTCCAGCTTCTCGGCCAGCGCCTCGTTCATGTAGGCCGCATAGCCGGCGGCGATGCGGGTCGCATCCGGGTCGGTCAGCTTTCCGGCCGCCGCGTCTTCGAGAATCGCGTGCACGCGGGCCTCGGACAGCACGCGCAGGGCGTTGAAGGCGCCCACATTGGTCTGGTCCGCCGGGATCTCGGTGCGGTCGTACCAGGCGCCGTTGGCGAACTTGAAGAAGTCGTCGCCGGGCTTCACCGAGCGGTCCATGCCTGAGAGATCGAAGCCCCAGGTCCCGTAGCTGGGGGAGGCCAGGGAACTTGCGGCGCCTGACGGCGCGTCCGCGGCCTCGAACAGCGCCTGCATCGTGCACCCGTCATCCAGGCACGCGCGATCTTCGGCGAGGGCGGGCTGGGCGGCCAGCACCAGCGCGGCGGCGCCGGCTGCCGACAGCAGGATTTTGCGCGTCTGGGAGATCATCGGTCTTTTCTCTGTGGAAGCGAGCGGCGGTTTCGGGCGGAACCGTTCAGGTCGCGCAAGAAACGAGGAATTTCGATCCCATGCAATGGCGCCGCGACGGACGTGCGTCGCTGGCCATCAGCCCTTCAACCGCGATGGCGCGCCAGCGCCGTAGATTGGAACCACGGAAAACACGGAATGACACGGAAAAGGCTCCGCGCCTTAAGCCGGCATCCGTGTTCAGTGTTCCGTGTTCTCCGTACGTCCAAACGACAGCGCCTGCGGCGCGCGGGCGGCTAGTTCGCCGAGCCGAACGGTTCGCGGTGATTCGCCCGAAGGCCGTTCTTGCCCGCCGGGACGCCCATCAGGCGCTGATAGTTGCCCCGGATGACGCCGTAGCACTCGCAGGTCAGCGTCAGCAGGCCCGGACGGTCGATGATGTCCACCACGCCGCGGCGGTAGCGGATGAGGCCCTTGTCCTGCAGCGAGCGGGCGACGGCGGTCACGGTGGTGCGCTGCACGCCCAGCATGTCGGCCAGGAACTCCTGGGTCAGAGCGACCGTGTCGCTCGAGATGCGGTCGTGGCAGGTGAGCAGCCAGCGACAGAACCGCGCCTCCACCGAATGGAGCGCGTTGCAGGCGACCGACTGGATCGCGTGTCCGTACAGCGCCTCGGTGTGCCGATCGATCAGCCTGCGCAGCGTCGGGCTCTTCTCCCACGCCTCGTGCAGGCGGTCGGCGGCGATGCGCGAAGCGCGCAGCGGCGTCTGGACGATCGCCCGGGATAGCGACTGACGCGGCGCCACGGCGGCCATCAACCCCAGAGCTCCCTCGGGCCCGATGGTGGTGCTTTCGATCGCGGCCCCATTCTCCATCAGCGTCATCAGCGAGATGACGCCGTCGTGGGGGAAGTAGATGACGTCGATGTCGTCGCCGGGCTCGTAGAGCAGGCGCCCGCGCTCGAGCTCCACCGAGGCGAGGTGGTGCGCGATCCGGGCGAAATCCTCAGCCGGGAGCGCTTCCAGCAGGCTGTTCTGCAACGCGGTGACGGGCCTCTGCATCAGGGGAGATGAAACGCCGTTGGACGGCTCAGGTTTCAAGTTATCGATGCGTCGTCACAAAAACTGTCGAGAACTCGACACTCGTTGCAAGTCGCGGTGGAAAAGACACGGCCACCCTGGGGCGGCCGATAAGCGCTGACCTGCTCGGATAGCTTGGCTGCGTGTCGGATAGCCGACGCAACTCATGGCCTGACCCGATTCTGATCCGAGCAGGGTGTCATCAATTTCTGCAAACGCGCCGCGCCGCCGAGTCTTTACTGGCGTCGCGACGGCGTTGTGTACCGGTCGTTACTGGAAGCTGACGTCGCGCCGCTCGCCGATGTCGGGGATGCTCTTGGTGGCGTTCGCCTTGGCCACTTCAAAGGCGTACTTCAGAAGCCCGCCCTCCGAGACCCATACGGCGGCTTCGCTGACGTCCAGGCGAAGCAGGGTGAGCGAGGGATCGTCCTTGCCTTCGGGGTACCAGGCGGCGACGTGGACGTTCCAGTACTTGTCGATCCGCGCCTTGTCGTGCGCCAGGCTGATGCGGCCGTCGATGCAGGCCTGCAGCTTGCGATCCAGGAAGATGAACGCCGCATCGTTGGCGCCTGAGGCGATCGCCTGGGCCAGGTCGGTGTCGCTCTTGGTGAAGAACCATAGCGTGTTCGTGTCCTTCTCGACGAAGGCGGTCATCGGCTGGAAGTGATGGCTGTCATGCGTCAGGCCCAGCATGCCCGTGTGGTGATCGTCCACGGCCTTCCAAAGGCGCTCCTGGACTTCGTCGTTCGTCAGGTGATCGGTCATGCGATGTCTCCGCGGTTCGGGGGTGGAGCCCAAACCCGCGGACGCGTCCCGCGTTCCCTGGTCGCCCGCCGCCGTGTGGAGAGACGCGCTACGGCTTGCGGTAGACCACCTTGCCGCCCACGACCGTGAGCACGGCGTGGCCCTTGGGGATCGCCGCTTCCGGCGCCGTCATCAGGTCGACCGAGAATCCCGACAGGTCGGCGATCCGACCCACCTGGATCGTGCCGAGCTCGCCCTCGGAGAAGCGGGCGTAGGCCGCGTTCGAGGTGAAGAGCTTCAGCGCCTCGGCCCGGCTCAGCGCCTCTTGCGGGCGCCAGTTCGGGGCCGAGAAGCCGGAGAGGTCCTTGCGGGCCACGGCGGCGTAGAACTCGATCAGCGGATCGCCGCGCTCCACCGGCGCATCCGAGCCGCCGGCGACCACCGCGCCCGACTTGATCAGCGTCTCCCAGGCATAGGCGCCGTCTAGGCGCTTGTCGCCCAGGCGAGCGGGGGCGAAGTGCAGGTCGCCGATCGCGTGGCTGGGCTGCATCGACGCGACGACCCCGAGCGTGCGGAAGCGGGGCAGGTCTGCGGGTCGCACCACCTGGGCATGCTCGATCCGCCAGCGCAGGCCGTCAGGCTTCTGTTCGGCCATCAGGTCGAGGACGCTGGCGTTGCCGCGGTCGCCGATAGCGTGGGCGGCCACCTGAATCCCCGCCGCCTTGGCCTTGGCCATCGCCTCGCGCATTCCCTCCGGCGGGGTCAGGATCAGACCCGTCGTGCCGGGGGCGTCGGAGTAGGGTTCGAACAGCGCGGCCCCGCGTGAGCCCAGGGCCCCGTCGGTGTACATCTTGATGGCCCGGGTCACGATCAGGCCGTCGCGGGTCTTGCGCGGCCCTTCGGCGAACAGCGGGCCCGCCTGGCCCACGTCGACGGCGTTGTAGACCCGCAGCGGCGTCCTGCCCTCGGCGTTCAGGGCCTCCAGCAGCCGCACGTCGTCCCAGGCCACGCTCATCGAATGGACGCCGGTCCAGCCATAGGCGGCCTCGACCTTGAAGGCGGCGTCGAACGCGGCGCGACGGTCGGCTTCGGTGGGGGCGGTCTGCAGCTTGCGGACCAGCGCCATGGCGTTGTCGACCAGCATGCCCGTGGGCTTGCCGGCCTTGTCCTTGAGGATCTCGCCGCCGGCCGGCGCCGGGGTGTTTTCGTCGATCCCGGCGGCCTTCAGCGCCGCCGAATTGGCGACGATCGCATGGCCGTCGGCGCGGCCCAGCAGCACCGGCTGGTCGGGCGCCACGGCGTCGAGGTCGCCGCGCTCGAGGAAGCGGCCCTCGGGCCAGCCCGTCTCGATCCAGCCGCGGCCGAACACCACGCCCGTCGGCCTGCGCGCTTCCAGATAGGCCTTCAGCCGCGCCACGACCTCGGCGGCGGACTTCGAGCCCTCCAGGTTCAGCTGCAGCTCGCGCTCACCGATGCCGCGCAGGTGGGCATGGCTGTCGGTGAAGCCGGGAAAGAGCGCCGCGCCCTTCAGGTCGACGACCGTCGTGGCCTTGCCCAGGTGGGACTGGGCCGCCGCGCGCGAGCCCACGAAGACGATCTTGCCGTCCTTGACCGCCACGGCCTCGGCGGTGGCCGGCGTGGCGTTGGTGTAGACGGGGCCGCCCCAGACTACGAGGTCGGCCGGCTGGGCGAGCGCGGGGGACGCGACGAGGACGGACGCGAGCAGGACGGCGGGGTTGAGCTTCATGGCGGCGAAGCTAGCGGCCGATTTCCACCAGCGCCAGCGACCGCGCCAACAGGCTCCGATCAGTGGCTCTCGCCGCCTAACGCATGCTCATAGATCGCCTGCGCGGTGCCCGCGACGGTGGTCGCGGCGTGCTTGAGGGCGGTCTCACCGACAAAGGTCTCGGCCTCATCGGCAAGCCTCATCAGCTCCTCGGCCACCGCCGCCAGCTTCAGGTAGACGTCGCGATCGTTCATTCCGCACCTTGTTGCTGGATCGTGAAGCACGGCCCGGCGGCCTGTGCTAGACCCAGACGCATGATCTCCTGGGTTTCCGAGCGTCTGGGTCGGCGTGGCCGGGCGGCGCTCCCGTGGGTGGCGACGGCCGGTCTTGTGGCGTGCGCCTTCCTCATTCGCCTTCCCATGCAGGGCGCCCTGGGCGGCAGCCTTGCCTATTCCGCGTTCTATCCCGCCGTCATTCTGTCCGCCTATGCGTTCGGTCGCTGGCCGGCGATCGCGGCGGCGACGGGATCTGCAGCGCTGGCGTACTGGTTCTTCGTGGAACCGGCCTTCGACTGGAAGGACGCGCCGAACGTCATCGCCGGCTTCGTGTTCTTCGCCGTCACCTGCACGGTGATCATCGGCCTGATCACCGGGCTGACCGGGGCCCTGCGGGCGGTGTCGCGCGAACTGGGCCGGGCGCAGGCCGTGGCCGACAGCCATGCCGGCCTGTTTCGCGAGCTCAACGATCGGATGAGCCATCACATGCGGCTGGTGGCCGGCGTGCTGGCCCTGCAGGCCAAGGGCGAGCCTGAGCCACAGGTGGCCGACAGCCTCAAGCGGGCCATGGAGCGATCGCTGCTGATCAGCCGCGTCCATCGCGAACTGGGCGGGCGGGGCGATGATGCGGTCGCCTTCGACGACTTCGCCGCGGCCCTGGCGCGCGCGGTGTGCGCGGCGCGCAACGAGCCGACCGATCGGGTGCTGGTCGACCCCTCGGGTCTGTGTTTGGATGTGGAGGAGGCGACGTCGCTGGGCGTGGCCCTGGCCGAATGTCTCTCGGCGCTGTTCGACGCGGGCGTGGGCGGGACGCTCAGACTGCGCCTGGACGCCCGGGGACGGCAAACTGAGGTGGCGATCTCCCAGGGTGTCGATAACGCCGAGGGCGCGCTGGTCTCGGTGACGAACGGCTATCTGCTCCGCGCGATGACCGAGCAGCTGGGCGCGGCGGTGGCGCTTCGAACCGACGCGACGGGATCGGCGCTGGTGCTTTCGATCCCGCGCGGGGCCGCGGCCGACATCAGGTCGGCCGCGACGCTGCACTAAGGCTAGTAGCCGTTGGCGACCACGCTGGCGATCAGGCCGGTGGCCACAGCCATCAGGACGAAATTGCCGTCGGCGTAGACCCATCGGTGACCGCGGGGCGGCGCGCGCAGGCCGTAGTAGTAGGGGTCCTGCACATAGTAGCCGCGGTAGGCCACGGGCACGTAGCGGCCCGGGCGGTAGCTGTAGCCCTGCGAATAGTAGGGCCGGTAGCCGTAGCCGGGCGCGTACCACTGCCCGCGACGCGCGCCGCGGTAGTCACGCCATTCCGCCCGGCCGCGCCAGGTGTCGGCGCGGGCGCGGTTGTAGCGGACCTCGCGCTGGCTCTGGCGCACCTCGCGGCGGTCGCGCTCCAGTTCCCGGGCTTCGCGGGGGGTGATGCGACCGTCGCGCGCCGCGTCGCGGCGATCTTCGCGCAGCTCACGACGATCTTCCCGCAGTTCCCGGCGGTCTTCGCGGCGCTCCTGGCCATAGGCATTGCCGTGGGGCTGGGCCGCGGCGGCCACGGGCGCGGCCACGGTGGCCAGGGCGACGGCGGCGTACAGAAAGTGCTTCATGACGACTCCTCGATACTCATGCCCCCAACGGCGGCTAAGGAGCGCCTTGCGGACTGAACCCGCTCTGAACTCCCGCGGTCAGGTTCGGTTCATCTGCGCCGCGGCTGCACGGCGCCTCGCTTACGCCACCGCTTTCCGATAAACGCGCTACTCATGTTCCTCTTCTGGGCTTTGGCCGGCGTCCTCGCCGCGGCGGCGGCGGCGTTGATCCTGATGCGCGCCGCGGGCGCGGCGACCGGCGCGGCCGACGCCGATCCGGCGCAGGCGCTCTATCGCCGCCAACTGGGCGAGATCGACGAACTGGCCGAACGCGGCCTGATGGGCGAACCCGAGCGCAAGAGCGCGCACGCCGAGGCGGCCCGGCGGCTGCTGTCGGCCGCCGACGCGCCGGTCCAGCCCTGGACCCCGGACACGAAGGCGCGTGGCGCGGTGCTGCTGGCCGTCGCCGCGGCGCCGGCCGCCGCCCTGGGCCTCTACCTGAACCTGGGCTCGCCGGGCGTCCCCGATCAGCCCTACGCTCAGCGGCTTGCGGCCTGGCGGGCCGGCGACCTGATGCAGCTGACCCCGCCGCAGGCGGCGGCGGTCCTGCGGCAGGTGACCAGCGAACGGCCGCGCGACGCCGAGGGCTTCCGCCTGCTGGGCATGGTGGAAGGCGCGGCTCAGAATCCGCTGGGCGCCGTGCGCGCGCTTCGCAAGGCCAGCGAACTGGCGCCGCAGCGGCCCGAAATCTGGCAGATGCTGGGCGAGGCCGAGATCGTGGCGGCCGGCGGCAAGGTCGACGCCAATGCCGCCGTCGCCTTCGGACGCCTCGCGGCGCTGCAGCCCGGCAATCCCAGCGCCCGCTTCTTCCTGGCGCAGGCCAAGGCCGACGCAGGCCGCAAGGACCAGGCGGTGTCCGAGCTCCAGGCGCTGCTGGCCGACATGCCCGCCGCGGACGAGCGCCGCGGCGCTGTCGAGGCCTCCATCGCGCGGATCCGAGGCGAGTCCGAGCCGGTGCGCGATCCGGCCCAGCAGGCGATGATCCAGGGCATGGTCGCGGGCCTCGCCGCCAAGCTAAAGACGAACCCTGAAAATCCGGAAGGCTGGGTGCGGCTGGTTCGCGCTTACGCCGTCCTGGGCGATACTGCGAAACGCGACGAAGCCTACGCCAGCGCACGGGCGCGCTACGCAGGTCAGCCGCAGGTGGTGCAACAGTTGGATGAGGCCGCTCGCGCGGAACAGATGCAATGAGTTTCCTGCCGAAATCCCGCAAGGCGCGGACCCGCCTTCTGCTCCTGTCGGTGATCGCCCCGGTGGTCGCCGTCGCCGTGGGCCTGACCCTGTGGGGGATGCGAGACTCGATCTCGCTGTTCTACACGCCCTCGCAGGCGGCCGAGGCCAAGCCCGCACCGGGCCGGGCGATCCAGCTGGGCGGGCTGGTCAAGGCGGGGTCGGTGCTCAAGCACGCGGACGGCCGCGTCGAATTCACCGTCCAGGACCAGATCGCCGCTGACCGCGTGGTCTTCCAGGGCGACCTGCCCGACCTGTTCCGTGAGGGTCAGGGGATCATAGCCGAGGGCGCTTACCGTCACGACGGGATCTTCGAGGCCAAGCGCGTGCTGGCCAAGCACGATGAGACCTACATGCCCAAGGAAGTCGCCGACGCCCTGAAGGAACAGGGCGAATGGCGCGGTGACGGCGCGCCGCCGCCTGCGTACGGAACGCCCGGCAAGAGCGGCATATGATCTCGGAGATCGGCGCCTTCGCGCTCATCCTGGCGCTGGCGCTTTCGGTCGCACAGGTGGGGCTCTCGGCCGCCGCCCGCGTCCGCCGTTCGGCGGCGCTGGCCGGGGCGGGCGAGGGCGCGGCGCTGGGCGCGTTCGCCGCCGTGGCTGTGGCGTTCGCGGCCCTGATGCACGCCTTCGTCGTGTCGGACTTTTCGGTGGCGAACGTCGCCGCCAACTCGCATTCGGCCAAGCCGCTGCTGTACCGGGTCGCCGGCACGTGGGGGAGCCACGAGGGCTCGATGCTGCTGTGGTGCCTGGCGCTGACCGGTTTCGGCGCCGCGGTGGCCGGCCTGGGCCGCGACCTGCCGCGCGGCCTGCGGGCGCTGACCGTGGCGACCCAGGGGACGCTGGGCGTCGTGTTCCTGGCCTACACCGTCTTCGCCTCGAACCCCCTGGCGCGGCTCGCGCAGGCGCCGGCCGAGGGCCGCTCGCTGAACCCGCTGCTCCAGGACCCCGCGCTCGCCGTCCATCCGCCCTTCCTCTATGCGGGCTATGTCGGTCTGTCGGTGGTGTTCTCGCTGGCGGTCGCCGCCCTGATCGAAGGCCGCGTGGACGCCGCCTGGTCGCGCTGGGTCCGGCCCTGGACGCTGGCGGCGTGGAGCATGCTGACCGTCGGCATCACCCTGGGGTCCTTCTGGGCCTACTACGAGCTGGGCTGGGGCGGCTGGTGGTTCTGGGACCCGGTGGAGAACGCCAGCTTCATGCCCTGGCTGATCGCCACGGCGCTGCTGCACTCGTCCATCGTCACCGAGAAGCGCGGGGCTATGGCCGGCTGGACCGTGTTCCTGGCGCTGGCCGCCTTTTCGTTCTCGATGCTGGGCGCGTTCCTGGTGCGCTCGGGCGTGCTGACGTCGGTCCACGCCTTCGCGGTCGACCCGACGCGCGGCGTGCTGCTCCTGATTATCCTGGGGTTCACCGCGGGTGTAGGCTTCACCCTCTTCGCCTGGCGGGCGCCCACGCTCAGCCAGGGCGGCATGTTCGCGCCCATCAGCCGCGAGAGCGCGCTGGTGATGAACAACATCCTCTTGGCCGCCGCGACGGCCACGGTGCTGCTGGGCACGCTGTACCCGCTGATCCGCGAGGCGATGACCGGCGAGGCGATCTCGGTGGGGCCGCCCTACTTCAACCTGACCTTCACCCCGCTGATGGTGGCGCTGCTGGTTCTGGTCCCGGCCGGGCCGCTGCTGGCGTGGAAGCGGGGCGACGCGGGGGGCCTGATCCAGCGGCTGTGGGTCGCCCTGCTGATCGCGGCCGGGGCAGGCCTGCTTACCATCGCGCTGGTCAGCCCGAAGAAGGCGTTCGGCGCGGCGGGCGTAGCGCTCGGCGCCTGGCTGATCGCCGGCGCCCTGGCCGAACTGGTCGAGCGCACGCGGGCCTTCCGCGCCCCCGCGGGCGAAAGCCTGCGTCGCCTGGCCGGCCTGCCGCGCGGCGCCTGGGGCATGACGCTCGCGCACCTGGGCCTGGGCGTCTTCGTCCTGGGCGCGGTGTTCGAGGTGACCTGGAAGGTCGAGGCGGCCGAGGCTGTGCCGATCGGCGGCGGCGTCAACGTGGGCGCCTATTCGGTGCGCTTGGACGACGTGCGACCCGTCGAGGGCCCGAACTACGACGCCGACCGCGGCGCCCTGACCGTCAACCGTGCGGGCCAGACCATCTGCCGGGTGCAGCCTGAACGGCGGCTCTACATCGCCGGCGGCCAGACCACCTCGGAAGTGGGACTCTGCTACCAGGGTCTCAGCCACATCTATGTGGTGCTGGGCGAGCGGCGCGAGGGTGGGACCTATCTGGTGCGCGCCTACTGGAACCCGTGGGCCAGCCTGATCTTCGTGGGACCCGTGCTGATGGGCCTGGGCGGGCTGGTCTCGCTCTCGGACCGCCGGTTGCGCCTGGGCGTCGGCCGACGGCGGGAGCAGGCCGCGTGAAGCTTCGCGCGCTTCTGATCGCGCTGGCGGGCGCGGCGTGCATCGCCGCGGCCTCGGATCCGGCCGAACGTCTGCCCGACCCCAAGCAGGAGGCCGCGGCCCGCGAGATCTTCCGCGATGTCCGCTGCCTCGTCTGCCAGAACGAGTCGATCGACGACAGCGAAGCCGAGCTGGCGCAGGACCTGCGGCGCATCGTCCGCGATCAGGTCAAGGCAGGGAAATCCGAGTCCGAGATCAAGAGCTTCCTGACCGACCGCTATGGCGAGTTCGTGCTGCTGCGCCCCAGCTTCTCGGCCGGCAACATGGCGCTGTGGCTGGGACCGTTCCTGGTCGCCGCCGCCGGGATCGCGTTGCTGTTCGCGCGGCTGCGGAGGCGGGCGCCCGACGCCGAGCTGGACGCGGTGGAGGAAAGGCGGATCGCCGCTTTGATGGACGACGACGCCTCCTGACACGATCCCGCCCCATATTGGACGCGAAGCATGGCCACGGTGACCTAAACGTAACTTGAGGGGCGTTGCACTTCGGTGCATCCGACCTAGGTTGTGAGTGAGCGCGCGCGGACAGGTCCCCCGAGACGCGTGCAGGGAAACGAAGACTGATGACGACCAAGAAGACCGGTTACATTCTGGGCGCCGTCGCCGGCGCCGGCGTCATGGCGGCGGCCGTGGCGGGCGCAGGGATGCGCCTCCCGTCCGCGCATGCCGAACAAGGCCAGCAGGTTGGCCTCATCAAGGCCTCCACCACCCCCATCTTCGCGCCGCCCCCGGGCGCGCCCATGTCCTTCGCCGACATCTTCGACCGTGTCTCGCCGGCCGTGGTGTCGATCAACGTGACCAGCCGCGCCGATCCCAGCGCGCTGCAGCGCATCCCCGGACTGCCGTTCCTGATCCCGCGGAACCCCCAGGGGGGCCAGGACGGCGACGGCGGTGACGACGACGGCGACAACCGGACCGAACGCGGCCAGCCGCGCCTGCCCTCGCAGCAGTCGTCGGGCTCGGGCTTCTTCATCTCGGCCGACGGCTACATCGTCACCAACAACCACGTCGTCGAGAACGCCGAGACCATCAAGGTCGTGCTCAAGGACGAGACCGAACTCGACGCCGAGATCGTGGGCCGCGACGAGGCCACCGACCTGGCGGTCATCCGGGTGAAGGGCCGCAAGGGTCCGTTCCCGTTCGTGAACTTCGAGAACGCCGGCAAGCCCCGCGTGGGCGACTGGGTCATCACCGTCGGCAACCCCTTCGGCCTGGGCGGCACCGCCACCGCCGGCATCGTCTCGGCCTACGGCCGCGACATCGGCGAAACCTTCGTCGACTACATCCAGATCGACGCGCCCATCAACCGGGGCAACTCGGGCGGCCCGACGTTCGACGTCTACGGCCGGGTGATCGGCGTGAACACGGCGATCTTCTCGCCGTCGGGCGGCTCGGTGGGCATCGGCTTCGCCATCCCCTCGGAAGTGGCTGAGGGCGTGACCCGGCAACTGATCAGCGGCGGCAAGATCGAGCGCGGATACATCGGCGCCACCATCCAGAACTTCTCGGCCGAGATGGCCGAGGCCCAAGGCCTGGGCGACCAGAAGGGCGCCATCGTCGCCGACATCTCGCCGGGCGGTCCGTCGTCGCGAGCCGGCGTGCTGGTGGGCGACGTGGTGATCGCAGTCAACGGCGTCGCGGTGAAGAGCTCGTCCGATCTCACCCGCCAGGTGGCGCGCGTGCGGGCCGGCGACGTGCTGAAGCTGGACGTGATCCGCGACGGCAAGCGCCGCATGGTCGAGGTGCGCTCGGGCGTGCGGCCGTCGGAACGCGAGCTGGCCTCGAACGACAATACCGGCCCGGGTCGCGGCGGAGCGGTTCCCGGAGCGGGGCCCAGCGCACGGGCGCCCGTCCTCGGCATGTCGCTGGGTCCGCTGGATGAGCCCGCCCGCAACCGCCTGAACCTGCCGGCCGAGGTGCGCGGCGCTCTCGTGGAAAGCGTCGACCAGGCGTCGGACGCCGGGACCAAGGGCCTGCGCCGCGGCGACGTGATCACGCTGGCCAACGGCCGCGCGGTGGCGGCGCCGACCGACTTCGCCGCCATCGTCGATGCGGCCAAGAAGGCCGGCCGCACCAGCGTGTTGGTGGGCGTCTACCGCAACGGCCGCACCGCCTTCCTGCCGATCAAGGTTTCAGGCTAGATTCCCTGTCCTGACTGGCTGGGGAATCACATGCGGATCCTGATCGTCGAAGACGACCTGGAAGCGGCCGAGGCGATGGCGCGGGGTCTGACCGAAGCCGGTCATGACATCACCCGCGGGGCCGACGGAGAGGAAGGCCTGGCCGCCGCCCGCGGGGGCGAGTTCGACGTCATGGTCGTCGACCGCATGATGCCCAAGATGAACGGCGTCCAGCTGGTGGAGACCCTCCGCCGCGAGGGCGACCGTACGCCGGTGCTGTTCCTGTCGGCCCTGGGCGAGGTCTCGGACCGCGTCGACGGCCTGCAGGCCGGCGGCGACGACTATCTGGTCAAGCCCTACGCCTTCCCGGAACTGATCGCCCGGATCGAGGCCCTGGCGCGCCGGCGCGAGACCGGCTCGGTGCAGACCCTGCTCAAGGTGGGCGAGCTGGAGATGGACCTCATCGCCCGCACCGTTCACCGCCAGGGCAAGGAGATTGACCTGCAGCCCCGCGAGTTCCAGCTGCTGGAATTCATGATGCGCCACGCCGGCCAATCGGTGACGCGCACGATGCTGCTGGAAAAGGTCTGGCACTACCACTTCGACCCCCAGACCAACGTCATCGACGTGCACATCAGCCGCCTGCGCTCCAAGATCGACAAGGGCTTCGACCGGCCCATGCTGCAGACCGTCCGCGGCGCGGGCTACCGGCTCGACGCCTGACCACGCGCCGAAGGCGCAAGAAATTGAACCACGGAAAACACAGAAACCACGGAAAGCGACCTGACGCCGGCCTCAGTGCTCCCGCGGCGTCCTTCCGTGCTTTCTGTGTTTTCCGTGGTTCGAATCTTACGGCGCTGACGCGCCACCGCGGCTGAGATGGCCGTGAAGCTTCCGCGCATCTTCCGGACGACTCCGTTCCGGCTGACGCTGCTGTTCCTGGCTCTGTTCGCGAGCGCGGCCTCGGCGTTCCTGGCCTACATCTATGTGGCCACCGCCGGCGAGGCGACGCGGCGCACCGACCAGGAGATCCGGCGCGAGATGCGCTCACTGGTCGATATCTACGACCGGGCTGGGGTCGACGCCGTCAACCAGTCGCTGATCGAACGGGCGGCCAGCGAGAAGCCGTTCCTCTATCTGCTGCTCACCAAGGACAACCGGCGCATCTCGGGTTCGATCGAGGAGAGCCCGGTCGAGGACTTCACCGGCCGGCCGGCCTGGGCCACCTTCCAGGTGACCGATGTCGACCGCGAGGGCCGCGCGGTGAAGCACCCGGCCCGCGGCCTGCAACAGCAGCTGCAGCACGGCGAGATCCTCTTCGTCGGCGCCGACGCCGGCGACGATGAGGCCTATGTGGCCCGGGTGGTGCGCGCGCTCTGGGCCTCGGCGGCGCTGGTCGTCCTGCTGGGCCTGGCCGGCGGGGTGCTGGTCAGTCGCAACGTCTCGCGCACGATGGTCAACCTGATCGACGTGGTCGAGCGGGTGCGCAATGGCGAGCAGGGCGTGCGCGCCCGGGTCCGCGGGGCCCGCGACGAGTTCGACGAGCTGGCTCAGGGCGTCAACGACATGCTGGACCGGCTTGAGCGGTCTATGCAGGGCCACAAGCACGCGGGCGACGCCATCGCCCACGACCTGCGCTCGCCGCTCACGCGCCTGCGGGCCCGGCTGGAGACCGCCTACATCGACGTCGAGGCGGGCAAGGGCGACGCGACCGAGGCCCTGGCGCAGGCCCTGGAAGACACCGACGGGGTGCTCAAGACCTTCGGCGCGGTGCTCTCGATCGCCCGGCTGCAGGCTGCCGGCGCCGCGCCCGACCCGGTGATCTTCGATCCCGCCGACCTGGGGGCTGACATCGCCGAGCTGTACGAAGCGTTCTGCGAAGAGAAGGACATCGAGTTCTCGGCCGAACTGGCCCGGGACCTCACCATCCGAGGCAACCGTGAGTTCCTGGCCCAGGCGCTGGCCAACCTGCTGGACAACGCCATCAAGTACACGCCCCCCGGCGGCGCCATCATGCTGCGCTGCCGCCGCCGTTCGTCGGGCGAGGTGGAGTACTCGATCACCGACACCGGCCCCGGCGTGCCCGAGGAGGATCGCGAGCGCGTGATCCAGCGCTTTGTGCGCCTGGAGAAGGACCGCAGCCAGCCCGGCGCCGGCCTCGGCCTGTCGCTGGTCGCCGCCATCGCCGAGGCGCACGGCGGCCGCCTGGAATTGTCCGAAGGCCCCGGCAAGGTCGGCGACATGGGCCCCGGCCTGCGCGTGGCGTTTATCCTGCCTCGACCTTAGCGAGTTCAACTCGGGGAGAGGGGCTCAGCGACCCGCCAGCCGCGCATCAAGCGCGTATCGGCCCGGGCCGTGGGTCGCGAGGACGAGGCCGATCACCACGAGGCACATCGACCCGAACGATCCCCGCCACCCCTGCAGATGGTCCACCATCACGATGGCGATCACGAAGTTCACGGCGCACAGCAGTCCCGCCCATCGGGTCGCGAGCCCCAGCACGAACGACACGCCGATGCCGAACTGCACCCAGACGTCGAAGGGCGCCAGCAGTTCGGGGGCCGGGAAGCCGAACTGGCGCAGGAACGTGACGAAGGTCGCCATGTGTTCGGCCGAGGTGATGTTGTCCCAGACGCCCCAGACCAGGAACGAGCCCACCGCAATCCGCATGGCGAGAAACGCCAGGTCGCTTCCGGCGGTCAGTTGCGGGAGCGTGATAAGGCGGTTCATTGCGGCGACCCTCCGACGTCTGGATAGATGCGTGGCATGAGTCCCGAAGGTTCCCGAACGCAACGCCTGGCCGGCCGCCTGAGGCCCTGCGGCCCCGTGCTCGACGCCAAGGCCGCCGAACGCGCACGCGAGATCGTCGAGGGGGCGGTCTGGACGGCCGAGCTGGAAACCGCCTGGCCGGCGCTAGCCCCGGTGTTCGGCGCCTCGCCCTATCTGGCCAGCCTCGCGCGGCGCGACCCGCCGCGGCTGGCCTTGCTGCTGGCCGACGATCCCGATGCGCGACTGGCGTCAATCCTCGCGCGCACCGCCGAGGTGGCGGCGCTGACGCCCGATGCGGCCGCCGCGCCGCTGCGCCTGCTGAAGCAGGAGCTGCACCTGCTGACCGCGCTCTGCGACCTGGGTGGGGTGTGGGACCTGGATCAGGTGACCGGCGCACTGACTCATTTCGCCGACGCCGCCGTCGCCGCGTCGCTGGAATCGGCCGCACGCGGCGAGCTGGATGCGGAGCGGCTCACGCGCCTGGGCGACGGCGACGAGGGCCCGGTCCCGGGCTGGTTCTGCATCGCCATGGGCAAGCAAGGGGCGTTCGAACTCAACTACTCCAGCGACATCGACGTCTCGGTCTTCTTCGATCCCGACCGGATGGCGACGGTGCTGGCCGAGGGCGTCGAGATCCAGGCCTTCGCCGTGCGCCTGACCCACCGCGTGTCCGAGCTCATGCAGGCCAAGACGCCTGACGGCTACGTCTTCCGCATGGACCTGCGGCTGCGTCCGGACCCGTCTTCGACCCCGCCCGCGGTCCCGGTGCCCGCGGCGCTCGAGTACTACGAGACCGTCGGCCAGAACTGGGAGCGCGCCGCGTTCATCAAGGCCCGCGCCTGCGCCGGAGACCGGACGGCCGCGGCGGCGTTCCTGGGCGAGCTGGTCCCCTACATCTGGCGCAAGAACCTCGACTTCGCGGCCATCGCCGACATCCATTCGATCAAGCGCCAGATCCACGCCCACAAGGTGGACGAGCGGGTCTCGGCCAAGGGCGTCGACCTGAAGCTGGGCCGCGGCGGCATCCGCGAGATCGAGTTCTACGTGCAGACCCAGCAGCTGATTCTGGGCGGCCGACATCCCGACCTCCGCAGCCCACGGACCCTGGATGCGCTGGCCGCCCTCAGCGCGGCCGGACATGTGAGCGTCGGCGCGCGGGACGACCTGACGGCCGCCTACGACCGTCTGCGCGCCGTCGAGCATCGCATCCAGATGCTGGACGACGAGCAGACCCACAAACTCCCGGAGTCGGACGCCGACCGGCGGCGGGTCGCGGCTCTGTCGGGCGATGCGCCGCTGCGCAGCTTCGACGCCGAGATCACCCGCACGCTCAAGACCGTCAACGCCCGCTACGGCGAGCTCTTCGCCGAGGAGGAGCAGTTGTCGTCGCGGTTCGGCAGCCTGGTGTTCACCGGCGTCGACGACGACCCCGAGACCCTGGCGACCCTGAAGCGGATGGGTTTCTCGAACCCGCAGCAGGTCTCGCAGACCATCCGCAGCTGGCACCATGGACACGTGGCGGCGACCCGCACCGAGCGGGGCCGGGAGCTGTTCACCCGCCTGGCGCCGCGGCTGCTGGAGGCCGCGCAGAGGACCGGCGCCCCGGACCCCGCCTTCAACCGGTTCTGCGACTTCTTCGGCGGCCTCTCCACCGGGGTGCAGCTGCAGTCGTTGTTCCTGTCGCAGCCCAAGCTGTTCGAACTGGTGGTCCAGGTGCTGGCCTTCGCGCCGCGCCTGGCGGCGACGCTGGGCCGTCGCCCGGCCGCGATCGACGCCATGGTGGACCCTGACTTCTTCGAGGAGATCGACGTTGCGGCCGAGCGCGCCGACATCGCCCGACGGGTCGCCCGCGCCGAGGGGTTCGAAGGCGCCATGGACGAGGTGCGCCGTATCCACCGCGAGCAGGCGTTCCGGGTGGGCGTGCAGGTGATGAGCGGCTCGGCCACCGCCGAGATGGCGGGGCGCGACTTCGCCGACCTGGCCGATCTCTGCATCGAGGCTTTGGCGCCCGCCGCCCTGGCCGAGGCCGAGCGGATGGGCGGCGCGTTCCCCGGCGACGTGGCGGTGGTGGCGCTGGGCAAGTGCGGCTCGCGCGAGATGAGCGCCGGTTCGGACCTGGACCTGATGACCCTCTACCGCGCCGCCGACCCCACGGCCGTCTCGGAGCTGAAGGGCTGGGACGCCTCGACCTACTACGGCCGGTTCACCCAACGGCTGATCGCGGCGCTGTCGTCGCCCACCGCCGAGGGCCAGCTGTACGAGGTGGACATGCAGCTGCGGCCGTCGGGCACCAAGGGGCCGGTGGCGGTGAGCTTCGCGGCGTTCGGCCACTACTACGAGGGCGAGGCCGAGACCTGGGAGCTGCTGGCGCTGACCCGGGCGCGGGTGGTCTGGTCGACCTCTACGGCGTTCACCGCCGCCGCGCAGGGCGCGATCGAGGCGGCGCTTCGCCGGCGGCGCGACCGCCGCAAGACCGCCGCCGACGTGCGCGAGATGCGCCAGCTCCTGGAGGACGAGCGGCCGCCGAAGGGGCCGTGGGACCTGAAGCTGTCCCCGGGTGGGCTGGTCGACATCGAGTTCGCCGCCCAGTTCCTGCAACTGGCCCATGCGGCCGACGGCGGGCCGTTGCAGGCGAACACGGCGGCGGCGCTGGCGGCGCTGGGGGCGGCCGAACTCGCCCCCGCCGAGGCGGTGGCGGCGCTGTCCGACGCGTGGCGCCTGCAGCAGGATCTCACCCAGCTCCTGAAGGTCGCCCTCGGCAGCGATCCCGATCCCGCCTCGGAGCCTAAGGCCTTCCAGGCGCTGCTGTCCCGCGCGGGCGGCGTGAAGACGTTCAAGGCGCTGGAAAGACGCCTGGCCGAGGCCCGCGCGGCGGCGCGTAAAGCCTACCTCGAGGTCGTGACCTGAGTTCCGTCCCAGTTGGGGCGCTGGAAGCGCGACGGACTCCCGCGCCATCCGCGTACAACTCTCCGGGTGGGCTAGACTCTGACGTCCGAGGACACATGAACCGCATCCTTCTCGCCGCCGCGTTCGCTGCGATCGCCACCTTTGCGCAGGCCCAGCCAGGCTCGGGCCGGGAGCCGCCGAACCCCGACACCGACCACGACGGCAAGGTCACCCTGGCCGAGTTCAAGGCCTCGCAAGGCGAGCGCCAGAGCCGGATGTTCGCCCGCATGGACGCCAACGGCGACGGCAAGATCACCCAGGCCGAGATGGACGCCGCTTCGAAGCGCGCCGAGGCTGCCGGCCGTGGCGGTCCCGGGGGGCCGGGCGGCGGCATGCTGATGCGCCTGGACGCCAACAAGGACGGCGCGGTCACCAAGGCCGAGATGGGCGCCATGACCCAGCGCCGGTTCGACATGGCCGACACCAACAAGGATGGCTGGCTCTCCAAGGGCGAGCTGCTCATGATGCGGCAGCGGATGCGTGGACCGGGCGGCGCGTAGATTCAGCCCGAGCGGCGAGGTCAGGGTTGGGCGATCCCGACGACGAACTGCTGTCGCGGGTGGCCGGGGGCGACCCCGCCGCCTCGCGCGCCCTGATCGCCCGCAAGCTGCCGCGGTTGCTGTCGCTGGCGGGCCGGATGCTGGGCGACGGGGCCGAGGCCGAGGACGTCGCCCAGGAGGCGTTCCTGCGGATATGGAAGCAGGCGCCGAAATGGCGTCCGGGGGCGGCGCGGTTCGACACCTGGCTGCATCGGGTGACCCTGAACCTCTGCTACGACCGGCTGCGCCGCCGGCGGGAGACCAGCTACGCCGAGCCGCCCGAGCAGGCCGACGAGGGCCCGGCGCCCGATCGCGGCCTCCAGGCGTCGGACACGGGGCGGCGGGTGTCGCGGGCGATGCAGGCGCTGCCCGACCGGCAGCGCGAGGCGATCGTGCTCTGCCACTATCAGGACCTGGGCAATATCGAGGCCGCCGCCATCATGGGAGTCAGCGTCGAGGCGCTGGAGAGCCTGCTGGGCCGGGGGCGGCGTGCGCTTCGGGCGGCGCTTATCGATCTGAAGGACGCATGAGGACGGCATGACTCCGAAGCGCTTCGAGACCCTCGCGGAGGCCTTTGGCGGCGATGTCGCCCGCTGGCCGGAAGCCGACCGCGAGGCCGCCGCCGACGTGATGGCGGCAGAGCCAGCGTGGGCGGAAATCATCCTGTCCCGCGCCGGCGAGCTTGATGCGGCTCTGGCGACGTATTCGTCGCCACAGGCGCCGGCGGGCCTGACGGATCGGATCGCGGCCGCGGCGCCGCTGGTCCCGACTCCGCAGCCTCGACCCCGTTGGATGGGCTGGCTCCTGCCGATCGGGATGGGCGCCGGCCTGGCCGCAGCCTGTGCGGCCGGAGTGGTGATGGGCGCTGTGCTGAGCCTGTCGTCGAGCGACGCCGCCGGTCCTCCCGGACTCGACCCGGTCGTGGCCACGGCCGACGACGACTTCAGCTTTGACCTCGACGAGGATATCGGATGAGCCGGCCCTTGCTGCTGGGCGCGCTGTTCGCCTCGCTCGCGCTGAACGTCTTCATCGGCGGCGCGTTCGTCGGCGCGCACCTCGCGAAGAACAAGGCGCCGACATCCCCGGTCGCCGCGCGCCTGGACGAGCGGCCGCGCAATCCCTTGATGATGGCGCTCCGCACGCTGCCGCCCGAGGCTCGCAAGGCCTGGCGCGAGGGCGCCCGCGACTTCGCCGTGACCCAGGGGCCGCGCACGCGACAGGCGCGAGGGCTGGCCCGCGAGGCCATGCGCGGGTTCGGCGCCGAGCCCTTCGATCAGGCGGCGACGCTGGCGGCCCTCGAAGCGGCCCGCAAGGCCGAATACGAGAACCGCCTGGCCATGGATCGGAGGATCGTGGCGTTCGCGGCGACGCTGCCGCAGGAACAGCGCGCGGCGTTCGGCGATGCTCTGGCCCAACCCGTGATGCGGCCGGAGCGTCAGAGAGACTAAGCCGCCGCCGCGGCGCCGCTGGACGCCGTCGGCTGCGACTGGCGCAGCGGCAGGGCGAAGCTGGCCAGGGTGCCCTGGCCGGGGGCGCTCTTCAGGTCGAGCAGGCCGCCGTGCATCTCGACCAGCGACTTGGTCAGCGCGAGGCCCAGGCCCGAGCCCTGGGTGGTCTTGGAGTGCTGGTTCTCGACCTGCTCGAAGGGGCGGGCGAGGCGCTCCAGATCGCTCGGCGAGATGCCGATGCCGGTGTCCTGCACGCCCACGCGGACCCGCTGGCCCAGGGGGTCGTCGCGCAGCTCGGCCCGCACGGTGATCTTGCCGCCGCGCGGCGTGAACTTGATGGCGTTGGACAGGAGGTTCAGCAGCACCTGCTTCACGGCCCGGTGGTCGGCCTCGACGTCGGGCAGGTCGACGAAGTCGAGGACCAGCGACAGGCCCGAGGCCTCGGCGCGGTTGCGCACCAGCCGGATCGCGTCCTCGGCGATCTCCTCCAGGCACACCGGCTCGAAGCGGAGCGTCAGCTTGCCGGCCTCGATCTTGGCCATGTCGAGGATGTCGTTGATCAGCGCCAGCAGGTGCTGGCCCGAGTTCAGGATATCGCGGGCGTAGTCCTTGTAGCGGGCGTCGCCGACCGGGCCGTACATCTCGGCGGCCATGATCTCGGAGAACCCGTTGATGGCGTTCAGCGGCGTGCGCAGCTCGTGGCTCATGTTGGCCAGGAAGTCGCTCTTGGCCTGGCTGGCCGCCTCGGCGCGGATCTTCTCGGCTTCGTACTTGCGGGCCAGCTCCGAGAGCTGCTCCTGGCTCTGCTCCAGGTTGATCACCGCGCGGCGGAGCTCCTCCTCCTTGATCCGGCGGGCCTCCTCCTGGGTCTTCAGCACGGTGATGTCGGCGGCGGTGACCACCAGGCCGCCTTCGGCCGTGGGGCGTTCCGAGATCTGCACCCAGCGGCCGTCCGACAGCTCGGCCTCGCGCACGCCGCGGCGGCCGCCCGGCGCCGGGTACTCCTGGCGGATCGAGAGGCGCGCGGCGCGCTCCACCTGCTCGCGGCCGACGCCGGCTTTCAGGATCTCGGGATCGAGCTGGAAGTAGCTTCGGAAGTTCTTGTTGCACATCACCAGCCGGCCATTGCGGTCCCACAGGACGAAGGCCTCGGAGGTGCTCTCGATGGCGTCGCGCAGGCGGCTTTCGGCGGATTGCGCGCGGGCCTGGGCGAGCCGTTCCTCGGTGACGTCGAGAGCGACGCCGATGATCCGGGCGAAGCCGCCCTCGGGCGCCTCGCCGAAGCCGCGGCCGCGGAAGTCGATCCAGACGGGCCGGGCGCCGGCCAGCGGGGGCACGCGGAAGCTGACGTCGAAGTCGCCGTAGATGGCGGCGGTGGAGAGCGCCTCGCGCATGTCGTCGCGGTGGCCCGGCGCCACGCGTTCCAGCACCTGCTGGCCATCCACGAGGCCCGAGCGCCAGCCGAACAGCGAGGCGGTGACCTCGGACATGAAGATCTGGTCGGCCGCCAGGTCCCACTCCCAGATGCCGCAGCGCGCGGCCTCCACGGCCATGCGGAAGCGCTGTTCGGAATCGCTGCGGGCGGCCTGGGCGCGCTCGACGCGCTGCATCTCGACATAGAGCAGGGCGCCCAGCGACACGGCGGCGGCGACGGGGATCAGCAGCCAGGCGATCAGCTCGAACGGGCCGGGCTGCGCGGTGAAGATCCGGACGGCGGCCACGCCGGCGAAGACGGCCAGCAGGGCCACGACCGAGATCAGGGCCGAGCGGGAATAGCGCCGGGACAGGGGCGTACGAGGACGCGCCCGCCGTTCGGGCGTCACGCCTGCCACCGTATGCCCCCCGCGTCCGGCCAAAGCCGCCGCTCCTGAACTGCCCCCAACCGACCGGCTCCGAAACCGGGGCGGAAGCTTATGCTGATCCGTGGCCCACCGTCAGTGTGGGCGAATGCCACATCAGTTGAGCGCGCGAGTGGCCAATTCGTAAACGTTCTTCGAGAGTCCTTCGATCGCGACGATCCGCTCAAGCTCAGCCTTCATCAACCTACCCAATTCGGGTTTCAGCCGCTTCCAGCCGCCCAGCGGGTCGACGAGGCGCGCCGCGGTCATCGGGTTGAAGCGGTCGACCGCGATGATCTGGTCGGCCAGGAACCGGTAGCCGGCCCCGCTGGGATCGTGGAACCGCGCCGGGTTGAAGTTGGCGAACGACGAGACCAGCGCGCGCAGGCGGTTGGGGTTGCGGGAGTCGAAGGCCGGGTGGGCGGTCAGGCCCAGGATGCGGCCGATGGCCAGCTCGCTGGGGTCGCGGCCCTGCAGGGCGAACCACTTGTCGATGACCAGCGGCTCGTCCTGGAACTTCTCGAAGAAGTGGGCCAGCGCCTCCTCGAAGGCCGGGCCGCCGATGTTCATCAGGGCGTTCAGGCCGCCGATGGCGTCGGTCATGTTCAGCGCCGCGTGATAGTGGCCCGAGGCGATATCGGCCACCTCCTGACGGCCCGTGGCCGACAGCAGGTCGAGGGCGGCGTTGCGCAGCGCCCGGCGCCCCGCGCCGGCGGCGTCGGGCGAGAACTCGCCCAGGTCCTGCAGGCCGGTGTGCAGCCGGCGCAGCTCGTCGTGCAGGTGCAGCGCGATCCGGCGGCGCAGGGCCTCGCGGGCGTCGTGGATCGCGGCGGGATCGACCGGGCTGCGCAGCAGGGCCAGGTCGGTCTCGGCCGGCAGGCTCAGCAGCAACGCTTTGAACGCCTCGTCCGAGGCCTGGTCGTTGAGCGCGCGGCCGACGGCCTCGGCATAGCGCTCCTCGCCCACCTCGTTGGGCTTGCCGGCCGCGCGGCTGAGGATCAGGTCGGCGGCCAGGTCCTGGCCCGCCTCCCAGCGGTTGAAGAGGTCGGGGTCCGAGGCCAGCTGGACATAGCGCTCCTTGGGCTCGGCGTCGGTGGTCATCACCACGGGGGCCGAGAAGCCGCGCAGGGCCGAGATGACCGGCATGGCGTCGACGCCGGTCAGGGTGACCTTCATCTCGGGCTGGTCCAGCACGATCACCGTCTCGTCCACCGCCTGGCCGTCGCGTTCGAAGGCCAGCGTGCGGCCCTCCAGGTCCAGGAGGCCCACGGTGACCGGGATCGGCACGGGCCGCTTGGTCTCCTGGCCGTTGGTGGGCGGATTGGTCTGGGTGAGGGTCAGCTCCAGCGTCCTGGTCGTCTCGTCATAGCGGCCGCCCACGGTGATCCGCGGGGTGCCCGCCTGTTCGTACCAGACGAAGAAGTCCGACAGGTCCTGGCCGGACGTCTCGGCGAAGCATTCGATGAAGGCCTCGACCGTGGTGGCGTGGCCGTCCCAGCGGTCGAAGTAGAGGTCCATGCCTTTCCGGAACGCGTCGGGCCCCACCAGGGTCTTCAGCATCCCGATGACCTCGGACCCCTTCTCGTAGATCGTCGCCGTGTAGAAGTTGTCGATCTTCATGTAGCTGTTCGGCCGCACCGGGTGGGCCAGCGGGCCCTGGTCCTCGGCGAACTGGCGCATGCGCAGCGCCTTCACGGCCTTGATCCGGCCCACGGCATGCCCGCGCATGTCGGCGCAGAACCCCTGCTCCCGGAAGACCGTCAGGCCCTCCTTCAGGCACAGCTGGAACCAGTCGCGGCAGGTGATGCGGTTGCCGGTCCAGTTGTGAAAGTACTCGTGCGCCACGACCGCCTCGATGCGCTCGTAGTCCAGGTCGGTGGCGGTGGCCGGGTCGGCCAGCAGGAGCGAGGAATTGAAGACGTTCAGCCCCTTGTTCTCCATCGCCCCGAAATTGAAGTCGCGGACCGCGACGATCATGAAGAGATCGAGATCGTATTCCCGACCATAGGCCTGCTCGTCCCAGAGCATCGAGCGCTTCAGCGCGTCCATGGCGTAGGTCGCGCGGCCGGCCATGCCCGGGTCGACGAAGATCCGCAGGTCGACCGTGCGGCCGCTCATGGTGGTGAGCTTGTCCTCCAGCACGTCCAGCTCGCCGGCCACCAGCGCGAAGAGGTAGCAGGGCTTGAGGAACGGGTCGTTCCAGACGGCGAAGTGCCGCCCGCCCGGCAGCTCGCCCCGCTCGATCAGGTTGCCGTTGGCCAGCAGGTGGCGGAACTTGCGGTCGGCCTCGATGCGGACGGTGAACTTCGACAGCACGTCGGGCCGGTCGGGCCAGAAGGTGATCTTGCGGAAGCCCTCGGCCTCGCACTGGGTGCAGAAGCGGCCGCCCGACATGTAGAGGCCTTCGAGGGCCTTGTTGTTCTCGGGGTCGATCTCGACCTCGGTCTCCAGGGTGAAGGCGGCCGGCAGGTTCGGGATGGTCAGGAATTCGGCGTCGATCGTGTGCTCGCCCGCGGCCAGAACGCGGCCGTCGACCGCCACCGACACCGGTTTCAGCCGCTCGCCGTTGAACACCAGCGGCTCGGCGTGCTCGCCGTTGCGCCGCACGCTGAGGCGGGCCTGCACCCGGGTGGTGTTGGGCTCGAGCCGGAAGGTGAGATGGACCTCGTCGACCAGGTACGCGGGCGGACGATATTCGGCGAGCTTGATGGGCTGGGGCGTTTCGGTGCGCATGCCTGACATCTAGGCGGGCGAGTGGGGCGGCGCCAAGGCGGGCCGCGCCGCGCGCGCCGCAGGCGCTGTCAGTCGAACCACGAAATACACGAAATACACGAAAGGGCATGGGGCGACCCCCGGGCGGCGGGAGCCGGTTCGCTTTCGTGTATTTCGTGTATTTCGTGGTTTGAATTGAGGGCGCTGCGCGCCGTCAGCCGGTGTCGGCGAGGGGCGGGGACGTCGCGGCGTCCGTCCGCGCGGGTTCGTCGTCGGCGTCGGGGTAGACGGGGGCCGGGAGGCGCCGCCAGGCCTTCGCCAGGTCCTCGGGCAGCCCCATCGTGCGGCAGGCGCGCAGCACCTGGGCGTCGAGGTCGGCGGTGAGGAAGTCGGGCTCTTCGATCCACTCGTCGAGTTCCATGTCGAAGTGGTCGAGGCGGTCCTCGCGCTCGGCCGCGTCGGGGAGGGCGGCCGCCGCCATCCGCTCGACCGCCGCCTGCAGCGCCGAGGTGCGCGACTCGACCTTGGCCTCGCGGATCGCCTCGTCGCGCCGGTTCACGATCTTCGCCATCGCCCCCTGGGCGCCGCGGTCGCGCTCATACCGCATCTGCAGCATCAGGCACTGCCGCGCCGAGCGCGACACCCGCTGATACGACCGCGACAGCGCCGCCGTCTCCTCGGGCGTCTCCGCCGCCATCAGCTGCGCATGCACCTTCTCAGCCGCCGCGAAATCCATCTCGGCCAGCCGCTCCAGCCGCGCGGCGATGCGATCGTTGAGGGACGGGGCCTCGGACATGGGAGGCAGGGGAACATGGGGGTGCGTCAGATTCGGACGTAGGGGGTGGGGGGAGACGGGACGTCATTCGCAGCAGATGTCGGAAGGTCCGCTGCCCAGGCGCCCATGGCGAGCAAGCTCCTCGCGACGCGGCAGCGCTGCTCCACTATATCATCCGGTATAGCTGGCCGCCTCCGGTCTCGGCCAAGACGACCAGCGCGAAACCCACATTGTAGCCCTGCAGGGCCAGCGCGCTGACCTGGATGTCGATGCGGCCGGTCATGGGATCCAGCCGCACGACCTGGAGGTTGTTGGCGCGATCAGGCGTCGGGCCGTTCGGGTACATGCTCTTGACCGCTCGGTCGTTGCCGGTTCGCACCGCGCCGTTGCGCGGCTGGACCATGAGGTTCAGGGCGACGCCGGCCGGGCCGGGAACCGGATCGGTAAAGCACAGCGCGATGTCGATCGGCTGTGAGCCCCCCGTCGCGTTGAACCAGAACCGGGCACGGTCGCCGTCCTTGCGGAAAGGCGTGGGGAAGCTGCCGTTGGCGACGACGCCGGCGACCTGCCCGGACTTGGTTAGGTCGACGTACAGGAGCGAACGGCCCAAGCCGTCGAGCGCCAGGGATCGGGCCACGTTGATCCGGCCGAAGCCTTGGTCGACGTTCGCGCACGGCGTCGCCGGTGGCGAGGACGGCGGCGAGCCCGCGGCGCTCGGTTGACTCAGCCAGTCGGCTCCGGCGGCCAGAGTGGCCTTTAGCAGGGCCGACGTCGGGGCGAGGTGACCGAGTTGGACGTAGCGCTGGCGAATGAGGGCGGCGCAGCCGGCCGCAACCGGCGCGGCCATGCTGGTGCCGCCGCTGTATAGGTAGTCTGCAGAGTGCACACCCCAGAGCGTGTCGGGGCCGTTGGCGCGCGCCGCCACGATGTTGGTGCCCGGCGCCACGAGGTCGGGCTTGATGCGATCCGTGCCGTGGCCCCAGCCGCGGCCGCTGAATGCAGCGATCGCGTCGCCGATCCCGGACAACGGCTCGAGCGCGGTGGGCATACTGACGAAGGTCTGGGGATCGAACGCCGCCCAGTCGGCGGCCGCGTGGCCACCGCCGGTGCGACTGCTGCAGCATGCGCCCACGGTCAGCACGTTCTTGGCCACGCCCGGCGAGGCCACGCTCTGCAGGTCGATCCAGCCGTTGCCGCGCCAGACGGCCGTTTCAGATCGGCCGGCGTTGCCCGCGGCCACGACGACCAGCATGTCGGGATGGTCGACGGCGAAGGCGTCCAACTCGTTGGCGCGCACGCTGTAGAGCGAGCGGCCGTTATCCTCGGCGAAGCTCAGGTTGTGGATCCGAACGCCAGCAGCGTAGCTGTTGCGCAGGCTGAGCCCCAGGTCTAGGGGCAGCAGCAGCACACCGTTCGGCTGGACGGTCAGCGCCTCGGCGACGAGCTGGGCCGCAGGCGCAATGCCACGGAAGTTGCCCTGTGATTGCGCGCCGTCGCCCACCATGATGCCGGCGACGTGGGTGCCGTGGGCGCTGGGCTGGGCACCGCCTGGCGCTGCCGAGACGCGCGCGCCGAAGTCGGCGTGGGTAGTGTCGACGGCGCCATCGGTCATCCCCAGCACCTGGCCCGCGCCGTCCAAGGCCGGCAGGCCCGCTGTCACGCCGGCGGCCGGCAGGCCGACGAGCGAAGGGACGAGGTCGAGGCAGAACCGGGCTTCGGGTACAACAGCGACATCGAACACGCCGTCAAGCTGGTTGGCCTCGTCCACTAGGGGAGAGTCATCCGCGACGCGAATACGCACCTTGCGCTCGCCGGCCCCGACCCGCTCCAGCGCGCCGCCCTTCGCAGCGACCCAGGCCTCGATCTCGGTGACCCGGTCCGGCGAATGGGCGACAATGTCGAACTCGCGAACCTGGCCTGTCTCTGGCGCCACCGCCGCCGCCGCGTCAGAACTGAGGGGTTGTGCCGGGGCAAAGGCCGGGCTGACGTTGAACGGCGCGATGTCCACCCGCGGATCGCCAGCCAGCACGGCGCTGGCGGCGGCGGAAAGATCGGCGACGAACAGGCCGCCTGGCAGCGCTCGGGTCAGACGTCCGCCAGCGCCCAGGATGTCGCCAATGCTCGCCGCGCCCTCGCGCATTGACACGGTGAAGGCTGACATCGGCCGCTCGGTCGGCGTGGAAGGAATGGCGCCGCCAGGCATGTGTGGCGGCTGACCTGCGGACCAGCGGTAGCGGGCGGTCGAGCGATAGATTCCAGGATCGGCGAGCGAGATGTCCGCGGGCGGATCCGGAAGTTCTTCGACGACGAAATTCTCGCCGCGCAGCCGCGCGATCAGTTCCTCGTCGCCCTCGCCTTGCACGATCGGCCCGCCGTCATACTGGGGACGCACGCCCAGCAGATCGGCGGCCCGCCCACCGTCAGTTTCCCTCATCACATGAATCAGGACGCGCCTGCGATCGGCCATGGTAGCGACCTCCTCGCGGCCCCGCAGCTAGAGTTCTATTTCTTCCTGCGGGACAATGATGGCCACGTCCCCGTCGGAGCCGCCCTCGTTGGCCACATGCTGGCCCGCTGCGGCCACACGTACGTCGCTGGCCTTCACCAGCTTCATTGTCTGGTAGATGCCGCTGTCGTCGTAGATGAGCCGCACGACCTGCACGCCGAATGTCAGCGCGGTGTCGGTCGACGTGTAGGTGACGACCGAGTTGGTGGTGTCGCCAGAGCTGACGGCTACCTTGCCGCCGACAAGCTGCTGCAGGACCGGGATTTCCAGGCCCAGGCTGGCTCCGCCCTCACCCGAGGCCTTCACCGAGATCTGGCGCGCATCCACCCCGGCGACGATGCAGTAGACCTGATCGTCAATAAGGTTCTCCTTCATGTAGTTTCCGACCCCGGGTGCCAGGGTTGCGGCGGAGAGATAGGCGTCGAGGTCGGCGATGTTCACCTTTGTCTCCATGACGTCGCCGAATTCGAAGTCCACCTTCTTCGCCCGGTTGTAGGCCGCCTTGATGCCCAGCGTGGAACCGCTGAGCGCACCGATCACCGTGCCCAGGATGTCGACGCCGATGCTCACTTTCAGGTCGCTGGTGGTCGAGCCGCTGAGGTTGGCGGTGCGATTGCGCGTAGATTCCGGCAGCGGCGCCATGCCAGGCCGGAACGTGGTCGCCAGGGGGCCAAGCGGCGTTAGGCGGTCGCCGCGCTTGCCGAGCAGCGTGAGCGGCGGCACGCCGGCCTTTGGCAGGGCGAGCGTCCCGTAGCCATAGGGCTTCAGATAGTCACGCGCTGCGTTGCACTTCAGAATCGCCACGATAACCCCCGAGAATGAGTCGAAACGGAAGACTAAGACCAATGTTCGGCAGACAACAACCCATAGTTTCGCGTCGGGGTGATAAACGTTTTGCGACGCCCCGCCACCCAGCAGCCGATGCTAACGATCCGCTTTCCGGCCGTGTGCCAACGTCCTCATCTGCCGCAAAACCGCCGCTCTGAGCGATTCAATCCATCGACGGAGTTTGGGGTGCGGCGGCGCTTCGCCTCGGCCCTCCGCTTACTCTGCGGGCATTCGTTGCTGCGATCAGTCCCCCGGACTGATCGCTCGGGCTGGCGCCCGACCGTGCCTCACCTCAAGGACGGCCGGAGGCCGCCGCGGGGCGGCGACGCCCGGCGGGCGTCGTCCTTGACATCGCCGGACCCCAAGGCTCGCATCAACCGTGGATTTCAGGGCGGGATTTATCCCCGGTGGGGATGCCAGCCCCAGCGGGGAGCGGGCCCAGCGCCTGCGGAATTCGGTGACAGGGCGCCCGCCGCCCTGTCCGGGCGGTTGCCGCGCTCTGTCGACCGCTCGCCCCCTCCTCCACCCGCTCTGCGGCCTCGGCCGGTGGTCCCCTCCCGCCGCTTGGCGGGGGAGGTAAGGTGGCGCTGCCAGGCTGAGCAATTCGGCGGGAACGGATCGCCGCCGTGAGCACTCCATAGCTTCCCCATGCATGGAGTTCACATGAGCGAAGAGACCTACGGTATCAGCGAAATCGTCGGGACCTCGAAGACCTCGGTCGACGACGCCATCCGCAAAGGCATCGCCAAGGCCGCCGAGAACCGCCGCCATATCCGCTGGTTCGAGGTGACCCAGATGCGGGGTCACGTGGAAGATCAGCAGGTGGCCCACTTTCAGGTGACGCTGAAGCTCGGCTACACGCTCGAGGACTGACGCTGGCCGGGGCTGGGCGGCGCGGTTGCGGCGCTCTGCCGGCCGCTCGCCCCCTCCACCACCCGCTCTACGGCCTGCGGCCTCGGCGAGTGGTCCCCCTCCCGCCGCTTCGCGGGGGAGGTGAGCGCGGAGTCCCGGCCTTTCTCCCCCACTTGCCTGACGCCGGGTCCGCTCCCGTTTGCTGGCCGCGTCAGGCAGCGGGGAGAGACGTGACCATGGGCGACGGCGGTTCGGACCCGGTGCTCGACTTCGATCCCGACGCGCTGCGCGAGCGGTATCGGCAGGAGCGCGACAAGCGGCTGCGGGCGGACGGGGAGGCGCAGTACATCGAGCTGGCGGGCGACTTCGCGCGCTATGCCGAGGAGGACCCCTACGCGGATCCCAGCTTCACGCGGGCGCCGCTCGCCGACGAGGTCGAGGTGGCGATCATCGGGGGTGGGTTCTCGGGGCTGCTGGCGGCGGCGCGGCTGCGCGAGGCGGGGGTCGACGACTTCCGGATCATCGAGGCCGGCGGCGACTTCGGCGGCACCTGGTACTGGAACCGCTATCCGGGCGCCCAGTGCGACATCGAGAGCTACTGCTACCTGCCCCTGCTGGAGGAGCTGGGTTACATCCCGAAGGAGAAGTACTCGTACGTCGGCGAGATCTTCGAGCACTCCCAGCGGATCGGCCGGGCCTATGGCCTCTATGACGTCGCCTGCTTCCAGACGCGGGTGAACCAGCTCTCGTGGGACGAGGGCCTGAAGCGCTGGCGCATCCGGACCAACCGCGGCGACGACATGAAGGCCCGGTTCGTGATCATGGCGCTGGGCACCGCCAGCCGCGCCAAGCTGCCGGGCATCCCCGGGATCGAGAGGTTCGAGGGGCACAGCTTCCACACCAGCCGCTGGGACTATGGCTATACCGGCGGCGACACGACGGGCGGGCTGACGGGCCTCAGCGACAAGCGGGTGGCGGTGATCGGCACCGGGGCCACGGCGATCCAGTGCGTGCCGTTCGTGGGCAAGTACGCCCAGCATCTCTACGTCTTCCAGCGTACGCCGAGCTCGGTGGACCTGCGGGGCAACAAGCCCACCGACCCGGCCTGGGCGCAGAGCCTGCAGCCGGGCTGGCAGCGGGCGCGGCGGCACAACTTCGCCGACATCGTCGAGGGGCGGCCGTTCAAGGAGGACCTGGTCAACGACAGCTGGACCGACATCTTCCGCAACCTGGCCTCGGGCATCGCCGCGGCCATGGCGCGCGGCGAGAAGCTGACGCCGCAGGAGGCCGCGAAGAAGGCCGAGCTGGCCGACTTCGCCAAGATGAACAAGATCCGCGCGCGAGTGGACGAGGTGGTGAAGAACCCGGCCGCGGCCGAGGCGCTGAAGCCCTGGTACCGCCAGTTCTGCAAGCGGCCCACCTTCAACGACGAGTTCCTGCCCACCTTCAACCGGCCCAACGTGACGCTGGTGGACGTGAGCGAGACCAAGGGCGTGGAGCGGATCACCAAGACCGGCGTGGTCGCCAACGGGGTGGAGTATCCCGTCGACTGCATCATCTACGCGTCGGGGTTCGAGATCTCGACGGCGTTCCGGCGGCGGATCGGGTTCGACATCAACGGCCGGGGCGGGCTGTCGCTGTACGACTACTACAAGGACGGCTTCCGCACCCTGCACGGCCATTCCAGCCGGGGTTTCCCGAACTGGTTCTACATCGGGGTCGGGCAGAACGGGCTGAGCGTGAACATGACCGCCATGTTCGACGATCAGGCCCGGCACATCGCCTACATCATCAAGGAGGCGAAGGCGCGCGGGGCGGTGACGGTGGAGCCGACGGCCGAGGCGGAAGAGGCCTGGGTGGAGGTGATCCGCTCGGTGGCGATCGCCAACCGCGATTTCCAGAACGCCTGCACGCCCGGCTACTACAACAACGAGGGCGGCGAGCGCTCGGGCGGCCTGAACGGCCAGACCTACACGCCGGGCATCAACAAGTTCAACGCGCTGCTGGCCGAGTGGCGGGAGAAGGGCGACCTCGCGGGGCTGGAGCTGCGGACGGTGTGACGGCGGGGCGCCAACTCCCGCTTTCCTTCCGCGACGTCCGCGCGCCAGAGTGCGTCCAGAGGAAACGCCACGCCGGGGACAACCGGCAGGATGGGGCCAGATGAATTTCGACTACACCGACGACCAGAAGTTCCTGAAGAACGAGGCACGGAAGTTCCTCGAGGGGAACTGTTCGACCGCGCAGGTGCGCAAGGTGCTGAACGACGACGGCAAGGCTTACGACGAGGCGCTCTGGAAGGGCGTGGCGGCGCAGGGCTGGCTGGGCGCGGCGATCCCCGAGGAGCACGGCGGCCTGGGGCTGGGGCACATCGAGCTGTGCGCCATCGCCGAGGAGCTGGGCCGCGCCGTGGCGCCGATTCCGTTCGCGTCCACGGTCTACTTCCTGGCCGAGGCGGTGATGCTGGCCGGGTCCGACGCGCAGAAGGCGGCGCTGCTGCCGAAGATCGCGGCCGGCGAAGTGATCGGCTGCGTCGCGACGTCGGAGGGGCCCGGCGTGCTGGCGCCGTCGGCGCTGCAGGCCAGCGTGTCGGGCGGCAAGCTCAGCGGGACCAAGCTGCCGGTGACCGACGGCGACATCGCCACCCACGCGCTGGTGCTGGCCAAGGAGAACGGCCAGCCGGGGCTGTTCCTGGTGGACCTCTCGGCGGGCGTGACGCGCGAGGCGCTGAAGACGCTGGATCCGACCCGCGACGCGGCCAAGCTGACGTTCAACGGCGCGGCGGCCGAGCGGCTGGGCGCGGCGGGCGAGGGCTTCGCGCTGCTGGAGCAGGTCACCGACCGGGCGGCGATCCTGCTGGCCTTCGAACAGACCGGCGGGGCCGACAAGGCGCTGGAGATGGCCAAGGCCTATGCGCTGGAGCGCTACGCCTTCGGCCGCGTGATCGCCAGCTACCAGGCGATCAAGCACAAGCTGGCCGACATCTATGTGAAGAACGAGCTGGCCCGCTCGAATGCCTACTACGGCGCCTGGGCGCTCAACACGAACGCGCCCGAGCTGCCGCTGGCGGCCAGCGCGGCGCGGATCGCGGCCAGCGAGGCCTTCTGGTTCGCGGCCAAGGAAAACATCCAGACCCACGGCGGCATCGGCTTCACCTGGGAGGTGGACGCCCACCTCTACTACCGCCGCTCGCGCCAGCTCAGCCTCGTGGCCGGGGCGCCGCGCGTCTGGAAGGAACGACTGGTCTCTCACCTCGAACGCAGGAACGCCGCCTAACGCAGCGGATGAACATGGGTCCCGGCTCGGCCTACGCGCCTGCGGCGCTTCCCCGCTTTCGCGAGGACTGGCCGGGATGACGGAGGATACGGAATGGACTTCAACGACTCTCCCGACGAAGCGGCCTATCGTGCGCAGGTGCGTGCGTGGCTGGAGGCCAACGCGCCGAAGGCGGCGGTGGGCGGCGACGACCTGGAAGGCGGGACCCAGGACACCATGGCCGCCTCCAAGGCCTGGCAGGCCAAGAAGGCCGCGGCCGGCTACGCCCAGATCACCTGGCCCAAGGAATGGGGCGGCCCCGGCGGGACGCCGATCCAGCAGGTGATCTTCAACACCGAGGAAGCCAAGTATCCGGTGCCGCCGAACCCGTTCGCGATCGGGCTGGGCATGTGCGTGCCGACGGTGATGGCCTTCGCCGACGAGGCCACCAAGAAGCGGTTCGTGGGCCCGGCCCTGAAGGGCGAGGAGATCTGGTGCCAGCTGTTCTCCGAGCCCTCGGGCGGCTCGGACGTGGCGGCGGCGCGGACCCGCGCCGTGAAGGCGTCCGACGGCTCGGGCGACTGGATCATTGACGGCCAGAAGGTGTGGACGACGGGGGCCCAGTTCTCGAGCTTCGGCATCGTCATCTGCCGGACCGACCCCGACCAACCCAAGCACAAGGGCATGACGATGTTCTGGGTCGACATGAGCGATCCGGGCATCGAGGTGCGGCCGATCCACCAGATGTCGGGCGGTAGCGGTTTCAACGAGGTGTTCTTCACCGGCGTGCGCGTGCCGGACAGCCAGCGGCTGGGGGGTGTGGGCGACGGCTGGAAGGTCAGCCTCGTGACGCTGATGAACGAGCGGCTGGCGGTGGGCGGGTCGTCCGGCGCGGGCTGGAAGGAGTTCATGGACGCGGCGCGCAACATCACCGGCCTCGACGGCGGCCCGGCGCTGAAGGATCAGGCCCTGCGCGAGAAGATCGCCGACTGGTACGTCCAGGCCGAGGGGCTGAAGCACACCCGCAACCGCACCATGACCGCGCTCAGCCGCGGCCAGACGCCGGGGCCGGAAAGCTCGATCGGCAAGGTGGTGGCGGCGACCCAGATGCAGGACCTGGCCAACAGCGCGGTCGAGATGCTGGACCAGTACGGGATCATCAACGACCCGGCCCTGGCCCCGCTGGGCGGCGGCTTCCACGCCTCGCTGATGAGCGCGCCCGGCCTGCGCATCGCCGGCGGCACGGACGAGATCCTGAAGAACATCATCGCCGAGCGCGTGCTGGGTCTTCCGGGCGACATCCGCGTCGACAAGGACGTGGCGTTCAAGGACCTGCCGACGGGCCGGTGAAGGCGATCGACCTTTCACCCGCGTCCGGAATGGTGCGCACCCTCCTCCCCCTACGGGTGAGGAGAGCCCGAGCGCTAGCGGTCCAGCCCGTGCGAGAACACGCTCACCATGTGGTCGGCGATGGCGTCGAAGTCGGTCGAGCGGCACTGGCCGCTCGACAGCTCGTCGATGCGGCCGGTCCGCGCCCAGGACAACGTGATGGCGCCCGAGAGCATGTGGTAGAACCAGTAGAGGTCGGGGTCGGTCGCGCCCGGGCTGGCGCGGCGCAGCAGGTCCACGAACAGCTGCACCACCTCGTCGAACGGCGTGGTCTCAAGCCCCAGGACGCCGCCGGCGGGCGTCGAGTTCATCTGGGCGATGACGGTCAGGTAGTTGAGGTAGCCCTCGTCGCCCTTGCGGGCGAGCTCGAAGGTGGACTCCACATAGGCCCGCACGACCCCGGCTACGGTCAGGGCGTCGCCGGCCTCACGGGCATAGGCCTCCAGCGCCTCACGGCGGGCGGCGTTCACGTAACCGGCGCGGCGGCCGATCACCGCCACGTAGAGGCCGGCCTTCGAGGTGAAATAGTAGTGCAGCAGGCTGGGATCGACGTCGGCGGCCTGGCCGATGTCCTTGGTGCTGACGCCGTTGAAGCCGTTGCGGGCGAACAGCGACTCGGCCGCGTCGAGGAGCCGCTCCTGCGATTCCCCCCGGCGTTCCTCGTTCGTCCGCCGTCCGCGTTTGCGCAATCGACTCTCCCCTGCGCCAACCTAGCCCAAGCCATCGGCCTCGCGCACCTTTTGCCGGCGATGGGCGCATGCGAGGAGATGGCGGCATGAACGCGATTGTGAGCCGTCGGGCGCTTCTGACCGCCGCCGCCGCCTTTGCCGCCGCCTCGCCGGCGCGAGCCTCGGCGATGGACGACCTGCTGGCCTATGTGCAGGCGCAGCGGACCACCGGTTTCCTGGTGATCCGCGATGGACGGACGGTGGTGGAGAAGAACTGGCCGCTGCCCGCCGAGGCCGGCGAGTTCCGGACCAGCTATTCCTACGAGACCACGCCCGAGGGGGCGCTGCTGGAGGACGTGGCCTCTCAGCAGAAGAGCTTCGTGGCCGTGCTGTGCGCGATCGGCGAGGACAAGGGCCTGTTGGACGTCGCAAAGCCGGTCTCGGACTACCTGGGCGTCGGCTGGTCGAAGGCCTCGGCCGAGCAGGAGCAGGCGATCCGGGTGATCCACCTCCTGACCATGAGCTCGGGACTCGACACGGCGTTCGGCTACGCGGGGCCGGCGGGCTCGACCTTCCTCTACAACACCCCCGTCTATGCGGCGCTGAAGCGCGTGCTGGCGGCGGCGGCCAAGACGCCGCTCGAGACCCTGACCGCCGAGTGGCTGACGAAACCCGCCGGGATGGCGCACACGGCCTGGCGCCAACGGCCCGGCGCGTTCGCCGGCGTGGGCAATCCCACCGGCCTCGTCACCAGCCCGCGCGACACCGCCCGCATGGGCCAGCTGGTGCTGGACGGCGGCCGGGGCGTCGACGGCCGGCGCGTCGTGTCCGAGGCGGGCGTGAGGGCGATGTTCGCCCGCTCGGCGGCCAATCCGGCCTATGGCCGGCTGTGGTGGCTGAACGGCGGCGCCTGGGCGATCCGGGCGCAGGCGGCCCGCCGCGACGGCCCGCTGATCCCGGCGGCCCCGGCCGACACAGTGGCCGCGCTGGGCGCGATGGACCGCAAGCTCTACGTGGTTCCGAGCCGCCGGCTGGTTGTGGTGCGGATGGGCCAGGCCGCCCCCGACCGCGACTTCGACCAGCAGCTCTGGCTGCGGCTGGCGCCGGCGTTGGGATGAGATTTCGCAGAAGCCTCCGGCTGCCGGAGACTTTGGAGCTGGGACAAGGGAGAGGCGCATGAAGGATCTGGCAGGCAAGGTCGCGTTCGTTACCGGGGCGGCGTCGGGCATCGGCCTGGGCATCGCCACGGCGCTGGCGCAGGCCGGCGTGAAGGTGATGCTGTGCGACATTGAGAAGGGCGCCCTGGACGCGGCGGTCGCCAAGCTGAAGGCGACCAACGCCGACGTCGATGGCGTGCTGGCCGACGTCTCGCTGAAGGACCAGCTGCAGGCGGCGGCGGACGCCACGATCGCCAAGTACGGCAAGGTCCACATCCTGGTGAACAACGCCGGAGTCGGCGGGGGCGGCGGCTACGCCAACTGGCCCGACGCGATGACGTCGTGGGTGGTGGGCGTGAACCTGCTGTCGGTGATCGACGGCATGGCCATCTTCGGCCCGCTGATCGAGAGCCACGGCGAGGGCGGACACATCGTCTCCACCGCCTCGATCGCGGGCCTGATCTCGGGCAGCGGCAGCCTGTACAACGTGACCAAGTACGGGGTCGTGGCGCTGTCGGAAGGCGTGCGCCAGGAGCTGGCGCCGCGCGGCATCGGCGTCTCGGTGCTCTGCCCCGGCTTCATCAACACCCAGATCGCGGACTCGGCCCGGGTGGTGCCCGAGCGGTTCGCCGAGGCGATCGGGCCGGTCCCCAGCGAAGGCCTGCTGGCCGACATGATCGCCAACGTGCGCGCGCGCCTGGCGGCCGGCATCGACCCGCTCTACGTGGGCGAACTGGTCCGCGAGGGCATCGAGAACGACTGGCCCTACATCTTCACCGACACCGAGTTCGAACCGTTCATCGAGGCGCGGTTCGCCAACATCAAGGCGGGCTTCGACCGGATCCGGGACCGGACGCCGGCGCGCTGACCGTTCCGCGCGCGCCTTCGGCGCTGGCCATCAGTTCGCCGACGCTGACGGGCCGCAGCCCCTTCGCCTTAAGCCCGTCGAGGATCAGGGGCAGGGCGTCGCGCGCGGTCTGGTTGCCGCGGAACATGGCGTGCAGCAGCAGGATCGAGCCGGGCCGGGCCGCGGCCACCACCTCGCGGGCGTATTGCGCCGGCTCGGTCGTGGTCGGCTCCTCGATGTCCATCATCACCATGGTGAGGCCGGCGCGTCGGGTCGCCTGGGGCAGGCCCCACAGCTTCTTGCCGTAGGGCGGGCGGAACAGTCCCGAGCCGCCGCCGCCCGCGCGCGCCAGCGCCGCCTCGGTGCGGGCGATCTCGCTGTCGTACCAGTCCGCCGGGCGCAGCATCATCCGCTGGTGGGTGTAGCTGTGATTGCCCAGCTCATGGCCCGCGGCCCGGATGCGCCGGGCGAGGTCCGGGCGCCGCTCGACGGCCGCGCCGACGAGGAAGAAGGTCGCCGTCGCGCCATGCCGCTCCAGCACCGGCAGCACCGCGTCCACGCCGAGTGGCGTCGGTCCGTCGTCGAAGGTCAGCGCCACCAGCGGGGCCTGGGTCTCGAAGCGGCAGACGATATCGCCGCCCAGCGCGAAGCACCGGGCGCGGCTGACCTGCCAAAGGCCGACGACGGTTGCGGCGGCCACGACCGCGAGGGTGACAACGCTGATCAGGACCAGGCGCTTCAAGAGACCTCTTCACCCGTAGGGGCAGGGGGACCATGCGCAGCATGGTGGAGGGGGACAAGGTGCGACCGGATCCAAAGGTGAGGTCGGGCCGACGCGGAGCCGCCCTCTCCCCCGTCTCTCCCTCGGCGCTGCCGCGCCCGGGAGAGGAGCTTTCAGGCGGTCAGGGCCAGCGGCGTCCGGCCGGCGATGAGCGTGCCGTAGAGGCGGGTCAGGGCCTCGAAGGTGGCGTCCCAGCCGTGGCGGGTCTCGGCGCGGCGGCGCGCGGCGGCGCCGATGGCGGCCACGTCGCGGGCGAACAGGGCCTCGATGGCCTCGGCCAGGCCGCCGGGTTCGACGTTCTGGGCCGGCTGGCCCACCTGGGCGTCGATGAGTTCGCCGACGCCGCCGTGCCGCGAGCCGATCACGGGCAGGCCGGCGGCCATGGCCTCCAGCACGAACAGGCCGAAGATCTCGTTCTCATTGGCGTGCAGGGCCGCGTCGCAGGAGGCGAGCAGGGCGGCCAGCTTCACCGGATCGCGCTCGAAGTCGAGGCTGACCACCCGGGGCGACCACGACACGTCCTTGCCGGCGCCGACCAGCAGCAGCCTGTAGGGCGCGCCCAGGCGCTCCACCGCGGCCACCATCGAGTCGATGTTCTTCTCCCGCGCCGGGCGGCCGGCGAAGACCAGCAGGCGCGTATCGGAGGGCAGGTTCAGCCGCTTCAGCAGCCGCGCCCGGTCGCCGCGCGCGGGATGAAACAGGTCAGTGTCGACACCCAGCTGCTGGATCGACATGCGGTGGACGCCGGCGTCGGCCAGGCGCGCGGCCATGTGGCGGCTGGGCGCCACGACGTGGTCGAAGCGCTGGTAGGCCTGGGCCCAGAAGCTGAACGTCGGCGCCTCGGCCCATTCGCCGAAGTGCAGGGCCGCCAGCGCCGCAGCGTCGGTGTGGCAGAAGCCGACCACCGGCACGCCCAGGGTCTGGCCGGCGTCGAGCGCCGCGTGGCCGGGCACGAAGACGTCGCCGGCCTCGATCACGTCGGGCTCCAGCAGGCGCAGCACCGTCTCCCACTTCGTGCGATTGGCGGGCATGCGATAGCCGTTGCCGAACGGCAGCCGGGTGGCCGCGACGGTGACGTGGCCGTCGGCCTCGGCGCGGGTGCGGGCGCCGGGGGTGACCAGGGTGTGACGAACGTCCGGGCGGCGCTTGGCCAGCCAGGCGCGCTTGGCCGTGAGGTAGCGTTTCACGCCGCCCGACTGGGGCGCGTACATCATCGTGGTGTCGATCAGGTGGAAACCGCCGCCCTGCGGGCCCGTCACGGCTTGCGCCGCGCCCGGAGCGAGGCGGATCAGGTTGGCGTATCTGGGGGCGGTGGCGTCGAACACGCGGCCCGTTCTCCGTTCGCTGCTGGTCATCGG
Organism: Phenylobacterium sp.; assembly: GCF_965284355.1. Taxonomy (NCBI): domain Bacteria; kingdom Pseudomonadati; phylum Pseudomonadota; class Alphaproteobacteria; order Caulobacterales; family Caulobacteraceae; genus Phenylobacterium; species Phenylobacterium sp. Next base: position 1,738,729 of record NZ_OZ260078.1, on the reverse strand, counting down.
GGCGCCGGCTGCGGCCCGGGCGCTCGGGGTGTCAGAGAGCATTCGCCGTGACGGACGTGTGTACGGGGACCTGGCCAAACGTCGCGCTCATCGTCTGCAACCGAACCGTCATAGCGGCGCCACACGACAGTTCTGCATCCACAGCGGCGCTTTCAAGGCCCCGGCGCAACGCGCCCGCAATCAAGGTCATCTGGGCGCCCTCCAACGCGAACCGGCTGTGCCGATAACCCGCCGCGGGCGGGGAAGTTGCCTTTCCCACGGGCCGTCTTCCTCTCCCACTGCGTGGGAAAGGAAGGCTTATCTGGGATCGTAGGCGCGGGCGATTTCGGGGCGGGCGCCGAGGTCGGGCAGGAACTCGGGTTCGCGGCGGGCCTTCGACGCCTGTTCGTAGGCGTAGCCCGCGGCCAGCAGCTTGGGCTCGGACCAGGCCACGCCAATGAACGAGATGCCGATCGGCAGGCCGGTCGCATAGCCTGCGGGCACCGTCAGGTGGGGATAGCCCGACACCGCCGGCAGCGATGAGGGCGAGCCGAAGAAGCGGCTGCCGTTCACCGGATCGACGATGGAGGGCGGTCCGTTCGACGGCGCGACGACGGCCACGAGATTGTTCTTCACCAGCATGTTGTCCAGCGCCTCGCGGGCCATCCGACGGGCGGTGGCGCGCTTTTCCACATAGGCGGGATCGGTGATCGGCGGCTTGGCCTGGGCGGCCTCGAAGATCTCCTGGCCGAACAGCGGCGTCTCGCGCGGCTCCGCGGCGTTGAAGGCGATCAGGTCCGCCAGGGTGCGCGATTTCACGGCGGCGGGCGTGGTGGCGAGGTAGGTGTTGAGGTCGGCCTTGAACTCGGTGCGCAGGGTGTCGCCTTCCAGTTCGCCGATCTTGCCCAGGGTGGCGTCGTCGGGGCCGGTGAGCGGGACCAGGATCGCGCCTTGCGCCTCCAGCACCTTGAGCGCCTGGTCGAACACCGCGTCGGTGTGGACCGAGCGGCCGCGGAAGCCGTGCCAGACGCCGATGCGGGCGCCCTTCAGGGCGTTGCGGTCCAGGGCCTTGAGGTAGTCGGCCTTCTTCGCATCGGCCTCCTTGGTGGCCGGGTCGGCGGGGTCGGAGCCGGCGATGGCCGCGAGCAGGGCGGCGGCGTCGGCGACCGTGCGGGTCATGGGACCGGCGGTGTCCTGTTCGGCCGAGATCGGCACGACGTGGGTGCGCGAGACCAGGCCCACGGTCGGCTTCAGGCCCACGATGCCGTTCATGGCGGCGGGGCAGGTGACCGAGCCGTCGGTCTCGGTGCCGATGGCGACGGCGCTTAAGGCCGCGGCTATGGCGGCGCCCGAGCCCGAGGACGAGCCGCAGGCCGTGCGGTCCAGCGAGTAGGGGTTGCGCACCAGCCCGCCCACCGCGCTCCAGCCGCTGATCGAGCGGGTGGAGCGGAAGTTGGCCCACTCCGACAGGTTGGTCTTGCCCAGGATGATCGCCCCGGCGTCGGTGAGCCGCTTGACCAGGGGCGCGTCGCGGCCCGTGACATTGGCGCTGAGCGCCAGCGACCCGGCGGTGGTCGGCAGGGAGCCGGCCATCTCGATGTTGTCCTTGATCAGCACCGGCACGCCGTGCAGCGGCCCGCGCACCCGGCCCGCCTTGCGCTCGGCGTCGAGGCGGCGCGCGTCGGCCATCGCCTGGGGGTTCAGCGCCAGCACGCTGTTCAGCTTGGGGCCGGCGCGGTCGATCCGCTCGATGCGTTCGAGATAGGCCCGGACGATCTGCTCGGACGTCACCCGCCCGTCGCTCATCGCCGCCTGCTGCTCGCCGGCCGACGCGTAGGGGCTCAGGGGCTGGGCGAGGGCCGGGCTGGCGGCGGCGGCCAGGGCGAGCGCCAGGACGGTAGAGCGGAACATGCGTGATGGCCTCTGAAAGCGACGCCGGACCTTAGCCGGTCGGCTCGGCCGCGCCAGCCTTCCGGCCGCGATGGCGCGTCAGCGCCGATGAAATGTCCACGAACCACACGAACCACACGAACGCGTTGGGCGACCCAGACCGTGCAGACAGCAGCCCCGTTCGTGTGGTTCGTGGACAAACAGGACAGCGCCGGCGGCGCGCAGGGCGACCGGCGACGATCCTAGTTCCGAAAGGTTAGGGCGCAGGCGCGGGCCAGGGCGCTGGCCAGGATGGGTTTGTCGACCACGGCGTGGGCGCCCGGGTCGAACTGGCCGGCGTTGCCGGTGACGTAGATCACCCGCGGCTCGCCGATAGCAGTGGTGATCATCTCGATGGCGGCGACCCCCGTCCCGCCGGTGATGCGGTAGTCGGCGGTGATCAGGTCAGGACGCCGTTCACGGGCCCGGGCGAGCGCATCCTCCGGCGTGTCGGCGATGTCGAACGACCCGAATCCGAGGTCGGTGAGCAGCAGCTCCAGCTCCAGGGCGATGACCGGTTCGTCCTCGATGATCAGGACGTGTCCCCCTGCCGCCTGCACTCTACTCACCTACTGATTGCGTTTACTGCACCTATGGTGGCGGGTGTCGGGCGACCACGCAAGCTGTGCAGGGCCAACGTCGACGGGACGGGCTGCCGCTTGAGCGCCACGCAAGGGTCTACGTCTTGAGCGCCCCGCGACGTGTTCGCGGGATAGCGATCGTCGGGGCGCCTAGGCGGTGGCCGCCGCCGCCGGCGCTTCGCCGTCAAAGGCGGCCAGCACGCCGAGCTGGCCGAGGCGGGCGAACATGCGCTGCACATTGGCCAGGTTGTCGAGGGCCATGCGCTCCAGCTCGGGCCGCTTGTCGGGGGGCAGGATCGCGCGCGCGCCGGCCTTCGAGCGGACGCAGAACCCGGCGTCGCCCAGGCTCATCACGTAGCGCCGCGTGGTCTCGGGCGAGAGGCCCAGCGCCGCGGCGAACGCGGCCGTGCGGGCCGGTCGGCCCAGGGTATGCGGGGTCTCCGCCCAGGCGGCCAACTCGGCCGGATCCATGCCTTGGATGTTGAGCTGCAGCATCTCCATCAGGATGAGGCCGCCCATCGGGTCGCCGGTGAGCGCGATCATCTCGTCGACCATGCGCAGGATGTAGGCCCAGGCCTGGCGGTTGGTGACCAGCACCGGCGCCTCGTTCACGGCCGGCATCGCGTCCCCCGGGGGGCCAAGGGCCCGAAGCTCGAGAAGCTCCCGGTAGAAGCGACCCACGCGGACATGGCGCAAAATCATGCCATCGATGAAATCCTGACGCGCCAGGATCGACTGGGGGATGATCACGCCGCGTTCGGTCAGCTCGACCAGGCCGTCCCTGGCCATCGCGCGGATGCGCCGACGGGCCGTTTCGAACGGGACGCGGGTCGATTGGGCGACCGCGTTGATGCTGATGGGCCGGCGCGCCTCGTCGGGCACGGGGGAATCGAGACCGGCGTAGGTCAGCTGCAGGCCGGGATCGCGGATCAGCGGCGCCACGTTGCTCGAGGCGATCGTCGCGAACAGTAGGCTGTCGATGAGGTCGCGGTCGCGCCGGCTGATCGCGCGGATGTCGAGCATGAAGGCCAGCGACGCCGGCGCGATCCGCCATGCCAGAGCCAGCCGCTCCGGATCTGCCGGCGGTTCGGAGTGAGTCGGCTCGGCCATGACTAACGCTTGGGTCCCAGCCCCTTCAGCAACTCGGAAACCGCGGTGTCGAGCTGGCTGTCCCGGCCCGCCGCGCCTTCACCCAGCGCCCGCTCGACCCGAATGTCCACGGGCCGGGGGTTGAGTTCCATGTTCTTGCCGTCCGCGCCGTCGATACGGATGAACGGCAGGCGCAGCACCGAGCCGTCGATCAGCGGCTGATTGGACGTGTAGATGATCCAGCCGGCGGTGGGCGTGCCCACCACCTTGCCCAGGCCCAGATGGCGGTAGCCCTCGGTGAAGTCCTCGGCGTCCGACAGCGAGCTCTCGTTGGTCACCAGGATGGTCGGCAGGTCCAGCGCCCGCTGCCCCAGGTTCTGCCGGCTGGGCACGCCGAACAGGCCGCGCGGCGTCATGGTCAGGAAGTTCTTCCGGCTGAAGACGTCCAGCACATAGCCGTTCACGAACCCGCCGTTGTTGTTGCGCAGGTCGATGACGACGCCGTCCTTGGCCTGGTTCTGGGCGTCGAGGTCGATGTAGAGCTGGTCCAGGCTGTCCGAGCTCATGTCCAGGATGTGGACGTAGCCCAGCCGCCCGCCGCTGGCCTTCTCGACGTAGGCGCGGCGATCCTTGACCCAGTGGCGATACAACAGCCCGCGGGCCACGCCGGGCGCGACCGGGCGCACGATGGCCTCGCGGCGCGCGCCGGCGGTGATCACGGTCAGCACGGTGCGCTTGCCGGCCTTGTCCAGCATCAGCGAGTCGAGGTTCACGCCGGGCAGCACGTTCACGCCGTCGATTGCGGCGAGGGTGTCGCCAGGCTTGATCGAGCCTTCGATGTCGGCCGGGCCCAGGTGGATCACCTCGGTCACGACCAGCCCGCGACCTGCCTCGTAGGCCTCGCGGTCGAAGCGCAGGCCCAGGTCGCCCACCCGGTCGGCCGGGGCCGAGCCGAAGCCTTCGGCGGGGCGGCTGATGCCGGTGTGCGAGGCGTTCAGTTCGCCGATCATCAGGCTGATGACGCGCCGCATCTCGTCCGGCGTCTGGGCGCCCTGCACAAAGGGCTCGAACCGCTCGCGCTGGGCCTTCCAGTCGGTTCCGTGGAACGTGTCGTCGTAGAAGACCCGGTCCAGCATCGACCAGGCCTGATCGAACACCACCTGCTTTTCCGCGTCGAAGCGGACGACCATCTCGCCCGTGACGTCGATGAACTTCGGCTTGGGGCTTTCGATCGTGGTCGTGCTGACCCGGCCGCCCTCCAGGTAGTAGATCGACTTGGAGTCGGGGCTGAAGGCAAAGTCGCGCTTGGGCCGGCGGCCGCCGGTCAGCTGCTGCGGCGAGGCCGGCTCGCGGGCCAGTTCGTCCAGGCTGTAGCTGTAGAGGTTCTGCTGGTCGCCGCTGCGGCCGCGGTAGACCAGCGTCTTGCCGTCGGGGCTGATCACCGGCTCGTCCACCGAACCGCCCAGCGGGATGAAGGTGGCCCGCTCGCGGAGGCCTTCGAACACGATCCGCACCGGGGCGATCTTGCCCTTGGCCGGGACGGTGTCGTCCTTGGTGTCCTCGGCGGTCTTGGCGGCGCCTTCCGAGGCGGCCGGCTTGGCGGCGGGCGGCTTGTCGCCGGGCTTGGCCGGCTGCGATCCCGGCGGGCTGCGGAACAGCTCGCGGAAGGCGTCCTCGCGGTACTTGGGCGTGTTGGGCAACAGGTCGATGCGCACCAGGTTGGCGGGCTCGCTGCGCTGGCCGGAGTCGAACACCAGGTATTTGCCGTCGGGCGACCAGGCGATGGTGTCGGCGGCGTTGCCGTTGGCCAGGAAGCTGACCGGCCGCGCCTCGCCGCCGGCGCCGGCCTCCGACACCGGGAGAACCCAGACGTTGCGGAACGAGCGCCGGTCGGTGACGCCGAACGCCAGCCAGCGGCTGTCGGGCGACCAGGCCGCGCGGGACTCGGCGTTGCGGTCCAGCGGCCCCTCATAGACCACCACGTCTCGGGTCGGGCGCCCGTCGGCGCCCAGGGTCATGACCCGCAGCTGGCGGGTCCCCTGGACGTAGGCCAGCATCTTGCCGTCGGGCGAATAGGCCGGAACCGCATGGCTGACCGCCGGCCCGGTCAGCGGGCGGGCCGTCTGGGTGGCGAAGTCGTACTCCATCACCCGGCTGGTGCGCCCGCTCTCGGCGACATAGGCCAGCCGGCGGCTGTCGGGCGACCAGGCGAGATCGCTCTCGACGCCGGCGCTGTCGGTGATCCGCTGGCCGGGACCGCCGTCCTTGGTCGGGGCCGCGAAGATCTCGCCGTGGGCGATCACCGCCAGCTTCTTGCCGTCGGGCGAGACCGAAAGGCTGCGGAACGTGGTCTCGGCCAGTCGGCGCTCACCCGCTGCGGCGGGCGCGCCGCGCAGAGCGATCGGAATCCGCGCCGCGGTCCCGGTCGCCGGATCCAGCCGCCAGATCTCGAACTCGCGCTCGAAGACGATGGCGCGGCCGTCATAGGCGATCGACGGATAGAGCACCCGGCCGTCCTTGAACGTCGTGACCGGCTGGGCTGCGCCGCCCGCCGCCGGCATCCGCCAGATGTTCTCGGCTCCGCCCTCGTCCGACATGAAGTATAGCGTCCGCCCGTCCGGCGCCCACATCGGCCACAGCCGCTTGGCGCTGGCCCCCAGCAGCCGGCGATAGGGCTGGTTGGCCGCCACCGGCTTCAGCCACAGCTCGGCCTGGTCGATGTGCGAGTGGCCGTTGCGCCACCACTGGTTCCCCGAGATGCCCTTGGCCATCAGCGCGATGGCGGTCCCGTCGGGCGAGGGGGCGCTGTGGAATTCGGCGAGGTAGCGCTCGCGGCTCACTTCCAGGGGCGTGCCGCCCGAGGCCGCCACGCGGAACACGTCGGTGAGCCGGGCGATGTCGTTGGCGCCCGACGAAAAGTAGAGCCACTTGCCGTCGCGCGACCAGCCGTCGAGCTGCTCGTTGGCGTCGGACCAGGTGACCCGCCGCACCTTGCCCGTCGCCAGGGTCAGCACATAGACGTTCGCAGATCCCGCCCGGTTCGACGTGAACGCCAGCTCCCGGCCGTCCGGCGAGTAGTGGGGCCGTCCCTCGGTGGCCGCGTCGGTGACCAGCAGGCTCGCCGTGCCGCCGGCCGCCGGAACCGTCCAGATGTCGCCCCCGGAGACGAAGGCGATCTCATCCCCGTCGGGTGACAGCGCGGGCTCGGCCAGGGCGGGGCGTGGCGCGGCGTGGGCCTGTAGCGCCACGGCGGCGACGGCGACGGACAACAGGCGGGCGAAGCCGCGGACAAGGCTCATGGGCGGGCTCAAGAAAATCATCTCGCCCATTGTGTAGCCCAGTTTGAGACACGTCACGCGGGTGTCCCATCGGCGCGACGAACGGTCAGAACAGGCTGATCGCCTGCCAGATCGCCAGGGCCACAACCAGCACGCCGACGATCCAGGTCAGCAGCCGCACCGGCAGCACCTTCGTCATCCAGCCGGCCAGGGGCGCGGCCACGACGCCGCCGGCGATCAGCCCCGCCAGGGACCAGAGCAGGCCGCCAAGTCCCGCCGTGTCCCAGTGACCCGTCAGCAGAGCCCCGAGAAAGGCGGCCGATGTGGCCATGGCCACGAACATCTCGGCCGTGTTGGTGGTGCCGATCGCCTTGCGTGGATCGGCCCCCGCGCCCATCAGCGAGCTGGTGACGACGGGGCCCCAGCCGCCGCCGCCGATGGCGTCGAAGAAGCCGCCCACCAGGCCCAGAGGGAAGGGCGATCGCCACGAGAACACCTTGGGCCGGGCCTGCCGCCAGGCGCGGTAGAGGATCACCAGGCCCATCAGGAACAGCCAGCCGACGACGTAGGGCTTCACCGCCTCGCCCGGCACGGACGTGAGGATGTAGGCTCCCGCCACCCCGCCCAGGACGCCGCCGCCGCTGAGCAGCGCCAGCAGCTTCCAGTCCACGTTGCGGTACAGGATGTGGGAGAGACCCGAGGCGGCGCCCGTGAACACCTTGGCGGCATGAACGCTGGCCGAGGCGTTCGCCGGGCTCACGCCAAGGCTCAGCAGCACGGTCGATGAAATGACGCCGTAGGCCATGCCCAGCGCGCCATCGACCAGTTGCGCCGCGAAACCGACGGCGGCGAAGAGCCAGAAATCAGGGTTCATCTCGCGGGGCAGTTACGGCCAAGGATGGCCCTGCGCCAGCCCAGTTCCCCTAATGGCGCGGCCAGAAGACTTGGCCGCGGATGCAGGGCGCTGCCCCGCGGCCTGCCTGGATCTCAGTCCTTCGCGCGTTCCTGGTAGCTGCCGTCTTCGGTCAGCACGACGATCCGGGTGCCGGGGCCGATGTAGGGCGGGATCATGGTGCGCAGGCCGTTCGACAGGATCGCCGGCTTGTACGACGACGAGGCGGTCTGACCCTTCACCGACGGCTCGGTCTCGACGACCTCGAAGGTGGCCAGGCGCGGCAGCTCGATCGCGATGGCCACGCCCTCGTGCGTGGACAGCGTAACGGTGCAGCCATCGGTGAGGTAGGGCGCGGCGTCGCCGATCACGTCTTCCGAGACGACCAGCTGGTCGTAGTTCTCGGGGTTCATGAAGTGGAACCCTTCGCCGTCCTGGTAGAGGAAGGTGTAGGGGCGGTCGTCGACGATGGCCCGCTCGACGGTCTCGGTCGTCCGCCAGCGCTCCGACACCTTCACCCCGTCCGAGATGCGGCGCATGTTCAGCTGGGTCACCGGGGTGCCCTTGCCGGGGTGGATGTTTTCGGCGGTGAGCACGACGTAGAGCTTGCCCTCGAGATCGACGACAGAGCCCTTGCGCAGCGAGCTGGCGATGACTTTCACGGGTGGTCCTCGGTGATGCGGTGAAGCGTGGGCTGGGCCCTGACGACTCCACGGATGGAATTCTTGTGCGGGCCCCTATAGCGATATGGGCCGAAATCTCCAGCCCCCACCCGGTCGCACGCCTTGAGGATCTCCCACGAAAGCCCCTGGTGGTCGCCGGACCGGCGGCAGGACCGGCAACCGTTCCTGCAGGCGCGGACGAGGATCACGCGGGCCACGCGGGGGTGGTTCGACGCGCAAGCGTTCACCGAGGTCGAGACCGCCGCCCTTCAGGTTTCCCCCGGCAACGAGGCCCACCTGCACGCCTTCGCCACCCAGGCCCTGAGCCTCGATGGCCAGGCCCGGCCGATGTACCTGCACACCTCGCCAGAGTTCGCCTGCAAGAAGCTGCTGGCGTCCGGCGAGAGCCAGATCTTCACCCTGGGCAAGGTGTGGCGCAACCGCGAGCGCGGACCGCTGCACCACCCCGAATTCACGATGCTGGAGTGGTATCGGGCGGACCAGCCGTACCAGACCATCATGGCCGACTGCGCCGCCCTGCTGGCGACGGCGGCAGAGGCGGCCGGGGCCGAGCGGCTGCGCTATCGTGGCCGGGAAGCCGACCCCTTCGCCGAACCCGAGCGGCTCACCGTGGCCGAGGCGTTCGAGCGCTACGCCGGGGTGGACCTGCTGGCGGTCCTCGATGACCGCGCGGGGCTGGCCGGGCAGGCGCGCGGCGCGGGCGTGCGGGTGGCGGACGACGACGGCTGGGCCGACGTCTTCAGCCGGGTGATCGTCGAGAAGGTCGAGCCCAACCTGGGCCACGGCCGCGCGACGATCCTCTACGAATACCCCAGCTCCGAGGCCGCCCTGGCCCGGCCCAAGGCGGCCGACGGGCGGGTGGCCGAGCGGTTCGAGCTCTATGCCTGCGGGGTCGAGCTGGCCAACTGCTTCGGCGAGCTCACCGACGCCGTCGAGCAGCGCCGCCGCTTCGAGATCGAGATGGACGAGAAGGAACAGGTCTACGGCGAGCGCTATCCCGTGGACGAGGACTTCCTGGCGGCCCTGGCCCACATGCCGCCCGCCAGCGGCGGCGCCCTGGGCTTCGACCGCCTGGTGATGCTGGCCACGGACGCGAGCCGCGTCGACCAGGTGCTGTGGACGCCGGTGGCGTGAGCGGATACGTCGGTCATCGCCGCCCACGAGGCGCCTTCCACCTTAATTAGAACGTCATGGCCGGCCTTGTGCCGGCCACCCATAAACACTGACCGCAGCAGGTTCGCTGCGGCGACGCCACTGTCTGCCATGATGCGCCTGCGTGTCTGGGTGGCAGGCACAAGGCCGGCCATGACGTTCAGAGGTTTGAGGACAGGCGACGCCCCGCCGCGTTGCCCCGAGGCCCTGAAGGGCGTAGACGGCGCGCCCCATGGACGCGCGCACCCTCCGCACCCTCGAAGACCTGGCCCAGGCCGACCTTGTGGCGCCCGAGGCCCTGCCGCCCCTCGAGGCCGTGGCGGCGCGCTATGCGGTGGCGATCACGCCCGCGATGGCCGAGCTGATCCCCGGCAACGGCGCCATGGCCGCCCAGTTCGTCCCGACCCCCGCCGAGCTGGTCCATGCGCCGGAGGAGCGGGCCGACCCCATCGGCGACGACGCCCACAGCCCGGTGGAGGGGATCGTCCACCGCTATCCCGACCGCGTGCTGCTGAAGGCCAACCACGCCTGCGCCGTCTACTGCCGGTTCTGCTTCCGGCGCGAGATGGTCGGGCCGGACGGCATCCGCCCGCTGTCGCCGGCCCAGCTGGACGCCGCCATGGCCTACATCGCGGGCCGTCCGGAAATCTGGGAGGTGATCGTCACCGGCGGCGACCCGCTGATCCTGTCGCCGCGCCGCCTGGCCGACCTGATGGCGCGGCTGGCGAAGATCGACCACGTGAAGGTGGTCCGCTTCCACACCCGCGTGCCCGCGGTCGATCCCGCGCGGATCACCCCGGCGCTGGTCCGGGCGCTGAAGTCCGGCGGCAAGACCGTCTGGGTCGCGCTGCACGCCAATCACGCCGACGAGCTGACCCCGGCCGCCAGGGCGGCCATCGCCCGCCTGGTCGACGCGGGCCTTCCCGTAGTCAGCCAGACGGTGCTTCTGAAAGGCGTCAACGACGACGCCGCGACGCTGGAGGCGCTGATGCGCCGCTTCGTCGAGCTGCGGATCAAGCCCTACTACCTGCACCACGCCGACCTCGCGCCCGGCACCGGCCACTTCCGCACCACCCTCGCCGAGGGCCAGGGTCTGATGCGGCAGCTGCGCGGCGCGGTCTCGGGCCTCTGCCAGCCCACCTATGTGCTCGACATCCCCGGCGGCCACGGCAAGTCGCCGGTCGGGCCCTGTTACGTCGGCGACGACGAGGTGACCGATCCGGGCGGGGTCGCGCATCCGTACCCCACCGCGTAGCACACGGGCTGTGGCCCGCCGGTGACAGTGGCGCTGTCACCGTATGCGGCGCCGTCGACACAGGGCACGGGTCGGCCCAGATATGCGTTCATCCACCGTACATCGGTTCACGTAGATGAACGGCGTGAGCCGGATAGTCGGGCTCGGGCGACAGAGGACGGGATACGGGCATGAGCGGGCATGGGTTGCGGGGCGGACGCATGAGGCGCTGCCTGACCTTGGCCGCTGTCGCGCCGATGCTGCTCGGCGACCTGGCGCTGGCCCAGCAGCCGCAGCAGGGCCGCCCGGCCACAGCCCCGCCCGTCCTGGCGATCCCGCCCGCGGCCCAGCCCGTGCCCCCGCCGCCCGCGCCGCCGGTCGAGATTCCCGCGCTGACGCCGGCCCAGGCCCAGGTCGCCCTCAAGGTGCTGCGCGCCGCCGACCTGCACGGGCTGCAGCCCAAGGCCTATCTCCCCGAAGGCGTCGCCGACAGCGGCGTGCTGACCGCCGCCCAGCAGACTGCGCTGGCCGACGGCCTCGTCCGCTACGCCCACGACGTCCGCATCGGCCGGATGGACCCTGAGGAGTTCCCCGATCTCTGGCGCGTGCGCCCCGCCGCCTGGGATCCCGCGCCCGACTTGGTGCAGGCCCTGGCCGAGGGCCGCCTGCAGGTCTGGCTCGACAGCCTGCCGCCCCGATACTCCGGCTATCATGCCCTGCGGCGGGGTCTCGCGCGCTACCGCGAGATCGCCGCCGCCGGCGGCTGGAAGACGGTGGCCGAGGGCGACAAGCTGGAGCTGGGCTCCACCGGTCCACGCGTCGCGGCCCTGCGCGCCCGCCTGGCGGTGGAGGATCCGCAGGTCGCCGCCACCGGCTCGGCCACCTTCGACAAGTCCCTTCAGGAGGCCGTCCAGCGCGCCCAGCGCCGCTATGGCCTGAAGCCCGACGGCGTGGTCGGCAACGGCACCCTGGCCTACCTGAACCAGCCCGTCGGTCAGCGGATCCTGCAGATCGTCGCGAACATGGAGCGCTGGCGCTGGCTGCCCGCGACCATGCCGGCCACCCGCGTGCAGGTGAACACCGGCGCGGCCATCGTCACCCTGTTCCGCGACGACAAGCCGGTTCTCTCGATGAAGGCGGTGTCGGGCAAGAAGGGCGACGAGACGCCCATGCTGACGTCGATGATCCACAGCGTGGTGATCAATCCGCCCTGGAACGTGCCGTCGGGCATCGCGGCGCGCGAACTGTGGCCGAAGGAAAAGGCCAGCCCCGGCTACTTCGCCCGCAACGGCTATCGCGTGATCCCCGTCGAGGGCGGCCAGCCGCGGCTGCAGCAGGCCTCGGGCGACCAGAGCGCGCTGGGCCGCTTCAAGTTCGACTTCGACAACCCCTTCGCCGTCTACCTGCACGACACCCCGTCTAAGGGCGGCTTCGACCTCTATGCGCGCAACGCCAGCCACGGCTGCGTGCGCCTGGAGAAGCCCCGCGCCCTCGCCGAGGCGCTGCTGGAGGGTGATGCGACCTGGACCACCGAGGCCATCGACAAGCAGCTCGAGGGCGACAAGACGGTGCGCGCCCGCCTGACCACCCAGGTGCCGGTCTTCATCCTCTATTGGACGGCGTTCGCGGCGGGCGACGGCCAGATGAACTTCCGCTCCGACCCGTATAACTGGGACCGGGAGCTGCTCCAGCGAACAGGCGTGCTGGCGGCCGGGACCAAGGTCTAGAACGACAAGCGTAAGAGGGCGTGGGGATGTTGAAGACGGTTCTGTGGATCGCGGCGGCGTGCGCGGCGGTCCTGGTGGCGCTGGCGGTGAGCCGCTCGCTCGACTTCGACAAGCCGGCCCAGGCGCCCGAGCCTGCACCCGCCGTCGAGGCGCCGCCGCCCGTGGAAGCGCCGCCCCCGCCGCCGCCCGAGGTCACCACTGCGCCCCCGCCGCTCACCCCCGACGAGCAGCAGATCCAGGACGACGCGGCCGCCACCGGCATGACGACGATGGAGCCCGACGCCCCGGCCGAGCCGGCGCCGCAGTAGAGGTCCCGATGCTCTACGCCATCCTGGCCTACCACGAGGAACACGTCATCCAGTCGCTCAGCGAGGGTGAGGACGGAGAGCTGATGACCGGCCTGTTGGCCGTCCACGACCGGCTGATCGACGAGTCCAAGATGGGCCCGTCCGCCCGCCTGGGCGCCACCGAGCTGGCCGTCACCATCCGCGGCCCGGGCCGCGGCGTCGTCATCGACGGCCCCTTCGCCGAGACCAAGGAACAGCTGCTGGGCCTCTACGTCGTCGACGTCCCCACCCGCGACGCCGCCGTCGAAGCCGCCCGCGACCTCAAGGCCGCCAACCCCAGCGCCGTCTACGAAGTCCGCCCGATCGTGCTGTACATTCCTGGCAACGAATTCCCGCTGACCGACGCGGGGCTGGAGACGGTGCGGCCGAAGCCTCAGGGCTAGGGTCGGCCGCGGGACGAATTATCAATTCTCTCGGACGATCGGGGCTCATCGCTCGCCTCGGCCTGCGTTAGCCTCCTGGAACTCGGAAGCGAAGATTTCCAGGATCGGGAGGTCGCTATGGCGGACGGAACGCAGCGCACAGCGGCGTGGGACAAGGCCTCTCTGACGGCGTTGTTCGACCCGGCCACGGGCTGGTTGGACCGTCGCGTGCTGTCGGACGCGGGCCTCTACCAGCTGGAGCTGGAGCGCATCTTCGCCCGCGGCTGGAACTTCATGTGCCATGAGAGCCAGCTCAAGGAACCCGGCGACTACCTCATCAGCTACATCGGCGAGGACCAGATCATCGTCGTCCGCGACGAGAAGGACGAGGTTCGCGCGCTTCTTAACACCTGCCGCCATCGCGGCAACGCGCTGTGCCGCGCCGAGCAGGGCCGGGCCAAATCGTTCGTGTGCAGCTATCACGGCTGGAACTACGCCCTGGACGGGCGGCTCATCGGCGTGCCGGGCCAGAGCACGTTCTACCACGGCGATCTCGACAAGAGCCGGCTGGGCCTCGCCACGGCGCGCATCGAAAGCCACCTCGGCTTCTATTTCGCGACCCTGGCGGACGACGCGCCTTCGCTGCACGACTACCTGGGCGTTACCGGCCGCGCCGGGCTGGGGATGATCTGCGCCAATGGCGAGATCGAGGTCGTCGAGGGAGTCCAGAAGAACGTCATCGACTGCAACTGGAAGATCGCCGTCGACAATCTCTTCGACTGGTACCACGTGCCCTACAGCCACGCCTCGGCCAACACGTCGGGTTTCCTGGACATCGCCGCCATCCAGTTCCCGAAGGACCAGCTGGTGATGCTGGGCGAGTACGGGCACGCCATCGGCGGTCCCGGCATCCCGCGCGCGGCGCAGGCCCAGATCGACCAGCTCACCGACGAGCAGCGGTCCGAGATGACGCAGGCCCAGCCCCAGGGCTCGCCGCGGATCCGGCCCAAGGCGGCGGCTGACCTGATGGGCCCCGAGGGGGTCCGCAGCCAGGGCCACCCCAACATCTTCCCGAATCTGTGGGTGACGATCAGCGGCGCGCAGATGTGCCTGCGGCTGCCGCGCGGGCCCTCGCACACCGAGTTGTGGTGGTACACGATGGTGCCCAAGGCCGCGCCGCCCGAAGCCAAGCGCCAGATCGTCCGCAGCATGAACCACGTGTTCGGACCCGCCGGCCTGCTGGAGCAGGACGACGGCGAGAACTGGAGCCAGAGCACGCGCTCGGCCCGCGGCTTCGCCAGCCGCGCCCTCGGACAGAACCTGCAGATGGGCCTGGGCCACGACGAGGTGAAGGTGGGCGCCGGCGGCGAGCACTACATCGACGGCCTGATCAGCGAGCATGGCCAGCGCTGGCTCTACCGCGCCTGGACCGAATGGATGAGCGCCCGCAACTGGGCCGAACTCAAGGCCAATCACTCGGCGCCGCCCGTGGGGACGGTCTGATGGAAACGCAGGAGCACGCACGCCCCCAAACGCGCGATGGCGCCTGGGCCCAGACTCCGCTGCCCCAGCGCGCGCTGCTGCAGTACGAGGTCGAGCAGTTTCTCTACGCCGAGGCGGCGTTGCTCGACGCACGCCGCTACCGCGACTGGCTGGCCCTGATGGCCGAGGATGTCGAATACTGGATGCCTGTGCGCCGCACGGTGACGGCCGCCGACATCGAGCGCGAGTTCACCAAACCCGGCGAGGTCGCGTACTTCGACGACGACTGGGCCTACCTGGAGATGCGGGTCAAAAAGCTGGAGGCCGGATCCGCCTGGTCCGAGGATCCGCCCTCACGCTCGCGCCATTTCGTCAGCAACGTACGCATCCTGGACGTCCAGGTCGACGAGATCACGCTCGAGGCCAGCTTTCACGTCCACCGCACCCGCCTGGAGCGCGATCAGGACAGCTGGATCGGCCGCCGCATGGACGTCCTGCGCCGGACGGGCGACAGCTTCCGGCTGGTCAAGCGTCATCTGTTCCTGGACCA
Source organism: Phenylobacterium sp. (assembly GCF_965284355.1). Taxonomy (NCBI): domain Bacteria; kingdom Pseudomonadati; phylum Pseudomonadota; class Alphaproteobacteria; order Caulobacterales; family Caulobacteraceae; genus Phenylobacterium; species Phenylobacterium sp. Next base: position 1,723,444 of record NZ_OZ260078.1, on the reverse strand, counting down.
CACCGTGATCCCGTCCACCAACATGAGCACGATCTTCTAGATGGGCGCGCTGAACGGCGAGGTCGTGCTGATCACCGGCGGCGCCTCTGGGCTCGGCCGGGCCATCGTCGATCGCTTCCTGGACGAGGGCGCCCAGGTGGCGGTGCTGGACCGCGCGCCCGAGCGGCTGGCCGACGTGGCCGGGCAGGTCGAGGTCGTCGGCGGCGACGTCCGCTCCATCGCCGACAACCAGCGCGCCGTGGATGCCTGCGTGGCGCGCTTCGGCCGGCTCGACTGCGCCATCGGCAACGCCGGCATCTGGGACTATTCGACCTCGCTGGACGACCTGCCCGCCGACCGGATCGATGCGGCGTTCGACGAACTGTTCCACGTCAACGTCAAGGGCTACCTCAACCTCGCCAAGGCGGCCCTGCCGGCCCTGGTGCGCACCTCCGGATCGTTCATCTTCACGGCCTCCAACGCCGGGTTCGATCCGGCCGGCGGCGGGCCGCTCTACACGGCCTCGAAGCACGCCGTCGTGGGCCTGATCCGGCAGCTGGCCTTCGAGTTCGCGCCCGCCGTCCGCGTCAATGGCGTGGCGCCCGGACCCATCCATACCGATCTGCGCGGCCCCGCCGCCCTGGACCTGGCCGATACGTCCATCGCCAGCCTCGACCTGCCGGGCTCCGCCGGCGCCGCCATGCCGATCGGCTTCGTACCGGCGACGGTCGACTACGCCGGCGGCTACGTCTTTCTGGCCTCGCGCCGCGACAGCCGCCCGGCCACCGGCGGGGTGTTGAAGCTGGACGCCGGGATCGCCGTCCGCGGCATCGGGCGCACGTCTGCCGGCGGGGGGCTGGCCGCGAAGTACGGCCGCGCATGAGCTTGGCCTTCACCCCGGACGTCGTCCGCAACGACGTGCAGATGGACGGCGTCTACTTCGTACGCGCCGCCGCCGACGCCGGATCGGTGAAGGCTCTGGCGCCGGGGGCCTTTTCCTACTGCGTCATGGTGCGCCGGGGGCGGCTGCGGCTGGAGACAGACTTTCCCCTCACCCGGACGTACGACCTGGGACCGGGCGACGCGGTGGCGATCAGCGGGCTGGCGCCGCACACGTTCCGGGCGGCGGACGCGGCGTCCGACCGGCCGGCGAACGGGTTCGACCTGCGGGGCGTGTCCGATCCCGACCCCGGCCGCGCCGTGGACCTCTTCCTGGGCGTGGCCCCCAGCGAGGCCCTGGCCCTGGGCTCGCTGGTCTGGGGGCCCATCTTCGTCGGCCACGGCCAGCATCCCGACCTGTCGCGCCGCCTGTGGCGCGCCGCCGAGATGGTGGAAGACGAGTATGCCGACGAGGCGCAGATCGACCGCAACTTGGTGATCCGCCGCCTGGCCGAGACCATGGCGATCAACTACAGCCGCCGTGCGTTCGCGGATCGCGCCACACCGTCGGTCCCGCCCATCGAGCCGCCGCATCCGCGGCTGATCCAGGCGATAAACGCGTTCCTCAATGCGCCCGAGCAGGCCTGGAATCTGGCCGACCTGGCCAAGGCGTCCGGCATGTCGCGCACCCGCTTCGCCGAACAGTTCAAGCTGGTCACCGGCGAGACCCCAGCTCGCATCATCTCACGCCTGCGCCTCACCGGCGTCGCGCGGCGGATGGCCTCGACGGCGCTCAGCGTCGAAGCCGCCGCCGCCGAGGCGGGCTACAGCTCCGCGGCCGCCTTCGTCCGCGCCTTCCAGCGGGAGTTCGGCGAGACGCCGGCCCGTTGGCGGCGCGGGCGCGAGAGCCGCGACGAACCACTTGCCCGGCGACGCCCCGCGCGCCCGCCGGCCACCGCCCATCCGCGAAGGGAAGCGCCATGACCATCGGCTCGCTCGGTTACCTCGGACTGCGGGTGAAGGACCCCGCGGCGTTCGACGCCTACGCCACCGGCGTACTGGGCCTCATGCCCGGCGAGACGGCCGGCTGCTACCGCCTGGACGACATGGCCTGGCGCATCGCCGTCGAGGCCGGCGACGCCGATGACGTGGCCTTTCTGGGCTTCGAGGTTGCGGGGCCGGCCGAGATGGAGGCCCTGCGCGCGCGCCTGGCCGCGGCCGGCGTGGCGGTCGGGAACGGCGATCCGGAGCGCCTGGCCGCCCGGCAGGTGCTGGGGATGGTGACCTGCGAGGATCCCGACGGCCTGCCGGTCGAGATCTTCTACGGACCGACCTTGCGCACCGAGGCCCCGTTTGCCTCTCCCGCCGGGGTGGGCGGCTTTGTGACGGGCGACCAGGGACTGGGCCATGTCGTGCTTTCCACGAAGGACATGGATGCCTCGCGGCGGTTCTACCAGGACCTGCTGGGCTTCCGGCTCTCGGACGTCATCCGCATGCAGATGAGCCCCGAGTTCGGCTTCGACATGGAGTTCTTCCACTGCAATCCGCGCCACCACACTCTGGCGCTGATGCCCCTGCCGCTCCCGAAGCGCCTGCATCACTTCATGGTCCAGGTCGCCGAACTGGACGAGCTCGGCTTTGCGCTGGAACGTGCCACCGCGGCGGGCGCGCCGATCACCGCCAGCCTGGGACGACACACCAACGACCAGATGGTCTCGTTCTATTCGCAGACGCCGGCCGGCTTCGAGGTGGAGTTCGGCCAGGGGGCCGTCGAGGTGGACGTCGCCAACTGGCGGGTCAGTCGCCACGACCGCCCGTCCAGCTGGGGCCACCATCGCCCGTCGCACTGAACTGAATCCGGACCAAGGAGAAACGCGTGGACCTGGGCATCAAGGGCCGTAAGGCGATCGTCTGTGGCGGCAGCGCCGGTCTCGGCCGGGCGACGGCCGTCGCGCTGGCGCGCGAGGGCGTCGACGTGGTCATCGCCGCCCGCGACGAGGCGCGGCTCGCCAAGGCCGCCGGCGAGATCGCGGCCCAGACGGGCGCCGACGTCCGTGTCGTCGCCGCCGACGTCACCACCGAGGCCGGCCGCGCCGCGGTGCTGGCCGCCTGTCCCGCCCCGGACATCCTGATCAACAACGCCGGCGGGCCGCCCCCCGGGGACTTCCGCAACTGGACCCGCGACGACTGGCTGAAGGCCATCGACGGCAACATGCTGTCGGCGATCTTCCTGATCCAGGCCACGATCGACGGCATGATCGAGCGGAAGTTCGGCCGCGTAGTCAACATCACCAGCCATATGGTCAAGGCGCCGGCCAACGTTCTGGGTCTGTCGAACGGCGCCCGCGCCGGCCTGACCGGCTTCGTGGGCGGTCTCTCGCGAGAGGTGGCGCGTCACAACGTGACGCTCAACAGCGTCCTGCCGGGCCAGTTCGACACCGACCGCCTGAAGTCCAATCACGCCCGCTTCGCGCAAGGCGGCGACGTCGAGGCCTATCGCGATCGCGCGAAGAGCCAGATCCCGGCGCGCCGGTTCGGCGAGCCCCAGGAGTTCGGCGACATGTGCGCCTTCCTCTGCGGCGCCAACGCCGGCTTCATCACCGGCCAGAACATCCTGCTCGACGGCGGCCAGTTCCCAGGACTGCTGTAGCGCCCTCGGCCCGGGCCCGGACAGTCCTCGGCGGTTGCAGCTAAGTGGGTATCTCCACCCCCTCCGCCTTCCGCTTCGCCCGCGCGATCACTTCGTCCAGCAGTTCGGCGCCGCCCAGGCTCCCCGCGGCGTCCGGAGTCATCCCGCCCAGCGCCCACTCGGGCGGCACGGTCTCGGGGCCTTCGCCGGGGGGCAGGGGCGGGGTGTAGTAGCCGAGGGCGTAGTTGCTCATGGCGTAGCCGACCAGGGCGGCCAGCTCGGGGTCCAGGGTGCGGGCCACGTCGGGCGGGCAGGAGAGGTACATGTTCTCCTCCTGGCGCAGCCACCCCAGCGAATAGGTGATGTTCAGGCCCCACCTGTCGTGATCGGCGTCGTTCGCCCCGCCCGAGTGGAACACCGTGCCGGTGTAGACCAGCACCGAGCCCTTCCTCATCTCGGCCCGCGCGATCTCGTGGGGCAGGGCCTTGCGATCGTCGTCCCAGACCTGCGAGCCCGGGATCACCTGGGTGGCGCCGTTGGCGGCGGTGAAGTCGGTGAGCGCCCAGATGGTGTTCACCTGCGGCTCGATCCCCGGCATCTGGCGGCCCCAGGCCCAGCGGTCGCGGTGGATGGCCTGCGCGCCCTGTCCGGGCATGATCCGGATCAGCTGCGCCAGGTGCAGCTGATAGCGGTGGCAGTTGGGCTTCAGCACCGCGTCGCACACCGCCAGGATGCGGGGGTCCATCACCAGGGGCCGGATGCGCGGCGAGCGCGCCACCAGGGCGCCCGTGCGGGTGGTGCGGTCGCCGGAGAAGCTGTCGCGCCCGGCCGTTGTCGCCTCGACCCAGGGTCGAAGCTCTGCGACCAGCGCGTCGACGTCGTCCGGGGGCAGGGCGTTGTCGAGGATCAGCGCCCCGTCGCGGTCCAGGGCGGCGGTGATCTCTTCGGCCGGCGCGTCGACCGGCAGGTGGACGAGGCTCGGCATGGCGGCTCCTCCCGATGGGTCGCAGTACTGTGCCAGACTTCCGTGCGCGGAAGTCACGGGCCGGCTTCGCCTTATTCCGAGTGGATTTCGACAGTGTCCGACGGCGCGGCGCGGGCCGGCCGCAGCAGGATGACCGCCGGCACGATGATGCAGGTGGCCAGCGCCATCCACATGAAGATGTTGACGTAGCCGATCATCGCGGACTGCCGGGTGATCTCGCCGTTCAGCACCTGGGCGCCCATCACCGTGCGGGGATCCATGAACGCCGGCAGCAGGTTGTGCAGCAGCGGACTGGAGGGATCGACGCGCCCGGCCAGCTCACTGTGGGCGCCCGCCGAATTGCGCAGGACCGCGGCCAGGACGATCGAGATGCCGACGCTGGAGCCCAGGCTGCGGACCATGGTGGAGACGATCGTGCCCTCCACCCGATGGCGCGGGTCCAGGGTCACATAGGCGAGCGTGCTGAGCGGCGAGAACAGGAGGCCCACGCCGAAGCCCTGGACGAAGCCGCTGATCAGGATGGGCCCCGAGGTCATCTCGAGGCTGAAGCCCCCCATCATCCATAGGCCGCAGACGCACAGCACGAGGCCCAGGAACAGGCACATGCGCGGGCCCAGGCGCGCCATGGCCGTCGGGACCAGCAGGAACGAGACCAGCGAGCCCAGGCCCCGCGTCACGCTCGCGATGCCGGCCTGGGTCGCGGAATAGCCCATCAGGGTCTGCATGAACGACGGCAACAGCGCCGTCGTCGAGAACAGCAGCACGCCGACGAAGAACCCGAACAGGGTGGTGCCGATGAAGTTGCGGTCCTTGGCCAGGTCGCGGTGGAAGAAGGGGTTCTTGGCGGTCGCCGTCTGGACGATGAACACCCACAGGCCGGCCAGCGCGATGGCGGTCTCGACCCAGATCTCCTTGGAGTCGAACCAGTCGCGCCCGGGGCCGCGGTCCAGCATGGCCTGCAAGCCGACGATGAAGGCGATCAGCCCGCCGAAGCCCACGAAGTCGAAGGGTCTGGCCCGCCCTCCGGGGTCGTGAGCCATGAACCGCAGCACCCCCACGATCGCCAGGATGCCGATCGGCAGGTTGATGAAGAACACCCAGCGCCAGTCCAGCTCCTCGGTGATCCAGCCGCCCAGGGTGGGGCCGGCGATCGGGCCCAGGATCACCGCGGCGCTCCAGATGCTCATCACCCGGGGGATCATGGTCATCGGGAAGATGTCGAGCATCACCGACTGCGACAGCGGCATCAGCCCCGCGCCCGCCAGCCCCTGCAGCACGCGGAAGAGCACCATCTCGGGCACGTTCTGGGCCAGGCCGCAGGCCATCGAGGCGATGGTGAAGCCCACGATCGACCACAGCAGCATGGTCTTGCGGCCGATCTTCTGCGCCAGCCAGCCGGCCAGCGGCGTCGCCACCGCGGTCGCGAGGATGTACGAGGTCAGCACCCAGGTAATCTCGTCCTGCGAGGCCGACAGGCTGCCCTGCATATGCGGCAGCGCCACGTTCGCGATGGTCGAGTCCAGCGTGTACATCAGCGTCGCCAGCATCAGCGAGCCGGTGATCGGGATCCGGTTCCTAACGTCCTGGGCCGACGCCATTGGCCCCTCCGGACACGTCGCGCCCGCCCCAGTCGGCGGCCGACGCCGCGTAGAGGCTCACCAGGTCGGAGAGCCGCTGGGCCTGGGCGTTCGCCAGGTCGCGGCGGTCGCGGTCCAGCTGGCGGCGGGCCTGCAGCACCTCGGCGGCCGTGCGCGCGCCCAGCTGCGCCGCGCGCAGGGTCACGTCGGCCGACTCGCGGCTGAGCGACACCGCGCGCGTCAGCGCCTCGGTCCGCTGCCGGTCGGTCTCCAAAGCGGCCATGGCGTCCGACACTTCCACGAAGGCGCGAAGCACGGTCAGCCGGTAGCGCGCGAGCGCCTCCCGAGCCTGGGCTTCGGCCTGCCGCGTGCGGGCCTTGCGCGCGCCGCCGTCGAAGATCGGCGCGGTCAGCCCGCCCAGCAGGGTCCAGCCGGTGGCGTCGGTCGAGATCACGTCCTCGGGGTTGATCGCCGACAGCGCGCCGTTCGCCGAAAGTCGGATGTTGGGATACCGGTCGGCCAGCGCGGCGCCGATGTTGGCCGTGGCTGCGTGCAGCTCGGCCTCGGCGGCCAGGATGTCGGGCCGGCGCCGCGCCAGGGCCGACGGCAGGCTGACGGGCGTGGTCGCCGGCGCGGTCAGGCCCGCCAGGTCGAAGTCGGGCGGGCTCCAGGCGCCGGGCGACTTGCCGACCAGCAGGGCCAGCTGGCGCCGGGCGGCGTCGTACTGCCGCAGCAGGGGCGGGATCAGCGCCTCGTCCTCGGCCAGCCCGGCCTCGACCTGGGTGACCGTGATGCGCGGAATGCCGCCCAGGGCGAACGACTTGCGGGCCAGGTCCAGCAGCGTGCGGTCGTCGGCGATGATCGACTGCAGCGCCGCGATCTCGCCCTTCAGCCCCGCGATGCGCACGGCCTGCCAGGCCACGTTGGCGGTGAGGGTCAGATAGGCGGCGTCGGCCTCGTGCGCAGCCTGGGCGGTGCGGGCGGCGGCCGCCTCCTCGCGACGGCGCGCGCCGCCGAACAGGTCCAGGTCGTAGCTGACGTGCCCGCCCAGCGAGAACACGTCGTACGTTCGCGCCCGTCCGAACTCGGTGAACTGCGAGCCCGCGGGGGCGCCCGAGAAGCCGAACGAGGCCGGGTTGAACTTCTGGCGCTGGGCCGAGGCGGTCCCCTCGACCAACGGCTTGCGCGCGCCGGCCGCCTCGCGCTCGGCGGCCTGGTAGCGCTCCAGCTTGGCCCGCGCCGCCGCCACGCTGGGGCTGTCGGCCAGGGCCAGTTTCATCACCTCGTCCAGCGCCGGCGAGCCGAACGCCTGCCACCAGGGACCGGCGAGGCGGACGTCGGGGCTGAGGACGACGCCGGGCGCCGGCGCATCCCCGACCATCGCGTAGCCGGCGGGGGCGTCCACCGGCGGCGGTGCGAAATCGGGGCCCACGGTCGTGCAGGCCGACAGGGCGAGACTGAGACCCCCGAGGACGGCGCAGAGGCGGGCGGCGGACGCGCGGGCCATCCGCGCTAGTTCCGCTTCAGCGCATTGCGCACATCGACCTTCACCTTGGCCGACAGGCCGGCGCGCGCCGCCCGCGGCGGGGGCGGGCGGTCGAACGCGATGCGCACCGGCAGGCGCTGGGTCACCTTCACCCAGTTGCCCGTGGCGTTCTGGGCCGGCAGCACCGAGAAGGCCGAGCCGGTGCCCGGCGCGAAGCTGGCGACGTGGCCCTGCAGCGGGCCGCCGGGATAGGCGTCGATATCGATCTCGACGGCCTGGCCCACCTCCATGTTGCGGACCTGGTCTTCCTTGAAGTTCGCCTCGATCCAGGGGGCGCCCGACAGCAGCCAGAACGCCGTCTGCGAGGCGTTGAGGTAGGCGCCCACCGGCAGCTGATCCACACGCGCGACCACGCCGTCGGCGGGGGCGACCACGGTGGCGAAATCCTGGTTCAGCCGCGCGCGCTGCAGCTGGGCGCGGGCCTGCAACACAGCGGGCGCCTGATCGGCGACGTTCGGGTCTCCGCCCAGCGCCGCCAGGGCCTGGGCGGCCTGTTGCTGGGCGACGGCGAGCTGGTCGCGCGCCAGGTTGGCGGTGTGCACGGCCTGGTCCACCGCCTGGCCCGAGACGGCGCCGGCGCTGTTGAGCTGGCGCTGACGGGTCACCTCGCGCGTGGCGAACGCCAGGTTCTCGCGCGCCGCGGAGACGTTGGCCATCTCGCGCTGATAGGCGATCCGCGCCTGGCTCACCGAAAGCTGGGCGTTGCTGAGCTGGGCCTGGGCCAGGTCGACGCTGGCCTGCAGGTCGCGCTGGTCCAGCCGGAAAAGCACCTGCCCGCGCCGGACGGGCTGGTTCTCCTTGACGTAGATCTCGACGACCCGGCCCGAGATGGACGGCGCCACCGGCGTCTTGGCCACCTGGACATAGGCGTTGTCGGTGGTCTCGAACCGACCGCTGGTCAGGATCAGATAGGCCAGCCCCGCAAGGATCAGGATCGGGCCCGCCGCCATGACGATCCAGCGGCGACGGAACCGGCGACGCGGCTCGCCGACAGCGGCGGACGGCTGCTCCTCGGACTGGCTCAAATTCCCCCCGACGCCCTACTGAACGGCCTGCCTCTTCTGAGCCGGGCAGGCCTTGTTGCATACCACCTATTCAGGGGGACGCTACGTTCGGCAAGAGCCTTCGCGGGGCCTTCGCCCGCCCCCCTGGGAGAGGGGCGGGCGGCGGCAGGTCCTAGAAGTCCAGGCGGGCCGACATGGAGATCGTGCGGCCGTTGATGGCGCGACCCAGGCCGATGCCGTTCGCCGGGACCGACGGCGTGGTGATCTCGATGAAGGCTGTCTTGTCGAACAGGTTGTCGACGTGGAGCATCAGCTGCACGCGCTCGGTCGGGCGATACTGGGCGAAGGCGCTGACCAGCGTGTAGCCCGGCATCTTCATCAGGTTGTTGTCCTGAACCCAGCTGTTGGTCGTGCCGATCACGTTGGCGCCGACCGTCACCTTCTCCAGCTCGAACTGCGGCGTCACCTGGAAGATGAAGTCCGGCTGCCGGCGCGGGACCTTGCCGGCCACGGCGGCGTTCAGCTTGTCGTTGACCAGTTCGGCGTGGGTGTAGGTCACGCCGGCCCGGATGCTGAACGGCCCGTGCCGATATCCGCCCTCGGCCTCGACGCCATAGGCCTTGTAGGTCCGGTCCGTGGTGATGGCGCCCGCCTGGACGTTGGTGTCTTCCGTGTCGGCGTGGAAGCCCGTGACGTTCACGGTGATGCCCGCGGCGCGATACTTGAACCCGCCCTCGAACTGCTTGACGACGTCGTAGCCGTCGCCCTTGTTTAGGAGGCTGCCGTCGGTCGTGCTGACCTTGTTGGAGAACAGCAGCTTGTCGGCGCCGGCCCGCGCGCCGCGGCTGTAGCGGGCGAACACCGCGAACGGCTCGGCCACCCGGTAGTTCACGCCCACCGAATAGCTGATGTAGTTGTAGTTGTAATCGACGGGCGCCGGGCTGTCGTAGGGCGTGAACGCCGTCTTCGACTCCGCGACCGAGATCACGCCGTTGCCGTTGAAGTCCACCGGCCGGATGCCGATGCGGCCGCCGCCCAGGTCCGCGCCGTACAGCTTGCCGCGCACCCGGCCCGAGTCGTAGCGGAGGCTGCCGCCCACCGCGACCTTGCCCAGGCGGTAGTTCAGCGAGCCGTAGGGCGCCGTGATGTTGTACCGCACGTCGTAGCTGCGCCGGAAGAACGCGGTGCTGCCCGACCGGTTGTACCCCAGATAGCCGTCCTGGCTCTGCGGGACGCCGGCGGCGTTGGTGAAGTTGATGAGCGACGACATGCCGTCGTCGGCCACGTCCTGCAGGTGGTTACTGTAGAGCCAGTCGCTGGTGTAGTCCTGCAGCGACTTGTAGATTCCCCCCGTCACGGTCAGTTCGGCCTTGCCGACCGGGAAGGCGCGGGTGGCGCGCAGGTCGTTGATGGCGTTGTCCAGCGACCGGGACTCGATCCGGTTCAGCGACGTCGCCACCACCAGGCCGTTGCCGTTGATGCCGGCGAGGTTGGTGATGACCTGGCCCGCCCGCGGGCCGGTGGCGTAGGTGAAGGTTCCCGTCCCGCCGCCCAGCGACGCCGGAAGGGCGCCGCCCGCATAGATGTTGGCGACCAGGTTGCGCAGCGTGCCGCCCTCGATCTCCGCGTATCGGCCGCGCTGGGTGATCGTCCAGCCCTGGACCTCGAACTGCGACTCCAGGCCGATCGACTTCACCAGGGCGTTCATGCCCTGGCTGACCGGAATCTCGACCGGCGTGTTGTTGGCGTCCAGAACGACCAGGTTGGGCAGGTTGCCCGAGAGCATCGAGTCGCGCCGGACGTCGTAACCCGGGAAGCTTCCATACTTCGGGTCTTCGTTCGTGCCCGTGATACGCACCGGCCCCGGAAGATAGTGCGGCGAGCGGTCGTCCAGATACTTGCCCGACAACCGGACGTAGCCGTTGGCGAACTGCTTGGTCAGATTGGCCTTGAGCTGGCCGCCCTTGAAGGCCGTGAAGCCCACGTCGCGCGGGCCCTCGCCCTGCCGGTAGAAGCCGCCCACGTGAAAGCGCCACGAGTCGTTGATCGGCGCGCCGTATTCGAAGTCCACGCGCTGGGTGTCGTAGTCGAGCCCGGTGGTCACCTGCAGCGCGCCGCCGGCCACGTCCCCGGTCTTGGAGATCAGGTTGATCACGCCGGCCGGCGAGTTCGACGCGAAGGTCGAGGACGATCCGCCGCGAATGGACTCCACCGCCGCCAGGTTGAGGTCGGCGCGGATATAGATGTCGACCGCCCCGTTGAAGAAGTCGCCGAACTCCAGGACCGGCAGGCCGTCTTCCTGGAGCTGCATGTACTTCGACCCGCCCGACGCCAGCGGCAGGCCGCGGATGGTGTAGGCCGAGCTGCCGTCCCCGGTGGACGACTCGGTCCGGATGCCCGGCAGGTTGCGAAGCAGGTCGCCCAACGAACGGGCGCCCAGGGCCTCGATCTCCTTTTCGCGCAGGGCGCTGGTCGAGGTGGCGCTGTCCAGCCGGTCGCGGCCCTTGGCGACGCCGGTGGAGAAGACCTCCTCCCGGCTGGCTGGTGCGGCCGCGGTGGTGGCCGCCGCCGCTGCGCTGTCGCCGGTCGCGGCCCGCGCTGTATTGATGGGCTTGTCTACTGTCTCAGAAGGCGCGCAGAGCGCGGGTGCGGCAAATAGTAGCGGACAAATTGCCGCAGATACATACAAAGAACGCATGATGAGCCCGTCCCCAATACATCGATTTGAGGTCGATTTGAGAGGGTTAATGTTTCGTGTCGGTAAACATCGATGGATTGAATACTGCGCTCAACTAGATGGTGTCTCTGAGTATCGATCGTGCCCAGTGTCCTCCGTGCGAAGGCGGCATGCGCTATCGCTTAGCTGTATTGGCTTTGCGACCGCGATGATCGTGCGTCTTCAGAACGTCCTCACGGCCGCCGCTGCGACGCCTCGCCGCGGCGGAGCCGCACCGCCGCACTACCGGAGATAGGTGTTGTCCCGCCTGGAGCTGTCCGGTTCAGATGGAATCATCTGAACCGGATGAACAGGCTCGATCTGTCTGGCTCAGAGCGCGTATCGGGGCGAAACCCGTTTCCAAGTTCGTCCGGCGCGCGCTAGCGCCCGCCCGCGGGTCGCCACGTCGTCTTGCGCCGAAGCCTGTCCTGCGGCTGCGCCGCCTGTCCCGCCCAGGCGTCGGGGCTGTCCATCGGCGGGCGCACTTGGCCGTTCGGGCCGACCCCGGCCTCGTAGGGCCGCCCCGTCGCGTCGATCCAGGCCTGCGCCTCGGCCGCGTTGCGGGGCGGCGCGGCCAGCACCTTGCCGTTCGGACCGACCTCGAAGTGCATGGCGCTGAAGACGATATGCAGTGGCTCGCGATCGGCGCCGTCACCCGCGGCGCCGTCGCCCCCGCGCCCGGCCATCGCCTCGGCCGCCAACAGGCGCTCCAGGTACTTCTTCGGCGCCAGCCGCGCCGCCTGCCAGCGGATCACGTCGAACTGCAGCCGCGCCACGGGCCACGTCGCCCGCGTCGCCGCCAGCGCCACGTCGCGCGCCTCGTCGAAAAGCCAGTGGCCCTGCGTCTCGCGGGCGGCCACGTACATCTCCTCGAACTCCGGATAGGTCTTCACCCATTTCAGGATCGTGCCATAGCAGGGCATCGCCGGGTCGCGCCCGATCGAGGTCAGGCTCTCGCCTTCCTCCAGCCGCGCGCAGATCGCCTCGGCCAGCGCCCGGGTATAGCCGCACGCCTTGCCCCCGCGCCGCGGGGGATCGGCCGCCATCCGGGCCTTGTCCTCGGCCGCCTTCTGCCGGTCGCGCATCCGCACCGACACCCGCGCCTCGCGATACGCCTCGCGCAACGCTTCCCCGAAGTCGGGATGCGACCGCGCCCAGTTCCGGACCGTCGTCCGATGCGGCCGACCCGGCTCCGCGCACGCCGCCATCAGGCTGCGCCCGGACACCACCGCCCGACAGATCTCGGCCCCCATCTCCTCCGAATAGACGCTCAGCCCCGGCGCCGCCGCCCCGGGCCGAACCATCCCACCCGCCGCGTCATCCACCACCGCATCTCCTCGAAAAGCCACCGCCACCCGAAGCGCGCAGGGTACATCACAAACGAGAACAAAACAAGAACCAAAGGCGCGCTCCTCTCCCGGGCGCGGCAGCGCCGAGGGAGAGGCCGGGAGAGGGCGGCGCCGCGCCCACCACCCCACCGCCTTTGGACCCGGAGGGCCCTTACCTCCCCCAAAGACGCCGCGGGAGGAGGACCGCTCGCCGAGGCCGCGGGCCGTAGAGCGGATGGTGGAGAGGGCGGGCGGTGGGTAGCCACGGGGGCGCTGGTCAGACGTTCGCCGCGTCCGCCTCGTCTCGCGGGCCCTCGTCCAGCCAGGCCTCGTAGGCGTCAGGGTGACCGAAACCTGCCGCCATCAACAGGTCGCGCCAGTCCTGCTGCCCCAGCCCCGTCGCCACCGCCAGCTTGTCGAGGGATCCGGCGCTCAATCTCAGAGCCGCGGCCCTGACCCGCTCGACCCAGGTTGGATCCGTGAAGCCGCCGGGAATCCTCGGCCCGCACTCCGACACCAGCCATTGCGCGGCGAACGCACAATCCCCAGCCGGGAACATCGTGGCGAGCTTTGCGGCAAGGCGGGGCGTCAGCGGGACATCGGTCATCAGCGAAAGCGGCTCAACCCCTCAGAGCACGCATCCCCACCGGGGATAAAATCCGCCCTGAAATCCATGGTTGATGCGAGCCTTGGGACCGAGCCGTGTCAAGGAGCGCGCGCCGCGCGCCCGCGCCGCGGCGGCCCTCCGGGCCGTCCTTGAGACGGCTCGGTCCAAAGGCAAACTCCGTCCATGGATTGAATGGCGCAGACCGGCCGCCACTGCCCGATCGCCCCGCCGAGGCCACACGGGGTCCCCAACAAAAGCCGCTGACCGAGCCGCCCCGGCACCCTATCCTGGCCGGCCGTCACCCTGTTCCTGGAGCGCCCATGCTCGTCGTCGCCGCCCTCCTCGCCGCAGCCGCTGTGGGCGGCTCCCCGCCGCCGCTCGCGGGCCGCTGGACGGTGGACCTCTCCAGCCAGCCCGGCCAGCCGTACACAAAGGCCATGGACCTCGCGCTCGCCCCGGACGGCGCGGTCAGCGGCAGCTTCTACGACAGCGAGATCCAGGCGGGCCGCTGGAAGACCGACCGCGGCCGCACCTGCGCCAGCTTCCGCACCACCGACGGCGCGGGCCCGTACCACACCACCGTCTGCCTGGACGGCGACGTCGCCCGCGGCCAGACCTGGGCCGAGCACCGCAACTTCCTGTTCAACTGGAACGCGGTCCGCCGGACGGACTGACGCGCGCCGCGCGGTCAGGTCGCCCCTACCGCAGGAACGTCGCCGCCATGTAGGCGGCGAACAGCAGCCCCATGAGCACGATCATCGCGCGGCCGAACAGCTTGTTGCGGGCTTCGGGGGTCATCAGGCGGGCTCATAGTTGAGGATGGGGGCCAGCCAGCGTTCGGCGGTACGCAGGTCCCAGCCCTTGCGCTTCGCGTAGTCCGCGACCTGGTCCTTCTCGATGCGGCCGACCCCGAAGTAGTGGGCCTCGGGGTGGGCGAAGTAGACGCCCGAGACCGCGGCCGGCGGGTTCATGGCGAAGCTTTCGGTGAGCTCGATGCCTGCCGCCTCGGTGGCGCTCAGCAGCTGGAAGAGCGTGGCCTTCTCGGTGTGGTCGGGCTGCATCGGATAGCCGGGGGCCGGGCGGATGCCGCGGTACTGCTCGGCGACCAGGGTGTCGATGTCGAACGCTTCGTCGGGGGCATAGCCCCACAGCTCGGTGCGGACCTTGCGGTGCAGGGCTTCGGCGAAGGCCTCGGCGAGGCGATCGGCCAGCGCCGTGAACAGGATCGCGGAATAGTCGTCGCCGGCGTCCTTGAACGCCTTGGCCTGGGCCAGCTCGCCGTGCCCGGCGGTCACCGCGAAGCCGCCGATATAGTCGGGCTTGGTCCCCACGGGCGCCACGAAGTCGGACATGGCCACGTTGGCGCCGTCGCCGGTCTTCAGCATCTGCTGGCGCAGGGTGTGCAGTCGGGCAAGCTCGGTGGTGCGGGTCTCGTCGGCGTAGACGATCACGTCGTCGCCGTCGGCGTTGGCCGGCCAGAAGCCCACCACCCCGCGGGCCTCGAGCAGGCCCTCCTGGAGGATGCGGTCCAGCATGCGCTGGGCGTCGTTGTAGAGGTCGGTGGCGGCCTTGCCGACCACGTCGTCCTCAAGGATGGCGGGGAAGCGGCCCACCAGCTCCCAGCTGGCGAAGAACGGCGTCCAGTCGATGTGGCGGCGCAGCTCCGGCAGGTCGTAGGGCGCGAAGGTGCGCGTGCCCAGGAACGTGGGCTTGGGCGGATCGTACGCAGTCCAGTCGGGCGTGAAGGCGTTGTCGCGCGCCTCCTGCAGGGTGGCGCGGGCGCGGTTGCCCTGGCCGCGAGCGAACTGCGCGCGCACCTTCTCGTAGTCGGCCTCGGTGTCGGCCAGGAACTTCGACTTTTCGGTCGGCGACAGCAGGTTCGAGACCACGCCCACCGCGCGGCTGGCGTCCAGCACATAGGTGGTCGAGCCGGACGGATAGCGCTGCGAGATCTTCACGGCGGTGTGGGTCTTCGACGTGGTGGCGCCGCCGATCAGCAGGGGCATCGTCATGCCGCGCCGCTCCATCTCGGAGGCCACATAGACCATCTCGTCCAGGCTGGGGGTGATCAGCCCCGACAGGCCCACGATGTCGACGTTGTGCGCGATCGCCTCGTCCAGGATGCGGTCGCAGGGGACCATCACGCCCAGGTCGACGACCTCGTAGTTGTTGCACTGCAGGACCACGCCCACGATGTTCTTGCCGATGTCGTGGACATCGCCCTTGACCGTGGCCATGAGGATCTTGCCGGCGCTCTGGCGCTCGCCGCCGTCCTTCTCGGCCTCCATGAAGGGCATCAGGTAGGCGACGGCCTGCTTCATCACCCGGGCCGACTTGACCACCTGGGGCAGGAACATCTTGCCCGCGCCGAACAGGTCGCCGACCACGTTCATCCCGTCCATCAGCGGGCCTTCGATGACGTGCAGCGGCCGCTCGGCGGCCAGGCGGGCCTCCTCGGTGTCGGCCTCGATGAAGTCGGTGATGCCGTGGACCAGGGCGTGGCTGAGGCGGCCTTCGACCGGCTGGTCGCGCCAGGCCAGGTTTGGCCCCTTGGCCTCGGACTTGCCGCCCTTGTACTTCGGCGCCAGGTCGACCAGGCGCTCGGTGTTGGAGACGGCGGTCCGCTGCGGCCGGTTCAGGATCACGTCCTCGACCGCCTCGCGCAGCTCCTCGGGGATGTCGTCGTAGACCGGCAGGTCGCCGGCGTTGACGATGCCCATGTCCATGCCCGCCGCGATCGCGTGGTAGAGGAAGACCGAGTGGATCGCGCGCCGCACCGGCTCGTTGCCGCGGAACGAGAAGCTGACGTTCGAGACACCGCCCGAGACACGCGCGTACGGGCAGAGTTCCTTGATCCGCCGCGTCGCCTCGATGAAGTCGACGGCGTAGTTGTCGTGCTCCTCGATGCCCGTCGCCACGGCGAAGATGTTGGGATCGAAGATAATGTCTTCGGGCGGGAATCCCACCTCGTTCACCAGCAGATCGTAGGCGCGCTTGCAGATCTCGACCTTGCGGTCGGCGGTGTCGGCCTGACCCACTTCGTCGAACGCCATGACGACAACGGCGGCGCCATAGCGCAGGCACGCCCGCGCCTGCTCCAGGAACTTGGCCTCGCCTTCCTTCATGGAGATCGAATTCACGATCGCCTTGCCCTGAACGCACTTCAGCCCGGCCTCGATCACCTCCCACTTGGACGAGTCGATCATCACCGGCACCCGCGCGATGTCGGGCTCCGCCGCGATCAGGTTCAGGTAGGTCCGCATGGCCGCGACCGAATCGAGCAGTCCTTCGTCCATGTTGACGTCGATGACCTGTGCCCCGGCCTCGACCTGCTGGCGCGCGACCGACAGCGCCTCGGGATAGTTGCCCTCGGCGATCAGCTTCCGGAATTTGGCCGAGCCGGTGACGTTGGTGCGTTCGCCGACGTTGATGAAGATGGGGCGCATTCAGCTCACAGACTTGATGGATCGGATCAGCAGGTAGACCGCGCCGTCGCCGGACGGCGCGCGATATGCGCCCTCGGCGTCGAGAACGCGAGCCGAGATCGCCGCCAGCATCCAGCCCAGGCCGGGCAGATCGTCGCTCTCGAGGCGCTCGGTGGTCAGCTCTTCGATGCCATGCTCGGCGCCGAAGTCGCGGACGGCGCGCATGCCGGCGGTGCTGAGCGCCGGCCAGTTCTCGTTGGCCCAGCCCCAGAGCCAGTCGTCGGCGCCGATGGTCCCGATGACCTGGATGTCGGCCAGCACCTTCGGCCGACCCTGGTCGGAGAAGGTCAGGGTCCCGGCGGCGGTGTCGTAGTCGTAGCGCTCCCACGACGCGAGACGGTAGGTCTCGGTCAGCGCGTTCTGCTTGGTGCGAAAGGTCTCGAACGCTTCCTCGCACCAGGCGTCATACCATTCGGGCGCCTGCATCAGGCGAGTTCGAACGGCTCGAGCCCCGCCAGGCGCATGGCCCGGGGCCGCTGGGGAGGCTGGCGTGGCTTCAGGCCGCGCACGGCGTCGGCCACGTGGCGGATGTGGTCCGGCGTGGTGCCGCAGCAGCCGCCCAGGATGTTGACCAGGCCCTGCTCGGCCCACTCGTGCAGCTGGTGGCCGGTCTGGTGCGGCTCCTCGTCGTACTCGCCCATGGCGTTGGGCAGGCCCGCGTTGGGATAGGCGGAGACCAGGGTGTCGGCTACGCGCGCCAGTTCGGCGATGTGCGGCCGCATCAGGTCGGCGCCCAGGGCGCAGTTCAGGCCGATGGCGAACGGCTTGGCGTGGCGCACCGAGTTCCAGAACGCCTCCACCGTCTGGCCGCTCAGCGTGCGGCCCGACCGGTCGGTGATGGTGCCCGAGATCCAGATCGGCAGCGGCTCGTAGCCCTCGTCCTGCAGATCGAGGACCGCCTTGATCGCCGCCTTGCAGTTCAGGGTGTCGGTGATGGTCTCGATCAGGAACATGTCGACGCCGCCCTCATGCAGCGCCTTCACCTGCTCGCGATAGGCCTCGTAGACCTGGTCGAAGGTCACCTTGCGCGCGCCGGGATCGTTCACGTCCGAGCTCATCGACAGCATCACCGGCAGCGGGCCGATGGAGCCCGCGACGAAGCGCGGCTTGTGCGGCTCCTTCGCCGTCCAGCGGTCGGCGACCTCGCGGGCGATGCGGGCGCCCTGCAGATTGATGTCGCGCACGGCGGCTTCCTGAGCGTACTCGCCCTGGCCGATGCTTGTGGCCGAGAAGGTGTTGGTCTCGCTGATGTCGGCGCCGGCGGCGTAGTACTGGTCGTGCAGGTCGGCGACGATATCCGGCCGGGTCAGGCACAGGATGTCGTTGTTGCCCTTCATCTGGCCGGGATGGTCCTTGAAGCGGTCGCCGCGGTAGTCGTCTTCGGACAGGCCGCGCTTCTGGAACATGACGCCCCATGAGCCGTCCAGGATGAGCACGCGCTCCTTGGCGGCGGCCTTCAGCGCCGCGATGCGGTCTTGCCGGGTCATGCGGCGGCTTCCTTCGGTTCGGCAGTCGGGGTTTCACGCACGCCCAGGATCCGACAGATCGCGTAGGTCAGGTCGGCGCGGTTCAGCGTGTAGAAGTGGAAGTCGGAGAAGCCTTCCTCGGCCAGCTTGGCGCACATTTCGGCGGCCACCGAGGCGGCGACCAGCTTGCGGGTCTCGGGATCGGCGTCCAGGCCTTCGAAGTGGTTGGCCAGCCAGGGCGGGATCGCCACCCCAATGCGGCCCGACATGTTGCGCAGGCCCTCGAAGCTGGAGACCGGCATGATGCCCGGCAGGATCGGCACCTCGACGCCCGCCTTGCGGATGCGGTCCACGAACCGGAGGTAGCCGTCGATATCGAAGAAGAAGTTCGAGATGGCCCGCGTCGCGCCCGCATCCACCTTGGCCTTCAGGACCTCGATGTCGTGGTCGACCGACGGGCTCTCGGGGTGGATCTGCGGATAGACGCCCACGCTCACTTCGAACGGCGCGATCGCCCTGATTCCGGCCGTCAGTTCGGTCGCGTTCTGATAGCCGTCGGCGCGCGGCGTATAGGCGCCGCCCAGAGAGCCGGGCGGGTCGCCGCGCAGGGCCACGATGTGGCGGATGCCGGCGTCCCAGTAGTCCCGGATCACCTCGTCCACTTCGGCCCGGCTCGCTTCCACGCAGGTCAGGTGCGCGGCCGGCTTCAGCGTCGTTTCCTTGAGGATCCGCACGACCGTGCGGTGGGTGCGCTCGCGCGTCGAGCCGCCGGCGCCATAGGTCACCGACACGAACTCGGGGTTCAGGGGCTCAAGGCGGCGGATCGCCTCCCACAGGCTCTCCTCGCTCTTCGGGCCCTTGGGCGGCGAAAACTCGAACGAGATGCGGGGACGCGGACCCTGGCCGGCGCCGGCGCGCGCCACGGGACCTAATGCAGTTTCAGCCGGACTCACGCGGCGCTCCTCAAGGCGGTGGGCGCGCGCTGCGCGGCCCAGATCTTCACGGTCAGCCCGTCGGCCCGGGTGGGCGGCAGGGCGTGCATTTGGACAGACGGCAGTTCGGCCTCGCCAAGCCAGCGGGCCATCTCTTCGTCCGAGAACCCCAGGCGGCGATGCTGGTGCTGCTCGCGCAGGAACTCGTGCTTGTGCGGGGCGAAGTCGACGATGATCAGCTTGCCGCCGGGCGCGACCACGCGGGCTGCCTCGCGGACGGCGGCGGCGGGGTCGCCCAGATAGTGCAGCACCTGGTGGACGACCACCAGGTCGGCCGAGGCCTCGGGAAGGCGGGTGTCGAAGATGTCGCCGTGCCGCAGCTCGACGTTGGTCAGCCCGGCTTCGGTCACGTTGCGGCGCGCGATGTTCAGCATCTGCTGCGACAGGTCGAGACCCAGGGCCTGATCGGCCTGAGGGCCCAGAAGGGTCAGCATCCGGCCGGTGCCGCTGCCCAGGTCGACCAGCTTGCCGACCCGTCCACGGCCGGCGACCGCCTGAACCTCGGTCTCGACGTGGTCGTCCGAGACGTAGAGCGAGCGGATCTGGTCCCACTGCGCGGCGTTCTCGGCGAAGTAGGCCTGGGCGGCGTCGGCGCGTTCGGCCTGCACGTCGTCCAGCTTGCGCCGATCGCGGGCCAGAACGGGGTCTTCGGCGTTGATGTGCGAAAGGACCTGGCCGATCACCTCGCGCTGCCGCCCGGCGCTGGACAGCCGGTAGAACACCCAGGCCCCGTCTGGGAACCGCTCGACCAGGCCTGCCTCGGCCAGGAGCTTCAGATGTCGGGAAACGCGCGGCTGGCTCTGGTCCAGCACGCGGCACAGCTCGAGCACCGCCAGTTCCTCGCGCTCAAGCAGCGCCAGGATGCGCAGCCGCGTCGGCTCGCCCGCGGCGCGCAGCACATCGACGGTCTGTTTGGCGGACAGTTTCATTGCACATAAAGATATCTTTATATGTGCTAACGTCAAGTGAATGGCGGCGGCGCCGACGGACGAATATAGCCCGGTTCCGATGGAGGCCGCCATGCGCCGGGTGCTGATCATCGGGAACTCGGGCGCGGGCAAGTCGACCCTGGCGCGACGGTTGGGCGCGAAGCTGGACCTGCCGGTCGTCCACCTTGACGTGCTGTTCTGGAAGCCGGGCTGGACCGAGCGGGACGACGACGAGTTCAACGCCCTGATCCTGGACTATCAGGCCGGCGAGGCCTGGATCAGCGACGGCAATTTCGGCGGCTCATGGCATCTGCGGATGCCGGCTGCCGACACGATCATCTGGCTGGACCTGCCGCCCTGGCTCTGCCTGGCGCGGGCGATCCGGCGCGTGGTCCAGTACCGCGACGGGACCCGGCCCGACATGGCCGAAGGCTGTGGCGAGACCATCGACCTTAAGTTCTATCACTTCATCCTCACCTACAATCGCAAGGTCCGCCCGCGCCTGGAACGCGCCCTGGCCGAACACGGCGGACACGCCCGGATCGTGCGGCTGCGGAGCGACCGCGAGATCGCCGACTTCCTTGCTCGAGCTTGACGTCTAAGGGCTGTCTGGCCTTAAAGCCGCGGGGTGAGCCCGCGCGGCGGCCCTGAAATCGGCTCACCTCGTCCCACGCCGCGCGCGTGGCTCCGGCCGCATGGCCGCCGTCTATCGCTGTGTTCCCATGTCCCAATCTCCTGCGCACGCCCTGTGGCGCGATCGCGATTTTGCCCGCCTCTGGATGGCCCAGAGCATCTCGGCCTTCGGCGCCCGCATCACGCGCGAAGGCCTGCCCATCGCCGCCGTGCTGAGCCTGGGGGCGTCGCCCGGGCAGGTCGGCCTGCTGGCCGCGATCTCGCACGGACCGGCCTTGCTGGTCGGGCTCGCAGCCGGCGGTTTCGTTGACCGCAGCCGTCGGCGCGGGATCATGATGGCCGCCGACCTCGTGCGCGCCGCTGTGCTCGCCACCATCCCGATCGCGGCGCTGCTGGGCGCGCTGACCCTGCCCCAGCTGTATATCGCCGCGGCCCTGGTGGGGGCGGCCAGCGTGCTCTTCGAAATCGCCGACCACGCTTACCTGCCGTCGCTGGTGGCGCGCGATCAGATCGCCCGCGCCAACGCCAGTTTCTCGGCGACCGAGTCCGTGGCCGAGATCGGCGGTCCGGCGCTGGCCGGGGTGCTGTTCCAGCTCCTGGCCGCGCCTATCGCCATCGCCGTCAACGCCGCCACCTACCTGGTCTCGGCGCTGTTCCTGTCCGGCATCCGCAGGCCGGAGTCCGCGCCGCGCCCAGAGCCCCACGCCCGCTGGACGGATGACATTCGGCTGGGCTTCGCCGTGGCGTTGCGCCATCCGCTGGTGCGGCCTGTCTTCCTGAGTTCGTGGATGCAGTCGCTGGGCGGCGGGATCTTCAGCGCGCTCTACATCCTGTTCTGCGTCGAGGTGGTGGGCCTGACGCCCGCGCTGCTCGGCCTGACCATCGCCGCGGGCGGCGTGGGCGCGCTGGTCGGCGCGGCGGTCGCCGGACCGGCGTCACGGCGCCTAGGCGTCGGATCCACTTTCGTCGGCGCCCAGGTCCTGGTGGCGCTGTCGGTCGCCATCATTCCGCTCTCGCCGGGCAATCCGGCTGCGGGAATGAGCTTCCTGGTGGTGTCGCAGATCCTGGGCGATCTGCTGGGCGTCACCACCATGATCCTGGGGACGACGCTGATCCAGACCGTGATGCCTGTCCAGGTGCTGGGACGCGTGAACGCGGCCTACAAGGCGGCGACCGGCGGGCTGGTCGTGGTCGGCGCGCTGCTGGGCGGGCTGCTGGGTGAGGTCATGGGCGTACGCGGCGCGATCTGGGTCGGCGTCGCGGGCCTTGCCGCCGCGCCGCTGCTGTCGTTCCCCAGCTCGCTACGGCGACTCCGCGAGATGCCGTAGGGTCGGCGGATCAGCCCGCGACGTAGATCCAGCCGTCGGGCAGCAGCGAGAGCTGAACGCCCTCGATGATGATGCGGTTGGTGAAGCCGAGGTTCACGAGCACGTCGGCGCCCTCCTGGCTGAGGGTGAACGTCGTCCCGGGCTCCAGCTGCAGTCGGTCGCCTTCGCCGGCGTTGAAGCCGATGATCTTGTCGAGGCCGGTCGTCGCAAACGACAGGAACAGGTCCGCGCCCAGGCCGCCGTCCAGCGTGTCGTTGCCCAGGTCGCCCGACAGGGTGTCGCGGCCCTCATCGCCGCGGACCAGATCGTCGCCCTGGCCGCCGCGCACGATGTCATCCCCGCCGCCGCCGCCGACGGTGTCGTTGCCGAGGTTGCCGTACACAAGGTCATTGCCGGACTCCCCGAACAGGATGTCCTCATCCTTGCCGCCCACGACCCAGTCGTTGCCCGCGCCGCCGCTGAGCGTGTCGCGGCCCATGTTGCCGTTGATGTCGTCGAAGCCCGCGCCGCCGGTGACGATGTCATCGCCCTCTTCGCCGCGCAGGTAGTTGGAGCCGTCGCCGCCGGTGATCGAGTCCGCCCCGATGCCGCCGAACACCTGGTCGTCGCCCGCGCCGCCGCCCAGGGTGTCGGCGCCATCACCGCCCGTGACGGTGTCGGCGCCCGAGCCGCCCACGAACTGGTCCGGGCCCTCGCTCAGCTGACGCAGCACGCCGCCTTCGGAGCCGGTTTCCACCAGGCCGCCCGAAAGCGAGCCGGTGACGAAGTTGAAGCGCTGCACGTCGATCAGGTTGGTGTTCAGCAGCTTCACCGCCTGGCCGGTGCGGATCGCGAAGACGAAGACATCGGCGCCCACGCTGACGGCGAAATACTCGCGGCCCTGGCCGCCGAAGGCCGAGACCGCCTGATTGTACGCCTCCTCATAGGTGTCGGCGGCGCCCTGGCCGACCGATCCGAACACCGCCGGGTTCGCCCCGACGAAAAGAAGCCGGTCCCTGCTGCTCCAGTCGGTGATGACGTCGATCGCCGCCGGCGTGCTGATGGCTGTCGCCGCGGGGCTGTGGCCGTTGTCGATGACGAACAGATCGAAGCCGACGTCGCCCGAGACCGTGTCGCCGCCCGCCGCCCCGATGAACGTGTCGGGCGAACCGTCGCCGACGAAAACGTCCGCGCTGTCGCCGCCGTTGAACGCAGGCATGTGCTGGACCCCTCAGGTGTGCGCCGAAGCTGACCCCGGCGCGCCACAAGGTCAATCGCCGGCCGTTAAGCTGAGGTTATGCCCCGAAGATCCAGCCCGGCGTCAGCGAGCTGAGCTGCACGCCGACCAGGATCATCTGGCCGCCGCCGGTCATGGAGATCACCGTATCGGCGCCGACCTGAGCCAGGGTGTAGGTCGTGCCGGGCGCGACCTGCACGCGGTCCCCCTCGGCGATCCTGAAGTCCAGCACCCGATCCAGCCCGGTCTCGGCGAAGGTGTTGAAGATGTCGGCGCCCGCGCCGCCGCTCAGCGTATCGCTGCCCAGATCGCCCGAGACGAAGTCGGCGCCCGCGCCCGCCGTCACCACGTCGTCGCCCTGGCCGCCGCGGACGATGTCGTTCCCATCTCCGCCGTCGCAGGTGTCGTTCCCGAGATTGCCGTAGACGAGGTCGTTACCGCCGTCTCCGGACAGACGATCGTTGTCCTTGCCGCCGACGACCCAGTCGTCGCCCGCCCCGCCCGAAGCGACGTCGTCGCCCATGTTGCCATTGATGTCGTCGAAGCCGGACCCGCCCAGAATGGAGTCAGCGCCCTCATCGCCTCGCAGGTAGTTCGAGCCACTGCTGACGGTGATGATGTCGGCGGACGATCCCCCGCTGATGGTGTTGTTCCCAGAGGCCCCGTTCAGCGTGTCGGGACCTGCTCCGCCCATCATCACATCGTCTGCGGCGAACCCCTGCAATCGCGCGCCGCCCACGTCGGCGATTGGACTTGCCAACGCGTTGATGCCTGTATCCCTGAAGATGGCGAGGTCTATCCTGTCCAAGAACAGGCGATAGCCTCCGGGCGCAAAGTTACCTCCTGTCATCAGCCCCATATTCAGAAGGTCAGAGCTGTCCTTGGTGCGCCCATAATGATGGTATATCTGGCCGAGCACACCCTCGCCGGTCGATAGAGGTACCGGGGCGCCATAGACCGAAATAGCATTCGGCCCATTGAATGTTGTGAGTTTCCCTGGGGCCGTTACGACAAGCTCGTCGTATACGGTTACGGTATTACCGGAAGATAGCATTCCAGAATCCCAGTCCTTGTATCCTCCAAACGAAAATCCATGAGATATTTCGTGCAGGAAGAAGCTTACAGCGTCGAACCGCTGCCCTGGGATCGGAGTGGAGCGAACCGTCGGATCGGGATCGATCCATAGGAAGCTGCGCAGGTAGGCCGGGCTGATGGTGACGATCGTATCGGCCGTTGCGCCGTTACCGTCGGAGCCGGTGAGAAGTTCGTTCGTCGCGCCGAGTTGGACGACGTCTCTTCCAGCAGCGTTGACGCCTTTACGTACAACGTACGGAGAGGTCGCGTTGGCTCCCGAGATGCTTGGATCGATCCGGATCTCGATGTCGATCGAGCCGAGCCCGTCAATGTGACGCGAGAATATGTCCATTGCGGCGCGCGCGTTCGCGATCAGGCCCCTGACTTCTTCGGCGGTCAGGGAGCTTGTCGGATCAGACAAGACGACACTGTATTGAAACGCCATTCGCCCCATCCCCCGCCATCACGCGCCGCCGCGCGATGCGTCCAACAGTAGAGGTTGGTCCGGGGCGTACAACCCGGCGCCGCCGACAAGTGTCGCGGTGATCGTGGAAGGGCTCGGCGCTGGCGGCCCCAAACACGCAGGGCGCGCCGCCGCAGCACTGACCACCGCCTAGCGGCGGTCAGGCGTCAAAGCTCAACCGCGCGCCTACCGCGTGAACTTCTGGAACTTGATCCTGTGGGGGATGAGGCTGTCGGCGCCCAGGCGGCGCTTCTTGTCTTCCTCATAGGCCTCGAAGTTGCCCTCGAACCACTCGACCTTGGAGTCGCCCTCGAAGGCCAGGATGTGGGTGGCCAGGCGGTCCAGGAAGAAGCGGTCGTGGCTGATGACCACGGCGCAGCCGGGGAAGTCCTCGAGGGCCGATTCCAGGGCGCCCAGGGTTTCCACGTCCAGGTCGTTGGTCGGTTCGTCGAGCATCAGGACGTTGCCGCCCGAGGCCAGGGTCTTGGCCAGGTGGACGCGGTTGCGCTCACCGCCCGACAGCAGGCCCACCTTCTTCTGCTGGTCGCCGCCCTTGAAGTTGAAGCTGCCGACGTAGGCCCGCGACGGGATCTCGCGGCTGCCCACCTTCATGACGTCGAGGCCGCCCGAGATCTCCTCCCAGACGTTCTTGTTCGGGTCGAGATTGTCGCGGCTCTGATCGACGTAGGCCAGCTTGACCGTCTCGCCCAGGCGCACGGCGCCGGCGTCGGGGGTCTCCTGGCCGGTGATGATCTTGAACAGCGTGGTCTTGCCGGCCCCGTTCGGACCGATGACGCCCACGATGCCGCCCGGGGGCAACTTGAAGGACAGGTCCTTGAACAGCAGCTTGTCGCCGTATTCCTTCTCAAGGGCCTCGGCTTCGATCACGACGTTGCCCAGGCGCGGGCCCGGCGGAATCTGAATCTGAGCGAAGGTCTGCTTCTGGCGGTCGGCCTCGTTCTGCAACTGCTCGAAGGCCGCGAGGCGGGCCTTGGACTTGCTGCGGCGGGCCGAGGGCGACGAGCGCACCCACTCAAGTTCGCGCTCGATCGTGCGCTTCTTGCCGGCTTCCTCGCGCTCCTCCTGCGCCAGGCGCTTGGTCTTCTGCTCCAGCCACGAGGAGTAGTTGCCCTCGTAGGGGATGCCCTTGCCGCGATCGAGCTCGAGCGTCCACTTCGTGACCTGGTCCAGGAAGTAGCGGTCGTGGGTGACCAGGATCACGCAGCCTGGGAAGGCTTCCAGGTGGTGCTGCAACCAGGCCACGCTCTCGGCGTCGAGGTGGTTGGTAGGCTCGTCCAGCAACAGCATGTCGGGCTTGGCCAGCAGCAGCCGGGCCAGGGCCACGCGGCGGCGCTCACCGCCCGACAGCTTGTCGACCGGCCAGTCGTTGGGCGGGCAGCGCAGCGCGTCCATCGCCATCTCGATACGGCTGTCGATGTCCCAGAGGTCGCCCGCGTCCAGCTTCTCCTGGAGCTGGGTCATCTCCTCCATCAGCTCGTCGGTGTATTCCTCGCCCATCTGGGCCGCGACGGCGTTGTAGCGGTCGAATATCTGCTTTTCCTCGCACCACGAGATGACGTTGCCCCAGACGTCCAGCTTCTCGTCCAGCTTGGGCTCCTGCTCGAGGTAGCCGCGCTTGATGCCGTCGGCCGCGAAGGCCTCGCCGGTGAAGTCCTTGTCGATGCCCGACATGATCTTGAGCAGGGTCGACTTGCCCGAGCCGTTGACCCCAACGACGCCGATCTTGGCGTCCGGATAGAACGACAGCCAGATGTTCTCGAAGAGCTTCTTGGCGCTGCCGGGGAAGGCCTTGGTCAGGCCCTGCATCTGGAAAATGTACTGCTGCGCCATGGGGCGTGCTGCTCGCTGGTCGGTGTGTCGGGAAAGTCGCGCGAGCAGATAGCGGCGGGGAGGCCCCGGCGCAACGGCGGAACCCCGTCGCGGTCCGCGCGTTGGGCTCATGAGGGGTGTGAGGGGAACTCGCCGGTGCGGGCCAAAGACAAGCCGCCGCAGGGCCATCCGCCCGGCGCGCGGACCGACAAAACCGACGACAGCGCGCTGCAATACCTTGTCGACGCCGTCACCGATCACGCCATCTACATGATGGATGGCGATGGCTGCGTGACCACCTGGAACACGGGCGCCGAGCGGCTGAAGGGCTATGGCCAGGCCGACGTCGCAGGCCGCCATATTTCCCTGTTCTTCACGCCCGAGGACCGCGCCGCCGGCGCGCCGGAGCGACTCCTGGCCACCGCCGCGGCCGACGGTCGGGTCGAGGCCGAAGGGTGGCGGGTGCGCAAGGATGGCACGCGGTTCTGGGCCATGGACACGCTGCACGCCGTCCGCGCCCACGACGGCGAGCTGATCGGCTACGCTCAGGTCACGCGCGACATGACCCGCGAGCGCAACACCCAACTGGCTCTGGCCCAGAGCGAGCGCCGCTACCGGCTGCTGGTGGAGGGGGTGACCGACTACGCGATCTGCATGCTCGACCCAAACGGCATGGTGACCAACTGGAACCGCGGCGCCCAGCAGATCAAGGGCTACGCCGACGCCGAGATCGTCGGGCTGCACTTCAGTGTCTTCTACACGCCCAAGGACCGGCAGGCCGGCATGCCCGCCCGGGCGCTGGAGACGGCGCTGCGTGACGGACGCTTCGACGCCGAAGGCTGGCGCGTGCGTAAGGACGGTGGGCGCTTCTGGGCTTCGGTGGTGATCGACCCGATCTATGACGAGGACGACCGCTTCATCGGCTTCGCCAAGATCACCCGCGACGTCTCGGAGAAGAAGGCGGCGCAGGAGGCGCTGATCCAGAGCGAGCGGCAGTTCCGCACGCTGGTGTCCGGCGTGACAGACTACGCGATCTATATGCTCGATCCGAACGGCGTGGTCGCCAACTGGAACACCGGCGCCCAGCACATCAAGGGCTACGCCGCCGACGAGATCGTGGGGCGGCACTTCTCGACCTTCTACACCCGCGACGACCGCGCGGCGGGCACGCCGCTGCGCGCCTTGAAGACCGCCACCGATCAGGGGCGCTACGAAGCCGAGGGCTGGCGGGTGCGCAAGGACGGCAGCCTGTTCTGGGCGTCCGTGATCATCGACGCGATCCGCGACGAGGACGGCGGCCTGATCGGCTTCGCCAAGATCACCCGCGACATCACCGACAAGCGACGCGCCCAGCTGGAGCTGCAGCGGGCCCACGAGCAGCTGGCGCAGAGCCAGAAGCTCGAGGCGCTGGGCAAGCTGACCGGCGGGGTGGCCCACGACTTCAACAACCTGCTCATGGTGGTCAGCGGACAGGCCCAGTTGCTGCGCCGCCACCTCAAGGACGACGCCCGGTCGTTGCGCGCCCTCGATGCGGTGGAGGCGTCCGCGCGCCGGGGTGAGGAGCTGACCCGCCATCTGTTGTCGTTCTCGCGCCGCCAGCGCCTATCGCCGGCGCCGGTGTCGCTGGCCGACCGGGCGACGGGACTGAGCGAGCTGCTTTCGGCCAGCCTGCCGCGCAGCATCCGGCTGGAGATGGACCTGCCGCCCGACCTCTGGCCGATCGCGGTCGACATCGGCGAGTTTGAACTGGCGGTCCTGAACCTGACCGTGAACGCGCGCGACGCGATGCCCAAGGGCGGGTCCATCCAGCTGCGGGCCCAGAACCGTTCCCTTAAGGGAACCGAGACGCCGGACCGGCTGCAGGGCGACTTCGTGGCGCTCAGCGTGGAAGACACCGGCGCAGGCATCCCGCCCGACATCCTGCCGCGCATCTTCGACCCCTTCTTCACCACCAAGGACGTCGACAAGGGCACCGGCCTTGGCCTGAGCCAGGTCTATGGCTTCGCCCAGCAGTCGGGCGGACAGGTCACCGTGGCGAGCCAGCTGGGCGCCGGCGCCGCCTTCACCCTCTATCTCCCTCGCGCAGACCGCGCCCCGCAGGCGCAGGACGAACCCGAGGCGCCCGAACTGAGCCGCCATGGCCGCATCCTGCTGGTCGAGGACAATCCCGACGTCGCCGACGTGGCGGCGCGGATGCTGGAGGAGCTGGGCCACGAGGTGGTCGCCGCCTCGGGCGGGCTCGCGGGCCTGCGCCGGCTGGAGGCCGACGGCCCGTTCGATCTGGTGCTGAGCGACATCGTGATGGCGGGCGAGGTGGACGGGCTGGAAATGGCCCGCACGATCCGCGTGCAGTCGCCCGCGACGCCGGTGCTGCTGGCCACGGGGTACAGCGAAGCCGCCGCCCGGATCGGCGCCGAATTCCCGATCCTGCGCAAGCCCTACAGGCTGGCCGACCTCAACCGGGCCATCGCCAAGCTCCTGGCCCGCCCGCGGGTCAGCGTCGTACGCCTGGAAGAGGCCCGGCGCGCGCGAGGTCAGAAACCCGAAGCGTAGCGGAAAGCGAAAAGGCCGCGGGAGAGGCGGCCTGCGCCTCCCCCGCGAGTGTCCCTTGGCCGGCCGAGAACGAAAGCGCCGCACCGAGGGGAGGATCGAACTAGTTGCGGGCGGTCTGCAGCTGGATCGCGGCCTTGTTGCAGGCGCGGACCTGGCTGTCCGTCAGCTCGCGGGCGCCCGACCGATAGCTGGCGACGGGGCCGATCACGGCCACCACCTTCTTGCACTCGCGCACCACGCCGTCGACGTTGCCCTTGCGCGCCGCCTCGCCCTGGCAGGCGTCGCCGTCGCAGCGCCAGGCCACCCCGCCGATCGTCTGCGCGACCGGGGCCGTCGACGGGGTCGCCAGCCGTGCTTCGCCCCGGTATCCCGTCGTCTGGGCAAACGCGCCGCCCGCTGCGAACACAGCCATCGCCGCGATCGC
Organism: Phenylobacterium sp.; assembly: GCF_965284355.1. Taxonomy (NCBI): domain Bacteria; kingdom Pseudomonadati; phylum Pseudomonadota; class Alphaproteobacteria; order Caulobacterales; family Caulobacteraceae; genus Phenylobacterium; species Phenylobacterium sp. Next base: position 1,693,801 of record NZ_OZ260078.1, on the reverse strand, counting down.
GCTCACACACCTGAAGTTTTGCATTTCGTGTTCCTTTTGGTAGAAAAGAGCACGACCGGTCGCTAAGGCTTAAAAAGAGCACGATCGGTCACTTTGTCAAGCAGGGAGGCTTGGCCGTATTGAAAAAGGGCGAAGCGACGAAGGCCCGCATCCTCGATGAGGCCACGCGCCAGGCGGCGCTGCGCGGTCTCACCGGCGTCAGTCTCAACGACGTGGCCGAGGCCGTCGGCCTGTCCAAGAGCGGACTCTTCAAGCACTTCGAGTCCAAGGAAGACATGCACCTGGCCGTGGTGCAGATGGTCACCGACCGCTTCAGCGAGCTGATCTGGCTGCCGGCGTCGCAGCTGCCGCCGGGCCGCCCGCGACTGGAAAAGGTGTTCGAGCGCTGGATGCAATGGTGCGAGGACGACTGGGCCGAAAGCGGCTGCCCGCTCATGCAGCTGTCGGTCGAGCTGGACGACCAGCCGGGCCCGCCCCGCGACCTGCTGCACAAGCAGCTGCAGGGCTTCCGAAAGACTGTGACGCGCGAGTTCCTCTGGTTGCGGGAGCCGCCGCTGTCGGAGCGCGAGGCCCAGGCCGCCTACTTTCAGATGAAGAGCTTCGTCCTGGGCCACTCGGATGCGCGGCGGATGATGGGCGACGCCGACGCCCGCCGCTCGGCCCAGGCCGCCTTCGAGGCGCTGCTGGATCGCACGTCGCGAGCTGCAGCCTAGGAACCCTTCCGCTCGCCCCGCGTATGGCCTTCCTGATCAATCGGAAGGACGAAGCCATGCACAAGGACGAAGCCAAGGGCGCCGCGAAGGACATCACGGGCTCGATCAAGGAAGCCGCCGGCAAGGCCACGGGCGATCGCGACCTGCAGGCGCAAGGCGCCGCCGACCGCGTCGAAGGCAAGGTTCAGAAGGGCGTGGGCGCCCTGAAGGACGCGGCCCGGGACGTTCTCAAGAGGTAGTCTCTGATCTACGCCTCGGCGTCGATCTCGTCGAAGCTCTTGCCGCGCGTCTCCCGTGCGGCGAGGGCGGCGATGCCCGTCACCAGCGAGGCTGCCGCAACGTAGAGTGCGATCGGGAAGCCCGAACCCGTCGCCGCCAGGAGCGCGGCGGCGATCAGCGGCGCCAGTGAGCCCGCGAAGATCGACGTGGCCTGGTAGGCCAGCGAAACTCCCGAATAGCGGTATCGCGTCGGGAACATCTCGGCCAGTAACGCCGCCTGTCCGCCATACATCGCCGCGTGGAACACCAGCGCTCCGCAGCACGCCGCGACGATCATCGTCGGGTTCGCCGTGTCCAGCAGGCTGAAGAACGCAAACGCCCACAGCATCATCCCGAACGCGCCGAACGCGTAGACCGGTCGCCGTCCGATCCTGTCGGACAGCCAGCCGAACGCGGGGATCAGGATCACATGGAGCGCGGAGGCGATCAGGATCGCGTTGAGGGCCACCTGCCGCGAGAGGCCGACGGCCTGGGTCACGTAGGTGATCGTGAACACCGAGACGATGTAGTAGCTGATGTTCTCGGCGAACTTGAGCCCGCCGCCGATCAGCAGACGGAGGGGCCGCTTTTGGATGGCCTCCAGCGCCGGAGCCTTGGGCAGGGCCTGGACCTCGGCGGCCACCGCCTTGAACGTCGGGCTCTCGTCGACCGTCGCGCGGATCCACCAGCCCACCCCGATCAGCACCGCCGACAGCAGGAACGGCACGCGCCAGCCCCAGGCCAGGAAGTCAGCCTCGGTCTGCACCGCCGCCATCACCGCCAGCAGGCCCGAGGCCAGCAGGCTGCCGGCCGCTACGCCCGCCTGTGGAAAGCTGGTCCAGAAGCCGCGGCGCGCGGCGTCGCCATGCTCGGCCACGATCAGGACCGCGCCGCCCCACTCGCCACCGACCGCGAAGCCTTGCACCAGCCGAAGGACGATCAGCAGGATGGGCGCCAGGATGCCGACCTGATCGAAGGTCGGCAGGCAGCCGATGAGCACGGTCGCCGCGCCCATCAGGATCAGGCTCAGCATCAGGAGGCGTTTGCGCCCGATCCGGTCGCCGTAGTGGCCGAAGATCACCCCGCCCAGCGGCCGGGCCACGAAGCCCAGCGCGTAGGTGCCGAAGGCCAGCATGGTCCCCACCAGCGGCTCGGAAGCGGGGAAGAACAGCTTGTTGAACACCAGCGCCGCGGCGGTGCCGTAGAGGAAGAAATCGTACCACTCGATGGTGGTGCCGATCATGCTGGCGGCGACCACCTTGCGCAGGGTGGCGGGCGAGGAGACCGGGGAGGCGACGGTCATCGGCGGCCGCGGGTCGCGGCGGACAGGCGCGTAGGCATCGAGGAACCCTCCCGGCCGGCGTCTCTGATGCGTCGGCTCGATGGGACTGTCCGCGAATGCTCACTGTCGCTCAAGGGCTAAGCTATTGGCGACCGTCGGTCGCACCCTGTCGTCGATAGGGTTGACGTTAACGATTGGCCCGCCATCTTGCCGCCTTCGTTTCGACGGCCCCGCGCGCTCTGCGCGCAGGACCTCTGACAGAAGAGAGCCTTCCTGCGGAAGGCTGGGAGGCGCCATGCCAAACCTCATCCGCCGCAGAGAGCTGCTCACCTTCGGGGCCGCCGCCGGCCTCGCTGCGATCGCCGCCCCCGCCTGGGCCCAGCGGCTCGACATCTGGGAGCCGCGGCGCGCGGTCCTGCACAACCTTCATACCGGCGAGGCCTTCAACGAGGTCTACTACGCCAACGGCAGTTACCTGCCCGACGCCCTGGCTGAAGCGAACCGCGTGATGCGCGACTGGCGCACCGGCGATCAGACGTTCATCGACCCTGGCCTGTTCGACGCGCTCCACGCGATCCAGCAGAAGCTTGAGACGAACCAGCCCTTCCAGGTGGTCTCGGGCTACCGCTCGCCCAAGACGAATGCGATGCTGCGCTCGCGGTCGAAGGGCGTGGCCGAGCACAGCCAGCACACGGTGGGCAAGGCGGTCGATATCCTCGTGCCGGGCGTGGACCTCGCCAACCTGCGCGACGCGGCGCTCGACCTCGGCGCCGGCGGCGTGGGCTACTATCCGGTCTCCAACTTCGTCCACGTCGACACCGGGCGCGTCCGCCAGTGGCGCGGGGCCTGAGGCGCCGGCGGCCTCCTAGCTGACGGCTCGCGCCTTCGGTCGGACGTCCGCGCGCTCAACCACCACCTGGTGCGGGTAGGGGAAGCTGAGGCCCCGGGCCTCCAGCGTCTCCTTCGCCTGTTTGGTCAGATCGAAGCGAGTGTCCATCCAGTCGTCCGGCGAGGCCCAGCAGCGCAGGGTTACGCTCACCGACGAGTCGCCCGCGGCGGTGACCTTGGCCCAAGGCGCAGGCTGCTTCAGCACGCGCGGATCGGCTTCGGCCAACTCGATCAGGGTGGCCAGGGCCACGTCCAGGTCGTCCTCGTAGTCGACACCGAACACCAGCTCGATGCGACGCCGTCCCGCCTGGCTGATGTTGACGATCATGTCGCCGAACACCTTGCCGTTGGGCAGGTACAGGGTCAGCCCGTCGTAATCGACAAGCTTGGTGTTGAAGAGGTCCATCCCCACGACCTTGCCCTGGCGGCCGTTCAGTTCGACGCGGTCGCCGGCGCGGTAGGGGCGCAAGAGCAGGATCATCACGCCCGCCGCGACATTGCCCAGGGTGCCCTGCAGCGCCAGGCCTATGGCCAGCGAGGCGGCGCCGAGAACCGCCAGCACCGACGTCGCCTGCACGCCCAGCTGCTGCAGCACCGCCACCAGACCGATGGCGATCACGACGTACTTCACCAGCGTCGAGACGAAGGTGGCCAGGGTCTTGTCGGCCTGTTGATGATGGCTGGGCAGGCGGCTCAGCGCCCGCTCGGCCAGCTTGCCCAGCCGGCCGGCCAGCCACAGCGTCACGCCCAGGATCAGGAGGGCGACCAGCAGGCGGATGGAGAATGAGCCCAGCGTCGCGGCCATGCCGCGCAGCATCACGGGGTCGCCGGACAGCGCCATCCCGACCATGTCGAAGAAGGGCGTGACAGGGTCTTCGGTCTTCGGGGCCAAGCGGGATCTCGCGTCAACGTCCCCCGAAGGCCAGAACCCGCGAAGCGCCACAGCGATGCGTCGCTGTCAGAAAAATTCGATCCGTCTGGTCGGCGCCGACGGGCCGACAAGGCCCATATGTGACGCCTCGATCCTGAAACTGGAGTTCTGCCCGATGGCCCTGTCACTCTACGACGCCTCGATCCCCGGCTTTGTGCTGATGCTGAAGAATCTGGCCGCGCTCCTGGCCAAGGCCGAGGCGCACGCGAAGGCGACCGGCATCGATCCGCAAACCTATCTCGACAAGCGTCTCGCGCCCGACATGGGCACGTTCACGGCCCAGATCCAGTTGGCCAGCGATGCGGCGAAGGGCGGCGCGGCCCGTCTGGCGGGCGTCACCCCGCCCAGCTTCCCCGACACCGAGACGACCTGGGATCAGGTCAAGGCGCGCGTGGCCAACACCATCGCGTTCCTGGAGTCCCTGGATGCGGCCAAGTTCAATGACGATCCCGAGCGCACGGTCGAGATGCCCGTCCCCGGCCGGACGCTGACGTTCACGGCCCGGGACTTCCTGTTCACGATCGCACTGCCGAACTTCCACTTCCACGTGGTGACGGCGTACGGCCTGCTCCGGGCCGCCGGCGTGCCGCTGGGCAAGATGGACTACCTGGCCGGCGGCCGGCCGGAGGCGCTGGCCGCCTGACTAGGGCCTGTTGAGATTCAAGATTCTCGAAGGCGGCGTGGTGTGATTCAAGCTGCGGATGGAACGATTCGTTTTGACCGACGCCCAGTGGGCGAAGATGGAGCCGCACTGCCTGGGGAAGCCGAGCGATCCCGGGCGTAGCGGCGCGGACAACCGGCTCTTCATCGAAGCCGTCCTGTGGATCGCCCGGACCGGAAGCCCATGGAGGGATCTTCCGCCCTCGTTCGGCAAGTGGAACACGGTCTACACGCGTTTCCGCGACTGGCGTGACGCCGATGTTTTCACACGGCTTTTCGACGCCTGCTCGGACGAGCCGGACATGGAGTACGCCATGGTCGACGCCACCATCGTGAAGGTCCATCGCCACGGGCAGGGCGCAAAAGGGGGACTTCGAGCCAGGCCATCGGGCGCTCCAAGGGCGGCATGACCACCAAAATACTGGCGCTCACCGACGCGCTCGGAAACCTGGTCCGTTTCGTCCTGCTGCCCGGTCACCGCTTCGACACCGTGGGCGTCGCGCCGTTGATCCAGGGCCTCGAGTTCGACGCTTTGCTCGGCGACAAGGCATTCGACAGCAACGCCATCATCGCCGAGTTGGATGAGCGCGGCGCCAAGGCCGTGATCTCTCAGCATCCTCGCCGCGCCATCCCCCTCGACATCGACACCGAGGTCTACAAATGGCGTCACCTGATCGAAAACTTCTTCTGCAAGCTCAAGGAGTTCAAACGCATCGCCATGCGCAGCGACAAGACCGACCGCAGCTTCTCAGCCATGATCCACCTCACCGCCGCCGTCATTCACTCGCGCTGAATCTCAACAGGCCCTAGGCGGCTTTGCGGTATTCCATCGCGGGCGCCCTTTCGGCGCTCGCCACCTTCTGGGGCGCGCGTGCGGGAAGGTTGGTCCAGATCCAGACGGACCCCAGAACGACCATGAAGAGACCGAACATGGCGAAGACGACGGTCAGGACGACGACAGTGGCGACGGGCATAGGGCTCTCCCTTGAAACACCCGTCGGATAGCCGCCCCGCCGTGGCGCGCCCTTGATCCAGGTCAAATGGGCCGCGCTTCAGCAGACGCGGAATTCCTGGCTCATCTGGATCTGGTAGGTGCGGGCGACCCAGCCGGCGACCTCCTTGTCGATCGCCAGCGCCGCGCAGCGGTCGGCCTTGCTGGCCGTCACGCCGGCCAGGTTGCCGCCGGTGCGCATGCCCGTCATCAGGCTCCGCCCGTAGATCGCCACCGCGTTCTGCGGGTCGTCGGCCAGCACCTTGGCGAAGTCGGAGGCTGCCTGGTCATTGCGGCCGATCTTCAGGAACAGGTAGGCGCGGTCCAGACGTCCGTCGACGTGGTCAGGGCGCAGCGCCACGGCCTTGTCGCAGTCACCCGGCGCCTGCGCGCGCCAGGTCCCCCGTGCGGCGGCGGCGCACAGCCAGGCCCAGTTGTGGTGGTCCTTCGGATTGGCCTCGGCTCTGTCGGCGATATCCACCGGCAGCGCCTGCGACTGGCGTAGCGCGGCCTTGATGCCCTCGACCACTTGGCCCTTCTGACCCTGGCACAGCGCCGGGACCTGATAGTCGCCCGCTTCGACCACCCGGCCACGCTTGCCGGAGTAGCCGGCGACAGCACTGAGCAGCTTGCCATCCAAGGTGAAGGCGCCGGACTGGCCATCGAAGATTCGGTTGGCGGCACAGTCGACGGTGGCGACCTGGCTCACAAGGGGCCCGGCGTCTTTGATCGAGCTGACCGTCCGGCCGACCTTGACGACGGTCGCGGTCACCAGCCCGTCTGCGCCGCGCTTCACAGTGTCCAGCGCCACGTAGGTGGCGTCGGTGGAGTTCGACACTACGAACTGCAGCGGCCCGGTCGGGAGGGCGGGCGGATTGGCGGCGGCCGCGGCGGCCTCCTGATTGGCGCGCGAGACGTCGCTGAACATCCAGAGCCCCAGGCCGCCCGCGACCAGGACGCTCAGTCCCAGGAACACGAACAGGACCGTGTTCGGCGTTTTCCGCGCCATCGCAATCTCCCCCCAGTTGCACGCGCGCGATGCTCGCGCTCGCGCGGAACGTACCGGCGGATCGCGGCGTTCGTCCATATGGCCAAGCTTGGGCTAGGCGGCCCGACGCCATGTGAAAGGCATCCGGCGGCCCCCTTGGGTGCGTAGCTGTCAGGCGGCGCTCGGGGTAGAGTGCGCGCGCAGCGATGGAGCGATCGATGTTGGTCAGGACCGTTGGATGGGCGCTCGCGGCCGCCTGCCTCGCCGGTGCGGCGCAGGCCGAGGCGCTCTCCCCGTCGCGGGCGCTGGCCCAGGCCGTGCGGCCGGAGCTGGCCCGCGCGCCGGTTGTGAAGCTGTCGCTGGATCCGCGGTCGGCCGAGGCGCACGCGCTGAAGCGCGCCGGGATCGCCCGCACGGCCATCGATCGGCGGCTGGATGACGACGTGACCGGGGCGCTGGGCTTCCTTTGCGGAATCCAGCCGGGCGCGGAGCGTAGTGGGGCGGCCGCCGCGCGCGGGGTGGATCCGTCGGGCCGATTCGTCGGCGCCAAGCTCAGCCTGGCCTTCCGGTAGGCTCCGGCGGCGCCATCTGACTCCCACGCCGCGATGTGCAGGGGGGGATGCACGGCCTCTGTGCAGAAAACGCATAGCGACAGTGCGAAATCGCTGACCAATAAGTAACCGAAGCAGTGCTATCAGGGGGGTGTCCGAAGCGCGGACGGCCCGGCTCCCCACCCGGGCCTCCCCAGACCGAAGAAAGCCCTCGTTATGATCCTCTCGTCCCTGCGCAGCCTGATCCAAGTGGCGGCCGCTCCGGCCCTGCTGACGGCGATGCTGGGCCTGGTGATCGGTTTCGCGACCATCGGGGTCGTCGGCGCCGTCTAGGCGTTCTCCCCGCGCGCGGCGCTCCCCACAGCCCGCAGCCCAAAGCGCACGTCCCCAGCGTGCGCTTTTTTCTTTGGGCGCTGCGCCGTCCGACCTTCCTGTCGCCCACATGAACGACCGGCTCCGGGGGCGTTCAGACGCGCCCCTCTACCTTCCGTCTCGAGATGCCGGCGTCTCCCAGGCCCGGCGAACGAAGGAGTTGAGCCATGACCAAGATCCTGACCAAGGCCGTTCTGGCCCTGACGGTCGCCGGCGCGGTGGCGCTGCCCGCGAGCCAGGCGGCCGCGGCCTCGAAGACGGAAAGCGCGCTGCTGGGCGCCCTGATCGGCGGTGTCGCCGGCGCGGCGATCGGCAACGGCAAGACCGAAGGCGTCGTCCTGGGCGCCGTGGCCGGCGCCGCCGTGGGCGCGGCGGTCGACAATGACAACGACAAGCGCCGCTACCGCAACGGCTACGCCTATCGTACGAGCCGCCCTTACTACAGCGACAGCCGCAACCGCACCTACGATCGCGGCGACTATGGCCGGGACGGCTACTACGGCCGCGGCTCGTACGACCGCTACGACAACGGCTACGGCTACGGCTATCGCCGCTAGGCCTTGATTTCGGGACACACGCCGCCTGGGGCGCTGCGCGAGCAGCGCCCCTTTCTTTTCGCATGTGCGAAATTGCAGAGGTGCCGTGCAAAATCGCTGATCTATGCAGCGTTCAGATTCTGGTATCCATCGATCGTCCCAAACGGACGCCCCGCTCCCCTGGGGTCCCCAGAACTGAAAAACTAGGTGTGTGTTATGTCTCTTATGAAGAATTTCGACCGGATCGCCCCCCTGTACCTGCTGGCTCTCGGCGTCTTCGCCGCGATCTCGACGGCGGGCCTGGGCGTCTAACCCCTCCCCATCCTCACGGTCGACACCGAGGAGGGGCCCTTTCGGGCCCCTTTTCGTTTTTGGGCGTTCGCAGGTGCGTCATACGAAAGCGAATAGCATAACCTAGAATCAAACGATTGAACACTGCTTAGATTGTGCTATCTAAGCATTGTCCAGATGGACGGGGGCCGGATCGGCCGGCCCCGAAGCAAGCAAGGAGACTGCTATGTCGTTCCGGATGAACCGGGTGCTCGACATGGTCGTGACGTACGCGGTGCTGGGTCTGACCCTGGCCGTCGCCGGCGCCACCGCCATCCTCGGCGCCTGACATGACGCTCGACTAGAGACCTCGCCCCCGCAACGCGCTGGGCGGGGTCCACGAGCTCAAGATCCAGGTCCGAGCCGTCGTAGAGTTGTCTCCGAATCGGGCCTATAGTTTTCCCCAGTAACGTCGATCTCTTGCATTGGGGTGCTGTCTTCAGTCCCACTCTGATCGTCATACGCGCCGCGAAGCGAACCCGGAGGATCGGCCATGCAGGTCCTTAAGGCTCCGCCGTCTGGCTGGCCCTGTCTGGTGCTCAACGCCGACTTCCGGCCGCTATCCTACTATCCCCTCTCGCTCTGGCCCTGGCAGGAAGTGATCAAGGCCGTCTTCCTCGATCGCGTGGACGTGGTGTCCACCTACGACCAGGAAGTCCACTCGCCGTCCTTCGCCATGAAGCTGCCCAGCGTGGTGTCGCTCAAGCAGTACGTGACCCAGGACCGTCCGCCGGCCTTCACGCGGTTCAACCTGTTCCTGCGCGACAGCTTCACCTGCCAGTACTGCACGGCCGACCATGATCTGACGTTCGACCACGTGATCCCGCGCTCGCGCGGCGGCCGCACGACGTGGGAGAACATCGTCACCGCGTGCGCGCGCTGCAACCTGACCAAGGGCGGCCGCACGCCGCACGAGGCCCACATGCACCCGCGGCTGAAGCCGCGACGGCCCAGCGCCCATGAGCTGCAGGAGCGCGGCCGGAGATTCCCGCCGCACCACCTGCATGAGAGCTGGCTCGACTACCTCTACTGGGACATCGAGCTGGAGGCTTAGCGGGCTTCCAAGTCGTGAAGACGGACGCGAGCGATGCCCAGCAGCGCCTCGACGTCGAAGCACTGCGACAGCGCATCAGCGATCTCGTCCAGGGCGGCGTCCACCACAGCCGAATGATCGCCGGCGTGCGTCGTCGCGCCGAACTGCGCCAGGAACGCCGCACGGGCCGGGGCCTTCGCGAACAGGCCGTGGACGTAGCAGCCGGCGATGCGGCCGTCGGGCGAGACGGCTCCGCCGGAGCTGAGGAGTGGGCGGCTTAGCGCGGGGCCGGTGGTGCGGCCGACGTGCATCTCGTAGCCTTCGAAGGCGCCGCCGAGGAGCTGGCCGCGGACGGGCTTCAGCACCTTGTCGCCGGTCAGCGCCGTCTCGAGGTCGAGCAGGCCCAGCCCTATAGCCTCGCCGGGCGGGCCCTCGATCCCGTCGGGGTCGATGATGCGCCGGCCCAGCATCTGGAAGCCGCCGCAGATGCCCAGCACGCGGCCTCCGCGGCGGACGTGGGCGGCCAGATCGATGTCCCAGCCCTGGGCGCGGAGAAAGGCGAGGTCGGCGAGGGTGGCCTTCGTGCCGGGGAGAATGACGAGGTCGCAGACCGGCAGCGGCTGGCCGGGGGGCGTGAACCGAAAGTCTACGTCGGGCTCGGCGCGCAGGGGGTCGAAGTCGTCGAAGTTGGCGATGCGCGACAGCATCGGGACGGCGATGGTCAGTTTCGCGGGCGCGCTGCCCAGCGGCCGCTCCAGCACGACCGCGTCCTCGGCCGGCAGGCGGGCGGCGGCGGGCAGCCAGGGCGCCATGCCGAGGTCGGCCCAGCCCGTGCGGCGAACGATCTCGGCGCGGCCCTCGTCAAACAGGGCCGGGTCGCCACGGAACTTGTTGATCAGGAAGCCCTTGATGCGGCCGCGGTCGGCGGCGTCCAGCACCTCATGGGCGCCGACCAGGCTGGCGATCACGTGGCCGCGGTCGATGTCGCCGATCAGGACGACGGGGATGTCGGCGGCGTGGGCGAAGCCCATGTTTGCGATGTCGTTGGCCCGCAGGTTGGTCTCGGCCGGGCTGCCGGCGCCTTCGACGATGACCAGATCGGCCTGCGCCTCCAGGCGCCTGAAGCTCTCGACCACGATCGGAAGGAGGGAGGCCTTGCGGTCCTGGTAGGCGGCGGCCTGCCATGTGCCTTCCATGCGGCCGCGCACGATGAGCTGGGCGCCGGTGTCGGACTGGGGCTTCAGCAGCACCGGGTTCATGTCGACGGTGGGCGGGGTGCGGCAGGCGATGGCCTGCAGCGCCTGCGCCCGGCCGATCTCGCCGCCGCCCTGTTTGCCATTGGGCGCCGTGACCGCGGCGTTGTTCGACATGTTCTGCGGCTTGAACGGGCGAACCGTCAGGCCACGGTTTGTGAACAGCCGGCAGAGGCCCGCGACCAGCACCGACTTGCCGACGTCCGACCCGCAGCCCTGTAGCATCAGCGCGGCCATCAGGCGGGCCCGAGGTAGTCGACCAGCGCCTCGGGGCCCACGCCGGAGATGCACGCACGGACGTCGAACACCTGGGCCAGCAGTTCGGGCGTGAGAGTCTCAGCCATAGGCCCGAAGGCGACGAGCCGGCCCTCGCGCAGCGCGATGACGTGCGTGGCGTGGCGCAGCGCCAGGGTCAGGTCGTGCAGGGTTGTCACCACGAGGCGGCCCTCGTCCACGGCCAGTCGTCGCAGGCGGGTGATGGTGTCCAGGCGATGGCGCGGATCGAGCCCCGAGATCGGCTCGTCGGCCAGCAGCACCTGCGGGTCGCCGACCAGGGCCCGGGCCAGCATGGCGCGGGCCAGCTCGCCGCCCGAGAGCGTGGTGGCCGGCTGGAAGCGCTGGGGGATAAGGTCGAAGGTCTCAATGGCCTCGGTCAGCCGCGGTTCGAAGCCGCCGGCGAGGCCCCCGAACGCCGGCAACTGCGGCGTCAGGCCCAGGGCCACGACCCGCTCCACCGAGATCGGCCACTCGGCGCGCAGGCTCTGGGGCAGGTGGGCGCGACGCCGCGCGAGGTCGCGGCGGTCGAGGGTCAGCACCGGCTTGCCGTCGAGGGTGACATCGCCGCGTTCGGGCTTCATGAGGCCGGCTAGGCAGTTCAGCAGCGTCGACTTGCCGGCCCCGTTCGCACCGATCAGGGCCACGAACATGCCGGCCTCAAGACGGGCCGACACGCCATCGACGATGGCGCGGCCCCCGCGCTGGACGCTGACGTTGCGGGCCTCCAGCACGCTCATGGCGCCAGCCTTCTAAGGCGAACGACCAGCCAGAAGAAGAACGGCGTGCCGATCAGGCTGGTGACCACGCCCAGGCGCAGCTCCGAGCTGGTGTGCAGGACACGGGTCAGGATGTCGGCCAACAGCAGCAGCGCGGCGCCGAACAGGGCCGACGGCAGCAGCGTGCGGCTGGGCTGGTAACCCACGAACGGCCGCACGAGGTGCGGCGCGATCAGGCCGATGAAGCCCACCGAGCCGGTCACCGAGGTGGCGGCGCCTACCGCCAGTGCCGTACCCAGCAGCGCCAGCGCGCGGGTGCGGTCGAGGTCGACGCCCAGGCTCGAGGCCTGAGCTTCGCCGAGCGAGAGCGCGTCGATGGCGCGGCCCATGGTGGCGAGGATCGCGAGGCCTACCAGGATGAACGGCCCGGCCAGCAGGATGTGGTCCCAGCTCTTCTGCGAGAGCGAGCCCAGCATCCAGATGCTCATCTCGAACGCGGCGTAGGGGTTGGGTGCGAAGTTGAGCGCCATCGCCAGGAAGGCCCCCATCAGACCGGAGACGGCCGCGCCGGCCAGGATCAGGCTGAGCGTGCCGCCGCGGCCCAGCGCGAAGGTGAGGGCGCCGGCCCCTAGTGCGCCCGCGAGCCCCAGGATCGGCGTCGCTAGGGCGAACGCCGTCGCCAGGCTGAAATAGATCGAGACCACAGCGCCCAAGGCCGCGCCGCTGGAGACGCCCAGCAGCCCGGGCTCGGCCAGCGGATTGCGGAGCAGTCCCTGCAGCACCGCCCCCGATAGGCCCAGGGCCGCGCCGACCAGGATCGCGAGCACGGTGCGGGGCAACCGCAGTTCCAGGACAACGAGGCGGGTCAGGCTGAGATCGGAGGAGGTCAGGGCGTGGAGGATCTCCTGGGGCCCGATGTTGACCCGGCCCAGGAACAGCGAGGCCGCCGCCGCCACGATCAGCAGCAAGACCGCCAGGGCGCTCATGGGCAGCGGACGCGGGGTCATCGGACGGCGCCCTTCGGGAGCCCGTCGAGCTGGCGGCGCAGGTCCACGGCGGCCTTGGCCGACTGGGGCAGGCCACAGTTGAAGGCCACCTCTGGGTAGGCCAGGCGGCGGCCTTCGAAGACACGGCGCACCACGCGGTGGCGGGCCTCGTCGTTCTGCAGCAGGGGCTTGGCGCCGCCTGCGAAGACCAGGGCGTCGGGCCGGGCCTGCAGCAGCCGCTCGACATCGAAGCCCGTGTAGAGTCCGCCCGGCTGGGCGGCGATGTTGATGGCGCCGGCGGCGCGGATGATACGGTCGGCGAAGGTGTCGGAACCCGGCACGGTCGCGCCGCCGTCCCAAACGACGACGCGATTCGGGCGCTTGGGAGCCTGCGCGGCGAGCTGCGCGAGGCGGGCGTCCAGTTCGCGCACCAGCGCCTCGGCCCGCGCCGGCTCGCCGACGGCGGCGCCCACCTGGCGCAGGTTGGCCCTCACATCGTCGAAGGTGCGCGTGCTCTTCACCTCGACCAGCGGCGCCCCGACCTCGTGGGCGAGGCGGCGCGTCACCGCGAGCGAGAAGTCGCCGGTCAGGATCAGGTCGGGCCCGAACCTGATGATGTCTTCCGGGGTCCCGTAGTTGACGGCGATCCCGTCGGCGGCGCCCGGGAAAAGCGCCGCCGAACCGTCCCGGGCGAGATAGGTCACGCCCGCGATCCGGGACTTCGGAACCAGCTGCAGAAGCAGCAGGTCGGTGCACTGGTTCATCGACAGGATGCGGACCGGCTTGGCCGAAGCGGCGTGGGCGGGGAGGGCCAGGAGGACGAGAGCCGCAAAGGCCGAGCCCAACGCCAGAAGCCCTCTCCCCCTTGCGGGGAGAGGGTTGGGAGCGGGGGTGTCAGCGCCGCGTTTGCAGGCTCGCACCCCCACCCCCGACGCCTCCCCGCAAGGGGGAGGAGAGAGGCGTGTCCCTGTCCTCAGAACTTCACCCTCGCGCCGACGTAGGCCGCCCGCCCGTCGGTCGGGAAGGCGAAGACCTCATAGTAGTCTTCCGAGAGAAGGTTCTCGACCCGCGCATAGACCTCGACGTGATCGTCGATGTCGTAGCTGGCCGCGATGTTCACCAACGTGAACGACGGCAGCACCACCTTGCCGGCGTTGGCGCCGGTCGCCGGTTTCACGTTCGGCAGCGAAGCCGGGAACGGCGTGGCGATACCCGAGAAGTTCTGGTCCAGCTGGCGGCCGTTGTAGCGGACGTTGAGGTTCAGCGTGGCGCGGCCGTCCAGCGGCTTCCAGGTCAGGTTGGCGCTGCCGATGTGCGGCGCGCGCCGGATCTCCTCCAGCCCGTTCTCCTTGGCCGAGAGGTCTGTGTAGGAGCCTGACAGCGTCAGGCTCTCGACGATCTCGAAGCGGCCGAACAGCTCGACGCCATGCTGCTTGGACTTGAACTCGCGGTTGCAGGACGTGCTGGTCCCGGAGGGCGGGGCCGGGCAGGCGGCCGGGATCGCGCCACCGATGTAGGTGAAGATCTCGTCGTCCAGGCGGGCATCGAAGTAGGTAGCGCCCAGCGAGACGCGGCCGTCGAGGAAGAGCAGATCGACGCCGGCCTCCCAGCTTCTGGATTTCTCGGGCTTCAGGTTGGGGTTCCCGCGGAAGGGGAAGGGGCCTGTGGCGTTGAAGCCGAACAGCTCGGTCTGCGACGGGTTCTTGATGCCCGTGCCGGCGGCGGCGCGCAGGTAGATCATCTCGTTCACGGCGTAGAGGCCGTGGACCTTCCACGTGGTGGCGTCAGCGAAGAAGTCGTTGGCGTCGTGGCGGATGGCGCCGCCGATCGTGACGTGCTCGCCGATCTCGAGGTCATACTGTGCCACGAGGCCGGTGTTCTCGATGGAGCGGCGTGTCGTGTCGGCTCCGGCGCTGGGCGGCGAGGTGTTCTGGTAGGTCTCCTTCTCCCAGTCGACCGCGCCGGTCAGGCTGTGGACGAGCTCGCCGGTGGTGAGGCTGTAGGTCGTGGCGTACGAGGCCTTGGTGCGCACACCGTCGTTGCCGCTGCTCCGACGATTGGCGCTGTAGCCGTTCCGTTCGGCGTCGAGGCCCTGGATCGACAGACTGTGGGTCCAGGCGCCGTCCAGCAGCTTCAGGTCGGCGCCGGCGAACCAGAACAGGCTGGTGGCGTCGGAATAGCTGCCGAAGCTGTCGATCTGGCCGCGACCAAAGCTGGAGCTGTTGGTCTCGGCATGGGTGTTCGTGTAGCGCACGACGCCGCGCAGGCGGAGCGCATCGGTGACGTCGTAGGCGGCCTTGGCGCTGAAGTTCTCCAGTTCCGATCCCACCTTGCGACGCCCGTTCGGCAGGGTCTGCATCACGTAGCCGTCCGTGGTCTGGACGTCGGCGTTCAGCACCAGGTCCAGTGGGCCCAGCACCACGCCATAGCGGGCCGCGCCGCCGAATGTGCGGTGCGAGCCGGCCTCGACGCGGATGCGTCCGCCCGGCTGCTCGGCGGCGGTGGGGGTGATGTAGTTGATGACGCCGGCAATGGCGTCCGAGCCGTAGAGCGCGCTTTGCGCCCCGCGCAGGATCTCGATCCGGGCGACGTCGTCGCTCAGCAGTTGGCCGAAATCGTATTCACCCTGGAACGGGTCGGCGGCCTCGATGCCGTCGATCAAGGTGAGCACGTGGTTGCCCTCGGCGCCGCGCACGCGCACGGCGGTGAGGCCGCCGATCGGATCGTAGTGATCCCAGGCGAAACCGGGCACGTCGCGCAGCACGTCCGAGACCAGGCGCACCTGGCGGTCCTGCATCTGCTCGGGGGTGATGACGGTGACCGAGGCGCCGACCTTCGCCGCATCGACGCCCTCGGGCGAGCGCGTGCCCGTGACAATGACGCCTTCGACGCCGCCGTCATCGGCCTCGGAGGCGACAGCGGGATGGGAGATCAACAGCGCCGCTGCGGCGGCGCCCAGGAAGTATCTTGTGGCCATGCGAAGGGCCCTCTCTGTCCGCGTCCTTGCGACATGACGGAGGGCCTCCTTCAGCGCGGGGCCCGCGCTGAGGTCGACGGATCGGCGGACGTGGACGCATGCGCGGGCCGTCCGATCGATCGAAACGGCCCTCGCCGTTTCTCGTCGTCGCTCAGACGGAGATCCGCGCCCTGGAGGTCCACTGCCCCAAAGCTCGAGCGACACGCATCGACCGGTTTCCTGGCTCGCGGGTCATCACGACATGCGCCCTGCCTTCCCAGGCCCGAAGGTCCAGTGGCTGGCGGAGAAACCCCCGCCCGACGCATGCGCTCACCGCTCACAGTTGCAGGGACAGCCGCAGATCGGGGCGAACCCCTACTGCGTTCCCGATTAAGCCCGAAGGCATCGGCGCGCATTGCGACATGGCGGGTAAACCCGCCGCATCACGCGGGCCTAATGCGCCGCTCCGCTCCCAAAGTCCATGGCGCGGCAGGTCGCTTATTCCGTTGCGGAACCCGCGATCAGGGCGCGAACCGCGGACTCGATGACAGCCTGGGCGCGGCTGGGGGACAGGCCCTGTTCGTTCCGCAGGCGGGCCCAGGCTTCGAAGCTGAGGAGCAGCGCAAGCGCCTCGACCCGGTCGCGGTCGCGGGCGACGGCCGGGGGCAGTCCCTGTTCCAAAATCTCGCGCTGCTGCTCGACCAGCCTCGCATAGTCGCCGCCCAGGAACTTCGAACGGTGCTTGAAGGCGTCTGCGGCGCGCTTGTATGGGGCCATCTTCTCGTAGGCGATCGAGAACCGGCCCGCGCGTTCCAGAAGTCGCGCCTGCCAGGTGTCGCCTTCCAGCGGACGCTCCAACACCGCGCGCACCTCGACCCCGACCACCGCGGCGATCTCGCGGTACAGGCTGTCCATGTCCTGGAAATGCCGGAAGACCGTGCGCAGGCCGACGTCGGCGCGCGCGGCTACCTGCTCGGCGCTTGGGGCGATCTCGCCGCCGTGCACGATCTCCATCATCGCTGCCACGATCCGGGCGCGGTTGTCCTGCCCGCGACGACGGCGGCCATCAGCGATCTCGAGGTCAGGGGCGGAGTCGATGGGGCGAGTCATTGTCGCGGAGTTCTCGCGCGCCGGCCACGCAACTGTCGAGGGTCTGGGTTGACGCGGGCATTTAGTGGCACGCATACTGTCACTATATTCAGGAGCCTGCCATGGACGTTCTCCGCACCCCCGACGCCCGGTTCGAGGGGCTTCCCGACTGGCCCTACGCGCCGCGCTATCATGAGATCACGGACGCCGACGGCACGCGCCTGCGGATGCACTACGTCGACGAGGGGCCGCGCGACGGGGCCCTAGTGCTGGTGATGCATGGCGAGCCGTCGTGGGCCTATCTCTACCGCCACATCATCGCGGGCCTGGTGGCCAAAGGCCACCGCGTGCTCGCGCCCGACCTGATCGGCTTCGGCCGTTCCGACAAGCCGGCCAGCCGCACCGACTACACCTATGAGCGGCACGTCGACTGGATGAGCCAGTGGCTGACGGGGCTGGATCTCACGGGCCTCACGCTCTTCTGCCAGGACTGGGGCGGGTTGATCGGCCTGCGGCTCGTCGCGGCGTTCCCAGAGCGGTTCGCGGGCGTCGTGGCGGGCAACACCTTCCTGCCGGTGGGCGCAGGCATGACGGACGGCTTCAAGGCCTGGCTCGACTTCAGCCAGCGGGTTCCGGAACTGCCGGTGGGCTTCATCGTCAACGGCGGGTCGGGGCGTAACCTGACCGACGCCGAGGTCGCCGCCTACGACGCGCCGTTCCCGGACGAGAGCTACAAGGAAGGCGCCCGGCAGTTTCCGGCCCTGGTGCCGGTGACGCCCGAGCACGCCTCGGTGGCGGAGAACAAGGCGGCGTGGGAGGTGCTGGAGCGCTTCGACAAGCCGTTCGTCACCGCCTTCAGCGATGGCGATGCGGTCACGCGCGGCATGGACGTGCCGCTGCAGGAGCGGATCCCGGGCGCCAAGGGCCAGCCGCACGTGACGCTGAGCGGCGGACATTTTCTGCAGGAAGACAGCCCGCAGCAGATCGTGGACGTCGTCGACGCCCTGATCCGCCGACGGGGCCAGGGGAGGAACAAGAATGAAGGTTGAGAATGCGGTGATGCCGTCGCCCGAGCAGGCGATGGGCTTTTTCGGGATGGAGGAAGACGGTCCGTTCGTGATGGTCAACCTGCTGCGCTTCAAGGAGAAGGCCGAGTACGCGGACGGCTCGGACAGCCATCTGTCGGGGGCCGAGGCCTATGCCCGCTACGGTGAGGAAGTGCGCAAGCTGGTCGAGGGGCTGGGCGGCAGAATCCGCTATCAGGGCCGGGTGGCCGGACTGCTGCTGGGTGAGGTCGAAGACATGTGGGACGTGGTGGCGCTGGCCGAATACCCGTCGCTGGCGGCCTTCCGCGAGATGGCCATGTCGCCCGCGATGCACGCCATCGAGCATCACCGCGTGGCGGGCCTGGCCGGCCAGCTCAACATCCGGACCAAGCCGGGCGTCGGGTTCTAGCCTAGGCCCGCCGGCGCAGCGACAGCGCCAGGAATACGGCCGCCAGCACCACCGTCACCGGGCTCGCGTAATGTTCGGGAGGGTGGTGCGGGCCGGGCTTCAGCACCCAGGCCTGCAGGGTCATCAGGCCGCGCTCCAGGATCAGCAGCGCCAGGAACAGCGGCGTCAGGGGACGATAGCGCAGGGCCACGGCCAGCATGGCGAAGCCCAGCGCCAGCTGGGTCGCGCCCTCCCAGGCGAAGACGCTGACGACCAGGTCGCGCTTGTCGCCCATGTCCAGGCCCGCGATCACCCCGGCCCCGCCGTCGGGCAGGAAGCTGTGGATCAGCCCCGGGATGATGGTGAGCACCGCCGCCAGCGCCAGGAACCAGGCGGCCGAGCGGGCGCCGCGATAGTCTGCGTTCGTCGAGGGCGGCAGCAGCATCGTCAGTTGTCCCAGAGGATGTATTCGTCGCCGGGCCTGTGCGTGCGCCCGCCGGGCGCGTCGATGTAGACCGGCCCCTGCAGCAGGGACGGCCAGATCGGCTTGGCGCTCTCGACGTCCTGCGCCTTCAGCATCGCCTTGAGACGCGCCACGACCGCGGGCTGTGCGGCCGAGAGGTCCTTCTTCTCCAGCGGATCGGTGGCGAGGTCGTGCAGCCACACCTTGTTCTGGGCTTCGCTGACCTGCAGCTTCCAGTCGCCTGCGCGAACGGCCTTGTACTGGCCCGAGCGCCAGTAGAGGGCCTCGTGCGGGCGGCCCTGCGCCTTGCCGGTGACGAAGGGCGTCAGGTCGACCCCGTCGATCTTGCGGTCGGTGGGGATCGCGGCGCCCGCGGCCCCGGCGGCTGTGGAGAAGATGTCCACGTGTCCCACGGGCGGGGCATAGCGGGTGCCGGCCGCGATCTTCTGCGGCCAGCGCATCAGGAACGGCGCGTGGATGCCGCCCTCGAAGAACGTCGCCTTGAAGCCGCGGTAGGGCCGGTTCACCTCGGGCAGGCCGATGTAGGCGGCGCCGCCGTTGTCGGTAGTGAAGATCACGAGCGTGTTCTGATCGAGGCCCTCGTCCTTCAGCGTCTTCAGGATGCGGGCGACGTTGTCGTCGAGGTTCTTGGCCATAGCGCCATAGACGCGCAGGCGGTGATCCTTGATGCCGGGCAGGGCGTCGTAGTCGCTCTTCTTGGCCTGCAGCGGCGTGTGGATGGCGTTGGGCGCGAAGTAGAGGAAGAAGGGCCGGTTCCTGTTGGCCTTGATCGCCTTCACGGCCTCGTCGGCCAGATAGTCGGTCATATAGCCCTTGGGCTCGAACATCGGCGAGCCGTTGAACTGCACCGCATAGGGCAGGTTGGGCCACAGGAAGCGATCGATCGGGTCCCAGTCCTGCTTCGCGTTGACGACGTTGGGGTCTTTCTCGGGCAGGAACATCGCGCCGCCGGCGATGAAGCCGAGGCTCTCATCGAAGCCCTGATCCTCGGGCCGCGAGCCCTTCTTTCCGCCCAGGTGCCACTTGCCCAGGTGGACCGTGTGGTAACCGCGGGTCTTGAGCACCTCGGCCAGGGTGATTTCGGTGGCGGGCACGCTCAGCACATTGACCGCCTGCGGGCTGCGCTCGGTGCTGCCGGGCGGCATGTCGGCCAGCCGTTCCTTGAAGAACTTCGGCTTCACGGTCGAGCCAGGCTCGGCTTCGGTGCCGACGAGGCGCTGGAAGGCGACCGGGGCGGGGGTGAACTCGAAGCCGAAGCGGGTGGCGTTTCGGCCCGTCAGCAGGGAGGCGCGCGAGGGGGCGCAGGTGGCGTTCGCCGTATAGCCGTTGTCGAAGATCGCACCGTCGTGGCCGATGGAATCGATCGCGGGCGTCTTCACCATCCCGCCAGCGACGCCGCCGCCGTTCAGGCTGATGTCGTTGTAGCCCAGGTCGTCCGCCAGGATCAGGATCACGTTCGGGGGCCGCTCGCCGGTCGGCGGGGTCGTCGGCCCGCTGGCCCAGGTGACGGGCCGGTTGGGCGCGATGTCCGGCATCTGGGCGCGGGCCGCCATCGAGAGGAGCGTGGTGCGGTTCGCGTAGGCCAGACCCCCGGCCGCCGCCAGGGTGATCGCGCCAGCCGCCAGCCAGGTGCGCAGCTTCATGTGGTTCCTCCCCGCGCCGTCGGGCGTCTGGTCGGCGAACCATATATAGTGACACTATGCGTGTCGATAGTTGGCGTTACTCACCGTGTGTGGGCGGCGCGCGACCTCAGGCGACCGGCAGCGTAACGCGGGCGACAAGGCCCATCGTCGCGGGGATCAGCACGACATCGCCGCCGTGGGCGCGGGCGGTGGAGCGGGCGATGGGCAAGCCCAGGCCCATGCCGCCGTCGTCGAGATTGCGCGCGGTGTCCACGCGGTAGAACGGCAGGAAGACCTTCTCACGTTCCTCGTCCGAGAGGCCGGGACCATTGTCGATGACGTCGACCACGGCATGACCATCGCTCTCGCTGACCCGCAGGCGCGCCCGGCCAGCGTGCTTCACGGCATTGTCGACGAGGTTCACGAACAGCCGCTGCAACGCGATGGGGTCGCCCTCGACGGTGACCGGCTGGCCGGTCAGGATCTCGACGTCGCCGCCGACCATGGCCGCATCGTCCACCACGCATTCCACCAGCGACAGGAGGTCCAGCTTCTCGCGTGTGCGCGGCGTCGACTCGTCCCGTATGAAGGTCAGCACGCCCTGGATCATCTGTTCCATCTGGGCGACGTCGGAGAGCACGCTGTCGCGCACCTTGGGCTCGGCCGCCTCCAACTTGAAGCGGATGCGAGAGAGCGGCGTGCGCAGGTCGTGGCTGATGGCCCCCAGAGTCGCGGTGCGGTCGTCGATGTAACGGCGCAGGCGGGCCTGCATGTTGTTGAAGGCGTCGGCCGCGGCCCCGATCTCGGCGGGCCCGGTGAGCGCCACCGGCGGGGCGTGCGGATCGCGGCCCAGGCGCTCGGCGGCTTCTGAGAAGCGTTTCAGCGGCGCTGTGATCCGGCGGGCGAACAGCAGGCCGGCGGGCGCCACCACGACGAAACCGGCCAGCAGGATCAGCGAGGCGCGCTTCTGCCACTCGGTGGGAAACGGCTCGGGGCTCGAGCGCACCACCGTCCATCGACCGTCTGGCCGGCGCAGCGCGGCGGTGAAGTCGCCCAGCACCATCTCCCGCGGGCCGATGGCGTGATCCAGATCGCGGAAGGCGTGCGGGCCAGGCGGTGGCGGAACCTGGAACCGGTCGGGGCCTGGAGGCGGCGGCGGCGGCTGGGGTGGACGCTGGTCGAGCCGTTCGCGGTGGGTGATCACGAACTGGCGCACGCCGCGTTCCGGGCGGAACAGGCGCTCGATCCCCGAGGGCGGCACCGGGGCGAAGCGGACGTCCTCGCGCGCTTTTCCAAGGGTGATCGCCAGCGCCTCGACCGTACGGCCGGAGCGGCGGCGACCCGGCGGGCCGCCCTCAGGTGCGCGAGGCGCGGGCGGCGTGGCGGACACCGTACGCTGCATGGGCCGGCCGAAGCGGCTGTCCAGCGAGCCGCCTTGCAGCGCGGTTGCGATCTCGCTCAGCCGATAGATCGGCGGCTGGGGCGGCGGCAGGAGCGCGATCGCGACGAACACCACGATGTGCGTCGCCGCCAGGCAGGCCAGGATGAGCAGGACGAGCTGCAGGCCGATCGACAGCCTGGGCCCGCCGGTTCCTCGGCTCATCTGTGAGAGTGGGTCATGGGCGGGTGACCGCCACGTCGAACATGTAGCCGGCGCCGCGGACTGTCTTGATGATCTCGCCCTGCGAGCAGGCGTGCAGCTTGCGGCGCAGGCGGCTGATCTGCACGTCGACGGCACGGTCGAAGACATCGCTCTCGTTGCCGCGGGCGATGTCCAGCAGCTGGTCGCGCGACAGGATTCGCTGCGGATGGTCGAGGAACGCCGACAGCAGCGAGAACTCGCCCGAGGTCAGCAGGATCGTGGTGCCGTTGGGCGCCCGCAGCTGACGGCGCAGGACATCTACCACGAAGCCCTGGAACTGGTAGCCCTTGCCGCGCTTGGGCGCGCCGCCGCGGGCTTCCTCCAGCCTCCGGAACACAGCGCGCACGCGGGCGAGCAGTTCGCGCGGACTGCAGGGCTTGGCCAGATAGTCGTCGGCGCCGAGCTCCAGCCCCAGCACCCGATCGATCTCTTCGCCCATGGCGCTGACCATGATGATCGCCGGTCCGCCATCCGCAGACAGCCGACGACAAATCGACAGGCCGTCCTCCCCGGGCAGCATCACGTCCAGCACCACCAGGTCGATGGGCGCGGCGCTGAGCGCCATGTCCATCGCCTTGGCGTCGGCGGCGGCGTGCACCTGGAACCCGTGCTCGGTGAGGTAGGTCACGATCTGCGCCCGCAGCTCGGTGTCGTCGTCGACCACCAGGATGTGGCGCGCGGGCAGAACCGAAGGCGCAAGTGTCATGGCGGGTCCTCTCGCCGCGAACTGTGGCGCCGTCATAGCGACTTCGCCACATTCGCGCAGGCCGACCGTTCAGCGCGGGCCATCGTCGTCCGGACCGCCCGGGCCATGCCGCCGCATGATCATGACGCCAGGACCGCCCGGACCGCCCATCGCGTGGGCGCCGGGACCGCCGTGAATCATCATGCGCCGACCGCCCGGACCTCCGGGGCCATGGCCCTTCAGGCGATGCAGGGCGTCGAACACCTTCTGCTGATCAGGCGACAGGGCCGCGTAGAACTTGGCCAAGGCGTCGCGCGAAGCTTTCTGGTGGGCGGCCATGTCGGCTTCGACCCTGGCCATCTCCTCCAGCCGCTGCGGCGTGGTCTGCGAGGCCGGGTCGGGCAGGCGGCGCGTGAACGTCTTCGGGTCATGCGCGGCCAGGAAGGCGGCCAGAGCCGGCTCCTGATCGGGGCGCAGCCGCAGGACGATCTTCAGGTCTTCCATGTGCTGCTTCGCCATCGCCTCGTGGTGCGCCTTCATCTCGGCGGTGGGCGCGCCGTGCGGGCCGCGGGGCGGGGCGGGCGGCCCCGGGGGCTGAGCCACGGCGGCGGTCGCGAACAACGCGGGCGCCAGCGCCAGGATCATGCGTCGCTTCATCGGGCGGAACTCCTCTTCCTTGATGTCCGCCACTCTGCCACGGCCGTTCAAGCCCCTGATGGCCGCGCGCGCGGCGCCGTTGAAACGTTCGCGAAACAGCCGCCTGCACAAAACCGCATCCGGATTCCTTTCGGCCACGCCGAGGCCCTATCCCCGCCACACCGGACCTCCAGATTGGGGTCGTTGCAGCGACGCGGGCATCCCCTCCCCCAGTCCGCCTCCTGCCCCCGGCGCCCGCAAAGGGCGTTCGGAACGCGGCTCCCCCTATCCCCCAAGCGGGGGAGCCGCCCTTCCGCCGGGACGCGCGATCTGACGAGGATCGTCGTTCTGCCCCAAGGGACGCCTGGCGCCTGCGCGGCGGACTTGCGGACGACGGCCAGACAGGCTCTAGGAGGCACGTTAACCCCCGCTGTGCGAGCTTCACGGGCATGTCTCGCCGATGACTCGCCGCTCGGGCGAGTTGCGTTGCGCTGCACTGCAAATGGCTTAACAGTAGGTTCCGAAAGGCACAGGTTCGCGGCATGCGTCTTGCACGTGTGAGCGAAGCTGGTCCGTGTGGGGATATGAACGTGTTTCAAGCGCTTACAAATTCTGTCCGAAGCGGCGCCATCGTGGCCACGCTGAAGGCTGTGGTTCCGGCGGTGGCTCTTGCCTTCGGTGCGATGACGATGGCTCCGGCGGCTCACGCTGCGACCTACGTCTTCGACGACGGCGAGATGTACAGCTATCGGACGCTCAGGCTGTCGGGCTCCGGCTTCACGACGGTCACCGTCAAGGCGGCTCCGGTTCTGTTCGACGGCTATATCAAGGGCACGCCGAACGAGCCGTTCGAGAACCTCGTGGCCTTCTGTGTGGACGTCTACCACTCGATCTCGCTGGCGGACTACAAGCCCGACCTGACCTATACCGACGACATCGAGCTTGAGCACAACTCCCACTGGGACCCGAACAAGCGCGACTATCTCTCGGACGACGAGATCGTGCAGATCGGCAAGCTGGTGAACTACGGCACCGAGGTCTGGTACAACCACAACATCAGCACCACCGCGAAGACCAACGAACTGGCCAGCGTGCAGGGCGCGATCTGGAAGGTTGTCAGCGGCCTGACGGTGACGGCGACGGGCAACACCACCAGCATCAACAACATCCTGACCAGCCGCATCGCGGCGCTGTCGAACGCCAACACCTACACCAGCGCGTTCACCTACGCCGAGGGGCCGGTCTACTCGAACATCAAGCTGCTGACGCCGTTCAAGGACGGCAAGTATCCGAAGCAGTACCCGCACAAGGACCTGACCCAGTCGTTCGCCATCGGCGAGGCGGTGCCGGAGCCCGGCACGTGGGTGATGATGATCGGCGGCTTCGGCCTCGCCGGCGCCATGCTGCGCCGCCGCCGACAGCAATTTGTGGTCGTGAAGATCAACAACTGATCGGCTGACGGACGAACGCCGACGCAGCCCCGGACCCCTGGTCCGGGGCTGTTTCGTTTGGGGGCTTATGCTCTCGTGTCGGGGCCGCGCTCAGCGGAAGACGTGGATGCCGCCCGAGCCGCCGCCCGGAGCCTCGGCCAGGCCGCGAATCTCGAGGCTGGCCTGCCGGGCGCCGCAGACGCAGCGCAGGCGGTGTTCCAGGTCGTGCAGCGTCTGGCGGCTGAGACCCTGGGCCAGCCAGGGGCGGGGATCGACCGCCGCCTCGCGTCCGCAGCCGCAGCGCGCCCAGAGGCTGGATCTGGCCGCCGTGGCCCAACCCAGCCGGGCCTCCCCGTACGTCCAGTCACGGGTCAGTTGTTGTCTGCTTCCGTCCGCCATCTTGATGACTCCTTGACATGAACAAAAGCAGAACTTTTGGGCCGTGACCACTCCATAGCGGATGTTTTTTTGAGTCGCCTCAACCCGTCCGAGTTGTCCCCGGAATTGTGGCCGGCCACGCCCCTTGGGGCGGCTAGACCTTCTCGCTGATCTTGATCGCCGCGCGGCAGCCGGCGCCGATGACGGCCGACAGCAGGCGATAGCCGGGCGCCTCGCGCGCGCCTTCCTCCACCGCCCGGTCGCGGTGGGCCAGCTCCTCGTCGCGGAACTGGGATAGTTCTGCGGCGAGGTCGGGATCGCGTTGCGCCAGCTCGGCGATCTGCTCGGCGTAGTGGCCCTCGATCACGGTCTCGACAGCCTCGGTGCAGGCGTGCGCCGCCTTCTCGCCCATCAGCGCGGTTCCAGCGCCCAGGGCGAAACCGGCCAACCGCCAGACCGGCGTCAGCACCGTCGGCCGCACGCAACGCTCGGTCAGCAGCTTGTCGAAGCGGGCCAGGTGTTCGGCCTCCTGGGCCTCCAGTTCGGCGAAGTGTCCCGCCAGCTTCGTCTGGCCGGACGAGGCCCCCATGACAGCGCGCTGTCCGCGATAGATCTGCACCGCGGCCAGCTCGCCCGCGTGATCCACGCGCAGGATCTCGGCCATGCGCGCCGCCTGTGCGCCACGGCCCGGGCGCGGAGGAATGGGCTTGCCGTGGCTCATCGCTTGCCTCGCTCACGGATCGCCGCCAGGGCGCTCAGGCCCGCGAGGCCCAGGGATATGACCGCGTTCCACCCGGCCATGGAAAGTCCGGCGAACACCCAGGGCGCCTCATCGCAGGCCGGCGGCCGGATCTTTTCGTCCAGCGCCGCAGACAGGTTCGAAAGGTCGAGGCCGCCGCTGGCTGAGGCGCAGGCCTGCGGCCCGGGCCAGAATTTCCACTCGGCGCCGGCGTGATAGACCGCCAGGCCGCACCCCGCGAGGAACACCAGTCCCAGAACCCAGCAGGTGGCCTCGCGCCACCGCGGGCCGCCGGGCAGGCGGACGAGGATCATGAACGCCGCGCCCAGGCCAAGGATGGTCCAGTAGACCTCGCGCTGGCGCAGGCAAAGCGTGCACGGCGCATAGCCGCCGAACGTCTCGAACGCGTGGGCCGTGGCCAGCATCGCGGCGGCGACCAGGACGGCGACAAGGCGCCAGCGGTCCAGGAAAGGTCGAAGCACATTCGTCATCGGCCCGCCCTTATGGCCCAACCCGAGCCTTTAGGGAAACGTCAGAAAATGAACTTGAGGGCGACAATGCCGCCGACCAGCAGCACGAGCAGGATGACGCTGTAGAGGTTCAGCCGCCGCTCGAACTCCTTCAGCATGGCCTCGCCGAAGTATTTCAGGATCGCCGCCACCGCGAAGAAGCGGAACCCACGGGTCAGGATCGACGCCCATACGAACGTGAAAAGGTCGAACCGGGCCAGGCCTGCGGTGATGGTCACCAGCTTGTAGGGGATCGGCGTGGCGCCCTTGATCAGGATCACCGCCAGTCCGTACTGGTCGAACCAGCGCTTGAACTCGGCCTCGCCTTCGGGATGGCCGAAGATCTTCAGGATGGCCTGGCCCAACGGTTCCAGCCAAACGCCGATCGCATAGCCGAGCATGCCGCCGGCGACCGAGGCGAGCGTGCAGATTCCCGCGTAGAAGAACGCCTTATCCCGCCGCGCCAGCACCATCGGCGCCAGCATGACGTCGGGCGGGATGGGGAAGAACGAGCTCTCGGCGAACGAGATCGCAGCCAGCGACGTCGGGGCGTGACGCGAACCCGCCAGGCCCATCACCCACTCGTACATTCTTCGGAACATGCCGGCCCCAACGCGAGAAATGTGGTGCCTGCCTAGCAGCGCCCGCAGGGAATGTCGCGTCGGGCGTCAGCTCCGATCTCCGCCTCCCAACCCAAACGCCGCTTCATCGCGCGAGGCTATCGCGATATAGTTTCATATGATACTAGATCGACACCCCAGGACCGGAGACCGTCATGAGCGTGCAAGCCCCCCCGAAGACCGGTGAGACCCGCGATCTGTTCGACAATCCGCTGGGCACCGACGGGTTCGAGTTCGTGGAGTTCACCTCGCCGGAGCCTGAGCGGCTGAAGGACCTCTTCGAGAAAATGGGCTTCACCGCGGTCGCGAAGCACCGCTCGAAGAACGTGCTGCGGTTCCGTCAGGGCGACATCAATTTCATCCTGAACATGGAGCCCCAGGGGCAGGCCGCGGCCTTTCGCGAAGCGCACGGCCCCTCGGCCAACGCCATGGCCTTCCGCGTGCGCGACGCGGCGAAGGCCTTCAAGCTGGCCGTGGAGCGCGGTGCGAAGCCCGTCCAGGGTCCGGTGGGCCCGATGGAGCTGAACATCCCGGCCATCGAGGGGATCGGCGGCTCGAACCTCTACCTGGTCGACCGCTACGGCGCCCAGGAGATCTATGACGTCGACTTCCTGCCGATAGAGGGCGCCGAGGCGGCGCGGGCCGGCAACGAGGTGGGCCTGACCTACCTCGACCACCTGACACACAACGTCCATCGCGGCCAGATGGCCAAGTGGGCCGAGTTTTACGAGCGCATCTTCAATTTCCGGGAGATCCGCTACTTCGACATCGAGGGCAAGCAG
This sequence comes from Phenylobacterium sp., assembly GCF_965284355.1. Lineage (NCBI taxonomy): Bacteria > Pseudomonadati > Pseudomonadota > Alphaproteobacteria > Caulobacterales > Caulobacteraceae > Phenylobacterium > Phenylobacterium sp. The sequence goes on along the minus strand of NZ_OZ260078.1, from coordinate 1,666,031 downwards.
ACGGCCCTGATCTCCAAGGCGATGACGAGCCCGGACGGCAAGATCCGCATCCCGCTGAACGAGAGCCAGGATGAGCACTCGCAGATTGAGGAATTCCTCAAGGACTACAAGGGCGAGGGCATCCAGCACATCGCGCTGGGAACCGGCGACATCTACCATTCGGTCGAAACCATGCGCGATCGCGGCGTCAGGTTTCAGGACACGATCGACACCTATTTCGACGGCATCGACGCGCGCCTGCCGGGCCACGGCGAGGACGTGGAACGCCTGCGCGCCGACCGCATCCTGATCGACGGCGCGCCCAGCGAGGGCCAGGGCCTGCTGCTGCAGATCTTCACCGAGAACATGGTCGGCCCGATCTTCTTCGAGATGATCCAGCGCAAGGGCAACGAGGGCTTCGGCGAGGGCAACTTCAAGGCCTTGTTCGAGAGCATCGAACTGGATCAGATCCGTCGGGGCGTGCTGCCCGCGAAGGACTGAGCCATGCCGCAACCGACGCAGCCGACGTGGGCCCTGGTCGCCCACGGTGGCGCGGGCGCGATTGCGCGGGGCGACCTCTCGGCTGAGCAGGAGACGGCCTATCGCGAGGCCATGGCGGCGGCGACCACGGCCGGCGCGGCGGTGCTGCGGGCGGGCGGCGCGGCGATGGATGCGGTCGAGACGACAATCCGCATCCTGGAAGACGATCCGCTGTTCAACGCCGGCCGCGGCGCGGCCTTCACCGCCGAGGGGCGCAACGAGTTGGACGCCTCCATCATGGACGGCCGAAACCTGGCGGCGGGCGCAGTCGCGGGCCTGACCACGACGCGCCATCCGATCTCGGCGGCGCGGGCGGTCATCGAGGGTTCGACCCACGTGATGTTGGGCGGTGAGGGCGCCGACGCCTTCGCCCGCAGCCAGGGGCTCGAGCAGGTGGAGCCCGGCTTTTTCTTCACCGAAGAACGGTGGCGCAGCCTGGAAACGGCCCTGGGCAAACTGGGTCTGCCGGTCCCGGCCAGGCCCGCCGGCGCCGCGCCGGCCTCGGGGAAGGCGAGGCTGGTCCATGAGGAAGGCAAGTACGGAACGGTGGGAGTCGTCGCCCGCGACACCCAGGGCGATGTCGCGGCGGGCACATCGACGGGCGGGGCCAATGCCAAGCGCTGGGGACGGGTGGGCGACTCACCCCTGATCGGCGCAGGCACCTACGCCTCGAACAGCGCGTGCGCCGTCTCGTGCACCGGGGCGGGCGAGTACTTCATCCGCCTGGGCGTGGCGCACCGCATCTGCGACCTGGTCGAGCACGCGGGCCTGTCCCTGCAGGCGGCCTGCGACCGGGTGGTGCAGGAGCAGCTGACGGGCCTGGGCGGGGCCGGCGGCGTGATCGCCGTGGCGCCCGACGGGTCGATGGCCTGGAGCTTCAACACCTCGGGCATGTACCGGGCCCGCGTCGCCGACGGCGAATCGCTGGCCGTGAGCCTCTACAAGGACGAGACCTGACATGGCCAAGGGTGACTGGATCCCGGTTCGGGGCGCTCAAGGGACGCATTCGCGGCAGGCGCACGCCGACCTGCCCGAGGGCGCCTACGAGCGCGAGATGAGCAAGGAGGGCTTCTTCGGACCCGCCGCCTTCCTCTATCACCCGCGTCCGCCCACCGGCTGGACCAGCTTCGAAGGGCCGCTGCGCCCGCGCGCGTTCGACCTCGCCCGGCTGAACGCCGCCGACCCGTCGCCATGGGCCGCGGGCGTCATCCTGCAGAACGCGGCCACCGAAATGCGCTTCTGGAAGCTGGCGACGCCCATGCCGGCCCTGGCGCGCAACGCTGATGGCGACCAGCTGCTGTTCGTCCATCAGGGCGTCGGCGATCTCTTCTGCGATTTCGGGCGCATCGCCTACCGCGCCGGCGACTACCTCTACCTGCCGCGCGGCACGATGTGGCGGCTGGCGCCGTCCGAGCCGACGGCGCTCCTGATGATCCAGGCCACCAACACCCACTTCCGGCTGCCGGACCGCGGCCTGATGGGGCCACACGCCCTGTTCGATCCGGCCATCTTGGACACGCCCGAGATGGACGAGGTCTTCCGCGACCACCAGGCTGAGGCGGGCGACGTCCGCGTCGAGGTGAAGAAGCGGGGCCAGGTCTCGACCGTGACCTATCCCTACAACCCGCTGGACGCGGTGGGCTGGCACGGGGAGCTGGCGCCCGTGCGCCTGAACGTGAAGGATATCCGTCCGGTGGTCAGCCACCGCTACCACCTGCCGCCGTCGGTGCACTCGACGTTCGTTTCGGACCGGTTCGTGGTCTGCACCTTCGCGCCGCGGCCGTTCGAGACCGATCCGGGGGCGCTGAAGATCCCCTTCTTCCACAACAACGACGACTACGACGAGGTGCTGTTCTACCACGCCGGCGATTTCTTCAGCCGCGATCACATCGAAGCGGGCATGATGACCTTCCACCCGTCGGGCTTCACCCACGGGCCGCATCCGAAGGCGCTGAAGAACATGCTCAGCCAGCCCAAGCCCGCGACCGACGAGTACGCGGTGATGATCGACACCCGCGATCCGCTGGACGTGGGCGAGGCGGCCGCCTCGGTGGAGAATACGGCCTATGTCGACAGCTGGAAGGGCGGATGAGCCTGCAGGACGACCTGATGGCCGCGGCGCTCGACGAACTGGACCGGGCGATGACGCTGGGCTGGCGCGACCTGTCCAAGGCGACGCCCTGGGGCGACACGTTCGAGGGTTTCACGCCGGAGGGCCGCGATGTCTGTTTCGCGCGGGCTTACATGTGGGAGCACGATGCGGGCGGTGACATCCGCGTCGAAGTGAGAGTGTATGAGCCTCGGTCGTACGAAGACGGGGTTACGGTGACGCGTCTGATCACGAAGGAGAGCGCATGAAGCTGGCGTCGTTGAAGGGGGGCCGGGACGGCCGCCTGGTGGTGGTCTCGAACGACCTCGCCTGGTACTCGCCGGCGGACCGCATCGCGCTGACGCTGCAGGCGGCGCTGGACGACTGGGAGCGCTGCGAGCCCGAGCTGCGCGGCCTGGCCGAGAGCCTGGAGCATGGCTCGGTGCCGAAGGCGCGCTTCCACGAGCACGATGCGGCGAGCCCGTTGCCGCGCGCGTATCAGTGGGCTGATGGCTCGGCCTATGTGAACCACGTGGCCCTGGTGCGTCAGGCCCGCGCCGCCGACATGCCCGACAGCTTCTGGACCGATCCCCTGATGTACCAGGGCGGCTCGGACGGCTTCCTGGGCCCCCGCGACCCCATCCCGCTGAAGGACGAAGCCTGGGGCTGCGATATGGAAGGCGAGATCGCCGTCGTCACGGGCGACGTGCCGATGGGTGTGACGCGCGAGGCGGCGCTGAAGCACATCCGCCTCGTCATGCTGTGCAACGACGTGTCCCTGCGCAACCTGATCCCCGGCGAGATCGGCAAGAGCTTCGGCTTCTTCCAGTCCAAGCCCGCGTCGGCGTTCTCGCCGGTGGCGGTCACGCCCGACGCCCTGCCCAACTTCAAGGACGGCAAGCTGCATGGGAAACTGGAGGTCGAGCTGAACGGCAAGCCGCTGGGTGAGGCCGACGCCGGCGTCGACATGACCTTCGACTTCGGCACGCTGATCGCGCACGCCGCGAAGACCCGCAACCTCGTGGCCGGCACGATCATCGGCTCAGGCACCGTGTCGAACCGCGACGCCGACGGCGGTCCGGGCAAGCCGATCGAACAGGGCGGACTGGGCTACTCGTGCCTGGCTGAGGTGCGAACCGTCGAAACGCTGCTCGGCGGCAAGCCGGTGACGCCCTTCATGAAGCCCGGCGACACGGTCCGCATCCAGATGGTCGACGCCCGGCGCCATTCGATCTTCGGCGCTATCGAGCAGCAGGTCGCCCAGGCATGAGCCTGCTGCGTTCCGGCGGGCCGGGTTCCGGAGGGGCGGAGCGGGACGGCCCCGAAGGCGGGCTGAAGCTGGACGCCTATCTGCCTTACCGGCTCTCGGTGGCCTCGAACGCCGTGTCCGGCCTGATCGCGCGGGCCTACGAGGACCGCTTCGGCCTGACGGTCCCGCAGTGGCGGCTGATCTGCGTGCTGGCGGAAGACGGTGGCATGACCCAGGTTCAGATCGTCGCGCGTACGGTGATGGACAAGGTGACGGTCAGCCGCGCCGCCCAGGGGCTAGTGAAGCGTCGCCTGATCAAGCGCGCCGAGAACAAGACGGACGGCCGAAGCCACGTGCTGACGCTGACGCCGGAGGGCCGAAGCCTGCATTCTGAGATCGCGCCCCTGGCGTTGGCTTACGAAGCGGCGCTGATCGCGGGGCTTTCGCCCGAGGACGTCACGCTGCTCAAGCGGCTGCTGGGCCGGCTGCAGGCCGCCGCGGGCCAGCTGTCGGGCGAAGGCGATCCGCCGAAGATCCCGGGCTGATCCGCGCCGAAACCCGCTCAAGCTTTTGATCGGGGGCCTGTTTCGACGTCCCCCCGAGTGCAACAGAGCCTAAGCCGCGAGCGCGTCTTCCGTGCGCACGCCCCATCGGTGCGAGCCTTCCCCGAACGGCAGGTGAAAGCCGTAGGCGGCGCGCTTGCGCTCGTCGCGCCAGGTCTGCTCGAACGAGACGATGACCTCGAGCTGCAGCTCTTCGGGGATCTGACGGACGTCGTGGCCAAGGTTACGGGCCACCTGCTCAATCACAATCGATCGGTGCGCTTCGCCGCCGAGCGAAAGGAGGGCCTCGCGGACGCGCTTGCACAGGGTCTGTCTGACCTTGATCGGCTTTTTCCCGGGGGGAACGTCCTGGGCGATTTCCAGCTGGTTCTGCATGGCAGACACAGCATTCCCCTCACTCCTTTATCGGCGCGTTAAAACGCACGGAAAAAGCGAAATTAACGCAACCCGGGGGCGATTTTTCGACTCTGGCCCTCGCCTAGCCCCAGCCCAGGGCGACGGCCCCGCGATAGACCAGGAACGAAGCGAGGTAAGCCAGGGCGACCATGTAGGCGAACATCACGCCCATCCAGAGCCAGGAGTTGGTCTCGCGCTTCACGACGCCCAGGGTGGCGGCGCATTGCGGGGCGAAGATGTACCAGGCCAGGAACGACAGGCCGGTGGCCAGGCTCCACTGCTCGGCCAGCCGCGCGCCCAGGGCGCCCACGTTGGCTTCGGCGTCGCCGACGGCATAGACGGTGCCCAGGGCGGCCACGGCCACCTCGCGGGCGGCGAAGCCCGGGATGAGCGCCACCACCATCTGCCAGTTGAACCCGATCGGCGCGAACAGCGGCTGGATCGCGTGTCCGATCATGCCGGCGAAGCTGTAGTCGATGGCCGGCAGGGTGGCGTTCGCCGGCGGGCCGGGGAAGGTGGACAGCACCCAAACCAGCACCATCAGCGGCAGGATGATGCGACCGGCGCGGCTGAGGAAGATCTGCGCCCGCAGCAGCAGGTTGCGCGCCACGTTCTCGAACGAGGGCAGCTTGTAGGTGGGCAGCTCCATCAGGAACGGCTCGACCGCGCCGCGCCAGAATACCTTGCGGATCACGAACGAGACCGCCAGCGCCGAGAGGATTCCCGCGGCGTAGAGGCCGAACATCACCAGCCCCTGCAGGTTGAGGCCGGGCCCCACGATGCGGTCCGGAATGAATGCGCCGATGATCAGCGTGTAGACCGGAATCCGCGCCGAGCAGGTCATCAGGGGCGCCACCAGGATGGTGGTCAGCCGGTCGCGCTTCTGGTCGATCACCCGCGCCGCCATGATCCCCGGGATCGCGCAGGCGAACGACGACAGGAGGGGGATGAACGCCCGCCCGTGTAGCCCGGCCCCCCCCATGATCTTGTCCATCAGAAACGCGGCCCTGGCCATGTAGCCGAAGTCCTCGAGCAGGATGATGAAGAGGAACAGCACCAGGATCTGCGGCAGGAACACCAGCACGCTGCCGACGCCGGCGAACAGGCCGTCGACGATCAGGCTCTCCAGCAGGCCATCGGGCAGCAGGAGGCCCACCTGAGTCCCCAGCCAGCCGACGCCGGCCTCGATGGCGTCGGCAGGAGGCCCAGCCCAGGTGAACACCGCCTGGAACATCAGGAACAGCAGGCCCAGCAGGATCGCCAGCCCGGCGACCGGGTGCAGCAGCACCGCATCGACGCGACCCGTCAGCGTGTCGGGCCGTTCGGGCGGGCGGACGTGGGCCTTCAGGATCCGTTGCGCCTCGCGATGGGCGTCGCGGATCTCGCCCGCCGAGGGCTCTCGCCAGACGTTGTCGGTGGCCAACTGGCCGGAGGTGATCAGGGCGTCGACCTTGGCGGTCAGCTCGTCGATGCCGCGCTTGCGGGTGGCCACGGTGGTGACGATCGGGCAGCCCAGCTCACGCTCCAGGCCCTCCAGATCGATGCGCAGGCCCTGGCGCTGGGCGATGTCGTACATGTTGAGCGCCAGCACCATCGGCCGGCCCACCGCCTTTAGCTCCAGGATCAGCCGCAGCACGAGGCGCAGGTTGGTGGCGTCTGCCACCGCCAGCACCACGTCGGGCGCGGTCTCGCCCTCCAGCCGGCCCAGCACCGCGTCGCGGGTCACCACCTCGTCGGGGCTGCGCGCGCGCAGCGAATAGGTGCCTGGCAGGTCCAGGATCGAGAGGTTGCGACCCCCCGCGGTGGTGACGAAGCCCTCCTTCCGCTCGACGGTCACGCCGGCATAGTTGGCCACCTTCTGACGGCCGCCGGTCAGGGCGTTGAAGAGGGCGGTCTTGCCGGTGTTGGGGTTGCCGACCAGCGCCACGCGCGCGGGCCGGAGCACTGCAGCTTCGCTCATTGGGTTTCCAGCCGCACCCAGACGTCGGCGGCGTCGCGGCGGCGCAGCGCCACGCGCATGTCGTCCAGCTTCACGGCGATGGGATCCGCGCCGAACAGGCCCTGATGCAGGATCTCGAAACGGGCGCCTTCGACGAAGCCGAACTCCAGCAGGCGGCGCTCCAGCTCATGGACATCGACCCCGCCATGATCGTTGGCGTGGTCGGCGCGCACCTCGGCGATCACGCCCCGGTCGCCGGCCTGAGCCTGGCTGAGGCGGGAGAACCCGTTCGCTTCCATCGTGGCGGCGTCAGCGACCTCGGCCGGCATCTCGTGCATCGAAGATTGGTTCCTGCGCCCGCCGTCTTGCGAACGATTATCAGGTACGACCTCGACCGCCCCGGCGCAAGGCTCGCGTTGACGCAAGCGTTGCGGCGCCTATGTTCACCGGCCGCTGCCCCAGTGGCGAAATGGTAGACGCGGCAGACTCAAAATCTGCTGTCGAGAGGCGTGCTGGTTCGAGTCCGGCCTGGGGCACCAACCGTTCAGGACGGCGCGGCTTCGGCCGCCAGGGGCGTATCGCCCGCGTAGGCGCGCTCGTCCAGCACCCCCAACTCCTTCGAAACCAGGGTCGGCGCCAGGGCCTGGCCGGCGACGTTCACGGCGGTGCGGCCCATGTCGAGGATGGGGTCGATGGCCAGCAGCAGGCCCGCGCCTTCCAGCGGGAGGCCCAGGGTCGCAAGGGTGAGCGTGAGCATCACCGTGGCGCCGGTCAGGCCTGCGGTGGCGGCCGAGCCCAGGACCGAGACGAACACGATCAGCAGGTAGTCGGTGATCTGCAACTGCACGCCGAAGAACTGGGCGACGAAGATCGCCGAGATCGCGGGATAGATAGCGGCGCAGCCGTCCATCTTGGTGGTCGCGCCTAAAGGGACCGCGAAGGCGGCGTAGGCGCGGGGCACGCCCAGCGCCTGGTTGACGGTCTCGGTGACGGGCAGCGTGCCGATCGACGAGCGCGAGACGAAGCCCAGCTGGATCGCGGGCCAGGCGGTCCGGAAGAACCGGAGCGGGTTCAGCCCGTGGGCCGCCAGCAGCGCCGGATAGACCACCAGCAAGACCAGCCCCAGGCCAATGTAGATAGCGAGCGCGAACTGGCCCAGCTGCGACAGCGCATCCCAGCCGTACTTGGCCACAGCCGTGCCCAGCAGACCCACGGTGCCGATCGGGGTCAGCCGGATCACCCACCACAGCACCTTCCGGATGACCGCCAGCGCCGAGGCGTTGAAGGCCAGGAACGTCTTGCCCGCTTCACCCGAACGCAGGGCGGCGACGCCGATCACCAGCGAGATCACCAGGATCTGCAGTACGTTGAACGAGACGCTGGTCGTGGCCGCGCCGTCGACCAGCTTGGTCGAGGCGCTGAGGCCCAGGAAGTTGGAGGGCACCAGGCCGGTCAGGAAGTCGAGCCACGAGCCGGTCGTGCTGGGCGCTTTGGCGGCCTCGGCGGTGACGCCGGCGTGCAGGCCGGGCTGCAGAACCAGGCCCAGGGTGATGCCGATGACCACCGCGATCAGGGCGGTGATCGCGAACCAGAGCAGGGTGCGCCAGACGAGGCGCGCGGCGTTCTGCAGGTCGGCCAGGTTGGCGATGCTGGCCACGATGGCGGTGAACACCAGCGGCGGCACCAGCGCCTTCAGCAGCTGGATGAAGCTGGAGCCCAGGATCCGGAGGGTCTCCGCCAGGGCGAACCCGGGCTGGCCCTCGGCGGGCCCGAGATTGCGGGCGATGAGGCCCAGGATGACGCCCACGACCATGGCCGACAGCACCTGAACCCCGAAGCCGCTGATGAACCGGGACTGCTTCTGAGCCGCCATCGGGTTGTCCTCGATATACAGACGTCGCCACACAGCTGGCGGTATACTCTACTGTCGGACTAGGAAATTCGCGTAGCGTGGAATTCTGCGCGTGACCCCAGAACGCCTGAATGCGGAAAGAGGGGGCAGTCAGGCCAGCCGGATCGTCGTGGATGCGCGGATGTCGCCCGCCGAGCGGCCCACGTGCAGCACGTAGGCGCCGGAATCGATCGTCCAGCCGCCGTCCCAGACCGCGAAGGCGCCGGGTTCCAGCGTCAGGGTCAACGTCCGCCGCTCGCCGGGGGCAAGGGCGACCTTGGCGAAGGACTTCAGCGCCTTGGGCGGGCCGGGCAGGCGCGGGGCCTGCGCGGCGACGTAGAGCTGGACCACCTCGGCGCCGGGGCGCTCGCCGGTGTTGGCGACGGTGACCTGGAGATCGACGGGCTCGCCGACCCGCGCGGTCGCCGGCGCCTTCAGATCCGTCATCTCGAAGGTGGTGTAGGCGAGGCCGTGACCGAACGGGAACAACGGCGCCACCCCCTCGGCGTCGAACCAGCGATAGCCGACCGCCAGCCCCTCCGCGTACTCGCAAACCTTGGGGTCGGGCTCCACGCGGTGGGCAGGGTGTTGGCCGAACGCCTTCGGGAAGGTCACGGGCAGGCGTCCGCCCGGCGACCGCGCGCCGGTCAGGACGGCGGCCAGGGCGTCGGGCGCGGTCTCGCCGGGCAGCCACATCTGCAGCACCGCCCGGGCCTCGTCGATCCACGGCATGGCGAAGGGCGAGCCGGTGTTGAGGACGATCACCGTGTTGGGGTTGGCGGCCAGGACCGCACGGGCCAGGTCGTCCTGGGCGCCCGGCAGGTCGATGTCTTCGCGGTCGTAGCCCTCGGCCTCGGTGACGGCGGCCGAGCCCAGCACCAGAACGACCGCGTCGGCGGCCTTCGCGGCCTCAATGGCGGCGGCCATCGGCTCGGACGGGGCGCGGACGCCCAGGGCGACGAAGTCCTGGTCGGGGCGGGCGGGGACGTACTCCAGCTCGATCGGATAGCCGCGCCCGGCCTCCAGCTCACGGGTCGCCAGGCGGCGCGGCACGATCTGGCCGGTGACGTCGTAGCGGTCGGCCGTGGCGGGGGTGTCGGGGCCGATCAGCAGGCCGCCGTCCAGCGAGAGGCGCCCGACGCCGGTGCTGCGCAGGCCGAACTCGTAGGTTCCCGACTGTTCGGGCCAGAACCAGCCGCGCCAGCGGAACGCGCGGTAGGCCGGTCGCCGCGCCGTGGCCATAGCGCCGGCCACCCAGCGCACCATGTGCCGTTCGACGCCCGAGCTGTTCGGCTCGCCGGACAGGTCCTGGGTCGGGAAGTAGTCGGCCTTCAGGCCCTCGGCCTCGCGGGCTTCGTCGGGGCTGAACTGGCGCCGGTCGGCGGGGGGCGGGTAGGGATCGTTGTCGACGCCCTTGTGGACGGCCAGCGCCACGTCGGGGCCCAGGGCGGCGGACAGGCCGTCGGCCAGGGTGCGGGTCTCGTCGGTGGTCACCTGCGAGCTGCCGCCGCCCTGGAACAGGGTCCGGATCGCATTTGGGCCGATCAGCGCCACGTGCTTCAGGCCAGGCCTCAGGGGCAGCAGTCCATCGTCGTTCTTCAGCAGCGTCATGGCCTCACAGGCCGCCTCGAAGGCGATCTGCTTGTGGCGCGCCGACCTCAGCTCGCCCGCGGGCCGCGGCCCGTCCAGCAGGCCCGACCGCACGATCAGCCGCAGGACGCGGCGCGCATTGTCGTCGATCTGCGCCTCGGAGACCTCGGTCCCCACCAGCGCCAACAGCTTGTCGCCGAACCACTTGGCGGGCCCGGGCATCTCCAGATCCAGGCCGGCGTTGGCCGATGGCGCGGTCGAGCGCACGGCCGTCCAGTCCGAGACCACCATGCCTTCGTAGCCCCACTCGTCCTTCAGGATGTCGGTGAGCAGGCCACGGTGCTGCGAGGCGTGGGTCCCGTTCAGGCGGTTGTACGAGGCCATGACGGTCCAAGGATCGGCCTCTTTCACCACCCGCTCGAAGGCCGACAGGTAGATCTCTCGCAAGGTCCGCTCGTCGATTCGGGCGTCCACCTCGAAGCGCTCCAGTTCCTGGTTGTTGGCCGCGTAGTGCTTGAGCGAGGCGCCGATCCCTTCGCCCTGCAGGCCCTGGACGTAGGCCACGCCCATCACGCCCGCCAGGTAGGGGTCCTCGGAATAGCTCTCGAAGTTCCGGCCCCAGGTGGGGATGCGCATGATGTTGATGGTGGGCGCCAGCACCACCTGGTCGCCCAGGGCGTGCGCTTCCCGCCCGATGGCGGCGGCCACGTCGCGGGCGGTGTCGGGGTTCCAGGTCGCGGCGACGGCCACGCCGACCGGGAAGACCGTGGCGGGCACGCCCTTGATCGAGCGCACGCCGGTGGGGCCGTCGGTCATGTTGAGGGATGGGATCCCCAGCCGCTCGATCCCGTGCAGCGAGAACGAGCTGGCGCCGGCCAGCAGGCGGACCTTCTCCTCCAGCGTCAGCTGCGCGAGCAGGTCCTCGGTCCGGGCATCAAGAGAGTTGGCCGCCACGCGCAATCGCCTTCACATGATCATCCGTTTCTGGAAAAAGGCGCCCGCCGCCGAACAAGTCGAGGGAAAACCCATGAAGACGCGCGCCGCTGTCGCCTTCGAGGCCAAGAAGCCGCTGGAGATCGTGGAGGTGGACCTCGAGGGCCCCCGCGCCGGCGAGGTGCTGGTCGAGATCAAGGCCACGGGGATCTGCCACACCGACGCCTATACGCTGGACGGCCTCGACAGCGAGGGCCTGTTCCCGTCGATCCTGGGCCATGAGGGCGCGGGCGTGGTGGTCGAGGTGGGCCCGGGCGTGACCAGCGTCGCGGTGGGCGACCACGTGATCCCGCTCTACACGCCGGAATGCCGGCAGTGCAAAAGCTGCCTCAGCCGCAAGACCAACCTCTGCACGGCGATCCGCGCCACTCAGGGCAAGGGCCTGATGCCCGACGGGACCAGCCGGTTCAGCTACAAGGGCCAGCCGATCTACCACTACATGGGCTGCTCGACGTTCTCGAACTACACCGTCCTGCCCGAGATCGCGGTGGCCAAGATCCGCAAGGACGCGCCGTTCGACACCGCCTGCTACGTGGGCTGCGGCGTCACCACGGGCGTCGGCGCGGTGGTCAACACGGCCCAGGTGGAGCCGGGCGCCAACTGCGTCGTCTTCGGCCTTGGCGGTATCGGCCTGAACGTGATCCAGGGCCTGAAGATGGTGGGCGCGGGCATGATCGTGGGCGTCGACATCAACCCCGACCGCGAGGAATGGGGCCGCAAGTTCGGCATGACCCACTTCGTGAACCCCAAGACCATCGACGGCGATATCGTCGCCCATCTCGTGGCCCTGACCGACGGCGGCGCCGACTACACCTTCGACGCCACCGGCAACACCACCGTCATGCGCCAGGCGCTGGAAGCCTGTCACCGGGGCTGGGGCGAGAGCATCATCATCGGCGTCGCCGAGGCCGGGAAGGAGATCGCCACGCGGCCCTTCCAGCTGGTCACCGGCCGGGTGTGGAAGGGCACCGCCTTCGGCGGCGCGCGCGGCCGCACCGACACGCCCAAGATCGTCGACTGGTACATGGACGGGAAGATCCAGATCGACCCGATGATCACCCACAAGATGCCGCTGGAAGACATCAACAGGGCCTTCGACCTGATGCACGCCGGTGAGAGCATCCGTTCGGTGGTGGTCTATTGAGCCTGGAGACGGTCTCCACCAACCGCATGTTCGGCGGCGTCCAGGGGGTCTATCGCCATCAGAGCCGCGAGACGAAGACGCCGATGACCTTCAGCGTCTTCCTGCCGCCCCAGGCGGCCGAGGCGGGCACCCGGCTGCCGGTGCTCTGGTACCTGTCGGGCCTGACCTGCACCCACGCCAATGTCACCGAGAAGGGCCAGTTCCAGCGCGCCTGCGCGGAACTCGGCCTGATCTTCGTGGCGCCGGACACCAGCCCGCGTGGGGAGGGCGTGCCCGACGACGCCGATGGCGCCTACGACTTCGGCCTGGGCGCCGGCTTCTACGTCGACGCCACTGAGGCGCCGTGGGCCGCGAACTACCGGATGGAGAGCTACATCGTCTCCGAACTCCCGGAGCTGATCGCCGCCAACTTCCCGGTCGACATGGGCCGCCAGGGGCTGACGGGCCACTCGATGGGCGGCCACGGGGCGCTGACCCTGGCGCTGAAGACTCCCGGCCGCTGGAAGAGCGTCTCGGCCTTCGCGCCGATCAGCTCGCCGATGCGCTGCCCCTGGGGCGAGAAGGCGCTGGGCGGCTACCTGGGTGAGGATCGCGCCGCGTGGCGCCGCTACGACGCGACGGCGCTGATCGAGGATGGCGCGCGCGTGGACGCGCTGCTGGTCGACCAGGGCGAGGCCGACAACTTCCTCGAAGGTCAGCTCAAGCCCGAGCTGCTGGAGGAAGCCTGCCGGGCGGCGGGCGTGCCCCTGACCCTCCGCCGCCAGCCGGGCTACGACCACAGCTACTACTTCATCGCCAGCTTCATGGAAGACCACCTCCGCTGGCACGCGGAGCAGCTGGGGTAGGGGTTCCCTTACCTCCCGCCGCTTCGCGCGGGAGGTGAGGGGATGGCGGGCCGCCTTCCTGGCTAGGCGGCCAGGACGCGTGCCCGCGACCGGGCCGCGGCTCCCACAACGCCGAAGCCGAGGATCATCATCGCCCACGTCGCCGGCTCGGGCACGCCGCCGGCGAGGGCCGTGACCTCGAACGCGATGTTGTCGATCCCGACGTCGTAGGCGTCGGGACCCCACTGGATGCGGATGCCGTCAGACCGGGTCAGGTTCGACGCGAACGACGCATGGACCGCCCCGACGGTCAGGTTGGGAAACTCGCCCAGCACATCCCCGTTTGCCCCGAGCAGAGTCACCTGGGTGCGCCGGTCCGCGCCGCCGTACGAGCCCAGATCGAACCCCAGGAGCGTGACCTGAAAACCCGCCAGCGGGCGCAGGAACACCTCGGCGATCGCGTTGGGCTCGCCCCAGGCCACGCCCGGCAGGTCCCCATAGATGCTCCACCAGGAGAGCGGGCCGGGGTTCGACAGCGATCTGGAGTATTGCACGTCCACCTTGCCCGCGATGTCGCCGTAGGTCTGCGAGATCGCGCCATAGTCGCTGCAACCGCCGCTGCAGGCGTCGCTGGCATCGAACGTGAGCGTCGCCGCTCCGGCGACGCCCGGCGCGGTCGCCAACACCACTGCGGCCGCCGCTCCAGCGACCGTCGCCAACTTGAACTTGAATGACATCAGGCGCCCCTTCGTTGCCCTTGAACAAGGGCGATCCTGCCGCGCGGCGGCTTGCGCCCGCATCCTCCAAACGGATTACTCTCAGGAGGCGAGCGGGTCGGCCTGGGCCGTGACGGAGCCCAGGTCACAGGTTCTTGCATCGCGCGGCGTGGTGCTCGCGTCTGCTGGGTCCCGGATCTCCGCGCTCTGGCGAGCGCTGCGCCCGGGATGACGGGGGATGGGTAAAGCTCAGGCGTCCAAGATCGCCACGGCCCGGATCCAGCCCGCCGACGCCCCCGCGATCTTCACCGGGAAGCACGACAGCGTGAACCCATCGGCGGGCAGGGCCTCCAGGTTGGTCAGCTTCTCGATCTGGTAGTACTCGCGCAGGCGGCCGGCCTTGTGGCCTTCCCAGATGATCCTGGGGTCGTGGGTCTCGGCCCACTTCTTCGCGGTATGGCTGAACGGAGCGTCCCAGGACCAGGCGTCGGTGCCCACCACCTTCACGCCGCGTTCGGTGAGGTAGAGCGTCGCCTCCTCGCCCATGCCGCAGCCCTTGTGGATGTAGTTCGGGTCGCCATAGGCGGCGCCGGCGGCGGTGTTGACCAGCACGATGTCGAGCGGTTGGAGCTCATGGCCGATGCGTCTGAGCTCGGCCTCGACGTCGGCGGCGGTGGCGACATAGCCGTCCTCGAAATGGCGGAAGTCCAGCTTCACGCCGGGCTGGAGGAAATAGTCCAGCGGGCCCTCGTCGATGGTCGGCGCAGGGCGGCTGGCCCCGGCCTGGTCGGTGGTGGAGTGGAAGTGCCAGGGGGCGTCCATGTGGGTGCCGTTGTGGGTGGACAGGCGCACCTGCTCCACCGCCCAGCCTTCGCCGTCCGGCAGGTCCTCGGCGGTCAGCCCGGGGAAGAACGAGGCGATCTGGCCCACCGTCTCGTTGTGGCGGGAATAGGTGACCTGCGGCCGCATCACCTCGGGGTCCGAGACGATGTCGTTCGTGATCGGGATCGACAGATCCACCAGCCTGCGCGCCACGTGCGGCCTCCCATTTTTCGAGAGCTTAGCCTCGCGGCTAAAACACCGCCAAGGCGGCGTGCAGCACCAGCGCCAGCAACGCCAGCGAGCTCACCATGAAGATCAGGAAGCGGACCAGGATCACGTTGGTCAGCGCCTGGACCAGGCTGTGCACGACCCGCAAGGCCACGTAGCCCCAGGCGATCCAGGTGTTCATGCCGTGGCCCTGGTCCAGGAGCGCCAGGGTCAGCGCCACCGCGTAGAACAGCGTCGGCTGTTCCATCAGGTGGTTGTAGTTGTCGGCCTTCCACCGGACGCTGGCCGGCAGGTGCTGGTTCAGGTCGGCGGTGGTCATGGACGGGTCCATCGCCACCTTGGCCTTCGCGATGGCCGGGATGCGCGTGGCGTAGAGCCAGGCCCACATGACCATCGACCAAGCGAGCAGCGCGACGACGGGCTGCAGGATTGTTTGCGACATCTACGTTCCCCCGAATCCTTCTTTTGACCGAGAGTGAGCGCCCCGCCGCGCACCAAGGCAAGCCGCTGGACACTGTCGCCTTCGCCGCCGTCCTGGCCGCCGCCCTCATGCATGCGGGCTGGAACGCCGTGGTGCGCGTGGGCCTGGACCGGTTCTCGTCGATCCTGGTGCTCTCGATGACCCAGAGCGGGCTCGCGCTCCTGCTCCTGCCGTTCTTCAGCTTGCCCGCGGCGGCGGCCTGGCCGTGGGTCGCAGGGTCGGCGCTGCTGCACACCGGGTACAAGCTGTTCCTGATCCGCGCCTATCAGCATGGAGACCTGTCGCAGGTCTACCCGCTGGCCCGGGGCGCAGCGCCGCCGCTGGTGGCGCTGGGCGGGATCGTCCTGTTGAACGAGGCGCTGCCGCCGGCTGGCGCCATGGCCGTGGCGCTGATCGCGGGCGGCGTCGCGCTGATGGCGTTCCGGGGCGGACCCGGCCTCGCCAGGTTGCCCGGGCCGGCGCTGGCCTACGCCCTGGGCACGGCGGGGTTCGTGGCGGGCTATTCGCTGGCCGACGCCCAGGGCGCGCGCATCGCAGGGTCGGCGACCTCGTTCGCCCTCTGGATGTTCGTCGCCGACGGGCTGGTGATGCTGACCTATGCGATGGCGACCCGCGGGCTGCGCGCCCCGGCGGTACTGTTCCAGGGCTGGCGGACAGGGCTGCCCGCCGGCGCCCTGTCGCTGGGCTCGTACTGGATCGTGCTCTGGGCCTTCACCCGCGCGCCGGTGGCGCTGGTCACGGCGCTGCGCGAGACCAGCGTGCTGTTCGCCATGCTGATCGGCGTGTTCCTGTTGAAGGAGCCGGCGGGGCGTTGGCGCTGGGCGGCGGCCATCGCGATCGTCTGCGGCGTGATCGTCATGCGGCTCTGAAGCCGCTGCGGCGAAGGTGGCGGTTGACGGACACGCCCATCGTCCCGCCTAAGGGCGCCCGTGACCGCGCCCGTCCAGAACGTCGCCCTCGGCATCGCCTTCCGCGTGGCGGCGATGGCGTGCATGGCCTGCCTGTCGGCGCTGGTGAAGTTCACCGGCGAGCGGGGCATCCCGGTCTTCGAGATCATCTTCTTCCGCAACCTGTTCGCGTTCGTGCCGCTGGGCCTCTACATCGCGCGCACCACCGGCTTCAGCGTGCTGAAGACCCAGCGGCCGTTCGGGCATCTGATCCGGGCGACCGTGGGCCTGACCGGCATGGTCTGCGGCTTCTCGGCGGTCCAGTACCTGCCGCTGACCGAGGCCACGGCGCTGCAGTTCACCTCGCCGCTCTTCATGACCGCGCTGTCGGCGCTGCTGCTGTCGGAGAAGGTGGGCCGTCATCGCTGGGCGGCGGTGTTCGTGGGCTTCATCGGCGTGCTGATCATGGCCCGCCCTGTGCCGGGCGAGATGAACGTTCCGGGGGTCACACTGGGCATCCTGTCGGCCCTGGGCGCGGCTGGCGCCATGGTGGCCATCCGCCAGATCTCGGACACCGAGAAGGGCCCGACCATCGTCTTCTACTTCACCCTGGGCGGCGTGGTGCTGGGGGCGGTCGGCTCGATGTTCCACTGGGTGACGCCCGATCCTATGACGCTGGCCCTGCTGATCGTGGCCGGCCTGATCGGCGGGGTGGGGCAGCTGTTCCTGACCGAGGCGCTGAGGCAGGCCCCTATCGGGGTGATCGCGCCGTTCGACTACACTCAGCTGATCTGGGCCACGGGCCTGGGCCTGGTGATCTGGGGCGAGCTGCCGCATCCGCTGACCCTGGTGGGGGCGGTGATTGTGGCGGGCAGCGGGGTCTACATCCTGAACCGCGAGTTGCAGCGCTTCCGGGCCCGTTAGCCGGCGGGTCGCGAAGCGCGATGCCTGAGGGTTGAATTGACACAACGGCGTTACAAGCGGACCCTCCCACAAACCCTTCAGGCTCCGGAGCGCTCCCCCATGCTCAAGACCTCGCATATCCTCGCGTTCGCCGCCGGCGCGGCGCTTCTGGCCGCCGCGTCCGGCGCGCAGGCCGCCGTCACCGTGCTGGGCAGCGGCATGGCCCGCCAATGCTCCGTGGCCGCGCTGACCGGGCTCTCGGACTCCAAGTCCGAGGGCATGTGCGACATGGCCCTGGACACCGAACTGCTCAGCCTGCGCGACCGCGCCGGGACCTATGTGAATCGCGGCGTGCTGAAGCTGCGACGCAAGGAGTTCGCCTCGGCGATGTTCGACTTCAACCGGGCGATCGAGACCAAGCCCGACATCGGCGAGGCCTATGTGAACCGCGGCGCCGCCCACGTGGGCGCCCGGCGGTACGCCGAGGGCCTGGCCGACATCAACAAGGCGCTCGAGATGGGCGTCGAGGAGCCGGAGAAGGCCTACTTCAACCGCGCCCTCGCCTATGAGGGCCTGGACAACCTCAAGGCCGCCTACTTCGACTTCCGCAAGGCGCTGGAGCTGGCGCCGACCTGGGAGCAGCCCAGCCGGGAACTGGCTCGCTACACCGTGGAACGCCGCTAGCGTCAAAGCCGTTGGTCGCGCATGGTTACACTCATGCGCCTCCCGCTCGCTGCGCTTCTCGCCCTTTCTGTCGCCGCGCCTGCGACGGCGCAGCCCCTGTCGTCGCAGATCCAGCTGGATGAGCTGCGGGCGCAGCAGGAGGCGGCCCAGCGGCGCATGATCGACCAGTCCAACCAGCTGATGGCTCTGGAGGCCCGGCTGCGGGCCGAGCAGGGCGCGGCCGACCTGCAGAGGAGCGCGCCGCGCGTGCCTGAACTTCGCTATGAGCCGTCCCTCGGCGCCGCCGCCACGGCGCCGGTGTATCCGTCGATGTCCGACGCCGCGCTGGCTGAGTCCAACCGTCGCGTCGCGGCGGCCGCCCGGAACCGCCGCTGATGCGCTGGCAGGGCGGGCAGGGCGGCGGCAACATCGAGGACCGGCGCGGGCTGGGCGCGGTGGCCACCGGCGGCATGGGTATCGGCGGCGTCGTGCTGGCGCTGGCGGGCTACTTTTTCTTCGGGATCGATCCGTCCACCACCATGGGTGTGGTCAACAGCGTCTCGCCCCAGGCCCAGCAGCAGGAAGGCGTGCGCGGCACGCCCGCCGACGAGGCCGGGCGCTTCGTGGACGTGGTGTCGACCAACGTCGACCAGGTCTGGGCGCTGAAGTTCAAGGAGGCCGGGCAGACCTACCGCCCGCCGGACTCGATCGTGATCTACGACCAGGCCACCGGCACCGGCTGCGGCATGGGCCAGTCGGCGATGGGCCCGTTCTATTGCCCGGCCGATCGCAAGGTCTATCTGGACCTGTCGTTCTGGCAGGAGCTGGAGACCAAGTTCGGCGCGGGCGGCGAGGCGGCGCGTGCTTACGTCATCGCCCACGAGATCGGCCACCACGTCCAGAACCTGACCGGCGCCTCCGAGCGGGCGCAGCGGATGGGCGCCAAGGGGGCCGAAAGCGGCTCGGTGCGGCTGGAACTCCAGGCCGACTGCTACGCCGGCGTCTGGGCGGCCAACGCCTCTGCCGTTTCGGGCGGGCAGGTCGCTCTGAACCCCAGCGACATCGAGGACGGCCTGCGCGCCGCCGCGGCGGTGGGCGACGACACGCTGCAGCGGAAGGCCCAGGGTCAGGTGATGCCCGACGCCTTCACCCACGGCAGCTCTGAGCAGCGCATGCGGTGGTTCCGGAAAGGCGCCGAGGCGGGCGATCCCGGCGTGTGCGACACCTTCGGGGCGGGGCGCCTCTAGGCTCGCGCCAAATCGAGACAGCCGCGACTAGCAAGGTCTTTGCAGAGCAGGGCTCGACGGCAGGAGACGGTCTCCTGCGGATCGGATTTGAGCGACGACCATGAACATTCGCAATCTCCTCGCGGCGGGCGCCCTGGCAGTCGGACTGTCGATGGCGGGCGGCCAGGCGCTGGCCCTGGACAACGGCAGCTTCGAGACGCTGGACTTCAGCGGCTGGACCACGAACGGCTTTCTCTCCGTGGTCGGCTCGGCCGGCAGCTCGCAGGGCGCCAACTACACGGCCACCGATGGCGACGTGTTCGCCCGCCTGGACGCGGGTGTCGGCGAGGGCGTCTTCACCACCCTCAGCCAGACCTTCACCCTGCTGACCGCCGGCACGCTTTCGGGCGACGCGGCGTTCCTGGCCTTCGACTACATGCCCTATGACGACGACAGCTACGTGCGGATCTTCGACATCAATACGTCGCAGACCGTGTTCTCGGCCAACGTCGGCAGCGTCGGCGACTACGGTGCGACGGGCTGGACCCGCTTCAGCGCCAACCTCGGTCCGGGCCAGTACACCCTGGAAGCCGGCGTGCGGAACAACGGCGACAACAGCATGTCGTCCGCCCTGCTGGTCGACAACGTCGCCCTCCAGACGGGCGCGGTGCCGGAGCCCGGCACGTGGGCGCTGATGATCCTGGGCTTCGGCAGCGTGGGCGCAATGGTGCGCCGTCGCCGGATGATCCTGGCCTAATCGGCCCCAAGGGGCGGCCGGTCGCGCGCCGGCCGCTCTCCTGCTCAGGCGGGGACGTGGGGCATGGGCTCCCAGCCCAGGCAGACGGCGACGCATTGGCGGGCCAAGAGGTCGCCGGGGTCGACCAGCTTCAGCTTCACGTCGCGGTCGTCGAGCACCAGCGGCACCTCGGTGCAGCCGGCGATCAGCACCTCGGCGCCGGCTTTGCGCAGCTCTTCGGCGTAGCCCTGCATCTCGCGGGTCGCCGCGTCCCCCAGGTCGCCGCCCTTGATGCGATAGAGCGTCTGCATGAACGCCTCCTGCCGCTCGGGCGGCAGGGCGACCAGCCCCATGGCATGGGCGGCCAGGTATTCGCGATACAGCTTCAGCGCGCCCTTCGTGCCCAGCACGCCCACGCGCATGGCGCCCGTCTGGCCGGCGGCCCGCGCCGCAAGCTCGATCATGTCGATCAGCGGCAGACCCGAGGCGCGCTGAATGACGTCGGCGTGCGCATGGGCGGTGTTGCAGGGCATGGCCAGAACCTCGCAGCCGGCGCCGCGCAGGGCGCCCGCCATCTCGGCCAGCACGTCGCCGGCGTTCGTGCCGGGGACGTTGCGGTCGGGGGCCTTCGGATTGATGTCGGCGATGACCCGGATGTGGTCCTGGTCCTTCTCGGCCGGCGTGTAGGCCTGCAGCTTGGCCAGGAACTCGACCGTGGCGGCCGGACCCATGCCGCCCAGCACCCCCAGAGTCAGCGAGGAGTCGCTCACAGCTTGCCCTCCAGTTCCGACTGGTAGCCGAACAGGCCCTGCGCGCCGCCGGTGTGCAGGAAGACGACGGTCTCGCCGTCGAAGTCGCCGCGGTTCGAGAGCGCGATCAGCCCCTTCATCGCCTTGCCGGTGTAGACCGGGTCCAGCAGGATCCCGTCGGTGCGCGCGATGGTCTTCAGCGCATCCACCACCGCCTGGTCGATCAGCCCATAGCCCGCGCCCACGTAGTCGCAGTCGGCCACCACCATGTCGCGGGTCACGCGGTCTTCATGGCCCAGCAGCGCGGCGGTCTCGCGGGCCAGCTTGTAGACGTTGGCCTCCTGGGTTTCCTTCGGCGCGCGCACGCCGATGCCCAGCACCGGGATGTCGGCGCCCATCACGGCCAGACCCGCCACGAGCCCGGCGTGGGTGCCGGCGCTGCCGGTGGCGGTGACGATGCGGTCGATCTCGAGGCCGGCGTCGTTCGCCTGGGCCACCAGCTCCAGCGCGCACTCGACATAGCCCAACGCCCCGATCACGTTCGAGCCGCCGCCCGGGATCACATAGGGCCGCCCGCCGCGGTCGGCGACCTCGGCCGCGACCTTGGCCAGTTCGGCGTTCATGTCGGTGCCGCCGGGCACGGTGCGCACCTTCGCGCCCAGCAGTTCGTCCAGCAGGACGTTGCCCGAGCGGTTGTAGTCCTGGGCGTTCGAGCCGGTGCGGGCCTCTAGGATGATCTCGCACTTCATGCCGAAGCGCGCGGCCGCGGCGGCCGTCTGGCGCACATGGTTCGACTGGATCGCCCCCTGGGTGACCAGGGTGTCGGCGTCGTTGGCCAGCGCGTCGCCCAGCAGGTACTCGAGCTTTCGGGTCTTGTTGCCGCCGCCGGCCAGGCCCGTGCAGTCGTCGCGCTTGATCCACAGCGCCGGGCCGCCGCCGCCGGGGCGCGCCAGATGCTCCGTCAGGCCGGGCAGCGGCTCGAACGGCGTGGGCAGATGGGCGAAGCGGACGGGATTGAAGCGGGCGAGGTGCATTCCCGACCGCTACCGCCTTACGGCTACGGCTTCAACGCCTTGGGCAGGGCGGCGACCTCTTCCGCGGTCAGCCTTTCGATCGACTGCGCGCCGCAAAAGCCGCTGCGGGCCTGCAGGCCGAGCTGGCTGGCCTTGCAGATCCGCTCGCGGCCGCGGGTGTTGAAGGCGATCGGATCGGATGAAATCGCGCTGCGGAAGCAGGCCTGGGCCGTGGTGACGCGATAGACGCCCTTGCCGAAGACCTCCATCAGCATGGTGTTCTGAGCGACGACCGTGTGGTTGCGGATGTCCTGGATCAGGACGCAGTCGTCGCCGGACAGTGACGCCGGGCCGGCCATGGCCCCGGTTCCGAAGGAAACAGCCGCGGCGAGAGCGGCGACGAGAGCCTTCATGGGCGAAATCTCCGGGCTAAGGCTTCAGCTTCTTCGGCAGGGCGGCGACCTCCGCGGGCGACATCTTGACGATGGAATCCACGATGCAGGGGGTCGCGAAGCCGCCTATGGAAATCGACACGTCCATGTCGATCGGCCTGCAGATCAGGGTCGCGCCGGGCGGACTGCGGGTGATGATCGGGTCGGACGAGTTGGCGCCGGCCAGGCAGGCGCCCTTCATCGTGACGCGATAGGCGCCCTTGCCCTGAACGTCGATCAGCAGGGTGTTGCGATCGCCGACCGTGTGATTGCGGATATCGCTTGAGCGGATGCACTGGCCGGAGGGCAGGCCCCCGCCCGACGCCGGGGCCGGGCCGAGCGGCGAGGGCTTCGCGGCCAAGGCTGGGCCCGAAACGGCGGCCGCGCCGACGGCCAGGGCGATGACAACAAACCTCATGGGCGTTCTCCTGCTCGTCCCCTTAATGCATGATACGCGCGCCAGGGTTCATCGTCCCTGCAAATGCGCAGGCTACCCATCTGGGTAGGGTCCAGGACGCCCGCCACCCCTACGCTCCGCCGCTGCTGTTGTTGGTAGGAGTGTGGTCATGGCGCGGCATTCTTGGTTGGGGATCAGTGTTGTCGCTGCGTTAGCGATCGGCGCACCGTCGCCGGCGGCGGCCGTCATCGGGTTCGACGTCGGGGGCCAGACGTACCTGACGGGCCAGAACTCGCAGGTACGCAGCCATACCGCGAACCTCATGCTTCTCAACGCGTCGTATGGCGGCGCGATCGGCGGCGTCGCCGGCGAGCCGCCCTACGCCTTCGGGGCCGAGATTCACGGCTCGGCGACGCCCAAGCTGGGGTTCCAGGCGAACGCGGTCAGCGGACAGGTTGCGAACTTCGGGACCACCGCCACGGCGACAACCCTGGTTCGCGGCGCCGACGGCATGGCCTCCAGCAAGATCGGCGAGTCGTTCACGCTGGCGACGACCCTGAGCCAGGGCTCGTCCAACTATATGGACGTGGACAGTCGGTTCAGCGCCGATCTACGGCTCGTCCATGGGCTGAAGCTGGAAGCGGGCGGCAGCGGCTGCCTCGGCGGCTGTCTCTATGGCGACCTTAAGGTGAACCTGGGACAGGGCTCGACGTACCTGATGGGCGTGACCGAGGCCGGCAACGCCAACGTCTTTGGCGTCGACGTCGGTGGGCCGTCCTTCAGCTACACCGACCCAAGCAAGATCCTCACCGTGAGCGGCGCCGCGCCAAACTTTGACGCCAAGACCACGAACGTCGCAGGCGGGCCGGCGATCGTCAGCCGGCAGGGGCTGGTCAGTGTCAGCGTCGACGCCGCTCAGGCGTTCGCCACGGCCGTCGGCCTGCCGTTCCCGCTCAAGGGCGAGATCGCAGGATTCGATTACACCATCCTGTCGGCCAAGATCGGCGCGGGCTTCGACATCGTGAAGAAGGTGGCCTTTGAGACGGTGAGCGCGGGGGTGAACTACGCCTTCAGCGCGCCGGTCCAGGTGTTCGACACTGCGAAGAACACGTGGAGCGACCTGACGACAAGCTGGTTCACCGCTGCGAACGGGGCAGAGTTGCAGGTCCGGGCTCCCGGCGCGGCCTCGATCGGCGTTACCCGCTACGACGTCCTGGGCGGCAACATGGTCACCAGCCTGGATCTGGTCGGCTATGTGTCGGGTAGCCTTCAGGCCCTGGGGCTGTCGGGGTACGGGCTCGAGTTCGGCCCTCTGCTCGACAAGACGATCGCCTTCGACATCGGGACCATCGAGATGAACCGCTACAGCGAGTTCACCGCGCTGACCCAGGTGGGACAGACCTTCAACCTCACGTTCGACTCCAACCGCTTCGAGGGACAGGATCCCTGCGCGGGCGGCTGCTCGATCACCGGCTTCGTCGACACGCGAAACTTCCGGGACGTCGATGTGGGCGGCTTTGAGCTCAGCGACTCGACGATCCGGCTTGTGGACAACCTCGGCGGTCGTTGCGTGTCGGGCGGCATCGACAACCAGTGCACATTCCGCGACGACCTGTTCGCGCCGATCGCGCGCCAAGTCCTGGTGGACCAGGTCGATCCCGGAAACGAGGGCTCTGGCGAGGATATTCTGGCGTTCCGCGGCGCACTGGCCGCGCCGGACTTTCTCGCGACGCAGTCAGACGCCGATCAGGTGATCGCCCGTCTGCGGGCGTTGGGCGTCGATCCGTTCAATCCGCAGAAGCTGCCGGGGATGGGGCCGGGCGCTCCATTCCCCACGACGCCGATCCTGGAAAGTGAGCGTTACAGCCTGACGTACGGCCCCGGCGTGCCTGAGCCATCGACGTGGCTGCTACTGATCGGCGGCATGGGCCTGGCGGGCGCCAGCCTGCGCCGCCGCCGCGCAGCGCTCGCCCTGGCGGCCTAAATCCGCCCGAGGCTCGCGGCCAGGGCGACAAACGCGGCCTGCCGGCGAACCCCTGCCTTGGGCAGGATCGCCTTGAGGTGGAAGCGCACGGCGCCGACCGAGAGGCTGCAGGCCTCTGCGATCTCGGGGGCGTCCAGCCCACGGGTGAGGTGATGCGCCACGCGTGCCTCGGCCGGCGTCAGGTCGAAGGCGGTCGCCAGTACGGCGGCGTCGACGCCGACGGTCTGCGAGATCGCGGTCAGGGTGACGATTGCGCGGCCGTCTCCCAGCTGTCTGGCCGCGCCGCAGAGCGGCATCGCGCTTGCCAGCGCCATGGATCCGTCAGCGGCCGTCAGCCGCAAGGGGCCCTCCTGGACCGGTGCGCTCGCGCTGCGGGCCAACATCGCCGCGCCGGCCACAAGCCGCTCGAACCTCGTCCGAAGCATGGGATCCAACGCGGTCAGGCGCCGGCGCCGGGTGGTGACCAGGCGCGACATCTCCTGTTCGCCTCGGGCGTTCATCGCCCTAACGACACCCTCGTGATCGACGACAAACGCCGCAGTGGCCGAGGCCTCCAGGGCGTCCAGGTCCTGCGCGTTGGACCGGTCGGCGACGTTGCGCGCGAAGCTCATCGCGCTTTCCAGATGCGGACTGATGCGGCGCAATCGCTCAAGATCGCCGTCGTCGAACGCCCCTTCCGCATCGGTGCGCTGGATGGAGACGCCGATGACCGAGGCGCTGTCGGCCAGCCCGCAAGCGGCGAACCAGGGCACGCCGGCCGCCCGCGCAAAGCCTTCGTAGTAGTCAGAGCGCGCCCGCTCGTCGGCGGTGGTGATGTCCTGGTCGCGGCTGAACCCACCTTGGGGAGTCCTCGCCATGACGCGCGTGGAGCGGAGATCGTCGTTGTGCCAGCCCTGTTCGAAGAACTGGGCCACGGTGTCTTCAAGGCTTTCCGAGCACGCGAGCCCGTCGTGCGCGCGATCGGGGCGGGTGATCAGCGCACCACGACTTCCGGTGAGCCGCGCAAGCCCATCGAGCGCTGGCCCCCAGCTGTAGGACACGGCTGCAGCCTCGTAGAGGCTTGAAACGACCGCGTCGAAATCCGGTCTCAACTGAACCGTCATGCTTACCCCACTGGCGGCCAGCATATGTCGGCAATCTGATTTGTGAACTACGGGTCGCCTGAGAGTTGAATCTCAGTTTTTCTGGTCAGGTTGCTTGAGCGGGAACCCGGAAGAACGCTGAAGGAATGAGCATTGCGTGAGTTCATCTTCTCGACAGCCTTTCGTCTCTGTCGATTCCTGACATAGCGCAGTCGCCGGGCATCGGTGGTTTCCTTCCGACGTCAACAGGCTTAAACCTCTCCCATCCTCGGGGGGCCGCGCTCAGGCGGCTGAGAGGTGGGCGAGCCCACGACCCGTCGAACCTGATCCGGGTCATGCCGGCGAAGGGAAGGGCCGACACCCAACCAACGCCCGTGATCCGTCCGTCATTTGAGGACGAACGCGATGAACAAGCCTGCAGGCAAACTGGCCGCCGCCGCCATCCCCACGGGCGAACGCCCGGGCTCCAAGAAGGTGTATCAGCCCGGCGTGATCTGGCCCGACATCCGCGTGCCGTTTCGCGAGGTGGCGGTGCACCCGTCGGCCAACGAGCCGGCGCTGACGCTGTACGATCCCTCCGGGCCCTATACCGACCCGACCGTCAGCATCGACATCGAGAAGGGTCTGTCCAAGACCCGCGAGCCCTGGGTCGTCAGCCGCGGCGACGTCGAGATCGTCGAGAACCCGCGCGCGGTGAAGCCCGAGGACAACGGCTTCGCCCGGGGCGAACACCTGGCGCCCGAGTTCACCGCCCCGCGACGCGTCTACCGCGCCAAGGCCGGGGCCAACGTGACCCAGCTGGAATACGCCCGCCGAGGGATCATCACGCCCGAGATGGAATACGTCGCCATCCGAGAGAACCTGCGCCGCAAGGAGACGGACGCCTTCATCCGTGACGGCGAGGACTTCGGCGCCGAGATCCCGGACTTCTGCACGCCCGAGTTCGTGCGCGACGAGATCGCCCGCGGCCGCGCCATCATCCCGGCCAACATCAACCACACCGAGCTCGAGCCGATGATCATCGGCCGGAACTTCCTGGTCAAGATCAACGCCAACATCGGCAACTCGGCGGTCCTCAGCCACGTCTCGGACGAGGTGGACAAGATGGTCTGGTCGATCCGCTGCGGCGCCGACACGGTCATGGACCTGTCCACCGGACGCAACATCCACAACATCCGCGACTGGATCGTCCGCAACAGCCCCGCGCCGATCGGCACCGTGCCGATCTACCAGGCCCTGGAGAAGGTGAATGGCGTCGCCGAGGATCTGACCTGGGAAGTCTTCCGCGACACCCTGATCGAGCAGGCCGAGCAGGGGGTGGACTACTTCACCATCCATGCGGGCGTGCGGCTGGCCTATGTGCCGCTCACGGCCAAGCGCGTGACCGGCATCGTCTCGCGGGGCGGTTCGATCATGGCCAAGTGGTGCCTGGCGCACCACAAGGAGAACTTCCTCTACGAGCACTTCGAGGACATCTGCGAGATCATGAAGGCGTACGACGTCTCGTTCTCGCTGGGCGACGGCCTGCGTCCGGGCTCGATCGCCGACGCCAACGACGCGGCCCAGTTCGGCGAGCTGGAGACCCTGGGCGAGCTCACCCAGATCGCGTGGAAGCACAATGTCCAGGTGATGATCGAGGGCCCCGGCCACGTGCCGATGCACAAGATCAAGGCCAACATGGACAAGCAGCTGAAGACCTGCGGCGAGGCCCCCTTCTACACGCTTGGCCCGCTCACCACCGACGTGGCGCCGGGCTACGATCACATCACCTCGGCGATCGGGGCGGCGATGATCGGGTGGTTCGGCACGGCGATGCTCTGCTACGTCACGCCCAAGGAGCACCTGGGCCTGCCCAACCGCGAGGACGTGAAGGTCGGCGTGATGACCTACAAGCTGGCGGCCCACGCGGCCGACCTGGCCAAGGGTCACCCCGGCGCGCGCATGTGGGACGACGCGATCAGCCGGGCGCGGTTCGAGTTCCGCTGGGAGGATCAGTTCAACCTGGGCATCGATCCCGAGACGGCGCGCGAGTACCACGACGAGAGCCTGCCGAAGGAAGCGTTCAAGACCGCCCACTTCTGCTCGATGTGCGGCCCCAAGTTCTGCTCGATGAAGATCAGCCAGGACATCCGCGACGCCGCGCGCCAGCAGAACGACGTCGAAACGGGCATGGCCGAGATGGCCCAGAAGTTCCGCGAAGGCGGCGGCGAAATCCTGATCCCGGTGGCGCCGGCGGAATAGGCCGCCTCAGAGCCGTCCTGTGATCCCCTTGCGCGGGGGGTTGCAGGCGGCCGCGCTGGCCGCCCTGATTTCGGCGAGGGTGGCGGTGCGGTCGTGGCCGGTGATCTTGCCTTCGCGATCGAGGCCTCGGTAGACGCCCAGCGCCTCGTCCCAAGCGGCGCAGGCGCGGGCGTAGGCGCCGCCGTTGTAGTAGACCACGCCGGCGCTGCGCAGGGCTTCGCCCAGGGTGCGGCGCGCGCCGGGGGCGTTGCCCGACCGCTCGATGGTCTGGCGGTGGGCGCCCAGCACCTCTTCCACCATGGCGTAGGCCTCGGGCAGGCGGTTAAGCTCGCTGAGTGTCTGGGCGCGCACCTCTCCTGCGATCGCGAAGACGTTGGCGGCGCCGCGGTCGGCGGGATCCCTGGCGCGCAGGTCGCGGGCGACCGCGACGGCGCGATCCGCCGAGGCATAGGCGTCGGCCGGCCGCTGCAGCGCCTTCAGCACGACGGCCCGGTACCAGAGCGAGATCGCCAGCTTGCGCAGCACCTCCGGCGAGCCGGCCTCGCGCCGGACCAGCTCTTCGTTGATCGCCACCGCCCGGTTCATCGGGTCGAGCGCCGCGGCGGGATTGTCCAGCTCGTCATGCGCCTCGGCGTGCAGACGCAGGATCGCCGACTGGGCCTTCATCACGCCGGTGTCGCCGCGAAGCGCCGGCGGCAGGCTGGCGATGAACGCCTCGGCGCGCTGGAACGGCTCCAGGCTCTTGGCGTAGTTTCCGTCCCACCCGTGGCTGTCGCCCTCGGCCTGGATGGCGGTGGCGTAGATGCGCGCGGCCTCGGCGTCCTTGCGGGCGTAGGGTTCCAGCAGCTTCTGGGTCTCGATCGCCTGCTTGCGGGCCAGCGCGATCTCGCTGTTGTTGTAGAGGTTCACGCCCGACTGCTCGATGCGCAGGTCGGCCAGGGCGCGGCGGGCCTTCTCGTCGTTCGGCGCCTCGGCGTAGGCGCGGGTCAGCACGGCGTCAGCCTTGGCGAGCAGAGCGTTGGCGTCGGCGGCCTTGCCCAGCTGGCTCTGCTGGCCGCTGCCCGTCACTTGCGCCAGGCGGACATAGCCGCGCCCCGCCTCGACCCGCACGTCCAGTGGCGCATCCGGGTCGGCGGTCAGGGCGTCGAGGTACTCCAGCCCGGTCTTTGCCAGCACCTCGCGCGCGCGGGTCGAGCCCTGCACCTTGCTGACGGCGTTGTAGACGTCGAACAGCATGGTGGTGGCGATCTTGCGGGTCTGCTGGAAGCGGGCCTCGGCCTCGGCCCGTGCGGCCTCGGCGCGCGCATTGGCCGCCAGGGTCGCGCCGAATGCGCCCAGCAGCAGCACCCCGGCGGTCGTCGCCGCGCCCACCGCCAGACGGTGGCGCCGCACGAACTTGCCGAACACGTAGCGCCGTCCGCCGCCGACGGCCGCCACCGGAAATCCGCCGCGATAGGCGGCGACGTCGGCGATGAGCGCGTCGACCGTCGGATAACGGTCGGCCGGATCCTCGGCCGTGGCGCGGGCGATCAAGGCGGCGAGCTCCGGGTCGCCTGCTTCGCCCTCGGTCAGCCAGGCGATCGTCTTGCCCAGCGAGTAGACGTCCGAGAGCGTCGTCGATGGCGCGCCCGCGATCCGCTCGGGCGCGGCGAAGCCCGGGGTGTGGATGCCCGCCTTGCCGTCCGGCGCCGCAGGGAACGGCTGGCTGGCCGTGGCCGGAGACGAGATGCCGAAGTCGATGAGGCGGGGCCGGCCCTCGGCGTCCACCAGGATGTTGGCGGGCGTGACATCGCCGTGGACGATCAGGTTCTGGTGCGCGAACGCCACGGCGGACGCCACCGCGATGAACAGGTCCAGCCGCGCCGCCCGGCTAGGCTGTTCAGCCCGCCAGTCCGACAGGGGGCGGCCCTCGACGAACTCCATCACGATGTAGGGCTCGCCGGCCGCAGTCTCGCCGCCGTCGAACAGCCGCGCGATGTTGGGATGAGCCAGGCGCGCCAGCGTCTGACGTTCGCGCCGGAACCGCTCGATCAACGCGCCCGACAGCGCGCCCGGCCGGATGACCTTGATGGCGACGGTGTGGTCGAAGTCGCCCGCCGCCCGCTCGCCGCGATAGACCGCGCCCATGCCGCCCTGGCCGACCAGGCCCGTGACCCGATAGGCCCCGATCCGTTCGGGCGCCAGCGCCTCCCCGGCCTGCCCCGGGGCCCCTCCGGTCGGCAGCATGGCCGCCGCGCCGGCGCTGCCGCCCAGCAGCGCGAGGGCGCGGGCGCGCACGGCCTCGGGGTCGCGCCGGGTGCGGATCCATTCCGCTCGACTGTCGGAGGGTTGATCCATGGCGCGCTCGACCAGGTCGAGCGCTCGGGCCTCGATCGACTTCGAAGTCTTTCGATCAGCCATCCAGCGGCTGCATTGCTTCGTAGAGCCATAGCCGCGCCGCCTGCCAGCGCCGCTTCACGGTGGATTCCGACAGGTTCAGCACCACCGCGATGTCGGCGATCTCCATGCCGCCGAAATAGCGCATCTCGACGATCTCGGCCCGCTCGGGGTCGATCCGCGACAGCCGCTCCAGAGCGTCGTTCACGTCGTCCAGGTCGGCGTTGGGCGCGTCGGGCAGGTTGGTCATCAGCTCGACCTTCTGGTGCCGCCGCTTGTCGGTTCGCTTGGCGCGGACATGCTCCAGCAGCGCGCGCCGCATCATCACCGAGGTGAGGGCCATGAAGTGGGCCCGGTCCTGCCAGTCGATCTCGTTCAGCGCGATCAGCTTGATGATTGTTTCGTGGACCAGGTCGCCGATCGACAGCGACACGTCCCGCTCGCCACGCAGCATCGCCGCCGCCGTGCGCTGGAGTTCGTCGTAGAGAATGCTGAACAGTCGGTCGCGGGCCGCGCGATCCCCGCCGCGCCATGCGGCGAGGAGCGGCCGTACCTGATCGTTGGCGGCGCGGTCCAGCATGGGCCGATTGTGGGAACAGCATCCGCAACTGGCAAGGCGGCGCACCTCCTGGGGGAGCGCACCAGGAATATTTCGCCACGCGTGACCCGTGGCGGCGCGATCCGGCGCCTAAGGATTGTGAGCGGGAGTCTCGAGGCGGGGTCCGCTCCTACGCCGACGCGCCAGCGGAAACTGACGGACCGTGCACCGTCCACTCCGCCGGCTCACCGGCGCCCCGCCTCGAACCTTGAGGGGGCCTAGTCTTCGACCTTCACGCCGTGGGGCGGCCAGACGCGGACGGCCACCGCCACCGTGACCGAGCCCAGGATCGCCGCGGCGGCTCCGGCCCATTGGACCGTGCTCATGCCGATAGCCGCATAGTGACCTGTCATGGCGCCTGAAAGGAACACGAGGCCGGCCGAACCCCATTCGGCCAGGTCGTTGGCGGTGACTTCGAACTTCATGCGGACGGCTCCGAAGGCAGGCGTATCACTCACGACATGATGCGCATCTTCGAGATGCCAAATGCTTACCTGCGGGGCGATGCGACACTGTTGCGCACATCGCCTATTCGCTGCGCAGCGCCGGGGCGGGCCGCTTCGAGAGCGCCTGGAACGAGGCCAGCAGTCCGCCGCCCGCCGCCAGCAGCGAGGCGCCGCCCAACAGGGCCGCCACGCCGCCCCAGTCGACGCTCCACTTGGCTTCGAACACCAGCACCACCACGGGCCAGGCCGCCGCGTAGCCCAGGCCCACGCCCGCCGCACCCGCGATCACGCCCACCAGACCGTACTCGATGACGTAGGCGCTCAGCACCTGGGTGCGCGATGCGCCCAGGACCTTCAGCGTGGCGGCCTCGCGTGTGCGTTCCTGCGCCCGCGCCGCAATCGCGCCGGCCAGCACCAGCAGCGCCGCCAGCAGCGCCACGGCGGCCGCGCCGCGGACGGCCAGCGCCACCTGGCCGAAGAGCTCGGTGGCCGCCTCCAGCTGCTCGCGCACCGAGATGACGTTCACCTCCGGGAAGTTCGCCCCCAGGGTCCGGATCACCCGCTGTTCCTCGGCCTTGCTGGCCTTGGCGATAGCCACCTGGCGGGGTGAGGCGCCTTCCAACGCGTTGGGCGTCAGCACCAGCGGGAAGCTGGCCCCGAAGCTGCCGAAATCGACATTCCGGATCACGGCCACCTTCGCGTCGATGTCCCGGCCCAGCACCTGGATCGTCAGCGTGTCGCCCACCTTGATCGATTTGCCGGCGGCGGGGTCGCGGCCCATGGCCACCAGCGGCGGGCCCGTGTAGTCGGCGGCCCACCAGCGTCCCTTGAGGATGCCGGCGTTGGGCGGTTCGGGGCCGATGGCCGAGACCGTGATGTCGTTGTCGTAGGCCCACTTGGCGTTCTGGGGGATCGTGGCGATATCGATGGGCTCGCCCCGGACGGCGGTGATCCGGCCGGTCATGAAGGGCGCGCGCAGGTAGGTGCCGGTGGTGAGCGCGCGGCCGTAGGCGCGGGCCACCTCGGCGTCGAAGGCGGCGGCGCGCTCGCCGGGGATTTCCGTGAAGACCAGGGCGGGCGCGGTCTGCGGCGCGATGATCGAGATCTGCCGCAGCAGGCTGGACTGGATCAGCACCACCGCGGCCAGCAGGGCGACGCCCAGGCCGATGGCGGGCGCGGCCGTGCGGGCCGCCGAGCGCGGGCCGGCCAGGTTGGCCAGAGCGATCCGCACCGCGCCGCGTGTGCCGCCGCGCAGACGTCCGGCCATCAGCGCCGCAAGCCATCCGAAGCCCCACAGCACGCCGAACGCCGCGGCGGTGCCGGCGATCATGATCGCCGCGGCCAGCGGCGTGGGCGCCGTCACCAGGGCCAGGGCCGCCAGGCCGGACGCCGCCAGCAGGGCCCCGATCAGTTCGGGCCCGAAGCTCAGGCGTCCGATCAGATCGCTGCGGAACAGGCTGGCGGGCGGGGTGGTGCGGGCCCGCGCCAGCGGCGCCAGCGAGAAGGTCGCCGCCGACAGCACGCCGAACGCGGCGGCCTTCAGGAGCGGGATCGGATAGACGGCGAACAGGGCCGGCACGGGCAGGTCGCGCGCGATGAACTGGCCCAGCAGCAGGGGCGTGGCCGCCCCCAACGCCAGCCCGATGACGATCCCCACCAGCGCCAGGAAGCCGATCTGGGCCAGGTACATGTCGCGGATCAGGCCGCTCGGCGCACCCAGGGCCTTGAGCGTCGCGATCGCCGGCTTGCGACCGTCCACATAGGCGCTGACGGCCCCGAACACGCCCAGGCCGCCGGCCACCAGCGACGCCAGGCCGATGAAGCCCAGGAAGTACTCCAGCTGGTCGATCATGCGGCTGACGCCGGGCGCCGCGTCATTGCGGTCGCGCACCCGGAAGAAGCCCTTCATCGTGCGGCGCACCTCGGCCTTGGCGGCCGCAAGCTCCAGCCCCGGCCGTAGCGACACGCGCACCGTCTCGCCGAACGGCAGGCCGGGCTTGAGGAAGCCGCCTTCCTCCAGGGCTCCCGGCCGGGTCAGCACCCGCGGGCCCAGCTGGAAACCTCGGGAGAGCCGGTCGGGCTCGGCGTCGAGGATCGCGGTCACCCGCATCGGCACATTGCCCGCCAGGAACCGGTCGCCCAGCTTCAGGCCCAGCTTGTCCAGCAACGTCTGCTCGACCGCGGCGCCCCAGACCCCGTCGCGGCGCTCCAGCGCCACCGCCAGCGACGGCGCGCCCTGAACGGTGACGTCGCCCGCGAGAGGGTAGGCGTTGTCGACGCCGCGCAGTTCCACCAGCCGCCGCGCCCCGCTGGGCGCCTCGGCCATGGCCTGGGCCGCGACGGCCCGGGTGATGCGGCCCAGACTCTGCAGACGCTGCAGTTCGCCGGGTTCGAAGCGGCGCTGGCTGGCCGAGATGGCCATGTCGCCACCCAGGATCTCGCGGGCCTCGCTGGCCAGGCCGCGCCGGAAGGCCTCGGCGGTCGAGCTGGCGGCGGCGATCGCCGCCACGCCCAGGGCCAGGCAGGCCAGGAAGATGCGGAATCCCTTGACCCCGCTGCGCAGCTCCCGCGCCGCGAACCGCAGCCAGAGTGGGGTCACGCCACGACGTCCACAGGGCGGCCGTCACGCAGCGTGACGACGCGTTGGGCCCTCTGCGCCAGCGCGTTGTCGTGAGTGACCATCAAGAGCGCAGCGCCGGTGTGCTCGACCAGTTCGAACAGCAGGTCGGCGACGTGGCGGGCGTTGTTGGAATCCAGGTTGCCGGTGGGCTCGTCGGCGAAGATGAGGGCCGGAGAGGGGGCCAGCGCCCGGGCCAAGGCGACCCGCTGCTGCTCGCCGCCCGACAGCTGGTGCGGGTAATGGCGCCGGCGCGCGCCCAGGCCGACGCGATCCAGCCAGGCGCGGGCCTCGTCCATGGCGTTGGGCTTGCGCGCGATCTCCAGTGGCGCCGCCACGTTCTCCTCGGCGGTCATGTTGGGCAACAGGTGGAACGACTGAAACACCAGGCTCACCCGCCCCCGCCGCAACTTGGCCCGGCCGTCTTCATCCAGCCGCGAGAGGTCCTGGCCGAACAGCTGCACCCGCCCGGCGCTGGGCCGTTCCAGGCCCGCCGCCACGGCGATCAGCGACGACTTGCCCGAACCCGACGGGCCCACCAGCGCCACACGTTCGCCATCGGCGAGTGTCAGGGAGAGGTTGCGCAGGATCTCCACCGGCCCTGCGGCGGACGGTAGCGTCAGGCCCACGTCATCGAGGACCAGCGGCGGCGTATCGTTCAAGCTTATCCCCTCCGGCCTGTCTTCGACAGGCCTACAGACCAAAGGCACGCGCACTCCGCTCGCCAAACCGGCTTCCACTTTGGCGGAATGCGCGGGGGATTGAGCGGCGTCGTCAGTCCCTTACATAGGACGTTCATGGCCAAGCCAAGACATAGCCGACGAACCCTTCTCGCATGGCCGCTGTTGCTGGCCGCCGGTCCGGCGCTGGCCGCGCCACCGCGGACCAAGATCGTGACCGTTCTGGGCGACTCGATCACTGCCGGCTACGGTCTCGCGGCCAAGAGCGCGCTGCCCTACCAGCTGCAGTTGGCGCTGACGAAGCTGGGCGTGGCGGTCCAGGTGCGCGCGGCGGGCGTCAGCGGCGACACCACGGCCGGCGGCCTCGCCCGGGTGGACTTCTCGGTGCGCAAGGACACCGACCTGACGGTCGTGGCGCTGGGCGCCAACGACCTGCTGCAGGGCCAGGACCCCAAGCGCACCCGCGCCAACCTGGACGGGATCGTCAGGAAGCTGAAGTCGCGCAAGATCGGCGTTGTGCTCACCGGCATCGCCGCGCCGGTGGAAGTGGGCGGCGGCTACGCCCGCGACTTCAACGCGGTCTTCCCGGCGGTGGCCCGCACGCACGGCGTGCCGCTGTACCCTAACCTGCTCGACGGCGTGGCGCGCCAGCCGGGCCTGAACCAGCCCGACGGCATCCACCCCAACGCCCGCGGCGCGGCGATCATCGCCGCCCGCCTCGCGCCCACCGTCGCCAAGGCCCTGGCGGCGCGGGCCTAGTTCCTCCCCCTGTGGGCGAGGAACTGGCACACTCCCGCGAAACGGGGAGGACGCGAATGCTCAAGTGGCGGATCGGGGATGTCACCATCACCCGCATCGTGGAGATGGAGACCAGTGGCGGGACGCGATTCCTGCTGCCCCAGGCCACCTATGAGGCGGTGCGCGAGATCGACTGGCTCTACCCGCACTTCGCCGAGGAGAGCGGCAAGCTGAAGATGTCGATCCATGCGCTGGTGGTGGAGACGCCAGGGCGACGGATCATCGTCGACACCTGCATCGGAAACGACAAGTCGCGCGAGATGGGGCCGTGGAGCCACCTGCAGACCACGTTCCTGGCCGACCTGGAGGCGGCGGGATTTGCGCGCGAGAGCATCGACACGGTGCTGTGCACCCATCTGCACGTCGACCACGTCGGCTGGAACACCATGCTGGTCGACGGCGCCTGGGTCCCGACATTCCCAAACGCCCGCTATCTGATCGGCCGCGCCGAGTACGAGCACTGGCGGGCCGAGGAGGAGGGCGTCGAGGACGTCTCCAAGTCTTACTTCCACGACAGCGTGAAGCCGGTCTGTGACGCCGGGTTGGTGGATCTCGTGGAGACCGACCATCGGGTCTGCGACGAGGTCAGCCTGGAGCCGACCCTGGGCCACACGCCCGGCCACGTCTCGATCCGGATCCGGTCCCGGGGGGAGGACGCCCTGATCACCGGCGATTTCACCCACCACCCCTGCCAGCTGGCCCACCCAGAATGGGCGGCCGAGGTGGACTTCGACAAGCAGGCCTCAACCGAAACCCGGCGGCGGGTCTACCGCGCCCTGGAAGGCACGAAGACGCTGGTGATCGGCACCCACTTCGCCGCGCCCTGCGCCGGCCATGTGGTCAGGGACGGCGAGGCCTGGCGGCTGGAGGTGTGACCGGCGCGGCCGGCAGGCTGAACAGCGCCCGGTCCGGCGTGATGATCTCCACCTTGTCCAACTGGCGTTCCAGTGGCTGGGCCAACCCGCCGCCGGTGGTGGTGACATGGAACGGCAGCAGGACGCGGCCGACGCGGCGATAGTCGGAATACTCCAGGGTCCGCGGCTGTTGAGCCCGCCCATCGACGATGCGGCCGAGCAGGTCGGTGCGGCGGTCGAACCACAGCTCACGCGGTTCGCCGTGTTCGGGATGGACGCGTACGACGTCGAACGACCGCCCGCCGCCGGTGCGGACGCCCAGCAGCGTGCTGCGCATGTCGAAGCGGCCGGTGAAGAGGTAGCCGTAAGCGCCGAAGAAGGCGTCCGAGCGCGCGCGCGCCAACAGCTCCTGCTGGGTTCCCGGCGGCCATGGCGTGCTGAGCGGCAGCCACCAAAGGCCATAGCCGTTGTAGCCCTGGATCACCTTGCCGGGCCCCGCGCCCGTCTCCACCCGCTCGCCCCAGCGCAGGAAATCGAGCCAGCGCTCGTACGGCCGTCCGCCCTCGGTTCCCACCTCGTGAAGGCCGCGGATGGCGTTCCAGGCGCGGCCGCCGCCCATGGCCGCGCGCGCCCGCTCCAGCACGGCGCTCACGCCGGCGCCGTGTTGGGCGGCGGCCACGGTGGGGACGGCCGCAAGAGCCGGTATCAGGAGGAGCGCGTGGCGGCGCGTGCGAGTCGACATCACACGCGAACCAAGTCGCTCAGCGTGTCGAGAATACGGCTCAAGCGGCTCGGAACCGGATCGGCATCGCCTTCGGCCCCGAGATGAAGTTCGACGCCAGCCATTCCACCGGCGCGGCGAGTTCAAAGGCGTTCATCCGCGTCAGCACCTCGCGCAGCATCGCGTCGATCTCGATGCGGGCGATGTGCTGGCCCAGGCAGCCGTGCGGGCCCGTGCCGAAGGCGATGTGCGGGTTCTCGGCCCGCGACAAGTCCAGGACGTCCGGCCGGTCGAACACCGCGGGGTCGCGGTTTGCGGCGCCGAAGTACATGACCACCTTGTCGCCGGCCTTGATTTTCGCCCCGGCCAGTTCGGCGTCGTGCTTGGCGGTGCGGCGCATGTAGATCACCGGGCTGGTCCAGCGCAGCAGTTCCTCGCGCGCCGACGGCAGGCGGGCCGGCAGGTCGGCCATCAGCCAGGCGTATTGCTCCGGGTTCTCCATCAGGGCGAGCAGGCCGCCCGACAGGAGGTTGCGGGTCGTGTCGCCGCCCGCGTCCACCAGCAAGAGGAAGAACAGCAGGAACTCCATGTCCTCCAGCTTGCGGCCATCCACCTCGCAGGCCAGCAGCCTGGACGCCAAGTCGTCGCCCGGCCGCGCCCGCTTCTCGGCGATGACCTTCGAGCCGTACTCGAACATCTTCATCACGGCCTGGCCCCCGGCCCCGGGCGGCAGCGCTTCGGGCGCGGTGTGGATGATCTCGGTCAGCTTGTAGAGCTCACGCCCGTCCGACAGCGGCAGGCCCATCAGCTCGGCGATCACGAAGCTCGGCATCTCGCCCGCGACGTCGTTCACGAAGTCGCATTCGCCCTTATCGATGACAGCGTCCACGATTTGCTTCGCCAGCTCCTGGATGCGCCCCTCGCGCAGGCGCGCCGCCGGTTCGGTGAACTCCGAGCGGATGAGCTTGCGGAACGCCGTGTGCTCGGGCGGGTCCATCATCAGCATCATCTTGTACGGCCCAAACCCGCCGGCGTCGGCCAGGGGGTCGGTGATCATGATGGTGGGCTCGGAGGAATAGGTCTGGAAGTCGCGGTCCACAGCCCAGACGTCGGCGTGCCGGGTCACCGCCCAGAACCCCGAGCCGCCGGGCTCCTCGTGCCAACAGACGGGTTCGTTCTCGCGCAGCCAGGCGAACTGGTTGTGCGGCTGACCGCCGTCGAAGCTGCCGGGCGAGAGCAGGTCGATCTTCAAGGGGGAATCCTCCGCGTTCTTGCGAGGATTGGACCCGCTTGACCGCGGGTCACGCAAGGGGCCGAGCTGGCGCGCGTCCGCAAGGCGCTGGTGGCCGCTGGAGGTTCAGCTCGTGAGAGGGGCGCAGAATGGAACGGCCCCGGCCCGCTTTCGCGCGCCGGGGCCTCCCGGTCCGCCGGCCAAAATACGCAAGGCCTGCGGACAGTCCGGTGATGTGGGGGCTCGCAGCCGGGAACAAGCGCTGCCGTCCCGGTTCGGGCCAGTCAAACTGGCCCACGACTTGCAGCTATGGCCCCCGAAGCCGCGGCGGAGGTCATTCCGACACGACTTCCCCGCCAACAGACTTCAGGCCCGACGGTTCCCTCCTGGATCGCCGGGCCTTTTCTTTGCGCCGAGGCTCAGAGCCCCTTGGCGGGATTGACCAGGAACTTCTCGCCCGTCGCCTTCTTCTGGTAGGCCGCGATCACCTTGGGATCGAGGACC
Organism: Phenylobacterium sp.; assembly: GCF_965284355.1. NCBI lineage: Bacteria > Pseudomonadati > Pseudomonadota > Alphaproteobacteria > Caulobacterales > Caulobacteraceae > Phenylobacterium > Phenylobacterium sp. Next base: position 1,627,450 of record NZ_OZ260078.1, on the reverse strand, counting down.
TCGGCCAGCGAGATCTCGGCGGTGTAGTGGCTGGCGAAGGTGGTCTTCAGTTCATCCACCACGCGCTGGCGCAGGCGCTGAGCCCCCTCGGCGCCCAGCTTGGCCAGGAACGGGGTCAGCAGCCAGCCGCCCAGCGACCACGACAGGCCGAAGTTGCGGTTCAGCTCGGACGGCCGCGTGTCCAGTCCGCCATAGATGTAGACCTGCTTGAAGACGCTGGAGCCATAGCGGCTGTAGGCGCCGCCCTTCGCGTTGGCCGCCGCTTCCATGCCGGCGAGGATCTGTCCGGCCAGCTTGCCGCCGCCGATGGCGTCGAAAGCGATCGTGGCGTTGGTGGCGATCAGCGCCTGCAGCAGGTCGTCCTGGAACGTGGGCGCGCTGGAGTCGACCACGTACTTCGCGCCGATGTCCTTCAGGATCTTCGCCTGCTCGGGGCTGCGCACGATGTTCACCAGGTCGATGCCGTCCTTGATGCAGATCTTGTTCAGCATCTGGCCCAGGTTGGACGCAGCCGCCGTGTGCACCAGGGCGGTGTGGCCCTCGGCGCGCATGGTCTCGGTCATGCCCAGGGCCGTGAGCGGATTGACGAAGCACGAGGCGCCGTCGGCGGCGGTGGCGTCGGCCGGCAGCGGAAGCACGTCGCCGGCCTTCACGGTGCGGTACTGGCCGTACATCGCGCCGCCCAGCAGGGCGACGGTCTTGCCCACCAGGGCCTGGGCCTTGGCGTCGGGGCCGGCCGCGATCACGACGCCCGCGCCCTCGTTGCCGACGGGCATCGGCTGGTCCAGGCGGGCGGCCAGCGCCTTCAGGAACTGTTCGGGCACCTTGGCGGTGGTCACGCCGCCCTCGCTCTTCACCGTGGAGATATCGGCGGGACCCAGCAGCAGGCCCAGGTCGGACGGATTGATCGGCGAGGCCTCGATGCGCACCAGCACCTCGTCGCCGGTGGGCGCGGCGACAGGGACCTCGGCAAGCCGCAGCTCGAGTTCACCCGAGCTCTTCACCGTCGAAAGCAGTTGCAGTCCCGTCTGCGGAATCCCGGCCATAGGCCCCTCCCTGGATTTTACGTTGTCAGGCCGCCGACATGGCGCGTCGGTCGCGCTTCGCCAACCCCTGCGGTGAAGAAAGGCGAGGGCCGGGGGCCGAATGCAAAAAGGCGACCCTCTCGGATCGCCTCTGCCGCTTCATTTTCATCCGCACGAACCCCGAAGGATCCGGAAGCGCCGCGGGGGCCCCACGCCCCGGCGTCAGTCGCCCAACGCCGTTACCAACCCTCATCCTCCAAAGGCGGATGGTCAGCAAGCGCTTACCCCTTTCAGGATGCATTTCTCGCCCGCTTGTTGCGGCTCAGCCACGCCGCGAAATGGCCCTATTCCCGACCTGTGGCGGCCACAGGGGCCTTGTTTAAGGGATGTGTCGGCTGACCTGCATCCGGTCTGGATCCTGAACAGCCCCCCCAGCCCCCCTGATCGGGCGCCGGGTCGGCCGACGACCCTCCCCACATCTCCATGTTTGCAGGGCATTGGGCGCTCGCGATCCGCGGGGCTATGGTGTCGGCCAGGGTGAAATGGCGTGGACGGTCGGCGTTTGGACAGTTCTGGGCAGGCGCCGGGCCTTGAGGCTCCAGGCATCGCGGTGCGTAGCGCCGCCGTGCTGACCGCGCTGCGCCAGGCGCCCATGGGCATTGCGATCTTCGACCGCGAGATGCGCTACCTCGCCGCCTCGGCCCAGTATCTCACCGACCAGGGCCTGCCCGGCGACACGCCGATGGAAGGCCGCCTGCACTATGAGGTTTTTCCCGACATCCCCCAGCGCTGGCGCGACATCCACGCCCGCGTGCTCACCGAGGGCGTCGAGTTCGGCCACGAGGGCGAACTCTTTGAACGCGCCGACGGCCAGCTCGAGTGGATCCGCTGGTCCATCGCGCCGTGGCGTGCTGACGACGGCTCGATCGGCGGACTTGTCCTCTACACAGAGGAAGTGACCTCGCGGGTCGAGGCGCGCCTGCGCCTTGAGGCCGCGGAAGGAAAGTACCGGGCCGTGTTCACCCAGGCGGCGATGGGCGTGGCGCGCGTCGCGCCCGATGGCCAGCTTCTCGAGGTCAACGACCGCTTCTGCGAGATCGCGCATCGGTCCCGCGCCGACCTCCTGACGCGCACGTACCAAGAGATCACCCACCCTGAGGACCTGGACACCGACATGGCCCAGGCCAGGGCGCTGCTGGCCGGCGATGTCGACACCTACTCCATCGAGAAGCGCTACATCGGACAGGCGGGCGAGCCGGTCTGGATCGACCTGACCGTGTCGCTGGTGCGCAAGAGCGGCGGCGAGCCGGACTACTTCATCGCCGTCATCGCCGACATCGCCGCGCGGAAAGACGCCCAGGCCGAACAGCAACGCTACCAGGGTCAGCTGCGCCTGATGATCAATGAGCTGAACCACCGGGTGAAGAATACGCTGGCCACGGTGCAGTCGATGGCGGCGCAGACGCTGCGCGGCGAGCCCGATCCCCTCAGCGCCTATGAGAAGTTCGAGGCGCGCCTGATGGGCCTGTCCGAGGTGCACGAGGTGCTCACCCGCGAGCGCTGGCACGGCGCGGCGCTGCACGAGGTGGCGCACCGGGCGCTGCGGCCCTTCGGGGATGGCGCGTCGGAACGCATCCGCCTCGACGGTCCCGAGGTCTGGCTGGCCCCTGGCGCGGCCTTGACCATGGCGCTGGTGTTCCACGAGCTGGCCACCAACGCGGTGAAGTACGGTTCGCTCTCGCGCGACACCGGGCGGGTCGACCTGACCTGGACGGTCCAGGGGCCTGGGGCGCGGCTGCGGCTGACCTGGGTGGAATCGGGCGGCCCGGTGGTGGCGCCCCCCAAGCGGCGGGGCTTCGGCTCGCGCCTCATCGAGCGCGCCCTGCAGGGAGAACTGCGCGGCTCGGCTTCGATGGTCTTTGCCGAGCCCGGCCTGACCTGCGCCATGGAGGCCGTTCTGCCCGACCGCGCCGACATGCTTCCCCTCGTCGACGGCGCCGGCGTCTAGCCTGTCGCCTGTACCGGCCTGCAGATTCAACCTCAGGGGAGTCGCGCGTTATGTGATGTTCTGTTTTTGTTCGCATCATGACGTTTCGAGATCCCCGTCCCATGCGCGCCATCCCGCTTGGCCCGGAAGCGTCCATCGGCGACTTCGCCCGCTATCCCGGGTGCCGGCTGGCGGTGACCTGCGCCATGTGTGGCTGGTCCAAGGGCTACAACCCCGAGCGCATCATCCGCCGCCTGCGCGAACTCAAGGCGGGCGGCTACACGACGCCCCTGGACGTGGTGGCGCGTCGAGTCCAGTGGCCCTGCCCAGGCTGCCATCGGCTGAAATGGCGCGCCAACCTCGCCTGGCCCCCGGAACTGACCGAGGCCGAGGCCAGGCGGCTGGCGGCGCGGGCGCGCAACTAGTTCCGGACTCTCCGCCCCTGGCCGCGCGTGAACAGCAGGTCCTGCCAGCGCCAGGCGCCAGAGCCCACGACGAGGCGCGCCGCGCCCGGCCCGTCGTTCATCGAGATCAGCACCATTCCACGCTGGGTCTCCGTCTTGCAGGCCTCGGGCGCAAACCCGACTTCCCACAGAATCGCCTCGCGCACGGCCGCCAGCCCCGCGCCCTCCTGGCTGGGGTGGCGCACCCAGTCGCCGTTCCACATCATGATGGGCCGCCCGCGGTGCGCCTGCGACATGGCCGCCTGGGCCTGGCGATCCTTGCGGAGGGCCGCCTGCAGGCGTCGCGTCATGTCGCATCCGGCGCCTGAGCCGCTGCCGCCGCCGCCGCCCTCGGCCGTCGAGGCGCCGGCCACGTCGCCGTCGCTGGCCTCGGTGAAGCCGTAGGCGGCCTTCGCGGCCGCCGGGACCGGCACGACGGTCGGGGGCGCCGGCGTGACGCGGGCCACCACCCGCTTGGGCGGGGGCGGATCCCTCCTGGGCACAGGGGGCGCCTTCTTCGGCGGCGTCGACTTGGCCTCTTCCGCCCGGGGCTCAGGCTCAGGCGGGGGAGGTGGGTCCGGCAGCGGCGGGGCCAGGATTACCGGAATCAGCTCCGGCGCGGCCGGCGCCGGGGTCACCGCGGGTCGGATCGTCACCAGGGCTGCGAGCAGCGCGACGTGGATCGCGCCACTCAACGCGCCGGTGATGAGGCGACGTCTCCGGTCCAGGTGGCGGCTGCTGGGGGCCATCGGCTGGCGACGTCGCCTTCGGCCTCTAGCTCAGGACCACCAGAACGACCCGGCGGTTCTGCTGACGGCCTTCACGGCTCTCGTTGTCGGCCGCCGGCGAGTCAGGGCCGTACGAGATCGTGCCGATACGGTTCAACGCGACACCCTTCTGGTTCAGGTAGCGACGCACCGCCCCGGCGCGCTCTTCGCCCAGCTTGTAGTTGTGATCCTTGGGGCCTGAGGCATCCGTGTGACCCTGAACCTCGACGTAGACGTTCCTGTTCTCGGTCTTCAGCTTCTCGACGAAGGCGTCGAGGCGGGCCTGGGCTTCGGGCGACAGCGTCGCCTGGTCCACCGGGAACTTCATGCTGTCGTCCGACAGCACTTCGGTGAACAGGAACTTGCCCTCGGCCAGCTTGCCGGCGGCGGTCGCGCGATCCAGCGCGTCCTTGGCGACGCCATCGACGGCGGTCACCCGGGTCTCGACGACATCCACGCGGGAGCCGACGACCGCGGCCTGCTCCCTCACATATTTCTTGGTCGCACAGCCCCCAAGGCCGGCCAGCCCGACCATCAACGCGCCGGCGAGCATCACTTTCGATACAGGCAGAATCATCCCAATTCCTCCAGTAAGGTTGATGTCGCCCGCCACCGTTAAGCTGTTACTGACCTATCCTTCAGACGCGAACGGGGCCGTTGTTTGGCAGAGCGTTGCTATAAGAATCCCGAATATTCACCTTGGCTGTAAGAAACGCCCTCGTGTGAACGCGAGTGCTTTGTCCAGCCGGGCTTGTTCGCCAAAGACTTGAGGTCCGCCGCATTCGCGTTCCTGGTGGTGCGGGCTGGCGGATATGGCCTAGGTTCGTGACATCCCGCTCACCCTCACGGACAACCTATGATCGCCCGAGCCGCTCTCGCCGCACTCGTCGCCGCCACGCTTAGCGCCTGCGCCACGGCGCCCGCGCCGACGCCGGCCAAAATCACCTACACGGGCACGCCGCAGGAACAGTGGGTGCAGGGCCAAAAGGCCTATGAGGCGTGGAGCGCCGCGCGCCCCGGCTGGAAGGTGACCGAGAGTGGCCTGCAGTATCGGCGCGTAAAGGCCGCCAAGAGCTCGGCCCCACGCCCGACGGTCGAGTCGACGGTCACCATCCACTACGTGGGACAGTTCATAGATGGCCGCGAATTCGACAGTTCCCGGGCCCGCGGCGAGCCGGCGACCTTCCCGCTGAGCCGCCTGATCAAGGGCTGGCAGGAGGGCGTGCCCTTGATGCGCGTCGGCGAGACCTTCCAATTCGTGATCCCGTCCAACATCGCCTACGGCGACCGCTACCGCGATCCCATTCCCGCCGGCAGCACGCTGCTGTTCGAGATCGAGCTGATCGGCATCGACAGCGAGTAGCTAAGAAAGAAGGCGACGCGTCCCGGAGAACGCGCCGCCCCTTCCACCAAACTGGATAACCGCTGTCCTAGACTACGACGTCGGCGGCGTGACCGTGGTCTCGGGCGCAGCTTCCGTCGGAGCCGGGCTCTCGACCGGCGGGGTCTCGGGGATGACGGCCGGCGCTTCAGTCGGCGCAGGAGCGGCGTCCATCGTGGCCGGCGGCGTCACCGGGGCTGGCGGCGCCGCGCCCGGATTGAGCGTCGAATACGGCTGCGGGCCAGACGGCAGAGCGGCCGTCGTGCTGGCGTTCACGCCGGTGTCGCCGGCGCTGGGGGCCGCGGGCGCCGCGACGGCCGGCCGGGCGCGCGCAGTGCGGACCGGAGCCGAGACGGGCACGCTCACGCGCGGCGCGGCGGCGCTGGGCGGATTGACCGACATGTCGCTCGGTGGAGCGACCGCAGGCACGATCGGCGCCGTCGGCGCGACGGCGAGCTGTTCGCCGGCGGGTTGGCCCGCGGCGAGTTCGGGGACCCCGTCGTTGTCTCGGCTGGCGTACCAGCCCACCGCGCCCAGCGCGCCCAGCGTCACGACGCCGGCCGCGATCGCAGCGGGGCCCATGCTGTTCGAACGCGCGCCACCGGTCGTCCGCGCGGCGGGGCGCCCGATGGGGGCGACCAAGCTCGCGTCATCCTCGACTCGCGTCGGGTTCGTGGGGGGCGTGGTCGCGCCATAGCCCGCGCCCTCGGGACGGATGTAGTCGTCGCGCAGCGGGTAGGCCCCTTCGATGGGGCGCTCGATGAGGGGGGGCTGCGCCAGGGTCTCGTCGTCGCGCTCGGCGGCGAAGCTGCGCGGCTCGGGGGCCATGGTGGGCGAGGACGTCGTCGATGCGGTCTTGCGCCCGAAGACGCCGCGCTTCTTGCTGCGACGCTCCCAAAGGGGCTGGGCGAACAACACGCCCTCCTGCTCGGTGACAGACTTGTCCGAGCTGTCGCGTTCGAAGTTCATGGACATGCTGATCCCTCCAGAATGTTTCGAGCCAGACAAACGGCTCTATTGCCTGCAGGTTCCGCGACGGACTGGCGTCTCAGTGATGTAAGCTTACTCCGGGGTGGTATTTACATGAGTATCGTCGCCCAAAGAGGTCGAAATCTGAGCGTGAACTCAACACATGCTGGCCGCAATTCGAACTATGGCGCGGTATCCAGGCCGCGAGGTCGACTGGGCGCGTCCCGGGGAAGTGCGGGTGCCCGGCGCCACACTCGCCGATGATCGCGGCGAAAACGTCCGGGCGACGCTTGACCGGTCCGACCGGCGCTCGCCAAGGTCGCACATCGACTGGAGAAGTGGATGCGGTTTCAGGCCAGGGTGAAACGCGACCTGCGGTTCTGGCGGGGGCTCCAGCGCACTCTGAAGCGGGTGAAGTCCATCGCCCGTGACAGCAACAACCTGATCTGCGACGACATCCAGGCGGCGGTCGAGCAGTGGCGCAACGAACGCGCCATGACCTTCGAGGGCCGCACCGTCACCTATGGCGAGCTCGACGCCATGGCCAATCGCTACGCCCACTGGGCCAAGGGCTTGAACCTGCGCCGCGGCCAGGTGGTCGCGCTCTTCATGCCCAACCGGCTCGAGTACTTCGCGATCTGGTACGGCCTGTCGAAGGTGGGCGTCGTCACCGCGCTGATCAACAATCAGCTCACGGGCCTGCCGCTGGCCCACTGCCTGAACATCTCGGGCGCCCATCACGCCATCGTCGATGCGGAGACCTCGCCGGTCTTCGAACAGGCCCGCCCGCTGCTCGAACGCAAGATGCAGGAGTGGGTGCTGGGTCAGGCGCACGGCGACCAGCGCGACCTGGTTCAGGCTCTGAAGAGCTGCAGCCAGCTGCCGCCCGACCGCTCGGTCCGCGAGGACATGACCGCCGCCGACACCGTGCTCCTGATCTACACCTCGGGCACGACGGGCCTGCCCAAGGCTGCCCGGATCACCCACATGCGCGCTCAGCTGATGATGCGTGGGTTCGCCGGCGCCACGGGTGCGACGTCCAAGGACCGGGTCTATGTGGCGCTGCCGCTCTATCACGCCACCGGCGGCCTCTGCGGCGTCGGCGCGGCGCTGCTGAACGGCGGTTCGGTGGTCCTGCGGCGGCGGTTCTCGGCCACCCACTTCTGGAAAGAGATCGTGGCCGAGGGCTGCACCATGTTCGTCTACATTGGCGAGCTGTGCCGCTACCTCGTGAACCACGAGTTCGACGAGGATGAGATCCGCCACAAGGTCCGGCTCGCCTTCGGCAACGGCCTGCGCCCCGACGTGTGGCCCCAGCTGAAGCAGCGCTTCCGCGTGCCTGAGGTGCTGGAGTTCTATGGGTCGACCGAGGGCAACGTCTCGCTCTTCAACTTCGATGGCCGTGAAGGCGCGGTCGGCCGCGTCCCCAAGTGGCTGAAGAAGCGGTTCAACATCCGCCTCGTGCAGTACGATGTCGAAACCGAGGAGGTGGTGCGGGGCCTCGACGGGCTGTGCGTTGAGGCGGGTCCCGGCCAGGTGGGCCAGTGTGTCGGGCAGATCGCCGCGGGTGACGCCCGCAGCGAGTTCACCGGCTATCTCGACAAGGCGGCGTCCGAGAAGAAGGTGCTGCACAACGTGTTCGAGCGCGGGGACGCCTGGTTCGCCACCGGCGACCTCCTGCGCACCGACGCCGACGGCTATTTCTATTTTGTCGATCGGATTGGAGACACCTTCCGCTGGAAGGGCGAGAACGTGTCGACCAACGAGGTCGCCGAACGGTTGCTCGCGTTCCCGGGTGTCGAGGAGGCCAACGTCTACGGCGTGGCGGTGGACGGCGCCGATGGCCGGGCCGGGATGGCCGCCCTGGTCGTCGACGGCGCCTTCGACGCCAAGGCGTTCAGCGACCACGTCAGGCAGGAACTGCCCGCCTACGCCCAGCCGCTGTTCGTCCGCCTGCTGCCGGCCATGGAGACCACGGGCACCTTCAAGATCCGGAAGGTCGACCTCGTCGCCGACGGCTACGACCCCGGGAAAGTCAAAGGCCCGCTGTTCTTCCACGACCCGAAGAAGGGCTATGTGAAGATCACCAAGTCGGTCTGGGACAAGCTCCAGGCCGGGACGGTGAAGATCTGACGCCCGGGACGGCCGGGTCGCGTCAGCCCTCGGCGCCGCCCAGCGGCAACTCGATCCGGCAGATCAGGCCGCCGGGCGCGAACTCCAGATGGGCGCTGCCTTCCAGCTGGCCCTGCAGGCTGCGTTCGATGAGCCGGGACCCGAAGCCCCGACGGGTTGGGGTTGCGACCGGCGGCCCGCCGCGCTCGCGCCACGTGAGCGCCAGCCGGCCGTCTTCGGTGACCCACTCCACCGATACGCAGCCGTCCGCGCCCGAGAGCGCCCCGTACTTGGCCGCGTTGGTCGCCAGCTCGTGCGCCACCAGCCCGAACGCCAGCGCCTCGGCCGGTGTCAGGTCTACGTCGGGGCCTTCGAGCTGGTACTGATTGGGCCCGAACGGCCCCAACTCGGCCAGCAGCACGTCGCGCAGCGCCGCGCCGCGCCAGTTCGTCGCCGTCAAGAGGTCGTGGGTCTTTGACAGCGCCATCAGCCGCGACTCGAAGGCCTCCCGGAACGCCGCCGGGTTCGCTGCTGTGCGCAGGGTCTGGTGGGCGATGGCCTGCACCGTGGCCAGGCTGTTCTTCACACGGTGGTTCAGCTCGTCGACGAGCAGCTTCTGCTGGCGCTCGGCGTGGACGCGATCTGTGACGTCGCTGCCCTCGACAAAGACGCCGGTGACGTCGCCGGCCGGCGTCATGATCGGCTGGAAGACGAAGTCGACGAAGCGCTCCTCAAGGGGGGCGTCCGGCGTGCGGCGCAGGCTGACGCTCATGGCCTGGCCCACGAAGGGCTCGCGACGGTCCATGACCTGGTGCAGCAGCGCCACGAAACCCTGCTCCACCACCTCGGGCAGGGCCTCGCCGACCGGGCGGCCGATGATCTGGCGGTCGCCGATCAGGCGCTGATAGGCGTTGTTGGCCAGGGCGAAGCGCAGCTCGGGCCCGGCGATGACGGCGATGAAGCCTGGCGCCTGCATGAACAGCTGGCGCAGGTCCTGGGTCTCGCGCAGCAGGGTCTGGTTCTCGGCCTGCAGCTCCTGGGCGCGCAGCAGGATGTCCTTCTCGCCCGGCGCCGGTTCGCCGCCCGGACCGTAGGCCAGGGTTCTCAGCCGCTGCAGCTCGGTCACGTCGACCGTGTTCTGCATGATGAACTGGCAGCGACCGGAGGCGTCCAGCAGGGGGGCGTGCACGGCCGACCAGTAGCGCATCTCGAACCCACCGCCGCGGGCCGCCGGCCGCTCGATGGCGTAGGGAATCAGCGGAAGCGAGTCGGTCAGCCCGGTCTTCAGCACCCGCTCCAACGACGCCTTCAGGCGCCGCCCGCTCTCGCCGGGGTTGGGGAACGCATCGAACAGGTAGGCGCCGATCAGATCCTCGCGACGCCGCTCCAGCACGGAGCAGTAGGCGTCGTTCACCTCCACGTAGCGAAGGTCGCGGTCCAGGATCATGTAGGGGCTGGGCAGGATCCGGAACAGTCGCGCGAAATCGATCGCGCCCGCGCCCGCGGCCGGGCGACCTGTCACGATGGCGCCCATTGTTGATTGCGCTCCCCCTCGATCGGGCAACGCGTTATGGCCAGGCCTGTTCCCGGCCCGGACGGAGCAGCCCTGCAGCCGCGCCAGGACTCGCCTATATTCGACGCCATGTCGGAAGCCTCCCCCCCGCCGTCCCTGCGCGAAGCCGCCCGATCGGACGCCGCGCCGCTGAAGGGTGCGGCCCTCATCAAGGACGAGGTCACCCGCCTGCCGGACCGTCCCGGCGTGTACCGCATGATGGGGGAGGATGGCGAAGTCCTCTATGTGGGCAAAGCGCGCAGTCTGAAAAAGCGCGTCATCCAGTACGCCCAGGGCCGCTTCCACACCCAGCGCATCGCCCACATGGTCGACCAGACGCGCTCGATGGAGTTCGTCACCACCCGCACCGAAACCGACGCTCTGCTGCTCGAGATCAACCTGATCAAGAGCCTCAAGCCGCGCTTCAATGTCCTGCTGCGCGACGACAAGTCGTTCCCCGAGATCGTCATCCGCCGCGAACACCCCGCGGCCCAGCTGCGCAAGCATCGCGGCGCCCACACCATCAAGGGCGATTACTTCGGCCCGTTCGCCTCGGCCTATTCGGTCAACAAGACGCTCAACACCCTGCAGAAGGCGTTCCTGCTCCGCTCGTGCTCGGACAGCGTCTACGAGAGCCGCACGCGCCCCTGCATGCTGCACCAGATCAAGCGCTGCGCGGCGCCCTGCACCGGCCTGATCTCCATCGAGGATTATTCCGGCCTGGTCGATCAGGCCGAGGACTTCCTGCGCGGCCGCTCGCGCGCCGTGATGCAGCGCATGTCCGAGGCGATGCAGAAGGCCTCCGACGACATGGAGTTCGAGGTCGCCGCCCGGCTGCGCGACCGCATCCGCGCCCTGGCCTCGGTGGCGCAGGAGACCCAGATCAACCCCGAGACCCTGGAAGAGGCCGACGTCTTCGCGCTCCACTCCGAGGGCGGCCAGGCCTGTGTCCAGGTGTTCTTCTTCCGCGCCGGCCAGAACTGGGGCAACCGCGCCTACTTCCCCAAGATACCACAGGGGGGCGTCGACAAGAGCGACGAGGATGCCGACATCATGGGCGCCTTCCTGGGCCAGTTCTACGACGACAAGCCGATCCCCAGGCTGATCCTGGTCTCCATCGAACCGGCCGAGCGCGAGCTGCTGCAGGAGGCCTTCGCCCAGAAATCGGGCCGCAAGGTCGAGATCGGGCGGCCCCAGCGCGGCGAGAAACGCCAGCTGGTCGATCATGCCCACACCAACGCCCGCGAGGCGCTGGGCCGGAAGATGTCCGAGAGCTCGGCGCAGTCGAAGCTGCTGGCCGGCGTCTGCGAAGCCTTTGGTCTGGAGACCCAGCCCGAGCGGATCGAGGTCTACGACAACAGCCACATCATGGGTACGAACGCCGTCGGCGGCATGATTGTGGCCGGCCCCGACGGCTTCCAGAAGAGCCAGTACCGCAAGTTCAACATCAAGAGCACCGAGCTCACCCCCGGCGACGACTTCGCGATGATGAAAGAGGTGCTGCGCCGCCGTTTCGCGCGGCTGGTGAAGGAGGAAGAGGAGGGGATCACCGGCGAGGACTCCGGTTTCGCCCGCCCCGACCTGGTGCTGGTCGACGGCGGCGCGGGCCAGCTCTCGGCCGCGCTGGAGATCATGGCCGACCTGGGCGTCGACGACATCCCGGTGGTCGGCGTCGCCAAGGGCCCGGACCGCGACGCGGGCCTGGAGCGCTTCTTCATCCCCGGCAAGGAGCCCTTCATGCTCGAGCCGAAGAGCCCGGTGCTCTACTATCTCCAGCGTCTGCGCGACGAGGCCCACCGCTTCGCCATCGGCACGCACCGGGCCCGGCGCGCCATCGACATGAAGAAGAACCCCCTCGACGAGATCGAGGGCGTCGGGCCGGGGCGCAAGCGGGCGCTGCTGCACGCGTTCGGAAGCGCCCGCGGCGTCAGCCGCGCCAGCGTCGAGGACCTGGCGAAGGTGGACGGGGTGAGCGAGGCGCTGGCCAAGCGGGTCTGGGACTACTTCCGGAAGTAGCCGGCGTCCGCGCTAGTTCGCGCCGCCCGCCTTGGCCGGCGCCGCCGCCTCGGCCCGGTCGGCCGCGCGGCTGCCGCCCAGGATGCCCGGCAGGGCGTAGTTCCCCTCGTGGCAGGCGTACTCATAGACCTGCCCGTCCAGCGCGGCGAACTCGTATTCGCCGCCCCAGGGCTTGTCCCAGACGCTGGGCGCCTCGACCGTGAAGGCATACCCCAGCCGGTCCTTGCTCACCCGCCGGAACCGCTCGGTCACCTTCAGGTCCTCCCAGGCCCCGAAGAAGGCCTGGGCCTTGGGAAAGTTGGTGGTCTCGACCACCAGCGTGTCGCCCTCGTACCAGCCGACGGAATCGCCGAACCAGGGCCTGACCGAGTCCGCCCGATGCTCCCGCGACCCCAGCCGGATCACGCGCGCGTCGTGCACCATCTCGACCACGATGACGACCGCGTCGGTCCCCTGAACGATGGAATAGTTGTTGTTGTAGAAGCCGTTGGACATCATCGGCGGCGGGCCGTTGCGGCCGAACGAGGTGAGGCACCGGTCGGCCAGGCTCATCTCTTCCGGGTTGTTGTAGCGCCGCGCCGTCTGCTGATCCTCGCCGTACAGCGCGGCTGCGCCGTACTGGTCGAGATAGTAGGGCGAGCCCGAGAACGCGCGCATCTCGGAGGCCGACACCTTCGAGCCGGGGCGCGGGGCAGGCGGCTGGCCGTCGGGCGTGGTGATCAGGCTGGTCCGGGGTTCGCCGCCCACGCGCATGACCCGCAGGCCAGGATCCAGGAAGCCGCGGTTGTAGCCGCCCACCGTGCCGTCCGCGACGGTGGGGGCGTTGGGATCGGTCCGCTGGTTGCCCTTCTCGATCTGCGCCGCCGCGGCGCTTTCGATCTTGGCGACCTCTTCGGCCGTCATCGCCAGGCGCGCGCCATACTGCGCCGGCCGCGTCTGGCTGGTCATGGTCGCGTTGGTCCAGTTGCCCTCGATGTCGGGCCGCTTGCCCTGAGCCATCGCCGTCGTCGCCAACAGCGCCACCCCGAAGCCAAGCGCGATCTGCATCGTCTTCATGGCCAGTCCTCCCGCCGCCACCATCGCGCCGGGGGGAGGCAGCTGCAAGGCTGGTCTGGATCACGCGCTCAAGCGGAGCGCGTCGAAGGCGACGCTAGGCCACCCTAACGCGCGCGGTGCTCTCGGGCAGGTCCTGGCCGAAGGCGCGCTGGAAGAACTCGGCGACGGTGCCGCGCTCCAGTTCGTCGCACTTGTTCAGGAACGTCATGCGGAACGCGAGTCCGATGTCGCCGCCGAAGATCTCGGCGTTCTGGGCCCAGGTGATCACGGTCCGCGGGCTCATGACGGTCGAGATGTCGCCGTTCATGAAGGCGTTCCGCGTCATGTCGGCGACGCGCACCATGGCGTTGATCGTCCGCCGGCCCTCGGCCGTCTGGTAGGACGGCGACTTGGCCAGAACGATCTCGGCTTCCACGTCGTGGCTGAGGTAGTTCAGCGTGGTGACGATGGACCAGCGGTCCATCTGCGCCTGATTGATCTGCTGGGTGCCGTGATAGAGCCCCGTGGTGTCACCGAGCCCGATCGTGTTGGTGGTCGAGAACAGGCGGAAATACGGGTTGGCCCGGATCACGCGGTTCTGGTCCAGCAGGGTCAGCTTGCCCGAGGCTTCCAGCACGCGCTGGATCACGAACATCACGTCCGGGCGGCCGGCGTCGTACTCGTCGAAGACCAGCGCGATCGGGCGCTGCAGCGCCCACGGCAGCATGCCTTCGCGGAATTCGGTGACCTGCTTGCCGTCCTTCAGGACGATGGCGTCCTTGCCGACCAGGTCGATCCGGCTGATGTGGCTGTCCAGGTTCACCCGGATCATCGGCCAGTTCAGCCGCGCGGCCACCTGCTCGATGTGGGTCGACTTGCCCGTGCCGTGATAGCCCTGGACCATCACCCGACGATCGAAGGCGAAGCCGGCGCAGATCGCCCGCGTGGTCTCGGGATCGAACTTGTAGGCCGGATCGATGTCCGGCACGTGGCTGTCACGCTCACTGAAGGCCGGGACCTTCATGTCGAAATCGACATTGAAGGTCGATCGCACGTCAACCTCCGTGTCGGGGGTCAGCGTGATGAGCTTGTCTTCGGTTGTGTCGAAAGCGGCCATGGCTGGGTTCGATTACAAGCTTGCCGCCGCGTACGCAAACGGGTGTTTCATCGGAAAATGAAGAAGCGCCTGCGCAGAGACCGGGCGCCGCCGGGGAAGGGAGCAACTGCCGCCATGGCCGCCAACGCCGAGATCGTCCGCAACTTCATAGCCGCCTGGTCACGGCTCGACCCGGCGGAGCTGGCCGGGTTCTTCACCGAGGATGGCGTCTACCACAATATGCCGGCCCGGCCGGTGGTCGGCCGCGCCGCGGTCCAGGCCTTTATCGCCGGGTTCATTAAGGACTGGTCGGCGACCGAATGGGACATCCTCCACCTCATCGAGGCGGGCGACGTGGTGTTCGCCGAGCGGCTTGACCGAACCCGGCTGGGCGAAAAGCGGGTAGACCTGCCATGCTGCGGGGTGTTCGAAATGCAGGACGGCAAGATCAGGGTCTGGCGCGACTACTTCGACCTGGCCACGTACACTCGGGCGCTGGGCGGCTAGATCCAGGGGAGGAACGTCATGGCGGATGGCGCAACATCGGGCCCGATCCAGGTACGGGCGGAGGACAGTGGCTTCGGCGCGGAGGTGACCGGCGTCGACCTGACGAAACCCCTGCCGCCTTCCGTCATGGCGGCGATCCGAGATGCCTGGGCCAGACACGCCGTGCTGTCGTTCCCCGATCAGCCGCTCAGCCTGGATGAGCTCGAGGCCTTCACGCTGCAGATGGGTCCGTTCGGCGACGACCCCTTCATCGCGCCCATGCCCGGTCGGCCCAACGTGCTGGAACTGCGGCGCGAGCCTGACGAGAAGGCCCCCAACTTCGGCGGCGGCTGGCATTCGGACTGGAGTTTCCAGCCGGCGCCGCCCGCGGCCACCATCCTGCGGTCCGAGGTCACCCCGCCGGTGGGCGGAGACACGCTCTTCATCGATGCGGCGCGCGCCTACGACGACCTGTCGCCGACGATGCAGGCGATGCTGGCGCCGCTACGCGCGATCCACTCGGCCGGCCGGCCCTACGGCGCCGAGGGGCTCTTCGCCCGCGAGACCGAGAAGCGGGCCATGAAGATCCTCTATTCCGCCGAGGCCGATAAGACCCACCCCCACCCGCTGGTCCGCACCCACCCGGTCACCGGCCGCAAGGCGCTGTTTGTGAGCCCCACCTACACGGTGGGGGTCGAGGGGCTCACCGACATGGAGGCCGATGCTGTGCTGGGCTTCCTCTACAAGCACCTGCTGCAGGACAAGTACCGCTACCGTCACAAGTGGCGGCCGGGGATGGTGCTCATGTGGGACAACCGCTGCACCATGCACTTCGCCGAGGGCGGCTATGACGGCCACCTGCGGGTGATGCACCGCACGACGGTGGCGGGCGACGTCCCGGTCTGACGGACGGGTCTAGGCGCGAACGCCTGCGGGTTCGGCCATCCACGAGCTGCTCCACGTCCGGGAATGGCGCAGGCAGCCGACGCAGAGGGCCGTGGCCAGCGACAGCATCACCGTCTCCCCCCCGTCCTCCAGCATGATCAGCGCCGTCTCGCTGAGCGGGACCGCGGCGGGGGTGGCCCGGAACGCGTCGACGGCCACGCCGAAGATTCCGGGCGATGCGGCCGCGGCCAGCAGGATCACGCCGGTCCTCGCGAGGGGCTGGGGGGCGCGGCGAAGCAAGACGCCGAAGAGCGCGATGAGCGTCAGGCCGACCGTGGCGAAGAACACCACCTGCGCCAGATCCGCCGGCCGTTCCAGGCCCAGGGTCGCGCCGCCCAGCAGCCGTTCCCCCAGGACGCCGCCGATGCGTTCGTGGAGAGCCATCGCGTTGTCGGCCGCCAGCCAGATGTGCAGCGCCGCCAGGGCCAAGAACAGGCCTTCGCGACTGCGCCGGGCGCAGAGCGTCATGGCCATGGCGCAGAGGACGGACTTTGCATACTCGACGTCCTCGACCAGCCCGAACTCGCGGTTCATGTCGAAGAGCTTGGTCTGCAGCCAGTCCGGGGCGAGACCGTGAAGCGACAGGACGTGGCCCGCATAGAACGCGATGTCGGTGACGTCGAACGCGAGCAGCACGGCAAGCGCCACGCCCACCCACCGCCAGTCGATCAACACAGGCTTGCGCCCCGACATACGTCGCCCCTCGGTCGAGAAGCGTCATATATCTGTCAGAAATCCTGAAGTTAAGCTTGCTGCGTCGGCTGGGCGACATCCGGCGGCGGTTTGCAGAACCACAGGCCCGCCAGGCTGAGCACGCCGGCCGCCACCAGGTAGCCGCCGACCAGGTTAAGGCCGCCGCGGTCGGCCAGAGCCTGCGCGGCGATGGGCGCCATGCCGCCGCCGATGATCCCGCCGATGTTGAAGGCCAGCGACGCGCCCGTGTAGCGCACGCGGGGCGGGAAAAGGCTGGGCAGGAACGCGCCCAGGGGACCGTAGACGAAGCCCATGGTGAACAGCGCCAGCGACAGCCAGGCCAGGATCAGCCCGAGCGAGCCCGCGCCCATCATCGCGCCCATCACGCCGCCCACGGCCACCGTGGCGAAGCAGCCGCCCATCAGCACCCGGCGCGCGTTGCTGGCGTCTGAGGCGTACCCGGCCGCGATGATGCCGGCCGCCAGGAACAGGATGGCGCCCAACTGCACGCCCAGGAACGTCTCACGGCTGTAGCCGAGCGTCGCCGTGCCATAGCCGAGGGCGAACGCGGTCGAGAGGTAGAACAGCGCAAAGCAGGCGACCACCGCGAACGTGCCGGCCACCAGCGCGCCGGGATGGCGCCGGATGGTCTCGGCCATCGGCACGTGGCTGGGCTCGGCCTCGGCCATCGCCTTCTGGAAGTCGGGCGTCTCGGTGATCCGGAGGCGGATCCACAGGCCCAGGCCCACCAGGATCGCGCTGGCCAGGAACGGCAGCCGCCAGCCCCAGTCGATGAAGGCCTCCGGCGACAGCACGACGCCCAGCAGCAGGAACAGGCCGTTGGCGGCGATGAAGCCCACCGGCGCGCCCAGCTGCGGGAACATCCCGAACCGCGCCTTCCACCCCGGCGGCGCATTCTCGACCGCCAGCAGCGCCGCGCCGCCCCACTCGCCGCCCAGGCCGAAACCCTGGCCGAAGCGCAACAGGCAGAGGAGGAAGGGGGCCACCCAGCCCACCAGCGCATAGCTGGGCAGGAAGGCGATCAGCAGGGTCGACAGGCCCATGGTCAGCAGCGACGCCACTAGCGTCGACTTGCGGCCGATCCGGTCGCCGAAGTGGCCGAAGAACGCCGCGCCCACCGGCCGCGCGAAGAAGGCGACGGCGAAAGTCGCATAGCTCTGCAGCAGCTGGGCGCTGTCGGATGACTTGGGGAAGAAGAGCTGCGGGAACACCAGCGCCGCGGCCGTGGCGTAGATGTAGAAGTCATAGAACTCGACCGCCGTCCCCACCAGGCTGGCCGCCAGCACGCGGCGGTTGGAGGCGCTGCCCGCGCCTGCGGCTGTGGTGGTGGTCACGCGTTGAGCTCCCCTCGAACCCGCCCGCCTTCGCGCCCGCAGCCGTTGCGGTCAAGGCCATGACCGTCGCTCTGGACGTAGACGCCGCGCGCCGGGCATGTATCCAGCCGTCATGAGCGCCCAGATCGTCGATCCCTTCTACGCCATCTCCATCAGCGGGCTGGCCCAGCGGCTGAAGGCCGAGGGCCGCTCGGTCATCCACATGGAGTTCGGCCAGCCGTCCACCGGCGCGCCCGCCGCGGCCATCGCCCGCGCCCACGAGGTGCTGGACGCCGACGCCATGGGTTACTGGTCCAGCGAGCCGCTCAAGGCGCGGATCTGCCGTCACTACGCCGAGACCTATGGCGTCGCGATCGAGCCGGTCCAGATCACGCTCACCTGCGGCGCCTCGCCGGCCCTGGTGCTGGCGCTGTCGGCGACGTTCAAGCCGGGCGACGTGATCGCCATGGCGCGGCCGGGCTACGTGGCCTACCGCAACAACGTCAAAGCCCTGCACATGGTCCCGCTGGAGATCGCCTGCGGACCCGAGACCCGCTACCAGCTCACCGCCGCCACCCTGGCCGCGCTGGATCCGGCGCCGGCCGGCGTGATCCTGGCCAGCCCGGCCAATCCGACCGGCACGATCATCCCCGCCGATGAACTCCGCGCCATCGCCCAGGTCTGTCGCGAGCGCGGCATCCGGATCATCTCGGACGAGATCTACCACGGCCTGAGCTATGCCGAGCCGACCCACTCGATGCTGGAGTTCGAGCCCGGCGCGATCGTCGTGAACAGCTTCTCCAAGTACTTCTCGATGGCGGGCTGGCGCCTGGGCTGGCTGATCTCGCCGCGCGACGAGGCCTCACGCGCCGTGGCCTACATGGGCGCCCTGTTCCTGACCGCGCCGTCGCTGGCCCAGCACGCCGCCCTGGTCGCCATGGACTGCCGCGACGAGCTGGAAGGCCACGTCGGGACCTATCGCCGGAACCGCGAGCTGCTGCTCGAGGCGCTGCCGGCGCTGGGCCTCGAGAAGATCGCCCCGCCCGACGGCGCCTTCTACATCTACGCCGACGTGGGCCGTCTGACCGATGACAGCCTGGCGTTCTGCAAGCAGCTGCTCAGCGACACCGGCGTCGCCACCGCGCCCGGCATCGACTTCGACCCCGTGGACGGCCGCCGTTACATCCGGATGAGCTTCGCGGTCTCGACGCCCGAGATCGAAGACGCGATCCGCCGGCTCGTGCCGTGGTTCGCTGAGGCGCGGGCCCGGGCGGCCTAGCGGCGCGCTTACTGAGCGGTCGCCTCGCCGACGACGCCGGTCACGGCCGCCCGCGCGGCGCACTGGGCCAGCGCCTGACGCGTCTCGGGACTGAGCGCTTCGGCGCTTTGTGCTGCGCTCTCGATGGAGCCCGTGCGGACCGCCTCCACGACCACCTTGGAGAGCGCGTCGAGCTGGCCCGCATCCAGTTTCGAACCCAGCCGCTCGTCGACGCAGCCGCAGAAGGCCTCGCTCTGACCTGCAAGCGTGCAGGCGGTCTTCACGCCCACCATGCCGCTGGCCGTCTGCGCAGCCTCCTTGGCGAAGTCGCCTGCGCTCTGCTTGACGGCCGTGCCGGCGCCCTCGCAGCCGCTGAGCGCAAGCGCGGCCAGGGCCAGCCCCGCCCCCCGAAGGTCGAACATCGATCCCAGCTCCTCTCGAAGATGTGGCCCCTGAGATGGGAATCCCGGGCGGCGATCGCACCTGGCCGATGGCAACTTTCACAGCGACGTCTGTTTGACTCCTCAAAAATCCCATGAAACCCTAAAATAGGGAATATTGGAGAGCTTTGTGTCGGAAGAGGTCTATACCGTCGAGCAGTTTGCGGAGCGGCTCAGGCTGCATCCCAAGACGGTGCTCCGCTTCATCCGCGAAGGCCGCGTGCGAGCCGTGAAGGTGGGGCGATCCTACCGGATCCTGCGTTCGGACCTGGAGGCGATGATCGGCGCCTACGGGGCCGCGCCGGCGTCGGCCTCGATCCGCGTCACCAGCATCGTGGACATCGACGGGGTCGACCCGGAACGCGCCCAGCGGCTGGCGCGGCAGATCACGGCCGCCCGCCTGAGCGGTCGGGGTCACGCCGACCCGATGAGCCTGGACGTGGCCCACGACCCGGCGGGCCGCCGGCTGAAGATCATCATGATAGGCGCGCCGGACGACGTGGCGGCGATGCTGCAGCTCATCCGCTTCAGCGTGGACGCCTGAGCCCATGACCGGCATCTGGAAGCGGCCGAGCGACGGGGCCACGGTGCTGGCGCGGTATCGCGAGCTTCTGCGTCTGTGGCCCGCGCCCTCCGAACATCGGACCGTCGCCACATCTCTGGGCGAAACGTTCGTGGTCGCCAGCGGTCCCGCCGACGGGCCCGCCGTGCTGCTGCTGCACGGGTCGGCGGCGAACAGTGCGAGCTGGATCGGCGACGTGGCGCATCTGGCCCAGACCTTCCGGGTCTTTGCCGTCGATATGGTGGGCGAACCCGGCCTGTCGGCCGAGAGCCGGCCGCCGCTGGCCAGCGGCGTCTACGCCGACTGGCTGGGCGAGGTGATGTCCGGTCTGGGGCTCGCGCGCGCGGCGCTGGTCGGCATCTCGCTGGGCGGCTGGCTGGCGCTCCACTACGCCACGACCCATCCCGACCGGGTGACCGCGATGGCGCTGCTCTGCCCGGGCGGCGTCGGGCGGCACAGGAACGTGCTGCTCTGGGCGCTGCCGCTGCTGATGCTGGGGCCCTGGGGACGTCGCAAGGCGATGGAGAAGATCCTGGGGCCTGCGCCACCCGGCGAGCCGTCGCCCGGAACGGTCGCCTTCGGCGAGTTCATGCAGCTGATCTTCGCCAGCTTCCGCCCGCGGACCGAGGCCCTGCCGCCGTTCGAAGACGCGGCGCTCGAGCGGCTTTCGATGCCGGTGCAGGTCATCCTGGGCGCGCAGGACGCGATGATCGACTCGGCCGGCACGCGAGACCGGCTGCAACGCCATGCGCCGCATGCCGAGGTGATCTGGCTGCCGGACGGCGGTCATATGCTGGTCAACCACGGGGCGACGATCGCGCGCTTCCTGCAGCGGGCGGGTGTGTCGTGAGCGGGCGGGTCGAGGTGATAGCCGGCCGGCCGGTCTTCGTCTGCGCGCGCGAAGGTCCGCCCATCGACGGCGAACGGGCCGCCACCGACATCATCGGCGATCTCTACGGCAGCGGCGCCGATCTCGCGGTGATCCCGGTGGAGCGCCTCGGCGAGGGTTTCCTGACCCTTTCGACCCGCATCGCGGGCGAGGTGACGCAGAAGTTCGTCAACTACGGGCTGAGCCTGGCGATCCTGGGCGACGTGTCGGCGGCGACGGCCCGCAGCGGCGCGCTTGCCGACTACGTCCGCGAGTGCAACCGGGGTCGCCATATCTGGTTCGTCGCCGACATGGCCGACCTGGAAGCCAGGCTCGCGGCGAGGCGATAAGCCACGCTAGAGTGCCGGTCATGCGCCTCTACCTCGCCTCATACCGCACCGGCGACAGCTATGCCGAGCTCATCCGCATGGCCGGGTCGGGCGCGCGGGTGGGCGTGATCTCCAACGCCGTCGACTTCGTGCCGCAGGCCGACCGCGAGGCCTACGCCCGCAAAGTGTTCGATCCCATCGCCGACTTCCGCGACCGCGGGCTCGACGCCTACGACCTGGACCTGCGGGCCTTTTTCCGCCGCCCGGAGGCGCTGCTGGCCGAGCTGGAGCGGACCCGGCTGGTCTGGGCGGTGGGCGGCAACGCGTTCCTGCTTCGGCGCGCGATGCGCCAGAGCGGGTTCGACGCCATTGCGCCCGGCCTCGTCTGGGCAGATCGCCTGGTCTATGGCGGCTGGAGCGCCGGCGCCTGCGTGGCCGCCCCCAGCCTGCGCGGTCTGGAACACATGGACGACCCGACGGTGCTGGCCGACGGCTACGATCCCGAGCCCGTCTGGGAGGGCCTGGGCCTCATCGACGCCGCCATCGTCCCGCACTGGCGCTCGGAGCATGACGAGGCGGAAGCCGCCGAGCAGACCGCCGCCTGGATGGTGGCCAACGGCGTCCCCCACCGGACGCTGCGCGACGGCGACGTGCTGATCCAGAACGGCGAAACCCTGGAACTGCACGCCGGACGCCCTTGACGCATGCTAGGTCGGCGTCGTCTCTCACCGGCCGCAGCCGGGAGGAATGTTCATGCAGACGCGCAAGCTGGGTCCGTTCGAAGTGTCGGCCATCGGGTTCGGCTGCATGAGCCTGAGCCACGCCTACGGCTCGCCGCCGTCGCGTGACGTGGCCGAGCAGGTGCTGCTGGGCGCCCTGGACGCCGGCCACACGTTCTTCGATACTGCGGCCGTCTACGGCCTGGGCCACAACGAGACCCTGGTGGGCGAGGTGCTGGGCCCGCATCGCGACAGGTTCGTGCTGGCGTCCAAGTGCGGCATCACCGACGCCACCGGAACCCAGCGCGGGATCGACGGCCGGCCCGAGACCCTCAAGGCCCTCTGCGACGTCAGCCTGCGCCGCCTGGGGACCGACGTCATCGACCTCTACTACCTGCACCGCTGGGACAAGAAGGTGCCGATCGAGGACAGCGTCGGCGCCCTGGCCGACCTGGTGAAGGCCGGCAAGATCCGCACGATCGGCCTGTCGGAAGTCTCGGCGCCCACGCTGCGCCGCGCGCACGCCGTCCACCCGATCACCGCGCTGCAGACCGAATACTCGCCGTGGACCCGCAACCCAGAGATTGCCGTGCTCGAAGCCTGCCGCGAGCTGGGCGTCACGTTCGTCGCCTTCTCGCCGGTGGGGCGCGGCTTCCTGGCCGGCGCGGCCCACGATCCGTCGACGCTGGAGGACAACGACTTCCGCAAGGGGATGCCCCGCTTCCAGGGCGAGGCGCTGGCCGCCAACCTTAAGGTCTACGAGGCCTTCGCCGCGATCGCGCAAGAGACCGGCTGTACGCCCGCCCAGCTGTGCCTGGCCTGGCTGCTGCGGAAGGGGGACGACATCGTCTCCATCCCCGGCACGGCCAACCCTGACCACATGCGCGAGAACGCCGCGGCGGCCGCGATCACGCTCTCGGACGACATCATGGCCCGCGTCGATGCGGCGGTGAACGAGCGCACGGTGGTCGGCCCCCGGTATGCCGCCGCCATGCAGGCGTCGGTCGACACCGAGCGGATGCCGGTCGAAGAAGGGGTCTGAAACCTCGGCCGCGCGGCGTCCGTATTCCGTTCACAAGTCGGCGCTAGCTTGGCGCCGAACTTGCGACCACGCGCTTACTGTGCGGCGAGATTCCCGAACCGGTCGCCTTGGCAAGCCGCCGGGCCTCGGTCATAGGGAATCGACCCGCGCCGACGTATCTGGGGACCGAAAATGCTCGCCATCACTGCTGCCGACGTCAACGCCGCGCCCTATCCGCACATCATCAAGGACGGCATCCTGCCGGCCGATCTGTTCGCGGCGCTGCGCAAGGATTTTCCCGACACCAGCATCTTCGATGCGCAGAAGAGCAGCCATGGCGCCGTGGGCAGCCGCACCGGCGCGGGCTTCGACATCTACCGGGGCGACCCGGCCTATGACGAGCTGACCCGCCGTTCCAGCGCCTGGAAGGACTTCGGCGAGTTCATCAATTCCGAAGCCTTCGCCGACAAGTTCCGCGAGGTGTTCGCCGACCATATCGACGACATCGGCCTCAGCGTCGACATCCGTCGCAGCCATGTGAACTCGAACTACTTCGAGCCGCGCGACGTGCTGACCGAGAAGCCCACCCTGGGCGACCGCGTGTCGGCGGCCGTGGGCCTGCTGGCCGAGCCGTTCCGCAGCGTCGAGCCGGTCGAGCTGTTCACCCGCCTCGACATTCACAAGAGCCTGACCGGCTACGCCAAGAAGCCGCACTGCGACCGGGCCAACCGCCTGTGCTCGCTGATCATCTACTTCACCGACGCCGAAAAGGTCGGGCTCGAGGGCGGCGACCTCCTGGTCTTCAAGCACAACGAGCAGAAGCCGGTCCGCAAGTACGAGCGCTACCCGCACCCGGAAAACGTGACCGAGGTGGCCCGCCTGCGCCCCCGCGAGAACCTGGGCGTCCTGTTCCCCTGCCAGAACAACAGCTACCACGGGGTGACCCAGGTGCTGAGCCAGGGCATCGCGCGCGACTTCCTCTACATCAACATCTCGGGCCGCACGTCCTCGCTCTGGTGGGGTCCGACGGGCCGCGAAGGCGCGGTCGCCAAGGCCGCCTGACCTCGGGCCTCGTGATGCAGACACGTCGGGTCGGCGAATTCGACGTGTCGGCCATCGGCTTCGGCTGCATGAGCCTGAGCGGCGCCTATGGGCGACCGCCGGGCTGGGGCAACGCCGAGCGCGTGCTGAAGGGCGCTCTCGACTCCGGCTACACCTTTCTCGACACGGCCGTCGCGTACGGCATGGGCCGCAACGAGGCGCTGATCGGCAAGCATCTGCGCAAGCGCCGGCATGAGTTCGTGCTGGCGTCCAAGTGCGGGCTGACCAACGGCGATCGCCGCGAGCTCACCGGCGATCCGGCCGTGCTCAAGGCCACCTGCGACGACAGCCTGCGCCGGCTGAAGACCGACGTCATCGACCTCTACTACCTGCACCGGTGGGACCGGCGGGTCCCGATCGAGGACAGCATCGGCGCCCTGGCCGACCTGAAGCGCGCCGGAAAGATCCGCGCGATCGGCGTCTCCGAAATTTCGGCCGCCACGCTGCGCCGCGCCCATGCCGAGCATCCCATCGCCGCGATCCAGACCGAATACTCCCCCTGGACCCGCAATCCCGAGCTGGGCGTGCTGGACGCCTGCCGCGAGCTGGGCGTCGGGTTCGTGGCCTTCTCGCCGGTGGGGCGGGGCTTCCTGGCCGGCGGGGTGCGCAGCCTGTCGCGGATCAAGGCCGGCGACCTGCGCAAGGGGATGCCGCGGTTCGAGGGCGAGGCGTTCCAGGCCAACCTCGCGGCGCTGCGCACGTTCGAGGCTCTGGCGCGCGAAGCGGGCTGCACGCCGGCGCAGCTGTGCCTCGCCTGGCTGCTGCGGAAGGGCGGCGACATCGTGCCGATCCCCGGCACCGCCAATGTCGCCCACATGCGGGAGAACGCCGCGGCGGCGGCCATCACCCTCTCGGACGAGA
Organism: Phenylobacterium sp.; assembly: GCF_965284355.1. Taxonomy (NCBI): domain Bacteria; kingdom Pseudomonadati; phylum Pseudomonadota; class Alphaproteobacteria; order Caulobacterales; family Caulobacteraceae; genus Phenylobacterium; species Phenylobacterium sp. Next base: position 1,602,450 of record NZ_OZ260078.1, on the reverse strand, counting down.
TCATGGCCGGCGTCGACGCCGCGGGACGCGCCGTCGTCGGTTCGCGCTATCCCGACCACCTGCAGGCCAGCGTCGACACCGAACGGATGCCCGGCGAGTAGTCAGATCCGCCGTTCCAGGCCTTCCCAATAGGGCTCGCGCAGCTTGCGCTTGAAGATCTTGCCCGAGTCCTCCCGCGGCAGATCGGTCGCCAGTTCCACCACGCGCGGGACCTTGTAGCCGGCCACGTGCTCGCGCAGGTAGGCCTTCACCGAGGCCTCCGTGATCGGCGCCCCGTCCGACGGCTGGACCACGGCGCAGACGCCCTCGCCGAACTCCTCGTCGGGGATGCCGAACACCGCGCAGTCGGCGACGCCCGGCATCTTCAGCAGCTCGGCCTCGATCTCGGCCGGATAGATGTTCACCCCGCCCGAGATGATCATGTCCTTGGCCCGGTCGCACAGGTAGAGGAACCCGTCCTTGTCGAAATAGCCGATGTCGCCGGGCGCGATCAGGCCGGCCTTCTCGCTGTCGCGGCGCTTCTGGTCGTCGCCGTGGTAGGTGAAGTCGTTGATGAAGCGGTTGCGGGAGACCACCTCGCCGACCTCGCCCTGGGGCACGTCGTTGCCGTCCTTGTCGATGATCCGGACATCGGCCTCAGGGATCGGCTTGCCGACCGTTCCCGGGTGGGCCAGCCACTCCTCGCTGTTGCAGCTGACGACGATGCCGACTTCGGTGGCGCCGTAGTACTCCTCGATCACGGGGCCCCACCACTCGATCATCTCGCGCTTGATCGGCGGCGGGCAGGGCGCGGCGGCGTGGACCACGAACTTCAGCGAGCTGAGGTCGTACTTGCGCTTCACGTCCTCGGGCAGCTTCAGCAGCCGGTGGAACATGATCGGCACCATGTGCAGGTGCGTGACCTTGTGCGTCTCGATCAGGTGCAGCAGCTCCTCGGGGTCGAACCTGGGCTGCAGGATCGCCGTGCCGCCCGCCCGCGCCGCGAACAGCCCATAGGCGTTGGGCGCGGAGTGGTACATGGGCCCCGTCACCACGGTGACCACATCCTGCGGCGGCCCGTAGCCCACGAAACCGAAGCCGCGCATCAGGACGCGGGCATAGGCCTCGGCCTGCTCGGGCGTCGGCGGATGGCGGCGCACGCCCTTGGGCCTGCCGGTCGTGCCGGACGTGTAGATCACCGTGCCGCCGCCGGTCGAGGGCGCGCCCGTATACGGCTCGAACCCCGCCAGCCAAGCGTCCCAGTCCAGCATGCCCGCCGGCGTGGCCTGCGGCGTGATCCCGTAGGCCTCGGCGATCTCCGGCGGCGTGGGCACGACCAGCACCGGCACGCCGGGCGGCAGGACCGAGCGGATCGGCTCGATCAGGTCGGCGTGGATGACGATCGCCTTCGCGCCCGAGTTCTCGAACAGATACGCGGCCTCGTCGGGCAGGTAGTGCCAGTTCACGGGGGTCGCGTAGACGCCCAGCAGGCCCGCCGCCGTGCTGGCCTCGATGAACGGGAAGTCGTTGCGCAGGTAGAGGGCGATCACGTCGCCCTCGCGGATCCCCAGGCTGAGCAGTCCCGTGGCCGCCCGCGCGGCCCGCTCGTTCATGACGGCCAGATCCAGCCGCCGGTCTCCGCTGATCAGCGCGCCCATGACCCGGCCCCTACTTCAGCGCCGCCGGGAACTTCGGCAGGGTGTCGAAGTCCTCGGGCACGTGCTCCAGCACCACCCGGGCCTTGGTCTCCTTGGCCAGCGCCTCGACCAGGTCCATCGACTTCAGCGTCTGCTCGCGGTTGAAGTTGAAGCGTGGGACGCGGCGGTTGGGGCGGCTTTCGGCGATGTGCCACATGTCGCCGGTCAGCAGGACCGGCCCCGCCTGCTTCAGCCGCACCAGCAGAACCGTGTGCCCGGGCGTGTGTCCCGGGGCCTGATAGATCACCACCGTCTTGTCGCCGAACACGTCGAAGGTCGGCTGCTCGATCAGCTTGGTCTTCGAGGTCTCCAGCGCCGAGTAGGTCGCGAACTGGGCCGCGTTCTTCCGTGCGCCCTCGCTGAAGGCGTACGCCTTTTCCTTGGGGTCGACGATCCACGTGGCGGAGGCGAACTTCCCGGCGTTGCCGATGTGGTCGAAGTGGCTGTGAGAGATCGACAGGTACTCGATGTCGGCGGGCGTCAGGCCAAGCTGCTTCAGTTGGTCGACCAGGGTGGGGACGGCGGCGTTGGGCGCTGGCTTGTCGGCCTGGGGTAGGCCCGTATCCCAGATCAGATCGCCCTTGGGGTGACGGATCAGGTAGCAGGGCACCACCATCTTCGCCGGCTTGTCCTTGTACGAGCCGTCGTCGGCGAAGCCGTCGGCATTGGGCATCGTCAGCCGGCCGCATTCGATGGCGTAGAGCTCGACGCTCTTCGGCGCGGCCGGCCCGGCAAGCGCGGACCCACTTATCAGAGCTGAGACGGCAGCGGCGGCGAACAGGCGGAGCATCGGCGTTTCCCAGATTTGATTTTCGCCAACCTGACGCCGCACGCCGGGGATGCACAAGGCCGCAAAGGGCGTATCGTCGCCGAAAAGGGCAAAAGGGGGAGACGTCGGTATGGGTCAATCGTACGACGCGGTGATCGTGGGCGCGGGGTTCTCCGGGCTCTACATGCTGCACCGGCTTCGCCAGCAGGGGCTGACGGCGCGGGTCTTCGAGGCCGGGACCGGCGTGGGCGGCACCTGGTACTGGAACCGCTATCCGGGCGCCCGCGTCGACATCGAGAGCCAGGAGTACTCGTACTCGTTCTCGCCTGAGCTGGACGCCGAATGGGTGTGGAGCGAGCGCTACGCCAGCCAGCCCGAGCTGCTGAAATACCTCAACCACGTGGCCGACCGCTTCGGCCTGCGCGACGGCATTCAGTTCGAAACCCGGGTCACCGCCGCGCACTTCGACGAGGCCTCCAACCGCTGGACGGTGACCACCGACCGCGGAGAGACCGTCACCGCGCGCTACTGCGTCATGGCCACGGGCGTGCTGTCGGTGCCGAACGAGCCGGCCTTCCCGGGCCAGGACTCGTTCCAGGGCCCCAGCTGGCACACCGGTCGCTGGCCGCACGAGGGCGTGGATTTCGCCGGGCAGCGGGTCGCGGTGATCGGCACCGGCTCGTCGGCCATCCAGTCGATCCCGCAGATCGCCGCCCAGGCCGACCACGTCACCATCTTCCAGCGGACGCCGAACTTCAGCGTGCCCGCCCACAACGGCCCGCCCGATCCGGCCGTGGTCGCCGACTGGGCGGCCAATCGCGAGCAGTATCGGCGCGAGGCCCGGGAAACCGGCTTCGGCATCCGCATGGTGGACGGGCGCGAAACCCTGGCGTGGGACGAGGACGAGGCGACGCGCCGGGCCGTCTACGAGGCGCGCTGGCAGGTGGGCGGCTTCGCCCTGCTGGGCGCCTACGGAGACCTGACCTCCGATCTCGACGCCAACGCGACGGCGGTCGCGTTCGTGGCCGACAAGATCCGGGGCATCGTCAAGGATCCGGCCACGGCCGAGAAGCTGGTCCCCAAGACCTTCCCCATCGGCGCCAAGCGCCTGTGCGTCGACACCGGCTACTACGACACCTTCAACCGCGACAACGTCAGCCTCGTCGACCTCAACGACGAGCCGCTGGTCGAGATCGTGCCGACCGGCGTGCGAACATCAGCGGCGACCTACGAGGCCGACGCCATCGTCTACGCCATCGGCTTCGACGCCATGACGGGCGCCCTGGGTAAGATCGACATCCGCGGTCGCGGCGGCGCCGTTCTGAAGGACGCGTGGGCCGCCGGTCCCCGCACCTACCTGGGCCTGATGGTGGCGGGGTTCCCGAACCTCTTCATCGTGACCGGGCCGGGCAGCCCCTCGGTGCTGTGCAACATGGCCGTCGCCATCGAACAGCACGTCGAGTGGATCTCGGACTGCATCGCCTGGATGGGCCAGCGGCAGCTCGGGGCGATCGAGGCCACCGAGGCGGCGCAGGACGAGTGGGTCGCCCACGTCAACGAGGTGGCCGAGCCCACGATCTTCCCGCACGCCAACTCCTGGTACCTGGGGGCCAACGTGCCGGGGAAGCCGCGGGTGTTCATGCCCTACATCGGCGGCTTCCCGGTCTATCGCGACAAGTGCAACGAGGTCGCCGCCGCCGGATATCAGGGCTTCGCGCTCACCTCGGACGCACGCCTCTGAAGCGCGCCTAGCCTGCCACGCGGTTCTCGATGGCGCCGACGCCTTCCACCTCGCAGCGGACCACGTCGCCGGGCTTGAGGAAGGTGGGCGGCGTCATGCCGACGCCGACGCCCTCGGGCGTGCCGGTGGCCAGCAGGTCGCCGGGCTCCAGGGTGAAGGCCGTCGAGAGGTACGCGATCTGCTGCCAGATGTTGTAGATCAGCTGGCTGGTGTCGCTGTCCTGGCGGACCTCGCCGTTCACCAGGCAGCGGATCTTCAGCGCGTGCGGATCGGCGATCTCGTCGGCGGTGACGATCCAGGGGCCGATCGGGCCGTGGGTGTCGAAGGACTTGCCCATGGTGAAGGTGGGCGAATGGCGCTGCCAGTCGCGGGCCGAGACGTCGTTGGCGACCACATAGCCGAACACGTGGGCCTTCGCGTCCGCCTCGCTGACGCCCTTTGCGGGCTTGCCGATCACGACGCCCAGCTCGGCCTCGTAGTCCAGCGCCTGAGTCACACCCGGCTCGATGTCGTCGTAGGGCCCGGCGATGCAGCTCGTCTGCTTGTTGAACCAGAACTGCTGGCTGGGCGTGGGCTGACCCAGCCGCTTGGCCTCTTCCAGGTGCTTGGCGTAGTTCATGCCGATGGCCAGGTACTTGCCCGGCCGCTCGAGGGGGGCCAGCAGGCGCGCGCCCTTCAGCGGAACCGTCCGGGCCGCCGCGTCCCGCTGGCGGGCGACATCGGCCAGGGCCTCGGCCCCGCCCGCGACGATCGCCAGCATAGTGTCCCAGCCGTCCAGCACCACGATGGCGTCCCCGCGCGCCACGCCCAGCCGAGCCGTTCCGTTGTCGTCGAAGCGCAGCAGTTTCACGGGACGATCTCCTTCAGCTCGATCTACACATTCCTTGTCATGATCGATTTTATGCTGCAATATATATTTTATGACCGCGCGCAGCCAGACCAGCCTCGCCTACCAGCGGCTGAGGGCCGACATCATGTTTGGCCGCCATGCCCCGGGCGCCCGGCTGAAGATCAACGACCTGGCCCAGGCGATGGACGTGAGCCCCGGGGCGATCCGGGAAGGTCTGTCGCGGCTGGTGGCCGAACAGCTGGTGGTGTCGCAGGACCAGAAGGGCTTCGCCGTCGCCCCCCTCTCGATCGAGGACCTGCAAGACCTCACCGACCTGCGCTGCGAGGTCGAGACGATTGCGCTGCGGCGCGCGGTGGCCCACGGCGACGACGCCTGGGAGGCCGCCGTGCTGGCCGCGGCCCACCGCCTCAGCCGCGTCCCGCCGCGGGTCGGGCGCGACCTGGACGCCATCCTGGCCTGGGTCGCGCGGCACGCCGAGTTCCACGCCGCCCTCGTCAGCGCCTGCGGCAGCCGCCGGCTGCTGGACCTCCACGCCCAACTCTACGAGCAGTCCGAACGCTATCGCGGCCTGTCGGCGCACGCCGACCACGACCGCGACGTGGCCGGCGAGCACCAGGCCATCGTCGACGCCGCCCTGGCGCGCGACGCCGACCGGCTGGTCGACCTGATGGTCACCCACATCCGGGCCACCACGGCCCTCATCATCGGCTCGGCCCGCCTGGCGGCGGCCGAGTGATCTCACGAGGATTTCCATGAGCGTCATCAAGGTCGAGGACATCGCCCACGTGCGGTTCCGCGCCCCGGATCTGGACCGGATGGCCCAGTACCTGGCCGACTTCGGGCTGCTGCCGGCCGAGGCGCGGACGGATCGGCTCTACGTCCGTGGCCGGGGATCGGCGCCCTTCGTGCACGTGACCGAACGGGGCGAACCGGCGTTCCTGGCGGTGGGCTTCCGCGCCCACAGCCTCGCCGATCTGGAGGCGCTCTCCGCCGCGACAGGCGCTCCTGTCGAGGATCACGACGCGCCCGGCAGCGGCCGGATCGTGCGGCTCAAGGATCCCGACGGCCACGGTGTCGAGGTGGTGGCCGGGCAGACGCCGGCGCCTGAAATGGCCATTGAGCCGCCCTCGGCCTGGAACAGCGCCCATGGGCGGCCGCGGCAGAGCACGGTCAAGCGCATCAGCGCCGGATCGGCCACGGTCATGCGCCTGGGCCACGCCGTGCTCAACGTCTCGGACTTTCGCGCCTCGGAGGCCTGGTACAAGGGCTTGCTCGGCTTCCTCACCTCCGACGAGATCGCCGTCGCGCCTGAGTTCTCGCTGGGCGCCTTCCTGCGCTGCGACCGGGGCGACACGCCCACCGACCACCACACCCTGTTCCTGGCCCAACTGCCGACCGGACCCGGGTTCAACCACGCCGCCTTCGAGGTGCAGGACCTGGACGACCTGATGCGCGGGCATGCCCACCTCAAGGCCGCCGGCGCCGATCCTGAGTGGGGCGTGGGCCGCCACATCCTGGGCAGCCAGGTGTTCGACTACTGGCGCGATCCCTGGGGCTTCACCCTGGAGCACTGGACCGACGGCGACCTGCTCACTGCGGCCGATCCGCCGCGGAAGGCGTCGATCCAGGACCTGATGGGCGTGCAGTGGGGCATGCCGATGCCCTCGACCATGGGCGGCTGACGCGGCGTCGTTCGCCGCCGCCTGCCGGTCTCGGCGACCTTTACATCCCCGCACCACCGCATGAAGTGATGGCCGAAGTCGCCGACATCGGTCGTCGCCAGCGCGAGGGAAGGTGCGATGAGGCTGCCGAGCCAGCGTGTCGCCGCCGCAGTGGCGGGGATTGTGGCCCTGATGGGCTCGACCGCGGGCGCCCAGGAGGCGCTCGGCGACTGGAACGGCCTCTTACAGGTGGGCGGCGTCGAGCTGCGCATCGGCGTGAAAATCGAGCCTGGGGAGGCCGGCGCGCTGAAGGGCTCGCTGAGCAGTCCTGACCAGGGTCCGGGCGACATTCCCATCAGCGACGTCAGGATGGACCAGGGCAAGCTCAGCTTCGCAGTCCCCTCGATCCGGGGCCGCTACGAGGGCGAGTGGGATGTGACCCAGGGCGGCTGGAAAGGTCGGTGGATCCAGGGCGGGCCGATCCCGCTGACCCTTGCCAAGGGGCCCGTGCCGAGCCGTGCGCGGCCGCAGACGCCGGCCAAGCCCTATGCGTATCGCGAGGAGGAGGTCGCGTTCGAAAGCGCGCCGGGCGTGAAGCTCGCCGGGACGCTGACCCTGCCCGAAGGCAAGGGGCCGTTTCCGGCCGCGATCCTGCTCAGCGGCTCAGGGCCGCAGGACCGCGACGAGCACTTGCTGGGCCACCGGCCCTTCCTGGTGCTGTCCGACCACCTCACCCGACGCGGCGTCGCGGTGCTGCGCTACGATGATCGAGGCTTCGCGAAGTCCACAGGCAGGTTCGTGGATGCCACCAGTTCCGACTTTGCGGTCGATGCCGCTGCGGCGGTCGCCTTCCTGCGAGCCCGCAGTGACATCGATCCACACAAGGTGGGCCTCATCGGCCACAGCGAGGGCGGCATGGTCGCGCCCATGGTCGCCGCAAAGGATCCGCGTATCGCCTTCATGGTGCTGATGGCGGCCCCCGGCGTCCCAAGCCGCGAGGTGATGAACGCCCAGCGCGTCGCCGTGGGCAAGGTGTATGGCGTCACCCCGGAGGCCGCCGCGCGCGACAACGCCGCCGTCGCGCGCATCGACACGGTCCTTGCCACCAACCCCGACTGGGAAGCGGCCAAGGTCGAAGCGGCCCGCATCCTCGGAGAAGCCTCGGCGGCCGCCGGGGTGAAGCCGGAGGTGCTGATGGCGCGCAGCACGATGCTGTTCACGCCCTGGTACCGCGAGTTCATCGCCTATGACCCGCGGCCCAACCTGGCGAAGCTCAGGATGCCCGTGCTGGCCGTCAACGGCGCCAACGACCTCCAGGTGGTCGCCAGCCAGAACCTGCCGGCGATCCGCGAGGCGCTGAAGGCGAACAAGGACGTCACCGTCGTTGAATTGCCGGGCCTGAACCATCTGTTCCAGACGTCGGCCACAGGCGACCCGCGGGAGTACGGGCGTATCGAAGAGACCTTTGCCCCCGCCGCCCTAAAGGCGGTCGGCGACTGGGTCGTCGCCAGGACCGGCGCGCGGCCATAGCCGCTTCTACTTCGCCGTCATTGATCTGCGACAATTGGCCGACGCGCTCTTTGGCCGCGCGCCCAAGGGCTTCCTGGTAAATGCGCGTTAATCGTGAGGGCGTGGGGTGATGGCACTAGAGAGGGCTCGCCATGACCAACACCTATGCCGTCGCCGAACGTCTCGATTTCATTGGCCTTAACGACGAGGCGTGCGCCACGCTGAGGTCGTTGCAACCGTTCATCCAGGCCGAAATTCAACCTGCGCTGCAGACGTTCTACTCGAAGGTCCGACAGACGCCGGCCGTGCGCGGGTTCTTCCGCGACGAAGGGCACATCACGGGCGCCCAGAACGGCCAGGCCCGGCACTGGAACGTCATTGCGGGCGGCGAATTCAGCGACGCCTACGTCCGTGGCGTGCGCACCATTGGGGAAACCCACGCCCGCATCGGCCTGGAGCCCCGCTGGTACATCGCGGGATATGCGCTGATCACCGAGGGCCTGTTGCGGCGGCTTGTCGCGCAGCGATGGCCGAAGGCCATGGGCGTCAATCCCAAGGCTGGCAAAGCCATGGCCGACGAGAGCGCGGCTCTGGTGAAGGCCATGATGCTCGACATGGACTTCGCGCTCTCGATCTACCTCGAGACGCTCGAGGCCGAGCGCCAGCGGCTGGACAGCGAACGCCGGACGGCCGAGGCGCACCAGACCGCGGCGGTGGCCGCGCTGGGCGAGGCGCTGGCTCGCCTGGCCCGCGGCGACCTGCGCGCGCGCATCGATTCCGAGCTCTCGCCGGAATTCGACACGCTGAAGCGCGACTTCAACGCCGCGATCTCCAGCTTGGAGCAGGTTGTGGGCGCGGCGGCCGGCGCCGCCCAGGCGGTAAGCCAGGGGGCGAGCCAGATCAGTTCGGCCGCGACCGATCTGTCGCGGCGCACCGAGCAGCAGGCCGCCAGCCTGGAAGAAACCGCGGCGGCGTTGGAAGAGATCACCGCGACGGTCCGCAAAAGCGCCGTCGGCGCAAAGGACGCCAGTCAGGCCGTCGCCAGCGCCCGTTCCGAGGCCGAACGGTCCGGCGCGGTCGTGAGCCAGGCGATCGGCGCGATGGACGAGATCGATGGCTCGTCCAGCCGCATCAGCCAGATCATCGGGGTGATCGACGAGATCGCCTTCCAGACCAACCTGCTGGCTCTGAACGCCGGCGTCGAGGCGGCCCGGGCCGGCGACGCGGGGAAGGGCTTTGCGGTCGTCGCCTCGGAAGTCCGCGCGCTGGCCCAGCGCTCGGCCGAAGCCGCCAAGGAGATCAAGGACCTGATCAACCAGTCCGGCGCCCAGGTGAAGGCCGGCGTGGACCTCGTGGGGGAGACCGGAAAGGCGCTGAACGCGATCGCCGAGCGCGTGACCGCCATCGACGCACTGGTCGCCGACATGGCCGCCTCGGCGAACGAACAGACCCGGGCGCTGAGCGAAGTGAACATCGCCGTGAACCAGCTGGACCAGCTGACGCAGCAGAACGCCGCCATGGTGGAACAGACGTCGGCCGCCACGCTTGCGCTCAACACCGAGAGCGTCGAGTTGTCCGGACTGATGGGCGGCTTCACGGTGGGCGGCCAGGCCGCCCAGCCCGCGCGACGGCGAGCCGCCTGATCCGGGGCGACCTGGCGGACGTGAAGCTAGGCTGGGTCCGCTTCGGTCACCGGAAGACGAAGGAACACGCGCCCGCCTGGTGAGGCCGGCGGCAGGGCGCCGGCGCGGATGTTCACCTGCAGGGACGGCAGGATGAGCGTGGGTGGGGCCAGCGTCGCGTCACGGGCGTTTCTCAGCGCTACGAACTCGGCCTCGGTGACGCCGTCATGGACGTGAATGTTGCCCTCCCGCTGCGCGGCGACCGTGGTCTCCCAGCGATAGTCGGTGCGGCTCGCCGGCAGGTAGTCGTGGCCGATGAAGATGCGGGTCTGCGGGGGCAACGCCAGGATCTTTCGGGTCGACCGGTAAAGGGCGCCCGCGTCTCCGCCTGGGAAGTCCGCCCGGGCCGTGCCGTAGTCTGGCATGAACAGCGTGTCGCCCACGAAGGCGGCGTCGCCGATGAGGTAGGTCACGCAGGCCGGCGTGTGCCCGGGCGTGTGCAGCACCCGGACTTCGAGCTCGCCCAGCGCCAGGCTGTCCCCCTCGGCCAGCAATCGGTCGAAGGCGGCGCCGTCGGCCGTGACGTCATCGGCTTCGAACAGCGGGATGAACTGCTTCTGCACCTCGGTGATCCGCGCGCCGATCACGATCTGCGCGCCCGTGCGGCGGCGGATGTAGTCGGCGGCCGAGAGGTGGTCGGCGTGGGCGTGGGTTTCCAGCACGTAGTGCAGGTCCAGGCCCTGGGCGGCGACGGCCGCCAGCATCGCATCGGCCGACCCATGCGAGAGGCGCGCGCCCTTGGGCTCGAAGTCGGCGACCGGATCGACGATCGCGGCGGCCCGCGTCGCCGGATCTGAGACCAGATAGCTGACAGTCGACGTGGCGGGATCGAAATAGGCTTGAACGGTGGGGTTCATGGTCGGAGCCTCCTCGGCGATGCCGTACAAATATTAGAACTTGCTAAATTAGCAATACCTAATATATGGAGTCTCATGTTCGATCTCGCGAACTTCGACATCACCCGCTTCGAGGCCAGCGCCGCGGAGGCCGCAAGGCTCCTGCGCGCGCTCGCCAACGAGCGCCGGTTGATGATCCTGTGCCAGCTCAGCGGCGGCGAGCTTTCGGTCGGGGAGCTTCTGCCCCTGGTCGGTCTCTCGCAGTCGGCGCTCTCGCAGCACCTCGCGGTGCTCCGGGAAGAGGGTATCGTGGCGACCCGCCGCGAGGCCCAGACCGTGCGCTACAGGATCGCCGATCCGGCCGCCGTGAAGGTGGTGGCGACGCTCGCCGAGATCTTCTGTCCCCCCGACATGAGGCCTCCCCATGAACACCGCCCTGATCCCGCTCAAACCTGACGACGTCGAACGCCGCCTCCAGCGCCGTCAGGCCGTTCTGGTCGATATCCGTGAAGCCGACGAGTTCGCCCGCCGCCATGTGCGCGGCGCCCTGTCGCGCCCCCTCTCGTCTTTCGAACAGGCCCACCTGAAGGTCGATCCCGGCAAGGACGTCGTCTTCACCTGCCGGACCGGCATGCGGACGGGCGCCAACTGCGATCGACTGGCCGCGGTGGTCGAAGGGCCGGCGTATGTGCTGGAAGGCGGCGTCGACGCCTGGGTGGCGTCCGGCCTGCCGGTGAACGAGGATCGCAAGGCGCCCCTGGAAATCCAGCGCCAGGTCCATATCGCCGCCGGCTCGCTGGTGCTGGCCGGCGTCGCGCTGGGCTTCGCGCTGCACCCCGCGTTCTACGGCCTTTCGGCCTTCGTGGGCGCTGGCCTGGCGTTCGCGGGTGTGACCGGGTTCTGCGGGATGGCGATGCTCCTCACGCGAGCGCCCTGGAACCGCGTTCGGGCGTGATCGCGTGGATCCGGCGCTCATCTATGGCCTGGCCGTCCTCAGCGGCGCCGTCGTCGGTCTGCTGCTCGCCGTCTTCGGCGGCGGCGGATCGGTCCTGGCGACGCCGCTGCTGATCTACCTCGTGGGCGTGCGCGACCCGCACGTGGCCATCGGGACCTCGGCGGCGGCCGTGGCGGTGAACGCCCTGGTCGGGCTGTCGGTGCAGGCGCGCGCCGGCCGGGTGAAGTGGCCCTGCGCGCTGGTCTTCGGGGCCGCAGGCCTCGTGGGCTCGCTGGCGGGCGCGCAACTGGCCAAGCAACTGCCCGGCGAGACACTGCTGTTGTGGTTCGCCGTCGCCATGGCCCTGATCGGCGGCTCGATGCTGCTGCCGCGTAAGGACGCCGGCGACCCGGCGGTGCACCTGACGGCTGGGCTGACCGCCCGTCTGGCGCCCGCCGGCCTCGTCACCGGTCTTGCCGCAGGCTTCTTCGGGATCGGCGGCGGCTTCCTCATCGTGCCGGGCCTGATGGCGGCCACGGGCATGACGCTGGCTCACGCCGCGGCGTCGTCCCTCGTCTCGGTGGCCCTGTTCGGCGCCGCGACCAGCACGAGCTACGCCGCGTCCGGCCTGGTCGACTGGCCGATCTTCGCGGCCCTGGTGGTGGGCGGCGGAGCCGGCGTGCTGGCGGCGCGTCCCATCGCCCGCCGGCTCGAAGGCCGGGCCGATATCGCGCGCCGCGCCTTCGCGCTGATGGTGATCGCGACCGCCGGCTACGTGGCCTGGCGGTCCCTGGGCTAGCTCTTCCGATCAGCTGGCCGAGGTCAGGTGCGCCGCGATCGCCTCGTAGGCCGGCAGTGAGACGCGATCCAGGGGGCCGTTGCCGTTGGCGGCTGTCGGGTGCGAGGCGAAGCGTGCGATCACCATCTCGGCGCCCGGCGCCACGTAGCAGGCCTGGCCGTGAATGCCCCGGGCCGAATAGGCGCCGAACCGGTTGTGGCTGACCCACCACTGGTTCCGGTAGCTCCAGCCGGGCAGGGTGACGTAGCCGGCCTTGGCGAAGTCCTCGGTCCGCGCGCCGCCGGCGATGTCGTCCACGACCGCCTTGGGCACGATCTGCTGGCCACCGGCGACGCCGCCCAGCCGCATCATCTCGCCGAAGCGGGCGAGGTCGCGGGTGGTGACGTTGAGGCCGGCGCCGCACAGGGCGAAGCCCGTGCCGTCGACCATCACATAGCCGTCCTCTTCGACCCCCAGCTTCTGCCAGATGCGCTCGGAGACCAGTTCGGCGAAGGGCTTGCCCGCCACGCGCTGGACGATCCACCCCAGCACCTCGGTGTTGCAGGTCTTGTAGGCGAAGGCCTCGCCATGCTCGCCCTGCTTCTTCAGCGTCCTGAGGAAGTCGAAGATGGTGGTCGGGCCGGCATAGCCCGGGGGCGGCCGCGACCAGCCGGCGGCCACGCCATAGAAGCGGACCTCGGCGTCGGGATCGACGTAGTCCTCCCGGTAGCGGACGCCCGTCGTCATATCCATCACGTGACGCACCGTCGCGTCGCCGAACGCGGTCTCCGCCAGTTCGGGGACGTAGGTCGTCACCAGCGCGGCCGGATCGATCGCGCCCTCATGCGCCAGGACGGCGGCGAGCAGGCCGGCGAACGACTTGGTCATCGACATGGCTAGGTGCGGCGTCTGTGGCCCAAGCGCCCCCCGATAGGTCTCGTAGACCACCGTCCCCCGATGCAGCACCACCAGGCCGTCGGTGAAGTTCTCGTCGACGCTCTCGCCCCAGGTCATAGCCCGGCCGTCCAGGGTCACGAACGGCACGGCGTCCAGGTCGTCGCGCAGGCCGTAGGGCAGAGCCGCGGCCGCCGCCGGCCCGCGCCGGATCGCGGCCGACGGGCCCAGCTCGCGCTGATGGCTGAAGCTCCAGCGGGTGTTGGGGAAGCGCCAGCTGGTGGAATCGGAAACCCGCACCGTCTTCTCAGCCGGCGGCGGGAAGCCCTGCATCACGGCCAGCGCCGCGGGATCGGTCGAAGCGGCGGTCGGGGCGGGCTGGGCGGAGTCGGGCATGGCTGGGGCCTCGGTCGGAGAGGACGCCATCCCATCCTCTTCGCGCGATGGGCGCAAGCCAGGGCGTCGGAACGCCTAGACCATCCCCGCCTTGCGCAGCGCCTGGTACGACTTGATCACGCGCTGGAGGCGATTCTCGCCCGAGCGGTCGCCGTTGTTGGCGTCGGGGTGCAGGCGGCGGACCAGTTCGGTGTAGCGGGTGCGGATCTTCGAGGCGTCGGCGTCCTCGTCGAGGTCGAGGTCGGCCAGCGCGTTGCGCTCGATCTTGCCCAGCTTGCGGCCCTCGGGCTCGGGCTTGCGCGCGTGCTGGCCGCCGCCGCCGAACATGTTGAAGGGGTCGCGGAACTGCGGGCCCTGGCCCTGGCCCGCGCCGAACTTGGCCGAGAAGGCGGCGGCCTCGCGGCTCATCTTGCCGGCCTTCATCTCCCAGGTGGGACGCCCGCCGGTCATCTGCTCTTCCTGCTGGCGGCGGCGGACCTCGCCCTCGGCCATGCCGGCGAAGAAGTTCCAGTTGCGATTGTACTCGGCCGCGTGCGGCTGGCAGAACCAGTAGTGCTCGTGCAGCAGGTCGCGCGACTTGGGGGCTCGCGCGGTGGCCGCCCGTCGGCAGCCGGGATGGTCACAGGCCCGCTCGCCCGGCTTCAGGGCATGCACGTCCTGCGCCGTGTCGTCCTGCTCGGACGGCGGGCGGACGCGGATATCCACGAACTTGGGTTTGTATTGAAACGCGCCGGGCATCGTCCAAGTATGGAGAGCAGAAGTTTCCGTACAAGAATTGAAGATCGGGCCGATGGGCGCCATACTTGACGCGATCCAAGACAAGCTGACGACGGCGTTTCAGCCCACACGGCTGGAGATCGTCGATGAGTCCGACCGGCACGCGGGCCACGCCGGCGCGCGCGAGGGCGGGGAGAGCCATTTCAACGTGACGATTGAGTCGGCCGCCTTTGCGGGAGCGGCCCGTGTGGCGCGCCAGCGGATGGTCTACCATGTGCTGGCCGAGGAACTGGCAGGGCCGCTGCATGCGCTCTCGGTGAAGGCGCTGGCCCCCGGCGAAGGCTGACGCAGCAAATCCCGCGGCGTGCAGAACGCCTTGGAGGCGTCACGCTTCGGGGGCTAGTCTAAACGGACGTTTGAAGAGCCGCCCCGGAATTCCAGGGTGCGGCCGGACACTGGGGAGAGACGGGTTGCGGACAACCATCACCGTCAACGGCGAGGCGCGGTCGCTCGACCTCGACCCGCGCACGACGCTGCTCGACGCCTTGCGTGAGACGCTCAAGCTGACCGGGGCGAAGAAGGGCTGCGACCACGGCCAGTGCGGGGCCTGCACGGTCCTGGTCAACGGCGTGCGGATCAATTCCTGCCTTTCGCTGGCCGTGATGCACGACGGCGACGAGGTCACCAGCATCGAGGGCGTCGGCACGGTCGAAAAGCTGCATCCCGTGCAGGTGGCCTTCCTGAACCAGGACGCCTTCCAGTGCGGCTACTGCACGCCGGGCCAGATCTGCTCGACCCTGGGCCTGCTGGCCGAGATCGAGGCGGGCGCGCCGAGCCAGGAGACCGCGCCGGGCGCCAGACCCACGCTGACCGACGCTGAGATCCGCGAGCGGATGAGCGGGAACATCTGCCGCTGCTCGGCCTATCCGCAGATCGTGGCGGCCATCAAGCAGGCCGCCGAGGCCCTGGCATGAAGGCCTTCACCTACGAACGCGCCACCAGCGTCGAGGGCGCCGTGAAGGCGGCCCAGGCGCCCGGCGCGCGCTTCATCGCCGGCGGCACCAACCTGCTGGACCTCATGAAGCTGGAGATCGAGACGCCGACGCACCTGGTCGATGTCGGCCGCCTCCCGATGGCAGGGATCGAGGCCACGGCCGATGGCGGCCTGCGCATCGGGGCGTCGGCCACCAACACCGCCGTGGCGTCGGACCCGACCGTGCGGGCGCGCTATCCAGTGCTGTCCGAGGCGATCGTGGCAGGCGGTTCGCCGCAGCTGCGCAACAAGGCCAGCGTCGGCGGCAACCTGCTGCAGCGCACCCGCTGCGCCTACTTCTACGACACCTCCAAGCCCTGCAATAAGCGGGCGCCCGGCTCGGGCTGCGGCGCGCTGGAAGGCCTGAACCGCAACGCCGCGATCTTCGGCGCCAGCCACGCCTGCATCGCCACCCACACGTCCGACATGGCCGTGGCGCTGACGGCGCTGGGGGCTTCGGTGGAGGTCGTGGGCGCGGGCGGGACGCACAGCATCCCGCTGCTCGAGCTGCACCGCCTGCCCGGCGAGACGCCGCACATCGAGACCCACCTGTCCGGCGGCGAGCTGATCACCGCCGTCGTCCTGCCGCCCCCGCCCAAGGGCGGCCAGACCTATCGCAAGGTGCGGGACCGGGCTTCGTACGCCGGCGGTCTCGCCAGCGTGGCGGTGGCGGGCGGGCAGGTGGCGCTGGGCATGGTGGCCCACAAGCCCTGGCGCGCCGCCGAGGCTGAGGGTGCGCTGGCCTCGGGCGCTACCCCCGCCGAGGCCATCGGCAAGGAACTGGCGGGCGCCAGTTCGCTGGGCCGCAACGACTTCAAGATCCCCCTGGTGGCCCGGCTCGCCGCGGCCGCCATCACCGAAGCGAAGGAGCAGGGCCAATGAGCTCGGTGAACGACTGGGAAGCTGCGGCCAATCCGGTCAAGGACAACCGCGCCGGCCTCATCGGCAAGGGCGTCGATCGCTATGAAGGCCCGCTCAAGGTCACCGGCACGGCGCCATACGCCTACGAGGTCCAGCCGCCGTCGCCGCCGGCCTATGGCGTGATGGTGGGCGCGACGATCGCCACCGGCCGCATCACCGGCGTCGACACGGCCGAGGCCGAGGCCGCGCCTGGCGTGCTGGCGGTCTGGACGCACCTGAACGTCCCGGCCCAGCCGCCGCGCGGCGCCAAGGCCCACCCGCGCAGCACTCAGGGCTCCAAGCCCGCGCTCGAGAGCGACAGGGTCACCTATTGGGGCCAGCCCGTGGCCTTCGTGGTCGCCGACACGCTCGAGAACGCCACCGCCGCCTCGCACCTGGTCAAGCTGACCTACGACGCCGACACGCCGGACGTGAACTTCGCCAAGCGCCTGAGCGACGCCGGTCAGCCGCCGGGCGAACAGGACGTCGAGATCGGCAACTTCGACGAGGGCTTCGCGAATTCGCCGGTGCAGCTGGACGAGACCTGGGCCACGCCGCTGCAGAACCATTGCCAGATGGAGCCCTGCGCCTCGCTGGCCTGGTGGGAAGGCGATCGCTGCATCGCCCACACCTCGATCCAGATGGTGAAACCCGCCCAGCACGGCCTGGCCGAGACCCTGGGCATCGGCCGCGACGACGTTCACCTGCTCACCCGCTACATCGGCGGCGGCTTCGGCGGGAAAGGCCAGACCTACGACGACCTGACGCTGGCCGCGCTGGCGGCCCGGGCGCTGGGCCGTCCGGTGAAGGTGGCCTTCACGCGCCAGCAGATGATGCACGGCACGATCCACCGCCCGGCGACCGTCATGCGCGTGCGCCTGGGCGCCGAGAAGGACGGCCGGCTGAACGCCTTCTCGATCATGACCTGGACCCACTGCCACAAGGACGGGTCGTTCACCGAGCACGCCTCCAACTTCGCCCGCGCACTCTACGCCGCGCCCAACCGCCTCACGGGCCACCGGCTGGTGCGGCTGGACCTGCCGCATGCGGGGCCGATGCGCGCGCCGGGCGAGGCGTCGGGCACCATGAGCCTGGAATGCGCCATGGACGAGCTGGCCGAAAAGCTGGGCCTCGATCCGGTGGAGCTGCGCATCCGCAACGAGCCGCCGGCCGACCCGGAGAACGGCCGTCCGTTCTCGCAGCGCCAGCTGGTCCGGTGCCTGAAGGAAGGCGCCCAGCTGTTCGGATGGGACCGCCGCCGCGCGACGCCGGGCCAGGTGCGCGACGGCCGCTGGCTGGTGGGCATGGGCATGGCCGCGGCCATCCGCGGCAATTTTCTGCTGCCGGCCAAGTGCAGCTTCTCGGTGGACGCCGAGGGGACGATCACTGTGCGCCAGGGCATGACCGACATCGGCACCGGCACCTACACGGTGCTGGCCCAGATCGCCGCCGAGACACTGGGGGTGCCCCTGGGCAAGGTGGTGGTCGAGATCGGCGACTCCGAGCTGCCGCCGGCCCCCGGCTCGGGCGGCCAGTTCGGCGCGGCCACGGCAGGCTCGGCGGCGCTGGCGGCGGGGATGAACCTGCGCACGGCCATCGCCGAAATGGCCACCGGCGACCCCGGCTCTCCACTGCACGCGGGCGACCCGGCCGCGGTGACGTTCCAGGACGGCGTCATCGCGCTGGAGAACCGGTCCGAGACCCTGGCCGACCTGATCCGCCGCAACGCGCCGGAGGGCCTGACCGTCGAGGGCGAGATCCGTCCCGCCCAGGACGCCCAGAAGTGGAGCACCCAGACCTACGGCGGCCACTTCGTGGAGGTGGGCGTGGATCCGGTGACCGGCGAGGTCCGCGTGCGCCGTATGCTGGGGGTGTTCGCCGCCGGCCGGATCCTCAACGCCAAGACGGCCAAGAGCCAGCTGACCGGCGGGATGATCTGGGGCGTCGGTTCGGCGCTGGGCGAAGGCAACGCCGTCGATCCGCGCTACGGCTCGCTGATCAACCAGGACCTGGCCCAATACCTGGTGCCCGTGCAGGCCGACATCGGCGACCTGGACGCCATCATGCTCGACGAGGTGGACGACAAGGCCAACCCGATGGGCATCAAGGGCGTGGGCGAGCTCGGGAACTCCGGCGCCGGCGCGGCGGTGGCCAACGCCATCTACAACGCCTGTGGGGTCCGGGTGCGGGACTATCCGATCACGCCGGACAAGCTGTTGGCCGGACTGATCGCGAAGGGACTCTGACCCCGGCGACGCGGCCACGGCCGCGTCGCGAAAGCGGAGCGTGACCCGCGCGGGCGGAACCGGCTAAGCTGCGTCTCGGAACCTTTGCCAGTCGCCGAGCGCTCGATCCTCCTGATGACGAAGTCCCCGATGCTGAAGGCGCTGCCGAACATCCTGACCGGGTCGCGCCTGGTGATGGCCCTGTTCATGTTCGTGGCCTTCGCGGCGGCGGCGGGGGCGGTGCCCTACTACGCCAACCGGCTGGAGCCTGAGGCCCAGTTCGCCCTGCAGCGGTGGGCGGTCTACGCTTTCATCGTGGCGGCGATCACCGACTTCTTCGACGGCTGGCTGGCGCGCAAGCTGGACGCCGAGACCGTCTGGGGCGCGATCCTGGATCCGATCGGCGACAAGGTGCTGGTCTGCGGCGCCATCCTCGGCCTGATGTCGCTGGGGCCCCAGCCGATGGTAGTGCTGCCGGCCGGCCTGATCCTGTTCCGCGAGTTCACGGTCAGCGCGCTGCGCGAAGTGGGCGCGGGCAAGGGCGTCAAGCTGCCGGTGACCCTGCTGGCCAAGTGGAAAACGACGATCCAGCTGACCGCCCTGGCCATGGAGCTGATCGTGGCGGCCTGGGGCGCGTTCTCGTTGCCCGACGGGACGGTGCTGCGCGAGGTGTTCGAGCTGGGCGCCCACGGGATGCTGTGGCTGGCCGCCGTGATCACCCTGATCACCGGCTTCCAGTACTGGGACCAGACCCGCAAGGCGCTGTCGAGCTGACCTGCCTTTCCCGCTTGCGGGAAGGGCAGGGCTTATCCCACCGCCGCGTACGCATCCCGCCAGAAGTGCTTGTGCGCCGCGGGCGGGTCGGGGCTGTCGAATACGCGCTGGGTGAGCAGGATAGCGGTCAGATCCCTGGCCGGATCCGTGAACCACGAGGTGCCGAAGCCGCCGTCCCAGCCATAGGCCCCCGGCTGCACGCCGTAGGGGCTGGCCGCCACCTGAACGCCGAGACCCAGGGCCCAGCCGCGGCCGGGCCCAAGGATCATCTCGCCGTCCTTCATCTGGGCCGGGGTGAGACGGTTGGTGGTCATCGCCTTGAGGGTCTCGGCCTTGATCAGGCGGCGCCCGTCCGGCGCGAGGCCAGTGGTTATGAACCGGGCGAACGCCGCGAAGTCGCCGACGGTCGAGACCAGGCCCGAGTCGCCGGCCGGGAACGACGGAGCCTTCAGGTACATGTCGTTGTAGGGGTCGAAGGGGGCCAGCTTGCCGCCGTTGTTGACGTATCCGGTGATCAGCCGGGCGGCCTTGCCGGAGGGGACGTGGAAGGCGGTGTCCGTCATGCCCAAGGGGCCGAGGATGCGCTCCCTCAACACTCCCTCCAGCGGCTGGCCCGCGGCCCGCGCGATCAGCACGCCCAGGACATTGGCGCCCAGGGTGTAGAGCCAGCGCTCGCCGGGCTGCGCCTGCAGCGGCAGCTTGCCCAGCGCAGCCATGAAGCTGTCCGGAGTGTAGCTCGAGGCCGGATTGGGCATGCCGAACCCGGGAATGTCGGCGCTGGCCTTTACGAAAGGGGCGTCCTGGTTGAAGTCGATCCCCCATCCCAGGCGGAAGCTGAGCACGTCCTCGACCGTGATAGGCCGCGCGGCGGGAACGGTGTCGTCCAGCGGGCCGTCGGGGCGCTTCAGCACGCGGCGGTCGGCGAGTTCGGGCGCCAGGCGCTCGACCGGCTCGTCCAGCTTCAGCTTGCCCTCCTCCACCAGCATCATCGCGGCGACGGCCGTGATCGGCTTGGTCATGGAGGCGATACGGAAGATCGTGTCGCGGGCGACGGGCGCCCCGCCCAGGCTCATGACGCCTACGGGCCAGGCGTGGGTGGCGTCGCCGCGGCTGACCAGCGCCACGAGGCCGGGCGGATGGCCCGTCGCCACGTTGGCCTTGAGGTTTGCCTCCAGCTTAGCGAGGGCGTCGGGCTTGAACGGCATGGTCTTGCGGGTCTCCGGCAGGCGTTGGCACGACGCGAGGCCCGCGGTGGCGGCAGCTCCGGTCAGGGCGTGGCGGCGACTCATCCAGGCAAATTCGGACACGTCGGGCTCCTCTGCGTCGAAGCCTTAGGACGAACCAGCCGCGACCGTCCCGACAAACAACCTCAGCACTCGGCCAGGTTCACCGCGAGGCCGCCCAGGCTGGTTTCCTTGTAGACGTGGCTCATGTCCTCGCCGGTGCGCTTCATGGTGGCGATCACCTTGTCGAGGCTGACCGAGTGCTGGCCATCGCCCAGCATGGCGAGGCGGCAGGCGTCGATCGCCTTCACCGCGCCCATGGCGTTGCGCTCGATGCAGGGGATCTGGACCAGTCCGCCGATCGGGTCGCAGGTGAGACCCAGGTTGTGCTCCATCCCGATCTCGGCGGCGTTCTCGATCTGGGCGTTCGAGGCGCCCAGCGCGGCGGCGAGGCCCGCAGCGGCCATCGAGCAGGCCACGCCCACCTCGCCCTGACAGCCCACCTCGGCCCCCGAGATCGAGGCGTTCTTCTTGTACAGCGCGCCGATGGCGGCGGCGGTGAGCAGGAAGGTGCGCCGCCCCTCGGGCGTGCCGTTGTGGAAGCGGTCGTAGTAGCGCAGCACCGCAGGCAGCAGGCCGGCCGCGCCGTTGGTGGGGGCGGTGACCACCCGGCCGCCGGCCGCGTTCTCCTCGTTCACCGCGAGCGCCCACAGGTTCACCCAGTCCAGGGCGGCCAGCGGGTCGGCGATCCGCCGGTCGGCGTCGGCGACGAGGCTCTTCCAAATCTGGTGCGCGCGGCGTTTCACCTGCAGTCCGCCGGGCAGAACGCCCTCGGTGCGCATTCCGCGGTCGATGCAGGCGAACACCGCGGCGGCGATCTCGTCGAGGCCGGCGTCGATGCCGTCCTGGCTGCGCAGCGCGAGCTCGTTGGCGGCCATCAGGCCCGCGATGGTGAGCCCCGCCTTGTCCGCCTCCTCCAGCAACTCCGCGCCCGAGTCGAACGGATAGGGCGTGGGCAGCGCCCGGGCCGGCGGCGTGTTCTGGGCGATCTCGTCCTCGTCGCGCACGAAGCCGCCGCCGATCGAGAAGTAGGTGCGCTGCGCCAGCGTGGCGCCCGCCGCGTCGAGGGCGGTGAAGCGCAGCGCGTTGGGATGCTGCGGCAGCCGCTCACGACCGGCCCAGACGATGTCTGCCGCCTCATCGAAGGCGATGTCGTGAACACCGGCCAGCTTGAGGCGACCCGCCTCCCGCACCGCGGCGATCACCCGCTCAGCCTCGTCGGGGTCCAGCGTGCGTGGGGCGAACCCAGCCAGACCCAGGATCACCGCACGGTCGGTGGCGTGGCCGCGACCGGTCAGCGCCAGTGAGGCGTAGAGCGTGGTCTGCACGCGCGCCACCCGGTCGAGGTCCGGCCCCAGCCGCTCGAGGAAGCGGGCGGCCGCGGTCATCGGCCCCATGGTGTGCGAACTGGAAGGACCGACCCCCAGCTTGAAGAGGTCGAAGGCGCTGACGTTCATGGCCGCTGTGTGTGGACGGCTGGGCCGGCTTCCGCAAGGGCAGGGGGCGGGCCGCGGCGGGACCAGGGGACCTAATGTGTCTGCGTGATCGTCACGGTCTTGGAGAAGTCGCCGCGCTTGGCGTCTCGCGCCCGGACAAAGACGTAGAGCCTGCCTGCATCCCACCAGTTCATACTGATGGCAGGGTCGCTGTCGATCTGGAGAAGAAGACGCCACTGCCACGATGCTCGGCGAAGGGCATCGGGCACGGGGGCCGCATAGTCCCGCGTAATCCCCCTATGCAGGTGCTCGCACTCCAACGCCATCTGACCGCCTTGGATCTCACTCGGATATCCGCCGATCCGATGCTCGATCTCGTCCCCGAAGTCGCACTCGTCCAGCAGGTCGAAGCCGTCCCAGTCGATACTCGCGTCGGGCCAGTCCTCGTCCAGCCAATCCCAGCTGGGCAGGGACGTGAAGCGCATGAACCCGACCCGACGCTCCCCGAACCGCCGATTCTCCGGGAGTCCTGCCGGCGCAGAGACTGCCCGGCCTGGCGGCGAGGTGGAGTAGATGACCTTCCCGCAGTCGGCGGCGCCGTTCCGCGCGTCGTCGAAGAAGACGTAGAGGCGTCCGTCTGGCGGCAGCCAGTCGAAGCCGCCGTGCGCGCGAAACGCGGCAATGTCGACCTGGGCGACAAACGCCGGTGGGGCTTCATCCCCCTGGGGCCACGCCATGCCGAGTGGCAACTCAGGCAGTCCGCCCAACTTGGAGAAGCCAGGAGACTTGGCCGGTACGAGCAACAACGTGGGCCGCGCCATCCGACGCATCCGCGCCCGCAGCTGGTACGTCGCGGCTTCGTCTATCATCCTCGGGGGGCGCAGGGCCCGCCAGACCACGCCAGCGAGCCAGCACGCGAAGAGGATCGCGACCCAGACGGCGATGCCGAGGAATCCGGCCGGTAGATCGTCACTGATGGTCAAGACCCCCTGCGCCTCAACGGATGGCGGTTGGAATAGTCCAGCGGGCCGCGGCCCTACTTTCGCCGACTGGGCTCATGGGATCGAACGGCGCCCGCCGGAGTCGTAACGGGAGCAGCCTTTGCCCAATGGGGCGTGCCGCGGATGACCCGTTCCACGTCCCCATAAGGAGGCAGCTTCACGCCATCCACGGTGTACGGCCCATGAATTCGCCCATGCGTCACAGCATCAAGGCCGATAATGTTCCAGGGCTGGTTTTTGACCCAATCGGGGACGTTCTTGCCCCAACCTCCTTTGGGGATCGCCCAATGGTGCCCGTGCTCCCCGGGCTTCAAATAGCCCTTGTCTCCTAGCCACTTGCGCGCAGTCTCCACCTTCTCCCAGGGCTTTGCCTGCCAGACGTGAGGACCTCCAACTTTCGCGGCGCCCTTCAGGACCGAGCCAACGACCGCCTTCGCTGGGACGACGTCCGTGACAGCCATCACGCCATTGCCAACCGCTCCAACCCAGTCGCCGTCATGCGCGTCAGCAAGCGCCTCACGGCCCGCGCCCCAGATGGGGACCAGCGCTTCAAGTTCGTTGGGGTGACCGATATCGGGAAAGCGGAGGCCTGAGTTCTGCGCCTTCTTTCGAGAGAGTTCGGCCTCCTGCCGCTCATTGTACGCGCGCTGCCTGCGTGCCGCGTCCGGATCCGGAACCGAACGCGGCTGATCGCCTCGAGCGTATGAGCCAGAGCCTGCCAATCTTCTCTCCTGGGGGTTCCGCGACCGGACGGTCGCCGCCTATGACCTCCGGAGTTTTCCACAAAGTGTACGCCAGGTCAAGAACAAAACAAGAACAACTGCGCGCTCGCCTGCTGGCCCTGTCAGATCGGGCAGCTCGCCACTTCGAGCTGCAGCATGGCCAGGACGCGGCCGAAGCCGATGTACTGCCCGGCCATCATGGACAGCTCCAGGAACTCGGCGTCGCTGAAGTGCCGGCGCATGGCGGCCACGTCGGCGTCGCCGATGTTGTGGTGGTCGACCGCCATCTTCTCGGCGAAGTGGATGGCCGCGCGCTCGCGGGGCGTGAAGCCGGCGTTGTCGGCGTCGTCGACGCCTGCGGCCGCCTCGTCCTCGGCCACCACATCGGGCGCCATACGCACGGTCTTGCAGAGCACGCAGCCGTTCAGCGTGGCGATCCGCAGCCGAATGAGCTCCTTCAGTCGGGGCTCCAGGACGCCCGCGCCGCCCGTGTGCCAGGGGTGGTAGAAGGCCTGATAGGCCTGGACCAGCGCCTCGTTCGGCGCGAACGCGCGGGCGAAGTGGCGACCCAGCCAGTTCTCCTCCGGCGTCGCGTCATGGATGGCCTTGAGGTAGGGCGGCAGCGCCTCGGGCCCGACCAGGGGCATGCGGGACATGGCGGCTTCCTCCGTTTTGACGGGCCATCTTGCGCCGGAAATTGCGTGCCGCTGCGTCAGCGAAGGCGCGGTTTTCCTTGACCTGTCGACGGGCCGGCGGGCGCAGTGTCCCGCCTGCTGAGGAGGGCGCGATGATCAAGCTGGTCTATGTGATTGTCCGGCGCGCGGACATGTCGGCCGCGGCCTTCCGAGACTACTGGCTGACCCGGCACGGCCCGCTGGTCGCGGCGCAGGCCCAGGCGCTGAAGCTGCGGAAGTACGTCCAGAGCCATCCGTTCGACGATCCGGCCAGCGAGGCGATGCGCGCCGTGCGCGGCATGCGTGGCCCGGCCGACGGCCTGACCGAAGTCTGGTGGGACTCGCTGGAGGACTTTCAGTCCGTCTACGGAACGCCCGAAGGGGCGGAGGCCGGGCGAATCCTGGCGGAAGACGAGGCCAAGTTCATCGACTTCGAAAAGTCGGCGGTGTTCCTGACGCAGGAGCACCTGATCTTCGACCACACGGGCGGCAAGGGCCCCGGCCCCGAGGCGGTGAAGGCCACCTACCTGCTGACCCGGCGCGACGACCTCACCCAGGCCCGGTGCCACGAGACCTGGCTCAACGACCATGGGCCGCTGGTGGCGAGCTTCGCAGGCCCGCTCAGCATGGCGAAGTACGTGCAGAGCCACGCCATCGCGCCCGACGTGAACGCCGGGATCCAGGCGGGGCGCAACTACGAGCCGCCGCTGGACGGGATCACCGAGGTCTGGGTGAACTCGCTGGAGGAGATGGGCGCGGGCGGCGATGCGGCGCGGGACGGGGCCGCAGCCCTGGTCGAGGACGAGCGCCGGTTTGTGCAGATGGACAAGTCGCGCCTGTTCCTAACCCGCGAGCACGTGATCTTCGACCACACGCGCTGAGGGGGAGGCGGCCTGCGTCGGCGCGGCGTCGGCCGGCCGTCGCCATGAAGCTCGGCCGCGCGCAATGGCCGGTGCGCCGTTGAACGCGACACCTCATTCATCGGTCCGCAGAACCGATGGCCGTCCTGCGCGTATGGCTCCTCGATCGGAGCCCGCGGCATGTTCGAGTTATCCAGCTATCACTTCCTGCTGGCGGCGCTGGGGCTGGCGATCATCCTGGCCTACTGGCTGCCGCGCTTCATCTCAGGCCGGGAGCCCGCGGCGTCGGCGCTGCTGATCGGGCTGGGCTGGCTGCTGTTCGGGTGGATCGACGGGATGCCCGACGCCATCAGCCCGATCACGACGCCCAACCCCTGGGAAGTGGTCAGCGAGATGTGCGTTATCACGGGCCTGTTCGGCGTCGGGTTGCGCATCGACAGGCTGGTGGACTGGACGCGCTGGGCGCCGACGTTCCGGCTGCTGGCCATCGGCATGCCGATCACCATCGTCGCGGTCGCCGTCCTCGGATGGCAGGCGGGCGGGATGACGCTGGCCGGCGCGCTGTTGCTGGGCTCGGTGCTGGCGCCCACCGATCCCGTGCTGGCGGGCGACGTCCAGGTGGGGCGGCCCACCGAGGGCGGCGAGCATCCGGTGCGCTTCACGCTGACGACGGAAGCCGGGCTCAACGACGGTCTGGCGTTTCCCTTTGTGCACCTCAGCCTCGCGGTGGCCGCCGCCGCGCTCACCCCCGGCCTGCTCGGCGAGTGGGTGGCGCGCGACGTGGTCTATCGGATCCTCATGGGGGCGGCCTGCGGCGCGGCGATCGGCTGGCTGCTGGGCAAGGTGCTGTTCGAGGTCCCGCGGGAGAACGCCTTGGCCAAGACCGAGGCCGGCGTCTTCGCCCTGGCCGGGGTCTTCATCGCCTATGGCGTCACCGAACTCGCCGAGGGTTATGGCTTCATCGCGGCGTTCGTCGCGGGCATGACGCTTCGCCGTGCGGAGTCGGACCACGCATTCCACGTGCGGCTGCACGACTTCACCGAGACGGTCGAGCACGCGCTGACGGCGATGCTGCTGATCGGGCTGGGGGCGGCCATGCCGGCGCTGATGCGCGACGTGGAGCTGACGAGCGTCCTGATCGCGTTGGGGCTGATCCTGGTGATCCGCCCGGCGGCGGGCCTGCTGTCGCTGGCTGGGTCACGCCTCAAGGGGACCCAGCGATGGGTGGTGGCCTTCTACGGGGTCCGCGGCGTGGGTTCGATCTATTACCTGAGCTATGCGGGCAGCCACGTGGAGCTGACGAACGAGGAGCAGCTCTGGGCGATCACCGCCATCGTCATCCTGGTCTCGACCGTGCTGCACGGGTTCTCCGCCGCATTCGCGGTGGAGCGGGCGACGGGGGAGAAGCAGACCGACTGAGACGACGGCTCCTCAGCTCATCGGGTTCGCCGGCGGCGCGGGTTCGGGCAGGGGAATGAATTCCTTGTCGTCGGCGTCGGGCAGCTTCATGCGGCCGGCCCGCCAGTCGGCCTTGGCCTGCTCGATGCGGTCCTTCGAGGTGGAGACGAAGTTCCATTCGATGAACCGCGGGCCCACAGGTTCGCCGCCCAGCAGCATGACGATGGCGTTGGTCAGGGCTGTGAAGGTGATCGTGTGGCCGGGCGCAAAGATCAACATCTGGCCCGCCTGGAACGTGCGGCCGTCCACCTCGACCTGTCCGGCGGCGACATAGGCGGCGCGCTCGGGATACTCGGCGGGCAACTGGGCCTTGGCCCCGGCGTCCAAACGCCAGTGGACGTAGAACAGCGGCGACCGGGTCGCGACCTTGGCCTCGGCGCCGAACGCCTTGCCGGCGATCAGGCGCGCCCACATGCCGCCGCCCTCATAGGTGGGCAGGTCGTCGGGCTTGTGGTTGGCGAAGCTGGGCGCGATCTCCTCGAGCTCGGTGGGCAGCGCCACCCAGGCCTGGATGCCGTGCATGTGACCCCCCTGCTCGCGCAGGGTCTCGAAGCGCTCGGAGTGGGTGATGCCGCTGCCGGCGGTCATCCAGTTCACTTCGCCCGGATGGATCTCCTGGATCGCGCCGACACTGTCGCGGTGGGTGATGTGGCCGTCGAACAGGTAGGTCACGGTCGAGAGGCCGATGTGCGGGTGCGGCCGAACATCCACGCTGCGCGGGAAGCCGGCCTGGAAGTCGACAGGCCCCATGTGGTCGAAGAATACGAAAGGCCCAACCATCCGGCGCTTCGCATAGGGCAGGACGCGCCCGACCTCGAAGCCCCCGAGGTCCTTGCGGCGCTGGTCGATGACAAGGTCGATCATGGCAAGGTCTCCTGAATGGGGCGTCCAAGATACAGCCGCGGAACGCGTCGAGTGAACCCGCACTGGCGCCGATAGGCCCACTGTTGACAGGAATCAGCCAACCACGGCCAAGCTCAATGCCAGATTGCGTGGGGGCGCCGATGAAACTCGAAATGCTGCTGTCCATCCTCCTGCTTGGAGGATGTTCGGGAACCTGCTTGGCGCAGGAAGTTGTCGCGACCATTCCGCCGTCAGCCGCGACCGACGGGCCGCCGACCCCCGCAACCGAGGAGGCCTCGGCAAAGCCCGCAGAGCCGACCGCGCCGACTGTGGCGCCGGACGCGCCGCTCGTCGCCTATTCCGGCAGCATGACAACTATCATGACGGCAATGTCGCCAGGCAAGGCGGCTTTCGCAATAGTTGGTGCGGCCGCGATGATTGCAGAAGGCAAGCAGATCATCGCCGACAATCAGATCATCGACCCGTCCCAAGGCATCGCGCGGGAGGTCGCGACGGACTTCGCTCAGGCGCGGTCGGCACGGGTGGCGGATGCGCCTTTGGGCGTGGAACGCAAGGGCGCGACGGTTCCAAAACCGGCGGCGCTCGCGGCGGCGGCTACGGGCGCTGCCTACGTCGTTGATGTCGATTCTGGATGGATCCTCTCCTACTTCCCGGTCGACTGGGCCAAGTACAAGGTGATCTTTATTTCAAACATGCGCCTGGTGGACGCCAAGTCGCTTGCGGTGGTCGCCAAACAATCCTGCAGCTGGGACGGCGAGAAGCGCGGGGACCCGAAGTTCACTCGCGATGAACTGCTGAACGATAACGCCAAGGGGTTGAAGGATGCGCTTGCCCGCGGCGCTAGTTTCTGCGCCGGCGAGTTCAAGGCCAAGGTAGCGGCGACGGTGGGCGCCGGGGACGCACCCAAGGCTGCCGGGTCCTGAGGAAGGCCGGGGGCGGCGTTGCCCAGCCCCGCCTGACGGATCAGCCCTGCGCGCTCACGTAGGGGCTCACCAGGCCCAGCGGGGCGGCGGTGGTGTTCTTGACCGAGCGGATGACGATGCGGCTCTCGATGTTCGACACCAGGCCCAGGCCCAGGATCTTGTCGCGCAGGAAGTCGTCGAAGGCGTGCATGTCGCGGGTGACGATGCGCAGCTCGTAGTCGGCGGCGCCGGTGACCGTCGCGCACTGGACCACTTCGGCCAACTTTCCGATGGCGGTCTCGAAGGCGTCGAGGTTGTCCTTGGTCGGCAGGCTGAGCTTGACGGTGCAGTAGACCTCGAAGCCCAGGCCCAGCTTGTCGCGGTCCAGGATGGTCACGCGGCGCTGGATGACGCCCGCATCCTCCAGCCGCTTGATCCGCCGCCAGCAGGGGCTGGAGGACAAACCGACCCGATCGGCGATCTCGGCGACGGACAATCCGGCGTCGTGCTGGATCAGATCCAGGATCTTAGCATCGACCGCGTCGAGGACCTCGGACAACTTTTCCTCCTGTTATTGGCACGAGAGCATATTTTTCGTGCCCCGGAACGGCGCGGCCGGGGCATGCTTTTGGCAAGCAATTGCGGCGGTCTTATAGGATTGTGCGAAGCGTTAGGGGAGGCCCGAAAGGAAAAAAATTGCGATGCGCCACCAGGAAGTGACGCTCGACGACAAATTTCTGCTCGCGGACGGCCGGGTGTTCATCACCGGCGTTCAGACGCTCCTCCGTGTCCTGATGGACCAGCACCGACTGGACCAGGCGGCGGGCCTCAACACGGCAGGGTTCGTCTCCGGCTATCGCGGCTCGCCGTTGGGCGGGCTCGACCAGCAGGCCGCGCGGGCGGCCAAGTACCTCAAGACCGCCGAGGTCACCTTCAAGGAAGGCCTCAACGAGGATCTCGCGGCGACCGCCGTCTGGGGCAGCCAGCAGGCGAATCTCTTCCCGGGCGCCCGCTACGACGGCGTGTTCGGTATGTGGTACGGGAAGGCGCCCGGCGTCGACCGCACCGGCGACGTCTTCAAGCACGCGAACTTCGCGGGCGTGTTTCCCAAGGGCGGCGTGCTGGCGGTGGCAGGCGACGACCACACCTGCAAGTCCTCCACGCTCCCCAGCCAGTCCGAGTACGCGTTCCAGGATTTCGAGATGCCGGTGCTGTCGCCGGCCGACGTCCAGGAGGTGCTGGACTACGGCCTGATGGGCATCGCCATGTCGCGCTTCTCGGGCCTGTGGGTCGGCATGATCGCGCTGGCCGACACCATGGATTCTGGCGCCACCATCGACGTCTCGCTGTCGCGCCACCGGTTCGCTGCGCCCGAGAATTTCCGCTTGCCCTCCGGCGGGCTGGGGATCCGGCTCAAGGACCAGCCGCTGGACAAGGAGCGGCGCCTCCGCACCCAGAAGATCCCCGCGGCGCTGGCCTTCGCGCGCGCCAACCACATCGACCGGATCATGCTGGGGACCTCGCGCCCCCGCCTGGGCATCGTCTGCCAGGGCCAGGCCTACAAGGACGTGATCGAGGCCTTCGCGGCCATGGGCATCACCCAGGCCGAGGCCGCGTCGCTGGGCGTCGCCATCTACAAGGTCGGCATGCCCTGGCCGCTGGAGCCGACCGGCATCCGCGCCTTCGCCGCCGGTCTCGAGACCCTGATGGTCATCGAGCACAAGCGTCCCCTGATCGAG
Organism: Phenylobacterium sp.; assembly: GCF_965284355.1. Classification (NCBI taxonomy): domain Bacteria; kingdom Pseudomonadati; phylum Pseudomonadota; class Alphaproteobacteria; order Caulobacterales; family Caulobacteraceae; genus Phenylobacterium; species Phenylobacterium sp. Next base: position 1,572,136 of record NZ_OZ260078.1, on the reverse strand, counting down.
GTGCAGGCGCGCGCGGCGCTCTATGACCTCCCGGCCCATGCCCGCCCCCTGATCATCGGCAAGACCGACGAGAAGGGCGCGCCGCTGCTGTCGGAGCTGACCAGCCTGTCGGTGGCCGAAATCGCCTTGGCCATCGCCGACCGGCTGCCCGCCGGCCCTCACATGGACCGGGTCTACGACTACCTGAACCGCGTCTCGGCCGCCTCGATGGCCGCCGTCACCCTGTCGGCGGACCAGCAGCGCAAGCCGTTCTTCTGCTCGGGCTGCCCGCACAACTCGTCGACCCGTCTGCCCGAGGGCTCCCGCGCGCTCGCCGGCATCGGCTGCCACTACATGGCCAGCTTCAACGATCCCTCGACCGACCTGAACAGCCACATGGGCGGCGAGGGCCTGTCGTGGGTGGGGGCCTCGCCCTTCACCGACGAGAAGCACGTGTTCGTCAATCTGGGCGACGGCACCTACAATCACTCGGGCTCGCTCGCCATCCGCGCCGCCGTCGCGGCCAAGGCGAACATGACCTACAAGCTGCTGTTCAACGACGCCGTCGCCATGACCGGCGGCCAGGCGGCCGAGAGCGGCTTCACCGTCCCGCAGATCACCCGCCAGCTCGCCTCGGAAGGCGTGGCCAAGGTGGTGGTCGTGGCCGCCGAGCCCGAACGCTACCTGACCGTCACCGATCTCGCGCCGGGCGTTGAAGTGCGCCCCCGCATCGAGCTGATGAAGGTGCAGCGCCAGCTGCGCGACACGCCCGGCGTCACGGTCCTGATCTACGACCAGGTCTGCGCCACCGAGAAGCGCCGCCGTCGCAAGCGCGGCAAGATGGCCGCCGCCCCCATGCGGGTGATGATCAACCCGCTGGTCTGCGAAGGCTGCGGCGACTGTTCGGTGAAGTCGAACTGCGTCTCGGTCGAGCCGCTGAACACCGCGTTCGGTCGCAAGCGGAAGATCAACCAGTCGAGCTGCAACCAGGACTACTCGTGCCTGGACGGTTTCTGCCCCTCGTTCATCACCCTCGAAGGCGCCGAGAATGCGCACCGTGAGGCGATGCCGGCCCTGACCGCCGACGCGACCCCGCTGCCGACCTTCCAGGACCTGAAGGGCGTCCAGAACATCGTCTTCACCGGCGTCGGCGGCACGGGCGTGACGACCGTAGCCTCGATCCTGGCCATGGCCGCCCACGTGGACGGTCGCTCGGCCTCGGTGGTCGACATGACCGGCCTGGCCCAGAAGGGCGGGGCGGTGTTCAGCCACGTCCGCATCGGCGAGACCGAGACCACGGTGATCGGCGGCCGCGTCCCGGCGGCCAGCGCCAACGTGCTGATCGCCTGCGACCTGCTGAGCGCCGCCGGCCCCGACGCCTTGGCGCTCTACGCCAAGGACCGCACGGTGGCCGTCGGCAACGCCGACTTCGCCCCCACCGCCGACTTCGTCACCGACCGCGACGTACGTTTCGACGCCGACGAGCAGGGCAAGCGGATCGCCGCGGCGACCCGGAGCTACGATGCGGCCCCCGCCAGCCACCTGGCCGAGACCAACCTAGGCGATGCGATCTACGCCAACATGATCATGCTGGGCTTCGCCTGGCAGAAGGGCGTGATCCCCGTCTCCAGCCGGGCGCTGTATCGCGCGATCCGCCTGAACGGCGTCGAGGCCGAGGCCAACCTGCAGGCCTTCGAACTGGGCCGGAAGGCCGCGTTCGATCCTACGGCCCGCGGCAAGCGCGAGGACGACGTCCCGACGCCCGAGACCATGCCGCTGGACGAGCTGATCGCCCACCGCGCCCGCGAACTGACCGCCTATCAGAACAAGGCCTACGCCGACCGCTACCTCGCCAAGGTGGAGACCGTGCGGAAGGCCGAGGCGGCGTTCGGGACTGAGGCCCTGACCCGCGCCGTGGCGGTCAGCCTCTACAAGCTGATGGCCTACAAGGACGAGTACGAAGTGGCGCGCCTCTACACCGACGGCCGCTTCGCCGACTACCGCGCCCAGACCTTCAAGGGCGGCAAGGCCAAAGTCTGGCTCGCGCCCCCGCTGCTGGCCCGCAAGGGTCCGGACGGCAAGCCGCGCAAGATGGCCTTCTCTCCCTGGATGCTGGACCTGGTGTTCCCGACGCTGGCCAAGGCCAAGGGCCTGCGCGGCGGCCCGCTCGACATCTTCGGCATGACCGCCGAGCGGAAGATGGAACGCGACCTGATCGCCGACTTCGAAGCCGACGTGGACAAGCTGGTCGCGGGCCTGTCGCAGAACCGCCTGGCCGTCGCCGCCCAAATCGCCGCCGTGCCGCAACAGATCCGCGGCTTCGGCCACGTGAAGGAAGCGTCGGTCGGGCCCGCCAAGGCCGAGGCCAAGCGGCTCTGGAAGCAGTGGGACGCGGTGACGACGAAGGAGACGGTGGGGGCCTGAACCACCCAAATCGCGCTTAGGGCGAGCATATTCGCGCCGCAACCGAAACGTATTGTTCTTCCGCCATGCCACCCCCAGGGTCGCCCAGCTTAGTTGCTAAGCGATTCAGGGGGACCATCGTGAAAGTTCGTGTTCTCGGCGCCGTTGCGGCGCTGCTTCTTGCTGCGCCAGCCACTGAGGCGGCGGCCAAATCCATCAAGATCGATGCCGTGGGAACGGTGCAGTTCGGGTCCGACGGGGTCGGGCTGTTTGGAGGTGGCTCGCTGGCCGGTGCGGCGTTCTCGTTCACCGCCACGCTCGACCTGACCAACGCGGCTTATCTGAACTCGGGCTTCCGCACCGACATCCTGGGCGGTGATGCCTACGCCTACCTTCCTGGCCCAACCCCACCGTCTCTGGGGAACGCGGTCATGACGATCAAGGGCATCGACACAACGATCGTGGCGAACTGGAACACAACCCTCACCGCCTTTGCCGGTGGCTTCGACCAGCAGCACTTCCAGCAGCGCTTCCTGCCCGGAGCCGAGGACGTGATCAAGGCCGTGACCCTGATGGAACAGCCTGGGTTCGGCCTCTTCGATCTGGCCACCTACACGCCGCCCAGCGGCAACCTGTGCGCAGGCGGCCACGTCTGCAACAGCAGCAACTTTCAGGCTGAGGTGGCGGGCTTCTCTACCTTCGCGCAACTGAACCCGACCTCGATCACGATGACCGAGTTGGCCCCGCCGCCCCCGCCCCCGCCCCCGATCCCGGAACCCGGGACGTGGGCGCTGATGATCGGCGGCTTCGGACTTGCCGGTGGCGCGCTGCGGCGGCGCCGCCAGACCGCTACGGCGTAACCTCGACCTCGACACCGCCGGGGCCTTCCACGATGCGCAGGGAGGCCTCGGCGGAGACTTCACCCAGGTCGATGTCGCTGTCAGGCGTGATCAACCACGCATGCCGCCCGGCCACCGCCAGCACGATCTTGCCCCGGCCCCAGTGGTCGGCCGCGAATCCCTTCAGCGCCCCGTACATCGGTTGCCGTCGCCAGGCTTGCGGGTTGGCGGGATCGCAGCGGGCGATGAGGCGGCTGGCGGCCGGGTCCTGGTCCAGCATCACCTTGGTCTGGTCGGGCCGGAAGCGGTGGGGCATCTCCGGGTCCATCAGCCACACGCACTCGAAGGTACGGCAGGCGTGCGGCCGGTCCGCATAGATCGTGCAGCCGCCCCGGAAGTGGCCGCACATCGTCCCCGCCGGCTTGGCCAGTTTGTCGACCGCCAGCACCTTGCAGCACATGCCGCATGGCCCGCAGGACTTGGGCCGCGCGCTCACCGTGAGACGCCCACCCAGATCACGTGGCGCGGCCCCTTGCCCGATGGGCTCGCGCCCACCTTGTGCTCGGCCACCGTGAAGCCCGCATGCGCGAACCGCCGGGCGAACTTGTCGTCGTGGGCGGCCGACCAGATCGCCACCACGCCGCCGGGCCGGGTCGCGCGCTTCAGGTTGGTCAGGCCGTGCAGCGAATAAAGGCTGTCGTTGGCGTCGCGGTTCAGGCCGTCGGGGCCGTTGTCCACGTCCATCAGGATCAGGTCGTAGGGCGGCTTCGCCTCGGCCAGCCGGTCGGCCACGTCGCCCTGGACGATACGGACGCGCGGGTCATCCAGGCTGGCCCCGTACAGCGGCGCCAGATGGCTGCGGCTCCAGGCGATCACCTCGGGCACCAGCTCGGCCACCACGATGGCGGCGTCGGCCGGCAGGTCGGCGATCGCCGCGCGCATCGTGAACCCCATGCCCAGGCCGCCGATCAGGATGCGGGGCGCCCTGACCGCACCGGCCTTGGCCCAGGCCAGCTTGAACAGCGCCACTTCCGACCCGTAGAGGCGGCTGTTCATCAGCTCGATCGTGCCCGACATGATCGAGTAGTCCGCGCCTCGCTGCATCAGCCGAAGCTCGCCGCCGCCGGGGATCTGGGCGGTGTCCAGGTGGATCCAGGGGTTCATGCGCCTCCGTAGCGCGGTTGCGGCGCGGCGCCAGCCTCATCGTTCGCCCTTGACGTCCGCGCGGGCGCGGAGCCGACATGGTCGCCAAGCAGAAAAACAGGGGGATGCGCATGACGGGACGGGTCGCAGGCAAGGTGGCGCTGGTCACCGGAGGGGCCTCCGGGCTGGGCGCCGAGAGCGGTCGCCGGCTGGCGCGCGAAGGCGCCAGCGTCGTGCTCACCGATCTGGCCGCCGAGGCCGGGCAGGCCGTCGCCGACGAGATCCTGGCGGCGGGCGGGACGGCGATGTTCCTGGTCCACGACGTCACCGACGAGGCGCGTTGGGCCGAAGTCGTGGCCGCCACGACGGCCCGGTTCGGCCGGCTGGACGTGCTGGTGAATTCGGCCGGGATCGGCGGCGGCGAGCCGCTGCTCGAGGCGACGCTGGAGGGCTGGCGGCGCGTCACCGGCGTCAATCTGGACGGCACGTTCCTGGGCGTGCGTCACGCCGCCCCGGTCATGGCGCAGGCCGGACGCGGCTCGATCATCAACCTGTCCTCGATCCTGGGGAAGGTGGGCTTCCCCGGCGCGGCGGCCTACTGCGCGTCGAAGGGCGGGGTGGCGCTGTTCACGAAGGCGGCGGCGCTGGAGCTGGCGGCGGCCGGCGTGCGGGTCAATTCGGTGCATCCCGGCTTCATCGAGACGCCGATGGTGGTCAACGCCTTCCGCGAGTCCGAGAGCGAGAACGAGATGCGCGACATGGTGATCTCGCGCCATGCCATGGGCCGGCTGGGCGTCCCGCGCGAGATCGCCGATGCGATCGTGTTCCTGGCGTCGGACGAGTCCAGCTTCATGACCGGCTCGGAGCTGGTCATCGACGGCGGCTACACCGCGGCCTGACCTGTCGCCCCTGAGGCCTTCGGCTCGGCCCGCGCCGTGCGGGGCTGCCAGCTCATCGTGAACGTCGGCGGCTCGGAGGGTCGCTTGTCGGTGGGCGACGTCGGGGCCTTTGCGGGCCGGGACACGAAGCAGCGGCGATCGATGGCGGCGATGGACGGCATGGGCGAACCTCCTCGGCGCCCGCATATGCCGTGCGTCGCGGGCCCGAGAAAGTTAAGTCTGCGTAAGCCGCGACCGCCCTTGCCGATCAATCAGGGCTGTGTGAACATAAAGGGAACGGAGGCCGGATGTGCAATGGCTTGATCCCCGCGGAAGGTGCAGCAACCGAGAATATGTTCGGATCGCCGTGATTTGTTCGATCCTCGCGGCTCCGCTGGTAGCTCTGCTCGCGTTCGACGGAGTGTGGGTGTGGGTGCGGGCGGGTGCGCTCGTGATCCTATGGAGTCTTACGGGCGTAATGTGGTGTGTGGCGATCCGCCGAGCCCATGACGAAGACTACGCCGCCAAGGAGGCCTACGCCTGGATGGGTGGGCCGACCCTCTTGTTGTTCGTCTGGATGACGCTGCCGGCGATGGGGATCGTTCCCAATCCCTGGATTCGCGGCGGCGCTTTCGTGGTGGGTCTCTTGCTGAGCTACGTCGGTCTGTTTGCTGTCGTCCAAGGCCGGGACGGCGCCCGGCCGAACAGTTTCGGGCCCCCAACGCTCCAGCGCCCCACGCCAGAGGACCGGGCCCACTATCGCCGGATGCAAAGGGGGCCCTGATCACATCTGCATCAGGGTGATCGTCCGGTCGAAACGCGCCCGACGCGCGTCCTCCCGGCGAACAAAGACATAAAGCCGTCCGCCTCCGAAGTCCGTTCCTAGAGCGGGGTCCGAGTCGATCTGGAGGAAGAGGCGCCAAAGCCGTGCGGCCTTTCGCGCGGCTTCCGGGTGATTGTCGCCGCCGCCGCCGCGGTGCAGGCGCTCGCACATGACCGCCATCTGCTCGTCCTGAAGCTAGTCCGGATAGCCGCCGAGCTTGTGCGGCGGCCCGTCCCAGTCCGGCCCCGACAGTCCGACCAAACCGTCAAGTTCGGCCTCATCGACCGTCACGTCCTCGGCCAGCCAGTCGAGGCTTGGAAACGAGTCACGAAGAACGAACGCGATCGGTTGCTCGTCGTAGGGCCAGGCCGAGGCGTCGCGGGGCTGCGCCTCTGCGACGGATCTCTCTGCTGGCGCGTAGAGGATGCGCACTTGATCGGGCGAACCGTTGTCTTCGCTGTGAAACGCGTAAATCCGCCCCGTGGCCGGCAGCCACTCCGGGCCTTCGGGCCAGGCGAGCTCGCTTGGCAAGTCCGGATGTCCGCCGAGTTTCGAGAAGCCAAGCCGGCGGCCTGCTGAAAGGAGCAGGCTCGGTTGCATGTTGCGCCGCGTTCGCCGTGCGATGCGGATGGCTTCAGGGCTTCTGAGCGGTCCGCCTGCGCGCCCCGCATTCGAAGCGGTCTGTCCCCTGAGGCTGAACAATATCGTCAAGCCGCCGACGACCGCAGCCATCAGAATGGCGGGCGCAAATCCCACAAGCGAGATCGCGAGCAACTCCCTGACCAACTGCGGGGCCGAGCCCAAACCGATCCTCCGTCCGCACTTCAAGGCAGTGCCGGGCCTGGCCGCGACACAGCCTTGCCATCAATCACCGCGGCAGCTTTCCAGGTTGCCGCGCCTCGCGCGCCGACGGGTTTAGCCATTCTCTCTCCTTATCGCATCGCCGTGCCGACGCTGACGGGCGACGTCCGGCCCCGCAGCTTCTTACAGTTCGCCCTCTTTTACGAGAACAAAATAAGAACATATAGATGGCGACCGGCCGTCGCGCCTACCTTCCCCCACGTGAATCTTGGCGCCGCCACGGCAGGGTCCATAAGTTGTCGGCACAGACTTGGAGTTTGATCCCATGGCCGACTTCGGCGCCGACATCGATCTCGAGACCTTCCGCAAGGAAGCGCGCGAATGGCTGGAGGCGAACTTTCCCGCCTCGCTGAAGGGCAAGGGCGCGCTGGCCAGCGCGGAAGTGCGCTCGGAGGAGCCTGACCTCGTGGCCTGGCGCAAGGCCATGGGCGCCAAGGGGTGGGGCACGCCCACTTGGCCCAAGGAGTACGGCGGCGGCGGGCTCACGCCCCAGCAGGCCCGCGTGCTGGGCCAGGAAATGAGCAAGGTCGGCGCCTTCAACCCGCTCATGTTCGGCATGGGCGTGACGATGATCGGCCCGACGATCATGGACTACGGCACCGAGGAGCAGAAGCGGAAGCACCTGCCGCCCATCATCCGCGGCGAAGTCCAGTGGTGCGTGGGCTACTCCGAGCCCAACGCCGGCTCCGACCTCGCCAGCCTGCAGATGAAGGCCGAGGACAAGGGCGACAAGTGGGTCTTCAACGGCCAAAAGACGTGGACGAGCGGGGCGCAGTACTCCGACTGGTGCGGCCTCCTGGCCCGGACCGACCCGTCGGCCAAGAAGCACGACGGCATCAGCTTCTTCCTGCTCGACATGAAGCAGCCGGGCGTCGAGACGCGGCCGATCGGGCTGATCTCGGGCGCCTCGCCGTTCTGCGAGACCTTCCTGACCGACGCCGAGGCGCCGAAGGACGCGCTTCTGGGCCAGCTGAACGTGGGCTGGACGGTGGGCAAGCGTCTGCTGCAGCATGAGCGCGCCAGCCAGACGGGCTCGGTCATGGGCGGCCGGCCGCCCAAGCCGCTGAACGAGATCGCCAAGGGCTATATCGGCCTGGACGATTCCGGCCGGCTGGCCGACCCCGACTTCCGCGCCCGCCTCGTGAAGCACGAGATGGACGCTAAGGCCCATGGTCTGACGCTGATGCGCGCGGCCGCCGAGGCCAAGGGCAACAACAGCCCGGGCAACGCGCCGTCGGTGCTGAAGAATTCGGCCACCTGGGTCGCCCAGGACCGCGCCGAGCTGACCCTGGAGCTGATGGGCCATCAGGGCCTGGGCTGGGACGGCGAGGCCTACAACGAGCACGAGATCGAAGCGGTCCGCAGCTGGCTGTGGGGCAAGGCGATGTCGATCTACGGCGGCAGCCAGGAGATCCAGTTCAACATCGTCTCCAAGCGCATCCTGGCCCTGCCCGATACGACGCAGAGCACCTAGCCCGGCGGCTCGGCCATGACCTCGGAGGTAATCGCGGCTGCGACGCGACCGTGATCCTCTGGGGCCGACAGCGAGGAGCAACGTCGTGGCCGAACCCAGCACCCCCACCGAGATCGTCGCCGCCTTCATGAAGGCGATGGAGCGCAAGGACTACGACGCGGGCGTCGTCTACGTCGCCGACGACTGCCACTACGAGAACATGCCCATGGGCGTCGCCAAGGGACCGGCGGGCGTGCGCGCCGTGCTCGAGCCGTTCTTCGCCCCGATCGTCGAGAACGAGTTCCAGGTTCTGCGCCAGGCCGCCGAAGGGCCCATCGTCTTCATCGAGCGGCTGGATCGCCACAAGCTGCCGGACCGCTGGGTCGAGCTGCCGGTGACCGGCGTCTACGAGGTCCGCGACGGCAAGATCGTGTTCTGGCGCGAGTACTTCGACATCGCGACGCTCTACCGCGCCTGGCCGGAGCTGCAGCAGGCCAGCTAGGTACCCGGCTTGCGCGGCATGCGGATCGGCCGCAGCCAGCCCTCGACGATCGCGAAGGCGCCGAAGGCCAGCAGGCCGACGCCCGTCAGCGCCAGCACCGGTTCGCCGAAGGGACCCTGGCCCAGCAGGTTCAAAGCGCCTTCTAGGCCGCGGGCGTCCGACGCGCGGGTATTCAGGCCCGCGCTGACCAGCAGCAGCCCCGCCGGCGCCAGCGCGAGGCCTCGCGCGGCGTAGCCCACGCGCGCCAACCCGCCCAGCCAGTCGGCCGTCGCGTCCTCGCACTCCAGGTCGCGGCCGAAGTGGTCGAGGAAGGCGCGGGCGAAGCTGGCGACCCCTGCGCCCAGGATGAAGACACCGGCGCCGATGACCAGCAGGTCGCCGGCGGGCAGGGTCAGCGCCTGGCTCACCGCCTCGCGGGTGGCGGCCTGGTCGTCGGCCTCGCCCAGGTCCTCGATGGCGTCCAGCAGGCCGAAGACGCTGATCGCGAGCCCGGCGTAGGCCACGCCGCTGATCGCCTGGCCGATCCGCCCAACAATCGCCCGCGGCGAGCGGCCCAGCCGGTCGGCGTCGAACAGCGACTGCAGCGCCCGCCAGCCTGCGAAGCCGTAGAGGCCCAGGCCTACCAGCCACAGCAGGACGAAGCCGGCCGGCCAGCCGCCCCAGGACTCCAGGGCGCCGATCGCCCCTTCGGCCCTGGGCGTGAAATCCAGCGCCGCCAGCAGCGCCATGGTCCCGATGCTGAGGTAGACCGCGCCGCGGGCCAGGTAGCCGGCGCGCGCCGCCGCCTCCAGCAGGGCGCGCCACGGGGCGTGGGCGAACCGCCGGCGCAGGCGGGCGATCGGGGCGCTGAGTGCGAGCGTGGCCATGAGCTGGCGCAACGCCCGCATGATGATCGTGTTCCGCGACCGACCGGTCGTCGCAGCCCGACGTCGCCGTTCGTCGCGCGACCGCGCCCTTTGATCGAACATCTGCGGCGAGCGGTGGAGCCCATGCCACCAAAGGGCGTTTTGCAGCGTCAGCGTGGAGTAGGTGCGCATGCAGATGGGCGACGACGGGCGGCTTTCGGGCTTGGTGGCGGGGTTGGAGCCGGGGGCGTTCCGAAACCTTCTCGAGCTGGCTCTGCGGCATGAACGCGACGGCGAGCAGAGGCAGGCGGCGGCCACCTTCCGCACAGCGCTGGGCGCCATCCCCCGCGCCCTGCCCATGTCGCTGCGGCCGGTGCTGGACCACGCCAAGGCGGTGGTCGAGGCCAATGACGCCGAGCTGCAGGCCTATCTGTCCGAACGGCTGGCCGACCTGCGGACGCGGCACGGCAACGCCCGCCTGGACCGCGTGGACAAGTCGATGGACATCCTGCTGCGCAAGCGCCGGGTCTATCGGCCGCAGCCCAGCTTCATGTACGTGCCCGAACTGCCGGCGGTGGAATTCCACGACCGCGCGCTGTTCCCCTGGCTGGACGTCCTGGAGGCGGCCAGCGCCGACATTCGCGACGAACTGGTCCGCGTGCTGTCCGACGGGCCGATGGCGCTGGAGCCCTATGTCAGCGCCGAGGGCGTCCCGCTCCCGCAGTGGAGCGAGCTCAACAACTCGCGCCGCTGGGGCGTGTTCTATCTCTGGAAGGCCGGCGAGCCGGTGGCTGGGAACCTCGCCCGCTGTCCGAAGACCGCCAAGGCGCTGGAGGTCTGGCCGCAATGCCGGCTGGAAGGCACGGGTCCCTCCGCGGTCTTCTCGATCCTCGATGCCAAGACCCGCATCCCGCCGCACGTGGGCGTCAACAACGCCCGCCTGATCGTGCACCTGCCGTTGATCGTGCCGCCCGGCTGCGGCTTCCGCGTCGGGGCCGAGACCCGGTCGTGGGAGCCGGGCAAGGCCTTCGTCTTCGACGACACCTTCGAGCACGAGGCCTGGAACGACAGCGACCAGCCCCGCGCCGTGCTCATCCTCGACACCTGGAACCCCGCCCTGAGCGAGCCAGAGCGCGAGATGATCACCGCGCTGACGAACGGCGTCGGCGACTATTACGGCGAGCTGCCTGCCTACGCCCGCGGCACGGCCTAGCCGCGCCGGCTTGCATCAAAGGCCCGCCGGCCGCAGCCTCGCCGAAACACGCGGGAGGACGATATGGCGGATCTGGACTGGCCCTCGGTGGTCGCCGACCTGGAGCAGCTCCTGAAGCTGCGCTCGATCCCGTTTGGAATGAAGCTGTTCCGGGACCGCGCCGAGATGGAGGCCATCCCGCGCATCCGTCGGCCGCAGCATGTGCACACCCTGGACCAGGTGGTGGGTCAGGCGTCACGGCTGGGCTGGACGGTGGGCATCACCGCCGACGATCTGGTGGGCGCCCAGTGCCGCGCGGTGGTGGGCTTGGGGAGCGCCAAGACCGACGCCTGGAAGTCGGGCCAGCACATGACCGGCGTCTGGTTTGAGACCGACGAGGACGCCACCGCCCACCAGGCGGCGATGCACTGCGTTCCCGACGGACAGTTCGAGGCGCTGGCGGTAGGGCCGCTGGCCTCCGGAAAGCTCCACGACCCCGACATCGCGCTCTTCTACGCGACGCCCGGGGCCATGATGTACTTCATCAACGGGCTTCAGTGGTCGGGCTACAAGAAGTTCGACTGGGGCGTGGTGGGCGAGAGCGCCTGCGCCGACAGCTGGGGCCGGGCGCTGACCAAGCGCGAACCCAGCCTCTCGATCCCCTGCTTCGCCGAGCGCCGCTACGGCGGCGTCCTGGACGACGAGATGCTGATGGCCACGCCGCCCGAGCACCTCGTCAAAGCCATCGCCGGCATGCGCGCCCTGTCCAAGAACGGCTTCCGCTACCCCTTCCCGCAATACGGCGTGCAGCAGGACGTCCGCGCCGGCATGGCGGTGAGCTACGCGCCGTAGGGGGCTAGGGCCAAACCTGCAGCTCGCCGCCCAGGAGCGGGCGGGTTTCCGCGGGCGGGCCGGTGTCGGCAAACATGCGTGGAATCTCGCCGATCGTCGCTGAACGCCAGGTGAGGAACGGCCGACCGATCGTGTTGCCGCTCCCGCTGCGAGGCAGCCCGACGGCGCAGGCCCATTGCGCCTCCCAGGTTCCGATCAGGATGCCCAGAACCGTCGAGGCCAGGCCCGAGTCGCACCAAACTGGATGATCGTCGTCGATGCCCAGGTCGATGAAGTTCTCGGAAGGACAGTCACCCCAGCGGCCGGCGTAGACGTTGGCGCCATAGTCCCGCAATGGAGATTTGGGGCTTGCACCCAGCGCGATGGAGTAGCCCATGGGATCGACCGGGGCAGGAAAACGCGGCGGATCAAAGCGGGCGCGGCGATCGATGAGGTCGCCCAACTCGGCGTCGGTCAATTCGAGCACCGGGCCGGGGTCTGTCGGACGAATGGCCCTGGACTCGAACTGCGGCCAGATCAGGCTGAGGCGCGGATCAATCTCTGCCAGACGCTTGGTCATGGTGCGGATGCGAGCTGCGATAGAGATCGCTGGCTCAGGCCTTGCGGGCCAGCCGAAGATGAAACTTCGTGAGTAGTGTGCTTCGTCCGAGAACATCTGCAGCTGGGCCCTATTCTACTGAGCAGGTGTGTGGCGCAACGCTATCGGCGGCCGAGGGCCTACGTTGGCTTCGAAGAAAGCCCGCGCACCTCTTTCCGCATAGTGCCAGTCAATGGGACGTCCCTGCGCAGCAGTCGTCTGGCGGTTGGACTGGTCGACCGGCCCGTCTCTCACGGAACGGTAGAATCCATACTTCTTCGCGACGTCGACAAGCGCTTCATAACCCGGACCCTTGGCTTCGAGCAGAGGGTGGCGGGGATCCCAAACCGCGCATCCATCGAACTTGACGGGCTTCTGGCCGGGAACGCGAACGACGTAATCGAGGCCTTCGGCCCGAGTGACCTGCTTCTCATACCGCCGGGCACGTTCTGAGTAGCGCTTGAAGTGAGGATCGCGCTCCCATCCGCCGTTAGGATGACACGTCGCGTCGCTCTCACGTTGACCCTTCGCGAGTTGGTCTGCACGGGGGATGTATCCATCCTTGAGCTTGTCCTCGGTGCGAACCCATCCGGCCGGTTCGTAGTCGTCGTCCTCACCGCGAGCGCGACGAAGCTGCTCTGCGTAGATTTTCTCGATTTCCTGCGCGTCGGCGAACGTGCCGTCGCTTAGAAGAAATGGCTTCGTCCCCCCGAGGGATCGCTCAACCCTGTCGAGGGGCGCCGGAACAGCTGGGTTCGGGTAGTCGATCGAGTGAGTGCCGAAGAAGCTTCCGCGGGCGCCGGGCGGCGGGGGCATGCCATCAGAAGGGCCGGCAGGTCGGGCTCGATCCCGTATCGGACTAGGCATAGGGGCTGGCCTGGGCGCGGCTGGGCCACGATAGAACGCCTCCTCCCAGGCCTCCGATTCCGGCAGGCCCTCAAAGGAGTAGAAGGCATCGTGTTCCGCCTGCTCACGCGAAGAGCGCTCTGCCTGAACCTCTTCCGGCGACCGCCTGTACCACTTCTCCAGCTCCTGCCCCTCGAGTTGGGCCGGATCCGTCTGTCGTCTGATCATAAGTGCTTCCCTTGGTCGAGCCGCCGCTCTGAAGGGAAATCAGCCCTTGGCAGGCGCCAAGTCGCCGGTCAGGCCCACGCCCGATCCCATCAGCCCACGAGAAGCATTTTGTCAGGGCCAACGCGTCAAGTCAAGAACAAAACAAGAACAAAAAAGGCCCCCGACTCATGTCGCCACCAGCACCCGGCAGGCGAACGCCATGCGCATGGCGCCGACGGAGTTGGGCTCGACGGCGGCCCAGGGGGTGGCGCGGAACATCGGTGAGCGCCAGGTGCGGCCGGTGAGGCCGGCGCCGTCGTGGTAGAACTCGTCGACCACGCGGTTGAGCTTCTGGCGGCAGTCGTATTCGCCCAGGCTGCGCACCGAGCGGAACGAGAAGCCGTCGCGCTTCAGGGTCTTGTCGCTGTCGTAGGCGGTCCAGACGCGCCGCAGGTCGCCGGCCACCGCGCCGACCGGGCGCATGTAGACCCAGGTGTCGTCGCTGGCGGTGACGAGGGTCCAGCCGTCCTTCTCCATGACCGAGGGCGGGACGGCGTCTTCCGCCACGGCCGGAGCGGCCGCCAGCGCCGCGGCCAGGGCCGCGGCCGTCATCACGTTCGTTCGCCGATGGGTCATCGCCCGCATCACGCCCGGCGCGGACGCCCAAGTCCAGCGCCGTCTGCGCCGAAACTGAACGCCGGCTAAACATCGCCCTCAGACGCTCCTCAGCCGCCGCCCGCTAGCGTCGGGTCACGATCCGCGCCGTGCGGACGGTTGATGAGGATGACGACAATGGCCTCTGCGGCCATCAAGTGGGAGCTCCTGGACCATGCCGCCGAGCGGCCGGTTCAGGTGGGCGATGTGGTTTCGGTGGAGGCCGGCGGCATGCCGATCTTCCGCGTGGTGGGCCTGGCCGGGACCAAGGCCTGGCTCGACGACGACGCGGGCCGCGTGCGCCGCCTGATGCGGCTGGACAGCTTCCGCTGGCGCGGGGGCGCGGCGGCTTAGGCCGTTCAGCCGCCAAGCGGCGCCACGAGTTGCGGGTCTGCGCGTTGCGCCTGCATGCCCTCCATCGATTTGCCCCGGGCGCGCGCCGCGTGACCGCCCTCCTGCCAGACGAACAGCCGTGGGACGTCGTGGTCGTGGGCGCCGGGCCCGCCGGCCTGACGGCGGCCACCTATCTGGCCCGCTTTCGCCGACGGGTCCTGGTGCTCGACGGCGGTCCGTCCCGGGCGGGCTGGATTCCAGAGAGCCACAATACGCCTGGATTCCCGAACGGTATCGGCGGGCCGGCCCTGCTGGCCCGTCTGTGCGAACAGGCGCTCGCGTTCGGCGCCGTCGCGCGATCCGGACGGGTGGACGAGCTGCAGCGCACGCCGGACGGCTTTCGGCTGGGCGGGTCGTTCGGGTTCATCAACGTCCCGGCGGTCTTGCTGGCGACCGGCGTCGTCGACCACCTGCCGCCCATCCCGGGCCTGGAGGCCGCCATCCGCGACAGCCGCGTGAGGATGTGCCCGATCTGTGATGCGTTCGAGGCCGTCGACAGCCGCATCGCGGTGCTGACCGACAGCGACCTGGGCGAGCGCGAGGCGAACTTCCTGCGCACCTACAGCGCCGACGTCGAGGTGCTGCTGGTGGGCGAGGCTCACGACTGCCCCGGCAAGCGGATCGCGCTGGAGGACCTGCGGCTCGACGGGCAAGGCATGGTTCTGCGACAGGGCGGCGAGCCTGAGCGCCGCTTCGACCACCTCTACCTGGCCCTGGGCTGCGCGGCGCAGTCCGGCCTGGCCGTGGCGGCGGGCGCCCGGCAGGACGAGCTCAACAACCTGATCGTCGACGCCCACCAGATGACCAGCGTGGACGGCCTCTACGCCGCGGGCGACGTGGTGCGCGGCCTGAACCAGATCGCCGTCGGCGTCGGCGAGGCCGCCATCGCGGCGACCGCCATCCACAACCGATTGCGGGGCGCGGGCTAGTTCCCCTTCGCCGCCGCGTACGCCGCCTGGATGAACGCGTTCCGCGCCACGCTCAGGTCGCGGCCGGTCGCGCGCGGCCATGCCGCGTTCGTCACGATGATGATGCGGTCGTCGCGGTGGGTTGTGATCGACTGGCCGAAGATGCCGCGGGCCTCGTAGGCGCCGGAGTCCGGCATCCACCAGAAGTAGCCGTAGCCTCGCTCGCGCGTGCCGTTGGTGATCTGCGGCGTGGTGGCCTCGGCGGTCCAGGTGGGCGGCAGGATCTGCTTCCCGCCCGCCTTGCCGCCGTCGAGGATGAACTGGCCCACGCGGCCGTAGTCGCGCAGCGTCAGCGACATGCAGCAGCCGCCGCGCTCATGGCCCGCCGGGTCTGTCACCCAGACGGCGTCGCTATCCATGCCGTACGGCTTCCAGATCTTCTCCGAGGCGTATTCCGACACCGACTTGCCGACCGCGTTCGAGACCAGGATGCCCACCAGGTCGGTCTCGCCGGTCGAGTAGTTGAACATCGTCCCAGGCGGATGCGCCCGGGGCAGGCGGCTCATGTAGGTGACCAGCGAGTTCTTGCCGGGCTCCATCGGCAGAGTGGTCGAGCGCGAGACGTCCGAGTTGGGGTCGACGTAGTCCTCGTTCCACTTCACGCCCGAGCTCATCATCAACAGCTGGCGGACAGTGACGCCGTCGTAGCCCGAGCCCTTGAGCTCGGGGATGTAGTCGGTGACCGGGGCCGACAGGCTCTTGATCTTGCCGTCCTGGATCGCGGCCCCCACCAGGGTCGAGGTCACGGACTTGGCGACCGAGAACGAGGTCCAGCGGTCCTGCGGCCGGCGGCCCATGCCGTACTTTTCCAGCACGATCCTGCCGTCCTTGAGCACCAGGATGCCCGAGACGTTGTAGGCGGCCATGTAGCTGTCGACCGTCCAGGCCTTGCCCTCGTGCTCCCACGTGGGCGCGATCTGCTTGGGCGCCAGCGGGAGGGGGTGGACCTTCTTCCCGCGCTTCACGATCTCGGCCTTATAGACCGTCTCCATCGACCGGTAGCCGTCGCTCTGCTGCTGCGGCGTCCAGAAGAGGATCGACGGCGTCTTGGGATCCAGCGGGACCTGCGCCTGCGCCGCCCCGCCCAACGCCAGCGCCGCCGCCAGCCCGATCACCATCCGCATGAAACGCCTCCCCGATTTTGCGGGGAAGCTAAGGGCTCCGACGTCCGGCGCCTAGCGACCGCTTCTCTCCGTATGGCCTGGGTGGCGCGTCAGCGCCGACAAGATTCAACCACGAACCACACGGCCCGGGTCGGGCTTCCGACGCCTTGCGAGCGGAGGGCTCCGTTCGTGTGGTTCGTGTGGTTCGTGTGGTTCGTGGTCAAACGAACAGCGTCTGCGGCGCGCGCTGACGGGGAAGATCAGGCCGCCAATGACCGGGCGTACTCGGGCAGGGGAATGCCGCCCGCGCGTTCGGCCAGCAACGCCTGCGCCAGGCCCTCGTCCCCGGCCGCGCGGGCGGCGGCGATCAGCGTCAGGTCCAGGACGTCGCGCTGGGCGTGGCTGCCGCCGAAGCGGTGGGTCTGGCCGCGCACGCTGCTCAGCAGCTCGACCGCGCGGGCGAAGCGGCCCTCGCCGAAGGCCGCGATGGCCTCGCACGCGGGCAGGCCGGCCTCGCGCACGAAGGCGGCGTTGTCGCCCGGCCCGGCGATCGCCTGGCCCTGGCTGTCCAGCAGCGCCCGCACCCGCTCGGTCTGGCCCGCGCCGACGTAGGCCAGCATGGCGTGGGTGTCGACGAAGGCCGAGCGGCCATGCGGCTCGGTGGCGAAGTTGTCGGCCAGTCGCGTCCAGCGCTCGCCCACGTCCACGCCCAGGAGCTGCAGCCGCCAGAGCAGGGCAGCGCTATCCACCATGTCGAAGGCGAAGGTGGTGGCGTCCTCGCCATAGATCGGGCCGTCGTACAGCTGCAGCACCGCGTCGGTCTCGCCCAGGCCCAGATGGAAGAGCGCGGTGTGCCACCAGTTGTGGACGCCCAGCTGCGCCTCGGGCTGCCAGGCCGTGTTCTCGTGCCGCATCCAGCGCACGCCGTCGGCGTGGCGGCCCTGCATGACCATCACGTGGGCCACCGCGTGCTGGCCCCAGTTGTTGGCGGGCTCCAGCGCCACGCACGCGCGCCCGGCCGCCTCGGCGCGGTCGAAGTGGCCGGTCTCCTCCAGGCCGAACGCGTGCAGGCCCAGGATCGCGTGCCACTCGGGCCGGTCCGGCGACCAGTGCGGCAGCACGGCCTCGATGCGGTCGCGCAGCATGCGGCTGTCACCCTGCAGGAAGTCCAGCGTCTGGCCCGTCTGCAGCGCCAGCACGTCGTGCGGATAGTCGGCCGCCACGTCCTGCAGGATCCGCGCAGCCGCCCGCACCTCGCCGGCCAGCAGCGCGCCGATCGCCGCCACATGTCCGGCCTCGCGGGCGTTCATCGGCAGGGTACGGGCCGTCTCGAACGCGGCGACGCCCATGGCCGTCACATGGGTGTTGGCGGCGATGACGGTCATCCAGGCCTTGAGCACATGGGCCATGACGAACGCCGGGCTGTCGGCCAGCGCGCCCATCAGCGGGGTGAAGCTGTCGCCGGCGTAGGCGTGGAACCGCTCGCGCGCGGTCTGGTACAGTTCGGCCGCCCTGACGCTGGCGCCGGTCATCTCCAGGCCGTGGATGTCTTTCACCGTCATCTCGGGCTCCTCGGGCCGCTTTGCCGACCTCTACCGATTTGAGCGGCGGGGCGCCATCGCGCGGCGCAAGCGGTGGGATGACAACGCGGGGCCGGCCCGCTAACCCCACGGCATGGCCGATTTTGATTTCGATGCGGTGGTCGTGGGCGCGGGCGCCGTGGGCCTGGGCTGCGGCTATGCGCTGAGCCAACGCGGGCTGGTGGTCGCGGTCCTGGAGCAGGAGCAGGCCATCGGCCAGGGCGTCTCGTCGCGCAATTCCGAGGTGATCCACGGCGGGCTCTACTACGCCACCGGCTCGCTGAAGGCGCGGCTGTGCGTCGAGGGCCGCCGCATGATGTACGCCTTCTGCGACGCCCATCACGTGGAGTACGACCGCTGCGGCAAGCTGGTCGTGGCCGGGGCGGCCGAGCTGGAGCGGCTCGACGCGATCCTGGCCCAGGCCCAGGCGAACGATGTGGAAGGCATGCGCCGGCTGTCCAAGGCCGAGACCCTGGCGCTGGAGCCCGAGCTGTCCTGCGAAGGCGCACTGCTCAGCCCCGAGAGCGGCGTGCTGGAAAGCCACGCCTACATGCTGGCGCTGCAGGGCGAGATCGAGGCGGCGGGCGGCGCGGTCGTGCTGGCGACGCCGTTCGAGGGCGCGACCCCGCTGGACGGCGGCGGCTTCTCGGTCCGGGCCGGGGGCGCCGAGCCCACGACGCTGACCTGCCGCTACCTGGTGACCGCGCCGGGGCTGTCGGCCCAGGGCGTCGCGGCGACCATCGAGGGCTTCCCCAAGGACCTCATCCCGAAGGCCCACTTCGGCAAGGGCGTCTACTTCCGGCTGACCGGCAAGGCGCCCTTCCAGCGGCTGATCTATCCGCCGCCGATCCCCGGCGCCCTGGGCACCCACTACCGCCGCGACCTGGGCGGGCAGGGGGTGTTCGGGCCCGACCTCAGCTTCGTGGACGCGCCCGACTACTCGGTGGACCCGGCCAAGGCCGACGAATTCTACCGCTACATCCGCAAGTTCTGGCCGGGCCTGCCCGACGGCGCGCTCAGCCCCGACTACGCCGGCGTCCGCCCCAAGCTCCACGGCCCCGGCGAGCCCCAGCCCGACTTCCGGCTGGACGGCGCCGACATCCACGCAGTGCCCGGCTTGGTCGCCCTGTTCGGCATCGAAAGCCCCGGCCTCACCTCCTCGCTGGCGATCGGCGAGGAAGTCGCAAAGCGGCTGGGGCTCTAAGCCCCGTCAGGCTGGGCCGCGGCGGCGGTCGCCTTGTTCTCCGGGAACTTGAAGCCGAGGTAGAGCCCGTTGACTATGCCGCTGAGCGCCAGGAGCGTCGGGTCGAACGCTGGCATCGTGTACTTCGACACGACCGTCCAAACGAAGATCAGCCCCAGCACCAGGGTCCAGGCGAACATCTGGACGCGGTGCAGGGCTATGGTCTCGCCGTCGGACAGAATGTCGGCGAAGAAGCCGCTCGATTGTGCGCCGCGCGCGGCGGCGGTGGGCCCGGTCGCAGGCGTGGTGTCGATCGCCACGGCGGCGAGCCCGGAGACACCGGAGATGCCCAGAAGCCCGACGACCGCCGGTGTCATCACGCCTATCCACTGGCCCGTCGTCAGCCAGACGAACAGGAAACCCGCGAGCGAGAGGGCGAACCACCACACCATCTGCAGGCGCGCCAGGCTGAAGATCGGGTTGTCCTCGTCAGAGTCCGGCTTGCGGACCCGCAGCATCCGGGTGCGCCAGCCCAGCATGACGAGACCGGCCATCGTGAGAAGGAATCCGACGCCGCCGACGGCCAGCCATGCGTACTCGAACGCACTGACTTTCAAGCCCTCGATCGAGGCGCCGCGACGCGGCAGCTTGGCTTCGAAATCGCCCAATCCGACCTTCACGGGACGGCTGCCTTCGAGGCTGACGCCGCCCAGGACCTCCCGCCACGCCTTGGCGGCCTCGCTGTTGTGATCTTCGGACGCCCGCAGCGGGATCGGTCGCCACTCCCAGGCGTCCGCGTCCGCCGGTGCGGGAACCCGCGCCACGAAGCCGATCTCGGTGGGCTTGTCCTCGACGAAGAGAACGACCCTGGCATCCTTCGGCAGCCCGGACAACTTGGCCTCGGCGGAGGCGAGGTCGGTCTGGGCGGTCTTGAGGGCGTTTTCGCGGGCGGGTCGGTCGGTGGCTGCGCCCGTCGCGGCGAGCGCGGCGTCGGCGGCGTCCCGCGCCGCCTTGGCCTTCGTCACCAACGCTTCCACTTCGCTCTGGGCTTGGACCTCCTTGGCGAAATAGGCCTTCGGCCGCCAGGCGATACAGAGCTGGTCGTTCGAGCCGAACTTCTCGTCGGATGTTCCCACGAAGCCGGTGGCGGGCGCCTGTCTGCCGACCGGCGGACAGGCCTGCTGCGAGCCGAAGATCGCGTAGGCCGTGTTGCCGAGCACCACCACCAGAACCAACACGCCGATCAGCGCGAACCAAGCCCCCAGTCGCTTCATAGCCGTCCCCGATTTGCCCTCCTTAGGGTGTGCATCACACCGCCGCGGCCGTCTGTGGCGAAACTCACACGCGAGCGGTGGCAGGTTTGAGTTCCGCGACGGCATGGGGCTCTACTTCGCGCCAGGGAGAACGCCATGAAGAACCGCCTCACCGATCTGCTGGGTGTGAAGTATCCGATCGTGCAGGCGCCGATGGGCTGGATCGCGCGCTCGCAGCTGGCCAGCGCCGTGTCGAACGCCGGCGGGCTGGGGATCATCGAGACCTCGTCCGGCCGCCTCGACGAGGTGCGCGAGGAGGTGGGGAAGATGAAGACCCTCACGGACAAGCCGTGGGGGATCAACGTGGCCCAGGCCTTCGTGCGCGACCCCGACATCGTGAGCTTCGTGGCGGACCAGGGCGTCAAGTTCGTCACCACCTCGGCGGGCGACCCCAACCGCTACTGCGACGCGCTGAAGAGCAAGGGCCTGACCGTGTTCCATGTGGTGCCGTCGCTGGCCGCCGCCCAGAAGGCGATCGACGCGGGCGTCGACGGGCTGGTGGTGGAAGGCGGCGAGGGCGGCGGGTTCAAGAACGGGCGCGACGTGGCGACCATGGTGCTGCTGCCGTTGGTCGCCTCAAAGTTCGGGGTGCCGATCATCGCGGCCGGCGGGATCACCGACGGCCGCTCGATGGCCGCGGCCTTCGCCCTGGGCGCCGAGGCGGTCCAGATGGGCACCCGGATGGTGTCGGCGGCCGAGAGTCCGGTGCACCAGAACTGGAAGGACATGATCGTGAACGCCAAGGAGACGGACACCGTCTTCCTGAACCGGCACGGTCCGGGACCGGCGCTGCGCGCGCTGCGCACCGAGAAGACCACCCGCTTCGAGCTGGAGCCGCCGCCCAACATCATGGCCGAGATGGCCAACGCGCTGGACCTCTACTTCGGCGGCGACATGGAGGCCGCCATCGCCCTGTCGGGCCAGGTGGCCGGGCGGATCGACAGCGTGAAGCCGGTGGCCGAGATCATCGCCGAGACGGTCGCCGAGTTCGAAGCCGTGATGGCCGACCTGGGCCGGCGGTATGGGCGCGTCCCCCAGCCGGCGTGACGCGCGGCTACTTCGGCAGGCCCGCCAGCCAGCTGACCACCTCGGTCTGCAGCCGTATGCGCGCGGTGTTCCAGCTGTGGTCGGTGTCGGCGTGCACGATCTTCACGCACCCGCCGCGGCCCTTGAGGTCCATGACCAGGCCCTCGGCGACAGGGGCCAGGCCGTCGTCCGACGTCAGCACCAGCACCGGCAGCTTCGCCAGCCCCGGCGCGGCGGCCTTGAAGCTGTAGGGACCCAGGCCCGCGATCTGCTCGGCCATGCCCTCGGCGGTGGTGTTCAGCGCCTCCATGTTCGACCGGGCCAGGTCCAGCCGCGTCGCCAGCGGAGCTGCGGCCGGGGCGCTCAGGTCGGCCGCCGAAATGAGGATCGCGCCGCTGAGCCCAGGATCCGACCCGGCGACCTGGCTGGTCACCCAGCCCCCCATGCTGTGGCCGCCCAGGACGATCCGCTTGGGGTCGATCCGCAGGCGCGCGGTGTTGGCGGGATCGCGCAGATAGGCCAGGACAGCCCTGGCGTCGTCGAGGTTGCCCTGGAAGCTGAATGCGCCCGGACTGCCCCACGAGCCGCGATAGTTGAAGGTGACCGCGTTCCAGCCGCTGCGCCGGATCGCCTGGGCCAGGTCCAGGTTCTTCTCGTTGCCCGGCAGGCCGTGGGCCAGCACGACGGTGGGGTGCGGGCCCGGGCCGGCGGCGAGATAGGCCAGGCCGTTGATCTCCACCCCGCCGCTCGGGATGTGCAGCACCTCCGAGGCCGCCGGCGCCTTCGCATCGGCCGGCGGGTCGGTGAAGATCGAGCGCGGAACCTGGGTCTGCGCCTGCGCCGTCCCGACCGTCAGCGCGGCCGCCGCCGCCAGCATCCAGATCCGCATCCCAGCTCCCCCAGCGACTCTTGTCGCGGCAGACAGGTTAGCAGGGGCCTCACCGATAGGGGGAGGGCTCAAACTCAGCGCTTCGGCGACACCCGCAGAACGCGGCCCCTGTCGCTGTCGGTGGTGACATAGAGGGCGCCGTCGGGGCCCACGACCACGTCGCGCAGGCGCTCGCCCACCTCGCTCAGCAGGCGTTCCTCGCCCACCACCCTGTCGCCGTCGAGGGTGAGGCGCGCGAGATACTTGGGCCCCAGGCCCGTGATGAAGACGCTGCCCTTCCAGGCGGGCGCGACGTCGCTGTCGTAGAAGGCCAGCGCGCCGGGCGCGATCACCGGGTCCCAGTAGTAGACGGGCTGCTCCATGCCGGCCTTCTGGGTGATCCCGCCGGTGATGGGGCCGCCCATGTACTCGATGCCGTAGGCGATGGTGGGCCAGCCGTAGTCCTTGCCCGCGCGCACGATGTTGAGTTCGTCGCCGCCCCGCGTGCCATGCTCGACGGTCCACAGTTCGCCCGTCTTCGGGTTGATCCCCGCGCCCAGCACGTTGCGGTGGCCGATGGAGAAGATTTCGGGCTTCACGCCGGCGCGACCGACGAAGGGGTTGTCCCTGGGGATCGAGCCGTCGGCGTTGATCCGGACCACCTTGCCCAGCGTCCCGTCCAGGCGCTGGGCCTGCATGCGGCCCTCGGTGATCGAGCGTTCGCCGCCGGTGATGAACAGGGTCCCGTCGCGGGCGAACACCAGCCGTCCGCCATAGTGCTTGGTCGAGGCCAGCGACGGCGTCTGGCGCCAGATCACCTGCACGCCCTCCAGGCGCGGAGGCCCCGCATTGAGGATCAGGCGACCGCGGGCCACCGCGGCGTGGTTGCGGCCCCCGTCCTTCTCGGAGAAGGCCAGATAGACCAGGCCGTTGTCGGCGAACTTCGGGTCGATCGCCAGGCCCAGCAGGCCGCCCTGGTCGCGCGCGTCGACGTCGGGGACGTCGGCGACCGGCTCCGACAGCGAGCCGTCCTTGAAGTGGCGCAGCCGGCCGCCGCGCTCGGTGATCAGCAGGCCGCCGTCGGGCAGGAACGCCAGGCCCCACGGGCGGGAGATCCCCGTGACGTAGTCGGTCACGTCGAAGGCGACGTTCGCCTTGCGCTCGGGCGCGCGGGTCTGCCCGGCGAAGGCCGGCTGCTGGTCCTTGCCGTTCGGCGGCCGCGTCTCGACCGCGCCCCCTGAGGCGGCGGCGCTGGTCTGGGCCTGTCCGGCCTGGCCTCCACAGGCGGCCAAAAGGGCGGCGGAGGCGGTCGCGATCAGGAACGGCTTCATGGTCATCCTCGAGGTCATCCCAGGAGAGCGGCGAGCGCGTCGTTCGGTTGCGCGCCTTCGAGATGGATCAACGCCCAGACCGCGAAGAACAGCAACGGCCAGCGGCTCTCACCCGCCCGCATCCTCTGCGCGGCGTCCGGGACCAGCCGGCGGACGGCCTCCACACTGCCCAAGTTGCGGGCAAGGTCGGCGGCCCGCGGCGCGATCCAAGACTCGACCGGCACGGTGAACCCCTGCTTCTTCGCCCAGGGCGCGGCCGCCGGACATGTCCGCTCCAGCCACTTGCGCAGCAGCCACTTGCCGTAGCCGCCCCGCACCTTGAAGCGGTCGGCCAGCGGCCAGGCGAAGGCGGCCACGGCGGGGTCCAGGAACGGCGTGCGGCCCTCCAGCCCGTGCGCCATCAGGCAGCGGTCCAGCTTCAGCAGCAGGTCGCCCGGCAGCCAGGTGACCATGTCGGCCCACTGGGCGGCCTGCAGGCGGGTGAGGTTCTGCGGAGGCCGCGCCGCCTCGCGCCAGGCGCTCAGCACCTGCGGGCTCGCACCCCGCGGCTCGGCGGGCCGTCCGCCCAGCCAGCCCGGGCGCAGCGCGCGGCGATAGCGGCCATACCCGCCGAACAGCTCGTCGCCGCCCTCGCCGGTCAGCACTACGGTAAGCGTGCCCTTGGCCGCCTCGGCCAGCTTGTACGTCGGCAGGGTCGCATAGTCGGCGGTGGGATCGTCCAGCGCCCAGGCGACCTGGGGCAGGATCCGCCAGAAGTCCTCCTCGCCGAAGGTGGTCTCGCGCCAGTCCAGGTCCAGCGCGCGGGCGACCCGCTCGGCCTGCGCTCGCTCGTCCTTGGCGCCCGGCGCATCGAAACCGCAGGTAAACGCCGTCACCGGCCGTTCGTTGAGCCGCGACATCAGCGTGGCGATCGCCGCGCTGTCGATCCCGCCCGACAGGAACAGGCCATACGGCACGTCCGACCGCTGATGGACGCGGACGCTGTCTTCGAGGACCTGGTCCAGACGGTCGAGCAGCCCAAGTTCCTCCCCCGCGCCAGCGGGGGAGGGGGACCACGACGTGGTGGAGGGGGCGCTGGACTGGGCGCCGTGCGTCCGCAGCGCCCCCTCCGTCAGCTTCGCCGACACCTCCCCCGCCTTGCGGGGGAGGAACGATTGCCGATGCCCACTCGCGATCCGCCCGTCCCGCACCTCGACCACTTCGCCCGGCGCCAGCCGGCGCAGGCCCTGGAAGATGCTGCGTTCGCCCAGCACGTAGTTGAGCTCCAGCAGTTCGCGCGCCGCCTCATCGTTCAGCACCTTCTGCATCATGCCGGCCGCGAAGAAGGCGCGGGGCTCGGAGGCGAAGGCCAGGCCGCCCCCATGCTCCATGATGTAGAGCGGCTTGATGCCGAAGGGGTCACGGGCCAGGAACGCCCGGCCGTCCGGGCCGATCAGGCAAAGGGCGTACATGCCCCGGAGGCGCCGGAACGCCGCCTCGCCCTCGCGGGCGTAGAGGTGCAACAGCGGCTCGAAATCCGAGCCGGTGGTCAGCACGTCGGACAGCCCGTGCTCGGCCGCCAGCTCCACGAAGTTGTAGATCTCGCCGTTGCCACAGACCGTGCCGCCCGCGGCGTGCAGCGGCTGCCAGCCGCCCTCCAGGTCGATGATCGACAGCCGCGCGTGCGCCAGCGCCGCGCCGGCCACAGATTCGGTTCGGATGCCGTTCGGACCCCGGTGGGTCAGCGCGCGGATCATCGGCTCGGCGGCCGACTCCTCGCCGCCCAGCACGCCGGCGATCCCGCACATCAGACCGCTCCGTAGTCGGCGAAGAGGCTCTTCCACTGGCCGACGACCGCGGCTTCCGAGAACTCGGCGTCCACCCGCCGGGTGCCGGCGGCGATCAGCCGGTCCCGCAGGTCGCGGTCCGCCAGCAGGCTTCGCACGCCCGCGGCCAGGGCGTCGGCGTCGTCGATGGGGACCAGCAGGCCGTCCTTGCCGTCCTGGATCAGCGCCTTCGGCCCCTGGCTCTCGGCGGCGACCACCGGCAGGCCGTGAGCCCAGGACTGGATCACGACGTTGCCCAGCGGCTCGTAGCGCGACGGGAACAGGCAGACGTCGGCGGTGCGATAGAGCGCCGAGGCGTCGGTGCGCCAGCCCAGGAAGCGGACCCGGTCGGCGACGCCCAGCGCCTCGGCCATGCCCTTCAGCTTGGCCTCCAGCGGGCCGACGCCCGCGATCCAGAGGAAGGCCTCAGGCAGCTGGGTCAGGGCGTGCAGGCTCATGTCGTGGGCCTTGGCCTCGTGCAGCCGACCCATGGCCAGCAGGAGGGGGACGTCGTCGGGGGTCGCCAGGCTGGCGCGCGGCACAGCGGGCCCCTGCGGCGGCGCGGCGGCGAAATTGGGGATGCAGGTGACCCGGCCCGCGGGCCAGCCCTGGCCCACGATCCACTCGGCGATGTCCTCGGTGTTGGCCACCAGGTGGTCGAAGCCCTTGTAGTACTTGAGGCTGTAGTAGCCCCCCAGCCGCCCGATCCGGGCCCAGGGCCCCCGGGGGGTGTGGCGCGCGGCGCGGTTCATCCAGGCCAGCGCCACCTGGGTGTGCTGAAGCGCGGCGAACCCGGCGGCGGCCGGGCGGGTCAGGATGTCGATGGGGCCGCCGAACCGCAGCACCTTCACCGGCACGCCGGCGGTCTTCAGCCGCTCTTCGCGGCCCGCGTTGGCCCGGATCACCGCCGCCTCGGGCACGCCCGCGCGCTTCAACGCCTTCACGAGGTCGACGAAGTAGGTCTCCGCGCCGCCTTCGCCGGCCGTTCCCAGGAGGTGCAGGACGCTCATCGCAGGTGCGACCCTAGCGCCTGATTTGCGTGCGCCCAAGCGCTTGAAGCGGAGCGGCTTCGCCCCTATAACCCGCGCCTCGCGCGATGGGCGCCCTGAGTTGGCTGGGTAGCTCAGCTGGTTAGAGCGGTGGATTCATAACCCACAGGTCGGCGGTTCGAGCCCGCCCCCCGCCACCAGGGCCCATCGCGCGATTATTCCCTTCCGAGCCGGACCTTTCAGGCCGCGTCGCCCTTCGCGACCGCTTCCTCGACGGAATTGATCGTCAGCAGCGCCTCATAGCCCTGCTCTTCGGCCTTGTGCGCGGCCTTGCTGGCGGCGGCGACGGCGGCATCGAGAGTGGAATAGGGGCCGAAGTGCTTGCCGTTCAGGCCGACCTTCCAGACGCCGTCCAGGAAATCGACGGTGTAGTTCACCTGCGGCATCACGCGCCCTTTTCACCAACGAG
The DNA here is from genome assembly GCF_965284355.1 of Phenylobacterium sp. Lineage (NCBI taxonomy): Bacteria > Pseudomonadati > Pseudomonadota > Alphaproteobacteria > Caulobacterales > Caulobacteraceae > Phenylobacterium > Phenylobacterium sp. The sequence continues at coordinate 1,545,054 of NZ_OZ260078.1, read as the reverse complement.
CGGCAACGTCGCTGATTCGAGCTTCACTTTGAATCCTGCGTTCGACGAAAAACGCCCCTGGGCGTGGGGTCCCGGGGGCGTTCGTCGCGGCAGGTTCGTGACCGTCCGTCCGCTTAGCGGAGGCCGGCTCCGAACAGCTTGCTGGCCGAGCCGAGCGAGGCGCCCGACTGGTCGCGATCCTTCAGCGTGCCGCCGAAGGTGTAGCGGAAGCCGATGCGGAAGGTGTCGGCGTTCGAGTTGATGTCGTCCGAGTCCGAGTGCTCATAGCCGGCCACGACGCTGAACGGCGTCTCGGCGAACTGGTACTCGGCCTCGATGCCGGCGTTCCAGGTGTCGATGTTCGGGCCGACGTCCACCGTGGCGTAGCCCAGCGAGCCGGTCAGGCGGAAGTTGTCGGTGACGAAGTGCCGCACCTCGCCGCGAACGGCCCAGATGTCGGCGTCGAACGCGTCGTCGACGTTGCCGTAGCCGGCCTGGCCATAGAGGCTGGTCTTGCCGTTGATATTGGCCTGGCCTTCGACGCCCACGCCCCAGACGGTGATGTCGTCGCTGGCTTCCACGCCGGCGAAGCCGCCGATCAGGCCGCCGCCGACCTTGGTGTTCAGGTGGCCCGTGGCGCCGAACGAGGTGTCGTCGCCGTCATAGTTGGTGATGGCGCCGTCGATCTGGGCGCCCAGCTTGCCGGCGTCGAAGCGCACCGCGCCTTCGACCTGATAGGTGTCGGCGTCGGCGTCCAGGCCGGCGACGTCCAGGTCGGTGCGGCCATAGTTGGCGCCGATGTGACCGACGGTTTGAGCTTGGGCGGCCACAGCCGACCCGAGGAACGCCACGGCGGCGGCCGCGACGAAGAGGTTCTTGTTCATTGGTAATCCCAGAAACTAACGAAGGGCGCGCACCTAGGGACGCTCGTCAGGGGGCTCAAGGCCAAGCTCTGCCACGAAGGGTTGTCGCCGCCGGTTGAGGCTTTTGCGCAACACTTATGCCGTCACACGGACGCATGTTGATACGTTCTACCCGAATGCGGTTCGCCGAACGCAAGGTTCTTCCCGGGCGTTCGCCTGACGGGCGAACCGCGAACGCGTCTGGCACGAGCCTTGGGTCGTCACGTTTCAGGTGCGCCAGAAGGGCACACCGTTCACCGCAGGAGAGCCCCATGGCGTCTTCAGTTGTTGTCGCCCGCACCAAGCCGGACGGAATCGAATACCTGGAAGAAGGCGCCCGCACCGTCTGGACTCAGATTTCGGAACGCGCGCAGCAGTTCCCGAACGTGCGTGAGGCCACCCGCGCGGCCATGCGCCTGCCCAGCCGCCTGCGCGCCTACGCGCTGCCGATCCAGTAGGGGCCGGGCCTCAAGGGGCCGCTTCGCCCCACTCGCTCCACCCCGCGAAGCGCGGGGCGCGGGGGATGTACATGCTGTCGCTGCTGCGGACGGTGAACCCCGCCGCCGCGATGGCCGCCGTCACCGGCCGCGTCAGATGACAGCCGCCGGCCATGCGTTTCCACACCGGCTCGATCCGCCGCTGCCACTTCACCACGTCCGCGTCGGGCGCCAGGCCGTGCTCGCAGTACAGGAACCGCCCGCCCGGCTTCAGCACGCGCCGCGCCTCGCTGAGCGCCGCAGCCGGCGTATGCACCGAGCACAGCGTGAAGGTGCAGACCACGCAGTCGAAGGTCCCGGCCTCGAAAGGGAGCGCCTCGGCGGTCCCGTCCTCCACCTTCACCGCCAGCCGTGGGTCGCGCGGCGCGGCCTCGGCAATGGCGCGCAGCTCGGCCGCGGGATCCACCCCGGTGACGCTCTCGACCTTGGAAGCGTCGTAGAGCCCCAGGTTCAGCCCCATCCCGATCCCCAGCTCCAGCACCCGGCCCTCGGCCAGGGGCACCACCTTGGCGCGCTGCTTCATGATCCCGGGTGCGGAACACGCGCACCGGAGCAGACGGGGCAGGACGAAGCGTTCGTAGAGCGTGGCCATGGGGCCACTATACCTCCCCCGCGCAGCGGCGGGAGGGGGACCATCGGCCGGAGAGCCGATGGTGGAGGGGGCAGGCCTCAGGCTCGCACGGAATCGATCGGGCGCACCGAACGCAGCGGAGCTCGAGGCCCGCCCTCTCCACCCGTCGCTCTAGGGCCGGCTCGCGCCGGCCTTGGCGACCGGTCCCCCTCCCGCCGCTTCGTGGGGGAGGTAAGTCGCTAGCGCGGCTCGTAGACCTTCGGCGCGGGGGCGATCGCCACGGGCCCCAGGGTGGTCTGGCCGGCTTCGAAGTTGAGGGTGGCGCGGGCCAGGTCGCCGGTCTCCCGTGCTTGCGCGACAGCGGCGGCGGCCTCGGCGCGGTCGGCCGGAATGGTCCCTGTCTGGCCCAGCGCGCTCAAGGCCCGCGGCGCCTGGCGCAGCGAGACGTCCAGCACCCCGTTCGCCCGGCCGTCCGTCCCCACGCCCAGCGAGCCCGAGTTCACGCCGATCAGCGCGTCGCCGGCGGTGAGGCCGCCCCGCTTGACGCTCATCCGCCCGCCCGCCTGCGACCACGCGCGCACCGCCGAGGGCCAGTCCGAGCCGCGCACGGCGCTGATCTTGGAGATCCGCCCGTCCCATTCCACCGAGATCGGCTTGTCGCCCGCGATCCGGCCCAACAGGCCCGACAGCTGCGCCTTGCCGTTCTTGACCGACAGCCACACGCCGGCCTCGTCGCCCACTTCGCTGGGCGCTTGGCGCAGGTGGAACTCGACCCGCTCGGCGGTCTGCAGGCTGAAGGGATTGGCCCCAGGCGCCGGCGTGAACGTCAGCTCGACGCCTTCGAACGACAGGTTGGGCGGGGTATTGGTCAGGTGGCTCAGGCTGGCCCGGATCAGCTTGCCCTTTACGGCGACCGGCCCGCCCACGGGCCGCGTGAACGTCAGCCCGTCCTGCGCCGCCAGCACCCAGGTGGTCGGCGCGTGCATGAAAGCCTGGCCTTCCAGCTTCGGCGCCTCCAGGGCCCAGCCCGACCGGTCGCGGATGCGCGCCTCGGTCAGGGTGACGTTCAGGCGGAACGGATAGCCGCCGACCGTCCGCGCCTTCCAGCCGACCTCATAGCCGGCCCGGCGCAGCATCTCGGCGCCGGCGTCCATGCGCGCCTGCGTCTCGCCTCGGGCCCAGACCCATGTGGCGCTCCAGCCCGCGACGAGCACGAGGAACAGGCCGAAGACGATGTACAGGCGAAGACGGCTGAGTTTGCGGGGCGCGGACGGATCGGGCACAGACATTCCGGAGTGAGAGCTTGCCAGTTTGGCTTGGGACGGGGCGGGATGGCGTCGGAACGTTGGGTGTTCGGCTACGGTTCGCTGATGTGGCGGCCTGGCTTCCCGTTCGTTGAGCGACGCGGGGCTACCTTACATGGGCGCCGCCGCGCGTTCTGCATCTATTCAGTGCATCATCGGGGCACTTACGAACGACCCGGCCTGGTCCTGGGCCTGGCCCCCGGCGGCGCGTGCCGGGGCGCGGCCTACCGCGTGGACGAGGCCGACTGGGCCCAGACCTACGCCTATCTGCTCGAGCGGGAGCAGCCCACCGAGACCTACATCGAGGCCCGCCGCTTCATCCGCCTGGACGATGGCCGCCGGGTGGAAAGCCTCTGCTTCCTTTCCGACGTCCTGCACGCCCAGTGGGCCGGCGCGCTCAGCCTCGAGCGCCAGGCCGAACTGATCGCCGGCGCCACGGGCCTGTCCGGCAAGAACGTCGACTACCTCCGTGACCTCGTCGACCACCTGCGCGAAATGCGCGTCCGCGACGCCGGCATGGAGCGCCTGCTGACCATGGTGGAGCACCGCGAGGCGGCGGCCTGAAGCAGGGGCGCGCTCAGGCCAGCTCTCCCTAAGCCTTCAGCAGCTTCAGCAATTCCCGCGCGGCCGGCTCGGAGGAAGCCGGGTTCTGGCCTGTGACCAGGTTTCCGTCCGTCACCACATGGGGCTGCTGGTCCGCGCCCTTTTCATAGAGGGCGCCGCTGGCCTTCAGCATGTCTTCCAGCAGGAAGGGCACGACCTGGGTCAGTCCGACGCCGTCCTCCTCGCTGTTGGTGAAGCCGGTCACGCGGCGACCGGAGACGAGCGGCTCGCCATTGGCCGCCAGCGTCCGCCGGAACACGGCCGGGGCGTGGCAGACAGCGCCGATCGGGCGGTCTTGGGCGGCGAAGGCCTCGACCAGGCGGCGCGCCTCGGCGCTTTCCGCGAGATCCCACATCGGTCCGTGGCCGCCGGGAAAGAACACGGCGTCGTAGTCTTCCGCCCGGATGTCCGCCAATGGCGTGGTCGACGCAAGCTTCCGCTGTGCGTCGGCGTCCGCCTTGAACCGCTCTGTCGCCGGGGTCTGGGCGTCCTTGGCGTCGCTCTTTGGATCGAGCGGGGGCTGGCCGCCCTTGGGCGATGCCAGGGTGATCTCGGCGCCGGCGTCCAGCAGCACATAGTAGGGCGCCGCGAACTCCTCCAGCCAGAAGCCGGTCTTCTCGCCGGTGTCGCCCAGGCGGTCGTGGGACGTCAGCACCATCAGAACATTCATGGCAGGCTCCTGGTCAGAGTTTCACCCGGGCTCTGCATCGTGCTGCGCCACGGGACACGACCGCGACGCGCCGCAGCGCGTCCAGCGTGTGCATCGCAGCAAAAACAGCGTTGCGGGAGAAAGGTTGCCCAGCGCGCGGCGGTGCCGCGGCGCGCAACCCGGCGGCGCTCTGCACGTTCGAGACCCCGCAACACGCGAGAGGCTCCAAACCGCGCCATGCGGAAATTCCAATCCAGCTCCACGAGCGGCGCCTGATGCTGGCATCGCCGACCAACACAGGCCTTCCCGCGCTGCGGCGGCCGGCCCATTTGCCGCGGAGCGCCGACACACGCCCGACGTCGGACAAGGAGATCGTCGTGGGCCGCGGCCGCAGACTGCGCCTTCGTCCCATTCGAACGGATGACGCCGGGGCCCTGGTCCAGATGGGGCTGCGATCGACGCCGGACGATCTGCGCCTGAGGTTCTTTTCCCCCGTCCGCCCGGCGGTGGGGCATCTGACGTCGATGCTCACCGAGTTCGACCGCGAGCACCACATCGCGGTGGCCGCCTACGACCCGGCGGCGGCAGAGGGCGGAGATGGCATCCTCGGCGTGGTCCGCCTGATCCTGTCCCGCGAGGCGCCAGAAGGCGAGTTCGCCATCATGGTCCGCTCAGACCAGGCGGGCCACGGCCTGGGTCATGCCCTGATGGAGGAAATGCTGGGCTGGGCCCGAGAGCGCGACCTCACGCGGGTCCGGGCCGAAATCCTGTTCGAGAACAAGCGCATGCTGCGCCTCGCGAAGGCGTTCGGCGGTGTTGTCCAGCCGCAGACCCAGGACTTCCGCACCATCCAGGTGACGATTGAGCTGGATGGCGAACCGCATCGCCCAACCCCGAGGGCGCGAAAGGCCTGACAGGTCCGAAGGGCGCTCCGCCAGGGGCGCGTCAGGCGGACCCCTTCTTCCGGCCCGGCCATTCGTTGCGGATCAACCAGTAGGCCATGAAGCCGAGCGTTGCGACGGACGGCAGGAACAGCACGGGCGACCCGGCCATGAACCAGAAGACGTCATCCTGCTGGCCGAGGAACAGGGAGGTCGCCGCCAGGAAGTAGGCCACGCACATTCGCCACAGGTGCCGCGCGATGCGGCGGCGGTACGTCAGCGCAGGCTGCAGGAACGTCAGGAGGTCGGTCAGAGCCCCCAGCGCCGCGAGCGCCCCGAAGGCGATGAATACGGGCGCCGGGAAGCCGTCCAACTCGCCGCCCGGCGTCGCCGCAGCGGTCGCCGCGCCCTGCACATAGGCGCCGAGGCACAGCAGCGCGACGCCCAACCCGGCCCAGTCGGCGAGTTGCGCGCCACCCTGCCGCCGGCGCGCGGTGCGCCAGGAACTGTACACCAGGTAGCCGGTCAGCACGCCCGACAGCAGCGACAGCCTGTCAGGTTCCGCCGCCGCCAGCACCGCCGCCGAGACCGCCATCAGCATCATGGCGCCGAAGAACCAGGCTCCGGCCCTGGCGTGCAGCGGCCCGCCCTTGCGGCCGATCATGGCGACGAGCCCGGCCACCAGTCCGATCGATCCGCCCGCGATGTGGAGCACCAGAAGCCCCGTGAGAACCGCCGACATCACGCCGCCCGTCCCGGTTCGCCCTTGCGGGTCCGCCAGCCGATGAACGCCAGGCCGGCCATGGCCAGGGCCATCACCGCAACGGCCGCGTTCACCCCCGCCACCGTCAGTTCCGAGCCGTCACTGTGCTTCATGCCGCCGCCGTAGGCAGGCGCCAGGATCAAGGCGAGCAGGAAGCCGCCGACCACGATCGCCGCGATTGCGGTGGCCAGCCGGATCTCCCGCCGCGCCCACGCGAGCCACAGGCAAAGAACCGCGATCCCGCTGTTGGTGACCAGCTGCCACACCTCGTGCAGACGCGCGTGCGCCGGCCAGTCCGGGTTGAACACATGAGTGGGGCCGATCTCGAGGATCGGCGTGAGCAACCCGAAGGGAATGAGACAGGCGGTCAGGCCCAGGGCGTATCGCACGGTGAAAACTCCATATTGACACCGTCAATTGTCATGGTGATATTGACAGTGTCAATATGGCTGAATGAAGCGAGGACAACACCACGGCAGCCTTCGGGAAGCCCTCATCGACGCAGCGTTCCACCTCCTGGATGCAGGAGGCGTGGAAGCGGTCACGATCCGGGCCGTTGCGCGCCATGCGGGGGTCTCCCACGCGGCTCCGATCAACCACTTCCCGGACCTGCGGGCGCTGATCACGGCGGTGGCCGCGCGCTGCTTCGAGAATCTTCTCGGCGCCGCCCGCGCGGCCCGAGACGCCCGGAGCGACGCCTACGGCCGGCTGGAGGGCTTCGTCGACGGCTATATCGGCTACGCGCTCGCGCACCCGGACCGCTACCGGATGATGTGGCGCATGGACATTTTGGACGCCGGGGATCCGGTCCTGGATGGGCTGGTGAACGGGCTTTATGGAGACGTTGAGGAGATGGTCGCCGCCCTGCCGCAGCCGACGCGCCGGATCGACCCGACCACGGTCGTCATTGCGCTGAGCTCCCTGGTGCACGGCTACGCGTCCATGCGGATCGACCGCAACTTCATCCCCGCGTCCGACGCCGTCACCGGCCAGCCCCGCCAGCACGTCATGCTGAAGGTGGCTCTGGGCCTGCCTACCGATTGACCAGGAGACCACCCGAGATGAATCCCAAGGCCATGATTGTGGCGCTGTGCGCCCTCGGTGCGCTGCCGGGCGCCGCCGACGCCGCCACCGCCTTCGACCTCGAGGGTGAGGCCGGCTACTACGACGCCTCGCGGATCATCACCGATGGCGACCTTGTTCTGACCATCACCCCGGAGGGCGCCGACTATCTCTATTTTGGCGGCTTCGGCGTCGGCCGGCTGGGCGCCTCGGCTGTGACCGCCAGCGTCTACAATCCACTGCAGCCCGACGGCTTCGCGCCCGTCCGTTTCACCTTCGACCGCGCCATCTCCTCCATCACCTTCAACTTCGGTGACGCCGGGGGCGACGACGACGGCGCCGTCACCATCGCCGCCTACAGCGCGGGCGGCGATCTGCTGGGCTCCGTCACCGAGACCTACGGCGCCGGCGCCGATCAGGGCGGCTCCCTGACCCTCGCCTTCGCCGGAGCCCGCTACTTCGTCGCCTCCACCGACGCCGCCTCGAACCCGCACAGCCTTGGTTGGGACATTGGCGCCGTACAGGCGGCTGGCGCGGTTCCCGAGCCCTCGGCCTGGGCGCTCATGGTGCTGGGCTTCGGCGTGATCGGCGCACTGGGGCGCAGTCGCATCCGGACCGCGCCCCTCGCCTGATCGCCACCCCCGCGCCGACACCCTCCCATCGCAGCAGACGGATCGCGCAGTCCAGCGCGCGACCGCGGCTGCGTGTCCCCTGGAGACGCACCATGACTGACAGGCCGGCCAGCACCGGTCTGAGGCGGAGAGGGCTCGGCCCGAGCGGATCGCTCCCCGACGCCGTCGCCTCAGGCAACGCCCTGGCGCAATGCGTCACCGGGCGCCGCCAACCGATCACCGACCCACAATAGGCTCCATCCATGTCCGCACACCACGTCTCCAGCCGCCTCTTCGGCGCCGGCATTCTCGCCGGCTTCGCGCTCGATATCGCTTCGAACTTCTGGCTCCAGTCGACCATCCGCACCGGCTCCGGCGTGCTCGGCCTGATCGAAGGCGCCGCAGCTCAGCCGGAGAAGATCGCCGCGATCGTCGGCATGGGCCTCGCGTCCAGTATGATCGCCTTGCTGATGGCCGCCTGGCTCTGCGGGATGACGGTCGCCCGCCCGATCTTCTGGCTGGCTCTCGCCTTCCTGGGGACCAAGGTGGCGACCCTGGGGATGGGTGGCCTTGAGCTGGCAAGCTTCCAGATGATGCGGTCTGTCGGCGAGGCCGTCGCGCAGGCGCCGGGCGGCGCCGTCGTCCAGGCGGCCGAACCGCTGCAGCTCATGGTCCGGGCCCTGCGCAACGGAATCCACTTTCCGCACATGTTTGTCGGCGGCGTCAGCGCACTCCTGCTGTACGTCATCCTGGCTGCGGCAGGCTTCATTCCGCGACTGTTCGGCGCGATCGGCGTGCTTGCCTGCTGTTCGCAGATGATCGGCGTGTTCACCGGGATCCTCGGCGCCGAGGTCAATATGGCCTTCCTGCTCCCCCTGTTCGTCGTTCACCTCTCCCTCGCCGTCTGGCTCATCGTTCGGGGGTTCCCCGAAGGCGATGCAGGCGGCGCGGCGCGTGAGATGGCGTCGAATCCTTGACAGTCGAGGATCAATGTTCTACATTTGTTCTATATGAACGCACCCCCGGTCCTCACGCCTGAGCGTATCGACGCCATGCTGTCGATCATGGCCGAGGTGTGCCTGGGGTCGGTGGTCGAGGCGGGCCAGCGCCAGAAGGCGGTGCCTGACGACGAGTCCTTCGAGCGCTCGGGCCGGGCCCTCAATCAGGCCTGCCGCAACCTGCGCCAGACCATCGCCCTGAAACAGCGCTTCGACCGCGAGGAGGTCGCCAAGACCCGTGAGGCGCACGCCGCCGCCGAGGCCGACCGCAAGGCGGCCGAGCGCGATCGTCACGCCAGGATCGAGTTCAAGCGCAAGCGCGTTCGCCGCCACCTCGAGAACCTCGTCTGGGACGAATACGACGCCGACGACGCCGACGCCTTCTGTCACGAGGTCGATCAGCGCCTGTCCGACCTCGTCTACGAGGACGACTTCCTCGATACGCCCCTCGAAGCCCTCATCGCCCGCCTCGCCGACGACATCGGCCTGAACGATGAGCCGGAGACGGCTGAAGCGGCTCCAGAGCCCGAAGTCTCTCACACTGAGCCCGCCCCGGAAGAGCCCTCTCCCCCCTCCCAGCCGCTCGCGGCTGGGCCCCCCTCGCTTCGCGATCCACCCCCAGCGGGGGTGGATGGGGAGAGGGTTGGGAGTGGGGGTGTCAGCTCCGAGCCTGAAGGTTCGCACCCCCACCCCCGACCCCTCCCCGCAAGGGGGAGGGGAGAGCCCGTTACTGAGCCGGCCGTCGCACAGGCTGCCTCGCCCAGGCCGCCCGACCCGCCGCAGCCCTACATCCCACCCTGGGAACGGCTCCGACCCGGTCAGCGCATGCCCGGCGGCTCCGGCTGGTAGGCGCCAGCCGGCGCCTCCGCGCGCCTACAGCGCCAGCAGTTCCGTGCTCTTGGCTTCGATGCGTTCTTCCAGGATCCGCATGAACTCGGCGCGCTTCAGGCCCGGCGGGATAGGCTCCAGGTATTCGAACACGATGGTTCCCGGGATCCGGATGAAGCCGTGGGCGGGCCAGTGGACGCCGGCGTTGGTGGCCACCGGATAGACCGGCACGTTCAGCTCGCGATAGAGCGCCGCGATCCCAGGCTTGTAGTCCGGGGCCTCGCCGGGGGCCTTGCGCGTGCCCTCCGGGAACGTCACCACCTGGCGGCCCTTCCTGAACAGCTCGGTCCCCTCGCGGATCACCTGACGCATGGTCTTGGCGCCGCCGTCCCGGTCGATGACGATCGCGCCGGCCTTGCGGGCGTACCACGCGAACCAGGGAATCCAGGCCAGCTCCTTCTTCATCACGAAGGTCGAGGCCGGCAGCCACATGAACTGGGCGAAGACGTCCAGCATGCACTGGTGCTTGGGCGCGACCAGCGCCGCGCCGGTCGGCATGTACTGGCGCCCGCGCACCTCCACCTTGATGCCGCAGATCACCAGCATGCCGGTGACGCCCGCGCCCCACATGCGGAACATCGCATAGGTCCAGCTGACCGGCCCCAGAAGGATCGGCGTGGCCAGAATCGCGACCACGGCCGTCCACAGGTAGAACAGCGCCACGTAGGTGAGGGATCGGATCGCCGTCACGGGTGTCTCGTCACTTGGGGAGCGCCTTCTGTTGCGCCGCCGGGGCTTCCCGGGGCCCCAGCCCCAGCACCCCCTCGCGGCCCAGGATCGCCAGATACTTGCAATACTCGACCACCATCAACCGCGCCGCCCGCGGATTGCGCCACCACGTCCGGGATTTCAGCGAGGGCGTGGCCACCGCATAGGTCTGGGCGACGATGCCGGTGTCGCGCAGCACGGCGTTCAGCTCCAGCATCGCCCGCGGCATGTGGTAGTCGGACGTGACCACGATCAGCCCGCGATAGCGCATGGCGCGGGCCCAGTCGGCGGTCTCGCGCGCGTTGCCGACGGTATCGGCCGCGGTGAATCCCAGGTCGACGCAGCAGTCGTAGAGCCGGCGCACGGCGCGGCTGACGTGGCGGATGTCCTCGCGGCTGGCCATGCGGTTCACGCCCGAGACCAGGACGCGGCGGCCGTAGCCGTCCTCCAGCAGTCCCACCGCCGCCGACAGCCGCTGGTTCGAGCCCGCGCCGGTCAGCGCCACGATTCCCTCGGCGGGCTTGGGCGCGCGGGCGGGCGTCTGGTCCTGGACCCGTTCTGCGAAGGCGAGCAGGCCCGAGAACCAGATCGCCGCGAGCACCAGGAAGGCCGCGATCGACTTCATCAGAGCTGCCGGATGAGCCGGCGCGCGGTCAGCCGCGCCGCGACGGCGGCGACGATGGCCGCCAGAACCGGGCAGGGCAGCACGGCCAGCAGGTCGATCCAGGCGATGGGCAGCGCCGGCGTGATCCCGTCTCCGCCGCCGATCAGCCGCAGCGCGACGCCCAGGCCCCCGGCCGTCAGCGCGCCGGCCGCGCCCGCGATGGCGGCGATACGGGCGAACCGCAGCTCGAACAGGTTGGCGATCTGGGCGTCCTCGGCCCCGGTCAGGTGCAGCACCTCGACCACGTCGCGCCGCGCCGCCAGCCCGGCCCGCGTGGCGTATGCGACCACGGCGCCCGCCGCGCCGGCGATCAGCAGGAAGATGACCACGCCCGTCCAGCGCACGACGCCGGCCGCATGGCGGATGTCTTTCAGCCATACCGAATGGTCGTCGACGACGGCGTCCAGACCCTGGCCCTTCAGCGCCGCCGAAAGGGTCGCGGCGGTCGCCGGCTTGCGTCGGTCCAGCCCCACGGCCACCAGGCGCGGCACCGGCAGGTCGTCGAGATCGGCCGCCACGTCGCCCAGCCAGGGCCGGATCAGCTCGTAGGCCTTCTCCTTTTCGAGCGCCCGGGCCTCGCTGACCCCGGCCACCCCGGCCAGCACCTCGGCGGCGCGGGCGGCGGCGGCGTCGGGCGTCTCGCCGCCCTGGGCGCGGACGATCACGGTGGCCTCGCTGCGCAGCTGGCCCGACCAGCCGCTGGCGGCCCGGTCGGCGGCGAGGACGCCCAGCGCCGTCAGGCAGGCCAGGAAGCAGAGCACGCCGATCACGAACAGCAGCGCCGGATCGCGCGCGTCCTCGTCCGGCAGGAACGACGCCGGCCGCCAGCGGGCGGGATCGAACGGAGCGTCGCTCATGCCGCCGGCCCCTGCGGCGGGAGCGGGCGCAGGCGGCCCTTGTCCAGGTGCAGGACCGGTCGGGCCGAGCGCGCCACCAGGTCCTGGTCGTGGGTGGCGATGATGACGGTGGTGCCCAGCCGGTTCAGCTCGACGAAGAGGCGGTAGATGCGCAGCGCCATCTCGTGGTCGACATTGCCCGTGGGCTCGTCGGCCAGCAGGATCTCGGGCCGCGCGACGACCGCACGCGCGATCGCCAGCCGCTGCTTCTCGCCACCGGCCAGGGTCGGCGGCAGGGCGTGCATGCGCTGGCCCAGCCCCACCCAGGTCAGCAGCTCGGCCACGTCGTTGCGGTACTCCGACGGCTTGTGGCCCGCGATCCGCAGCGGCAGCGCGGTGTTGTCGAACGCCGAGAGGTGATCCAGCAGCAGCAGGTCCTGGAAGACCACGCCGATCCGCCGCCGGATGCGCGGCAGATCGCCGCCGCCGAGCGTGGTGACGTCCTCGCCGAACAGCCGCACCGCGCCGCTCGACGGTCGCGCCGCCAGGTAGATCAGCTTCAAGAGTGAGCTCTTCCCCGCCCCCGACGGCCCGGTCACGAAGTGGAACGAGCCCCGCGGGAGCGACAGCGACACGTCGCTCAGCACTTCGGGCCCGCGGCCATAACGCATGGAAACGCGTGAAAATCGGAGGATCTCGTCAGCCGACAGGGCGTCGGCGGCGTCATGAGCGTTTCTGGACATGAAGGCCGAAATCGGCGACCTCGGAGTGAGGGGTGCTGGAGCGTCCGATTCGACGTCATGATACTGTCCTGTCCAGAGTGCGCCACCAGCTATTTCGTGGACGATCTGCGCATTCCGCGCATGGGCCGGATGGTGAAGTGCACCAGCTGCGGCCACCGTTGGCGCGCGTTCCAGGACCGCGGCGCGCCTGAGGAAGAGCCCCCCAAGGACGACCTCGTCATTGAGACGCCCGCGCCGGAGCCGGCCGAGACCGAGATCGACTTCGTGCCCGCGCCGGCCAAACCAGCGCCGAAGCCCGAGAAAAAGAAGCAGCCGCTGGCGGTCGTGATCGCCGCCGGGGTGCTGGTGGCGCTGGCCCTGGGCGGGGGTGCGGCGGTGCTGCTGCGCCAGCAGGTCGCCGGCATGATCCCCGGGACGGCGCCCCTGTTCTCGGCCATCGGCCTTCCGGTCAACACCATCGGCCTGGTCATCGAAGGGGTGACGTCCAAGCCGATGCTGCAGGCCGGACGCCCGGTCTGGTCGGTCACGGGCGCGATCCGCAACGTCCGCGACGAGCCGATCGCCTCGCCCCCCATCCGCCTCAGCCTGCTCGACGCGGAAGACGCCGAGTTGGCGACCCTGGTGGCCGACGCCCTGAACGCCCGCGTGCCGCCCGGCGCCGTGCGGTATTTCTCGATCACCATGCCCGACCCGCCGGCCGGCGCGAAGAAGCTGCAGGTCCGCTTCGAACTGCCGGCCAAGGGCGCTGACGCGGCCCACGCCGGGAAGGCGCATGCCGAGCCCGCCGCCGCGCCGCCCGCGCCGGAACCTGCTGAAGCCCAGCCGCTCCCCGCCGACAGCCCTGACGCCCTCCACGCCCCGGACCAGAATGAGCAGCACTGAAGAGCCCACCGTCCTGATCTCGGAGGCTGAGATCGCCGAGCGGATCGAGGCGCTGGCCAAGGCGATTGCCCCGCGGATCGACGACGAGACGGTGGTGGTGTGCCTGCTCACCGGCGGCATCTGGTTCGCCGCCGACATCACCCGCGCCCTGGCCCGTCACGGCCGGGTGGTCCGCTTCGACGCTCTGTGGCTGGCCTCCTACAAGGACGAGCGCCAGTCCAGCGGCCGCTGCGAGGTGCGGGCCGATCTGCAGCGCCCGATTTCGGGCCGCAAGGCGCTGGTGGTGGACGACGTCTTCGACACCGGCCTGTCGCTGTCGGAAGCCGCGCGACTGGTGAAGGATTCCGGGGCCAGCGAGGTGCTGACCGCCGTCTTCGCCCGCAAGCCCTGGCCCACCCAACGCGCCATCGAGCCCGACTTCGTGGCCTGGGAGGCGCCGGGCCGGTTCCTCGTCGGCTACGGCCTCGACGTCGCCGGCAAGATGCGCGGCCTGCCCTACATCGGCGCAATGGACTGACGCGCTGATCTGGCAGAACGCCATTTGTTCTTTATTTGTTCGATATTGTGAGCTAGGATTTGCTCGTGGCCCGGGCGCGCCCCGACAGCTGTCGCGCGAAACCTTTTGCGTGAACCTCGTCCCTTGCAAAGTTCCGCACCGTCCAACATAAGAGACGAATGGATACTTTCGTAGACGATTCTTCGGCCAAGCTGGCCCGTCGAATCCGGCTGGAGCGGGAGGCGCGGGACTGGTCCCTCGCGGATTTGGCCGAGCGGTCCGGGGTCTCCAAGGCCACGATCAGCAAGATCGAGCGTGACGAGGTGAGCCCGACGGCGGTGATCCTGGTCCGCCTGGCCACCGCGTTCGATCTGACCCTGGCGGGCCTGCTGCTGCGGGCCGAGGGCGAGGCCGGGCGGCTGACGCGCGCCGACGATCAGCCGCTGTGGCGCGACCCTGACACCGGCTACGTCCGCCGACAGGTCTACAGCCGCCCCGACCACCCGCTGGAGCTGGTCCAGGTGGAACTGCCGGCGGGGCGCCAGGTGGAATTCCCGGCGTCGTCCTACGCCCGCGTCCGCCAGGCCGTGTGGGTTACTCAGGGCGAGCTCACCATTCACGAAGGCGGCGAGCGGCACATGCTCATGTCCGGCGACTGTCTGGGCTTCGGCCCGCCGGGCCCCGTGGTGATCGCGAACGAGAGCCACCTGCCGTGTTCGTATGTCGTGGCCCTGGCGAGGAACTGACCGATGCTGACCATCCGCGAGGACGACCTCACCCACCCCCAGACCCTGGCGTTGCTGGCGCTGCATCTGGGCGGCATGGCCCAGAATTCCCCGCCCGGGCACTCCTTCGCCCTGGACGTGTCGGGCCTGCGGGCGCCCGGCGTCACCCTTTGGTCCGCCTGGGAGGGCGAGGCGATCGCGGGGATCGGCGCGCTCAAGACGCTGGGCGATGGCGAAGGCGAGCTCAAGTCGATGCGCACCCATCCTGACCACCTGCGCAAGGGCGTGGGCGCGGCCATCCTGGAGCACATCATCGGCCAGGCCCGCGCGCGCGGAATCCGGCGCCTGTGCCTGGAAACCGGCAGCGGCGAGGCGTTCGAGCCGGCGCTGGAACTCTATCGCCGCCGCGGCTTCGAAAGCTGCGGCGCGTTCTCGGACTACGTCGGTAGCGACTTCAACCAGTTCATGCGGCTGGAACTGTAGCCGGAACACCGCGCGCGGACTCGCACCCCTAATCGGGGGAGGCGGGGCGGTCGATGAATCCGCTCAACAGTCTCCCGTACGAGAGCCAGCCGAGGCTTCGTCGTTCATGGAGATGCGTCTTGTCATTCCGGTCGTTCATCACCGCTGCCGTCGTGGCCGGTTCATTCCTGATCGCAGCGCCGGCGTACTCCGCGGTGGTGCTCTATACGTTCACAGGCGTGCTCTCGTCGGGCTACGACGCCACGGGGGAGTTCGGCGTGGCGGGCAGCGACCTGACAGGACTGAACTTCACAGCAGTGTTCCGGCGCGATGACGACGCGCCTAGCGCCAACTTCTCCTCGACAGCCACATCGACGGCGGTCTTCAGGTCGGGCGCCCCGGGTCCGGTCCTGGGGTCGCTCACCGTTGGCGGCGTTACGGTCGACTTTGGTCAGGCGGGCGGCACGCAGTCGCAGGTGGCCCAGCCCGGACTGGAACAGGCTCAGCTTTCCGCCAGAGATTCCGCCATCTACCAGGCGGCGGGCATTGACCACCGCTACGTCGCCAACATTTCCGCCGGGGCGGTGGGCTTCGGAACCAGCTACCTCGGGGGCCGCGACTACCACGACCTCCCCGCGCTCTCGGCGGTCACCATGCCGGGCCTTATGCTCTACGGCAGCTTCAACATCGATGGTTACGATCAGGTCCAGGCGACGGGCCAGTACCAGAACTTCCGTAGGGCCTCTGGCGTCTTCGCCCCGGCCGCCATGACGGTCAGCGTCGCGGGCGTGCCCGAGCCACGGGCCTGGTCTTTGTTGATCCTGGGCTTCCTCGGGGCCGGCGCAGCCATTCGCCGGCGTGGCTACAGCCAGGGCGCCGAACGTTCCTTGTCCAGCATGTCCTGATAGGTCGGCCTGGGCCGGACGACGGCAAACTGGTCGCCCTTCACCAGCACCTCGGGCACGAGGAGACGTGAGTTGTACTCGCTGGACATCGACGCTCCGTAGGCGCCGGCGCTCATGAAGGCCAGCAGGTCGCCGGCCTCCAGCACGGGCAGCACGCGGTCGCGGGTGAAGGTGTCGCCGGTCTCGCAGATCGGGCCCACGACGTCATAGGTGGCGGTCTCGTCGCCGCGCGGCTTCACGGGCCGGATGTCGTGATAGGCGTCGTACATCGCCGGCCGCAGCAGGTCGTTCATGGCCGCGTCCAGCACCAGGAACCGCCGGCCTTCGGGCCGCTCGTGCACGTGCTGGACCCGCGAGAGCAGGATGCCGGCGTTGGCGGCGATCATGCGGCCGGGCTCGAAGGCGAACTGCACGTCCAGGCCCTGGGTCGCGTCGGCGATCATGGCGGCGTAGTCGGCCGGCGAAGGCGGTTCGGGCTGGTTGAAATAGGGCACGCCCAGGCCGCCGCCCAGGTCGAGGCGCTCGACGGCCAGCCCCTCGGCGCGGATGCGCTCGACCAGACCGCGCATCTTGGTGAAGGCGGCCTTCATGGGGGTCAGGTCGGTGATCTGGCTGCCGATGTGGCAGGCCACGCCCACGGGCCGCACGCCCGCCATGTTGGCGGCGTTGGCGTAGAGCCGCTCGGCCTCGGAGAAGCTGACGCCGAACTTGTTCTCGGCCTTGCCGGTCGAGATCTTGGCGTGGCCGCCGGCCTCGACGTCGGGGTTCACCCGGATCGCGACCGTGGCCCGTTTGCCCAGCTGCTGGGCGACGCGGTTGACCGTGTGCAGCTCGGGCTCGGACTCGACGTTGATCTCGGCCACGCCGTTTTCGAGGGCGAACGCGATCTCGTGCTCGGCCTTGCCGACGCCCGAGAAGACGATCCGCTGGCCCGGGATGCCGGCCGCCAGCGCGCGGCGGATCTCGCCTTCCGAGACGGTGTCGGCGCCGGCGCCCAGGATCCCCAGGGTCCGCAGGACCGCGACGTTCGAGTTGGCCTTCACCGCGTAGGCGATCAGAGGCTGGCCCAGCCCTGCGGCCACGAACGCGTCGCGCAGCACGGTGTAGTGCCGCTCCAGGGTGGCCGACGAATAGACGTACACCGGCGTCCCCACCGCCTCGGCGATGCGGGTGAGCGGGACGCCTTCGCAGTGGAGCTCGCCCTCCTGAAGCTCGAAGTGGTTCATCCGCGCGGGTTGGCGTACGGATCGGGCAGGGCGCTGGGCGGCGCGGTGGCGCCGGGGCCGGCGTTGGTGCCGGGGATCGGCAGGGTGCGCGGCGGGGCCGGATCGGTGGAGCGGTCACGCGGGTCGACCGTGTCGACCGGGCGCGACGGGTCGCGCTTGCGCTGGGCGTCGTCGGCGTCCTTGGTCGTGTTGCGCTCGGCGCCGAACAGCGGTCCGGGGCGCTCCAGTTGGCCCACCTTGCCGCAGCCGGCCAGGCCGGCCGCCAGGATCAGGGCTCCCGTGAGAGCGAGCACGCGACGGGTCATGCCAGAACTTCCTTCCAACGCTTGATCTGCGCACGGACCTGGTCCGGCGCGGTCCCACCGTAGCTGCGCCGGCTGGCGACGGAAGCCTCGGGGGTGAGGACATCGTAGATGGATGCGGTGATCCGCGCATCCAACGCCTGCAGATCGGAAAGCGGCACGCCCTCCAGGCCCACGCCCAGTTCCTCGGCCTTCTTCACGGCCGCTCCGGTGACGTGGTGGGCGTCTCGGAACGGCAGGTTCAGCTCGCGCACCAGCCAGTCCGCCAGGTCGGTGGCGGTGGAGTAGCCGGCGCCGGCCGCGGCCGCCATCTTCTCGCGGTTGGGCTCCAGGTCGGCGACCATCCCTGCCGTGGCCAGCAGGCTGAGCTCCAGCGCATCGAACGCCTCGAACGTGGGGACCTTGTCCTCCTGCATGTCCTTCGAATAGGTCAGCGGCAGGCCCTTCATCACCACGGTGAGCTGGGTGAACGACCCCAGCAGGCGGCCCACCTTGGCGCGCACCAGCTCGGCGGCGTCGGGGTTCTTCTTCTGCGGCATGATCGAGCTGCCGGTCGTGAAGGCGTCGCTCAGCTTGATGAAGCCGAACTGCGGCGTCATCCAGATCACGATTTCCTCGGCCAGCCGCGACAGGTGCGTCGCGCAGATCGTCGCCGCGGCCAGGCTCTCCAGCGCGAAGTCACGGTCGGCGACGCTGTCCAGCGAGTTGGCGGTCGGGCGGTCGAAGCCCAGCGCCTTGGCGGTCTGCGCCCGATCGATGGGGAACGGCGATCCGGCGAGGGCGGCGGCGCCCAGGGGGCTCTCGTTCATCCGGGCGCGGGCGTCGGCGAAGCGTGCGGCGTCACGGCCGAACATTTCGACATAGGCCATCAGGTGGTGGCCGAAGGTCACGGGCTGGGCTGGCTGCAGGTGGGTGAATCCCGGCATCACGGCGTCGGCGTGCGCCTCGGCCTTGGCGATCAGCGCCTTTTGCAGCGCCTGGATCTGGCCATGGGTGCGGTCGCAGGCCTCGCGGACCCACATCCGGAAGTCCAGCGCCACCTGGTCGTTGCGCGAGCGGGCGGTGTGCAGGCGGCCCGCCGCGGGCCCGATCAGCTCGCGCAGCCGGGCCTCCACATTCATGTGGATGTCTTCGAATTCGTCGCGGAACGGGAAGGTCCCGTCGGCGATCTCGCCGGCGATGGTTTCGAGGCCGGACTGGATCTCGGCTTCGTCCTCGCTTGAAATGACGCCCACGGTGCGCAACATCGCGGCGTGCGCACGGGACCCCGCAAGGTCCTGGCTCGACAGCCGCTTGTCGAACCCGATGGAGACGTTGATCGCCTGCATCAGTTCGGCGGGTTTGCCGGAGAACCTGCCGCCCCACATGGCTTGGCCAGTTGGCGGCTTCGAGGAAGACGAAGTCATATGAGTGAAGGTCCAGAGGCGGGCGGTCAGACGGGTAAGCCCAAAGGCGGGTTCCTGACCTGGGCCCTCTGGGGCGCAGCCCTCGTGGGCGTCGCGGCGGTTGTCTACATCATCGCGCAGGCGTCTTCCAACCAACCCGCACAGCCGCCGGTGCAGAGCCCCTCCGCGCAGGTGGCCGGCAAGACCTTCGCCCAGAAGTTCACCAAGCCCGCGGCGCCCATCGGCCCGCCCGACCACACCATCTACGACGAGCAGGGCCGGGCGATGAAGCTCGCCGACCTGAAGGGCAAAGTCGTCGTCATGAACATCTGGGCCACCTGGTGTGCGCCCTGCAAACTCGAGATGCCCACGCTGGCCAAGCTGCAGGCGGCCTACAAGGGCCAGCCCGTCGAGGTAGTCGCCGTCAGCATCGACAGCATCGACGACGGCGCGAAGGCCAAGCTGTTCATCGCCCAGAACGACCCGCTGAAGTTCTACCACGACCGTGAGATGAAGATGCCGTTCGTGCTGACCCCCGTGGCGCCCGGCGCGCCGACGACGGTGATTTATGGTAAGGACGGCATGGAAATCGGCCGCGTGGCCGGCGAGGCCGACTGGTCCAGCCCGGAAGTCCGTGCGGTCATCGACGAGGCCCTGGCCGCCAGCTGACCCCGTTGCCCGCAAAGCATATGGAGCCAGGCACCGCGGGCCTGTGGTCCGCGCCTAAGCCATGGGCGATCGTCGACACCTGGACGTCTGTGTGGCGACCCGGGCCGCGGCCGGCGCAGCCCGGGCTGAGGCCTCAGGCCAGGACGGTCTGCTTGGCGTCGATCGTCTGCTGGCTGGTCAGCGTGCGGACCAGGTTCACCAGCGAACTGCGAACGTCCGGCGGCAGCCGCTCATAGGCCGACAGCAACTCGAGCGCGCCCGGCGTGCGCATGCGCGTCAGAAGGTCGAGGTCGTCGGCGGTTTCCTTGTCCGCGCCGTCGAAGACGTCCATCAGGTCGGTGACCCGGCAACGCAGCGCGCGGGAAATCTGCACCAGCCGCGAAAACGAGATCCGGTTCGTGCCGTTCTCGTACTTCTGGATCTGCTGGAAACTGACCCCACACTGCTCGGCAAGCGCTTCTTGCGACATGCCAATCGTCCGACGCCGAATGCGCACCGCGGCCCCGAGCGCGATGTCCATGGGGTCGGGCGCCTTGGTAGACACCTCGGCCATTATCTCTAGTCCTCCTTTTTGCGAGTGTCCCCGTCCGACCTCGCAAGTCCTAGTTGCGACTAAAATCCTTTGTGGTGGAACTGCAAAGCTTTTTCAGCCCTCAGGCGACCACCGTTCAACCCAGGAGAACGCGCGAGAACGGCTTCCGGTTAAGGTCTTGGTCACCGAAGCACCCCGGAACTGCGGCTGTTCAGAGTTGTGATCAACAAAGGCCATGCCCGTCATCCGCCTGCATCCCCCCTTCGACCACGGCGCCGCGTTGCGGGTGCCGCCGGCGCACGATCAGAAGAACTGGGCCGTGCTCTGGCACTGGCTGGGCGAGGATGCTCAGTCGGTCGCGGAAGCCGGCGCCGCGGTGCAGGTTCGCACGCCCGAAGGACCGGTGGTGGCGCACTGCGGCGACTGGATCGTGCTGTCGCACTCCGGCGCGTTCCACGTGGCCCACACCCTGCGGCCACTGGATTCCTGATCCCTCCCTTGATGGCGAGGGACAGGCCGCGCGAGCCGTCAGGGTGAGGCAGTCTCAGCCAGCGTGCTGAGGTCGGTGAGGATCATGGCCTCAATCTAGCGGCTGCGCCGTCAACCAGCGGGAGCGGAGCCTCTAGGAGCTGTGGACTCTTAGGATTCACGCTGGGTCCGAAGCGTGATTCAAGACTGCTTTTTGGAGGCGGTCTTGGGTGTGATGGATCGACTGGTGCTGAGCGATGAGCAGTGGGAGCGGATCGCGCCGCTGATCATCGGGCGGCCGGATCAGAAGGGCTCGACGGGTCGGGACAACCGGATGTTCGTCGAGGGCGTGCTCTGGATCGTCAGGACGGGTTCGCCCTGGCGTGACCTGCACGAGGTGTTCGGGGACTGGAACACGGTCTTTCGGCGCTTCAGCCGCTGGAGCGCCAAAGGGGTCTGGTGGCGCATCTTCGAGGCGCTCTCGGACGATCCGGACTTCGAGTACCTGATCGTCGACTCGACCATCGTGCGCGCCCACCAGCATGCGGCGGGCGCGAAAAAGGGGGGTCTGAAGATCAGGCCCTTGGCCGCTCCCGCGGCGGCCTGAGCACCAAGATCCACATGGCGGTCAGAGGCCTGGGCTGTCCTGTCCGGTTCAGCCTCACCGCCGGCCATCGTGGCGACGCACCCCAGGCCGAACCCTTGATCGAAGGCTTGGCCGCCGACGTAGTGATGGCCGATACCGCCTACGACTCAGATCGCCTGCGCCAGAAGATCGCTGAGAAGGGCGCGATCGCCGTCATACCGAACAACCCATCCCGCGCGATCAAGCACCCCCTCGACGCCCAGCTCTATGCTCAGCGCCACCTGGTCGAGTGCTGCTTCTCAAGGCTCAAGCAGTTCCGCCGCGTCGCCACCCGCTTCGAGAAGACCGCCCGCAACTACCTCGCCATCGTCACCCTCGCCGCCATCGTCTTGTGGCTACGATAAGTGTCCACAGGACCTAGGGCGCCCAGGACACGCGGAAGCCTAGCTTGTGGGGCTTCACCTGCAACGACGGGTCGGGCTGGTAGACGGCGGCCAGCGTCTCGGTTTTCCAAGAGAGCCGATAGCGGACGAGGTAGGCCTCGTGGTCCGACAGCCGCTGGTCGCCCTGGTTGAACAGGAAGCGGCTGGCCACCGGCTGCACGCGCACCACCCCGTCGCGGAAGCCCTGGAGGTCTTGCGTTCGCAGCCACGGCTTGGTCGTCGTGTCAGGCGCACCGGCGCCGCAGCCCGACCCCGACCGGCTGCAGAATTCCTCGACCACGGCAAAGGGGCGGTTGTCGGCCTGGTAGTCGTAACGGGCCTGCGAGTTCCGGATGTTGAAGTCACCGCCCACCAGCAGGGGGTGGTCGGTGTCGCGATGCGTCGTCACGAAGTCCGTCAGTTCGCGGGTCTGCCCATGGTGGGCCGGCAGGGTCTGCGAGCGGGGGGCGCCCGAGGCCTTGCGGGCGTTCATGTGGGTGTTGACCACGTCGATGGGCGTCGGAGACCAGTCGGGCTGCACCCGCACCATCATGGCGCCCTTATTGGCCAGGCAGTCGAAGCCGGCGCAGGCGCCGAAGGCCGCACGGCGCACGTCGAGGATCGGCGCGTCGGAAAGGATGTGTAGTCCGCCGTTGGTCAGCTTGGCCAGCGGCCGGCCCGGCCCGCGGGCCCAATAGGCGTAGCCGCTCTCGCGCACCAGGTCGGCGACCTCCGCGCGGAAACCTTCCTGGATCAGGACGAGATCGGGCTGGCGACCGGCCTGGCGCATGGCGGCCAGTTCGCGGCCGATCTCGCGCAGCGCCTTCGCCCGGTTCAGGGCCAGCGGCCAGGGCAGGCCGCGGACGTTGTAGGTGAGAACGCTGAGTTCGCCCGTTTCAGAGGCCTCAGGCGTCTGCCGGGTCACGCGGATCGAAGACGCCTCGGACGCGACCTCGGCGGCGGGCGCGGAATACGCGTAGGTCTGGGCAATATCATCCAAGTACATCTCTCGCCGCTCCAGGACATGCGGCCGTCCTCTGGGCGGGATACCGGTGATCCCAAGGCGAGTACGGCCAGCGTTGTTCAAGCGCAGCCCGATGTCTTTTCGACTGTTGTCCGGGCAGGGCGGGAGATGACCCGGTTCGTTTACCGGCATGTGACAGCGGCGTTGTCGTTTCACGACACCGGCGCCTTCCGGACTGCGGCCGCTAGGCTGACGCGAGGGCAGTCCGCCCAATCTCCCGCATCAAAGTGGAGGCGGATATGAGCAGCGACATCCTGTTGGCCGAGGACCTGGGCGACGGCATCCAGCGCCTGACGATGAACCGGCCGGATCGTCTGAACGCCATGAACCACCCGGTGGCCGAAGGGATGCTCGCGCATTTCGAGGGGCTGCGACGAAACACCGCCGTCCGCGTCGTGATCCTGCGCGGCGCGGGCCGGGCGTTCTCTTCGGGCGCCGACCTCAAGGCCGGAGGCACGCCCGAGGCGCTGCGGGACGGGCCGAACGGCGACTGGGTGCTGCGCGACCTGATGAAGGCCATGCGCGCCTGTCCCCAGCCGCTGATCGCCACCGTCCGTGGGGCGGCGGCTGGCGGCGGGTTCGCCGTGGCGCTGGCCTGCGACGTCATCCTCTGCAGCGAAAGCGCGGCGTTCCACTCGGCCTTCATCAACATCGGGCTGTCCGGCGCCGAGCTTGGCGTGAGCTGGCGGCTGCAGCGGATGATGGGGCTGTCGAAGGCCCGCGAGATCCTGCTGGCGGGCCGGCCCCTGCTGGCGGCCGCGGCGCTGGAGGCGGGTTTGATCTCGGAGGTCACCAGCGAGGCCGACCTCGACGACAAGGGCCTCGCGCTGGCGCGGGACATGGCCCGCGCCGCGCCCGATGCGCTGCGAATCACCAAGCGCACCCTGGACGCGTCGCTCGAGGCGGCGACCTACGACGC
Organism: Phenylobacterium sp.; assembly: GCF_965284355.1. Classification (NCBI taxonomy): domain Bacteria; kingdom Pseudomonadati; phylum Pseudomonadota; class Alphaproteobacteria; order Caulobacterales; family Caulobacteraceae; genus Phenylobacterium; species Phenylobacterium sp. Next base: position 1,521,392 of record NZ_OZ260078.1, on the reverse strand, counting down.
GGCCATGGAAATCGAGGAGCGTGGGCAGATGCTGATGATCCGCGGGCGCACCGCGCCGGTGTCACGCCAGGCGGGCTGATCTGCGCCAGCCCAGCACACAGAGGGCCAGCATCGCGAGGTTCGACACGAAGTCCAGCGCGAGCCAGGCGTTGAACATCGGGACCACGAACACGAACCAGTAGTTGAACCAGAAGAAGGGCAGGAGCGCGACCGCGTAGACCAGGAACGTCGTCTTCGTGAACCGGCTGAACGCGGCGAATAGTCCCGACAGCACCGCCTGGGCGCCGAAGCAGCCGATCAGGAGAGAGGTGGTGGCGCTGTTGTGCTGATAGGCCGCTGTAAGGGTCAGTTGCTCGACCATCTCTGGGAAGAACAGGCACCAGCCGCCCAGCATAATGAAGGGCAATGCGATCAGGCGCTGAATGAGAAGCGGGCTCACTTGAGTCTCCTTGGAAGCGCGTCCGAGCCGAGTGTCCCTTGTCTGCGGCAGCCGCGGCGCCTTCGCCAGATCTACGTCGACCAGCGAGCGCGGCCTCGTCGCGACCGCGCCGCCGGCGTCACGAAGACCTAAGGGACGCGTCCGATCCTGACCTCGTCGGTTCCGAGCGGGAGGGTATAGAGGCTCCCGTCCTCGGCGATATCCCAGCGGCCCTCGCGCACGTCGCGCAGGCCTCGACGGAAGGTCGCCTGCAGCAGCGGATTATCCGGCGCGGGCAGCAGGTGGTAGAGCACTAGGAGCTTGGCGTCCGCCGCATTGGCGGCCTGGGCCGCCTCGGTCGGCGAGATGTGGTAGCTCTGGATGTCGCGCATGATGTGGGCGACCCGGTCGCGCCCGGTCTCGCGGGCGGCGGACTCGAGCGTGCGGATCATCTCCCGGTTCAGGGCTTCCGACATGAAGATGTCGGCGCCGCGGGCGGCGGCGGTCAGGCGCGGATCGGCGGTCGTGTCGCCGGTGATGACCAGCGAGCGGCCCTTGTAGTCGAAGCGGTAGGCGTAGGCCGGTCGGACCGGGTCGTGGTTGGTCTCGATCGCGGTGATCCGAAGGCCGTCACGGTCGAGCACGACCGCTGTGGGGGCCGCGACGCCGACCGGCATGGCGATCGGGCGCGCCTGGAGCGGCCAGGTCTGGGGCGGCATCTGCTGTGCCGTGTGGTGCTCTGTGCGGTATATCTGATCCAGGGCGTAGGCCTCGCTGAAGCCCGCGACGACGCGCTCGACGCCCGGGCCGCCATAGACGGCCAGCGGGGCAGGCCGGCCCTGAACCCAGGTCTGCAGGTTGAGCTCGCCCAGGTCGCCGATGTGATCGGAGTGGAAGTGGGTGAGCAGCACGCCGTCCACCCGGTCCAGCGGCAGTCCCCAAAGCATCAGGTTCTCGACCGACTCCGGCCCCACATCGACGATGTAGATGCGCCCGCCGGCGATGACCGCCGCGCAGGCCTTGGCGCGGCGCGTGCTGGGCAGCGGCGCGGAGGTGCCGCAGAGGGCCAGCCGCAGGGCGTCGTCCTTCATCAGCGGCGTCGTGTCCTTGGCCACGGCCTGATGCACGAAGGTGGCGAGGAGCCGATCCTGGACGGCGGGGGTGTTCAGCGCCGCCGCACCTCCGACCGCGACACCCGCCACGACCAGGACGGACACCGCCGCGGCGCGCCAGGGCCGCCGGGGCGCAGAGCCGTCGCCGACGGCGCGGGCGTGGAGCGACAGCGACAGGGCGCCGACGAGCTCGATCGGCAGGTTGGGAACCAGGCCCGCCGGGTCGCCGGTGGCCGCCCAGCTCAGAAGCCGGCCGGCGACGATCAACCCCAGGAGGGCTGCGCCCAGCCCCAGCAGCAGCCGGTTGCGACGCCAGAGTCCGACCAGGCAAAGCGCGGAGAGCAGGAGGAACGCGCCGCCGAAGTCGCCGCGCAGGGTCGAGACGCCCGCCACGTCGATGGCCGAGACGCCCAGCCGCGCGCCCAGCCGGTCAGGCGCGAGCCAGAAGCCCAGGCCCATGACGCCGAAGAGGACGCCATAGACGGCGACCAGGATGCGGGTGATCACTATCATGCCGGCTTCCCCTTGAAGACCCCCGATGCGGCCCGCGCCGCCACGGTGGGGGCGTCGGTCACGCCCAGGCCACGCAGCAGGCCCAGCGCCAGGTCGGACGCCAGCGCGTCGGTGTTCGTCGCCTCGCGCTCGATGGCCCGGGCGACGGCGATCTGGACCGCGCCCACCGCCAGCAGGATCGCCGCCTCGAGACCGATGCCCGAGAAGCGTCCCGCGGCCAGGCCTTCCTGGATGTCAGCGCGGACGCCCGCGTTCATGGGCGCATCGGGGACGGCGGCGCCGTGGAAGAGGCGGAGCATCAGGCGGGAGGACTCAGGGTGCTCGACGGCCTGGCGGACGAAGACGCAGAGGGCGCGGGCCACGCGCTCGGCCGGGTCGGCGACGCCGGCGCCGGCGATGGCGGCGGTGGTCTCGACCGAGGCGCGCGCCTGGTCGGCCAGGGCCTGGGCCAGGGCGTCCTTGTCGGGGAAGTGGTTGTAGAAGCTGCCTTTGGCGACCTGGGCGGCGGCGACGATGTCGTCGATGCTGACGCCGTCAACCGAGCGTTCGGAGAACAGCTGCTGGCCGGCGCGGAGCAGGGCGGCGCGGGTGCGGATGCGGCGGCGGTCGACGCGCCGGGGCTGGGGTTCGGTCATGTTGCACTTGCCACACGATCTTCATTGACCGGACCGTCATTATTAGACTAAAAAGTCAGAAACGCAAGCGCCGGCGAGGGGAGTTCCATTCATGACGCTCGAGGTCGAGGTCTTCTGGTCCTTCCGCAGTCCGTACTCGTACCTGGCCACGCCCAGGATCGCGGAGATGGCCGCCCGCTACGATCTCGACGTGAAGATCCGGCCCGTCTATCCGCTCGCCGTGCGGGTCGACGGCTTCTTCGAGCGGCAGGATCCGCGCTGGCCGATGTACGTGGTCCGCGACGTCTTCCGCGAGGCGCAGCGGCTGGGCATGACCTTCGGCCCGCCGCGGCCCGACCCGATCGTCATGAACATGGCCACCCGCGAGATCGCCAAGGACCAGCCCTACATCCGGCGGCTGACCCACCTGGGCCAGCTGGCGGCCGAGCAGGGCCGGGGGATCCCGTTCATCTGCGAGGTCAGCCGCACCATCTGGGGCGGCGAGACCCCCGGCTGGGACCAGGGCGACCACCTGGCGAAGGCCGCCGAGCGCGCCGGCTTGGATCTGGCCCGACTGGACGCCCAGGCGCTGGCCGAGGCCGAGCGCATCGAGGCCGCGATCCAGGCCAGCCACGCGCGGATGGACCAGGTGGGCCACTGGGGCGTGCCCACCTTCGTGTTCGAGAACGAGCCGTTCTTCGGCCAGGACCGCATCGACACCCTGATCTGGCGGCTCGAGCAGCACGGGCTGACCGCGCGCTGAGCTACCCCAGCATCGGCGTCCAGCCGGGCTCGGCCTTTTCCATGGCGCGGCGGTACGCCGGGCGTTCGGCGATGCGGGCCAGGTAGGCGCGGATGTTGGGGAAGCCGTCCAGGGGCGTGCCGCGGAAGGCGCGGCTGGTGGTCAGGCAGTAGACCATCATGATGTCGGCGGTGGTCAGGTTGCGGCCGCCGAAGAAGGGCGCCTCGCCCAGGCGCTTTTCCACCATCTCCCAGCCGCGGCGGCTGCGGTCGTTCACGAACACCGAGGCGGGATTGGCGTCGCCGCCCCCGCCGGCCAGCACCAGCTGCATCATCAGCGTCGCCATGAAGGTGCCGTTCGACCAGTGGAACCAGAACAGGTGGTCGGCGAAGTCGGGGTCGGTCGGGCCGGGCGACAGGCGGCCGTCGCCATACTTGCCGCAGATGTAGTCGCAGATGGCGCCGCTCTCGCCGAGGACGAGGTCGCCGTCGGTGATGACCGGAGCGATGCCCATGGGATGCAGGGCCTTGTACTCGTCGGGCGCGAGCCGGTTGTGGGCGCGCCGGTCGTAGCGCTTGAACGCGTAGTCGATCCCCAGCTCCTCGCAGAGCCAGACGATCCGCTCGGATTGCGAAATCCCCAGGTGGTGAACGGTCAGCATGTGGGCGCCCCTGATTCCAAGGGCGCGACGCTAGGCCAAGCCCGGCGTCGCGGCCAGGGTCACGCCGAGGAAGCGACCGGTCTGACGGGTCGCAGGTCAGCGCGTCGTTCTCATATATGACGAAACGGTCAACAATTTTCTTGACGGCGAAGCGCTGTTTTGGGAAACGATATGACCATATAGTCAAATAGGGGGGCGGATATGGACGTCGATGTCCTGATCGTGGGGATGGGGCCCGTCGGCGCGACGCTGGCCGCGCTGCTGGGCGACCAGGGCGTGCGCACGCTGGTGGTGGAGCGCGACCCGCAGGTCTATCCGCTGCCGCGCGCGGCCCACTTCGATCACGAGATCATGCGGCTGTTCCAGCAGCTGGGCGTCGCCCAGGCGGTGATGGCGCATGCGCGCCCGGCGCCGGCCTACGAGTTCCGCGCCGCCAACGGCGACCTTTTGATGAAGTTCGAGGGGCCGGCCCTGACCGCGGCCTCGGGCTGGCGGGCCAGCTACATGTTCCACCAGCCGGGCCTGGAGCTGGCGCTGCGGGCGCGGCTGGCGGCGCAGGCGCCGGTCGAGGTGCGGCTGGGCTCCCGGTTCGTCGAGCTGACGCAGGACGCCGCCGGCGTCGAGGCGGTGATCGAGGGGCCGGGCGGCGTCGAACGCGTCCGGGCCCGCTATCTGGTGGGTTGCGACGGCGCCTCCAGCCCCGTGCGCGCGGCGCTGGACGGCCAGCTGTTCGACTATGGCTTCGACGAGCCCTGGCTGGTGGTGGACGCCCGCGTGGACGAGTTCGCGCGCACGCCGGATGTGAACCTGCAGATCTGCGATCCCGAGCGGCCGACCACCTGCGTGCTGATGGGCCCGGGCCGGCACCGCTGGGAGTTCATGCTGAAGCCCGGCGAGACGGCGGACGAGGCCATCCGCGACGCCTTCATCCAGCCGCTGATCGCCACGTGGGACTGCGGCCCTGTGGAGCTGGAGCGGCGGGCGGTCTATCGCTTCCACGGGCTGGTGGCGAAGACCTGGCGCAGCGGCCGGGTGCTGCTGGCGGGCGATGCGGCCCACCAGATGCCGCCGTTCGCGGGGCAGGGCATGTGCTCGGGCCTGCGCGACGCGGCCAACCTGGCGTGGAAGCTGGCGGCGGTGCTGGACGGCGCCGACGAGGGCCTGCTCGACACCTACCAGACCGAGCGCGAGCCGCATGTGCGGACCTTCATCGAGCTGGCCATTCACATGGGCCGGGTGGTCTGCACCCTGGACCCCGTGGCGGCGGCGGCGCGCGACGCGGCGATGAAGGCCGGGGTCGGGGGACCTCCGCCCCTGGCCGCGCCGCCGATCGGACCCGGCCACCTGCTGGCCGGCACGCCGGCGGCGGGGGAGCTGTTCCTCCAGACCTGGGCCGAGGGCCGGGGGCTGGACGACGTGCTGGGGCCCGGGCCCTGGCTGATCGCCCGCGACGGCGTTCCCGGCGCGGCGGGGGTCGAGATGGTTCCGCTCGCCGACCCCCGGCTGGACGGCCACCGCGAGGCGCTGGGCGCCTGGCTGGCCGCCCGCGACGTGCCGGCCGTGCTGGTGCGGCCCGATCGCTATGTGTTCGGCTCCGGCGACCCGGCCGATCTGGTCGCGGCCTGGCGCGCGCCGTTCGAGCGTCGCGTCGCGGCCTGATCCGCAGATGCGCCGGCGCCCCGAAGCGGCTTAACTGGCGGCGATGAACGCTCCCGAGCCCGCCAAGACCGGTCCAGCGAAGACGGGCCGCGCCCAGCGCACCCGCGAGGCCCTGATCCGCGCCGGACGCGAGCTGTTCTCGGAGCGGGCGGTGGACGCCGTGGCGATCGACGACATCGTGCGCGCCGCCGACGTGGCCAAGGGCAGCTTCTACAATCACTTCACCGACCGTGACGACCTGGTCCGCGCCGTGGTGGGCCAGGTCCGCGCGCAGGTCGAGGCGCGGGTGGGCGAGGTGAACGCCGGCGTCGAGGACCCGGCGCGGCGGATGGCGCGGGCGATCTGCGTCTACCAGCGCTACGCCCTGGACGCGCCCCGGGACGCACGGGTGCTGATCCGGGTGCACTCGGGGCTGGCCAGCCCGGGCTCGCCGCTGAACCGGGGGGTGTTCGACGACATCTCGGCCGGGTTGGCCACCGGGCGGTTCACGATCGCCACCACCGAGGCGGCGCTGGTGTTCGCGATGGGCGCCTCCCAGGCGGCCATGGCGCGCACCTCCGCCGACCCGCAACCGGCCGCGGCGGTCAGCCTGGCGCAGCAGGTGTGCACACTGATCCTGCGCGGTCTGGGCGTGCCATCGGCGGAGGCGGACGCGATCGCGGCGCAGGCGGCGGACGAGATCGTGCGCGGGGGGTGAGCGGGGTGGTGCGGTAAGGCGCTGGTGGGAGAGTCCACGAACCACACGAACCACACGAACATGTCGGAGCCATCCCCTCACCTCCCCCGCGAAGCGGCGGGAGGTAAAGTTCCGCTTTGGGCGCTGGGGTCGATGACCGGCTTCGACCCATCTCTGACGTTCGCAGCGGCTGCTTGTCGGGGTCGCGTCCGGCGCTGAGGCTCGACGCACCCGCTACCTTCTGCGGCGCGGCGGACGTGAGGACGCCCGCGTTCGATCCGTCGCCGGCAGGTGCGCCCTAGAGCGGCCTGCCCAGCAGGCGCTCGACTTGCCGCCGTTCCCAGACCGGATCGAGGAAGGGAACTTTGAAGAACACCTGGATCGCGTTGAGCAGAACCATCACGCCCCAGATGGAAGCCGTCCAGAGGGACCACATGTATTGCGGGAAGGTCAGCCAATTGGCGACGATCAGGCTGCCTGCCACGCTGACATAGACCATCAGGTTGACCCAGAAGAGCTTGATGCGACGCACGTGGGCCAGGGCCAGGGCCTCATCGGCGCGAAGGTCGTTAGACTTGGCAGTGGAATTTTCCATGGCGGGCTCCCGCAATTGGTTGAAGTCGATCTCGAAGACTGACGCCACGGCCTTGAGGGTTTCCACGCTGGCGGGTTTTCCCCCCTCCAGCCGCTGGATGGTGCGGACGCTCAGACCGCTCAGCACGGCCAGCTGGTCCTGGGACCAGCCCTTCTTCAGCCTCAGTTTCTGAACGAGCATCGCCGCCCCCGTGGACATCAGGCCAATTGCTGCCTGGAAGCACCCACTGTCGGCCACGTCAGGAGGACGTCAAGGGCACGACTCTCGCACGACTTTCGGCTGTGGGACGGCTGGTTCGGGTTCGCCCTACCGCATCGATTCAGGGGCCTCGGCGGTTGGGCTGCGGCTGGCTCATGGCGTGGTGGAGGGGCGCCTCCGCCGCTCGGCGGCTAGGGGGCGAAGATCGTCCAGCCGCCCGGTTCGTTGAGCCGGTGGGTGTAGCCGGAGCGGTCCAGCGCGACGATCCGCCCGTTCTGGACGGTCAGGGTCTCACTGCGGAACTGACCGAAGCACTCAGCGATGTTCGGGCGGCAGTCCTTGATCTCCTGCACGATCAGCACGCGGGCCGCCGGCTTTCCGGCGACGGTAGCGAACTCGGAGAACACCGCGAGAAATCGCGTGCGCCGGGTCGGCGCCAACTCGCGGGCGACGGCCCGCAGCCAGCCGTCGCGCCCGCTCGCCGCCGGCCAGTCCGCCTGGATGTCGGCGTCCGGTGCGAACAGTTTGGCGTAGGCGTTGTGGTCGTTGGCGCGAACGGCCTCGATGTAGCGGGCGACCAGCGCCTGTTCGGCGGGCGCGGGGGACAAGGGCGGAATGGCGAGGGCCGGGCCGCCGAAGGCGGTCGCGGCCGCCAGACTCAGCATCGCGGCGCGAAAGAGGTTCATGAGATCAGCCTCCGGGCTCGTGGCGTGTCGCGTAACGCGGACGGCGGCGTGAAGGTTGTTGCGGCGGGTAGGGCGGTTCGGTTCACCTCTCCCGGGCGCGGTAGCGCCGAGGGAGAGGCCGGGAGAGGGCGGTGCGGCAGCATATGCAGGCTCGTCGTTGGACCCGATCGCACCTTGGGCTAGCGACCCGGCGTGCGTCGGCCGCGAGCGATGAGGGCGCGGCGCCGGCCGGGATCCGACTCGCGGCACGCGCTGAGGATCGTCCAGGCCACGCCGTCCCGGTCGTCGGCCAATTGGGCGTTTCGAAATCGCAGCACCGTGAGGCCGTGACGTTTGAGATAGGCTTCGCGCCGCGCATCGTACTCGACCTGACCGGCGTGGATTCCGCCATCCAGTTCCACGACCAGGGCGGCTTCGAGACATAGGAAGTCGACGATGAAGGGGCCGACCGTCGCCTGGCGGCGCCACTTCCAGTCTTCGAGGCGGCCTGCGCGCAGGACCTCCCAGAGCTGAGATTCAGCGTCGGTCTGGTCGCGTCGGAGACGGCGGGCGCGATCTCGTCGGAGTTTGGACGTAACGGACACCACCTTGGCCATGGGGGTTCGGGTCCAACGGTGGGGCGGCTGCACGGCCGCGCCGCCCTCTCCCGGCCTCTCCCTCGGCGCTGCCGCGCCCGGGAGAGGAGAAAACTAGAACAAATAGGAAACTGTTGGCAATGATCTCTCGTCGCCCGCTTCGGCGCCTTACCGCGTCGCCTGCGGACGTTCCTCGGTCTCGGGGATCACGTCGACCTCGACCTTCAGGGTCTGGCCGCCGGAGGCCAGGATGATGCCGTCGATGGGGGCGACGTCGGAGTAGTCGCGGCCGACGGCCAGGATGATGTGGTCGTCTTCGGCCAGGATGGCGTTGGTGGGGTCGAAGCCGATCCAGCCGTCGCGGGCGCCGCACCAGACGGTGATCCAGGCGTGGGTGGCGTCGGCGCCTTCCAGCCGCGGCTGGCCGGGCGGGGGCACGGTGCGCAGGTAGCCTGAGACATAGGCCGCCGACAGGCCCAGGCCGCGCAGGCCCGTGATCATGATGTGGGCGAAGTCCTGGCAGACGCCGTGGCGGGCGTTGAACGCCGCGAGCACCGGGGTCGAGACCTCGGTCGCGCCGGGGTCGTAGCGGAAGTCGGCGTGGATGCGGCGGTTCAGCTCGGCGCAGGCCTCGATGATCGGGCGGCCGGGCGCGAAGCTCTCGCGGGCGTAGTCGGTGATCGCGGCGGTGATGGGCGTCCGCTCGGTGGGATAGACGTAGACCGCCGGGCCGTCGGCCTCGAGCGAGGGGGCGGCCATGACGGCGGCGCGCACCTCTTCCCACGGCCGGCTGTCGGCGGCGCTGGGCGGGCGGGGCGCGTGGACGTCCACCCGCGATGTGGCGTCGATCACCAGGGTGTTGTGCGGCTTGTCGACGATGACGGTGAGGATCCGCTCGCCGAACGGGCCGATGCGCTCGACCGAGACCGAGGGGCGGGGCGTGACCTTCAGGTCGGCGTCGAGCACGCTCTGGTGGCTGTTGGACACCGGCGTCAGGCGCAGCACGCAGCGCGCGTAGCTGACCGCGGAGTCGCCGTAGCTGTAGGTGGTGCGGTGGCGCAGGTCGTAGATCACGCCAGCCCCACCAGCTTGACGGTGGGCACGGCGGACGCGCCCTGCAGAAAGTAGCGGTCGGCCACGGCGTTGGAGAAGCGCATCAGGGCGCGCTCGAACCGGTGGGCCTTGTCTTCGGTCAGCTTGCGGGCCTCCTCGGTCTCCACGTCGGCCGACAGCGACACGAGGATGCGGCTGGGCTCTTCCAGCATGCCGTCCTCGTGCAGCGACGGCAGGACGGCCAGGTGTTCGCGCAGGGTGTTGAGCTGGAAGGCCAGCGAGCGGGTGTTGAAGGGGTCGAGCATGACCAGGTCGCGCACCGCCGTCAGCGCCAGACCGATCAGGTAGCGGGCGCGGTAGGTGATCTGGCTGTCGTTGAGGTCGAGCAGCAGGTCGAGGTCGTCGGTGGTGGCCTCGTCGTGGGCCAGCAGGCGGGTGAGGCGGCAGGTGGTGATGCCGCGCTCGATGCGCCGGCCGATGTCGAGGAAGCGCCAGCCGGCGACGCGGTTCATGTTCTCCTGCGCCAGGCCCGACAGCGACGCCATGGTCTGCAGCGCGCGGTTGACCAGACGCAGGACCTCGGCCTCGGAGGTCAGGGGCCGGGCGGTGGCGAGGCCGTTCTCGATGCCCGTGAGCAGGGCCCAGAAGTCGGCCGACAGCCGCTCGCGCATGGACGAGGCGGTGCGCATGGCGGCGCGGACGTTGCAGATCACCGAGCCCCAGGCGGCCGTGTCCAGCAGGGCGGCGCTGGCGGCGCCAACGGCGTCGTCGGCGGCCACGCCCTCGCCCAGGGCGCCCCACTCCGTCAGCAGGGTGCGCAGGTTGTCGAAGCTCTCGCCCGTGGCGCGGGCGCCGGCCTCGGCGGCGATGCTGCTGGTGCACAGGCTGCGGACGACGCGCAGGGTCATCTCGGAGCGTTCGAGGTAGCGGCCCAGCCAGCAGAGGTTGTCGGCGGCGCGGCTGGGCAGGTGGCCCATGATCCGCCGGACCTGCACGTCCTCGGCGCTGGCGATGAGCGTCATCCGCTCGACGGGCCGGTTGCCGATCACCCAGACGTCGGCGGTGCGCGCGCCCTCGCCGATGGACAGGGCCCGCACGTCCGCGCGGTCGGAGGTGCGGCAGAAGCCGCCGGGCATGACGCGGATGCCGTCGGGGGTGGCGGCGGCGAAGACGCGGAGCACGAAGGGCGCGGGCTCCAGCCGGTCGTTGCGGAGCACCGGCATGGTCGAGAGGCGCACCACCTCCTGGCCCACGAAGTCGGCGGGTCGGTCGCGCATGCGCTCGACGAGGGTCTGGCGCTCCTGCGGCGACATCTCGGACACCAGCCGCGAGGCCGAGAGGATGCCGTCGCCGCCGCCCGAGCCGGAATTGGGGGTGTTGAAGGCCGGCGCGATGGCCAGCTCGTCCAGGCGGCTCTGGACCAGCGCGTGCTCCTTGGGCTGTCCGCACCACCAGGTGGCGACGTGGGGCATCCGCAGCTCCTCGCCCAGCACCTGGCGGCAGAGGCGCGGCAGGAAGCCCATCAGCGCGCGGCTCTCCAGCACGCCCGAGCCCGGCATGTTGAGGACGGTGACCCCGCCGGCGCGGATCGCCTCCAGCATGCCGGGGGTGCCCAGGCGCGAGGCGTTGTTGAGCTCCAGCGGGTCGATGAAGTCGGCGTCGACGCGACGCAGGATCACGTCGGCGCGCTTCAGGCCGGCGATGGTGCGGACGTAGACCTTGCCGTCGCGGGCCACCAGGTCGTCGCCCTCGACCAGCAGGAAGCCCAGGTAGCGGGCGAGGTGGGCCTGTTCGAAATAGGTCTCGCTGAACTTGCCGGGGGTGAGCAGGCAGATGCGCGGGTCGGACCGGTCGGCGGCGGCGGCGAGGCCGCGGCGGTGGGCGTCGAAGAAGGGCGCCAGCCGGTGGACGTTCATGGTGTTGTAGAGGTTGGGGAAGGCGCGGCTGACGATCAGCCGGTTCTCCAGCGCATAGCCCGCGCCCGAGGGGGCCTGGGTGCGGTCGCCCAGCACCCACCAGCGCCCGTCGGGGCCGCGGCCCAGGTCGGCGGCGTAGAGGTGGGTGAAGCGGCCGCCGGGCGGCTTCACGCCGCGTATGGCGCGCAGGTAGTCGCGGCTGCCGGTCAGGGCGGCGGCGGGGAGGTGGCCGTCGGCGACCAGGCGGCCCTCGCCGTAGACGTCCTGGAGGATGCCCTCCATCAGCCGCGCCCGCTGCTCGACGCCGGCCGAGATCTCGTCCCACTCGGATTGGGCCAGGATCAGCGGCAGCGGGTTGAGCGGCCAGGTGCGCTCGGCGGTCTCGCCGCCGGCGCGGTAAGAGGCGCCCGAGTCGCGCAGGTGGCGGGCCGAGAGGCCGAAGCGGTTGCCGGGATCGCCGGCCGGGAAGGCGGCGAAATGACCCAGGAAGTCCAGCCAGTGGTCGCGGGGCCGGCCCTTGGGGTCGAACAGCTCGTCGGGGACGCCGGGAAGGGACTCGTAGCCGCGCAGCCATTCGCGCAGGCGCGCCGCCGCGCCCGGTTCGGCGCCGGCCTTGTTGCGCGCGGCCGCTGCGGTGTCGGCTGCCAACGGCGTTCCCTCTCCTGGCGTCGGTTCGACTCGACGTCCGACGCGCCCCTTGCGTGACCGTAGCATAGCGGTCGATCCACGGTAGTATGGCGGCGAGGGGCCGGCGTGTCGGCTCAGCGGGGGATGTGGATGCCGCGGCTGTTCCTGTCGGTCGACATAACGGGCTCGACCGAATTCAAGGCCCGCTTCACCGGCCAGGGCTCGGAGGCGTGGCTCGCCACGTTCAAGGCCTTCTTCACGAACTTTCCGCTGATGGTCGCCGGCCAGATCGGCTTCGAATTCCTGGACGACGACCACACGCCCGACATCAGCGTCTGGAAGGTGTCGGGCGACGAGGTGCTGTTCCAGGTCGACCCCAAGAGCCCCGAGGAGATGACCTCGATCCTGCTGGCGCTGCTGCGCACCATGCGGATGTACGAGGCCAAGCACTTCCAGGAGCTGCCGTTGCGGCTGAAGGGCACGGCCTGGCTGGCCGACGTGGACGGGCCAAACATCGAGATCGAGATCCCCGAGCTGTCCAGCGGCAGGGGCGCTCACCTGGACTTCATCGGCCCCGACATCGATCTGGGGTTCCGGATCGCCAAGTTCGCCCGGCCCGGCACGATCGTGATCTCGCTGGACGTGCTGGAGCTGATCATGGGGGCCGACAACGCCGCGTCGGTGGCGTTCCACCTGGCGGGACGCGAGGCGCTGAAGGGCGTGCTGTTCGGCTATCCCTATCCGATCGTCTGGATCCTGGGCGCCGAGGACCGGTTCGACTTCCTGCCGTGGGAGGTGGAGGCCGACCCCCGGATGGCGGCGGCGATGGCGGCGAGCGGCCCGACCCCGCCGGCCGAGCTGAAGCAGGTCATCGACAACATGCGCCTCTTCCTGAAGAAGATGCACGGCCGCGACCGGCCGCCCGTGAAGCTGGGCTAGAGCCTGTCCGGTTCAGATGGAATCATCTGAACCGGATGAACAGGCTCGCGCTCTTTGATTTAGAGCGCGTTTCGGGGCGAAACCGGATTCCACTTTCGCCCAACGCGCTCTAGGCCGCGCCCTCGTAGCGCACCACCAGGATCGCCAAGTCGTCGGATTGGGGCGCTTCGCCGACGAAGACGCGGACGTCCTCGGCCAGGCCTTCGGCGAGGCCGCGGGCCGAGGCGCCGCGGCTGACGGAGGCCAGCGCGGTCTCGATGCGGGCGATGGTGAAGAGGTCGTCGGCGGCGTTGGCGGCCTCGGACACGCCGTCGGTGAACAGGATCAGGGCCTCGCCGGGCGCCAGCTGGTGGTGGGCCAGCTGGAACTCGGCGTCCTCGAAGACGCCCAGGGCCATGCCTCGGGTCTTGTTCAGGCGGGTGACGGTCCCGTCGGCGGCGCGGACGAAGGGGGCCTCGTGGCCGCCGTTGGCGAAGGCGACGGCGCCGGTGGTGAGGTCGATGATCCCGCAGAAGGCGGTGACGAACATCTGGCCGGCGTTGTCGCGGCTGAGCTCGGCGTTGACGCGGGCCATGATCTCGTCGGGCCCGGCCCTCGAGGCCAGAGCGGTGGCTTTGAAGAGGGTCATGGTCATGGCCATGAACAGGGCCGCCGGCACGCCCTTGCCCGAGACGTCGCCCACCACGAAGAACAGCCGGTCGCGGTCGAGCAGGACATAGTCGTAGAGATCGCCGCCCACCTGCTTGGCCGACTGCAGCATGGCGTAGACGTCGACGTCGTGGCGCTCGGGGAAGGGCGGGAAGGTGCGCGGCAGCATGCCTTCCTGGATGTCGCGCGCGGCCGACAGCTCGCCCTCGACGCGCTCGCGGGCCGCGGTGGCCGCCGCCATGTCCACGAGGTAGCGCTGGAGGCGGGCGATCATGGTGGTCATGGCCTCGGCCAGGCTGCCCACCTCGTCGCCTCGGCGACGGCTGATGGCGTTCATGGCGGCGATTTCGCGCTCATCGGGCTGGAAGTTGCGCTGGCCCATGTTGCGCGTGAAGTCGGTGAGCCGCATCAGCGGCTGGACGATGCGGTCGACCAGCAGCCAGCCCAAGGCCATCGAGAGGGCGAAGATGGCGACGCCCACCTTGATCGCCGTGCGAAGCGCCTTGGCCACGCGCTCGCGCACAATGCCGAGGTCGATGTCGGCGCCCACGATGTAGCGGCGCGAATCGACCCCGGTGACCGGCATGTAGATCGAACGGAAGCGGCCGAACTCGTCCTGGTACTCGTCGAACCGGACCTTGCCGTCCTCGAAGCTCTTGTCGAGCTCGACCGGGGCCGTGTCGTAGAGGGCGAAGAACGGCACCTGCCGACGCGTCTCGATCTCTTCGCGCGTCGCGCTGGTCGAGACCGTGCGGATCTCGTCGCCGACGCGCATGTAGGTGTAGACGTAGGCGAGCCCCGCACCGTCGGCGAACCGCGAGAGGCGATACTGCAGGCGGTCGTACTCGTCCTTCGGGATCGAGTCCGGCCCGACGATCCGGGCGTGGTACTCGTCGGTGGCCATCTGATTGACCGCCAAAGCCGCAGTCTGCAGGCGGCCGTCGATCCCGGCCATGATCGCAGTCCGATCGACCTCGTAGAGCACGGCGGAATAGGCGACAGCGGCCACGACGTTGAGCACGCCCAGCAGCAGCAACAGTTGCGTCTTGAGGCGGAATCGCCGCCGTCGCTTGGGCGCGTCTGCAGCGGGATCGGTCATCGCGGCTGGGGGCCCGTGGCGTTCATTCGGAATTTGGAAGCTAGTCTATAGAGAAATACCCACGGGTCGTTAACGCAGGCCCTGGGGGCGGGGAAGATTTTGCAGGACCTGGTCAACCGTCTGTTCAAGGTCGAGCCTGGGGAGTGGCCAAAGCTCCTCCAGTTCGGGCTGTTCGGACTGATGCTGCAGACCGGGATGGGCATCGGCTTCGCCGCGGGCGACGCGGCGTTCCTGACGCACGTCGGCGCGGGCCAGCTGCCGGTGATCTTCCTTCTCACGCCCGCCGTGATGCTGGTCTACACGGCGCTCTTCTCGTATCTGCTGGTTCGCTTCTCCATCGATCGCGTGGTCGAGGTCACGCTGGGCCTGCTGATCGCGGGCGGCGCGATCCTTTGGGGCCTGATCGAGGTGGGGCTGCCCAAGCCCTTCGACAACTGGCTCTACTACGCGCTGAAGCTGTACCTCGCGATGTGGTACATCGGCCTCTACACGCTGTTCTGGAACTTCACCGACACCTACTTCGACATCCAGGACGCCAAGCGCCTCTTCCCGCTGTTCGCCGCCTTCTGCGCCCTGGGGACCACCCTGGGAGCGCTGGTCGTGAGCCTGCTGGCGGGGGTGATCCCGATGCACGCCTTCATGCTGGTGTGGGCCGGGGTGGCGCTGGCGACGGCGCCGGTGGCCGAGATGCTGCGCCGGCGCTGGACGCGGATCGCCGACAGCGACGCCGACCTCGACGGCGAGAGCGGCGACGTGCGCACCCAGTTCCTGCGCGTGGCCCAGACGTTCAAGAGCTCGCCCTATGCGGTGACCCTGGTGCTGACGCTGTTCGTCACGCTGCTGATGACCAACCTGGCCGAGTACCAATACTCGACGGTGCTGCAGAAAGGCCGGGGCGAGGCGGAACTGGCGGCGCTGTTCGGCCAGCTCTATGCGGCCACCAACATCTTCAACCTCGTGATCTGCCTGTTCGTGTTCAACCGGCTGGTGACGCGGGCGGGGGTGCGGAACGTGGCCCTGATCCTGCCGCTCAGCTACTTCGCGGTGTTCGCCTACTTCTTCGTGGCGGGGGGCGAGTGGGCGGCGTTCGCGGCGTTCTTCGCGTATCACGGGGTGCTGACCTCGATCGAGTACAACAACCAGAACCTCCTGTTCAACGCGACGCCGTCGGCGGTGAAGCGGCCGTTCCGCACGGTGGTCGAGGGCCTGGCCGAACCGCTGGCCAGCCTGCTGGCGGGCGGCTTCCTGCTGATGGCGGCCAAGACCGCCGACATGCGCGAGCTGTCGGGCATCGGCGTGGTGCTGGGCGCGGTGCTGGTCGCCGTGGTGCTGGCGCTGCGTCACTTCTATCCGGCGGCCATGGAAGCCAACATGCGCCGCGGCTGGCTGAACTTCGGAGACCCCGACCTGGCCCGCCCGGTGTTCGCGCCGGCCGCCGCCGAGGCGCTGAAGGCCAAGGCCGCCGAGCCCGACTCGAGCGCGGCGGCGGCGGCGCGCTGGCTGCTGCACGCCCACGCCGCGCGACCGTCTGAGCACTCTGACGGCGACGAAGCGGAATCCGAGGCCACCAAGGCGTTCGCCGCAAAGCTCAACGACCCGTCGCCCTCGGTGCGGAAGTATGCGCTGACCGCGCTGGTGAGCGTGGTCGGGCCTGGCGACATCGGGCTGGTGGGCCCGCTGGTGGCCAACCTGCCCACCATGGACCGCGCCAGCCGGCGCACGATCCTGGAGATCCTGGCCGCGATCGGCGACGTCGAGGCGATCCCGCCGCTGCTGAACGCCGCCGCGCGGCTCAGCCCGCGCGAGCTGCGCGCCGTCGAGGCGCTGCTGGCCGGGCTGGGCGAAGCGGCGATCCCGCGGCTGATGCAGGCCCTGGGCCACGACCTGACCCCCTACCGCGCCCGCGCCGTGGCCGCCCGGGCGCTGTCGACCCTGAGCCACGCGCAGTTCCTGTCGCAGCTGGACCGGCTGGTCAGCGAGGAACTGGGCGAGACGGGGCCCCGGCTGGCCATCGCTGAACGCTTCGAGGCCGAGGCCGACCGCTCGCCCGCCATCTCGCTGCTGGCGCACGCCTATCGTCAGCGCATCGCCGAGTCGGTGGACTTCACCCTGGAGCTGCTGGCCCTGGGCGGCCGGCTGCCCGACTTCGACCTGTTGATCGTCTCGCTGCACTCGGCCAATCCCAAGGTGCGCGGCAACGCCATCGAGGCCGTCGCGGCGGGCGTCGACCACGCGACCTGGAAGAAGCTGGAGCCGCTGATCACCCGCCGTGGCGTCGCGGCCGGCGGAGCGGAAGGCGACCTGATGTCCCTGCTGAAGATGGCGGTGGACACGGCGCATGGCTTCGAGGCCGCAGCGGCCGCGCAGGCCCTGCGCGATCTGGTCCCGCCGGCCGAACTGGCGGCTTGTCTGCGCGGCGGGATCGAGCCCGACATGCCCGCCATCTTCCGCGACAGCTTCACAACCCTGCTGGGCCTCGACCCGGACGATCGGCCGACGGTGGTCGATCTGGTGGCGGCGATCCGCGCGCGGCCCGAACTGGCGCAGGGCTCCATCGAGGCCCAGGTGGCCCTGGCCGAACGGGCGACGGCGACGCCTGCGGCGCGCAAGCCCGTCGAACTGGTCCTGCCCGGCCGCTCCTGGTGGCTGTCGCGCGCCGACATCGACGAGGTGGCCGCCCGCTATCCCGATCTGGCGCTGGCCATGCTGAAATCCCAGGACACGCGCGCCTATGCGGCCTGACGGAATCCCGATCCAGGCGCTGCTCTGGCGCACCTTCACCCCGGCCATCGTCGTGCTGGCGATGGGGCTGGGCGCGCTGACCTATACGAGGCTCTACGACACGATCCTGGACGGCTTCTCGCGCAAGCTGGTGACCACCAGCGCGCTGACGGGCGCGCTGATCGACCCCAACGACCACGACTTCCTGATCCGGGCGGCCCAGGTGCGCGCGCCCGCCGAGGCGGTCGAGGAGATGGCCCAGTACCGGCGGAACGTGCTTCCGATGCGCCGCATCCGCAGCGAACTGGGGCTGACCTACCTCTATTCCCAGGTGCTGGGCGGCACGCAGGACGTGATCTACGTGCTGGATTCCACCTTGGGCGACGAGCACTCGACGATCGGCTCGGAGGACGAGCTGACGCCGGAAACCCGCGCCGGCCTGCGCAAGACCCAGACCGACGGCAGCCTCTACATCTCGCCGATCGAGTTCCAGGAGCAGTGGGGCCTGCTCAAGACCGCCGCCGCGCCGGTGCGCGACAGGCAGGGCAAGATCGTCGCCACGGCCGGGGCCGACGTGAACATCTCGGTGATCGAGGTGGCGACCCAGAACGCGCTGCTGGTCAGCGCCCTGATCGGGGTGGCCTCGCTTCTGGCCTCGGCGCTGGTGACCCTGCTGATCCTGCGCTGGGTGGCGCGGCCCATCGAGGCGCTGAAGTCGGAAGCCCTGCGGATCGCCGCGGGCGACCGGGCGCCGCCGGCCGAGACCGCCGCGCCCCGGGAAGTGGGCCGCCTGCGGGTCTCGCTGGGCGACCTGGCCAGCGATCTGGTCGCGATGATGCGCACTGCCTGGAGCGACACGCTGGCCAAGGACCGCGAGCGCAACGCTCGGCTGCTGGACGAGGTGCTGGGCCCGCCAGAGCCGGTGGTGCTGGTGAGTGACAAGGCCCGGCAGGTGGTCTGGCGCGCGGCCGACGATGGCCTGGAGGCGCGGCTGGAGCGTCGGGCGATGACCGAGCTGGCGGCCCGCTTCGCCAGGGATCGCAAGCTGGCCGCCCGCTGGGCCGCGCTGGCCGTCGCGCGCCACGGCGTGGTGGCCGAGGAGGCCCGGGCATGATCGGGCCGGAGGTGGTCCAGCGCCTGTTCGCGCTGCGCGAGATCGGGCCGTTCCAGCGGCTGGAAGACACCGAGCTGCTGCTGATCGCGCGGCATGCGCGGCCGCGGCGGTTCGAGGCGGGCAAGGTGGTGCTGCCGGCCGGCCTGGTGGCCGAAGCGCTGTTCGTGGTGATCGAGGGCGGCGCGCTGGTCGAGGGCGTCGCCGCGCCGGTGGTGTTCGACGCGCCCGGCCTGCTGTTCGGCCTGTCGACCGAGGCGGACTACACGGCGGGCCCCGAGGGGCTGGAGGCCCTGGTCATCGCCAAGCCCCACGTCTTCACCATCGCCCGCGAGTGCCCCGAGTTCGTGGTGGGCCTGCGCGATCTGGCCGAGCGGGGCCCGTGATGAGCATCCGCCGCACCTTCCTGATCCTGGTCGTGCCGCTGTTCCTGCTGCTGGCCGGCGTCAATGCCGGCCTGGTCTATTTCTGGGAGCGCGCCGAGGCCGAGCGCGGGCTGGAGGCCCAGGCGATCGCCGCGGCCGTCACCGTCGCCGCCTTCGCCGACACCCACGAGCTGGGCGCGGCCCTGGCCGACCCGGTCCGCGACGCCGGGATCAAGGCCGCGGCGAAGCACGTCACCGGACTGACCAGCCTCTACATCGTCGATCCGGACGGGCGGCTCTGGCAACTGGCCGGCAATCCGCCGCCCGGCGGACGGACCCCGTTCGCCCGGCCGACGCGACCTACGGCGCTGCCGATCGAGATCGACACCCACGGGCATCGCCGGATCACCGGACTGGCGCCCGCGGCGGGCGGTCGGTTCGTGGTGGCGCGGATCGACGCCGAGGTCGTGTTCGACCGGATGGAGAACCTGCTGCGGCTGCTGGTCGTGCTGGTGGCGGGGGCGGGGCTCGTAGGCCTGGTCCTGGCGCTGGTGATCGCCCGCCGCATCGTGCGCGAGCTGGCCGGGTCCAACGCGATGATCGAGGCCATCCGCACCGACGCGCCGGCCGCCGACATCGACGGCTTCAAGATCCGCGAGACGCGTGACCTGGCGCTGGCGGTGCGGCTGATGCGCACCAGCGTGCAGGGCCGACTGGCGCGGGGCCGCCACGAACTGGCGCGCCGCGACCGCGAGCGCGACGAGGCGGCGAGTTCCGCGGCCTTCCACGAGACGGCCTTCCCGGCGCTGACGGTTGAAGCGGGCGGGGCGGCGGTGGCCATCCGCAGGCTGGGCCGTCCGCCGGCGGGGTCGTTCTACGCCCTGGCCCGTGACGGCGATCGCGCCGGGCTGGTGATGGGCGTCTGCGCCGGCGAGACGCCCGCCGCGGCGCTGGCCCAGGCCCTGGCGGCGCAACGCTATTTCGAGGCGCACCTGCTGGACGGCAACGCCCAGGACCGCATCGCCGAGGCGAAGGCGGCGTTCGGGGCGGATCGGCTGGCGTGGCGGACGTGGTCGACGGCGGAACCCATGGCCGCCGCGGCGGTCAGCCTGCTGGACCCTGAGGATGCGGCGCGCGCCGAGGTCTACGTCGGCCGCGCTCAGAGTGTGGCTGCGGCGGACATCGTCGAGGATCTGGGGGCCCTGCTGAACGGGCCGGGGTTCGTGGCGGTCTTGGGCTAATCGTGTGCGGCTATCGGACCCGACGGCGATGTCACCATCCGACCGTTTTGGAATCTCGCTGGCCAGGGGGAAATCGCGGCCAGGTATGAAAGACCGACGAGAGGGACAGTCAGTGCTTCCGCCAGCGCTAGCGATAGCTCTTTGGCGCGCCCAACACTGAGTGCCGGCGGGTTCGTCGCAATGTGGCGCCAGCGGCGCCGACGCCCAGCATCATCAAGGCCCACGCCGAAGGCTCCGGCACTCCCAGCGTGTCGAGCCCAAAGTTGAAGTCGATCATGGAAGCGTCGAACGTAGTCGGGCCGCCGCTCGAGTACTCTGCGAGCGAGAGGACATCCAAGACTGTGTGGAAGCCGGAAAACGACGCTGTTGCTGCGCCGTCGATGAAAAAGAAAGCCGCGCCGGATACGGCTGCAACAGACGTCCCGCCGCCGTATCCGGTATATGCGTAGCTGGAGATGGCGCGGGCCGGTCCCTGTAGGTCCAAGAGCTCGGTCATGGTCGACCAATATACGCTTGGTCCGTCATAGGCGGGGTAGGCATCATAGGCACCCCGCAACCTCGCGAATGCAAAGGCGTAGTTCTTTTCAGGGTCTTGAGTGATCGAAACTCTCTGATCGCCTAGGAAGGTCAGGGTTATGTCTATGGTGTCGCCCTCGGCAATAGTTACGGGCGCGGTAAAGGTTGTGAGCTCATACCAGCCAAGGCCGGGGTACCGTTCAGTGGCTGCGGTCAGGTCCAAGATCGCATTCACCATGACTACCTTGGCCATCGCTGGCGATGCGATCAGCGCCATCGCCACAACGGCCATCGCCCAAAGCCGACGCTGCATACTTGCCCCTTACGCAAGGCGACCGGCCGACCCCTCCGGGCGGCCCGTCCGCAAAGTGTACCATCGCCAGGAAGTAGTTGGAACGAAAGAACATGTCTGCAGCGCGGCAGCAATCCTCCCGCCGCCGCCCGTCAGCCCAGCGCGGCGATCGCCCCGTCCACGTCGGGGGCGATGGTGAACAGGCTGGTGAAGCCCGAGATGTCGAAGACTTCGCGGACCGAGTCCGACAGGCCGGCCAGGGCCAGCTTCTTGCCGCCGGCGCGGGCCGCCTTGGCGCCGATCAGCAGCACGCGCAGGCCCGCGGACGAGACGTAGGCGACGTCGGTCAGGTTCAGCACCACCTTGTCGTGGGTCTGGATGCGGGCGGGCAGCACCGCCTCGAGCCCGCCGGCCGAACTGGAGTCGAGCCGTCCGGAGGCCTGGATCACCAAGGCGCCGTCACGGGTCTGTTCACTGATCTGCATCGGCTCGTCTCATGATCCTGCAATGGCCAGTATCGGGCAGTTTGCGATAATTGGCCACGTGACTAGAGTGGGGGAGATGAGTCCCCGCAAGGGCGATATGGACGCTGATTTCTCCCATTCGCTCTCCAGCGGCAGAGCGGGGCTTCCTCACCTGATGGATGCGATCGAGGCGTGGCTCGACGAGGCCGGCGTGCCTATGGCCGCGGCCAGCGCCGTGATGATCGCCGCCGACGAGGTGCTGAGCAACGTGCTGGACTACAGCGGCGCGACCCGCGTGGACGTGGCGGTGAGCGCCCGGGATGGCCGCGTGGCGGTCGAGGTGGCCGACGACGGCGCGCCGTTCGACCCCACCGCGGCGGCGACGCCCGACACCAGCCTGGATGTCGATGACCGCGCCGTGGGCGGGCTGGGCGTGCATCTGGTGCGCAAGCTGATGGACGACGTCGGCTATGCGCGCGCCGACGGGCGCAACAGGCTGCGCTTTTCGAGGTCCTACGACCTCGTGTCACCTTCTCGACCCTAGGGCGAATAGGGCATCCTGGTCGCGTGATGTCGACGAACCGCGAATCCCTGGCCTCGGAGGACGAGGCGCTCGAGGTGCTGGACACCTCGTCCGAGCATGGGCTGGGGGTGAAGACCCTGGTGGCGCGCCGGGCGGGCGACGTGGTGCATCACTTCACCGGCCTGATCACGCCCGAGCTGCGGCTGCACAGCCTGCAGGTGACCGAGACACTCCACATCGCCGACACCAAGTACATCGGCTACCTGTCGCACGCCTGCGACCCCAACTGCCGGCTCGACATGTCGCGGTTCGAGCTCCAGGCGCTGAAGGATGTCGAGGCGGGCGGGCTGCTGACCATCGACTATGCGGCCACCGAGGACGTGCTGTACCGCCAGTTCGCCTGCCATTGCGGCGCCTCCATCTGCCGCCGCTGGATCACCGGCCGGTCCGAGGGCGCCAACGCCGAAGGCCGCGCCTACCTGGCCACGCTGGACCCCGCGTGAGCGCGCGGGCGGCCGCGCAGGCCGGGGCCCGGTTCTGGTGGGCGCGGGACGATCTGGACTACGCGTACGGGCGGCTGATGTTCGCCGGGCGCGACGTGGCCGCGATGGCCGAGGCGGCCGAGGGGCCGCTGTTCCTGTACAGCGCCGAGCGGGTGGCGGCGAACCTGGGGCGGCTGCAGGCGGCGCTGGCGACGGTGGGCCGGCCGACGCGGGTTTACTACGCCATGAAGGCGAACCGCTTCGTTCCCCTGCTGGAGACGATGGCCGGGTGGGGCAAGTGCGGCGTCGATGTCTGCTCGCCCGACGAGGTGGATCGCGCAGTGGCGGCAGGGTTCGCGGCCCGGGACATCAGCTTCACGGGCACGGCGGTGTCGAACCGCGACCTGGACCGGCTGTTGAAGCACCCGGACCTGACCATCAACTGCGACAGCGTGGGCCAGATCCGGCGGATCGGCGAGCGGGCGCCGGGCCGGGCCATCGGGGTGCGGGTGAATCCTGAGCGCGGCACGGGCTATGGCGGCAGCGAGCGGCTGACCTACGCCGGCGCCGAGGTGACCAAGTTCGGCGTCTATCGCCAGCAGTGGCCCGAGGCGCTGGCGATGGCGCGGGCGCATGGGCTGAGCATCACCTCGCTGCATTTCCACGTGGGCTGCGGGTACCTGACCAACGAGCTGGACGCGTGGGACGCGGCCGTGGGGGCAGGCCTGGGGTTCCTGGACGACGCGCCCGAGGTGCGGACGGTGAACGTGGGCGGCGGGCTGGGCCTGCCGCACCGCGAGGGGGACCGGCCGCTGGACCTGAGCCGGTGGGCGGCGATCCTGCAGCGCCGGTTCGCGGGCCGCGACGTGACCGTGGCGGTCGAGCCCGGCGACTTTCTGGTGAAGGACGCGGGCGTCCTGGTGCTGGGCGTCGTGGACGTGGAACCCAAGCGCGACGTGACGTTCGTGGCGGTGGACGGCGGGTTCAACCTGGCGCCCGAGCCGGCCTACTACGACCTGCCGTGCGAGCCCGTGGCGTGCACGCCGCGGGACGGGCCGTGGCGGCCGGTCACCATCGCCGGCAACATCAACGAGGCGCTCGACACCTGGGCCAGGGGCAAGCCGATGCCGCCGCTGGCCGAGGGCGACCGGATCGCGCTGTTGAACGCCGGCGGCTACGGGGCCTCGATGAGCTCGAACCACTGCATGCGCGGGGCCTTCAGCGAGGTCTTGCTGGGGGGATGAGCCTTGCGGGTGGCGCGTTTCGCCGAACGCCGCCAAGGTTCCGTTAAGTGTGTTGCGTGCTGAGTGTGTCCCTCGCTTCCGAAGGATTCGGCATGAGCCTCCGCAAGACCCTCCTTTTCGCCGCCGTCGCGGCCGCCCTGTCCACCGGCCCCGCCCTGGCCCAGGACAACGACCTCTCGGTCAGCTTCAACGTCGGCGCCGCCACCGACTACGTCTTCCGCGGCGTCAGCAACACAGATGAGAACCCGCAGGTGTTCGGCGGCGTCGATGTGACCTCCGGGCTCTTCTACGGCGGGGTCTGGGTCTCGAACGTCGACTTCAACGACTCCACCGACGCGGAGTTCGACATCTACGCCGGCGTCGCGCCGACCCTGGGCGCGGTCTCGCTGGACCTGGGCGTGCTGTACTACGGCTATGTGGACGCCCCCTCGGGCGCCGACCTGGACTACGTCGAACTGCAGGCCAAGGCCTCGATCCCGCTGGGGCCGGCCACCCTGGGGACCGGGCTGTACTACGTGCCCGACAGCTACGGGCATATCGACACGTCGATGTACTACGAGGTCAACGGCGAGTTCTCGGCCACCGACAAGCTGTCGTTCAGCGCCGCGCTGGGCCGCCAGACGTTCGACGGCGCGGGCGACTACACCACCTGGAACGTCGGCATGGGCTATGCGCTGACCGACAACCTGGGCCTGGACCTTCGCTACCACGACACCGACAAGCACAGCCTGGGCAAGACCTACGACAGCCGGGTGGTTCTCAGCGCCAAGGTGACGTTCTAGCCTTCGGCATGACCGAAGCCCTGACCCTCGCCGAAGCCGTCGCCGCCGTCGGGCGCGAGATGGACGCCCATCGGGGCGAGGGTAAGGTCGCCGACTACATCCCCGCCCTGGCCCGAGTGGACGGCAACCGCTTCGGCATGGCGGTGATCACGACCGAGGGCGAGACGGCGGAGTACGGCGACGCCTGGATGCCGTTCTCGATCCAGAGCATCTCGAAGGTCTTCACCCTGACTATGGCGCTCGGCCGGATCGGCGAGGCCCTGTGGGCGCGGGTGGGGCGTGAGCCGTCGGGGTCGCGGTTCAACTCGATCGTCCAGCTCGAGGCCGAGAAGGGGGTGCCGCGGAACCCGTTCATCAACGCCGGCGCCATCGTGGTGACCGATGCGGTGCTGGCGGGGCGCACCTCGACCGAGGCGATCGCCGACATCCGCGACACGCTGCGCCGGCTGGCCGACAACGAGACCATCGACGTCGACCGCGAGGTGGCCAGTTCCGAGGCGGCGACCGGCTTCCGCAACTATGCGCTGGCCAACTTCATGCGCGGCTTCGACAACATGCACAGCCCGGTGGAGGAGGTGCTGCAGACCTATTTCCACCAGTGCTCGCTGCGGATCACCTGCCGCCAGCTGGCCCGGGCTGGCCTGTTCCTGGCCAAGGAGGGGCAGGACCCGCTGACCGGCGAGCGCATCCTGTCGCCCGAGCACGCGCGGCGCATCAACGCCATCATGATGACCTGCGGCCACTACGACGCCTCGGGCGAGTTCGCCTTCCAGGTGGGCCTACCGGGCAAAAGCGGCGTGGGCGGGGGGATTCTGACCGTGGTGCCGGACAAGGCGGCGGTGGCCGTCTGGTCGCCGGGGCTGAACGAGGTGGGCAACTCCCAGGTGGGCACGCTGGCGCTGGAGCGGCTGGCGGCGCGCATGGGGTGGTCGGTCTTCTAGCCCCCATTCTTGAACGTCATCCCCGGGCCTGTCCCGGGGATCCAGACACGCTGCCGCTGCCAGGTGCGCGCGGCCATGCCGTGGCCCTCGCTTCATCGCCTCGTTTCTGGGTGGCCGGGACAAGCCCGGCCATGACGTTCAGAAGGGAGGGGAAAAGCTACCGTCCCAGGAACACCGGATCGCGCTTTTCCACGAAGGCCTTGGCGGCTTCCTGGTGGTCGTGGGTCTGGCTGCAGTGGACCTGGTGGGTGGTCTCGATGTCGAGGTACTCGTCCACGTCGGCGCCCATGAGCGCGCGGTTCAGGTTTTCCTTCATGTAGCGGAAGGCGACCGAAGGGCCCGAGGCGAGCTTCTGGGCGATCTCCTTGGTCTTGGCTTCGAGCTCTTCGGGCTCGACGACCCAGTTCACGAGGCCCAGCGCCAGGGCCTCGTCGGCGCTCACGCGGTCGGAGAAGTAGAAGAGCTCGCGGGCCTTGGCGGCGCCGACCATCTTGGACAGGAAGAAGCCCGCCCCGTAGTCGCCCGGGAAGCCCACCTTGGCGAAGGCGGTCGTCAGCACGGCCGAGCGGGCCATGATCCGCAGGTCGCAGGCCAGCGCGATGCCGAGACCCGCGCCGGCCGCGGCGCCGGGCAGGGCGGCGATGGTGGGCTTGGCCATCTTGAACAGCTTGCCCGAGGTGGCCCGCTGGCTGACCCGTTGGCCCTGCAGGCGGTCGTCCAGGCTCTGAGGCTCGCCGCCAGAGTTGCGGGTGGCCATGCCTTTCACGTCGCCGCCGGCGCAGAAGCCCTTGCCCGAGCCCGTGACCACGATGCAGCGCACCGACGGCTCGAGTTCGGCCCAGGCCAGCTGCTGCGACAGCGCGCTCAGCATCTCGCCGGACAGCGCGTTGCGCGCCTCGGGCCGATTGAGCGTGAGCGTCAGCACGCCGCCCTCCTGGCGGGCGAGCAGGTCGGTGGTCCCGGTGTCGATGTCGGCCATGGTCTTCATCTCCCTTCCTCTTGGCCGGGACGATAGGCCCCTCGCCGCAAGGGCGGAAGGCGCCGCCCGGTAAGGCTCGACGCCAAGGCAGGCGGCTCGGTAGTCTGGCCGCTACGACAAAGGTGGGAGGAAGACCATGCGCATCCGTCAGATCGCCCTGGTGGGCGAGGATCTCGCCGCGGCCAAGGCCGACATCGTCGACGTGCTGGGCCTGGGCGGCGACTACGCCGACCCCGGCGTGCGGAAGTACGGCCTGCACAACGCCGTCTGGCCGATCGGCGACACCTTCCTGGAGGTCGTCTCGCCCACACAGGCCGGGACGACGGCGGGGCGGCTGCTGGAGAAGCGCGGCGGCGACGGCGGCTACATGGTCATCCTGCAGGTGGACGACATCAAGGCGTCGCGCGAGCTGGCGACGGCCAAGGGCGTGCGCTTCGCCGACCTGTTCGACGGCGATGGCGTCCATTTCACCCACCTGCACCCGAAGGACGTGGGCGGGGCGATCCTGTCGCTGGACGAGATGGTCCCCTACGACCGCTGGGAGTGGGGCGGTCCGAACTGGACGGACAATGTGAAGACCGACGTGTCGACGAAGATCGTCGCCGCCGAGGTGCAGGCCGACGATCCCGACGCGATGTCGAAGCGTTGGGCCGAGGTGCTGGGCCGCGAGCGGACCGGCGGCGGCGACGTCTGGTCGATCCCGCTGAAGGACGGCGAGATCCGGTTCACCCGCGCGACCGACGGACGGGGCGAGGGCGTGGCCGCCTTCGACGTCGCGGTGCGCGATCCTGACGCCGTGCGGGCCCGGGCCAAGGCGCGCGGTCGCCTGGGCGCCGACGGCGAGGTCGTGCTGTGCGGCGCGCGCATCGGTCTCACGCGGGCCTGAAGGCCGCGGACCCGCATCAGGCTAAGCGCGGCAACATGTCCGGATCGAAACCTTGCGCCGCCCAGGCGATGTTAACCTCGACCGTGGAGGCGTAGGCTGTCGGGTGTCGGGCGTCCGACATATCTGGAGCTCCCCGCATGCGGGTTTTGTTCGTCGAGGATAACGAGGTCAACCGCCGCGTCGTGAGAGAGATGCTGACCGCAGGCGGCATGGAGATGACCGAGGCCGAGGACGGCCCGGCGGGCCTCGCGATGATCGAGGCCAACGACTACGACCTGGTGCTCATGGATCTGCGTATGCCGGGAATGGACGGCATGACCGCCATCCGCCACATCCGCGCGCGTGGCGACGACAAGGCCAACGTTCCGGTGATCGTGGTGACGGCCGACTCGGGCGCGACGATCGACGCCGACTGCCGGGAGGCCGGGGCCGACGAGGTGATCTGGAAGCCGGTCTCGATGACCAGTCTTTACGGCACGATCGACCAGTTGATGGCGCGCCGTGGCGGCGACGGGGTGCTGGTGGCCTAGGTCCGACGCGCCGTCGCCGCTGTCGTTTCAAGCCGAGAGCGGACAAGACCGACGGCTGGCGTGCCGCTCGCGACGGAACGCCGCGCCTCCCGGCGACAGCTCGATCCTCTCGTTCGGGCGCGCCTCATGGATCACCGCCTTCTGATCCGGGGATTAGAAAAGTTTACCCCTGGGCAGCAGGCCCACCTATCGACAAGGCACGATCTTGCCGCTTAAAGGCGCGGTGAGGTGCGCGCGCGACCCTTCGTTCGAGACGTGGGGCCGTGCTTGCGCGTGGTTGATTGGAAGACGACGACGATGGCTCTGCCTGAACGGCAAGGACTCTACGATCCCCGGAACGAGCGCGACGCGTGCGGCGTGGGCTTTGTGGCCAATATCAAAGGACGCAAATCGCATGAGGTGATCCAGGCCGGCCTGCAGATTCTGGTCAACATCGACCATCGCGGCGCCGTGGGCGCCGACCCGCTGGTGGGCGACGGCGCCGGGATTCTGATTCAGATTCCGGACGGGCTCTATCGCGAGTGGGCCAAGGAAGAGGGCGTCGAGCTGCCGCCGCTGGGCGAGTACGCGGTGGCGATGTGCTTCCTGCCGCAGGACGCCCTGGCCCGCGCCGCGGCGCTGGAGCAGTTCGAGCACTTCCTGAAGGTGGAAAAGCAGCCGCTGCTGGGCTGGCGCGACGTGCCGGTCGACACCACCGGGCTGGGCGAGGCGGTGCTGGCGTCGATGCCGGTGATCCGCCAGGCGTTCGTCGGCCGCGGCCCGAACGTGAGGGATCAGGACGCCCACGAGCGGAAGATTCTGGCCGTGCGCAAGCAGTTCCAGAACCCGCTGGCCGACGTGGCCGCCAAGCGGGGCCTGCCCGACCTGGTCAACGTATATCTGCCGTCGTTCTCGACGCGGACGGTGGTCTACAAGGGCCTGCTGCTCGCAGGCCAGGTGGGCAGCTTCTACAAGGACCTGCGGGACGAGCGCTGCGAGAGCGCCCTGGCCCTGGTTCACCAGCGGTTCTCCACCAACACCTTCCCGTCCTGGAAGCTGGCGCACCCCTACCGGTTCATCGCCCACAACGGCGAGATCAACACCGTGCGCGGCAACGTGAACTGGATGAATGCGCGCCGGCGCACCCTGGAGAGCGATCTCCTGGGGCCCGACCTCAACAAGATGTGGCCGCTGATCCCGCACGGTCAGTCGGACACCGCGTGCCTGGACAACGCGCTCGAACTGCTGGTCGCCGGGGGCATTCCGCTGGCTCAGGCGGTGATGATGCTGATCCCGGAGGCCTGGGCCGGCAATCCGCTGATGGATGCCAAGCGCAAGGCCTTCTACGAATATCACGCCGCCCTGATGGAGCCGTGGGATGGCCCGGCCGCCGTGGCCTTCACCGACGGCCGCCAGATCGGCGCGACGCTGGACCGCAACGGCCTGCGTCCGGCCCGCTTCGTCATCACCGACCAGGACCATGTGATCATGGCGTCCGAGGCCGGCGTGCTGGACGTTCCCGAGGAGCGCATCCTCAGGAAATGGCGCCTCCAGCCCGGCAAGATGCTGCTCATCGACATGGAAGAAGGGCGCATCATCGAGGACGAGGAGATCAAGAAGACCCTCGCCGCAGCCGAGCCCTATGAGGAGTGGCTGGCGGAGACACAGTTCAAGCTGGAAGAGCTGAAGCTGGAGGGCGTCGCCGCCGAGGCCCAGCCCAACGACACCGGCACCCTGCTCGATCGCCAGCAGGCGTTCGGCTACACGCAGGAAGACCTGCAGTTCTTCCTGGAGCCGATGGGCCGCGACGGGGACGACCCGATCGGCTCGATGGGCCACGACACGCCGATCGCCGTGCTCTCGGGCCGCGCCAAGCTGCTCTACGAGTACTTCAAGCAGAACTTCGCCCAGGTGACCAACCCGCCCATCGACCCGATCCGGGAAGAGCTGGTGATGAGCCTGGTCTCGATGATCGGGCCCAGGCCCAACCTGCTGGGCCGCCAGGCCGGCACCCATAAGCGGCTGGAAGTGGCGCAGCCGATCCTGACCGACGAGGACCTGGCCAAGATCCGGGCGGTCAGCGAACTGCTGGATGGTGCGTTCCGCACCGCGACGATCGACATCACCTGGCCGGCGGAAGAGGGCGCGGCGGGGCTCGAGGCCGCGCTGGACCGCGTGTGCCGCGAGGCCACCGACAACGTGCTGGCCGACATGAACATCCTGATCCTGTCGGATCGGGAGGTGTCGGCGGGACGGATCCCGATCCCGGCGGCGCTGGCCACGGCGGCGGTGCACCACCACCTGATCCGCCAGGGCCTGCGCATGCAGACCGGCCTGGTCATCGAGACCGGCGAGGCGCGCGAGGTGCACCACTTCTGTGTGCTGGCGGGCTATGGCGCCGAGGCGGTGAACCCGTACCTCGCGTTCCAGACGCTGGAGCAGCTGCGGGTCAAGAACGGCCTGACGCTGTCGGCCTACGACGTGCGCAAGAACTACATCAAGGCCGTCGGCAAGGGCATCATGAAGGTGATGTCCAAGATGGGCATCTCGACCTACCAGTCGTACTGCGGCGCCCAGATCTTCGACGCCGTGGGCCTGTCGTCGGCGCTGATCGACAAGTACTTCACGGGCACCGCCACGACGATCGAGGGCGTGGGCCTGGCCGAGGTGGCCGAGGAGACGGTGCGCCGTCACCGCGACGCGTTCGGCGACAATCCCATCTACAAGACCATGCTGGACGTCGGCGGCCAGTACGCCTGGCGCCTGCGCGGCGAGGCTCACGCCTGGACCCCGGAATCGATCTCGGGCCTGCAGCACGCCGTGCGGGGCAACATCCCGGCCGAGTACGAGAAGTTCGCCAAGGCCATCAACGACGAGTCCGAGCGCGTGCTCGCGCTGCGCGGCCTCATGCGCTTCAAGCCCGCCGAGACGCCGATCCCGCTGGACGAGGTGGAGCCGGCGTCCGAGATCGTGAAGCGCTTCTCGACCGGCGCCATGAGCTTCGGCTCCATCAGCCGCGAGGCCCATACCACCCTGGCCATCGCCATGAACCGCATCGGCGGGCGGTCGAACACGGGTGAGGGGGGCGAAGAGCCCGACCGCTTCGTGAAGCTGCCCAACGGCGATTCCATGCGCTCGGCCATCAAGCAGGTGGCGTCGGGCCGGTTCGGGGTGACCGCCGAGTACCTGGTCAACGCCGACGACATCCAGATCAAGATGGCCCAGGGCGCCAAGCCCGGCGAGGGCGGCCAGCTGCCCGGGCACAAGGTGGACAAGAACATCGCCAAGGTCCGGCACTCGACGCCGGGCGTGGGCCTGATCAGCCCGCCGCCGCACCACGACATCTACTCGATCGAGGATCTGGCCCAGCTGATCCACGACCTGAAGAACGTCAACTCGAAGGCCCGCATCTCGGTGAAGCTGGTCTCGGAAGTGGGCGTGGGCACCGTGGCCGCGGGCGTCGCCAAGGCGCGCGCCGACCATGTGACCATCTCGGGCTTCGAGGGCGGCACGGGCGCCTCGCCGCTCACCTCGCTGACGCATGCGGGTTCGCCCTGGGAGATCGGCCTGGCCGAGACCCAGCAGACGCTGCTGCTGAACGGCCTGCGCACGCGCATCGCGGTGCAGGTGGACGGCGGCCTGCGCACCGGCCGCGACGTCGCCATCGGCGCGCTGCTGGGCGCCGACGAGTTCGGCTTCGCCACCGCGCCGCTGATCGCGGCCGGCTGCATCATGATGCGCAAGTGCCACCTCAACACCTGCCCGGTGGGCGTGGCCACTCAGGACCCTGTGCTGCGCGCGCGCTTCACCGGCCAGCCCGAGCACGTGATCAACTACTTCTTCTTCGTGGCCGAAGAGCTGCGGGCGATCATGGCGCAGATGGGCTTCCGCACGCTCAACGAGATGGTCGGCCGCGTCGACCGCCTCGACATGGCCCGTGCGGTCGACCACTGGAAGGCCCACGGCGTCGACCTGTCGCGCCTGCTGTACGCCAAGCCGGCCGAGGGCCAGGCCTGTCTCTGGAACAAGGACCGTCAGGACCACGGCCTGGAAAAGGCTCTGGACCACCAGTTCATCGCCGACGCCAAGGCGGCGCTTGAAAAGGGGGAACCCGTCCGGGCGGAGTACACGATCCGCAACGTCAACCGCACCGCCGGCGCCATGCTGTCGGGCGAAGTCGCCAAGCGCTACGGCCACGCCGGCCTGCCCGAGGACACCATCGCGCTCACCCTGCGCGGGACGGCCGGCCAGAGCTTCGGCGCCTTCCTGGCCCGCGGCGTCAGCCTGACCCTGATCGGCGACGGCAACGACTATGTGGGCAAGGGGTTGTCGGGCGGCCGTGTCGTGGTGCGCCAGCCGGCCGAGAGCCGTCGCGATCCCACCCGCAACATCATCGTCGGCAACACGGTGCTGTACGGCGCCATCGCCGGCGAGGCCTACTTCGAGGGCGTGGCGGGCGAACGCTTTGCCGTGCGCAACTCGGGCGCGGTGGCGGTGGTCGAGGGCGTGGGCGACCACGGCTGCGAGTACATGACCGGCGGCGTCGTGGTGGTGCTGGGCGACACCGGCCGCAACTTCGCGGCGGGCATGAGCGGCGGCGTGGCCTACGTCTACGATCCGCGCAAGCGCTTCGAGGCCCTGTGCAACAAGGCCATGGTCGACCTCGACCCCGTCGAGATCAACGCGCTGGGCGACGAGGCGCTGAGGCCCAGCCAGCGCTCGGTGTCGGTGGAGAACGCCGGCATGGGCGACCTGCTGGGCCACGACGTCGAGCGGCTGCGCATCCTGATCGAGCGGCACCACCTGCACACCGGCAGCGCCCGCGCCGCCGAGATCCTGGAGAACTGGGACGCCGTGCTGCCGTCGTTCGTGAAGGTGATGCCGCGCGACTACCGCCGTGCGCTGACCGATATGGCGGCCGAGCGCCGCGCCGCGGCCGCCGTCGCGGCCGAATAGCTTCAGACTGCTGGGGACCAAAGATGGGTAAGCCGACCGGCTTTCTGGAGATCGAGCGCCACGACCGGGGCTATGCCCCCGTGGCCGAGCGACTGAAGCACTGGAACGAGTTCGTCGTGCCGCTGCCGAAGCCCGAGCTGCAGGCTCAGGCCTCGCGGTGCATGAGCTGTGGGATTCCGTTCTGTCACCAGGGCTGCCCGGTGAACAACCAGATCCCCGACTTCAACGAGCTGGTCTATCGCGACCAGTGGCGCGAGGCGCTGGACAACCTGCTGTCCACCAACAACTTCCCGGAATTCACCGGGCGGATCTGCCCCGCGCCCTGCGAGGCCAGCTGCACGCTGAACATCCCGGACACTCCGGTCACCATCAAGTCGATCGAGTGCCAGATCATCGACCGGGGCTGGGAAGAGGGCTGGATCAAGCCTGAGCCGTCCGAGCGCGGCACCGGCAAGCGCGTCGCGATCGTGGGGTCCGGCCCGGCGGGTCTCGCCTGCGCCCAGCAGCTGGCCCGCGCCGGCCACGCCACGACGGTGTTCGAGAAGAGCGACCGGGTCGGCGGCCTGCTGCGCTACGGCATCCCCGACTTCAAGATGGAGAAGCACCTCATCGACCGGCGCGTCCGGCAGATGGAGGCCGAGGGCGTGATCTTCCGCACCGGCTTCGAGGTGGGGTCGATGGTCAGCGTCCAGCGCCTGCTGGACGACTACGACGTGCTGGTGATGGCCAATGGCGCCGAGGATCCGCGCGACCTGGAAGTGCCCGGCCGCGAGCTCAAGGGCGTGCACTACGCCATGGAGTTCCTGACCCAGCAGAACAAGCGCAACGCCGGCGACGACGAGGCCACGGCCGCGCCGACCGGCACGATCAACGCCAAGGGCAAGCACGTGGTCGTCATCGGCGGCGGCGACACCGGCAGCGACTGCATCGGAACGTCGAACCGCCAGGGCGCCGCCTCGGTGACCCAGCTGGAAATCATGCCCCAGCCGCCGGCGCACGAGAACAAGGCGCTCACCTGGCCCGACTGGCCGCTGAAGCTGCGCACCTCGTCCTCGCACCAGGAAGGCGTCGAACGAGACTTCGCGGTGGTGACCAGGCGCGCCATCGGCAAGGACGGCCAGGTGACCGCGCTGGAGTGCGCCCGCGTCGAGTGGGCCGCCGGCGACGACGGCCGCCTGCAGATGCGCGAGGTCGAAGGCTCGACCTTCGAGCTGAAGGCCGACCTGGTGTTCCTGGCGATGGGCTTCGTGGGTCCGATGAAGGCCGGTGTGGTCGAGCAGAGCGGCGTGGCGCTGGATCCGCGCGGCAACGTGAAGGCCACGGTGGTCAACTACCAGACCTCGCAGCCCAGCATCTTCGCCTGCGGCGACGCCCGCAGGGGCCAGTCGCTGGTCGTCTGGGCCATCCGCGAAGGCCGCCAGTGCGCCCGGGCGGTGGACGAGTTCCTGATGGGCACGTCGAAGCTGCCGCGGTAGGCGCGGCTTCGCGGCGTCAGACGACCGCGAACACCTCGAGCCTGACGCCGCCCGGCTTGCGCATCCCACGGGCCACGGCGAGGCGGAAGTTGAGGTGGGCGAGGGCGGGGGCGCCCGTCGTGAAGCGCATGGCGGTGCGGAAGTAGTATTCCGACGGGTCGACGTCCTCGCCAGCGTTGAGCCGGGCCATGACCTCGGGCGCGGCCTGGCGCACGCCGGCCGAATGCACCTCGACCACCTCGCCGGTCGCCGTCCGGAAGGCGTAGCGGGCGTCGATCTGCAGGTTTCCGTCATCGTGGACGATCTGCCAGTCGGCGCCGCCCGGCATGATCTCGCCCGCGACCTCGCCCGTCACCCGGCCGCCGGTTATCGGGATGACGCGCCGGGCGCCCGCGCCCGTGTGGCCCAGGTCGACGGGGCGCGAGACATCGGCCTCGATCACCAGGAACGGGGTGTCGGCGGTGACGCTCATCGGGGCTCCGGGCGGGGCGGGGTGAGGGACGGGCGGCGGCTCAGGGCCTCGGGATCGAAGCCCGCTAGCCGCTTGTAGTTGGCCGCGACCTCTTCCAGCTCGGCGGGGCTCAGCACGTCGTGGATTTGGGCGAAGCCGTCGGGCGCCCGGGTCTCGGTCAGCTGCATCACCTGCTCGGGCCCGTTCCCACGGTTGGCCAGGACCAGCGCGCTGGTGGACGGCCGCCGCGCCGCCTCGTAGCGCGCGAGCGCCGCGTCGGCGTCGGGGGCGACAGCCAGTTCGAACGCCAGGGTGCGCGCATCCAGGATGGCCTGTGACGCGCCGTTCGAGCCGATCGGGTACATGGGGTGGGCCGCGTCGCCCAGCAGGGTCACCCGGCCGAAGGTCCAGCGCGCGATCGGGTCGCGGTCGACCAGCGGGTACTCGTAGATCGCGTCGGCGCCGCGGATCACCGCCGGCACGTCCAGCCACGGGAAGCGCCAGGTCTCGAAGCGGGGGAGGAAATCCTCGACGCGTCCCGGCCGGTTCCAGTCTTCGCGCCGCCACGTCGCCTCGTCGGGGAAGCGGAGCTCGGCGATCCAGTTGATCAGGGCCTCGCCGTTGGCGTCGGCGGCCGGGTCGATCGGGTAGCAGACGAACTTCACGTCCTGGTGGCCGGCCATGACCATGGTGCGGCCGTCGAGGTAGGGCGCCGTCCGCGTCGTGGCCCGCCAGAGCACGCGACGGTTCCAGATCGGCGGGCCTTCGTCGGGATAGAACTGCGCCCGGATCGCCGAGTGGATGCCGTCGCAGGCCACGACCACGTCGCCGCGCTGGCTGGGCAAGGGCTCGCCGGTGGTGCGGCTGCGGAAGTTGACCGTGGCGCCCGTGGCGTCGCTCTCGACAGCGACAGCCTCGTGATCGGCGAGGATGGCGGCGGCGCCCAACCGCTCACGGGCCGCGTCCAGCAGCAGGCCCTGCAGCACGCCGCGGTGGATCGAGTATTGCGGCCAGGCGTAGCCGGCGGCGCGGCCGCGCGGCTCGCGCCAGATCTCCTGGCCGAACTTGTTGGCGTATATCAGCGCGCCGGTGGGGATGGCGTTCGCCGCGAGCGCCGCGTCCAGGCCCAGTTCGGTGAGTTCGCGCACGGCGTGGGGCAACAGGTTGATGCCGACGCCGAGGGGGCGGATCTGGGGCGTGGCCTCGCAGACCACGGCCTCGATGCCGGCCGCGTGCAGGCTGAGCGCCAGCGACAGGCCGCCGATCCCTGCGCCGACCACTACGACCCGCATGCCGCCTCCCGCGAAGTTCGGATATGGGCTTGCCGCGCCGGCCGCGCGAAGTCCAGCGCAGCGGCGAAGTCGTGTATGTCAGCGGACGAACAGCGGGGGAGGACCGGGATGGCGGACGAGGCGGGCATGCTGCGGATGCCGGGCGGCGTCTTCCGGATGGGCTCGGATCACCACTACGCCGAGGAGGGCCCGTCGCGGCTGGTGCAGGTGGACCCGTTCTGGATCGACGAGACGCCGGTGACCAACGCCGCCTTCGCCCGCTTCGTGGCCGAGACCGGGCATGTGACGACGGCCGAGATCGCGCCGCGGGCCGAGGACTATCCCGACGCCGATCCCGCCATGCTGAAGGCGGGCTCGGCGGTGTTCACGATGACCCGCGGGCCCGTGCCGCTGAACGAGCCGGGCCGCTGGTGGGACTATTGCTTCGGGGCCAGCTGGCGCAGGCCGTGGGGCGACGCCACGACCCACGAAGACCTGCCCGACCATCCCGTGACGCACGTGACCTGGGACGACGCGGCCGCCTACGCCGCCTGGGCCGGCAAGCGGCTCCCCACCGAGGCCGAGTGGGAGTTCGCCGCCTGGGGCGGGCGCGAGGGCGCCGAGTTCGCCTGGGGCGACGAGCTGGCGCCGGGCGGCCGGCCGCAGGCCAACTACTGGCAGGGCCGCTTCCCGTTCGAGAACCTGGAGACCGACGGCTGGCTGCGCACCTCGCCGGTCCGCGCGTTCCCGCCGAACGGCTATGGCCTCTACGACATGATCGGCAACGTCTGGGAGCTGACGGCCGACTGGTACGCCTCGCGCACGGCGCCGCAGATCCCCTGCTGCACGACAGTCAATCCGCGCGGACCTGCGCACAGCGAGGATGTGCTGCGCCAGGGGCCGCGCCGGGTGATGAAGGGCGGCTCGCACCTCTGCGCCGAGAGCTACTGCCGCCGCTACCGGCCGGCCGCGCGGCATCCCCAGGTGACCGACACCTCGACCTCGCACACGGGCTTCCGCTGCGCGAAGGACGTCTGAGGCGGGGGCTCACCCCACGTGAAACTTGCCGGTCTGCGACGCTGTGCTATGCGCGCCTGCTGGATTGGAGCGCCTGATGTTCACGACCCTCGCCCACCCGAAGCCGACCTCTGCCGAAGCACGCGCCGCGCTGCTGGAGGATCCGGGGTTCGGCCGGGTGTTCACCGACCATATGGTGACGGTGAAGTGGACGCCGGAGGCCGGTTGGCACGAGGCCCAGGTCCGCGCGCGTGAGCCGTTCCAGCTGGATCCGGCCGCCGCGGTCCTGCACTACGCTCAGGAGATCTTCGAAGGCCTGAAGGCCTATCGGACGGGCAACGCCGGCGTGGCCCTGTTCCGCCCGGAAGAGAACGCCCGCCGCTTCGCCCGCTCGGCCGATCGGATGGCGATGCCCGTCGTCCCGGAAGAGCTGTTCCTGGAAGCGGTCGAGGCGCTGGTCCGCGTCGACAAGGACTGGATCCCGGACGGCGAGGGCAGCCTCTACCTGCGGCCCTTCATGTTCGCCAACGAGCCCTTCCTGGGGGTGCGTCCGGCGGGCGAATACATCTTCTGCGTCATCGCCTGCCCGGTCGGGGCCTATTTCAAGGGCGGGGCCAAGCCGGTGACCGTCTGGGCCACCGACCAGTACAGCCGCGCGGCCCCCGGCGGCACCGGCGCGGCCAAGTGCGGCGGCAACTACGCGGCCAGCCTGCTGGCCCAGGCCGAGGCGACCAAGAACGGTTGTGACCAGGTGGTCTTCCTGGATGCGGCCCAGCACCGTTGGGTCGAGGAACTGGGCGGGATGAACGTGTTCTTCGTCTTCGACGACGGCTCGATCCAGACGCCGCCGCTCAGCGGCACGATCCTGGCGGGCGTGACCCGCGAGTCGATCATCGCGCTGGCCCGGGCCCAGGGCCGCACGGTCAGGGAAGCGCCGTACGACTTCGACACCTGGAAGGCGGATGCGGCGTCCGGCCGCCTGCGCGAGACTTTCGCCTGCGGCACCGCCGCGGTGATCGCCGCCATCGGCGAGATCCGCTTCCCCGGCGGGTCGTTCAAGATCGCCGACGGCCAGGACGGCCCGGCCACCCTGGCGCTGCGCCAGGAGCTGACCGCCATCCAGCGCGGCAATGCGCCCGATCCCTACGGCTGGCGCCGCACGGTCGAGGGCGTCTAAGCACCTCTAGCGGATCGTTTCCTTTTCCCGGGGCGCAGAGACCTTGCGGGTCTTCGCCTGGGCCTTGGGCTTGGGCAGCAGGCGGAAGCGCGTCTGGCACCAGGCGAAGTCGATGCCCACGTCGATCAGGGCGTCGGAACGGCCGCAGGGGCAGCCGAACTCCATGACCCCGTAGACGCGATAGGTCTCTCCGGCCTGCAGGGGCGTGGGGCGTCCCGTGGCGTGGTTCGGGGCGGCGTTCACACAGAGAACCAGGTCGCCGGGGCCGACAGCGTCGCTCATGACCTTCATCCTCCTGCTCGGGGACAGAATAAACCGTCGGCCGGGCGGGGCAAAGGCGCATGGAGGGCGCTAGGCGAAAGTGGAATCCGGTTTCGCCCCGAAGCGCCCTCCAAATCAAAGAGATCGAGCCTGTTCATCCGGTTCAGATGAGTCCATCTGAGCCGGACAGGCTCTAGGCGAAGTAGGAGGCCAGGTTGCGGCGGACGCGGTCCAGCACCGGCTCGTCGGCGGGAGGCTCGAAGGGCAGGCCGGTGATCGCCTCGAACGCCCGGATGTAGACCTTCGACGTCTCCTCGATCATCGCGGCCGGGATCTCGGGGATCGGATCGACGTAGGGATCGCACCGCGCCGCCACCCAGCTGCGCACGAAGTCCTTGTCGAAGGAGTCGGGGCGTTCGCCTGCGGCGAACTTCGCCTCGTAGGTCTCGGCGATCCAGTAGCGGCTGGAGTCGGGGGTATGGATCTCATCGGCCAGCACGATCCGGCCGTCGGCGTCGGTCCCGAACTCGTATTTCGTGTCGACCAGGATCAGGCCGCGCTCGGCGGCCATGCGCTGGCCGCGGTCGAACAGCGCCAGCGCGTAGGCCGACACCGTCTCCCATTGCGCCGCCGTCAGCAGCCCTTGCTCCAGGATCTCGTCCGGCGTCATCGGCTCGTCGTGGCCGGCGTCGAAGGCCTTGCTGGACGGCGTGATGATGGGCTGCGCCAGGCGCTGGTTGTCGCGCAGGCCGTCCGGGAAGGTGTGGCCGTACATCTCGCGCTGGCCCTGCTTGTAGAGCGTCAGGATCGAGGTGCCGGTCGTTCCGGCCAGGTAGTTCCGCACCACGATCTCGACCGGCAGGATGCTCAGGCGCCGCCCCACCACCACGTTGGAGTCGGGATACTCCAGCACGTGGTTCGGGCAGATGTCGGCGGTGTGGTCGAACCAGTACCGCGCCATCTGGGTCAGCACCTGGCCCTTGTGCGGTATCACCGCCAGGACGCGGTCGAAGGCGCTCAGCCGATCCGAGGCGATCATGATCCGCCGCCCGTCGGGCAGGTCGTAGCTGTCCCGCACCTTGCCCCGATAGTGGTTCGGCAGCTCGGGCAGGGTGGCGTCGGCCAGGGCGTTTGCGGCGGTGAAGGGCATGGGCCCGGTATTGGAGCCACGCCGGGCCACGTCAAGAAGAACGGGGACCCTGGACCGGTTCAGATCGCGCCAATGGTGTCGCCCAACGCCGCACAGGTGGACAGCAGCGCATCGGCGATGCGCGCTTCGCCCCCGTCACCCAGGCGTTCGCTCGGCGCCGAGACCGAGATGGCCGCCTGGCCGACCCGGACCGGCAGCGCGCAGCCCAGGCTGACCACGCCGGGCGTGTCGCGCGAGATCGCGTACCCGCGCGCCCGGATCTCGGCCAGCTCGGACAGGGCGGCCTCGATGTCGATCGACCGGCGATCCCGCAGCGCCTCGGCGGTGCGCTCGACCACGGCGCGCGCGTCAGGGTCCGCCGCCAGCATGGCCCGGCCGCCGGAGGTGAGCAGGGCGGCGGCGCGGCTGCCGGGGCGGGCCGAGAAGCGAACGGGTCGGGGCGACACCAGCCGCTCGAGATAGAGGACGTCGTCGCCGGCGCGGACCAGGAGGCTGACCGTCTCGCCGGTCTGCTTGTGCAGGGCGTGCAAGTAGGAAGCGGCGGCGCGCTTCACGGGATGCTCGACCACGACCGCCGAGCCCAGCTCCCAGAGCTTCAGCGACGGGGCGTAGCGGCCCGTGTCGGCCTCCTGCTCGACGTAGCCCAGCTCGATCAGGCTCTGCAGGATGCGGTGCGTGGTGCTCTTCTGCAGGCCGACCTGTTCGGTCAGTCGGGCCAGACGCAGCGGCGCGCCCGATTGGGCCAGGGCTTCCAGGATCGCCAGGGCGCGGGAAACAGCCTGATCCATACCGATCCTTCGATTGACGAGCCGCTGTGGTTCGGCGGAGAATGCCGACAGTCAGTACAGCGTTCCGCAGAACGGAACAACGCATGGGGAGCGGGCATGGAGGGCATTTCGCGCCGAGGAGCGCTGGCGGCGGGCGGCTTGCTCCTGGCCCCGCATGCGGTCTGGGCGGCGGAAGAGCCGGTGGTCGAGACCACCGAGGGTCGCTACCGCGGGCGCAGCGCCGGCGGCGTGCAGGTGTTCAAGGGTATCCGCTATGGCGCGACGACCGCCGGGGCGGGCCGCTTCCGGCCGCCGCGCCCCGCCGAAACGTTCGCCGGCGTCCGCGACGCCTTCGACTATGGCGACCAGGCGCCCCAAGTGCGCTCGGCCCTGGCCGATCCCGGGCCGATGACCGAGGACTGCCTGCGGATCAACGTGTGGACGCCGGCGGCCACGGCGGGCGCCAAGCGCCCGGTGCTGCTGTGGTTCCACGGCGGCGGCTTCGAGGCCGGGTCGGGCTCGGCGGGCATCTACGACGGGACCAACATGGCGCGGCGCGGCGACGTGGTGGTCGCCACGATCAACCACCGCCTGAACGTTTTCGGCCACTGCGACGTGTCGGGGCTGCTGGGCGCGGGCTTCGAGCGGTCGGGCAATGTGGGCTACCTCGACCTGGTCGCGGCGATGAGGTGGGTTCGCGCCAACATCGCGGCGTTCGGCGGCGACCCGGCGAACGTGATGATCTACGGCCAGTCCGGCGGCGGGCGGAAGGTGAGCCTGTGCTTCGCCGGCGCGGACGCCGAGGGTCTGTTCGCCAAGGGCGTGGTGCAGTCGGGCTCGCACCTGCTGATCCAGACGCCCGAGCAGTCACAGGCGCTGACCTCGGCGCTGTTGAAGGCGCTGGACATCGCGCCCGCCAACGCCCGCGCGCTGCTGGACGTGCCGCAGGAGGCGCTGACGGCGGCCCAGCGCGGCGTGGTCGCGCAGGCCGGGTATCGCTTCGAGCCCGTCCTGGACGGCGCCAGCTTCACGGCCCACCCCTTCGTGCCGGGCGCCCCCAGACGCACCGCTCAGGTCCCGATGATGCTGGGAACCACGCGCACCGAGCTGTCCAACCAGCTGGGCCGCGACCCGGCCGTCTACACGATGGACGACGCGGGCCTGAATGCGCGGCTGCGCAGCTTCCTGCCGGCGGCTGACGTCGACGCGGCGGTAGCCGCCTTCAAGGCCGCCAACCCCAAGGCCTCGCCCACCGAGCTGTTCTTCCTGATCACCTCGTGGCGGACCTATATCCTGAACGCCACGCTGATGGCCGAGGGGCGCGATGCGCTGAACGGTCGGCGCAATCCGACCTGGATGTACCAGGTCACCTGGGTCTCGCCGGCCGAGGGCGGGCGGCGGTTCAGCCAGCACACGCTGGACCTGCCCTTCATGTTCGACAACGTCGCCAAGGCGCCGCACCTGACCGGGCCCGAGAGCGAGGCGACGCACGCTATGACCGAGGCGATGGCCGGCGCCTGGCTGGCGTTCGCCCGGACGGGCGATCCGAACCACAAGGGCCTGCCGGCCTGGCCGACCTATGATGCGGCCCAGCGGCGGGTGATGCTGTTCGATACGCCGCCCCGCACCGTGGCCGATCCGTTCCGGGACGAGCGGCTGTTCATGGCGCGCTACCCGCCGGTCCGTGCGACGGCGCGCAGCGAATAGCCGTGCCGCCCGCCACCCGCCGCGCCATCCTGAAGGCCGCGCCGGCCGCTGCGCTCGCAGCCGCGCCGGCGCTGGCCGCCGCGCCGCCTGCCCGGCTGGAGCCGCCGGTGACCGACGCCCTCAGCCGCTTCATCGCCGGCAGCCAGGACGCGGCGATCCCCGAGGCGGTGCTCGAGCGCGGCCGCCTGCACATCCTCGACACCCTGGCCGCCATCGTCGCCTGCCGCGACCTGGAGCCGGCGGTCCTGGCGCGGCGCTATGCGCTGGCGCAGTCGGGCGATGCGCGGCGGAGCTCGGCGACCATACTGGGCGTGCGCGACCGGGCCAGCCTCGCCGACGCCGTGTTCGCCGGTGCGATGACGGGCCACGCGGCCGAGATCAACGACTTCATCCCCTCGGCGTTCGTGCAGCCGGGCCCGCCGATCGTGTCGGCGGCGCTGGGGCTGGCCGAGCAGAGGGGGCTGGGCGGGGCCGGGCTGCTGAAGGCGGTGATCACCGGCTACGAGCTGGCGGGCCGCGTGCCCAAGGCCTTGGGCCTGCGCAACCTCAACCGCGGCGGCCTGGCCAACCACGGCATTGGCCCGGTCTTCGGCGTGGCGGCCGCCTGCGCCTCGCTGATGCGCCTGCCGCCCGAGCGGATCGGCGCGGTGCTCACCTATTGCTCCCAGCAGGCCGCCGGGTCGTGGCAGTGGCTGCTGGACGTGGAGCATGTGGAAAAGGCGTTCGTATTCGCGGGCATGGGCGCGCGGGCCGGGCTGCAGGCGGCGCTTTTCGCGGAGGCGGGCTTCACGGGGGTGCGCGACAACCTGGACCAGCCGGGCGGCTTCCTGGACCAGGGCGTCTTCAACGGCCCCGACAGCGACCTGAACCGCCACCGCCTGATCGACGGCCTGGGCCGGCAGTGGGAGATGGAGCACGTCGCACTGAAGCGGTTTCCCACCGGCGGGCCGACCCAGCCAGCGGTGCTGGGCTTGCTCAAGCTGCTGCCCGAGATCCGGGCCGAGACCGTGCGGAGCGTGCGCATCGAGATGCCTGGCCGCTGGGAGGCGTTCCGTGACGCCGCGATGCCCGCGCTGAACCTGCGCTATCTCTCGGCGATCATCCTGCTCGATCGTCGGCTCGACTTCGTGTCGGCCCAGTCGATCCCGCGCCTGCGCGACGACGCGGCGGT
Organism: Phenylobacterium sp.; assembly: GCF_965284355.1. Classification (NCBI taxonomy): domain Bacteria; kingdom Pseudomonadati; phylum Pseudomonadota; class Alphaproteobacteria; order Caulobacterales; family Caulobacteraceae; genus Phenylobacterium; species Phenylobacterium sp. The sequence goes on along the minus strand of NZ_OZ260078.1, from coordinate 1,478,202 downwards.
GGCGGCGCTCATGACCCGCGTCGAGATCGCCCATGATCCGGCGCAGGAGACCCCGCCGGGCCAGCCGCGAGCGGAGTCGGCGCGCGTCATCGTCACCGACACGGCCGGGGCGCGGCGCGAGGTGTTCGTGCCCTATGTGCCCGGCTATCCGTCGCACCCGATGGACCGCGCCGAGGTCGAGGCCAAGGCCGCCGAGCTGATGCAGCCCGCCCTGCGCCCCCAGCGCACCCGCGAGGTGATCGCCCGCTGCCGTGACCTCGCCTCCCTGAAACGCGCGGACGCCCTCGTCCGCCTCATCGCCGTCTAGCCCTGGATCCCACGCCCATGACCAAGCTCGTCGTCGCCCGCAGATCGCTCCTCGGAGGCGCCGCCGCCTCGCTGACCCTGGCCGCCACGGCGCGGGCCGCAGTCGCCGACATCTTCCCCGTGGTCGAGACCGCCAACGGCCGGCTGCGCGGCTTGGTCTCGGGCGGGATCAAGGTGTTCAAGGGGGTGCCCTACGGCGCGGACACCTCGGGCGCGAACCGCTTCCGGCCGCCTCAGCCGGTGCGCAAGTGGGCCGGGATCCGCGATGCGCTGGACTACGGCGCCGTCTCGCCCCAGGCGCCGGGCGACAAGCGGCGCGACTACGCCAACCTGATCTATCTCGACTACCAGCCGGGCGGCATGGGCGAGGACTGCCTGAACCTGAACATCTGGACGCCGGAACTCTCGAGGTCGGCGAAGAAGCCGGTGTTCGTCCGCTTCCATGGCGGCGGGTTCTATGGCGGGTCCAGCAACTCGCCCGGCATGGACGGCGAGATGCTGTCGCGGTTCGGCGACTGCGTGGTGGTGACGGTCAGCCACCGCCTGAGCGCCTTCGGCTTCCTGCACCTGGCCGATTCCGGCGCGCCCGCCGACTTCGCCCAGTCGGGGATGGCGGGGATGCTGGACCTGGTCGCGGCGTTGCGCTGGGTGCGCGAGAACATCGAGGCCTTCGGCGGTGACCCGGGCCGGGTGACGATCATCGGCCAGTCGGGCGGCGGGGCGAAGGTGAGCGGGCTGATGGCGATGCCGTCGGCGGCAGGGCTGTTCCATCGCGCGGTCCAGATGAGCGGCGCCATGCTGCGGGTCTCGCCGCGCGACCGCGCCAAGGCCGGCGCCGACACCTTCCTGAAGGCCGCGGGCCTGGGCGGCGGCGACATCCGCAAGCTGCAGGCGCTGTCATTCTACGAGATCCTGTCGCTCCAGGCCGACCTGGAGGCCGCCGCGCGAACCCGTGGCGAGGCGCCGTCGGTCTTCACGCCTGTGCTGGACGGCGTGGCCATGCCGCGTCACCCGTTCGACCCCGACGCGCCGCAGATCAGCGCCGACGTGCCGATGATCGTCAGCACCACCCTGGACGAGCGCACCTATCGCCAGGGCGACTTCGACCAGACCTGGGCCGGGGTGAAGGCGATGCTGATCGCGCGCGGCGTAACTTCGCCCGACGCCGTCCTGGAGATGTACCGCCAGGAGGACGCCGCCGCCTCGCCGTATCTGATCCAAGGGCGGATCATCAGCGACATGGGCCGCGGCGCCAGCTTCGCGATGGCCGAGCGCAAGGCGGCGCTGGGGCGCGCACCCGCCTACGTCTACCTGTGGAAGGCGCCCAGCCCCGCCTGGGGCGGCCGCTATGGCGCCACCCACGGCGTGGACGTCGGGCCCAGCTCCTACGAAATCCGCGGCGCGCTGCAGGGGCCGAACGCCAGCAGCCGGCGGCTGGCCGAGGAGCTGTCGTCGGCGCTGGTCGCCTTCGCCGCCACGGGAAATCCGAACGGTGGGCGCAAGCTGCCCCGCTGGGACCCCTACGACACGCAGCGGCGGGCCACGATGGTCTTCGACGAACCGTCCAGCCACGCGACCGACGACGCCCGCGGGGCCTTCCGCACCTTCTGGCGCGACCGCTCCGGCCCTCAGGCGGCCGGCTGATGCGGTGGGCGGCGAGTCTGGCGGCGGCGCTGGCGGTCGCGACGCCGGCCTTCGCCGCGCCCGCAAAGGTCGCGACCACCTCCGGCGTCCTGGTGGGCGAGGCGGGGGCCGACATGGTCGTCTTTCGCGGCGTGCCCTACGCCGCGCCTCCGGTGGGCGACCTGCGCTGGGCGCCGCCGCAGGCGATGCGCTGGTCGGATGAGCGGGCGGCCACGGCCTTCGCGCCGCCCTGCCTCCAACCAACACCCGCCGACGGCCGGCCGAACGGCGGGGGGGTGTCGGGCGCCTCGTCGGAGGACTGCCTCTACCTGAACATCTGGGCGCCGAAGGCCGGCAAGCGCGCCCCGGTGATGGTGTGGCTCTATGGCGGCGGCGGGACGATGGGGGGCGGCCATCTGAGCAGCTATCGCGGCGACGCGTTCGCGCGCGACGGGGTGGTCCTGGTGACGATCAATTACCGCCTGGGATCCCTGGGCGGCTTCGCGCACCCGGCGCTCACCGCGTCTGGGGACGGCTTCGGCAACTACCATCTGCTGGACGCCCTGGCGGCCGTTCGCTGGGTGAAGGCCAACGCGGCGGCGTTCGGCGGGGACGCGGACAACATCACCGTCTTCGGCGAGTCGGCCGGCGCGACGATGGTGGCCAACCTGCTGACCAGCCCGATGGCGAAGGGCCTCTTCGCCAAGGCGATCATCCAGAGCACCGGTTCGCTGCCGACGCCCGCGACGCCCCTGGCCGTGGCCGAGGCGAAGGGCGCCGAGGTCGCCACGGCCCTCGGCCTGCCGGGGCCGGCGGCCACCGTCGCGCAGCTGCGCGCGCTGCCGGCCGAGCGGATCATCCTGGACCGCCGCACCGGGTTCGGACACCGGACGATCCTGGACGGGCGCGTGAAGACCCGGTCGATCATGGACGCCTTCGCCGACGGCTCGTCCCTGGACGTGCCCACGATGATCGGAACGAACAGCGACGAGGGCCGCCTGAACGGGACCCAGAGGGTCGCCACCTATGCGATGGGCGGCGCGCCGGTCTGGCAGTACTTCTTCGACTACGTCCCCGAATGGCGACGCGCCGAACAGCCCAACGGCGTGCCTCATGCCGGCGAGATCCCGTACGTCTTCGAGACGCTGGCGTCAGACCGCAGCGGCGGAAGCCGAATGACCGACCGTGACCGCGCCGTCGCCTCGCGGGTCCACTCCTGCTGGGTGGCGTTCGCGAAAGCCGTCCGGGGCGTGCGCCTCCTGTCGTGCGCCGAGGGCTTCTCCTGGCCGGCCCGCTCGGACGCCAACCGCAAGGCCGTGGCGATCTTCGAGGAGCGCCCACGCCTGGGCGAGGCCGAAACGCTGCGCTCCCCGCCCAACGGCGCGGCCCCGGGACCGACCAGCCGCGAGTCGGAATAGGGGCTGGGCGCGGTCAATCGATCCGTGCCGACGCGCGAAACCTGTGCTTCGCTGCGCCGCCGCCTTCGGGAGGCCGGGCAGGGGAGGGGTGACGTGTCGAAGCCACAGGACGGGCGGTCTGGCGCCATGGGCGGCCTGCTGAAGCGGCTTCGCCGGAGCCTGGGCGTCGCCGCCCTGGTGTCGGCGCTGTCGGTGGGCGCGGCGGTCGCGGCGCCCAAGCCGCGCAACGTGATCTTCGTGCTGGTCGACGACCTGCGCTTCGACGCCATGGGCTTCCTGACCCCCGGCCTGCAGACGCCCAACATCGACCGGCTGGCCCGCGAGGGGGTCTACTTCCCGAATGCGGTGGTGACGTCTGCGCTGTGCTCGCCCAGCCGCGCGACCCTGCTCACCGGCCTGTCCAGCCGCAACCACGGCATCGTCGACAACAACAACGCCTCGGAGACGGGCCTGACCTTCTTCCCCAGCTATCTGCAGAAGGCCGGTTACCAGACCGCCTTCCTGGGCAAGTGGCACATGGGCCAGGCCAGCGCCGCGCCGCGGCCGGGCTTCGACCACTGGGTCAGCTTCCCGGGCCAAGGGACCTATTGGCCGACGCCCACGGGCCGCCTGAACGTGGACGGCCGCGAGGTGGTCCAGAAGGGCTACATCACCGACGAGCTCACCGACTACGCCATGGACTGGCTGGAGCATGGCCGCGACGCGAAGAAGCCGTTCTTCCTCTACCTGTCGCACAAGGCGGTGCACTCCGACGCCCAGCCGGCGCCCCGTCACCGCGACCAGTACAAGGACCTCGAGATCCGCCTGCCGGCCAGCGCCGCCGACACGCCCGAGAACTATGCCGGCAAGCCCATGTGGGTGCGCAACCAGCGCAACAGCTGGCACGGGGTGGATTTCCCGTACCACAGCACCCGGGCGATCACCGAGAACACCCGGCAGGTCTATCGGACCCTGTCGGCCGTGGACGACAGCCTGGGCCGGATCCTGGCGTGGGTGGACCGGGCCGGGCTCGCGAAGGAGACAGCGGTCATCTTCTATTCCGACAACGGCTTCCTGACCGGCGACCACGGCCTGATCGACAAGCGCAACGCCTACGAGGGTTCGATCCGGGTGGCGATGGTGGTCTGGGCGCCGGGCCTGCTGCCTGCGGGCAAGGTCGAGCCCGGCATGGTCCGTAACCTCGACATGGCCCCGGCGATCCTGGACCTGGCCGGAGTTCGCGCGCCCGCCCAGTTCGAGGGCCGCAGCTTCCTGCCGCTGGCGACGGGGGCGATCACCACCGCGGCGTGGCCGCAGGAGCTGATCTACGAGTACTACTGGGAATGGAACTTCCCGATGACGCCGACGACGTTCGCGATCCGCGACGGGCGCTACAAGTACATCCAGTACCACGGCGTCTGGGACCTGGAGGAGCTGTACGACCTCCAGGCCGACCCCGGCGAGATGACCAATCTCATCGATGACCCCGCCCAGTTCGACCGCAAGCTCGACCTGCGCAAGCGCCTCTACCGGGGCCTCGCCGCCGCGGGCGGGCGCCACGCGATCCCCTTCGGAGAGCGCGCCGGTCCGGGGGTGGTGTTCCGCCGCACGGATGGGGCCCCCGCCGCCGACTTCCCCGCCGAGTGGATGCGCCGCCCGGGCGATCCCGACCTGCTGGACGGCATCTTCCCCGACAGCCGGGCGAAGTTCGAGGCTCAGCAGGCGCGGCGCGCCAAGGCGGGCGCAGAGCCCCGGAAGTAGCGGGTCCCGCGTCTGCTCCGGGCGCCGGCCGGACATGACGACCCTCTTGTTCCGGGTCGTTCCCAAAGCGCGCAAAGCAGGTCAGGAACAGAGGCATGGCAGGTCCGCTCACCCAGATCGCCGCGGCGCGCGTCCGCGACATGTGCGAGGGCTGGCCCGACGGCGCCGAGATCCAGCACCTGGACGAGGTGCTGCGCACCCTGGCGAAGTGGCGCTCGCACCTTCTGGAGCGGACGTATCTGCGGTATCACGGCTCGACGATCCGGGCCGGGATCTTCGCCGGCATGACATACGTGGAGGCCGCGACGGAGGGGGCGCTGGTGGCGCGCCTGTTGGGCGTCTACGAGGCCGAGTTGCACCCGCATCTGGAGGCGCTGATCGCCGACGGCGTCGAGTGCGTCGTCGATGTCGGGTGCGCGGAAGGCTACTACGCGGTGGGGCTGGCGCACCGCTTTCCGGCGCTGCAGGTCTACGCGCACGACATCAGTGAGGCGGCCCGGACGGCCTGCGCGGAGCTGGCCGCCCGCAACGACGTCTCGGACCGCGTCATAATCGGCGGCGAGTTCGGGCCGGGCGACTTTGAGGCCTTCGCAGCGCGCAACACGCTGGTGCTTGTCGACGCCGAGGGCGCCGAGGTGGACATCCTCGATCCGGCCCTCAGCCCCGCTCTGGCAGGCATGAAGATCGTCGTCGAGACGCACAACGTGTTCCGGGCTTCGGCGCGCGAGACGCTGCTGCAGCGGTTCGAGCCGACCCACGAGATCGTGGAAGTCCGCACGCGTCCGAAGGCGTTCGACCCGCCGCCCTGGCTGGACGACCTGAGCGAACTCGACATCCTGCTGGCGACCTGGGAGTGGCGCGAACGGCTGACGCCCTGGCTGGTGATGACGCCCCGCAAGGCGGGCTGAGGGACGATACGGAGTTTGCGCTGGCGGCCTCGGAGGGACTCGAACCCCCGACCTTGGCTTTAGGAAAGCCCTGCTCTATCCGGCTGAGCTACGAGGCCCGCGCCGGCGGTTGGTAGCGCAGCCGCCCGTCACACCTCAAACGAAAACGCCCGGCGGTGAGGCCGGGCGTCTTGCGGTTCGTTTGCGGAGGCGATCAGGCCGCGACGGCGGCGGTCTTCACCAGCGACTTGTTGAGCATGGCGATCGCGGCGTCGCGGTCGATCCGCTCGATGGCGGCGACTTCGCGGGCCATGCGGTCGAGGGCCGACTCATAGAGCTGGCGTTCGGAGTAGGACTGCTCGGGCTGGTTCTCGGCGCGGTGCAGGTCGCGCACCACTTCGGCGATCGAGATCAGGTCGCCCGAGTTGATCTTGGCTTCGTACTCCTGGGCGCGACGCGACCACATGGTGCGCTTCACGCGGGCGCGGCCCTTCAGGGTGGTCAGCGCCTTGGACACCACGCCAGTTTCGGCCAGCGAGCGCAGGCCGGCGGTCTTGGCCTTGGCGGTGGGAACGCGCAGCGTCATCTTCTCGTGGTCGAAGGTGATGACGTAGACTTCAAGCTTCAGACCGGCGACTTCCTGGGTTTCGATCCCTTGCACCTGGCCGACCCCGTGGGCCGGGTAGACGACGTGATCGCCAACCGAGAATTCGTGACCGCTCTTGCTCATCCGAGATACCTCTCATATGCGTCCGCGCTGAGCGCGGAACTCCTGGTCGCGGCTTCCGGGAATGCACAAAACCACCCCTCCCGCGGAACAGTTCGCGGCGGCGTCGTCACTGTGAAACGGAAGCTGACCTCTTAAGACGACCCTTCGCCCGTGCCGGCTTAGGACGCCGGTCGGCTGTTCTAGTTACAGACCGACCCGGGCGAAGCCTTCGTGTCGTGTCGTCGGAGACATTAACACAAAAACGTGCGGAATGAAAGGGTTGGACCGACCCCGGACGTGGCCGGTCGGAGGCGCGCTCAGGAGCCGCGGCCCGGCTTCTCGGAGAAGTATTTCTCGAACTTGCCGGTTTCGCGCTCGAAAGCTTCTGCGTCTGCGGGGGGCTCACCCTTGACCGTGATGTTCGGCCACACGCGCGAGTATTCGCTGTTCACCCGCAGCCACTTGCCGTCGGGATCATCTTCCGTATCGGGCTTGATGGCGTCCACAGGACACTCAGGCTCGCAGACGCCGCAGTCGATGCACTCGTCCGGATTGATCGCCAGGAAGTTCTCGCCCTCGTAGAAGCAGTCGACCGGGCACACCTCCACGCAGTCCATGAACTTACATTTGATGCAGGGATCCATCACGATGTAGGTCATGGCGGGGACTTGAGACTCCGGCGGCGATCCCCAGCTTGGGGCGCGGGTTTTTCACGGCGCGGCCGCAACTTGTCAATGCGACGGGTGCGCAGGATTTCTGGAAGCCTGATCAGGCGGCACAAGCGACTTCGATCCTGGCGGGGGCCCAAAGCGGTTCTCCCGGCGCTGGCCCGGTAGGATCGCTATGACCAACAGGCAGGCCCAAAGGAACCCCGCGGCGACCCAATAGGTCCAGACTGAGTCGCGGTAGGTCGCCGGCAGGGCCGACAGGATCACCTGGCCCAGGAAGATCGCCGCCACCCACCAGCCGGTGCGCCCCAGATCGTGCAGGCGCCGGATCGTCTGCAGGGTCAGCGCCGCGCTCAGCACCGAGGTGATCCAGGGCTTCTGCAACCAGGCAGCCACGGCGCTCCAGGTCACGATGACGGCGCCCCAGGTCCAGTATTCGCGCCGACGCGCGCGTCCGCGCAGCCACCGCCAGCCCGTCAGGTGTGCGCCGGGTACAGTCAGGTGAAGGTCTCGGCCATATCGCCCATCTTGCCGGGCGCCCGGCCGTAGGCGTTGGTGCGCTGCTGGCCCGGAATCGCGCCCAGGGTGACGATGGCGCCGAGGAAGAAGGCCGCAGACGCGACGGCCGCGATCTCGGCGCTCGCGAAGGCGATCAACAGCCAGCTCAGCCCGTTGCTCACGATGTTGATCAAAGGCGCGAACCAGCCCGATCGGCCCAAGTCGTGCAGGCGACGGATCCAAACCATCAGCATTGGAATCCCGACGATGAGGCCGGGCAGGGGCACGCCGGTGAGCTCGAGGGTCACCATCAAGACGATGAGCGGAACCACGAAGGCCCAGTACTCGCGCCGGCGCGCTCGACCCCCGATCCAGCCATTGAACCCTTTGGTCGGTCCCGGTCGGCCGCTCACAGCGGCCTGCAGCCTGTCACTCATGCGACGCCCCCATCCTCGCGGAGGAACTGTGGCTCAGCTTTCCTCCAACGTCGAGTAGAGTGCGCGGGCCTCGGCGGCGGGGCCGCGGCGGTCGCCCATGGCCTCCACGCGAACGGCGATCAGGCGGCCGCCGAGGGCGAAGACCAGCTGGTCGCCCACCTTGATGGGGCGGGCGGGCTTGTCCAGGCGGTGCGCATCGAGGCCCGGCCGGGTCAGGCGCACGCGGCCGCCCTCGAGGAACTTGGCCGCCAGCGCGCGGGTCTTGAAGAAGCGGGCGCGCCAGAGCCAGACGTCGGCGCGACAGGCCCCAACCTCCTTGAACGGACCCTCGCTCATCCGGCTTCGCGCCTCGCGGAGCTTCGCAGGACGGGCGCGAACCCTCCATAGCCTCGGCGAAGGAGGGTCACTTGGAGGCGGCTCTGCGGCGACGCCTCCGCGCGGGCGGCGGGGCGGGCGCGTCCTTCAGCGCGGCCAGGGCGGCGAACGGCGAGTGGGGCGCGACCGGGCGACGCTCGACGGCGAACTCGCGCTCGCCCCGCCGGCGCCAGGCGACCGGCTCGCCGGGCCTGCGGATGGCCGCGAAGCCCAGGCCCTTGAGGATGGCCGCCGCGTCCTCGACGCTCCACCCAAGGGCCTCGCGCGCGGCGCCGGGCAACACGACGCCGCCGCCCGCCTTCGCGGCGCCGCGCAGGATTTCGTCCAGCTGTTCCAGCTGCTCCACCGGCACGGCCAGCGGGCCCACGGGCAGGCCGAAGGCGGCCAGCGCGCGCGGCGCCGGCGCGGGTCGGGGCAGGGGGCCGGGACGATCGGCGGCGGGACGCCAGCCGGCGGCCTCCCGGCGCGCCAGGGCCTCGGTCAGCGCGCGCGCCTCGGGCCGCAGCAGGCTGGGAAGGTAGAGCGAGAAGGCGCCGATCTTCACGCCCAGGCCCCGCAGCACGCGCCGCTCGACCTGGCTGAGCGCGCGGACCTCGGCGCGCACCGCGGCGCGGTCGAGCACGCCGCCCGCCTCTGCGAGCTGGAACGCCAACCCCCGGGCCAGGCCCTTGATGCGCCCGTCCGCCACGGCCGCCTCCAGCTTGCGCAGGGCCGCCAGGCGCCGGCCCGCCTCGCCGGCCACGAAGGCTTCCAGCCGCTGGCCCGCGCGCTGGCGGGCGGGCTCGGGGCCCAGCTCGCCCAGCAGCCGCACGCGGGGCCGGAACGGCTCGCCGCCGGCCAGGACGCCCGCGATCTCGCCACGCCACAGGACCGCGCCGTTGGGACTGAGCGCGAACGCCGCGTCGGGCTCGGCGGCGAGCTGGCCCAGCCGTCGGGCGATCTCGGGGCCCACCGCATGCTGGGCGGCGGCGCGCAGCGCCTTCTCCTCCAGCAGGTTCGAGCCCTTCGCCGGCTCGAAGCTCACGCCGGACAGGCGGCCGACGTAATGCCCCTCGACCGTCACCGCGCCGTCGGCGCCGACTCCGGCCAGCATCTCCTCGCGCACGCGCAGGCCGCGCATCAGCGCGCTGGTGCGCCGGTCGACGAACCGGGCCATCAGCTTTTCGTGCAGAGTGTCGGAGAGGCGGTCCTCCAAAGCGCGGGTCTGCGCTTGCCAGGACCCCGGATCGACCAGCCAGTCGGGCCGGTTCGCGACATAGGCCAGGGTCCGCACGCTCGCCAGGCGGCTGGCCAGGGTGTCGATCTCGCCGTCGGTGCGGTTCAGCTGCTCGTACTGCCGCGCGATCCAGTCGTCGCCGATGCGCCGACGCTTCTCGGTCAGCTGCAGGAAGAAGGCCCGCACCAGCGCCCGGTGCTCGTCGGGCGCGACCTTGCGGAAGTCGGGCGTCTGGCAGACGTCCCACAGGCGGGCCAGGTTGGTGCGGTCGCGCGCCCGCGTCTGGATCAGCTCATCCTCGGCCAGCGCCTTGAGCGTGATTTCATCGAGCGCCTCGGCCGACAGCGTCAGTCCCGGCCGCTCGGGGCGCTTTTCCAGGCTCTTCAGCAGCGCCGGCAGAGAGCCGAAGTCGAGCTTGGAGTTTCGCCACTCGGCGCCTGGAACCGGCTCGAAGCTGTGATTCTCGACGGATTCGACCAGGTCGGGATCCATCTCATCGGCCTCGCCGGTGACGCCGAACGTGCCGTCCTTCTGGTAGCGGCCCGCGCGGCCGGCGATCTGGCCGACCTCCTGCGGGTGCAGGTAGCGTGTGCGGCGTCCGTCGAACTTGCGCAGGCCGGCGAAGGCCACGTGGTCGACATCCATGTTGAGGCCCATGCCGATGGCGTCGGTGGCCACCAGGAAGTCGACCTCGCCCGACTGGTAGAGGGCCACCTGGGCGTTGCGGGTGCGGGGGCTGAGCGAGCCCATGACCACGGCCGCGCCGCCGCGCTGGCGGCGGATCAGCTCGGCGATCGCATAGACCTGGTCGGCGCTGAACGCGACCACGGCCGAGCGGCGGGGCAGGCGGGTGAGCTTCTTCGGGCCGGCGTAGCTGAGCTTCGAGAACCGGTCGCGGGTCTGGATCTCGGCGTGCGGCAGCAGGCGGCGGACCAGCGGCGCCATCGTGCCGGCGCCCAGCAGCATGGTCTCGTACTTGCCGCGCGCGTGCAGCAGGCGGTGGGTGAAGACGTGGCCGCGCTCGGGATCGGCGCACAGCTGGATCTCGTCGACCGCCAGGAACTCCACCTCGACCGACAGCGGCATCGCCTCGACGGTGCAGACATAATACTGCGGCCGCGGCGGGACGATCTTCTCCTCGCCGGTGATCAGCGCCACGCAGCGCGCGCCCCGAACCTTGACGATGCGATCATAGATCTCGCGCGCCAGCAGCCGCAGCGGCAGGCCGATCATGCCCGACGAATGGCCCAGCATGCGCTCCACCGCGAGGTGCGTCTTGCCGGTGTTGGTGGGCCCCAGCACCGCCACGAGTCGTGACGGAGCTGCGCCCGAAGGGCGATCGCTCATGGCCCTAAGGTGGGTGGCGCAGGAGAGTCGGGCAAGCGCGCGACGGCGGAAGTCGGGCCTGTCACGGCAAGCGCCTCATGAGCGGGCAACGTCACCTCCACGGGTTCGTTCTCGGGACCTGACGCGCTTCACGGCCCGCGGTTCCTTCGAAGCTGCACGAAAAGCGCATAGCCCCTATGCGATCTCGCTGATTGGAACGGCACGGACCATGTCGCATACCGGGCTTGTCAGACGTCCTTGAGGCGAATGACCACGAAACGCCCCCGGAGCCCGCCATGTCCGCCTCTGCCGCCGCCCCCCAGATCATCGAAGGCACGTTCCGCGTCGTCGCCACGCGAGACGCTCAGGCCCCTCGCAAGTCGCCGAACCGCCAGCGGCAGGTTGCGCGGATGGTGTTCTGGAACTCGGCGATGCTGGTCGCCCTGGTCGTCGCGCCGATGGTCTTCTGAGCGAGCCTTACCGAGGGCCGCCGCCTCAGCAGGACGCCCGTTTGCCGCAAGGCCATTGCCTGATTTGCGCACCCCGCTAGGGTCCTCGGCTTCAGTTCGGGGAAAACGCGCAATGATCGACCGTCGCCGCCTTCTGGCTGCCTCCCTCGCCGCCGGCGCCGCCGCCTCGCCCCTCGGCGCGCTCGCCGCGGGCGGGGAGGGGGTCTCGGATCCCCGCCTCGCCAAGCTCCTGGACGCCTTCGTCGAAGAGATCCTCGCCGACGCGCCGCAGACGGCCACCGGCATCGGCAAGGACAACGGGCCGCGGGCCGCGCTGCGCCGCCGCCTGGACGATGTCTCCTCGGGGGGACGGACCAAGCAGATCGCGGGCTACGCCGACCGCGCGCGTCGCCTGCGCGCCATTCCCCGCGCCAGCCTCACCGGCCGTGACATCACCCGCTACGACAGCGTGCTCTACGCCCAGGACGTCGGGGCCGAGGGCGGCCGCTTCGCCTACGGCCGCGACTATGCGAACCCCTACGTCGTCAGCCAGCAGGACGGCACGGTCGGCAACACCGGCGAGTTCCTGAACAGCCAGCACCCCGTCGATACCCGCGACGACGCCGAAGCCTACCTGGCGCGGCTGGAGCAGTACGGCGCCGCCCTCGATCAGGAGAGCGACCGCATCAAGGACGCCGCCGGCAAGGGCGTCATCCTGCCCGACTTCCTGCTGACCACGGCGCTGGGCACCGGGACCGAGCTCCGGGCCCAGGACGCGGCGGCCACGCGACTGGTCACCTCGCTGGCGCAACGCACGAAGGCCAAGGGGATCGACGGCGACTGGCAGGCCCGCGCCACGGCCATCGTCGCCCAGAAGGTGTTCCCGGCGCTGGAGCGGCAGATCGCGGTGCTGAAGTCGCAGCAGCCTCGCGCCACCCACGACGCCGGCGTCTGGAAGTTCCGGGACGGGGCCGACTACTACCGCTGGAGCCTCAAGTACAACACGACCACCGACCGCACCCCGGCCGAGATCCACAAGACTGGCCTGGAGCAGGGCGCGCAGATCGACGCGCTGATGGACGGCATCCTCAAGGCCCAGGGTTACACCCAGGGTACGGTGGGCGAGCGGATGGGCGCGCTGACCCGCGATCCCAAGCTGGTGTATCCCAACACGGACGCGGGCCGACGCGAGCTGATCGCCTACATCGAGGGGACGATCGCCGCGATCCGGCCGTTCATCCCCAAGTTCTCGAAGCTGGGCCTGAAGGCGCCGGTCGAGGTGCGCCGCGTGCCGCCCGAGATCCAGGACGGCGCGGGGCTGGGCTACATGAACTTCGCCGCCCTCGATGGCTCGCGGCCGGCGATCTACTATGTGAACCTCAAGGATACTGCCTCGTGGCCCCGATACACGCTGGCCAGCCTGTCGATGCACGAGGCGCTGCCGGGCCACGCGTGGCAGGGCGCCTACCTCGCCGAGCGGTCGAGCGAGGTGCACACCATCGCGTCGCTGATGAACTTCGGCGCTTTCACCGAGGGCTGGGCGCTCTACGCCGAACAACTGGCCGACGAGGTGGGGCTCTACGCCGAGGATCCGATGGGGCGGCTGGGTTACCTGCAGGCGCTGCGTTTCCGCGCCGCGCGCCTGGTGGTCGACACGGGTCTGCACGACCTGCGCTGGAGCCGTGAGAAGGCGATCGAAGTGCTGGCCGGAGCCACCGGACGCTCGGTCGGCGCCTGCACCAGCGAGGTGGATCGCTACTGCGCCAGTCCGGGCCAGGCCTGCGCCTACAAGACCGGCCACAACGAGATCGTTCGCCTGCGCGAGAAGGCGAAGGCCGCCTTGGGCCCGCGCTTCGACCTGCGCGACTACAATGACGCCGTGGTCACGACGGGCGGCACGCCCCTGTCGGTGCTGGAGAGTGTGATCGACCGCTACGTGGCGGCGACGAAGGCCTAGGCCGGCGTCAGCGCCGGGGGTCGAGCCGGAAGCCCAGGGGCAGCAGCGCCTCGATCGTGTGGGATTCTCCGGCGCCGCCCTCGGCCACGCTGACGACTTCGCAGCCCGGCGCGGCGAACTCCCAGATCTTCTGCCGGCAGCCGCCGCAGGGCCAGATGTGGCCGGGCAGCGACGAGGCCACCCAGACCCGCTTCACCACCGTCTCGCCACGCGTCACCGCGCCTGCGATCGCGCTGGCCTCGGCGCAGAGGCCCTGCGGATAGGCGGCGTTCTCGACGTTGACGCCGTAATGGACGCCGCCGCCTGAGCACTCCACCGCCGCGGCGACCCGCACGCCGGAATAGGGCGCGTGGCTGTGGGCCAGCAGCCGGGAGAGCTCAGCGGCGATCGCCGGGGGCACGGAGGTGGGCATGAAGGTAGGAAGCGTCCCAAGTCGCCAGAGGGACGGGGAAGTCTAGCGCCACGCTGAGGTTTGTCGAATCGACCCCTACCCAGTCCGTATCCCCTGGCCCGCGGACCTCAGCCGGCGCCGAAGTCGTCGACGGCCTGGAGCGTGGCGGCGATGAGGTCCTGCTCCAGCTCGCTGAGTTCGGGGCGCCAGATGTCGAAGATCAGCACCACGCGCAGGCGTTCCAGGTTCCGGTTCCAGGCCTCGTGCTCGATGGAGTCGTCGAATACGCAGGCCTTGCCTTCGACCCACGGCCGCGTCTCTGAGCCGACCCGCATGGCGCAGCCTTCGGGCACGATCAGGGGCAGGTGGACGATGTACCGCCCGTTCATGAAGCCGTGGTGCGGCGGGATGTGCGCGCCCGGCGTCAGCAGCGAGAACAGGATAGACGGCGTGCGGCCCGGGATCTTGCACAGCGGCGCGTCGGCCAGCGCGGCCATGGTCCTGGGGAAGCGCGCGGCGTTCTCAGCGACCGGCGCGCCGGCCTTCCAGAGGTAGAAGGCGCTCCAGTTCGGATTGCCCAGCATGCCGTGGTCGTCGAAGAACGGCCGGTCCGGCTCGGCTTCGATGTAGGGCGCGAAGGCGTTGTCCTCCTCCAGCACCCGCTTCAGCTCGTCGCGGATCTCGTCGGTGGCGGCCTCCAGCCTGTCCAGCCAGGGGAAGTCCTCGCGCGGCGCCCACTCGATGTTGGGCAGCTCAGGGAAATAGAAGTTCTTGGGCTGCTGCAGGTAGAGCTCGGCCTTGCCCGTCAGGAGGTCCACGGCCTTGGCCGCGCGTCGCGCTTCGGGACGGTCCAGGCCCTTGCCGGCCAGAGCGCCCCGCAGCTGGGTCTCGTACTGGGCCGCATACTGCTCGCGCATATGCTGGGCGCGGCCGACCTCGGCCTCCAGCCCCTTCTCCACGGCCCCGGCCTCCACGGCCACGCCGACGACGGCGGAGTAGTAGGACGAGGCCGCCCGTGCGTCGCCCGCGTCGCGGTAGTGGTCGGCGGTCATGATGAGGGCGCGGATGTCACGGGGGTCCAGCGCTCGGGCCTGGTCCAGCGCCGCCAGCGCGGCGCGCGCATCGCCCCGCCCCTTCTCGGCGATCGCCACGGCCACCCACACCGGCGCCGTCGCCTGGCCGCTGGCGGTGATGGGCTGGAAGTGGCGCACGGCGTCGGCATGGCGGCCTTCGCGCAGGGCCTGCGTGCCCTGGGTCCAGGCGGCTTGCAGATCGGCGGGGGAGGCGGTCGTCGAGCTCATGGCCGATAGATGCCCTAGGAGCTGTGGACTCTTAGGATTCACGCTGGGTCCGAAGCGTGATTCAAGACTGCTTTTTGGAGGCGGTCTTGGGTGTGATGGATCGACTGGTGCTGAGCGATGAGCAGTGGGAGCGGATCGCGCCGCTGACCATCGGGCGGCCGGATCAGAAGGGCTCGACGGGTCGGGACAACCGGATGTTCGTCGAGGGCGTGCTCTGGATCGTCAGGACGGGTTCGCCCTGGCGTGACCTGCACGAGGTGTTCGGGGACTGGAACACGGTCTTTCGGCGCTTCAGCCGCTGGAGCGCCAAAGGGGTCTGGTGGCGCATCTTCGAGGCGCTCTCGGACGATCCGGACTTCGAGTACCTGATCGTCGACTCGACCATCGTGCGCGCCCACCAGCATGCGGCGGGCGCGAAAAAGGGGGGTCTGAAGATCAGGCCCTTGGCCGCTCCCGCGGCGGCCTGAGCACCAAGATCCACATGGCGGTCAGAGGCCTGGGCTGTCCTGTCCGGTTCAGCCTCACCGCCGGCCATCGTGGCGACGCACCCCAGGCCGAACCCTTGATCGAAGGCTTGGCCGCCGACGTAGTGATGGCCGATACCGCCTACGACTCAGATCGCCTGCGCCAGAAGATCGCTGAGAAGGGCGCGATCGCCGTCATACCGAACAACCCATCCCGCGCGATCAAGCACCCCCTCGACGCCCAGCTCTATGCTCAGCGCCACCTGGTCGAGTGCTGCTTCTCAAGGCTCAAGCAGTTCCGCCGCGTCGCCACCCGCTTCGAGAAGACCGCCCGCAACTACCTCGCCATCGTCACCCTCGCCGCCATCGTCTTGTGGCTACGATAAGTGTCCACAGGACCTAGTCCAGCGTCCTGCGGTAGCGGGCCATGGCGACCGCGGTGACCACCAGGACGAAAGCCGTCAGCGCCGAAAGCTCGCGCCATTGGTCGCCCAGGTCCTGGCCCTTGAGCAGCGAGCCGCGCACCACGCGCAGGAAGTGGGTCACGGGGATCACCTCGCCGATCCACTGGGCCCAGGCGGGCATGCCCCGGAAGGGGAACATGAATCCCGACAGCAGGATCGACGGCAGGATGTAGAAGAAGCTCATCTGCATCGCCTGCAGCTGCGAGCGCGCCACCGTCGAGATCAGGAAGCCCAGCGCGAGCGAGCCGGTGATGAACAGGGCGATCCCGGCCGACAGCCCGATCCATCCGCCCCCCATCGGCACGTCGAAGAGCGTGGCGGCCATGATCAGGATGATCACGGTCTGGACCAGCCCGACCAGGACGTAGGGCGCCAGCTTGCCGATCATCACCTCCAGCGGCTCGACCGGCGTCGAAAGCAGCGATTCCATCGTGCCCCGCTCGATCTCGCGGGTGACGCTGAGCGCCGTCATCATCACCAAGGTCAGCGACAGGATGATGCCCAGCAGGCCGGGCACGATGTTGTAAGCGGTGATGGCCTCGGGATTGTACCGGCGGTGCACCACCACATCGAACGGCGCCGGCGTCTGGCCCCGGGCGGCCAGCGCCCCCGTCAGTTCGTGCCGCAGCGCCTGATCCGGCAGCGTCGCCAACGCCGCGACCGCGCCTCCTGTGGCCGAAGGGTCGGTGGCGTCGGCCTCGACCAGGATCTGCGCCCGGTCGCCCCGGGCTACGCGCCGCGAGAAGTCGCCCGGGATCGTCACCGCGAACTGGGCCTCGCCGGTGCGCAGCAGCCGGTCCAGCTCGGCCGGACTGCGCGCCTGGGCCACGAAGTCGAAATAGAGCGAGTTCTTCAGCGCCGCGACGATCGAGCGGGCGTATCGGCTGTCCTCCTGGATCAGGACGGCGGTCGGCAGGTGGCGCGGCTCGGTGTTGATGGCGTAGCCGAAGAGGGTGAGCTGGATGACCGGGATCGCCAGCATCATCGCGTAGGTGATGCGGTCGCGGGTGAGCTGCTTGAACTCCTTGAGGAAGACCGCGACCACGCGGGTCCAGCTGAGGCCCTTCACTGGGGGTCCTCACCAAACGAATGAACGTCATGGCCGGGCTTGTCCCGGCCACCCAGAAACGCAGGCCTCCAGGATCGGCCCACGGCGTCGATGCTCGTGGCGGCCCGGCAACGCCGGTGCTTCTGGGTGGCCGGGACAGGCCCGGCGATGACGCTCTTGGGGGGCGGGCGAGGGGTCACTGGATGTTGTCCTCGCTGCGGCCCATCAGCTGGATGAAGACGTCCTCCAGCGTCGGCGCGACCTCGCTCCAGCGGTAGTCCTGGCGATAGGGCTGGATCGCGGCCTCCAGCGCCGCCCGCTCGGTCCCGCTCACGTGGATCGCGGCGCCGAAGGCGGCTGCGGTCTCGACGCCGGGGGCCTGGGCGAGCGCGTGCGCCAGCCTGTCGGCGTCCGACCCTTCGCCGCGGAAGGTGATGAGTCCCGACCGGGCGATCACCTCGCCGGCCGTGCCGCGGGCGATCAGCCGGCCGTACGAGATGTACGCGATCTCATGGCAGCGCTCGGCTTCATCCATGTAGTGGGTGGAGACCAGGACGGTCAGCCCCTCGGCGGCCAGGGCGTGGATCTCGTCCCAGAAGGTGCGGCGCGCCTTGGGATCGACGCCGGCGGTGGGTTCGTCCAGCAGCAGCAGCTTCGGTTCGTGCAGGGTGGCGGTGGCCAGCGCCAGCCGCTGCTTCCAGCCGCCCGACAGCGTGCCGGCCAGCTGCCCGCGCCGCGAGGTCAGGCCCAGTCGCTCCAGCGCCGCGTCCACCCGCTCGCGCCGCCGGTCCAGGCCGTAGACGCGGGCCGTGAACTGCAGGTTCTCGGCGATGGTCAGGTCCTCGTAGAGCGAGAACTTCTGGGTCATGTAGCCGGTGCGCCGCTTCACCTCGTCGGCGTCGCGGATGATGTCGTAGCCCAGCGCCTCGCCCGACCCGCTGTCGGGCGTCAGCAGCCCGCAGAGCATCCGAAGCGTCGTGGTCTTGCCCGACCCGTTGGGAC
Organism: Phenylobacterium sp.; assembly: GCF_965284355.1. Lineage (NCBI taxonomy): Bacteria > Pseudomonadati > Pseudomonadota > Alphaproteobacteria > Caulobacterales > Caulobacteraceae > Phenylobacterium > Phenylobacterium sp. Next base: position 1,459,923 of record NZ_OZ260078.1, on the reverse strand, counting down.
CCAGAAACCCGCAGATCCGGCCTTCCTCGACCTGGATCGTCACGTCGTTGACGACGTGCTTGTCGCCGAAGGTCTTGTTGAGGCCGTGGACGTCGATGGCGAGGGTCATGACCCAACCCTCCTCACCCGTAGGGGGAGGGGGACCATGCGCAGCATGGTGGAGGGGGAGCGCCCCAAGCTCAGCGGCGGGTGCGAGCCCCCTCCACCGGCCCTCGGCCGGTCCCCCTCCCCCAATGGGGGAGGAGGTTGGATGCTGGCCCGTCCCCTCACGACAACGGCTCCACATCCACCGGCTGGCCGGGGTTGAGGCGGACGTTCGGACGGGCCTCCACCAGGTAGACCAGCCGGTCGCGGGCCTCGCGGCTGTAGATCACCGGCGGGGTGAACTCGGACCTGGGGCTCACGAACTCGATCTTCGCCGACAGCCCTTTCGCGCAGCCGTCGCAGGCGAAGCGGATCGTCCGGCCCACGCGGTAGGACGACAGCTCGCGCTCGGGCACGAAGAACCTGACCTTGATCCGAGCGTCGGGCAGCAGGCTCAGGATCGGCTGGTTGGCCGGGGCCCATTCTCCGGCGTGGAAGAACACGTCCTCCACGCGGGCCTTCTGCGGCGCTGTGGGCGACACGTCGGCCAGCCGGGCGCCGGCGCCGGTCACGGCGGCCTGGGCCTGGGTCACGCGGGCGTCGGCGGCGCGGAGCTGGTCCTGGCGGGCGCCCAGGGCCGCGGCGTCGCGCTGCCGGTGCGGGCGGCCGGAGCGGGCGTCGGCGGCGTCGGCGGCGGCCCTGGCGTCGTCCAGCCGGGCGGGCGCGTACCAGCCCTGCTGCACCAGCGGTCCGATCCGGCGCAGGTCGGCCTGCGCGTCGCGGGCGCGGGCCTCGGCGGCGGCGATATTGGCCTCGAAGACCGCGAGCTCCGCCGGCCGCTGGCCCTTGCGAGCATCGTCAGCCTGCGCCCGCGCGGCGTCGGCCTCGGCGGCGGCCTGATCGTACTGGGCGCGGACTTGCGCGGGGTCCACCACGAACAAGGCCTGGCCGGCGGCCACCTCCTGCCCGCGGGCCACGTTCACGACCCGCACCGTCCCGGCCACCGGCGCGGCCAGATACAGCGGCTCACCCTCGATGTAGCCCGATAGCGTCTTGGGCTCGCCCATCCGCGGCAGCCAGACGATCAGGCCCACGAGGGTCGCGGCGGCCGCGACCAGACCCAACACCAGGGCAGGGGGACGTTTCATGCGCGAGCCCCTTCCGTCAGCATCCCGCCCAGCAGGGTGTCGATGTGCTGGCGCATCAGCGCCGGGAGGTCGAAGGGCTGGGCCCCGACAGGCACGAATGTCTCGCGCCACAGGACGCCGACCAGCAGCGGCGAGATCAGTTGAAGGGCGAACGTGCGGGGGTCTCCGGGCTTCACCTCGCCGCGCGCCTGGGCGTTGCGGATCGCCTCGGCCATGGCGCCCAGCGCGTGGGTGATGAGTTCGTCGTGCCAGACCCGGGCGAGCTCGGGGAAGTTCCGCGCCTCGCCCACCACCATCTTCAGCACCCCGCCGATCGGCGTGGTCTCCACGACGCCGGCGATGTGGCCGGCCAAGCCGCGCAACAGGTCGGCGAGGGGGCCCGGGTGGGCTGCGGCCATGGCCTTCACGACGCTCAGGTTGGGCAGGATCGCCCGCTCCACCACCGCCCGGAACACATCCTCCTTGGTCTCGAAGTAGAGATAGACGGCGCCCTTCGACACGCCCGCGCGCCGGGCGATGTCGTCCAGCTTGGCCGCCGCGAAGCCCTTCTCCGCGAACACCTCCAGGGCGGCGTTCACGATCTCCTCGGGCCGATCGGCCTTCCGGCGGCGGAATTTCGGGGCGCCTGCGTCCATCAACAGCTTGACCATATAAATAACTGACCAGTCAGTTAGTAACACATGCGACATACCGGCGCAATCCGGCCTCCCGACAGGGGCGCGACGTCCCGCCCAAGGATTTGTTTACGGCGCCTGCCCATTTTCCGCCGCGGTCAGGGGCCAGGACCCCTCGCTTCGCCGCCAGCACCCCGCGGCGTCCCAGTTCCACTCCGCCTCGAAGCCCGGCGCTCAAGTCCGGCGATGGCGCTTTGTTGAGTAAGGGTACCGAATGAAGTTGGGCGTACGCGCACGTCTCCTCGAACTGGCCGAGAAGCGACCCCTGGCCATCCTGGCAGTCTTCGGCTGTGTCGCCGCGACGGCGGCGGCGGCGGCCCCCCTGAGCCGCCCGGACACACGGCAAGCCATGGTCTCGGTCGTCGAGCAGGCGGTCACCGCCCAGACCGCGCCGGACGAAACCCCGCAGCTGGTCCGCGTATGGACGGGCGCCGACCTCGACGGCGACGGTCGCGGTGACTTCACCAATCCCACGGGCCACGCGCCGCGCGAGCACGACAGCTATGGCCAGGGCGAGTTCGGGGCCCGTCGCGACGGCGGGGCTCGCCGACATGAAGGCGTCGACTACGAGGCGCGGGCCGGCCAGACCGTGGTCTCGCCCATCTCCGGCTATGTCACCAAGATCGGCTTCGCCTACGCCGAGGACCAGCACCTGAAGTTCGTCGAGATCACCAATCCCGCGCTGCGGGTCGCCGCGCGGGTGTTCTACGTGAACCCCAAGGTCGAGGTCGGGCAGCCGGTCGCCATGGGCCGCCCGCTGGGCACGGCCAAGTCGCTGCAGCGCAAGTACCCCGGCGGCATGACCGACCACGTGCATCTCGAGATCATCGACCGCCGCGGCGTTCGCATCGACGCTGCCCGGGTGATCACCGCCGAGTACCGCCCGACCCAGGTCGCATCCGCCGACTAGGGCTTGAGCAGCGCCTTCAGTTCGGCGCCCGTGGCGGCCTGGCTCAGGGCGTCGAAGCGGCCCTCTTCGGCGATCTCGCGCGCAGCCTTCAGGAAGCCGCCCCAGGCGGCCCGCGCCAGGGCGCCGCCCACGCTGATCCGGCGCACGCCCAGGTCCTCGAGCTGGGCGACGGTCAGGCCGGGCGCGCCCATCAGCACGTTTAGCGGTCGGGGCGACACGGCGCGGACGGCCGCCGCAATGTCTTCGGCCGTCTTCAGGCCGGGCGCATAGAGGCAGTCGGCGCCGGCCTCCGCGAAGGCCGCCAGGCGGTCGAGCGTCGGCGCCAGCGGCTGGCCTAGGAGCACGCCCTCGGCGCGGGCCACCAGGACCGCGCCTGTGCCCTCGGCGTCGACGGCGGCCCGCGCCGCCGCAACCCGCTCCACGGCCAGGGCTGTGTCGTAGAGCGGCTTGCCCGGATCGCGGCTCATGTCCTCGATGGAGAGGCCGGCGACGCCTGCGGCCAGCGCGCGGCCCACGTTGGCGGCCACGCCCTCCGGCGCGTCGGCGTAGCCGTTCTCGAAGTCGGCGTTCAGGGGCACGTCCACCGCGTCGGCCAGGACGGCCAGGTGCGCCAGGGCGTCCTCCAGCGGGACCTCGTTGTCGATCCGTCCCGACGACCAGGCCATGCCCGAGCTGGTCGAGGCGATCGCCGGGAAGCCCATTGCCTGCAGCATCCGGGCGCTGCCCACGTCCCAGGGGTTGGGGATCACGAAACAGCCGGCCGCATGCAGCTGGCGGAATCGGGCGCGCTTTTCAGCAGGAGTCGGCATGGGAAGACCTCGGACGGCAAAGCTTAATGGCGATGTCGGGAGTCCGGGAACAGGCGCGAAACGAATCGCGTCCGAATCACTGACTCCCAGCGATTCAGCTTTCGTTCCCTACGAGATATTGTAGTTGAGTCGCTTCGGGCCACAACGAAGGTTCATCGCCCGGTGCGGCCGATCGGCTTCCGCTCCGGCTCACCTTGACGCGGGCAGGGCCTTCCTCTAAATCGCCCGCTCTTCGCGCGGATGGGAACGTCCGCCGCGTCCCTATTTCTGGCTAAGGTTTTCGTCATGTCGCGTCGCTGCGAAATCACGGGTGTCGGTCCGATGGTCGGCCACAACGTGAGCCACTCGAACATCAAGACCAAGCGCCGGTTCATGCCGAACCTGGTCGACACCAAGGTCCAGTCCGAGTCGCTGGGTCAGTCGTTCAGCCTGCGCATGACCAATGCGGCGCTGCGCACCCTGGACTTCAAGGGCGGCCTCGACGCCGTGCTCCTGAAGGCCAAGGACGAGGTGCTCTCGGCCAAGGCGCTGAAGATCAAGCGCCAGGTGAAAGCGAAGCTGGCCGAGCAAAAGGCCGCCTAGGCCCACGTCCAGAGTGTCGTTCCGAGAGGGCCGCCCACCGGGCGGCCTTTTCTTTTGCGCCTGCCTGCCCGCCGCCAGGGGAGGATTCAGGGTCTCGCCCAGTCGAAGGCCAGCAACAGCGTGCGCTGGCCCGTGGGGCTGCCGTTGTAGAAGCCGAAGTTGTCGTCGGCCACGAGGTAGAATCGCACCTTGCCGTCCGGCCGGGCCACGGCGGCCACGCCCTCCAGGTTGTCGACGGTCAGCGGCCGGGCGATCTCCATCTCGCCCGCCAGCCGCCCCTCGCGGTCCAGCACCTTCAGTTTGACGACGTTGCCGCGCAGCGGCGAGTACGAGCGCAGCAGGTAGGCGAGGCCGCCCCCCGGCACGTTGTCGAAGGCCACCAGCTCAGAGCCGTCCAGGGCCAGGTCGCGGTCGCGCACGCAGGCTGTCGAGACCCGGCAGATAAAGGTCTGGCCGCTGTCTTCCAGCCCCACCCGATAGGCGTCGGGGGCCACGTCGGGCGCGGTGGTCAGCGCCTCCATGCCCTTGTTGTCGGTGTACTTCGTGTCGGGCTGCGGGGCGGGGCGGGGAACGCCGCCGCCCTTGGGGAACAGCAGGATGCGGTCGTTCTGCTCGAAGCTCACCAGCAGGTCGCCGCCGGCCAGTCGCGCCACGCCCTCGGAATCGTACTCGCGGGCGCCGCCCGCGAAGAGGTCGATCCCCGTGGGGGCCTTCAGCGAGACCAGGGTGGCGCCGGTCAGGCCGATCAGCCGCCCGGACGCGTCCAGGGCCACCCGCGCTTCCAGTAGATCGGACTGGTCGCCGATCGCCAGCAGCCGGCCGTCGGGCCAGACTTTGATGTCGGAAAGGCCGTGCAGGCGGCTGGTCTGGCGCGAGGTCAGCGCCACGCCGCCGGCATAGACGAAGCCGCCGATGCGGTCGCGGGCCGGGTTGGCCGGGTCCAGCGGAACCGCCTGGGCGTCGACCTGGATCGCCGCGCCCACGGCGACGGGCGCCTGCGGCAGCGGCGCGATCGGTCCGGCGCAGCCCGCCAGCAGCAGCGCCGCCGACAGCCCCGCCAGCCATTTCAAGCGGTCGCCCTCCGGACTTCCTTGAAGGACGAGCGGCGCATCCCGCCGCCCCCTTGCGGGCCCTCGGTGCTGGGCGGCGCCGACAGGAGGGTGGCGTTCTTGCGCGTCACCTTGCGGACCTCCTCGTCGAACAGGTCGGCCAGCTGCTCGACCATCGCGCCGGCCAGCTGTTCCACATCCACGATGGTCACGGCGTTCTTGTAGTAGCGGGTCACGTCGTGGCCTATGCCGATGGCGATCAGCTGCACCGGGCTCTTGGCCTCGATCTCGGTGATCACCTCGCGCAGATGGCGCTCGAGATAGTGGCCCGAGTTCACCGAGAGGGTCGAATCGTCCACCGGCGCGCCGTCCGAGATCACCAGCAGGATCCGCCGCTGCTCGGGACGGCCGATCAGGCGGTGATGCGCCCAGATCAGCGCCTCGCCGTCGATGTTCTCCTTCAGCAGGCCCTCGCGCATCATCAGGCCCAGGTTCCGGCGCGCGCGGCGCCAGGGCGCGTCGGCGGCCTTGTAGATGATGTGGCGCAGGTCGTTCAGCCGGCCCGGCTGGGCGGGCTTTCCGGCCTTCAGCCAGTCCTCGCGGCTGGTGCCGCCCTTCCAGGCGCGGGTGGTGAAGCCCAGGATCTCGGTCTTCACCGAGCAGCGCTCGAGTGTGCGCGCCAGGATGTCGGCGCAGACCGCCGCCACCATGATCGGCCGGCCGCGCATCGAGCCCGAGTTGTCGATCAGGATGGTCACCACCGTGTCGCGGAACTCGGTGTCCTCCTCCTCCTTGAAGGCGAGGGAGGCGGTGGGGTCGGTGATGACCCGGGTCAGGCGCGCGGTATCGAGCAGGCCCTCTTCCAGGTCGAACGACCACGAGCGGTTCTGCTGCGCCAGCAGCTTGCGCTGCAGTCGGTTGGCCAGGCGGCTCACCACGTTCGAGACCGACGCCAGTTGCTGGTCGAGGTAGGCGCGCAGGCGCGTCAGTTCCTCGGGATCGCAGAGTTCTTCAGCTGCGACGACCTCGTCGTGCGCATTGGTGAAGACCTTGTAGGTGACCGCCCGGTTGTCGCCCGACGGGTCGGGGCGGGCGGGGGTGTCGCCGTCGCCCATCTCGGGCGGCTCGTCGGTGTCGTCGGCGTCGGGATCCTGTTCCGACGGCATCATCTGGCTGTCGGCGTCCTCGGATTCGCGCGACTGGGACTCGTCGTCGTCCATCGCCGACTGCTGCGGCGACTGGCTCTCGCCGTCGCCGTCGTCGTTGTCCGAGGTTTCGGGCTCGCCCTCTTCGCTGCCGCCGTCCTCGTCGTCGGGCTGCTCGGGCGCGTCCGACAGGTCGTCGCCCATCTCCAGGTCGCGGATGATGGCGCGCGCGATGCGGGCGAAGGCCTTCTGGTCGTGGACCGTGCCTTCCAGCTTCGCCAGGTCGGCGCCCGCCTTCGCCTCGATCTCGCCGCGGAACATGTCGACCAGCGCCCGCGCCATGGCGGGCGGCGGCTCGCCGGTCAGGCGCTCGCGCACCATCAGCGAGACCACCTCGGCCAGCGGCGGGTTCGCCATGGCCTCGACCTCATTGTACACGCGGCGCGCCCAGCTGTGGTCCATCACGGCGCGCAGGTTGCCCTTCACGCCGCCCATGGCGTTGGCGCCGATGGCTTCGATCCGGGCCTGCTCCAGCGCGTCGTAGATCGGCTGGCCGGCGCCCGACTGCGGCCGGGTCTTGGCGTGGGCGGCCGGGTCGTGGTGGGCGATGCGCAGCGCCATCTGGTCGGCCAGCCCGCGGATGCGCGCGGCGTCCTCGGGCGTGAGGTCGCGGGGCGGGTGGGGCAGGACGGCGCGGTTGCCCGACAGCTGCGGGCCCTCGCCCGAATAGACGATCTCGAGATCCGGCGTCTCGGCGAGCGATCGCGCGGCGTGCGCCAGCGCGCGCTTGAAGGGCTCGAGAGGGCTTTCCGGGTTCTTCGCCATGTCGATCCGGTCTTAGATCAGGGCTGCCCCCGCGCAAACCAAGGCTTTGCGCTCAGCCCTGAAAAAAGTCGTCGGCGCGCGCAGCGGAAGCTCTGGCGGAAACACGGTTTCGTGGCCGCCCGGAACAGCGCGACCGTAGCGGCGTTTGAAGCCCAGGATTTCGTTCCGAGGAGAGTTCAAATGCTGAAATGGGCCCTGATCTTCGCGGTCGTCGCTGTCGTTGCGGGCCTTCTGGGCTTCGGCGGCATCGCCGGCGCCGCAGCAGGCATCGCCAAGTTCCTGTTCATCATCGCCGTCATCGGCTTCCTGATCTTCCTGGCTGTGGGCGTCTTCGCCGGCCGCAAGCTGACGGGACGATAACGACGGGCAGCGGGCGCGTCTCGGCGCGCCCGCCGTCTCTTACTTCTTCGCCGCGTAGGCCTTGGCCTGCTGGCCCACGACGTCGACCAGGTTGCCCATGGCGATGTTGGCGTCGATCAGGTGCAGGCCCCAGTCCTTGGCGATGACGCCGCCCGGGCCCGTCACGTCGCCGTTGATGACGTCGGTGCGCGGGTCGGCCGGATCGGCGTTCACCTTCGCTTCCAGATAGTTGAACCCGTCCTTAGAGACGCACTGGCCGCTGATCAGGCCGGGCACGGTCACGAACGGCGTCTTCGGGTTCGGCTTGCCCTTCACCCATTCCGGCGTCGCCGCCGCCGAACTGGCGATGTTGTCGGCGTTGGACAGATAGGCCTTCAGTTGGCCCGCGCCGCCGGCCCCCATGCCGCCGGAAAGGGCCGCGGGGTTCACGCAGGCCGCCTCCATCGCCGGGTTGGCCACCTTCCCGAAGCGGCTGTTGCCGGGCGGCGGGATGGTGTCGCGGAAGGTCACGTAGCTGATGGCGCAGCCGGTCTGGCTGGCCGATTTGCAGAGCGGGATCGTCTTGAAGGCCCCGGTGTCTTTGCCCTTCTCGACGCCCAGGTTCGACCCCAGGATCAGCGCCGAGACCAGCTGCTTCTGGACCGGCTTGCCCTCGATCTCGGCCGGGATCAGGCGCTGCAACAGGCCCGAGCCCTGGCTATGGCCGATCAACACCACGCCGCGGCCCTGGTTCGCCGTCGCCAGGTAGTGGTTCCAGGCATCGACGACGTCGTTGTAGCCGACCTGGCGGACGGCCGGATCGGTCGCGCCGGGGATCGGCGTTCCGGCGACCATGGCCCGCAGCGCCGTCAGCGTGAACTGCCGGTAGAGCGGCGCGTAGATGCGGCACTTCGAGCCGAAGCGGGCGAGCTGCTGCTTCACCACATTCAGTTCCTCGGCGTTGGCGGTCATGTCCGAGACCACGCCAGGGTCGTTCGACACCGTCGGATAGACGTAGAAGCAGTCGATGGGGGCCTTCGGGTCGGCCTTGAACGCCTCGACCGAGGTCGAGCCGTCAGCCTTCACCACCGTGGCCGTGAGGTCGATCGCACACGCGTCGCCGGCCTTGCCGGGCCAGCACAGCCAAGTCTCGGGCTTGGCGTAGTCGTTCTTGGCCAGCGCCTGGGCGTGGGCCGCGCCGGCCCCCAGTCCCAGCACAGCGCCCAGCGCCAGCGTCGCAAACATCCGTGCCGTCATCAGCGTTTCCCCAAGCTCTCGTTTTTCGAAGACTGCGTATGATCATCGCCCGCTGCGCGGTCGCGGTCCAGCGCCCTTCATGCGGCCTGCGATTCTGCCTAAGGTCCGCCCCACAAGTTCCCGGGGGAAGCGGATGGCGGCGGATAAGGCAGCGAGCTGGCCGGCTCGGATCTGGGCGGCGATCGGCGGCGGTCTGATCACCCTGATCGGCGTCATTCTGCTGGGCGGCGGCGGATACCTCATCTTCCTGGGGGGCTCGCCCTATTACCTCTTCGCCGGCGCCGCGATCATCGGCAGCGGCGTCATGCTGATCCGTCGTCACCCCGGCGCGGGCCTGGTCTACGCCGCCGTGTTGGCCGCGACCCTGGGCTGGGCCCTGTGGGAGGCCGCCGGATTCCAGTTCTGGCCTCTGCTGCCGCGCCTGTTCGCGCCGGCGGTGCTGGGCTTGTTCATGCTGCTGATCATCCCCACCGCGCCCAAGGGCCGCATGCGCGACCAGTCCCTGCTGGCCGTCGGCGCGCTTTCGATCCTGGCCTTTGGCGCGCTCGGGGCGTCGGTCCCGGCCACCTTCACCTGGGGCCAGGCGATGATCCCGGCGCAGGTCCGCGCCAACGCGCCCCCGGCGGAGCAGGCCTCGGACTGGCGTTCCTATGGCCGCGACAGCGGCGGCTCGCGCTACGCGCCCGTCGACCAGATCAACCGCGAGAACGTGGATGAACTGAAGGTCGCGTGGACCTTCCGCACCGGCGAGGCGGTCCACCGCGGCAACCAGGACCAGAACACGCCGCAGATGGTGGGCGACACCGTCTATGTCTGCACGCCCACCAACGTGGTCATCGCCGTCGACGCCGACACCGGCAAGGAGAAGTGGCGGCACGATCCCAAAGTGAAGCCCTTCTTCTGGAACCGCTGCCGTGGCGTGGGCTACTGGGACGGGACCAAGACCAAGCTGGCCGTCCCGTCGGCCCCCGCCGCCGTGGCGGTCGCAGCCTCTGCGCCAGCGGCCAAGGGCGCTGCGCCCGCGCCCGCGCCCAAGGCGGCGCCGGTCTCCAAGACGGGACCCGCTCCGAAGGGCAAGGCCCCTGAAAAGGCGCCGCCGCCCAAGCTGGTGACGACGCCGGCGCCGACCCCGGCCGCCGCGCCCGCCGTCCAGGTGGCCGCCGCGCCGCCGGCCGGCCCGCCCGCCTGCCGCAGGCGCATCCTGTCCTCGACCATCAACGCCCAGCTGTTCGCGCTGGACGCCGACACGGGCCAGCGCTGCCCGGGCTTCGGCAAGGACGGCGTCGTCGACCTCACGGTCGGCATCGGTCCAATCAAGCGCGGCTTCTACTTCCAGACGTCGATGCCGATGGTGGCCGGGGACGTGGTGATCATCGGCGGCTGGGTCGCCGACAACCAGGAACTCCAGGAACCGTCCGGCGTGGTCCGCGCCTTCGACGTGCGCACCGGCGAGCTGGCCTGGGCCTGGGACGCCGGCAACCCGGCGATCACCAAGCTGCCGCCCGAGGGCCAGACCTACAGCCGCGGCACGCCCAACATGTGGTCAACGCCCGCCTACGACCCCGACCTGAACCTCGTCTACCTGCCGATCGGCAACGCGACGCCCGACTACTGGGGCTCGCACCGGTCCAAGGCGTCCGAGAGGTATTCATCGTCGGTCGTGGCCCTCGACGCCTCGACGGGGCGTGAGCGCTGGCGCTTCCAGACCGTGCACCACGACGTGTGGGACTACGACGTCCCGTCCCAGCCGATGCTGATCGACTTCCCGATCAAGGGGGGCTCGGCGCCGGCCCTGGTCCAGCTCACCAAGCGCGGCCAGATCTTCGTCCTGGACCGCCGGGACGGAAAGCCGCTGACCCGCGTGGTCGAGGTGAGCGTCCCGCAGGGCCCGCAGCCCGGCGAATGGCTTTCGCCCACCCAGCCCTACTCGATCGACATGCCCGCCGTCGGTGTCGAGCGTCTGACCGAGCAGAAGATGTGGGGCGCCACCCCGTTGGACCACCTCTACTGCCGCATCGCCTTCCTGCGGACCCGCTACGACGGCGACTTCACGCCGCCCGGCAGTCCCGGCAAGCCCAGCCTGCAGTTCCCGGGCAACGCGGGCGGGATGAACTGGGGCTCCGGCGCCTTTGATCCGCGCCGTGGCCTGCTGATCGTCTCCGACGTGCGGATGCCCCAGACCGTCGCGCTGAAGAAGTCCGACAATAAGGAACTGGCCGTCTCGCTGATGAAGGACCGGCCGCCCGAGAGCGCCAAGGCGATCCCGTACAAGGCCGACAACAACTGGCTGCTCAGCCCGCTGTTCGCGCCCTGCCTGCAGCCGCCGCACGGCATGCTGACGGCCATCGACGTAAAGACCCGCCAGATCGTCTGGCAGGTGCCCGCCGGCACGGCCGAGGCCCAGGCGCCTCTGGGGCTGAAGTCCCACCTGCCGATCCCGATCGGCACGCTCGGCATCGGCGGTCCGATCACCACCGCCGGGGGCGTGACCTTCCGCGCCGCCTCGACCGACCCCTATCTGCGCGCCTACGACAACGCCACCGGGGCCCTGCTCTGGCAGGGGCGGCTGCCGGTGGGGGCCGCCGGCACGCCGATGACCTACACGTCGCCCAAGACCGGCAAGCAGTATGTCGTGGTCGTTGCGGGGGGGGATCGCCTTCGCGAGGCCGCGGGGCCGAATACGCCCAAGACCGATTATGTGGTCGCCTATGCCCTGAAGTAGGTCGCGGGCGGCCCGGCGCGCCGTCGCCACGCGGCCGGAACACGACCTACGTCTCGTGATCGATGCCGGATGTGCAGAACTATTCTGCACAAAAGGTAACTACCGCGACGGTGGCTGGCCCATTACTTGCTGCCTCGCACCGGCGATGTGCCGGTTCGAGGAGATACGGACGTGAAACTGCTTCTGGCGATCACCACTCTGGCCGGCTCGATCGGCCTGCTGGTCAGTGATTGGGCCGGGCACGCCTTTCCCTACCTGTAGTCGCGCTAAAGCGCGGTGGGCGAACGTGGACGCCGGTTTCGCCCCGAAACGCGCTCCAAATCAAAGAGATCGAGCCTGTTCATCCGGTTCGGGTGATTCCATCTGAACGCGGCGGGAGCTAGTCGCGGGCGCGCAGCTCGCTCAGCACGCGCGCCAGGTCACCCTCGCGGAAGGGCTTCTGAAGGACCGGCGACCCCCGATCGACATCGCGGAGACCGGCATCGCCATAGCCGGTGGCGAACGCAAACGGGGCGCCCTTCTCCCGCAAGAGGTCGGCCAGCGGGAAGATCGGCTGTCCGCCCAGGTTCACGTCCAGCACGGCGCAATCCAGTTCGGCGCTGTTGGCGAGTTCGATCGCCTCGTCGAGGCGTGAGGCGGGGCCCACGACCATGCAGCCAAGATCCGTCAACATGTCCTCGATCAGCATCGAGACCATCATTTCATCTTCCACGACGAGGACGCGCAGGCCCTTAAGGTCAGCGTGACTGGTCATTCCCCGAACTCCAACGTGGGCAGCTAGGTCACCCGGCATCCGTGCATTCCACCTCTGTCTAGTTGAACATGAATCGAATGTCGCGGCCGCTGTTGCGGCAACCACTACGCCCAAGGGGGGAACGCCGACAGCTTCGCAATGGTTGCCTGCGGCTCTGCGCCGACGCGCCGCAGGGGTGCGGCAGGGGGTCTTCGTGTTTCGGAAACCACTTCCTGGGAAAATGCTCGCAGGTTGAGGACCGCAGGATGTTCGACTTCACCGTGAGGGCCCGGAGCGGCCACTGGGTTCTGCAGGACGCCGAAGCCGGCGACCTGGGGGCCTATGAAACGCACCAGGAAGCCCTGGCGGCGGCCAGCGACTGGGTCCGCCTCATCGAGATGCCCTGGCCCATCCTCGTCTGCGATGAAGACGGCGAATGGCGCCAGACCATCGTCGAGCCCTCGCTGCCTCACTAGCGGCCATCTCCTCGCACCGGACGCCCTGGCTGGCGTTGTGCGGGCCCACCATGAGTTGCCAGGCGCCCCGCGCCGCCCTTGTCCGTCTTGAAGCCCCTGCGCGCCAGGGCGGCTCGCGCGCGGATGACCTCGCTTAAGGCGCTGCCAAGCCGCGCGCACGCGCCACCATTACAGTTCGTTAAAGTATTAAGTCGCTGTAATATTCTTAAATCGACGTCATTACTCCCTATTCACGGGATTTAATGAGAACTCCGAAGTATTCGTTTCCTTGCCGGCGGACAACACCGCCGGAGCACAACCGCCCCGAAGGAAACGACCATGAAGAACTTCACCGCCCAAGTCTCCGGCCTCGCCATGCTGGCCCTGGCCGCTCTGCCCATCGCCGCGCTGCCGGCCTCCGCGCTCGCCGCCCCCGCCTCTGTGAAGATCGCCGACATCAACCTGCTGACCGCCGAAGGCATGTCGACCTTCTCGAAGCGCGCCGACTACGCGGCCCGCGACTTCTGCCGCGACGAGCGGAGCCTCAGCGCCGCCGCCCACTGCCGCGTCGCCATCAAGACCGAGCTGAACGAGAAGGTGGCCGGGATCCGCGCCGCCAAGCTCGAACAAGCTTCCACGACGTTCGCCGCCCGCTAGCTCTCCCTTCGAAGCGGACGTGCGAAAGGGCCCGCAGCCGCCCCAGCTGCGGGCCTAATCGCGTCTGGACCTCAGAACGCTAGTCGAGGTCGATCGAGACGCGCATGCCGGCGACGATCGCCGTCTTGCGGCCCCGCTCGCCACCGGGATGGCGGACGAACTGCAGGTCGGGCTGAAGGGTCACCCGGCCGATGGTGTCCGAATAGGTGATTTCCAGGCCGCTCTCGGCCTTGCTGGGCGCCGCGCCCGTGTCGCGGATGTTGGCCCGGTGCTTCTTCGACAGCCAACCCTGATGCAGGCCGATCGAGAACGCGCTGTCGGGGCGGCTTGCGACCACCTGATCCCAGCGCAGGCCCGCCTGCCAGCCGCCGCGGAACGGCGAGGTGTCGCCGTCCGACAGGCCCAGGCGCACGAAGGCGCTGCCGCGCGAGGCGTCGTCCTCGCCGAAGATGCGGCCCTCGCCCAGCACATAGCCGCCGTAAGCCGAGCTGCGTTCGGGATCGCCGGCCACGGTCACGTCGCGCACGTCCTCCTGGCGATCGGTATAGGTCCACGCGCCGGCGGCCAGGCGGACGCGGCCCGAATGGCCGGCTTCGCCGATCAGGATCGCGCCGCGGTCCAGCCCGCGCTGCAGGTCGCCCGGCGCGTCGAAGGCGCCCGCCTTGGCGCTGAGCACCGCGGCCTGGGCGTAGCCGCCTGTCTCGCCGCCCGCCCGGACGCGCACCGCCATCGCGGTCAGCGGAAAGATCGACGGGCCATTCGGCCCCGTCGACGCCAGCTCGGAACCGATGCCGAACGGCGGGGCGATCAGCAGGTCCGAGGCCTCGGTGGTGTAGAACTCGCTGTTCAGATCGTAGAGGCCGGCCCGGATGCTGGCCGCGCCGCCCGCCAGCGACTGCTCGATCCACAGCTCGTAGAGGCGAAGCCGCTCGCGCGAAACCTCGATATTGTCCACGCCCTGCAGCGTTGCGACCACGTCGTTCGGTCGGCCGCCCATGTTGTTGAGGACGTAGGCGTGGACCGTCGCGCCCTTCCAGCCGACGGCGCGCTCGAGGTCGCCATCCAAGGTAACGTCCAGGTTGTCCAGGTATCGGCCCGACTTGGCGAGGCCGCCCCGGACCGGCCCGATTACGTCGGCTGTATAGACGACGTCATGTGTCCAGATCGGCGCCTCTTCTGCCAATGACGGAGAAGAGATGGTGGCTGCTGCCAGTGCAACGAGTGTTGCGTTCATGTATGCGAATACTGTTTTGTGCAACATCTACTTCGCTTCTGCGATTTGAGGCGTCTCAAGTAAGCGAAGTGCGTGAAACATGCGTAAATATAGACCATTCCCCATTTTGGGTCAGCTTAGAGTTTACTCGACATTAAGTGTGAGTGCGCTCTTTGCCGGCGATCAACGGATGGGGGTCCGACTTGCTCAACAGTATTCGTCAAAAGGTTGTATTTTCCGGGGTCGCTGTCCTGGCGTTGGGTGCTGCATCAGCAGGTTGCGGGCTGTGGGTGGCGGCCACGCTGACCGATGCGCTGCAGCGGTCGTCCGTCTCGTCGACGCTGCTGCGCAATCACCTTCAGGCCGACATGATGCACGACGCCCTGCGCTCGGACGTCCTGTCGGTGCTGGCCAGCGCCGACCCCGCGATGGGGATCAGCCTGGCTGACGCCGCCAAGGATCTGGCCGAGCACGAGAAGGAATTCCGCGACGCCCTGCGCGCCAGCCGCGAACTGGCGGTCGACCCGTCGATCCGTCAGGCTCTCGACGCCCTGACTCAGCCGCTGGACGCCTATATCCGCCAGGCCACCGAGATCGCGACCCTTGAGGCGACGGATCCGGCGGCGGCGAAGGCCCGCATGGCGGCGTTCAAGCAGAGCTTCGACACGCTGGAAGTCGCCATGGGCGCGGCCTCGGACAAGATCGAGGCGGCGGCCAATGCGGACGCCGCCGCCGCTGAGCGGCAATCCCTTCTCGGCAAGGGCCTGATGGCGGGATCGGTCGTTGCGGCGATCCTGTTCGGCCTCGGCCTCGTGATCCTGGCGCTGCGCACCGTGGTGCGGCCGATCAACGACCTGGCCGAGGAGATGGGCCATCTGGCCGACGGCGACATCGACCGCGAGCTCAAGAGCGCCGGGCGCCGCGACGAAGTGGGCGACATCGGCCGCGCCGTGCGCCGCTTCCAGGAGATGATCGTCACCCGGGCCGCGGCCGAAGAAGACGAGCGCCGCCGTCGCACGGAAATCGAGGCCGAGAGCTCGGTCAACGCCGAGCGGCAGGCCCGTGAGCGCGCGCTGGGCGACGTGGTCGAGCGACTGGCGGATGGCCTGCAACGCCTGTCGGCCGGGGAGTTGGACTTCCGCCTGGAACAGTCCTTCGACGGCGAATACGAGCGCCTGAGGGTCGATTTCAACGACGCCATCGCGAAAATGGAAGAGACGCTGAGCACCATCGTGGCCGCCGCGGAAGCGATCCGCGGGGGCTCCAACGAGATCGGAGCCGCCGCCGACGACCTGTCGCGGCGCACCGAGCAGCAGGCGGCCAACCTGGAAGAGACCGCGGCCGCGCTCGACGAGATCACCGCCACCGTCTCGACCTCGGCCCAGGGCGCCGCGCGCGCCCAGGCGGTGGTCGCCGCCTCGAAGGCGGACGCCGAGGATTCCAGCGTGGTCGTCCGCGAGGCGGTTCAGGCCATGAGCGGCATCGAGCAGTCGTCGCAGCAGATCAGCCAGATCATCGGCGTGATCGACGAGATCGCGTTCCAGACCAACCTGCTGGCGCTCAACGCCGGCGTCGAAGCGGCGCGCGCCGGCGACGCGGGCAAGGGCTTCGCGGTCGTGGCGTCGGAAGTCCGCGGCCTCGCCCAGCGCTCAGCCGAAGCGGCCAAGGAGATCAAGGTGCTGATCTCAAGCTCGACCCAGCACGTGGGGCAGGGCGTCGACCTGGTCGGCCGCACCGGTCAGGCCCTGGAGCGCATCCTGGGCCAGGTGACCGAAATCAACGGTCTGGTGTCGGACATCGCCCGGTCGTCCACCGAGCAGGCGACGGGCCTCGCCCAGGTCAACTCGGCGGTGAACCAGATGGACCAGATGACCCAGCAGAACGCCGCGATGGTCGAGGAATCGACCGCCGCGACGCTGACGCTCAACCAGCAGGTGGATCACCTGTTCGCCCTGGTCCGGCAGTTCCGCGTCAGCGGCGCGTCGGCCCCGGCGACGACCCGCCGCGCCGCCTGAACCGAAACGTCCCGCCCGGACCGGTGGTCCAGGCGGGACTTCGCTTAGGCCGCCGCGTCGACCAGCACGATCTCGGCGTCTTCCAGCGCGGTGACCTTCAGCACGTCCTCGTCCTTGACGGCGGCGCCGTCGCGGGCGTTCAGGCGCACGCCGTTGACCTCGACCGAGCCGACCGCGGGCACGAGATAGGCGTGGCGGTCCTTGCCCAGCACGTACTCGGTGGTCTCGCCGGCCTTCAGGGTGGCCCCCGAGACGCGACCGTTCGTGCGGATCGGCAGCGCGTCGTCGTCGCCGGGCACGCCGCTGGCCAGGGTCACGAACTTGCCGGCCCGGTCGCCCTTGGGGAAGGGCTTGGCGCCCCAGCTGGGCTTGCCGCCCGTCGAGGACGGCTCGATCCAGATCTGAAACAGCGTCGTGGTTTCGGGCTCGAGGTTGTACTCGGCATGGCGGATGCCGCTGCCGGCGCTCATCACCTGCACGTCGCCCGCCTCGGTCCGGCCCTGGTTGCCCAGGCTGTCCTGATGGGTGATCGCGCCCTGACGGACGTAGGTGACGATTTCCATGTCGGCGTGCGGATGCGGCGGGAAGCCGGAGTTGGGGGCGATCTCGTCGTCGTTCCACACCCGGATCGGGCCCCAGCCCATGTTGTCGGGGTCGTAGTAGCTGGCGAACGAGAAGTGGTGGCGAGCCTTGAGCCAGCCATGGTCGGCGCCGCCGAGGCGCGCAAAGGGACGCTTGTCGATCATCTGTGTCTCTCCTTAGGCGCGGGGGAGCGCGCCGTCTTCGAGAAGGAAGGTAATGTGTCCTGTCCGGAGATAAATCGAGTCACTGGAAGAAGATTGTAGCCAATTTCGCATCAATCCGGCTTTGCTGACGCCAACCTGCGCCCGCGTTTCAGGCGCGGTTCATGACGGCCCAGCTTCATTGGCCTGGTAACCGGCTGTGGAGGCCCCCGATGTCCAAGACGATCTGCATGGCGGCCTTCGCGGCCCTGACCCTGGCCGGCGCCGCGACCGCCCAACCCTATCGCGGGGGCTCGGCCACGCTGTACGATCAGCCCAACTTCCAGGGCAATTCCGTCACCATAACCCAGTCGGCGCCCGATCTGGGCAAGTGGCGCTTCAACGACCGCGCCCAGAGCGCCCGGTTCGAGGGGCGCTGGCTGATCTGCGAGCACGACGACTTCCGCGGCCGCTGCCAAGAGGTGCGCGGCGAGGTGGCCAACCTGCACACCCTCGGGCTGATGGCTCAGGTCTCGTCGATCGAGCCGGCCGGCCGGCCCGGCGGCGGCGGCTATCCGGGCGGTCCCGGCGGCGGCTATCCCGGCGGCGGGTGGCAGGGCGGATCGCGCGGCGTCGACGGCTCGCGCACGGTCTTCTTCGCGCGCCCGACGGTCCGCGGCGTGGACGTCGCGGCGGGCGATCGCGGCGCCAACGCCTTCTGCCGCGCCCAGGGCCTGGGCGGGGCGGTGTGGTTCGACTCCAGCGAGCGGGCCCGCGAGGCGATCGGCCCCGACGGCGAACTGATCGGCCGCTCGTCGGTGATCCGCGACCTGCTCTGCCGGAAGTACTGAGCCGCCGCGGATTCGCCTTCTCCCGCTGGGGGGAGAAGGCGGTCGGATGGGGGCGAGCGAGCGCTTTCGCGGTGGTGGCGCGCAAGCGCCGTCAGACTTGAACCACGAAAAGCACGAAATACACGAAAGCGCTTGAGGGCCCGCCAGCGCGGCGGCCCGCCCAGCCTCTTTCGTGTCTTTTCGTGTATTCCGTGGTTCCAAACGAGCGGCGCCTGCGGTGCGCGCAGCGTTGGAAGCGGGGGCGACGATGTTTCGAGCTTTGGGGGTGATCGCTGTCGCTGGACTGCTGATGGGCGCCGCGCCATCCCCTGGCGCCCCCGCCGACTGGCGTCCGCTCGATCCGGAGAACACCCTCGTCATCGGCACCACCAAGGGCCAGGTGGTGGTCGAGCTGCGGCCCGAGTTCGCGCCGCAGGGCGTGGCGCGGATCCGCCAGCTGGCCCGCGAGGGCGTCTACGACGGCCTGCAGTTCCACCGCGTCCTGGACGGCTTCGTCGCCCAGACCGGCAACCCCAACAACCGCGACGGCGGGACCTCGAAGTATCCGGACCTGCCGCCCGAGTTCTCGTTCCGAATCGCGCCCGAACTGGCCGCCGTCGTCGTGGAGCGCAGCGACGCCCGTGAAGGCTTCGTGGGCGCGACGCCCTTCCAGGCGGTGTCGGCGGCCGAACAGGCGCTGCGGCCCGATCCGCGCATCCGCGGCTGGGGCGCCTATTGCCCGGGCGTGGTCGGCATGGGCCGCCAGGCCGACCCCGGCACCGCCAACAGCGAGATCTTCTTCATGCGCGCGCCCGCGCGCCGGCTGGACCACGAGTACACGGTGGTCGGACGCGTCGTGGCCGGCCAGAGCGCGATCAACACCGTGGCGGTCGGCGAGCCGCCCAAGGTCCCCGACCTGATGCTCAAGGTGCGCATGCTGGCCGACCTGCCGCCGGCCGAGCGGCCCAGCCTGGAGGTGATGGACACGCGCGGGCCGGCCTTCCAGGCCCGGGTCGCCGCGCTCAAGCGGGAAAAGGGCGCGGCGTTCACCATCTGCGACGTCGAGGTGGTTTCGCGCGTCAGGTGAACCGCCGTGCGACGATGCGCGCAGTTGTTGCACCTGCGGCGTTCACCCTAAACGCCGCGCGATGCGTTACGAAGTTGTCGAAGAGACGGGCGAGTGGATCGTCCGCAGCGAAGGATCCGAACTGGCCCGCTTCTCGGACCAGGACGCCGCCCTGCAGGATGTCGCCACCCGGCTGCGCGACGCCGATGGCTCGACGCCCGCTTCGCTGTCGGTTCGCTACCAACCGAAGGCCAGTTAGCGCTTCTACTTGCCCTCCCGCTCCGGCGCGGGCCACATCGCGGGCTGAGCAGCCAGCGGGGCCAAGTTGAAGTTCCTGAAATCCCTGAGCGTCCAGGTGCTGATCGCACTCGCCTTGGGCGTGGCCGTGGGCGCCGCGGCGGCGGCCTATGGCGGCGGCTCGGCCACCCGCGTGGTCGAAGGCGTCGAGGCGCTGGGCGGCCTCTGGCTCAACGCGCTGCGGATGACCGTCGTGCCGCTGATCTTCGCGGTGCTGGTCAGCGGCATCGCCCAGGTGTCGGACGCCGCGGCCACCGGCCGGCTGGCGGTGCGCGCCGTCGTCTGGTTCGTGGCCCTGCTGCTGCTGTCGGCGGTGACGTCGGTGCTGCTGGTCAACGGCGTGCTGGCGGCCTGGCCGGTGAGCGAGGCGGCGTCCGCGGCGCTACGGGCCGGCGCCCAGGCGCCCGCCGCCGACATCGCCACGGCCCCCGACTTCGTCGCCTGGGTCAAGAGCCTCGCGCCCTCCAACCCGATCAAGGCCGCCGCCGAGGACGCGATCCTGCCGGTGGTGGTCTTCGCCATCTTCGTGGGCTTTGCGATCACCCGCCTGCCGGGCGGCAAGGGCCGGGCGCTGCTGGACGTGTTCGACGCGCTGGGCGAGGCGATGATCGTCATCGTCCGCTGGGTCCTGGTCGTGGCGCCGCTGGGCGTCTTCGCGCTGGGCCTGGGCGTCGGCCTGCGCGCCGGCGTCGGCGCGGCCGGGGTGCTGGGGCAGTACATCATCGTGGCCTCGATGGCCGGGCTGGTGATCGCCATCGTCGGCTACGTCCTGGCCATCACCGTCGGCCGGGTGCCGGTCGGGCGCTGGGCCCAGGCGACCTCGCCGGTGCTGGCGGCGGCCTTCGCCACCCAGTCGTCGCTGGCCTGCCTGCCCGCCATGATCGAGCGGTCGCGCGACGAACTCGGCGTGCCCGAACGGATCGCCAATGTGGTGCTGCCGCTGGCCGTCGCGGTGTTCCGCTTCACCAGCCCGGCCGTGAACCTGGCCGCCTGCATCTTCGTGGCCCACGTCTACGGCCTGCAACCCTCGGCGCTGCAATACACGGGCGCCGTCTTCGTGGCCCTGGCGGTCAGCGTGGGGTCGGTGGGGCTGCCGGGGCAGGTGTCGTTCATCGTCAGCGTGGCGCCCATCTGCATCGCCCTGGGCCTGCCGATCGACCTGTTGCCCATCCTGCTGGCCGTCGAGGTCGCCCCCGACATCTTCCGCACCCTGGGCAACGTCACCGGCGACATGGCGGTGACCGCGATCCTGGCGAAGGACGAGCTGGAGCCCGACGCAGCGGAAGCTAGCCAAGCCTGAGCCGTTCCGGCAGGTTCCCGCCCGACATGACGCAGAAAAACGAACCCTTCTTTCGAAAAGACGGCGATCTTTTCGTGCCCACCAACGCCGGCATCGGCCCCTGGGACAAGAACTCGCTGCATGGCCGGGTGATCATCGGCCTGCTGGGCGCCGAGATCGAACGCCGCCATGGCGGCGCCGAGTACATGCCCGCCCGCCTGACCGTCGACATGTACAAGCTGCCCGACCTGTCGCCGGTCGAGGTGGTCACCCGCACCGTCAAGGACGGCTATCGCATCAAGGTCATCGACGCCGAGTTCATCTCGGGCGGCGTCAGCGCCGGCCGCGCCACCTGCCAGCTGCTGCGCAAGACCGAGAACGCCCCCGGCAATGTCTGGAAGCGCGAGCCCTGGGGCGCGCCGGCCCCCGACGACACCCCGCCGCAGGACGGCCCGATGGGCGGCATGTGGAAGATGCGGCCGATCTCCGGAACGATGCGCGGCTTCGAGCCCCGCCGCACTTGGATGGCCGAGGTGCGCGAGATCGTCGACGGCCTCGACCTGACGCCCTTCCAGCGCGTCGCCGTGGCGGCCGACTTCGCCAGCCCCTTCGCCCATGTGGGCGACCAGGGCCTGGGCTACATCAACACCGACGTCACCGTGTACCTGCACCGCGAACCGGTTGGCGAGTGGATCGGCTTCGAAAGCCTCACCCACGGCGCCACCGACGGCGTGGCCGTCGGCGACTGCCTGCTGCACGACATCGAAGGCCACATCGGCTCCGCCAGCTGCACCGCCCTGGCCCAGAAGCGAAAGCTCTGAAGTTTCCCTCGCCTCCGGGAGGGACATCCGCACGTCCTCTGAGCACCATCCGAGACCTGTCGACGAGCGGACGTTCTCAATGTCGCCCGTGGGTGGATTGCGGACCGAAGGTCGCTCATGCTGCGCTGCGAGCAGGGGGCCGGAATGAGCGCGGAGCAGTGGATGATCGGGATCGCCTTTCTGGCGCTCGTGATCGGCATTGGTGTCGCGATCACGAGGTGGGACCGCTTGCGCTAGCGGTCTGACGTCAGCAACGGGTCGATTGCACGCTCTGGCGTCGGGGACCACAGCGGACTCTCGCAGACCGCGCGGGGAGCAGCTGTCGGCAACGTCAGCCAGGGGTGGGTTGCGGACCTAGCGGCCCAAGATGCGAACCCAAAGGGGCGGTTCCCTCTGGAACTGAGCGCGCTTCCAAGGCGGCGGGCGAAGGCCAGCAATGTCCAGAAGGCGTTTGCGGACGTGTTCCAACCTCAACCTGCGGCGCATCACATGCATCTGCCGGGCTATGCGGGCAGCCCGCTCTCTGGGGTAGTCGCCCGGAACATCGACATAGTAGGCGGCATACCCGAACGCCCTTCTCCGTGGATGCGGGAGCACCGTGAGGCCAGCCCGCTGGCAGAAGCTCTTCGCTAGGTGCATTCGGTCCTTTCGGCGTGAGAGGACCAGTCGGGACGGTGGCTTCATCGTTACGGTATAGCTGGCTCGCCGAATGTCTGACATGGGTCGAAGCCATTCCTCGGCTAGGCGGCGTCTTGACGAACGCCGGTTCTTGTTCTATCTTTGTTCTCATGTCGACCGAGGCCGCCCGCGACGCGCGTGAGCTCCAGATGCTGGAGGGGCTGGTCGACTGCGCCTACGGTTTGGCGACGACGCTCGCCGCGGCGGCGAAGGCCGAAGCCGATACCGGGCGCTGCCTCCAACTCGTCGAGGGCTTCACCAAGTGCACGTTCGCCGTGCGCATGGGCATCCGCCTCTGCATGACCCTGCGCGCGCCACCCAAGGCGACGCCCGCCCGCGCCGAGGTCCCCGAGCGGGAGCGGGCGGAACATGAGCCTGTCGAACGCAGCGAGCGCCCGGAACTGGAGCGGGAACGCGATCGCGACTACGAGCCCGTCAGCCTGCCGAGATTCCTGAGCACCCTGGGCGTGGTCGCCCGGGACGCGGCCCGTCTCGAAGACCGCCTTCCCCCAGAGGCCGCCGGGCTCCTGCCGAACCTCCGGGACCTCCTGGCGCAGGCGAAAGCCGATCCGCCATCGCCCGAACCGGGCCCATCAAGACCCACCGGCGTCGCCGTCCTGGCCCGCCCGCCGCAAGCGCCGATCCGCCACAAACTCCTGGGCTCCGCCGCGCCACCCCGACCTGGCCCCGGCGCCCCGCCCCGCTGGCCCAACTCCGCCTGACCGCCGAGCCCGCGCGTAGCGCCCTGAATTCAAACCACGAAAGACACGAAATACACGAAAGCGAGCCGGCTCCCGCCGCCCGCGGGCCGCCTCATGCCCGTTCGTGTATTTCGTGGTTCCGGCGAAGCCGTCTTCGAACCACGGACCATCACGGACCATCACGGATCACTCGCTGAGCCCGTCCGTGCTGGTCCGCGATGGTCCGTGGTTCCGCGCGAAGCGCGCCTGACTTCAAACCACGGATTTCACCGATTTCACGGATTGTCAGTCCAAGCCCGGCGCATCGGCCGGTACGGCGCCCATCCGTGAAATCCGTGGTTCACCCCGACAGCGCCTACGGCGCGGACGCGGTGCGCTGGCTCGGGAAGCCTCCGTCCTCTATCTCTGGCCCATGCACGACACGCTCCCCCGCCAAGAGGTCCAGGACCTCCGCATGTCCCGGATCCGCGAGGTGGCGAACGCCGGGATGGGGCGCGACGACATCCTGGCCTTCTGGTTCGGCGAGTCCGACCAGCCCACGCCGGAGTTCATCCGCCAGGCCGCGGCCGACGACCTGCTGGCAGGGCGCACCTTCTACACCCACAACCTGGGCCGCGCCGACGTCCGCGCCTCGCTCTCGCGCTACCTGAGCGACCTGCACGGCGCGTCGATCGCGGAAAACCGGCTGGCGATCACCAGCGCCGGGGTCAGCGCCCTGATGCTGGCGGCCCAGTTGGTGGTCTCGCCGGGCGACCGCGTCGTGGTGGGCGGGCCGATCTGGCCCAACGTGCCCGAGATCCCCAAGATCCTGTCGGGCCAGGTCGAGGTCATGCCCCTGGAGCCGGCGCAGGGCCGCTGGCGCATGGACCTGGACCGGCTGCTCGACGCCCTGACCCCCGACACCAAGGCGCTGATCTTCAACTCGCCCAACAACCCGACGGGCTGGATGCTGCCGGCCGAGGACCGCGCCGCCGTGCTGGAACGCTGCCGCAAGCTGGGCATCTGGCTGATCTGCGACGACGTCTACGAGCGCCTGGCGTTCGATGCGCCCACCGCGCCATCGTTCCTGCCGCTGGTGACCCCGGAAGATCGGGTGATCGGCACGAACAGCTTCTCGAAGGCCTGGCGCATGACCGGCTGGCGGCTGGGCTGGATGGTCGTCCCGCCGGCGATGATGGACGGCCTGGGCGTGCTGATCGAATACAACACCTCGTGCGCGCCCGACTTCGTCCAGTCGGGCGCCAAGGCGGCGCTGGACCACGGCGAGCCGGTGGTCACCGCGCTCAAGGCCGAGCTCACCGCCGCGCGCGACCAGGTGCTGGGGGTGTTGCGCACGTTGCCCGGCGTCGAGGCGCCGTCGCCGGACGGCGGGCTCTACGCCTTCTTCCGTGTCGAGGGCTGCACGGACTCCGTGGCGCTCTGCAAGGCGCTGATCGCCGAGGCGGGGCTGGGGCTCGCGCCGGGCTCGGCGTTCGGCCCGGAAGGCGAGGGCTGGTTGCGCTGGTGCTTCGCCGCACGGCCCGAGAAGAACGCCGCGGGCCTCGAGCGTCTCGCCGGCTACCTCAAGGCCCGGTAGGCGAGCCAGGCCGCCAGCACGGCATGGGCCACGGCGATCCCCCACAGCCAGGCGCTGAACCCGGCCTTGCGGGTCTTGTGCCGGAACAGCGCGCGGGCCGCGAGCGCGCCCGGCGAGCCGCCCAGCGCCGCCAGCACCAGCAGCCGCCGCTCGGGCGTGCGCCAGCCCCCGCGCGCCGCCGCGCGCTTGTCGAGCGCGAAGGCGGTGACCGTCGCGGCGTTGATCATCACGAGGTAGAGCGCAAGGAGTTCAGCCACGGCCAAGCGTCGGCCCGCTCCGATGAAGAGGGGGTTACGCGGGCCTTCTCCCGCAAGGGGAGAAGGCTGCTGGTCGGCCTGTCTATTTCGCCGGCGGATCGGTCGGCGTCGGTTCCGGAGCCGGCGCTTCGGCGGCAGCCGCCTCGGGGGCCGGGGCCGCCTCGTTCACGCGGAACGTCGCGCCCATCAGCTTGGCCTTCTGCTCCAGCGAAGCGGCGACCGTCTCGCAGCGGGCGGGCAGCGTCCAGCTCATCCACTCCTGCGCCTTGCGGGCCTGGGTGACCTCGGGACCCACGTTCCAGACCTGGCGGCCCTGGCGCACGGCGCCGGCGCCGATGGTGTTGATCGGGCGCACCGAGGCCTTCTCCGCGGCCGTCAGCGCGGCCTGAAAGGTCTTCAGCTGGGCGCGGCCCTGCTTCTGCATGTCGGCATAGACCTTCAGGTCGTCGGCCAGACTGGTGCCGGGCTTGCGGAACTGGCTCTCGATCCGGGTGACCTCGGGCATCACTTCATCGTGCAGGTCGAGGTAGCCGCGCAGCGCGCCATAGCACCAGCCAACGAACTGGTAGTCGTCGCGGGGCGCGCCCGTGGGCAGGCGGTCTTCCGGAGCCTCGGCCGCGGGGGGCGGCGGCGCGGCGGCGGCGGGCGCGGGATCCTGGGCGAACAGGGCGAGGGCGATGGCGAAGGGCGTCATTCAGAACCTTGTGTACGGAGATTTTGTCAGCTTCGCGCCGAACCGGGCGACCCACCGAACCCGCCACCCCCCGGGGTTTCGATCTCGATCGCGTCGCCTAGCTCCACCGTAACGGAGAAGCAGCCGGGAAGTTCACTAACCGCGCCCGACGCGGCGATCAAACGCTGCCGGCCGGGCAGTCCGGGACCCCCGCCGGCCAGCCCCTGGGGCGCATGCTCCCGCCGCGAGGAGAGCAGGGCCGCCTCCATCGGGGCCAGGAACCGGATGCGGCGCCGAACCCCGTCGCCGCCGCGATGCCGGCCGTCGCCGCCCGATCCGTGGCGCACGCTGAAGTGCTCCACCCGCACCGGGAAGCGGCGCTCCAGGATCTCGGGATCGGTCAGGCGCGAGTTGGTCATATGACTGTGGACGGCGCTGGCCCCGTCGCGCGTGGCCGTGGCGCCCGCCCCGCCGCAGATGGTCTCGTAGTACTGCCGCGCCTCGTCGCCGAAGGTGAAGTTGTTCATCGACCCCTGGCTGTTCGCCATCACCCCCAGCGCCGCGTAGAGCGCGTCCACCACGTGCTGGCTGGTCTCGACGTTGCCGGCGACCACGGCGGCCGGCGGGCGCGGCGCCAGCATCGAGCCGGGCCGCGTGAGGATGTTCAGCGGCTCGAGGCAGCCGGCGTTCAGCGGGATGTCGTCGTCCACCAGCGTACGGAACACGTAGAGCGCCGCGGCGTCGACGATGGCTGAGGGGGCGTTGAAGTTGCTGGCGACCTGGTCGGCCGAGCCGGTGAAGTCCAGCACCGCCTCGCGGGCTACGGCGTCGACGGTGGTCGTCACCGCGATCCCGCCGCCGCCGTCCATCGGGGCGTGGCCCTCGCCGTCGCTCAGGCTGCCGATGGCGCGCCGCACGGCCTCGGCGGCGTTCTGCTGCACGAACCCCATGTAGCGGGCCACCGCTTCCGCGCCATAGCTGCGGATCATGTCCGACACCGCCGCCGCGCCGGCCTGGCAGGACGCGACCTGGGCCTTGAGGTCGGCGAGGTTGCGATCGGGCGCACGGGCGGGCCACCGGCCGGACCCCAGCGCCGCGCGCGTCTCAGCCTCCAGGAAGCGGCCGCCGGCCATGATCGGCAGGGCGTCCAGCATGACACCCTCCTCGTCGATCGACGTTGAGAACGGGGGCATCGAGCCGGGCTGGATGCCGCCCACATCCGCATGGTGGCCGCGCGCGGCGACGTAGAAGCTGGGTTCCTCCCCCGAAGCGGAGACTTCGGGGGAGGGGGACCACGAAGTGGTGGAGGGGGCGTCGGTGTCCGCCATGAACACCGGCATGACGACCGTGATGTCGGGCAGGTGCGTGCCGCCGGCGTAAGGGTTGTTCAGCGCGAAGGCCTGACCGGCCTTCAGCTCGGGGTGACGGTCGCGCACCGCCCGCACGCTGGCGCCCATCGAGCCCAGGTGCACCGGCATGTGCGGTGCATTCGCCACCAGCCCGCCGTCGGCGTCGAACAGCGCGCAGCTGAAGTCGAGCCGCTCCTTGATGTTCACCGAATGCGCCGTCCGCTCCAGCGCCGCGCCCATGGCCTCGGCCACGCCCATGAAGCGCCGGTTGAAGAGCTCCAGCGTGACCGGGTCGGCCTTGTCGAGCGCGATGGTCTGGCGGGCGGCCGCCGCGGTGCGGGTGAGGCGGATCAGGCCGCCGGCTTCGGCCGAGGCGCGCCAACCGGGGAGGAGGGCGATCTGGGTGTCGGCGCGCACGATCAGCGCCGGGCCGTCGATCTGGCTCAGCGACTCGGCCGCCACGACCGGCGCCTCATGCCAGGCGCCGAGGGCGTACATCCTCGCCTTTCCCTCCCCTTCATGGGGAGGGGCAGACGGCGAAGCCGTCGGGGTGGGGAAGTGTGGCGCGTGATCTGTGAGTTCGGTGCTCTGGCCCCCGGCTTCCCCGCCCGTCTCACCGGGAACAAGTCCGGGGTCGCCACCCTCCCCGTGAAGGGGAGGGAAAGCCTCCGCCTCCACCGCGGCGATGAGGATCGCGCGCTCGGGCTCCACGAAGCCGAACAGGCGCTGGTGGGCGGCCTCGAACGCCGCCCTCGCCGACGCGGCATCGCCGAGCGCCACAGGCAGCTCCGCGTCGGCGCCGTCGTACCGCAGCCGCAACGTCCGGCGAATGTCGCCCGTCTCGGCGCCCTGGGCCGCCATGTCGGCCCGCACGGCGACCTCCAGCCCCGCCAGCGCCGCCTCGGCCACGCCGAGCCCCTGCGCCAGCGGCGCCTCGAGCCCCGCTTGCCGCAGTGCCGTCACCTGCGCCTGACCGATGCCCCAGGCCGACAGCACCGAGCCGTAGCGGGGGCACAGCACCTGATCCACGCCCAGCGACTCGGCCGTCTGGCAGGCCACCTGACCGGCCGCGCCGCCGAAGGCCACCAGCGCATGTTCCCGTGGGTCGAACCCGCGCTCGGTGGAGATGCGCCGGACCGCCTGAGCCATCTGCTCGACGGCGACCGCCACGAATCCCTCGGCCGCCGCTTCGACCGTGACACCCATCTCCGCCGCCAGGGCCTCCAGCCGCGCCCGGCTCGCCGACGGGTCCAGCGGCGCGTGGCCCTGCGGCCCGAACACCGGCGGGAAGAAGCGCGGGTCCAGGCGGCCCAGGACCAGGTTGGCGTCCGTCACCGCTGCCGGCCCGCCGCGCCCGTAGCAGGCCGGCCCCGGATCGGCGCCGGCGCTGGCCGGACCCGCCCGCGCCCGCATCCCGTCGAACGTCAGGATCGAGCCGCCACCCGCCGCCACCGTCTCCACGTCCAGCATGGGGCTGCGCAGCCTCACGCCGGCCACGTGCGCCGCGTCACGCCGCTCCAGCGCGCCGGCGAACCGGCAGACGTCGGTGGAGGTGCCGCCCATGTCGAAGCCCAGCACGGCGTCCGCGCCGGCCTCCGCCGCGGTCCGCGCCACGCCCACGACGCCGCCCGCCGGGCCCGAGACCACCGCGTCCCGGCCCCGGAACGCTTCGGCCGCCACCAGCCCGCCGGCCGAGGTCATGAAGTAGAGCGGCGCGCCCGCCACCGCCTCGGCCACCCGCCGCACATAGGCCTGCAGCACAGGCGTCAGATAGGCGTCGGCCACCGTCGTCTCCGCCCGAGGCACGAAACGGGGCAGGGGCGAGACCTCGGACGACAGCGCCACGAAGTCGAACCCGGCCTCGCGAGCGATCTCGCCCGCCCGCTGCTCGTGCGCGGCATTCAGGTCGGCGTGAAGGAAGGCGATGGCTGCCGAGGTGAAGCCGTCGGCGACGGCGGCGGCCAGGTCTGCCCGCAGCGCGTTCTCGTCCAGCGCAGACACGACCGATCCGTCGGCCGCCAGCCGCTCGGCCGCCTCCACGACGCCGGCATAAAGTGGCGCGGGCTTCTCGATGTTGAGCGCGAACAGGTCGGGTCGCGCCTGGTCGCCGATCTCCAGCGCGTCGGCGAAGCCCTCGGTGGTGACGAACAGGGTCTTGGCGCCCCGCCGCTCCAGCAGCGCGTTGGTCGCGACCGTCGTGCCCATCTTGATCGCCTGGACCCGTTCAGCGGGGAACGGCGCGCCCGGCGCGGCGCCCAGGATGCGGCGCATGGCCTCCACGGCGGCGTCCGGATAGCTGGGCGAGGCGGACAAAAGCTTCAGCGAAACCTCTTCGCCGTCGCTCCAGCGCCCGATCACATCGGTGAACGTGCCACCCCGATCGATCCAAAAGGCGCAACGCCTGTCCAAAACTTAACCCCTCCGCACGATTGTCACCGGATCGCCCGGGTCTTAAGGCATGCCATAGCGAAATGAGCTTCTGGCGCAAAATAGCCGGCCTCGCAGTTCGAGGGGTCGATGAGGCGGAATGCGATGTCTGCCCGCCCGGCCTCCCCGGTGAGGATCCGGCGTTCACCACCGCTGTGACGGCCCTGGGCGCCAAGCTGGCCAAGGCCGACGGCGAGGCCCACGCCGACGAGTACGACACCTTCCACGCCATCTTCCAGGCTGAGCCGGGCAGCGAGGGCGCGATCCGCCGCCTTTACCAACTGGCGCGCCAGACCACCCGCGGCTTCGAGGGCTACGCCCGCAGGCTGAAGAAGCGCTATGGCAGCTGCCCCCAGATCCTCGAGGACGTGCTGGACGGCCTGTTCTACATCGCTGCGGCGGATGGCGTCGTCACCTCGGACGAGCTCAGTTATCTCGAGCGGGTCTGCGAGCTGTTCGGCCTGTCGCCGCTGACGTTCCGGAGGCTGAAGGCCACCCATCTGGGCGCGGCCAACGATGACCCTTACGTGATCCTGGGCGTCGCGCCCGACGCGCCGGACGATGTGGTGCGCGCCGCATGGCGCGCTCAGCTGTCCGAATCCCATCCCGATCGCGCCCGTGCGCGGGGGCTGCCCGCCGAGTTCGTTGAGGTGGCCGAGGCCAAGGCCGCGGCCATCAACGCGGCCTACGACCAGGTGCAGCTGGAGCGCCGCTCGCTGTCGCTGGGCGCGGCATAGTCTCGCTGTGGTCGCGTTTCCGACACATCCGCGGTTGACGATCGCAACCACTGTGCTGACATGTACCTTTCACGGACCGGGTCAGGCCCCGCCGTCGAGGAGCTGAAATGGTCAAGGACTTCGCCGCGAATTCGGGTTCCGCCCTTCGCAGCCTGGCCGCCGTCGCCGCCACGATCGCCACCGCCTGCGCCGTTCTCGTGGGCGCCGTCCTCGCCGTGTTCGCGGCCGCGACCGTGGCTGTGATCGCGATCATGGGCTCGGCGCTGCTGGCCTTCGCGGGCCTCGCGATGCGCGCCCGCCGCACCGTCCGCGCCCGCCGGCGCGACAGCGACATCATCGAAGCCCGCCACCTGGGCGGCCACCACTGGGTGGCCTACGGCTGGAACGAGCGGCGCTAGCCGCGTCCGCCACACGCTCGCCGAGTCGACCAGAGCCCGGGCCGCCGTCACCGGTGCAGGTCGCCGCCCGTGCGCGGCGCATGACTCATTGGCGGGGCAGGCTTGCGGCGGGAAGCGCCGTTCTCTACCGTCCATTCAAACAGTCGTTGGGAGAACGGTATGACGATCGGCATCGTGGCCACCATGAAGATCCAAGAGGGCAAGAACGCCGAGTTCGAGGCCTTCTTTACCGAGCTCGCCAAACAGGTGCGCGCCAACGAGCCGGGCAACATCGCCTACCAGCTCACGAAGAGCCGCAAGGATCCCCAGGAGTACAAGGTCCTCGAGCTGTACACGGACCAGGACGCGGTGACCGTCCACGGCCAGACCGACTACTTCAAGGCCGCGGGCCCGAAGTTCGCCGGCGTCCTCGCTGGGCGCCCTGAGGTGGAACTGCTCGACGGCATCGGCTGAGGAGACGGCCATG
Organism: Phenylobacterium sp.; assembly: GCF_965284355.1. Lineage (NCBI taxonomy): Bacteria > Pseudomonadati > Pseudomonadota > Alphaproteobacteria > Caulobacterales > Caulobacteraceae > Phenylobacterium > Phenylobacterium sp. The sequence goes on along the minus strand of NZ_OZ260078.1, from coordinate 1,429,029 downwards.
GACCTGGACTTCGCCCCCGAAGACCTCGCCTTCCGCGACGAGGTCCGAGCCTTCATCGCCGAGGCGTTCGACGACGACATGCGGGCCAAACTGGCCCAGTCGAAGAACAACCACCTCGACAAGGAAGCCCAGGTCCGCTGGCTCAAGCGGCTGGGGGAAAAGGGCTGGATCGCCCCCGACTGGCCGGTCGAGTACGGCGGCACGGGCTGGAGCCTGGGCAAGAAGTACGTCTTCGACATGGAGATGGCCCTGGCTGGCGCCCCCTCCACCTCGAACATGGGCCTGCGCATGTGCGCGCCGGTGGTGATGGCGTTCGGCACGCCGGAACAGAAGGCCCAGCACCTGCCCAAGATCCTCACCACCGACGTGTGGTGGTGTCAGGGCTATTCCGAACCCGGATCGGGCTCGGACCTGGCCTCCCTCGCTCTGAAGGCCGAGCGTGACGGCGACCACTATGTGCTGAATGGCAGCAAGACGTGGACGACGCTGGCCCAATGGGCCGACTGGATGTTCTGCCTGGTGCGCACTTCGAACGAGGAGATCCGCCAGAAGGGCATCTCGTTCCTGCTGATCGACATGAAGACGCCGGGCATCACCATCCGGCCGATCCCCACGCTGGACGGCCCGCCCGAGGGCGAACAAGAGATCAACGAGACGTTCTTCGACAACGTCCGTGTGCCGGTCTCCAACCGCATCGGCAAGGAAGGCGAGGGCTGGACCTACGCCAAGTACCTGCTGCAGTTCGAGCGCGGCAACGCCTATGCGCCGGGCCTTTCGGCTCAGATGAAGAAGGTGCGCAAGATCGCCAACCTGGAGCGCGCCGACGGCGGCGGTTCGATGATGAGCGACCCCGACTTCCGCAAGAAGCTCTCCGAGGTCGAGATCAAGGTCGAGGCGCTGAACGCCACCGAGCTGCGCATCTTCGCGGGCCGGGCGAACGGCGACGCCATGGGCGCCGTCTCGTCGATGCTGAAGCTGGAAGGCAGCCAGATGCAGCAGGCGGTCACCGAGCTCGCGCTCGAAGCCGCGGGCATCTACGCCCAGCCCTTCGTGCAGGACACCTGGGAGATGCTCCGCCCCGGCGGCAACACCTTCCGCGCCGGTCCGGACTACGCCGCGACGGTGGCCCCGCACTACTTCAACTACCGCAAGACCTCGATCTACGCGGGCTCGAACGAGATCCAGCACAACATCATGGCCAAGATGGTGCTCGGGCTGTAGCCGGGCGCGTCGGCGAGCCGCGACCGGATATGACTTGGAATGTATGGCGTCATGGGATGCGGCGCACGCGCCGCATCCCATCAACGCGCTCTAGACGGTCAGCGCCTCGATCACCTGTTCCAGCACGGCGTGCGCCTTGCCGCGCATCTCGTCGTCGGTGGCGTCCTGGATCGGGTGATCCACCAGGACGTAGCGCGCGCCATCCATGCCCAGCGCCTTACGCTGGACTTCGGCGGCTTCGGCGAACTCGCTGGACGCGATAGAGACGGCGGGAAGGCCCTGGATCTCGAACCACACAGTGTCGTGCAGACTGCACGTCGTGCATGATCCTCAATCGGCGAGCGCTTCCACCAGCACGTCGCACTCGGCCTTGATCTTCAGGCGCAGGTCGGACGGGCAGGGCTTGGCGAAGGTGGGCTTGGCGTAGCGCCGCACCTCGGCGTCGGGATAGCGCGCCGCGAGCAGGCGCTCCAGCTCGTCCAGCAGGACGTTGCCCCGCGGCTTCGAGATGTCCAGCAGGCCGATTACGCCTGAGATGTCTCCCGTCCGCGGCGTGATCTGCCGGGCGACCGGGACCCTCTCGTCGGTGGGATCCAGGATTGTCGTCATCGACGTCCTCCAAACTCTGTCTTCGAGGCTATCAGTCTTCGATTTTCTTGGATACGACGGCCGACCCGGCCGAGCCCGTCACCCAGCCGTGGAAGGCCGCCGAGAACTTGCCGGCCTCGGATCCGGCGACCACGATGTGGATGAACTTGCCGTCGGCGAACTTCGGCGTCGGCGTCGCCAGCATCGTTTCGCTCATCTTGGCGGCGGACGCGACCGGGATCCCGGCCCCGGAGACCTCGTTCGCCACCATCTCGCGCAAGGGCCGCGCGGTCACCGTCTGAATCCGCTCGCGAAGCCGGGCCTTGGAATACTCGCCCTCGCAGGTGAGCGTCTTCACATGCTCGGGACAGACCACCAGCAGCGCGTCCACGGGCATCCGGTGGATCTTGGGCAGGAACACGCCCTCGAGGCCTAGCCCCAGCGTGCCCGCGATCTGGTCGGGCTTGCGCGATTCCTGGTCCACGATCTGGACCGGGCCGCTGGTCATGGCGAAGGCGGTGACCACCGAGTCCTCGCGCTGGAAGCCGCGCTCGACGTGCAGCGGGTCCCAGGGCGAGCCCTCCTCCCACTCGGCGAAGCACATCGTGAACTTCATCGGGCTGGACAGCGTCGAGCGGTCCACGCCGCCGGGCCGGGCCCCGCCCAGGTTGCGCACCACCAGGCGCAGCGCGCGGCCGATGGTGGCGTTGGCGCGATTGCCGTTGCCCAGCGCCGCCAGCTTCATATTCATCCCGATACGGTTTCGGACCGGGCCGTTGACCACCAGCACCGGCGCGGCGCCCATCGTCGTGGCCGTCACACCGTGCATGTTGAACTCGTCGGTGCAAACCGCCTCGAGCGCGGCGATCACCACGGGCAGGTATTCCGGCCGGCAGCCCGCCATGACCGCGTTGATCGCGACCTTTTCGACCGTCGCGGGCGCCATGTTGGGCGGCACCACGGCGACGATGTCCTGGGGATGCCGCGTCGTCCCGGACAGCATGCGCAGCACCCGCTCGGGCGTCGGCGGCACCAGCGGCAGGCCGTCGCTGAAACCCTGGTCAAACATGAACTCGTCGATGTCGTCGCTGCTGGCGATCTCGATGCGCCGGGCCCGGATCGGACTGTCTTCGGCGTCGGCCAGTAGCCGGTCGTGGATATCGGGATCCAGGTGCTTGGAGCCGCAGCCCGGGCGCCACTCGGGATAGTCGGACCACGTCACGGGGACGGCCGGCGCGTCGAGGTCGCGGGCCACCTGCTCGGCCAGCCGCTCCCATTCCTCGCGGACGAAACCTTCGACCTGCGCGCGGCGCTCACCGTCGGCGCCGATCCAGTAGACCGCGGGCACAATGTCGAAGTCCCAGGCCAGCGAGGTCTTGAGCGCGCTCTCGTCCAGGATCGGCAAGGTCAGGCCGTGGCGGTCCTTCAGGATCGCATTGCCGTCCGCGGATTGGCCCAGCATCCAGATATCCGCCGTCTCGCCCCAGACCTGGTGGAAGGCCTCCAGCAGCGGCGAGACGAGGTTGCAGGTGTTGCAGTCCTCCTTGACGAAGGCGATCAGGCTGGGACGCCCGCTCGGAAACCGCCGTGGCTCGCCGGCCATGTCCTGCAGCGCGAAGGGCGGGGCGTTCGCCGTCATGTCACCGTCCTCGTCTGTCGCCGCCGGGCGGCGGCCTTGGGCTGGCGGAGGTGGATGGGAATCGAACCCACCACACGCCTTGTCGACGTGTCGCCGGTTTTGAAGACCGGGGAAGCCACCAGACTCCAGTCACCTCCAGCGGAACGACACTAGGCCGCCTTCCGTGGCGTCTCGAAGCGGTTTCACACGATCCGGCGCACGTCGCCGTCGCGCACCGTGTCGCCGCGGGCGTCGAGGAACTCCAGGATCGGCACGATGAACTTGCGCGACGTGCCCAAAGCGGCCCGCGCCGCGCCGGTGGCGAACTCGGTGGGCGGCGGGAAGGCGGCGCGGAGGTTCGACAGCGCCTCGTCCAGCGCGGCGATGTGGAAGACGAGAGTCTGGCGCAGCGCGTGGTTCCTGAGGCTGACCAATGCGCCCAGGTCGAGCAGCAGTTCGACCAGCGCGGCGTCCTCGCTGCCGTGCGACGCCAGAGTGGCGACGTCGGGCGGCGCGGCCCCACCCTGGCGGATCTGGTGTTCCAGTTCGCGTAGCCGGGCCAAGGCAGCAGGCGGCAGGACGGCGAGCGGATCGTGGGAGGTCAGCCGGACCTGGCCGCCGCTCGCCCGGATCTCGCCGTCCGCGACCAGGCGGCGCTCCACGTGATCCAGCAGATCGCCGGACGTGGTGCGCGTGAACGCCTCGCGGATGGCGCGGACCTGGGCCCATGCGCGCTCTGGCGCGGCCCGGTGTGCGGCGTCGAGACGGCTTAGGTAGGCGTCGCGCGTCGCCGCGAGGGCGCCGGGAGCCGCAAGAAGGTCGAGGCCCAGAGCTTCGAAGCCGCTCAGCGCTGTGCGGGCTTCGTCGGGCGGCCGTCGCCACAGCCGCGCCGCCTCGCGCACAGAGACCACGCCGCCATCGCGGATCGCCAGCCGGTCGGCGATACCCGCCAGATCTCCGGCCGCTGCAGCCGCCAACAGGTCGCGCCGCGCATCGACCGGCCCCCTCAGCTTCCACGCTTCCGGATCCAGAACCACCGCGCCGCCGATCGTCTCGGCCGGGGAGGGGCGGCGCAGGATGGCGCGCTGGCCGGCGAAGACGGCCACCGGCGTCGCGAAGCGCAGCTGCGCCAGCCCCCGATCGCCCGGCGCGAGCGGGCCCTCACCCAGGAGGCGGACCTTGGCCATGTCCTGCCGCGCGCCCCACATCACCCGCAGTTCGTCACCGGACTTCAGCAGCCGCGCGCTGTCGGGCGACAGGGTCAGTTCGATGTCCACCAGCAGGCTGGGCAAGAGGGTGTCGGGCGCGCACAGCACCTCGCCGGGCGGCGCCTCATCGACCGCCACGCCCCTGAGCCCGGCCGCCACCCGACCGCCAGGAGCGGCCAACTCGACCGTTTCCCCATGCACCTGCAACTGGCGCAGCGTGACCGGCCGGCCCGACGGCATGAGCATCGCAGCGGCGCCGACATGAAGCGGCCCACCCTGCAGCGTTCCCGTGACCACCGTGCCGGAGCCCGCGATGGTGAACGTCCGGTCCAGGGGCAGGATGGGGCCAGGCGCCGCGGCGGCGGCCGGAGACCGCCCGACGAGGGCTTCGATGGCGTCGTTCAAGCCGTTCAGTCCCGCGCCGGTCAGCGCCGAACAGAAGACCACCGGCTCGCCCGCCAGGAAGGTCCCTTCGAGCTCGGCGGCGATGTGCGCGCGGACCCGGACCTCGGCGCCCTCGGCCAGGAGGTCGGCCTTGGTGACCGCCACGATCCCGACCTGCAGGCCCAGCAGTTGGGCGACGCGAAGATGCTCGCGCGTCTGAGGCCCAAAGCCTTCTACGGCCGAGACGACCAGCAGCGCCGCGCGCGCCCCGGTGGTCCCCATGACCATCGCCCGGATGAAATCCTCGTGCCCGGGGGCGTCCAGGAAATCGACGGCGCCCGCGGGATAGTCGCGCCAGGCGAAGCCCAGCGTGATCGACAGGCCGCGCGCCTTCTCCTCCGCCAGGCGGTCGGTCTCGATGCCGGTCAGGGCGCGGACGAGCGCGGTCTTGCCATGATTGACATGGCCGATCACCGCGATGCTCAGGCGGGCTCCCGCCGCTTCCGAACTCATCCGACGTCCCTACGTCGAACGGCGGCGGCCGTCATCTGCGCCCATCCGCCTTGCCCGGCGTCTCCCCGGCTCGATACAGTCGCCGCATGACCGCGCCCCCAGACGTCGAGGCCTCCGACCCGCGCCGCCGCTTGCCGGCCGTGGGCGCGATCTGCGCCGACCCCGCGGCCGGCCCCCTGAATGCGCGGTTCGGGCCTGTGGCGTTGGTCGCCGCGCTGCGGACCGTGCTCGGCGAGGCCCGGACCCGGCTCCGGGACGACCCGACCGCGGCTCCGACGATCGCCGAGCTGCTGGCGGCGGGCGAACGGATCCTGGAGGCCGGCGCCCGCGAGACCCTGTTTCCGGTGATCAACGCCACCGGCGTGGTGATCCACACCAACCTCGGCCGTGCGCCGCTCGCGCCCGAGGCCTTCGCGGCGATGCAGGCGGTCGCGGGCTACAGCAATCTGGAGATGAACCTGGAGACCGGGCGGCGGGCTTCGCGCCAGGACCACCTCGACGCCCTCATTGCCGAGGTGTCCCGGGCCGAGGCCGGGCTGGCGGTGAACAACTGCGCCGGCGCGGTGCTGCTGGCGCTCGCCGCCGTGGCCGACGGTGCGCCGGTGATCGTCTCCCGTGGCGAATTGGTGGAGATCGGCGGCGGCTTTCGGGTACCGGACGTGGTGGCCCAGAGCGGGTCGCGACTGGTCGAGGTGGGGGCGACCAACCGCACACACCTGCGCGACTACGAACGGGCTTTGCGCGATCATCCGGAGGCGCGGGTGATCCTGCGCACCCACCCCAGCAACTTCCGCATGACCGGCTTCACCAGCGCGCCGGCCCTGGACGCGCTGGCCCACTTCGCCCACGCGCACGGGTTGCTGCTGGTCGAGGACCTGGGCGGGGGCGCGCTTGTGGACCTCGGGCCCCACGGGATCGCCGACGAGCCCATGGTCCAGGCCAGCCTGCGCGCGGGCGTCGATCTCGTCCTCTTCAGCGGCGACAAGCTGCTGGGCGGACCCCAGGCCGGGATCGCCGCCGGGCGCCGCGACCTGGTCGACCGGCTGGCGGCCCATCCCCTGGCCCGGGCGCTTCGGTTGGACAAGCTGTCGGTCGCGGCTCTGGCCGCCACGCTGCGCCTCTACCGGCCGCCGGCCGATCCGACCCAGCGCATCCCGGTCCTGCGGATGCTGACCGAGCCGCTCTCCGTCATCGCGGCGCGGGCCGACGCCCTGCTGGCTCAGGTCGTCCAGGTCCCGGCGCTGGACGTGGGCCTGCAGGATACCCAGGGCTACGCGGGCGGCGGCGCCATGCCCATGCTGGCTCTGCCGGGCCGGGCGCTGGCGCTGCGCAGCCATCGGTTCAGCCCGGACGAACTCGCGCGGCGCCTGCGCACGGGCGCCGCCCAGGTTCTGGGACGCATCGAGCGTGATGTCGTCCTGCTGGAGCTGCGGACCGTCTCGGACGCCGAGGTCGCGCCTCTGGCCGCCGCCATCGCCAAGGCGGCCTGAACGCTCAGGGCAGCGGAGCGCCCGGGACGAAGACCTCGATGGCGGCGGGCCGCACGACGAAGTGGGCGGGCGTCTCGGTGACGATATCGCCATCCACGTTGATCGGTCGCGGCCTGCGGGTGCGGACGTGGAACTCCACGCATTTCGAGGTCTCGACCTCCGCCCAGACGCCGTGGCGGCCGCGCCGGAACGCGCCGAACATCAGCGCCAGCTTCCAGACCGACCGCGGGTCGAGGCTGTAGAGGTCGAGGTGGCCGTCGACGATGCTGGCGTGCTCATGGATCACTGAGCCGCCGCCATAGTGGCGCCCGTTCCCGACGGCGATCTGCAGGGTCCGCACGTCGATCCTCTGCTGTCGGTTGAGCACCTCGGCGTGGAACGGTCGGGCGGCAAAGAGGACCTGTGCGGCGCGGATCGCATAGGCGAGCCGGCCCCAGCGCCGCTTGCTCTGGGGGGTGAGACCGCGCGCCAGATCGGCGCTGAGGCCCAGGCTCGCGACATTGAAGAAGGGGTGGCCGTTCACCAGCCCCACGTCGATGCGTTCCGTGCTGCCGTTCACGATCACGTCGGCCGCTGACGGCAGGTCGAGCGGAATGCCGAGGGTTCTGGCCAGATCGTTCGCGGTGCCCAGCGGCAGAAGCCCCATGGGAAGGCCGGTCTGCAGGATGCCCTGCGCCGCTGTCGCGATGGTGCCGTCGCCGCCGCAGACGATCACCAGGTCGGCCCCGTCGGCGCGGCGGACGATGTCGGCGGCGACCTCCGCGGGCGAAGCGAAACGCTCGACCACGACGTCGATGCCGCCCGCCGACAGGCGGGCGATGACCTCCAGCGCCTGAGCGCCCCGCCGGGCGTTCGGGTTCACCAGCATAAGTCCGCGCCGTCGCCCCGGCGCAGGGGGGCAGGCGGATCGTCGGTGTCGTTCGGGGGAACCGGCACTTGGGTCCTTCGGCGGCGAGCTGGATCAGCTGCACCTTAGGCCGAGGTTTCGCGGCATTCGAATGGCGCCTGAGCCGGTTCGCCCATCAGGGTGGACGATGTCGCGGGGCGACGGCCGTGGCTCAAGGCAAGGAAAAGGGCCCGCCGATGGTTCGGCGGGCCCAGGGTCAGGATCAGTAGGTGAAGCGCAGCGCCACGCCGTAGGTGCGCGGCTGGCCCAGGAAGGCGTCGTACGAGCCGGACTGCAGGACGGCGTTGAAGCCGACCTGATAGTACACGTCGTCGAAGAGGTTCTGAGCGAAGGCCTCGACCGCCCAGCGCTTGTCGGCCGATGTCAGACCCACCCGGGCGTTCACCAGGGTGTAGCCAGGCTGGTTCTTCACCGGGTCAAGGTCGGAGCCGGTGTTGAAGCTGGAGACGCTCTTGGCGTTCACCGCAATCCGGCCGACCAGGTCATCGCTGAGGTTGTGCTCATAGGTGACGCCCAGCGCACCGGACCACAGCGGGGCCAGGGAGAGGCGCGAGCCGGGCAGGTTGCCGCCCAGGAAGATCGGGTTGCTCTTCGGATAGTAGGTCTCGGCGTAGGTCACGCCGCCGTTCATCGTCAAGCCTTCGACCGGCGTGAACCAGATGAAGTCGAGGTCGACGCCCTTGGAGATCACCTTCGGCACCGAGGCCACCGAGAAGACCAGCCCGTTGAAGGCGTTGAGCTGGAAGTCCTCGTAGCGCTGATAGAAGCCGGTGACGTTCAGCAGGACCTTGCGGCTGAAGAGCGTGTTCTTCATCCCGAGTTCGTAGGAGTCCACCGTCTCAGGCGCGAAGCTGGTGTCGAGCACCGGCGCGGTCGGCTGGCCGCGAACCGTCTGAACGGTCGTGGCGATCCGGTCGAGGTTGAAGCCCCCGGCCTTGTAGCCGCGCGCGAACGACGCGTAGGTCATCACCTCGGGCGAGAAGCGGTAGGCCAGCTTGGCCGTGCCGGTCAGCTCCTCTTCGCTCAGCGATTGGTCGTTGTTGCGGATCTGGCCGAACGCGGGGCTGTTCGAGGCCGCGCAGAGCACCTGGTAGGTCCCGGCGCCCAGCAGGCCGCCGGCGCGGATCAAAGCGCCGCTGGCCGGAAGCGGGCCGCCCAGCGCCGAAGCGCGGGCAAGCGCCGTGGCGCAGCCGACGCCGCCGTCGGTGTTGCTCCAGAAGGTCTTGAGATCCTTGTCTTCCCACGTGTAGCGCAGGCCGACCGTGAGCTCGAGAGCGTCGGTGATCTTGTAGCTGTTGTTCGTGAAGAGCGAGAAGCCCTCCTCACGCTGCTGGTAGAGGTCGTCCTGGCCGTTGCCGGCGACGAACGTCGTGCCCAGCGGGCGGCCCGTGAACACCGACGACAGCGTGTTGCCGAAGAGGGCGTTCACGTACTGCTCGTACTGGGTCCCGTAGGTCACAGTACGCACGTGCAGGCTCAGGTCCTCGCGCGAGTAGAAGGCGCCGACCAGCCAGTCGAGCTTGTCGGTCGCGCCCGCCAGACGGACTTCCTGAGTGAACGTGTGGAACTTGCTCGAACCCGGGTTCGAACTCTCGCGATGCGTGGGCGAGTAGAGGATGTCGGCGCTGGTCCAGTCGACATCCGAACCGCCGGACTGGCTCCAGTCGCGAACCGCGGTGATCGAGGTCAGCTTGGCGCCGCCCAGCCAGGGCGTCTTCCAGTTGGCTTCGACCGAGAAGCCCGAGTCCTTCACCGTCTTGAGGAAGCTGCGGTTGCTGTAGTCGCGGAACGAGTCCGGATCCGGCGGAATGGCGAGGCCGCCGGGGGCCAGCGAGTTGATGATGGCCTGGGTGGCGCCGTTCAGGATCTGCACCGCGCCGCAGCAGCGCTCGTCACGCTTGGTGTAGTCCATCGAGACGTTGATATCGATGGTGCTGGTCGGCGTGTACAGCAGCTGGGCGCGACCGGTGTAGAAGTCCTGGTCGTTATTGTCCGGGCCCTGGGTCTTGTAATAGCCGTCGCGCTCACGGGCGGCGACGTAGACGCGGGCGGCCAACTTGTCGTCGATGATCGGGCCGGTGAGCGAGATCGAGCCGCCGAAGCCGTCGAAGTTGGTGAACTGCGCTTCCGACGTGGCGCCCAGCTGGAACGAAGGCCGGGCAGTGATGATGTTGATCACGCCGGCGGTCGTGTTCTTGCCGAACAGCGTGCCCTGCGGACCCTTCAGCACCTCGATGCGGCTCGTCTCGCCCAGGTCGCTGAACGCCACGCCGTTGCGGGGCCGATAGACGCCGTCGATGATGACGCCGACCGAGGATTCCAGGCCCGGGTTGTCGCCGACCGTGCCGATGCCGCGGATACGCGCGGTGGTGACGGCCGAGCTGCTCGTGGAGGTCACCGTCAGGCCGGGCGCGACGATGGTCAGGTCCTTGATGTCGCGGACGCCGGCGTCCTGCAACTGCTGCGCGTTGACCGACGTGACCACAATCGGCACGTCCTGCAGGCTCTGCTCGCGCATCTGCGCGGTGACCACGATCTCATCGACGGTCGCGGCGGTGTCGGTATCGGCAGTCTGAGCGTTGGCGGCGGCCGTGAAGGCGCTGGCCAGCACAACGGCGAGCGCCGACGTGCGGAAAAGCATTCCACTTTTCATTTCGGTTCGTTCTCCCCCGGTGCGGCCCCGCTCTTAGGGGAGGTGGCAGGCGCCTGCCCGGAGGGTCGCGCGTACCCACGCAATCCCTTATACGCAAAGGGATTGCGGTGTTCGGTGAGCGTTCGGATCGCGGCTGTTGCGCAGAGGTCACGAAACCGTCGCGCCGCCGATGGTTTTGTGACGCGACGTCAAGACTGAGTTCGCTGAACAAGGATTTTTGACGGCGACGGCGAGATGCTCGATCTGGCCCACCGCGCATCATTGTTCCTGCGGGAGGACGCTACCGCCGGCAGCCGGTATGGAGACAGCTGGCTACGCGCGACCGGCCGGCGCGCGCCTATCGAGACGTCACGCTCCCTGCGATGGAGCCGGCGACCTCGGCGGCCATCTTGATCTGAGCCGGGCGGTCGCGGATGTCGTAGCGGTCGGCGATGTAGGCGAAGTCGGTGTACGCGACCCACACGCGGCCGTCGGCGTCCTGCGTCACCAGAATCCGCACCGGCCAGTCGAGGCCCGCATACGGATTCGAGGTCAGGAACTGGGCGCCCAGCGGCGGGTTGCCGAAGATCAGCAGCTTCGAGGGCTTGAGATCGATATCGGCGCCCTTGGCGAGCCCGGCCTGATCGATCTCGGTGAAAAAGCGGATTCCCTTGCCGGCGATGTCGGCCTTGATACGGGTTACCGTGTCGTCGAAGCCGTAGGCGCTCTGGACGCGCACGACACCCTGCGCCTTCTCGGACGCGGCGGCGGGTTCGGCGACAGCGGCGACAGCGGCGACGGCGGCGGCGGTCAGGGTGAGGCTTACGCCCATGGCGATCGCACGCAGCGAGCGGTTGAAGCGGGTCATTTCGAGGGTCCTTGGTCGTTTGCGGGGGAGGGATCGTGGGTCATCCGGCCCGCCTCGGCCTCGTGGAGGATGATCCCTTCCATCGGGTCGACTGAGGCGGTCCAGGGGGCCTGGGCGAGCACGCGGGCTGTGTGGGCGTAGCCGGCCTCCCAGCGCGAGCGGATGCCTAGGGGCGAGAAGTCGATGTCCTTGGAGTGATCCTCGCCGGCCAGCGGCGGCGACAGCAGCCGGATCACATGCATCTGGGTGGGACAGCCGTAGGCGGCCAGTTCGCGCGCCTCGTTGGTGGCGCGAACGTCCGGGGGCAGCTTCTCGGCCAGCATCGCGATGATGTGGCGCAGCTTGTGGATCTGCTTCTGCCTGGCGATGTGGGTGATCGCCCGGCTCGAGTACTGCAGGTCCTTCTGGCGCGACAGCACGCTCCAGATGCTGTCGGGCTCCGGGCCGTTGGGGGCCCACATGTGGACGGCGAAGACCACGCCCGACCGGCGCGGCTTGTCGTCGAACACGGCCTCGACCGGCGTGTTCGAAAGGATGCCGCCGTCCCAGAAGAGCTCGCCGCCGATGCGGATCGCAGGGAACGCGGGGGGCAGGGCGCCTGAGGCCATGACATGGCGTATGCTCAGCTCGTCGTCCCGGCTGTCGAAGTAGCGCATCTCGCCGGTCTGGACGTTGGCGGCGCCCACGGTGAGCCGGGGGTGTCCGGCGTTCATCAGCTCAGGGTCGATAAGCTCGCTCAGCGTCTTTTCGAGCGGATCGGTCGAGTAGTAGCCGGCCAGCTCGGAGCCCAGCGGCATCTGCATGCCGAGGAAGGCCCAAGGGTTGGGACGGAAAAAGGCCTCGAGGCCGTTCATGACCGTCATGGCGTTGGCGGCGAGGGCGCCGACGCGGGGCGCCATCCCGGCGAACTGTGCGGCCCGCGAATGGGTCATGCGCGCCCAGAACTCGCGGAGGCGTTCCAGCCGTTGCTCGGGCGCATTGCCGGCGATCAGGGCGGCGTTGATGGCGCCGATCGAGGTGCCGATCACCCAGTCCGGCTCGATGCCGGCCTCCTGCAGGGCCTGGTAGACCCCGGCCTGGTAGGCGCCCAGCGCCCCGCCGCCCTGGAAGACGAGGACGACCTGGCGCAGCTTGGCCTTGTCGATGGCGGTCGAAGTCTTTGTGGCGGTCTTCATGCCGCCGTTGTGTCAGCCCGAACCGCCGGCCGGAAATGTCCGATAGCTAATGGCGCAATGCGCTGGCTGCATCGGAAGTGACGCCTCGCGCGGGCGTGAGGATTTCAAAGTAATCCCTGGTGCAACGCTCCACGCATCGCCGCGATAACTTAAAGCGAATTCAGCGCTATCGTCCGCGCTTCTAGGGTCTTTCTATCGAACAACACCGAGTGAGACACCCATGAAAGCCCCCCTGATCCTCGGCCTCGCGCTCAGCCTCGCGGCCGCTGCTACCTCGGCCTCGGCCGGAACCTGCCCGGCCGACCAGATGCGCGCCGACGCCCGCACCTCGGGCGAGACGATGCCCGCCAAGGTCACCGACACCGAGCTGTCGTTCATCGCCCTGGGCGGTGAGATCAATGGCCTGGACAACCGCCGCCTGCGCCTGCGCCGGCTGGTGGTTCAGCCGGGCGGCGTCGTGCCCTGGCACAGCCACACCGACCGCCCGGCCCTGATCATGACCGTCTCCGGCCAGATCACCGAGTACAACTCGACCTGCGCCGTGGGCATCGACCACAAGGCCGGCGATGTCGCCCAGGAGAAGAAGGGCGTCAGCCACTGGTGGAAGAACAACGGCAAGGTTCCGGCCGTGCTGATCGCCGCCGACATCAAGAACGACGCCGACGCCAAACCGGCCGACGACCACATGTGAGACCCGCCGCGGCGCACGCCAACCCGCCCGGCGCGCCGCGGCCCCGAGGCCTGTCTCCCCCAACTCCCGCAGGCCCTCGGCAACGGAGGCGTGCGGCGTCCGATCCCGGGCGTCGCACGCCTTTGTCGCATCCCGGAGAACCCCATGCCCGCCGCCCCCAACGCGCTGCTGCGCCGCGCCCTCATCGGCCTTATCGGCTTCCTGACCCTGGTCGACCTCTTCGCCGCGCAGGCGATCCTGCCCACGCTGGCCCGCATGTATGGCGTCAAGCCGTCCGCCATGGGCGTGGCCGTCAACGCCTCGACCATCGGCATGGCCGCCGCGGGCCTCGTCGTAGCCCTGGTCAGCCACCGGCTGCCGCGCCGGGGCGGGATCTGGGTGAGCCTCGCGCTGCTGTCGATCCCGACGCTGCTGTTGGCCCATGCGCCCGACTTGGCCACCTTCACGGCCCTACGCATCGCGCAGGGCGTCTTCATGTCGGCCGCCTTCACGCTGACCATGGCCTACCTGTCGGAACAGAACACCGGGGCGGCCACGGCCAGCGCGCTGGCCGCGTACATCACCGGCAACGTGGCCTCGAACCTGGTTGGGCGGCTGGTGTCCTCTGCGGTGGCCGCCACCGCCGGGGTGGCCATCAACTTCTACGCCTTCGCGGCGCTGAATCTGGCCGGCGCGGCGCTGGTCTACCTGACCCTGGCCAAGGCTCCCGCCATGGCTGTGGCCTCCGGTGAGGTGAGGCGCTCGGCGTTCGCGCGCCTTGCGGCTCATCTGCGCAACCGCTGCCTGGTGGCCAGCTTCGGCATCGGCTTTTGCGTGCTGTTCGCCTTTCTGGGGGTCTTCACCTACGTGAATTTCGTCCTGGCCGACGCGCCGATCCGGCTGTCGCCGATGGCTCTGGGCCTGATCTACTTCGTCTTCCTGCCGTCGATGGTGACCACACCGCTGGCCGGCGGCGTCGCCAACCGGTTCGGGCCGCGCCCGACGTTCTTCGCCTCGCTGGGCCTGGCGATCGCGGGCCTGCCGCTCCTGCTGGCGCCGACGGTGGGGCCGGTCATCGCGGGATTGACCATGGTGGGCGTCGGCACGTTCTTCGCTCAGGCGACGGCCACCGGCTTCGTCGGCCGCGCCGCCCAGACCGATCGTGCGGCCGCCAGCGGACTCTACCTCGCCAGCTACTACCTGGGCGGTCTGGCCGGCGCCGCGGTCGTGGGCCAGGTGTACGACCAGGTCGGCTGGCCGTCGGCCGTCACGGTGGTGGGCGGCTCTCTGGTTGCGGCGGCGGCGCTGGCGGCCAGTCTGCGTCCCGCGACAGCGGGCCGTCGCGCGCAGCTCCTGGCGCGCGAGGCCTGAGCGGCTACGCGCGGGCCGCCGCGGACTCGTCGTCCTGATTGTCGTTCCGGAAGAGATAGGGGTCGTCCTGCGCGTCCATGGCCAGGTTGTGCCAGTGCATGGCCTGGTCGATCAGCTCGCCGCGCTGCTTCATATTGTCGGTGGCGCTGGCCTGACGCAGCAGCGCCTCGGCCCTGGCCCTATAGTCATGTTCGTCGGCCATGAAGCCCTCGTTCGATCTCGAACGCCTAACATCCTCCCGACGCGATCGTTCCCGGCGCGGCAGGACTATCCGGTCGGCGCCAGGTCGCAGTCCTGGGGATCCCGCGGCATCGGGTCCAGCGTGCCGGTCGGCCATTTGAAGGCCCGGGCCTGCTGAACGAACGCGCCGACGGCGGGGGAATGCGGCCGCCCGCGAACGCTCACCAGCATGATGGTGCGCACGAACTCAGGGTCGATCAGGCGGCGGGTCACGAGGCCGGGGTCGGTGACCGACAGTTCCGGGAAAAACCCGAAGCCAAGCCCTGCCTTGATCATGCCCTGAACCCAGTCGTCGCGTTCCGACGAGAACACCTTCTTCCATTGCACCCCGTGTGCGCGCAGCTGGCGGCGGGCATGGTCGAAGATCTCGCAGTTGGCCCGGCTGACGTAGGGCTGCTCATGGGTATCCGCGCATCGGACCACGTTGTGGGCGGCCAGCGGATGATTGGGCGGAAGGGCGATGACAAACCGCTCCTCGAACAGCGACAGCCCGTGGAATCGCACATCCAGCGGCTCGGGCAGGCCGAAGAGGGCGAGGTTGAGGTCGCCCTTGGACAGCATGTCCATCAGCTCGACCGACCCTTCCTCGACGACCTCCAGGTCGACATTGGGATGGGCGACCCGGAACTTCACGATCAGGTCCGAGATCAGCGCCGGACCGATCGTGCACATCACGCCGATCCGCAGGGTGACGTTGTCCAGCTTCTTGATCGCCTTGGCCTGCTGTTTGGCGGCCTCGGTCTGAGCGTGGATCTGCTCCAGATAGGGCAGCATCATGCGGCCCAGCTCGGACAGGTGGGTGTTGGCGCGCTCGCGGTGGAAGAGGGGCCCGCCCAGCTCGTGCTCGAGCTGCTGGATGGCGCGGGTCAGGGCCGGCTGGCTGACGTTCGACTGCTCGGCGGCGCGCGTGAAGTTGAGCGTCCTCGCGAGGGCGAGGAAATAGCGGACCTGCTGCATTTCCATGGCGGACGTCCCTCAAAGGCCTGCCCGTCGGCCAGGCCGTGTCCTTCTAGAATTGGATCGTGACGGGCCGTCGGAACCGAACACACTGTCGGCTGTCACGCTCCTGCCAGGCTGCAGGCGCTAAGAGGCGATACGCACCTCGGCCTGCGCTGAAGCTACACGCATCGGCGTTTCGCGCCCACGGGTCACCGCATCGAAGACGAGGCGGGCGCCGCGTTCGAACGTCAGATACGACCAGATCCAGTCCAGCACGACCTGCACGCGATTGCGAAAACCGATCAGGAACCAGACGTGGGCGGCGCACCAGAACACCCAGGCCGGAAAGCCCGTGAGCTTGATCGCGCCCAGGTCGGCGACGGCCGCCTGCCGACCGATCGTGGCCAGGCTGCCCAGGTTGGAATAGCGGAACGGCGGCGGCGTGGGGCGTCCTGTCAGCCGCGCGGCGATCACCCCGGCCACATAGGCGCCGGCCTGCTTGGCGGCGGGCGCCACGCCCGGCACCGCCTTTTCGCCGTCGCGGATGTGCGCGCTGTCGCCGATCACGAACACCTCGGGGTGGCGGGGCAGCGTGAGGTCGGCCTCGACGAACACGCGGCCCGCCCGGTCCGTCTCTGCGGCGAGCCACTGGCCGGCCGGCGAGGCCTGCACGCCGGCGGCCCAGAAGACGTTGGCCGCGGCGATCCGCTCGCCACCGACCTCGACGCCATTGTCGTCGCAATGGCTGACCGGGGCGCCCAGCCGGACCTCGACGCCCAGCTTCTCGAGGGCGCCGCGGGCATACTCCGACAGGCCCGGGCAGAATGTGGACAGCACGCGCTGGCCGGAGTCGATCAGGACGATCCGCGCCCGCAAGCCGCGGATGCGGCGGAAGTCGCAGGCGAGCGCGCGCCGGGTCAGCTCTGCGATCGCGCCGGCCAGCTCGACCCCGGTCGGCCCGCCGCCCACCACCACGAAGGTCAGCAGCTTGTCCCGGTCGTCGCGGCTCATGTCGAGCTCGGCGGTCTCCAGGGTCAACAGCACGCGCCGGCGAAGCGCCAGCGCGTCCTCCAGCGATTTCAGACCCGGCGCATACCGGGCCCATTCGCTGCGGCCGAAGTAGGCGTGGGTGGCGCCGGTCGCCAGCACCAGCTGGTCGTACGGGATCGTCCGCTCGCCCAGCTCCACCTGCCGGCGGGCCAGGTCGACGCCGGTCACCTCGTCCAGTTCGATGTGAATGTTGGACTGGCGGCGCAGGATCATCCGGATCGGGCTGGCGATCTGGGTCGGCGCGAGGCCGGCGGTGGCCACCTGATAAAGCAGGGGCTGGAAGAGGTGGTGGTTGCGCCGGTCAATCAGGGTGACGTCGGCCCCGGTCTTCGCCAGGGCCGAGGCGGCGGCCAGGCCGCCGAAGCCGGCGCCCACGATCACCACGCGGTTTGCGCCGTTCCCTGCGGTCATGGTCATGGCTAGTGGGCCGTCCAGCCGCCGTCGACGCTGAGCGTCGTGCCGGTGATGGAGGCGCCGTTGTCGCTGCAGAGGAACGCCGCCAGGCCGCCGATCTCCTCCACGGTGGCGAACTTGCGGTTTGGCTGGGCGGTCAGCAGCACGTCGGTGATGACCTGCTCCTGGGTCATCCGGTGGGCGCGCGCCTGATCGGCGATCTGCTTCTCGACCAGCGGCGTCCAGACGTAGCCGGGGCAGATGGCGTTGCACGTGACGCCCGTGCGCGCCGCCTCCAGCGCCACCGTCTTTGTCAGCCCGACCACCCCGTGCTTCGCCGCCACATAGGCTGACTTGTAGGGTGAGGCGACCAGGCCGTGGGCCGAGGCGATGTTGATGATCCGGCCGTAGCCGCGCTCGACCATTTCGGGCAGCGCCGCCTTGATGGCGTGGAACGCTGACGACAGGTTCACGGCCAGGATCGCGTCCCATTTGGCGGTCGGGAACTCCGACACGGGGGCCACGTGCTGGATGCCGGCGTTGTTCACCAGGATGTCGATCGGGCCCAGAACGTCGCGCGCGAAAGCGACCATGTCCTGGATCTTGCGGGGATCCGAAAGATCGGCCGGCGAGTAGATCACCTCGACCCCGTGCAAGGACGCCAGGGTCTCGCGCGTCTGTTCGATTTCGTTCGGATCGCCGAAGCCGTTCAGCACGATACTGGCGCCCTGGCCGGCCAGCACCTCGGCGATGCCAAGGCCGATGCCGCTGGTGGAGCCGGTCACGATGGCGACGCGGTTCTGCAGGGGGCGGAGCGCGGTGGCGGCGCTCTGGAGCGCGGTCATGGTCATGGAAGGTGGTCCTTGTTCGGATCCAGGATCGTGGAAGAGGATGCCGGACTGAAATGCCCGCAGCGCATGATCTCAGGCGGCGTGACGCATGAAGGTCGGCCGCCAGACCCCGGCGATGCCGACGTCACCGGCAACGTCCACGATGCCGCGTCGATACAGGTCGAGCAGATGGGCCAGAACCGAGTGGCAGGCGGCGGGGTGCAGTCGCTTGTCATGATCGGCGTAGAGCCGGCTTACTAGCTGTCGGACCGTCGCCGCCCCATCCGTCTCCAGCGCTGTCAGGATCTGCTTTTCGCGGTGGCGGCGGTGGACGATGTAGGCGGCCAGGAAGCTGTCCACGCGGCGGATCGGGGGGCCGTGGGCGGGGAACAGCGCGTCATAGCCACGGGCGCGGATGCGCTCGAGGCTGCGCATGTACAGCCCCATGTCGCCGTCCGGCGGGCTGACCACGCTGGTGGACCAGCCCATGACGCAGTCGCCGGGAAAGAGCGCGTTCTCTTCCAGGAGGGCAAAGGCGTAGTGGTTCGACGTGTGGCCGGGCGTCGCCACCGCCTCGATCGTCCAGCCCGGACCGTGGAACATCTGTCCGTCGGTCAGGGCGATGTCCGGTCGGAAGGTCAGATCGTCGCCCGCCTCCAGCCGGTCGTCGCCGCCCGACGGCCGGCAACGTGTCCCGCCGGCATAGATCACCGCGCCCGTGGCGTCGGCGAGCGGCCGCGAGGCCGGCGAGTGATCCAGGTGGCTGTGGGTGACGAAGATGTGGGTGATCGTCTCGCCGCGCGTGGCCTTCAGGATCGCCTCGATCTGGCGCGGATCGTCCGGGCCGGGATCGACGACCGCCACCTCGCCCTGCCCCACGATGTGGGCGCCGGTTCCGGTGAAGGTGAAGGGGCCGGGGTTCTCGGCCACGACGCGGCGGATCAGCGGGCTCACCGGCTCGCAACGGCCGTAGTCGAACGCGAACTCACGCACATACGGGATGCCGACCGGCGGGGTCATGGCGCCTGCTCCGTGATGAGGACCCTGAGCGCACGGCCCATGCGGTCCACGGCCTTGAGCTTGGCGGGGAAGGGGAGCGCGATGGGCGGTCCCATGTCGGTCTTGTTGACGTCGACCACGTACAGACGGCCGGTGGGGCGATCGCGCAGGATGTCGAGGCCGCCCCAATCCAGGCCCATGGCCCGGCAGAACACGCCCAGCCGCGCGATCTCGTCCTCGGAGAAGACCTCGCGCGGTTCGACCATGGCCACGGCGGCGTTGTGATTGGCGAAGCGATCCTCGACCGGGCGCCGCTTGATGAACACCACTACCGGCTTGCCGCCCACGAACGGCGTCCGGAGATCCACCGCCATGCCGTCCTCGACGTTGTCGACCAAGCGCTGGTAGGTGCGGCCTGGGCGCTTCCGGGTCGGCAGCCACACCAGGCGGCCGTCATGGACGCCGTTGGCTTCGCCCTTTTCGACCGCCAATCCGACGCCCTGCTCGGGGTCCAGCGTCAGCGGGTAGCCGAAGCAGGCCTCGAACACCTCGGCCACGCGGCTCTTGGAGATGTCGGTGCAGGCGTAGTTGAAGGCGTGCTGATGCGGCGGCGCGGCGGGATGGCCGTGTGTGGCGTCGTCGAAGAAGAAGCTGGCCTGCGCCTCGTCGGGCGACCTGGCGATCCGCACTCCGTTCCAGGCCGCGGCGGCCCAGATCAGGTACCAGGGCCGCGGCCTGTCGGGCGCGAACCACACCGCGGGGCCCCGGGGCAGCAGGCGGTTCAGCGCCGTCTTGGCCCGGATCGCCAGGTAGAGGCTGAACCAGTTGGCCGCCTCGGACGCCAGCGCTTTGTCCAGCGGGATGACGGCGCCGGTCTTCTTCACGCGCACCGTCCGGCCGCGCACCGAGAAGTCGGAGGTCCACAGCGTGTCGCTCATGCCCGCACCGACGCCGGCTTGAGGGGCGCGAAGATCGCCAGCACCCGGCTCACCAGCACCCCGAACTCCCGACGCCGGAAGATGGTGAGCAGCAGGAACGCGGCCGCGAGATTGATGCAGGCGGCGACGAACAGGCCGCCGCCGTCGTTGTTGGGATCCACGCCCAGCGGCGTGAACAGGTGGAAGCTGACCGCGCCCGACATCACCAGGAAGCCCGCCAGCGCGCCGCCGGCCTGCAGGTGGCGGAAGCGGGGCAGGATCCCGAGGACCAGCAGGCTCGCGGCCAAGAGCTCGATCGACCCGATCACGTATTGCGAGAACAGACCGGTCGCGGCGAAGAGCCCCGGCGCGCCCAGCTCGCTGGCCCACCCGTCGAGGCGGCCGAAGATCACCTGGGTCTTCGGATGGTTGGTGAACTTGAAGCGCAGGCTGTCCAGGAAGACGGCCGACATGAAGAGGGCCAGCCCGTGCGGGACCAGGCTGATGATGCGGTCGCGGACGCTCATTTGAGCACCTGCGGCCAGTTGCGGTCGCCCTTGGCGATGTTCCCGGGGATGTCCTTGGCCCAGCGCTTCTGAACGTTCTGGTCGTAGTTCAGGTAGAGCTTGCCGCCCACGATCTTCCAGGCCAGCGGATCACCCTTGGCGGTGTATCCGCCGGCCACGGCCCAGGCGCAGTAGCCGCCATACTGCGGCAGGTAGGCGCTAGGGTTGGCGCGGAAGCGGGCCAGGTTCTCCGCACTGGCGAAGCGGTACTCCACGCTCTTCAGGTTGGTGGCGTAGCGGGCGTCGCCCTTGATGGGCCCGCCGCCGGCGAAGTAGCTGACCGGGTCATAGCCCGACAGGGCGACCTTGGTGAACGGCGGCAGGTAGATCTCGGGCGCGGCGATGGCCAGCGCCGGTGTCGCCGCGACGCCGCCGAGGGCGAGGAACATCGCAGCGGCGAGGGCCGACAGGTTTCGTTTTGGTCGTTGCAATGGGCGTCCTCCCTGCGCCGTCGCCGCTGCGACGGGACCGGACATCGGTCGACGAGAGAGGTACCGGGCGCGCCGCGCGGGCGCTCATGCCGAAAGGTTATGGAGTGCGGGCGGACGCCGCCCTTCGGACGACGAAGAGCACGAGGCCGGCGGCAAGGCCGAGGACGATGGCGACCGCCTGTAACGCCGTCATTTGCAGGAGGATGATTCCGCATCCCAGCATGACGACGGCCAGCACCAGGGGGGCAGCCGGCATGCGGTAGCTGGCGCGTGGCGCGGTTCCATCCCGATCGGCCTGGCGCAGCCGCATCGCGGCCAGCGCGACGCCCATGTAGACCAGCACGCGGGTGCCGACGGCGAGGACGACCAGGCTCTGAAACGTCCCGGTCAGGGCCAGCGCCAGCACCAGGATGGAACTGAGCGCGATCGCCACCACGGGCGTGCCGAAGCGCGCGGATCGGCGGCCGAACCACGCCGAGATGTCGCCCTGGTCGGACAGGCTCTGCAGCAGTCGTGAGTTGGCCAGAAGCGCGCCGGCGTTGCTGCCGACCACGGCCAGCATGGCGGTGGCGGCCATCACCCACCAGCCGGTTGGCCCAAGCACCGTGCGGGCGGCGTCGGCGAGCGCCAGCGTGCTGTTCGCAAGATCCGGGACGAGGCCGATCGCCATGGTGTTGGCGCCGACCAGGAGCACGACGCCGGCCGCCAGCGACGTGACGAGGGCGCGGGGAACATCGCGCTGCGGATCGCGCGCCTCGCCCGCGGGGATCGCGAGGTTCTCGAAGCCCGCGTACGAGAACATGCCCATCGCCGCGGCCGCCACCGCCGCCTGCCAGCTGAGCGCCGCCGACGGCTTGAGGGCCGCGACGTCGAGATGGGGGATGGCCAGGCCGATCAGGACGACGACGGGCGTGATCTTCACGATCGCCAGCGTGGTCAGCAGGCCCGCGTTGGTGCGGCCCCCCATGATCGAGAACGCCGCGACCAGGATCGTCAGTGCGATCACGACCGCAGCCGTCGCCGCGAGGTCGAACTGACGGCCGGTGGTGACTTCCAGCAGCAGGATCAGGGCGGCGAACATGGAGGCCGTCGAGATCACCCGTGACAGGTAGAGCACCCATCCGATCTCGAACCCGACCAGCGGCCCAAAGGCGCTGCGCACGTAGAGATAGGCCCCGCCGTTCTCGCGGAACCGGCTGCCGACCTCGGCGAAGCACAGGGCGATCGCGAACATCAGGACGCCCATGACGAGCAGGACGATGGGGGCCCATGCTCCGGCGGTCGCGAAGTACTGCGCAGGCAGGAGATAGAAGCCGGCGCCGATAATGCTGTTGACGCCGACCGCGGCGAGGGTGGCGAGGCCCATGGCCCGAGGCGTCGGCGACGCAGCTTGCGACATGGAGGGTCCCGTCCAGCCTGGGGGCAGGCCGGCAGGCTAGACTTGAAACCAAGTCGTATCAATTACTGTCGGAACTGGCCTCGCCTGGCAGGCGGTACTTCAGGTCGACGGTCCCCAGCTGGAAGGCCTCGCGCGTGGCGAGGTGGAACTCGCGCTGGATGCGGGCCGACCACAGGAAGCGGGCCTCGTCATCCAGCCCGTCGCTGCCCTCGATCCAGCGGATGATCATGTCGATGAACTGGCCGACGTTCAGCCTTGAGGCGTAGTCGGCGCGGGCCTCGGCGCCGGGCGGGGCGTCGGGGCCCGCCCTGAACCAGCGTTCGCGCGTATAGGCCGACATCGCGTCCTCGACCGCCTTGCGCCAGTCGAGCCCTTCGACGCCCGCCTGACTGTAGCGGAAGACCAGCAGGAACGGTTCGGGCTGCTCGCGCGCGGCCAGGGCCATGCCACGCATGCGTGCGCCGTATGTGTAGGCCGGCTCGGCCCAGACCTCGTGGATCTTGGCGATGACCTTGTCGCGGATGGCGTCGAGCAGCGCCTGCTTCGAGCGGAAGATCCGATAGATCAGGATCTTGGGAACGCCCGCCGCGTCGGCCACGTCCTGCATCGTGGCGGTGCCGACGCCGCGCTCCAGAAAGACCCGGCAGGCGGCCAGGAGGAAGGCCTCGCGCCGTTCGGCGACGTTCACCCGCGGCTTGGAGCCCCGCCCCGTCAGCGGCCGCGCGCTGGGCGCGGCGTTCGGCTTGGCCACCTCGGTCTCCGCTCTCGAATCCAGGCTGTGATCCAGACGTCAGAACAAGCATGCGCCTGCCGACGGGCACAAATGAAACCAAGTCGTAGCATAGTTTGACAGCCCGGCAATGCGAGCGCATTGTTACCCGATCGGAACAAGTGCTGACGCAAGAGAAGCACCGATCAAAGGGGGGAAGCTATGGGACGTGGCAGCCTTTATGCGTCTGTGGCGCTGGCCGCTCTGTTTGCGCCGGTCGCCGCTCTGGCCCAGGACAGTGTCGGGGTCGAAGAGGTGGTGGTGACCGCGCAGAAGCGGGCCGAAAACGTCCAGGACGTGCCCATCTCCGTGACCGCGTTCAGCGGCGATACCCTTGAGGCGGCCGGCATTCAGGACATCCGCGACCTGCGCCGGATCACGCCCAGCCTCTACCTCGCCACCTCGTCCAACACGAGCAACACGCGCATCATGATGCGCGGCATCGGCACCAGCGGGAACACCGCCGTCGAACCCAGCGTCGCCACCTTCGTCGATGGGGTCTATGTGCCGCGGATCGGCTCGATGCTGGCCGGCCTGAACGACATCGGCTCGGTCGAAGTGCTGCGCGGGCCCCAGGGCACGCTGTTCGGCCGCAACGCGTCGATGGGCGCGGTCCTGATCCGCACCACCGAGCCGGGCGACGCCTACGGCGGCGAGGTCACGGCCACAATCGGCGAGTACGGCGTCCGGCGCGTTTCCGCGACGGGCGATCTGCCGATCACCGACGCCCTGAAGGCCCGCGTCTCTCTCCTGGGCTACGAGGCCGACGGCTTCGGCCGCAACGACCTGACGGGCAAGCGGATGGGCCGCAACGACGGCTTCTCGGCCCGCGCGGCGGTGCAGTGGCAGATCACGCCCGAGATCAAGTGGACACTCCGCGGCGACCACCAGAACCTGAGCGGCGACGGCTACAACACGATCACGGTGGTCTCGCGCACGGTCACGCCGCAGACCCTGGCGAACTGGCAGACGCGGCTGGATCCCGATGGCGCCGGGCCTCTGGCAGGCGTGCTGCCCTACACGTCCGACACCTATTCCCGGCGGGTCCGGCAGTCGACCGAAGGCGACCTGAAAGACTATCAGACCGGCGTCGCCAGCGACCTGACCTGGGACCTGGCCAACGGCTACCAGCTGAAGCTGATCAGCGGCTACCGCGACTGGAAGAACATCCAGTACCAGGCCTCGAACGGGAACATCCCTCTGGAACTGCAGCGGCGCACCACCTTCGCCGACAGCCAGAATCACTCGCAAGAGCTGCAGCTGCTGTCGCCCGACACGCTGCTGGACGGCCGGCTGAATTTCGTGGCGGGCCTGTTCTACTACGAAGAGGCCTATGACATCGGGCAGAACATCGACCTGACCAACGAGTTCTGCGAGATATTCATCCGCAACACCTCGACGGCGGCGCGCCTCACTCAGTGCCGCGCCAACACGAAGGTCGGCGCCTCGTACTACGTCTTCACCCAGGACACCGAGTCGGTGGCGGCCTACGCACAGGGCGCCTTCAAGCTGACCGACCAGCTCTCGGTGACCGGCGGCGTCCGCTACTCGGAAGACGACAAGAGCGCCAAGTACCGCGGCATCACGCGCAACCCCGCCGCGGCGCAGGCCGCCGAAGTCACCGACATGGCGCTGAAGGAAGACAAGGTCACCTATCGCCTGAGCGGCACGTACAAGCCCAACGACGACATCATGGTCTTCGCGAGCTTCGCGACCGGCTTCAAGTCGGGCGGCTTCGACTCGGCGCCGGGTACAACCGCGGCGGTGGGCGCGGCGGCCCGCAGCTTCCTGGCCGAGACGGTCGAGAACTGGGAACTGGGCGTGAAGTCCGAGCTGTTCGAACGGCGGCTGGTGGCCAACGTCACCCTGTTCCGCTCGGACATCGACGACCTGCAGTTCCGCAGCTTCGACGGGCTGCAGTTCCGTACCCGCAACAACGGCAAGGCCCGCCAGCAGGGCGTCGAGTTCGACACCATGGCGCGGCCGATCCCGCCGCTGACCCTGACGCTGGCCGGGACCTACCTCGACTCCGAGTACCTCGACTTCCGGGGCGCGCCGGGCCTGCCGGGCTTCGGCGGCTCGCAGGACCTCACGGGCCAGCGTCTGCCTTACTCGCCGAAATGGCAGGGCGCGGTGTCGGCGCAGTACATCGGCGATATGGCCAATGGCTGGAGTTGGCTCGCCCGGGCGGACCTGTCGTTCAGCACGAAGATCAACCTGGCCTCGTCGGGCGACAACAACCCCGATGCCGACCAGAAGGGCTACCAGGTGCTGGGCGCTCGGATCGCGATCCGCGGTCCCGAGCAGCGCTGGGAGGCCGCGATCTTTGGCCAGAACCTGACCGACGAGACCTTCTGCACCGGCATCTTCAACCAGCCCAACAACGCCGCCTTCGGCCTCAACAATGCGGTGACCGGCGCCACGGCCCTGCGCTGCACGCTGAACGATCCGCGGCAGATGGGCGTGGAGCTCAAGGCGCGGTTCTAGGGGCGGTCGGACAGAGGACGAGACGATGAGCAAGCCCACCCGCGCGGCGTTTCCACCGGGCGGCGTCGCCTGGCCGGGCCTTGAGGCGGAAATGGCCCGGCGCACGGCCGGTGACGCCGACTGGAAGCATGGTCGCACCGCCATCTTCTTCTTCATGGCCAACGAGGAAGCCTACGACATCGGCAAACGCGCGTTCATGGCGCACTTCTCCGAGAACGCCCTGGGCGCAGCGCGGGCCTACCCTGGCATCGCGTCGATGGAGCGCGACGTCATCGACTATGGCCTGGACCTGCTCCACGCGCCGGAGGACGGCCGCGGCGTGTTCACCACCGGCGGCACCGAAAGCATCCTGCTGGGCGTGAAGTCGGCGCGCGACCGCCACCGCGCGGCCGGCCAGGGCCATGCGGGCAAGCCGCTCAACCTCGTGATGCCGGTCAGCGGCCACCCGGCCTTCGACAAGGCGGCGATCCTCATGGACGTCGAGGTCCGGCGCGCGCCGCTGCGGCCCGACCGCCGTGTCGACGTCGAGGCGCTGAGGGCCCTGGTGGACGAGAACACCTTCCTGATCGTCGGCTCGGCGCCCTGCTTCCCGCACGGGGTGATCGATCCGATCGGCGAGATCGCCGCCTTCGCACAGGAGCGCGGCATCTGGATGCACGTGGACGCCTGCGTCGGCGGATGGGTCGCGCCCTTCTTCGAGCGCGTGGGCCGCGGCACGCCGGTCTTCGACTTCCGCCACGAGGGCGTCCGATCCATCTCGGCCGACCTGCACAAGTTCGGCTTCGCGCCAAAGCCGTCGTCCACCGTGTTCTTCCGTGATGCTGCCGACCTGGAGCGCTCGACCTTCCGGTTGGGGGCGTGGCCCAGCGGCATGTACACCACGGCCACCATGTCGGGCTCACGGCCTGCGGGCGCCGTCGCGGGCGCGTGGGCCGTTCTCAACCACCTGGGAACCTCGGGCTACGAGCAGGCGGCGCGCGACATGGCAGCGATGACCGACGCCTACGTCGCGGGCATCCGCGCCATCCCGGGGCTGGAACTCTGGGCGCAGCCGGACGTCACGATCGTCAACTTCGGGTCGAACGCCTTCGACATCTACGCGGTCGCCGAACGCATGCGCTCGCGCGGCTGGGTTCCGGGCCTGACCAGCGTGCCGCGCGGCATGCACACCATGCTCTCGATGCAGCATGCCCCGGTCCGCGAGGCCTGGCTCGCCGACATGGCCGCCAGCGTCGACGAGGTTCGCGCGACCCAGGCCAAGAGCGACCTGGCCGCCACCTACTGACAGGGAGACGCGCGGTGGATTTCGGCCAGACCCTGCCCCCGCTGGAGACCGACTGGTCGACCGAGGGCATCGTCGCGCGTCGCGACCGCTACTACGCCGCCTCGCAGCGCCGGTTCGTCCCGTACAAGACCCCGCTGATCTTCCGGCGCGGGCACATGCAGCACCTGTGGGACGAGAACGACCGCAGGTACACCGATCTGCTGGGCATGAACCTCTGCATCTCGGTGGGCCACGCCCACCCCACGGTCGTGGCGGCGGTGCAGGCGCAGGTCGCCCAGCTCACCCACTGCACCACCATGTTCTACCACCCCACGCCGGCCCACCTGGCGGAGGAGTTGACCCAGACCCTGCCGACGGGCCACGAATGGGTGGTCCACTTCACCAACAGCGGCGCCGAGGCCATCGATCTGGCGCTGCTCATGGCGCGGTCCTACACGGGCGCCATCGACATGCTGTCGCTGCGGACCAGCTACCATGGCGCCACCTTCGGGGCGCAGGCGCTGACCGGCATCGCCGGCTTTCGCCACAACGTGCCGCAGCTGGGCGGCGTCGCCTTCCTGCCCGAGCCGAACGCCTACCGCGGCCTGTTCGGCCAGGAACTGCAGCCCTATCTCGATGAGGTGGAGCGGGCGATCGAGACGTCCACGTCCGGCCGGCTCGCGGGCATGATCCTCGAGACGGTCCAGGGCTATGGCGGCATCATTGAGATGCCCCCGGCCTACATCGCGGGCGCCGCCGAGCGGGTGCGGGCCGCAGGCGGCCTGATGATCATCGACGAGGTCCAGTCCGGTTTCGCGCGCACGGGCGACAACTTCTGGGCCTTCGAGGCCAGCGGCGTCGTTCCCGACATCGTCGTGATGGCCAAGGGCATCGGCAACGGCATCCCGCTGGGCGCGGTCGTGACCCACCGCCGCATCGCCGAGTGCATGGCCGACAAATTCCTGTTCCACACCTATGGCGCCAACCCCGTGGCCTGCGCCGCCGGCCGCGCGGTGCTGCAGGTGATCCGGGAGGAGGGGCTGCAGGCCAACGCCAGAGCCGTGGGCGCGGCGCTGAAGAGCGGCCTCCTCGAGCTCCAGGCGCGCCATCCGATGATCGGCGACGTGCGCGGTCTGGGCCTGATGATGGCGGTGGAGCTGGTCAAGGATCGCAAGACCAAGGCGCCGGCCACGGAGGAGACTGCGGCCATCTTCGAGGAGACGCGGCGCCAGGGGATCGTGGTCTCCAAGTCCGGCCCGCACCGCAGCATCCTGCGCATGGTCCCGCCGCTGTGCCTCTCTATGGATGACGTGCCTGTGGTCCTCGAGGCGTTCGAGCAGAGTTTCGCCGTGGCGCTGGCCTGAAGCCGCCGCCGGTCCGCAACGGGCCGGCCAGTCCGGAGTTTGGAATGTCCGCACGTCGTCCGTCTTCGTCACCGGTCCAGCCGACGCGCCGGGCGCTGCTCGCCGGGTCGGCCAGCCTGCTGGCATCAGTGGACGCCGCAGCTCAGGCCCCACGGCGTGTGGCCGCCCCGCGCGCGCCCAACATCGTCTTCATGATGGTCGACAACTTCGGCTACGGCGATCTGGGCTGCTACGGCGGCGGGGAGCTGCGCGGGGCGCCGACGCCCAGAATCGACGCCCTTGCCGCGGAAGGCGTCCGCCTGACCAACTTCAACGCCGAGCCCGAGTGCACCCCCAGCCGCTCCGCGCTGCTGACCGGCCGCATGCCGATCCGCTCGGGCACCTCGATCGTGGAATCGCGCGGACTCAAGGACGGCATCGCGCCCTGGGAATACACCCTGGCCGAGCTGCTCTCAGACGCCGGCTATGCGACCGCCTGCTACGGCAAGTGGCACCTGGGATCGGCGGACGAGCGGGCGCCCACCCGCCAGGGCTTCGACGAGTGGTTCGGCATCCCGCGCAGCAGCGGCGAGGTGAACTGGCCGATCCAGCCGGGCTTCGATCCCAAGGAGTACACGCCCCAGTCCATGATGGAGGGGCGCAGGGGCGAGCCCAGCCGCCCCCTCGGCGTCTATGACCGCGCCGCCCGAGCGCTGATGGACCGCCAGATCACCGAGCGCGCCGAGGCCTACATCCGCCGTCAGGCCAAGGGCGAGAGGCCGTTCTTCCTGTATGTGCCCTTCACGCTGCCGCACGAGCCACCGCTGACGCACCCCGACTTCGTCAAGCCGGGCCGCTCGAATTACCAGAACGCCCTGGTCGAGATCGACCACAACGCCGGCCGCCTGATCGATGCGGTCGAAAAGGCCGGGATCAGGGACAACACCATCGTCGTCTTCTGCAGCGAGAACGGGCCACAAAGCTTCCAGGGTATCGGCGTCGACTTCGGCGGCCGCGCCGACTCCGGGCCGTTCCGCGGCGAGTTCCCCAGCGGCTGGGAAGGGGCGATCCGCACGCCCTGCGTCATCCGCTGGCCCGGGCGCACGACGCCCGGCCGGGTCAGCAACGGCATGGTCTCGATCCAGGACTTCTACCGAACCTTCGCCGGCGTCGCCGGCGCGGCGGCCCGCGTGCCCACCGACCGGGCGGTCGATTCCATCGACCAGGGCGACTTCCTGTTCGGCGGCAAGGCCACGTCGAACCGCGAGCACCTTATGGTCTTCCACAACAACCGCCTGCTGGCCGTGAAGTGGAAGAACTTCAAGATGCACTTCGCCGTGCGCGAACCGCCGCGCGGCGCCGTCGTGGCGTCGGGCCAGGTGGCGACCACGTCCTATCTCGAGGAGCTGCCGAGCCCCTGGGTGTTCGATCTGGAAAACGACCCGAAGGAACTCTGGAACATCTACACCACCAACATCTGGGTCCGCCGGCCGGTGGCCCGTATCCAGCGCGAGTACGAGGAGAGCGTCATGCGGTTTCCCAATGTGCCGACCGGCGGCGAGGGGCCCGCGCGGGCCGGAGCGGCCTCGTGAGCGGTCGATCGCTCTGGGGACCGTCCGTCATCGCGGCGGCTGTTGCGGGACTGGTGGCGACCGGCGTGGCCGTCGGCGCCTCGACCGACCGCCCGGCCAAGCCGGCGAAGGCCACTGCGGCCGTGCCGCCTGCGGCTCAGGCTGGCCGGCTGCCCGGGTACAGCGCCGACCGCAACGCCTACTTCGGCGACCTGCACGTGCACACCTACCTCTCGAACGACGCCTACATCTCGAACGCCCGCCGCACGCCCGACGACGCCTACCGGTTCGCGCAGGGCGAGACGATCGGGCACCCCTCCGGCTTTTCTGTGCGGCTGCAGGGTGGGCCGCTGGACTTCACCGCGGTCACCGATCACTCGGAATACCTCGCCGTGGTCAGCGCCGCGGCCCGGCCCGGGCATCCGCTAGGCAAGCTGCCGTTCAGCCAGAACCTGATCGCCACCGATCCGGTCCAGGCGCAGAAGGGGTTCGAGGCCTTCACCAGCGCCAAGCGCGAAGGCACGATGCCCAAGGAGTACGACGACCCTACGATCGTCGCGGAAGGCTGGCGCGAGGTGCAGGACGCCGCGGCCCGCCACAACCGGCCCGGTCGCTTTACCACCTTCGTGGGTTACGAGTTCACCGCCTCGCTCGAAGGCAAGAACCTGCATCGCAACGTGATCTTCAAGACCGCGCGCGTGCCCGGCGCGCCGTTCTCGGCCACCAGCGTCTACGATCCCGAACTGCTGTGGCAGGCCATGGACGGCTGGCGGGCCAAGGGCATCGAGGCGCTGGCGATCCCGCACAATTCGAACGGCTCGGACGGCATCATGTTCGACAGCGTGCGCCTCAACGGCCAGCCGATCGACAAGGCCTACGCCGAGCTGCGCATGCGTAACGAGCCGCTGGTCGAGATCACCCAGACGAAGGGCACGTCCGAGACCCATCCGTCGCTGTCGCCCAACGATGAGTGGGCCAACTTCGAGATCTGGGAGCGCTACATCGCGCAGAACAAGATGGTCACCCGGTTCGCGGGGAGTTACGTCCGCCGGGCCCTGCAAGACGGCATCCTGCAGCGCGAGAAGCTGGGCGTGAACCCGTTCAAGCTCGGCTTCGTGGGGGCGACCGACACCCACAACGCCACGCCCGGGTTCGTCGAGGAGGTCGATTACGTCGGCGCGTCCGGCCTGCGCGACGGCGCGCCCGAGCAGCGCGGCTCGGTGCTGCCCAAGGGCGCGGTCGACTGGCCGGCGCGGGGACCGATCCAGTATTCGGCGCGCGGGGGCTCCGGCCTTACCGGCGTCTGGGCGGAAGAGAACAGCCGCGATGCGATCTACGCGGCGCTGCGGCGCAAGGAAACGTTCGCCACGTCGGGTCCGCGGATCAAGGTGCGGTTCTTCGCCAGCTACGACTTCCCGGCCGACCTGATGACCCGGTCCGACACGGTGCGCCAGGCCTATGCCCGCGGCGTGCCGATGGGCGGAGACCTGCTGGCCGCCCGGGGCAAGACACCGCAGTTCCTGGTCTGGGCGGTGCGTGATCCGCGCGCCGGCTACCTCCAGCGGGCCCAGGTGGTGAAGGGCTGGATCGAGAACGGCCAGGCGAAAGAGAAGGTGTTCGATGTGGCCTGCTCGGACGGGCTGCAGGTGGGCCCGAACGGCCGCTGCGCCGACAATGGCGCGGGCGTGAACATGAAGACCTGCGAGCCTGACCGCTTCAAGGGCGACGTGGAGCTGCGCACGGTCTGGAAGGACCCGGAGTTCAAGCCCGACCAGCGGGCCTTCTACTACGTCCGCGTGCTGGAGAACCCGTCCTGCCGCTGGTCGACCTGGGACGCGCTTCGCAACGGCACGCCGCCCAATCCCAAGCTCGCCCCCACCATCATGGAGCGCGCCTGGTCCTCGCCCATCTGGTACGAGCCGGCGGCTTAGGATGCAGCGTCGCAGCTTCCTCGCCCTGCTGCTGGGGTCGGCGATGGCGGCCCCGGCCATGGCGGCCGGCCGCAAGCCGAACGTCATCATCATCCTGGCCGATGACCTGGGCTACGGCGACCTGGGCGTACATGGCGCCCGCGACGTGGCCACGCCCAACATCGACCGGCTGGCGGCCGATGGCGTGCGGATGACCGACTTCTACTCGAACCACCCCAGCTGCGCGCCGGCCCGCGCGGCGCTGCTGTCGGGCCGCTACCAGCACCGCTTCGGCTTCGAGAACAACCCGGGCCCGGCCCAGTACGACTCCGCCGCCGTCGGGCTGCCGCGGGATCATGGCGGCACGCTGCCCGAGCGGCTGAAGGCGCAAGGCTATGCGACCGCCGCTGTCGGCAAGTGGCACATCGGCTTCACGCCCGAAAACCTGCCCACGGCGCGCGGCTTCGACCATTTCTACGGGTTCCTGGGCGGCGCCATGGCCTACACGTCCGAGGCCGCCAGCGGCGCCAAGGAGATGTGGCGCGGCTCGGCGCCCGCACCGATGCCGGCCCACACCACCGAGGCCTTTGCGGACGAGTCGGTCGCTTTCATCCAGGCCAACCGCGACCGGCCGTTCTTCCTGTACGCCGCGTTCAACGCCGTGCATGCGCCGCTGCAGTCGACCAGCCCCTATCTCGGCCGCTTCGCCGGCGAGCCGGATCCCAAGCGCCGCGCCTACCTCGCGATGCTGGCAGCCCTGGACGACGCCGTGGGCCGCATCGTCGGCGCCGTCGATGCCGCCGGGCTGCGCCGCGACACCCTGATCGTGTTCACCAGCGACAACGGCGGTCCCACTTGGCAGACGACCAGCCGCAACGGCCCGCTCAACGGCGTGAAAGGCACGGTGCTGGAGGGCGGCGTCCGCGTGCCGACGATCTTCCGCTGGCCGGGGCGACTGCCGGCGGCGAAGACGTCATCGGCCGTGGGAACGGGCGTCGACATCACCGCCACGGTCCTGGCGGCGGCCGGCGCGCCGCGCACGCCCGACCTGGACGGCGTCGACCTCTCGCCCGCCATGGCGCGCGGGACGTCACCCGAGCGCACGCTGTACTGGCGGCTGGGACCGCAGGGCGCGATCCGGTCGGGCTCGTGGAAGGCGGTCCGCGCCGAGGATCGCTGGTGGTTGTTCGACCTGTCGAACGACATCGGCGAGCGGAACGACCTGGCCGCGTCGCGGCCCGAGGTGCTGGCCCGGCTCAAGGCGGGCTGGCGGCGCTGGTCCGACACCATGCCCAACCCCGCCTGGGGCTCGCTCAACCGCACGGGCCAGGCGCCGGCGGGCGAGGTGAAGGGCCTGATCGACGCCTTCGTCCGGGGCCAGCCCGTCGACCCGCGCAGCCTGCTGTACGGCGGCGGCCCCGAGTAGCCGTCAGATCGCCGCCAGGGTGCGTTCGATCAGCCAGTAGGCCGACAGCGAGCCAATGAGGTAGGCCGGCGCGAGGGCCGCCCAGCGCGGCGTGGTCCAGTGGCGCGCCTGCCATAGCCAGCGTCCCGCCGCCATCAGGCCCAGGACGGCGCCGATGAAGACCAACTGGCCGATCTCGACCCCCACGTTGAACAGCAGCAGAGCCTGGGGCGCGGCGTCCGGCGGCAGGCCGATGTCGGCGAGCACCCCGGCGAAGGCCATGCCGTGCAGCAGGCCGAACACGAACGCGATGAGCCAGGGGCGGCGCTGGGCCAGGCCGCCCGCAGCGCGGCGCGCGGGCATGAGCTCGACCGCCACGAACAGGATGCTCAGCGCCACCAGCGCCTCGATCGCCGCCGACGGGAAAGTGATGTAGCCCAGGGCGGCCAGCGCCAGGGTGATGCTGTGGGCGACCGTGAAGCCGGTGATCGCCTTCACCAGCCGCCAGTTCGGTCCTATCAGCAGAAGCAGGCCCAGAACGAACAGCAGGTGGTCGATTCCGATCAGGATGTGCTCGACACCCAGGACGAGATACGCCGGGACCGCCACCCCGGCCGCGGGCGCCAGGCTGAGGGTGAACTTCGGCTGGGCCGGCTTCAGCACGTGGTCCAGGGTGCGGCCGTCGCGGGTCGTGACGCGGACGATCACGTCGGTCACGCTCTGGGACAGACCCTCCACCTCCAGGACCTGACCCTCCAGCGGCGGGCCGTCGCGAACGCGCCAGACGCGGGTGACGTAGCCCGGCGCCGCCTGTTCGAGGGTCGGCGGCTTCTCCAGCGCGCCGCCGGATAAGTGAGGCACCAGGCGCAGCGCCATGTCGCCGACCACGGGCCGCTTCCAGACCACGTCGTAGGCCTTGGGACCGGTCTCCTGGATCTGCACCAGGGCCGGGCGCACCTCGTGCGCGTAGGCCGGCGCCAGGGCCGCGAACAGGGCGGCCAGCCCAAGCCAGACCGCGGCGAGCGCCTTCATTGGGGCAGGCCCGCGATCTCGACCTTGTAGCGCTTGCGCAGGCTCGCGCGGAACTTGCGGTTCTCCTCCTGCCGACGCTCGGCGAGCCAGGCGGCGCGGACGTCGTCGCGCACATCGGCCAACGGCGGGATCTGCGTGGGTAGGCGGCGCTCGACCCGGATCAGATGCAGGCCGTAGGCCGATGGCGCGGGACCCACCCAGGCGCCGACGGGAGCCTTGTGGACCGCGGCCGCGAATTCGGCGCCGTAATCCCGGGCGATGTCGGCTTCGGCGATGTCGGCATAGGTCAGGGGCAGCAGCGACGGGTCGCTGGCCGCCTCGCCGCCGGCCTGGAGCCGCGACAGAGCGGCGGCGGCGGCCGCCTGCGGCGTCTCGCCCGTGCGATCGCTGCTGAAGTAGACGTGGCGCATCGCGACCCGGCCGGGCGTCGCATAGCGCTCGCGATTGGCGTCGTAGTAGGCCTGCAGCGCCTTCTCGTCAGGCTCGGAAAGGGCGGCCACGTCCTCGCTGGCGAAGGCCATCTTCTGCGCCAGCCGGCGGCGCACGATCATGTCGCCCTTGTCCAGTCCCAGACGGATGGCCTCGCGCGCCAGCAGTTCCTCGTCGACGCGTTCGTGGATCAGCGCCGCGAGTTCCTCGCGGGTCGGCGGCCGCTGGCTCTGCAGCTCCCAATAGGAGGCCAGCTGCTCGATCTCCTGAGAGTCGATCCGCACCACCGGACGCTTCAGATGGTTGGCGAAGGCGATTGCGCCGAAGAGCAGTCCGCCCAGCACCAGGAAGTGGACCAGAGGCTCCCGCAGTACGCGCGAGAGCCCCGAACGCACGGCCTCATTCATGCGGTCGGCTCGTACCAGATGGGCGAGGACCAGGCCCGTTCCATGATGGTGGGGGCGAGCTTGGGATTGGGCGGCGTGCCGTTGCGAAGCGCGTCCCAGGTCGACCAGCGGCAGGACGGGTTCTCCAGCACGCGGACGTAGTAGAAGGCTCGCTGCTTCGGATTGAACTCCGGGTCCTTCCAGACCGTGCGCAGCTCCACGTCGCCCTTGAAGCGGTCAGGCTCGCAGGTCTTCATGTTCACGCCCGCGCCATTGTCGGCGCAGCGGCCGTTCGGGCCCACCTGCAGCCCGTCCGAGCAGGCCACATCGAACACCTTCTCTTTCGCCTGGCCGTTCTCGATCCAGCCCTTCACCACCTGGGCCCGCTGGAGGTAGCCGGCGCGCGGATCACGCACCGCCCAGACCAGGAACTGCGGCGTCTTGCCCTTGGCAGCCAGCAGGTCTCCGCCCATCGGCACGCCGCGGGCATAGGCCTGGCGCACCGTGTCGGACCGGGTCATCAGGTCGGCCGGGAAGTTATAGCTGGCGAAGAACCGCACCTTGATCCGCGGTCCCGACGTCGCGAACGTCTCCTTCCGCCTCAGCGCCGCGTAGATCGCCTCGCGGCTGTTCTCTTCGGCCCACACGCCGGCAAGGCCCGACGCGCCCCAGGCCTGGTAGCGCCCGCCCGCCGCGGCCGCGTCGACGCCGTCCCAGGTGGTCGCGCCGTTCGGCGGCGTCGAGCCGCGCAGGTCCGGCCGCGAATCCGGGCGACCGGTCTTGGAGAAGTAGTTGGGCTCCTCGACGCTGCCGGGCGAGGCGTTGTGCGTATCGGACGAGCTGATGAAGCCGAACTTGAACGGGTTGGATCCCACCTTCTCGCGGAAGATGATGCCGTCCTCCAGGGCCCGACGCACATAGCCGCCCGCGAACTTCGTGATCTTGTTGGCCGAGCCGATATAGCTCTCCATGATCTCGAAATTGGCCCATTCGTCGTTGGGCGACAGCGAGGGATGGGTCTCGGACGTACCCTTGATCTGGCTGATCTCGACGAGCGGCTCGTTGCGCATCCGAAGGTCGGCGTAGGCCTTGTCGACCGGCTGGCCGTTCATCCGGACAGTATCGAACATCAGGCCGTCCGAGCCGTTCGAGTTGTGCGGGATCGCCAGCGCCTCAATGCCCTTGGCCCGCCAACCGTCCATGGTGCGCCACAGGTTCTCCGGGTCGCGCGAGGCGTTGGCTGTATAGGGCAGGCTGGCCACGTTCGCGCCGCGGAAGATGACGTTGCGGTGCAGGTTCCGGCCGTCGGGGGCCGAGGTGTACTCGTAGCCGACGAAGGTCGTGAAGCGGCCGGGCGCGTTGTTGCGGGCGGCGGCGTCCTGGACCTCGCGCCACGCCCGGGAAGCGACGGCCGGGTCGCTGAACTCTGCCGGCAGGCTGTTGTCGCGGAAGCCCGTGACGATGCGGTTGAAGGCTTGTCCGATCTCCTTGGGGTCGGTGGAGAAGAGCCCCTGGGTGATGGGAAGCTTCGACAGCGGGCTGTGCGGGTCGGCCGCCTCGCGGATGGCGCCCATGAACTCGGCATGGTCGGTGACGCCCGCGAAGTCCAGCGGACCGCCCTGCAGCCGGATGTCGAACCCGCCGGCGTGGCCGATGGCGTCGCCACGGGCGAAGCGGTACGCGTCGTCGGGCGTCTTGCGGACGTTGAAGATGTAGGCGTCGAAGGACAGGTACGTGTGGACGTGCAGGTCGCCGAAGTAGGCGTTCCGATCCGGGTTGTGGCCGGGCAGGGGCGCTGCGCTCGCCGCCTTCGGCGCGGCCTTTGCCGTCGATGGCGCCGCAGGCCTGGCCGCCGTCTTCTCCTGCACCGTTTGCGCGCCGATGGCGCCGCCCGCGACGAGGGCGCCCACCACCACCGCGGGCGCCGCGTAGCGCAACGCGGCTCGTCTCTTCGTGATCATCGAAACCCCTCCCTCACCGAACTTCG
This sequence comes from Phenylobacterium sp., assembly GCF_965284355.1. Taxonomy (NCBI): domain Bacteria; kingdom Pseudomonadati; phylum Pseudomonadota; class Alphaproteobacteria; order Caulobacterales; family Caulobacteraceae; genus Phenylobacterium; species Phenylobacterium sp. Next base: position 1,392,037 of record NZ_OZ260078.1, on the reverse strand, counting down.
AATTCCCTAAGCCGCCGGCTCGTACCAGATGGGCGAGGACCAGGCCCGTTCCATGATGGTGGGGGCGAGCTTGGGATTGGGCGGCGTGCCGTTGCGAAGCGCGTCCCAGGTCGACCAGCGGCAGGACGGGTTCTCCAGCACGCGGACGTAGTAGAAGGCCCGCTGGTTGGGCTTGAACTCCGGGTCCTTCCAGACCGTGCGCAGCTCCACGTCGCCCTTGAAGCGGTCAGGCTCGCAGGTCTTCATGTTCACGCCCGCGCCATTGTCGGCGCAGCGGCCGTTCGCGCCCACCTGCAGCCCGTCCGAGCAGGCCACGTCGAACACCTTTTCCTTGGCCTGGCCGTTCTCGATCCAGCCCTTCACCACCTGGGCCCGCTGGAGGTAGCCGGCGCGCGGATCACGCACCGCCCAGACCAGGAACTGCGGCGTCTTGCCCTTGGCAGCCAGCAGGTCTCCGCCCATCGGCACGCCGCGGGCATAGGCCTGGCGCACCGTGTCGGCCCGGGTCATCAGGTCGGCCGGGAAGTCGTAGCTGGCGAAGAACCGCACCTTGATCCGCGGACCCGACGTGGCGAACGTTTCCTTGCGCCGCAGCGCCGCGTAGATCGCATCGCGGCTGTTCTCTTCCGCCCAGACGCCCGCCAGACCCGATGCGCCCCAGGTCTGGAACACGGGTGGGTTCGCGGCCTGCTCGCCGGTCACCGCCGACCAGTCCTTCGCGCCCCCGGGCGGGGCCGAACCCCGCAGCTCAGGCAGGCCGTCGCGCCGTCCGGTCTTGGAGAAGTAGTTGGGCTCCTCGACGCTGCCGGGCGCGGCGTTGTGGGTGTCGGATGAGCCGATGAGACCGAACTTGAACGGGTTCGCCCCCACCTTTTCGCGCAGGATGATCCCGTCCTGCAGCGCGCGACGCACGTAGCCGCCGGCGAACTTCGTCACGTTGATGTTGGACCCGATGTACTTTTCCATGATCTCGAAGTTGGCCCACTCGTCGTTGGGCGACAGCGAGGGGTGGGTGTCGGACGTCCCCTTGATCTGGGTCATCTCGACCAGAGGCTCGTTGCGCATCCGCAGCTCGGCATAGGCCTTGTCGATCGGTTGGCCATTCAGCCGCACGTTGTCGAACATGAGTCCGTCCGAGCCGTTCGAATTGTGGGGGATCGCCAGGGCTTCGACGCCCTTCGCGCGCCAACCATCCATCGTCCTCCAGAGGTTCTCGGGATCGTTGGAGTCGCTGGCGGAGAACGGCATCGCGGGGACGTTCGCTCCCTTGAAGATGACGTTGCGGTGCAGGTTCCGCCGCTGCGGCGCCGAGGTGTATTCGTAGCCTATGAAGGTGGTGAAGCGGCCGGGCTGGTAGTTTCTCGCGGCGGCGTCCTGCGTCTCGCGCCAGGCGCGCGAGATGATCGAAGGATCTGCGAATTCCTTGGGCAGCGTGCCGTCGCGCCGGGCCTGGTTGAAAGCGTCGAAGGCCTTCTGGATCTGCGCCGGATCAGGGCTCAACAGACCTTGGCTGAAGGGGAGCTTCGAGAGGGGGCTTTCCGGATTCCCGGCTTCCCGGATAGCCGACATGTACTCGGCGTGGTCGGTCACCGCGACGAAGTCCAGCGGCCCCCCGGCCAGCCTCACCAAGTAGCCGGATGCGTGCCCGATCGTCTCGCCGCGGCCAAAGCGATAGGCGTCGTCCGGGGTGCGGCGGACATTGAAGATGTAGGCGTCGTTCGAGATCGACGTATGGACGTGCAGGTCCCCGAAATAGGCGTTGCGGTCGGGGTTGTGGCCGGGCAACTGCGCCGCCGGGGCAGCGGCTGCGGCGGGCCTGGCATGGTCGGCTGCGGCCGGCGCGGGCTCTCCACGCAGCGCCTGGGCGATCGCGCCGCCCCCGACCAGCACGCCGACCACCGCGGCGGGGATCACATAGCGGACGACGGCCGGCCTGTTGCGAGTCTTCATCGGCGCTCTCTCCTGCCCAGATCAGCGATACTTGGCTTCAGGGGCCAGGGGCCAGAAGCCTTAGGGCATGGCGCTGTCGACCCTGGGCATGGGCCGCCGGCGCGCCCAACTCAGCGGTACTCGGGCGCCTGCCATTCCGGCCAGAGGTCTGGCAGTCCCTTCGAGACCCGATCCGGAAACTCGGCGGGGCGTTTCTCCAGGAAGGCGGCGATCCCTTCCCGCGCGTCGTCCGAGGCGCCGCGTTGGCGCATGGACCGGCTGTCGGCGCGATGGGCCTCCATCGGGTGGTCCGCCACCATGCCGCGCCAGATCAGCTGGCGCGTGACGGCCATCGACATCGGCGCGGCGTTGGCGGCGAACTCGGTCGCGAGCACGCGGGCGGCCGGCAGCAGGTCCTCGGGCGCGTGAAGCGCCTGGACAAGGCCCTTGGTGTGGGCCTCCTGGGCGGAGAACACCCGGCCCGAGTAGCACCACTCCAGCGCCGTCGGCGGGCCGACCAGCCGGGGCAGAAACCAGGATGAGCAGGCCTCCAGCGCGATCCCGCGTCGCGCGAACACGAAGCCGAACTTGGCGTCGGTGGAGGCGAGCCGGATGTCCATCGGCAGCTGCATCGTGACGCCCACGCCGACGGCCGCGCCATTCACGGCCGCGATCACCGGCTTCAGGCTCTCGAAGATGCGCAGAGAGACGCGGCCGCCGCCGTCGCGCGTGACGTCGCCGGTGTCGCCCGCCGCGCGCCGCTCGGCCTCGCGCGCGCCCTGGTCGAAGGTGCCGCCGCCGGCGCCCAGGTCGGCCCCGGCGCAGAATCCGCGGCCCGCGCCGGTCACGATGACGGCCTTTACCGCGTCGTCGGCGTCGGTCGCGTCGAACGCCGCGATCATGTCCAGCATCATTTTCGGCGTGAAGGCGTTCAGCCGGTCGGGGCGGTTCAGGGTGATCGTCGCGATCCCGTCCTCGACGTCGTACAGCAGGGTCTCGAACTCGGGCTTGGACATGCGGTCTCCGTCAGGGCGCTGAGATTTCGAACCAGAGGTCGAAGCGATCGAGAAGGGCGACGAGCCGGCCGAGCTCGGTGGCGCCCGCGCCGCGGACGTCCGCCTCTTCCAAGGTCTTCGCGCCGGTCGCCAGGTCGACGAGGTCGCCGCGCGACAGCTCGACCAAGGGTCCGGCCTCGCCGGCGCGATGATGCAGCACGGCGTTCTCCACCCGCACGCCGAACCGCTCCCCGGTGTCGGTGAAGGCGACCGTGAACCCGATCGTCTGCGCGCCGGCTGCCAGCCCGTTCAAACGCACCGAAAGCGCGTCCAGCAGGTTGTCGGCGGGCAGCGTGCGCAATTGGCCGGCCGACGCCTGGCGCGGGGTGTCCGACTTCGGCCGCGGCTTGCGCAGCTCCTGGGCGCCGGTGAGGTAGAAGTCGCGCCACGGGCCGGACTCTGCCTGGTAGCCCATCTGCTCCAGGGCGTCGGCCTGCAGGGCTCTGGCGTCCGTGTTCGCCGGATCGGCGAAGACCAGATGCCCCACGATCTCGGCGGTCCAGCGATAGTCGCCGGCGTCGAACGCCCGGCGCCCCTCGGCGAGGATACGTTCCGGGCCGCCCATGGCCTCCACATAGCGACGTCCGGCCGCCTCGGGCGGATGCTTGTTCAGGTTGGCCGGGTTGCCGTCGAACCAGCCGAGGTACTTCTGGTAGACGGCCTTGGCGTTGTGGCTGAGCGTTCCGTAGTAGCTGCGCGTGTGCCACTCGGCCTCGAGCGTCGGCGGCAGCTTCAGGACCTCGGCGATCTCGGGCCCGTTCATCCCGTGGTTCGCCATCCGCAGCGTCTGGTCGTGGATGTACTTGTAGAGGTCGCGCTGCTTGGCCAGGAACGCGCGGATGGGGCCCTCGCCCCAGCGCGGCCAGTGGTGGCTGGCGAACATCACACCCGCCTTGTTGGCGAACATCTCCAGTGCTTCGTCGATGTAGAAAGCCCAGGCCTTCGCGTCCCGCACCTGGGCGCCGCGGGGCGTGTACAGGTTGTGCAGGTGGCAGGTGCAGTTCTCGGCCATGCACAGCGCGCCGAACTGCGGGAAGTGGAAGTTCATCTCCGCCGGCGCCTCGGTGTCGGGCGTGACCTGGAAGACGACCTCCACGCCGTCCAGCGTCAGGGTCTGGCCGGTGTGAGTCACCGAGACGTTGGGCGCCACGAGCGCGACCTTGCCGGTGGATGTGCCCTTGCCGAGACCTGAGTCCACGTGCCCGCGGGGGTCCTTCGGCAGCAGGCCGCCGTACATGTAGGTGGCGCGCCGGCTCATGACGTTGCCGGCCAGGACGTTCTCGGCGACGGCCGCCTGCAGGAAGCCCTCGGGCGCGACGATGGGCACGCCGCGGGCGATGTCATCGGGCGACAGCACGCCCATGATCCCGCCGTAGTGGTCGACGTGGCTGTGGGTGTAGATCACCGCCGTCACGGGCCGATTGCCCTTGAGTCGCCGCACCAGCTCCAGCGCCGCCGCCGCCGGCTGCGCCGAGGTGAGCGGGTCGATGACGATCCACCCCTCGCGCCCCTGGATGAAGGTGATGTTCGAGATGTCGAAGCCGCGCACCTGGTAGACGCCGGGGGTCACTTCGAAGAGGCCATGCAGGGCGTTCAGCCGCGCCTGGCGCCAGAGGCTGGGGTTGATCGTGTCGGGCCGTTCGCCCTCCAGGAACGCGAAGGGGCGCTGGCTCCAGGCGCCCGGCACGTCCGCATCCTGGATCGAGCCCAGAAAGCCGCGGCGTGCGAGCGCGAAGTCATGGCCGTCCTCGGCAGGCAGGCTCGCCGCCACCGCCGCCTGCGCGGCGCGGGTCGCAGACGTCGCGTCCTTGCGTACGTCGCCGTTGGGCTCCGACATGCCTCCCCCGTCTCGCCGTCTCTCACGCGGCCTTCCCCGGACGCTAGGCCTCGCCGCGGCGGCGTTCAACTCAAATGTTCCGATGTGGTATCAAATGCCGTTGACGGGGCCGCCGCCAGACCTCAGGTTCGGGGCGGATCCAGCAGACGCCGAGCCAACGGCGCAGGTTCGAAGGGGGAGACGAATGCGCCTGGAAGGCAAGGCCGTCGTGATCACGGGCGGCGGCAGTGGAATCGGCAAGGCGATGGCCGAGCGGTTCCGGATGGAGGGCGCCGCGCACATCCTCGTCGCCGACCTCGACGGCGCAGCGGCGGAGGCGGTCGCGGCGGCGGTGGGCGGACTGGCGGTCCAGGCCGACGTCGCCGTGGAGGCCGACGTTCAGCGGATGGTGGCCCTGGCCGAGGAGCGTTTCGGCCGCATCGACCTGATGTGCTCCAACGCCGGCGTGTCGGTGCGCGACCCTGATTTCAACAACGCGACCTCCGCGTCCAACGACACCTGGGCGCTCGGCTGGAACGTCAACGTGATGGCCCACGTCTACGCGGCGCGCGCCGCCCTGCCGGGGATGATCGCGCGGGGCGGCGGCCACTTCCTGCACACGGTTTCCGCGGCGGGCCTCTTGAGCCAGCCCGGCAGCCCGGTCTACGCCACCACCAAGCACGCGGCCGTGGGCTTCGCCGAGGCGCTGGCCATCACCCATCGCAACCAGGGAATCGGCGTGTCGATCCTGTGCCCGCAGGCCGTGGACACGCCGATGATCCGCGGCGCGCGCGGATCGCAGGCCGTGGACGGCGTGATGTCGCCGGCGGATGTGGCCGGATGCGTGGTCGCGGGGCTGGAGCAGGAGACCTTTCTGATCCTGCCGCACCCCCAGGTGCTGACCTACATGCAGCGCAAGACCGGGGACTACGACCGCTGGATCAGCGGCATGGCGCGGCTGCGCGACAAGATCGCCCCGGCGCAGGACTGAGGCGATGACCGCCGCCGCCTCGGACGCCGGGCAAGGACACATCCACGGCTTCGGCTCGCGGCCGTACCGGACCTATGTGCTCACCGCGCTTCTGTTCATCTTCATCCTGAACTTCATGGACCGCGCGCTGCTCTCGGTCGTGGCGCCGCAGATGAAGCCCGAACTCGGCATCTCCGATACCGCGTTCGGCCTCCTCACCGGCTTCGGCTTCGCGCTGCTCTACACGATCGTGGGCGTGCCCCTCGCGCAGTTCGCAGAAACCCGCCACCGCGTCTGGATCATGACCGTTTGCGTGGCGCTCTGGTCGATGATGACCGCCCTTTGCGGGCTGGCCGCGGAGATCACCATCGGCTCGCTGACGATCGGCGCCTTCTGGGTGCTGCTCGCCTGCCGGGTGGGCGTGGGGATCGGCGAGGCGGGGTGTACGCCCCAAGCCAACTCGCTGATCGCCGACTACTATCCGCCGCGCGCCCGCTCGACCGCGCTGGGCTACTACGCCATGGGCGTGACGCTGGGCACCATGCTGGCCAACGTGATCGGCGGCCCGATCACCGACGCCCTGGGCTGGCGGTGGGCATTCTTCATCCTGGGCGTGCCCGGGCTGCTGGTGGCGGTCGTCTTTAAGCTGACCGTCCGGGAGCCGCCGCGCGGCTATACCGACCCGCCGGGAACCCCGCGCCGCGAGACGGTGCGGTTCGCGGACGGCCTGCGGGAAATCGCTTCCAAGCGCTCGTTCTGGTCCATGACCACGGCGGCCACCATCGCGGCCTTCTGCGGCTATGGCATCTCCTCGTTCCAGTCGCTGTTCATCAACCGCACCTTCGGCCTCACGGCCGGCGAGGCCGCGCTGATGATCAACGTGCCCGTGGCGATCGCCTCGTCGCTGGGCACCCTGGGCACGGGATGGCTGGCCGAGAAGCTGGGATCGCGCAGCCCGACCGCCATCGCCTGGCTCCCCGCTATCGGCATGACTCTGTCGGTGCCGTTCTATGTCCTGGCGTTCACCACCCAGAACCTCTGGCTGTGCCTGTTCGGGCTCGTTGTCGGGGGCGGCGCCAAGTACGGCTACCTCGCCGCGCAGTACACGATCGGGCAGGGCGTGGTGTCGGCCCAGACCCGCGCGCTTTCGACCGCGGTCCTGATGTTCGTGATCAACATGCTGGGCTACGGCTTCGGGCCATTGGCGATCGGCTGGCTGAGCGACGTGCTGTTCTCGATGCAGGTGGCGGCGATGGATGCGCCGGGCTTGGCCCGCAGCGCCTGCGAGGGCGCGGCCCGGGCTAACCTGTCCGCCGCGCTCGAGGCGGTCTGCGCCAGCGCCCACCCACAGAGCCTTCAGCGGTCCCTGCTGATCACCTCGAGCCTCTATGCGGTGGGCGGCGGCTTCTTCCTGCTGACCGCCAGGTGGCTGAACCGCGACCTCGTCGCCAAGTAGCTCCGCCAGCCGGCGCGCCCCGTCACGCGCCCCAGATCTCCGTGGCGTAGCGGACGAAGTTCTGGCCCAGGATCTTCTCGATGCGGGCCGGCTTGTGGCCGCGCTCGGCCAGCAGACGCCACAGCTTGCGGAATTGGTCGGGCCCGCGCAGGTCGTCCACGAACGGATGAGTGTCGGCCCGCTCGCCCGGCGCGGCGATGCCCTTGGCCTTGCGGTCCTCGTGCTCCCTGCGCAGCGCCGCCTTGTAGAGCTCAAGGTCGTCGATAGGCGTCGTGCCGCCGTCGGTGCCGATGCCCACGTGATCCTCGCCGCAGACGTTGATGGCGTGTTCCAGGTGGGCGACCACGTCGACCGCCCGGGCATGGCCCGACAGGTTCAGGAACGGCATGAAGTAGATACCCACGAAGCCGCCCTTCTCCGCGACCAGCCGAAGCTCCTCGTCGGTCTTGTTGCGCGGCAGGTCGGCGAGCGCGCGGCAGCCGGTGTGGTTGATCGAGATCGGCCGCTTGGAATAGCGCGCCGCGTCCAGGCAGATCTGGCGGCCGGAATGGCTGAGATCGACCATGATCCGGCTCGCGTTCAACCGGTCCACCACCTGGCGGCCGAAGTCGGTGAGGCCGCGACCCTCAGGGACGATCGAGCCGTCGCCCAGCGGGTTCCTGAGGTTGTAGGTGAGCTGGATGATGCGCACGCCCAGGTCGGCGAAGATGTCGACGCGGCCGGGGTCGTCCCCCATCTGGGCCGCGTTCTGGAAGCCCAGGATGACGCCGACCTTGTTCTCCCGCCTGGCGGCGGCGATGTCTCCGGCGGTCAGGATCAGCTTGAGGTCGGCGGCGCGCTCGCGGATCAGGCGCTGCCATTGCGCCACTTCGGCCACCGAGGCCTGGAAGGGTTCTGCAGGCCCGGCGACATAGCCGATGGTGACGTTGACGGCGGTCGTGCCCGAGGCCCGCGCGTCGGCCAGGATGCGAGGGGTGAGCACCGGCCGCGGCGGTTCCGGCAGGTTCGGGTCGTTGAGGCCGCCCAGTGCGTTCACGACGACGACGTTGTGGAGCGGATCGCTGGCGGCGGCGGCAGGGCTGGCGGCCGCGGCGACGGACAGGGCGAGCAGCGTGCGGCGATCAAGGGTCATGGAGCGGCTCCGGCGCGGCGGTCGGGATCGGCGACGCGTCCGACCTCATGCCGCTCGCCTCGACGATGAAGAATCCATCGGGTTTCGAGAACTACCCCTACGATGTCCACCGCCGTTACGGCTACGTTCGGCTGGCGATCAGACAGGAGCCCTCGCATGACGCCGCGCAGCCTGGCGCGCCCGATCGACCGGCGTGAGCTGGGCGTCCAGTTCCTGCGGCTGGCGGCGGCGCTGGCCGTGCCGGCGCCGGCGCTGGCGTTCCCGGCACATGGCCCAAACCGGGTGACTGTGCAGCGCGACGTCATGGTCGCCATGCGCGACGGCGTGAAGCTGGCCACCGACATCTACCGCCCGGCTGACGGCGACACGCCCTTGCCCGGTCCGTTTCCCGTGATCCTGGAGCGGACGCCCTATGGCAAATCGCAGGACACCACCCGCCACGCCAGCGCTGCGATCGCCCGCATGCTGGCCAGCCACGGCTACGTCGTGGTGTTCCAGGACTGCCGGGGCCGCGGCGGGTCGCAGGGCGACTACGTCAAATATCTGAGCGACGGTCAGGACGGGTCCGACTGCTGCGCCTGGATCCTGGCGCAGCCGTGGTGCAACGGGCGCATCGGCGCCCAGGGCCTGTCGTATGGCGCGCATACGGTGGGCGCGATGGCCGGCGCCGGCGCGCCTCTGTCGGCGCTCTTCCTCGACAGTGGCGGCTTCGCCAACGCCTACCAGGGCGGCATCCGCCAGGGCGGGGCCTTCGAACTGAAGCAGGTGACCTGGGCCTACCGAGCCGCATTCGAGTCGCCCGAAGTCCGCGACGATCCGGCGAAGACCGCTGAGCTGCAGGCGGTGGACATCAAGGCCTGGTTCAAGCGCTGGCCCTGGACCCGCGGGAACTCGCCGCTGAGCCTCGTCCCCGAGTACGAGGACTATGTCTTCGACCAGTGGGAGGCTGGCGACTTCGACGGCTTCTGGAAGCAGCTCGGCATCTATGCCGAGGGCTACTACGACGCGTTTCCGAAGGCGCCGATGACGTGGATGTCGTCGTGGTACGACCCCTATCCGCGGACGGCGACGCAGAACTACATGGCGCTGAGCCGCCGAACGACGGCTCCGGTGCGGCTGATCCTCGGGCCATGGACCCATGGCAATAACCACCAGAGCTTTTCCGGCGACGTCGATTTCGGCCCGCAGGCGGTCCTGGCCGGCAACCTGGCGCCTGACCTCACCACGCTGCGCAAGCGCTGGTTCGACCGCCATCTGAAAGGCGAGGCGAACGGGGTCGACGACGAGCCGCGGGTGCGGATCTTCGTGATGGGCGGAGGCTCCGGCCGGCGCAACGCCGAGGGACGGCTGGATCACGGCGGCCGCTGGCGGGCCGAGCCCGACTGGCCGCCGCCGGGCGCCCGCGAGACGGCGTACTACCTCCACGCCGACGGCGGCCTGCGCCCCGAGCCGCCCCGGGTCGCAAAGGCCGACCGCCGCTACACCTACGACCCCGCCCGTCCGACGCCGTCCATTGGCGGAACCATCACCTCGGGCCAGCCGATCATGGTCGGCGGCGCCTTCGATCAGCGAGAGGACGAGCGGTTCTTCGCCTCGGAAACGCCCGGTCGCGCGCTCGCCGATCGGCCCGACGTGCTGGTCTTCCAGACGCCGCCGCTCGCCGAGGACACCGAAGTGACCGGCCCGATCACGGCCGAGCTCTGGATTTCATCCGACGCGCCCGACACCGACTTCACGATCAAGCTGATCGACGTCTACCCGCCCAACCCGGACTACCCGCAGGGGTTTGCGATGAACCTGACCGACGGCATCCTGCGCTGTCGTTACCGCGACTCCTGGGAGACGCCGTCCCTGATGACGCCGGGACGCATCTACAGGATCCGCGTCGACGCCTTCCCGACCTCGAACCTGTTCAAGGCCGGGCATCGCATCCGGCTGGACATCGCCTCGGCCAACTTTCCGCACTTCGACCTCAATCCGAACACCGGCGAGCCCGAGGGACGCTGGCGCAGGATGCGGCCCGCTCGCAACGTCGTGCATCTGGATGCGGCCCATCCCAGCCATGTGGTCCTGCCGGTGGTCCGCAGAGCCTAGGTCAGGCCTTTACTTGGCCAACGCTATCGGATGGGCAGCGCGCCGCGGCGCACGATGCTGCGCAGCGCGATCGAGGAGTTCAGCCGGGCCACGCCGGGCAGGCGGGTGAGCACGTGGGCGTGCACTCGCTCGAGGTCGGCGACGTCCGAGGCTACCACGCGGACGATGTAGTCCGCCTGTCCGGTCATCAGGTGGCATTCCATGATCTCGGGCGCCTCGTTCACCGCCGCCTCGAAGGCGCTCAGCACGTCCTGCGCCTGGCTGGCCAGGGTGATCGAGACATAGACCGTAAGGCCCAGGCCGACGGCCGCGGGGTCCACCGTGGCGGCATAGCCGGTGATCACGCCGCCGGCTTCCAGGGCGCGCACACGGCGGAAGCAGGCGCTCTCCGAGAGGTTCGCCGCCTGGGCCAGCTCGGCGTTCGTGGCCCGGCCATGCTCCTGAAGGTGGCGCAACAGGACCTTGTCTTGGTTATCGATGATCACTGAAGATTTCTCCAGTTCGGGTGCTTCAGTCGGAGAAATCTTGCATTCGCATGCGGTCGACGCCCTGACAAATCAAGGATCGTTCCCGCCGTTGCGACTACACTCCGCGCGCGCCACCAGTGGAGACGTCCTATGCGGATCGGAACGGTCACCGAGATCAAGAAGCTCGAGCGCCGGGTCGGGCTGACGCCGCCCGTCGTCGCCACCCTCGTCGCCCACGGCCATGACCTGTTCGTCCAGTCGGGCGCCGGGGCCGGCGTCGGTCTGTCGGACGCGGACTACGCCACGGCGGGCGCGACCATCCTCCCCGACGCGACGGCGGTGTTCGCCGCCGCCGAGATGATCGTGAAGGTGAAGGAGCCGCAGGCCTCCGAGATCGCGCTCCTGAAGCCGCACCATGTGCTGTTCACCTACCTCCACCTCGCCCCCGACCTGGCGCAGACCCAGGGCCTGATGGCGTCGGGCGCCACCTGCATCGCCTACGAGACCATCCTGGACGGCAAGGGCGGGCTGCCGTTGCTGACGCCGATGAGCCAGGTCGCAGGCCGCATGGCCGCCCAGGTCGGCGCGGCCTACCTGCTGGCGCCGGCTGGCGGTCGTGGCCTCCTGATGGGCGGCGTGCCCGGCGTCGCGCCGGCCAAGGTGCTGGTGCTGGGCGGCGGCGTCTCGGGCTTCAACGCGGCCGAGATCGCTGTCGGCATGCGCGCCGACGTCACCATAATGGACATCTCGCCCAGCCGCCTGGCCCAGCTGGACGCCCACTTCGAAGGCCGCGCTCGCACCATGCTGTCGTCGCGCGGCGCGCTGCTGGAGATGCTGCCGACCGTCGACCTCGTGATCGGCTGCGTGCTGGTCACCGGCGCCGCGGCGCCCAAGCTGATCCGCCGCGAAGACCTGAAGATCATGCGCAAGGGCTCGGTGCTGGTGGACGTCTCCATCGACCAGGGCGGCTGCTTCGAGACGTCCAAGCCGACCACGCACGCCGAGCCGACCTATGAGGTCGACGGCGTGGTCCACTATTGCGTCGCCAACATGCCGGGCGCCGCGCCGCTCACCTCGACCTACGCCCTGGGCGCGGCGACCACGCCTTACGTCCTGGCGCTGGCCGACAAGGGCGTCGAGCGGGCGTTCGCCGACGATCCCGGCTTCAAGGCGGGCCTGAACGTGGTGGGCGGCAAGGTCGTGCATCCGGCCGTGGCGGCGGCGCTGAACCTCCCGCTGGCGACGGCCTGAGCGGACCGAGATTCCGGCGCGCGCCATCCTCCCCGCCGTGCCTTGCCGCCCGAGCGCCTCCGAGGGGCTCGGGCGGACTTTCCTCTTTCGCGGCCTCCGTCGTGCGACAGCCCTTGCGGGTCGCGCCGCCGTGTCGTTCTACCGTCGGCACATCCGCAGGACGCCCCGATGACACTCGACCGCGCCGACGCACTCGCGATGGACGCCGCAGATCCCCTGGCCGGCTTTCGCGACCGGTTCGCGATCCCGCAGGGCTGCATCTACCTGGACGGCAACTCGCTGGGCCCGCGTCCGGCAGCGGCCCTGGATCGCGCAGCCCAGGTCGTGGGCGTCGAGTGGGGCGAGGACCTGATCAAGAGCTGGAACACCGCCGGCTGGTTCGAGCTGCCGACGCGCCTGGGCGACAAACTGGCGCCGCTGATCGGAGCGGGCGCGGGCGAGGTGGTGGTGACCGACTCCACCGGCATCAATCTCTTCAAGGCGATGGCCGCGGCGGTGGCCATGCGCCCCGACCGCGACACGATCATCCTGGAAGGCAGCAACTTTCCCACCAACAACTACATGGCTCAGGGCCTGGCGGCGCTGAACGGCGGCCGGCTGCAGGTGAAGCTGCTGGAGAAGGACGAGATCGCTGGCGCCATCGATGCGCGCACCGCCGTGATCGCCGTCACGCACGTCCACTACAAAACCGGCCATATCCACGACATGCCGGGGCTGACCGCCCGCGCCCACGAGGCCGGCGCGCTGGCGATCTGGGACCTGTGCCACAGCGCCGGCGCCATGCCGGTGGACCTGAACGGCGCGGGCGCCGACTTCGCCGTGGGCTGCACCTACAAGTACCTGAACGGCGGCCCGGGCTCGCCGGCCTTTCTGTTCGCCGCCCGCCGCCACCATGGCCAGGCGATCCAGCCGCTGACCGGCTGGTGGGGCCACGCTGAGCCCTTCGCCTTCCAGCCCACCTACGCGCCGGCCGGCGACATTCGCCAGTTCCTCACGGGCACCCAGCCGATCGTCAGCCTGTCGCTGGCCGAACTGGGCCTCGACATCGCCCGCGCCGCCGACATCGACGAGGTGCGAAAGAAATCGATGGCGCTCACCGACCTCTTCATTCGGCTGGTGGAGCAGCGCTGCCCGGGCGCCTTCGGGGTGGCCAGCCCCCGCGACGGGGCCGAGCGCGGCAGCCAGGTCTCGCTGACCCACCCGGAGGGCTACGCCATCATGCGGGCCTTGATCGCCCGCGGCGTCATCGGCGACTTCCGCGCCCCTGACATCATCCGCTTCGGCTTCGCGCCGCTCTACGTGCGCTACATCGACGTCTGGGACGCCGTGGCCGCGCTGGCCGACATCATGACCTCTGCGACGTGGCGGCGGCCCGAATACCAGGTGCGCGAGGCGGTGACGTGAGGCCGCTCCGCGTGTGCGGACGACCCTGAACCGCATGTGACCAGACGATGGTAGGCGCCGTTAAGGACCGCAGTCTAAGGTGGCGGTCGTGACAGCCTATCGCACCCTTGCCTCGACCCTCGCCGCCGGCCTGGCCCTCGCCCTGGCCGCCGGCGCCGCGCAGGCGCGCAGCTTCTACATCATCCAGTCCGGCGCCGACGCCTGGACGGTGATGGATCCGGAAGGCATCGAGCGGATCGGGACCGGCGCCCAGCGCCGCGCCTGGGTGGTCCGCGTCCAGCGTAACATCCTGACCGGAAACCCGCCCACGCCGGGTTATGTGCGCACGCTGACCGAGTATGACTGCGAGGCCAACCGCACCCGCTGGCGCGAGTTCTCGGCCTTCTCCCGGTCGGGCGCGCTGCTGGTCAGCAAGGTCAACCCGAACCCCGAATGGGGCCCGGCGGACGAGGCTTCCGACACCTACGCCGCCCACCGGGTGATCTGCGAAGGCGGCGGCGGCGGTTCTGTGGTGTCGGCCGAATCCGTGGCCAAGGTGGTGATCAGCCTGATGGGTTCGTGGGATCCGCCGCCCACGCCCTACGCGCCGCCCAGCGCCCAGCCGCCGGCCAAGACCCCGGCGGCCAAGACCCCTCCCGCGAAGGCCTCAGCGACGAAGGCCCCGGCGGCAAAGGCCGCGCCGACGAAGCCTTCGGCCGTGAAGGTTCCCGCCGCCAAGGCGCCGCCGGCAAAGGCGACGCCCCGGACCTGACGGTCGCTACTTCGAGAGCTGCCCGCGGATCGCGCCGCCCGGGTGCTCGCCGTTGTGCACATTGACGTAGTAGCCGCCGGGATTGGCCAGGATGTCGGCCACCACCGGCGCGCCCACCGTCGCGCAGCCCGAGGCCTTGCCGTCGGCGCCGGGCTTGTTGAGCGGCGCCGCGACTGGGCCGTTCGCCCCGGCCGGGGCCTTGTGGATGTGGGCCATGGTGGCGTCGGCGATCTTCTCGACCATCAGGTCGTAGCAGACCTGGTTGGTCGCCGCGTCGATGCGGAAGTTCGCGTGGCCCGCGCCGTCCGTGTCGGCCGAGCCGGCGCCGCCCAGGTGGGCCGAGAGCTTGACTTCAGCCGCCGAAGCGGGCGCGGCGAGCCCCCCGATGGCGAGTGCGACGAGACAGGCGGCAGCCTTGATCATGAATGGTCTCCCTTGGGCCCAGCCCCCGCTTGAGCGGGCGGATGGAACCCCACGCGTGCGGGCCCGTCAATCAAACGCGGCGATGCAAACAAAGGAGCCTCCGCCATGGGCGGAGGCCCACCCCGGAAAACAAAAGAGCCTCCGCCATGGGCGGAGGCTCAGGGAAAGCGACCCGATGCTCGCAGGTCGGGATCAGTTGCGGGTGGGGATCACCACCGGCAGGTGTTCGTAGCCCTTCACGAAGGACGAGTAGACGCGGCGCGGCGGGCCCGTCACCTCGAGGCGCGGGAAGCGCGCCAGGATCTCTTCCCAGATGATCTTCAGCTGCAGCTCGGCCAGGCGGTTGCCCACGCAGCGGTGGATGCCGAAGCCGAACGACAGGTGCTGGCGCACCCGCGGCCGCTCGATCCAGTAGTCGTTCGGGCGGTCGATGACCGTCTCGTCGCGGTTGCCCGAGACGTACCACATGGCGACCTTGTCGCCCTTCTTGATGGTCTTGCCGCCCAGTTCGACGTCCTGCAGCGCGGTCCGGCGCATGTAGGCCAGCGGGGTCTGCCAGCGGATGGTCTCGGAGACCATGTTGGGGATCAGCGCGTGGTTCTCGCGCAGCAGCTTGTTCTGGTCAGGGTTCTGGTGAAGCGCCAGCACCGAGCCCGTGATCGAGTTCCGCGTCGTGTCGTTGCCGCCCACGATCAGCAGGATCAGGTTCCCCAGGTATTCCATGCGGTCCATGTTCCGCGTGGACTCGCCGTGGGCCAGCATCGAGATCAGGTCGGGCTGCGGCGGCGCGTTCACGCGCTCGTTCCACAGGTTCATGAAGTAGTCGACGCACTCGAACAGTTCCTGGCGGCGCTGCTGCTCGGCCAGTTCCGGATCGGTGGAATTGAACAGCCCCGAGTCCGGCGCCGCGGTGGCCACGTCAGACCAGCGGGTCAGCTTGCGGCGGTCTTCCCAGGGGAAGTCGAACAGCGTCGCCAGAGTCATGGTGGTCAGCTCGATCGACACCTTGTCGACCCAGTTGATCTCCTCGCCGATCGGCAGGTCGTCCAGGATCTTGCCCGCGCGCTCGCGGATGATCGGCTCGAGGTAGGCCAGGTGGTGCGGCGCCACGATCGGCTGGACCGTCTTGCGCTGCACGTCGTGCTTCGGCTGGTCCATGGCGATGAACATCGGCAGCGTGAAGTCTTCCGCCGGATCGGGCAGCACGATCGTGGGCTCGGACGAGAACACCTCGTGGTTCGTGTCCACGGCCATGATGTCGTTGTACTTGGTGATCGACCAGTAGCCCCCGACGTCGTCGAAGCCCGAGTCCGCTGTGTAGTGGACCGGGTCTTCCTTCCGCAGGCGCTCGAAGTAGGGCCACATCGTATCGGTGCGGAAGAGTTCCGGGTTGGCCGGATTGATCTCTTCGAGCGGCATCGAATAGGCGGCGTCGCGGGCGGCGCGTTGCAGGTCGATCGAAGCGTCGTCAGCCATGGGGGTCCTCCGATAGCGGGTCGTTGCGCGCCCGCAGTCCGTCTACTGAACGATGATCTTGTAGCGGCGCCTAGTCAACGAAAGATGACGGTGGCGTCAACTTTTCCGTCCTGAAAAAATGCCGGCGATTCACGAGGGGATGCCATGACCGGGCTTGAGGGCGGCTGTGCCTGCGGGGCTGTGCGATATCGCCTCAAGTCGCGGCCGATGTTCGTCCACTGCTGCCACTGCTCGGACTGCCAGCGGCAAGTGGGCTCGGCGTTCGTGGTCAACGCCCTGATCGAGACGGACCGGGTCGAGATCCTGCAGGGCCAGACCGTCCGCATTACGATGCCCACCGACAGCGGCCGGCCGCACGACACCCACCGCTGCGCCGCCTGCGGGACGACGATCTGGTCCGACTATGGACGGCGCGAGGTGCTGATGTTCCTGCGCGCCACCACCCTCGACGACCGCGCGGCCCTGCCGCCGGACGTGCACATCTTTACCCGGTCCAAGCTGCCCTGGGTGCGTTTTCCCGAAGGCGCGCGGGTGTTCGACATCTACTACGACATGCAGGCCGAATGGCCGCCCGAGAGCCTGGCCCGTCGCGAGGCGCTGCTGGGGCCCGGGCGCTGAAGGAAGCTTCAGCTTTTCTGTCTGGCAAGCGACCGATCGTGCGCTAAACAGGCGTTTGAACTTCCGCCCGGTCTCTTCGTCATGGGGAACAGCATGGCTTCCGACGTCCTCTTCACGCCCTTCGAGTTCAAGGGGCTGAAGCTCCCGAACCGCATCGTCATGGCGCCCATGACGCGCTCGTTCTCGCCGGGTGGCGTGGCGACCGAGGAGGTGGCGGCCTACTACCGTCGCCGCGCCGAGAACCAGGTGGGCCTGATCGTCACCGAGGGCACCGGCGTCGACCGCCCGGCGTCGTTGAACGATCCCAACATTCCGCGCTTCCACGGCGAGAAGGAACTCGCCGCGTGGGGCAACGTCGCGTCCGAGGTCCACAAGGCCGGCGGCCTGATCGCGCCCCAGCTCTGGCACGTCGGCGCGGTGCGCACCCGCAGCGAGACCTGGCAGCCGCCGGGCCCCTACGACAGCCCCTCGGGCCTCTCCAGCCCCGGCAAGAAGTTCGGTGAGGCGATGACCGACGCCGAGGTCGCCGACGCCATCCGCGCCTTCGCCGACGCGGCCAAGGCGGCCAAGGATCTGGGCTTCGACTGCGTCGAACTGCACGGCGCCCACGGCTACCTGATCGACCAGTTCTTCTGGGACGGCGTCAACGTCCGCGAGGACGCCTACGGCGGCAAGGACATCGCCGGCCGCGCCCGTTTCGCCGCCGACATCATCCGCGCGGTCCGCAAGGCCGTCGGTCCCGACTATCCCATCATCATCCGCATCAGCCAGTGGAAGCAGCAGGACTTCGCCGCCCGTCTGGCCGAGACGCCGCAGGCGCTGGAAAGCTGGCTGGGCGCCCTGGTGGAAGCCGGCGCTGACGTGCTGCACTGCTCGCAGCGCCGCTTCTGGGAGCCCGAGTTCGAAGGCAGCGACCTCAACTTCGCGGGCTGGGCCAAAAAGATCACCGGCGTGCCCACGATCACCGTGGGCTCGGTCGGCCTGACCGGCGAGTTCGTGACCAGCTGGGGCGGCGAGGTCTCGCAACCCGCGTCGCTGGAGCGCCTGGAGCAGATGCTGGACCGCGGCGACTTCGACCTCGTCGCCGTCGGCCGCGCCCTGCTGCAGGACCCCGAGTGGGTGGTGAAGGTCCGCGAAGGCCGCCAGGACGAGCTGCAAGCCTACGATCGCGGCGCGCTCGCGACGCTGTACTAGCCTTCCCTCCGATCAACAGGGGGAGAGTTAGTCGCCTGAGCCGGTGATATTGGTCGACTTCCCAGGATCCCCGCCAAGCGCGGGGAACACCAGAACGATCACGATCACGACGAGGATGACTGCCGCGCCCACGGCGAGGGCGATCAGTTCGAAGCTATCCAAGGCTCAGCAGCTCCCGCCGCCGCCGTCGCTGCATCCACCGCCGTCGACACCGCCGAAGAACACGGCGCTTGAGGCGACGCCCGCGCCGTCGCAGTTGCCGCCACGACGGCGCGCGCGGCGGCGATCGTGGCGCCAGGCGATGGGTATGATGACGACCGCGAGGACCAAAAGGGCGATGACGCCGATCGCCAGTCCGTAGCCAGGGCTGTCCATGGACGAGCTCCTCTCTGGGATCTCACGTCATCACAGTTTCACGACAGATCGATGACGTCGCTCAGGCGTTGAAGTTGAGCTTCAGCCCCGGGCGCGACCACCGGGCCTTGAACAGCTTGCCGGTGGACGAGGCCGTGATCCATGCGGTCTGCATGTCGTCGCCGCCGAAGCAGATGTTGGTGCAGATCAGGTCGGGGAAGGCGTAGTGCTCGGTGGTCCCGTTGGGGTCGAACGCCGTGATGCCGCCGTTGATGATCGTGGCCACGCAGACCTTGCCCGACGCCTCCACCGCCAGGCTGTCGAGCAACTGGTAGCCCGGCAGGTTGCAGATCACCCGGCCCGGCGCGAACCCGGCGTTCGGCGCCAGTACCCCCGTCTCGGCCACGTCGAAGCCCCAGAGGCGGCCCAGCTGGGTATCGGCCACATAGACGGTCTTCTCGTCCGGCGACAGACCGATGCCGTTCGGCGAGATCAGGTGGCCGCGCTGCTGGCTGATGTGGCTGCCGTCGGTCTTCGCATAGTGGACCGCGCCGTTCTTGCGCCCGTCCGGCGTCGAGCAGCCATGGTCGGTGAACCAGAAGCCGCCCGACTTGTCGAAGACCAGGTCGTTCGGTCCCACCAGCCGCTTGCCGTCGCAGCTGTCGTAGACGGTCTCCAGCTTGCCCGACTTGAGGTCGTAGCGCTGGATCATCCCGCCGGTGTGGGTGGGCGGCGTGGGGCCCGGGATGGTCAGGCCGCCGTTGTCCAGCCAGACGAACGAGCCGCCGTTGTTGGTAATCCAGATCGCCCCGTCGGGGCCGATGGCCGCCCCGTTCGGGCCGCCCCCGGTGTCGACCAGGGTCTCGCGCCTGCCGTCCGGGGTGATCCGCGACAGCCGCTGGGCCTTGATCTCGGTCAGGATCACCGAGCCGTCCGCCATGGCGATGGGGCCCTCGGGGAACTCCAGCCCCTCGCAGACCAGTTCGAATTCCATGGCGCCGTCCTCCCTCTGTGGTTGGGGGCGACTATTCCCGCGTCGGGCGCCGGCGTGAAGCGCCAAAACGCGCTGCTTCCGCTACGTCAAATGGCCGGAGAGCCGGCCATGGTCTCAGGGCTGTCTGCGTGACGTTGCGTAAGATTTCGTGTGATTTCCGTGACAAGCCGCCCTTCCGGATACTGGCCCTATCAGTTCCGATAGCTTGCGGCGACTGAGCGACCGCCTCAGTTATCGCGCCTCAGCCGCGGCGCAGCTTCGCGTCCAGCATACAACAGCTCGTGGGGGATCTCTCCTGCGGGCGCGAGGTCGTACGCCAATGATGGCGCCGGCCCAGGGAGGGTTCGATGTTCCAAGTCCTGAGCCGGCGCGCGTGCCTTATCGCCGGCGCCTCCGCGGTAGTCCTGTCGGCGACACCAGCCTTCGCCCAGACAGCGGCCGGCGCCGAAGACAACACCGTCGACGTCCTGATCGTCACCGCCCAGCGGCGCGAGGAGAGCGCCAACACCGTCGCCATGGGCATCCAGGCCGTGCGCGGCGAAACGCTGGAGCGCCTGCACGTCACCGACGCCAAGGACCTGTCGGCCTTCGCGCCCAGCTTCACCGTCTCGCAAAGCTACCAGGGCGTGCCGACCTACACGCTGCGGGGCATCGGCTTCAACACGATCAACCTGTCGGCTACGTCGACCGTTGGCACCTACACCGACGAAGTCGCTTACGCTTATCCGTTCATGAACACCGGCCCGATCTTCGACCTTGAGCGGGTCGAGGTGCTGAAGGGGCCGCAGGGCACGCTCTACGGCCGCAACACCACCGCCGGCCTGATCGATTTCGTCACCAACAAGCCCACTGACGAGTTTGCCGCCCAGGTCACCGCCGAGGTCGGCAACTACAAGACCGTGAACCTCGACGGCTTCATCAACGGCAAGCTCGCCGAGGGCGTCTCGGGTCGCCTGGCGTTCAAGATGGAGAACTCCGACAAGGGCTGGCAGATCTCGAACACCCGCGGCGAGCGGCAGGGCCAGGTGGATCGCTGGGGCGTACGCGGGTCGCTGAAGCTGGAGCCGACCGACAAGCTCGCCGTCGATCTCTCGCTGAGCGCCTGGAACAACCAGTCCGACACCGTGGCCGCGCAGGGCATCGGCTTCACGCCGGCGACGTCGCCCGGTACGAACACCGGCAACTTCAACGCCCCCGGCCTGGTGACCTACATCGCCAACAACCAGCCCACCAAGGCCAGCCAGGCCGACTGGGCGCCGCGGGCCGGCCGCAGCGCCGACGTAGGCATCGGCCAGGGCCTCGATGGCCCGCTGCGCGAGGATAACGACTTCCGCGCCGTGAAGCTGCGGGTGACCTACGAGCTCACCGACGACATGCGGATCGTCTCGCTCACCAGCTTCAACGATCTGAAGCGGCGCGCCCTGTTCGACTGGAGCGGCGCGCCCAACGAGATCCTGCTGCAGCGCGCGCGGGGCGACATCGAGTCGGCCGCCGAGGAGCTGCGCATTGAGGGCGAGACCGAGAAGTCCAATTGGCTGATCGGCGCCTATATGGCTCGCGACGAGATCTACGACGCGAACCGCACGCTGCTGGGCCAGAACGCCAATGTGGGCCTGATCCGCTTCGTCGGCTCCACGCTGCTGGCTTCGCCCTTCAACACCGGCGGCTTCACGGCGGCGCAGATGGCCCAGGCCTTCCGCACCTACGAGGACTTCGGCGACATCGACACCCGCATCTGGAGCGTGTTCGCCAACGCCGACTACCGGATCACCGAGGCCCTGAAGGTCACTGCCGGCATCCGCTACACCGAGGACCGTCAAACCTACGCCGGCTGCTCGAACGACCATGAGGGCAGCATGCTGCCCAACGTCAACACCGTGAACCGGACGCTCTTCTTCGCCGCCTACGGCCTCGTCTCGCCGATCCAGCGGGGCGGCTGCGTGACGTTCAATCCGGCCACCCGCTCGTTCGGCCTTGTCAGCTCGCGTCTCGACGAGAACAACGTGGCCTGGCGTCTGGCGCTGGACTGGAAGCCGGCTCAGGACGTCCTGGTGTTCGGCTCGATCTCGAGGGGCGCCAAGGCGGGCGCCACGCCGATCAACGCCGCCAACATCTCGACCCAGAACGCGCCGGCCAGGCAGGAGCTGCTGACGGCCTACGAACTGGGAGTCAAGGCCGGCCTGCTGGAGCGGCGACTGCAGGCCAACATCAGCGCCTTCTACTACGACTACAAGGACAAGCAGCTTTCGGTGTACTTCGCCGATCCAATCTACACGGCGCTCAGCCGCCTGCAGAACGTGCCGGACAGCGAGGCCTATGGCGTAGATGGCGAGATCACGTGGCGGATCACGCCCCAGCTGACCGCTGTGGCGTCGGGCACACTGCTGCACACGGAGGTGCAGGGTTATGTCGGCATCAACTCGGCCGGCCGCCCGCAGGACTTCGACGGCAAGCCGTTCCTGTACAGCCCCAAGCGCTCAGGCGCGCTGACCCTGCTCTACGGGCGTGAGCTGACCGAAGACCTGGGCCTGCAGGCGGCGCTGAACGCCCGTTGGCAGGACGACAGCCACGCCGACCTGGAGGGCGATCCGAAGTTCACGATTAAGGACTACGGTCTGGTCAACGCCAGCCTGGGCGTCCACAGCCTGGACGACAAGTGGCGCGCCCAGCTTTGGGTTCGCAACCTCACCAACACCTACTACTGGACCGCGGTCAGCTCGAACGCGAACGTCGTCGTTCGCTTCCCTGGCCAGCCCCGCACCTTCGGCGCTTCCCTGACCTTCGCTTTCTGATTTGGCGAGGGGCGGCTGACACTGGCCCAGGGCGTAGGCGCCCCGGGCCTTTCTTTTGCAGGGTATCAGCGGCGGTCCAGCACGCGCATCGTGAAGGCGTACTGGTCCACGTCCGACGCCTCGTGCCGTTCGGCTCGGACTTCTTTCCAGCGGCTCTCGTCGAGGGGCGAAAGGGTGACGTCGCCATCCACCTCGGCGTCGACGTCGGTCAGGTACAGCCGCCGGGCCTTGGGCAGGGCGAGCTCGAACAGCGATGCGCCGCCGATCACGCAGACCTCGCTCGCGCCATCCTCCTCGGCCTGCTCGCGGGCGATCGAGAGCGCCTCGGAGAAGTCCTCGCACACCACGGCGCCCTTCGGCTCGAACGAGCCGTCGCGGCTGAGCACGATGTTGGTCCGCCCCACCAGCGGCTTCTTGGGCAGGCTCTCCCAGGTCTTGCGTCCCATAATCACCGGCTTGCCCATGGTGATGGCGCGGAAGATCGCCAGATCGGTCTTCAGCCGCCAGGGCAGGGTCCCGTCCCGGCCGATGACGCCGTTTCGGGCGCGCGCGATGGGGCCGGCGGCGAGGATCACGTTCGACATGGAAGCCTTCTACGTCCTCCCTCCCTTAATGGGGAGGGACAGCTCGCCAGAGGCGAGCAGGGTGGGGAAGTTGGGGCCAGAGCTGAGAGGTCGAGGAGGATCGACACTCCCCCACCCTGATCGCTTCGCGATCTGTCCCTCCCCATTAAGGGAGGGAGATCACTCCGCCGGCTCCAGCCACTGGAGCCATTTCCGGCGCACCGCCTGGTCCGGGTCGATACCGAAGCGCCGGCAGTACAGCAGCAACTGGCACAGCAGGTCCGCCGCCTCGTCGGCGCGGTCGTGCTCGCAGGCCTCGCCCCGGCCCCGGCTGGATAGCCGCAGGTGCGCCTGGGCCAGTTCGCCCAGCTCCTCCTGCAGCTTCAGCAGGTACCAGTCGTCGTCGCGGGCGATCCCGAACTTGCCGGCGTAAATGTCGGAGATCTGCGCCGCGGACTCGGTGACTTCCCGGAGGGTCAGCGGCGGCTTGGGCATCTAGACGGCGATCGGCGCGGAGATCGAGGGATGGGCCTGGTAGCCCGTCAGCTTGAAGTCCTCGAACTCGAAGGCGAACAGATCGTCGCGGTCGGCCACGTGCATCACGGGCAGGGGCAGGGGATCGCGGCTGAGCTGCTCGCGGGCCTGGTCCAGGTGGTTCATGTAGAGGTGGGCGTCGCCCAGGGTGTGCACGAACTCGCCCGGCTGCAGGCCGCAGACCTTGGCCATCATCAGGGTCAGCAGCGCATAGCTGGCGATGTTGAACGGCACGCCCAGGAACACGTCGGCCGAGCGCTGGTAGAGCTGGCAGCTCAGCTTTCCGTCCGCGACGAAGAACTGGAACAGGCAGTGGCAGGGCGGCAGCGCCATGTCCTCCACCTCGGCCGGGTTCCAGGCCGAGACGATGTGGCGGCGGCTGTCCGGGTTGGTCTTCAGGCTGTTCACGACGGCGGCGATCTGGTCGATCACCCGGCCGTCGGGCGCGGCCCACGAGCGCCACTGCTTGCCGTAGACGGGGCCCAGCTCGCCGTCGGCGTCGGCCCACTCGTTCCAGATGCTGACGCCGCGTTCCTGCAGCCAGCGCACATTGGTGTCGCCGCGCAGGAACCACAGCAGCTCCAGGATGATCGACTTCCGGTGCAGCTTCTTGGTGGTCAGCAGCGGGAAGCCCTTGGAGAGGTCGAACCGCATCTGCCGGCCGAACACGCCCAGGGTGCCCGTGCCCGTCCGGTCGCCGCGCCGCGCCCCGTTCGCCAGGATGTCGGCGAGCAGGTCGAGATACTGGCGCTCCGGATGGTCCGGGTCGGCCGCGTACGGCGTGGCGATGGCGACATGGGCGTTCATTCGATGGCGAGCGTCGCGCGGGCAGGGTGATTCGGGAACCGCTGATTCGGTCGCAGGGCCGCCTCGTCCACAGGCGTCGTACTTGGTCCACATGACCGTTCGTCGAATCCCGGGTTGGCGCGGGGTGAACGGGTCGCTAAGGGCCGCCTACAGTTTTTATGTAAGGTGGGGTTCCCATGTTTGTTTCCGCGTTCGCGGCGATGGCTCTGCTCGCTGCGCCCGAGACCACCCAGGCGGCCGTTCCCGCGCCGGCGCCGGCGCTCGAAGCCAAGTCGACCGAGGCCAAGTCGGCCCCGAAGAAGATGTGCTACACGGCCACGCCCAGCGGCTCGCGCATGCCGCGCAAGGTCTGCGTCACCCAGTCGGGCGGAAGCGACAAGGTTTCCGACAAGTCGCCCAAGGCCGAGTAGGCCGAACCCCGCTAGCCTGCGAAACCGCCTTCGTCGAGGAACGCCTGCTCCTCGGCCGTGGTCGTGCGCCCCAGCGCCGGATTGCGGTGCGGAAAGCGGCCGAAACGGACGATGACGTCGCGGTGGACGCGGTGCCACTTGATCATTTCGGCGTCGCCCAGCGCTTCGGCCAGCGCCAGGCCATAGTCCTGGTCGGCCAGGTCCTCAGAGTGCTCGAACGGCAACAGCATGAACTGTCGCATCGGCGGCTCGACTTCTGCATGCCAGCCCTTGTCGGCGGCCATGCGGGCAAAGGCGCGCGCTTTGGGATCGGTGGCGAAGGCGTGGCCTGAGTTGCGGTAGAGGTTGCGCGGAAACTGGTCGAGGACGATGAGCAGCGCCAGCGCGCCCTGCGGCGTCACCGCCCAGTCGTCGTATCCCCCGCGCGCGGCGACGTGGTGGGTCGGCTCGAATTTCAGCCGGATGATCTCGTCGAAGGCGGGCTTCGCCGCATACCACTTCTGGGGTCCGGCGTTGGTCCAGAAGGTCAGGATATCGTTCGGGGTCGCGGGCACGGTCTCGTTCCTTGGATCGCCTGACCTCGCCTGAACCGCCCCCCCAATCAAGCCGGTCTGTTCAAGCGGGTCTGTTCAAGCCCGGTTCACCCAGTCGGTGCGCACCCTACTTGCAGATGGGACTGCAGGGCCGCCTCCGTGGCCCAATTCGGACGGATGCGATGAAGAGAGTGGTGATGACGGCGCTGGCCCTCGTGCTGGCGGCCCAGGCGCCCGCGGCGCTGGCGCAACCGGGCGGCCGCGATCGGGCCGAGCGCAGCGAAGGGCGTGGGGAAGGCCGGAGCCGTCCCGAGGGCGGCGGCGTGCGCGCCCAGCGCGAGGTCAGCGAGACCGGCGGCCGGCGCGACGGGGGTGAACCGCCCCGCGCCCGCGAAGCCCCGCAGGCGCCCCGGGCCCCCGAGGCGTCTCAGCCGCGCTACCGAGGTGACGGCGGGCAGGGCCGTGGCGACCGGCGCTGGGACGGCGGCGGCGACCGCCCGCGAGACGATGGACAACGCGGCGATGACCAACGCGGTGCGGGGCGTCGCGGCGACGGCGGGCGGGGCGATGGCCTCGTAGACGGCCGACGCGGCGACGGCGGCGACTGGCGCCGTGGCGATCAGGACCACCGCGTGGACGGCCGGCGCGATGACGGCTGGCGCGACCGCGATCGACGCGGGGACGGTCGCCGCGATCATGACCGCTGGGATGGGGGGCGCCGGGATGGGGATCGCCGCTGGTCCGGCGGGCGCGACTGGGACCGCCATGACGATCGGCGCGATTATCGCCGGTGGGAACGCGGCCGCTATCCTTCGGTCTATTTCAGCAGTTACCGCTATCGCCATGCGTGGCGGCCGCCGTCGGGCTTCTATGTCCGCAGCTGGGGCTATGGGGAGTTCTATCCGCGCAGCTGGTTCGGCCCCAGCTACTGGCTCCTCGATCCCTGGCAATACGACCTGCCGTTGCCGCCGCCGGGGTTCGACTGGGTGCGCTCGGGCCCCGACGCCCTGCTGATCGACCAGTACACCGGCCGCATCGTCCAGGTGGTCCGCAATATCTTCTGGTACTGAGCGCCTTCCCGCCCTTGGCGGGGAGGGACGTCTATCCCGCCTGGCAGGCGGCGCAGAGGCCGCGGGCTTCCAGGGTGATGGCGCGGACCGCATAGCCGGTCCGGGTCGCCGCCTCGCGCGCCGCCGATAGGTCGGGCTGGAACTCGGCGGCCTCGCCGCAGCAGTCGCAGATCAGGAAGGCGGCCATGTGCCCGCCCTCGATCCGGCAGGGCACGTAGGCGTTCAGGCTCTCGATCCGGTGCGCAAACCCCAGGCGCTCCAGGAATTCGAGGGCGCGATACACCGTGGGCGGCTTCGCCGGTTCGCCGTGCTCGCCGTACGCGGCGATCAAATCATAGGCCTTTAGCGGGGCGTCGGCGGCCAGCAGCAACTCGAGGACGCGGCGCCGTGGGGCGGTCAGGCGCTCCTGGCTTGTCGTACAGCGATCCTCGGCCGCGCCCAGCGCATGCCCCAGCGCTGCGCCTTTCAGGCCATGGTGCACATGGTGCTCGTGGTGGTGGCAGTCGCTCGCCATGTCCTTCCGCTATCGCCGATCTTCCGTCTTCGCAACGCACTTGACGGGTCGTTATGTTATTTCATAACAGTGACGCCGCGTTTCAAGTCCATCTCTCGCCTAGGTCCAGCTGATGTCCCGCGTCGCCCTGTTCGCCACCGTCGGCGCCCTCGTTCTCTCGGCGTCCGCAGCCCGCGCCGCCGACCAGGCGGCGGAGCCCGGTCACAAGGACCTGTCCGAGGTTGTCGTGACGGCCGCGCCCTATGTGGTCTCGCTCGACTCCACCACGACCAGCGTCAACGTCATCAAGCGCGACGCCCTCGACCTGGCGCCCTCGGCCGGCCTGGGCGACGTGCTGGCGCACCTGCCGGGCGTGCGCTCCTCGTTCTTTGGCCCAGGCTCGAGCCGGCCGGTGATCCGCGGCCTCGCCGGCCCGCGGGTGCAGGTGCTGACCAACGGGGTCGGCCAGATCGACGCCTCGGGCCTGTCGCCCGACCACCAGGTGGCCAGCGACCCGCAGGAGGCCGAGCGGATCGAGGTGCTGCGCGGGCCCTCGGCGCTCGCGTACGGCGGCTCGGCCATCGGCGGCATCGTCAACGTCATCGACGAGCGCATCCCGTCCAAGTTCGAAGCCGGCGTGCACGGCCGGGCGCTGGGGACGTACTCGTCGGTGGACGACGGCCGTCAGGTCTCGGGCGCGCTCAAGGCCGGTTTGGCCGAGGGCTTCAGCGTCACGCTGGATGGCGTCCATCGCCGCACCGACGACTACGAGATCCCCGTCGCGGCGATGTCGCGCCGGCTGGCCGCGGATCAAGGCCTGCCCAAGCCCTCGCGTGACGGCGAGAAGGTCCCGAACACCTATACGAAGCTGGATGGGTTTGGGGGTGGCTTCTCCTACGTCGGCGAACCCGGCTGGGGCGGCGTGGCGATCCGGCAAACCGACAGCGAATACGGAAGCGCGGCCGAGGAAGAGGTGCGCATCGAGCTGAAGCAGACCCGCGTGGATGCGCGCGGCGCGCTCGACTTCGATGACGGCCCGTTCGCCAGCGTTCGGTTCACCGGCGGCTACGCCGACTACGAGCACACCGAGTTCGAAGGCGCCGAGGCGGGCACCACCTTCCTGTCCAAGGGCGAAGAGGGCCGTATCGAACTGGTCCAGCGCGAGCGCGACGGCTGGCAAGGGGCGATCGGCGTCCAGGCCTTGCACCGCTCGTTCGACGCCATCGGCGAAGAAGCGCTGATCCCCAAGACCAAGATCAACGAGTGGGGCGTCTTCACCCTGCAGCGCTATGACCAGGACGCCTGGGGCCTGGAAGGCGGCCTGCGCCTGGACGGCCGGTCGGTGAAGAACGTCCGCGCCGATCGCGACTTCACGAACATCTCGGCCTCGGTCGCGGGCTTCGTGCGGCCGGCGGAGGGTCTGTTCCTGGGCCTGGCGCTGTCGCGCACCAGCCGCGGTCTGACCGAGGAAGAGCTGTCGTCGCTGGGCGCCCACCCCGCTACGGGCCAATTCGAGATCGGGGACGCCACCCTCGACAAGGAGGTCTCATACGCCGCCGACGCCAGCCTGCACTATCGCGGCGGCGCGTGGACGGTGGACGCCCACCTCTTCTACTCGGACTACGACAACTTCATCGACCTGATCCCGACAGGCGCGGTCGACGCCGACTCCGAGTTCCCGGTCTTCACCTTCGTGCAGAGCGGGGCGAAGTTCTACGGCTTTGAGACGGAGGCTTCGGTCGAGACTTGGCGCGACGGCGAACGCAGCTTCCACCTCGAGGCGGCGGCCGACTACGTCCACGGCAAGACCGACTTCGGCCCGGCCGTGCGGATCCCGCCGTGGTCGGTGACCGGCCGGGGCGTGTACGAGGCGGGCTGGTGGACCGGCACGGTCGAGGTCCATCACGTCGGCAAGCAGGACCGGGTGGCCACGTTCGAGCTGCCCACCAGCGGCTACACGATGCTGAACGCCTCGCTGGTGGTGCGTCCGCTCAAGGGCAAGGACGGCCTGAAGGTGTTCCTGGACGGCCACAACCTGACCAACACCGAGGCCCGCGAGCACGCCTCGTTCCTCAAGGACATCGCGCCGCTGCCGGGCCGCAGCTTCCGCGTGGGCGTGGGCTACACCTTCTAGGCTCGAAGGGCCGGCGCGCCGTAAGCTCGCGCGTCGACCTGGAGAGTCTGCTGATGTCGCGTGTCCTGAAGCTTGCCGCCGCCGCCCTGGCGGGCGCCCTGATCGCGACCGGCCCGGTCCAGGCCGCGCCCGAGCCCGCGGCGCACGACTACGTCATCAAGGACTTCCGGTTCCGCACGGGCGAGACGCTGCCCGAGCTGAAGATCCGCTACCACACCCTGGGCGCGCCGAAGCTCGACGCCGCCGGCAAGGTCACCAACGCGGTGCTGATCCTGCACGGCACCGGCGGTTCGGGCCGCAGCTTCACCAACCCGCTGTTCGCCGACGTGCTGTTCACGCCGGGCGGCCTGCTGGACCCGGCGAAGTACTTCATCATCATGCCCGACAACATCGGCCATGGCGCCAGCTCCAAGCCGTCGGACGGCCTGCGGGCGAAGTTCCCCAAGTACGACTACGCCGACATGGTCGAGGCCCAGCACGCGCTGGTGACGAGCCTCAAGATCGACAGGCTGCGCCTGATCATGGGCACGTCGATGGGCTGCATGCACAGCTTCATCTGGGCCGAGACGTATCCGCAGGGGGCCAAGGCGCTGATGCCGCTGGCCTGCCAGCCGGTGGAGATCGCAGGCCGCAATCGGCTGTGGCGGCGGATGGCCATCGAGGCGATCACCTCCGACCCGGCGTGGATGGGCGGCGACTACAAGACCCAGCCCGTCCAGGGGCTGAAGACCGCCGCCAACCTCCTGATCCTCGCAGGCGCCGCGCCGCTGCCGCTGCAGGCGCAGCTGCCGACACGGGCGGCCGTGGACGAGTACGTGGCCCGCGAACTGCCCCGTCGGATCGCCGGCATGGACGCCAACGACTTCATCTATCAGGTGGATTCGTCGCGCACCTACGACCCCTCGAAGGACCTCGAGAAGATCACCGCGCCCATGACCTGGGTGAACTCGGCCGACGACTTCATCAATCCGCCTGAGCTGGGCCTCGCCGAGGCCGCCATGACGCGCCTGAAGACCACACGCTACATACTGATCCCCGCCACCCTGCAGTCGCGCGGCCACGGCACGCACACGCACGCCGCCCTCTGGAAGGACGAACTCGAAGCGCTGCTGAAGCGCTCAGAATAACGCCCTTCTCCCGCAGGGGGAGAAGGGGACCTCAGCTAGTCTTCGCTCTCGGCGGCCGCCGGAGCGCCTTCGCCCTCGAAGCTGCGCGGGGCGCGGCGACGGCGGGGCTTGGGCTTGGCTTCGCCGTCGTCGGCCGCGGGGGCCGGGGCGGGGCGGGCCGCCTGCAGGAACGCCGGCGCATGGCTGGCGCCGCCGTCGGAGTCGCGCAGCATCGGGCCGGTTTCGATCGGCTGCACCACGGCCAACGGGTCGCGCTCGGGACGGTCGTCCCGGTCGCCGCGGTCGCCGCGGTCGCGGCGGTCACGCTCGAAGCGGGGGCGATCCCCACGCGGCCGGTCGTCACGATCCCGCGGACGTTCGTCACGGGGCCGGTCGTCGCGAGGCCGCTCATCCCTGGGACGATCATCGCCGGCCCGGTCGTCGCGCGGACGATCATCACGGGGGCGCTCGTCACGGGGGCGCTCGTCGCCTTCCGTGCGCGGACGATCATCGCGATTGCGGTTGCGATCACGGTCGCGGTTGCGGCCTTCGCCGTCGCGGAAGCGGTCCCGATCCCGGTCACGGCCGCCATCGCGGTCACGGCTCTGCCACTCGCCACGGTCGCGGTTCTGATCACGGTCGCGGTTGCGGTTCTGCTCGCGGTCGCGGTCGCGTTCGCGCTGGGCCTCGGCCTCCTCGCGCACTTCGGCGCCCTCGATGGGGGCCGCTTCGTCGGCGGCGATGGCGGCCTGCTGGCCGCTCTCGTCCTCGAAGTCGATGTCGTAGCCGCTGGAAAACTGGTCGCGGCCCAGGATCTCGCTGGCCGGACGGTTCGGCTGGATGGCGCGCAGCAGGCGGAAATAGTGCTCGGCGTGCTGCAGGTAGTTCTCACCCAGCACCCGGTCGCCCGCCGCGTTCGCGTCGCGGGCCAGCTGCTGGTACTTTTCGAAGACGTGCTGGGGGTTGCCCCGCACCTTCACGCCTTCGGGGCCGTTCGAATCGAAGGCCCGGTTGGCGTTGTGGGCCTGCGGCTTGCCGCCGCCGCCACTACCGCCGCCACCACCCCGATTGCGCCCGCGTTGGCGCTTCATACCCTTGAAATCTCTCATATTTTAAGAAACCGTTTGGTTCTTCCCTAGCGCCTGATCGGCGACTGGCCTTCAGGGATGTGGCCCGGCCTGGGCATGTCATGTGAAGGCGTAAGTGTTCCCCGTCTTCCGCCCGGAAGCTCGTCAGCGAGAGGCCTGCTTGATCAAGAAAGCGTCGCGCCTGTCGGGTTCGGCGGGCGTCCTGCTTGGGGACGCATCTACCTTCAGCACCGACGAATTTGGGTGGAGACGTGATCTGATGTAGCGAGTCAGGCCGTCGTTTCCAAGGCCTTTTTCTCACCGGCGACCACCCGGTCGCGGTCGGCCAGGTCCTTGATCGTCGTGACGAACACCGCGCCCGCCTCGCGGAACAGGGCCTCGACGGCGTCCTTCTGGTCGAAGCCGATCTCCACCGAAAACCGTCCGCCGGGCTTCAGCACCCGCAGGATCTCGGGCGCCAGGATCCGATAGTGGTCCAGCCCGTCGGGGCCCCCGCTCAACGCCAGGTGGGGCTCATGGTCCTTCACCTCGGGCTCCAGCGTCGGGATCACGTGGTCGGCGATGTAGGGCGGGTTCGAGACCACCAGGTCGAATTCGTCGGGCGCCAGGCCCGCCGTCCAGTCGCTGCGCAGGAACGCGGCGCGGCTGGCCAGCCCCAGCGCCGCGGCGTTGTCGCGCGCCACCGCCAGCGCCTCTTCCGACACATCGATCCCCAGACCCCGGGCCGCCGGGCGCTCGGCCAGCAGCGCCAGCAGGATCGCGCCCGAGCCCACGCCCAGGTCCAGGATCCGCCACGGCGCATGCTCGGGAAACTCGCGCAGGCTGTACTCCACGACCGTCTCGGTGTCGGGCCGCGGCGTCAGAACGTCGGGCGTGACGTTCAGCATGATCTTCCAGAAGCCCTTGCGGCCCAGGATATGGCTCACCGGCTCGCGCCGCTCGCGCCGCGTGAGATAGTCCTCGAGCGTGGCCTCCTGCTGAGGCGTCAGCTCGCGGTACGGGTCGGTCACGATGTCCACGCGGGTCGCCTCGGCGGCGGCCTCCACCAGCAGCCGCGCGTCGATCACCGGGCCGACCAGCCCGGCCGCTTCCAGCCGCGCCCGCGCGCCCTTCCAGGCCTGGACCAGATTGAGGCTCATGGCGCGCCCTCCAGGGCCTGCGGAATGGTCACGGCATCGCCCAGCCCCACGCGGCCGGCCGCCGTCACATGCACGTACACGCCGCACAGCGTGTGGCCGTAGTTGTCGAACAGCGCCTTCACCACCTCGAGGTCCTTGACGCCCGTGGCCGGGTCCACCTCGGTCGCGGCGCAGCGCACGATCGGCTTGAACACCCTGGCCTGCGCCCAGCCCACCATCATGTCGCGATCGGCCCAGTCGTTCTCGGCCCAGGCTGGCCAGCCTTCGACGTAGAGGTTGCCGCGAAACCGCAGCGGGTCGAGCTCCACGCCCATCTTCGCCGACAGGTCGCGCACGCTGGCCAGGTTGATGATCGAGACCTGCCCCGCCGGGTGGTCGGTGAAGCGGAACCCGCCACGGGCGTCCATCACCTTCAGGGGGCCGCGCAGGTCATCGGGATCCAGGAACGCGGTCAGCCAGGCGGCGAACCCCTCGCGCCCCTCGGTCTCGCTCAGCCGTCCGGAGAACGTGGGCCGCCCGTCGGCCTGGGCGCTGAACACGCCGGTCGCCTCGTCGTAGCGCGTCTTCACGGCGGCCACCTGGGGGATGGCCGCCAGCACCGTGAACTTCTGCTTCGAGGTCCAGACGGGCTGGGCCGGGTCGAACCCCGACGGTCCGTTCTCCACCGCCCAGATGCGGTCGTGCGGGAAGCCTTCGCCGGGCGCCAGCTCTGCGTGGCTCAGGCTCTCGGGCGTGAAGCCCTTCACAGGATGGCGGAAGATCGCCGCGACGTGGCCGCTCATGGGCGGCTTCTGACGGAAACCCCGACCGATCTCAAGGCGGGAGGCGCCGGAACGTGCGCGCGGCTGGACGGTTAGAGCCCCGGCGGCTGTCGGAGGTTCGGGTTGGCGCGTGGGATGACAAGAACGGTGCTGGCGCTCGCGCCCTGGGCGCTGGCCGCCGTGGCGACGTCGGCCTGGTGGTCCAACCGAAGCGCGCCGCCGCCGGAGCCGCCCCCCGAGCCCCGGCCTGGACTGTCGCGCCAGACCGTCGCCGAGCCTGCGGTCTTCGAGGCCCAGGAGCCGGATCGGGGCCGCATCGCCCTCCGCCCGCACCACATCCCCTGGCGCGGCTGGCGCGACATCCTGTGGCGCACCTGGCGCGAAGTCGGCGAGGATCGCCTCACCGTGGTGGCGGGCAGCGTCACCTACTACGCCCTGCTGGCGATCTTCCCCGCGCTGGGCGTGTTCGTTTCGCTCTACGGCCTGATCGCCGACGTGCGCACCGTCCAGGAGCAGTTGGTCCAGCTCTCCGCGATCTTCCCGCCCGAGGCCGTGCGCCTGCTGGGCGAACAAATGCTGCGCCTGGCCAACGGCGAGACGGCCGGCCTGTCGGCAGCCTTCGTCGTCAGCCTGCTCCTGTCGATCTGGAGCGCCAGCGCCGGGATGAGGTCGCTCTTCGACGGCCTGAACACGGCCTACGATGAAACCGAGAAGCGCGGCTTCATCGCGCGGTCGGCCATGACCTACGGCTTCACCGTCGCCTTCCTGCTGCTTCTGACGGTGGTCAGCGCGATCCTGGTGGCCGCGCCGCTATACCTGCGAGGGGCGGGGAGCGCCCTGGCCCTGTGGCCGCTGGTGTACGCCGCCGCCGCGGGCGCCTTCGCCGTGGTCTATCGCTACGGGCCCAGCCGCCAGCGCGCCCGCTGGCGCTGGGTGTTCATCGGCAGCCTCGTGGCGGCCTTCCTCTGGATGGCGGGCTCGGCCGGCTTCTCCTGGTATCTGAACAACGTCGCCCGCCTGGACGCCACCTACGGCTCGCTGGGGGCGGTGATCGGCTTCATGCTGTGGATCTGGTTCTCGGTGATGGTCGTCCTCATCGGCGCCGAGCTGAACGCCGAGATCGAACACCAAACCGCCATGGACTCCACCACCGGCCCGCCCGCCCCGATGGGCGAGCGCGGCGCGGCCATGGCCGACACTGTGGGCCTGCGGTTCAACGGTGTAGGCGAGCTCTGGCAGGCGGCGCAGCAGCGGGTCGGCGCCCTGCGCAAACGCGGGCCGCCGAGCGGACGGGCTTAGTTGAACTCGTCTTCCAGCGCCGCCAGCCGGGCGGCCTGGTCCTCGGCGATCAGCGGGTTGATCACGTCGTCCAGCGCTTCGCCCTCGATCACCTTGGCCAGATTGTAGAGGGTCAGGTTGATCCGGTGGTCGGTCACGCGGCCCTGCGGGAAGTTGTAGGTGCGGATGCGTTCCGAGCGGTCGCCCGAGCCCACCTGGCTCTTGCGGCTCTCCGAGCGGGCGCTGTCCAACGCCTCGCGCTGCATGTCGTACAGCTTCACCTTCAGCGCCTTCATGGCGCGCGCCCGGTTCTGGTGCTGCGACTTCTCCGAGCTGGTCACCACGATGCCGGTGGGCAGGTGGGTGATGCGCACCGCCGAGTCGGTCTTGTTCACGTGCTGGCCGCCGGCGCCCGACGAGCGATAGGTGTCGATGCGCAGGTCCTGGTCGCGGATCTCGATCTCGACGTCCTCGGGCTCGGGCAGGATCGCCACGGTGGCGGCCGAGGTGTGGATGCGCCCCTGGGCCTCGGTGGCGGGCACGCGCTGCACGCGGTGGACGCCGCTCTCGAACTTCAGCCGGCCGAACACGCCGTCGCCGGTGATCGCGGCCACGATCTCCTTGTAGCCGCCCATTTCGCCTTCGGTGACGCTGTCGATCTCGACCCGCCAGCCCTGCAGCTGGGCGTAGCGCGAGTACATCCGGAACAGGTCGCCCGCGAACAGCGCCGCCTCGTCGCCGCCCGTGCCGGCCCGCACTTCCAGCACGGCCGAGGCGTTCTCGTCCTTGTCCTTCGGGGCCAGCAGCAGGGCCACCTCGTGTTCGAGCGCCGGCAGCTTGGCCTTCAGCGCCTCCAGCTCGTCGCGGGCCATCTGCGCCATCTCGGGGTCGCCGGCGGCCAGCATTTCCTCGAGTTCCGGCCCCTCGGCCTTCACGCGCTCCAGCGCGCTCACCGCGTCGGCCACGGGCTTCAGCTCGGCGTGCTCCTTCGACAGGCGCACGATTTCGGCGCCGTCGGTGGCAGCCCCCATCCGCGCCTCGATCTCGCGGAAGCGGTCGAGCACCTGGTCGAGACGGGCCTGGGGAAGTCGCATGGGAGGGCGTCTCTACCGGAGACAGGCGGCGGCGCCAATGCGCACGGCCGCGCCCCAGACCTCCTCACCCGTTGGGGGAGGGGGACCGCCCGAAGGGTGGTGGAGGGGGAACACTCCAGGCTCGGCGCCGCCGATAGGCCCCCTCCACCATGCTTCGCATGGTCCCCCTCCCCCTACGGAGGAGGAGAGCGCTATGCTGTGCGCGGGGAGGAGATCGCCATGTTCCACGAGGGCAATCGCCAGCTTCAGGACGCCTTCGGCAGCCGCGCGCTGGCCGACCGGCTGGAGGAGAAGCTGCGCCGCGACCGCTTTACCGAGGGCGACGCCGCCTTCGTCGCGACCTTGCCATTCTTCTTCCTCGCCACCGCCGACGCCGAGGGTCGCCCGGACTGCTCGTTCAAGGGCGGCGCGCCCGGCTTCGTCCGCATCGCCGCGCCCGACCTGCTGGTGTTCCCCGACTACGACGGCAACGGCATGTTCAAGAGCCTGGGCAACATCGCCGCCAACCCGCACGTGGGCCTCCTGTTCATCGCCATGGGCGACAAACCCGGACGCCTGCGGGTCAACGGCCGCGCCCAGGTGGTGCGCGACGATCCGGCGATGGCGGACATCCCCGGCGCCCAGCTTCTGGTGAAGGTGACGCCGATCGACATCTTCCCGAACTGCCCGCGCTACATCCCGCAGATGTCGATCCAGGAGGCCTCGCCTTACGTCCCCGCCGCGGACACCGCGCCGGTCGAGCCTAAGTGGAAAGCCTTCCCGGACTTCGCCGACGTGGTTCCGCCGCGCAGAGCCTGACTGGAACGTCCGCCCGCCTTGGGTGTTCTCGCACCCGGGACATACGGAGGCGAGACCATGGCGATCGAACGGGTGACGGAACGCAGCGACGGCCAGACGACAGAACGCGTGATCGAGCGCGATGTCGGCGGCGGCACGACCTATGTGGAAAAGGGCGGCTCGGGCTTTGGCGGGATCATGGTGGGCGTCGCCGTTCTGGCGATGGTCGCAATCGTGGCGTTCTTCCTGCTGCAGGCGAACCGCAATGACGCCCTGCAGACCCAGGCCGTGACCAGCGCCGCGTCCAGCGTCGCCGACAGCGCCGCCACGGCGGCGGAGGGCGTCAGCACCGCCGCGACCAAGGCCGCCGACGCGGTGACCCCCAACTAATCTCGCATCGCGAGCACGAACCGCAGGCCGCAAGCCCGCCACTCGTACGTCGCGACGGCGCCGAGTTGGCGGGCCAGGCTGTCGATCAGCCGGGAGCCGAACCCGGCGCGGGTCGGAGGCTGGGACGCGGAACCCCCCGTGTCCTCGGCCCAGACCAGTTCCAGACCGTCTTCGGCCCGGCTCCAGCTCACTGAAACGCTGCCGCCCTGACGGCTCAGCGCTCCATGCTTCACGGCATTGGTGCCGAGTTCGTGCAGGATCATGCCAAGCGGTTGGGCCTTCTCCGGGGCGAGGACGATATCGGGCCCGTCCAGGCTGTGCGTGGCGCCCGGCATGACGGCGCCCAACTCTTCCTCGACGATCGTGCGGATCTCGGCGCCTTCCCAGCGCTGCGCGGCAAGTGCGCCCTGGGCGCGGCCGACGGCGCTGATCCGGCCCAGCACGATCTCACGATAGGCTTCCAGATCGGGCGCTTGCGTCAGTTGCACGATGGACTGCGCGACGGTCAGGGCGTTTCGGGCGCGATGGTCGACCTCACGCATCAGGAGGTCGCGCGCCTGCTCGTTGCGCCGCTCCTGGGTGATGTCCCGGACCTCGATGATGGTGCCGATCGTCTGGGACTCCTCGTCGCGGATCGGACTGGCCGTAAAGGCGACGGGGTAGAAACTGCCGTCCTTGTGGACGAAAACCTCTTCGCCCTGCTGGTGCGCGCGTTCGGGAAAGGCCCGGTCGATGGCGCACTCGTGCAGAGGGAAGGGCGAGCCGTCCGGTCGCGTGTGGTGGATCACGTCGTGCAGCGGGCGGCCCAGCGTCTCTTCCAGGCGGAAGCCGGTCAGCCGCTCGGCCGCTGCGTTCATGTAGATGCAGTGCTGCCGCTCATCCATCAGGAAGATCGACACCGAGGCGTTGTCGAGCACCGCGTTGAGCTGGCGCTCGCTCTCGCGCAACGCCGCCTGGGTGCGCAGGCGCGCCACCGCCATGGCGACGTACTGGGTCACGGTGCGGAGGAACTGCAGTTCCTCGGGCCGAAACTCACCGCACCACCTGCGTCCGAAACCCAGGGTGCCGAGCAGGACCTCGCCGGCCATCATCGGGGTGCAGGCGTAGGCCTGGAGACCCACCTCTCGAATGAAGGCGACGCTCGGCTGCTCGCAGGTCTGGATGTTCGCGACGTACTGGGGCCTGCGCTGCTGGGCGACCTCGCCGCAGACCG
The DNA here is from genome assembly GCF_965284355.1 of Phenylobacterium sp. Lineage (NCBI taxonomy): Bacteria > Pseudomonadati > Pseudomonadota > Alphaproteobacteria > Caulobacterales > Caulobacteraceae > Phenylobacterium > Phenylobacterium sp. The sequence goes on along the minus strand of NZ_OZ260078.1, from coordinate 1,354,471 downwards.
CCGAGCCGAAGGCCAACCGCGACCCGGCGCGCTGGGCCGTCTCATCGAGCCCGTAGGAACTCGCCAGCTGCAGCTCCCCGTCCTGGGCCAGGTAGTTGAAATAGACGTCCAGGCGGAGTTCGTCGGCGATCAGGTCGAACAGGTCCCGGACCACCCGGTTCTGGTCCTTGGCCGCGAGAAGGTGCTCGGCCGCTTCATTCAGCAGGCGCAGGAAGCGGTCGGCCATGCCTTCCGCCTGCGCGATGGAGTCCTGCACGTGACCGCCCCCTCCGGTTTACGCCATCATGACCTCCAGGCGCATGATCCACTAGGGGATGTGCCGTCGACCCACAGTCACTTTCACGACAGTGGGCTCGCCGCGGGCCGGGAACGAAAAAGCCCCGCCGTCGCCGGCGGGGCCCTTAGACGTTCGATCCGTGAGTCGGATCAGGCGCGCTCGCCGGTCAGCGAAGCGTTGCCGAACATGCCGAGCTTGCAGTTGCCGCTCATCTTGTCGCCGTCGACCTTGGCGGTGAACTCGAGCTTCATCGGCATCGGGTTGGTGATGTCGGTGCTCCAGGTCAGGGTGTCGCCATCGACCTTGCCGGTCACTTCCTGCGCGCCCATTTCCGAGTCCACCGAGCCGGTGAAGGTGTCGCCGCTCGTGGCGATCTTCACCGCCATCGTGCGCGCGCCCATCGGGGTGTTGATGGTGACTTTCCAGTTGCCGTCCGCCGACATGAGTTCCTCCAAAAGAATTGGTCGCGCACCTAAGCGCGACACGGGGCCGCACGCAAGAGTGACGCAGGTGTCACTTTTGTAATCCCTCCCCTGTGGGGAGGGTGGCGACCCCGGACTTGGTCCGGGGGAGACGGGTGGGGAAGTGTGGGTCGGCGTGCTGAGGTCGGTGAGGATCGATGCCTCCCCACCCTGGCCGCTCCGCGGCCTTTCCTCCCTCGGGGAGGGTATTACTCCGCCGCCTGAGCGACGGCTTTCGCGGCGTCCAGCTCGCGGGCCCTGGCTTCGACCAGCTCGACGATGTGGTCGACCATGTGGTCGTTGTCCATCTTGTGGTCGGGCTTGCCGGCCACGTAGACCATGCCCGATCCCTTGCCGCCGCCGGTGAAGCCCAGGTCGGTCATCAGCGCCTCGCCGGGCCCGTTCACCACGCAGCCGATGATCGACAGGCTCATGGGCGTGGCGATGTGGGCCAGCCGCGTCTCCAGCGCTTCCACCGTCTTGATGACGTTGAAGCCCTGCCGCGCGCACGACGGGCAGGCGATGATGTTCACCCCGCGGTGGCGCAGGCCCAGGCTCTTCAGGATGTCGAAGCCGACCTTCACCTCTTCCACCGGATCGGCCGCCAGGCTGACGCGGATGGTGTCGCCGATCCCGGCCCACAGCAGCGAGCCGATGCCGATCGAACTCTTCACGGTCCCGGTCCGCGTCGCGCCCGCCTCGGTCACGCCGATGTGCAGCGGGCAGTCGATGGCCTCGGCCAGCTGCTGGTAGGCGGCCACCGTCATGAAGGGGTCGGACGCTTTCACGCTGATCTTGAACTCGTGGAAGTCGTGGTCCTGCAGGATGCGGGCGTGGTTCAGCGCGCTCTCGACCATGGCGGCGGGGCAGGGCTCGCCGTACTTCTCCAGCAGCTCACGCTCCAGCGAGCCGGCGTTGACGCCGATCCGCATGGAACAGCCGTGGTCGCGGGCGGCCTGGATCACGTCGCGGACGCGTGAGGCGTTGCCGATATTGCCCGGGTTGATCCGCAGGCAGGCCGCGCCCGCCTCGGCCGCCTCGATGCCCCGCTTGTAGTGAAAATGGATGTCGGCCACGAGCGGGACCTTGGCCGCCCGGGCGATCTCCTTGAACGCCGCCGTCGACTCCTCGTCGGGACACGAGACGCGGACGATGTCGCACCCGGCCTCTTCCAGCTGGCGCACCTGCTCGATCGTGGCCTTCGCGTCGGCCGTCAGCGTGTTGGTCATCGACTGGACGGTGATCGGCGCGTCGCCGCCCACCTCCACGCTGCCCACGCGGATCTTGCGGCTCACGCGGCGGTCGATCGCGCGCCAGGGGCGTACGGCGGTATGGGCTTCGGTCGTCATGGCGGGGAAAATAGTCTGTGGCGGGGCGAAAGGCTATCTAAGCTCCCCGACGAAACGTCGTGAGGTCGTTCAGCGGGCCGGCGCGGCGGCGGCCTTCGCCGGCGGGATCTTCAGGACGGGCGTGGTCGCCGGCGCAGCGGTCTTCGGCGCCGGAACGGCGGCAGGCGCGGCCACGTTCGGCGTCGCGGTGGCCAGCTTCGAGGCCAGCACCTGGGTTGAGGGCAGCACCCCGTGGGAGCGGCCGGCCACGAACACCTGGAAGTCCTGCGGCGCCGAGACGTCCAGCGTCAGGCCGGCGAGGTTGGGTACCCGGTAGGCCTCGCCCTTCGCCAGCTGCCGGGCGAAATACACCGACCCGTCAGGACCCCGCACGATCAGGGCGCCGGCCTTGATCGCCTGCACCGTCACCGTCGAGCCCAGGCGCGGGTTGCCGCTGTCGTAGACCTTCCCCGCCGGCGCGAAGACCGGCTTCAGCGAGGCCAGGTCCACCGGCGGAGGTTCGCCCAGGCGGGTGGGCGGCGGCGGATGGCCCGAGTTCGGGTCGTTCGGATCGGCCTTCAGGCCCAGAGATGCGGCCAGACCGGGGGTCTCGTAGGGCGTCGGCGTCGTGGATTCGACCGGCGCCGGCAGCGGCTCGCCCAGGACCATCGTGCCGTTCTTGAGTTTCGCCAGCAGCTGTTCGGACTGGGTCTCGGACGCCAGCGGCGGGGGCGGGGCGGCGGCCATCATCGAGCGCTGGGCGATGTTCCACAGCACGATGGCCGCGATGATCACCATGGCGCCCACGGTGAAGGCCGCGACGCGGGGATCCTTCTCGTCCAGCACGCCCACCGGGGCCCGCAGCGGCTCGTCCAGCACCGGCTCCTCGGTCTTGAACCGCTCGACGGCTGCGTCAGGGTCCAGGTCCAGGGCCCCGGCATAGGCGCGGATGTAGCCGATGGTGAAGGGACGCGAGGGCAGGGCGTCCAGCTGCATCTCCTCGATCGCCTGCAGATAGGCCCGTCGCACCCGCGTGCGCTCGGCCACATCCTCCAGCGACAGCCCGCGGTCGTGGCGGATGGCCTTCAGAGCCTCGCCCAGGGTGTCGTGCGCGAACAGCGGGTCGATGGGCCCCGCCGGTTCCTCGGGCGCGGCGCCGGGCCCGGGGGCGTCGGCCGGCGGTTCGGCCCCGACGAGGCTCAGCATCGCGCGCATCCGGTCGCGGCCGGACGGCGGCTTCTTCGACGGACGCTTCTTCAACAAGGCCAAGGTTCGGGGGCTCCTAGAGCCCGCCCGATTGGCTTGCCAATCGGAAGAGCGGGCTCGGTACTCTGACTCGGTTCGAGGCCTTCTCTTCCGGTCATGGAACATGGCCGGGAAGGCCTCGGGCCGCCCCGCATAGTGTCTACGGATTCGGGCGAGTCTCAGACGGCGAGGTAGAGTTTGCGCGCCAGGGTTTCAATCTCGTTCCGAACCGATCCGGCCGACGATTTCAAGAGCGCCGAAACGCCGCGCCGGGCGGCTTCACGGTCGCAGGACAGCACCATCTGCTTCACGGGGCCGACGCCGGTGGGCGGCATCGACAGGCGCTCGAAGCCCAGCGCCACCAGGGTGAACGCTTCAAGCGGCCGGCCGGCCATCTCGCCGCACACGCTGACCGGCGTGCCGGTCTCGGCGCAGGCCCGCTGGATCGCCTCCATCGCCCGCAGCATCGGCGGCGACAGGAAGTCGTAGCGGTCGGCCACCCGCGGGTTCCCGCGGTCGGCGGCGAAGATGTACTGCATCAGGTCGTTGGTCCCGACGCTGACGAAGTCGGTCATCGGCAGCAGCGCGTCCAGGTGCCAGATCAGCGACGGCGCCTCGATCATCGCGCCCACGTCCAGACGCGAGGGCGCAGGGCGGCCGCGCCGCTGAGCCCACGCCACCTCCTGGTCCACCCAGGCGCGTGCGGCTCGGAACTCGTCCACGCTGGCGATCAGCGGGAACATGATCCGCAGCGGCCGCCCCTTCGACGCCGCGATCAGCGCCCGCAGCTGCAGCCGCAGCAGCGCCGGGCGGTCCAGGCCCATGCGCACCGCCCGCCAGCCCAGCGCGGGGTTCTCCTCGCGCTCGGCCTCCATGTAGGGCAGCACCTTGTCGCCGCCGAGGTCGAGGGTGCGGAACGTCACCGGCAGGTCGCCCGCCGCGTCCATCACTCGCGAGTACAGCGCCGTCTGGGCGTTGAAGCGCGGCATCTCCTCCGAGACCATGAACTGGAACTCGGTGCGGAACAGGCCGATGCCCTCGGCGCCGGTGTCGGCCAGGCTCTCGAGGTCGACGTCCAGGCCGGCGTTCATCAGCAGCGTCACCTTCACCCCGTCACGGGTGAAGGCCGGCGTGTCCTTCAGCTTGGCGAACTCGGCGCGCCGCTGGCGGCGCACCAGCACGCGGGCCTGGATGGCCTTCACCACGTCGGGCCGCGGCCGCAGGAACGCCTCGCCCGTCTCGGCGTCGACGATCACGGGGTCGCCTTCCGACACCTTGTCGCGCAGGCCGGCCAGGCGGCCCACGCAGGGGATGTCCAGGGCGCGGGCGACGATGGCGGCGTGGCTGGCCGACGAGCCTTCCTCCAGCAGCAGCCCGGCCAGCTTGGTGCGATCGTATTCCAGCAGGTCGGCCGGCCCCAGGTTCCGGGCGATCAGGATCGCGCCCTCGGGCAGGTCGCGCGCCACGCTGCCGGCGCCCGACAGGTGGCGCAGCAGCCGGTCGTTCAGGTCTTCCAGGTCGTGCAGCCGCTCACGCATGTAGGGGTCGCGCGCCTGGCCCAGGCGGGCCCGATGCTCGGAGCGCACACGCTCGACCGCGGCCTCCGCCGTCAGGCCGTTCTTCACCGCGTCCTCGAGGCTGCGGTTCCAGCTCGAGGAGTGGGCGAACATCCGGTAGCTCTCGAGCACGTCGTACGACGCGTCGACCAGCCCGTGCTGGCCCTCGAGCATGCGGTCGATCTGGTCCTTCAGGCTCTGCAGCGCCTCGGCCAGGCGCTTCTCCTCGGCCACCACGTCGTCGCTGAGCAGCTGCGAGGACGCCACCGGCGGCTCGTGCAGCACCGCCACGCCATAGGCCAGGCCGTCGGCGAACTTGGAGCCCTTGAGCTGGTCGGGCCGGCGGGGCGCGAGTTCCACGCCCTCCAGCTCGCCCACGCTGATCAGTTCGCCCGAGGCGACCATCTCGGCCAGCACCATGGCGACGATCTGGATGTCCTCGACCTCGTCCTCGGAATAGGTCCGCTCGGTGCGGTTCTGGACGACCAGCACGCCGATCACGCGTCCGCCGCGCAGCAGCGGCACGCCCAGGAACGCGTGGTACGGGTCTTCGCCCGTCTCGGGCCGGTACGAGAAGGCGGGGTGCTCGGGCGCGTCGGCCAGGTTCAGCGGGCGGCCCAGACGGATGATCTCGCCGACCAGGCCCTCGCCGGGCTTCATCCGCGTCACGTGGACGGCGCTGGGATCCAGGCCTTCGGTGGCGAACAGCTCCATCTCGCCGCTGGCGCGCCGCAGGTAGATCGAGCACACCTCGGCCACCATGGAGAGCGCGATGATGCGCACCACCATGTCCAGGCGCTGCTGCGCGGGGCCACCCCCGGCAAGCGCCTCGCGGATCTGCCGCAGCAGGCTCCGCTGACCTCGAATGGCGACAGGCGCGGCCATGCTAGGCGAAACGTCCTCCCTATCCCTTGGGGGCTAGCTAGCAGTTTTGTCTTTCAAAACCGAGACTCAAAGCCCGTCCGTGCCTCTCGCTCAACAACTGCCGCTGTTTTAAGCAGGGCCGTCAAAAGCAGGCGGGGCGAGGCGGTGGGCCGGCTCGCGTTTCATCCCACGGAAATAGGACCGTCATGGCCGGCGCAAGGCGGGCCATAACGTTCGAGAATGAGGGAGAACGTCCCTCGCCGAAGATCGCCTCTAGCCCTTCTTCGGCGTCAGCTTCACGATCGCCCCGGCCGTGCCGTCCTTCAGCAGGTAGACCGCCCCGTCCGGGCCCTGGCGGATGTCGCGCCAGTTGGCGGGGGCCGGCGTCTCCAGACGTTCCTCGCCGACCACCTTCTCGCCCTTGACGGTGAGCCGCGTGACGAAACCGCCGGGCAGGCCCTGCGGCTGCTTGCCGGCGATCAGCAGGCTGCCCTTCCACTTCGGGAACAGGCTGCCGGTGTAGAAGATCATGCCCGAGGGCGCGATCGTCGGGTCCCAATAATAGAGCGGCTGCTCCATGCCCGGCCGCTGGGTCTCTCCGCCGGTGATCGGCGTCTTGGCCGGACCGTAGTTCACGCCATAGGTGATCGTGGGCCAGCCATAGTCGCGGCCCTTGCGGATGATGTTGAGCTCGTCGCCGGCCTGCGGCCCGAACTCGACCTCCCACAGCTCGCCGGTCTGCGGGTGCAGCGCCGCGGCCTGCACGTTGCGGTTCCCGTAGCTGAAGATCTCGGGCTGCGCCCCCTCCCGCCCGACGAACGGGTTGTCCTTGGGGATCGAGCCATCGGGATTGATCCGCACGATCTTGCCCAGGCCGCTGGCCAGGTCCTGCGCCTGCTTCTGGCCGGCGGGGATCGAGCGCTCGCCTTGCGTCACGAACAGCTTGCCGTCGCGGGCGAACACCAGCCGCGAGCCGAAGTGCAGCGGCGAGGCCATGGCCGGGCGCTGGCGGTAGATGACCGTCAGACCCTCCAGCTTCAGCGTCGGCCCGTCCACCCATTTGCCGCGCGCCACGGCGGTGTTGTTGGTCCCGTCGGCGTTCGGCTCGGCATAGCTCAGGTAGACCAGGCCGTTCGTCTTGAAGGCGGGGTCCAGCACCACGTCCAGCAGGCCGCCCTGGCCGCCCGAGAACACCGCCGGCGTCCCCTCGACCGGAGCCGCGACCAGCGTCCCGTCCTTGGCCACCACGCGCAGCTTGCCCGCCCGGCGCTCGGTCACCAGCATCCGGCCGTCGGGCAGGAAGGCCAGCGACCAGGGGAACTGCAGGCCCGAGGTCACCGTCGTGGCCTCGAACGCCACGCCCAGCTTCTGTTCCGGCGCGCGGGTCTGGCCCGCGAAGGCCGGCTTGTACGACGTGATCGGCGGGCGGGTCTCGACCTGGGCCGATGCGCTCGTTGCGGTGAGCACGCCCGACGTGATAGCCGCCGCAGTCGACACCGCCTTGAACACGCGCCGCATCGGCGTCTCCTTCCCGAATTGAACCGAGCGTTGCCTAGCGCCCGGCGAACCCCTTGGGAAGGTCAACCAGGATGTCCGGGAGTCTCGCATGAGCGCGAAGTGGGCGGGGGCGGCAGGACTGATGGCGCTGGGCGTGCTGGCCGCGCCCGCGTTTGGCCAGGCGCCGGCCGCGCCGCCGCGCGGGGCTGCGATCTACGCCGAGCGCTGCAAGGATTGCCACGAGGCCGGCGACGAGCGGGCCCTCACCCGCGAGCAGCTGGCCGCCAAGACACCCGCCGAGATCGTCGCCGCCCTGACCACCGGCCCCATGGCCGCCGCCGCCGAGGGCCTGACCGCCGACCTCAAGCAGGCCGTCGCCGTCTGGCTGACGGGTCGCTAGGCGGCCGCCCCTTCGCCGATCAGCAGGTCTTCATAGAACGCGCCGATCGGGCGCGTCGGGTGGGCGATCTGGATCTCCAGGATCCACAGCCCCGTGGTCGGCAGGGCGTCGAACTCGCCGAGGGCGCCGGCCTTGTAGATCGCGTGCGGGAAGTCCGAGACGCGGTGCCCCTTCACCTCCCAGTTCAACCGCCAGCCCATCGCCTCGGCCCGGGCCTTGGCGAAGGCGTACAGCGCCGCCCCGGTCAGGCCCTCGTCGCGCCAGCGGCCCGCCACCTCGTGCCACAGGTCGCGCGCCGCCTGGGCGCAGGCGGCCATCTCGGGATCATTCCCCGCCACGAAGGTGTCGCCGGCGTCGCCCTCATGACCGTCCCAGACCACGCCCAGGTCGACATAGAAGATGTCGTCCGCCTTCAGCACATAGTCGGGGGTGAACTCGCCGTAGAAGGTCTCCAGCGTGCCCGGACCGAAGCGGATGACATTGCGATGCCACAGGCGCTCCATGCCCATGGCCTCCAGGATCTCCTGCGCCACCTCGCCGCCGCGGCCCTCGGTCATGCCCGGGTGGATCGCCTCGGCGATCTTCCGCACCGCCTCGAACGTCAGGTCGCGTGCGCGCAGCATCGCGGGCAGCGAGAACGTCGCGCCGACGGCTTCCTTGGCGTGTTGAACGGACATCCGGTCGGCTCCTGTCGCTAAGCGCGACAAGAGACATAAAGATATCCTTATATCATCTCAATCCTGCCTTTCCCGCTGCGCGGGGCCGGACCTCAGGCGTCGGCGAAGATCCGCAGGAAGTTGTCGGCGTAGAACTTGTCGCGCACCGCCGGGGGCCGATCGCCCAGCGCCGCCTCGAACCGGCCGATCGGATTTCGGCCCCCCTCGATGTGCGGATAGTCGCTGGAGAACAGGTAGAGGTCGGCGTTCGACTGGTCGATGAAGCTGCCCACCTCCTCGAAGACGAAGGGCGTGAACGCCAACTGCTGGGTGATCTGCTCCGACGGCGTGCGGCGCAGGCGCTGCAGGTTCTCGTCGTTGCGGCTCCAGTGCTTCACCACCCAGTCCAGGCGGCGCAGCAGTTCCGGAACCCAGCCGGCGCCCAGCTCAACCACGGCCCCGCGCAGGCTCGGGTGCCGTTCCAGAACTCCGTCCAGCACCAGCATGGTGAGGAACTGTTCGGGCCCCTCGTGCAGGAGGGCCACGTCCTTGGTCCGCAGGTTCTCGCCGCCGCCCAGCCAGTCCTTGGTCGGCGGGCGGCCGTTGTTCATCCAGGCCTTGGCCAGCTGCAGCGGCGCGCCGCCCACGTGCAGCACGAACGGCGTGCCGGTCTCGGCCAGCCGCGCCCAGAACGGGTCCAGGTCGACGTGCCCGGGCGAGCGCTCGCCACAGGGCCGGTGCGGCACCCACGCCGCCTTCAGCCCGGCCTTCAGCGAAAACTCCAGCTCGGCCAGCGCCAGGTCGGGATCGTCCAGCGGGATCGCCGCCACGCCCATCAGCCGTCGGTCGGTCTTGCAGAAGTCGGCCATATGCCGGTTGTGCGCCCGCGCCGCCCCATACCGCAGCCGGTGCTCCAGCTTCGAGCTCGGCGAGAACGGCATCCGCAGGCTGTGGGTCGCGAACACCAGTTGCTTGCGGAACCCCAGCAGGTCCAGCGCGGTCGTCCGGTCGGTGCTGTTGAACGCCCCCAGCGCCTGGATCTCCTTTGACTTCGCGATCAGCTCGTCGCCCATCGCGATCTGGGCGGCCACGTGCTCGGGGCTGTGGCGATTGCCCTGGGCGACGATGACCGCGACCTCCTCGTCGGTCACGATCGAGGCCGAGTAGCTGACCTCCGGGATCTCGTCGCGCAACGCCGGGTCGGCGTAGGCCTTGAGGAAATCGGGCAACTCCATGATGTGGCTGTCGGCGTCATAGAACGCACGGCCCGCGGGCGCGTAGGGCATCTCATCCTCCTCAGGCCCGCGCGGATCCTTGGGTGCGTCCGTGCGTGGCGGCGTGACTATGCCCTGCCGCCGGCCGCCTCACCAGTCATCGGGGCGCTGGAAGCCGCGCTCCCAGGTGGGGAAGGCGCCGTTGCGGGCCTCGAAGGTCTTGGCTTTGGCGCTGAACCAGATGTGCCGCGCCTTCGGCTCGTCGAAGAACTGGTAGTACAGCGTGCGCATGTGCTGCTTCAGGCGGTCGACGATGCGCCGCCATTCCGAATGGCTTGCGGATGACCGGCCGGGCGGCTTCTGGAAGCGCGCCTCGTAGATCGACGCCAGCTTCTGGTCCGTGCCGAAGATCGCCCGGGCGGGATGGTTCGGCACCAGGTCTTCGCTGCGCACGAAGTGGGTGATGTACCCCTGGGCGGCTGGATCGGGCGCCATCCCGCGCGCCGACGCATAGCCCCGCGCCGCCGAGGCGAATCCTGCCGACGCCACGCCCACCACGCGGACGGGCGGGCAGATCAGGCCCTTGCTGGCGAAGAACGACTTCGCCAGCGCCCCTTGCGCATCGGCCAGCGCCCCGCCCAGCGAATGGCCACAGATCAGGATCTCGTCCACGCCCTGGCCGTTCGCCAGCTGGAAGCCTTCGGCCAGCAGGCCCATGGCCGAGTCCAGCTGCGGCCCCGGCGACTTGAACAGGACGGCGCGGATGTTCTGGGTCCAGTCGTCGACCGATTTGATCCCCTCGGTCCCGCGGTTGACGATCACCAGCGTACGGCTGGCCGGATGGCGGAGCGCGATGCCGTCATAGCCGCCCGGGGCGTCCTCCACCTTCAGCACCTGCCAGGGCGGGCCGTACTTGCCGTCGGTCTGGCCCGTGGTTTCGTTGCGGTAGAACGAGGCGGCCAGTGCGACGGCGGCCCGGTCATCGATGGCCGGGGCCAACCCGGCGGCGTCCACGGCGTCCACGACTTGTTTGCGGAACGGCTCGTCCACGACAGCCCCCAATCTCGACTGTGGCGGGAAGCTGACACGACCGGGGGTTGTCGTCCAGACGACGCCTTCGTGCGGGCTTGAGCGGCGCGCGCTCAGGGCGCATCGTCCCGGCCAACGATAAGGAACGGGGCGGGGGAACGATGCGGAATTGGCTGGCCTTTGCGCTTGCCTGGGGGCTGATCCTGGGCGGCGCGTTCTTCGCCTCGCGGGTGCAGACCGACGGCGGCGCGGTGACGATCACCGAGGTGCGGATTCCGGCCGAAGAGGGCGTGACCGTCTCGGCGCTGCTCTACAAGCCGGCCGGCGCCACGGCGGCCAAGCCGGCGCCCGGCGTCCTCGTCAGTCACGGCTACATCAACACCCGCGAGATGCAGAGTCCGTTCGCGATCGAGCTGTCGCGGCGCGGCTATGTCGTCCTGGCCATGGACATGACCGGGCACGGCTATTCGGGCGGCATCGTGGGCACGGCCGGGTTCGGCGGCCCCGCGGCGCTGCGCCACCTCAAGAGTCTGCCCTTCGTGGACAAGGCCGCCATCGGGCTCGAGGGCCATTCCATGGGCGGCGGCCCGATCCTGGCGGCGGCCAAGGCCGACCCGGACGGCTACCGCGCGATCGTTCTGGAAGGCTCGACGCCCGGCCTGCTGGGCGCGCCGGCGCCCGAGAACCCCAGGAACCTCGCCGTGGTCTTCGGCCAGTTCGACGAGTTCGCCGGCCTGATGTGGGGCGTCCCCAAGGGGGGCGACATCGAGACCTCCGCCAAGCTCCAGAAGGTGTTCGGCGTCACCGGCCCGGTGGAGGAGGGGAGGGTCTACGGCGACATCGCCCAGGGCACGGCGCGGCTGCTGCTCAACCCGCCGATCACCCATCCCTGGGAGCACTTCTCCGCCAGCGGTGTCGGCGGCGCAGTCGACTGGTTCCAGCGCACCATCCCAGCGCCGAACGCCAAGCCTGTGTCCGATCAGGTCTGGCTCTCGAAGGAGCTGGGCACGCTGGTCGCCTTCATCGGCCTCGTCGGCCTGATCCTGGCCACCTTCGACCTGCTGATCGGCCTGCCGGTCTTCGCCGCCCTGGCCCAGCCGGCCCAGCCCGTGGTCGAGCGTCGCGACGGTCGCTGGTGGCTGATGCTGGCGATCACCGCGATCCTGCCGGCGCTCACCTACTTCCCGCTGATGAAGGTGGGTCAGGTGTTCTTCCCGATGGCGCCCTTCCCGCAGTGGGTTCAGAACCAGCTGGTCTTCTGGGCGCTGGGCACGGCGCTGATCAGCCTGATCCTCGGCGTCTTCCTGAAGAACCGAGCCGTCTTCACCAACCGCTGGGTTCCCGCAATCCTGGCCTCGCTGGCCACCATGGCGGTGGCCTATGCCTCGATCCTGGTCGTCGATGGCCTGTTCAAGGTGGACTACCGCTTCTGGGTCCTGGGCCTGAAGCCGCTGGACGCCACCCGCGCCATGCAGCTGCCCGGCTACCTGATCCTCTGGACGCTGTTCTTCCTGGTCGCCATGCGGGGTCTGGCCGGCCACATCGCCGTCAAGGGCGAGGGGCTGATCGCGTCCCTGGGCTGGGCCAAGATCGCCATGGCCGGCGGCTTCCTGATCATGGTGGTCTGGCAGTACGCGACCCTGTTCTCGACGGGCCTGCTGCTCACCCCGAAAGAGCCGCTGAACACGGTGATCGCCATCCAGTTCGTGCCGCTGCTGGGCGTGATCGGCGTCATCGGCGCCTGGACCTATCGGCGCACCAACTCCTATGTCCCCGGCGCCCTGATCTGCGCCCTGTTCATCAGCTGGTACGTCACCTCAGGCACCGCCAATCACCGCCAGCCCGGCTTCGAGCCGCAGCTGCCAGGCGCCGCCGCCCCGGCGAAGAAATAGGCGCCCCTGGACCCCCGCGGGTTCGTTCCTATGTTCGCAGCGGCGCAGCTTTCGCGCCGCTGCTCCAGGGAAAGACGCCCGTGTCGCTGTTGGCTACCGCCGGACTGCTTCTCGCCGCCGCGACGGCGACGCCCGAACCGCCCAGCGCGGGACCGCTGACGCCCGACGCCTTCTACGCCGGCGTCTGGTACGAGCAGGCGCGCACGCCCACGGGCCTGACCAAGGGCTGCGAGTGGGCGACCACCCGCTACAGCCGCGACGACAAGGGTCGCATCGCGGTGAAGGACGCCTGCCACGACAAGCGTCAGGATGCGCCCGAACGCAGCATCGAAGGCATCGGCACGATCCGCGACCCGGGCGTGAACGCCACGCTGGCTGTCCGCTACCGCCTGGGCCCGCTGCGGCTCTCGCGCACCTACCGGATCATCGCCACCGACCCCGACCGGTCCTGGTTCATCTCGTCCGAGCCCGGGTTCGACAAGGTCTACATCTTCACCCGCGAGGTGGCGCCGCCGCTCTCCGCCGTCGAGGCGCTGACCGCCAAGGTTCGCGAGCTGGGCTACGCGGGCGACCTCGAGATCCTCGCCACGCCGGGCCGCGACAAGCCGCCGGCGTCCTGAGCCTCAGGCCGCCGTGATCCGGTAGGCGCACCGCCGCGCGCCGGCCAGGATGTGGTCTGTCCGCTCGATCTCGACGCCCGGCCCCAGCACGGCGCGGAACACCATCAGTTCGGCGCGGCAGAATCCCTGGCAGGCGGCCGCCGCCGCGCAGATCGGGCAGTGGTTCTCCACGAGGAGGAAGCCGCCTGCAGGGTCGGGCGACGCAGCGGCCATATAGCCCTCCGCCGTCCGGATTTCGGCCAGGCGCTGGACCCGCGCCCCAAGGGTCTCGGCGTCGGCCATCGCGGCCGCATAGCCGGTCGCGGTCGCCGCCTCACGCCGCAGGATCATCCGCTCCACCCCGTCCTCGCCGAACTCGGCGCGCACGGCGTCCAGCATCTCCAGGGTCAGCTGGGCGTGGGTGTCGGGGAACCTCGCCTGCGCCTTTTCGGTCAGCGCCCAGACCCGCCGCGGCCGGCCCACGCCGCGCCGCGCGTCGGAATGGGCGATCAGTCCATCGGCGACCAGACGCTCGAGATGCTGCAGGGTGGCCTGCCGGCTGATCCCCAGCGCAGCCGCGACCGCCAGGGTCTCGGCGGGGCCCCGGGTCTTGAGCTGGAAGAGGATGCGGTCGGCGGGCGTATGCATTTGACAATCGAATTATTGCAAAAACTGCCGGCGGGGTCTACCTGCATTTTGACATGTCTGAGGTTGTCAAAATGAGCAACGCCAATCCCAACAGCTGGACCGACCTGCTGGCCGAAGGCCGGCTGCCGCGGTTCGCGCTGATCATGCTGGGCGTCTGGCTGAACGCGGCCGACAGCCTGGTCACCGCCACCATCCTGCCCAGCGTGGGGGCCGACCTGGGCGGCTACGCCTATTTCTCGTGGGCGACCGCGGGCTTCTTCGTGGGCGCCATCCTCGCCGGCGCCAGCTCGGGCCGCCTTTCCGAGATGTTCGGCCTGAAGCGCGCCACCGCGGTCGCCGGCGTGGTCATGGCCGTGGGCTGCGTGATGAGCGCCGCCGCGCCCGATGTGGGCACGTTCCTCGCCGGGCGGCTGGTCCAGGGCCTGGGGTCGGGCTGGATCTCGGGCTTCGCGATGGTGGCGATCGCCTTCCTCTTCCCCGAGCGCCACCTGGCCCGCGTCTTCGCCGCCGTCACCTTCGTCTGGGGCATCGCCACGATCCTGGGGCCGCTGTTCGGCGGCCTGGTGGTGCAGCTGGGCGGCTGGCGCGACGTCTTCTGGCTGTTCGCCCTGCAGACCGCCGTGTTCAGCGCCGCCGCCCCGTTCCTGCTGAGCGGTGAGGCCAAGGCCACCGGGGGCCCCGGCATTCCCTGGACCCAACTGGGCGTCCTGGGCCTGGGCGTCGCCGCCATCGCGGTGGCCGACCTCCTGAAGATCCCGGCGCTGTCGATCAGCATGGTCGTCGCCGGCCTGGTGATCCTGCTGCTGGTGGTCTGGATCGATGCGCGGGCCAGGGTGCGCCTGCTGCCCCTGCGCTCGGGCGACCTCACCACCGTCTGCGGCTCAGGCTACCTTGCGATGTTCGCGCTCACCGCTGCGTCCATGGGCTTCTCGATCTACGGCCCGCCGATCCTGCAGCAGCTGCGGGGCTTCTCGCCGCTGGCGGCGGGCTATGCCATCGGCGCGGAATCCGCGGCCTGGACCATCGCCGCCATGGCCGTGGCGGGCGCCGCGGGGGCCTGGGAGAACCGCTGGATGCGCATCGGCGCCCTCTGCCTTCTCGCCAGTCTCGTGATCCTTGCGCTGACCATGGCCGACGGCCACTTCGCCTGGGTGCTCCTGGGCGGCTCGCTCATGGGCGCCGCGTTCGGGTTCTCCTGGGCGTTCATGGCGCGTCAGGTGCTGGCGGCGCTCTCGGACGAGGATCGCGCCATCGGCTCGTCGGCCGTCACCGCCGTGCGCCAGACCGGAGCCGCCGTCGGCGCGGCGATCTCGGGCGTGGCCGCCAACCTCGTGGGCTTCTCGGGTGGCCTCACCGACGCCAGCGCGCGCGCCGCCGCCGTCTGGATCTTCGTTGCCGTGATCCCGCTGGCGCTGGTCGGGGTCTGGGCGCTGTTCCGGATGACCGGGTCGGCTAGAGCCGTTTCGCCATGAAGATGTCGGGCTTGCCCGGCCCGTTGGCGTCAGGAATCAGGCCCACGATCTCGTAGCCCTGCTTCCGGTAGAAGGCGAAGGGGTGGCCCGACGTCTCGCGCACGCCCGCGATCCGCCCGGCCACATCGGGAAACAGGTCGGCGCCGAACAGGCTCGTGCCCCCGAACTCGTCGTCGGTTCCCAGGTACAGGGTCAGCACGCCCGCCGCCTTCACCCGCGCCTCCAGCTCGCGGCAGAGTCGGGCGCCGATCCCGCGCCGCTGAAACGCCGGGTCGACCGCCAGCGGATGCAGCTCCCAGGCATGGCTGTAGGTGTCGATCCGCCCGATCCAGCCGACGACCCGGTCGCCCTCCAGCGCCGCGATTGCGGCCCGGTCCTCGTCCTCGAAGAACGTGGCGACCTCGGCCTCCGGGTCCTCGAAAGCCTGAGGCCGGTCGGCGAAGGCCGCAGCCAGCACCTGGGCGGCTTCGGCCCGCTGGGTCGGGGTCAGGTCGGCGAAATCGACGATGCGGAGGCTCATGTCCCCGCCAAGATAGTCAGCCCCGCGCCGGCCGCCACATGGGGCCCACGGCGAGCAACAGCACCGCCACGTTGAAGGCCACGTTGGAGCCGTTGCCCGAGGCCAGCGACCCGGCGCTGTCCGCCACGAACCAGGCCAGTATGCCGCTTACGACGGCGCGCCGCACGGCCTCTGGCGCTGCGTCGTAGGCGAGGTCGGCCAGCCGCCAGATCAAGACGCCCCAACCCAGCAGGAATCCGCCGGTAAGGGCCGAGAGGAACCGCGTGTCGGGCGATGCATACGTCGTCACGCCGTCCAGCGGCCAGCTCAGGATGTCCAGCGTGAGCCGCGCCGGCTCGGCGGTCGCGCCCACGGACCCGAACGAGAAGATGGGTCCGCCGATCCCGACGACGAGCGCCGTCACCTTCAGCCACCGCTTGTGCGCCGCCTGTGACGCCATTTCAGCCCCTCCGTGTCTTTGCACAGGAGAGAAGCTGCTGGGCCGCCCGGCAATGACCTCGGAGGTAATGGTCCCGCTGCGCGGGCCTTAGAGCTGATCCAGGCCGTAGGCCGCATGCAGCGCGCGCACGGCCAGTTCCGTGTAGGCCGCGTCGATCAGCACGCTGATCTTGATCTCGGACGTCGAGATCACCTGGATGTTGACGCCCTTGGACGCCAGGGCTTCGAACATGGATTTCGCGACGCCCGTGTGGCTGCGCATGCCGACGCCGATGACCGAGACCTTGGCCACGTCCTCGTTCACCTGCACGTCGTCGAAGCCGACGCTGGGCTGGACTTTGCGGACGATCTCGACCGCGCGCTGGGCGTCGCGCTTGCCGACCGTGAACTCCATGTTGGCGGTGTCGGCCGTGCGCGCCTTGGACTGGACGATCATGTCCACGTTCACGTTGGCGTCGGCCAGGGCTCCGAAGATGGTCGAGCTCACGCCCGGATGGTCGGGCAGGCCGAAGAGGCTGATCTTCGCCTCGTCGCGGCTGTAGGCCACGCCGCTCACGATCCGCTTCTCCACGATCTCCTCCTCGTCGCACACGATGGTGCCCTGGCCCGGCGCTTCGCCCGGCTCCACAAAACTCGACAGCACCCGGACGGGCACGTTGTAGGCCATGGCCAGCTCGACCGAACGGGTCTGCAGCACCTTGGCGCCCAGCGAGGCCATCTCCAGCATCTCCTCGTAGGAGATCTTGGCCAGCTTCCTCGCCTTGGATTCGATCCGCGGGTCGGTGGTGTAGACCCCGTCCACGTCGGTGTAGATGTCGCACGCGCCGCCGACCGCCGCGGCGATGGCCACCGCCGAGGTGTCCGAGCCGCCGCGGCCCAGCGTGGCGATGCGCCCGTCGCGGGTCACGCCCTGGAAGCCCGCGATCACCGCGATCTCGCCGTCGTCCATGGCGGCGGCCAGCTTCTCGGGCGGGATGTCGTCGATACGGGCCTTGCCGTGCGCGTCGTCGGCGATGATCGGCACCTGCCAGCCCATCCACGACCGCGCCCGCAGGCCCATGTTGCGCAGCGTCATCGCCAGCAGACCGGCGGTCACCTGCTCGCCCGAGGCCACGACCACGTCGTACTCGTCGTCAGACGGGGGCAGACCCGGAGCGGCCGGGCCCGCGCCGTCGGTCCAGGCCACCAGCTCGTTGGTCTTGCCCGACATGGCCGAGACCACGACGGCCACCTTGTGGCCCGCCGCCTGCTCGGCCGCCACCAGCCGCGCCACGCGCCGGATGCGCTCCAGGTCGGCTACTGACGTGCCGCCGAACTTCATCACCAGGCGAGACATGGCTGTCTGATCGGATCCTATTGCTGCGCCGCGAAAGGCCGTGCCTCATAGCGGCGCCGGGGCAGGGCTGCAACGCCCAGAATCTTGCGTTTTCGACGCAGCTTTCCCGAAATCGAGGCAAACCCTTCCAATCCACGGTGCGCCACCGCCGCAAAAGCTGTCCACGAACCACACGAACCACACGAACGGGACCGCATTGTCACCGGCGAGCCCCTCGGGCCGTTCGTGGGGTTCGTGTGGTTCGCGGACAATCTGAAACTGCGCCTGCGCCGCCGCGGGGCTTGGGGTCAGGGCCGATCCGACCTAAAACCCGCCCATGAGCGCTGCGCCCCGTTCCAGCATCGACCCCGCCGAAGTCGAGACGTTCTCCCGGATCGCCGCGGAGTGGTGGAATCCGCGCGGCAAGTTCGCGCCCCTGCACAAGTTCAACCCCGTCCGCCTCGGCTTCATCCGCGATCAGGCGCTCTACCACTTCGGCCGCGACGCCCAGGCGCGCCGCCCGTTCGAAGGTCTGCGCCTGCTCGACATCGGCTGCGGCGGCGGGCTGCTCTCCGAGCCCATGACCCGCTTGGGCTTCCAGGTGACCGGCGTCGACGCCTCGGAAAAGAACATCGCCACCGCTGCGACCCACGCCGCCGAACAGGGCCTGGAAATCGACTACCGCGCCTCGACCGCCGAGGCGCTGCTCGAGGCCGGCGAGCCGCCCTTTGACGTGATCCTCAACATGGAGGTGATCGAGCACGTGGCCGACCCGGCCGCCTACCTGCAGGACTGCGCCCGCCTGCTGAAGCCCGGCGGCCTGATGGTCGTGGCCACCCTCAACCGCACGCTCAAGGCGCTCGCCCTGGCCAAGATCGGCGCCGAGTACATCCTGCGCTGGCTGCCCATCGGCGCCCACGACTGGAGCAAGTTCCTCAAGCCCGACGAACTCCGCGACTTCCTGGCGCAATCGCCGGTCGTTGTGGACGGACCCTACGGAGTCGTATTCAACCCGCTCACCGGTCGATGGACGGAATCCGCCGACACCGACGTGAACTACATGATGACCGTGGTGCGCGACGCCGCCTGAGGCGTCCCGCAGGGGAGTATGGATGGCTTCGTTACGCGTGCTGGGCCACGCCTTCCGCGCCTGGCGCCGCAATCGCACCTGGGCGAAGCATGAGCCCGAGACGCCCTACCTGGCCGACCTCCTGTCGGGCGCGCCCGTCTGTCTGCACGTGGGCGCCAGCGACGGGCGCCACTCGTACGTCATGACCCAGGTGGCGCCCCAGGCCCGCATCTACGCCTTCGAGCCGTCGGCCTTCGCGTTCGAGGTCCTGCAGACCACCGTCGCCTGGCACCGCCTGGGCAAGCAGGTGACCACGATCCACGCCGCGGTCGGCGACAGGCCGGGCGAGATGCTGCTGGTCACGCCCAAGAAGACCTCGGGCCGCATGGGCCGCGCCTATGCCTATGTCGCCGAGACCCGCCCCAACGGCCCCGCGCGCCCCGACCTGGACGACACCGGCATGGACGTCCAGCCGACCCCGGTCATCACCCTGGACGGCTATTGCGAGACGCACGGCGTCGACCGGGTCGATTTCATCCGCATGGATATCGAGGGCGCCGAATTGCGGGCCCTGATGGGCGCCGTGGCCATCCTCGACCGCGACCGCCCGCACGTCCTGCTCGAGATCCACCCCGACATGCTCCAGGCCCGCTTCGGCGCCTCGGGCGAGGCGGTGCTCGATATCTTCCGCGACCGCGGCTACCGCATGTTCGCCCTCAACGGCGACCGCCTGGAAGAGCGCACCACCCTGGTGCCGGGCCTCCCCTGGAAGGACTACTTCTTCATCCACCCCAGCCGCGCCGCCAAACTCCCCGACGGCGTCTTCAAGGCGCGGATGGCGGCGTGAGCGACCCGCTCGACGGCCTCTGGCTGTTCGACGGCGTTTGCAATTTCTGCACGGGCTCCGTCCGGCTCGCGCTCAGGCTCGACCGCAGCGGCCAGCTCCGTTTCACGCCGCTGCAGTCGCCGTTCGGCCGCGCCATCGCCGAGCGCTACGGGCTGGACCTGGAGAATCCCGACAGCTTCCTGTTCTTCGACCACGGCCGCCCGCTCGAGGCCTCCGACGCGGTGCTGGCCCTGGCCCGGCGGCTGGGCCCGCCCTGGTCGCTCTTCGCCGTCTTCGGTGTCGTCCCCAAACGCTGGCGCGACGCCGCCTACCTGTTCCTGGCCCGCAACCGCTACCGCCTGATGGGCAAGAAGGACGCCTGCATGGTCCCGACCCCCGACCAGCGCGCCCGCTTCCTCCTCGACCCACCCCCGGGGTGGGGGTAGCCCCTCCACCCACCCTCTCTCCAGGAACGTCATGGCCGGGCCTGTCCCGGCCACCCAGATACGAGGCGCTGGCCGCAAGGCGCCCGGACCTTTCCGCCCGCGCTCTCTCCGGAAACGGCGGCGCTTCTGGGTGGCCGGGACAGGCCCGGCCATGACGTTCAAAGAAAAGTTGGAAGCGAGGCGCGGTTCTACGACCGTTTTTGTCGTAGGGGCGTGTTCCACTCCCGACCATGCCCGGCGAGACGCCCGACATCTTCGAGGAAGACCAGCTGCTGGCCCGCGCGGCCCGCATGGACTTCGCCTTCGCCGAGCGCCTCCACAACAAGGCGCTCGCCACCGAAGAGGTGGCCGAACTCTCCGACCTGGCCCGCGCCTACACCCGGCTCACCCGTTCGCTCCGCCAGACGCTCGCCCTGCTCAGCAAGCTGAGGGCCGAGCGCGCCAAAGCCGAACGCGAAACGCCCCGCCGTTCCGCACAGGACCTCCACGACCAGGCCATCGATGAGCGCACCGCGCAGGTGCAGGACGCCGTCGAGCGCGTGATCTCCGCCGTCGCCGACGGCGACGAGGCGCTGCACACCGACTGGTGCCACCGCTTCGACCGCGAAGTCGACGACTGGAACGAGAAGCCCGACTGGATCGTGGACGACGTCGACGCCGTCATCCGCCGCGTCTGCAAGACCCTGGGCCTGCCTGACGACTATGCCCAACGCTGGCGAGACCTGCCGGCCCCCACCTTCTTCCCCGACCCCGAACCCGCCACACCCGAAGACATCGCCGCCGCCAACGCCGCCGCCCGCGCCTTCACCGCCGGCCTGCGGCCCATGGCCCCGGATCACACCCCGGCGCGTCCCGCGAAGCCGCCCTGGCGCCCCTCCGGCTGACCCGCCGCCCGCGCGAAGCGCCCTAAATCCAAACCACGAAAGACACGAAATACACGAAAGCGAGCCGGCTCCCGCCGCCCGCGGGCCGCCTCATGCCCTTTCGTGTATTTCGTGTATTTCGTGGTTCAGACCATGACAGCGCCTGCGGCGCGCACAGCTTCACCGGCCCAGCGCCTTCCGTGTTCTCCGGGGTTCAACCCAACAGCGCCGAGCCGCGCGCGCAGGGCTTCGCCCGTCGCCCGCCATGCCCTAGCCTGTGCGAAAAACCCCCGGAGGACCCATGCTTGCGCTGATGATGGACCGGCCGCTGACGCTCCCGTCGATCCTGGAGCATGCGGCGCTCTACCATGGCGACCGGCAGGTGGTGACGCGCACGGTCGAGGGGCCCATCCACCGGTACGGCTATCGTGACGCCCTTATGCGCTCGAAGCAGATGGCCAAGGCGCTGCTGGCGCTGGGCGTGAAGCCGGGCGACCGGGTGGCCACCCTGGCCTGGTCCACCCACCGACACTTCGAGCTCTATTTCGCGGTCACCGGCATCGGGGCGGTGCTGCATACGATCAACCCGCGCCTCCACCCCGACCAGGTCGTCTGGGTCGCCGACCACGCCGAGGACCAGGTCCTCCTCTTCGACATCACCTTCAACGACCTCGTCGCCGAGATCGGCCCGAGGATGGCGACCGTGACGACCTTCGTGGCGATGACCGACGCCGCGCACGCGCCGCCCGATACGCTCGTCTATGAAGACCTGCTGGCCGCCCAGACCCCCGACTTCGACTGGCCCGACATCGACGAGAAGAGCGCGTCGGGCCTCTGCTACACCTCGGGCACCACGGGCAATCCCAAGGGCGTGCTCTACGGCCACCGCTCGACGGTGCTGCACGCCCTGGCGCTGGCGCTCCCCGACGCCTTCGATCTGTCGGCCCGCGACGTGGTCATGCCCTGCGCCCAGATGTACCACGCCAACGCCTGGTGCACGCCGTACGCCGCCCCTCTGGTGGGCGCCACCCTGGTGCTGCCGGGCCGTGCGCTGGACGGCCCCAGCGTCTGCGAGCTGATCGCGGCCGAGAACGTCACCTTCCTGCTGGGCGTGCCGACCATCTGGGTGGGCGTGGCTGACCACCTGGACCAGACCGGCGGTCAGCTGACGTCCGTGCGCACCATCGCCATCGGCGGCTCGGCGCCCACCGCCTCGCTGATCGCCCGCATCGAGAACCGCCTCGGCGGCAAGGTTCGCCAGATCTGGGGCATGACCGAGACCTCGCCGCTGGGCGTCATCAACACGGCGTTGCCCGAGCACGCGGGCGAGACCGAGGAACAGACCCTCCAGCGCAAGCTGAAGCAGGGCCGCGGCCTCTGGGGCGTCGACCTGCGGATCGTGGGCGAGGACGGCGCGATCCTGCCCCGCGACGGCAAGACGCCGGGCCAGTTGCAGGTGCGAGGCCCCTGGGTGGCCTCGGCCTACTTCAAGCAGGACGGGGCGGCCGCCTTCACCGCCGACGGCTGGTTCGACACCGGCGACATCGCCACCCTCGACGCCCAGGGCTACCTGCGCCTCACCGACCGCGCCAAGGACGTCATCAAGTCGGGCGGCGAGTGGATCTCCACCCTGGACCTGGAGGAGGCGGCCTGCTCGCACCCGGCCGTCGCCATGGCCGCCGCCGTCGGCATGCCGCACCCGAAGTGGGACGAGCGGCCGCTGCTGCTGGTCGTGCTCCGCCCCGGCCAGAGCGTCGATCCCGAGGCGGTGAAAGCCCACGTCGGCGCCCGCGTCGCCAAATGGTGGACGCCGGACGAGGTCCGCGTCGTCCCCGAGCTGCCGATCGGCCCCACCGGCAAGGTGCTGAAGCGCGAGCTGCGTGATCGATTGGCCACGCCGGCCACGACATCGTGACCATGACGAAAAGCTCACAGAACCGCCTCTTGAACCGTGCGTTCACCCCTCTCAGGTGATGGTGGATGTGATGGAGGCGGGGCGTGGCTCGCAAACGGCCGAAGGGCGTGATCCAGATGGGGTGGGCGGCGATCGAGGCCGCCGCCAAGGGCCGCACTGAGCACGCCCCCACGTCCGCCGACTATCCCGATCACGTCGTACGCCGCACCAGCTTCATCGCCGGCGGCGGTCACGGCTGGCGCATCTCGGCGCTCGAGACGCCGCGCGCCAGGCCGGCGCCCTGGAAGATCGTCGTCATCACCGGCGCGCCGTCGTGGGCCGAATACTGGGCTGAGACCCTGGCCGAGCTTCCGCAGGACCGCGAGATGATCGTCGTCGACCGGCCGGGCTACGCCGGCTCGGAACCGCTGCATCCCGTCACCGACATCCGCGTCCAGGCCGAGGCGCTGGAGCCTGCGCTCCGGGCCGCGCCGGGCCAGAAGGTGCTGCTGGTGGGCCAGAGCTACGGCGCCGCCATCGCCTCGATCATGGCCGACCAGAACCCGGGCAAGGTCGCGGGCCTGGTCCTGCTGTCCGGCTTCTTCGGCGAGGCGGGCCCCACCGCCCGCTGGCTGCTCGACCTGGGCGGCAAGGCCCTGAAGATGATCCCGAAAGACCTGCGCCACGCGGTCATCGAGGTCACCGGCCAGAAGCCGCAGCTGCGTCACGCCCGCCGCGCGCTCAGCCGTGTCAACGTGCCGATCCACATGATCCACGGCGACATGGACGACTTCGCCCCGCTGGAGACCGCCGAAAGGCTGGCCGAGGAGACGATCACCCGCCGCCCGATCCGCGTGGTCCGCACCGAAGGCGCCAACCACTTCCTGAACGACGGCCCCGCCGAGATCCTGCTGGCCGCCCTGGAAGCCTGCATCCCCCAGAAGACCACCGCCTGGACCTTCCGCTGGCCCAGGCTCTCGGGCTTCTGGCCGGTGAAGATGGGCGTGAAGCCGGCGCAGGCGGCTTAGCGCAGGAACACTCCCGTCGCGACGGCGAAGCCGATCACCACCAGCCAGGGCGGGAGCTTCGCCACCTGCAGGAAG
The DNA here is from genome assembly GCF_965284355.1 of Phenylobacterium sp. Taxonomy (NCBI): domain Bacteria; kingdom Pseudomonadati; phylum Pseudomonadota; class Alphaproteobacteria; order Caulobacterales; family Caulobacteraceae; genus Phenylobacterium; species Phenylobacterium sp. The sequence goes on along the minus strand of NZ_OZ260078.1, from coordinate 1,330,859 downwards.
ACGAAGGCCGCGGCCAACAGGGCCCAGTCGGCGGGCCGCTTGATCGTGGTCAGCAGCACCGGGTCCCAGAGCGATGCCGCCAGCACGCCCACCACGGTCGCGCCCACGCCGGCCAGCACGCCACGCGCCCAGCCTTCGCGCTTCAGCCGGTCCCAGAAGGGCAACACGCCGGTGATCAGCAGCAGACTCGGGAGGAAGATGGCGAACAGCGCGATCAGGCCGCCTATGATCCCGCGTGGCCCGTAGGTCTGGGCGGCGCCGACGTAGCCCGCGAAGCTGAACAGCGGCCCGGGCAGCGCCTGGACGGCGCCATAACCCATCAGGAAGGCCTCCGAATCCATCCAGCCGCGATCGACGACCTCGCGCTCCAGCAGCGGCAGCACCACGTGGCCGCCGCCGAACACCAGCGAGCCGGTGCGGTAGAACACGCTGGCCAGCCCCAGCCCGGGGTTCTGCAGCAGACTCGCCAGCACCGGCAGACCCACCAGCAGGCCCGCGAAGATCGCCAGCGCCACGAGCGCGCTCTTGGTGTCGACCATCTCGACCGCGTCGTCGGGCGGGGCGTCGGCCGTCTCACCGCGCAGCATCGCGAACCCGAACAGGCCGCCCGCGACGATCGCCATCACCTGGGCCACCGGGCTCTGCGCCACCACCAGGCCCAGGGCCGCCCCGATCGCCATGCCGGCGCGGATCGGCCCCACCGCCAGCGTGCGGGCCATCTGCACGACCGCCTGCAGCACCACGGCCGCCGCAGCGATCTTCAGGCCGTGGATCCAACCGTCGCCGAAGCGGAACATCAGCTCGGGTGCGAACTCGGCAAAGGCGATCATCGCCACCGCCGCCGGCAGGGTGAAGCCTGCGAACGCCGCCATGGCTCCTGCGAGGCCCGCCTGCCGCAGGCCGATGGCCATGCCCATCTGGCTGGACGCGGGGCCCGGCAGGAAGTGGCAGAGCGCCAGCAGGTCGGCGAAGGCGCTCTCGCTGATCCAGCCGCGCCGCTCGACGAACTCACGCCGGAAGTAGCCGATATGCGCGACCGGCCCGCCAAACGCCGTCAGCCCCTGCCGAAGGAACGCCGAGAAGACGTCGAAGGCGGTGACGGTTCGGACCGGCTGGGCGTCGTCCATAGGGGCCTAGATGAAATCCAACTGTGGCGTTGTCGAGCCGAACCGCAGATAGGCCCTTCCCAGCCCCATCTGAACGACGATAAGGCTTCTCCAAACACTTGTTTCGAAGAAGAGGAAAACGCCATGAAGGCCGCCGTGCTGCGTGAAGTGGGCAAGCCGCTTCAGATCGAGGACGTGAAGATCGGGAAGCCGGGCCCGCGCGAAGTGCTGATCCGCACCGCCGCCGCCGGCGTCTGCCACTCGGACCTCCACTTCATCGAGGGCAAGTATCCGCACCCGATGCCGGCTGTGCTGGGCCACGAGAGCGCCGGCGTCGTCGAGGCCGTAGGCTCGGAAGTCCGCAGCGTGAAGCCGGGCGACCACGTCATCACCTGCCTGTCGGCCTTCTGCGGCCATTGCGACCACTGCGTCACCGGCCACATGGCCCGCTGCGTCAGCCCCGAGACCAAGCGCCGGGAAGAGGAAGAGCCCCGCTTGTCGTCGGCCAACGGCCCGATGCTGCAGTACCTTAACCTCTCGTCGTTCGCCGAGCAGATGCTGATCCACGAGAACGCCTGCGTCTCGATCCGCAAGGACATGCCGCTCGACCGCGCCGCCCTGATCGGCTGCGGCGTGATGACCGGCGTCGGCGCCGTGATCCACACCTCGAACGTCCGTCCCGGCGACACCGTGGCCGTCATCGGCTGCGGCGGCGTGGGCCTGGCGGCGGTCAACGGCGCGGCGCTCGCCGGCGCCGGCCGGATCATCGCCATCGACATGGCGCCGGGTAAGGAAAACCTGGCCAAGTCCATGGGCGCCACCGACTTCGTCCTGGGCGGCCCCGACGCGGTGAAGACCGTGCTGGAGATGACTCGCGGCGGCGTGCAGCACAGCTTCGAGGCCATCGGTCTCGCGGCGACCGCCGAGCAGGCGTTCAACATGCTGTGCCGCGGCGGCACCGCCAACGTCATCGGCATGATCCCGGTCGGCCAGACCATCAGCCTGATGGGCGCGGCCTTCCTCGGCGAGAAGCGCATCCAGGGCTCGCTGATGGGCTCGAACCGCTTCCCCGTCGACATGCCCCGCCTGGTCGACGCCTACATGGCCGGCAAGCTGCACCTCGACGACATGATCAGCCGCCGCATCCGGCTTGACCAGGTCAACGAGGCCTTCGAGGAAATGAAGACGGGCGCCGTCGCCCGCTCGGTCATCACCTTCGACGCCTGACGCCTCGCGATCGCCACGGGAACGCCCGGCCTCGCGCCGGGCGTTTTTCGTTTCTGGTCCCTAGAGCAGGCCCAGGGCCAGGTCCGCCGGCCGGCAGAGCGCCGCGCCCTTGGGCGTCACCACGATCGGGCGGTTCACCAGGATCGGCTCGATGATCATCGCCGCGATGATCGCCTCGTCCGAGACGTTCGGATCGGTCAGGCCCAACGCCTCGGCGTTGGTGCCCCGCACCCGCAGGATGTCGTGCGCGCCCAGCTCCATCCGCTTCAGCAGATCCTCGAGCTGTTCGCGCGTCCAGCCGGCCTTCAGGTACTCGACGACGGTGGGCTCGACGCCCTTGTCGCGCAGCAGCTGCAGGGTGTTCCGCGAGGTCCCGCAGCTGGGGTTGTGATAGATGGTGACGTCGCTCATCGCGGCGGGATAGCCCTTCGCGCGCCGGCGGGCTACCCCTCCAGCGCGTCGATCATCGCCACCCGAGGCGCGTGCCGCCCGCCTTCGAACTCGGCCTTCAGGAACGCATCGACGATGTCGAGCGCCAGGCCTTCGCCGATGACCCGCGCGCCCAGCGAGATCATGTTGGCGTCGTTGTGCTGGCGGATCATGCGGGCCGAGAAGGTGTCGCCGCAGACGCCGCAGCGGATGCCCCGGACCTTGTTGGCCGCCATCATGATCCCCTGGCCGGTGCCGCAGAGGATGATGCCGAACCGGCAATCGCCAGAGGCCACGAGCCGTGCGGCGGCTTCGCCATGCTGGGGATAGGGCGTGCTCTCGGGCGTCGTCGGCCCGATATCGACGACGGTCCAGCCTTGCGCTTCGACGTGGGCGGCGATGGCCTGACGCAGCGCAATGGCGCTGTGGTCGCTGGAAAGGACGATGCGGGTGTTGGCGGTCATGCCGGGGCTATAGCGCCAGAAGCGCCCCCCGCGCCATCACCAGCTGAACGCCCGCGTCCCCGCCACCCAGGTCGAGTCGGACGTGTCCCACGCCATCACGTCGGCCGGCCGGGCGGGCAGGGGCGCGACGCCGGACGGCCAGCGCTCCAGTCCGGCCACATAGCGCACGTCCAGGCGGCCGGGGCCGCTGGGCCGGATGACCAGTTCCACGCCATTGCCGGGCGCCTGCCAGTTGACCTTCACCCACTCGCGCGCCGGCAGCGCCAACGTGATGGGCACGCCCGACAGGCTGTTGGCCTGGGCCGCCGTGCTGGCCCGGATCTGCAGGGCCAGGGTGCGTGCGCCGGCCGGGGGCAGGGCGTTCAGCCGCACCGAACCGTCGGCCTGTTTCACCAACGTGACCTGCGGTGGCGTCTCGGCGACCGGCGGGGCGGCGACCGCCAGCTGCGGGCTGCGCCAGGCCCAGTGCTTCAGCAGCGTCGGCGAGCCGCCCTCGGCGCCCAGCACGTTTCGGGTCCAGGAGGTCTTGTCCACCTGCGGAGCGTAGCGCCACGCTTTCCCGGTATCCTGGTCGACCAGGTAGCCCACGTAACTCACCTGCGGGAACCGCGGCGACCACGGCTCGTCCGAGCGAATGAACAGGGTCAGCGTCAGGCCGCCGGCCAGAAGGATCATGCCGACGACGAGGCCCTTCTGCGCGCCGTTGTCCGGCTGGGCCAGCGGCCAGAGCACGAGGCCCGCCGTGACCATCTGGATCCCGAACAGCGGCATCAGGTCCATCGCCTCGAAGGCGAAGTGCGAGATGCCGCCCTGCCACCCCAGCGCGGCGGCAGCCAGCACGACCAGGAGCACCGTGGGCAAGACGCCGCGCCGGGCGCTGAGCGCCGTCGCCGCGGCCCCGATCGCGCCCACCAGCAAGGGCCAGACCAGCACATAGGAGGCCGCCGGGAACGTTATCTGGACGATGACCGCCAGCAGGAGGCCCAGCACCAGCACGCCGGCCCAGGCGCCTTTGCGGGTGGTGCGGGTCTTGTAGACGAACAGGCCCAGCACGCCCGCCAGGACGCCGGTCACGGCTCCGATGATGTCGAACTCACCGAAGGCCGAGCAGCCCAGGCCCAGCAACACCGGCACGGCCGCCATCCAGCGCCGTCCCCGGGCCAGGTCGCCCGCCGACAGCATCAGGAAGCCCAGCGACAGCAGCATGATCGCCCATTCCCATGGGGCGGCCTGGGCCAGCAGGAAGCGCTGTTCGATGAAGCCGAATTCGGCGCCGGTGAGATGGCGGGCGAACTGCAGCGCGGCCACCGAGCCCAGCGCCCCGAACGCCAGCGCGCCCATGCCCCGCGGGATGTCCATGGCCTCGAACTCGCCGGAGTGGCGGGCCCAGCGCACCGAGAAGGCCAGCAGCACCGCGACCACCACCAGCAGCACCCAGCCGAACCAGACCGGGTAGGCCACCACGATGTCGCCGAACAGGTTCGAGTAGATCGGCGAGGCCGACTTTCCGGGCAGGTCGGCCGAGAACGCCGCCTCGCTCGCGGCGGCCAGCAGTTGCGTCCCCATGTCCTGCAGCGAGCCGCGCTCGAGATTGGCCGGCGTGGAGGTGGCGCTGTGATAGTCGAACTGGCGGCCGATGATCGCGTAGTTCATGCCCGGGATGCCTGCGGCCAGGCTCTCGGTCATGTCGGTGTCGTTCGGCATCTTCTCGTAGATCATCACCGCCAGCGATGAGCTGGCCGGTCGCTGGGCGGTCTGCTGGAAGAGGCGGATGAGTTCGCCGTTCTCCTTGCTGGTCTGGAACATGTTGACCCGGCCGGACGAACCGCGGGCCTCCAGGTTCAGGACCAGCCCGATCCGCTTGGCCAGCGGGTCGCGACGGAAGAAGTGATTGGCGCCCAGCAGCCCGGCTTCCTCGCCGTCGGTGACGATCAGCATCACGTCGCGCGCGGGCAGGCCCCGAGCCTTGATCGCGCGGACGGCTTCCAGCGAGGCGGCCACGCCCATAATGTCGTCGGCGGCCCCGGGGGACCCGGGCACGCTGTCGTAGTGCGACATGATCGCCAGCGCCGGCTTGGTGCGGTCGCGACCGGGCAGCACGCCCACCACGTTCTCGACCGGGCCGGCGACGACCATGCCCGTGCGTTCGGCGCGGATCTCGCCGCGGCTTGTCCTGATCTGGGGCAGAGGCCCACACTCGGTCATGCGCGCCACCAAGGCGTCGCGTACGCGGATGTTCGCGGGCGAGCCGATCGGGTGCGGTTCGGAGGCGAGGAGGGTGACGTCCGCGAACGCCCGGTCGGCCGAGAAGACGCTGGCGGGCGCGCTGGCCGGCTGGGACTCCGGCAACAGCTGGTCGTTGAACGCGATCCACGAGCCCAGCATCAGCGCCACCAGGAGCGCAAGGTAACGAAGCACGCCGCAGTCCCTCCCGTTTGTCCGTGGAGGCTAGACTGGGTCGCCGAAAACGAAAACGCCCGCCGGTGGGGGCGGGCGTTCCGATAGTGAAGCTATGGTGGCCGGTCAGGCGGCGATCGTCGCGCCCATTTCCATCGGATCGCGCAGCACGTAGCCGCGGCCCCAGACGGTCTCGATGTGATGCTTGCCGTCGGCCGCGGCCGCGAGCTTCTTCCGGAGCTTACAAATGAAGACGTCGATGATCTTCAGCTCGGGCTCGTCCATGCCGCCGTACAGGTGGTTCAGGAACATTTCCTTGGTGAGCGTCGTGCCCTTCCGGAGCGAGAGCAGCTCGAGCATCTGATATTCCTTGCCGGTCAGATGCACGCGGATGCCGTTCACTTCCACGGTCTTGGCGTCGAGGTTCACCACGATGTCGCCGGTCTTGATGACCGACTGGGCGTGGCCCTTGGAGCGACGGACCACCGCGTGGATGCGGGCGACCAGTTCGTCCTTGTGGAACGGCTTGGTCATGTAGTCGTCCGCGCCGCCCGAGAAGGTCTTCACCTTCGTCTCGATTTCGGCCGTCCCCGACAGGATCATGATCGGGGTATTGATCTTGCCGACGCGAAGGGTCCGCAGGACGTCCATGCCGCTCATGTCGGGCAGGTTCAGGTCCAGAAGAATCAGATCGTAGTCGTAGATCTTGCCCAGATCGACGCCTTCTTCGCCCAGATCAGTAGTATAGACGTTGAAACCTTCGGACTTGAGCATCAACTCGATGCTCTGCGCAGTCGCGCTATCGTCCTCGATCAACAATACGCGCATTAGCCTCTCCTGCCCGCGTCCCCGCATACCCGGCGAACGGATGCCTCCGCTCTTCGGCTCCCCGTTAACCTGCCCGAGCGTCCTTTAAGACCGGTTAATGGTGCTGGTCCCCAAGTGAGAATCGTTAATCTGATTTCCGAATCGGACTCAAGCGCGGCCGGTCGGCCGTCGAGTCGCACCCCTGTTGAATCTTTCGTGATTGGACAGGCCCTTCGAAACAGATGGCGGGAACGCGTTGCTCCGACAGGGGTTTCACCGGCCAACAGAGGCCGGAGTAAGACCATGACCGACCATCCCGAGACCCTCGCGCCGTATCAAATGCCGTGGCGCCGCGACCGCGTGAAGCAGGCGCTCGCTCTGGCGCCAATGCTGCGCGCCGTGCCGAAGAACCCGCTGTTCCTGATCGGCGCCGCCGTGATCGGCGTGGCCGGCGTGATGGCCTGGCGCAATCGCGAGAAGATCGCCGCCACGACCGGCCCGATGATCGACGACGCCAAGGCCCGCGGCCACGCCTTGATCGAGGAGGCGCGGACCAAAGGCGAGGACCTGATCGACCAGGCCAAGGCCACGACCGAAGCCGTCGTCGCCAAGACCCGCAGGCGCAAGGCCGGTCCCGCGGCGACGCCGACGGTGACCGAGGTCCACTAACCGTTCCAGCCTGCGGCGCCTGGACGCGGGAAAAACCGTCGTCCAGGGGCTACGGCGCAGGCAGTTCTTCACAACCCCTTAAGGCTGCGAGGCCATGGTCTGCGACGTAGCTTAAGGGGCGTGCGTGCAGAGCCTTGTGGCCGCGATCGAGCGGCTTGATCCTTTGACGGTTTCCGGGCGGGTCGCCGCCGTGAACGGTCTCCTGATCGAGGCGCGCGGCGGTCTGTCGCGCCTGGCGGTCGGCGCCCGCGCCGAGATCACCCGCCTCGCCGAAAAGCCGGTGGCCGCCGAAGTGGTGGGCTTTCGCGAAAACCGCGCCCTGCTGATGCCGTTCGGGCCTGTTGAAGGCGTGGCGCCCGGCGCGGAAATCCGCATCCAGCCGCTTGGCTCCGCCGTGCGTCCGACCAAGGCCTGGCTTGGGCGGATCGTCGACGCATTCGGAGAGCCAATCGATGGCAAGGGCCCGCTGCCGCAGGGCATCGTGGGCTATCCGTTACGCGCACCGCCGCCGTCGGCCCATGCCCGCGCCCGGGTGGGTGAGCGCCTGGATCTGGGCGTGCGGGCCATGAACGTCTTCACCACCTGCTGCCGCGGCCAGCGCCTGGGCGTTTTCGCGGGCTCGGGCGTCGGCAAGTCGGTGCTGCTCTCCATGCTGGCCAAGAACGCCGACTGCGACGCCGTCGTCGTGGGCCTGATCGGCGAGCGGGGCCGGGAGGTTCGCGAGTTCATCGAGGAAACCCTGGGCCAGGAAGGCTTGCGCCGCGCCATCGTCGTGGTCGCCACCTCGGACGAGCCGGCCCTCAAGCGCCGCCAGGCCGCCTATATGACCATGGCCATCGCCGAGTTCCTCCGCGACCAGGACCTGGAAGTCCTGTGCCTGATGGACTCGGTCACCCGCTTCGCCATGGCCCAGCGCGAGATCGGACTGGCCGCCGGCGAGCCGCCGACCACCAAGGGCTACACGCCCACCTGCTTTACCGAGCTGCCCAAGCTGCTGGAGCGCGCGGGTCCCGGCCCGATCCGGCCCGACGGCACCCAGGCCGGCCCCATCACGGGCCTGTTCACGGTGCTGGTGGACGGCGACGACCACAACGAGCCGATCGCCGACGCCGTCCGAGGCATCCTGGACGGTCACATCGTGATGGAGCGGGCCATCGCCGAGCGCGGCCGCTTCCCTGCGATCAATGTGCTCAAGTCGATCAGCCGCACCATGCCGGGCTGCCAGACGCCCGAGGAGCGCATTGTCGTGCGCCAGGCCCGGGAGGCGCTCTCGGCGTATTCGAACATGGAAGAGCTGATCCGCATCGGCGCCTATCGCGCCGGCGCCGATCCGCTGATCGACCGGGCCATCGCGCTCAATCCGGCCGTCGAGGCGTTCCTGTCCCAGAACCCCAACGACGCCACCAGCCTGGACGACAGCTTCCAGGGCCTGTCTGACATCCTGCAAGGAGCCGCCGCGTGAGTTGGGCCGATTCCCTGATCAAGCTGTCGACCTACGAGGCCGAGGTCCTGCAGAAGCGGCTGGCCGAGATCGTCGACCGCCGCGTCGCCTGCGAACTGCGGCTGGCGATGCTGGACGCCGAAGGCGAGGCTGAGAAGACCTACTCGGCCCAGGAGGCCGAGGCCGGCATCTATCGCGCCGGCTTCTTCGAAGGTCTGAAGCTGCGCAAGGCCAAGATCCAGTCCGAGATCGACGTCATCCTCATTGAGGAGGCCGGCGCCCGTGATGCGCTCTCCGAGGCCTTCGAGGCCCAGAAGAAGTACGAGCACATCGCCGACAACCTGCGTGTCGAGGCCCGCAAGCTCCAGGGTCGCCTCGAAGCCGCCGCCATGGACGAAATGGGCCTGCGCAAACGCGCGAGCTAGGGCCTGTTGAGATTCAGCGCGAGTGAATGACGGCGGCGGTGAGGTGGATCATGGCTGAGAAGCTGCGGTCGGTCTTGTCGCTGCGCATGGCGATGCGTTTGAACTCCTTGAGCTTGCAGAAGAAGTTTTCGATCAGGTGACGCCATTTGTAGACCTCGGTGTCGATGTCGAGGGGGATGGCGCGGCGAGGATGCTGAGAGATCACGGCCTTGGCGCCGCGCTCATCCAACTCGGCGATGATGGCGTTGCTGTCGAATGCCTTGTCGCCGAGCAAAGCGTCGAACTCGAGGCCCTGGATCAACGGCGCGACGCCCACGGTGTCGAAGCGGTGACCGGGCAGCAGGACGAAACGGACCAGGTTTCCGAGCGCGTCGGTGAGCGCCAGTATTTTGGTGGTCATGCCGCCCTTGGAGCGCCCGATGGCCTGGCTCGAAGTCCCCCTTTTGCGCCCTGCCCGTGGCGATGGACCTTCACGATGGTGGCGTCGACCATGGCGTACTCCATGTCCGGCTCGTCCGAGCAGGCGTCGAAAAGCCGTGTGAAAACATCGGCGTCACGCCAGTCGCGGAAACGCGTGTAGACCGTGTTCCACTTGCCGAACGAGGGCGGAAGATCCCTCCATGGGCTTCCGGTCCGGGCGATCCACAGGACGGCTTCGATGAAGAGCCGGTTGTCCGCGCCGCTACGCCCGGGATCGCTCGGCTTCCCCAGGCAGTGCGGCTCCATCTTCGCCCACTGGGCGTCGGTCAAAACGAATCGTTCCATCCGCAGCTTGAATCACACCACGCCGCCTTCGAGAATCTTGAATCTCAACAGGCCCTAGAGCGTGCGGAAGGCGCGGGCCGCGTTCATCGCGAGGCGCTGACGCCTAGCGGCCGTTCCGCTCGCGCTCCATGTCCTGACGCAGGACGTGGAGATCCTCGCTGATCTGGAAGACGGCGACATAGAATTCGCAGAAGGCGCGCCAGAGCAGCACTGCGATGAAGACGCCCATCAGGCCCACGCCCAGCACCGCTGCGGCCAGGAAGATGCCCCAGCCGCCCTCCCGGATGGCCACGCCCACCGAGGCGCCGACGACGCCGAACGCGATCACGCCGATGATGCCCAGGCCGGCCCAGTAGACCAGATGGACGACCGTGCCGGTGATCAGCTTCTCGAAGGTCAGCAGGTCCCACAGGAATTGCCGTGGAAGGCCCTGGGGTCGCTCAAGGGGTCGCCGCATCCGGATTCCGAGACTCAAGTGGGGCGAACGCGTCGCCCAAGGCCCGAACCGCTATCAGCCGGGACGGCGACCTGCAACGGCCTGCGACTAGCCGGTGACGGTTGAACGCGGCGCCGTGGCCTTCCCGGCCGCTCCGCCGATCAGGCCCGCCACCGCCGATCCGGCCGTGCCGAACGCCAGCAGCGAGGGCGGTACGTCGCCCAGCAGCACCGAGGCCCCGATCCCCAGGAACGCACAGGCGCCGCCCGCGAGCACGCCGCCCACGAGGCTCATGGCCCAGCCGGCCCGCGCGAGCCGGGCGTAGAACACCCCGGCCACCAGGGAAATGCCCATGCCGCCGAGCGCGAACGCCGCGGCGACGGCCGGCGAGAAGTGCCCCGCGACCACCATGCCCACCTGGGCGGCCGTCGCGACCAGGGTGACCCGGGCGAGTGTTCTCGTGTCCATTTCAGTTTGCTCCCTTGGGGGGCGCCACTTTCGCGGCGGCGGCCTTGGCTTCCTGCTGGGCCTGGACCTGATTCCAGTCGATCGGCCCCTTGGTGAAGCTCTCCTTCAGCTTGACCAGGGAGTAGGCGTTGCCCCAGCCGAAGTGCTTGTAGAGCGTGTCGTAGGGCTCGCCGGGCTTGTAGCCGACGGCGGTCAGGGTCACCCGTGTGCCGCCCGCTGAGGCGTCCGCGAACTCCATCACCGTGACGATCTCGTCGAACTGCTCGCGGCCGGGCAGGGTCTTGGGTGCGTTCACGTTGCGGATCGCCAGCGTCTGCTCGGGCTGGAAGACGACGATCTGGTTCCGGATGTTGTCGGCGTCGCCGATCTTGGCCTTGAAATCGTAACTGCCCTCGATCGTCCCGCCGAGCTTCCCGTCGACCAGCGCCACGGGGACCGCCCAGGCCCGGTAGCCCTCGGTGGTGGTGAACCGCTCCCACACGGCCTTGCGCGGCGCGGGCACGTCGATGGCGATCCGCAGCACCTTGTGGCCGTTGGCCTGCACGAACGAGGTGTCGGTCACGTCCGGGTAGTCCTTGATCGATTGGGCGGCGGCCGCGCCGGCCGAAAGGGCCAGCGCCGCCGTCGCGGCGGCGAGCCGCGCAAGCGTTTTCATGTGGGTCGTCCCTCCGTCGTTGTCGTGGCCTGCTGCAGCCGGGTGAGGTAGTCGCGCAGCCCCGCCACCGAGGCGTCGAAGGCTTCCAGCGAGCGGTGTGTGCGCGACTGCATCACGCCGCCCTCCATCACGTTGAGCACCAGGATCGCCACCATCCGGCGGTCGAGGTCGGCGGGCAGGCGATCGGCCGCCTCGTCCAGGCAGCGCTCGATGTGGCCGACCCATTGGGTGAAGTTGAGCGACAGCAGCTCGCGGACCGGCGGGTCGGGCTCGTGCAGCTCCAGTGCGATCGAACCGATCGGGCAGCCGTAGAGGCAGTCGGTGGCCTCGAGCATCCCGCGGTAGCGCGCCAGCAGCGCGAACACCTTCTCGATGGGATCGTCCACGCCGTCCCAGGCGGGGGCCAGCAGCATCGGCTCGATGCCCTGGCGATAGAGGTCCAGCACCGCGATCAGCACGTCCTGCTTGGTGGGGAACGCGTGGTACAGGCTCCCCGCATTCGCGCCGGCCTCGCGCAGGATGTCCTGGATGGATGTGCTCAAGTAGCCCTTCTCCCCGAAGAGCTTGAGCGCGGCGAAGACCAGCCGGTCGCGGGTGGGGAGATCTTCCATCGGGGCCTTGGTTGAGCGTTCAACTCAGACCTAAGCATGACTTGAATGAGCGTTCAAGCCGCGACGCCTCCGCTACCACTTCGTGGTTCCCCTCCCCCCGCGCGCGGGGGGAGGAGACTAGGTTGGCGTTCAAGTTCCTCCCCCATGCCAATGGGGGAGGGGGACCACGAAGTGGTGGAGGGGGCGCTGGGCCGCCTTAGATCGAACCCACCGTCTTGAGGCGCGCGCGGGGGTGGATCTCATTCTGGCTCATGACCGGGGTCTGGCCGCGGAAGCGCTCGATGATCGAGCGGACGTAGGGGCGCACCGTCGGGCTGGTGAGCAACACCGGGGTGTCGCCGGCGAGCGCGGCGCGTTCGAAGGTCTCGCGGACGTTGCGGATGAAGTCCTGCAGGCGCGACGGGGCCAGCGCCAGCTGCTTCTCCTCGCCCCCCCCCACGAGGGCGTCGGCGAAGGCGTTCTCCCACTCGGGCGACAGCGACACGATCGGCAGGGCGCCGTCGTCGCCGCGATAGGCGTAACAGAGCTGGCGGGCCAGACGGCCGCGGACCTGCTCGACCAGCATGGTGATCGAGCTGGTGTGCGGGGCGGCCTCGCCGATGCCTTCCAGGATAGCGCCCAGGTCGCGTATCGAGACCCGCTCGCGCAGCAGCGACTGCAGCACGCGCTGGACGGTGGTGGCCGACACGACCGTCGGAATCAGGTCCTCCGAGAGCTTCTTTTGTTCGGCCGGCAGTTCCTTGAGCAGCTTCTGGACCTCGGCGTAGGTCACCAGGTCGGGCATGTTCTCCTTGAGGATCTCGGTCAGGTGCGTGGTGAGCACGGTGGCGGGATCCACGATGGTGTAGCCGCGGAAGCTGGCTTCCTCCCGCAGCGAGTCGTCGATCCAGGTGGCCGGCAGACCGAACGCCGGCTCCTTCACATGCTCGCCGGGCAGATCGACCTGGGCGCCTCGCGGGTCCATCGCCATCAACTGGCCGATCCGCACCTCGCCTGAGCCCGCCTCCATCTCCTTGATGCGCAGGCAGTAGCCCATGGAGGGCAGGCGCATGTTGTCGAGGATGCGCACCGACGGCATCACGAAGCCGAAGTCGGCGGCCAGGGTGCGGCGCAGCGCCTTGATCTGGTCGGTGAGCCGGCGGCCTTCCAGGTCGTTGATCAGCGGCAGCAGGCCATAGCCCAGCTCGATCTTGATCTCGTCGATGGCCAGGGTCTGGCCGATCGGCTCGTCTTCGGGCTCGGCCGCGGCGGGCTCGATGGTGACGGCCTCAGGCTCGTTGGCCTTCTGTGCGCGCCGCCAGGCCAGGACGCCCGCGCCGATCGACAGGGCCGCGAACGGGATGATCGGCATGCCGGGGATCAGGGCCAGCACGCCGGCGGTGGCCGCGACCATGCCCAGCGCCACCGGGTTCATCGCCAGCTGCGAGACCAGCGCCTTGTCGGCCGAACCTTCGACGCCGGCCTTCGAGACCAGGAAGCCCGCGGCGATCGAGATGATCAGCGCCGGGATCTGGCTGACCAGGCCGTCGCCGATCGACATGATCGTGTAGCTGGCGAAGGCCTCGGCGAGCGGCACCTTGTGCTGCAGCACGCCGATCAGAATTCCGCCGATCACGTTGACGGCCAGGATGATCAGTCCGGCGATCGCGTCGCCGCGCACGAACTTCGAGGCGCCGTCCATGGCGCCGAAGAAGGTCGATTCCTGCTCCAGCTCCTTGCGGCGCAGCTTGGCCTGGTCCTGGTCGATCAAGCCCGACGACAGGTCAGCGTCGATCGCCATCTGCTTGCCGGGCATGGCGTCCAGGGTGAAGCGGGCCGCGACTTCGGCGATCCGCCCCGAACCCTTGGTGATCACGACGAAGTTCACGATCACCAGGATGATGAAGACGATGACGCCGATGGCGAAGTTGCCGCCCATCATCAGCTTGCCGAAGGTCTCGATCACGGCGCCGGCGCCGTGGGCGCCCTCATGGCCGTGGCTGAGGATCAGCCGGGTGGTGGCGATGTTGAGCGCCAGCCGGAACAGGGTCGCGACCAGCAGCACGGTCGGGAACGAGGTGAAGTCGAGCGGCCGCTTGAGCAGGATCGACGTCATCAGGATCAGGATCGACGAGCCGATCGAGATCGTCAGCAGGACGTCGAGGACGAAGGCGGGGATCGGCAGGATCAGCAGAACGACAATGCCGACGATGCCGAGCGCCATGGCGACCTCGCCACGCGCCAGCATGCCCCACACGTCCCTGGCGGACGGTGCGGTGTCGTATCGGTAGGTGGAGCCGGTGTCCGCCATCGAGGGTTAGGCCGCGTTCGCGCCCATCTGCGGGGCGGGTACGGACACGCCGGCCTCGGTGTACTCCTTCAGCTTGTTGCGCAGGGTGCGGATCGAGATGCCCAGGATGTTGGCCGCGTGCGTGCGGTTGCCGAAGCAATGCTCCAGCGTCTCGATGATCAGCGTCTGCTCCACCTCGGAAACGGTCTGGCCGACGAACGAGCGGGTGGCGACCTCCGCCGCCGAAGCCGCGGACTGGGCCGTGCGCGCGTGTGCGTCCACCGCGGCGAGCGGCTGGCCGTCAGGCAGGCGGATGGCGTTCTCGTCGATCTCGGGTCCGACCGAGAGCAGCACCGCGCGGTGGATGGCGTTCTCCAGCTCGCGGACGTTGCCGGGCCAGCGGTGGCCGGCCAGGCGGCGCTTGGCTTCCTGCCCCAGCGGCTTCTCGGCCATGCCGTTCGCGGCGGCGTACTTCTTCACGAAGAACTCGGCCATCGCCAGCACGTCGCCCGGACGCTCGCGCAGCGGCGGCAGCCGCAGGTTCACGACGTTGAGGCGGTAGAGCAGGTCCTCGCGGAACGTGCCGTCCTTCACCGCCTGCGTCAGGTCGCGGTTCGACGTCGCGAGGATGCGGATGTCGACCTTCACGGGCTTGGAGCCGCCCACGCGGTCGATTTCGCGCTCCTGGATCGCCCGCAGCAGCTTGGCCTGCAGGCGCGTGTCCATCTCGCTGATTTCATCCAGCAGCAGGGTGCCGCCGTTGGCCTCCTCGAACTTGCCGATGCGGCGGGCGAGCGCGCCGGTGAAGGCGCCCTTCTCATGGCCGAACAGCTCGCTCTCGAGCAGGTTCTCGGGAATGGCCGCGCAGTTGACCGAGATGAAGGTTCGGTTCGCACGGCGCGACTTCTGGTGGACGTAGCGGGCGATGACTTCCTTACCGACGCCGCTCTCCCCCGTGATCAGGATCGAGGCGTCCGACGGCGCCACCTGATCCGCCAGCGAGATCACCGCCTGCATCGACGGGTCGCGAACCACCATCGGGCGGTTGTCGTCGCTCACCGCCGACAGAACCGCCGCGATCAGCTCGGCTTCCGGCGGCAGCGGGATGAATTCCTTGGCCCCGGCCCGGATGGCGGCGGCGGCCCGCTGCGGGTCAGCGGCGATGCCGCAGGCCACCACCGGCACGCGGATCCGCTCGTCCTCGTTCGCCGCGATCAGGCCGGCGATGTCGAGGTCGTAGTCGACCATCAGGAGGTCCGCCCCCTGGCCCGAGCGCAGCGCGTGCGTCGCCGCCTCGATGGTCTCGACGTGGCTGACCTTCGCGCCCGCGCTCATCGCCATCTTCACGGCGGTGGCCAGCTGTCCGCTTAGTTTTCCGACGACCAGAAGCCGCATTCTCTAACTCCCCTGTCCGCCAGGCCTCAGGCCTGCGCGTCGCCGTCCTTGATGATTTCCGTCATGGTCACGCCCAGGCGTTCGTCGACGATGACGACCTCGCCGCGCGCCACCAGGCGGTTGTTCACGTAGATGTCGATCGCCTCGCCGACCTTGCGGTCCAGCTCCAGGATCGAGCCCTGGCTGAGCTGAAGCAGCTGCGCCACCGACATCGACGAGCGGCCCAGCACGGCCGAGATGGCCACGGGCACGTCGAAGACGGGGGCCAGGTCGCCGGCCGTGCGCTCTTCGCTCAGCAGGCTCGCCAGGACGTTGTCGGCGTCTTCTGAAGGCGCGAACTCGTCGAGTTTCAGTTCGTCGTCGGCCATGGGTCTTAGCTTTCTGAACCGGGAATAAGGGGCTCGGCGTGGAGGCCTTCGGAGGCGAGGGCGGCTTCAAGCGCCGCGGTCACGCGCTGGGCGGCGAGGGCGGGGTCGTAGGCCGCCTGGCCGTCTCCGAAGTCGAGGGTGAAGGCGTGGGACCCGAAGCTGCCGTCGGGCTTCACCACCAGCGCGCCTTCGAAGCCGAGGCCGCGGGCGGTCTCATCGAGGACGATCTGCAGCTTCTCCGCCAGCGCCGGGTCGGCCGACACGACCAGTCGGGGCTGGGCGTCGATCTCGCGGGCCAGCGAGGCCAGGGCCGCCTGAGCCGGCGCCTCGGGGAACTTCTCCAGCGCCGCGTCGGCGATCGCCCGCGCGCAGGCCAGGGCCAGCGCGGCCGAGCCCAGCCGATGCTCATGGGCCACCTCGGCCAGCCGGGGCAGCGCCTGGTTGCAGGCTGCCGCGATCTGGCTGAGGGCGTTCGCCTGCTGGGCTGCGATGCTGGTCATGGCGGCGCGCTCGCCTTCGGCGCGGGCGGCCTCGCGCAGCTGCTCGACCTCTTCCAGCGGGTACAGCCGCTTCGGGCGAGGCGCCTGATAGGCCACGCCGCCCCTGCCGTCGAACTCGGTGTCGAAGCTGAATTTCTGGTGCGCTTCGGACATCAGTAGATCAGCTCATCGTCGCTGCCCGAACCGGCCAGCATGATCTCGCCCTTGTTGGCGAGGTCCTTGGCGACCTGAACGATGGCCATCTGGGCCTGGTCGACGTCCTTGAGACGGACGGGGCCCATGGTCTCCATGTCTTCGCGCATGATCTTGGCGGCGCGTTCCGACATGTTGGAGAAGAACATCTCGCGCAGGCTGTCCGACGCGCCCTTCATGCCCAACGCCAGCTGGTCCTTCTCGACGCCGCGCAGCAGGGTCTGAACGCCGCCAGGGTCCAGCTTGGACAGGTCTTCGAACACGAACATCAGGGCGCGGATACGCTCGGCCGCCTCGCGGTTGCGCTCTTCCAGGGCGGTGATGAAGCGGGTCTCGGTCTGGCGGTCGAAGGCGTTGAAGATGTCGGCCATCATCTCGTGGCTGTCGCGCTTGCTGGTGCGCGCCAGGTTCGACATGAACTCGTTGCGCAGGGTCTGCTCGATCTTGTCCAGGATCTCGCGCTGCACCGGCTCCATGCGCAGCATGCGCATCACGCACTCCAGCGCGAAGTCCTCGGGCAGCGAGGCCAGCACGCGGGCGGCGTGCTCGGACTTGATCTTCGACAGCACCACCGCGACGGTCTGCGGGTATTCGTTCTTCAGGTAGTTCGCGAGCACGGCCTCGTTCACGTTGCCGAGCTTGTCCCACATGGTCCGGCCGGCGGGGCCACGGATTTCCTCCATCAACTGGTCCACCTTCTCAGGCGGCATGATGGAGGCCAGCAGCTTCTGGGTCTGTTCGAACGACCCCATGATCGAGCCCGTCCCGGCCGCGCCGGACACGAACTCCACCAGGAGATCCTCGACGACCGCGGCGGTGACGTTGCCCAGCGACGCCATGGCCTGGGAGATCTCCTTGATCTCCTCCTCGTCCAGAGACTGCCAGACGTGGGCGTGCTCTTCGCCCAGGGCCAGCAGGACCACGGCGCACTTCTCCGCGCCGTTCAGGCGGGACGGGTCGATGATGTTCTTACCGGGAGAGCGCGCCATCAGGTCGTCTCATGCAGCCAGGAGCGGAGGATCGCCACGGACTCGTCGGGGTGACGTTCAACGAACTCGGAAACCTTCTTCACCGCGCTCGCCCGGACCTGACCGTCGACGCGCGCCATGTCGATGCGGTGGTTCGGATCTTCGGCGCTGGTCGGACCGGCCAGGGCCAGTTGATTGTCGCCCATGATCTGCATCGGCTGGCCGTCCGGGGCGACCATGACGCGCTGGATCTGGGCGGGCGCGATCATCGCGGGCGCGCCGTTCTTGCCCTTCTTGCCGTCGCCGCCGCCCAGGAGGGGACGGGCGACGAAGAAGATCATCAGGATGGCCACGATCGCCAGCACCGCCAGTTCGACCGCGCGCATGATGTCGTTCTTGTCGAAGCCCATCAGGGGGCTGGCCGCCTCGACGCCGCCGCTGGTTTCGGCGGTGGGGAAGCGGACGTTGATCACGCTGATCTGGTCGCCGCGATCCTGGTTGAAGCCGACGGCCGAGCGGACAAGCTGCTCGATCTGCTGCATCTCCTGGGCCGAGCGCGGCGTGTAGGCGCCGGGCTTGCCGTCCTTGCCAGGCGTTCCCGTGGCGCCATCGACGGCCACGGCCACCGACAGGCGCTTCACCGTGCCGGGCTCCTGCACCTCGGTGCGGACAGTCTTGGAGATCTCGTAGTTGGTGGTCGAATCGGTGCGGCCGCTGGACGAGCTGTTGTTGGCCGCGTCGCCCCCGGCGCCGGGAACATTGGCGGCCACCGAGGCCTGGCCGGCGCCGGCCTGGTCGTTGTCTCGGCTGCTCTCTTCGGCGGTGCTCTCCGAGCGGATCACCTGGCCGTCGGGATCGAAGGTCTCCTGCTGCACGGTCACCCGCGCCAGCTCCAGGTCGGCGGTGACGTTCACGCGGGCCTTGCCCGGGCCCACCACGCCCTCGACCAGCTGCTTCACCTGCTTGGCGATCCGCTGCTCGACCTCCGATTTGCGGCCATCGGCCTCGGCGGCCATGCCGACGTCGCCGCCCGAGAGCGTCTTGGCGTGCTGGTCCACGACCGTCACGCGATCGGGCTTCATGTTGGGCACCGCGCCGGCCACCAGATTCTGGATGGCGCGGACCTGGTCGGGGCCGGGCTCGCGGCCGCCGACGCCGATCGTCACCGAGGCCGAGGGCTGCTCGGCTTCTTCCTCGAACAGCTGGCGCTTGGGCAGCACCAGGTGCACGCGCACCGAGCTGATGCCGTCCAGGCCCTGGATCGTGCGGGCCAGTTCGCCTTCCAGGGCGCGCTGGCGGTTCAGTTGCTGGACGAAGTCGGTCTGCCCCAGGGCGTTGGCTTCGTCGAAGATCTCGTAGCCCACCGAGCCCGCCGTCGGCAGGCCCTTGCTGGACAGCATCAGGCGGGTGGAGGCGACCTCGTCGCGGGGCACCAGGATGGTCGAGCCGTCGCCCTTGACCTCGTACTTCACGCCCGCCTGGTCCAACGCGGCGGTGATGGAGCCCGCTTCCTTGAGGTCCAGGTTTGAATAGAGCAGGGACTTGGGCTGGCCCAGGTTCATGAAGACGGCGGCGGCGACGGCGGCGACGCCGGCGGCAAGGCCCAGGATGGCGGCCAGACGGCCGATCCCAAACCTCTGCAGCATGGCCGTAAACTGGTTCAAGGCCCCTCGCCCCCCCCCGACACGCGAAGGGGCGCGCCGACGCGTCCCCCCTCCAGGTAGGCAACAATTTCCCAGTCCTTGGTTAAGGGGGGGTTTAGACTTGGCTGTAGCGGAGGCTTTTCAGGTCGCGACCAGCGGTCGCAGGCGGCCCCCCGAGCTCCGCCGGATCAGGCCCGGCCGGATCGGGGCGAAGAGGCTCGCCGCCTTGGGCTGGAGCGCAATCTCGACGCCGAATCGGCATCCGCTTCGGCGGGTTGCGCTCTAGCTGCTCCAGGGCTCGAGGGCCCCATTCATCGCCAGGAGCACCGAGAAGGTCGTGTAGATCAGCACCGAAATCGTGAAGAACGTCTTTCGGGACACCGTCCACGAATCAACCCGCCTGCCGCCCTGCCACACCGACAGCAGCGCCGCGATCGTCAGGAGGCCCAGCGCCGAGGCGACCAGGGCCGAGGCCGAAGCGGTCACCAGGAGCGGGCCGGGGAAATCGTACATGAGCGCCTGGATGTCCGATGCGCCGCCGGCCCAGAGCCCGAACAGGATGAAGGACGCCAGCCACAGGCCCGCCTGCATGGTCTGGACGATGGCGGCCCGGGCCTGGATCTGGTTCTGCCGCACCTCGCGACGGTTGCGCAGCGCCAGGCCTGCGAAGTTGGCCAGCGCCGCGAAAAGGGTCAGGCCCGCCATCAGCGTCAGCGTGCTCAGTCGTTCGGTGAAGGGCGCGCGCTTCTCGGTCTGGGCGTTGATCGCGCCCCGGTAGCTCACGGCCCGACCATCCTCCATGTGGAACATCAGCCGGCTGTCGCCGAGGGTCGAGATGAAGCGGCCCTCGGCCACCGGGCCGTCCGGGACCCAGGCGCGCTCGTCACCCAGCGCACTGCGGGTGATCAGCCGGCCGCCCGAGGTGACTTCGACCTCGGATGACCCTGCGATCAGCCCCACGAAGCCTTCCAGGCCGCCGTTCGCGCGGCGGGTCGAGAGATAGGCCCCTTCGAACAGGGCGCCCGCCCGGGCCAGCGCCGCCGAGCCGGGCCGCGGGAACGTCTCAGGCCTGGCGTAGAAGTAGCGCACGACCGACTCGGGGAGAGGCCCCGCCAGCTTCGCGCCGTTCTCGCTGTTGGTGCTGACGAAGATGCCCAGACCCAGTTCGGGGATCACCATCATGTTGGAGTGGAAAGCCAGCGTATCGCCGCCGTGGCCATAGCCCTTGAAGTCGCCCGGCAGGCTGAAGACCATGAAGCCGTGGGCCCACCCGTTCACGCCGTCGGGAGTCTGACGCAGCGGCGAGCGGAAGGCCCTGGCCGCACGTGGGCCGAACACGGTCTTGCCGTTCCACTGCCCGTCGCCCAGCAGCATCAGCATGTAGCGCGCCATGTCGCCTGAAGTGGACGACGCCGAGCCGGCCGGAGCGACCTGGCCGATGTACTCATAGTCGTTCGCCGCGAAGCCGGCGTTGCGCCAGCTGTACCCGGTCGAGATGTCGTCCCTCAGCCGCTGCGGCATCGCCGCGGGCAGGCCGCGGCGCTCGGGCCGGGGTTCGCGGAACGTGGTGCGGTTCATCCCCAGCGGAATGGTGATCTCGTCCTCGACCATCCGCTCGAATGTCTTGCCCTTGCCGAAGGTCACGGCCGCGCCGGCCAGGCCCACGCCATAGTTGGAATAGCTGGAAACCAGCCCTGGCTTGCGGTCGCGGCCCGGCCGCTCCTGCCGAAGGTAGAGGTCCAGGGGGCGGATGCGTCGGGGATCGCGTTCGAACAGCTGGCCCAGCGCCCGGTCTTCGAAACCAGGCGTGTGTTCCATGAGACTGCGCACGGTGACATCGCGCGACTTGCCGGTCAGGCGGACCTTCTCGTTGAGATAGAGGTTGATCGGGGCGTCCAGGCGGATCCGGCCCGCCTCCACCTCCTTCATCAATAGGATCCAGGTGAAGGTCTTCGAGATCGAGCCGATGCGGAACAGCGTCCGGTCGGGATCCACCGGCTTGCGGGGCTCCAGGTTCGAGAAGCCGTAGCCCTTCTTCAGGACCACCTGGCCGTTCTGGACGATGGACACGGTCGCGCCGGCTACGTGCTCGCGCCGCATGGCGTCGCTCATCCAGCCGTCGACGAAGGCCTCCAGTTCCGCCGGTGCGATCGCCTGGCCGACGGGCAGTCGCGCGCCGGGAATCATGCGGGCCGGCGGCGCCGACGATTCGGCGGCCGACACGACCGGGCTCTTGGCCACGATCGGCGCCTTGGGAAACGGCGCTTCCTGCGCGGCGGCGGGCGCGACCAGAAGCGCCAGCGTCGCCAGCATCGCCTTGCCGAGGCTACGCATTGATCTTCGATCTCCCCAGATAGCTGGCGACCATATCACCTGGGTTGAGTCGTGGACCGTGATCTCGCCGCGACGAGGTGAAGCGTGGCGCAGCGCCGCAAACCCGCTATGCTTAACAGGTCGCAAGCGCCGCGTGGCGCTCGGAGGCTGAGTATGGGTGCAAGGACGTCAATCATCGCCGCGCTGGCGCTCGCCGCCGCGGGCTTCGCTGCGCCTGCCGGCGCCGCCGAGCTGTTCAACGGCAGTTTCGAGGACATCCTCAACGACTGGGCGGCTGACGCCAGCCTCTTCCAGACCCCCGGCGTGTTCGAGCACAAGGACGAGAACGGCGTCCCGGACGGCAAGGTCTACACGCCGATCCACGGCTCGATGCTGGGCGTGATCCAGGCCGGCTTCGACACCTCGCCCATGTTCATCCGCCAGACGTTCACCACCAAGGGCGGCACGTTCTCGGGCTCGGCCGCGTTCCTCGCCGAGGACTTCATCGACTACAACGACTACGGCTACGTGCGCCTCATCAGCGGCGTCGACGTGATCGAGCTGTTCTACCGTGACATCGCCGGCGGGCCCGGCGTCGGCGTCGGCGCGTTCGGCTACACCGACTGGACGTCGTTCTCCACCGTGCTGGCGGCCGGAACCTATACGCTCGAAGCGGGCGTCGCGAACGGCGTCGACGGCGAAAACCCCAGCTTCCTGCTGGTCGACGATTTCCGCATGAACGCGGTGCCGGAACCCACGACCTGGGCCCTGATGATCGCAGGCTTCGGGCTGGCTGGCGCGGCGCTGCGCCGTCGCAAGCTCTCGCCGGTTCCGATCCGCGTGGACCGCGACCGCAGACGCTAAGGTTTTCGGGCCGCCGCCGGCGCCTCGAACGCATAGAGCGGCAGCATGGGCCGCAGCTCGGCCCCCACCCAGATCTGCGGCTCGGACGGCGGGCTCATCTTCTCGGCGATCTCGCGGGTGCGCACACACTCGCGCGTGGCGTTGGCCAGCATGCCGAAGTCCCGCGCCTGGGGCATCGAGGCCAGGAAGCAGTCGTCGAAGTAAGGATACTTGTTCGCCTGGCCGCAGCCGAACGAGGTCCGGTCGGGCCTGGCCGCGGTCACCACCATGCGGTTCGACTTGGCCAGGGCCGGAACGAACACGCCCGAGAAACAGGCCGAGATCACCACCACCGTGGGCCGCTTGCCGCAGGTCCGCTCCAGCATGGTGTCGAGCACGCCGGGGGCGAGGATCCGCTGGTCCACCTGGGCGCCCTGCGGCAGCCCGTGCGAGGTGAGATAGAACAGACACCCGCCCGGCGCCTTGCCCGACACGTCCACCATGG
The DNA here is from genome assembly GCF_965284355.1 of Phenylobacterium sp. Lineage (NCBI taxonomy): Bacteria > Pseudomonadati > Pseudomonadota > Alphaproteobacteria > Caulobacterales > Caulobacteraceae > Phenylobacterium > Phenylobacterium sp. Next base: position 1,307,963 of record NZ_OZ260078.1, on the reverse strand, counting down.
CCTCGTAGATGGCGCGCAGATCGGCCTTCTCGGGGTTGGTGTCCTTGTATCGCTCGGGCCGGACCGAGAACTGGCGGATGTTGGCCGGCTGGAAGCCCGCCCGGCCCAGGGCCAGGGTCACGTCGCGCCGGGCGTTGTCGAAGCCTTCGGTCGCGCCGCCGTCGCTGGCGTGCCAGTCGCCGGCCACCACCACGGCCGACCAATCGGCGAACGCCGCCGCCTGCGCCCCGCCCGCCGCCGCGAGCCAGAGGGCCGCGAAGAGCAGAACGAGCCGGCGCACGCCGACTACTTCTTGTAGTTCTGGAACGGCGTCGGGATCGCGGTCCCTGTCGCCTTGGCCAGCAGCCGCCCCTCGGGGTCGTAGAGTTCGCCCTCGGTGAAGGCCACCTGACGGCCCCACTTCACCACCCGGCCGACGCCCTTGATCTTCCCCGGCGCGCCCGGCCGGAAGAAGCTGGTCTTCATCTCCAGCGTCGGCGCGACCGCGGTCATGCCCGAGGCCACCATGCAGGCCACGCTCATCGCCTCGTCCAGCATGGCGCAGAGATAGCCGCCCTGGATCTGCTTCATCGGGTTGAGCAACAGCTCGGCCTTGGCGTCGAACTCGACCTCGACCGACTTGGTCGCCTGGCTCACCGAGACCATGCGGAAGCCCAGGGTCTGCGAGCCGGTGGGCTGGTTCTTCGTGCGCTGGAACCGCGCGAGGATCGCCTCGTCGGTCAGCGCTTCGGGTTCCGCGTTGGCCGTCGTGGCCGCCACATCGGTCATACGGGCTACTTCTTCCGGAATTGGTCGAGGGAGACGACGGTGGCCTCGGTCGGCTTCGGCGCGACCGGCGCTTCCTTCGGCGCGGGCGCTTCGGCGCGCGCCTCGGGCGGGGCCGGGGGCGGCGGCTCGAACTGCAGCAGGAACTGCACCGAGGGATCGTAGAAGCGGGTGATCGCGCCGTACGGGATCGACAGGCGCTTGGGCTGGCCGCCGAACTGCAGCGTCACCGAGAAGAACGTCTCGCCGGGCGCCAAGTCCCAGTACTGGTGCTGCAGGACGATGGTCATCTCGTCCGGGTACTTGCCCAACAGGTCCTGCGGGCCCGAGACCCCGGCCGCGTCGGTCTTGAAGGTGATGTAGAAATGATGCGAGCCCGGCAGACCCTCAGGCGCGGCGGCGCGCTTCAGGGCAGCCTTCGCCACGCCGCGCAGCGCATCCTGCGCCATCGCTTCGTAGTTCATCAGATCCTGGACCGGCGGATCCTGGGCCACGCGCAACACTCCAAACCACGGAACACGTCGAAGGTAACGTTTGATGAGGGCGGTGCAAGGCCGGATGACCCCGGCCCGTCCCGAGGCGTCCTCATGACGCGCGTCGGGTCAGTCGCCGACGCGGATGACGATCTTGCCGATGTGGCGCGCGGCTTCCAGGTGTTGGAACGCGCCCAGCGCCTCGTCGAAGCCGAACACCCGGTCGATTACCGGCGAGAGCCCCGCGCCGTGCCAGGCCCGCACCAGATCCTCCAATGCGGCCCGGTCGCCGACCCCGATCGAGCGGACGATGGCGCTGCTGCCCTTGAGCGCGAAGTAGTCGATGCCGGGGTTCTCCTCGCTGAGGAACCCGATCAGCACCACCTCGCCGCCCGGGCGCACGGCGCGCAGCGACTGGGTCACCGTGGCTGGTCCGCCTACCTCGACCACGCAATCGACGCCTTGGCCGCCGGTCAGGGCCTTGCGGACGTGGCGGCCCCATTCCTGGATCTCGTTGTAGTTGACCACCTCGTCGGCGCCCAGGGCGCGCAGTCGCTCGGCCTTGGCGGCGCTGGACGTCGTGGAGATGACCCGCGCACCCATGGCCTTGGCCAGCTGGAGTGCGAAGATCGACACGCCGCCGGTGCCCAGCGTCAGCACGCTGGACCCGGCGCGCACGGGCGTCTGGCCCGACAGCGCGGTCCAGGCGGTGGTCGCCGCGCAGGGCAGGGTGGCGCCGTCCTCGAACGAGATGGAGTCGGGCAGGGGGACGACGGCTTCCTGCGACACCACCTTGTACTCGGCGAGCCAGCCGTCGGCGCCGTTGCCATAGGTCTGCATCCCCACGCCCTTGGGCGGACGGCCGCCGAACCATCGCGGGTGGAAGATGCTGATCACCCGGTCGCCGGGCGCGAAGGCCGTGACCCCCTCGCCGACGGCCACCATCTCGCCCGCCGCGTCGCTGCAGGGGATGAGGTTCGGGACCGAGTCCCAGACGTAGCGCCCCAGCACGGTGGCGATGTCGCGGTAGTTCAGCGACACGGCGCGGACGCGGACCAGCACCTCGCCGCGCTGCGGCTCGCCCACCGGCTCTTCGCGGGCGCGCAGGCTGATCATGCTGTCGGGCTGGTCGAAACGGTAAGCGAGCATGCGCAATCGTTCCCGGAGACGCCGCCCGAGTCGAGACAGCTTTCCTGGCAAGCGGAGGAGGGGTTCTGCTGACGCCGGGATCGGCAGGAAGGTGGGAGGCTTCTGTTGGCAGGCGCCTCCAAACCCTTGCCTTGCAGAAGGGAGGCGTCAGGAACCGTCGGGAGGAAGGTGGGAGGCTTCTGTTGGCAGGCGCCTCCCGGGCCCCGCCTAAGGATCTGAACCCCTAGGACTTAGGTCGGATGTCACCGAACCGCATTACGCGGCGAGGCGGACTTCCTCAGCGAAGTTATCGTTCGCATTTAGTTTAAAGACCCGGGACGGTGGGTCATGCCGAGAGAAAGCAACGCCTTTACACGTCTGTCGATGCTGATCGGCCCCGCACTGCCTCGGCGATAACCCGAGAGAAGATTGGTGGAGCCGCCGGGAATCGCACCCGGGTCCAGTCCGCTTATTATGCGCGCGTTTATCTCCATAGTCGGGCGAACCCGACGGCCCACATATAGGGGGTCGCGTTTGAAAAATCATCCCTCCCTTGATGGGGAGGGACAGGCCGCGTCAGCGGCCAGGGTGAGGGAGTGGCGATCCTCATCGACCTCGGAGTCCTGGACCCAACTTCCTCGCCATGGCGGCTCACGCCGCCTATCCCTCCCCATGAAGGGGCGGGAGAGTCGCTCGCGAAGCGCCAACGGCGGGGCCGCATTCGTGGATCGCCACCGGCCTTTCGTGGGCGGACTCACGGGTCCGAGGGCCGCCCGCTAGCCTTCGGGGACCTTCTTAAGACCCCTGGAGACACACGCTGTGAACACCTTCGGCCAAGCCGCCAAGCCCCTGGTCAACGACCTCTTCTCTAGCCTGCTGTTCGCGGGCCTGCTGATCGCCGGCGTCGATCCGCTGACCGCCACGATCATCGCCATGGCGACCGGCGTGGGCCACGTCGCCCTGATGCTGGGGTTGCGCCGCCCGATCGCGCCGCTGCAGTGGGCCAGCCTGGGTCTGGTGCTGGTGTTCGGCGCCGCCAGCCTCGTGGTGCACGACCCCCGCTTCCTGATGGCCAAGCCCACGGTGATCTACCTCGTGCTGGCCGCCTTCATGCTGCGCCGGGGCTGGATGGTCCGCTACATGCCGCCGATCGCGCGGGGCCGGGCGCAGGGGGTCGTGATCGCCTACGGCTACGTCTGGGCCGGGCTGATGGCGCTGACCGCCGGCCTCAATCTGGTCTTCGCCGTCGCGATGCCCGAGCATTGGCCGCTCTACAAGGCGATCTTCCCGATCGCGTCCAAGCTGGCGCTGTTCGGCGTGCAGTACGTCCACATGCGCGCCGCCTCGATCCGCGAGATTCGGGCCGAGCAGGCGACGCTGGCAAGCGTGGCCTGAGGTCAGGGCCGGGGCGGCGCGGTCGCCGGGGCGTCCGCGTCTGGCTCCGCCGTCGGCGCGGGCTCCCCGCCGGGCGCAGGGGCTCGTGCGTCCGGATTGGGCTTGAGCCGGCCGCCCTCGGCCAGCAGGGTGCGGTAGGCGCCGCGGGCCCCCGCGAAGCTGGCGCCCTTGGGAAAGACCACGTCGAAGCGCCCGTCGTGGCCCAGCGCCGCGCCCAGCATCGCCTCCAGAACCTCACCGACCTCGCCCACCTCGGCCGGGTCGCAGGCGCGGTGCAGGACGGCCGTCCGGCCGGGGGCCACCAGGGTCAGGTCGTAGCCGGTGCCGTCGACACACAATGCGTCGGCCAGGCCGGGCTGCTCCACCCGCACGTCGCGCGGCGATCGCCACAGCGGCAACTGCGCCAGTGCGCGGAACCGCGCCGCCGAGCCGGCGGGCAGCTGTTCGTCGAAGCCTACGCGCCGCGCGATCCCCGCCTCGCAGCAGGCCAGGCCCGCGCGCGCCTGCACGAAGGCGTCCCCGCCGCGCACGACGATCCGCGTCACCGTCTGGCGCACGCTGTTCGAGGGCCGGGTCCACAGCTCGAGGATCACCTCGTCGCCACGCACCAGCTGCCACTGCAGCGGCATCAGGCCCCACAGCCGGTATGTCGATGCGTCGATGCCATTGTCCGGGTTGGGGAGCCGCTCGCCCCGGCGCACGCGCCGACGGCCCAGCGGATCGGCGGCCTCGCTCGCCTTGGGCCGCTTGTCGTCCCACCAGGTCCTGGGGTCGGGCGCCGGGAAGGGCCATACCGCCGCCTCGGCGGCCGGCAGGTCGGGCGGCGGCGGGCGCGGCCCCTCGGGAGGCGGCTTGGCCTTGCGCGGGATCGGCACGATCAACGGAATCTGCGCCGTCGCCGGGGCCGCCAGGCTCAGCGCAAGGATCACAGTCAGGGCGGCGCGTACGGACACGCCATGAAAGAGGCGGCCGGCCCTGCGGGTTCCGCCTCGATCCTAGAAGACCTCGACGCCCCGCTGCAGCGACAGCACGCCGGTGCGCGACACCTCGACCAGGCCCAGGGGCCGCATCAGGTCGACGAACTTGTCGATCTTGGCCGACGCGCCGGTCAGTTCGAACACGAAGCTCTCGTGGGTGGTGTCCACCACCTTGGCGCGGAAGATGTCGGCGACGCGCAGGGCCTCCACGCGCTCGACGCCCGTGCCTCTCACCTTCACCAGCGCCAGCTCGCGCTCGATGCCGTTGGGGTCGCGGGTCACGTCCTGGACGTGGCGCGTCGAGACCATCTTCTGCAGCTGGGCCTCGATCTGGGCCAGCACCTGCAGCGTGCCGCGCGTGACGATGGTGATCCGGCTGGTGTGGGCCGTGGAGTCGGTCTCGGCCACGGTCAGGCTGTCGATGTTGTAGCCGCGCGCCGCGAACAGCCCGACCACCCGGTGCAGCACCCCCGGCTCGTTGTCCACCAGCACCGCGAACGTGGCGCGGCTCTCCTCCTGGTCCTTGTGGGCCAGGTCGTAGACGGAGGCGGGCTGGGTGGCGTCGGTCATGAGCAACAGGTCCTTGGCGGTCGCCGCTCAGGTGTCACAGGATAGGCGCCATCGCAACCGGAGACGCCGTATGGACCTCAACCTCACGGGACGCACCGTCCTGATCACCGGCGCCTCCAAGGGCATCGGGGCGGCGGCGGCCGAGGTGTTCGCGGAGGAGGGGTGCAACCTGATCCTCGCGGCGCGCAGCGGCGAGGCGCTGGACGCGCTCGCGGGCCGGCTTCGCAGCCAGCATCAGATCCAGGCCCGCGTGGCGGTCACCGATATCCGCGATCCCGACCAGCTCAAAGCTCTGGCGGACGCCGGCCGCGACGCCGACATCCTGGTGAACAACGCCGGCGACATCCCCGGCGGCACGCTGGAGGCGGTGGATGAGGACAAATGGCGCCACGCCTGGGAGCTGAAAGTGTTCGGCTACATCAACCTCACGCGCGCCATCTACGCCCACATGAAGGCCCGTGGCTCGGGCGTGATCATCAACGACATCGGCGCCGCCGGTGAGCGCATGGACGCCGGCTACATCGCGGGGTCGACCGGCAACGCGGCCCTCTACGCCTTCACCCGCGCGCTGGGTGGCAAGTCGCTGCGCGACGGGATCCGCGTTGTGGGCGTGAGCCCAGGGCCGGTCGAGACCGACCGCATCGTCACCCTGATGAAGACCGCGGCCCAGCGCCGCTGGGGCGACGAGGACCGCTACCGCGAGCTCATGGCCAACTATCCTCTGGGCCGCCCCGCCAAGCCCCGCGAGATCGCCGACCTGATGGCGTTCCTGGCCTCCGACCGCAGCGCCTATACGACGGGCGTCGTGTTCACGGTGGATGGTGGGATCAGCGCTTCGCCGGGGTGATCGTGGTTCCGCGGCCACACTCCACGCTCAAGGTTGGTTTCATCTGAAACACACTTTTGACGGGCTCGGCGAACGTGCTATCGGCCGCCGCCTCGAAGGAGAACGACCGTGTTGAACCGGCCTTACAGCCTGCCCGCCACCGCCAACGACCGCCAGGTCGAGGGCAAGGGCGTGCGCGCTTGGGAGGTTGGTTCGCGTTAGGTCTCAGCATCTTTGAGATCGTCCGAAAGAACCCCTCCCGGCCCGGCCGCGGAGGGGTTCTTCGTTTCGGAAGGACGCTTCTCCGCCGCGGCGGTCCGGGAGGGACGTGGTGAGTGAAGGAGAGTTCCAGATGAGCGGATTTGAAGTCATCGAAAGCGACGCCGGTCTGATCAAGGCGTGGACGCGCGGCGTCCAGGTCGAAGACAGCGCGCGCAAGCAGCTGCAGAACGTCGCGGGCCTGCCGTTCATCCACAAGCACATCGCGGTGATGCCCGACGTACACTGGGGGATGGGCGCTACCGTGGGCTCGGTGATCCCGACCGTGGGTGCGATCATCCCGGCCGCCGTCGGCGTGGACATCGGTTGCGGCATGATGGCGGTGAAGACCTCCATCCGCGCCGAGCACCTGCCGGACTCGCTGGCTGGAATCCGCTCGGCGATCGAGGCGGCCGTCCCGCACGGCCGGACCGACAACGGCGGCCGCAACGACGTCGGCGCCCACCAGGGCGACCCGCCGGCGCTGGCGGCGGCCAAGTGGGCCGAGCTCGAGGACGGCTACAAGGCCATCGTCGAGCGCGACGCCAAGGCGGCGCACCCGCGCGGCCTGGGCCACCTGGGCACGCTGGGGACCGGCAACCACTTCATCGAGCTCTGCCTCGATGAGGCAGGCGACGTGTGGGTGATGCTGCACTCCGGCTCGCGGGGCGTGGGCAACCGCTTCGGGTCCTACTTCATCGAAAAGGCGAAGCGGGACATGGAGCGGTGGTTCATCCATCTGCCGGACAAGGACCTGGCCTACTTCCCGGAAGGGTCGGAAGGCTTCGTGTCCTACATCCGGGCGGTGAGCTGGGCGCAGAAGTACGCGCTGGCGAACCGCGAGGTGATGATGGATCAGGTCCTGGGCGTGCTCCGGTCCGTGTTCCCGGACCTGGCGACTGAGGACGTGGCGGTGAACTGCCACCACAACTACGTCACCCAGGAGCGGCACTTCGGCAAGGACGTCTGGCTGACCCGCAAGGGCGCGGTGAAGGCTGGGCTCGGCGACCTGGGGATCATCCCGGGGTCGATGGGCGCCCGGTCGTTCATCGTGCGCGGCAAGGGCAACCCGGACTCGTTCTGCACCTGCAGCCACGGCGCCGGGCGGGCCATGTCCCGGGCGGAAGCCAAGCGTCGGTTCACCCTGGACGACCACATCGCGGCCACCGCGGACGTGGAATGCCGGAAGGACGCCGACGTCATCGACGAGACGCCGATGGCCTACAAGGACATCGACGCCGTCATGGCCGCGCAGTCCGACCTGGTCGAGATCGTACACACGCTCCGTCAGGTGGTGTGCGTGAAGGGATAGGGGGCCGGTCCGTGGCCCGGCGGCCACAGCGCCTCCGGATCGCGGGCCGCCTGTTAACCTGTGCCTTGCAGCGTGACCGACCCCGTGAGACACCGCCGGCCTTCTCGAACGAGAGCTATCGAATGACGACGCACAACCACACGAGCGAATGGGAGCGGCCTCCGGCCCTCGCACGCTTGCGCGCCGTCTCCGACCTGGGCGCGCGCCACCGCTGACGCGCCGCGCTCCCAAGGGCTGCGGCGCAACCCTGGGAGCTTACGATGTTCACCCGTTTTCCGGGCGGCTCGGCGAAGGCCGGGAGCCCTGGACAGACGACCCTTCTGAAACTGCTGGCCGGCGACTTCGCGCCGCGCGTGGCGGCGCTGTGGCCTGAGCCGCACACGCCGTTCCTCGCCGCGCCCGCGGTTCGGCGTCACCTGGTGTGCCTGGCCATCGCGCTGGGCCGCGACCTGTCGGCGCTGGGCGAGGCACTGCTGGGCGCACGGCTGCGCGTCGCGATTCGCCTGGTGATGGATGACGCCCCCTCCGGGCTGGAACGGGCCCTCGCGCGCGCCGGCGAGACGGCATGGGACGCGGACGCTTACCGGGCCCTGATCCGCCTGCTGGATCGCGGTCCGCCGGCGAAGGTGCTGCGTCACGCGCAGAGCCTGGACGCCGATCTGGTCCGCAGATTGGCGGGCCTGCCCGAGCCGATGGAGCCCGCGGCGGCCGTCGCTGCGGCGCTGACGCCCGAGGGCGTGATCGTCCTGCGCGAGGCCTACGACGCCCTGAGCCTCCGCGACGGTCCCGCCGCAGCGGAGGCGGCCGCGGCCGGCTGGGCGCGGGCGCCCAGCGCCAAGGCGATGTTCGAGCGCGTGCGCGACGACCTGACCCCCGAGCCGATGGCGCCGCCCCATCCCGGCACCGCCCGCCTGACGCCGCTGGCCACGAAGGCGGCGATGAAGGACGCGGCCCGGCGCTACGGCAACTGCCTGAAGGACCGGGGCTCGGACGCCGCCACGGGCTGGGCGGCGTTCTACGAGTGGCAGGGACGGCCGGGCGCGGTCGTGGCCATCACCCGCGATCACGTGTTCGGCTGGCGGATGGACGAGGCGCGTACGTTCCGCAACGCCGCGGTGCCGCCCGACGTGCGCGACGACATCCTCTCGGACCTGTCGCTGATGGGCGTTCATGTCGGGCGTAGCGGCTGGTCGCTCGACCGGCTGCTGCGAGACGACGTGGGCCGGGGCTATCGCTACTGGCCGGTCGAGGAGGACGTCGCGGAGGCGTTCGGGGACGACTAGCCCTCGAACGCCTACCGCCCGCCGCCCGGCCACTTGCCAAGCGCGGGCGGGCCGCCAACATGGGCGGCCATGTCATCCCTGCGCATGCCTCAGAGCCTGGTCCGTCGCCTCGGCGAGCCGGGCGACGCCGTCCTCCGCTATGAGCTGATGGAGGAACAGGCCAACTCGCTGGGCCGCGCCGGGCGCAAGGTGGAGGCCGCGCTCAAGGCCCTGGCCGAGCATCCGGGCGGCGAGTCGCGCGGGCCGGTGCTTAAAGCCGCGGCCGACGCGGTCTGGGGCTTCTTCGTCCAGCGCGAGGTCATGGGCCTGCGCGATCGCAACGCCGTCATCGCCCAGTATGGCATCCCCCGCGAGGTGCTGGTCCGTCTGGGCGCGCGCTGAAGATTGGGGCGCCGTAGCGGCCTCCTGCTAGGAGGGGGCGACGAAGGGGAAACAACCATGGCCATCACGCTTCACGACGCCACCGTACGCTCGTTCCTGCAGATCCTGGGCGGCGTCTCGGGCTACCTTGAGAAGGGCCGGGCCCACGTCGCTGGCGCCGGCGGCGATCCAGAGTCGCTTGTCGAGGCCCGGTTGATCGACGACATGTGGCCCTTGCGCAGCCAGGTGATCGCCACCGTGCATCATTCCTGCGGCGCCGTCGCGGGCGTGAAGGCCGGCGTCTTCCGTCCGCCGAACTGGGACGCGAAGTACGACTATGCCGGGCTGCAGAAGCTGGTCGCCGACGCCATCGTGGAACTCTCGGCGCTGTCGCCCGACGAGGTGAACGCCCTGGAGGACCGGGACCTCGTCTTCGAGCTGGGCTCGCGCCAGATGCCATTCACCGGCGCCGACTTCCTGCTGTCGATGTCGATGCCCAACTTCCAGTTCCACGCCACCACGGGCTACGACGTGCTGCGCGCTCAAGGCGTGCCGCTGGGCAAGCGCGACTACATGGGTGCGCCGCGCTTGAAGAGGTAGCGGACCTCAGGCTGGCCGTCGCGTTAGCTCGCAACGGCCGCCACCTTCGCGTTCAGCACCCGCACCAGTTCGCGGGGCGCCAATCGGACCTGCAGGCCGCGCTGGCCGCCGTTCATGAAAGCCTGGGGCAGCGCCGCCGCCTCGGCGTCGATCACCGTCGGCGCCGGCTTCTTCTGGCCGAAGGGGCTGACGCCGCCCACCCGGTAGCCGGTGACCCGCTCGGCGTCGGCGGGCTTCATCATCTCGGCCGACTTGGCGCCCAGCGCGGCCGCCAGCTTCTTCATCGAAACCTCGCGGTCCGAGGCCAGCACGACGCACGCCGGCTTGCCGTCGGCCTTCACCATCAGGGTTTTCAGGACCTCGGACGGCGGCGCGCCCAACGCCTCGGCCGCCTGCAGGCCCACCCGCTCGGCGTTGGGGTCGTAGTCGTAGGTGGCCAACGTGTACGCGACGCCGGCCTTGTCCAGGGCGAGGGTGGCGGGGGTGGTGCGGCTCACGCGCTCTCCGGAACCAAATCGTCTTATGTCGCCTTCCTTACCGAAGGGGCGAGGCGCGACCTCTATCCTCCGGCCGGGGACGTTATTTCAAGAGCGGGCATGATCAGCACTGCGCACCAACGCCTGCGCGTCGCCACGCGCGAAGACCACCAACGCCTGGAAGATCGGATCGACATTCTCCAGCGGATCGGCGTGCCGGAAAGCCGCCGCAGACTGGTTGAGGGTTTCGCCGGCTTTCATGCGGACGCCGAGATGGGGCTCGCGCCCTGGCTTTCCGACCTGCCGGACCTGGACTTCGACGCACGGCGCCGTTCGACCTGCCTGGTCGAAGATCTCGCGACAGTGGGCGGCGTCGCGCCGCGGTCGGACGCCATACGGGTCGGCGGCGTCGGCGAGGCGCTCGGGATGATGTACGTCCTGGAAGGCTCCACGCTGGGCGGCCGGGTGATCCGCAGGCAGGTGATGGCGCGCGGCGGCGACCTGAGGGGGCTAAGCTTCCTCGATCCCTACGGCGCGGCCGTTGGCGAACGTTGGCGCAGCTTCCTGGCGGTGCTGGACGCCGAGGCGCGCACCGCGGCCGATACCGAGGCCATGGTGGCGGGCGCCGTCGCGGGCTTCCGACAGGCCGCCCGGCGCCTCTGCGGTGCGCTCGCCGTTGCCTGACTCGGCAATCAACCCGTTCGACCTCGACGCCTGCGCGCGCGAGCCGATTCACATTCCCGGCGCCATCCAGCCGCACGGCGCGATGCTGGTCGCCGACCGGACGACGCAGGAGATCAGCCACGCCGCCGGCGACGTCGGCGGTCTGTTGGGGGCCGCGACCTGGATCGGCCGCACCCTGGGCGAGGTGCTGGGCGACCCGATGGCCGGGCGTCTGGCCATGGTCACCCAGTCAGGCGCCGTGAGCGGCTATGCCGGCCACATCAACGGCCCCGTTGGCGGGCTGGACGTGTCGGCCCATGTGGACGGCCCGAACCTGATCGTGGAGATCGAGGCGGGCTTCGATACGGCGATGCCGGCCACGGCGGTGCTCGGCCAGCTTGAGGCGGCGGGAGCGGCCTTCGAGCGGGCGCCGAACCTGAAGGCGCTGTGCGAGCGAGCCGCCATAGAGTTCCGGCGTCTGACCGGTTTCGACCGGGTGATGATCTACCGCTTCCTCGACGAGGGGGCGGGCGCTGTCCTGGCCGAGGACGTGGCCCCGGGGATGGCTTCGTTCCTCAACCACCACTTTCCGGGGTCCGACATCCCGGCCCAGGCGCGGGCGCTCTACGTCCGAAATCTGGTGCGTGTGATCCCCGATGTCTTCTACCAGCCCGCGCCGCTGGCCCCAGCGTGGGCCGCCGTCGAGCCGCTGGACATGAGCGACTGCGCCCTGCGCTCGGTCTCGCCGGTGCACATGCAGTACCTGCGCAATATGGGCGTGGGCGCGTCAGCGTCGGTGTCGATCGTCAAGGACGGCGTGCTGTGGGGTCTGATCGCCTGCCATCACCGCGAGCCGCGGCTGATGCCCTACGACATCCGCGCCGCCGCCCGCGCGCTGGCCGGCGGCCTGGCCCGCCAGGTGCGCGCCAAGGAGGAGGCGGAGGCCTATCGCGAACGTCTGCGGCTGCGCGGTCTTGAAGACGAAGTCACCGCCGGGCTGGTCCGGGCCGGCGGCTTTGATGCGAACCTGCCAGAGGGCGTCCACGCGCTGCGTCGGATGCTCGACGCCGACGGCGTTGCGACCCTTCGGGCCGGCGACCTGCACATCGACGGCGCCTGCCCGCTCGAGAGCCAGATCCGCGACTTGGCCCGCTGGGTGGTCGAGCAGGGACCGGAGCCGGTCGTCACCGAGCGTCTGGCCGAGGCCTATCCCCCGGCATCCCAATTCCAGTCGCTGGCCAGCGGCCTGCTGGGCCTGGTGGTCTCGTGTGATGAACCGTTCGTCATCCTCTGGTTCCGCGCCGAGCAGGTCGAGGTCGTCAACTGGGCCGGCAACCCGCACAAGGCGGTTGGCCTCGGGCCGGGCGAGACTCTGACCCCCCGCGCCTCCTTCGAGGCTTGGCGCGAGACGGTCCGCGGCCGATCCCGGCGCTGGACCCTGGCCGAGGCCGAAGCGGCCCAGCGTCTGCGGAGCAGCCTGCTCGAGGCCCGCAGCCACCGTCGGCTGACCGAACTCAACGTCCGCCTGACCGAAGCGCTGGGCGAGAAGGACGGACTGCTTGAGCAGAAGCAGCTGCTGCTCAAGGAAGTGAACCACCGCATCCAGAACAGTCTGCAGCTGGTGTCCAGCTTCCTGGGGCTCCAGTCGCGGGCGATGGGCGACCCCACGCTGCACGAGGCCTTCGAGGAGGCGCGCCGCCGCCTCCAGGCCGTGGCGCTGGTGCACCGCCGGCTCTATCGCGCCGACCAGATCGAGACCGTGGATCTGGGCCGCTACCTGGAAGAGCTGATCGCTGACATGAACGACTCGATGGCGCGTGAGTGGGCCGGTCAGATCAGCGTCGATGCGGCGCCGGTTCTGGTCCCGACCGACCGCGCGGTGACGATCGGCCTCGTGGTCACCGAACTGGTGATCAACGCCAACAAGTACGCCTACGGCGGTAGCCCGGGCCCGATCGAGGTGAGCCTCGAGGAGCACCGGGCTGATCTGCGGATCATCGTGGCCGACCACGGCAAGGGGAAACACGCGCCCGTCGAAGGCTTCGGCAGCCGCATGATGTCCGCCATGGTCCGCCAGCTCGGTGGCGAGCTCATTTTCGGTGACAACGCGCCCGGCCTGCGCGCGATCCTGACCTTTCCGGTGTCGCCGGCTCTGCCGGCGGAATAGCGATTACGCCGGGCCTTCCGCAGGATACGACGGCCGCTCATCCTCGATCGACCACCAGGCCGCTTTCGACGCGGTCTGGATGTGAAAGCCGATCGCGAGCCCGTCGCCGTCGCCGTCCAGCGTCCCCACGCGCAGGCGCAGGGTCTCGGGCGTTTCGTCGCGCTGGCTGAAGAGCGGCCCGCCGCACGTGCCGCAGAACACCCGTCGCTTGCCGGACGAGGCCCGATACTCGCGCATCAGGTCCTCGCCTTGCAGCCAGCGGAGGCTCGCGGCAGCCACCGGCGCATTCGCCCCGAACGGCCCGCCCTGCGCCTTGCGGCACTGGCCGCAGTGACACAGCTGGATCGGGGCCAGCGGCCCCGCCACCTCATACCGGACGCCGCCGCAGAGGCAGCCTCCGGTCAGCAGCTGCGCCATCAGACCAGTCGCTTGCCGGCGTCGTCGATGATCGAGCCCAGGTCGCGGGATTCCTCGGCCATGATCATCTCGTTGTGGGCCTTGCCGGACGGGATCATCGGGAAGCAGTTCTCTTCCTTGGTGACCCGGCAGTCGAACAGCACCGGCTTCCTCACCTCGATCATCTCGCGGATCTTGTCGTCCAGTTCGTCAGGATGCTCGGCCCGCAGGCCCACGCCGCCGTAGGCCTCGGCCAGCTTCACGAAGTCGGGCATGGCGGCCGAATACGAGTGGCTGTAGCGCTCGCCGTGCAGCAGTTGCTGCCACTGCCGCACCATCCCCATCCACTCGTTGTTGAGGATGAAGATCTTGATCGGCAGGTCGTATTGGATCGCCGTCGACATCTCCTGCATCGTCATCTGCACCGAGGCGTCGCCGCCGATGTCGATGACGAGGGCGTCGGGGTGCGCCATCTGCACGCCCACGGCCGCCGGCAGGCCATAGCCCATGGTGCCCAGGCCGCCCGAGGTCATCCAGCGGTTGGGCTCCTCGAAGCGGTAGAACTGGGCCGCCCACATCTGGTGCTGGCCGACCTCGGTGGTGATGTAGGTGTCGCGGTCCTTGGTCAGCTCATAGAGCCGCTGGATGGCGTGCTGCGGCTTGATCAGCTTGGCGTCCGGCTTGTAACCGAACGAGTTGCGCGCCCGCCAGGCGTCGATCTGGGTCCACCAGGTCTTCAGCGCGGCCTTGTCGGTCGAGAGGTTGCGGCTCTTCCAGGCGGCGATCAGGTCTTCCAGCACGCTGGCGGCGTCGCCCACGATGCCGATGTCGGCGCGAACGTTCTTGCCGATCGAGCTGGCGTCGATGTCGATGTGGATCTTCCGCGAGGTGGGCGCGAAGGCGTCCAGGCGGCCGGTCACCCGGTCGTCGAAGCGGGCGCCGATGGCCACCATCACGTCGCAGTCGTGCATGGCGTTGTTGGCTTCGAAGCTGCCGTGCATGCCCAGCATGCCCAGCCACTTGTTGTCCGACGCCGGGAAGGCGCCCAGGCCCATCAGGGTCGAGGTGGCCGGCGCGCCGGTCAGCTCGGCGAACTCGCGCAGCAGCGCCGAGGCGCGCGGGCCCGCGTTGATGACGCCGCCGCCGGTATAGAGGATCGGCTTCTTGGCCTTGGCGATCAGAGCCACCGCCTCGGCGATCTTGCCGGCGTCGCCCTTGGTGCGCGGGGCATAGTTGTGGCTGTGCTTCACCTCGGTCGGGCCTTGGTAAACGCCCTTGCCGAACTGCACGTCCTTCGGAATGTCGATGACCACGGGGCCGGGCCGGCCCGAGGTGGCGATGTGGAACGCCTCGTGGAAGATCCGCGGCAGCTCGGCCACGTCCTTCACCAGGTAGTTGTGCTTGGTGCAGGGGCGCGTGATCCCGATGGTGTCGCATTCCTGGAAGGCGTCGGTGCCGATCAGGTGAGTGGCGACCTGGCCGGTGATCACGATCATCGGGATCGAGTCCATCAGCGCGTCGACGATCCCGGTGACCGCGTTGGTGGCGCCCGGGCCGGAGGTCACCAGGACGACGCCCGGCTTGCCGGTCGAGCGGGCATAGCCCTCGGCGGCGTGGGTGGCGCCCTGCTCGTGACGGACCAGCACGTGCTGCAGCCGCGGCTCGGCGAACAGCGCGTCGTAGATCGGAAGCACCGCGCCGCCCGGATAGCCGAAGAGGACCTCTACGCCCTGGTCGATGAGGGCGCGGACGACCATCTCGGCGCCCGAGATGGTGGTGGCTTCGGCTTCGATCGTCTGGTGGGCGGTCATGGGGTGGGCCTGGGCTGAGATAATAAAAAAGGCCCGCGAGGGGCCTGGTGCAAGCGACCGGTCGGTCCTGACATTGAAGTCAGTCCGCTACGGTCGCCATACGAGTACAAGAGTGTTGCGCACGAGAT
Source organism: Phenylobacterium sp. (assembly GCF_965284355.1). Classification (NCBI taxonomy): domain Bacteria; kingdom Pseudomonadati; phylum Pseudomonadota; class Alphaproteobacteria; order Caulobacterales; family Caulobacteraceae; genus Phenylobacterium; species Phenylobacterium sp. Next base: position 1,292,375 of record NZ_OZ260078.1, on the reverse strand, counting down.
TTCCCGCGATTGATGGGAAAGGCGTGTCGCATGCCCCGCTCAGGCCGTCAAGCCGGGGTTCAGCGCAAGAAACTGCCTCCAATGGTCGCGGGAGTCCAAGCCGGCGAGGCGGGGCCAGTCCGCCATCTGCCCGCGCATCCACGTCGTCTGGCGTTTGGCGTAGCGGCGCGTCTCCTGCTGGGCGGCGGCGAGTGCGGTCTCCAGCGAGGCTTCGCCGCGCAGGTGGGCGGCCAGTTCGCGCACGCCCACGGCCTTCATCGCCGGCAGGTCGGGGGCGAGGTTGCGGGCCATGAGGTCGCGCACTTCGTCCAGCGCGCCGTGCGCGATCATTGCGGCCAGTCGCGCATCGCAGCGCGCGTAGAGCCCATCCCGGGGCGGATCGATCGCCACGGCGGACCATGAGCCGGCGGGCAGGGCGCCCTGGGCACGGGCCTGGTGATCCGTGAGCGACGTCCCGGTGGCGACATAGACCTCCCACGCCCGCGCCAACCGCTGGCGGTCGCCGGGCGCGATGCGGGTCGCGGCGGCCGGGTCCGCGTCTGCGAGGCGCGCGCGAAACGCCGCTTCGCCCATCGCCTCGAACTCGGCGCCCACGGACCGGCGCACGTCGGCGGATACGGCGGGGATCTCGGCCAGGCCGTGGGTCAGGGCTCGGAAGTAGAGGCCGGTGCCGCCGACCACGATTGCGTCGCGCCCTCGCGCGGCGATTTCGGTCAGTGCCGCGTTCGCCGCCCGCTGCCAGCGGCCCACCGACCAACCCTCGGCCGGATCCACCATTCCGAACAGGTGGTGCGGCGCGCGGGCGGCCTCTTCGGGCGACGGTCCGGCGGTCAGCACCCGCAGGCCCGCGTAGAGCTGCATGGAGTCGGCGTTGACGATCTCGCCGCCCACAGCCTCGGCCAGAGATAGCGCCAGGGCCGACTTGCCGCTTGCGGTGGGTCCGGCGATCAGCCAGATGCGGCCCGTCATGGAACTCGTCCTCACCCTCGTCAGTCCCGACGCCGCCACCGCGACCCTCGCCGCCGATCGCGCGAAGGCAGCGCTCGCAGGCGCCGGCGTGGCCGTCAAGGCGCCCCAGCCGCTGGGCGACGGCGCGTTCGACCTCCCGATGCTGGGCGACCGCGACGCGGTGGAAGCTGTCGTCGCCACGGAGCTGGACGGCCTGCCGGTCGATGCGTGCGTCCAGGCGGCGACGGGGCGGAAGAAGCGCCTGCTGATCGCCGACATGGACTCCACCATCATCAACGTGGAGTGCTTGGACGAACTGGCCGACTTCGCGGGCCTCAAGGCCGAGATCAGCGCCATCACCGAGCGCGCCATGCGCGGCGAACTGGCTTTCGAGGGCGCGCTTCGCGAGCGGGTGGGCATGCTGAAGGGGCTGGCCACCACCGCGCTCCAGCAGGCCTACGATGAGCGCGTGCGTCTGAACCCCGGCGCGCGGACGCTGGTGCGCACCATGGCCGTGAACGGCGCCCGCTGCGCCCTGGTGTCGGGCGGCTTCACCTTCTTCACCAGCCGGGTCGCCGAGGCCGCCGGCTTCCACCTCAACCGCGCCAACACCCTGATCGAAGAGGGCGGCGCGCTGACCGGCCAGGTGGGCGATCCCATCCTCGGCAAGGAGGCCAAGCTGGCGTCGCTGCAGGAGCTCGCGGCCGAGATCGGTGCGCCGCTATCCGCCACTCTGGCCGTCGGCGACGGCGCAAACGACCTGGCCATGATCGAGGCCTCGGGCCTGGGCGTGGCCTACCGCGCCAAGCCGATCGTCGCCGCCCAGGCTCACGCCAAGGTGGACCACGCCGACCTCACTGCGCTGCTCTACTTCCAGGGCTATCGCGAGGGCGAGTTCGTCCGCGACTAGAGCGCATCCCGCCGAGGATGAGCCACCGCAGGCGACAAGGATGCGCTCCAGCAGGAAGACGACGAGCCCGTTTCTCCCGCTTGGCTTGATTCAAGCCGAGCGGGACGGGCTCTAGAGCGTGACCGCTTCAGCATGGAGCGTATCCGGAGTTGACGAGGTAGTTGGCACACTCGGCGGCTGAGAAGTGGTCGAGGAGGAGGCCGATGCGTCGCCAGGTGGCTTCGACGGTGCGCTCGGCGGCTTTGCGCAGGAGGGTCTTCAGCTTGGCGAAGACCTGTTCGATGGGGTTCAGGTCGGGGCTGTAGGGCGGCAGGAAAATCAGGTGCGCGCCGGCGCGCCGGATGGCCTGGCGGACGGCCTTGCCCTTGTGGCTGCCGAGGTTGTCCATGATCACCACATCGCCGGGGGCGAGCGTCGGGACGAGGACCTGTTCGACGTAGGCCCGGAACCACTCGCCGTTGATCGGCCCATCCAGGACGAAGGGCGCGTCGATCCGATCGCATCGCAGTGCGGCCAGGAAGGTCAGGGTCTTCCAGTGGCCGTGAGGAACCTTGCCGACCAGCCGCTGGCCACGCGCGCAGCGGCCGTGGGTGCGGGTCATGTTGGTCTTCGCCCAAGTCTCGTCGATGAAGACCAGGCGGCGCGGATCAAGCCGGCCCTGATGGCGTCGCCAGCGGTCCCGCTTCCTGGCCACGTCCGGTCGGTCCTGCTCGATGGCGTGCAGGCTTTTTTTTGAAGGTCACGCCCTGGCGCAGGTAGAAACGCCACACCGCGTCGTAGCTCACAACCACGCCGCGGTCGGCGAGCTCGGCCTGGATCGCCCGGAGCGTCAGGTCCGGCTGCTCCGCGATCCGCGCCAGCAGCCAGTCCCGCTCGCCCGCCAGCACCAGCGGCCGATGACCGCCCATCCGCCGCGCTGCGGCGCTGCCTTCGCTCCGCAGACGCTGCGACCAGCGCACCGCCGTCGCCACCCCGACCCCGAACCGCTCCGCCGCCTCACGGCACGTCCCGCCCGCCACCACGAAGCGCGCCACTCGATCCCGCAGATCAAGCGAGTAGGGTCGACCCATGCGAGCTGGCCTCCCATCCAGCCCACATCTTGAATCATGATCCGCCCAAACCCGGAATCCCGATTCAGCTAAGCGCGGTCACGCTCTAGGACACGGCCTGCAACGAACCGGCGCCGGCCGCGCCTTACGCCTGCACGGCGAGTCGGCTAGATCGCGCCATGGCTCTTCCCCGCGCGCCCAAGGCCGTCGTTTTCGACATGGACGGCCTGCTGGTCGATACCGAGACGGTGGTGTTCCGCGCCATGCAGCGGGCGGCGGGCGCGATCTCGTCCGAGATGCCGTTCACGACCTTCCAGCGGATGGTGGGCCTGCAGCATGCCCACAGCGACCTCATCCTGATCGAGCACTTCGGCGAGGGATTCGACCTGAACTCCTGGTCGGCCGCCGTCAGCGCCCACTTCCGCGAGGAGCTGGAGGCCGGCATCGCGCTGAAGGCCGGCGCGGTCGAGATCCTGGACGCCCTGGACCACCTGGACCTGCCCCGCGCCATCGCCACCTCGTCCAGCCTGGAGAGCGTCCACGCCAGCCTGGGCCCCCACAGCCTGGTCGACCGCTTCCACGCCCTGATCACCCGCGACGTGCAGACCCGCGGCAAGCCGCATCCCGAGCCGTTCCTGAAGGCCGCCGAGGCGCTGGGCGTCGATCCGGCCGACTGCCTCGCCCTGGAGGACAGCCACAACGGCGTCCGCGCCGCCTCGGCCGCCGGCATGATGACGGTGATGGTGCCCGACATGCTGGACCCCACACAGGAGATGGAAACCCTCTGCGTCCGGATCGCCCGCGACCTGCACGAGGTCCGCGGCTGGCTGCTCTGAGCGGAATCAGACGCTTTCAAGCGGACAGTTGAACGGCTTTCCCAATCTCTCTGAACGTCATGGCCGGGCTTGTCCCGGCCACCCAGATACGAGGCGGTACGGCAAGGTGCGCGGAATCTCTGCCGCGAGTCTTCGGCGGCCGGCGGCGCTTCTGGGTGGCCGGGACAAGCCCGGCCATGACATTCCGGAGGTACGAGGTGAGTTACGCCGCCTAGGCGTCCACGTCCGCGCCGCGGCGGCCGAGGGCGGCGGCGACGGCTTCGCGGCGGCACTTCCAGGCGCGGCCTTCGTTGCCGGGGAAGAGCGGGGAATTGATCCGGGCGCACATGGCGCGGGCGGTGATGTTGAGCCGACGCATCATGGCGGCGTCACCGTCCAGGCGATTCACTTCGAGGCGCATGGCCATCAGCGTCTGGCGCTCACGCGCAAGCGCGGGCGTCGCGGCCATGGCGGCGAGAACGACGAAGAGGGCCAGACGGGTCACTCAGCCTCCCTGGAATGACTCCCGGGATGGTACGCCCGTAATTTAAACGGTCAAGCTGAGTCAGCGCCCGCCGGTCGGACCTCGCTCGAAATACCGGAAGAACGCGCTGTCGGGCGACAACACCATGGTCGTCTGGCCGTCGCCCAGCGACTGCTCGTAGGCCTGCATCGAGCGGAAGAACGCCGCGAACGATGGGTCCTTTCCGAAGCTGTTGGCGAAGATCCGGGTGCGGAGCGCGTCGCCTTCACCCATGATCTGGCCCTGCTGCTCGCGCGCGGTGGCCAGGGTGATGGCGACTTCCTTGTCGGCCTCGGCGATGATCTCGCGCTTGCGCTGTTCGCCCTGGGCCCGCAGTTGCGCGGCGACCTGCTGGCGCGACGTCGACATCCGGCGGAAGACGGCCTCGCGGTTCGATGTGGGCAGGTCGGCGCGGCGGATACGCAGGTCGATCACCTCGATGCCGAGGCGCGAGGCCTTGGCGCGGCGCGCGACGTCCAGCTTGGCCTGCTGCATCAGCTGGGCGCGGCGGCCCGAGATGATATCGGTGGCGCTGGCGGCGCCCAGCACCTGACGCAGCGAGGAGTTCACCAGCCGCTCGATCCGGTCGGCCGCCGTCGTCTCGTCACGCAGGGTGCGGTAGAACTGCAGGGGATCCGAGATCCGGTACCGGATGAAGGCGTCCACCACGAGCCGCTCCTGGCCCGCGGTGATGATTTCTTCCTTGTCGGCTTCCAACGCGATGTTGCGGCGGTCGAACTTGAACACCTGCTGGAAGAACGGGACCTTCAGGTGCAGGCCGGCCTCGTTTCTGCCCGGCTGATTGATCACGCGGACGGGGTCACCCAGCGCCACCACGAGCGCCTGTTGCCTCTGGTCGACGACGAAAAAGGTCTGCGACGCCAGGATGAGAACGGCCAGAGCCGCAACGACATAAGCGATGTAGCGCGGGGTCATTGGGCGCCCTTCCGTTCGGGCTGCTGCGGCGCGGCCGGCGCCGGGGCCGGCGGCGGCGTCTGCGATTTTGGCCGGAAGGCGTCGGGCGGCAGGATGATCGGGGCGGTCGCGCCCTTGGCGTCGATCACCACCTTGTTCGAGCTCTGCAGCACCCGCTGCATCGTCTCGATGTAGAGCCGGTCGCGGGTCACGCCGGGGGCTCTGCGATACTCGGCGTAGATCTGGTTGAACCGCGCCGCCTCGCCCGAGGCCTCGCGTACGGCCTGCTCGCGATAGCCCTGGGCGGCGTTGGTGATGCGGGACGCGTCGCCCTTGGCCTCGTTGACCACCCGGTTGCGATAGGTGTTGGCCTCGTTCTCGGCGCTGTCGGCGTCCTGCTGGGCGTTGTTCACTTCCCGGAAGGCGCCCACCACCTCGGGCGGCGGACCGGCCGAGCGGATCTGCACTTCGACGATGCTGATGCCGGCGCCCCAGCCGTCGAGCGTCCTTTGCATCAGCTCGGCCGTCTGCTGCTGCACGGCGCCGCGGCCGGTCGAGATGATCGGTTGCAGCTGGGTTTTGCCCACGACCTCGCGCATGGCGCTTTCGGCCACGGCCTTCAGAGCCGCCTCGGGATCGCGCGTGGCGAAGAGGAACTTGGCCGCGTCGGCGACCCGCCAGGTGACGCTGAAGTCGATGTCGATGATCTGCTCGTCGCCGGTGAGCATCTGGCTCTCGGCCGGCGAGTCGGAGTCAGGGCCGCTGCCGCCGACCAGGGTGTTGTTGAGCTTGGTGACGGCCACCTTCTCCACGTGCTCGATCGGCGCGGGCAGGTGATAGTTCGGGCCCGGCGCGCCGGTGCGCGAATAGGCGCCGAAAGTGGTCACGATGGCCTGCTCGCCGGGCTGCACGACGTAGAATCCCGACGCCAGCCAGGCCAGCGCCAGTCCGCCGCCGACGACGGCCAGCAGCTGGCCGCGAGGCCGTCCGCCCGAGCCGCCCATCAGGTCGCGCAGGCGATTGCTCAGCTGCTCGAAGCCCGCATTGAAGTCGGGGCCGCCGGGCCCGCCGGGGCGGCGCGGGCCGCCGCCGGAGGGGCCGCGTGGCGGATCACGGCGATCGTCGCCGCCGCCGGGGGAGCCCCAGGGGCCGGGGTTGGCGTTGTCGTTCCAGGGCATCAGCCGGCAGTTCTCAAGCGGGACCTTACTTGGTGTTTCGCGGCGTCGATCAAAACCCCCTGTGGGCTTGTAAAGCGATGCCGTCAGCCGGATATGAGACGCCCACCCTACCCAGCGCAAGACCAAGGCGGGATATACCTGTATGAACGAAGGCCCAGATCGGACAGCGATCCTCAAGGCGCTGGACGCGATCGTCGATCCGAAGTCGGGCAAGGGCCTGACCAGCGCCGGTCTGGTTCGCGGCCTGGTGCTGCGCGGCGGACGGGCGGCCTTCATGCTGGAGGTGGCCCCCGCGGACATCGAACTCTACCGCCCGGTCCGCGACCGCGCCGAGGAGATCCTGGCCGAGACCGACGGCGTCGAGTTGGCCCAGGTGGTCCTGACGTCCGAGGTCCAGGCGCCGTCGATGCCCAGCCTTCAGGTCACCCCGCGTCGCCAGGCACCGCCGGCCGGCCGGGGCGGCCGTGCGCGCGTGGCTGAGGATCCGCAGGCCCAACTCCACCCGATGGTCGATGCGGTGAAGCCGCCGCACGTGAAGAAAGTGATTGCCATCGCTTCGGGCAAGGGTGGGGTCGGCAAGTCGACCGTCTCCACCAACCTGGCCGCCGCCTTCGCCAAGCTGGGCCAGCGCGTGGGCCTGCTGGACGCCGACATCTACGGCCCCTCGGCTCCCACCATGTTCGGCCTCGACGGCGACCCCACCTTCGACGAGGAGAAGCGCCTCAACCCGATGGAAGCCTGGGGCGTGAAGGTCATGTCCATCGGCTTCATCGTCGAGCCGGGCACGGCCAACATCTGGCGCGGCCCCATGGCCTCGTCGGCCCTGCGGACGCTGCTCAATTCGAACTGGGGCAGCGAGGAAGAGCCGCTGGACGTGCTGATCCTCGACCTGCCGCCGGGCACCGGCGACATCCAGCTGACCCTGGTCCAGAAGCTGAAGATGGACGGGGTGGTGATCGTGTCCACGCCGCAGGAGATCGCCCTGATCGACGCGCGCCGGGCCGCCACCATGTTCGAGAAGACCGGCGCGCCGATCCTGGGCGTGGTCGAGAACATGGCCTACTTCGCCGACTCGTCGGGCGTGCGGGTGCCGATCTTCGGATCGGGCGGAGCGCGGGCCGAGGCCGAGCGCCTGGGCGTGCCGCTGCTGGCCGAGATTCCCATCGAGGTGCCGCTGCGCGAAGCCTGCGACGCCGGCCGCCCCCTGGTCGCCACCAACACCGAGAGCGCCGCGGCCCAGGCGTTCCTGGACCTGGCGCGGAAGCTCTCTTAACAGCGCCTAGCTCGGCGCAATCACGTCCAGCTTGGGAAAGTACGTCCGGTAACGCGCGGCATCCCGCGTAAGCAGGCTGTGGCCTGCGATGGTGGCGTGCGCGCCGATCAGGAAGTCGGGCAGGGGTGCGGTGCGTGCGCCCCCACGGCGCCGGTAGGCGACGAAGGCCTTCGCGGCCAGAAAGGCCGCCTCGTACGGGATCGCCTCCCGGTCCAGCATGTCGCGCGGCAGGGCGCGTTCCACGTCCTCGATCCGTGAAAAGCGGGTCGAGACCTCGGCATAGATGATGGCGTTGATGATCAGGCGTCCGGTCTCCGCGGCGTCTGCGAGCCGGCCCGCCGACCAGGCGCCCCAGGTCGGGTCGTCCGAGATGATGTCGATCAGCACGTTGCTGTCGACCATCACCGTCGTCACTCGCCGCCTCGCGTCAGGGCCATGATCTCGTCCGTCGTCATTCGGACGTCGCCGCCGTGCCGTCTCAGGTGGGCCACCAGTCGAGCGCCTCGACCCTCGTCCTTCTGATGCGCCGCCCGGACGATGCGAACGTGCCGGCCGTCGAACTCGAAATCCACGTCGGTGTGAGGCAGCAAGCCCGCCTTCTCGCGGATCTCGGCCGGGATGGTCACCTGGCCTTTCGAGGTGATGCGCATGGTAATACTCCTACAGGTAAGAGTAAGAAATGTCGGTCACGCCCGCAATGGGTTGAGTCGGCCTCCCGTGCTCAGGTCCTTCGCGGCGGGACCTGTTCCTGGCCTGTCAGGCTGTCGACGCCGGCGGCGGCCAGCAGGGCGGCCTCACGCGCGTCGAGTTGCCGGCGGACCTCGGTTGCGCGCTCGGCCGTGAGGCCGTACCCCAGAAGGCTGAGGGCGCCGATCGAGACGAACGCCACGGGCCCGATCACGAACACCAGCATGAGCGATTGGATCGCCTCGGGCGTGTTGCCCGATCCGAGCTTGGGATCGTAGCCGGTTCGGCTCAGGACCCAGAAGGTGAGGGCGATCCCGAACCCACCGGCCAGCTTGTTGGTGAGCGTCGTCAGCGCATAGAGCAGCCCGCCGCGCTCCTTACCCTGCTTCAGCCGCATCTCATCGGCCACATCCGCCGTCATGGCGCGCGTGAGCACGTTGAAGCTGGCCGCGAAGAACCCCGTGAAGAACAGGGTCGGCATGGACATCAGCAGTTGGCCCTTGGGCAGGAAGGGCAGCGAGACCAGCAGGATCGAATAGATCGTCGCGGCGACGATGACCGCCCGGTGCTTGCCCAATCGCGTCGCCAGCCAAGCCATGCTCGGCGCGCCCACGATTCCGGCCACGATGTAGACCAGCAGCAGGATATTCGCCTGGCCCGACGTGAAGCCCATGAAGTCGCGGGAGTAGAAGAGGTAGAGCGCGGCCATCCAGCCCGGCCCCAGGCCCAGCGCGAGGTCGGCCAGGATTACGCGCGACATGTTCCGATCGAAGACGAGTTCGGCGTAGTCGCGAAGGCGGAACCGCGCCCCGGGCACGTCCTCCATCACGCGTTCAGGAGTCCGCCAGACCACCAGACCCACGGCCAGCGGCGTGAGGATGACGAGATACCAGATCATGGCGCGGACGGCCTCGGCGTCGCTGTAGCCCATCTGCTCCATCACGATCGGGAACAGCAGCACGCTGAGCGCGCCCATCACGCCGACCGCCGTCATGACGCCGAACAGTCGCGCCCGGTCGTCGTAGGTGGTCGCCAGGGTCGAGGCCCAGGCCGAGTGCGACAGCAGCAAGGCCGAAGAGCCCAGGTAGGCCACCAGCAGGAAGGCTACCAGGCCGGTCACGCCCACCGAACTGTCCGCCTGCAGCAGCAGGAACAGGCCGAGCATCATGAAGGGCGCGCCCAGCACGGCCCAGAAGCGATAGCGACCCCAACGTGTCCGTGTGCGGTCCATGGCGAGGCCCATGGCCGGTTCGATCGGCACGTCGATGCCGCGGGCCAGAGCGAAGGCCGCCCCAACGACGGCGAGTTCCACGCCCAGGCTAGCGGCGAAGTAGGCCGGCAGATGGACCGAGGCCGCGATCCCGAGGCCGCTCAGCGGCAGGCTGGTGGCCGCGAACGCGACCGCCAGCCCGAAGGGCAGCCGTTGCGCCGTCACGAGGGACGGTTGGCGGGGGCGAGGTCGTCGCCCGTCATGGCCTCGAGGCCCGCGGCCGGATCGACCAGGGCGTCACGCTCATCGAGCTTGCGCTGGATCTCGGCGTGCCGATCGGCGCTCAGGCGGTAGCCGATGAAGCAGGCGCCGGCGGCCATGACGAACACGATCGGCCCTACGATGTAGGCGATCTCCAGCCCGCGGATGGCCTCGGGCGTGTTCACGGCTCCAGCCTGCGCCTTGTAGCCGATGGCGGCCAGCACGTTGAACGTCAGGAAGATCGAGCCGGCTGTCGCCAGCTTCGAGGTGGCGGTGATGCCGGCGTACATCAGACCCATCCACTCACGCCCGCTCTCCAGGCGCAGCTCATCGGCGATATCGGCGCAGATCGCCCGGATCATCACGGTGAAACCCGCCGCCATGGCGCCCACCAGGAACATGCCCGGCGCGAAGATCAGAAACTCGCCGGGCGGGAAGAACGGGAGCGCGATGAGGCCCAGTGAATAGATGGTGGTGTTGACGATCAGCGCCCTGTGCTTGCTGATCCGGTTCGCCAGCCAGGCCGCCAGGGGCGCGCCCGCGAACCCGGCCGCCACGTAGATCAGCAGCAGCAGGTTGGCCTGGGCGGTGTCGAAGCCGCGGCTGTCCTTGAAGTAGAACAGGTACATGGCCGCCATCCAGCCGGGGCCCAGGGTCACCAGCAGGTCGGCCGCCAGAAGACGCACGACGTTCCCGCGGGTGAACAGCGAGGCGTAGTCCTTGAGCGTGAACTGCGTGGTGTGGTCCCGTGCGATCCGCTCCGGCGAGACGGCGACTACGAGAAGGCACGTGACGGCGGCGCTGGCGATGATGAACCAGATCATCGCCCGGACGCCCTCGGCGTCGCTGGCGCCTGCTCGCGTCATGAACACCGGGATCAGCAACACGGCCATGGCGCCCACCACGCCCAGGCCGGTGATCGCTCCGAAGATGCGGGACCGCTCCTGATAAGTCGCCGCGAGGCGTCCGCCCCAGGCCAGGTGCGACAGGAAGATGCCGGAGTAGCCGAGGTACATCACCAACAGCCAGGCGCCGAGATAGAACGCGCCGACCGAGCTGTTGGCCTGGATCAGCATGTAGAAGCCCAGCATCAGCACCGGAGCGCCGCACGCCATCCAGATCCGATAGCGGCCGAACCGCGTGTTCGTGCGGTCCATGGCCAGGCCGATGCCGGCGTCGATGGGGATGTCGATGAACCGCACGAGCGCGAAGACCGTGCCGACGACCGCCAGCGAGAGACCGAGCTCGGAGGCGAAATAGCGGGGAAGGTGGACCGTGGCGGCGAGGCCCAGGGCCCCTACCGGAATGCTGGCGCTCGCGAACACCAGGATGGCAGGTAAAGACAGCGCTGCGTCGGCGCTCTTGGGGCCCTTGGACACTTAGACCTGCTCCTCCGGCGCGCCTCTGGAGCGGGCGCGTGCTCCAGGTTACGCGCGTTCAGTTGGCAGGGCGCAAGAGGAATTGGGTTACAAACTCGAAAGACGGCCCGCGGGGGCCGACCTGGCCGCGCCGCCTCCGCTCGGAGCCGACGCGGCCAGGTTGTGGTCAGCCGCCCGCCATCTTGCGGAAGAACTTGCCCGACTGCTCGCCGCCGTTGAGGTAGGCCTTCTGGCCCGCGTCGTCGGTGATCTTGGCCCAGCTGTCGCGCACCTGTTCCACCGTGGCGTTCGGGCCGAGGTAGACGCCCTCGGTCTCGACGATGCGGCTGAGCGCGAAAGCACCCGCGCCGGCCGTCAGGATGTGGCCGGTGGGAGCCTCTTCCGAGCACAGGAAGACGACGCCGGGCGTCACCAGCTCGGGCTTGAGCGCCGCAAGGGCCTCGGCGGGCATGCCCAGGTTCTCGGTCATCCGGGTCGCGGCCACCGGGCTGATGGCGTTGACGTGGATGTTGTTCTTCTGGCCCTCGAGCTTCAGCGTGTTCATGAAGCCGATCAGGCCCAGCTTGGCCGCGCCGTAGTTCGACTGGCCGAAGTTGCCGTAAAGGCCCGACGACGAGGTGGTGACGATGATGCGCCCGTAGTTCTGGGTGCGCATGATTTCCCAGACCGCCTTCACCGGCTTCACGGTGCCGAACAGGTGGACGTCGACCACGACCTGGAAGTCGCCGAACTCCATCTTGGCGAAGCTCTTGTCGCGCAGGATGCCGGCGTTCGCGATCAGGATGTCGATGCGGCCCCAGGCGTCCATGGCGTCCTGGACCATCCGGGCCACGCCGGCGTCGTCGGTGACCGACGAGCCGTTGGCGATGGCTTCGCCGCCCAACGCCTTGATCTCTTCCACGACCTTGTTGGCCGCGTCCGAGCCGCCGCCCGAGCCGTCCATCGAGCCGCCCAGGTCGTTGACCACGACCTTGGCGCCCCGGCGCGCGAGTTCCAGCGCATGCTGCCGGCCCAGGCCGCCGCCGGCGCCCGTCACGATCGCCACTTTGCCGTCGAAGCGGATGTCCGCCATCAGGAGTCCCTCTTGAACACGTGTTCGAAATTCGGCGCGCGTTGTGCGGCGCGGGGACCCACGCGTCAAGCTGGCCCTTCCCTCCCCGCCGGGGAGGGACCGGCGGCGCAGCCGCCAGGGTGGGGAAGTGTGGGCCAGAACTCAGGGGGTGGGGAGGATCATGACTTCCCACCCGTCTCGCTGCGCTCGCCACCCTCCCCACGAGGGGGAGGGAAGGCGCCTTAGCTCGCCGGAACGCGGGCCACCTCGGCCTGCTGCGTGCCGCGCACGAACTTCACCAGCACGCGCTGGCCGATCAGGAACGGAGCGCCCGACGAGTCCACGACCACTTCGACCACGCGGTCGTCGGTCTTCTCGTTGGGGTCGTCCGACTGCAGCTTGCGGGCGCCGAAGACGGCGGCGCGGCGCAGCACCTTGCCCGTGTAGACCTTGGTCGGGTCGCTCTCGGGCGACATCTGCACGGCCTGGCCCACATTGACCACCGAGAGCGAGCCCTCGGGGATCTCGGCGCGGACGATGCGGCCCGAGCCGGGCTCCAGGTCGAACATGTTGGAGACGTTCAGGGTCGAGGCGCCGGCGCCGGGGTTGGCGTAGCGGCGAACGATGCGGCCGTCGGCGGGCGCACGGATCACCGACAGTTCCTGGTTATAGCGCGCTTCGTTGGCGCGGGCCTGGGCCGTGGCGATCAGCGCGTGCTGGGCCATGATCCGCGCCTCGGCTTCGCGCACGATGTCGCGCGACTGGTCCAGCTTCTGGGCGGCCACGAAGTTCGACGGCGCCAGGCCTTCCATCCGGCGCTGCTCGCGCTGGGCGGCCGACAGCTGCACCTGCAGCAGGGCCAGCGAAGCGCGCGCCTGGCGCACCTCGGCCTCGGCGCGGGCGGCGGCCAGGCGGGGCTCGTCGTCTTCCAGGCGGGCCAGCACCTGATCCTTGGTGACCATGTCGCCTTCCTGGGCCAGCACCTCGCGGATGACGCCGGCGCGGCGGGCCGCCACCTGGATCAGGCCGCCTTCCACGTCGGCCTTGCCGTTGGCGATGGCCGCGTAGGGGCTGGGCTTCACGTTCGCGGCGGCCTTGGCCTCCTCGGCCTTCTTGGCCTTGGCCTGACCCTGCATGAAGACGAACCCACCGCCGCCCAGGACCAGGACGAGGGCGACGATCCAGACGAAACGGTTGCGGAGGAGGGCAGGCATAGTCTTCAGGCTCCGATGAGCGCGGGTTTGAGGTGGGCGGCGCCGGAAATGTTGGCCGCGTGTTCGGTGCGCCGGTCGTCCAGGATGCGGCCGTCCTCCAGGTGGATGACGCGGTCCGCAAAGGTCTCGAGGCGGGGGTCGTGGGTGACGCAGATCACGGCGGCGCCGTGCTGCTTGGCGGCGCGGTGGAGCAGCTTGATCACCACCTGGCCGTTCTCGCTGTCGAGCGCGCTGGTGGGCTCGTCGGCGAAGATCAGCTGCGGGTCCTTGGCGAGCGCGCGAGCGATGGCCACCCGCTGCTTCTCGCCGCCCGACAGCTCGGACGGCCGCTGGTTCAGCTTGTTTTCCAGGCCCACCTCGGTCAGCGCGTGGGCCGCCCGCTCGCGGGCCTCGCGCTTGGGCACGCCCTTGTACTTCAGGATGATCTCGACCTGCTGCAGCGCGGTCAGCGCCGAGAACAGGTTGAAGCCCTGGAAGATGAAGCCGCAGTGGTCCAGGCGGAACCGGTCCAGCTTGCCGGGCTTCAGGCTCCACAGGTCCTGACCCATGCCGTTCACCTGGCCCTCGTCGGGCTTCAACAGGCCCGACAGCGCCGCCACCAGCGTCGACTTGCCCGAGCCCGAGGGGCCCATGACCATGGTCACGTCGCCGTGCAGGGCGTCGAAGTCGACCCGCTTGAGCACCTCGACGTGCGTGCGCCCGGTCTTGAAGCGCTTGTACAGGCCCTGGGCCGAGATCGCGGTCTTGGTCAGGCTCATCGCAGCAGATCCGCAGGTTGGCTCTTCTTCAGCACGCCGATCGAGAACAGGCCCGAGAGGCCGGCGATGACGAGGAGGAGGATGGCGACGAAGATGTCCCAGAAGAGGGGGAAGCCCATCGGCACGCCGCCTTTCAGGGCGAGGAGGTAGACCCCGACGGTCAGGATGGCGGTGACGATGAAGCCGGCCACCCCCACCCACAGCGACAGCTCCAGCACGATGGCCCGCAGCGCGTTCATGGGCACGCCCAGGGCCCGCAGGCTGGCGAATTCCTTGATGCTGGACAGGATCGCGCCGCGCAGGGTCATGGACGTGATCGCTATGCCGATGAACGTCCCGATGATCACCGTGGCGGTGATGAACAGGCCGATGATCTGTTCCTTCATCAGCGCGCCCTGGTTGGCCTGGGCCAGCTCGGCCCGGGTCCAGGCGCGGTAGGCGCCCTTCGCGCTCTCGTTCAGTTGCTCGCGGACGATTTCGGCGCGGGCGGGGTCCTTGAGGCGCACCATCAGCGGACCGGTCTTGCCGTTCTTCTGCACCATGCCCAGCAGGCGCAGCGTGTCGCGCGAGACGGTGATCGAGGCGTTGTTGATGTTGGGATAGCCGGTAAGGATCGCCCGAACCCGGATGGTCTTGCCGTTCAGCGAGGCGGTGTCGCCCAGCTTCACGCCCAGGCGGCCCAGCTGGCTCTCGTCGATGGCCACCGAGTAGGGCTCCATCAGCGCGCGGCGCGTTTCCTCGGTGAAGTCGACCGGCAGGGTCACGGCGCCCGGCCGCGTGTCGACCAGGTTCACGTCGACGTAGGTGGTGACCGCCTTCTTGCCGTCCTTGGGATGGTTCACCCAACGGCCGCCCTCGATGTCCCAGGCGGCGACCTCGGCCACCTCGGGGTGCATGTACATCTGCGGCTGAAGGCGCGCGGGCAGGGAGCCGCCGCCCGAGTTGATCAGGCTCTCCATCTTGGCGGGCATGATGATGAGGTCCGCGCGGGACCGGTCGAGCGTGGCGGTCACGCCCTTCACGATGCCGGTGAACATGCCCACCTGCGCCAGGATCAGCAGGCCGGCCACCGCCAGCGCCACCATGGCGGCGCTGTAGCGTCGCCATTCGTACAGCAGTGTCGCAAGCGCCAGAGACATTGTGACGGTCAGCCCTCAACCTTCGAGCGCGGAGTTCGCCACGTCGCCGGATCGGAGCCAGTTAAATCGCCGTAACGGCGGGCCGGATCGGGGCGCGCGCTGTGCGCTCAAAGCCTAGAGACCCGAGGGGAAACCCTCAGATGCGGAGGGGCCGATTAAACCTTCGTAATCCGGGCCGGCGATCGTGTCGCAGGGCTGTGCAGGACTTCTTTAGGCCTTGGCGCGCAAGGGTGAGGCTCCACTGCGACCTGCCCCGCCCGATGTACGTCACGTCTGTCGCCACCTCCGCCTATCCGACCCCCGTCACCCCGGTGCGGGCGGTGGGTGCTGTCACGTCCGCGGACTATGCGACGCGGATGGCCGAGTTCGACACCCTGGCCGCCACGGTGAACGACATCAGCGGCAAGGCCGGCGAGGCCCAGCGGGTCGAGGCCTACCAGGCGCTGCAGGCCATGTCGGCGGGCGGGCGGCTGGCCGGGATCGACCCCGAGCGCCGCAAGGTGCTGGACCAGGCCACCTATGACAGCGACATCGGCCAGCGCGCCCAGGCCCTGGGCCGCGACTTCGTCCAGGCGATGAACGCCGCGCGGCAGACCGGCGGCCCGGGAGCGGCGCTGCAGGCGGTGGCCGACCGCTTCGATCGCCTGTCCCCGCCTGACCGGGATCTGCTCTTCCGCACCACGATCAACGTCGCCGACCGCAGCGGGACCAAGCCGTACGCGGACGCCTCGGCCTGGCGAGCCAACATCGACGCCCAGGCCCAGGTCGTGGGCTTCATGAAGGCGGCGGGCGTCGTCGGCGCCAACGGCGCGCTCGACCAGAAGGCCGCCCAGGCCAAGGCCGCCGACGATCCGAAGTTCGCCACCGCGCTGCGTCTCTCGCTGCGCAGCGACAACAACTCGCCGGAATGGACCCAGGCGGTCTCTCAGCTCTTCGGTCGCGCCGCCCCGCAGGACGAGGTCCGGCTCTCCGACGCCGCCAAAGCCGCCCTGGCCGCCGCGCCGGCTCCCGCGC
This sequence comes from Phenylobacterium sp., assembly GCF_965284355.1. Lineage (NCBI taxonomy): Bacteria > Pseudomonadati > Pseudomonadota > Alphaproteobacteria > Caulobacterales > Caulobacteraceae > Phenylobacterium > Phenylobacterium sp. The sequence goes on along the minus strand of NZ_OZ260078.1, from coordinate 1,276,051 downwards.
AGACGCCGGCGGCCCCCGCCACGCCATACCGCGAAGGCTCGATCGCCTCGATCAAGGCCTGAGGAACCGCGTCGGCGCGCCGGCCGCTACAGCAGCCGTCCGCCATTGCGGCGGAGCCGCGCAAGGTAGAGGACGAACAGGCTCACGAAGACGAAGTCGCCCCCGATCACGAGGAGGGCGAACGACGACGTCCAGCCGTTCAGGTGCATGACGAGCAGGTTCAGGGCGAAGAGGAACTTGCCGATGCCGCCCATCAGGACGATCCCGTAGTGCCGCTCGGGGCTCCGCGCGGCCAGCAGGAACCCGAACGCGTAGATCAACGACGTCGCCCAGGCGCCGCGATAGACCGACACCATCACGGGATCCGTCAGCGCATGGCCGAACTCCCGGGCGAACATGCCGGCCGGATCGACGACCCCAGGGATGGAGCCGGCGAAGTTCCAGAGCGCCGACACGACGAACAGGATGCGGAAGCGCGAGATCTCCCGGTCGGTCAGGCTTGGTGCGGTGGTCGCGGCATGCGGCATATCAGATCCCTTCGATCGTTCTGACAGGATGGGCTCGAACCCAGATTTCGGACCGGCACAGGGGGCCCAGGCAGCCCGTCACCTGCAGTCGGTCGTTCGGCAGGACGCGTAGCGAGCTGCGGAAGGTCTGCCCCGTCTCGGGGTTGTAGGCGCCGCCGCCCGTCCATCCCGCCGCCGACGGGCGCAGCCCCCACAGGATTGGGACGCCGATCAGCGGCCGAGCGCGAAGCCGGGCGTCCGGGTTGCGCACGTCGCGCGTGTTTCCCTTGGCGGTGGCGCTGTCGACCCAGGCGAGGAAGGCGCACGGCGAGCGATCGCCGCAGTCCCGGATCTCGACGGTCGCACCATGCATCTGCGTCCGCCACCAGCCATTCGGGCTGGGCGGCGTCGCGTCCGCCGCAGACGCCGCGAGCCACCCGACCGACACTCCCAGGACAAGCCCGCGCACCGGCGACCTCCATTTTGTGAGAACGCGTTATAGTTTAATCCGCAGCTTGGTCAAGGCCTCCGAGTTCCGTAGGGAAGGGCATGCCCGCGAAGCGAACGTCAGGATCAGAGACGCCGGGGCGGACGCGGGGACGCCCCGCCCTGTCGGCCAGCCAGGTCGCCGACATGCGCAGCCACATTTCCGGCTGCGCGCTGAAGCTGTTCCAGGAATTCGGCTACGGCGCGGTGTCGATGCGGCGGCTCGCAGACGAAGCCGGCTGCACCCCCATGACGATCTACCGGTACTTCGAGGGCAAGATCGACATCCTGCGGGCGCTCTGGGCGGAGGTGTTCACCGAGCTGTTCGACGGTCTCGACCAGGTCGCCGCGGCCGAACCTGATCCGTTCGAACGGCTGAACGCCGTCGCCCTCGGCTACGTCGTCTACTGGCAGGAGCACCGCGAGCACTACTTCATGGTGTTCATGTCCAGCGGCATCACGGACGCCGACGTCAGCCTCTTCGTAGGCGGCGATCCGATCGTGAGCCGCTTCAACCTGTTCCGCGAATGCCTCGCCGCCGCCCTCGCCCCCGGGACAGCGCCGGAAGACGTGGAGCTGAGGGGGCAGCTGCTCCTTTGCCTCCTCAACGGGATCGGAAAGAACCTGATGACGATCTCGGCCTATCCCTGGGCTCCGCCGAAGACGCTCGTGCGCGCCGCCGTGGCCACGCTCGTGCCCTCAGCCGGAGCGGCTCCTTAGAGATTGGTCCCTGCCGACGGTCATCCTCACCGGTTGCAAATCCGTGGATGGCCCGGGCGAACCGGCGCAGACGTGTGGTTCCGTCGCGCCGAGGTGACCCGTAATTGGCGCTTCGCTCAGCTCTTTCGCATCTGCGGGCGCCGGTAGGCCCCCACCCGAACGCCGCCCTTGCGCCCTGACCGCTTTCGGCGTGGATTGGCTGGCCAAGCCGCGGAGTCGCGGCCCGCGTCGGGGGATGCATGCTCGCTTTCGGACCTGAGAACGCCCAGAGCCTGGTCGGCGTCGCGTTGGTGCTCGCGATCTGCTGGGCGGTGTCGGAGAACCGCCGGCGCTTCCCCTGGAAGCTGGCGATCGGCGCCATCCTGGTGCAGGCGATCCTCGTCCTCATGCTGTTCGCCCTGCCGCCGGTGCGCGCCGCGCTCGAGGGCGTGGGCGTGGCGGTGGACGGGCTGGCCAAGTCCACCCAGGCAGGCGTCGCGTTCGTGTTCGGCTTCCTGGCGGGCACGCCCAACCAGCCCTACACGCTGACCGACCCCGGCTCGCTGTTCGTCTTCGCGTTCCGGGTGCTGCCGGTGATCCTGGTGGTGTGCGCGCTCGCGGCCCTGCTGTGGCACTGGAAGATCCTGGTCTGGATCACCCAGGCCTTCGGCGTGGTGTTCGAGAAGACCATGGGCCTGCGCGGCCCGCCGGCCCTGGCCACCGCCGCCACCGTCTTCATGGGCCAGGTCGAGGGGCCGATCTTCATCCGCAGCTACCTGCCCAGCCTGTCGCGCTCGGAACTGTTCATGCTGATCGCCGTCGGCATGGCCTGCGTCTCGGGCTCCACCATGGTGGCCTATGCGACGATCCTGGCGGGGGTCCTGCCGAGCGCGGCGGCCCACGTGTTGACCGCGTCCATCGTCTCGGCCCCGGCCGGCGTGCTGCTGGCCCGCATCATCGTGCCCCGCGACGCCGCCATCGAGGAGGCCCAGGCCTACGATCCCCTGGCCGCCAAGAAGTACGACAGCTCGATCGACGCCCTGATCAAGGGCACCACCGACGGCCTGCAGATCATGCTCAATGTCGGCGCGACGCTGATCGTGTTCGTGGCCCTGACCGCGATGGTCAACAACATCCTGGGCGCGTTCGGCGACGTGGCCGGCGCGCCGCTGTCGGTCGAGCGTGGCCTGGGCGTGCTGTTCGCCCCGCTGGCCTGGGCCATCGGCGTGCCGTGGAAGGATGCGCCCACCGCCGGCTCGCTGCTGGGCGTGAAGCTGGTGCTGACCGAGTTCACCGCCTTCATCCGCATGGGCGCGATCCCGGTCGAGGCCATGGACCCGCGCTCGCGGGTGCTGATGACCTATGCGCTGTGCGGTTTCGCCAACATCGCCTCGGTGGGCATCAACCTGGCCGGCTTCTCGGTGCTGGTGCCCGAGCGGCGCAACGAGATCGTGGGCATGGTCTGGAAGGCCATGATGGCCGGCTTCCTCGCCACCTGCCTCACCGCCTCGATCGTGGGCCTGCTGCCCGCCGGGCTGTTCGGCTGAGCCTTGCCGCGCCCTGCGCCGGGGCCCAGTGTGCCGCGGTGGGTGAGGGGGGCGAATGCTTGCTGTGCTCGTAGGCGCGATCGCACTGGGGATCGCTTACTTCAGTTGGACCATGATCCAGGCGCTGCGCGCCAAACCCGTACGGCCGCTTCCGGAAGCGATCGGCGTCGGCGCCGTGACCAACTTCTTCGACGCGCTCGGCATCGGCTCGTTCGCCCCCACCGCCGCCTGGCTCAGGTTCCGACGGCACGTCCCCGACCGCCTGATCCCCGCGACCATGCTGATCGGCCACACGCCGCCGACGTTCGTCCAGGCCCTGATCTTCCTGGTGCTCCTGGGCGTAGGGGTCGATCCGGTCTTGCTGACCGGTTGCGCCCTCGCGCTCACGGTCGGAACCTATTTCGGGGTCGATCTCGTCGCCCGTGCGCCCGTGCGCGTCGTGCAGGCGGTGGTGGCCGGGGCGCTCATCCTGGCCGCGGTCTTCTACGCCCTGGCCAACCTGGACATGATGCCCGTCGGCGGGACGGCCAGCGCCTTGCCGCCCGGGCTGACGGCCGTCGCCATCGCCGCCAGCTTCGTCTTCGGCGTGCTCGTCTGTTTCGGCGTCGGGCACTATGCGCCCATGCTGGTCATGCTGAGCCTCATGGGCATGGACCCGCGGCTGTGCTTCCCGATCATGGCGGGCGGCGGCGCCGTGGCCGCGGCCGGGGCCTGCGTCCGCTACATCAAGACGACCGACGTGGATCTGCGCATCCCGCTGGGCCTGTCGCTGGGCGGCATTCCGGCGGTCCTGGTGGCGGCGTTCGTGGTCAAGTCGCTGCCGATCGAACCTCTGCGCTGGCTGGTGATCGTCGTGGTGCTCTACGCGGCGGCGACCCTGCTGTGGTCGGCGTTGCGCGGCGACAAGGCGGCGGAGGCCCCGGCCCAGGGGACGGCCTGAGGCCCGCTTTAGGCCGGCTTCTCCAGCACGCACAGCGCCTGACCCAGGTTGCCTTCCGGCACGATGTGGTCGCCGCCGTCGCGGAACTCGACGATACTGAGGTTCAGCTCGCGGGCGAAGACCTCTAGCGCCACCCGTTCGAGGAAGACGTTCATCGGGGCCACCACCTGCGCCTTGGCGCCGGCCAGGGTCGCCTGGAAGATCGGCAGGTGGCCGGGTTCGCGGAACTCCAGGAACGACAGCACGATCCGCCCGCCCGGCTTCAGCACCCGCCGCGCCTCCTCAAGGTACCAGTAGCTCTGCTCGTGCAGCAGGTGGGTCAGCACCGAGAAGAAGCAGACCATGTCGGCCTGGCCGTCGGCCGCCGGGATGCCGATGTGGTCGATCACCTCGAAGCGCCAGTCGGGGCGCGCCGCGATCGTCTGCGCGTGGGCCACCAGGTCGGGCACCAGGTCGAAACCGAGGTAGCGGCCCTTCAGCCAGGCGGACAGCGGCTTGGCCAGCCGCCCCGCGCCGCAGCCCACGTCGACGAGGTAGCCGTCCTGCGGCAGGCCGTAGTGGCGGACCAGCGCCGCCTCCATCCCGCCGATCAACTCGAACCCGTCGCCGATGGCGTACTCCATCGCCCGCGCGTGCGGCATGCTGGCCTTCACGCCCTCGACGTAGGCGACGTTGACAGCCTTCAGGTCGCGCGACGATGGCGGCGCGTCCGCCGTCGGCGGGGGTGGGGCGGGCGGGTCCGACCACAGCGCCCGCCACGCGCGCCTCAGGTGAAACGCCATACTCACTCCCTCGACCTGCAGGCGTCGTAACGCTTGCCTCGCCGCCGGGGAAGGGCGCTAGCTTCACGGCAAGGGAGGAAACGCCATGAAGCTCTACGACACGCCGCTCGCGCCCAATCCGCGACGGGTCCGCTGGTTCATGGCCGAGAAGGGCATCAACGACGTCGAGATCGTCACGCTCAACCTCTTCGAAAACCAGCACAAGACGCCCGACTACCTGGCCAAGGCCGGGCTGCCGAACGTGCCGATGCTGGAGATGGAGAACGGCGACTGCATCACCGAGAGCGTCGCGATCTGCCGCTATCTCGAGGCGAAGTATCCTGAGCCTAACCTCTTCGGCCGCACGCCCGAAGAGACCGCCACCATCGAGATGTGGCTGCGCCGCGCCGAGATGATGCTGGCCACGCCGATGATGATGGGGGTGCGCCACACCCATCCGGCCATGGGCGCGCTGGAGGCGCAGGTCCCTGTGATCGGCGAGCACAACCTTACCGGCGCCACGCGGGCGCTGAAGATCCTGGACCGGCGGCTGGCCGAAAGCGAGTGGATCGCCGCCGACCGGCTGACCATCGCCGACATCATCGCCTTCGTGAGCCTCGACTTCGGCCGCATGATCAAGTTCCGCCTGCCCCAGGACCTGACCCACGTCGCCCGGTGGGCCGACGCCATGCGGGCCCGCCCCGCCGCCCAGGCGGGGATGCCCCAGAAGGCCCCGGCCCAGGCGTCCGCGTGATGGACCGGCGCGCGGTTCTGGCCGGCGGCCTGGCGCTGGCCGCCAGGCCCGCCTTCGCCATCGATCCCGGCCGCGCGGCCGGCCGCTACAATCACGATGGCGCGGACTTCAAGGTGACCCATGCGATCGCGCTGGCGGTCGACAATACCGAGGGCTTCTCGGACGAGGGCAACGGCTTGCGGGTGCTGCTGAGCGACCGCGAGGTTCCGGTCTCGGCGATCTGCGGCCTGGCGTTCCCGCCGGTCTGGGGCATGGCGCGCGACGGCAAGCTGGAAGGCCTGCTGCTCAAGCTCGATCCGGCGGACAAGACCTCGCTCGTCGCCACGATCCTGACCAAGCCCGAGCCCGGCTACTCCATGGCCACCACCACCATCAGCAACACCGAGGGCCTCTGGAGCCGCCTGGACGCCAGCCCGACCCGCGTCTCGGGCGAACTGAAAGCCGACGCCAGCGACAGCATGATCTTCGAGTTCTCGGCCCCCGTGTTCACGAACGCGGTGGAGGCCGACCTCAAGGGGCCGGCGGCTGCGGCGTCCGAACCGGCGAAGGTGCTGCTGGCCCGCGCAGAGGCGCTGAGCCGCAAGGACTTCAAGGCCGCCGCCGCTCTGTCCACCGCCGACTCGGCCCGCAACCTGGAGGCCATCCCGCCCGAGATCCTGAAGGAGCTGGCCCGGTTCACCACCCGGATGGTCCGCGAGCTGAAGGCGCCGCGTCGCGTGGTCATCCGTCGCGAGACCGCCGCCGTCATGCTGGGCCCCGGCGAATGGGCCAGCCTCACCAAGGTGGACGGCGTCTGGAAGGCGTCCGACTAGCCTGGCGGGGTGAACCCGCGCCCCCTCCACCGCTTCGCGGTCCCCCTCCCCCATTGGCATGGGGGAGGAACTGATGCGTCGATCTCCCTAGTTCCCCACCTGCTTGCGGGGGAGGGGGACCACGTAGTGGTGGAGGGGGCGCTACGCCGCTAAGGCGCCAGCAGTTCCAGCGAGCGGATCCGCTCGGGCAGCGACGGCCCGGCCGACATCACGAACACCTCGTCGGCCACAACCCGCTTGGCCTTGTCCTGAAGCAGGCCGCGCACCGCTCCGGCCTCGCCGGCGATGCTGCGGCCCTCGACGTCCGCCAGCAGCGGCGTGCCGGCCCATTCGGCGAGGAAGGCCTCGGCGTCTTCGATATCGGTGAAGCGGCGGCGGCGGCCCGACAGCATCGATACGGTCCCGGCCCGACGGGGCGCGTCGCCGCGCCACCCGGCTTCCTCGGTCTCGGCTGCGTAGGCGATGACCGCCGTCCCGGCCCACGGCTCGGTGCGGTAGGCCGACGGCCTGAAGGCCCGGCGGTAGGCGGCGATCGCGGGCCCGGCCTCGGCGCGGGCGATGAACTCGGCGAACACCATGCCCACGCCCATCATGCCGGCGAAGGTGGCGCTCTCCTCCGACGTGCATAGCACGAACAGGTCGGGGTGCGAGGGGCCCGCGGGGTTGGCCTTGATGTCGTAGATCGGGTGGCCTTCCGGGATCGGGACCGTGCCGGAGGCATCCAACAGCCACGCCGACAGCAGCTGGAAGTACTGCGGGAAGGCGTCCGACCCCACCGAACGCAGCGCCCCGCCGGTTCGCGCATCGGCGCCCAGCGCGCGGCCCAGGCCCAGGTCGATCCGGCCCGGCGCCAGCGCCTCCAGCTCCATGAACGTCTCGGCCACCTTCAGCGGCGAGTAGTTCACCAGCATCACCCCGCCCGAGCCCAGCCGGATGCGTTGCGTGTGCTGGCTGATCGCGGCGATCAGGATCTCGGGGTTGGGCGAGCCCAGGGCGGCGATGTTGTGATGCTCGGCCAGCCAGAAGCGGTGGTAGCCCAGCGCCTCGGCCGCCTTCGCGATCTCGATCGACTGGCGCACGGCCTCTGCCTGGGTCGCATCGCCGGTGACCGGCGAAAGGTCGAGTACGGAAAGCTTCATGCGTTCAACTGTTCCTTCTCCTCACCCGTAGGGGGAGGGGGACCATGCGCAGCATGGTGGAGGGGGTAGACCGGCGAGGCGCAGCGCGTGAAGCGTTCCCCCTCCACCGCGTGCCGCGGTCCCCCTCTCCCTACGGGTGAGGAGGGCCGTCCGCCGTACGCTGCGCTCACCTACTCGTCCAGGTACTTCCAGGTGGCGGCGCCGTCGAACTGGCGCACGCGGATGGCGCCCCAGTCCAGGTCGTCGATTAGCCGGGCGTTGATCGCCATGCGATCGCGGGCCCCGTCCAGGCTCTGCCAGTGGGTGATCACGCCGCAGGCCTTGCATCGGTGGAACGCCAGCATCCGGTCGCCCCAGACATAGACCTGGGTGGTGGCCGGCGCGGGCAGGGTGACCTCAAGGGGATTGTAGTAGGCCCAGCGGGCGCCCAGGCGTCGACAAATCGAGCAGTTGCACTCCGTCACATCGGCCGGCGCGGTCGGGACCGTCAGGGCGGCGGCGCCGCAGTGGCATGCGACCTGGATCATTCGCGAGCTCTCCCAGATGCCCGGTTCTGTCGACGGGCTGGTCCCAATTGCTGGGCGACCCGGGGCCGCGTGTCCAGTGCCGAGCTTGTCGGCGTCAGCCGCTGCGCCGCGCCGACCAGGCCGAGCGGGAGATCTCCATCAGGCGGTGCTGCGCGTCGAACCGGCCCTGATCGACGAAGCCTTCCCGAGTGTAGACATGCTGGGCGCGGGCGTTGTCGACGTGGACGTCCAGGTGCAGCGCCGTGGCGTCGGAACGCTCGAACACCCAATCCATGACGACGCGCAGGATGCGCGTGCCCAGCCCGCGCTCGACCCCATCCACCGCGATGCGTCGCAGCCGCACGCTGGGCTCGCGGAACCTCTGCAGGATCACGAAGCCGGCCAGGCCGGCGCCCTCGTGCACGCCGAAGTAGCGCGCGTCGGGCGAGCCCAGCTCGGCGGCATGCTCGTCGGCGTCCCAGCGGCCGATATACGCCTCATAGCCGGGCAGGCGCTCGATCCGCATCACTTCGGGGATGTCGGCCGGGGTCAGCGGCGCCAGCGCCATGGCTAGCTCTGGACGCGCTTCCAGTTCTGCGACTTGCAGCCGATGCCGGCGAAGACGCAGCCGCGGGCGCGCAGCGTGTTGTTGTCGAGCAGTTCGGCGGTGCCCGAGACCGTGACGTTCAGGTCGGGCACGAACACCTTGCCCTTCCAGGCGCCGCCCTTGCCGGGCGAGAAATTGCGCAGCAGCTGCGAGCCGATCAGCTCCTTGGTGCCGCCCTTCTTCGCGTCCTCGCGCGCATTGGCGTTGGCCCACACGACCCGGCCGCACAGATACTGGCCGCAGGGCTGGATATCGATGTGCACCGAGTTCTTCGGATTACGCCACACGCCATAGATCGCGTCCTGCGCGCTGGCCGACACAGGAACTGCGGCGACCGCGGCGGCGGCGATCAGGGCGGAAATCAGGGTTCGCTGGATCATGGTCGCGCTTAGGTCGCCTGCGACCCCGACAATTTCAAGGCCGTAACGCAACGGGGTCACAGGTGTGTCCTGGGCGCCACCACCGAGATTTCGGCCTCAGGAGGGTCGCTTGGTCTTCTTGAGCACCGACGAGAAGCTGGCCAGCGGCTCGCCCTTGCTGGTGATCATGCCGCGCACGAACACCATGCTGCGGCCGGCCTTCACGACCTCGCCGCGGCACTCGACCAGGTCGCCTTCGAACGCGGTGCCGACCAGCTCGCAGTTGAAGGTGGCGGTCACCGTGGACGATCCGTCGATGACGTCGCGGGCGATCACGAACAGCGAGAAGTCGGCGAACGTCATCACGCAGCCGCCGTGCAGGAAGCCGCCGCCGTTCAGGTGCTTGCGCTCGGCGCGGAAGGCGCAGACCGGCCGCCCGTCATCATCGATCTTGAAATAGAACGTGCCCGCCAGGTCCTCGAAGGGGTCCCCGCCGGGATAGCAGGACCAGCCCGCCCATTCGCCCTCGGTCACCTGGACCAGCTTCGAGGTATAGTTGTTCTCGCTGTCCGCGGCGCCGTCCATTCGCGTTGAAACCTTCACTGAGCCGTCTGAAGGTGCGCGTCTAAGCACGGGGGTGCGCGATGGGGAAGAGGCGCTTGGCCAGCCGTGCGAGCGCAACCGTCTTGTCGTCACCGAATAGCCGCCCGTACGTTACGCCCTCATGTTCGCGTCCCTCGCCCTCCTCTTCGCTCTCGCCGTCCAGCCTGTCCCGGAGGACGACGGCCCTGTCCAGACCGCGCCTCGCGAGGCGGTGGCGGCTGACCTTCCAGGGCTGGACGAGAAAACCGTCGAGCCGCCGGCCGCGGCCAAGCCGGTCGACGAGACCAGGACGGCGCCCGCCGCCGTCGCCGCCGCCAGGTCGCTGACCGTCGAGCAGAAGACCCTGGTTCAGGGCGAGACCCTGCAGGTCGTGCTGGGCCAGCGCGCGGTGTTCCGGCTGGACGACAAGGGCCTGCCGGTGCTGACCAGGGTGGAAGAGGGCAAGCTCGCCGCCGCCCATCCCGAGGGCGAGGTGACCGAGGCGTTCGAACCGCCTGCCGAGGGCGAGTTCGCCGTGGCCCTCGACGGATCGGCCGAGGTGCGCGCGACGATCCTCAAGGTCTGGAACCAGACCGGCCAGGCGCTGGACTACGGCGCCATCGCTCTGATCATGCGCCAAGGAAAGGTGACGCCCCTGCCGGCGCCCGTCTGCGCAGTGCCGGCCCACGGGGTCCGCACCGAAACCTGGAAGCGCCCGGTCGTCGCCGTCGGCCTGACGCGCTTCCGGCCGACCGACACTGCCCGGCCTTGCGAGCCGCCCCCGCCGCCCGCCGTGTAGATCTGTGTCGACTTTCCGACTTAGGTCGGCGAGCGCAATAATTGCGTCAAGCCGACCCAATGTTGCGATAAAGTGCCGGTGAACAGGGCGGGTGGAGTCGCCCCGGTGCTGTCTGCAGGAGGCGCGCATTGCTTGAGGTGTCGATCCAGGGAAGCCGGGCGACGCCCGGGGCGCTGGCCGCCAGCTTGTTCGACGCCAGCGAAGACTGCGTGAAGATCGTAAGTCTCGAGGGTGACCTGCTGGCGATGAACGCCAACGGCGTCTGCCTCATGGAGATCGAGGACTTCGAGGCGCTGCGGGGCCGTCCCTGGGCCAGCCTCTGGCCCGACAGAGAGCGCGAGGTGATCCAGACGGCGATCGCGCAGGCCAACGGCGGGCGCAACTCGAAGTTCGTCGCCGACTGCCCGACCGGCTCCGGGACGCTGAAATCGTGGGAGGTGGTGGTTTGGCCGGTCCTGGACGAGGGCGGTCGACCCCGGGAGATCATCTCGATCTCGCGCGACGTCACCGAGAGCCGCCGCCTCGACGAGGAACGCAGCCTGTTCACCCGCGAACTGGCGCACCGGATCAAGAACATGTTCGCGGTCGTGGACGGCGTGATCTCGCTGTCGGCGCGGGGGGCCGCCGAGGCGCGGCCGACCATCGAAGCCCTGCGGGCGCGCCTGCACGGCCTTGGCCGCGCGATCGCCTATGTCTCGCCACCCGAGCTCCTGGGGCGCGAGGCGCAGTCCGACCACACCCTGCTCGGCCTCCTGCGGGTGCTGCTCGAGCCCTACGGCGGGGGCGCGGGGCCGGACCAGCGGGTGTTCATCTCCGGCGATGACGCCCCCATCGGCAAGGGCGCGACGACCTCGGTCGCCCTGGTCGTCCACGAGCTGGCCACCAACGCCATGAAGTACGGCGCGCTCAGCACCAGCGCCGGTCGGGTCGATGTCGAAGTCGTCGTCGGTCCCCCGATGGTCCAGATGATCTGGCGCGAGCGCGGCTCGCCCCGCGGACCTGGCGCGCCGCCCGTGGAGCTGAAGGGGTTCGGCTCGGTGCTCGTGGAGAACGCGGTCACGCGCCAGCTGGCGGGCCGCTACACCCGTGACTGGCGGGCCGAGGGGATCGTCGTCGATATGACTTTCCCCGCTGACCGCATCGCACGTTAAGGCGGCGGGCCGCAGGCCATAGACGCGGATTGCGATGCGCCGCGCCTGACACTAGGGTCCGCCCCGCTTTCCAGAGGGGGACCCGCCCATGGCGCTCGACGCCGAGACCCGCGACCAGCTCATCGACACCGTCCGCCGCTTTGTGACCGAACGGCTGCGCCCCCTCGAGGCCCAGGTGGCCGAGGACGACGCCATGCCCCAGGACGTGGTCGAGGAAATGAAGGCCCTGGGCCTGTTCGGCCTGTCGATCCCCGAGTCGTACGGCGGCCTGGACCTGTCTATGGAGGACGAGTGCCTGGTGGTGGTCGAACTGGGCCGCACCAGCCCGGCGTTCCGCTCCACCTTCGGCACCAACGTGGGCATCGGCAGCCAGGCGCTGGTGATGTTCGGGACCGAGGACCAGAAGGAGAAGTACCTCCCCGGCATCGCCTCGGGCGAGATCATCACCTCGTTCGCCCTCACCGAGCCCGAGGCCGGGTCAGACTCCGGCGCGGTCCAGACCCGCGCCGTCCGTGACGGCGACCACTATGTGATCAACGGAGCCAAGCGCTACATCACCAACGCCGCCAAGGCGCATCTCTTCACCGTCATGGCCCGCACCGACCCCAACAAGCCGGGCGGCGGCGGCGTCTCGGCCTTCCTGGTCGAGCGCTCGACCCCCGGCGTCACCGTCGGCAAGTCCGAGAAGAAGATGGGCCAGCAGGGCGCGCCCGTCTCCGAGGTCTTCTTCGATAACGTCCGCGTCCCGGCCGAGAACCGCATCGGCGCCGAGGGCGAAGGCTTCAAGGTGGCCATGCAGGTGCTGGACAAGGGCCGCCTGCACATCTCGGCCCTCTGCGTCGGCGTCGCGGAACGCCTGATCGCCGACTGCGTGGCCTACATGTCCGAGCGCAAGCAGTTCGGCCAGCCGCTGTCGTCGTTCCAGCTGCTCCAGGGCATGATCGCCGACTGCAAGACCGAGGTCCTGGCCGCCAAGGCGCTGACGATGGAGACGGCCCGCAAGCGCGACGCCGGCCAGAACGTCACCATGGAGGCGGCCGCCGCCAAGTACTTCGCTTCCGAGATGGTGGGCCGCGTGGCTGACAAGGCCGTCCAGATCTTCGGCGGCGCCGGCTATGTCGCCGACTACGGGATCGAGCGGCTGTACCGCGACGTGCGCATCTTCCGCATCTACGAGGGCACCAGCCAGATCCAGCAGGTGATCATCGCCCGCGAGACCCTGAAGCGGGGCGGCTGATGGACCCGGTCGAGGCCCTGATCCTCGACCTGCTGGCCAAGGTTCCGGCCGGCAAGTCGATCTCGCCCGAGCAGGTGGCGCGGGCGCTCAGCGAAGAGCGCTGGCAGCGCGAGCTTGGCAAGGTGCGGGCCGTCGCCATCGGCCTTGCGCGCCAGGACAAGCTGGTGATCCTGCGCCACAACAAGCCGGCCGACCCCGACACGTTCCGGGGCGTCTGGCGCATGCGCCTGCCGGGCGCGGAGAAGGAGGAAACCCCATGATCGTCTACGGCTCCACGCTCAGCCCCTTTGTCCGCAAGACGCTGGCCTTCGCCGCAGAGAAGGGGATCGCCGTCGAATTGCAGCAGGCCGGGATGGGCGCGGGCCCGCCCGAGTTCAAGGACGCCAGCCCCTTCGGCAAGATGCCGGGCTTCCGGGACGGCGACTTCCTGATCTCGGACTCCTCGGCCATCGTCACCTATCTCGAGGCGATCCAGCCCGAGCCGAACCTGATCCCCGCCGAGCCCAGGGCCCGGGCGCGGGCCATCTGGTACGACGAGTTCGCCGACACCATCCTGGTGGCCGCCGCCGGGGCGTTGTTCTTCAACTTGGTCGTGGCGCCGCGCTTCCTCAATCAGGAGACCAATGCCGCCGCCGTCGAGACGGGCAAGGCGCAGCTTCCGGCCATCTTCAGCTACCTTGAGAAGACGATTCCCGAGTCGGGCTTCCTGTTGGAGGACCGGATCACCCTCGCCGACCTCGCCGTGGCCAGCCCCTTCCAGAACCTGGTGCTCTGCGGCCACGGCATCGACGCCCAGTCCTATCCGCGCACGGCGAAGTACGTCGACGCGATCCTGGCGCGGCCCTCGTTCGCGCCGATCGTGACCCAGGAACGGGCGATGTTCGGCATCGGGTAAGGGGAGGGCGACGCAAGGTCGCCCTTTTCTCAGGGTTAACGGGCGGGCTCTATAGTCCCCCGTGATGATGCGTCTCGTCCTCGCCGTCCTGCTGCTGACGCTATCGGCCTGCTCGCCCATGCTGCGGCAGCAGCCGCTGACCCCGGCCGCGGGCTTCCAGGGCCCCCACTTCGAGAGCGACGCGGTGGTCACCTTCGACGGCGCGCGGCTGGGGCTCACGACGTGGCAGGCCGAGGGCGAGCCGTGGGCCGTCATCGTCGCCGCCCACGGCATGAACGACTACGCCAACGCCTTCCACTTCGCCGCCGAGGCCTGGGCCGCCCAGGGCGTGACGACCTACGCCTACGACCAGCGCGGCTTCGGCCGCTCTCCCGGCCGCGGCGTGTGGGCCGGCGCCGAGCTGATGAGCCAGGACCTGCGCACGGTGACCGCCCTGGCGCGCGCCCGGCATCCGAACGCCGTCGTCGCCGTGGTGGGCGAGAGCATGGGCGGCTCGGTGGCCGCTGTCGCCTTCGCGGGCGACGACCCGCCGCCGGCCGACCGCCTGCTGCTGCTGGCCCCCGGCGTCTGGGGCTTCAAGTCCCAGCCCCTGCCCAACAAGACCCTGCTGTGGCTGGCCGCCAACTTCACGGCCGGCAAGGTCTACACGCCGCCCCGCTGGGTCACGAACCGCATCTACCCCACCGACAACCGCGACGAGCTGATCGCCATGGGCCGCGACCGGCTGATGATCTGGGGCGCGCGGTCCGACACCCTCTACGGGCTGGTCAAGCTGATGGACAAGGCGGCCGCCCGGGTCGGCGACGACCACGTGCCCACGTTCTACCTCTACGGCGCCAACGACCAGATCATCCCCAAGAACGCCGCCTTCAAGGCGGTGAAGCGCCTCCAGCCCTCGGACCGCAGCGCCTACTACGCCGCCGGCCACCATCTGCTCACCCGCGACAAGCAGCGCGCGGTGGTGATCGCCGACATGCTCAGCTTCATCCGCGATCCCGACGCGCCGCTGCCGTCCGACGCGCCGCCGATCCCCGGCGCCGCCAAGGACGCCAACCGCGACGCTTCGCGCCGCGCCGCGGGGTTGTGAGATGACCCGGCGAGGCGTAGATGCAGCGAAATTCCTCCCCCAGGATATAGAGTTCACGGCATGACCTTGTTCGATTCCCCGGCATTCGAGGGACATGAAGGCGTCCACGCCTTCTCGGATGAAAAATCCGGCCTGAAGTGCATCATCGCCGTCCACTCCACCGCGCGCGGCCCCGCTGCCGGCGGCTGCCGCATGTGGCCCTACGCGTCCTCGGAAGAGGCCCTGGTCGACGCGCTGCGCCTCTCGCGCGCCATGTCCTACAAGAACGCCATGGCCGACCTCGAGTTGGGCGGCGGCAAGTCGGTCATCATCGGCGACAGCCGCACCCAGAAGACGCCTCAGCTGTTCGAAGCCTTCGGCCGCGCCGTGGAAGACGTCGGCGGCAAGTACTGGACCGCCGAGGACGTGGGCGTCTCGCCCGTCGACCTGGCCTACGCCCGCACCCAGACCCGCTACGTCGCCGGCCTCGACGGCCACGCCGCCGCCTCGGGCGACCCCAGCCCGGTCACCGCCGAGGGCGTGTTCCGCGGCGTGCGCCTCTGCGTGCAGCGCGCGCTGAAGCGCGACTTGGGCGGCGTCCGCGTCGCCATCCAGGGCGTGGGCCACGTCGGCGAATACCTGGCGAAGAAGCTGCACGCTGCCGGCGCCCGGCTGATCCTCACCGACGTCAACGGCGAGACCCTGCGCCGCGTGGGCGCCGAGACGAACGCCGAGGTCGTGGCCCCCTCCGCCATCTTCGACGTCGAAGCCGACGTCTTCGCCCCCTGCGCCCTGGGCGGCGCCATCAGCCTCGACACCCTGTCGCGCATCCGGGCGAAGATCATCGCCGGCGCCGCGAACAATCAGCTGGCCTCCGCCGACGCGGGCCGCGAACTCTTCAACCGCGGCGTTCTCTACGCCCCCGACTACGTCATCAACGGGGGCGGCATCATCAACGTCGCCGGCGAGATCCGCGCCCTCGACCGCGACGAAGCCTTCGACCCGGCCTGGGTGGACGCCAAGCTCGACCGCCTGATGCTGACCCTCGAGGAAGTCCTCGACCAGGCCCAGCACGAACGCCGCCCCACCCACGAAGTCGCCAACGAGATCGCCAAGGCCCGCATCGTCGGCGCCGTGCGCAAGCAGGCGGCGGCCTGACCCCTTGCCCCTGCTGGTCGTCTTCGCAGGCCTGCCGGGAACCGGGAAATCGACCATAGCCCGCGAGCTGGCCCGCCAGCTCCGGGCCGTCTGGCTGCGCATCGACACCATTGAGACGGCCATCGCCGACGAGGCGACCCCGATCACCGACGAAGGCTACCGCGCCGCCTGCGCCCTGGCCGTCGACAACCTGCGCCTGGGCCTGGACGTGGTCGGCGACAGCGTGAACCCCTGGATGGAGACCCGCGACGCCTGGCGCGACGCCGCGCGACGAGCGGCGGCCGAGTTCGTGGAGATCGAGATCATCTGCAGCGACGCTGCGGAGCACCGCCGGCGGGTCGAGTCCCGTGCGCCTGACGTGCCCGGCCTGACGCCGCCGACCTGGGAAGAGGTCGCCGCGCGCGACTATCGCCCCTGGACGCGCGAACGCCTAGTGATCGACACTGCCGGACGCGACGCCGATAGCTGCGTCGCCGAGATCCTGAGCTCTCTGTAGAAGCTAGATACCGATCTCAGTTGGCCAGAACACCCGCGGTTCTCGAGCGACGGCGGCGTGGCACTCTACGGGTGGACGCCGCCGTCGTCGCCGCCGTCGTTGTCGTCGACCGATGGTGGTAGTGGTGCGGCCCTGTTGGTCGGTCGCCGCAAATCCCGCCCGACGATGAACAGGCCCAGTCCGACGGCGGCCGGCACGCCGCCCAGCAGGATCGGCATGATGACCATACTGATGTCCTCGTGGTTCGACGAGGCCAGGCCACTGATGAAGAAGCCGATGGAGAACAGCGCGCCGCAGCCGCCGCACAGCAGCATCATCAGTACGCCCACGCCGATCAGCGCCGCGCCGAAGAACCGTTGGACCGCCCGCCGCTCGCTCATAGACCTTGCCCCCGCTTCAACGCCTCGGCCCCTGCCGCGCCCGGCCGGTAGAACGTGTTGTAAGTGTCGAAGGGGATGATCCGCCCGTCGGGCTGCACGAAGTGCACGCAGCTGCGCTTGACGGTCCCCAAGTCGAAGTTGAAGCGGTCCAGGAACTGGCTCACCACCACCCGGAAGGTGTTCTCGTAGGCCACCTCCTGCGGCACCGCCGCCTCCGGCAGGCAGCAGAGCAGGTTGGCGAGCTTGTCCGACGTATTGCCCTGCGCGGTCGAGAGCGACAGCAGTTCGAACACCTTCTCGCGCAGCTCGGGATAGCTCTCGAAGGTCACCGTGTTGGGCGCCGCGGCCACGAACAGCTCGCGCGGCAGCATCGCCGTCACCGGCTGCACCTCCCGCCCGTTCCTGAGGCCATAGCCGATGCAGATCTGGTCCGGGTTGCAGGGCAGGGGGATCAGGTCGTCCAGGCCGAAGACGCCGGCCTCGGCGATTTTCCGACGCACCTCGGTCAACACCATCCGATGCTGCTTAGCGTCAAATCCGTCGTTGCGCCCGGCGTCCTGGATCGGCTGGAATGTCACCCCGCGCACGCAGCGCCAGTTCAGCGCGAAGCGGACGATGTCGGCGATCTCGTCGTCGTTGACGCCCTTTTTCAGCGTCACCACGAGGGTTGTGGAGATGTTGGCCCGCTCCAGCGCCTCCAGCGCCTCGACCCGCACCTTGGTGAGGTCGGCGCCGCGCAATTCGATCAGCGCATCGCGTTTCAGGCTGTCGAACTGCAGATAGACCTCGAAGCCCGGCATGTAGGCGGCCAGCCGCTCGGCGAAGCCCGGCTCGCGCGCGATCCGCAGGCCGTTGGTGTTGATCATCAGATGCCGGATCGGCCGCGCCTTGGCCGCGTCCAGAATCTCCCAGAACTGCGGATGGATGGTGGGCTCGCCGCCCGAGAGCTGGACAAGATCAGGCTCGCCCTCGGCCTCGACGATCACGTCCAGCATCCGCTCGATCTCGGCCAGCGGCCGATGGGCCTCGCGCTTCACCGATGAGTCGGCGAAGCAGACGGGGCACGACAGGTTGCAGGCCTCGTTGATCTCCACGATCGCCAGGCACGAGTGCTGCTCGTGGTCGGGGCAGAGACCGCAGTCGTAGGGACATCCGTGTTCGGTGCGCGTGGCCACTGAGAGCGGCCGGTCGCCGGGCTTCAGCCAGTCGCGCTGGGATTTCCAATAGGCGATGTCGTCGGCGATCAGGGTCTTCTGCACCCCGTGCTCGCGACAGCGCTTGAGGTAGAAGACCTTGCCGTCCTCGCCGATCACCTTGGCCGGGACCAGCGCCAGGCAGGTCTCACACAGGCTCGTGGTCTGGCCCAGGAACAGGTAGGGCGCGGCCTTCCGCGCGATCGCGGACGAGGCTGGCTCGATAGTAGACCCATCCATAAGCGACCAGCCCCCCGCACAGCACGTGGAAGAGGTTAAGCGGTCCAATCAACGATGGATAGGGTTTGAGGAACTCCCAACCGAAGCGGGTGGCCCCGTACCAGAGGCACAGCGCGTAGAACCCCCGCCGCATCGCCCAGGGCCGTCTGCGCGCCAGTCCCTCGAGGTAGACGGCCAGGAACAGAGCCATGGCCAGGCTCTCGTAGGCCTGCACGGGATGGCGTCCGATCCCGTCACCCAGGTCGACGGCCCAGGGCAGGGCGGTAGGCGCGCCATAGGTCCCGTCGGGTTTGCCCGCGAACAGGCAGCCCCAGCGCCCGATCACAACGCCCAGCGCGAACGGCCCGACGAACATCCCACCGGTTGAGCCCTTCACGCCGCGCAGGGCCTTGTAGACCTCGACGCCCACGATCGCGCCGACAAGAGCGCCCACCACGCTATGCGACAGGGCGGGTTGGGCGTTCTGCAGCGAGTTCAGCGATCCGGCCAGCCAGGCGCCGGGAATGGCGCCCGCCGCCAACGCCGCGAAGTAGCCGCCGCCCACTTTGCCGGCGACGGCCTCGGTCAACCCCCGCAGCCGCCAGCGGTGGAGCACGACGCTCAAGCCCAGGCCCGCACCCCAGGCGGCAAGATCGAAGGCGGTGTGCGCCCAGAGCGCCGTGGGAACCTGGATCATCTGCGTCGATCAAGCGGGCGGAATCGCCCGCAGCTCAACCCACTAGTTCTGATACGCCCGCTCGCCATGGGTCGAGAGGTCGAGCCCGTCTTCGATCGCTTCCGGGGTGGCGCGCAGGCCCACGGTGACCTTGCAGATGAGCAGGATTACGGCCGAGGCCGCCGCCGACCAGGCGCAGACGGTGAGCACGCCCAGCGCCTGCACGCCGGCCTGGCTGCCCATGGTCATGCCCTCGGCGTAGCCCACGCCGCCCAGCTGGGCCGAGGCCAGCACGGCGACGCCCAGGGTGCCCAGGATGCCGCCCACGCCGTGGACGGCGAAGACGTCCAGGCTGTCGTCCAGCCTCAGCTTGGACTTCACCGGACCCACGCAGTGGAAGCAGATCAGGCTGCCCAGCGCGCCCAGGACGACGCCGCCGACCGGACCCACGAAGCCCGAGGCCGGGGTTACGGTGGCGAGGCCGGCCACGACGCCGGTGACCACGCCGATCATGCTGGTGCGCCCGAACTTCACGCGCTCGATCAGCGCCCAGACGAGGCCCGCGGTCGCCGCCGACAGGTGGGTCGCCACCAGGGCCGAGCCCGCCGCCGCGTCGGCCGCCAGCGCGCTGCCCGCGTTGAAGCCGTACCAGCCCACCCAAAGCATGCCGGCGCCCATCATCGTCATGCCGGGGTTGTGCGGCGGGTGCAGGTCGCCCGGGAAGCCATCGCGCGGCCCCAGCATCGCCACCGCCACCAGCGACGAGACGCCGGCCGTCGCATGGACCACCAGGCCGCCCGCGTAGTCCATGACCTTCATCTGGGCCAGCCATCCGCCGCCCCATACCCAGTGGCAGACCGGCGCATAGACCAGCAGCAGCCAGAGGCCCGAGAACATCAGCACCGCCCCGAACTTGATCCGCTCGACGTAGGCGCCGACGATCAGCCCGGGGGTGATGATCGCGAAGGTCATCTGGAAGGCGAAGAACACCGTCTCGGGCAGCGTGCCGCTGACGGCGTCGCGGCCGCCGGGCAGGCCGAACTTGGCGAGATCGCCGATGAAGGGGTTCGAGCCCGAGAAGGCCAGGCTGTAGCCGCCCAGCAGCCACAGCACCGAGGCCAGGCAGGCGATCGCCACGCAATGCATCATCACGCTGAGCGCGTTCTTGGCCCGCACCAGGCCCGCGTAGAACAGGGCCAATCCCGGCAGGGTCATGAACAGCACCAACGCGGTCGCCGCCAGGATCCAGGCGGTGTTGGCCGGATCAGCCGTGGGCGGAGCGTCCTGCGCCAGGGCCGAGCCCGCGCCGGATGCCGCGAAAATCAGCGTCGAAAGTCCGGCCAGCACGCGCGCCCGGGTCATGGCGTCTCCCCCTCGACCCCGCGCCGCCGGCGGTATTCCGCCGATCTGCCTATGCGCGAGGCAAGGCGTGCATAGGCAGTGAGCATGTAGCCGGCCAACCGCCTATCGGACGGGCGCCCGCGTGCATGCCCGTCCGACGGCAGATTCGCTGACTTTTCGTGCAATTCATGCCGAAAAAGAGGGCAGGAAGCTCATGTCGCAGGCCTCGCGAGCCAGGCTTCACGGCGCAGAATCCAGGTCACCTTGTCAGCCGGCCCCGACACATAGGCGAAGGGTTCGCGGGCGATCTCCACGGCCCCCTGCTTCTCCTTCACCCGGTGCGAGCCGACGTTCTTCGCCGAGTTGCTCAGGTAGAGGAACGGCCATTCCAGCACCTCGAAGGCGTAGGCCGTCACCGCCTCGGCCGCCTCCATCATCAGGCCCTGTCCCCAAAGCTCGGGGTCGAGCCAGAAGCCGCGCATGTCGCGACGCTGGCCATCGAACGGCCAGAGGTCGATGCGGCCGCGCAGGGTGTCGTCCCCCTTCAATGTGATCGCCCAGAAGAACTTCTCGCCCTTGGCGCGCTGATCCAGGCACATCGCCATGTTCGTGGCGGCCCCGTCGCCCGGGTAGGGCCAGGGAATCTGCGGGCCCAGGTGCTTCACCAGCTCCCACTGGGGGAAGATCCGCTGGATCGTCGGGATGTCGGTCTCGGCGAGCGGGCGCAGGATCAGCCGCGCGGTCTCCAGCACGGGCGTAGGGGGCAGGGGTTTTCGGTCGTCCATCTCGGTCTCTCGTCTGAGTGAGCCGGAGGCCGGGGAGGCGCCTTCCTGATGTGATCCAAAGCCCCGGCCGGTCCGGCGGGGCTTGTCTGGAAGGCTAGGCGTTCACACGCGCACGACCGGCCAGACGCCCCGCGAGGGTGGCGTTCGAGCAACCGGACGGGTTTGCGCTGCGACGGACCATCGCCGGGCCATAGCACGGCCTGGCGCGACGGCCCAATCGCCGCTAGGCGGGCGACGGCGCTTCGGCCGGATCCTCGGGGGGCGCGGCGGGGCGGCGGCGGGGCTCCAAGGGCGGCTCGATCTCCGCGGCGTCCAGGTCGGCGGCGTCCAGCATGGCGCGGATCGTGCAGATCACGCCCTCGGGCGGATACTGGATGGTCACCTCGCCGTTCAGGTCAGCCGCCAGTCCGCGCTGGATGAGCCGCGTGCCGAAGCCGGCGCGCGTGGGCGGGCTCACGCGCGGCCCGTCGATCTCGCGCCACACCGCCGTCAGCTGGCGCGCTGAGGCCCGGCCCGAGATCCGCCAGGTGAACTCCACGCGTCCGTCCTGCCCCGACAGCGCACCGTACTTCACGGCGTTGGTGGCCAGTTCGTGCACCGCCAGCGCCATGGCGATGGCGGTCTTGGGCGGGACGCGCACCTGGGGGCCACGCATGATGATCCGCGCCTCGCCCAGGCCCAGCCGGAACGGCTGCGCCGCCTGGCCCGCGATCTCGGCCAGGTCGGCGCCCGACCACTGCTCGTTGGTCAGCACATCGTGCGCCTTCGACAGCGCCACGATCCGCGAGGTCAGCGCGTCCCGCGTGCGGGTGGAGACATCAGCGCTGCGCAGCGTCTGGGCGACCAGCGACTGCACAGTGGCCAGCGTGTTCTTCACGCGGTGGTTCAGCTCGTTGATCAGCAGCCGCAGGTGCGCCTGATCCTGCTGCTGGCGACGCACCGCTGCGCGCAGCGTGTGCAGGCGTTCGCGCGCCTCGTACTGCCGCCTGCGCCCGCGCAAGGCGGTCTGGACGATGCTGACCAGGGTGGTGGGATGGAACGGACGCTCCAGGAAGCTGACGTTGCCCAGCGCCTGGATGAACCGGCCGGCCGCCGGGTTGCGCTCGATCCCGCCGCCGCGCTGGGCCAGCACGATCACCGGGAAGTCCGACCAGGCCGGCTGAGCCTCGACCCAGCGGGCGAAGTCGCCGTAGTCCTGCTCGTGCAGCACCTCTTCCACGATCACCGCCAGGCCGGCGCCCGCTTCCAGCGTCGGCAACAGCGACGCCATGTCGGGGCAGATCGCCGTCTCGATCTTCGCCTCGCCCAGGATGGCCGCCGCAATCTGGGCGTCGCGCCCCATGGGGGCCAGGACGATCGTCCGTTCGGAGCCCGCGCTCGAACCGGCGGTCATGCGGACCGTTCGCCCAGCAGGCCGGAGCCCGGGCCCACGAAGTTCGGCACGCCGCGCAGCACGCCCTGGAACTCGGTCAGCGGCGGGCCGACGTTCAGGCCGCTCTGGTCGATCTCGTACTCGCGGATCGTCTTCTCGTGCTGTCCCGAACGCTTCTTGATCACCGACACCGCCCGACGCACCTCGCCCGCGGCCTCGAAGTAGCGGAGCAGCAGCACGGTGTCGGCCAGGTAGGTGACATCCACCGGCGCCTTCGTCTCGCCCACCAGCCCGTGCTGGGCGACGGTCAGGAAGGTGGTCGCGCCTTGCCGGTTCAGGAACTGCAGCAGCTCGTGCATATGCAGCAGCAGGAAGTGCTCTTCCGGCATCGCCGCCTGATAGCCGTTCAGGCTGTCGATGATGACGGTTCGTATGCCGCGCTCCCTGACGCAATGGCGCACGTTGGCGGTGAACTCGCCGGGCGACAGCTCGGCGGCGTCGACCTGCTGCACCACCAGACTGCCCTCGTCGTGCAATGGTTTCAGGTTGAATCCGAGGCCCTTGGCGCGCTCGAACAGCAGACCCAGCTCTTCGTCGAAGACGAACAGCGCCGCCTTCTCGCCGCGCTGGATCGCCGACATTGCGAAGTACAGCGCCATCAGAGACTTGCCGGTGCCGGCCGGGCCCAGGATCAGGCAGCTCGACCCGCGATCCAGTCCGCCGCCCAGCAGCTCGTCCAGGCCCGGGACGCCACTGGTCAGCGGCGTGCGGTCGAAGTCGGTCTTGTGCTCGGACGAGACCAGACGGGGGTAGATTTCCAGGCCGCCGGTCTTGATCGTGAAGTCGTGATAGCCGCCCCGGAACTTGCGGCCCCGGTACTTCGTGACCCGCACGCGCCGGCGCTCGGCCCCGTATTCGGGCGCCAGCTCCTCGAGACGCACGACGCCGTGGGCCACGCTGTGCACCGTCTTGTCCGAAATCTCGGCCGTCAGGTCGTCCAGCAGCACCACGGTCGCGCCGTGCTTGGCGAAGTAGTGCTTCAGCGCCAGGACCTGGCGGCGATACCGCAGCGACCCCTGCGCGAGCAGCCGGATTTCCGACAGACTGTCGATCACCACGCGGCTGGGCTCGGATCGCTCGACGGCGTCCAGGATCATCCGGGTCGTCTCGCCCAGCTCCAGGTCGGACGAATAGAGCAGGCTCTGCTGCTGGTGCTCGTCCAGCAGGTTCTCGGGCGGAACCAGCTCGAAGACCTCGACGCCCTCCAGGCTCCAGCCGTGCGAGGCGGCGGTGTCGCGCAGCTCGGCCTCGGTCTCGGACAGGGTGACGTAAAGCACCTTCTCGCCCGCCGCCGCGCCGGCCATCAGGTAGCTGAGGGCCGCCGTGGTCTTGCCCGTGCCGGGCGCGCCCTCGAAGAGGAACACGCGGTTGCGCTTGAGGCCGCCGCCCAGAACGTCGTCGAGCCCGGCGATGCCTGTCCGGGCGTCACCGGGTTCTTCCGCAGTAATAGCCATTGCTCCTCGGCATGTGACGGCCAGTCCGGCCAATCGACCCCGAGAGCGAAAATGCCGGTCAAGCGCTGCGGTTCCGCAGCCTCAGCCTAGGCCGCGAGGCGACGGCGTGGGTCCCGCACCGCGGTCAGCAGGATCACGAAGGCGGCCACCAGGAAGCCCAGCGAGGCCATGAACACCACGTCGTAGCCATAGATCTCGGCGACGACGCCGCCCACCAGCGGCCCGGCGGTGGCGGTGATGCTCTCCGCCGTGGCCGACACCGCGATGCGCATCGGCAGGTCGTCGCGGGCGCCGAACTCCAGGATCATGGTGTTCGCCGCCATCATGTAGCCGCTGAGCGAGGCCCCCAGCAGGGCGAAGGCGGCGAAGATCGACGTCACGTCGTGCAGGTTCAGCAGCATCAGCGTCGCGGCCATCCAGCCCAGGATCGACACGATCAGCACCAGCCGGAAGCCGGTCTTGTCGCCCAGGTAGCCCCAGACCAGGTTCGAGACCGTGTCGGCCCCCAGGAACGCGAACGAGAGCAGTCCGACGGTCGCCCCGTCGGCGCCGATCACCCGGCCCACGTAGAGGATGTAGAACGGCGTCGCGATCCGCGCCGAGGTCGCCAGCATCTGCACGACCAGGAAGAAGGCGTAGGCCTTGTCCTGGGCGATCAGGGCGGGGAAGTCGCGCAGGCGGTCCCGGAACCGCCCCTGGGCCCGGACCGTCGGCGGCTCCGGCTCCCTGAGCAGGAGCTGCAGCGCCCACAGCCCCGCGCTGGTCAGCAGGAAGGCGAAGATGAAGGTCGTGCCGTAGCCGTTGCCGAACAGGTTGGCGTCGACGAAGTACTTGCCCGCGACCCAGGCCAGGATCGCGGCGATCAGGCCCCCGGTGGCGTTGCGCCACGCCTGCAGCCGCCCCCGTCGGCTGATGGGAATCACCTTCGACATCAGCACGTTGAAGACCACCCGTTGGGCGCCCATGAAGATGCCGAACATCAGGATGAAGAAGAGCAGGGCCCAGACCAGCGGCTGGCCCGACAGGAACCAGCCCGCCACGCCCATGCCCAGAATGGCCAGTCGCCCCAGGCCGCCCATCCACATGGCGGCCGGCATGACCTTGGTGCGGTGCTCGACCTTGGTGGCCCCGAAGATCGGCGAGATGATCCCGCCCACCTGCTGCAAGGCCAGCGCCAGGCCGACGATGGTGTTCGAACCCGAGACCGCGAACAGATAGGCCGGCAGGAAGGTGGGGGCGTTGACCAGCCGGAAGCCGGTCATCCCCAGCATGCCGTGCAGGTAGTTGCCGATGTAGTTGCGCTTGAGGTTGTCCCAGACGAACTTCTCGTAGGCCGCCTCGCGGACGGCCAGATCGTCGTCGGCCGCCACCTGGGCGAGGTCTTCGGTTTCCTCGAGCTTGTCCAACACTTAGCCCGCACCGCCGGGGTCTTGGCGCCCGGCTTCACGGCTCCCTGAAAGCAACGAAATTTCGAAAGTGCGGTCCGCGCGCGGAGCACCCTGTTCCAATGCTAGGGGGATTTGCCGACGGCGCAACGCCCAGAGCGGCCTGCGCCATACGAAGTTTTCGGTTTCCGCCAGGTCGCGTGACGGGGGCAAGCGCTTGACGTACAGCCCACGGTCGCCAGAGTCGCCGCCGGTCCAGTGGAGGCGCCCTTGCGTAGTCTGATCCTCGGCCTGGCGCTGGCCGCCGGCCTTGCCGGCGCCGCCGCCGCCGCCGACTTTGTCGTCGTGTCGTCCACCGATCCCGCGATCGTGCGCGGCCGCGAGGTGGCCAGCGGCGAGAGCCTGCAGATCGCCCAGGGCCGCAGCGTCGTGCTGGTCGACACCGCGGGCCAGGTCACCCGGCTGGCCGGCGCCGCGGCGCCCGTCCGCGCGCCCCGCACCCAGCTGGCCAGCGTCAACGAGAGCCGCGTCCAGGTGCTGAAGCTGCTGGTGGCGCCCGCCCGCGTGCGCCGCGCCGCGCCCAGCATGGACAAGGTCTGCCCCGACGCCGACCTCAGCAAGTTCGACGGCATCGTGACGGTGGCCCAGGTCGACGGCTGCCTCACCACCGCCCGGGCCGCCTTCGACGCCTATGTGCTCAACGCCGTGGGGCCCGAGGCGCCGTAGCGCCTCCACAGCAGCCCCGAGGCCATGGTGACGCCCACCAGGCCGATCAGGATCGGCGCTGCATAGGTCGCCCCGCTGGCCACGATCGCCGCGCCCACCAGGCACGACACGCCGCAGCCGATGTCCCAGCCGCACTCGGTCGCCACGCTGAACCGCAGGGGGCAGGGCGAGGCCTTGGCGAGGTTGTAGATCGGGGCCATCAGCGCCGGGACCCAGACCGCCACCACCAGCGCCCCCAGCGCATTGGCGGTCACCGCGAGCCAGGGTGAGCCCAGGCTGACGCCGCGCAGCGCCAGCACGCCGGCCGCCACGACAAAGGCGATGAGGATGGCCGATCGGCCCTTGCCGGCGTCGATGTGCCTGCCGATCCACAGCGTGAAGACGGTCCCCGCCAACGCCGAGAGCGCCATTGCCCCGCCATAGGCGGTGAAGCTCTCGCCCAGGGCAATGAACAGCGCGACCTGCCAGACATAGTGGTAGCCGCCCGCGAAGATGCCGTCGCACGCCATCAGCGCCGAGCCCATCCAGGCGACGCGGAAGCCGCCCGGGGCCGCCGGGGCCACGGCCACCTGCGGCGCGCCCAGCAGCGGCAGGGCCGCCAGCATCTGGAGCACGCCCGCGGCCGGGAAGGCCAGCCATGGCCCGCCCAGGAACAGCGCCCAGCCGCCCAGCAGCGGCGCGCCGATGCCGACCAGCGCCATCAGCGCCGTGCGCACCGCCACCTGACCGCCCCGATGCTCGTCGTCGCCCACGGCGGCGAAGTAGGCGTGATAGCAGGTCCAGTAGAGCACGCTGCCCAGCGGGCTCACGAGCACCATGGCCAGGAACGCTCCGTCCACGCCCTTCACGAACGGCAGGATCGGGAAGACGGCCGCTTCCATCAGGGTCCCCAGGACCAGCGTGGTGCGCAGGCCGAGACGCCGCGCGATCGGCAGGACAAAGGGCCGCAGCACAAAGCGGCCGGCGGTCATCGCCGCCATCGAACACAGCACCAGCGGGGCCGGAACGCCCGCCTTCAGCAGGAAGACCAGGATGAATATGCCGCCGGCCTCCTGGGCCAGCGTCTGGATGCCGGAATGCAGATTGAGGCGGTTCACCGCCGCGTTGGAGAAGAAGCTCATCGAAGGAACGCCCGGGAAAGGGGTGCGCGCAAAGGCTCACGCCCGCAGCGTGCGGGGAGCCTTGGGTTCGGCGGGGGCTCTTAACCCCTGAGGCGTTCGTAGCCGGGACACATGGGTGGAGTTAGGCACGGCCAAGCCGGCCACGCAACGGCTCCCGCCTCACCGTCCGGAAGGGAAGGAAGCGAGGACCCCTCGCGCGCGGTCAGATGCGCTTGTATTCCAGCTTCGAGCCGTCCTCGAGCTTGCCACGCAGCGCCAGCCAGTTGCCGTTCGCGTCATAGAAGTCGTCGATCTCGGCTTCGCCGCGGATCTGCCAGTGGCCGGGCTTCACACGGGTGCAGGTCACCTTCAGCATCTTGCCTTCCTGCTGGTTGAACAGGGGCCGCCCGAAGCTGGCCTGGTTCCAGTGGCTAAGCGGCGCCGCGTCGGCCGGCCCGCGCGAGGCGCCGGTGGGGCCGGTGATCGCCACGTACCCGCCCATGGCCCGCGCCGAGGCCTTCGTGATCTTGCCGTTGCCGTTGGTGGTCGTCTCGACGCTGACGAACTTGCCGCCGGCCCACTTCTCGACCGCCGTGTGCTTGTACTTGTAGACCGGCACCGGCCCGACCTTGACCACCATGTTCACGTCGGTGGTCAGCGTGCGCGCATCGTCGTCGCCCGAGAAATTGATGACGTGCTCGCCCACCTTGGTTCCATTGCGAAACACCGCGAAGGACAGTCGCGGCGGCGGCGCCGCCAGAGCTGCACTGGGGACCAGCAGGCCCACGCCCGCGGTCAGCAGTTCGCGACGACCCAAAACCAGGCTCATGCTGTCATCCTCTTTCGCGGCCAACTGGGGCTCGCCGTCTGTACGGAAGGATCAGTGTCCCGGACGCGGCTTATAGCTGCGTGGCGCGCGGACGGGCAGGGGCTTCTCAGGGGGCTTCTGCCCGTGTTGCGGCATGGCGGCCGATTTCGGGAACGCCAGCCCCAGCATTTTGCCCTGCTGTTGGAAGCCGTGAGTCATGGCGGCCGCCTTTCCACATGTCTTCGCTGCTGAAATCCATGACCGAAGCGGCGCCGGGAAGCGAATCGACGGCGCGCACATCCACGTGAACGCTGAGGTAGGCGCCGCCCGGGTCGCCGAAGATTGTCCCAGACACCGGGGCGGCTTCGGCCGGCCTGCGGGCGACGGCCACGGGGATCAGGTCGGGGCTCTCGACCAGCGCGTTGGTGGGATCGAACTCGGTCCAGCCCAGGTCGGGCAGGAAAGCCTCGCACCACGCATGCGTCGCGCCCGCGCCGCGCATCCCCGCGTTCGCCGGGCAATAGAGATAGCCGGTCACGAACCGCGCCGCGTAGCCCAGCCGGCGCAGCGATTCGACCATCAGCCAGGCGAAGTCGCGGCACGTGCCAGATCCCATCCGCACCGTATGCGCCGGGTCCTGGGCCGCGCCCATGTCTCTCGCTTCGTAATCGAAGGTGTCGTGGATGTACTGGTTCAGCCGCATCAGCGAATCCAGCGCGGGCTCGTGGGGGCTGCCCACCAGGTTGCGGAGCCACTTCAGCAGGTCGCCGTTGGCGTCCTCCGTGACGGGATCCAGGAAGGGGGCCAGCACGGCGCGGTCGGTCGGGGCATAGACGATGGGGGTCGCCGTCTGCGGATCCTCGATCCGCACGTCCGACAACTGGGCCGGGAAGCGCTCGATCACCAGTTCGCTGACGATCGACAGTCCGCTCGACTGCCCCTGAGGCGTGAAGCAGCACACCGAGTTGCCCAGCGCATCGTAGACCCAGCGGGTCTCGCCGGGCGGCGAGACGGTCAGCAGGGCCTCGGTCACCCGGATGGCGTGGCTGTCGCGCGGCCGCACCAGCAGCCGGTGCAGGCCGAACGAAACCGGTCGGTCGTAGCCGTAGAACGTCTCATGTCGGATCGCGAGCCGGGCCATGCACGCGGAATGGCTCGCGAGCCCTATTGTTCCGCTCCAACTCGGGCTCGCCATGCGGCGGCGCACGCATTTTCCCAGCGGCGCCGCTTGACGATTCGAATATTCTAGAAATATAGAAAGACATCAGTTCGAAACCGGAGCCCTACCTCATGAAGCGCCTCCACCTGCACGTCAGCGTGCCCGACCTCGACCAGTCCATCCAGTTCTACGAAACCCTGTTCGGCGCGAAGCCGAGCGTGGTGAAGGACGACTACGCCAAGTGGATGCTCGACGACCCCAAGGTGAATTTCGCCATCTCGCAGCGCGACCGCGCCGCGGGCCTCGACCACGTGGGCATCCAGGTGGATTCGAACGCCGAACTCGCCGAGCTTGCGGGCCGCCTCAAGGACGCCGGCGCCCAGACCTTCGACGAGGAAGCCACCACCTGCTGCTACGCCCAGTCCGACAAGAGCTGGGTCGCCGATCCGGCCGGCCTGCGCTGGGAAACCTTCTATACGTTCGGCGAGGCGACCACCTACGGCGCGAGTGACGCCCTGGCGGCGCTCGAGGCCCAGACGCCGGCCACCGCCTGCTGCGGCGCCCCGGCCCCGAAGGCCGAGCCGGTCCCGACCTCCGCCGGCGCCTGCTGCTGACACAAAAGCTCTGGGCTGCGACTCAATTGTTCTGATATTCCAGAATAATGGAAAAAGACGAAGCCATCCGCGGCCTCGGCGCGCTCGCTCATCCCGGCCGTCTCGACGTGTTCCGTCTGCTGGTGCAGGCGGGGCCCGACGGGATGGCCGCTGGCGAGATCGCGCGGACCACCGGCAGCCCGCAGAGCAGCCTGTCGGCCAACCTGACGATCCTGTCGAACGCAGGGCTTATCGTCTCGCGCCGCGACGGCCGATCGATCATCTACCGCGCCGCCTACGAACAGATGCGGGGCCTGCTGGCGTTCCTCATGGAGGACTGCTGCGCCGGCAAGCCCGAGATCTGCGCCCCGCTGGCGGCTCAGGCCGGCGCCGGATGCGCCGCGGAAGGCGCCAAGTGCTGACAGCGGCGAGCCTGGAGCCGCAACAAGAACCCGTCGGTCCCGGCCGCCGCGTCATGGCCGAAGCGCTGGGCACGGCGCTGCTGCTGGCGGTGGTCGTAGGCTCCGGGATCATGGGCGAAACGCTGGCCGGCGGAAACGTCGCCATCGCGCTGCTGGGCAACACCCTCGCCACGGGCGCAGCGCTGGTGGTGCTGATCACCATCTTCGGGTCGCTGTCGGGCGCCCACTTCAACCCTGCGGTCACCCTCGTGTCCGCGCTGCGCCGCGAGATCGGCTGGGGGCTCGCGGCGGCCTATCTCGCCGCCCAGGTCGCCGGCGCCATCGCGGGCGTCTACGCGGCCCACGTGATGTTCGCTGAGCCGATCCTGCAGGTGTCGACCAAGCTGCGCGACGGCCCGGCTCAGGCCTTCTCAGAGGCCTTGGCCACCTTCGGCCTTGTCCTGACGATCCTGGGGACGATCCGCTTCCGGCCGGATTTCACGTCCGTCGCCGTCGGCCTCTACATCACCGCCGCCTACTGGTTCACCGCCTCGACGTCCTTCGCCAATCCGGCGGTGACCGTGGCTCGCAGCCTGTCGGATACGTTTGCGGGTATCGACCCGACGTCAGCTCCGGCCTTCATCGCCGCCCAGCTCGCGGGCGCCGTCGCAGCGACGTTCACGGCCCGGGCGCTCTTCGCGGATTGACCGCTGCGACCGATCTTACCGCCACACCACCGCGGCCAGCACCATCGCCAGGCCCAGGGAGGCGAAGTTCCAGCTGAACGTGCGGATCCAGGGCAGGCCGGCCGCGTAGAGGGGCAGGAACAGCATACGCCCCGTCAGGTACATCGCTGCGCCCCACACCCCCAGCGTTGTCCCGGTCCTCTCCAGATGCTCCAGCAGCAGCACCGCCGCGGCGAAGATCGGAAAGGTCTCCAGGAAATTCCTCTGCGCCCGCGCCAGGCGCCCCGCCACGCCGGATGGCTGCAGATCCTCGTCCCGGGCGCCGACCGAGTAGGCGTTGCCGACCTGCGCCTTGAAGGTGAACGAGGCCGCCGTCAGGTGGACCAGACCCAGGATCATCGCGCCGAACAGCGCCCAGGCCTCGACGGACATCAGACACCCTCCGCCGGCGTCGCCGCCTTGGCGCGCCGCGCCAGGGTCAGCACCACGCTCGCGGCGATGGCCGACAGCACGCTGCCCCCGAGCACGCCCAGCTTGACCTCGGTCTGCAGGTCGGTGGCCTGGCCGGGGAAGGCGAGCGCCCCGATGAACAGGCTCATGGTGAAGCCGATGCCGCACAGCAGGCTCACCCCATAGAGCTGCAACCACGTGGCGCCCGCAGGCCGCTCGCCCAGCCTCAGCTTTGTGACCAGCCACACGGCGCCCAGCACCCCGGTCTGCTTGCCCAGGAACAGCCCCAGGGCGATGGCGATGACCAGCGGGGCCAGCGCCTGCTCCATCCCCAGCCCGGCCATCGAAACCCCCGCCTTGGCGAAGGCGAACAGCGGCAGCACGAGGAAGGCGTTGTAGGGGTGCAGGTCGTGCATGGCTTCCTGCAGCGGGCTCTGGTGATCCTCGCGCCGGGGTTTCAGCGGCACGATGACGGCGAACGCGACGGCGGCCAGCGAGGTGCTCAGTCCCGAAAGGACGGTGCACCACCAGATGGCGGCGAATCCGATGATCCAGAACGGCGACGGCATCTTGCCCAGGCGGGCCGCCAGCGCGATGGCGGCCAGCAGTCCCGCCGCCGCCCCGGCCATCGTCCAATCGGTCCCGCCGCTGTAGAGGGCGCCGATCAGCACGATGGCGCCCAGGTCGTCGACGATGGCCAGCGTCAGCAGGAAGATCCGCAGGGACGGGGGCAGCCCTCGACCCACCAGCGCCAGGACCCCCAGCGCGAAGGCGATGTCCGTGGCCACCGGGATCGGCCAGCCGGCATGCGGCGCGCCCAGGACGCCCGACAGGGTGAGGTAGACCGCGACCGGCCCGATCATCCCGCCCAGGGCGGCGATCACCGGCGTGGCCAGCTTGCGCGGATCGCTCAGTTCGCCCCGCAGGATCTCGTGCTTGATCTCCAGGCCGACGACCAGGAAGAACAGCGACATCAGCCCTTCCTTGATCCAGTCCGAGACCGAAAGGGTCAACG
The DNA here is from genome assembly GCF_965284355.1 of Phenylobacterium sp. NCBI lineage: Bacteria > Pseudomonadati > Pseudomonadota > Alphaproteobacteria > Caulobacterales > Caulobacteraceae > Phenylobacterium > Phenylobacterium sp. The sequence continues at coordinate 1,243,748 of NZ_OZ260078.1, read as the reverse complement.
ACAACGGTCCGAGGGCGAGGGCGTGCTCGCTCTTCAGCAGGGCGAAGTAGTCGCCTGCCAGGGGCGAGTTCGCCACGATCAGCGCGGCCACGGCGGCGGCTGCGAGCACGCCGGCCGACGCGGCCTCCGTGCGGAGGAATTCGAACGTGAGTTTGCGCGCCACGGCGGCCTCCCGGTTGGGGTTAGCGGTCGTGGCGCCAGGTTATCGACGGACGCCTGACTGGGTTCGCGTTCGCAGCCTGAATTCGCTGCGGGTGCGCCAGCCCGGTCGCGGCGATGCGCGACCCGATACCTGTGGCCAGGATAACGTGAGCCGCCCCGCGGGCAAGCGAAACCGGCCCCCCAGTTGCCCGCCGCCCGCCGCCGTGTCATCCGGCGGCCATGACAACCGATGTGATCGTGGTCGGCGGGGGCCACAACGGCCTCACCTGCGCGGCCTACTTGGCCAAGGCCGGGCTGAAGGTGACGGTGCTGGAGCGCCGGGGCGTGCTGGGCGGCGCGGCGGTGACCGAGGAATTCCACCCCGGCTTCCGCAATTCCGTGGCCAGCTACACCGTCTCGCTGCTGAACCCGCAGGTCATCGCCGACCTGGAGCTGCACCGCCACGGCCTGAAGGTGGTCGAGCGCAAGGTCTCCAACTTCCTGCCCCTGGACGGCGACAGCTTCAGCGTCGGCGACGGGATCACCCAGGCCGAGACCGCCCGCTTCTCGGTGAAGGACGCCGAGCGGCTGCCCGCCTACTGGGCCCGCCTGGACCGCATCGCCGACGTTCTGCGCGAGCTGGTCCTCGTGACGCCGCCCAACCTGGTCGAGGGCGGCTTCGCCCAGGCGCTGCCCGAGCTGCTCAAGAGCGCCGTGCTGGGCCGCAAGCTCTCCAAGCTGGACCTCACCGCCAAGCGCGACCTCCTGGCCCTGTTCTCGCAGTCGGCCGGTGACTGGCTGGACGGCTGGTTCGAGAGCGCGCCGATCAAGGCGGCCTACGGCTTCGACGGCGTCGTCGGCAACTTCGCCAGCCCCTACACGCCGGGCTCGGCCTATGTGCTGCTGCACCACGTGTTCGGCGAGGTGAACGGCAAGAAGGGCGCCTGGGGCCACGCCATCGGCGGCATGGGCGCGATCAGCCAGGCCATGGCCGCCTGCTGCCGCGAGCGCGGCGTCGAACTCCGCACCGACGTCGCCGTCGCCGAGATCCTGACCGAAAAGGGCCGGGCCACGGGCGTGGTCACCACGTCCGGCGAGACCCTGCCGGCCCGCGCCGTCGTCTCCAACCTGCACCCCCAGCTCACCTTCCAGAAGCTGATGGCGCCGGGAGCCCAGCCCGCCGACTTCCAGGAACGCATCGCCCGCTACCGCTCGGGCTCAGGCACCTTCCGCATGAACGTGGCGCTCAGCGAGCTGCCCCGCTTCACCGTGAAGCCGGATCCCGGCGACCACCTGACCGCCGGCATCATCATCGCCCCCTCGCTCGCCTACATGGAGCGCGCCTACGACGACGCCCGCGTCCACGGCTGGTCGAAGGACCCCATCGTCGAGGTGCTGATCCCGTCCACCCTGGACGACAGCCTGGCCCCCACGGGCCAGCACGTGGCCAGCCTGTTCTGCCAGCACGTCGCCCATGACCTGCCCGGCGGCCGGTCCTGGGACGACCATCGCGACGAGGTCGCCGACCTGATGATCGCCACGGTCGACAGGCACGCCCCGGGCTTCGCGAAGTCGGTCCTGGGCCGCCAGGTGCTGTCGCCCCTGGACCTCGAACGCACCTTCGGCCTCGTGAACGGCGACATCATGCACGGTCGCCTCAGCCTGGATCAGCTGTTCTCGGCCCGCCCGGTGCTGGGCGCCGGCGACTACCGCAGCCCCATCCGGGGCCTCTACCTGTGCGGCGCGGGCACGCATCCCGGCGGCGGCGTCACCGGCGCCCCCGGCCACAACGCGGCGGCCGGAATGCTGAAGGACGCACGACGCCGGAAGTTCTGACCGCGCCGCAGGCGTGGAAGGGAGACTACCCCTCGGCCGCGTACAGCGCGTCTTCCCACGCCGTCGCCTCGACCAATGCCTCGAGCAGCGGCGTCACCTCCATCGGCTTGCGCACGTGGCCGTCGAACAGCCCGGACACCGTCTCGTCCAGCTGGTGGTCGGCCGAGAAGGCGAGGATCGGCGTGTCCCTGTTCGGACCCGGCTCGCCGCGGATGCGCCGCGCCGCCGTGGGCCCGTCCATCACCGGCATGCGGATATCCAGCAGGATCACGTCATAGGGCCACTGCGCCGCCAGCTCGACCGCCTCGGCGCCGTCGCACGCGTCGGTCACCTCGACCCCGAACTGGGCCATCACCGCATGCGCCAGCTCGCGATTGGTGGGATTGTCGTCGACGACCAGCACCCGCAGCCCCGCCACGCCGGCCAGCGGCGAGGCCTCCTCGGGCCCAGCGGCCGCCGCGCAGACCGGCGCGGGAATCTCGAACGTGAAGGTCGAGCCCTGGCCCACGGCGCTGGTCAATCCGATCTCGCCGCCCATGGCCTCCACCAGGCCGCGACAGATGGCCAGGCCCAGGCCCGTCCCGCCGCCGGCCCGCGCGGCGTCGCCGTCCACCTGCGAGAAGCGCTGGAACAGCCGGGCCTGCTGGGCCTCGGTCATGCCCGCCCCGCTGTCGCGAACCGACACCTTCAGCCGTCCGTCGGCATAGATCGCGCTGACGGCCACCTCGCCGTCGTCGGTGAACTTCACCGCGTTGCCGATCAGGTTGAGCAGCACCTGACGGGTGCGGTCGGGATCGATCCCGACGTGGGCCGGCAGATCCGACGCTTCGAACGACAGCCGCAGCCCTTTGGCCTCGGCCTGTGGCTCGAATAGGGCCAGCGCCGTTTCCAGCACCTCCAGCGGCGCCGTCGGCCGGGGCGTCACGGGCATCAGGCCCGCTTCCAGCTTCGAGAAGTCCAGCACGTCGTTGACGATGGCCAGCATCGCCTGGCCCGCCGCGCCGATCCGCTCCACTTGGCGACGCGCGTCCGCGGCCAGATCGTCGCGACTGGCCAGCAGGCCGGTGAACCCCAGCACGGCGGTCAAAGGCGTGCGGACCTCGTGGCTCATGTTGGCCATGAACTCGGCCTTGGTGGCCGCCACCGCCTGCGCCTCGTCCCGCGCCGCCAGCAGCTCGGCTTCCAGTCCCTTGCGAACGCTCACGTCGCGCATCTGCGAGATCACCGCCTCGACTTCGCCCTGGGCGTTGGGGACGAGCGAGGGATTGCCCTCCATCCAGACGTAGTGTCCGCTGGCGGTCCGGATGCGGTGGGCGCGGTCCCGCGTGGCGTCGACGACGCCGTCCCCAAACAGCTCGGCGATCCGGGCCTGGGCCGTCGGCAGATCGTCGGGGTGCACCAGGGAGTAGCCGGAGACGCCGATCAGTTGCTCGGGGGTGTAGCCATAGCGGCTCACGGACGGCGAGACATAGAGGATGGTGTCGGCGGCATCGACCTTCAGGATGATGTCGGTCGAGTGGTCCGCCAGCATCCGGTAGCGGGCCTCGCTCTCGGCCAGCGCCGCTTCCGCTTCCATCCGCGCGGTGACGTCCCGAAGCTGCGAGATCACCGCCGAGATCCCGCCCTGGGCGTTGCGGATCACCGACGGCTTTCCTTCGACCCAGGTGAAGCCCCCGTCCTTCTTCAGGATCCGGTAGGTCTGGTGCGGCGCGTCCGTGAACTCGCCGCTGAGCCGGCGCTCGCGCATCCGGGCGCCGACAGCCTCGCGGTCGTCGGGGTGGATGTAGGGCAGCGGCGACTGCCCGATCATGTCCTCTGGCGCATGGCCCAGCTGCCGGATCGACGGCGACACGTAGGTCAGGATGCCCCGGTCATCGATCGTGATCACGATGTCCGAGGCGTTGTCGGCCAGGAGGCGATAGCGTTCCTCGCTCTTGCCCACCTGGGCCAGCGCATCGCGCAGCGAGGCGTTCAGTCGGCGCTGCCGGGCCAGCAGTGCGGTCAGCGGCAGGGTCGAAAACGTCATGGTCGCCAGCAGCCCCTGCAGGACCGCCAGCTTCGTCTGCATGTCCTCGTCGATCAGCCCGGCCATGCCGTGGCCGGTCAGAGTGGCGGTCACGGCCACGATCCCCGTCAGCAGCAGCACCAGCGCGTTGCCGGCGCTGCGCAGGGTCATCGCGCACCACACCAGCGGCGGGAACAGCAGGAAGTAAAGCGGGAAGGTCTCCTGACCGAAGGCCAGCGCCCAGGCCGCGACCAGCATAGCCAGGGGTGCGAAGTTGCGCCTGCGCCGGAACGTGGCCTTGAGTGAGCCTGCGTCCGAGACCAGCGCCAGGAGCGCCGGGGTGACCACGGCCAGGCCCAGCGCGCTGGCCAGATACCAGCGGATCAGGGTGGCTACGCTCGCCTCGCCCAGCACCGCGGTCGCCATCAGGGCCGGCACGATAGGCGCGGCGGCCGCCACGCAACACAGCGCCAGCAGTTGGCGCGGTTCGGTCACGTCGACGTCGCGAGCGGTGAGGCGGCTCGCCAGCGCTGCGGCGATCAGGATCTCGCCGCCGTTGCAGGCCGCCAGCAATACGGCCTGACCGGCGGAATCGCCGACCGCCAGGTTGGCGACCATCAGCCCGGCGGCGGCCGCAGCGGCGTACGCAGCCCAGAGGCGCGGCGGCGATCGGAGGATGACGGCAAGCGCCAGCGCGTTCGCCGGCCAGATCGCGGCCACATGGTCTTCCGGGCCGATGAAGGCCAGACAGGCGCCGGCCAGTCCAAAGGCGCCCAGCGCGAGCGCGAACAAACGCGCCGCCTCAGAGCCCCAAATCGACTGAAGCCTCCCCGCCATGCGGCCCTCGATATTCGACCGGGGGTATCTGGGCCATCATCGGTTGTCGGCGTGTTAACTCTGCCTGCGACGATACGGCGCGCTCGCCCACGCGGGCATGGGTGTGGCGCGCCTCCCTGCACCGGGAGGCGCGCCATCCCAACCCCGCATCCGGGGCGGCCGGGCCCGGGATGCACTGGCGGGGTCCTTCGGCGGCGGCCGCGCCTCGCCCCGCTCGGGGCGCGGGGGGACCGCGATCCGGCGCCATGGCCGCGGACGTGCATCTGACGCCGCCGAGGCCAAGGACCTTGTCGTCAGAAGACCGCGCTCACGGCGTCGCGGGAAGGCGCGCCGGACTGCACCGCGATGCATCGCGATGCGCGGGGGCGCCCGTCAGGAGTTTGAAGCTTCGCGGTAGGCCGCGCCCCGCGCCATCGATCGGCTGATCGGCAGGCGCAGCAGCAGGTCGCCGCCCAGCGGGACCTGCGCCGGCCCGACGTCGCGCAACAGGTGGCTGGCCATGGCCTCGGGCACCGACCCCTCGGGCGCCAGCGGGTCCTGCGACGCCAGGCGCTCGAAGGTGGCGTGGTCGGTCGCCGCGTCGCCGGTCAGTTCGCCGATGCGCTCGAACACCATCGCATAGGCGGTGGGCGTGCGGCCCGGGTCCAGGGCGGGGCCCAGCACCAGCCCGTCCACCACGTCGACCTTGGGCGCTGAGACGCCATTGAACAGCCCGGTCAGCACGGCGCCGCCCGACGCGTCGGCGGCGATCGCGAACAGCTGATTGTGCAGCGGCAGCATCCAGCCCTCGGCGAAGCTGCCGCCCGAGCCGATCCGCAGCGCGAGCAGGCCCGTCGCGGCGTCCAGCCAGATCATGCCGTGGTCGTGGATGAACCGCCCCGGCTGCAGCAGATAGGGCCGGGTCGAGCGGAAGAAGCCTTCATAGGCCGCCGCCCGCACCACGGTGTTGGCCCGCGCCTCGTCCAGCACCACCAGCGGCAGGCCCGCGGGGGCCGGCGCCACGGCGTCGCCCGCCCCGAGCCGCTGCGCCAGATCGTGCACGTCGCGATCCCAGTCCAGGGCCGTGAACCCCTCGACCCGCCGCGCCACCGCCGCGGTCAGCCGCACCAGGTTGTGGCCGGTAGGGACCGCCGCCCCGGTCACCCAGCGCCCGACGGCCGACTTGTCGACCGCCAGCTCCGCCGCCAGCTGGCCCCGACTGATCGAAAGCGCCTTCAGCGCCAGCTCAAGCTTGTCACGGAACGCGTTACCCATGGCATGACCTTAGCGGAGGCGCGTGTTGCGACGGAAGGCCCGCAACGGGCTTGCGGTGCGCGACCCCCTGGGCTCAGTGGTTGCGATGGCGCCCCGCTTCGACATCCAGCCCGCCCGGGGGCCAGCCGACCTGGCCGGCGTGGCCGACCTCTTCCGCGCCTACGCCGCGAGCCTGCCGGTCGATCTCGACTACCAGGACTTCGAGTCCGAACTCGCCGGACTGCCCGGCAAGTACGCCCCGCCCGCGGGTGCCCTCCTGCTGGCCCGGGGCCCCGACGGCGCGCCCCTGGGCTGCGTCGCGCTGCGGCCGCTGGAGGGCGGCGTGTGCGAGATGAAGCGGCTCTACCTAGACCCGGCGGCCCGCGGCTCGGGCCTCGGCCGGGCCCTGGCCGCCGCCATCGCCGACTCCGCCCGCGCCCTCGGCTACAACGAGCTGCGCCTCGACACGCTGCCCGGCATGACCGCCGCCCTCTCGCTTTACCGCGCCATGGGATTCACCGAGATCGCCGCCTACTACGCGCCCACCCCGCCGGGGACAGTGTTCCTGGCCCTGCGGTTGTAAGGCGCGGTAAGAGCACGCTCCCCTCAATCTCCAGAATACTGAACGTCATGGCCGGCCTTGTGCCGGCCACCCAGACACGCAGGCGCTTCAAGGCTGCTCGCGGCAGCGCCGCCTGCGAACCTGGAGTCCTCGGTGCTTCTGGGTGGCCGGCACAAGGCCGGCCATGACGTTCCAAGAGCGGGAGGGGGTCAGGCCAAGTCTCGGAAATCGATGGCCTCCGCCCTGCCTAATGCCGATGTCGGCTCTGCAGGGCCGAGCGCAGGGCGTGCTCCAGCGCGCGCGCCTGGTACGGCTTGTCCAGAACGTCGCGGCGGTTGTGGGGCTCGGCGACGCCGGCCGATCCATAGGCGGTGGCGAACAGGAAGGGGATGTTGCGGGCGGCCAGCACATCGGCGACCGGAAACACCTTCTCCCCGCCGATGTTGACGTCCAGCACCGCGGCGTCGATCTCCTCGGTCTTCAGCAGTTCCAGAGCGTCGGCCACCGCCGTCGCCGGACCGACGACCCGGCACCCCAGCGCCTCGAGCCGATCCTCCAGAAGCGCCGCCACCAGGATTTCGTCCTCGACCACCAGGATCCGCGCGTTGACCAGCAGGTCCGCGCCGCGCGCCCGCCAACCCTTCGCGCCGGGACCCGGGCCGCCGGGCGGCTCATGGCTCGACGCCCACTCTGAACTCGACCAACCCATGCCGTGACGAATCCCAACGCGGATGGCGCTCCGCACACGCCAGTCAATCATGATCGCGGGCATCTGCGAAGCAATACAATCAGGGGTGGCGCACTTCGCCTGCGCTCTGGCTGACCCCTGGACGCCGCGAACACGCTAGTCTCAAGGCCGGGACTCAGGCCGGACGGTGGGGATGCTGGTTTTCGGATGGCGCACGGCGGTGCTGGCGTTGGTGAGCGTGCAGGTTCTGCTGCTGGCTGTCGCGCTGGCGTCCACCCCGCGCAACCAGCCCGCCAACCGCTGTCTCGCCGCGCTGATCGTCGTGCTGGTCGGCATGCTGACGCCCTATACGATCGGCTTCGCGGGGTTCTACGACGCCTGGCCGTGGCTCACCTTCGCGCCCTTCGCGGCGCCGCTGGCGGTGGGGCCGCTGGCTTTCGCCTATGTCCGCGCGTGGACCGATCAGCCCCTGCGGCCTTCGCTGGCGATCCACCTGGCGCCGGCGGCCGCTCAGTTCGCCTACAGCGCCGTCTGCTTCGCGCTTCCGCCGGCGCAGAAGTTCGCCTGGGCCGACGGACCCGACACGGTCATCGCCCCCGTCCTGGCGGCCGCGGCCCCCGTCAGCCTGTCGGTCTACGCGCTGGCGTCGGCCGCCAGCCTGCGTCGCTACCGCGCCCGCCTGGGCGACGTGGTCACCGACGAGGCGCGCTTCACCCTGGGCTGGCTGACCCGGGCCCTTATCGCGCTCACGATCACGCTCGCCGCCTGGGCCGGCTTCCAGTTGTGGGAGATCGGGCTGGGCCGGCTCAGCTACTTCCAGCGGCTGGGCCTCTACCTGGTGATCGCCGCCCTGGCGCTCTACCTGGCGATCGAGGGCTGGCGTCATGCGAGCCTGCGCCGGCCGATCCTTTCGCCGGCCGAGCCGCTTGCTCAGCGCGCGCCCCGCGACTGGCGTGAGACCGCGCAGGCCTGGGCCGCCCGGATCGAGGCGGCCGGCTGGTGGCGCGAGCCCGACCTCACCCTGGCCGACCTGGCCGCGCGGCTGGGCGCCAACACCCACTATGTCTCGCGCGCCCTGAACGAGGGGCTGGGCCAGAACTTCGCCGCCTTCATCAACGGCCTGCGCGCCCGCGCCGTGCACGACGCCCTGGCCGCCGGCGATCGCCGCCCGCTGCTCGATCTCGCGTTCGAGGCCGGCTTCAACTCCAAGGCCAGCTTCAACCGCGCCTACCTGGCCGCCTATGGCGAAGCCCCATCGGCCGCCCGCCGCCGCGGCTCAGAACCGAAATTTGCGTCCGAAACCCCGGAAGTGAGGCGCGATCCGGCCTGAGCCCAGGCAGCTTGTCCCTATGACGTTCTCCCGACGCGCCGTCCTGGCGACCCTCGCGGCCCTGGCCGCCCAACCCGCCCGCGCCGCGGCGCTGACCGACGCCCAGATCGTGGAGGCCGCGTTCCGCGCGCTGCATCCCGGACTGCTGCGATACAACAGCGAACGCCAGCTCGCCGCCCGCTTCGTCCGCCTGCACCGCGACCTGCCGGCGGCGCGCGATCCGGGCGCCCAGTGGCTCGCGCTCACCACCTTCACCGCCGGGCTCCGCTGCGGCCACACCTTCGTCAACCCGAACAACCAGGAGGGGGCGGGGGAGGCGTTCTTCCAGTCCGGCCGCGACCGCCTGCCGTTCACCTGGCGATGGCTGGGCGGCCGCATGATCGTGAGCGACGCGGGCCCGGTGCGCGGCCTGCATCCGGGTGACGAGGTCGTGGCGATCGGCGGCCAGGCCACGAAAGGTCTGCTGCCGGCCCTCATGGCCCTGGCCGCGGCCGATGGGGGCGCGGACGGCAAGCGCATGCGCCTCGCCGAACTCGACCGTCGGGAGCTGTGGCCGCTGCCCGACGCCGCCCTGCCGCGCCTCGCGCCCGGGCTCTTCGCCGAGGGCCGCGTCGCCCTGACCGTGCGAACCGGCGCCGGGCGGTTGCGCGAGGTCGCGGCCGACCTCCTGACCCGCGCCGAGCGCCTGGCCCAGCGCGGCTCGGCCGAGTTCGTCCCGCGCGAGGGCCCGGTCTGGACGTCGCAGGTGCTGCCCGACCGCTCGCGCCTGATCACCATGCCCACCTGGGCCGTCTACAACAGCCGCTGGGACTGGCGCGCCTGGCTCGACCGGGAGGTCGACGCGGCCATCGCCGAGCGGGCGCCGGGGATCATCCTCGACCTCCGCGGCAACGCCGGCGGCACCGAGTGCGGCGATCACCTGCTGGAGCGGCTGGTCGACCGCGAGCTCGTCCGCGCCGACGCCCAGCGCTTCGTCCGCTATCGTCGCACCCCCGCCGAGCTCGACCCGTTCCTGACCACCTGGGACCGCAGCTTCCGCAACTGGGGCGACCAGGCGGTGGGCGCCGACGCGAAGGGCTTCTACCGGCTCACCCGGTGGGACGATGATCCGCGCGGTTCCACGATCCGCCCGCGCGGCGCCCGCTACGACGGCCGGCTCATCGCCATCATCGACGCGACCAACAGTTCGGCCACCTTCCAGTTCGCCCAGACCGTGAAGACCCACCGCCTGGGCCGGCTGGTCGGCGAGCCCACGGGCGGCAGCCGCCGCGGCATCAACGGCGGCGCCTTCTTCTTCCTGCGCCTCCCGCAGTGCGGCTTCGCGCTGGACCTGCCGCTGGTGGCCACCTTCCCCGTCACGCCCCAGCCCGACGAAGGGATCGCGCCGGATCATCTCGTACCCACCCGCGCGGCCGATCTTGCGCTAAAGTCGGACCCGCAGCGCGAGGCTGCGATCCGCCTTCTGCGCGCCTGACCCCGCGCGGGGATCGGAACGCGGCCCGCGACGTTGGCGATGATAGAATTCCCAGGCGAGGCCATGCCCATGTCGACCGACGTCCACAAGTCCGGCCCTCTGCGAGGCGCGTTGATCCCCGCGCTGGTGTCCCTGGCGGCCGCGTTCGGCGTCGCCGCGCTGGGCGGCATGGCCACGGCCTCCAGCGTCGAGACCTGGTACGCGACGCTCCAGAAGCCCGCGTTCAACCCGCCGAACGGCATCTTCGCCCCGGTCTGGACCACCCTCTACGCCCTGATGGCCATCGCGGCCTGGCGGGTCTGGCAAGCCTCGTCCGGCCCGGTCCGCCGCCGCGCCATCGGTCTCTACGCAGCCCAGCTCGTGCTGAACCTGGGCTGGTCGTGGCTCTTCTTCGGCCTGCGTCAGCCGGGCCTCGCCCTGGCCGAGATCGCCGTGCTGTTCGTCGCGGTCGTTCTCACCGGGCTCACGTTCTGGCGCATCGACCGCCCCGCCGGCCTGGTGTTCGTGCCCTACGCGGCGTGGGTGGCCTTCGCCTCGCTGCTCAACTTCGAGATCTGGCGCCTGAACTGACGCATCGCGCAGGAGCGTGCATCGGAATATCGGGAATTACGGAACCATCGGCCGCCACCGCGATTGTGCAGGTGGGCCGATCGAGCGTTCCTGTCCCTCGCCGATCGGTTCGGGTGTGCGAAGGCCTCCGGTCGATCCGGAGGCCTTCAGCCAAGCTTTTGAGATCGTGTCACATTCCGGGCCCCCGACACCCAGGTGACGCGAGCCCCGACCTGCGGTGCAGACAGGTCGGGGCGCTCTCAGCTCAAAATCGCCACAGCGCCGCTTGCGTGAACAAATACGGAACAATACTGTCCCCGCGTGGCCACTCTCACGCTGAAGCGCAAACTCGAAATCCTGTCCGACGCGGCGAAATACGACGCCTCCTGCGCCTCGTCCGGGTCAGTGAAGCGCGACTCGGTGGGCGGGAAGGGGATGGGATCGACCGATGGCGGCATGGGCATCTGCCACGCCTACGCGCCAGACGGCCGCTGCATCAGCCTGCTGAAGATCCTGCTGACCAACTTCTGCGTCTACGATTGCGCCTACTGCGTGAACCGGGTGACGTCGAACACCCCGCGGGCGCGCTTCTCGGTGGACGAGGTCGTCAAGCTCACCCTGGGTTTCTACCAGCGAAACTACATCGAGGGTCTGTTCCTCTCGTCGGGCATCATCAAGAACGCCGACTACACGATGGAGGCGATGGTGCGGGTGGCGCGCGCCCTGCGCCAGGACCACGATTTCCGAGGCTACATCCACCTGAAGGTGATCCCCGAGGCCTCGCCGGCGCTGGTCAACGAGGCTGGCCTCTACGCTGACCGTATCTCCATCAACATCGAGCTGCCCAAGGACGAGAGCCTGGCGACGCTGGCGCCCGAGAAGGACGCCGCCGGCATCCGCAAGGCCATGGGCGCGGTTCGGGTGTCGGAGGACGCCTCGAAGGACAAGGGCCGCAAGACCCGGGCGCCCCGCTTCGCGCCCGCCGGCCAATCGACCCAGATGATCGTGGGCGCCGACAGCGCCACCGACGGCGCGATCCTCAAGCGCAGCGAGAGCCTGTACGGCGCGTACCGCCTGCGTCGGGTCTACTACTCGGCTTTCTCGCCCATCCCCGACGCCACCTCGCGCCTGCCGCTGTCGCGCCCGCCCATGATGCGCGAGCACCGCCTGTACCAGGCCGACTGGCTGATGCGGTTCTATGGCTTCGGGCGCGCCGAGATCGTGGGCGAGGCCGACGACCTGGACCTCGCCATCGACCCCAAGCTGGCCTGGGCGTTGCGCAACCGCGGCGACTTCCCTGTCGACGTGAACACCGCGCCGCGCGAGACCCTGCTGCGCGTCCCGGGCCTGGGCGTGAAGGTGGTGGACCGCATCATCGGCACGCGCCGCCACACCCGCCTGACCCTGGCCGACATCGGCCGCCTGTCGCGTCGGGTGAACACGCTGAAGCCGTTCCTGATCTGCGCCGACTGGTCGCCCGGCGCGCTCACCGACCGCGCCGACCTGCGCGCCCGCCTCGAACCCCGGCAGCTGGACCTCTTCTGATGCAGGTGGTCCGGCTGGCCCATGAGACCGACTTCGACGGCTGGCGCGCCGCGGCCCGGCGCCTGCGCCTGGCCGGGGTCGGGCCGCCCGACACGCTCTGGACCGTAGACGGCCAGGCCTCCCTCTTCGCGCCCTCCGACCTCTCGGAAGACGGACCCGAAGGGCAGTCGACGCCAACCTCAACTTCGGCCGCGTCCTTCACCGCGCCCCGCGCTTTCGTCGATCTGGCCCAGCGCGTCGTGCTGCATCGCTCGGACGAGCGGTTCGCGCTGCTCTACCGCCTGCTGTGGCGAATGCAGGACCGGCCTCAGCTGCTGCAGGTGGCCTCGGACCCCGACGTGCTGCTCGCCCGCCAGCTCAGCCGCGACGTCGACAAGGCGGCCCACAAGATGAAGGCCTTCGTCCGCTTCCGCGGCGCCCACGACGACCAGGGCGAGGCCTTCGTCGCCTGGTTCGAGCCGGCGCACCGGGTGGCCGAGCTGACGGCGCCCTTCTTCCGCACTCGCTTCGCCAACATCCGCTGGTCGATCCTGACCCCGGACGTCTGCGTGCACTGGAACCTGGTGGAGCTGGCCTTCACACCCGGCGCCGACCCCGCCGACGCGCCCCGCGCCGACGAGCTGGAGGAGTTCTGGAAGACCTACTACGCCTCGATCTTCAATCCGGCCCGGCTGAACACCGACGCCATGACCAAGGAGATGCCGCGGCGCTATTGGCGGAACCTGCCCGAGGCGGCGCTCATTCCGGAGCTGGTCGCAAACGCCCGCAGCCGGACCGCCGAAATGGTCGCCAAGCCCGCCACCGAACCCAGCCGTCGCGTCGTGAAGGCGGCCATCCGCAACAGCCGCGATGCGCCGTGGGAGGGCCTGTCGGCGACCACGCTGGCCGAGGTGACCGCCGGCGTCGACCACTGCCGCCGCTGCGACCTCTGGCAGGATGCGACCCAGGGGGTGGCGGGCGAGGGGCCCGCCAAGGCGCGGCTGATGTTCGTGGGCGAGCAGCCCGGCGACCAGGAGGACCTGGCGGGCCGCCCCTTCGTGGGACCGGCGGGCCAGGTGTTCGACCGCGCGATGGCCGAGGCCGGCGTGCCGCGCGCCGAAACCTACGTCACCAACGCGGTGAAACACTTCAAGCACGTGCTGCGGGGCAAGCGCCGCATCCACCAGACGCCGACGACGGGCGAGGTCAGCGCCTGCCGCTGGTGGCTGGACGCCGAGCGGCGGATCGTGCGGCCGCGCGTGATTGTGGCCCTGGGCGCGACCGCCGCGCACGCGGTGTTCGGCAAGGCCACCGCGGTCAGCAAGGTCCGCGGCCAGGCCCTCCAGCTGTCTGATCAGGCCCGGGCGGTGGTCACCTACCATCCTTCCTACCTGCTGCGGCTGCCCGACGAGGACGCCAAGGCCGACGCCTATGCCGCCTTCGTTCACGACCTCAAGCTGGCGTGGAACCTTGTGGCGTGAGGGGTATGCTCAGGTGTCATGCAAACCCTGCTCATCGCCGCGATGCTCATGCCCCTTCTTGCTCTGCTCGGCGGCTGCGCCGACGCCCTCGACGCCCAGGCCCGGTCGGCGCATGCGCTCAAGGTCCGCGACGCCCTGAACGATTACGAGAAGGCTCCGTCCAGCGCCCCCCTGGACCGCTGCGTGAAGGCCAAGCTGGTGGCGCTGGCCTACGAGGACGCCAGGGAGCCCGCCAGCGCCTCGGCCTGGCGCGCCCGCGAAACCGCCGACTGCCAGGCGGCCGCGATGGCCGCGGGCGTCAAGCCGCCGCCGCTGGCCGGCGAGTGAGCCAAACGTAGGCCGAGCCCAGCAGCGTCAGGGCGACGCCTTGCACCAGAAAGGCGGTTCGATAGTCGCTGACGTGGGCCACCAAGCCGAAATTCAGGATCAGCAGGGTGATGCTGCACTGACTCGCGAAGCCTTTCACGGAAGCCACCGTGGCCCGCGCTTCACCGGACAGCGCATGCTGGAACCGCGCATCCGCCTGTACGAGGGCCACTATGCACATGGCGGTGAACAGAACAGCCAGCGGAACGGACAGCCAGGGCTCGAACACCCCGGCCGCTGCCGTCAACACCAGCCCCGCGGTCGCGACCCAGACGGGCAGGGCCCAAGACCTGGCCAGGGGAGCCCGGTGCGCGATAGCGGCCGCGCCCGCTTGACCGGCGCCCAACGCCGCCACGAACAGAGCGATCTGGGAGCGCTCCAAACCCACATCACGGCCAAAGATCTGCCAGTAGTCGTCGCAGGCGGCGAGCAGGGCCTGCATCAGCGCGATGAACAGCAGGATCGACAACACGCCGGGCCGCCGCACCGCTTCCATGACGCCGCGCCGCATGACGCCCAGATAGTCCGCCCGCTGAGCGCGCGCCGCCCGGGGCGCCTTGGGCAACAGCAGCGCCGAGGCTGCGCCCACGAGACTGGACGCCGAGCTGATCAACGTGAGCGCATAGTTTCCAACGCCCGCGATGGCCGAGGCGATCAGCGCCGCGGACATCAGGCCCATGAACCGTCCGGTTTGGGCGCGGCCGATGGCCCGGGCATAATCCTGCTCGCGGCCCTCGGCCTTGAGGTCGTCGAACAGCAGCGCCTCGAACGTGCCCGAGACGAGCGCGCTCTTCACGCCCCAGAGCACGAAGCCGATGAGATACCCCCAAAAGCCCGGCCACAGCGCCCAGACCAGAAAGCCTGCGCCTCGGAACACCTGGGCCGCGAACAGCAGCCACCGGCGCGAGACCCGATCGGCGAGCGCGCCGGTCGGGATCTCCAGGGCCACGCCCGTCAACGACCATGCGGCCAGCGCTATGCCGATCTGCGCCGGGCCCATGCCGTTTTCGGCGAACATGACCGTGTAGAACGGGAATATCAGGACGAAGGTGTCGAGGAACCGGTAGGTCGCGGCCTTCCAGACCAGGCCGCTCATCGGCGACCGTCAGGCCGAGAAGCCGGCTTCGGCGAAGTCGAGCATCCGGCGCAGCAGGGCGTCGGTGTCGCCCTCGCGGGTGATGCCGCCCGAGAGGTGATGCAGCCGGTCGAACTCGGCGAAGCGGTTGTTGTGGACCATGCCCAGCACGAAGTGCAGCCGCCAGTAGACATCTTCCTTCGGCAGGTCCGGGCGCGCGGCCATTAGGGCGCCGGCGAACCGCTCCAGGTGGGAAACGTCGTTGCGCAGCACATCGCGCATGTCGGCCGTCCCCTCGGACCGGGCGCGGATGATGAACTGCATAGAGATGCGACGATCGTTGTCAGGCGCCGCCCAGCGCATCGGCGGGGCGAAGTAGGATTCCAGTATGTCGCGGACCGTGGGCTTGCCGCCGTTTCGCGTGGCGGCTTCGTGCAGCATGCGCGCCCGCTCGCGGTTCAGCTCGGACGTGCGCCGCCGGAATATCTCGAACAGCAGGGCGTCCTTGGAGCCGAAGTGATAGTTCACGCTGGCTAGGTTGACCCCGGCCTCGGCGGTGATGTCGCGCACCGAGACGTTCTGGAAGCCGTGGAGCGCGAACAGCCGCTCAGCCGCGTTGAACACCGCGGCCTTGGTCGCGGCCTGCGCCTCGTCGGTCTCGGACGGGTCCTGAAGAAGGGGATCGGTCATGCGAATCCCTAAAGCACGGTCTCAGCTTAGGCGCATCGTGACAGATGCGCGACGGCTTAGCGCGCCGTCAGGCGAAGTGGAGGCCGGTTCGCCGCCCGGACGGCGCGCCAAGCCAAAAGAGCGGAGCGCCAACGCGCTCAGCGCGACAGCTCCTTCATCGCCTTTTCCAGCCCGTCGATGGTGAGCGGATACATGCGGTCGCCGACCAGCTGCTTCACCAGGCCGATCGAGGGGGTGTAGTCCCAGTGACGCTCGGCGGTGGGGTTCAGCCACACGACGGAGTCGTAGATCTGGCTCACCCGGTCCATCCAGACCGCGCCCGCTTCCTCGTTCCAGTGCTCCACCGAGCCGCCCGGATAGGTGATCTCGTAGGGGCTCATCGTGGCGTCGCCGACGAAGATGACCTTGTAGTCGTGCGGGTACTTATGGAGGATGTCGTAGGTGTTCATCTTCTCGGTGTGACGTCGCCGATTGTCCTTCCACACGCCCTCGTAGAGGCAGTTGTGGAAGTAGAAGAACTCCATGTTCTTGAACTCGGTGCGCGCGGCGCTGAACAGCTCCTCGCAGATCTTGATGTGACTATCCATCGAGCCGCCCACGTCCAGGAACAGCAGCACGCTGATCTTGTTGCGGCGCTCGGGGCGCATGTTGATGTCGAGGTAGCCCTTCTCGGCGGTGCCCTTGATGGTCTTGTCCATGTCGAGCTCTTCGACCGAACCGTCGCGGACCCATTTGCGCAGGCGACGCAGCGCCACCTTGATGTTGCGGGTGCCCAGCTCGACCGAGTCGTCGAGGTTCTTGTACTCGCGCTTGTCCCAGACCTTGATCGCCCGGCCGTGGCGCCCCTTCTCCTGGCCGACCCGGATGCCCTCGGGGTGATAGCCATTGGCGCCGAAGGGGTTGGAGCCGTCGGGACGACCGCCGCGCTCGCCTTCGCCCTCACCCTTGCCGTCCTTGGCGTCGCGGGCGCGCTGGGCCAGCGCCTCCATCAGCGCCTCGAAGCCGCCCATGGCTTCGATCTGCGCCTTCTCTTCCTCGGTCAGGAACTTGTCGGACAGGCGCTTCAGCCACTCGGCCGGGATGTCGACGGCCACGTCGTCGCCCAGCTTCTCCAGGCCCTGGAACACGTGGGAAAAGACCTTGTCGAACTTGTCGAGGTTCTTCTCGTCCTTCACCAGCGCCGAGCGCGACAGGTAGTAGAAGTCGTCGACCGTGCGGTCGATGACCTGCTTGTCCATCGCCTCCATCAGGATCAGGTACTCTTTGAGAGTGACCGGCACCTTGGCTTCGCGGAGCTCGGTGAAGAAGCGCATGAACATCGGGGGAGGCCCCTTGGCGTCGAACGATTGTTTGAACGCGAAGGATGGGGTCTGGGCGCCCCGATGTCCAGTATGGCGTGGGCGCGCAGGCGCGGCGTCGCGGCTAGGCTGCGACCGTCCGCCGCCGCAGGGCCGTTCCCATGGTGGCGAAGCCGAGGATCAGCAGGGCCCAGGTTCCCGGTTCGGGTACGCCGCCCACCGGCGGAGGATCATCGACCGTGCGGGTCGTCGTCATCGTCAGCCGGTAGCGACGGTTGGCGACGACCGAGAGGCTGACGTTCGGGTTGATCGCTTCCAGGATCCAGTCATCGCCGGTCAGGCTGACGCCGCCGCCGAAGTGCGCGTCGAGGGTCAGCTGGGCTCCGGTCCCGTCCAGCCAGGGCTGCACGTCCACCACGGCGTTGCCGCAGCCCGCGGTCTCGGGGTCGGCCACGAAGCTCGCGCTGTCGCCGGCGTCGAAGCTGGAATAGCCGTACGTGATGCCTGGGGTGCAGCCGTTATTCGGATTGAAGCTCCGCTCCTCGCCCTCCAGCAGCGTCCGCCCGCCGCCGACCGGGTCGATCGGGACGACGCCATTGACACCGTTAATGACGTAATCCCAGGGCGGTCCGCCATACAACCGCACCCGATCCAGCGAGACTCCGGGGTCCGATAGGTTGAAGTAGGTGAAGCGAGGGGCGGCGAAACTACCGTTGTTTCCGACAACGGTCGCGTCGAAACGATAGTGCACGATGGCGGCGTCGGCTGGCGCCGCGGTCCCCAGCGCGGCCGCGATCACGACCGCCGCGCCCGCCCATGCGGCGCTTCGACGGTGGCGCTGCTCAACGAAATTTCCAGACATTTGACACCCCCAAAATGATTGAGGGGCAAAGATTCATCACGCAGCGTGCGGCGCCTCCCCCCGTTTGGGGGCAGGTCTTTCATGCGTGGCCTCAGGCTTCGACACCTTCGGCCTCCACGGCCTTCAGCTTGCGCCAGACCGTCATGCGCGAGACGCCCAGGCGGCGCGCGATCTCGACCGGGCCGACGCCGGCGCGTTGCAGGGCGAAGATCTCGTGGGCTGCCGCGGCGGGGCGGCGGCGGCGATGGCCGTTGGGCTCCAGGTCGGCCACCGCTTCGAGCACGGCGCGCAGCGCGCGACCCTCGGGGCCCTGGCTGGAGAGTTCCGGCTCCAGGACGAACAGGCTGGCGCCGCGCGCCTCGAGGCGGTCGAGGGCGTCCAGTAGTCCGCGGCTGGTGAGCGCCAGGCGCTCGAGGCGCGTTACGACCAGCTGATCGCCGCCGCCGATGAAATCGAGAATGGAGCCGAGCGTGTGGCCGCCCGAATGCGGCTCCTCGGCGCGGACGACCTGGCAGCCGGCGGCCTTGAGAAGGGCGGTGTCCTCGTGCGCGGTCTGGTCCCGCAGCCGAACGTACCCGATCCTCAACATCCCCACCCGCCGTTCTGGAAAAACACACGCCGAACGGCGGCTAAGGTCCCAAATGGCGGCGGTCCCGCCAAGAGAGCGGGAGGTTAAATCTCGGCAATGAAGTAGGCGCGACTGGTCGTGATTTGGGCCGAATTGTGTCGGGCGAACTTCGAATCAGGCGCTCAGGAGGAAAAATTCTCCATCGACCGACGCAGGATGAACTCCCGGTCCACGGTGCGTCCCACCTCGAACCCGTACTCGCCCACCTTGCTGAAGCCCGCCCGCTCGTAGAACCGCTGGGCCCCGTAGTTCTCGGACCAGACGCCGATCCAGATGTCGCACGGCCCGTTCCGGGTCAGCCACGCCATCGTCTGCGCGAACAGCGCCCCGCCCAGGCCGCCGCCCTGGTGCGACTTCAGGAAATAGATCCGCTTGAGCTCGCCGCAGGTCGGCGTGACCTCGTCGTGCGGCAGTCCGCAGGGGCCCGCCAGCGCATAGCCGATCGCCTCGCCATCGGCCTCGACCAGCCACGAGGCCTTGGCCGGGTCGGCCAGGTCGGCGCGGGTGCGCTCGAGGCTATAGGCCTCGGCCAGGAACACTCGCAGGTCCTCGGGATCGTAGAGGTGCGCGAAGGTTTCGCTGAAGGTGCGGACGCCCAGCGCCGCCAGGGTCTCGGCGTCGGCCGGCCCGGCCCGGCGGATCACCGGTTGCGTCTGGGCGGCGCGCGAAGTTGGGTTAGGATGGCTCATGACTGTCGCGCTCTACACCCATCAAGACATGTTCGACCACCGTCCGGGCGCCCAGCACCCGGAACGCCCCGAGCGTCTGCGCTCGGTGATGGATGCGCTGGCGGACGCCACCCTCGACCTGGCGCCCCACGACGCCCCGTTCGTGGACGAGGCCGACCTGCTCAACGTGCACGACCGCGCCTACCTGAACGAGATCGTCCGCCTGTCGCCGCGCGAGGGCCGCGTCCATCTCGACCCTGACACCTCGATGTCGTCGGGCAGCCTGACGGCCGCGCGCCGGGCGGCCGGCGCGGCCGTGCAGGCCGTGCGGGACGTCGCGTCGGGCCAGGCGCAGCGGGCATTCTGCGCTGTGCGCCCGCCGGGCCACCACGCCGAGCCGGGCGCGTCCATGGGCTTCTGCATCTTCTCCAACGTGGCGGTGGCGGCGCACGCGGCCCAGGCGGCCGGGCTCGCCAAGGTCGCGGTGGTGGACTTCGACATCCACCACGGCAACGGCACCCAGTCGGCGCTGGCCGGGCGGCCGGGCATGTTCTTCACCTCGATCCAGTCTTGGCCGATGTGGCCGGGCACGGGCCATCCGGACGAGAGGGTCCCCGACAACATCGTCAACGCAGTGTCCCCCGAGGGCGCGCCGGTCGAGGTCTGGAAGCGGTCGTTCGAGACCCTGATGGACCGGGTCGACGCCTTCGCGCCCGACCTGATCATCGTCTCGGCGGGCTTCGACGCGCACAAGTGGGACCCGGTCGGCGGCGGCGGCCAGAACCTTGAGGCCGTCGACTTCGCCTGGGCCACGCGCGCCATCGCCTCGGTCGCCAATCGGCACGCCAAGGGCCGGGTTGTGTCGTCGCTCGAGGGCGGATACGACCTCCAAGCTCTAGGCCAGTCCGCGCTCGCGCACGTGCGGGCGCTCGGCGAAGGGTGAGGGACGAGGCGCCGGTGCGTTCTCAGGATCGATGAGCGTCTTGACCGCGGAATCTCGTTCGCGCGCCGGTACGATCGTGCTGGCGCGGCACGGCGAACCGGCCCTGTCGCGCAAGGTGCGCCTGTCGGCCGCCCAGTATGTCGACTTCTGGGCCCGCTACGAGATCATGGGCCTGCTGCCGGGCCAGACGCCGCCCGAGGCGCTGAAGACCTTTGTCGCCGAGTGCGGCACGCTCGTCTCGTCCACCCGCCTGCGCGCCATCGAGAGCGCCCAGACCGTGGCCGGCGCCCGCGCGTTCGAGCGGTACGAGATCCTCATCGAGGCGCCCCTGCCGCCGCCGATGCTGCCCGGCTGGATCAAGCTGTCGCCGAGGATCTGGGGGTTCGTCGCCCGGGTCTGCTGGTGGTTCTTCAACCACCACGACGGCCAGGAGAGCCGCGCCCAGGCCGAGGCCCGCGCCGACCGCGCCGCGGCGATGCTGATCGATCTGGCCGCCGACGGCCAGAACGTGGTCGTGCTGGCCCACGGATTCTTCAATCACCTGATCGGCCGCGCCCTGAAGAAGCTCGGCTGGAAGCTCACCAAGAGCGAGGGCTACAAATACTGGTCGATGCGGCGGTTCGAGCGCCCCTCCCGCCCTTAATGGGGAGGGACAGGCGGCGCAGCCGCCAGGGTGAGGGAGGCGCGATCCTCACCGACCTCGGAGTCCCGCCCTCCACTGCCTCACCCTGACCGCTTCGCGGTCTGTCCCTCCCCATCAAGGGAGGGAAAAGCTGGTGGACCCTTACTTTTCTCGCCTCTAAACACGTGCCATGTCCGAACCCGCCGACATCTCCGCCATGACCTTCGAGCAGGCCCTGTCCGAGCTCGAGCAGATCGTCGCGCGGCTGGAGTCCGGCCAGGCGCCGCTCGAGGATTCGATCCGGATGTACGAGCGCGGCGCGGCCCTGAAGGCCCACTGCGAGACGCGCCTGGAAGCGGCGCGGCTGCGCGTCGAGAAGATCGTGATGGGCGCCGGCGGCGCACCGGGCGTCGAGCCCGCCGAGTTCAGCTGATGGACCTCGCCCGCCGCGTGGCCGAGGCCGCCGACCTCGTCACCGTGGCGTTGGACGAGCTGCTGCCCCGCGCCGAGGGACCCGAGAGCCGCCTGACCGAGGCCATGCGCTATGCCGCGCTGAGCGAGGGCAAGCGCCTGCGGACGTTCTTCGCGCTCGAGACGGGGCGGATGTTCGACCTGGACGAGCGCTCGGTGCTGCGGGCCGCGTGCGCGCTGGAGTGCATCCACGCCTACAGCCTGATCCACGACGACCTGCCGTGCATGGACGACGACGACATGCGCCGGGGCCGGCCCACCGTCCACATCCAGTACGACGAGATGACCGCGGTGCTGGCGGGCGATGCGCTGCAGTCCGCGGCCTTCGAGATCCTGGCCCATCCCGACACCCATCCCGACGGCGGCGTGCGCGCCGAACTGGTGTCGCGGCTGGCGGTGGCCGCCGGCGCCCGCGGCATGGTGGGCGGCCAGATGATCGACATGCTGGGCGTTCGCGAGGACCTGGGCGGGGTGGCGCGCATGCAGCGTCTGAAGACCGGCGCCCTGATCGCGTGTGCGTTCGAGCTGCCGCTGGTCATCGCCCATGCCCCGGACTTCGAACGCCACGCCCTGATGGCCTTCGCCCACGACCTGGGGCTGGCCTATCAGATCGTCGACGACCTGCTGGACGCCGAGGGCGACGCGGCCCTGATGGGCAAGGCGGTCGGCAAGGACGCCGAGGCGGGGAAGACCACCTTCGTGACGCTGCTGGGCGTCGATGCGGCGAAACAGCGCCTGGGTCTGCTCAAAACCCAGACCAAATCCCATCTGGATCCGTTCGGTCCCCGGGCCGAATTCCTGCGGGCCAGCGTCGATTTCGTGTTAGAGCGCCGCCAGTAAGACCAGGACTTTTCGCGTTGCCACCCGCCACACCTCTGCTCGACACGGTCTCGTCGCCCGCCGACACGCGCAGCCTCTCGATTCCGCAACTTCGCCAGCTGGCGGATGAACTGCGCGCCGAGACCATCGATGCCGTCTCGCAGACCGGCGGCCACCTGGGCGCGGGCCTGGGGGTGGTCGAGCTGACCGTCGCCCTGCACCATGTCTACGAAACGCCCAGGGACATCCTGATCTGGGACGTGGGCCACCAGGCCTATCCGCACAAGATCCTGACCGGACGGCGTGACCGCATCCGCACCCTGCGCCAGGGCGGTGGCCTCTCGGGCTTCACCAAGCGCAGCGAGAGCGAGTACGACCCGTTCGGCGCCGCGCATGCGGCCACCTCGATCTCGGCGGCCCTGGGCTTCGCCGCGGCGCGTGACGCCAAGGGCGAGGACAACAAGGTCGTGGCCGTGATCGGTGACGGCTCGATGAGCGCCGGCATGGCCTACGAGGCCATGAACAACGCCGGGGGCAACAAGCAGCTCACCGTCATCCTCAACGACAACGACATGTCGATCGCCCCGCCGGTGGGGGGGATGAGCGCCTATTTCGCCCGCCTCGTCTCGGGCGGCGGCTACCAGTCGATCCGCAACCTCGGCAAGTCGGTGGCCAAGGCCTTCCCGCGGCCGATGCGTGAGGCGGCCCGCAAGGCCGAGGAATACGCCCGCGGCATGGTCACCGGCGGCACGCTGTTCGAGGAACTCGGCTTCTACTACGTCGGGCCGATCGACGGACACGACATGGACGCGCTGGTCCACGTGCTGCAGAACGCCCGCAAGATCGAGGACAAGCCCGTCCTGGTCCACGTGGTCACGCAGAAGGGCAAGGGCTACGCGCCGGCCGAGAACGCCGCCGACAAGTATCACGGCGTGGTCAAGTTCGACGTGGTGACGGGCCAGCAGGCCAAGGGCGCCGGCGGCGGCCCGCCGCAGTACACCAAGGTCTTCGCCGCCGAGCTGATCAAGCAGGCCGAGCGCGACTCCAAGATCGTGGCGATCACCGCGGCCATGCCCTCGGGCACCGGCCTCGACCTGTTCGAACAGAAGTTCCCCGACCGCTGCTTCGACGTCGGCATCGCCGAGCAGCATGCGGTGACGTTCGCCGCGGGCCTGGCCGCCGACGGCATGAAGCCGTTCTGCGCGCTCTATTCGACGTTCCTCCAGCGCGGCTACGACCAGGTGGTCCACGACGTGGCGATCCAGGGCCTGCCGGTCCGCTTCGCCATCGACCGAGCGGGCCTGGTGGGCGCCGACGGGGCCACCCACGCGGGCTCGTTCGACATCGGCTACCTCGGCGCGCTGCCGGGCATGGTGCTGATGGCGCCGTCCGACGAGGCCGAGCTGGCCCAGGCCATCGCCACCGCCGCCGCCATCGACGACCGCCCGTCCGCTTTCCGCTATCCGCGCGGCGAGGGCACGGGCGTGCAGATCCCGCTGCTGGCCGCCCCGTTCGAAGTGGGCAAGGGCCGGATCGTGCGCGAGGGGACGGCCGTGGCCATCCTGTCGTTCGGCACGCGCCTGGGCGAAGCCCTGAAGGCGGCCGACCAGCTGGCCGCCCGGGGCCTCTCGGCCACCGTCGCCGACGCCCGCTTCGCCAAGCCGCTCGACCTCGATATGCTGCTGCGGCTGGCCCGCGAGCACGAGGCGCTGATCACCGTGGAAGAAGGCGCCGTCGGCGGCTTCGGCAGCTTCGTGCTGCATGCCCTGGCCGACCACGGCGCGCTGGACCGCGGCCTGCGGGTCCGCACCCTGACACTGCCCGACATCTTCCAGGACCACGACAAGCCCGAGGCCATGTACGCCCTGGCCGGCCTGGACGCGGACGGCATCGTGCGGACGGCGCTCTCCGCCCTCGGCGTCGACAACGCCAGCACCGCGGGGCGGCGGGCCTGACCCGGCCCAACTGAAAAGGGCCCCCGCTTGCGCGGAGGCCCTTTGGGTCGCGGGAAGACGGGGCGATCAGAACGGCGAGAATCTCTCGATCAGGCTCTGACCGGCCGGGGTCTTCTGGACGCGGCTGATGTCGCCCCGGCCGCCGTAGCTGATGCGGGCCTCGGCGATCTGGGTGTGGCGGATGGTGTTGGCCGACGATATGTCCTCGGGGCGCACGATCCCGGCCACGGTGAGCTGGCGCACCTCGGCGTTGGTGCGCACCTCCTGGGTGCCCTGGATCACCATGTTGCCGTTGGGCAGGATGCCGGTCACGACCGCGGCGATGGTCAGGTTGATCTTCTCCTGGCGGTTCACCGAGCCGGAGCCGGCGTTGTTGCTGGCCGAGTTGGTCTCGATGGCGTTCGCGGGGTCGAAGCCGCCCGGCAGGATTTTCCCAAGGCTGGATTCCAGGCCCAGCAGGTGCGGCACGCCGGCCGTCATGCCCGCGGTGCGCGAACTGGTGGTGGCGTTGTTGGTCTTGGCGCTGTCGTCGATGTCGATGTTGACGGTGAGGATGTCGCCGACGCGGCCGGCGCGCTGGTCGTTGAAGAAGGCGCGGGCGCCCGAGCGCCACAGCGAGTTGGCGCTGGCCGGCTGGGGACCGGCTTCGCGGGCCGACACCATCGGCTGGGTGATCGGCGCCAGCGACGCCGGATAGCCGACAGGCGCGAGGTCGGGGCCGCGCACGGCTTCCTTCACGGTCGAGCAGGCGGCGAGGGGGGCGAGGAGGGCGGCGAGGGCCAGGCTGCGCAGGCGCATGTGAGCTTCCTTCAACGGAGCGCGTAACGGGTCGAGCGGTTGAGCTTCAGCTGCTCCGCCTGGGGTCCGACCGCCGCCTGTCCGGGTCCGGTGACCACGGCCTGGACGGTCTTCTTCGACGTGACGTTCTGCACGTTGATCGTTTCGCCGACCGCGCCGCCGGAAAGGGCCTTGGCCTGGAGCGCGAGCGAGACCCCACCGTTGTCGTAGGTGAGGGTTACCACTTCATTGGCCTGCACCACCTGCGGGGCCGAAACATCGCGGCCGGCCACTGCGGCGCCGGCGCGCAGGGGGCGGCGGGCGGCCAGCCCGATCACCGCCTCGGGATCGTTGGGCGCGTCGGCGGGAGCCGCAGCGGCCTTGCCCCAGACCAGATCGGCGGGCTGGATCATCTCGCCGGCCTGGATCGAACGGGCCCAGGTCAGCACGTCGACGTTGCCACGGGCGGCGACCGCGCCGGAGGCGGCCGGGGCCCCGCCGCGCACCACGATGGTGCGCAGGCCCTCGGCGTTGGCCCAGTCGAGGCCGGCGCGGGCGGCGGCGATGCGCACCGCCTGGGCGTTCAGCATCACGCTGGCCTGGGCGCGGCTGGCCACCGGGGTGGCCCCGGCGGCGCCTGCGCCGGCGAAGATCTCGCCCAGGGTGACGACGCCGTCGGCGTCGACGATGTCGGCCTTGACCGTGACCGGGACGCCGGCCAGGGCGGGCGTCGCGATCGTCAGGAGAGCAGCGAGAGACGCGAACAGTTTCATGAGCTTAGGTCTTCACCTGGTTGGCGGTGGCCAGCATGTTGTCGGCGGTGGAGATGACCTTGGAGTTCATCTCGTAGGCGCGCTGGGCGACGATCAGGGCGGTGATCTCCGCCACCGCATCGACGTTCGAGGCTTCGGTGTAGCCCTGGGTCAGGGCGCCGATGCCGGTCGAGCCCGGCGTCCCGTTCGTCGGCGCGCCCGAGGCCGCGGTTTCCTTGTAGAGATTGCCGCCGAGGGCCTCGAGGCCGCCTTCGTTGACGAAGGTGGAGAGTTCGATCACCCCCACCACGCTGGGTGCGGTCTGGCCGGCCTGGAGCACCTCGACCTGGCCCGACTTCGACACCGAGACGCGCACCGCGTCGCCCGGGATCGTGATCGCCGGCTCGATCGTATAGCCGTCCTGGGTCACCAGCTGGCCCTGGTCGTTGGTCGAGAAGTTGCCGGCGCGGGTGTAGGCGGTCTCGCCCGACGGCGTCAGCACCTGGAAGTAGCCGCGGCCGTCGATGGCCAGGTCGTACGGGTTGTCGGTGCGGGTCAGCGAGCCCTGGGTCTGCACCCGGTAGACCGCGCCCGCCTTCACGCCGGCGCCCACCTGCACGCCCGTCGGCACGATCGTGCCCTGGTCGGACGACTGCGTCCCGGCGGCCTGGAAGGTCTGGTAGAGAAGGTCCTGGAACTCGGCGCGCTGGCGCTTGAACGCCACGGTGTTCATGTTGGCGATGTTGTTCGAGATGACCTCGACGTTCATCTGCTGGGCGGCCATCCCGGTGGCCGCGGTGCGAAGAGCCTGCATCGGTCGTTATCCTCTTACTGAACCCGGCCCAGGCGCTCGACAGAGCGGCGCGAGAGCTCGGC
The DNA here is from genome assembly GCF_965284355.1 of Phenylobacterium sp. Lineage (NCBI taxonomy): Bacteria > Pseudomonadati > Pseudomonadota > Alphaproteobacteria > Caulobacterales > Caulobacteraceae > Phenylobacterium > Phenylobacterium sp. Next base: position 1,217,286 of record NZ_OZ260078.1, on the reverse strand, counting down.
TTCGGATTCCATCATCTTGGTGGTGCTCTCGTAGGCGCGGCTCACCTCGACCATTCGGGTGATCTCGAGCACGGGCCTCACGTTGGAGCCTTCCAGGAAGCCCTGGCGCAGCTTGGACTCGGTGGCCGGGTTGGCGGCCAGGTTCGAGCCGTTGCGGAAGAGATTGTCGCCGGCCTTCTCGAGCGCGCCCGGGTTGGTGAACGTATAGACGCCGACCTTGCCGACCGCCTCGTTGCCCTGGCTCATCGAGCCGTCCGCGGCGACGGCGACCTGGCCCTTTTCCGGGTTGATGATGATCTCGCCGCCGCTGGCGTCCAGCACGGCGTGGCCGCCCTGGGTGACCAGTCGGCCGGTCGTGTCGGTGGTGAAGCGGCCATCGCGGGTGAAGCGGGGGCCCTGGGGCGTCTGGACCTGGAAGAAGCCCTTGCCCTCGATGGCCATGTCCAGCTCCCCGCCGGTGCGGGTCAGGACGCCCTGGCCGAAGTCGCGGGCCACGCCGTCGGGGGCGACGAACTTGACCGGACGCGGTCCGCCCAGCGTGACCGCCGGCTCCGACGGATCGGTCTTCTGGATCATCGACTCCACCTTGAAGCCGTTGGTGTCCATGTTGGCGATGTTGTTCGCGATGATCTCCATCTCCCTGCGGAGGATCATCTGGCGGGAGAGGCCGACGTAGAGAGCGTTTTCCATTTAACCGGGCAACCTGGTGGTGCGACTTTCTAGCGTTCTGGCATGCAAGGGCCGGGCCAGTCTGAAACGCTAATAAAATCAACAAACACGATGGTTAATGCGCGCCCCGCGGCGGATTTTGCCGGGCAGGAAATGGGCGCGTTAAGAGGTGTTAAAAACCGCTTCTTAACTAAAGCGGGCCATTCAGGACGCGCCGGAATTCACAGACGGTCTGAAGGACTGGGGCGCACGTGGCGAAGAAGGAGAAGAAACCCAAGGAGGCCGAGGGCGAAGCGCTCGAAGGCGCCGAGGGCGCGGAGGGCGAGGCCTCCGGGAAGAAAAAGCTCCCGCTGAAGATGCTGATCATCGGCGGCGTCGCTGCGCTCGTGGTGTTGGGCGGCGGCGGCACGGCCGCGTTCATCTTCCTGAAGCCCAAGCCCGACGAGGCCGCTCAGGCCGGCGAAAAGGGCAAGGAAAAGAAGAAAGAGAAGAAGAAGGAAGAGAAGGGCAAAGGCGGCAAGGAAGGCGAAAAGGGCGCCGCGGTCGTCCGCGAAGGCCCTGACGGCATCGTCTTCTACACCATGCCCGACGTGGTGGTGAACATGCAGACCGCCGACGGTCGCCCCACCTTCCTCAAGCTCAAGCTCACCCTGGAACTGCCGGACGAGGGCGCGGTCGAAGAACTCGATCCGAACATGCCGCGGCTCCAGGACATGTTCCAGACCTTCCTGCGCGAACTGCGTCCCGAGGATCTGTCGGGCAGCCAGGGCAGCTACCAGCTGCGCATGGAGATCCTGCGCCGCGTCAACCTGGTCATCGCCCCGTCCAAGGCCAACGCCGTCCTGATCGAGGAGATGCTGATCAACTAGCGCCCGCGCTGACGATCACACACGACCATGGCCGACGAGAACGAACTCCCTCCCAACGACGCTCAGACCGGTCTCGAGTCCACCGGCGAGACCGACTGGGCGGCCGCAGCTGCGGCCGAGGCAAACTCGGCCGAGCGCATCCTGAACCAGGACGAGATCGACAGCCTCCTGGGCTTCGATCTCACCGATGACGAGATCGCCGAGCGGACCGGCATCCGCGCGATCATCAACTCGGCGCTCGTCAGCTACGAACGCCTGCCGATGCTGGAGATCGTCTTCGACCGCCTGGTGCGATTGATGACCACCTCCCTACGGAATTTCACCTCCGACAACGTCGAAGTCAGCCTCGACAACATCAGCTCGATCCGCTTCGGCGACTATCTCAACTCGATCCCGCTGCCGGCCATCCTGTCGGTGTTCCGGGCCGAGGAACTGAACAACTACGGCCTGCTGACGGTCGACTCGAACCTGATCTACTCGATCGTGGACGTCCTCCTGGGCGGTCGCCGCGGCACGGCGGCCATGCGGATCGAAGGCCGGCCCTACACGACGATCGAACGCGTGCTGGTGCAGCGGATGGTCGAGGTGGTGCTGGGCGACGCGAAGGAAGCGTTCGAGCCGCTGACCCCGGTGACGTTCACCCTGGACCGACTGGAGACGAACCCGCGCTTCGCCGCCATCGCGCGCCCGGCCAACGCGGCCATCCTGGTGAAGCTGCGCATCGACATGGAAGACCGCGGCGGCCGCATCGAGCTGCTGCTGCCCTACGCGACGCTCGAACCCATCCGCAAGATGCTGCTGCAGCAGTTCATGGGTGAGAAGTTCGGTCGCGACAACATCTGGGAAAGCCACCTCGCCACCGAGCTTTGGACCACCAACACCGAGGTCCGCGCCGTGCTCGACGAGCAGCAGATCAGCCTCCGGCGGGTGCTGGATCTGAAGGTCGGCGACACCCTGATGCTGAACGCCGGTCCCGACAGTCTGATCGAGCTTCGGGCCGGAACGATTCCCCTCACGCGCGGCCGCATGGGCCGTCGCAACGCCCACATCGCCGTGCGCGTGGAAGCCCCGCTTTCACCCAGCGCCCGGCAAGCCGTCCAGAGGTTGTGATGAGCCTGATCGCCATCGGCATGAACCTGTTGCTCGCGGCCCTTCTGGTCGCGGCCATGGTCGTCGGCCTGCGCCTCAACAAGCGCCTGAAGGCCCTGCGCGACAGCCACGAGGGCTTCGAGGCGGCCGTGCGCGAACTGAACGTCGCCGCCGTCCGCGCGGAACAGGGTCTGGCCGACCTGCGCGCCGCCACCGACGAGGCCACCGACATGCTGTCGGACCGCATCGAGAAGGGCCGCGCGCTGGCCGCCAAGCTGGAGAAGCTGGTCTCGGCTGCGCCGGAGCTGCCCCGCGCCATGTCGGCCGAGCGCCTGCAGCCGCGATCCATGCCGTCGGTCACGCCGGCCCCGCGGGTCGAGGACAACGCCGAGCAGCGGCTGTCCAACCTGCTGGCCATGGCCCGCTCGCGCCTCGCCGCTAAGGAAGCCGCCCAGGCCCAGCCCGAGGCCGCGCCGGCCGTCGAGCGCGAGCCGCTGGTCGGTCGCGCCCCGCTGCCTGGCCGTCGCATCGCCGCCACGCCGGATGACGACCTGTTCGAGGACGCGCCGACGGCGTTCGATCGCTTCGCGCAAGCCGGTGTCGGGGGAGCGCGCCGTTGAAGTCCGTTCCCCGCATCCTGCCGCTGGTCGGCGTCGCCATCGGCGGCGTCCTGATTGTGAACGCCATGTCGGGCGCCCAGGACCTGAGCGGCCTGCTGACCGGCGCGCAGGCCTTCGCCGAGGAGGCGACGAAAGCCGCCAAACCTGAGGCCAAGGCTGACGCCAAGTCCGAGACGAAAGACGCCAAGAGCGGCGAAACCGCGGAGACCGGCGAGCCCAAGGACGCCGCGGCCGGCCTGCCTGCGCCCAGTATCGCGCCCAAGGCCGTGTGCGCCCCGACCGCCGCCGAGCTCGCCAAGCAGGCGGGTCTGTCGCCGGCCGAACTCCAGGTGCTGCAGAGCCTGGGTCAGCGCCGCGGCGCCCTGGACGCCCGCGAGAACGACCTCAACACCCAGCTGGCGCTGATGGCCGCCGCCGAAGCCAAGCTTGACGCCAAGATCAAGGCGCTGAATGGCCTCAAGGCCGAGGTGAACGGCCTGCTGAACCAGTCCACCGCCAAGGAACAGGCCGAGATCGACCGCCTCGTGAAGGTGTTCGAGGGCATGAAGGCCAAGGACGCCGCCCCGCGTCTGGCCGCCCTGGACGACGGCGTGCGCATCAAGATCGCCGCCAAGATGAAGGAGCGGGCGCTCTCGGCGATCATGGCTCAGATGTCGGCCGCCGATGCGAAGAAGCTGACCGAGATGCTGGCCCGCCGCTACTCCGACGCCCAGGCCGCCGCCACCAAGGCCGCCGCGGCCGCCGAAGACAAGGCCGCGCCGGCCAAGACCGCCTCCGTCGATCCGACCGCCGAGGAGAAGAAGCCGGCGCCGGCCCGCAAGGCCCCGCCGCGCAAGAAGGCCCCGGCCGCACAGCAGGCCGCCAAGCCGGCCGCCGGACCGACCCCGGCCGCTGCGCCGCCCGCGGCTCCGGCCGCCACGCCGCCGGCCAAGACCGGGTAGAGCATGAGCCTGAAGAAGGCCCTCCGCTCCGGGGTCGCCGCGGCCTGCATCGCCAGCGTCGCGGTTCCTGCCGGCGCCGCCGCACCTGCGGTCAAGGCCGTCACTCAGCGTGGCGGCCCTGACGTTCGCGTGGCTACGGCGGAGACCTTCTCGCGCATCGAGGTCCGCGGCGGCGCGCTCGCCAGCCGGCAGGGCCAGACCGTCACCATCACCATGTCGGGCGATCCCGACCTGGCCCGGTTGCTCACCGCGCCGCCCAAGTGGGTCAAGTCGGCCGAACGTAAGCGCACGGCCAAAGGCGTCCAGGTCGTCCTGACCCTGGCCGACAACGCCGATGTCAGCATCGGCCAGGCTGACGGCGCGACCTACGTCAACGTCTTCGAGAAGGCAGAGGCCCCGCCGGTCGACGCTGCCGCTGAACCCGAGGCCGTGGCCGTCGCCGAGGCCGAGCCGCCGCGGCCCAACCCCCTGCCGCCTGGCGGCGTGGTGCGGATGGACGCCAAGGTGGCCGGCGGTCAGACACAGCTCGCCTTCACCTGGGCCAATCCCGCAGGCGCCGCGGTGTTCCGCCGCGGCGACGCCGTCTGGGTCGTGTTCGACGCCCCCGCCACCCTCGACGTGTCGGCCACGCCCAAGGTCCGGCCGCTGCGCGGCGTGCAGGCGTTCAAGGGCGCCGACCATGCGGCCCTGCGCATCGACGCCGAACCCGACGCCCCGGTCTTCGTGGCCTCCCAGGGAAACACCTGGACCATCTCGCTGGGCCCTGGCCCGCAGTCGCAGCCTGCGATCGTGCGCGTCAGCCGTGACGCCGCGGGCGGCCCCGCCACCCTGAAGGCGCCCGTCGCCGGCGCCACGCGCATCGTCAACCTGCCCGATCCGGTCGTGGGCGACACCCTGACCGTGGTCACCGCGTTGGGCCCGCCCAAGGGCATCCCGTCCCGCCGCGACTTCGTCGACGCCGCGCTGCTGCCGTCGATCCAGGGCCTTGCGGTCGAACCGCTGGTCGAAGACCTGACCGTCCAGCGCGACGGCGAGATCGTCCGCATCAGCCGCGCCAAGGGCCTGACCCTCTCGCCGGCCTGGGCCACGCGCGAGCGTGAAGACGCCAAGCTGGGCGCCCCGCAGCCGGCGATCATGCCGGCCATCGTGCCGGCCGAATGGGCCAAGACCGGCGAAGGCGGGTTTCTGCGCCGCCACGAGAGCCTGTTTTCCGCGGCCGCGGCCGAAAGCGGCAACAAGGACCCCGAGGCGCCGGTCGCCGCGCGCATGGCCATGGCCCGCTTCCTCGTGGGTTCCGAGCTCAGCTACGAGGCCATCGGCCTCCTGAACGCCCTGGCGCGCGAGCATCCCGAGATGCTCGACGACCCCGAGTTCCGCGGCCTGCGGGGCGTGGCGCGCACGCTGTCGCGCCGCTACGCCGAGGCCGACACCGACTTCTCGGCGCCGGCGCTCGCGGACGACCCTTCGACCGCCCTTTGGCGCGCCTACGTCGCCACCCAGCTCGCCCAGTACGGCGAGGCGCGCGCTCTGTTCGTGAAGGGCGTCGAGGCCTACGGCCTGATGTCGCCGCTGTGGAAGGCGCGCTTCGCCCGCGCCGACGCTCAGGCCGCGCTGGCCCAGGGCGACCTGATCGGCGCCGACACCCGTATCCGCATGGCGCTGGAGGAAAAGGTCGACCCCGAGGAGCAGCTGCGCGCCCGGCTGGTCCAGGCCCGGATCATCGAGCTGCAGGGCTACAAGGACCGCGCGCTGAAGGTCTACAACGCGATCGCCACCGCGCCGGTGGAGTCGCTCTCGGCGCCGGCGGTGCTGCGCTCGACCCAGATCCGTCTGGAACTGGGCCAGATCAAGCCGGCCCAGGCGGCGCTCGTCTTCGACAACCTGCGCTACCGCTGGCGCGGCGATGCGACCGAGCTCGAGACCATTCGCGCGCTGGGTCAGCTCTACCTGGCGCAGGGCCGCTACCGCGAGGCGCTGGAGGCCCTGCGGTCGGCCGGCGTGCGCCTGCCCGACCTGCCCGAGGCGCTGCAGCTGCAGGCGGACCTGAACGCCGCCTTCCGCGGCCTCTTCCTGGATGGCCACGCTGACGGCCTGGAGCCCACCCAGGCGCTGGCGCTGTTCTTCGACTTCCGTGAGCTGGCCCCGCTGGGCGCCGACGGCGACCTGATGGTTCGCAAGATCGTGCGCCGCCTGGTCGACGTGGACCTGCTGCCCCAGGCCGCTGACCTCCTCAAGTATCAGGCGGAGAACCGCCTCGACGGCGTGCCCAAGGCCCAGGTCTCCACGGACCTCGCCGTGATCTATCTGATGGATCGCAAGCCCGAGATGGCGCTGGAGGCGATCAACACCTCACGCACGACGGTGCTGCCGCTGGCCCTCAGCGCGGAGCGCCGGCTGGTCGAGGCCCGCGCCTGGAGCAGCCTGGGCCGTCACGACAGCGCCCTCGAGATCATCGAACGCGACACAGGCAAGGAGGCCCAGGACCTGCGGGCCGAGATCCTGTGGAAGCAGAAGAACTGGGCCGCCGCGGCCCCGCTGTTCGAGAAGAGTCTGGGCGACCGCTGGAAGACCGCGACTCCCCTGAGCACCGACGAGGAGGGCCGCCTGCTGCGCGCCGGCGTCGCCTACAGCCTGGCCGGCGACGAGGGTTCGCTGGATCGCCTGCAGAGCCGCTACCAGGGCTTCTACGAGAAGGCCAACAACCCCGAGGCCCTGCGCATCGCGCTGTCGGGCGCGCCGACCGGCCGCCTGAGTGTCGGCGACTTCGGCCGTGTCTCGGCCGACAATGAGGTCTTCGCCGGCTGGGTCGAGAAGATGAAGGGCCGCTTCAAGACGAGAGCCGCCCCCGTCGGAACCGCCAAGCCCGCCGCCCCGGCCCGCCAGGCCCAGGTGGCCCCGGCCAAACTCGCCGCCAAGGGCTAGCACCCTTTCGGGAGCGCGGATTTCTTGGCTGCCGCTACCCGCCGGGCGGGCCGCGCTGGAAGCTCTCGACGAGGCTGCCCGCCACCAGCCGCCAGCCGTCCACCAGGACGAAGAAGATCAGCTTGAAGGGCAGGCTGATGACCACCGGCGGCAGCATCATCATGCCCATGCTCATCAGCACGCTGGCGACCACCAGGTCGATCACCAGGAACGGCACGAACAGCAGGAAGCCGATCTCGAACGCCCGCTTCAGCTCCGAGATCATGAAGGCCGGCGTGACTACGCGGATCGGCAGGTCCTGGAGATTGGCCGGCCGCGGCACCTTCGACAGGCGCACGAAGAGGGCCAGGTCCTCCTGGTCGACCTGAGAGAGCATGAACTGCTTCACCGGCCCGCCCGCCGCGTCGAACGCCGCGGGCAGCTCCATCTGCTGCTCCAGCAGGGGACGGACGCCCTCGTTGTAAGCGCGGTCGAAGGTGGGACCCATGACGATGGCGGTCAGGAACAGGCTGAGCGAGATCAGCACGGCGTTCGGCGGGCTCTGCTGAAGGCCCAGCGCCGTGCGCAGCAGCGACAGCACCACCACGATGCGGACGAACGAGGTGGTCATGATCACGATCGACGGCGCCAGCGACAGCACCGTCATCAGGCCGACCAGCTGGACCACGCGCTCGGTCAGGCCCGCCCCGGTGCCCAGATTGACGTTCAGCGTCTGGGCGACCGCGGAGGCCGGGACGATCATGGCGGCGAAGGTGGTCACCAGCGCGATCAGCGCCGCGCGGCGCCAATCCTCGGCCGGCAGGGTGCGGATCGCGGCGAGAAGGGCGCGCATCAGGCGGGGTCCCGCGCTTTGAGGTCGACGACGCGGCCCTCGCCCAGGAGCACCAGGCGCTCCTGCCCGTCACACTCGATGATGAGCAGCCGGCGGGCCGGATCCAGCACCAGGGTCTCGACCACACGCATCCGGCGATCCTTGCGCACGCCCTGAAAGCGGGCCATCGCGTCGGGGCCGTACTTGCGCAGCGCCACGGCGGCCAGCCCGATGAGGCCCAGCGTGAGCACGAGGGCGAATATGGCGCGGGCGAAGGTGGCGAGGTCCATGCGGCGGGGGTCCCTGAGGAGGCCCATTCGCCGCTGAATCCCTTAAGCGCGGATTAACCCTGTTTGTTCAGAGTTGGCCGGCAATGAACCTGGCCGACATCCCTCTCTTCTCGATGCTTCGCAGCCGGCTGGGGTATCTCAGCGAGCGCCAGAAGATCATCGCGCAGAACGTCGCCAACACCGACACCGCCCGCTACGTGCCCGAGGACATGAAGCCCTACAGCTTCGACGCGCGGGTCCAGGCTCAGCGGGCGGGACAGTCGGGCGCCATGTCCGTGACCCAGCCGGGCCACATCGCGCCCAAGGGCCCCCAGTCGCGCCTCGGCGGCCAGTTCAAGACCATGCGGTCTCCCGACTCCGAGACCACGCTGAACGGCAACTCGGTCGTGCTCGAGGAAGAGATGATCAAGATGGCCGAGTCTCGGATGAACTACGACGCGGCGATCAGCTTCTATCAGAAGTCCATGGGCATGCTCCGCCTGGCCACCAAGCGGCCGGGCGCGTGAGGCAGGAGAGCTAGATGGCCGACTCCAAACTGCCCGTGGGCGGCGTCACCCAGGCGATCGCGGCCTCCGCGCTCCGCGCCCAGCAGGCGCGCATGCGGATCATCGCCGAGAACTTGGCCAACGCCGACTCCACGTCCAAGACCCCAGGCGGCGATCCCTACCGCCGCCAGGCCCCGGTCTTCGAGCCGACCCGCATCTCGGGCGCGCGCGGCGTGAGGATGTCGAAGGTCGAGGCCGACCAGACTGAGTTCCGCCAGGAATACGACCCCGGCCACCCGTCGGCCGACGCCAAGGGCTACGTGAAGCTGCCGAACGTCAGCTCCCTCGTCGAGGCGATGGACATGCGCCAGGCCCAGAAGGCTTATGAGGCCAACCTCAACGTCATCGAGACGGCGCGCAGCATGGAACAGCGCACGCTCGATCTCTTGAAGAAGTAGGGGCTAGCCGATGATCACCCCGCTCGCCGCCGCCAAGGCATATGCCTCCGCCCAGAAAGGCATCGGCGTGGGAGGCCCGGGAGACGCGGACGGCATGCCGTCGCTCTCGGCGCCGGCCGCCGGGCCGCCGGGCGGGTTCGGGGCCATTCTCAAGTCGGCGATGACCGATGCGATGGCCGCGTCCAAGCACGCCGAACACCAGATGGCCGCCCAGGTGGCGGGCCGCACCGAACTGGTCGACGTGGTCACCGCCATCTCGGCCGCCGAGGCCAGCCTGGAGACGGTCATCGCCGTCCGCGATCAGGTGATCTCGGCGTACCAGGAAATCATGCGGATGCCGATCTGAGCGCGAAGCGACTCATCCCCGCGCAGGCGGGGATCCAGACCGAGCTCCAGCTTCCATTCCGTGCGGCCCCTGGATCCCGGCCTTTGCCGGGATGACTCGCTTCGCGGTCACTTGATCTCGCCGCAGGCCACTCGAGGACCCGCGCCGCCGATCGGCTGAGCCATGTGATCGTCGGGGTTGGCGTGGATGACCAGGGCCGAGCCGTCGGCGTCCTTCAACGCCTTCAGGGTGGTCAGGCTGGTGAACACCTCAGCGTTCCCGGCGCCATCCGCGCCCGCATAGATATTCGGCAGGTCGCCGGTCTCGTTGGCCGCGGCGTTCAGCAGGCCGTGGACGGCCTTTTCGCTGCCGTGGGTGTGGGCGCCCGCCGAGGTGAAGTCGGCCTTCGAGCAGTCGGCCTTCTCGTGGAAGTGCAGGCCGTGCCAGCCGGGCGCCAGGCCCTTGGCCTCCACCTTCAGCAGTACGCCCTTGGGGGCTTCGGTCAGGGTGGCCTTGCCGGCGCTGGCGCCCGCGCCCGTCTTCAGCTCGACCGTCACGGGGTCAGCCAGGGCGGCGGAAGCGGTCAGCGCCAGGACGGCGGCGAGGGCGAGGGGGCGGCGCATGGGGGACAACTCCGTTTCGAACCGATCTGCAACGTGTAGCGGCGCGCGATGGCTCCCCCAAGCCCGGAGGGAATGCTACGCGTGGGTATGACCGATCCGCTGATCGAACTCACAGGCGTGTCCAAGCGCTACGGCGCCCACGCCGCCCTCGATGGCGTCGATCTCGCGGTCGCGGCCGGACAGTTCGTGGCGCTGGTGGGCGGGTCGGGTTCTGGCAAGACCACGCTGCTCAAGACCGTCAACGGCCTCATCGCCCCCGACGCGGGGCGGGTCAGCGTGGCCGGAGAAGACGTGGCCGCGGCCGAGCCTCATCTGCTGCGCCGGCGCATCGGATACGTCTTTCAGGAGGTGGGCCTGTTCCCGCACCTGACGGTCGCCGAGAACATTGCCATCACGCCCAGGCTGTTGGGCTGGGACGCGTCCAGAATGACCGCCCGCGTGGCCGAGCTGCTGGAGCTCGTCGCACTGCCGGCGGAGGTGGCCAGGCGCGCGCCGGCCGCGCTCTCGGGCGGCCAGCGCCAGCGCGTGGGCGTGGCCCGGGCGCTCGCCGCCGAGCCCCGCCTGATGCTGATGGACGAGCCCTTCGGCGCCCTGGACCCGGTCACCCGCGACGCCCTGGGCGCCGACTACCGCGCCCTGCATGAACGCCTGGGCCTGACGACGCTGATGGTCACTCATGACATGGCCGAGGCGGTGCTGCTGGCCGACCGCATCGTGGTGCTGGCGGGCGGGCGCATCCTGGCCGACGGCGCGCCGGCCGAGCTGCTGGCGACATCCAAAGACCCCCACGTGCTGGCCCTGCTGGAAGCGCCCAAGCGCCAGGCCGAGCGGCTGCGCGAGAGGCTGGGCGCATGAGCCCGCAACTGGCCGCCGCCTTCGAACTGCTGCCCGAGTACCTGGGCTGGCACGTCCTGCTCAGCGTCAGCGCGCTGGCCCTGGGGCTGGCGATCAGCCTGCCGCTGGCGGTGGCGGCCAGCCGCAGTCCGCGCCTGCGCTGGCCCGTTCTGGCGCTGGCCAGCCTGATCCAGACGATCCCCAGCCTGGCCCTGCTGGCGCTGTTCTATCCGCTCCTGCTCGCGCTCTCGGCCGTGTCGGAGGCGGTGCTGGGGCGTGGGTTCTCGGCCCTGGGCTTCCTGCCGTCGCTGCTGGCGCTGACGCTCTATTCGATCCTGCCCATCCTGCGGAACGGAGTGACCGGCATCACGGGCGTCGATCCCGCGATCTCGGAGGCCGCCGACGGCGTGGGCATGACCGGCCGCCAGAAGCTGATCCAGGTCGAGCTGCCCCTGGCCGCGCCGGTGATCATGGCCGGCGTGCGCACCGCCGCCGTCTGGACCATCGGCGCCGCCACGCTCTCCACCCCCGTCGGCCAGACCAGCCTGGGCAACTACATCTTCGCGGGCCTGCAGACCGAGAACTGGGTCTCGGTGCTGTTCGGTTGCGCCGCGGCGGCGATCCTGGCCATGACGACCGACCAGTTGCTGGGGCTCGTCGAGACGGGCCTGCGCACCCGGCGCCGCAGCCTCGTCCTGGCCGGTTTGGCCGCGCTGCTGGTCGGCGCGGCGGCGGCCATGCTTCCGCTGGCCAGCTTCGGTCGGCCGGCGGCCTATGTGGTCGGCGCCAAGAACTTCTCCGAGCAGTACATCCTGGCGGCCCTGATGGCCGAGCGCCTGGAACGCACCGGCGCCCAGGTCGAGCGCAAGGAGAACCTGGGCTCCAGTGTCGCCTACCGCGCCCTGTCCGCCGGCGAGATCGACGTCTACGTCGACTACACCGGCACACTTTGGACCAGCGTGCTGGGCCGGACGGACAACCCCGGCCGCGCCGCCATCCTGGCCGGACTGACCGCCGAGCTGAAAAAGCGTGACGGCGTGGTCGTCCTGGGCTCGCTGGGCTTCGAGAATGCCTACGCCTTCGCCATGCGCGCCGACCGCGCCAAGGCTCTGGGCGTGACTTCCCTGGACGACCTGGCCCGCGAGGCGCGCAACCTCACCCTGGGGACGGACGTCGAGTTCCTGTCGCGGCCGGAGTGGAAGGCGGTCGATGCGGCCTACGACCTGACCTTCAAGGCCGAGCGATCGTTCCAGCCGACCTTCATGTACCGGGCCCTGGGCTCGGGCGAGGCTGACGTCATCAGCGCCTTCTCGTCCGACGGCCGCATCGCCGCCGACAAGCTGGTGGTTCTGAGCGATCCCCGAGGCGCCATCCCCCCGTACGACGCGGTCATTCTTGTTTCGCCGAAGCGGGCCCAGGACCGGCGACTGCTGGACGCCCTGCAGCCCTTGGTCGGCGCCGTCTCCGTCGAGGCGATGCGCGCGGCCAACTACAGCGTCGACCGCGACACGGGGAAGGTGACCCCGGCCGAGGCGGCGCGGGCGCTTTCCCTCCCTTGATGGGGCGCGACAGATCGCCGGAGGCGATCCGGGTGAGGGCGTAGAGGTCGGGCCACGAGCGTTGGGGAAGATCGCCTCTCCCCCCGTCTCGCTGCGCGCGCCACCCTCCTCGTGAAGGGGAAGGATGGTTAACCCTCTCTAGCCTTTCGTTAACCATGACCGGCGAGATTGGGCGGCCGGCGGGGCGACCGTCGGGCCCTGTCTTCCGCATGAGGTTTTCGATGAGCGGCGCCGAGGTTCTGGACGTCGGGCGAGACGCCATCTGGCTGACCATTCAGCTCTGCGCGCCGGTGCTGCTGGTGGGCCTGATCGTGGGCGTTGGCATCGGCCTGCTGCAGGCCCTGACCCAGATCCAGGAGCAGACCCTGGTCTATGCCCCCAAGATCGTGGCCATCTTCGTCTCGCTGCTGGTCTTCCTGCCGCTGATGGGCGCCCTGATGAGCGGCTTCATGCGCAACATCGCGGCCCGCATCGCGGGCATGTAGGCGGGCAGGGCGCAGTGGAATCCTACGCCACGGCCCAACAGGTCTACGCCGCCGGCCTCATCTTCGCGCGGCTGGGCGCCATCGTCATGCTCATGCCCGGCCTGGGCGAGACGTTCATTCCGGCGCGTATCCGCCTGTCGTTCGCGCTGGCCCTGTCGCTGCTGCTGTTCCCCCTGCTGGCGGCCAAGGTGCCTGTGCTGGCGACCAGCGCCGGCGACTTCGGGCTGGCGGTGATCCGGGAGGTCATCATCGGTCTGCTGATCGGGTCGATCCTGCGCCTCTTCATGACCTCGCTGGCCACCGCGGGCGAGATCGTGTCGCTTCAGACCACCCTGTCGTTCGCCCAGACGGCCAACCCGATGCAGGCCGCGCCGTCCACCACGCTCGGCACGTTCCTGGGCCTCATCGGCATCGTGCTGATCTTCGCCACCGACCTGGACCACCTGTTCATCGCCGCCATCGTCAAGTCGTTCGACCTGTTCCCGTTCGGCCGCGACATTCCGGTCGCCGACGCCGGGCAACTCGCCGTCCAGACCCTCGGAAGCTCGTTCGCGCTCGGGCTCCAACTCTCGGCGCCCGTGATCGTTTTCTCGCTGGTCTTCAACGTCGCCGCCGGTCTCGTCGGCCGCGTGATGCCGCAGTTTCAGGTGTTCTTCGCCGTCACCCCGCTGATCGTCCTTCTGGGCCTCTCGGTCTTCGCCCTTAGCCTGGGCGCGATCGGCATCATCTGGATCGACCGGTACCGCGGCCTGCTGGGGACGTTCCTCGGCACATGAGCGAAGCTCCAGAAAAAGACTCAAAGACAGAAGAGGCGACACCCCAGAAACTCGAGAAGGCTCGGGAAAAGGGCGACATCCCCAAGACCATGGACCTGGCGCACTTCGCCACCCTGGCGGCGGTGTCGGGCGTGGTGCTGCTGGCCGGCGGCTGGCTGTCGCGCAACATGGCCGCCCAGCTGCTCCCCTTCATCGCCCGGCCCGACGCCATGTCGCTGCATGGGAACGGCGGCGTCGAGATCTTCCGCTACGCGATGATGGCCAGCGCGCCGATCCTGGTCGCGGTGATGGCGGCCGCCGCCATCGCCGGCGCCGGCGCCAACCTGATCCAGACGGGCCTGCATTTCACACCCGACAAGGTGAAGCCCGACTTCTCCAAGGTCTCGCTGGGCAAGGGCTTCGAGCGGCTGTTCGGTCCCGACAGTCTGATGCAGTTCGCCAAGTCGACGGTGAAGGTCATCGTCATCGGCCTGCTCGTCTGGTGGGTGCTCGAGCCCTACATGCCGCAGTTCGCCTCGCTGGCGGCCCTGGACCCGTCGGCCATCCTGCCGCTGTGCCTGGAGATCATCCGCAGGCTGGTCATCGCGGTCCTGGCGCTCACCCTGGTCGTGGCCGCCGGCGACTACCTGTGGCAGCGCCAGCGCTTCATGGTCCGCCAGCGGATGACCAAGGAAGAGGTCAAGGAAGACTACAAGAACAGCGAAGGCGACCCTCACGTGAAGGCGCGCCAGAAGCAGATCCGCTACACCCGCGCCCGCCAGCGGATGATGCAGGCCGTGCCGGGCGCCACGGTCGTGATCATGAACCCGACCCACTACGCCGTGGCGCTGAAGTACGAGCAGGGCGAGAGCGCTGCGCCCACCTGCGTCGCCAAGGGGCTGGACTCCCTCGCCCTCAAGATCCGCGGCGTAGCCGAGGAGGCCGGCGTGCCCGTCATCGAGGATCCGCCGCTGGCGCGGGCGCTCTACGCTTCGGTGGAGATCGACGAGATGATCCCCGCGGCCCACTATGAAGCCGTCGCCAAGATCATCGGCTTCATCCTGAATTCGGCCCAGCGTCGCCGCCCGGCGGCAAGGCCTCTCTAGATCGTCGGCCGTCGCCGGCGGCCATTTTTCACTAAGTTGTTGGCCTTGTGACAGAATGCAGAGCATCGAATCGCCGGAAGCGCTGAGCCCTCACATGGCCGAGCCGCCGACCAAGACCCGTAAGGCCGACGTCTTCACCGCGTTCGCGGTGCTGTTTTTCCTGTTGGCCGTGATTTTTGCGGGCGCGCCGCTGCTGAATGCGCCGTTGGAAGCGCTGGGCAGCTCGCTGCTGCTGATCGGGCTGGCCGGCGTCGCCTGCATCGGCCTGTTCGTGCTGCGCGGCTCGCCCGAGGCGCCGCAGGAGGCCGAGGCCGGCGCCGAGGCGTTCCTGGCCGCGCTGGAAGAGCCCGCCGCCGTGGTCGCCCCCGACGGGCGGCTGCTCACCACCAACGCCGCGTGGCGCGAGACGATGGGCCCGCACCCGCGCCTACCCAAGAGCGGCGCGGCCGCCTCCAGCCTGTTCGGCGCGCTGGCCGCCGCCCGCCGCGGCGAACTGGGCCGCGCGCCCATCAAGGCCGGCGGCCAGGAGCGCGAGGCCATGGTATCGCCCATCGGTCCCCGCCGCTTCCTGGTGCGGCTGGCCGGCCGCGGCGGCGGTCCTCTGGCCTTGCCTTCGTCGGCCCTGGAAGTGCTGAACGCCGTGGCCACCGCCAAGGCCCCGCCGCCCAAGGTGCTGGACGCGTTCGCTGCGGCCTCGCCGTTCGGCGCGGCGCTGCTGGAGGGCGACGACCCCTTCGAGGCGCGCATCATCGAGGCCAACCCCGCGCTGGCCGCCCTCGCCAAGGGGGGGGAGGCGGGACAGGTGTTCGGCGCGCTTATCGAGCCCGCCAGCCGCCTCGACGCCGGCCTGCGGCTGGCCGATCACCGCGACGGCCACGCCCCGCTCGAGGTGCGCCTGGCCCATGACCCGGCCCGCATCGCCCACCTCTACCTGACCCAGGCCGGCGACCGCTGGGTGGCCTACCTGGTCGATGTCTCCGAGCAGAAGCAGGTCGAGCTGCAGCTGTCCCAGAGCCAGAAGATGCAGGCCATCGGCCAGCTGGCCGGGGGTGTCGCCCACGACTTCAACAACCTGCTGACCGCCATCCTCATGCAGCTGGACGTGCTGTCCACCCGCCACCCGGTGGGCGACCCCAGCTACGAGGGCCTGAACGAGATCAAGCAGACGTCGATGCGGGCCGCCGACCTGGTGCGCAAGCTGCTGGCGTTCTCGCGCAAGCAGACGGTCCAGCGCGAGATTCTGGACGTGGGCGAGATGATCTCGGAGTCCGAGGTGCTGCTCCGCCGCCTGCTGCACGAGGACATCAAGCTGGTCACCGACTATGGCCGCAACCTGCCGCACGTCCGCGCCGACCGCGGGCAGCTGGACACCGCTGTGATGAACCTGGTGGTCAACGCCCGCGACGCGATCCGCACGCACGGCGGCGGCGTGATCAACATCCGCACCGCCCGGGTCACCCAGGAAGAGGCCCGCAGCCTGGGCTATCCGACGGCCCAGGGCGACCACGCGCTGATCGACGTCAGCGACGACGGCCCCGGCATCCCGCCGGACGTGAAGGAAAAGATCTTCGAGCCCTTCTTCACCACCAAGGCGGTGGGCGAGGGGACGGGCCTGGGGCTGGCCACCGTCTACGGCATCGTCAAGCAGTCGGACGGCTGGATCGCCGTCGACTCCAAGCCGGGGCAGGGCGCCGCCTTCCGCATCTTCCTGCCGGTCCACGTGGCGCCCGCCCAGGAGGCCGCGGCTCCGGCGGCCGAGCCGGTCACGCCCAAGCGCCCCGCCGCCCGCGACCTGTCGGGCGCCGGCCGGATCCTGTTCGTCGAGGACGAGGACGCCGTGCGCGGCGTCGCCGCCAAGCTGCTGCGCGCTCGTGGCTACGAGGTGATCGAGGCGGCCAGCGGAGAAGAGGCCCTGGAATACGCCGAGACTCATGCCGGCGAGATCGACCTGATGATCTCGGACGTGGTCATGCCCGGCATGCAGGGCCCCGACCTGTTGAAGCAGGCCCGCCAGTACCTGGGTGCGGCGCCGGTGATGTTCATCTCCGGCTATGCCGAGAGCGAGTTCTCCGACCTGCTGGAGGGTGAGAAGAACGTCTCGTTCCTGCCCAAGCCCATCGACATCAAGACCCTGGCCGAGCGGGTGAAGCTGGAACTGCAGAAGGCCGCCTAGATGTCGGAACCCAAGTCGTCAGCCGTCCCGGCCTCGGCCACCGGCGCCACCGCAGTGGGAACCGCGGCCCTGGGCTCGGCCCTGCTGGGCGCGCTGGCGTTCGGCGCCATCGCCGTCGGCGCGCTGGCCATCGGTCGCCTCGCGATCGGTCGGCTGACGGTGCGCCGGGTCCATCAGCGCCGCCTGGACGTGGATGAACTGACGGTCGGCCGCCTCACCGTCCGCGAACAGGACTGAGCGCCGACCCCTTGCGCCCGCGCGTCAGCCGCGCGACCCTGCCGCCAATCAGAAAACGCGGTATGGGAGGACGACGATGGCCGGGGTGAATCCGAACGGAACTCTGAAGGGCAAGGTGGCGCTGGTCACGGGCGCCAGCCGCGGCATCGGCGAGGCCATCGCCGTGCGCCTGGCCATGGAGGGCGCCAAGGTCGTGGCCTCGGCCCGCACTGCCGACACCGGCGAGAGCAAGCTTCCGGGCACGCTGGCCGCGACGGTCGAGCGAATCCGGGCGGCCGGCGGCGAGGCGACGGCGGTCAAGGCCGACCTCTCGATCGAGGCCGACCGCATCCGCCTGGTCGAGGAGACGGTCGCCGCCTACGGACCCGTCGACATCCTGGTCAACGACGCCGCGGTCACCTTCTTCATCCCGGTGGAGACCTTCCCCAAGAAGCGCTTCGACCTGATGTTCGAGGTCCAGGTGTGGGCGCCGCTCCACCTGACCCAGCTGGTCCTGCCGTCGATGCGCGAGCGCAAACAGGGCTGGATCACCAACATCTCGTCCGGCGCCGCCATCCATCCGCAGCAGCCCTACAACCGGCGCGGCGGCGGCACGATCTACGGCATGTGCAAGGCCGCGCTAGAGCGCTTCTCCACGGGCCTGGCCTCCGAGGTCTACGACGACAACGTCGCCGTCAACGTGATCTCGCCCGGGCTGGTCGACACCCCCGGGGTCGCCGTCCACGGCCTGATCACCGAGGCCACCAAGGACCGGGTCACGCCCATCGAGTACATCGCCGAGGCCGTCTACCAGCTCTCTGTCGGCGACCCCAAAACCATGACGGGCCGCATCGACCACGCCGCGCCGATGCTGCAAGAATTGGGGATCAAGCCCTCCGCGCTGGTTTGAGCCCCCATGATCGAGCAGATCCCATGATCGAACAGACCGTCGACATCGCCACCCGCGATGGGAAGACCACCACCTTCATCGTCCATCCCGAGCGGAACGGGCCGCATCCGATCATCCTGTTCTTCATGGATGCGCCCGCGATCCGCGAGGAGCTGCGCGACATGGCCCGGCGGATCGCCACCGCCGGCTACTACGTGATGCTGCCCAACCTCTACTACCGGAAGGGCGTCATGGAGCTGGCCGACCTGCCGCCGCTGCCCGAGGCCGAGGCGCGGGCGCGGATGTTCGAGCTGATGGGTTCGATCAACATCCCGCTGGTCATGAGCGACGCCGACGCCCTGCTGGACTTCGCCGATCGCGACCCGGCGGCCAGCCCCGGCCGAGCCGGCGCCATCGGCTACTGCATGAGCGGCCAGTACGCGATCAACGCCGCCGCGCGTCACCCCGAGCGGATCGCCTGCGCGGCCTCGCTCTACGGCGTGCAACTGGTCACCGATGCGCCCGACAGCCCGCACCTGGCGGCGCAGAAGACGAAGGCCGAGCTCTACTTCGCCTGCGCCGAGCACGACACCTATGCGCCGCTGGAGATGGTTCAGGCCTTGGACGCGTCGCTGAAGGCCGCTGGGGTGAATGCCGAGGTCGAGCTTTATCCCGGCGTCCACCACGGCTTCGCCTTCCCCCAACGCGGCGCGGTTTACGACAAGCCCGCGGCCGAGCGGCACTGGGAGCGGTTGTTCGCGCTCTTTGCACGGAATCTCGGCTAGGCTTCGCCATGGCGCGGATCACGCCCCTCTGGCAGTCGCCCGAGCTACGGGTCTACCGGTTCGACCACCCGGTCGAGCACGAGGACCAGAGCTACGAGGAGGTCGCACGCAAGCCCTAGGGGCGCTGCGCCACCACCGGTGAACTCTGCCTCAGCGCTGCAGAATGACCGCGCTGAGGTCGTCGATCAGGACATGGCCCGGTGTCAGATCGGCGCCGGAGTAGGCCTCTCGGGCGCCGCTGCCCGTGCGGCGCTGTCTGGCCGCCGCGGCTCGTCCGACGGAGCCCGCCAGCGGGTCGACCGTCGACAGCGACTTGGCGCCGCCGCTGCCCTTGGAGAACGTGAAGACGAGCCCTGTCTCTTCCTCGATGTCGGCGATCGGCGTCTGGTAGGTGTGGAAGGGCTCGAACGGGACCGCAGGCGCGGCCTCGATGCCGAACTTGTCGATCACCGGACCCTGGTCAAGGATGAAACCGGCCGCGAACAGTTCGCCTGACGCCGAGAGGGCGACGCCGATTTTCCAGTAGCGCGTCGGGTACTGGATGTCGGGAAACTTGCTGTAGGTGGGATCGCTCTCGCTGAGGATGGGGCCGGTGAAGACCTGAGCGGCGAAACGCTTCGATCTGATGGCGTTCTCGAGGAAGTGCCGCTCCAGCTCCTGCCAGATGTAGCCCAGTCCGTTGAACTTGGCGTGCTGCGGGGTGCAGTTCGTCCAATGGCAGGTGTCGTCGGCCGCCGCGATCGCGGTCTCGACGTCCTTGCCGTACTCCATGTCTTCGCGGCGGGTCAGGTGGCCCCGGTCGAAGTTGTTGCCCTTGTAGTAGAAGCCGCCCAGCTGCTGTTCGCGCGGCAGGCGCGGGTCGAAGCGCCACGTGTCGGGCGTGCGCCCGACCTTGAAGCGGTTGCCCCCGTCGATGTTCGCCGCCGTCCACAGCGCAAGCCGGCGCTTGGCGTGCATCAGCACGCTGTAGTTCGTGTACTTCAGGATGTAGTCGTCAGCCTTGGCGGACGTCTTGGACTTGCCGATCATGACGGCGGCGACGCTGGGGTAGCCGCCCTGCGGCTTCGGGACGTGAACCTTGAAGCCCGCCCCGAGGAAGTCTTCCTGGTAGCCGTTGCGCTTCGAGTAGTCGGGGTCGAAGTCGATATCGAGCTCGACGTCGACGTTGTTCACCTTCGTCTTGACGACTTTCTCGAGGAAAGACTCAACCGGTCCGGGCGGCGCGTTGCGCAACGTGACGCGCCCGTCGTCGGAAATGTCGAGGGTGACGGTGACACTGCGACTCATGTTGTCGGCGCTCCCTGAGGCTGGTGTTGGGTCCCGCTCTGCGGGCGGCGCGGATGGGGGCGCCCGCGACAGCAGGCGCTGGGTGAGGTCGTTCGCGCGGGCCGGCGTCATGTCGAAGACGTCCGCCAGGAGCGGGTCGGCGGCTCTGGCGCCTTTCAGCGTCTGGACGATGCGTGAGATGCGGATGCCTTCATTGGCCACCCACTTGATCGCGTCCTCGCTGTCGTTGGCCGGGTCGTAGTCACGGCCGTCGATCGTCTGCCAACGGCCGTCCTTCGTCTCGGGCACGCCGCTGTGGTGCAGCGCGACCACCTGCCAGGCGTTGTTGAACACCGGCGCGCCCGACGATCCGCCCAAGGTGTCGGTGGAGTACCAGAGCAGGTCCTCCGTGCGCTTCATCAGGTGGTTTTCCCGGACACACACCTGCTTCAGCCCGCCCTGCGGATGCTGGATGATGGTCAGCCACTCGCCCTCGAGCACCTTCCCCAGCGCGCCGATCAGCGGCAGGAAACCGTAGTCCGACAGGCGCTTCCCGGGGCCCCCCCGCTCAGCGACGGCCACCACCGTGAAGTCCAGCTCGGAATGGGTGAAGAAGAGGTCGTCCGGCGCGAGCGCGAACCGCGCCACATCCTTCTGTCGACCCAGGGCGTCCAGCTCGTAGTCGAACTCGGCGATGGAGCCCCTGGCCATCTCTGGACCCGGAAGGACATGGTTGTTCGTGAGCAGCACCCGCGGGGCGATCAGGAAGCCGCTGCCCCAGGCCACGCGCCGCCCGGAAGCGTCGGCGATATCGATACGGCAGATCGCGCGGGCCGCCAGCGCGCCCAGCTCCAGGTAGTTGACCGGCTGCAGCTCGTTGCCGGAGATGATCCGCTCGAGCGCGCGCTCGGCCATCTCCGTGCTGGGCGAGGTCGCGCCCAGGAAGTTCAGGCGGTTGGTCTTGGCCTGGGCGTCATCCAGCTCGTCGGGCGTCGCGTCCCGGGTCTGCGCCTTCAGCCTGGCCAGATCGAGGTGATCCGCCGCCGCGCGCTCCAACGCCTTGCGGACCTGGAGGTCGAGCCGGGCCTGCTGCAGCGACAATATCGGCATGTCAGTGGGCCCCCGCCACCGTGTCGCGGGCACTACATCACAACTTCCGAGCGATTCAAATGCCGACTACGACCGCCCTTGGGCGACGCTACCGCGGCCGCTGCGCCACCACGGGTGGAATCCACCCGGGCTCCAGCGCTCGGCGGGGGTGAAGCGATGTCACCATCCCCATGAAGGGCGCCCAGATGTCGTAGCCCAGCAGGGTCTGCAGGCGGGGCGACATGGTGCGCGCCTGTTCCGGCGGGACGCCCAGGAAGAAGTTCTCCTGCGTCCGCCCCCACGGTTCGCAATACTGATTGGTGAAGGCCAGCCGCGGTCGCTCGGTGTGGTTGGCGCCGCCGCGGTGGACGCAGGTTCCGGCCATGACCAGGCAGGCGCCGGCCGGCATCTCCATGGGAACCAGCTGCGACTCCATGGTCTCGTCGCCCGTCGCCCGCACGCTGTCGCCCAGGTCGCCCCACAGGTGGCTGCCCGGGATGACTTCGGTGGCTCCATTCTCGGCGGTGAAGGCGTCCACCGCGGCGATCACGGTCATGCTGATCGGCGGCCGCGGGCGCGGCTGGCGGTAGAAGCCGTCGTCGGTGTGCAGATCCTGGGCGGCCTCGCCCGGCAGGATCTGGATCGACTGGCTGGCGGTCAGCAGGTAGCCCGGCTGCAGGAACCGGTCGAGGATCGCCAGGACGCGCGGCTCCTCCGTGAGGTCCTCGAACACCTTGCCGCGGGCCACCAGGGTGTAGATCCGCTCGGTCGAGAACCCTTCGAACGCGTTGCGCCCGCGATGCTGGCCCATGTAGGGCGCCAGGCCCTCGCGCACCGCGCGGATCGCGGCCGCGTCCATGAAGTCCGGGATCACCGTGAACCCCCGTTCGCGGATCTCGGCGGCATGGCCGTCGGCGTCGAAGCGGGCCGTGGATTTGTCCATCGGGCGGCGTCTCCCTATTCTGTCCAGGATAACACGACCGTCCGGGAGGAGCCGACGATGACTGGAACCCTGAACATCCGCCGCGTGGCCGGCGCGCTGGGGGCCGAGATCACCGGCGTCGACCTGGCCCAGCCGCTGCCCGACGACACGATCGCGGCGATCCGCCGGGCGCTGGTCGAGCACCAGGTGATCTTCTTCCGGGACCAGAACCTCACGCCGGCCCAGCAGGTGGCGTTCGGCCGCCGCTTCGGCCCGCTGAACATCCACCCCTACGTCGCCGGCATGGCGGACCATCCCGAGGTGATGGAGATCGTCAAGGAGCCGTCCGACCGCATCAACTTCGGCGGCGGCTGGCATTCCGACATGAGCTTCCTGGAAACCCCGGCCATCGGCTCCATCCTCTATGCGGTCGAGCTGCCGGAGTGGGGCGGCGACACCCTGTTCTCCAGTCAGGCCGCGGCGTACGACGCCCTGTCGCCCGGCCTCAAGGCGACGCTGGAGGGGCTGAACGCCGTCCATTCCGCCAGCCGCGAGTACTCCGCCCAGGGCCACTCGGCCCAGAAGCGCGGCTCGATGAACGTGGCCGAGGCCGACGGCTATGTGGGCGAATACGTCCACCCGGTGGTGCTGGTCCACCCCGAGACGGGCCGCAAGGCGCTCTATGTGAACCCGGCTTTCACCCTGCGGCTTGAGGGCTGGAAGACCAGCGAATCCAAGGCGCTGCTGGACTATCTTTTCAACCACTGCCGCTACGAGGGCTTCACCTGCCGCTTCAGCTGGCGACCCGGCTCGGTGGCCTTCTGGGACAACCGCTCGGTCTGGCACTTCGCCCTCAACGACTACCCCGGCCAGCGCCGGCACATGCGCCGCGTCACGGTCGACCCGTGGTCTCAGGCGTCAAAGGTCGCAGCGGCGGCGGAGTAGGGCGACCTCTTCCAGAACAGCAGAACTGTCCTGCGAAAGCGGGGAGTGCGAAGCGGCCGGCCGGGCCCTACTTGGGAGGCGTCAAAGGAGAGACGTCATGAACATCGCCCTGGCCCTGATGAGCTTCGGTTTCACCATCACGATGGCGATCCCGCTGGTCGGCCCGATGCTGCTGAACGCCTTCTGAAGCAACTTTTGCTCTATGCGGCAACTCTTGCGAGCCCTGTGATAACTTGCCCCACGTAGTTGTACTTAGGCGCTGACCCTGAGTGGAGCGCGGCGTGACTGTTCCCCATTATCGGTCAAAAGAGGGGGGCATTCATGACGCGACGTCTGAGGGTTCTGGTCGCCGACGACCACGAGGCGCACCGACGTCTGCTGGACGACCTGTTCACGGCGCTGGGCTGCACCGTCACCACGGTGCCGGATGGCGAGAGCGCTGTGGCGGCCGGTCCTCGTTTCGACATCGTCTGCCTCGATCGCCATATGCCAGGGATCGGCGGAGAAGCGGCGGCCCGCCAGCTTCAGGGCAGCGCCTATCTCGTGGCCTGCACCTCGCATCCCGAGGGGATCGACGGCGCCTTCGACGCAATCCTGCCCAAACCGTTCTGCTGCTGCGAACTGGCCGAAATCGTGGAGGCCGCCTCGGCCGCCCGACGCGCCGGCCGCCGTCAGCGTCGCAGCACGCCCTGCGCGGCCGCGGACGCGGTCGCGAAGGTCGCCTGCAGGAGGTAACCGCCGGTCGGCGCTTCCCAGTCCAGCATTTCTCCAGCCACGAACACGCCGGGGCGGGACTTCAGCATCAGATCATGGTCGAGGGCCCCCAGGCGGATGCCCCCCGCCGACGAGATGGCGCGCGCCAGCCCCTGCACGCCGATCAGCGGGATCGGCGCGGCCTTGATGGCGGCGGCCAGGGCCGGAGGCGCGGCCGGCAGGTCCTTGCCGTGCGCCTCGCGCAGCAGGTTGATCTCGACCGGCGAGAGTTTCAGCGCCTTGCGAAGCTGGTTCGACAGCGACTGGCCGCCCCGGGCGCGGCTCAGCCGCCCCGCCAGATCGTCGGCCGTCATGTCCGGGCGCAGGTCGAAGCTGACCGTCGCCCCGCCCTTGGTCTCGATCGCTTCGCGCAACGGCGCCGACAACGCATAGAATACGCCGCCTTCGAGGCCGTAGCCCGCGACCATCGCCTCGCCCCGCGCGACACGGTCGTCGAACCTCAGCGCGATCCCCTTGAGCGGCTGGCCCGCGAAGCCGCGCATCACCGGGCTCCAGGCGACGTCGAAGCCCATGTTGGCGGGCCGGAAAGGCGCGATGTCAGGCAGCCAGGCGGTCCAGGCGCCATCCGACCCCAGCCGCGGCCAGCTCGCGCCGCCCAGCGCCAGCACCGTCGCATCCGGCCGCACGGTCGTCTCGCCCTCGGGAGACCGGAAGCGCAGCGCCCCGTCATCGGTCCAGCCCAGCCACTGGTGGCGGGTGCGGACCTCGACGCCCAGGTCGGACAGTCGCGCCAGCCAGGCCCGCAGCAGCGGCGAGGCCTTGAGCGCCCGGGGGAAGACCCGGCCCGACGACCCCACGAACGTCGGCTGGCCCAGCCCCTCGGCCCAGGCGATCAGCGCGCTGGGCGGAAACGCCTCGAGATGCGGCCGCAGCCACGCCGCCGCCTCACGGTAGCGCGCGGCGAAGGCCTCGAAGTCCTCGGAGTGGGTCAGGTTCAGGCCGCCACGTCCGGCCATCAGGAACTTGCGCCCCACCGACGGCATCTGTTCATAGACCGTCACCGCACAGCCCGCCGCGGCCAGTCGCTCGGCCGCGAACAGGCCCGCGGGCCCGCCGCCGATGATGGCGACCTTCGTCATGGGTTTGCCCTGGCGGCGATGAGGGGCTCCGCCCTATCTATGGTGGCGCTCATCGCCCCTCCCCAACGCGAAAGCAGGTGCGCCTCGTGAGGACCACCGTCTCGACCAAGATCCCGGCTGGTTCCCGGCTTCCGGAGATCTTCACGCCACGCGCGTGGTTCCAGGACGTCCAGTCCGCCCCCCTGACCGTTCGGCACGACACGATGCCCGACCTGTTCTTTTCGATCTTCGGTCACCATCCGTCCTGGATGAAGGGGATGCTAATCGCGCGAAACCGGCTCGCCGCGCGCTGGGGGCTGGCGGTGGCCCGGGACGACGAGATCCTCGCCCCGTCGGTCAAGCCATCCTATGCGGTGGGAGACCGGATCGGTCCATGGCCGACGTACGCGCTCGCGGAGGACGAGATCATCGCGGGCCGTGACAATCGCCATCTCGACTTCCGGGTCTCGATCCTGCGGACGCGGCGCGGGGAGGGCGTCGCCGTGACGGTCACGACGCTCTGCCAGCCGCACAATCTGGCCGGCAAGGCCTATCTGGTCGCGATCGCGCCCTTCCACATCCTCGGCATGCGCCGGTTGCTGGCCAATGCCGTCCAGAAGGGGCGGATCTGAGCCGACGCTCTAGGTCCCCGCCATCGCCAGCAAGGCCACCAGGCCGACCGTCATGCCCTTCAGGCTCTCGGGCTTGGCCACGTCGATCCATTCGTCCACCGCGTGTGCGCGGCCGCCTCCGCCCGCGCCCGAGCCGATGGTAACCGCCGGGATGCCCAGGCTGATCGGCACGTTGGAGTCGGTCGAGCCGGCGCCCAGGATCGGCGTGTAGCCGGCGCCGCGCACCGCGGCGGCCGTCATCTGCACGATCTCGGCGTCCTCGCGGGTGTTCCCGGTTGGCCGGTCGCCGATCAGCTTCACCTCGGCGCTGATCTTGCCGGCGGCGGTCGAGCGGGCCGCGTTCTCGCCCGCGACGGCGCCCTCGACGATCTGCAGGAACTGGCCGTCGATCTTGGCCAGCTCGTCCTTGCTCTCCGAGCGCATGTCCACTTCCAGCCAGATGGCGTCGGGGATCGAGTTCACCGACGTGCCGCCGCCGACCACGCTGGTCATGTAGGTGGTCTTGGGCTTGGTCGGCGTCTTGATCTTGTTCATCTCGACCACGGTCGCGCCCATCGCCGCCATCGGGTTCACCAGGCCATAAGCGCCATAGCTGTGGCCGCCCGGGCCCTTGAACGTCACCCGATAGCGCCGCGACCCCACCGCGCCGGACGTCACGCGCGGCGCGGACGTGCCGTCCATCGAGAAGAAGGCCGCGATGCGGTCCTTGTACTTGCCCTTGGTGAAGATATAGCGCGCCCCGCGCAGGTCGCCCGGACCTTCTTCGCCGACGTTGCCCACGAACAGGATGTCCCTGGTCGTCCTGATCTTGGCCGCGTCCAGCGCGCGGATGTAGCCCAGCAGCACGGCCAGCGAATGGGTGTCGTCGCCCACGCCCGGGGCGTGCAACTTGGTGCCCTCGCGGCGCACCTTCACGCTGACGTCTTCGGGGAAGACCGTGTCGAGGTGCGCCGCGATCACGACGATCTTGCCGTCCGGCTTGCCCGTGCCGCGGCGCAGGCCCATCACGTTGCCCTCGGCGTCCATCTCGACGTCGCTCAGGCCGTGCGCCTTCAGCATCTCCATGTAGGCCCGGGCGCGCTTCTCTTCCTTGAAGGGGGGCGCGGGGATCTCGGTCAGGGTGATGGTGTCGGCGACGATGCGGTCGTGTTCGGCGTCCAGGGCTGCGACCGCGGCCTTGAAGCCGGCGCTGCCGCGGATCTTGGCCACCGTCTTGTCGGCCTGGGCCGGCGTCACCACCACGGGCATCTGGTCGGCCGCGAAGGCCGGCGCGGCGATGGAGAACGCCAGGGCGGCGATCAGCGCGGACCGCGAAACACGTAACATCGAGATGGATTCCTTGCCTGCGAGCCAGGGCAATACAGCCGATCCCACTGCGCGCCGCCAGGGGGCCGGGCAAGAAGTTGCGGATTACCGGGAATTAATGCCCCGATCCGCCCCCCGCGCCTTGCCGCCGCCGCACCGCGCCCTCTAAGCCTTCGCGTCACAGGATGTAACGGGGGCCGCGTCACGTGCAGAATCGCCGGCAGATCATGATGGCCGCAGGCGCCGCCGCGGCGCTGGCCGCGACCCGCGTCGGCGCACAGCCGAGCGGCGCCGAAGCGCAGCTCACCGCCTTCCTCGATCAGGTGTTCAACGAGGCTCTGGAAGACAGCCCCGAGCTGGTCACCTCGCTGGGCCTCGACAAGGGCGAGCGCGCCGCCGCGAAGGCGCAGCTGCAGGACGCTTCGCTGGCCGGGGTGGCCAGGCGCCAGGCCCGCAACGCCGACCAGCTGCGCCGCCTCAGGCAGATCGACCGTAAGCAGCTCACCGGCATGGCGGCGGTCAACTACGACACCCTGCTGTTCGAGCTGGAAGCAACAGACGAAGGCGCCAGGCGCTTCAAGTACGGCGGCGCTGGCACGGGCAGCCCCTACGTTCTGGCCCAGATCTGCGGCGCCTGGCAGGACGTGCCCGATTTCCTCGACAGCCAGCATTCGGTCGAGAGCCGCGAGGACGCCCAGGCCTACCTGTCGCGCCTGAACGCCTTTGCCCGCACCCTGGACGACGAGATCGAGCGGGTGCGCCACGACGTGGGCCTGGGGGTCGTCCCGCCCGACTTCGCCATCGCCGGCGCGCTGGCGGGCATGAAGGTGCTGCGCCAGCCGGCCGACAAGTCGACCCTCGTCACCTCGTTCGCGGCCAAGGCCAAGGCCAAAGGCGTCGCCGGCGACTGGGCCGCCGAAGCGACCAAGGTCTACGAAGGCCGGGTTCTTCCCGCGCTGGACCGCCAGATGGCCCTGCTCGAGAGCCTGAAGGGCAAGGCCGTCCACGACGCCGGCATCTGGCGGCTGCCCGACGGGCAGGCCTACTACCGCCACGTCCTGGCCGCCCAGACGACCAGCAAGATCACGCCCGACGAAGTCTACAAGATGGGCCGCGACGTGACCGCCGAGCTGTCGGCCCGCGCCGACGTCCTGTTCAAGGAGATCGGCTTCACCAAGGGCACTGTGGGCGAGCGCTATATCGCCCTCTACGACAGCAAAAAGGGCGTCTACCCCAACACCGACGCCGGCAAGGCCCAGATCATCGCCGACCTGAACAAGGTGGTGCAGGCCATGCAGAAGCGCCTGCCGGAACAGTTCGGCACGCTGCCCAAGGCGCCGCTGGAGATCCGCCGCATTCCCCCCGCCACCGAGGGCGGTGCGTCCACCCACTACGAGTCGCCCAGCCTCGATGGCTCGCGCCCGGGGGTCTACTGGCTGAACCTGCGCGACACCGCCGAGAGCCCGTACTGGTTCCTGCCGACCACGACCTATCACGAGGGCGTCCCTGGCCATCACATGCAGATTGCCATGCAGCGCGAGGCCGACCTGCCGATGATCCGCCGCGTCATGGGCTTCGGCGCCTACGCCGAGGGCTGGGCGCTCTATTCCGAACAGGTCGTCCAGGAGATGGGGCTCTACAAGGGCGAGCCGCTGAACGAGCTGGGCTACATCCACGACGCCCTGCTGCGCTCGGCCCGTCTGGTCTGTGACAGCGGCCTGCATCACCTCAAGTGGAGCCGCGAGAAGGCCATCGCGGAGATGCGCGCCATCGAGGGCGACCCCGAGCCCCTGGCCGCCCAGGAGATCGAACGCTACTCGGTCTGGCCGGGCCAGGCCTGCAGCTACATGGTGGGCAAAGTCACCATCCTGCGCCTGCGCGAGAAGGCCAAGGCGGCCCTGGGCGCCAAGTACGACCCCCGCAAGTTCCACGACGCGGTCCTGCTCTCGGGTTCGATGCCCCTGACAGCCCTGGAAAACGTCGTCGACCTCTACATCGCAAAGACCAAGGCGTGAGCACAAAACCTTGATCTAGATAACGAACGTCATCCCCGGGCTTGTCCCGGGGACCCAGACACGAGGCGATGCAGGAAGGGGCGCGGCATTCCCGCCGCAGGCCCCCGCGGATGGCGGCGCTTCTGGGTGGCCAGGACAAGCCCGGCCATGACGATGATGAGTTGGGAGCGCTGAATTGAATCACATCGACCGCCGTACGTTCCTCGCGACCTCCGCCGTCGCGGCCGCCGTCGCGGCGTCTCCCGCGCTCGCCCAGCACACGCCGGAGGACGCGAAGCTCCGCGCGCTGTTCGACCGGATCTTCGAGGCCAACCTCGCGGCGAGCCCCGAAGCCGTTACGCGCCTGGGCCTCGACAAGGGCGAGCGCGCCGCGGCCAAGTCGAAGCTGGACAACGCCTCGATCCAGGCGCTGGACGAGTCCAAGGACCGCACGGTCAAGCAACTCGCCGAACTGAAGGCCATCGACCGGTCGAAGCTCAGCGCCTTCGACCAGGCCAACTACGACGCCGTGTACTTCACGCTCGAGGGCAATGCGGCGGCGGGCAAGCGCTACGCCTACGGCATGGAGGGCGCGGGCCAGCCGTACGTGCTCTCTCAGCTCACCGGCGCCTACCAGGACATCCCCGACTTCCTGGGCTCGCAGCACGGCATCGAGGTGAAGGCCGACGCCGACGCCTACCTGGAACGCCTCGTGGCGTTCGGCGTGGTGATGGACGAAGAGATCGGCCGCGTCCGCCGCGACGTCCAGCTGGGCGTCGTCCCGCCGGCGTTCATCCTCGAGCGGGCGATCGGCCAGATGCAGGGCCTGCGCGCCCCGGCGCCCGCGGACTCGCCCCTGGTCACCCAGCTGACCGGCCGGGTGAAGGCCAAGGGCATCGAAGGGAACTACGCCGCCGCCGCCCAGCGGGCCGTCGAGGCCTATGTCTACCCGGCCCTGGATCGCCAGATCGAACTTCTGACGTCGCTGCAGCCGCGCGCGACCCAGGAGGCCGGCGTCTGGAAACTGCCCGACGGCGAGGCCTACTACCGCGACGCGCTCAAGAACTTCACCACCACGACGCTCACGCCCAAAGAGGTCCACCAGATGGGCCTCGACACCGCCAGGGACCTGGGCGCGCGGGCCGAGGTGATCCTGGCCAGGCAGGGGATGACCAAGGGCACGGTGGGCGAACGGATCGCCGCCCTCTTCGCCGACACCAAATACCACTACGCCAACACCGACGCGGCCAAGGAACAGCTGATCGCCGACCTCAACAAGCTGGTCGCCGAGATCCGTCCGCGCCTGCCCGAGCAGTTCGGCGCTCTGCCCAAGGCCAATGTCGAGATCCGCCGCGTGCCCAAGTTCATCGAGGCCGGCGCGCCGGGCGGCTACTACAACCGGCCCGCCCTGGATGGCTCGCGTCCCGGCATCTACTGGATCAATCTGCGCGACAGCGCCGAGAACCCCTCGTGGACGCTCAAGACGCTGACCTACCACGAGAGCATCCCGGGCCATCATCTGCAGCGCTCGCTGCAGCAGGAGGCCGACCTGCCGATGCTGCGCCGGACCGCCGGCTTCCCCGCCTTCGCCGAGGGCTGGGCGCTCTACTCCGAGCAGGTCGCGCTCGAGATGGGCATGTACAAGGACGACCCGCTGGGCGAGCTGGGCCAGATCCAGGCCTCGCTGTTCCGCGCGGCGCGCCTGGTCGTCGACACCGGCCTGCACGCCATGAAGTGGAGCCGCGAGAAGGCCATCGACACCATGGTCTCCATCGACGGCAGCCCGCGCTCGTCGGCCACCACAGAGATCGAGCGCTACTGCATCCGCCCGGGCCAGGCCTGCGCCTACATGGTGGGCAAGCTCACCTGGCTGCGCCTCAGGGCGAAAGCGCAGGCCGCGCTCGGCCCCAGCTTCGACATCCGCAAGTTCCACGACGCCGTCCTGCTCGGCGGCGCCATGCCCCTCACCGTGGCCGAAGGCGTCGTCGACCGCTGGATCGCCGCCAACAAGGCCTGAGACCGATGAACGCCATCCACCGCCGCAGCTTCCTCGCCACCACCGCGGCCGCGGGCCTCGCCACGGCAGCGCCCGCCTGGGCCCAGGCGCGCGATCCCAAGGTCGCCGAACAGTCCAGGGCGCTCACCGCCTTCCTCGACGCCCAGTACGAGGAAGAGTTGCAGATGGACCCCGAGGAGCTGACCTCCCAGGGGCGCAAGGAGCACTACGACAAGCTCACCGACCGCAGCGAGGCGGCGGCCGACAAGGCGCTGGCCTGGCGCCGGCAGAGTGTCGCCAAGATGAAGGCCCGCTTCAACCCGGCCCAGCTGGATGACGCGGCCCGCACCTCGTACGACATGTGGGCGCTGGAGCTGGAGCGGTCGCAGCTGCGCGCCAAGTGGCGCCGTCACCGCTACGTCTTCGCCCGCGGCTCGGCCCACGTCGGGCTGCCCAATTTCCTGATCAACTTCCACCGCGTGGACCAGCCGTCCGACCTCGACGCCTACGTGGCCCGGATCGGGCGGATCGACGAGGCGCTGGACACGCTGCTGGTGCGGGCCAGGGCCGCCGCCGCCGACGGCGTGCGCATGCCGCGCTTCGACTACAAGCAGGGCCTGTCCGACATCGCCCGCGTCACCAAGGGCGCGCCGTTCACCGACGGCCCGGACTCGCCGCTCTTTGCCGACTTCAAGACGAAGACCGAGGCCCTGCGCGCCGCCGGCAAGATCACCCAGGCCCAGGCCGACGGCTACGTGAAGGCCGCCGCCGCGGCCATGACCGGCCAGATGCTGCCCGCCTACGGCCGCGTGGTCGCCTGGCTCAACGAGGACATGCCGAACACGGCCGAGGCCGCCGCCGGCGCCCACGCGCTCCCCAACGGCCGCGCCTACTACGCCGACATGCTGAAGCTGCAGACCACCACCGACATGACGGCCGACGAGATCCACGACCTGGGCCTCAGCGAAGTGGCCCGCATCCGCGGCGAGATGGAGGTGGTCAAGGCCAGGACCGGCTTCACGGGCACGCTGCCCGAGTTCTTCGTCTTCATGCGCACCGACAAGCGCTTCTACTTCCCCAACACCGACGCGGGCCGCCAGGAGTATCTCGCCAAGGCCGACGCCTACCTCGCCGGCATCAAGAAGAAGCTGCCCGAGTATTTCGGCATCCTGCCCAAGGCCGACCTGGTGGTTCGCCGCGTCGAGGCGTTCCGCGAGATCCCCGGCGCCGCCCAGCACTACTTCGCCGGCACGCCCGACGGCTCGCGCCCGGGCATCTTCTACTCGCACCTCAGCGACATGAACGCGATGCCCAGCTACCAGCTGGAGAACATCGCCTACCACGAGGGCCTGCCCGGCCATCACATGCAGATCTCGATCGCCCAGGAGCTGACCGGGCTGCCCAAGTTCCGCACCCAGTACGGCTACACCGCCTTCTCGGAAGGGTGGGGGCTCTACTCCGAGGCGCTGGCCAAGGAGATGGGCTTCGACGCCGACCCCTACAACGACTTCGGGCGGCTCTCGGGCGAGATCTGGCGGGCGATCCGGCTCGTGGTCGACACCGGCATCCACCACAAGGCCTGGAGCGAGGAGCAGGCGGTCGCCTACTTCCTGGCCAACTCGGCCCAGCCCGAGGCCGCGGTCCGCGCCGAGATCCAGCGCTACTTCCTCAATCCCGGCCAGGCCACCTGCTACAAGATCGGCATGATCCGCCTGCAGCAGCTGCGCGACGAGAGCCGTCGCGAGCTGGGGCCGAAGTTCGACTACCGCAAGTTCCACGACGTGGTCCTGGGCGGCGGCGCGCTGCCCCTGCCGGTGGTCGAAACCAACGTCCGCCGCTGGATCGCGAGCCAGAAGGCGGCCTGAGCATCAGCGAAGCGGGGGGCGCCTTTCAGGCCATCTAACTCGACATCCCCCGTCAAAGGGCCTTCGATGCCGCCCAACGAACAAGGGAGGACGCCATGCCGCGCGCACAGGCGAACGGGATCGAGCTCGAGTACGACGTCACGGGGCCGGACGACGGCGATCCGCTGCTGCTGATCATGGGCCTGGGCGCCCAGATGACCCGCTGGCCCAGCGCCTTCGTCGACAAGCTGGCGGCCCACGGCCTCCGGGTCATCCGCTTCGACAACCGCGACGTCGGCCTCTCGACCAAGCTGAAAGGGACGCCCGACTTCCCGGCGATGTTCAAGGCGCTGAGCGAGGGCCGGACGCCCGACGTGCCGTATCTGCTGGACGACATGGCCAGGGACGCTGTGGGCCTGCTGGACGCGCTGGGGATCGAACGCGCGCACATCGTCGGCGCCTCGCTGGGCGGCATGGTGGCCCAGCTGGTGGCGGCCGATCACGCCTCGCGGACGCTGTCGCTCACCTCGATCATGTCCACCACCGGCAACCGCAGCCTGCCCCCCGCCAAGCCCGAGGCCATTGCGGTGCTGAACGACCGCGGCCCTGACCCGCTGGTGGATTTCGAAGGCTATCTCGCCCACAGCGTGAAGGGCGCCTTCGCGGTCGGCTCGCCCGGCTATCCGCCCGACCCGGAGGAGGCGAAGCTGCGCATCCGCAACGACTTCAACCGCAGCTATTCACCCGCCGGTTTCCAGCGCCAGTACGCGGCCGCCGCGGCCTCGCCCGACCGCCGGCCCAAGCTCGCGACCATCACGGCGCCCACCGTCGTCCTCCACGGCGCCGACGACCCGCTGGTGCCGCTTGCGGGCGGCGAGGACACGGCCACCAACATCCCCGGCGCCGAGCTGGTGGTGATCCCCGGCATGGGCCACGACTTCCCGCCGGCCCTCTACAACACTCTCGTCGACGGCATCCTGAAGGCCGTGACGCGCGCCAAGGCGGAGGCCGCCTGATGCCGACGCTGCAGCGCCCGGACGGCGTGAACCTCTACTACGAGGTCCACGGAACCGGCCCCACCATCCTCCTCACCCATGGCTACTCCGCCACCTCCCAGATGTGGCAGGGCCAGGTCGAGGCCCTGTCGAAGGACCACCAGCTGGTGATCTGGGACATGCGCGGCCACGGCCAGTCCGACAGCCCGGACGATCCGGCGCTCTACTCCGAGCCCGCGACCGTGGCCGACATGGCCGCGCTGCTCGACACGGTCGGCGCCAGGTCGGCCATCATCGGCGGCCTCTCGCTGGGCGGCTACATGTCGCTGGCCTTCCACCGCGTGCATCCCGATCGCACCGAGGCGCTGCTGATCATCGACACCGGCCCAGGCTACAAGAACGACGAGGCCCGCGAGGGCTGGAACCGCACGTCCCTCAAGACCGCCCAGCGCTACGAGACCGAAGGCCTGAAGGGGCTGGAGGCCGGCAGCCCCGAACGCCGCCTGGCCCGCCATCGCAGCGCCAAGGGCCTGGCGCTGGCCGCCCGCGGCATGCTCACCCAGCGCGACGCCGGCGTGATCCTGTCGCTGCCCGACATCCGCGTTCCGTCCATCGTGGTCGTGGGCTCGGAGGACACGCCCTTCCTGGCCGCCGGCGACTACATGGCCGCCAAGATCCCCGGCGCGAAGAAGGCGGTCATCGAGGGCGCCGGCCACGCCGCCAACATCGACCAGCCCGAAGCGTTCAACGCTGCGATCGTCGGGTTTCTGGAGGGGCTGAGTTAGCCCCTCACTCCCCACCCGTTGTCATCCCGGTTTTGGCCGCAGGCCAAACACCGGGACCCACGATCAAGCTCCGAGCTCAACGCAGCCGTAGGCGCCGCGCCTGGTCATGGGTCCCGGTCTTTCGCTTGCGCGAAAACCGGGATGACAACCGGAAAGGGGTAGCGCACACCGCCCATCCGCTCATAACCGACTGCGAGTACAGTAGCCGCCGCCGCTGCTTGGCGTAGTGTTGGCCGCCACCCCCCTCGCGAGGCCCCCATGACCGCCAAGCTCGCCCTGTTCGCCGCCGCCTTCAGCCTCTGGGCTTTGGCCGCGGTCGCCCAGCCGCACGACATGTCGAAGATGGGCCCCCAAGGCATGGGCCCGATGAGCATGGGCCTGCCGCCCATGCCATCCATCTACGGCGGCCAGGCCGACAAGCCGGGCGCCCCGGTGTTCTCAGGGTTGGGCGTCTTCCACATGCCCGTCACCGCCAACCCCGAGGCCCAGAAGTTCTTCGACCAGGGGGTCAACCTCGTCTTCGGTTTCAACCACGCCGAGGCGATCCGCTCGTTCCGCGAGGGCGCCCGCCTGGATCCCAATTGCGCCATGTGCTGGTGGGGCGTGGCCTTCGCGCTGGGCCCCAACATCAACCTGCCCATGCAGGACGACGCCGTCGGCCCCGCCTGGATGGCCGTCCAGAACGCCCAGGCGCTGGCGCCGAAGACCACGCCGCGCGAGCAGGCCTGGATCGCCGCGCTGGCCAAGCGCTACGCCCAGAGCAAGACCGCCGACCGCGCCGCCCTCAACGAGGCCTTCGCCCAGGCCATGGGCGACCTCGCCCGCGCCTACCCCGACGACCTCGACGCCCAGACCCTCTGGGCCGAAGCCATGATGGACACCCAGCCCTGGGACTACTGGGCCGCCGACGGCGTCACGCCCAAGGGCCACGGCGCCCAGATCGTCGCCACCCTGGAAAGCGTGCTGGCCAAGGCGCCTGACCACCCCGGCGCGCTGCACCTCTACATCCACGCCGTCGAGGCCTCGACCACGCCTGAGCGCGCCGAGCCCGCCGCCGACCGGCTGCTGAAGCTGATGCCGGGCGCCGGCCACATCGTCCACATGCCCAGCCACATCTACTACCGCGTGGGCCGCTACGCCGACGCCGCGGCCGCCAACGAGGTCGCCGCTGTCGCCGACGAGAACTACATCGCCGCCTGCAAGGCCCAGGGCTTCTATCCGGCCGCCTACTACGGCCACAACATCCACTTCCTCTGGACCTCGGCCGAGATGGAGGGTCGCTTCGGCGCCGCCCTCGACGCCTCGCGCCGCCTGGTCAAGGCCGTCGACGCGCCCAACCTCTCCAAGCAGATGTCGATCGCCGAGCTCTACAACTTCACCCCGGTGGTCACGCTGCTGCGCTTCGGCAAGTGGCGCGAGATCCTGGCCGAGCCCGCGCCCGACAAGGTCCTCGAACTCGACACCGCCATGTGGCTCTACGCCCGCGCCTTCGCCCAGGCCAATACCGGAGACCTCAAGGCCGCCCGCGCCTCACGCGCCCGCATCGCGGCGCTGCAGAAGATCAAGTTCGACAAGTACGTGGCCTTCGGCGTCCCCGCCGAGGCCATGATCCCCGTGGCCCTGGCCAGCGTCGACGGCGAGATCGCCCGCAAGTCCGGCGACCTGACCGCCGCCGTCGAACACTTCAGGCGCGCCCAGCAGCTCGAACGCGCGCTTCCCTACACCGAGCCCGCCTACTGGCACCGCCCGGTGGCCCACCTGCTCGGCGCCGCCCTCCTGGAAGCCGGCAAACCCGCCGAAGCCGAAGCCGTCTACCACGACAGCCTCCACCACTACCGGAGAGACGGCTGGGCCCTGGCCGGCCTGGTGAAAGCCCTGGAAGCCCAGGGCAAGGACGCCGCGAAGGCCAAGGCCGAGCTCGCCGAGGCGTGGAAGCGGGCTGATACGAAGATCGAGACGTCGCGGCTCTAATCACCCCACCGCCCCCGCCGCACCTCCCCCGATGCGGCAGCAGCGGGGGAGGGGGACCGCCCGCCAAGGCCGCAGGCCGAAGAGCGGGTGGTGGTGGGGGCGAGCGGTGGGCACAGAGCCCTCTCCCCCTTGCGGAGAGGGTTGGGAGTGGGGCTCGGCGACCAGGATGCTCTCGCTCCCGCCCCGACGCCTCCCCGCACGGGGGAGGGGAAATCCATCGAAGCGGACGCCCCGGCAGCCCGCCTAACCCTCCGGCAGGAGCCATCGCATCCCGGCAGCGGAGATATTCAGCGCCGGCGTGGAGGCGACCTCGCGCCAGGGCATGGTCGTCGTGTCGTACTCGATCAGCCGATACTCGCGGCCACAGTTGCGCCAGTTCGTGCACGGCGCAGTGTTCGGATCCTGATCCCAGGGGATCGCCGCCAGCCGCCGCAGTTCAACTAGCGCATCCGCCCGCGCCTCGAACTTGCTCATCTGGTCGGCGTGGATGTCGTCCTCAATCACAAACATCCCTTGCCCCTCCGCCCCACATCCCCACCGGGGATAAATCCCGCCTGAAATCCATGGTTGATGCGAGCCTTGGGGCCCGGCGAAGTCAAGGACGACGCCTCTGGCGTCGCCGCCCCGCGGCGGGCCTGCGGCCCGTCCTTGAGTTCGCCGGACCCCAAGGCAAACTCCGTCCATGGATTGAATGGCTCAGAGCGGCGGAGCCTCCTCAACCTCAAGGGCTCCTCTCCCAGGCGCGGCAGCGCCGTGGGAGAGGGGCAATCCCCACCCACGACCAAATCTGACCCACCCCCGTTCCACACTCCCGTACTCATGCAGGAGCGCCCGACATCACCGAGGAATAGGCCCAGGGCCTCGCGGACCTCCCCCGCCACGACCTCGCCATGGCCTGCAGCTGCGTGGCCCGCGCGCAGGCGGCCCAGGACGCCGACGCGGCCAACGACCGGCCTGCGGCTGCCCGCGCCCGACAGGGCGGCGGCCGCGTGAGTCTCCCTCCCCTCCGGGGAGGGACAGACGGCGAAGTCGTCAGGGTGGGGAAGTGTGGGCCAAAGCGCGGAGGTCGGGGAGGATCGACACCTCCCCACCCTGGCCGCTGCGCGGCCTGTCCCTCCCCGGAGGGGAGGGAAACGCCCCCTCAGAACCACCCCGCCGCCTTCAACGGCCCCGCGTTCGAGCGGCTGATGGGCACGGTGATCCCGCACTTCAGCCTCGCCTCGCCGCGGCCGCGCAGCCACGTCACCTCGTCGATGGCGTCGGCGGCGACCCACCACGAGCGGTGCGTCTGAAACCCCGCCACGCCGCGCAGCTCGGCCAGCGCGTCGCCGAAGCGCGCCGTGATCAGTTCATCGCCCGCGTCGGTGTGGACGCGCAGGTAGTGGTCCTCGGCCTCGACGGCGATCAGCACCGCCGCGCGCCGCTTGGCCGACAGGCG
This sequence comes from Phenylobacterium sp., assembly GCF_965284355.1. Lineage (NCBI taxonomy): Bacteria > Pseudomonadati > Pseudomonadota > Alphaproteobacteria > Caulobacterales > Caulobacteraceae > Phenylobacterium > Phenylobacterium sp. Next base: position 1,179,368 of record NZ_OZ260078.1, on the reverse strand, counting down.
CTGGCGGAAGGCGGCCAGCGGGTCCTCGGGCGCCTCGGGAGGTACGACCACCACCACGGGCTCGGCCCAGGCCAGCTGGCGCAGGCACATCACCGCGAAGCAGACGACGAACACCTGGAACGTGGGCTCGACGAAGTTGGCGGCGGTCGGCCGCATGTGGCCCAGGTAGTGGTTGGTCAGGCCCACCAGCAGGGTCACGAACGGCGTCATCGCGACGCTGACGACGGCCAGCCGCAGCCAGAAGTGGCCGAACCGCCGACGGACCGGCGCGTCGATGGCCGTGCCGATGAACCCGCCGCCCACCATGCAGACCTGCCAGTAGATCAGCCGTTCGCCCAGCGAGCGCTCGGACGAGCCGAAGGGGCCCAGGATCGCCATCACCACGCCGATCGCCACCCACAGCGCGACCTCGGCCGCCAATCGGTGAAGGCGGCTGTCAGCGGCGGGGCGGCGGGCCGGGAGGTCGGTCATGCAGGGCTCGAAGGCGGCCTGAGTCGTTCGCGCGATCCTGCCACGTCTGACGGAAATGGCGCATCCGTTCGCGAAGCCGTGGCGCCGCTCGCGCATCGGCCCCTTGGCGCGGCGGCGCCGCCCGGCCACCCCTGGCGCATCGACGCCAACGAGGGACGACCCGATGACGCGCATCCTTCCCTGGACCGGCTGGGGCCTGCTCGCCTTCCTCAGCGTGGGCGTGGCCGGCTACGCCTGGTACTTCGCGCCCCAGGTCCAGAACCTGTCGCCCGCCATCTTCGCCAACCTGTTCGCCCGGCCCTGGCTGACCCTGCACGCGGGCGGCGCAGGCACGGCGCTGATGGTGGGCGCGTTCCAGTTCCTGCCGGCTGTCCGGCGGCGGCGCGCGCTGCACCGCTGGCTGGGCCGCATCTACGCCACGTGCTGCATCGGCGGCGGCGCGGCGGGCTTCATCCTGGCCTTCGGGACCACGGCCGGGCCCGTGGCGGCCGTGGGGTTCGGCCTGCTGGCGCCGGCGTGGATCTACACCACCGCCCAAGGCTGGCTGGCCGCACGGGCGGGCCGGTTCGACGCGCACCGGCGCTGGATGATCCGTTCGTTCTCGCTGACCTTCGCGGCGGTGACCCTGCGGCTCTACCTGCCGATCGGCATCATGTCGGGCCTGACGTTCGAGCAGATCTACGTGGCCACGGCGTGGATCAGCTGGATCCCCAACCTGCTGCTGGCCGAGCTCTACATCCGCCGCGGCCTGAGCCGGCGCGTGGTGACGGCCTGAACGCAACACTGCTGACATGGCCCTGTCAGCAGACGCGGCGTTTACTGGAGACACAGGAGGAGCTCCCATGTCCGATCTCGTTTTCTACACCAACCCCATGTCGCGCGGCCGCATCATCCGCTGGATGCTGGAAGAGGTGGGCCAGCCCTACGAGACCAAGATCCTGGCCTGGGAAACCGGGGCGGCGAAGAGCCCCGAGTACCTGGCCATCAACCCGATGGGCAAGGTGCCGGCCATCGTCCACGGCGGCGTGGTGGTGACCGAGTGCGCGGCCATCTGCGCCTACCTGGCCGATGCGTTCCCGCAGGCGAACCTGGCCCCGGCGCCGGGCAGTAAGGATCGCGGACCCTACTACCGCTGGCTCTTCTTCGGGGCCGGCCCGATCGAGCAGATGGCGTCGTTCGCCGCCCTGAGGCTCGAGGTTCCCGAGGACCAGCGCATGATGGTGGGCTTCGGCTGCGCCGCCGACGTGCTGAACACGCTGGAGGGCGCGCTCAAGGGCCGGGAGTTCCTGGCGGGCGACAGCTTCACCGCCGCCGACCTCTACATTGCCTCCCACCTGGGCTGGGGCATGGACTTCGGCACGATCGAAAAGCGTCCGGTGTTCGAAGACTACGTCGCGCGCCTCACCGCCCGCCCGGCCGCCGTCCGAGCCAATCAGATCGACGATGCGCTCATCCCGCAGCCCGAGCCGGCTGAATGAGGTCCCACTTGTTCCCGTAGAGGTCCTCGAACACCGCCACGGTCCCGTAGGGCTCGTGGCGGGGGGCTTCCAGGAACCGGACGCCGGCCGCGGCCATCCTCCCCTGGTCGCGGCCGAAGTCGTCGGTCTGCAGGAACAGCCAGACGCGCCCGCCGCCCTGGTCGCCCACAACCCGGGCCTGGTCGCCCGCCGCCTTGGCCAGCAGCAGGCCGCCCTCCGACCCCGGCGGCCGCACGACCACCCACCGCTTGCCCCCGCCCATGTCGGTGTCCTCGACCAGGTCGAACCCGACCTTGAGGACATAGAAATCGATCGCCTCGTCATAGTCCCGGACGAGGAGGGCGGTGAGGGTGAGACGCATATCTCCCTCCCTTAATGGGGAGGGACAGGCCGCGCCAGCGGCCAGGGTGGGTGAGTGAGGGCCAAGCTCCGAGGGTGGGGAGGATCGACACTTCCCCACCCTGATCGCTTCACGATCAGTCCCTCCCCATCAAGGCAGGGAAGCCTGCGCCGCCTCGTCCGCCAGCCTGCCGTGGAGTTCGCTCATGTGATCGAAGTCGGCCTCGAAGGCTCCCAGGCCCTGGGTCAGGCCGCGCAGCTCGGCGATCAGGCCCTGCCGCTCGCTCTGCGGCAGGTAGGCCTCGATGCGCTCCCAGCCGCGCCAGTCCTCGCGGGGCGCCAGGCCCAGGATCTGGCCGCGCCGGGCCGTCAGGGCCGAGGTCACGTGGCTGGCGCTGGGCGTCGGCGAGAACACGGTCAGCTTCTCGATCGGCTCCAGCAGGATGGTGCCGGTCTGGGCCATCGCCTCCTCGATCGCCATCCGGCCCACCGTGCGGAACGCCATTTCCGAGGAGTCCACGGCGTGGGTCTGACCGTCCAGCAGGGTGACCTCCAGGTCGGTGACCGGGAAGCCCTTGGGCCCCTTGGCCAGGCCGTCGCGCACGCCCGTCTCCACCGCCGGGATCCACTGCTTCGGCACGGCCCCGCCCACCACCTTCGAGGTGAACACGAAACCCGAGCCGCGGGGCAGGGGCTTCACCTCCACCGTGATGTCGGCGAACTGGCCGTGGCCGCCCGACTGCTTCTTGTGCCGCGACCGCTGCTGGACCCCGCGCGCGAGCGTCTCGCGATAGGGCGTCCGGGGCTGGACCGCGTCGATGTCGACCCCGAACCGCCGCTTCAGCCGCTCCAGCGCCAGCCGCACATGACCCTCGCCCTGCCCCGACAGCAGCACCTGGCGCTGCTCGGCGTCGTGGGTCAGCGACAGGCCTGTGTCCTCCTCGATCAGCTTGTTCAAAGCCCCCGAGAGGCGGACATCATCGCTGCGGTTCTTGGCCGACAGCGCCACCGCGAACAGCGGCCGCCGCGCCCGGGCCTGCGCGCGCACCGCCTGCGGCTGGCCGGTGGTGGACAGGATCTGCCCTGCCGCCGCCTGTTCGACCTTGCCGATGGCGCAGATGTCACCGACGGGCGCCTCGCCCAGCTTCTTCAGCGCCGAGCCCTGCACCTGGCTGACCCCACCGGCGCGGCTGCGCGTCCCGTCGGGCAGCACGAACTCGGCCCCATCCGGCAGCTTGCCGCCGAACACGCGCGCATAGGCCAGCTTGCCCGACTGGCCCGCATAGGCCGCCTTCAGCACATAGGCTCCGGTGGTGATCCCAAGTCGGTTGGCCGCCGTCTCGGCCGGCGGCGTCTCGTGCCGCAGCGCCTTCAGCAGACGGCGGACGCCGAAGCCGTTCTGCGCCGAGCCGAAGAACACCGGCACGATCAGGCCGTCGTTCATCTCCTTGACCAGGTCGGTGAAGACCACATCGCGGCTGGGCGTCATGTCGGACAGCAGCTGTTCCATCAGCGCGTCGTCGAAGTCGGCCATTTGCTCCAGCATGTGGAAGCGCGCGTCGGCCTCTTCCTTCTGCAGGTCGGTAGGGATGTCGATCTGTTCGGACGGCTTGCCGGGCCGGTAGACGAAGCAGCGCTCCAGGGCCAGGTCGATGTAGCCGGTGACCTTGTCGCCGCTCCACGTCGGGATCTGCCGCGCCACCAGAGGCGCCGACGAGACCGGCGCCAACGCGTCGAGCAGCTCCTGCAGGGAGCCTCGGGCCTGGTCCATCTTGTTGATGAAGAGCGCGTGCGGCACGCCCAGCCGCTCCAGCTCGCGCAGCGTGGGCTGCAGCAGCACGGCCTTGGCCGGGTCGGGGTCGGCGACCACGATGGCCAGGTCCACGGCCGGGAGCGCCGGATCGATCTCGGCGCAGAACTCGAGAGATCCCGGGCAGTCGACGACCACGTAGCGGTCGCCCATGAAATCGAAGCCGGCGATGTTCAGCTCGACCGAGTGTCCGCGAGCCTTCGCTTCCGGACTGGAGTCACCCACCTCGCCGGGCCGCACCGCCTGACCGGTTGCGGCTTCCAGCAGGGCCTCCATCAGGGCGGTCTTGCCGGAGCTCGTGGGGCCGACGAGCGCGAGCGCCCGAACCGACCCCTTTTCTCGGATTGCCATGGCCACGTTCTCCCATCACCGTGAGCGCGTCAGGCGAAAGTGGAAACCGGTTTCGCCGTTCGACGCGCTCCAGCCTCTCGTTGCTGCGCACATCTGGAACAGATGTGCGCGGGGACGCTCAGGGCGCCCCGTCTTGCGGGAGTGTCGAGCCGCCCTTGTGCGCGGTTATGGACGGTCGGCGACCGGAACTCTGGGCCGGTCAGACGCCGCCCTCTGGCAAAACTCTACGCCCGGAAATCTGCGGCGCGCGCCTCACGAAGCCGTGAGGTTTCAGGACGCTTCGCGTACCGCGGCCCTTGCGAACTTCACATCCCGGATCGGCGTCGCCATCGCGCGGCCGTAGAGCCATCCCTGGGCATAGTCCACGCCCGCCCGGCGCACGGCGTTCTCGGCCTCGGGCGTCTCCACCATCTCGGCGACCGTCCTGACCTTGAGCTCGCGGCACATGTTCACCAGGTGGCGGACGAAGGTCGCCTCGCGGCCGCCGTGTTGCAGGTCGCGGATATAGCGGCCGTCGATCTTCACGACATCGAGCGTCAGCTGCTGCAGGTAGGCCAGCGAGGCGGCCCCCGCGCCGAAGTCGTCGAGACAGACCTCGCAGCCCGCGCCACGCAGCGCCTGCACATGCCGGTCTGCCAGGGCCAGGTCCTCGATGGCGGCGCTTTCCGTCACCTCGAACATCAGCCGGCCCTGAGCCCACGGCCGGTCGCGCAGGAGGTCGGCGGCGCGGGTGACGTAGCCCTCGCTCATGATGCTGCGCCCGGAGACGTTGACCGCCAGCATGAGCGCAGGGTCCTTCGACAGGACCGCCAGCGTCTCCTCGAGCACGGCGCCGTCGAGCGCCTGGATCAGGTCCATCTCCTCGGCCATGCGGATGGTCGGGAAGGGGCTCCCGTTGGAGCCGAACCGAACCAGCACCTCATGGTGGTGCAGCGCGCCGTCGGCCAGCGCCACGACGGGCTGGTAGGCCAGCGTGAAGCGGCGGTGGCGGATGGCGGCGCCCAGCGCCCCGCTGCGGCTCAGGGCCGCCTGCATCGCCTGCTTGAGCGCCCCGGCCAGGTTGCCGGGCAGCGGCCGGGAGAGGCCGTCCTTCAGCACCTGGTCCAGGGCGAAGCGCAACGCCTGCGCCATCTGTCGAGGCCGCACCGCTCCGGTGAGCGGCATGGCGGCGGTTTCCGGGATGACGCCATCCACGCCAGCCTCGGACAGCACGCGGGTCAGGCGCCGGAGCATCTCGCCGATGGGGTCGTCACGTCGGCGCAGCAGGGCGTATCGACTCTGGCCCACCGCGGTCGCGGCCTCGCCGAGGTAAGCCTGCGCCCGCAGAGCGCCCGCGATGACGGCGCCGCGCTGTTGCGGCGCGTCGGCAGACGCGCACGCGCTGAGACCGCCGAGTTCGACAAAGGTCAGCTCGAGATCCTGGGACGCGCCGGCCAGCAGCTCGGCGGCTCGGCTCTCGAACGTCTCGCGGTCGTGCAGGCCGGCGACACGGGGACCGCGCGCACGCCCGATGGCGCACGAAATCGCGCCGTGGTTCTGCGGCAGCCGGATCGCGGAGAGGGTCGCGAACCTGCCGGCCGCGCCATCCACGGCCACCACGACCGGCCCAGCGCGCGCGCCGTCGCCCAGGCCGGCGAACAGCGCCTCGACCATCGGATGGTCGGCCGCGTCGATCAGGCTGCGCCACGATCGGTTGCCCAGCTTGGTGTCCGGGACGCCAAGGATGGCCTCACCGTCGCCAAGGGCCAGCCCCACCCGACCATCGAGGCGAATTTCGAGGAGCAGGTCGGCAGCCGCGAAGCCGAATCCGAGGAGTCTGTGGGGTGTGGGCAAGAGGCTTCCTTCGCTGCCAGAATGCCCGGCCAGCCTTAAGACAGCGTGTTCAACCCGACCGCCAGGGCGCCTCGAGACACCGGCCGCCAACACCCGGGCCGCATTCCCTGGACGCGGGCGTCACGCTAGCGTCGCGAACCCTCCGCTAGGAACCCATATGCTCGCCGCCCTGATCGCCGCCGCCGCCGTCTCTGCCGTCTGCGACCTGGAGAAGCCGTCGGGCGAGCCTGGCTGCACGCGTGCGGCCGTTGACGCCCTGCCGATGAACGCGATGCAGGCGATCGGCACCCACAACTCGTACAAACTGGCGATCGCGCCCAACGAGCTGGCGATGATTCGCGCGATCAACGCCAAGGAGGCCGACGCCATCGACTACAGCCATCCGCCGCTGACCCAGCAGCTGGACGCCGGCGCCCGGCAGCTGGAGATCGACATCGTCTACGATCCCGACACCGGCCTCTATGCCGCGCCGCTGGGGTTCAAGATGGCCGGCGCCAAGGCCGCGCCCTACGACTTCACGCCCTACCGCCAGCCGGGCCTCAAGGTGATCCACGAGCCGTCGGTGGACTATCGCGTGACCTGTCCGCTGTTCGTTCAATGCCTGAAGGAAGTCCGAGCCTGGTCGCTCAAGCATCGTGACCACGTCCCGTTGATCATCCTCCTGAACCTGAAGGAAGGCGGCCTCTCGATGCCCGGCGCGATCAAGGCGCCGCCGTTCGACGCCAAGGCCATGGACCTCATCGACACTGAGATCCGGTCGGTGTTTCCAGAGGTCGACCTGATCACGCCAGACAAGGTGCAGGGAAGACACGCCACCCTCCGCGACGCCGCCGCGGCAGGCGCCTGGCCCAAACTGAAGGCCGCACGCGGCAAGGTGATGATCGCGCTGGACTGCCCGCCGGATCAGGTCGCCCGCTACCGCGGCGTTCGCAAGGTGCTGGACGGGCGCGCGGCCTTCGTGAACGTCGACGAGACCTCGCCGGCCGCCGGCTACATCACGCTTAACGAACCCCAGGAGCAGTCGGCCCGGATCGCCGCGGCGGTGAAGGCGGGCCTGATCGTGCGCACGCGCGCTGACGCCGACACCCGCGAGGCCCGCACGAACGATAGCTCGCGGCAGGCCGCAGCCTTCGCTTCGGGGGCGCAATACGTCTCGACCGACTACATGACGCCCGATACGCGCTTCGGGCCCTACGTGGCGAAGCTGCCGGGCGGGGGCGTCGCGCGGCTGTCGCCCGTTCAGCGCTAGCGCTCGTCGGCGATCCGCGTCGCGTCAAGGGAGGCGGCGTCCATGACGCGGTCGGAGGCCGGCATGGCGGTGTCCGCAGCCGCCGGCGTCTGCGGGATCACCTTCAGTTCCGGTGTCTTGTCCTTGTCGCCGAACAGGCTCTGGGCGACGCGCTTGAAGATGAAGCCCCCGGCGAACTTGCCGACAGGGCCGGCCACCGCGGCTCCGGCGAGGCCCCCGGCGACGCCAAAGGCCGTCGTGCCGACCACGGTCTTGGCCGCGCCGCCCTTGTCCTCTTTGGCCACGATCACCGGGGGGACGGTCGTGGGCGGCTCGAGGTCGGGAGGCGCGGCGCCCCCTTGGACAACTGGCGGCGGCGGGACGGTGACCGCGTCGGGCGCGGGCTCGGTCGGCGCCAGCGTGGGCGTGGGCGCCAGGGCCCCGGCAGGCGGCGGCTCGGTAAGCGCCAGAGGCTGCGCCATAGCGGCGCCCGGCGCAGCGATCAGGCTGCAGGCGGCGATGCTCAGAAAGGGACGCACAATCAACGCTCCACGAGGCTCTCTCGCTTGGAGCGTTCTCAACGCCGTAGAGGCGTTGCGGTTCAGCCGGGGCTGGACGGGGGCCCGCCGGAGCAGGCCCCCAGGAGCTTTAGCCCGAGACCTTCAGGTTGGTCGCGGAGGTCTTGCCCGAACGACGGTCCTGCTCGAGGTCGAAGTTGACCCGCTGGCCTTCGTTGAGGCCCGACAGGCCGGCCTGCTCGACCGCCGAGATGTGGACGAAGATGTCCTGGCCGCCACCCTCCGGCTTGATGAAGCCGAAGCCCTTAGTGGGGTTGAACCACTTCACTTCGCCCGAACCGGAGCCCATCACGGCGCCGCGGTCACGACCGCCGCCGCCGCCGAAGCCGCCGCCGCCGCCGAAGCCACGGTCACGACCGCCGCCGTAGCCGCCGCCACCGCCGCCGCCGTAGCCGCCACGGTCACCGCCGCCGAAGCCGCCCGAGCGACGCGGCGCAGGGGCGCCCGCCTCGGTGACCACGATGCCGGTCGCCGCCAGCTTGCCCGAGCGCCGATCCTGCTCGAGTTCGTAGGCGACCTTGTCGCCCTCGTTGAGGCTGTCGAGGCCTGCTTGATTCAGAGCCGAAATGTGAACGAAGACGTCTGCGCCGCCATCGTCAGGTTGGATGAAACCGAAGCCTTTAGCCGTGTTGAACCACTTAACCGTGCCGCTCGCCATTCGTCGAAACCTAACCGCAAATAGAAGTCCCGCGCCGCCCACAGGGATGCGCCCGGCTAATCGCCCTGACGAGCCGTACAGAAGTTGTAGCCGCGGAATTTCCGTTAGACCAGCGGTCGTGACACACGCCGGTATTCGGAATAAGGGAGCGACCCTTTCGCCACAGCTCTGCAGTCAGGCGCTGACTTGAAGAACATCTGTGTTTTCTGTGGGTCATCGCCTGGAGCGGACCCGAAATTCATGCAGGAAGCGGTCCTTTGCGGGACGGCCATCGCGCATGTCGGACTGACCCTGGTCTATGGCGGCGGCAAGACCGGATTGATGGGCGCCGTGGCCGACGCGGCGTTGGCGGCGGGCGGCCGCGTGCTGGGCGTGATGCCGGAGGATCTCGTCAACGCAGAGATCGCGCACCGGGGCCTGACAGAGCTGCACGTCGTGCAGTCGATGCACGAGCGCAAGCTGAAGATGGCCGACCTGTCGGATGCGTTCCTGTGCCTGCCGGGCGGTCCCGGCACGTTCGAGGAGATCTTCGAGCAGTGGACGTGGGCGCTGCTGGGCATCCACGCCAAGCCGTGCGGCTTCGTGAACACCAGCGGCTACTACGACCTGATGGCCCAGACGATCCAGAAGATGGCCGACAGCGGGTTCATCGCGCAGGCGTACGTCGACATGCTGATCTACGCCGACGCGACCGAGCCGGCGCTGGAGGCCTTCCGCAACTACGTCGCGCCCCCGCCGAAATGGAGCAACGCAAAGCCCCAGCCGTAATGTCCCTCCCCGTTGGGGAGGGACAGATTGCGAAGCAAGCAAGGTGAGGGAGTAACGATCCTCCCCGACCTCTGAGTTCGGGCCCACACTTCCTCACCCTGGCCGCTGGCGCGGCCTGTCCCTCCCCATCAAGGGAGGGTGAGCCGATACACCTTCGTCGCGGTGCCCGAGAACAGCGCCGTCTTCTCGTCGGTGGAGGCGCCCGCGGCGATGCGCTTGAAGGCATTCCACAGCACGGCGTAGGTGCAGCTGCCCATGTCGACCGGGAAGTTCGACTCGAACATGCAGCGGTCCACGCCGAAGGCTTCGATGCAGGTTTCGATGTAGGGGCCCCACTCCTTGGCCAGCTGTTCGGACGGAACCCGCGGCTCGGCCAGGAACGAGGGGAAGTTGCAGAAGGCCATGGCCAGCCCGCCCAGCTTCACCACCACGTTGGGCGACTTCGCCAGCTCACGGATATTCTCGCGCCAGACCCCGAAGCGCTCATCCAGCTTGCCGGTGTAGACGCCACGGCCGATGGGCGTGCCCACGTGGTCGAGCACGATGGTCGTGTCGGGGAAGGCGCGGGCCAGGTCGATCAGGTCCGGCAGCTGCGGCTCCAGCATCCAGGCGTCGAACGAGAAGCCCATGGGCGCGAGGTGCCTGAAGCCCGCGCGGAAGTCGTCGCGCAGGTAGTGGCCCGCCTGCATGCGATTGAGCGGGCCCAGCACCTCGGGATCGGCGTCCCACGAGGCGCTGTTGCGGATGCCACGGAAACGCCCGCCGCCCACGCGGTCATGCGCCTCCAGCACCGCCTTCACGCCGTCGCCCAGGGTCAGGTCGGCGCGGCTGACGATGCCGGCGCACGCCCGTGTCGGCCCATACAGGCCGCTGGCGCTCATGGCGGCGACGCCGTTCACGAACTCGGTCTCGCCCACCGACCGCAGCTCGACCGGGCCATCAGCCTTGTAGAAGGCGCCGCACTCAAGGAAGACCGTGGCGATCACGTTGTGGCCGCTGCCGGTGTCGGCCAGCAGTTCGTCCAGCAGGTAGCGCTGGGCCGGCTCGATGGCGGTGGTGAATGGGTGCTGCGGGCCCGTGGGCGGCGGCGCCATGCTGCGATCCCACAGGTGGTGGTGCGGATCGACGATCGGCAGCTCGGGTTCGAGAATGGCTTCCGGCATCGTTTTCTCCCGCTTGTTCTTGCGGGCAAGCTAGCCGGGTGACGTGAGGGCCTTCAACCGCCGAAGGAATGGGGGCGACAATCAATCCATGTTCCAGGTCCCCGCCAGAGCGTTCACCCCTTTCGTGCTCCCGAGCCGGGCCTGGTCCCCGATGATCCAACCGGCAGGGCACGCGCCCTCGCGCCGGAAGCGCCGCACCTGTTTGGCGGTCGCGCCGCTTCCGTCCAGCGCCGTCAGAGAGAAGGCGGCGGTGAAGTCGCGCCGCAGGTCGCCGCTGCGGTTGAGCGTCAGGCCGAAGCGGCGGCCATCGATCTCGCAGCGCACGGCGTAGAGGTGGGGCGTGTCCACCGCGTCGCGATGCGGCAGGCAGGGCCGCCCCCAGATCTCGGCGTCGGCGCGGGCGAAGCCGTCGCGCATCGACTGGTCGACGCAGACGTGGATGGCGCCGTTCACCCGGCCCCGGCTGTCCAGGCTCTCTACGCGCCAGAGTTCCGGTGGGTCGTTCTGGGCTTGCAGTTCGGTCAGTCGCGATTGGCGCTGGGGGGCGCTGCAGGCCGCCAGGGTGAGCAGAATAGGCGCGAGCAGGATCGCAGGCGCGAACCGTCGCGCCCGTGAGGGCAGGGTCTTCACCGGAGGTCTCCGAAGTCGGACTTAGGGCTGTGCGGTCGGGCGGCGCGGGGCGTCGACCAGCATCACCGAGACGGGACGCTTGGCCTGCTGCTCGAGGAAGACGATCACGGGCGGCGGATGCTTCTCGCCGGGCGGCTGGGCGTTCCAGGCCATCAGGGCGGCGGTGACGATCGCCAGGCCCAGCAGGACCGGGCCGGTGATCCCGTCATGGCTGACCGGCCGGGCCAGGGTCATGACCCTCACCTCCAGCGGATGCGGCGCGGCCGCGGGCCAGTGGCAGCCGAAGGGCAGGGCCTGGGTCGCGAGCTGGGTCTTCAGCAGGGTACGCGCATAGAGGGCGCGGTCGTGCGGACGAGCGCGCAGGACGCCCGCGTCGCAGGCCAGCTCCTGGTCCAGCCGCATCAGGTGGGCGGCCACGTGGACCAGCGGGTTGAACCAGCACAGGGCCTGGAAGGCGGTCGCCAGGGCGCCGGCGCGGGGATCGGACCGGGCGATGTGCTGCCGCTCATGGGCGCGGATCAGGTCGCGCTCCTCGGCGGAATAGGCTCCGTCGTCCGTGGGCATGATGAGCCGTGGATTGACGACGCCCACCACCGACGGCCCGGCCCGGCCGGCGCGGGCGGCGGCCAGGAACTTCATCTGGGCGCGGGTAAACAGCGCGACGGCCAGCGCCAGGCCGGACACCCACAGCGCCATCGCCACGGCCGAGTGATCGCGCGCCAGGGCGAAGGGGTCGGCCGCCGGATCGTCCAGCAGCACTGGCGGCGGCATCAGGGTGGCGACGAACGCGATGGGCGGGATGGCCCAAAGGCCGTAAGCCAGCTCTGGCCCGAAGCGGCGGCGCATCGGCAGCCGCAGCCCCAGCACCACCACGATCGCCAGGGCCCCGACCAGGTTGGCCCGGATGATCGCCGCCAGGATCTCACTCGTCATCGGCGTCCCACTCCGCGATGAGCTGCGTCTTACATGCGTAGCCTGACTAGAAGTTACGCTCGTAAATTCCACTGTCAAGCGACGTTGCAAGGTCACAATCGGGCGACCTGCGTGACGGCGGATTTATGGCGCAGCTCGCCCGAATTCGGGTGTGTTCGCGCCGCGCGCTAGGGGCGGATGGACTCGACCGTGGCGCTGACGACGGCGGACCCGTCGCTGCGGCCCAGGAGACCATTACGGCGTTTGAGCAGGCCGATCCGCACCTCCAGCGGGTGAAGGCCGCGGGCCGGCCAGTAGCAGCCGAAGGGTAGGGGCGTGTGCGCCAGCTGGGTCTTGAGCAGCGTCTGGGCGTAGAGCCCGCGCGCCTGCGGCCGGCTGCGGATCACCGCGGCGTCGCAGGCCAGTTCCTGGTCCAGACGCAGCAGGTAGGCGGCCAGGTGGACCAGCGGGTTGAACCAGCACAGGCACTGGAACAGGGCCGCCAGCGCGGCGGCGCGGGGGTCCTTGCGGGCCACGTGCTCGCGTTCGTGCGCTCGGATCAGGTCGCGCTCCTGGGCGGTGTAGCCGCTGTCTTCCGAGGGCAACAAGATGCGGGGATAGATCAGCCCGATCACGGCGGGGCCGGCGCGACCGGCGCGCACCTCGGCCATGAACCGCGTCTGCGCCACGGCGAATACCAGGGATAGCGCCAGCGCGCCCAGCAGCCACGCGAGGCCCAGGCCCGCCGCCGACACTGGCAGATTGAACAGCGCGCCGACGGGGGTGTCGTCGTGAGAAGCCAGGATGACAACCGGTGTGGCGAAGCCGGCCAGCGGCGGCAGGATCCAGAGGTTGTAGGCGGCGCTGGGGCCGATCAGCCGGCGGAGCGGGAGCCTCAGGACGGCGACCGTGGCGACCGCCGCGCCGCCCACCACATTGGCCAGGACGAAGGCGCTGGCGATGAAGGCGCCGGGCTCAGGGCCGAAGACCGCCTCCAGGCTACTTGCCATCGTCGTCCAGCTCCGCGATCAGCTTCTTCAGCCGCGTCACCTCGGCGGGCGACAGCGCACGGTGCTGGGCGTAGTGGGCGACGAGCGGGGCCAGTTGTCCGCCGAACAGGCGGTCGAGCAGACCCTGGCTCTCGCCGGTGACGTAGTCCTCGCGGCTGACCAGCGCATGGTAGAGTGCGCGGCCGCCCGAACGTTCGGATTTCAGCGCCTTCTTCTTAAGGAGGCGGTTGATCAGTGTCTTGACGGTGGCCTCGCCCCATTCCTGCTCGGGCCCCACCGACTGCACCAGCTCCTCGGCGGTCAGCGGGCCCCGAGTCCAGAGGGCTTCCATGATGTGGCTTTCGGCGCCGGAGATTTTCGACATGTGGGGGTTCTTCAGATCTTACGCGCGTAGCAAGTCTCTGACGTTACGCGTGTAAATTGGACTGTCAAGCCAGTCGGCGAGCTTCCATAGTCGCCTGAGTCCCGGGGGCGAATTGATGGCGGAAGCGGCAGCGGCGCAGGCGAACGTCCGGTCCCACCATGGGAAGGTGGGCGTCATGGGCGCCGCGGCCCTGGTGGCGGGTTCGATGGTGGGCTCAGGCGTCTATCTTCTGCCGGCCACCTTCGGCGCCGTCGGCTCGATCTCGATCCTGGGTTGGGGGGCCGCCACGCTGGCGGCGCTGGCCATCGCCGGCCTGTTCGCCTGGCTATCCCAGGCGGCGCCCGAGGCCACGGGGATGGGCGGCTACGTCCAGGCGGGCCTCGGCCAGTTCTTCGGCGTGCAGACCACCGTGGCGTTCTGGACGCTCTGCTGGATCGGCAACGTGGCGGTGGCGCTCGCCGTCGTCGGCGCTGGGGCCTACCTCGTGCCGGCGCTCAATGACTCCGGTCCGCGCCTGGGCGCCACCCTGGTCGTCCTCTGGATGGCGGTCGCGATCAGCTGGATCGGGCCTCGCGCCGTCGCACGAATGGAGGGCCTGACCCTGGGCGTCGGCTTGCTGCCTGTGGCGGCGGCGGCGATCGGCGGCTGGCTATGGTTCCAGCCGCAGGTGTTTCTCGACGCCTGGAACCCGCAGGACCTGGGCGTCGGCGAAGCCATAGGCCGCTCGGCGCTCACCGCCTTCTGGGCCTTCCTGGGGCTGGAGTGCGCCGCCGCCGCCGCAGGCGTGGTCCGTGACCCTGCCCGCAACGTGCCCCGCGCCACCCTGGTGGGCGTGGGCGGGGTGGCGGTTCTCTACATCGCCGCCACCTCCGTGGTGATGGGCATCATCCCAGGGGCCGAGCTGGCCAGCTCGACAGCGCCGTTCGCCGACGCGGCCCGCAGCGTCCTGGGCATTGGCCTGGGCGCGGTCATCGCCGTGTGCGCTCTGTTGCGCGCCGCCGGGTGCCTGACCGGCTGGACCCTGGTCACCGCCGAGACCACCCGCAGCGGCGCCGACGCCGGCGCTTTCCCGCCGATCTTCCGGACCCGCCCGGGCGAGCGCGCCTCGGAGATCAACCTGCTGGCGGCCGGGGTGCTGATGAGCGTGGTGGCGGTGCTGACCGCCACGCCCACCATCGGCGAACAGTTCGGCACGCTGGCCAACATGGCGGTGCTGCTGGCGCTCTACTGCTACATCCTGGCCGGTGTGTCGCTGATCCGGCTGGCGGGCCGGTTCGGGGGCGGCCGGCGCACCGGGGCCATGGCGACCGCGGCGGCGGCCATCGCGTGCTCGCTGGCGCTGATCGCGCAGGCCAAGCCGCTGGAGCTGGCCCTGGCCGTCGTGCCGCTCGCCGCCGCGGGCCTGCTGTATCTCTGGCTGAAGCGGCGCTAGAAGGCCGGTTATCCAGCGGAGGCGGCTCCATGCTCCCGGTCGAACTCTATCGCGGCGACGAGGCCCTGCGGAACGACCGTGAACGCGTGATCCGCCCAAGCTGGCAGTTCATCGGCCACGAGAGCCGGTTGCCGGCCGCCGGCGACTACCTGGCTGACGTCCTGGGCGGCGCGCCGATCCTGGTGGTGCGCAAGGCGGACGGCGCGCTCGCCGGCTTCCACAATGTCTGCCGCCACCGGGCGGGCGCCCTCGTGGCCGATGGGTCGGGCAACTGCGGCGAGGCCTTCACCTGCCGCTACCACGGCTGGAGGTACGCCCTGGACGGGCGCCTGCGCAGCGCCGTCGACTTCGGCGCCCTGCCGGGGTTCGACCCCCGCGAGTACGGCCTCTACCCCGTGCGGCTGGAGACCTGGCGCGGACTGATCTTCGTCAACCAGGATCTGGACGCCGCGCCGCTGGCCGACCTAATGGCGCCCCTGGCGCGGCGCTGGGCCGACGAGCAGTCGTCGTTCCCGCTGGTCGAGGCGCGTCGCCACGACATCCGCTGCAACTGGAAGGCCTACGTCGAGAACTACCTCGAAGGCTATCACATCAAGTCGGTGCATCCCGAGTTCGACGGCGACGTCGTTGTGGCCGAGTACCGCACGGAGATCGAGGGCGAGGTGATCTTCGCCCACGCGCCTTTGCGCGATGCATCCGTCTACGGCGGCCTGTGGGCGTGGCTGTGGCCGAACCTGGCGATCAACGTCTACCGGCACGGCTACATGGTCGAACGGATGACGGCCGCAGGCCCGGCGCACACCCGGCTGGACTACTTCTACTTCTTCGATCCGGCCTACGCCGATGAGCTGCCGGCGCTGTTCGAGTTCTCCGACCTGGTCACCGTCCAAGACCTGCAGGTCTGCGAGGAGGTGCAGCGCAACCTCGAGGCGGGCGTGTACCAGGGCGGCGTCCTGTCGCCGAAGCACGAACAGGGCGTGGCCTGGTTCCAGGATCGCGTCGCGCAGGGCCTCGGCCTCCCCGGGCCGCCGAAGCTGGCGGCCGTCAGCTAGGGCCATGGGCGCCTCGATCGCGTGGCCCAGGGAACACCTTGGCGGATCGCGTGCTATGGTGGGTATGCAACAACGGAGCCTGCCTATGAAGCTCTCCGACGACGACCGTGATCGTCTGGCCCTGCACAGCGCCTTCGCGGTCCATCAGATCGCCCGATGGATCGCCACGCGGGACGACGTACCCAAGGACATCCGCGATCGCCTGCGCGGCCACATCACTGCGCTGGAAGGCGTGATGGTGACCAGTGGCCACGACTGGATCCGCGACGAGATGGAAGCCACGGAAGCGGCGCTGAACGCCTAGACCGGAGGCCGATCCGGCGCGGCGCGAGGCGGACGTCTACTCGGCCGCCAACGCCTGGGCCGGCTTGCGCGATCGGTGATAGGGGCGGTCTCCCAGGATCGTGGCGCGGTTCATGATCCGGCGGTGCGGCAGGTAGTCGTTGACCGCGTAGTGCTGGGTGATCCGGTTGTCCCAGAACGCGATGGCGTTGTCGCTCCAGCGGAAGCGGACCTGGAACTCGGGCTTTGTGACATGCTCGAACAGCATGCCCAGGATCGCGTCGCTCTCTTTGCGGCGCAGGCCCTTCAGCCGCTCGGTGAAGCCGAAGTTCACGAACAGCGCGTCCTCTCCGGTCTCGGGGTGGGTGCGGACCACGGGGTGCAGCACCGGCGGGTGCTCGGCCATGGCCTTGGCGTGTTTCTCTGCCCCGGCGGCGTTGGCGACGATGCCCCGCTGCGGAAAGCCGCGAGCGAAGTCATGGACGGCGTCCAGGCCCTCCAGATAGCCGCGGAACGACGGCGACAGCGCCTCGTAGGCCGCCTTCATGTTTGCCCAGATCGTGTCGCCGCCACTGGCCGGCAGGCTCTTGGCGTAGAGGATCGAGCCCATCGGTGGGGTCTCGATGAAGGTGACATCCGTGTGCCAGCTGTCGTTGTCGGTCGGATTGTCCTTGTGGTTGTCCAGGATGAACAGCTCAGGCGCCTCGGGCACGCCGGGATAGAGCGGGTGCGTGTGCAGGTCGCCGAAGCGCGCGGCGAAGTCCCGGTGCTGGACCGGGGTCAGGTGCTGGTCCTCGAAGAACAGGACCTGGTGCTTCAAGAGTGCGGCGCGCAGCGTCCCTGCCAGGTCGGCCGATACGCCCTGTGAGAGGTCCACGCCCTCGACCATCGCCCCGATCGTGGGCGTCAACGCCCGCACCGTCATCGTCATCACGCTTCTCTCCTTGCGCGGCAGCGGGAACGACATCCCGGACGCCACGTCAAAGATGGGCGCTTTCCGCTTGCCTGCGAGGGGTGGGCGCCGCACCGTGGCTTCTAAATTCAAACAACTGTTGGGAGACGCGCCGCCATGTCCATCGACTTCGAAATTCCCGCCGAGGCCAAGGCCATCCGCGAGCGCGTCCGCCAGTGGGTCCATGACGAGTGCATTCCCGCGCAGGAGCGGATCACCGACAAGGAAAGCTACAAGAAGGTCATCGACGAGCTGCGCACCAAGGCGCGCGCCCAGGGCCTCTGGATGCCCTTCGTGCCCAAGGAGTACGGCGGCATGGGCCTGGGCCCGCTGGCCAATGCGCTGGTCCAGATGGAGCTGGGCGAGAGCTACATCGGCGCGCTGTCGATGAACTCCCAGGGGCCCGACGACGCCACCATCCTCACGCTGATCGCCCACGGCACCGAGTACCAGAAGGAGAAGTTCCTCAAGCCGCTGCTGAACGGCGAGAAGCGCGTCTGCTACTCCATGACGGAGAAGGCCGCCGGCGCCGACGCGACGGGCATGCGCACGACTGCGGTCAAGGACGGCAACGAAAACTACGTGCTGAACGGCGAGAAGTGGTTCTCGTCGGCCGCCAGCGCCGCTGACCTGGCCCTGGTCATGGCTCGAACCGACACCGAGGGCCCGCGCCACCAGCAGTTCTCGACCTTCATCGTCGAGCTGCCGAACCCCGGCTACAAGATCAAGCGCGACATCCCGACGATGGCCGCCGAGGGTCCGCTCAGCCACATCATGGGCGGCGGTCACTCCGAGATCGAGATCAAGGACCTCGTGGTCCCGGCCGAGAACATCGTCGGCGGCGTGGGCCGCGGCTTTGACATGGGCCAGCACCGCCTGGCCTACGGTCGCCTTCGCCACGGCATGCACAACATCGCCATGGCGCAGCGGGCGCTGGACCTGGCCGCGGCGCACATCACCAACCGCGAGACCTTCGGCTCGGCCCTGCACAAGCGTCAGGCCGTCCAGTTCATGATGGCCGAGTGCGCGAGCCAGCTCTACATCAGCCGCCTTATGCTGCTCCACATCGCCTACAAGGCCGAGAAGGGCATGGACATGCGGCAGGAGAACTCGATCGCCAAGGTCTACCTGGCCCACATGGTCCACCACGTGGTCGACACCGCGATCCAGCTCCACGGCGCCTTGGGCTACAGCCGTGATACGCCGCTGGCCGCGTGGTACACCCATATCCGCTCGCAGCGTCTGGTCGACGGGCCGGACGAGGTGCACCGCTGGACCGTGGGCCGCAACGTGATCAAGGCCTTCCAGGCCACGGGCACAACGGCCGGCGCCTGCGGCGGCGACCTGCTGTAGGCGGAACGATCTGCGTTCAGGAGGCGATACGCTCGGGTATCGCCTCTTCCATCGACGCGGCGCCGATCAGCGCCCCCAAGAGGTCGCGCACGTTCAGCGGCTTGGCCACGACGTTGTCCATCCCGGCGGCGCGGTAGCTCGCGACCTGATGCGGCATGGTGTTGGCGGTGACGGCAAGGATCGGAGTGCGGGGGCGGCTGAGCAACGTCTCGCGGGCGCGGATCGTCATGGTCGCGGTGGGGCCATCCATCACGGGCATCTGGACGTCCATCAGGATCATGTCCCAGTGCGCCGATTCCCAGGCGCGCACTGCCTCGGCGCCGTTTTCCACGAGAGTCGCCTCGATACCCAGTTGGCTCAGCAGGGTCTTCAGGACAATGCGGTTCACGTCGTTGTCCTCTGCGGCCAGCACGCGCAGGCCGCTGGAGGCGAGGGCGCCCGTGAGGGGGGCTGGGCGGTCCTCGGACGCGCCGTCGCCCACCCGGCCCAGAGGCAGATCGAGGGCGAAGGTGCTGCCCATGCCGGTGGCGCTGGTCGCGGTGATCGACCCGTCCATCGCCCGGCTCAGTTCCTGGCAGATCGCCAATCCAAGGCCTGTGCCGCCGTAGGCGCGCGTAGAGGACTCGTCGGCCTGCACGAACTTCTCGAACAGGCGGCCGATGCGGTCGGGCGCGATGCCGATGCCCGTGTCAGCCACCTCAATGCGGACCCCGGCGCCGGTCAGCCGGACCTGCACCGAGACCTGGCCTCTCTCGGTAAACTTCACGCCGTTCGAGATCAGGTTGGTGAGAATCTGACGTAGCCGGCCGGCGTCGCCGCGCCATAGGCCCTCCACGTCCGGGTCCAGGTCCAACGGGAAGGACAGGCCCTTCGCGGCGGCCTGCGCCGCGAAGGCGCCGTGCGCGCTGCGGACGACCGCCTGCAGGTCGAACTCTTCCATGCGCAGGGTCAACCGACCGGCGTCGATGCGGGCGATGTCGAGCAGATCGTCCAAGAGGTCGAGCAGGGCGCCGCCGCTGTTGCGGATCACCTTCAGGCGCTCGCGCTGACGCGGCTCCAGGTGCTCGAGATCCATCGCCTGGGCCATCCCCAGGACGCCGTTCAGGGGCGTACGGATCTCGTGGCTCATCCGGGCCAGGAAGTCGCTCTTCGTGCGATTGGCGGCTTCCGCGGCCAGTCGGGCCTCTTCCTGGACCTGGACCGCGCGCCTGGCCTCGGTCACGTCGTCATAGGCGCCCAGGCACATGCTCCACGGCGCGCCGTTCGCATCGGCGGTGGCGCGGTAGTGCACGCGGATGGTGCGGATCGAGCCGTCGCCCAGCGTCATGGTGGTCTCGAAGGACGGCATGGCGCCATCCGCGTCAATCGCGTTCATCGCCTCCGCAAAGGCAGGCAGGAAGTCCTCGCCAAAACCGCCCGCGCCGCCATAACGCGCAAACAGGCCGCGCGCCTCCTCGTTGGCCTCGATCATCTGCACGGCTTCGAATACCGACGCCCGGGTGGGGTAGAGCTCAAGCAGTACGTCGCCCAGCCTGGTGCGGCCACGCGCCGCCGCCTTCAGGCTGGCGTAGAGCTTCTCGGCATTGAAGCAGACCCGCGCCATGGGGCTGTGGTGGAACACCTGGCGCCAGCGATGCCTGCCCGCCTCGGCTTCGCGCATCGCCGCCCGCATTGCGCTGCGCTCGGCCGCCAGCGTCATCGCCGCCCGAACGATGAAGATGGTGTAGCCCACGCCGCCCACCGCCATCAGCAGCGTGTCGCCGAGCGGCACGTCGGTTCCACCCGCGAACCCCACCCAGAGCGGGGCCGCGATCAGACCGACGGCGGGTGGCGGAACCAACGCCCACATGGCGAGCCGCGAGCCGGACGCCTTCAGCGCATTCGCCAGCGACACCGCACAAAGCAGGAAGCAGGCGCCGCAAAGCGCGGTGGCCGTCGGCGTCATGATGATGACCCCGGCCAGACTCGCAAAGATCACAGCGCTCGCGCTCTGCGCCGCGGCAGCCGAGCGCCGGTGGATCCAGGGATCCGCCGCGGCCAGGGCGCGGCGGCTCACGATCGTTTCGATCAACCCGGCGGCCAGGGTGACGGCGAACCAGACGCCCACCCAGTTGTTGCCGGTGGCGAGCCAGGACAGGGCGCCGACAAGGCCCGCTTCGCCCGCCCGCGTCAGGTGCGCGCGGACGCGCCGACGCAGCACCACCTGGAAGCTTCCGCTCTCGTCCTGCAGCTGGCGCACGGCGGAGCTGACGGTCATGGGACCGTCATTCCGCGGACGCCAGAAGGGATACGCATCGCCTGATGCCTCGCCGAGCTACTCAAACTGAGAGTTAGGCGGGGCGGCCTAATCCGCAGTTAATTGTGGGAATCTGGAGACGTTCCAGGTGTAGGAGCCGGGACAAATTTCCAATCTGCGGGCCGAGCGTTCGAGTAACGGGAGTTTTGTCTGGAGGAGATTCCGGACGCGATAGAATTGGAGGCAGATGTGCGACGATCTGGCGCATGCCTTTAGACATCGTCCGGTCTGACCATGCCTGTCATCTTAACGACCAGGCAACGAACTCATGATTGCTTCTGCGTACGAGTTCGGCGCGCCCGGCGCCACCATAGCCGGGATGCGACGTTGACCCGGCCGGAGCCTCACCCCCCGCTCCGGTCGGGTCCTCAATTTGCGCCTCACCCCTTGACTTTCGCGCTGGTGCGACAACCGGCCGCAACAGGACATGGGGCGCCGGCCTGCAACAGTATCCACGCGTTAACAGTCGCGCCGTAACGCTGCGGGCAAGACCAAGAGGACCCCCCGTGTCGCACCCGATCCACTCGACGAATGACGATCTTCGTCGCGCCGTCTGCACCATGAGCGCCGACATTGAAGCCGCCCTGGCGCTGAGCCGCGCGGCGCTGCACGCGGTTGCGACCCTTTCGACGGCTCATTGCGCCGCGACGGAGCTGGCCCTGGATGAAGAGCTGGAGCGGGCCCACGAGTTCTCGGCGATCCGGACTGTCGAGGTGCTGGAAGACGCTCGGGCGCGGCTGCAGGTTCTGCCGGCGCAAATGGCCCTGATGGGCGTTCTGGAAGAGGCGCTGCAGGCTGCCGCCGATGCGCTGCCCGATCTCGACGAGGACGCGAACGCCGGGTCGCAGCGCCCACAATAGCGTCGCCCGACTCCTCAGCCGCTATATCTGAAGAGACGCCGTCGCGGCGTCAGCCGGTCGGAAGCACCCGGGCGCGAACGCGGCGGAGGCCGTCCAGGATCGTATCGGCGCCGGCGGCCTCCGCCTTGTCGCCCAGGGTGGCGAGCAGCCGGATGCCGTCGACATGTACGTCAATCGCCGGCCAGTTCACGGTTTCGCCGCTGCGGAAGCTGTCGGCCAGGTCGCAGAGGCTGAACGCGGCCTCGGCCAAGCCCTTCAGGCCGAACGTGCCGGCCAGACCAAAGATGGCGTTGGAAATGTCGTAGATCGTGTCGAACGCCTTGGGATCGCTGCCGTTCTTGCCCGCGGTGACGGCCGTCGCCATGGCCTCGGCCTTCTCGATGAGTGAGGCGAGCGTGACATCGCGGACGCCCTGGACCCGCATCTCGGCGGCCCTGACGTGGTCCGCGACGGTCTTGCCGCCGGGCCTGTCGACGAGCTTGGCGAGCTGGTTCTCGACGGTGAAGATGCGTGCAGTGGACATCAGACGATGGCTTTCGGCTTGAACAGGGCGTCGATTTCGTCCTGTTCGAGGTTTGGCGTGGAGGCGGCCCCGACTTCTGCTGACAGGTCGTCGTGTCGGCGGCCTTTGACTCCGACGGGCGGACCCAGCGCCTTCACGCGGCGATCGGGCCCACAGTAGCCGGGCGAGGTTACGAATTTGCGTTGATCGTTCAGCAGCCAAAGGATCCGCTGCATCATCACCATCGGTGCGACCGGCTTGCGCACCACGAAACTGGCGCCCGCGTCACGACCCTTGAAGATCTGCGACGGCTTGGTGTGGCCGGTGAGCAGAATGACGGGCGCGTAGCAGTTCGGCGCAATGTCGCTGCGCCGCAGCCAATGGATGAAGTCGTAGCCGGTCTGGTCCTGCAGGGCGCTGTCGACCACCACGAGGTTCAGGATCCGCTCGTTGACCGACGTGCGGGCCTCGGCGCCGGTGAGGCAGCGGCGAGGGGTGTGCACGCCGAAGCCGGCGAACATTTCGGCCAGGATATTGAGCCCTTCAGGATCGCCGCAGGCCAGCATCACCTCGGCGGTCGAGAGGTTGACCCGTTGTGACTTGCTTTGCGGCAGGCTCACGACGTCAGTCCCAGAAGGTCATCTGCTCGCCCGCCTCCGGGGCGGGGCTCATCGACGGGCCGGACAGGCGTCGCGCCTGCTCGGCCAGGGTCAGGGTGCGAATCGCCGCCTCAATGTCGGCGGCCAGACCGGCCGGCGCGGCCTCGGCCAGGGCGCCCACGAAGCTCGCGAGGCCGGACAGGCGTTGGCTGAGCAGATCGGCCGCCTGGGCGTCGATGATCAGGCTCGGATCGCTGGGCAGCGCCGCACCCACGAGCCGCGAGATCAGGCCCTGGAGCTGGTCGCCCAGATTCACCAGGTCGCTGGCCTCCTGGGCCACAAGGTCCAGGGATTCTCGCAGGCAGGGTTGAGTCGCGGCGCGCCCGCTCATCAGAAGAGTTCCAGGGCGCCGGTGTCTTCCACCTTGGCGACAGGCTGGCGACGCTCGGTGGCGAAGACCTTGGATTCCGTCGGCGCGAGAAGGATCTGCCGGGCGCGGCCGCTGACCGGCCAATACTGGATCCGGCGCGCGCGATCTCCGCGCAGGGAGCCGCCCAGGTAGTTCAGGCCTTCGTCGCGCACGAACTGTTCGGCGAACGCCGAGTTTTGGGCGCCGACATCCGACAGGCCGTCGAAAAGATGAGCCCCTCCGAACAGCTTGACCTCCAGTCGCTCGCGCCGCGCGCCCCTCCGCAGAAGGGCGTTCAGCAGGAGTTCCATCGACTGCACGCCGTAGCGCAGGCCTTCGTCGCCGGTCGCGCCGGGCAGCAGGAAGTGGTTCATGCCCCCGATACCCAGCGCCGTGTCGCGAATGCATGCGGCCACGCACGACCCCAGGATCGTGGTCAGGACCACATCTTCGCCTTCCGCGACGTGGAACTGCCCTTGGATCACATGGATCTTGCGCAGTTCCGCGTCATGGACGGGGTCTTGTGCGTGGGAACCGAAGCTCACGCGAGGACGCCGAAGATCGCTTCGATCTTTTCCTTGAGGGTGCCCACGGTGAATGGCTTCACGAGGTAGTTGTTGACCCCGAACTGCACCGCCCGCTGCACCAGCTCCTTGTCGGCGCGGCCGGTGAGCATGATGAAGGCCGTCTTCTGGATCGGCGGGTGCGAGCGAATGGCGCGCAGCAGCCCCAGGCCGTCCAGCTTGGGCATGTTGTAGTCGGAGATCACGAGGTGGATCGGCCGCGCCAGCATCTGGCGAAGGCCTTCTTCGCCATCCGGAGCCTCATAGATGGTCCGGAAGCCGAGCTGTTGAAGGCCTGTGCGAACCAGCGAACGCATGGTTTGCTGGTCGTCGACGATCAGGCAGGTGAGGGAAGAGCTCGCCGGCATCTCAGCGTTCCATTTCCTTGTTGGTCAGGTTTCGAACGGCCGGTCCCAGCCGTTCCAGGGGGAGTTGGCGTTCCACCGCGCCCAGTTCGTAGGCGGCGCGGGGCATGCCGTAGACAACGCAGGTGGCTTCGTCCTGCCCGAGGGTGCGACCGCCGGCCTGGCGGATCGCGAGCAGCCCGTTGGCGCCGTCCCGGCCCATGCCGGTCAGGATGACGCCCACGCTTCGGTCCTTCGCGCACCGCGCGACGGAATTGAAAAGCACATCGACCGAGGGGCAGTGGCCGCTGACCGGGTCGCCCCGGGTGACCTTGCAGCGCAAGTGCCGCGTGCCCTCGACTTCGAGGTGGAAATCGCCGCCCGGGGCTACATAGACGCGGCCGGGGACCAGTGGGTCGCCATCGCGGGCCTCCGAGACGGTAGCCGCGCTGGCGCGGTTCAGCCGTTCGGCAAAGCTCTTGGTGAAGCTGGCCGGCATATGCTGGGTGATTACCGTCGGCGCGCAGTTGGCGGGCAGCCGCTCGATCATCGTCAGCAGGGCCTCGACCCCGCCGGTCGACGAACCGATCGCCACGATCTTGTCGTTCGGGGTGAAGTCGTCGGTAGCCTGAGGCTCTTCGCGCTTGATGCGCTGGCGGACCCGGGCCTTGGCGGCCATCTTCACCTTCTCGGCGATCTGGCGGAAGCCTTCCGCGTCAGAGCCTCGCGGCTTTTCGATGCAATCCACGGCCCCCAGCTCCAGGGCCGCGAGCGTGGCGTCGGTGCCCCGGGCGGTCAGGGTCGAGACCATCACCACCGGCATCGGCCGCAGGCGCATGATCCGTTCCAGGAAGTCGATGCCGTTCATGTTCGGCATCTCGACATCGAGGGTGATGACGTCGGGGTTCAACAGCTTGATGGCTTCGCGGGCCTGCAAGGGGTCGCCGGCTTCGCCAACGACCTCCAGTTCGGGGTCGGCCGAGAGGGCGGCGCCGATCAGCTGCCGCATGACGGTCGAGTCGTCGACGACGAGTACACGAGTGTTCATCGAGCGCCCTCCTGGACGCGGCGATAGGTGGTGACGCCGTCCGGCTTGTAGGCCGCTACAGCCGGGCCTTGGATCCGTTCGGAGTGGCCGATGTAGAGGGCGCCATTCACCTGGTTGAGGGGGGCGAAGCGGCTCCACAGGCGAGCCTGGGTGTCGTCTTCGAAGTAGATTGCGACGTTGCGGCAGAAGATGGCGTCGAACTTTCCCTTCATGGGCCAATCGCCGATCAGGTTCAGCTCGTTGAAGGTGATCATCGAGCGGAGGTCGTCGCTCATGCGCACCCGGCCGTCGCCGGCGCTGGAGGTCCAGCGTTTGCGGTAGGCGTCGGGAATGCCCTCCAGCAGGTGCGGCGCGTAGGCCCCGCCACGGCCTTCGGCGACCATGTTCGGGTCGATGTCGGTGGCCAGGATCTTGACGTCCTTGTCGACGGCCTCGGGCATCAGCGACAGGATGGTCATCGCAATCGAGAAGGGTTCCTGCCCGCTGGAGCAGGCGGCGGACCAGATCCGCACCTTGCCGCCGCGCCGCGCCGCATCCAGCAGCGGCGGAAGCACCTTTTCCTTCAAATGGTCGAAGTGATGCGGCTCGCGGAAGAAGCGGGTGACGTTCGTCGTCAGCGCGGCAAGCATCTTCTGGCGCTCGTCCACGCCGTTGCCGTCGGCCACCAGCTCGCAATAGTCCTTGAAGCTCGTCAGGCCGAGGGCGCGCAGGCGCTTGGCCAGACGCGAATAGACCAGCGTCGCCTTCGCCTCCGGCAGCGAGATGCCGGCGTCACCATGGACCATCGCCGAAATCTTGCGGAAGTCGGCTTCGGTGAAGGCGAACTCGCCTTCGACCATATTGGCGCCCTGGCGCGCTGATGTGGTCGTAGAGACGGTCATCTAGGCGGCTTCCAGCTCCATGTCGGGCAGGACGCGATCGAGGCCGATGAGGCTGATCATGCGGCCATCCATCGCGATGAGGCCGCGGATGAACGACTTGGCCGTTTCCGACGCGACGTCCGGGGTCGGCTGGATAACGTCGTCGGTGACCGTCAGGATGTCGCTCACCGCGTCGACCAGCAGGCCCACGACCTGCTCGCCGATCTGGGCGACGATGATGACGTTCCGGTCGCTGGCCTCGGTGCTCTCGAAGCCCAGGCGCGAGGCCAGGTCGACGATGGGCAGCACGGCCCCGCGCAGGTTGATCACGCCCTTCACGAAGGAGGGGGATTGCGGGAGCGCCGTGGCGGCTGTCCAGCCGCGGATCTCGCGGATGGCCATGATGTCGACGCAGAATTCCTGCGCGCCGATCCGGAAGGAGATCAGCTCTTTCATGCCGCCAGCCTGCGTCTGGCCGTTGGAGGTGAGGATCTGGTTCATGATCAGGATGCCTTGCGCATGTCGCCGCGGGAGACGGTGACGATGGTGTCGATATCAAGGATGAGGGCCACGCGGCCGTCGCCCAGGATTGTGGCGGCGGCGACGCCCGGCACCTGCCGGTAGTTCGCTTCCAGAGACTTGATGACCACCTGGCGCTGGCCCTGGATCGCATCGACCAGCAGGGCCGCGCGGGACCCGCCTTCGCCTTCGATCAGCAGCGCGACGCCCTGGGTCGCTTCGAGGGGATCACGCCGGTAGCCCAGCGCCATGCCCACATCGATCAGGGGGACGAAGCCGCCGCGGATCGAGATGACCCGGGCGTGGCCGCCCAGGCTGTGGACGTCTTCGGCCTTCGGCTGCAGCGTCTCGACGATCGCGGTGATCGGGGCGACGAGCGTCTGGCCGTGGGCCGAGACCACCATGCCGTCCAGGACCGCCAGCGTCAGCGGCAGGCTCATGGTGAAGGTCGAGCCCTTTCCGGGCTTGGAGACGATGTTGATCCGGCCGCCCAGGGCCTGGATCGAGCGACGGACCACGTCCATGCCCACGCCGCGGCCGGAGATGTCGGAGACCTCGGTGGCGGTGGAGAAGCCCGGCATGAAGATCAGGTTGTCGATCTCCTCGTCCGAGAGCGTCGCCTCGGGCGCAACCAGGCCCTTCTCGATGGCGATGCCCTTGACGCGTTCGCGGTTGATGCCGCCGCCGTCGTCCGAGACTTCGATCACGATGCGGCCCGAGCGGTGGAACGCGGCCAGCTTGACCACGCCCTCGGCCGGCTTGCCGGCGGCCGCGCGCTTTTCGGGGCTTTCCAGCCCGTGGTCGATCGCGTTGCGGATCATGTGCGTCAGCGGGTCGGCCAGGCGCTCGATGACGGTCTTGTCGACCTCGGTGCCTTCGCCTTCGGTGACCAGGCGGACCGGCTTGCCGGTCATGGCGGCCACTTCGCGCACCAGGCGCGGCATCCGCTGGAACACCGACTTCACCGGCTGGGCGCGGATGGCCATTACGCTGTCCTGGATCTCCCGGGTCAGCTGCTCCAGCTCGTCAAGGCCCATGGCGACGGCGCTGGCGCGGGCCAGGCCCGCCTCCATCACGCGCTGGGCCAGCACGGCCTGGTTGATGACCAGCTCGCCCACGAGGTCGATCAGGCGATCGACGCGATCGAGGTCCACGCGGATGGTCGCGCCCGCCTCGGTCTTGCGCGGGCCGCCGGCGGCCTGCGATTCCGGCGCAGCTTCGGGAGCAGCCGGAGCGGGGACGCTCGCCACGACCGACAGGGTCGGCGCGGCCGCGACCGGCGCGGCGGCAACGGGCGCGGGCTCGGGTTCCGGCGCCGTGGTCGGCGAGAGGTTGGCGATCAGCGAGGCCACATCGACTTCGCCGGCGTTGGCGGGGACCACTGCGGGCCCCTCGTCTTCTGCGGGCGCTTCGTCCTGCACGCGCGCCATCAGAGCGGCCATATCGAAGCCGCCGTCGGCCTCGCCCCGCTTGGTGATCTCGAGCTCGCAGTCCCCGTCGACCCACTCGAAGACTTCGCGGATCGCGATCTCGTCGGTGTCGCCGGTGATGGTGATGGTCCAGGCGAGATAGGCCGCCTCGGGGTCGATGTCGGTCAGGGCCGGCACCTCGTGGGCGTCCAACTCCACCACGGCTTGGCCCAGGCGCGCGAGTTCGCGCAGCAGCAGGGCCGCTTCGTTGGCTTTGGCGTAAAGGTCGCCGCGCGGCTTGAATTTCACCACGAAGCCGGCGGGGCCCGCAGGTGCCTCGGGCATGTCGACGGCCGCGGCCATCGGCTGGAATTCGAAGTCGCCCCAGTCTTCTTCGGCCTCGTCCTCGTCTGCGGCCTGGCCGCTCATGGCCTTCAGTTCGTCCACGAGACTGGAGGCGAGGGGATGCTCGGCTTCCGATCCCTCGTGCGCCGCACGGACCAGGTCGGCCAGGACGTCGGCGGCCCGCAGCATGGTCTTCAGGACGTCTGGCGTGATGGGCACCCGGCCAGAGCGCATCTCGTCCAGGGCGGTCTCGAAGACGTGCGCGAAGCGGATCAGCGCTTCCAGCTGGAAGGCTCCGGCGCCTCCCTTGATCGAGTGTACCGCGCGGAAGACCGCGTTGATGGTCTCGGGATCCTGGTCCCCGCCTTCCATGGCGAGCAGGCCGGATTCCAGCTCGGCGAGCTGTTCCTCACATTCCTGGAAGAATGTTTCCCGGATTGCGGCTAGCGGATCCACTGGGCGTTTCCTTGAACTCGTCTTGGGCGGGCGAAGGGGTGGTCGCGTTCAGGTCGTCAGGCGGCGACGCGGCGGATGGCGTCGACCAGCTTGTCGGGATTGAAGGGCTTCACGATCCAGCCGGTGGCGCCGGCCATCCGCGCGCGGTTCTTCTTTTCCGCGTCGCTTTCGGTCGTGAGCACCAGGATCGGGATGGCGCGATAGCGCTGGTCGCCACGGACTTCCTCGATGAAGCCGAAGCCGTCCATGCGCGGCATGTTGATGTCGGTCACGATGACCTGCGGGTGTTCGGCCTGCAGGACTTCGAGCCCATGGAGGCCGTCTTCGGCCTGGACGACGCGGAAGCCGGCGTCAGCTAGGGCCAGGCGCAGCATTTCGCGCATGGTCCGGGAGTCATCGACGGTAAGGACAGTCATGCTCATGGGGTTCAGTCCTGGACAATGGAGATGGGGCACAGGTCGGTCGCACCCATCAGGGCGAGGCCTTCCGTAAACTCGGGCGAAGGTTCGACGATCGTGAAGGGCTGGCCGTCGGCCGCCCAGGTCGTCTGGGCGGACAGCAGAACCTGCAGGCATTGGCCGCCGATCCGGCGGACGCCTGAGGCGTTCAGCGAGACGGGCCGGCCGCGGACGCCTAGCAGCTCTTTGACGAGCGGGGCGGCGGCGGTCATGTCGAGGGCGTCGCCCAGGGTCACGGTGTGGGTCATGGTCTAGAACTCATCCCAGGCGTCTTCATCCATGTCGGTCACCGACTTGATCGCGGCGCCGCCGCGGCCGGTTTGCTTCATGGCGGTCGTGGTGACGGGGGCCGGGGCCGGGGCGCTGAATTGCGGAGTCGCCCGGGGCGCGCGGGCCGGAGCCGCGGCCGGAGCCGGAGCTGAAGCCGCGACCGGTGCGCTGGCGCCGGCGCCGGTGTCGAAGCGCGAGATCAGGCGGGTCAGGGCCTCGCTCTCGGAAGCCAGGGCGTGGCTGGCCGCGGTGGCCTGCTCGACCATGGCGGCGTTCTGCTGGGTCACTTGGTCCATCTGGTTGATGGCGGTGTTCACCTGCTGCAGACCGGTGGCTTGTTCCTGGGCCGAAGCGGCGATCTCGGCGACCGCGCCGCTGATCTGGGTGACCTGCGAGACGATCCGCTCCAGCACCTTGCCCGTCTCGCCCACCAGACCCACGCCGCGCTCGACCTGCTGAGAAGAGGCCGAGATCAGCGATTTGATCTCCTTGGCGGCCTCGGCCGAGCGCTGAGCCAGCGCGCGGACTTCCGACGCCACGACCGCGAAGCCCTTGCCCGCATCGCCGGCGCGCGCCGCTTCGACGCCGGCGTTCAGGGCCAGCAGGTTGGTCTGGAAGGCGATCTCGTCGATCACGCCGATGATCTGGCCGATCTGCTTGGCCGATCCCTCGATCTCGCTCATGGCGGCCACGGCGTCGCGTACAACGATGCCCGAGCGTTCGGCGTCACCCTTGGCGGCGCCAACGGCTTCACGCGACTGGGCGGCGCCTTCGGCTGTCTTGCGAACGGTCGCGGTGATCTCGTCGAGCGCCGCGGCGGTTTCTTCAAGGCTGGCGGCTTGCTGCTCGGTGCGGCGCGACAAATCGTCCGAGGCCGAGGTGATCTCGCCGGCGCCCGAGCGGACGGCCGTGGCGTTGACCGTGACCTCGCGCATCGTGGTCTGCAGCGTATCCATGGCGCGGTTGAAGTCGGCGCGCAGCTGCTCGTAGTGCGACGGGAAGGCGGTGTTCAGCCGGAAGGTCAGCACGCCGGCGGCGAGACGATCCAGGCCCTGAGCGAGGCCTTCGACCACCTTGGCCTGCTCGGCGGCGGTGGCGGCGCGTTCCTCGTCGCTCTGCTGGCGCAGGGCGTCGGCCGAACGGCGGTGTTCGGCGGCGTCGGCTTCAACGCGGGCCTTTTCGATGGCGGCGTCCTTGAAGTGCTGGACGGCGGCGGCCATGCGGCCCACCTCGTCCTTGCGGCCGACGGCCGGCACATCGACGTTGGTGTCGCCCGACGCCAATTTGCCCATGGCGTTGGTCATGGCGGCCACCGGCTTGGCGATGGCGCCCGACAGCACTGCGCCCATCAGCACCGACAGCGCGACGGCGAGGAGCGAGCCGACGGCCAGCACCGTGACGGCGAAGGCTTGTGCGGCATCCTTTGCGTCGGCGCGACGGTTCAGGGTCGCTTCCTGCTGCTTCACGAGGGCCGCGACGGCGGCGCGGTATTCTGTGAGGCGGCCTTTCGTGCCGAGTTGCATCATCGCCTCGGCCTGACGCGTCGGATCCTGGCCCGCGGCGATCAGTTCGGCCTCTTCGGCCTGCACCTTGGCGGCGGCGGCCTTGATCGCGCCGATCAGGGCCGCGTCTTCCGGGGCGGCGCGCTCCAAGGCCTCGAGCTTGTCGGCGTACTTCTTCTCGGCCTCCTCAATCGTCTTCAGGAACGCGGGGTCCCCGCTGGCGACGAGGCCGCGGATCGCGTTCTGACGCTCCACCCGGGCGTAGAGGAAGCCGTCCGCCAGTTCGCGTTCAGCTACCGTCTCGCTGTTGAGCGACACGGCGCTCTTGATGCTCATGAGGCTGGCGAACACCGCCGCGCACATGACGGCGACGACGGTCACCACGACCGCGAAGCCGACCATCAGCTTCTTGGAGATGTTCACGTTGTTGAGAAATGCCATCATCATCTCTGAGCGTTTAGCGGCGGTAGATGAACGCGAGGTTCGCGAACGCCCAGGCGCGGTCGACACCGCGCGACACGGCGCGATTGTCGTGTTCTGGGGAACGGAAGCGCC
Organism: Phenylobacterium sp.; assembly: GCF_965284355.1. Taxonomy (NCBI): domain Bacteria; kingdom Pseudomonadati; phylum Pseudomonadota; class Alphaproteobacteria; order Caulobacterales; family Caulobacteraceae; genus Phenylobacterium; species Phenylobacterium sp. Next base: position 1,147,709 of record NZ_OZ260078.1, on the reverse strand, counting down.
GCATGGGGTGGTTCGCCATTGCCGTTTCGGGGCTGGAGCGAAGCCGATTGGCCCCGCTGATACCGACAATCCCAGGCGCGGTTTGATTATTGGTAAATAGTGGGAAACGGAGCCGGAGAATGGGAATGGCTGTTTTGACGCACGCCTATTCTCAACCGTGACTTGAGCTGACTGGGCCGACTGCGCAACCCGAGGGCGCTATACGGGAATCAGGGCCCGAAGGCGGTCTCGCCAGCCGCGACCACGAGCGCCCGGGCCGGCCGCGTGGGGGCTATCAAGGCGTAGCCCGATGTGGCGTCAAAGTAGATGGCGTCGCCGGCCGCCAGCCGCAGGGGCGCATAGTGCTCGGAGTGGAACTCGACCTCGCCGTCCAGGACCAGGAGGTAGGCTTCACCATCGTGAGCCGTCATCGGGCCATGCGCGCCGAGACTGGCGGCGGTGACGTCCACGACGATCGGCGACAGGCTCTTGGCCTTCAGGTCAGCGGCCGCGCGGCGGCCTGTGTTGCCTGAAATGCGGGTGGGCGGTCCGTCGCCTGCCCGCATCACGGCGCGACGGCCCGACCGGCCATGCGCAGCCTCAGCTTCGCGCGTCACCAGGCCCTCAAGGTCCACGTCCAGCGCGCGGCAGAGGCGCATCAGCTTTTCATAGTTGAGGGCGTTCTGGCCCAGCTCGACCCGAGAGATCGTCGAGATCGGCACCCCGCTCTCAGCGCTGAGCGTGGCGAGGTTCCAGCCGCGCGCCAGCCGCAGTTTTCGGATAGCAGCGCCGGTTCGATCGGACATGCGGGGGCGCATGCGCGCGAAATTCCTCTAGGTATAAGTCATACTAAGCTAAGCCGATTCACATCGCGCGGCACGCGAGGCCGCAGACGAGGGCGCCCACTTTGAGCGAAAGCGCGCCTGTTTAAGCGGCGCCCGCCGAGACCCCTCAAGAGAGAAGCGCGAGTATAATTCAACCCACACAAGAACGGCATCGCGCGCCATACAGGCCATGTTAGGGTTGATGAAATGTGGGTGCGGGTCCGGCGAATTGAGCGCCGCCTCGCTAAGCGAGCTGGAGAGAGTTGATGCGGGCCCTGATGATCACGGCTGCGGCCGTTGCCTTGCTATCTACTGCGAGCGCGCAAGCTCAGACAATCGAAGCGACCGGCGTGGCAAGCGGCGGGATCACGCAAGATACCGTGACGATTCCTGTCACGCCGCCCACGGGTTACTGGGTCGGCGGCGGCGAAGGCGGCAGCGTCGAGGCGATCGTAAACATCAGTCCCGTGACCATCAGCTTCGAAAGCGGCGTCGCGGTGTCGGGCGGCTTTGCTTCGGCGACGTCGTACTCGGGCGTCGACATCACGCTCTACAACAACACCAGCAGCCTGGTCTCAATCGAGGAATTCGGTTCGACGATCATTCCGGCGGGCATGGGCTTCTACCTTCAGGAGAGGAGCGGAGCCGCAACCGGCAACAACATTTTCACGGGCTATGGCCAGACCTATTCGGGACTGACCTTCGAGGACCTCAACCCGACCGTCGAGGCAGGGCCGTTCGCTTACTCGGACTTCGAGTTCAGCGTCGTGAGCAATGACGTCACCCTCTACACTCTGAGCGGCTATGCCTCGCTCAGCATGGATTACTACGGTAACGTCGAGCGGAATTTCTGGCTCAGCGACCCGAATGCGCTCGACGGCCTGGTCACCGCTTACGACAACGACCTCGCCTATGCGTTCGCCTGGGACGCCACCCACATCGTGCTGCCGCTGAACGCTCTGCTCGAACAAGGCGATAGCCGGTTGATCGAGTACCGCACCCGCGTGACCAGCTACACGCGCGCCGACTGCATCACGCCGACGACCTGCCTAGTGGCCTACTCCGGTTTCGGCGACCCCATCGGCCGCGGCGGCGGCGCGTCGTTCGCGGCCTCGCTGCAGGACAACATGCAGATGTCCAGTCTCGGCCGCGGTGGGTTCGGCGCTCAAAGCCTCGACGGCCCGCAGGGCATCACCGGCATCGTGTTCAGCCCGCAAGCGTTCGTGCCCCTGGAACTGAACCCGGGCGGCGCGGTTCCGGAACCTGCCACGTGGACGACGCTCATTCTTGGCTTCGGTCTGTTGGGAGCGGCGTTGCGGCGCCGGCGTACGCCGTCGTACAGCTAGGGTATGACGCTGGCTGATACGGAATCCGCAACTCGCACGGACACCGCCTACGCCTACCGGGCGTTCATCAGCTATTCCCATCGGGATAAGGAGATCGCCCAGCGACTGCACCGGGCGATCGAATCCTATCGCATCCCTTCGAAGCTGATCGGGAAGGTCACGGCTCTCGGCCGGACGCCCCGTCGGTTGCGCCCGATCTTTCGCGACCGCGAGGAACTGCCGGCCTCGGGCGATCTCAGCGCAGAACTGACCCGGGCCCTCCAGCAGTCGATGTTCCTGATCGTGATCTGCTCGCCGGCCTCGGCGCGGTCGCGCTGGGTCAACGAGGAAATCCGGCAGTTCAAGGCGGTCCATGGCGACAGCCGCGTGCTGGCGCTGGTGGTCGACGGCGAACCCAACGCCACCGAAGTCCCCGGCCTCGACCACCGCGAGTGCTTCCCTGAGGCCCTGCGGTTGCGGGTGGGCCCGGATGGCCAACTGTCGGATGTGCCGGCCGAGCCGATCGCAGCCGACTACCGGCGCGAGGCCGACGGCCCGCGCCTGGCCACCCAGAAGCTGATCGCCGGCCTCACCGGCCTCAAGCTCGACGATCTGGTTCAGCGCGAGACCCAGCGGCGGATCGCCCAGGCCACCGCGGTGGCGGTCGGTGCGGTGATGGGCATGGTGGTCACCGGCGGCCTGGCCTTCTACGCCAACTCGCTTCGGATCGAGGCGGATCGCCAGCGCACGATCGCCCAGCACGAGGCCGCCGCCGCCCGCGCCGCGTCCGACTATCTGGTGGGCACGTTCGAACTGTCGAATCCCGCCACCGAAAACCCGCGCACCATCACGGCCCTCACCATCCTTGGCCGCAGCGCCGAGCGGGCCCGTCGCGAACTGGCCGGGCAGCCGGCGATCGAGGCGCGCCTGCTGGCCACTCTGGGCCGCGCTTACATCAACCTGGGGCTCCTGAACGAAGCTCAGGCGTCGCTTGAAAGCGCCATGCCCACGCTCGAGAAGGCGGGGCCCGACGGGGTCGATGCGTTGCTGGTTCTGGCCCAGACCTATGGGGCGCAGGGCTCGCTCGACAAGGCGCTGGAGACCGTGCGTCGAAGCGAGGGGCTCATCGGGCCGAACCCCGAGTCCAATGCGAATCTGCGCGGCGCAGCCGCGCTCACGCGCGGTCGCATCCTGGTCAACGCTTCCCGTCTGAAGGAGGGCGTCGCGGCGTTCGATCAGGCCATGTACCACTTCCGCCGCGCCGAGGACGCGCCGCCGGGCTCGGTGGCCAGGGTGCTGAACAACCGCGGCCTGTTGCTCTCGGACGACGGCCAGTTTGCCGCCGCCGAGGCCTCCCTCCAGGAGTCGCTGGCGCTCTTCCAGAAAGAGTTGGGCCCAGAGCATCTGCAGTCGGGCAAGGCGTGGTTCGCGCTGGCCCAGAATTCGTTCAACGCGGGAGACTTGCGCAAAGCCCAGCGCCAGATCGCGGAGGCCCTCAGGATTGAGCGAAAGGTCCTGGACCGCGACAACCCCATCCTGGCCGACACCCTCTCGATGCAAGGCCAGATATTCCAGGGCTTGGGTCAGCTCACCGAGGCCGAACGGTCTCTGCGCGAGGCGGTGGCCATCTACCGCCAGGCTTTCGGCGGCCCGCATTTCCTGATCGGCATCGCCGAGGTCTACCTTGCCCTTATCGAGTCTGAGCGCGGCCAGCCCGACGCAGCCTTGGCCACGCTCGCCGACGCCAAGAAGAATTACGACGCCAGCTACGGAAAGACCCACCCCAACCATGGGGACCTGCTGGTCAACCGGGCCAAGATCCTCGCCAAGGCCGGCCGGCTGACCGAGGCCCGCAAGGACTGCGCTGCGGGCATGGCGATCCTCACCGACACCCTGGGCGCCGACGCCAGCTTCACGCGACAGCTGGGCGCTGAGTGCAAGGCGATTGCCCAGCAGGGCGAGCGCCGGGTCGCGGCGAACTAGCCGGCGCGGCTGAGGCGATAGAGCGGGAAGGTCCCGTAGTTCTTGGGCAGGGCGATCTTGCCCACATAGTTGCAGACGAACGGGTGGTCGCTCTGCATCTCCAAAACCGCAGCGAACGGCTCGGTCACGTACACGCTGCCCGACGGCGTCACCGGTTCGATCCGCGCCGCCTTCGAGACCTCGCTGCCGTAGTAGTTCATCCGCTTGGTCACAGGGTCATAGCCCGAGTAGGTCGAGCCGTAGTGCAGCGCGATCCGCATCGCGGTGCCCTCGCGCACGCCCAAGCGCTTGCAGTCCACCTTGGCCAGACCTTCGCAGAGATCGAGCGCCGCTGCAGCAGCTGTGGGCGCGTCGCCGAAGACGGCGAAGATCGCATCGCCCCAGGTGTTGCCCTGGCGGATCACCTCGCCGTAGGCCTCGAGGATCCCGGCCGAGCGCACCATCACCTCCTCCCAGAAGAGGGGCAGGACGCGCTCGTCCAGCTTCGAGAAGCCGGGATAGTCTGTGAACATCAGGCCGTAGTCGCCTCGGTCCACATTCAGCTTGGGCGGTGGCGGCGGCATCACCGGCCGGGTCAGAGGCGGCGCCGCCACCACCTCGGCGCGGCCGCCCGTCGAGCGCCAGGCCGTGACGTCCGAACCCGAAAGCGTGCCGTCGCCTCGGTCCTCGACGATCACCAGCTGGATGGCCTCGGCGTGCAGCTGGCGGGCGCGTAGGCGGGCCATGCCCATGGTCACCTTGGATCCGTAGGCGAACTGCTCCATCCCGCCCATGTAGGTCATGTTGCTGGCATAGGTGACCTCGGTCGCGGCGGCCTTGCAGGCGTGGTAGCGGGCGACCCAGCCCTCGCCGGCCGGCGCGACCGACTGTTCGAGGAAGTCGGCCTCGGCGAAGGGCAGCACGACATGCAGCTCGGCGCCGCGCGCGATCAGCTGCTCGGCGATCACGATGTCGCTGCCGGCGGCCAGTGCGCCATAGGCGAAGCCCACGTTCTCGCGGGCGATCAGCGCCGACATCTCGGCCGCCAGCTTGGATTCGAGGGCCTCGCCGCCGACAAAAATGTTGCCGCAGAACATCGCCACCCGCGGCGGCTGGACCAGTTCCAGCAGGCTTTCCATCCCCGGCGCCACGCTCTTGGCCGCCACGAGACGTTGCAGCTGCAGCACGGTGGTGGACCTCGCGCCCACGTCGGCGTCTTCGGCCTGGAGCGCCCGGCTCAGCGCATCGCGCGCGCCCGCCACGTCGCCCAGCACCACCAGCGCCTCAGCCAGAGTCGCCAGCGAGAAATAGCCGCGCCGCCGCTCGGGCGCGGTTTCCTGCGCCACCTCCTGGGCCAGCCTGCGCGCCAGCTCGGTCTGGCCTGCGATCAGCGCCAGGCTGGCGGCGTTGATCGCCGGATAGCTGGAATGGGTGCGGATGTGCACCGCCTGATACAGTTCGCAGGCGGCCATCAGCCTGTCGTGGTTGGGCTCGCCGTCGGCCTGGAACGCCAGGTCCTTGAGGAGCCGCGCCTTCAGCGACAGAGAGTCGACGTCGTCCACTTCGGCCAGGCCGTAATCGTCATAGAGACGCAGCGCGCGCTCGGTGTCGCCAAGCCGTGCGAGGGTCAGCACCTCAAGGTAGTTCAGGCCGTGATGATCGGTGCTGCCGCGGCGCGCGACCTCGTCGTAGGCGCCCAAAAGGTCGCCTCGCGCGAGTGCGGCGCGCACCGAGGCGGCCCGATGTTCGGGGGTCGGCGGAGACTGTGGGATCGTCACGCCGCGTCCTTAGAGGTGAAACACGCCTCGCCGAAACCTCTGCAAAGACGCGATCCCGAAGACCGCGTGCATCCGCCGAAGTTCACGGGGCCGCTATCGCTACTCTGACCTTGCACTCCAGCCCCGTCCTCTGGTCCCGTCCAATAGAGGCGGCGTTCCCGGCCTCAATTGCTACGGGGACGCTATCGCGACAATCCGGCTGCGTCCATCGGTGGAGGCGGACGTCGCATGGCGTGTACTTGGCCGTGCCGGCGAGATCCTGCCGTCGCGGGCGCCAACCGCCTTCCCATCCGTAGCGGCAGACGTCCATCTCATGGCCCACACATTCGAAGGGAGCGGGACGTGAGCGCATTCAAGGACAACCTGCTGGTCGGCAAGACGGCGTTCGTGGCCGGCGGCACCAGCGGCATCAACCTGGGCATCGCCAAGCGCTTCGCCGAACTGGGCGCGAAGGTGGCCGTGCTGGGCCGCAACCCCGAGAAGGCCGCGAACGCCGCGGCCGGGATCGGGCAGGGGGCGCTGGGCCTCACCGCCGACGTGCGCGACTACGCCGCCATCCGTGGGGCCATGGAGCACGCCGCCAATGAGATGGGCGCGCTGGACATCGTGATCTCGGGCGCGGCCGGCAACTTCCTGGCGCCGGCGTTGGGCATGTCGGCCAACGCCTTCCGAACGGTGGTCGACATCGACCTCAATGGCACGTTCAACGTCTTCCGCGGCTGCTACGACCTGTTGGCGCGGCCCGGCGCCTCGCTGATCGCCATCACCGCGGGTCAGGCCGTGAACGCCTCGCCGCTGCAGATCCACGCGTGCGCCGCCAAGGCCGGCATCAACCAGGCCGTCCGGGTGCTGGCCATGGAGTGGGGCCCCGAAGTGCGCGTGAACGGCATCTCGCCGGGCCCGATCGCCGGCACCGAGGGCATGAGCCGGCTCGCGCCCGGCGCGTCGGCCGACGGCGGCCACCAGGAGCGTATCCCGCTCAAGCGCTGGGGCCGCATCGACGAGGTGGCCGAGGCCGCCGTCTTCCTCTGCAGCTGTTCGGCCAGCTACATCACCGGGACGATCCTGGACTGCGACGGCGGCTCTCAGTTGGGCGACGCCAGCCGCCGCGATCTGGCGCGCGGGATGGCCTGACCGTGCGATCAGCGCCGCCGTACATTGACAGTGCCCCCCGATACGCGGGCACACTACCGGGGAGTTCTTGGGGGTGCACATGGGACGCGGGGGCGTCACACGGCTGTGGGCCGCGGCGGGAGCCGCGGTGGTGTCTGGAGTGCTGGCGGCGTCGCCCGACGTCGCCCGCGCGGCCCTGACCGACGACCTGTGCCTGCCGTCCGGCAACGCCACCCTGGCGAGCTATCCCAGCGCCGGCGATCTGCAACAGGCCGCCGAACTGGCGGAGTCCCGCCTGGCCCGCCGTGGCGCCGCCGATCCGTTCGCCGACATCGCGCCCTCTCTTGAGCTGCGCGGGTCGGGCTCTGAGCGCCCTTCGCCGCTTGCGATCGCGGAATACTGCTCGGCCGCCGGCGAGTTGATGCGCGTCAGCGCGCAGGGCAGCCAACTGCAGGCCCAGACCTACCTGCTGGGCGCGTTCCAGGCGGCCAGCCGGGCCAATCTGCAGGGTCCCGCGTCCGTCGCCGCCTATCGCCTGGGCCTGGTCTCTCTGTCCGGCGCGCCCGCCACGGGGACGCGAGGGGGCGGACGCCGCGCCAGCCGTGGTCCTTCCGAGGCAGCGCGCGAGGTCGTGCAGCAGGGGGGCGACAATCCCTGCGATGCGCTGATGCGCACCAGCTTCGTGGTGAACTCCAGCCTCTCGCTGTCGGTGGCTTCGCTGGGCTGCGCCGCCGCCCAGGCCAAGGCGGCGGGCGACTACCGCACGGCCGCGTTGGCGGAGCTGCGCCTCACCCGCCTGCGGCTCTCGGTGGCCGACACCAACGCGGCGACCGCCGCCAGTTTCCGCACCGAAGCGCTGGCGGATAGCCGTCGCGGCATCGACGCGGCTTTGAGGGTGAGCGAGCCCGAGTTGCGCGCCGAGTTGCTGGGCCGACTCATCTCGGCGTCCCTCGACGCGAGTGGCGCGACGACCGGTGCCACGACCGATGTTGGCCGGCTGATCCCCGAGATCCGGCGAGTCCAAACCCCGGCCGCGCAGGCCTATGCCGCCGCGCTGGAGGCCCGCATGGTCGCCGCCGCCGGCGACACGGCCGCGGCCCGCCAGATGATGGACCAGGCGCTGCTGCTCGAAGCCCAGCGCAGCCTGCCGGCGCGCCTGCCCGAGTTCCACCTGCTGCTCTCCGAATTCGATCCGGGTAACCGCGAGGCCCACGTGCTGGCCGCTTACGAGGCGCTGGAGGCGATCCGCCCGCTGCTGCCGCGGTTCGATCCGCTGACCGAGGAGACGGCGTTCTCGCTCTACATGCGCCGGGTGTTCCAGGGCGCCGTCGACGTGCAACTGGCCGGCGCCACCGACGCCGGCGCCGCGATCCGGGTGAAGAGCGCCCAGCAGATCCTTGAGGCCTATCGCCAGGCCGAGCTTCAGAGCGTGTTCGGCAGCGAGTGCATCCCCGCCCGCGACCCCCTGAAGCCCGAGGCCCTGCGACCGGGCGAGGTGCTGCTCTACCCGATCCTCCTGCCCGACCGGCTGGAGATGCTCTACGTGGCCGGAGGTCAGGCCGGCGCAGAGTTCCGCCGTCTGCCGCCCAATCGCAGCGTCAATCGCCAGGACGTGGCGCGTCTCGTCGAAGCCGCCGTGGTGTCGCTGAGCGGCGGCGAGGACGACAGCTGGCGCGCCGCCTCGCGGCAGCTCTACGACATCCTGATCAAGCCCATCGAGGCCGAGCTGACCCCCGGGTCGCTGCTGGCGGTGGTGCCTGACGGGGCGCTCCGCAGCCTGCCGTTCTCGGTGCTGATCGACAGCCAGAACCGCTACCTGGTCGAAAAGACGCGCGTCACGATCGCTCCCGCACTGGCCTACTCCCAGGCGGGCGGCATCCAGGCCCAGAACCAGCAGCTGGTCGCCGCCTCCCTTGAGATGGAGGTCCGCGTCCCGGCCGGCCGCTTCGAGAAGCTGGACGGCACCGGCGCCGAGGCCCGTCTGGCCGCCGTCACCGACGGCAACCGCATCCAGCGCTCGTGGGTGATCGAGAACTTCAGCAAGGCCGACCTCGTGAGCGCGCTGACCCGTGAGCAGGTCGACGTGCTGCATCTGGCCACTCACGCCTCGTTCAACGGCCGCTCGGACCGAGCGTTCATCGTCGCCAACGGCGAGGTGATCCTGCTGTCGGAACTGCGCCAGATCCTGAGCGCGAACCGTACCCGTGGCGGGGAGCTGGACCTCCTGATCCTCAGCGCCTGCGAAACGGCTGTCGGCGACGATGAAGCCAGTATGGGCCTGGCCGGCGCGGCCGTGCAGGCGGGGGCCCGCAGCGCCATCGCCTCGCTGTGGCCCGTCAGCGACGCCGGCACGGCGGAACTGATGAAGAGCTTCTACGGCCGCTATCGAGAGGGCCGTTCCAAGTCCGAGGCCCTGCGCGAGGCTCAGCTGGCCCTGATCGCCCAGGGCGGCGACCTGGCCAACCCCAACATCTGGGCGGCCTTCACCCTGCTGGGAGCGTGGCGTTGAGGGGCGCGGTCGCGGCCATGGGCCTGGTTCTGGCCGGCTGGCCCTTGGCCGCCGTCGGCCAGACGGTCATCAGTCCCGACGTCGTGGCCGGCCGCGCCCTGGGCACCACCGTTGGTCAGGCGGGCGTCACCTACACGATCTCCGGCGGCACGCGCGCCGGGGGCAACCTGTTCCACAGCTTCAGCCAGTTCGACCTTGGCGCCGGCGATACGGCCCGCTGGGTCGGCGGCGGCGACGCGGCGGCGGTCACCAACGTCATCAACCGGGTCACCGGCGGCCAGGCTTCGCGCATCAACGGGACGATCGATTCCACGGCCCTGCCGAACGCAACGTTCTACTTCGTGAACCCGGCGGGCATCGTCTTCGGCCCGGGCGCCCAGGTGAATGTCCCCTCGGTGGCGCACTTCTCGACCGCCGGCGAACTCCGCTTCGCCAATGGCGAGCGCTTCGCCATCGCCACGCCGAACGGATCCACGCTGTCGGTGGCGACGCCTGAGGCCTGGGGCTTCGTGGGCGGGCAGGGGGACATCACGGTCGCTGACGTGGGCGCTGCGTTCACGGCGGGCGACAAACCGCTGTCGTTCTCGGCCGCAAACATCGCCTTCACCAACGCCAGTTTCAGCGTGGCCGGTCTCGATTTGACCGCAGTCGGCGCGGCCGCCACGACGGTTTCGCTCACCGATCCGCTGGTCGGCGCGCAAACGGGTGCGATCCAGCTCGGTAACAGCGCGCTGGTCGCGGCCAACACAAGCGCGCCTGTCGGGTCGTTCAGGCTGAACGGCGGGTCCATCAACTTCGACAACGCGCGGCTGACCACGGATACCGCAGGCGCGGCGGAGGGCGCCGATATTCGCATCAAGGGCAGCTCGGTTCGGCTCGGCGCGAACAGCTTGTTCGTGACCTCCTCCCGAGGAACCGGGCGCGGCGGTCAGGTTCAGGTCAACGCGGGCGACCTCGTCATCGATGGCACGGGCAGCACGACGTTCGTGGCGGGGATTGCATCTGTGGCCACGGTCGCCGGGCCGGCGGGTCTGGTCAGTTTGACGGCGGACAACGTCCGTCTCCAGGGCGGCGCCTTCGTCGGTTCAAACGTCGGTGGCGCGGCCGACGCCGGCGACATTCAGATCACGGCCAAGAACCTTGTCATCGACACGGCGATCATCAACACGGCGAACCTGCCCGGCAGCACGGGTCGCGGTAGCAGCATCCGCCTGCGCGCCAATGCGTTCGAACTGGGCGCGGCAACGATCACCACTCAGGGTTTCGGCGCGGGGCGCGCTGGCGACGTCGTGCTCGAAGGCGGCTCGCTGGTCATGTCGGGCGGGTCGATGGGTTCGACGCCCGGCGGCAGGTCAGACTCGGGCAATGTGAGTATCAATCTGACAGGACGCTTCGAGGCCGAGGGGGCCTTCATTGGGGTCTCGACCTTCAATGACTTCGGCGACACGGTCGCCGCGGGCGCCATCACGATCCGCTCTTCCGAGCTGGTGATGCTGCAAAGCAACCTCTTCACTCAGGCGAGCGGTCTTGGCGCGCCTGGACGCGTGATCATCGATACCGGCAACGCCATCTTCGACGACTTTACTTTCGTCGGGGACGCGAAGGACGGAGCCGGCGCATTGCCGGGTCTGTTCCGGCTTAACGCGACTGGCGATGTCTTCATGCGAACGTCGTTCCTGCGTTCGAATGCGAACGGCGCCGCAGATGGCGGCGTCATCGAAGTCAGGGGGCGCAACATCGAGCTGGAGAGCTCGATTATCCAGACCGACACGATCTCGGTGGGAGACGCCGGTCGGGTGCTTGTGAAGGCGACCGGCGACCTGACCATGGACGCAGCGACGTTCGTCACCTCGAACACAGGCGGCGAAGGCAGGGCCGGTGATGTGCGCGCCGAGGCGCGCAACATCAGCCTTAACTTCGGCTCAGCGCTTCGCTCGGACGCCTTGTCGGGCAGCACCGGCGCAGCTGGCGAGGTGACCGTCAGCGCCGACACCCTAAGCATGCGAGACTCGTCGATCTCGTCCGACTCCCGGAATGGGGCCAGGGGCGACGCCGGAACTGTGAACATCGATGTGGACCGCCTCACGGTGCTTCGCGGCGGCACCATCTCGTCCACGACAAGCAGCCCCGGCAGGGCCGGCTCGGTGGTCGTGACGGCCGACGACATTCTGCTCGATGGCGAGGGCTTCGAGGCGACTGCAATCGCATCTGAGTCAAACCTCGGCGGCGAGGGGGGCAGCGTCGCAATCGTTGCGCGGAAGCTCACCGTCGACCGCACCGCCGTCGTCTCGACCATCAGCCAAGGCGAGTCTGACGCAGGCAACATCAAGATCGACGTCGACGAGTTGCTGCTGCTCAATAACAGCGGCATCGCGGCCATTGCCGCTGGAGACGGGCGATCCGGCGATATCGAGATCTCGGCGAACAAACTCGAGATTCGATCGAGCGGCGAGTTCCTCCCCTCAGCCATCACGTCGGCGGGATTCGGCGGTGGCGGGGGTAACATCAGCCTGAATGTGCGATCGCTGCTCGTCGACTACGGCCAGATATCGTCGGACACGCTCCTCGTCGGCAATGCTGGCGACGTCAAAATCAAGGCCGACAGCATCGTCCTAAAGAATCTCGGCGCTATCAGTTCCAGCACCCAAGGCTTCGACAACGCAGGCTCTATCGACATCCAGGCCAAGAGCTTGGTCATGGATGAGGGCACGCTCATCATCTCCGCGGCCACAGGCGTCTCCGACGGCGGCAACGCCGGCTCTATCGCGATCCGCGCCGACGATGTCCTGGTCAGCAAGGGGGCCAGCGTTACGACCTCCACCCTCAGCCTGGGCGATGCGGGGCTTGTCGACATCACTGCCAAACGGCTGCAGGTCAGCGGCGGCGACATCTCCTCGTCCGCAGACGCTGGCTCGACGGGCGCGGCGCGTGACGTGCGGATTACGGCGACTGAATCGCTCCGGGTCGAAAATGGTGGCGCCATATCCACCTACTCCGACAATCCCAAGCAGGCCGGACGTATCGAAATCACCGCCGGAACACTGTTGGTCGATGGCGAGCTGTCGATCATCTCGAGCGAAAACGGCGCCGGCATGCCTAAGCCCGGCGGCCAACCCGGCCCTGGCGGCGACGCGGGCAGTATCCGGGTGTCCACCGACAACCTCACGATCTCGAACGGCGGTCGCGTCAGCACCAATTCGTTTGCGGGCGCGGCGGGGGACATCAACATCGCGATCAAGCGGCCCGGCCTCTTCGTCCTCGAGGGCGCCGAGGCGCCCGGTGTGATCCAGACGTCGTCCGGACCGGGCACGGGGGGCGCGATCACCATCGTCGATCCCCTCGCGATCATCTCGAACGGCGGCCGCATCCTCGCCCTGGGCCAGCAGCGGGGCGCCAACGTGGTGATCCAGAGCCGCTACTTCATCAACTCCACCGACCGGCTGAACGTGGTGGACGTCGATGGCGATTTCCGGCTTCAGACCGGGCTGTATGACGTCTCCAGCGGCACGGTCAGTCGCGACCTGTCGGTGCTGGACGCTTCGAAGGTGTTGCGCGGTCAGTGCCCGGCGGCGCGCTCCACCGGCGCGGTCAGCCAGCTGATCACCCGGCCCGTTGGCCCCTACGCCCGCGAGGCCCAGCCCGCGGCCCCCAGCCCGTCCGCCGAGACGCCCAGCGGAGGCTGCCGTTGAGGCGCTGGTCCGAAGCTTCGACGGCCGCCGCGTTCGTCGTCCTGGCCGCCGCCGCGCCCGCCGCGCCCGCCGCGGCGCAACCGGCCGACCTGTCGCAAGGGCGGACCGGCCCCCAGTCGACGCCGCCGATGACGCCATCCTATGCGCAGCCGGCGCCCGGTCTTGCGCCGGCGCCCTCAGCCTCCGGTCTGGTCGGCGTCGCGCCGACCGGTGGTGCGCCGGTCACCGATCTGCGCATCAAGGTCTCGGGTCCGCACCGTGATGCGGTCCCGCCGCCTCAATGGACCCCGCCGGCCGACATCGGCGGTCTGCGCCTGGACCACACTCCGGGCGAGGCGCTGGACGAGGCGTGGCTGCGCCGCCAGTTCGCCAACAATGGCGTGCCTGGCGGGGGCGTGTCGCGGGCGCTGGCCGTGGTCCAGGCCGCCAACCGCGCCTTCCTGGGCGCCGGCTACATCAATTCAGGCGTCGTGGTGCGGCCGTCGAGCGCGCCGGGCGTCCTGGAGCTGGAGATCATTTACGGCGCGCTGGCGTCGCCCGGCGGCGATCTTCCGCCCCTGACCGTCGAGTGGATCGGCGGTCGGGCCAAGGGCCTGGACGCCCGCTATATCGAAGACCGCATGCCCGCCGCGGGCCGCCGGCCGCTGAGCGCCGTCGAGCTGGAGCGCGACTTCCGCCTGCTGGCCGAGGACCCGGCGATCCGCACGATCAACGCCGACCTGCGTCCAGGCTCGCGGCCCGGCGAGGCCAGCCTGGCGCTGGCGGTCCTGCCGCAGGACCGTTTCGACCTGTACGTCACCTACGCCAACAACCGCTCGCCCTCGGTGGGCGGGGAACGCAAGGCCGTCGGCGGCGCGATGCGCAACGTGCTCGGCGCGGGCGATCGGCTGAGCGTCGAGGCCGGCCTGACCGACGGGGTCGAGGACGCCACCGTCGCCTACGCCTTCCCGTTCGTGTCGCCGAAAACCACCATTTCGGTGCGCGGCGCGATCAACGAGGCGGCGGTCACCGACGCCTTGCTGGCGCCGCTCGACATCAAGGCCAAGGACCTGGCGTTCGAGGCGGGGGTCACCCGCAAGCTGCTGGACGCCCCGCTGCTGCCCGCCGCGCAGCCGGGTCGCTGGCGTTCGGCCCGCACGCTGACCGCCGGCATGATGTTCGCGTGGCGCCAGTCCACCGCCTACCTGCTGGGCGAGCGGTTCTCGTTCGCGCCGGGCGCCGTCGATGGCCAGACCGAGTACCGGGCTCTGCGGTTCGTGGGTGACTACGTGGTCCGCAACGTCGACCAGGTGTTCGCGGTCTCGGTCACCGGGACACAAGGGCTGGATGGCACCAAGTCCGACGTTGCGGGACTGCCCGTCCCCGAGCGCGACTTCCGCGCCGTGCTGGCCCAGGTGAACTACGCGCGGCGTCTGACCGACGACGGCCTGGAACTGCGGGCCCGGGTCTACGGCCAATGGGCCGATGGCGTCCTCTATTCGGGCGAGCGCTTCTCCGCCGGGGGCGAGAGCACAGTGCGCGGCTATCGCGAGAACCTGCTTCTGGCCGACAGGGGCGCGGTGGGTTCGGTCGAGCTGGCCCGTCCGATCCGCCTGGGCGGACGCCAGGGGGCAGGCCGGACCTTCGACTGGGGCGCCTTCACCATCTCGGGTTTCGCCGATGCGGCCTACATGACCAACGTGGAGGATCCGCAGCCGGTGCATCGCATCTACAGCGTCGGCGGCTCACTGGCCTGGACTCCCGCCGATGCGCTCTCGGCCCGGATCACCTACGCCGAGGCGCTGAAGGGCGTCGAATCGGCAGGCCGGCGCGACTTGCAGGACCGTGGCGTGTCGTTCCGCATCACCGTGCGGCCGCTGCTGTTGCCTTAGGTGGCGCGAGCCGGTCAGGCAGGCCATAGATGAGCGACATGCGCCCGACCATCAAAGACGTCTCGGACATCGCCGGCGTGTCCATGAAGACGGTCTCGCGTGTGCTCAACAAGGAGAAGTACGTCTCTGAGAAGACGCGGTTGGCCGTCGAGCGCGCCGTGGCCCAGCTCAACTTCCAGCCCAGCGTGGCGGCGCGCATCCTGAAGGGCAGCCGCAGCTATCAGATCGCGCTGATCTACGACAACCACAGCCCCCACTACATCCACCAGATCCAGACCGGCGTCTGGGCCCGCTGCATCGAGGAGGGGGTCCGCATGCTGGCCCAGCCGACCGACGTGGCCTTGGCGAACCTGGCGCGCGAGATAGGGGGGTTGATCGACCAGACCCAGGTGGACGGCGTGATCCTGTCGTCGCCCGTGACTGATGCGGCGGTGGCCCTCGCTGAGCTGGACCGCCGTGGGGTGCCCTACGTCCGGATCTCACCGGGCACCGAGCATGATCGCAGCTCGTCGGTTTCGATGGACGACGTCCAGGCCGCCGACGACATGACCAGCCACCTGATCGCGCTGGGCCACCGCCGCATCGGCTTCATCATCGGCCACACCAACCACACCGCCAGCGACCTGCGCCTGTTCGGCTATCGCCGGGCGATGGACCGAGCGGGTCTCGCGTTCGAGCCCAAGTATGTGCGGCCGGGCCAGTTCGACTTCGCCTCGGGCGAGGCGGCGGCCGACGTCCTGCTCGACCTGCCGCAGCCGCCCACCGCGATCTTCGCGAGCAACGACGACATGGCGGCCGGCGTGCTGACCGTGGCCCACCGGCGCGGCCTGAGCGTGCCGGGCGACCTGTCGGTCGCGGGCTTCGACGACACGGCGCTGGCCAGCCAGCTTTGGCCGCCGCTGACGACTGTCCGCCAGCCAACCCGCGAACTGGCCTATGCGGCCGCCAGCCTGCTGTTCGGCGCGGAGGGGGAGGTGGTGCACCGCCGTCTGCCGCATGAACTGGTGATCCGCGGCTCCACAGCGGCGCCGAAGAAGCCCTAACCGATCAGGAACGCCGCCGCGCCGGTCGCCAGGGCCAGCGCCACCAGGGTGGCCGCCACGACGGCGAGCAGCGGTCGCAAACCTTCGGCGGTCAGCGTCTGAAGGTTGGAGCGCACGCCGGTGGCCGTGACGGCGCAGGCCAGCAGCGCCTTGCTGGCGTCGGCCGAGACGTCGGCGACCTGTGGCGGGATCCACCCCAGCGAGTTCACACCGGCGAGTCCGAAGAAGCCCAGCACGAACCAGGGCAGGACGAACGCGGCGATCTTCGTGCCCGGTTCGCGCGGGATGAACAGCGCCACCGCCAGCATGGCCGGCGCCAGCAGAGCCACCCGCGCCAGCTTGACGATCGTCGCCGTTTCTCCGGCCGGGTTCGAGAAAGCGTAGCCGGCTCCCAGCGCCTGGGCGACGTCGTGGATCGAGGCGCCCATCAGGAAGCCGGCCTGCACGTCGCTGAACGCCAGCTGGTGCGCCAGCACCGGGTAGAGCGTCATGGTCACCGCGCTTGCGGCCGACACGCCCACCAGCACCAGGGTCAGCTGCGCCTGGCTCACGCGGCGCTCGCCCAGCAGGCTCGCGAACGCCATCGCCGCCGACGCCCCGCAGATCGCCACCGCGCCGCCACACAGTGCTCCGAACGCCCCGCTGAAACCCAACCCCCGCGCCGCCAATACACCGGTCGTCAGGGTGGCCGCCACGATCGCCGCCACGCAGAGGAGCGCGATGGGCCCGAGATCGGCGATTTCCACCAGGGTGACCCGAGCGGCGACGAAGACAATTCCCCAGCGCAGCAGGGTGCGCGAGGCGAACGCCAGTCCCAGGTCCAGACGCCGGTCCGCGCTCAGGAAGTTCAAGCCGAGGCCGAACAGCAGGCACATCAGCGTGAGCGGCGCGCCGTAGTGGTCCGAAACGTAGGCCGCCGCCAGCGTGGCCAGGATCGTGACCGCGAGCCCGGGCAGATGCGCCCGCACGCCGCCCTTCATGACCTCGCTCTCGCTCACCGGACCCGCCCCCTTTCGGACAGGCGCCGCTTGCCAAGGGCCCGTCCGCTCACCTATCAATATGACAACGTAGTCATACGGCGTCATCCGGGGCAAGCCGCCGGTTTGGCGTCGCAGAAACGCAGTCTTCAGGCTGGTGACGAAGAGGCCCATGACCCATCTCCCCGTACCGCCGACCCGTCGCGCCCTGTATGTCGGCGGCCCCGAGGTTTCCTCGATCGCCTGGGGCATGTGGCGTTTCGCCGGGGATGACGTCGCCGCCGCGGAGGCGCGCGTGCAGGCCGCCCTGGATTCGGGCGTGACTCTCTTCGACACCGCCGACATCTACGGCCCCGACAACGGCGAGCCATTCGGCGCGGCCGAGGCGCTGCTGGGCCGCGTGCTGGCCGCGAATCCGGCGCTCGCGCAACGGATGGTCATCGCCACCAAGGGCGGCATCTCGATGGGCGTGCCCTACGATTCGAGCGCCGGCTATCTCACCTCGGCCATCGACGCGTCGCTTACCCGGATGGGCGTCGACCACGTGGCGCTCTGGCAGATCCACCGTCCCGATCCGCTCACCCACCCCGCAGAGATCGGCGAGGCGCTGCTGGCAGCGCATCACGCGGGCAAGATCGGCGCGGTCGGCGTCTCGAACTTCACGGCCTGGCAGGTCGAGGCGCTGGCCGCCCACCTGCCGCTGCCCATCGTGTCGTGCCAGCCCGAGTTTTCCCCGCTGGCCGTGGGCCCGTTGAGCGACGGCGTGCTGGATCAGGCCGTCGCGCGCGGCATGGCCGTGCTGGCCTGGTCGCCTCTGGGCGGCGGGCGCCTCGCGAACCCCTCCGATGAGCGCACGCGCGCCGTCGCGCAGGCCCTGGACGCCAAGGCGGAGGAGGCCGGCGTCAGCCGCGCCGCCGCCGCCTACAGCTGGATCATGGCCCATCCCGCGCAGCCGATCCCGATCGTGGGCACCCAGGCCCCCGCGCGCATCGCGGAGATCCCGCAAGCCTACATCCCCCGCTGGACCCGCGCCGAGTGGTACGCGGTCCTCGTCGCAAGCCTCGGAGCGCCGCTGCCATGACGACCCGTCCTCCCTGCGAAGTGTCCTGGTTCTCGGCGCTGTGCGACGACGACTATGAGTTCCTGGGCGTGCCCGACCCGATGCTGAAGTCCAGCTGGGAGCACTGCCGCGATATCGTGCTGCAGGCCGAGGCCGGCGGTTTCGACAACATCCTGCTGCCGTCGGGCTACGAGCTGGGCATCGACACCACCGCCTTCGCCGCCGCCATCGCGCCGCAGCTGAAGCGGATGCGCCTGCTGATGGCCGTGCGCATCGGCGAGATGTGGCCGCCGCAGCTGGCCCGTCAGATCGCCACGATCGACCGGCTGCTGGGGGGGCGCCTGACGGTGAACATCATCTCGTCCGACATGCCCGGCGAGAAGATGGCGTCGGCCCCGCGCTACGGCCGCACGGTCGAGGCCATGAGCATCCTGAAGACCATGCTGAATGGGCAGCCTCTGGATCACGACGGCGAGCACTGGAAGCTCAAGCTGGACCCGCCGCGCGTCACCACCGTCTCGGGCCAGGCCCCGCTGCTCTATTTCGGCGGTCTGTCGGAGGACGCCCGCGAGGCGGCGGCCAAGGGCTGCGACGTCTTCCTGATGTGGCCCGACCGCAAGGAGGTGGTGGCCGACATCATCGCCGACATGACGGCGCGCGCGGCGAAGTACGGCCGCAAGCTCAAGTTCGGCTACCGCGCCCACGTGATCGTGCGTGACACCGAAGCGGAGGCCCGCGCCGCCGCCGATCGTCTGCTGTCGAAACTGGATGACGCTCAGGGCGCGGCGATCCGCGCCAAGTCGCTCGACTCCACCTCGGTCGGTGTCCAGGCGCAGGCCGCTCTGCGGGAGAGCGCCGCCGACGACGGCTATGCCGAGCCCAACCTGTGGACCGGTGTTGGCCGGGCCCGCTCGGGCTGTGGCGCGGCTATCGTGGGCGACCCCGACCAGGTGCTGGCCAAGCTCAACGACTACCGCGAGATGGGCATCGAGGCCTTCATCCTGTCAGGCTATCCGCACGCGGCCGAGGCCGACCTGTTCGCCCGCCACGTCCTGCCCAAGCTGGAACACGGTCCGCTCTCAGTGGAACCCTAGCGGCGTTTCGCCCCGCTCGCTGGCGTCGACCATCCGGATGTTCGGCAGCATCACGTGGATCCAGCCCAGCGCCAGCAGATACGACATCGACGCGAACAGGAAGAGCGGCAGGTATCCGAAGCCTGCGGCCAGAACCATGCCGGCGATCTTCAGGATCAGCATGCCGCCGATGTTGCCGCTGAAGACGCCGAAGCTGGTCATGCGGCCGATCTTCGACTTCTCAGTCACGTCGGTGATGAGGGCGAAGAGGTTGGTCGAGAAACCCTGGTGCGCGGCCAGCACCAGCGCCAGGACGCCTGCCGCGGCGAAGGGGCTGGTCGCCTGCAGCGCCAGCGGCATGGGCAGCACCAGCAGGCCGCTGATCAGCATCGCCACCTTGCGCACCCGGTTCACGGGAACCCCCATCGCCAGGAATCGCGTGGCCAGCGCGCCGCTGACCAGCGAGCCCACCGCGGCGCCTGTGTAAGCCAGCGCCAGGGGCGCGGCGATTCCGGCGCCCGAGAGGCCGAACTGCCGGTTCAGGAAGTCGGGCATCCAGAACAGCAGCAGCCACCAGGTCGAATCGCTTAGGAACTTGGCGCCGGCGACGGCCCAGGCCGCGCGGTCCCGGAAGAAGGCGCCGCGGGGCAGGGCGATCTCCGCCGGGGTCGCGGGCGCGGTGTCGCCGAAGTTCACCCGGCGGGTGACCAGCAGCCAGCCGATCGACCAGACGATGCCCATAGCGCCCGCCACCAGGAAGGCGCCCCGCCACCCGAACGGCGCGGCGATGAGAGGGATGATGAAGGGGGCGCTGATCGCTCCGAAGCTGGCGATCGCGTTCTGCAGCCCGACGCCGGTGGATCGCATATTGGGTGGAAAGATCGTGGCGATGGTCTTCACTGCGGTCGGCGTCACGGCGGCCTCGGTCGCGCCCAGGCCGATGCGACAGAGGGTGAACTGCACCAGGCTGTGGGCCATGCCGTGGAACATGGCCGCCACGCTCCAGCTGAACACGGCGATGGGGTTGGCCCACTTCACGCCCAGCTTGTCCACCAGCGGCCCGGCCGCCAGCAGCGCCACCGCCGTCGCACCCTGGAACCAGGCTCCAAGGGTGCCATAGTCGTCGTCGGTCCAGCCCAGCTCGGCGGCCATCTCGGGCTTCAGAACCGAGATGATCTGGCGATCCACCAGCGCCAGCACGCCCGACGCCGCGAGGAATCCGAACAGGATCCAACGCATCCGCAGGCTGGGCTCGCGGGATTCGGCGCGCGTGGAGCTCGTCAAGTCAGGCCTCCCCTCGATCCCGGCAGGGCTGTCGTCTGCGCAACATTTAAGCTTGCCCCGCCGGGCGGTCTGGGAGAATGCTCATAATAAGTCAGCGTTGTCATATGGATTCCGGGGAGGGGCTTTTGCCCGAGGTGGTGCGCTACGGCCTGGTCGGCACGGGCATGATGGGCGTGGAGCACATCCACAACCTGGCGGTCACGCCGGGGGCGGTCGTGACGGCGCTTGCCGACCCGGTGGAGACGTCGCTGAGCTGGGCGCGCGAGGCCCTGGGCGATCGCGCCGGGCAGGCCAAGGCCTATGCCGACAGTGCGGCGCTGGCGGCCAGCGGCGAGGTGGATTGCGTCATCGTCTCCAGCCCCAACTACACGCACCGCGACGTCCTCGAGCCGCTGTTCGATGCCGGCCTGCCCATCCTGTGCGAGAAGCCGCTCGCCACCACGCTGGAGGATGCGCGCTGGATCGTCGAGCGGGCGGCCAGGAGCCCCGCGCCGTTCTGGACCGCGATGGAGTACCGATACATGCCGCCGGCGGCGGCCTTCATCGAGGAGGTGCACGGCGGGCGCATCGGCGCGCTGCGGATGCTGTCGATCCGCGAGCACCGCTTTCCGTTCCTTTCCAAGGTTGGCGACTGGAACCGCTTCTCGGTCAACACCGGCGGCACGATGGTCGAAAAGTGCTGTCATTTCTTTGACTTGATGCGCCTGATCGTCCGTTCGGAAGCGGTGCGGGTCTATTGCTCGGGCGCCATGGACGTGAACCACCTGGACGAGCGCTACGACGGCCACCGCCCCGACATCATCGACAACAGCTACACCACCGTCGATTTCGCCAACGGCGTCCGGGCGATGCTCGACCTCTGCATGTTCGCGGAAGGGGCCGAGAACCAGGAAGAAATCACGGCCGTCGGCGATGCCGGTCGATTGGATGTTTTAATTCCTACTGGATCAATAGTATATGCGCCGCGCGTCGGGTTTCGCAATCCGAAGCAGGTCGAACAGCGCATCGTGGATGTCGACGCCACCGCGCTGAAGGCCGGCACGCACCACGGCTCGACCTTCTACGAGCACCAGCGGTTCAATGCCGCGGTGCGCGGCGCCGGTCCCGTGGAGGTCACCGCTCACGACGGGCTGATGGCGGTCGCCATCGGGACCGCCGCTGAGATCAGCGCGCGAGAAAAGCGCGTCGTGGAGATGAGCGAACTGGGTTTCTGAACCGAAGCCAGGACCAGACGGAACGAACAAATCTGCTGTCGCTATGACAGCGTCAGACAAATCCAACGAGAACAAGGAATCGGGGGAGCTATGAAGAAGACCATCCTCATCACGAGCGCGGCCATCGCAGCGATAGTCGCCGCGGGCCCGGCGCTGGCGCAGACCGGCGGCGAGGGCGCCACCGACCTGACCGAGATCGTCGTCACCGCGCAGAAGCGGGAAGAGCGTCTGCAGGACGTGCCGGCCGCCGTTTCGGTGGTGTCGGGCGACGCCATTGCGGCGCGCGGCTCGGTCAACCTGGAGAGCGCGCAGTACCTGGTGCCGACGCTGAACTTCCGGAAGTCGGGCACCACCATCAACCAGACGCTCTTCCTGCGCGGCGTCGGCACCTCGACGTTCTCGATCGCCGGCGAACCCTCGATCTCGACGGTGGTGGACGGGGTCGTCTACAGCCGCGCGGGCGAGGCCTTCAGCGACCTCATCGACGTCGAGCGTATCGAAGTTCTGCGCGGGCCCCAGGGCACGTTGTTCGGCAAGAACACCTCGGCGGGCGTGATCAACATCGTCACCAAGCGGCCGGGGAACGAGGCCGGCGGCTATGTGGACGGCGGCGCGTTCTCGAACGGCGGCGAGTACCGCCTGCGCGGCGGCATCGACGTGCCGTTCAGCGACACCGTCAAGGGCCGCTTCACCGCCTTCTACGGGACCTACGGCGGCAACATCCGCAACGTGACGCGCGACACCCGCGTCAACGGTTATGAGCACTGGGGGGTGCGCGGCATGATCGTCGCCGACCCCAGCGAGACCCTGTCGCTGACCTTCATCGCCGACTACCGCGAGAGCGACGACGACTGCTGCGCAGAGCTGATCGGGACCGTGCCGACCAACCTGACGGCCACCGTCCTACCCACCCCGCGTGGCGACCGCACCCGGCGCGTGGCGCAGGACCTGATCACCTCGACCACGGAAAAGAGCGGCGGTGTCTCGCTGCAGGCCGACTGGGACGTGGCCGACCATGTGGTCACCTACATCGGCTCGTATCGCGAGTACGACAACACCGAGGTCCGCGACGGCGACTGGCTGCCGCGCGCCTACGTGGGCTTCAACCAGCTGCATGACCTGGGCCCCCAGACCAGCAACACCATGACCCAGGAACTGCGGGTGACCTCGCCCGCGGACCAGACCGTCAGCTACGTCCTGGGCGCCTATTACTCGCGCGCCGAGACCGACCGCACGTTCACGCGTAACGATATCGTCTGCTCGCTGACGCCGGCCTCCACGGTCATCACGCCCTGCACGGCGCCGGGCACGGTGGTCACCACGCCGGCGGGGACGGCCACCTTCGGTTCGGTCTTCAAGAACTACGCCCTGTTCGGCCAGGGCGTGATCAACGTCAGCGAACGCTTCCGCCTGATCGCCGGTCTGCGGTTCACCTCGGACAAGCTGTCGGTCTACCACCAGCGGATCACCACCTTGGCGGGCCCGGGCATCCAGCCCAGCTTCGGGCCGTTCGCCGACTCGACCTCGAACGAGAACCTGTCGGGCAAGGCCGGCGCCCAGTTCGACCTGTCGGACGCGTCGACCGCCTACGCCACGTACTCGCGCGGCTATAAGGGTCCGGCCTACAACGTCTTCTACAACCTCACCGCCACCGGCACGAACGTCATCGACGCCGAGACGGCCGACAGCTTTGAGGTGGGTCTCAAGAACACCCTGATGGGCGGACGGCTGGTCCTGAACCTCGCCGCCTACTACGCCAAGTACCACAACTTCCAGGCCAACAACCCCGACGTCGTGGCCGGCGTGTTGGTGACCCGCTTCACCAACGCGGGCACGATCTCGACCCGTGGCGGCGAGCTGGACTTTCTGTTCCGCCCGATCGACGACCTCAGCTTCTCGGGCGGCCTGGCCTACACCGACGCCAAGGTCGACCAGTTCAAGCTGCCCACCAACGGCGTGATCACTGGCGTCGTGCCCTCGGGCACCACCCTGGGGTACGCGCCGAAGTGGAAGGGCTCGCTGGCCATGGACTACCGGATCCGCGACGTCGGCCCGGTGGACGTGGTGCTGGGCGCCCAGGGCTCGTTCCAGTCGAAGCAGCTGAGCCAGTTCGACGCCAACCCGGTCATCCGCGCGGCGACCACCATCGACAGCTATGCGCTGGTGGACCTTTCGGCCGGCATCGCCGATCCGCAGGACCGCTACCGCGTGCTGCTGCAGGTGAAGAACCTGTTCGACACCAGCTTCCCGTCCGCGATCACTAGCGGCGGACCGGGCGGCAGCTTCCGCTACCTGATCCCGCGCGAAGCCGACCGCTACTACGGCGTCACCGCCCGCGTGAACTTCTGATCCAGGGGTCCGTGACGCCGGGAGCTTCCCGGCGTCACGGTGCCGTCGCCTACGCCGTCAGGTCGAAGCGGTCGGCGTTCATCACCTTGGTCCAGGCGGCCACGAACGCCCGGACGAACGCCTCGCCGGCATCGGCCGCCGCATAGACCTCCGACAATGCCCGCAGCTGGGAATTTGAACCGAAGATCAGGTCGACGCGGGTCGCCGTCCATTTCGGCTGTCCCGTATCGCGGTCCGTGCCGATAAAGGCGCCGTCGCTGTCCGCCGGCTTCCACGCCACGCCCATGTCGAGCAGGTTGATGAAGAAGTCGTTGGTCAGCTGGCCCGGCCGGTCCGTGAACACCCCGTGCCGGCTGTCGCCATGGTTGGCCCCCAGCACGCGCAGCCCGCCAACCAGCGCCGTCATCTCCGGCGCCGTCAGGCCGAGAAGCTGGGCGCGGTCGATCAGCAGTTCTTCCGGCGACACGCTGAAGGCTGTCTGCTGGTAGTTGCGGAAGCCGTCGGCCTTGGGCTCGAGCACCGCGAAGCTGTCGGCGTCGGTCTGCTCGGCGGTCGCGTCGGTGCGGCCGGGCGTGAAGGGCACGCCGACGTCGAAGCCCGCCTCGCGGGCGGCCTTGGCCACCGCCGCGGCGCCGCCCAGGACGATCAGGTCGGCCATCGACACCGTCTTGCCGCCACCGGCGGACGCGTCGAACTCGGCCTTGATGCCCTCGAGCACCGTCAGCACCTTGGCGAGCTGAGCCGGCCGGTTCACCTCCCAGTCCTTCTGGGGCGCCAGGCGGATGCGCGCGCCATTGGCGCCGCCCCGATGGTCCGACCGGCGATAGGTCGAGGCCGAAGCCCAGGCCGTCTGCACCAGTTCGGCGACCGACAGGCCCGAGGCCATGATCTTGTCCTTCAGGACCTCGATGTCGGCTTCGCTGACCAACGGATGTTGGGCCGCCGGGATCGGATCCTGCCAGATCAGGTCTTCCGCCGGGACTTCGGGTCCGAGGTAGCGGGCCTTGGGACCCATGTCGCGGTGGCACAGCTTGAACCAGGCGCGGGCGAAGGCGTCGGCGAACTGCTCGGGATGGGCGCGGAACCGTTCCGAGATCGCGCGGTAGGCCGGATCGACCTTCATCGCCATGTCGGCGGTGGTCATCATGGTGGGCAGGCGTTTGTCGGGGCTGTGCGCGCCGGGGGCTAGGTCTTCCGGCTTCTGGCCTACGGGCTGCCACTGGCGGGCCCCGGCGGGGCTGTGGACCAGCTCGTACTCGTAATCCAGGAGCATCCGGAAGTAGTCGCCATCCCACTGGGTGGGGTTCGGCGTCCAGGCGCCCTCGAGGCCGCTGGTGATGGTGTGGTCGCCCAGGCCGCTTTCGTGGCCGCTGCGCCAACCCAGGCCCTGCTCGGCGATGTCCGCGCCCTCGGGCTCGGGACCCACGTTCGAGGCGTCGCCCGCGCCGTGGCACTTGCCGAACGTGTGGCCGCCGGCGGTCAGGGCCACCGTCTCCTCGTCGTTCATGCCCATGCGGGCGAACGTCTCGCGGATGTCGCGGGCCGACTGGGTCGGGTTGGCGTTGCCGCCCGGACCCTCGGGGTTCACGTAGATCAGGCCCATCTGGATCGCCGCCAGCGGGTTCTCCAGCGCGCGGCCGGCGTCCTCGTCGATGCGGGTCAGGCCGACCCACTCCTCCTCGCCGCCCCAATAGATGTCCTTCTGGGGCTCCCAGATATCGGCGCGGCCGCCGCCGAAGCCGAACACCGGCCCGCCCATGGACTCGATGGCGACGTTGCCGGCCAGGATCATCAGGTCGGCCCAGCTCAGCTTGCGGCCGTACTTCTGCTTGATAGGCCAGAGCAGCCGGCGCGCCTTGTCCAGATTGGCGTTGTCGGGCCAGCTGTTCAGCGGCGCGAACCGCTGTCCGCCCGCCGAGGCGCCGCCGCGCCCGTCGCCGGTGCGATAGGTTCCGGCGCTGTGCCAGGCCATGCGGATGAAGAACGGGCCGTAGTGGCCGTAATCGGCCGGCCACCAGGGCTGGCTGTCGGTCATCAGCGCCGTCAGGTCACGCTTCACCGCGGCGTAGTCGAGGCTCTTGAACTCGGCGGCATAGTCGAAGCCCGCGCCCATCGGATCGCCCGAGGCGCCGTGCTGGTGCAGGATGTCGAGCGACAGCTGGTTCGGCCACCAGTCGCGGTTCGTGCGGCCCGTGAGCGTGCGGCGGGCGCCGGAGTGTTTGACCGGGCATCCGGTGGGAGCGGCGTCGTCCATGGGGTCACCTCGCTGGGTTGGTTCCCCCAAGCTAGGCCGCCCCAGGACATCTGACAAAACGATCGTTCTTATCTGATCGATCGATATTTCCTATGCGACGCCCCTAGACGGCGTCCTCGACGTTCAGGGTGTCTCGCAACTCGCGCTTCAGGAACTTGCCGTTGGCGTTCCGCGGTAGCGGCTCGCTCATCATCCAGATGTAGCGGGGCACCTTGTGCTTCGCGATCGCCGCGCCGCAGTGCTGGCGCAGCGCGTCGGGCGTCACGTCGGCGTCCGGCTTGAGGAAGACGGCCACGCCCACTTCCTCGCCCAAGCGGGGATCAGCGACCCCGAACACCGAGCATTCCGCCACGCCCGGATGGCCGTGCAGCGCTGCCTCGACCTCGGCGCAGTAGATATTCTCGCCGCCGCGCAGGACCATGTCCTTCTTGCGGTCCACCAGATAGATGAACTGGTCCTCGTCGAGGTAGGCCACGTCGCCGGTGTGCAGCCAGCCGTCGGTGATGCTCTCGGCCGTGGCCTCGGGCCGATTGATGTAGCCCTTGATGACCGACGACCCGCGCACCCACAGCTCGCCCGGCTGGCCCGGGGGCAGCGGCTGGCCGTCGTCGCCCACCACGCGCACCTCGAAGGTGGGCATCGCGCGCCCGCAGCTCGCCGGCTTGTCGACGAAGAAGTCGCCCGAGATCGAAGTGATGATCCCCGACGTCTCGGTCATGCCGTAGCCGGTGTTGGGACGGGCCGTCGCCACCGCCTTGTCGATCTTGTCCACCAGGTCGGGCTGCAGCTGGGCGCCCCCGCCGCCGACCGACAGCAGGCTGGAGGTGTCGTACTTGGCGAAGTCGGGGTGACCGATCAGCTCGCGCGCCATCACCGGCACGCCGCCCGCCGAGGTGCAGCGCTCGCGTTCGATCAGTTTCAGCGCCTCGCCGGCGTCCCAGCGGTACATCAGCACCATCTTGCCGCCCGCCGCGGTGGTGGCGTAGGCGCCGCAGTTGTTGGCCGTGACGTGGAAGAGGGGCGTGGTCACCAGGGTGACCGGGATCGGCGGGGCCACCGTCGGATCGGGCGTCACGCCCGTCGCCCGCTGGGTCGCCAGCGTCGAGACCTGACCGGCGAACATCATGTTCATGAGATTGGAGACGCAGCTCCGGTGCGTCAGCTGCGCGCCCTTCGGAAAGCCGGTCGTGCCCGAGGTGTAGAAGATGCAGAGGTCGTCGTCGGGGGCGATCGCCACGTCGGGCAGTGTCCCGCCGTGCGCCACCACCTCGGCCCACGATGCAGCGCCGGCGGGGGCCTCGGCCCGAACCGCAACCAGCAGCGTGTCGCCCAGCATGCCCGGCTGCTCGTCCAGCCGCGCGATCCGCTCGGCGTCGGCGAACAGCACCTTGGGCCCGGCGTCGGTCATGCCGTAGGCCATCTCCGCCGCCGTCCACCACGCGTTCATGCCGACGCAGGCGACACCGATGCTGGCGCAGGTCCAATAGATGAGCATCCACTCGGGGTAGTTCCGCATCGCGACCGCCAGGCGGTCGCCGGGCCTGACTCCCTTCGCGATAAGCCAGTTGGCGATGGAGGCGACCTGCCGGTGGGCTTCGCCGTAGGTGATCCGTTCATCGCCGAAGACCAGATAGTCGCGATCGGCGAACTGCGCCGTCGACAGCCACAGCGCCCTCACGTTCGGGGGCGCATTCTTGAACGTGCGGATCGGCGCGCCGCCGACCTCCTGGATCGCGATCTCGAAGGGCGCCCCGGGCGCGGTCAGCTCGGCCCAGGCCCGGTTCAGCTCGGCGTAGTGCATCGTCTCATCCCTGCAAGGCGGCGGCGGACATCTCGGGTCGGCTCGCGCCTGCCCTTGGTAGCGCGTGGGGCGCCGCAGCGCGAGCCGACGTAAGGTGAGGGCCGGGCATCGGCATGCCGGGCCTTGACCGCGGGCTGTGGGTCGGGAGTTCTGGCGGGCAGGGGATTCACGAGACATGCTCATGGCCGACGCTTCAGCGCCGAGAGACGGGGGCGACTCCAGACTGGCCGCCTTCGCCGATCCGTTGGCCGGCTGGCACAACGACGACATCCTGCTGGACAAGGACGCCCGCCAGGCGCTGGGCGCCGTTCAGCCGCAGCTGCTGCGGGTTCTCGACTGGCCCGAGCTGCGGGCGTTGTTCAAGCAGCACGAGGGCCCGGCCAACCAGCACGTCCGGCGCGGTCGTCAGCTGGGCCTGATGGCGGGGGGTTGCGGCGTGTTGGCCCTGGCCGTCGCCGCCGTGGCGCTGCTCGTGCCGCAGGGAGCCGCCGTCGTGGTGGGCGCGGTCGCGCTGACACTCGCCGCCGTCGCGGGCGCGCTGTTCGCGGCGCGCAGACTGGTCACGCGCTCGACCGAGCTCTGGCTGGGCAGCCGCTACTGGACCGAGCGCGCGCGCGGCCTCTACTTCCAGGTGCTGATCAACAATCTCGATCAGGCGGTTGCGGCGATGACCGACAACACCGCGCTGGCCGGCTGGAAAGCCACGCGCGCCCGGGCGTTGGAAGCGCTGCCGCCCGCCCGCGACATGGCCGACCGGGTCCGGGCCCTGGCCCGTGACGTCTCCGACGACGAGGTCTGGATCCTGCCCGAATGGCGCGAGCCGCCCCCGCCGCCCACGCCAGGCCCCGATCTTGATCGGCTGCTGGAGCGCCTGCGGGCCCAGCGGTTCGACGTCCAGATCGCCTACAGCCGCCGCAAGCTGGGCGAATCGATGGGCGCGCCGCGCCGACGCGCCGAGGCGAACGCCGCGTTGGCCAAGGTCGCGATGGTGGTCGCGGCCGTTGCGGGCGGGGGCGCCGGCCTGGCGCTTTTGCTCGGCCACGGACCCGAAACGCTTGTAACCCGCGCGGCGGCGGCTGTGGCTCTCGCAGCCGTCGGCGTCGTTTTGGGCCTGCGGGCCCTCAACGACGCTTTGTACCCCTCGGCGGAACTGGTGCGGTTCGCCGGGTACAACGCCGCCGCGGTGCAGGCGCGCGCGCAGTTCGACGGCGGCGGCCTCGACGCCAAGATCGACGCCCTGCGCGCCATGGAGGCCCACGCCTACCGCGACCTACGCGACTTCATCGCCAGCCACGCTCGTGACTAGGGCGGCCTAACCTACGTCAAAATCGGACGCATGATGTTCTGGGAACGTCTTGCGAACATCCGGCAAAGCGAGTACGTCTTGGGTCATCCCGAGCGGGGCCTGCGGTTGGCCCATCCGGTTGGCGGAATCGTGGGATAGAAGGGCGCTAAAGCATGTCGCAATCAGCGTTGAGGCTCGTGGGTAAGGAAGATTCGGAAAAGTCGCGGGCGCTCGAGGCGGCGCTGACGCAGATCGATCGGGCGTTCGGCAAGGGCTCGGTCATGCGCCTTGGCGAAAAGGGCAAAGTCGAGATGGAGTCGTACTCCACCGGCTCGCTCGGCCTCGACCTGGCGCTGGGCATCGGCGGCCTGCCCAAGGGACGCATCGTCGAGGTGTATGGGCCGGAAAGCTCGGGCAAGACGACGCTCGCCCTGCATGTGGTCGCCGAGGTCCAGAAGGCCGGCGGCACCGCGGCTTTCGTAGACGCCGAGCATGCGCTGGATCCGGGCTACGCCCACAAGCTGGGCGTCAATCTCGACGATCTGCTGGTCGCCCAGCCCGACACGGGCGAGCAGGCCCTGGAAATCACTGACACCCTGGTGCGTTCCAACGCCGTCGATGTGATCGTGATCGACTCGGTGGCGGCGCTCACGCCGCGCGCCGAAATCGAAGGCGAGATGGGCGACAGCCTGCCCGGCCTGCAGGCCCGCCTGATGAGCCAGGCGCTGCGCAAGCTGACCGCCTCGATCTCCAAGGCGAAGACCCTGGTGATCTTCATCAACCAGATCCGCATGAAGATCGGCGTGATGTATGGCTCGCCCGAGACGACCACGGGCGGCAACGCGCTGAAGTTCTATGCCTCGGTCCGCCTCGACATCCGCCGCACCGGCTCGGTGAAGCAGCGCGACGAGATCGTCGGCAACAATGTCCGCGTGAAGGTGGTGAAGAACAAGGTGGCCCCGCCGTTCCGCGAGGTGGAGTTCGACATCATGTACGGCGAGGGCATCTCCAAGCTGGGCGAGATCATCGACCTGGGCGTGAAGGCCGGGGTCATTGAGAAGTCGGGCTCGTGGTTCTCTTGGAACAGCCAGCGAATCGGCCAGGGCCGCGACAACGTGCGGGAGTTCCTCAAGCAGAACCCCGACATGGCCAACCAGATCGAGAAGCAGGTCCGTGGCGCCAAGGACGTGGTCGAGGAGCAGCTGCTCGTCGGTCCCGCCGAGGACGCGGACGCCGAGGACGGCTCTCTGTAGGCGCAGGCCTCACCCACTGCGGCAAGACATCGACGCCCGGGGCCTCCCGGGCGTCTTTGTTTGCGACGCATCTGACCCGTCACGGTCCTTCGGCGCCCGCTCTCGCGGCCTGAACACCCAACGCATCCCCTGGGACCGGAAACCGCTATCGGGCGCGGCGAGGGGCGCTAAGGTCATCACCGGCCTGCGTTCGACCTGGGGGGACCGTGATGCCATCGGAACCGAACCCCGGCTTGTTCGAGGGGCCGCCGGTCACGCCGTTCATCCTGGCGGCCCTGCTAGCGCTGGCCTTGGGATTCGCCGCCTGGTGGTGGCAGGTGGAGCGCTCACGGGCGGCCGATGGCGCGCCGCACCGGCCCGGCTTTCTCGATCTTGCCATCGGCGCTGTCGCGAACTTCTTCGACACCTTGGGCATTGGCGCCTTCGCCACGACCACCGCAGCCTTCAAGCTGTTCCGCCGCGTGCCCGACGAACAGATCCCCGGCACCCTCAACGCCGGCCATGCCCTGCCGACCATCGCCCAGGCGCTCATCTTCATCGCCGTTGTCGAGGTCGATCCCGTCACGCTCGTCGGCATGATCGCCGCTGCGGTCGCCGGCGCCTGGCTGAGCGGCGCGTTCGTCGCCCGCGCGCCGGCCCGGACCATCCAGCTGGCGATGGGCATCGCCCTACTGGTGGCGGCCGGCCTGTTTCTCGCCGCCGTGTTGGGCGTCATGCCCGTGGGCGGCGACGCCAAGGGCCTGACCGGCGCGAAGCTGGCGCTCGCGCTGGGGGCCAACTTCATTCTCGGCGCGCTGATGATGCTGGGCATCGGCCTCTATGCGCCGTGCCTGATCCTGGTCGCGCTGCTGGGCATGAGCCCATTGGTGGCGTTTCCCATCATGATGGGCTCATGCGCCTTCCTGATGCCCGTCGGCGGATCCCGGTTCGTGGCCAGCGGCCGCTACAGCCCGCGCGCCGCGCTCGGCCTGACCTTGGGCGGCATCCCGGCGGTCCTGGTCGCCGCCTACATCGTCAAGTCGCTGCCGCTGGACTCGCTGCGGGTCCTCGTGGTGGTCGTTGTGACCTACGCGGCGTTCAGCATGCTGTGGTCCGCACGCCGTCCCGCCACGGCGCCCTGAACCTCGCCGCGGCCTGCGACCCAAACGGCGACCTCAGCCTTTCTCCTTGGCGGTTGCGCCAGAGGTTTCGTAAAGGGTCGCGGGTCCCCACGTGGGAACCCTTTCCACGACCTTGATGAAACGTAGCGACCGATGGCGAGCCTGAACGAGATCCGGACCCACTTCCTGGACTTCTTCCAGAGGAACGATCACGCCGTGGTCGCTTCGGCCCCGCTGGTCCCGCAGAACGATCCGACGCTGCTGTTCGTCAACGCCGGGATGGTGCCGTTCAAGAACTACTTCACGGGCGCCGAGACCCCGCCGTGGCCGCGCGCCGCGTCCTCGCAGAAGTCGGTCCGCGCCGGCGGCAAGCACAACGACCTGGACAACGTCGGCTACACCGCGCGCCACCACACCTTCTTCGAGATGCTGGGCAATTTCTCGTTTGGCGATTACTTCAAAGAGCGCGCGATCGTCCACGCGTGGGACCTGCTGACGAAGGAGTTCAAGCTCCCGGCCGAGAAGCTGACGGTCACGGTCTACCACACCGATGACGAGGCCTTCGATCTCTGGAAGAAGATCGCGGGCCTGCCCGACCACAAGATCATCCGCATTCCGACCAGCGACAATTTCTGGTCGATGGGCGACACCGGCCCCTGCGGCCCGTGCTCCGAGATCTTCTACGATCACGGCGACCACATCCCTGGCGGCCCTCCCGGCAGCCCTGATGAGGACGGCGACCGGTTCGTCGAGATCTGGAACCTCGTCTTCATGCAGTTCGAGCAGTTCGCCGACGGTCGTCGCGAGAGCCTGCCGAAGCCGTCGATCGACACCGGCATGGGCCTGGAGCGTATCGCGGCCGTCCTTCAGGGCGTGCACGACAACTACGACGTCGACCTGTTCCGCACGATCATCCAGGCCAGCCGCGAGCTGGTGGGCGGCGCGGGCGGCGCCTCGAACGGCCCCTCGCATCGGGTGATCGCCGACCATCTGCGTTCGTCCAGCTTCCTGATCGCCGATGGCGTGATGCCCACCAATGAGGGCCGCGGTTACGTACTGCGCCGGATCATGCGCCGCGCCATGCGCCACGCCCACCTGCTGGGCGCGGAAGAGCCGCTGATGCACCGCCTGGCGCCCACGCTGGTGACCGAGATGGGCGACGCCTATCCCGAGCTGAAGCGCGCCCAGGACGCCATCGTCGACACCCTGCGCCAGGAAGAGGAACGCTTCCGCGTGACGCTGGGCCGTGGCCTGGCGCTGCTGGACGAGGCGACGACGGGCCTGAACGACGGCGACGTGCTGTCGGGCGAAACCGCGTTCAAGCTCTATGACACCTACGGCTTCCCGCTCGACCTCACCCAGGACGCGGTCCGGGCCAAGGGCCTGACGGTGAACCTCGACGAGTATGATGCGGCCATGGCCCGCCAGCGCGAGATGGCGCGGGGCGCGTGGAAGGGCTCGGGCCAGGTAGCCGCCGCCGCCGAGTGGTTCTCGATCCGCGAGCGGCTGGGTCCGACGGTGTTCACCGGCTATGACGAGACCGAGGGCACGGGCGAGTTGCTGACCCTGGTCGAGGACGGCCGCGAGGTCGACGGGGCCACGACTGGCGCCAAGGTCCAGGCGTTGTTCGACCGCACACCGTTCTACGCCGAAAGCGGCGGCCAGGCGGGCGACAAGGGCGAGATCTCCTGGGACGGCGGTCGCGCGCGCGTGACCGACGTCCAGAAGCTGGCTGGCGACCTGCATGTCCACGACCTGGAGATCCTGGAGGGCGCGCTGAGCCCCGGCGCCCGGGTCGAGCTTTCGGTTGACGCCCTGAACCGCGCCACCACGCGGTCGAACCACTCGGCCACCCACCTGCTGCATGCGGCGCTGCGCAACGTGTTGGGCCGCCACGTGACCCAGAAGGGCCAGATGGTCGATGGCGAGCGCATCCGCTTCGACTTCAGCCACGGGGCGCCGCTGTCGCCCGACGAGATCGACCGCATCGAAGCGGAAGTGAATGCGGTGGTCCGCCAGAACCTTTCCGCCGAGACGAAGGTGATGGGGGCGGCTGAGGCGATCGAGGCCGGGGCCATGGCCCTGTTCGGCGAGAAGTACGGTGACAGCGTCCGCGTGCTCACGCTGGGCAAGGCGCTGACCGGCGACGCGGCCTACTCGGTCGAACTCTGCGGCGGCACGCACGTGGCGCGCACGGGTGATATCGCGCTCTTCAAGATCGTCTCAGAACAGGGCGTCGCCGCCGGCGTGCGCCGGATCGAGGCGCTGACCGGGGAAAGCGCGCGCCGATACCTGCTGGAGCAGGCGGCGGTATCGAAGTCGCTGGCCGAGCAGTTCAAGACGCCTGTGTCCGAGGTGCTGGCGCGGGTCGAAGGCCTGCAGCTCCAGGCCCGCAAGCTCGAGAAGGAACTGGCCGACGCCAAGCGACAGCTCGCCATGGGGGGCGGCGGCGGCGGCGGCGCGGCTGCGGCCGGTCCGGAGGAGATCGGCGGCGTCAAGGTGCTGGCGCGCATCATGGACGGCGTCGGCGGCAAGGACCTGCGGCCCATCGCCGAGGAGTTCAAGAAGCAGCTTCCGGATGGCGTCATCGCGCTGATCGGCACCGCCGACGGCAAGGCGGCGGCGACGGTGGCCGTAACCGGCTCGGCCCAGGGCAAGTTCAACGCCGCCGACCTTGCGAAGGCGGCGGTGCTCGCGATGGGCGGGCAGGGAGCCGGTGGCCGCCCCGACTTCGCCCAGGGCGGCGCGCCCGACGCTTCCAAGGCCGAGGAGGGCCTCGCGGCCGTGAAGGCGGCGCTGGGCGGCTAGTGCCCTGGCTGGCCCTCGTGCCCAGCCCCTTCACCGGGGCTGCGGCGTGGCGGCCGACAGCCCAGCGACTGCCCGGGGCTGTAGCGGTCGACTACGGCGGCGTGCGGGGTCCGGATTGGTACGACGGCGTCACCCGCCGGACGGCCGAGGCCATGGGCGACGGCGCTTGGGTCGCCGTACTCCATAGCGGCGCCGGGGCGTTTGCTCCGTCGCTGGCCGACGCGGGGGCTGCGGGCCTGATCTTTGTCGACGCGGTCCGCCCTCATCCCGGCCGCAGCCTGCGCGACGTGGATCCCGGCATCGTGAACCACCTGGAAGCCCGCGCGACGGACGGCCGACTGGCGCCGTGGAATCTCTGGTTCGACCAGGATCCCCTGCCGCGCTTCCTGCCGGATCCGGCGCCCCGAGCTGCCTTTGTCGCGGACCTGCCGCGCCCGCCGGTGGCCTTCCTGGACGCCCCGGCTCCGACGTCGGACGCGTGGGAGCGTTTGCCCAGCGCCTACCTCCAGCTCAGCCGCCGCTATGCCGTCCAGGCCGATTGGGCCCGGTCGCGCGGCTGGCCCGTGCGCGCCGCCGACCTGCACCACTTGGCCATGGCGACCCACCCCGATGAGGTGGCGGCGCTGCTTCGTGATGTTCTTGATTTGTTCGACCTCGACATCTAGGTTCCGGAGCTCAACAGGGAGAGCTTCATGACCATCGGATATGTGACCATCGGCGCCCACGACGTGGACGCGGCGCTGCCGTTCTTCGATCAGGTGTTCGGTGCATTCGGCTACGAGCGGGGCGATCCCGACAGCGGCTGGGTATTCTACGGCCCCAAGGGCGGCGCGCCCTGTGTCGGCGTCTGCAAGCCGCACGACGGACAGCCGGCGCGCGCCGGCAACGGCATCATGATCGCCTTCAAGGCCGACACCCAGGACCAGGTCCGCGCGGCCCACACTGCGGCGTTGGCCGCCGGCGGGACAGACGAGGGCGCACCGGGATTCCGTCCGCCCGAGGGCACATCGTTCTATGGCGCCTACTTCCGCGACGCTGTGGGCAACAAGTACTGCGTGTACGCGGCCTAAAGGGCAGCCGCCACCGACGGTCGGGGATGAATCAAAAGCGCCGCCCGCGATGTCCGCGGGCGGCGCCGTTGTCTTGCGGCAGATCGGCTGTCGCTAGGCCGCCAGCGCCTTCTCGAGGTTGGACGCCACCTTGTCGAGGAAGCCCTCGGTGGTGAGCCAGCCCTGGGTGTCGCCGACCAGCAGCGCCAGGTCCTTGGTCATCGAGCCGCTCTCGACGGTCGAGACGCAGACCTTCTCCAGCGTGTTGGCGAAGTGCTCGAGCTCGGCGTTGCCGTCCAGCTTGGCGCGGTGCTTGAGGCCCTGCGTCCAGGCGAAGATCGAGGCGATCGAGTTGGTCGAGGTGCTTTCGCCCTTCTGGTGCTGGCGATAGTGGCGCGTCACGGTGCCGTGGGCGGCCTCGGCCTCCATGATCTTGCCGTCCGGCGTGATCAGCACCGACGTCATCAGCCCCAGCGAGCCGAAGCCCTGGGCGACCTGGTCGGACTGGACGTCGCCGTCGTAGTTCTTGCAGGCCCAGATGAAATCGCCGTTCCACTTCAGCGAGGAGGCGACCATGTCGTCGATCAGGCGGTGTTCGTAGACCAGACCGGCGGCCTTGAACTTCTCGATGTATTCCGCCTGGTAGATCTCTTCGAAGATGTCCTTGAAGCGCCCGTCGTAGGCCTTGAGGATCGTGTTCTTGGTCGAGAGGTACAGGGGGTACTTCCGCGCCAGGGCGTAGTTGAAGCAGGCCTTGGCGAAGTCGCGGATCGACGCCTCGACGTTGTACATCGCCATGGCGACGCCAGCGCCCTTGAAGTCGTAGACGTCGTGCTCGATGACCTTGCCGTCCTCGCCCTCGAACTTGATCGTCAGCTTGCCGGGGCCCGGCACGACGAAGTCGGTGGCGCGGTACTGGTCGCCGAAGGCGTGGCGGCCGATGATGATCGGCTTGGTCCAGCCGGGGATCAGCCGCGGCACGTTCTTGCAGATGATCGGCTCGCGGAAGACGACGCCGTCCAGGATGTTGCGGATGGTGCCGTTCGGCGACTTCCACATCTTCTTGAGGCCGAATTCCTTCACGCGGGCCTCGTCCGGCGTGATGGTGGCGCACTTGATGCCGACGCCGTGCTTCTTGATCGCGTTGGCCGCGTCGATCGTCACCTGATCGTCGGTGGCGTCGCGGTTTTCCATGCCAAGGTCGTAGTACTCGATCTCCAGATCGAGGAAGGGATGGATGAGCTTATCCTTGATCCACTTCCAGATGATGCGGGTCATCTCGTCCCCGTCGAGGTCGACGACGGGGTTGGCGACTTTGATCTTGGCCATGAGGGGCAGGCGCTCCGGGCGTAATGCGTTTCAGGCCGTATAGCCGTCGGAAAGGCCGACGCAAAGGCTCCCCAGGGGAAGTTGGGGAACTATCCCACCGCGCGCAGCGCCGCGCTCGCCACCTGGGCGATGACGCGGTCGCGACCGGTGTCATCCAGGGTGGCTCCGGACAGGAAGACCGCCAGGGCGTACGCGCGCTTGTCGGCCATTGTGAAGACGCCCACGTCGTTGTGCGCGGTGGACAGGCCCTGGTCGACGCCAGATGTCCCCGGCCGGTGCGCGAGGAAAGCGCCAGGGCCGAGGCCGGCGCGGATGCGGCCTTCGCCACGCGTGCAGCGCGACATGAGGGCGGTCAGCCGGCGCGTCGAGTCGGCGCCCAGCAGTTCGCCGCGGTCGAGGCGCTGCAGGAACTCCAGCATGCCGCGCGGGGTGGACGTGTCGCGCGGGTCGGCCATGTAGCGGCGCATGGCGGTCATCCTGACCTGCGGCGGCACGGCGTCGCGCGCGGCCGCGAACGCCGCGGGGTCGCGCCAGGCGGGGCGGAAAGACGGCATGCCGTAGATGTCGGCGGGCAGCTCGCGCTCATAGCGATCCACGCGGATTTCCGGGACCCGCTTGCCGATCAGCCAGGCGGTCACCACGCCGGGTCCGCCGATGTGGCTCATCAGAACGTCGGCGGCGGTGTTGTCGCTCTCGATGAGGATGGCCTCGAGCAGCTCTTCGACCGTGTAGTCGCGCCGGCCGGGCCAGGCCGTGGCGATCGGCGAATGCTGGGGCGACAGCTGATCCTCCAGGATCGTCAGGCGCGTCGTTAGGCCGAGGTGGCCTGCATCGACTTCGCCCAGCACCGCCACGGCCAGGGGCAGCTTGAAGACGCTCTGCATCGGGAAGGGGCGGTCAGGGTTGGTGAGAAAGCTCTGGCCGCTCTCCAGGTTCATCAGCCCGACGCCGAGTACGCCGGGCAGCGCCGTCGCGGCGATCGCGTCCACGGCCTTCTGCAGGCCTTCGATGTCCAGTTTGGGCGTGGTGGAGGCGGTGAGCGGCATGCGGGGTTCGCAGGCTGCGAGGAGGCCCGCCGGCGCCACGGCCAGCAGAGAACGGCGACTGAGGGTTGCCAATGGCGAGCGAGGCTCCTTTAAGCGCGACATGTCCGAACCGTCCTCACCATCTACGACTTCAGGCGGGGCGCCTGTGATTATCCTCAACGCGCCACAGCTCGCCGAGAACATCGGCGCGGTGGCGCGCGTGATGGCGAACTTCGGGCTGGCCGACCTTCGGCTGGTCAATCCGCGGGACGGCTGGCCTCAGGAACGCGCCTGGGCGCTGGCCTCGGGGGCCGAATGGCCACTCAACGACGCCCGCGTCTACGACAGCGTCGCCGCCGCCATCGCCGACCTGCAGACGGTGTTCGCGACAACGGCCCGACCGCGTGAGCTGAGCCTGCCGGTCCTCACGCCGCGCTCGGCGGCCGCCGAGCTGTCCGAGGCCGTCGGACGCGGCGAGCGGGTTGGCCTGCTGTTCGGTGGCGAGCGGGCGGGGCTGGAGACGTCCGATATCGCGCTGTGCCAGGCCGTGGTGACGATCCCGATCGACCCCAAGTTCCGCTCGCTGAACCTGGGGCAGGCGGTGGCGATCAACGCCTACGAGTGGCGCACCACTGTCGAGGCGGCGGCGCCGGCCGCCTTCCGGCAGGGTCCGGGACCTGCGACGGGCGAGGCCATGCTGGGGCTCTACGAGCATCTGGAGCGCGAACTGGACACGGCCGGCTTCTTCCACCCGCCCGAGAAGACGCCGAACATGATCCAGAACCTGCGCTCGGCGCTGGCCAAGGCCCGCTTCACCGACCAGGAGGTCCGCACGTTTCGTGGTGTGATCACGGCGCTCTCCCGCGGCCGCGGCAAGGTGCTGGAGAAGATCGCCCAGAAGAAGGCGAGCGAGGGGTGAGCCTCGCCGACCTCCTGGACGACCTGGCGATTCCCATCGTCCAAGCGCCGATGGTGGGCGCATCGCTGGATGACCTGGCCGTGGCGGTGAGCGAAGCCGGCGCGCTGGGCGCCCTGGCCGCCGCCGCGCTGCCGCCTGCCGACATCGTCCCGATGATCGCCGCTGTCCGGGAGCGCACGGATCGGCCGTTCGTCGTGAACCTGTTTTCCGGCCCCAAGGCCGACCCGCAGCCCGGCGAGGTGGACGCCGCCATCGCCCGTCTCGCGCCCTGGTACGCCGAGCTGGGCCTGCCGCCGCCCGAGCCGCCGAAAGCGTTCGCCCCCGACTTCGACGCCCAGTTCGAAGCGCTGGTCGCCGCTGCGCCTCCGGCCGCCTCGTTCACGTTCGGGCTGGTGTCGCCCGAGCGGATCGCGCGGCTGCAAGCGGCTGGAACCTTCGTGATCGGCACGGCCACCAACGTCGCCGAGGCCCGCGCCTGGGCCCAGGCCGGGGCCGATGGGATCTGCGCCCAGGGCTTTGAGGCGGGCGGCCACCGCGGCCACTTCCTGGGCGACCTGGACGCCAGCCTGGTCGGCACGCTGGCGCTGGTGTCGACGATCCGGGCGGCCGTCCCGCTGCCGGTGATCGCGGCGGGCGGGATCATGGACGGGCGCGGCGTCGCCGCCGCTCTCGCCCTGGGCGCTTCGGCCGTCCAGATGGGCACGGCCTTCCTGCTGGCGGACGAGGCCACGACGCCCGCGCCATGGCGGCGCGCGCTGACCCAGGCGCCTGACGATCCCACCCGCCTCACACGGGCCTTCTCGGGCCGCTATGCGCGTGGTCTGGAGAACAGGTTCATGCGTCTGATGCATGGGGCGCAGGGCGACGTCCCCGCCTATCCTGTCCAGAACAGGTTGACCCAGCCGCTGCGCGCCGCCGCCGCCAAGGCCGACGATCCCGAGCTGCTCTCGCTCTGGGCCGGCCAGGCAGCAGCTCTCGTGCAGCCGGGCCGGGCGGCCGACATGATCCGGCGGTGGTGGGCTGAAGCGGGAGACGCCGCCGAGGCGGTCGCCGCACGGACGCGGCGAGGACAGGAGCCCAGGTGAGCGATCTGAGGACGGCGGCGCGGGACGCCTACATCTACACGCTGCCGCTGATCGAGGTGGCGACGACGCGCCAGCGCGGCATGGGGCTGGGCCAGCGGATGGGCGTCTTCACCCATGTGCGCAATCTGGCCACGCCCAAGCATCGGGCGGTCACGACGCCCAACACCGACACGCTGTATTCGACGGCGCACATCGACCTGTCGGCCGGGCCGGTCACGATCACATTGCCGGCGGCGGGCGAGCGCTATCTCTCGCTGGCGCTCATGGACGCCTACACCAACAACTTCGCCGTCCTGGGTACGCGAACCACGGGGCCGGCGGGCGGGACCTTCCGGCTGGTGGGCCCGCGCGACGCCATGGAGGGCTGGAACATCGTGCGTTCGCCCACCGACCACGTCTGGGCGCTGGCGCGGATCCTGGTGGAGGGGCCGCATGACCTGGAGGCCGCTCGTGAGGTCCAGGCCGGGATCTCGATGCAGGGTCCGGGCGGCGACCCGCCGGGGCCCTATGCCGACCGCGCGGCGGGCTGGGCGGCGTACTTCGCGAGCGCCGCCGCGCTCATGGCCCTCAATCCGCCGCCGGTGACCGATCTCGCCGCACTGCGCCGCATGGCGCCGCTGGGCCTGACCGAGGGCTTTGACGCGGGGCGATTCTCGAAGGCCGAGGTGGCCGAGATCGAAGCGGGCTTTGCGGAAGGCCGCCGGGCTGTCCGGGGCGGCGGCGGCCTGGCGGGCAACTTCGTCGGCGGTTGGTCCTATCCCAGCGTGCGCCTGGGCGACTTCGACCAGGACTACGAGCTGCGCGGCACGGTCGCCCTGGGCGGTCTCGCGGCCCTCCCGCCGGCCGAGGCGATGTATCTGCAGGGCGAGGGGCCGCTGCCCGGCAAGCTGTTCGACGGGACCACGATCTGGCGGCTGCACTTTCCGGCCGACGGCCACCTGCCGGTGAACTCATTCTGGTCGCTCAGCCTCTACGAGGCCACCGACGACGGGCAGTTCTTCTTCTGGGACAACCCGCTGAACCGCTA
Source organism: Phenylobacterium sp. (assembly GCF_965284355.1). Lineage (NCBI taxonomy): Bacteria > Pseudomonadati > Pseudomonadota > Alphaproteobacteria > Caulobacterales > Caulobacteraceae > Phenylobacterium > Phenylobacterium sp. Next base: position 1,106,724 of record NZ_OZ260078.1, on the reverse strand, counting down.
CGCCATCGGCGACCGGACGCCGGGTCTGACGACGAACCCCGACGGCTCGCTCGACATCTGGATCGGCCATGAAAGCCCAGGCGCCGGGCGCGAGGGCAACTGGCTGCCGGCGCCCGCAGCGCCGTTCGCGCTCTTCATGCGCGCCTACCTGCCCAAGCCCGAGTTGCTCCACGGCTATTACCGTATGCCTGCGCTGGAGGTTGTCTGACGCGGGCGGGGCCCTAGGGTCCGCCCACTTCCAGGGGAGACGTTCCATTGAACAGGCGTGACGTGCTGGCGGCGCTGGCGGTAGTGGGGGCGGTCCCCACGAAGGCGTTTGCGCAAGGCGGCGACCTCAAGTCGGCGGCGCGGGACGCCTGGCTCTACGGCCTGCCGCTGATCGAGATGGCGTCCACGCGGGCCCGCGCCGTCGCCGGGCGCGCCGTCGGCATTCCCGCGGGCGTCAACCGCTTCGGGCACGCGCGGGTCCTTGCGGATCCGACCGCGCGGGGCGTGACGACGCCCAACAACGATACGCTCTATTCCAGCGCCTGGATCGACCTGACCAAGGGGCCAGTCACGCTCACGCTGCCGCGCACCGGCGACCGCTACATCTCGGTGGCGGGCATGAACATGTTCACGGACAACGACTTCGTCCTGGGCACGCGGACGACCGGCGGGGCGGGCGGCAAGTTCATGATCGTGGGGCCGGGGCAGCCGGGTTCGGGCCCTAATGTGGTGCGGCTGGCGACCCCGCACGGCTGGCTGCTGTCGCGCATTCTGGTGGACGGCGAGTCCGACCTGCCGGCGGTGCACGCGCTGCAGGCCCAGCTGGCGATCACGGGGCCGACCGTGACGCCGGGAACGGCGGTCTACGCCGGTCGGGGCGCCCCCGCGCTGGAGTACTTCGCCTCGGTCGCCGCCCTGCTGCGCGAAAACCCGCCGCCGGGGACGGACGCGGCCTTCTTCGCGCGTGTGGCGGCGCTTGGCCTGACCGGGGCCGGCGGCTTCGATCCCAAGCGGTTCAGCGCCGCACAGGTCGCCGAGATCGAGGCCGGCGTGGCAGAGGCCCGCCAGTCGCTTCGCACGATCCGCGTCGGCGGCGCCGTTCAGGGCTGGAACTACCCGCGTTCGAACCTGGGCTTCTATGGACAGGACTACGCGCTGCGGGCCGCCGTCGCCCTGGGCGGGCTGGCCGCGCTGCCGGGCGCGGAGGCCATGTACATGAATCCCGTCGGCGACCAGGGCCGCATGTTCACCGGCGCGGGGCCCTATGTGATGCGTTTCGCCGCCGACCGGATGCCGCCGGTCGACGCCTTCTGGTCGCTGACCATGTACGAGGCCACCCCTGAGGGGCAGTTCTTCCTCACCGAGAACCCCATTCGCCGCTACGCCATCGGCGACCGCACGCCCACGCTGAAGAAGAACGCCGACGGCTCGCTCGACCTCTGGATCGCCCGGACCGACCCGGGGGGCGACCGCACCGGCAACTGGCTGCCTGCGCCAGCCCAGGGCCCGTTCACGGTCAGCTTCCGCGCCTACCTGCCGCGGCCGGAACTCATGGACGGCCGCTACCGCCTGCCGCCGATCACGGCCGCCTGAACTTGACTCCGGGCCGCCCGGCCGTCATACACCGCGCCTTCCAACCGCCGGGCTCGCCTGCGTGGTCGGAAATCTATGACGGATTGATGCAAGGCCGCCGTTGAAATCGCATTCCCAGCAAGGGGATGCCGGCCCGCGTCGACAAGAGAGTGGAATATGTCCAAGCGCCATAGCGCCAAGTACAAACTCGACCGCCGGATGGGCGAAAACGTCTGGGGTCGCCCGAAGTCTCCCATCAACACCCGCGCCTACGGCCCCGGCCAGCACGGCCAGCGCCGCAAGTCCAAGGTCTCGGACTTCGGCCTGCAGCTGCGCGCCAAGCAAAAGCTGAAGGGCTACTACGGCAACATCACCGAGAAGCAGTTCGTCCGCATCTACACGGAAGCGGCGCGCCGCAAGGGCAACACCTCGGAAAACCTGATCGCGCTGCTCGAGTCGCGTCTGGACGCCGTCGTCTACCGCTCCAAGTTCGTCCCGACCCCGTTCGCCGCCCGCCAGTTCGTCAACCACGGCCACGTGCTGGTGAACGGCAAGCGCGTGAACATCGCGTCGTACCGCGTGAAGCCGGGCGACGTGGTTTCGGTTCGCGAGCGTTCGCGCAATATGGCCCTGGTGCTGGAAGCGCTGGGTTCGTCGGAGCGTGATACGCCCGACTACATCACCGTCGACGCCAAGGGCATGGCCGCCACGTTCGTGCGCGCCCCGGAACTCTCGGAAGTTCCGTACCCGGTGAAGATGGAACCGAACCTCGTGGTCGAGTTCTACGCGTCCTAATCGGCGCCGACACCGAACAGATACTGCGAAGGCCCCGGATCACTCCGGGGCCTTTTGCATTTGGGCCGTATGTGGCGAAGTCGCGGGATGAACCGACGGATCTTCGTGCTGGCGGCCCTGGCGCTTTCCGGCTGCGCCACAGGCGGTGTGCGCGTAGTCGCCCCGCCGGACTCTGGCCTCTCAGAGCTTGAGCCGCTTTACCGCGCCCACCCCGGCCGCGACGCGATCATCATCAGCGTCGCGTCCAACGGCTGCACCGCCAAGGCCGACTTCGCCTTCTACGTCGAGCGCAAGGGCGGGGCGGTGAACCTGGCGTTTGGCCGCAAGCGGATCGACCCGTGCAAGTCGTTCGCCATGGGCAAGACCGACCTGACCTTCACCTGGGCCGAGTTGGGCGTGGAGCCGCGCGCGAAGGTTTTCCTGCTTAACCCATTGACGGCCTGGACGGGGCCGGGGACCTGAGCCCCGGCGATACGGCCTTCACGCGGATGTACTTGCTCCGAGGCCGGGCGACGCGCTCGACAACCATGGGGCGTAGAATCTAGACTTGTGTCGTCTTGGTAAGGGGGCGCGGGTTGACGATCGGGGCCTGGATGACGCGTGCGCTGATCGGCGGCGCGATCCTTATTGCGATGGCCTGGCCTGCGCAGGCCGCGTGGGTGCGGGTCGAGACCGACAAGTTCGTCGTCTATGGCCAAGGTGGCGAGCGCGCGGTGGCGGCCTACGCCACCAAGCTCAATACCTACGACGCGGTGCTACGACGGTTCCATCCATCGACCCTGGAGCGCAAGCCGGACACCAAGGTGCAGGTGTTCATGGTATCGTCCCGAGACGATCTGCGCCGGGTGCGGCCGCGACTGCCGAGGAGCGTCGCTGGCTTCTATTCGGCCATGAGCGAAGGCGTCTTCGCCATGGCGCTCAAGGACGGCGGCCTGGGCGAGGACGACGTCATGTTCCACGAGTACGCCCACCACTTCATGTGGGAGAACTTCCCCGCCGCTTATCCCGCCTGGTTCGTAGAGGGCTGGGCTGAGTACTTCATGACGACGGAGATCAAGCCGGACGAGATCAAGATCGGCGGATACAATGTCGGACGCGCCCACGGAATCTTCGGCGAGACATGGATTCCGCTGGAAGACCTCCTCTCAAAGACCAGCTTCGAGACGCGCGAGCAGAAGCGGGATGTCTACTATTCGCTCGCGTGGCTGTTCACGCACTACATGCGAAGCGACCCGACGCGTGCGGTGCAGCTCGATATGGCGATCCGGGCCATCGCCGCCGGCAAGGATCCGGTGAAATCGTTCGAGACGGCGACGGGCAAGAGCATGGAAGAGCTCACCCAGGCGCTCAAAAAATATCAGCGACTGCAGATCCTGGGGATCAAGAACCCGGGCGCTCCCGTGCCCATGAAGATCACAACACTGTCGAAGAGCGCTGACGACCTGCTTCTGGACAACCTGCGGCTCATCCTGACCTCGACCGGTGATCTCGACGCGGACTTCCTGGCGGGTGTGCGCCGCAAGGCCGCGCGGCACCCGGGCGACGCCTTCGCCGAGCAGGTTCTGGCGCGCGCCGAGTTCGTCATGGGCGACGTGTCCGCGGGCGAGGCGATCACGAAGCGGCGGCTTGACGCAAATCCCAACGATTTCGAGGACCTGCTGCTCGCGGGCACGGGCCAACTGGTGGCCGGCATGCGTGATCCGAAACAGCGCGACGCGCGCTACAAGGCGGCGCGCACGCCCCTCGCCAAGGCGTACGGGGTGAACAATGCCGATTTCCGCCCGCTGTACGCCTACGCCCTGTCCCGTTCGATCGAGCCGACCTTCCCGACCGGCAATGACATGAAAGCGCTGCTGGAGGCGCGCTACCTCGCGCCCGCGGTGCAAGAGCTCTCCTGGCGGGCGGGTATGGCGCTGCTCCGGAAGGGGCGTCGCGACGAAGCGGCCCTGATGCTGGCGCCGGTCATCAACAATCCGCACGGCGGCCGCGCGGCGGCGCGGGCGCGGGAGATGCTGAACAGCGGTCGGATCGGCGTCCTCGACCTTGATGAGCCGGAGGACGAGGAGGAACCCGCGCCGCCGTCGGGTCAGCCGCCCGCCAAATCGGCTACGTGAACATCTCGATGATCCACTCGGGCACCCGCCTGGGGCGGCCGGTGGCCTGTTCGATCAGCACCCAGGTGGTATGGATCTGGGCGCACATCTGGCCGTCTGGGCCGTCGATGCGGATGAAGCGGTCGTAGCGGGGGCCCTGGGCCGTCTCGGCGACCCAGGTGCGGGCCTGGGCGGTTTCACCGGGCATCAGGGCGCGGCGGTAATCGACCTCATGGCGCAGCGCGATCCAGGCCCAGGTCGCCTGAGCGTCGGGCGGGGCCAGCGAGCGCCAGTGTGCGGTGGCCATGTCCTGCGACCAGCGCAGATAGACCACGTTGTTGACGTGGCCGTTCTCGTCGATGTCGGCGGGCGTGGGCGTGAACTCGAGACGGAAGACCTGCCGGCCCTCCGGAGGCTCAAGCAGTTTCGTCACGCCTCAGCCTCCGACAGCGAGGCGGGACTCGTCAGAAGTCGGACGCGTCGAACGGCGGAACCGGCTTCCACTTCTGTCTACGCGTCCGGGAGAAGGCCCTGCTCGGACAGCATGGTCTTCAACTCGCCCGACTGGAACATCTCGCGGACGATGTCGCAGCCGCCGACGAACTCGCCCTTCACGTAGAGCTGGGGGATCGTCGGCCAGTCGGAGAAGGTCTTGATGCCGTCGCGCAGCTGGTCGTTCTGCAGCACGTTCACGCCGACGAAGTCGACGCCCAGGTGGTCGAGGATCTGGACCGTCACGGCTGAGAAGCCGCACTGGGGCTGTTCCGGCACGCCCTTCATGAACAGGATCACGTCGTGCTCGGCCACCGACTTGGCGATCCATTCATGCACGGGATTGGCGGTGGCGGCGTCAGACATAGGTTCGCCCTTTCGGCGCGGATATCGTCGTCAAAGAGCTAGGGACGCAGGTTGCCTGGGTCAAGCGGGTCACGCGGGCGCACTGGTCTCCAGGGCCAGCGCGTGCAGTTCGCCGCCCATTCTGCCCTTCAGCGCGGCATAGACCAGCTGGTGCTGGCGCACGCGGTTCAGCCCCGCAAACGCGGCTGACACAATGCGGGCTTTGTAGTGGTCGCCGTCGCCGGCGAGGTCGTGCACCTCGATGGTCGCGTCGGGGAAGCCTTCGCGCAGCGCGGCTTCGAGGTCGGGTTGGGACATCGGCATGAGGCGGACTTAAGGTGCCGTCCGTTCGGCGTCCAGAGGCGCGAGAAGCCGAACACGCTGAACTCATGCGGTGCGCGTGAAACTCATGATCCAGTTGTCTTCCCAGGTCTGGCCGTCGTCATACGAGAACGATTGCGTCCAGCGCGCGCGGCCGGCGTCGATGACGTCCCAGCGATAACGCACCTGGACAGGGCGAGCGCCGTCCAGATCCTCGCCATAGAACAGGCCGACCCCACGCTCGAAACGGCCATGGACCGGCGGCTGCACCAGACCGTCGGTGCTTGACACCCAGTGGATCGACCAGACCTGGCGGGCGACGTCGAAGCTGCGGAAGGCGACGCCCTGGAAGCCGCGGTCCGGGAAGTCGTTCTCCTCGACATTGCAAAGGCCATCCATCAGCCCTTGCGTGAAGCTTGAGCCGTCGAAGGTGTCCCAGTCGTCGCTGCCGACCCCGCGCGCGGTCAGGCGCCGGTGCTGCACGGCCCAGCGGCCATACAGGAAGTGGAAGTCGCGGCGTCCATCGTCGTGGGCGTCATAGGCCATGGCTCGTCCCTCGTGTCGGAGGGCAACCTAGGCAGGTCCTGCTGACAGCCGTCTGTCAGCAGGGTGACACCGCCCGCATCAATCGATGATCGACGAGTAGACGATGCTCTTCAGCTGGCCGCGGAAGTTGAAGGTGCCCGAAGGCATCAGCTGGGTCATGAAGACCACGCTAAGGTCCTCCTTGGGGTCGACCCAGAAGATCGTCGAGGCTGCGCCGCCCCAGTAGTAGTCGCCCGCGCCCAGGCCGCCCGCGTCCACCTCGCTGAGCGAGGAGGCGAAGCCCAGGCCGAAGCCCACGCCGTCGTAGGCCGTCTCGGAGAAGCCGCCCAGGGCCACGTCGGTCAGGTTCCGGCCGCCGGGCAGGTGGTTCATGTGCATCATGGCGATGGTGCGGGGGCCCAGCACGCGGTGCCCGTCCAGCTCACCGCCGCGGCGCAGCATCTCGCAGAACCGCAGGTAATCAGCGCTGGTGCCGGTGAGCCCGCCGCCGCCCGACCGGAAGCCGGCTGGCTTCGTGAAGTTGGATGTGGCCGGATCGTCGATCAGCTGCAGCTTCTTGTCGGGCCCGCGCTGATAGTTTGCGGCGAACCGATCCACCTTTTCCGGGGCCACCTGGAACGACGTGTCCTTCATGCCCAGCGGCTGGAAGATCACCTCGTCGAGGTACTGGTCGAACGGCTTGCCCGAGATCAGCTCGACCAGGGCGCCGCAGACGTCGGTCGCCAGCGAGTACATCCAGGCCTGGCCGGGCTGATAGCGCAGCGGCACCTTCGAGAGCTTGTCCATGAAGCCCGCCATGCTGTCGGGGGCGTCGAACGAACGGATCTTGAGCTCGCGGTAGATCTTGTCGATCGGGTGCTGAATGCCCACGCCCGGCAGGCCGCCGCCGTACGTCAGGCCTGCCGTGTGGCAGAGCACGTCGCGGAAGGTGATGGGCCGGTGCGGCGCCTCGGTGACCATATTGTCGCCCTCGCCCGAGACCCACACGCGGTGGTTCTTCCAGGACGGGACCACGCGGCTGACCGGATCGTTGAGCTGGAAATAGCCCTGCTCGTACAGGGTCATCAGCGCGACCGAGGTGATCGGCTTGGTCATCGAATAGATGCGATAGATCGTGTCGTCGCGGGTGGGCTTGCTGCGCTCCAGATCCATCGACCCGAACGACTTGAAGTAGGCGAGGTGCCCATGCCGGGCGACGCTGACCTGGCAGCCCGCGATCTTGCCGGGACCGATGTAGTTGCGCTCCAGGTGTTCGCCGATGCGTTCCAGGCGGCCCGCGTCCAGGCCGGTCCACTGCGACTGGGCGTCCATCAAAATTCCTCCCGACGATTATCGTTCTGCATGCAATGCGCCATCATGGGCGACGAACAAGCGTTTAGCCAAGAGAAGGATGGGTATGGAGGCGCTGTATGCGCTCGCTGCGGAAATCGGCGAGAAACTGAAGGCCCGCGGCGAGAAGATCGCGGTGAACGAGAGCTCGTCCGGCGGGCTGATTTCGGCGGCGCTGCTGAGCGTGCCGGGCGCCAGCGCCTACTATCTGGGCGGCGCAGTGGTCTATACGCCCAAGGCCCGCGTGCTGCTGACCGATATCCCGCGCGAGGCGCTGGAGGGCATGCGTTCGTCCAGCGAGCCCTACGCCCAGCTCCTGGCCCGCAACGCCCGCGAACGCTACGGCGCGACCTGGGGCATCTCCGAGACCGGTGCGGCGGGCCCGACCGGCAACCCGTACGGCGACGCGGCCGGCCACACCTGCGTCGCGGTGGCGGGGCCAGTGGAGGCGGTGCTGACCATCGAGACGGCCGAGAGCGACCGCCAGGCCAACATGCTGGCCTTCGCCATGGCCTCGCTGTCGCTGCTCAACAAGGCCCTGGACGCCATGGAGGCCTGACGGGGCGCATGTCGGGATCGCGCAAGCTCGGGCGTCCTTGGGCGGATAGCTGTTCGCCCCCTCAGGAACCCTCTGCATGTCTTTCCAGGCCTACCTCGACAACATCCAGTCCAAGACCGGCAAGACGCCGGATCAGTTGCGCGCGCTCGCGGCCGACAAGGGCTTCACCGAAGCCGGCGTGCTGAGGAAAGGCGTGAAGGCCGGCGAGGTGTTGGCCTGGCTCGAGCAGGACTTCGGCCTGGGCCGCGGCCACGGCATGGCGATCGTCGCCCTGCTCAGGGGCATGAAGACCGAAGGCGACGCCTAGAGCGTCGGGTCGTCGCTGACCCTGACCAGCATCTTCCCGAAGTTGCCGCCCTTCAGCATCTCGGCGAAGGCCGATGGCAGGGTCTCCAGGCCTTCGCGAATGTCTTCCAGGTAGCGGACCTTGCCCTCGGCGACCCACGGCCCGACCTCAGCCAGGAAGGCGTCGTGATGGCTCTCGACGTAGTCGCCGACGAAAAGGTTGCTGACAGTCATGCCGCGGGCCTCGGCGGCGGCGCGTTCCGCCGCGCCCGCATCGCCGCCCTCGTCGCCGTAGTGGGCGATCAGGCCGCAGATCGTCATCCGTGAGCCCGGGTTGAACAGCGGCAGGACGGTCTCGAAAACCGCGCCGCCCACGTTCTCGAAGTAGACGTCGATCCCGTCGGGGCAGGCGGCCTTCAGGTCTTCGGCGAAGGTGGGCGAGAGGTGGCTGACACAAGCGTCATAGCCCAACTCGCCGGTGACGAAGTCGCACTTCTCGGGCTTGCCGGCGATGCCGACCACGCGCGGGCCGCGCTGCTTGGCCAGCTGGCCCGCGATCTGGCCAACGCCGCCCGACGCGGCCGAGACCACGACGGTCTCACCGGCCTTAGGCTGGCCCTGCAGGATCATCCCGGCGTAGGCGGTCAGGCCCAGCATGCCCAACACGCCCACGGCCTGTGAGATGCGGCCCATCGCGGGGTCCAGCTTGCGCGGGACCATGTAGCCGGGCCGCGGCACGCCTTCGCCCATCAGGCCGTACTCGGCCCAGCCGTTGGTGCAGAAGACGAAGTCGCCGGGGCTCAGGCCCTCGATGTTCGACTCCACCACCTGGGCCACCGTCCGCGCGTGGCAGGGCGCGCCCTCAGGCTCCACGCCGCGGCGCTTGTAGCCCCACTGGTAGGGATCGAGCGACACGTAGATGGTCCGCGTCAGCGCCTGGCCGGGACCGGGCGTCGGAATCGGCGCCTCGCGCAATGCGAACGTGTCGGGGCCGGGCCACCGCGGCGGCGGGCGCTGGGCGAGGGTCCAGTATCGGTTCATGCCATCATCGTGGGGACCGCGGGCAAAGTCCGCAAGACGCGAGTCGGGCGCGGGAAGCGTGCTGCGGTCCGGTTCAACGTCATTGACGGACGCGCGCGTAAGCGGCGCACTCTCCTCCCATGACGATCCGACCCGAACTGACAGCCATCGTCGGCGAACTCGATTTCGATCCCGACGCCCTCCATGCCAAATACCTGGCCGAGCGGGACAAGCGGCTGCGAACCGACGGCATCGGCCAGTACGTCGAGGTGACGGCCGAGTTCTCGCACTATGTCGACGATCCCTATGTGGACCCGGGCTTCACACGGGCGCCGGTCACCGACGAGGTCGAGTTCGCGATCATCGGCGGCGGGTTCGGCGGCCTGTTGATGGGTGCGCGCCTGCGCGAGGCGGGGGTCGAGAGCATCCGGGTGGTCGAGGCGGCGGGCGACTTCGGCGGCACGTGGTACTGGAACCGCTATCCTGGGGCGATGTGTGACGTGGAGAGCTACGTCTACCTGCCGCTGCTGGAAGAGCTGGGCTACATCCCCAAGCACAAGTATTCGTTCGCGCCCGAGATCCTGGAGCATTCCAAGGCGATCGCGCGACATTTCCGGCTGTACGACGACGCGCTGATGCAGACGTCGATCACCGGGATGACCTGGGACGAGGCCGACGGGAAGTGGGTCGTCGAGACCAACCGCGGCGACCGCTTCAAGGCCCGCTACGTGGCCATGGCCAACGGCCCGCTCAGCCGGCCCAAGCTGCCCGGCATCCCGGGGATCAACGACTTCGAGGGCCACACCTTCCACACCAGCCGGTGGGACTATCGCTACACCGGCGGCGACTCGACCGGCGGCCTGACGGGCCTCAGGGACAAACGGGTCGGGATCATCGGCACCGGGGCGACAGGGGTGCAGTGCATCCCGCACCTGGGCGAGTGGGCCAAGGAGCTCTACGTCTTCCAGCGCACCCCCTCGTCGGTGGACGTGCGCAACAACGGGCCCACCGATCCCGCATGGGCCGCCAGCCTGCAGCCGGGCTGGCAGCAGCACCGGATGGACAACTTCAACACCGTGGTCTCAGGCGGCAGCGCCGAGGTGGACCTGGTGAGCGACGGCTGGACCGACATCTTCCGCAATCTGCAGAACAGCGCAGTGAAGGAAGCGGGCAAGAAGCTCGGCCGCCGCCTGACCAGCGAGGAGCGCGCACAGCTGCTGGAGTTGGCCGACTATCGCAAGATGAACCAGGTGCGCGCCCGGGTGGACTCGATCGTCCAGGACCCCGTCACCGCAGCGGCGCTCAAGCCCTGGTACCGACAATTCTGCAAGCGGCCGTGCTTCCACGACGAGTACCTGCAGACCTTCAACCGGCCGAACGTGATCCTGGTGGACACCCAAGGGAAGGGCGTCGAGGCGCTTACGAAGACGGGGGCCGTAGCGAACGGCCGAGAGTACCCTCTGGATTGCCTGATCTTCGCGACAGGGTTCGAGGTGGGCACGTCGTACACCCGTCGCGCGGGATACGACATTGTGGGGCGGGGCGGGACGACGCTGTCGGAACACTGGGCCGATGGCCTGCGCACCCTGCACGGACTGACCACGAGCGGTTTCCCGAACTGCTTCTTCCTGGGCTTCACCCAGACGGCCATCACCATCAGCGTGCCCCAGGCCCTGAACGAGCAGGCGCGGCACGTGACGCATCTGGTGACCGAGGCCAAGGCGCGCGGCGCCCAGGTGCTGGAGCCGACGCCCGAGGCCGAAGAGGCCTATGTGCAGGAGGTGCGCAGCCTGGCGCGAATGGGCCAGCGCTACTACTCAGAGTGCACCCCAGGCTACTACAACTCCGAGGGACAGGCGGGTAACCGCCAGGGCTTCTTCTCCGACATGTACGGCGCCGGCCCGCTGGTGTTCTTCGAGGTGCTGAAGGCCTGGCGCGCGGCGGGTGACCTGAAGGGGCTGTCGCTGCGCTGATGCCGCCTAGAGCGTGACCGCTTCAGCATGGAGCGTATCCGGAGTTGACGAGGTAGTTGGCGCACTCGGCGGCTGAGAAGTGGTCGAGGAGGAGGCCGATGCGTCGCCAGGTGGCTTCGACGGTGCGCTCGGCGGCTTTGCGCAGGAGGGTCTTCAGCTTGGCGAAGACCTGTTCGATGGGGTTCAGGTCGGGGCTGTAGGGCGGCAGGAAAATCAGGTGCGCGCCGGCGCGCCGGATGGCCTGGCGGACGGCCTTGCCCTTGTGGCTGCCGAGGTTGTCCATGATCACCACATCGCCGGGGGCGAGCGTCGGGACGAGGACCTGTTCGACGTAGGCCCGGAACCACTCGCCGTTGATCGGCCCATCCAGGACGAAGGGCGCGTCGATCCGATCGCATCGCAGTGCGGCCAGGAAGGTCAGGGTCTTCCAGTGGCCGTGAGGAACCTTGCCGACCAGCCGCTGGCCACGCGCGCAGCGGCCGTGGGTGCGGGTCATGTTGGTCTTCGCCCAAGTCTCGTCGATGAAGACCAGGCGGCGCGGATCAAGCCGGCCCTGATGGCGTCGCCAGCGGTCCCGCTTCCTGGCCACGTCCGGTCGGTCCTGCTCGATGGCGTGCAGGCTTTTTTTTGAAGGTCACGCCCTGGCGCAGGTAGAAACGCCACACCGCGTCGTAGCTCACAACCACGCCGCGGTCGGCGAGCTCGGCCTGGATCGCCCGGAGCGTCAGGTCCGGCTGCTCCGCGATCCGCGCCAGCAGCCAGTCCCGCTCGCCCGCCAGCACCAGCGGCCGATGACCGCCCATCCGCCGCGCTGCGGCGCTGCCTTCGCTCCGCAGACGCTGCGACCAGCGCACCGCCGTCGCCACCCCGACCCCGAACCGCTCCGCCGCCTCACGGCACGTCCCGCCCGCCACCACGAAGCGCGCCACTCGATCCCGCAGATCAAGCGAGTAGGGTCGACCCATGCGAGCTGGCCTCCCATCCAGCCCACATCTTGAATCATGATCCGCCCAAACCCGGAATCCCGATTCAGCTAAGCGCGGTCACGCTCTAGGAGCTGTGGACTCTTAGGATTCACGCTGGGTCCGAAGCGTGATTCAAGACTGCTTTTTGGAGGCGGTCTTGGGTGTGATGGATCGACTGGTGCTGAGCGATGAGCAGTGGGAGCGGATCGCGCCGCTGATCATCGGGCGGCCGGATCAGAAGGGCTCGACGGGTCGGGACAACCGGATGTTCGTCGAGGGCGTGCTCTGGATCGTCAGGACGGGTTCGCCCTGGCGTGACCTGCACGAGGTGTTCGGGGACTGGAACACGGTCTTTCGGCGCTTCAGCCGCTGGAGCGCCAAAGGGGTCTGGTGGCGCATCTTCGAGGCGCTCTCGGACGATCCGGACTTCGAGTACCTGATCGTCGACTCGACCATCGTGCGCGCCCACCAGCATGCGGCGGGCGCGAAAAAGGGGGGTCTGAAGATCAGGCCCTTGGCCGCTCCCGCGGCGGCCTGAGCACCAAGATCCACATGGCGGTCAGAGGCCTGGGCTGTCCTGTCCGGTTCAGCCTCACCGCCGGCCATCGTGGCGACGCACCCCAGGCCGAACCCTTGATCGAAGGCTTGGCCGCCGACGTAGTGATGGCCGATACCGCCTACGACTCAGATCGCCTGCGCCAGAAGATCGCTGAGAAGGGCGCGATCGCCGTCATACCGAACAACCCATCCCGCGCGATCAAGCACCCCCTCGACGCCCAGCTCTATGCTCAGCGCCACCTGGTCGAGTGCTGCTTCTCAAGGCTCAAGCAGTTCCGCCGCGTCGCCACCCGCTTCGAGAAGACCGCCCGCAACTACCTCGCCATCGTCACCCTCGCCGCCATCGTCTTGTGGCTACGATAAGTGTCCACAGGACCTAGGGCCCTTTGGCGGGGGTTTCCCGTATGGCGGCTTCGATGTCGGCCTTGAACTTGGCCAACTGGCCCGACTGGTAGCAGCCGCCGCACTCCCGGAGTTTGGCGTCGAGCCAGGCCAGCTGGACGGTGGCCTTGGGATCGCCCGTCCGGGCGTAGGCGACGCCCAGGCCGGCGCGCGCTTCGGGGTGGGTGGGATAGAGCCGCACGGCGGTGGTGTAGGTGGTCCGCGCGCCCTTCCAGTCCTGCAGACCCTGCTGGGCCGAGCCCAGCAGCAGCCAGGCCTCGACGCGCTTGGGATCGGCGCGGGTGACCGACTGGGCGTACTTCCGCGCGGTCTTGTAGTCCTTGTCGCGCAGGGCCTTGGCAGCCACGTCGATGTTGCGCTGGGTGACCTCGCGCTGGGCGCCGGCCATGGCGTTGGCCCCGCTCTCGTAGAGCTCGGTCTCGGACTGCGACCAGGCAGGCGATGCGCCGGCCATCACGGCCGCCAGGATCAGGACTCCAATCCGCATCGTCTCACCCCTTCCAAGCTCTTGCCTCGACGGTAGCTCGACCGCCCCTATTGCGAGGCGCCCCGCGCATCGACGCGGACGATGTCGACCAGCACGCCATCCTGCACCAGATGGAAGACATCGTACCGGTCCAGGGTCGGGTCGATGTGTCCGGGGGCCAGGGCGATGCGTTCGCCGCGGGCGACCGGGGCGCCCTCAGGCCGGGAGAGCATGCCGTGCTCGTCGCCGAAGAAGCGGTAGCGACAGGCCGCGAACCTCGGCGTCAGGGGCCGGGGCATCGGCCCGTCGGTGGAGAAGGCCTTGAGGCCGGCGTCCAGGGTCACCCACTTCGGATGGTTGGCCGTGATCACGGTGCTGACGATGGTCGCCGCCTGCTCGAACTCGCCGTCGGGGTCGGCCTTCAACGCGTCGCGGTACTCGGTGTCCATGAACGCGAACGAGCCCGGTTGGACCTCATTCAGCACCCCCTGCGCCGTGTCGGCGGCGAAGGTGCCGGTGCCGCCGCCGGTGACGACGTTGACCGTCCCGCGCACGCCGCGGACCGCAGCGATGGCGGCCGTCAGCTTCTGCATGCCTTCGGCGACCGCTGAGGCTCGGGCGTTGGCGCCCTCCATGTGCTGCCAGGCGCCGCCGTAGCCCTGGACCCCCAGCAGGCGCAGGTTGGGCTGAGACAACACGGCTCGGGCCACCGCGGCGGCCTGTTCGGCGTCGTGGCAGCCGGTGCGGCCCATGCCCACGTCGATGTCGATGACCACCTGGATCGGCGACGTGGCCGCCGCGCCCAGCTCGGCGGCGGCGTCGGGATGGTCGACCACGATACGGAAGTCGGGGAGGGACGCGGCCAGCCGCGCCGCCCGCGACGCGCTGGAGGCGCCCGCGATGGGCGAGGTGACCAGGATCTGGCCGATCCCCGCCGCCGCCAGCGCCTCGGCCTCAGCCAGCTTGGCGCAGCACACACCCACCGCGCCGGCCGCCAACTGACGGCGGATCAGGGCGGCGCACTTGTGCGACTTGGCATGCGGGCGAAGGGCCAGCCCGGCGGCCTTCGCGCGCGCGGCCATTCTGGCGACGTTGCGGTCGAAGGCGTCGAGGTCGATCACCGCCGCCGGGGTGGGGATCGTGTCGGCCGACCCGGGCTCGCCCAGCTGCGCGATCGCCAGCGCCATGTGCGGCTTGTCGGCGAGCGGCCCCAGGTGCGCGCGAACGATGGCCCGGTCCATTAACCCACTCCCGCTCGTCCCCACGCGTTCAGGGGCCCCGGCTTGCTAGCTAGGGCGTTCCGGACGCGCCTGGAAGTCACTGCGTCCCCGCATGCGCGGGGATGAGCGATGAAATTGAGCGGATCGTGCATGGCCGCCTCGTACGGCGGCAGGTTTCAATCAGGGCTCAGGGAGACCACACATGACCAAGACGATCTTCATCACCGGCGCGTCCACCGGCCTGGGCCGCGCCACGGCGCTGCTGTTTGCAGGCAAGGGCTGGAAGGTGATCGCCACGATGCGCAACGCGGCGGCGGGCGCCGATCTGGCGGCGCAAGGCGTCACCGTGATGGCGCTGGACGTCACCAACCCGGCGCAGATCGCGGAGGCGGCGAAGGCGGCCTTGGCGCTGGGTCCGGTGGACGTCCTCTTCAACAACGCCGGCTACGGCCTGGCCGGGCCCTTCGAGGGTGCGACGGACGCCCAGCTCCGCGCTGAACTCGACACCAATCTGCTGGGCGTCATGCGGGTGACCCAAGCGTTCCTGCCGGCCATGCGCGAGCGGGGGCAGGGGACGATCCTCACCACCACCTCGATCGGCGGGCTGGTCACCTTCCCGTTCAACTCGGTCTATCACGCCACCAAGTGGGGCCTGGAAGGCTGGAGCGAGAGCCTCGCCTACGAGCTTTCGCCCTTCGGCATCAAGGTGAAGACCGTGGCCCCCGGCGGCATCGCCACCGACTTCGCCAGCCGCTCGCTGGTGATGACCCAGCACGCCGCCTACGGTGAGGCGATGGCCAAGACGTTCGCGGCGTTCTCAAATCCGGAGCGGCGATCGAGCGGCTCCAGCGCCGAGAAGATCGCCGACGCCGTCTGGGACGCCGTGAACGATGACGGCGACCGGGTCAGCTACGTGGCCGGCGACGACGCCAAGGCCACCTACGCCCAGCGGCTGGCCGTGGGCGTGGAGGCGTTCCGCGCCGGAATCCGACAGGCGTTCCTGGGCGGCTAGAGCGCGCTAGGCGGGCTCGCCCATGAAGGCCGGCATCCAGCCTTCGTGGGCGGTCTTGAGCGCGTCCAACTGGATGGCGGCCAGCAGGCCGCCCTGGCCGGTGAACGAGACCTCGTCGCCGCCAGCTTGGCCCACCACGTCGTAGGCGACCCCGGCCGCTTCGGCCTTGGCGTCCAGCTCGTCCAGTTGATCCCGGCGCACTGCAACGAGGTATCGGGCCTGGTCCTCGCCGAAAAAGACAGCGTGATCCGCCACATCCCCCTGGATGTTCAGGGCGACGCCGACGCCCGACGCCAGCGCCATCTCGACCGCCGCAGCGACGAGGCCGCCGTCCGAGAGGTCATGGACCACAGTCACATCGCCGGACTGGATGAGGTCGCGCACGAGGTCGCCGTTGCGCTTCTCGGTCGCCAGGTCGACCGGCGGTGGGGCGCCCTCTTCGCGGCCCTGGACCTCGCGCAGGTACATCGAGGCGCCCAGCCAGCCAGCCGTCTCGCCGATCAGCACCAGCTGGTCGCCGGGCTTCAGCGAGGCGAAGTCGGCGCGCCGGGCGTAGTCGGCGATCAGGCCCACGCCGCCCACGGCCGGGGTCGGCGGGATCGCCGCGCCATTGGTCTCGTTGTAGAGGCTGACGTTACCGCTCACGACCGGGAAGTCGAGCTCGCGGCAAGCCTCGGCCATGCCGTCGATGGCGCGCACGATCTGGCCCATGATCTCGGGCCGCTCGGGATTGCCGAAGTTCAGGTTGTCGGTGATGGCGATGGGCGTGGCGCCCACGGCCGTCAGGTTGCGCCACGCCTCGGCCACGGCCTGCTTGCCGCCCTCATAGGGATCGGCCTGGACGTAGCGGGGCGTGACGTCCGAGGTCATCGCCAGCGCCTTGCGGCCGCCGTGCACGCGCACGATCCCGGCGTCGGCGCCCGTGGCGCTGTCTTCCAGGGTGTCGGCCATCACGTGGCGGTCGTACTGCTCCCAGAGCCAGCGCTTGGACGCCATGTCCGGCGCGCTCATCAGCTTCAGGATCGCGGCGTTCCAGTCCGCGGGCGCCGGCACGTCCGCCGGCGACAGCACGGGCTGCGCCTTCGGGGCGACCCAGGGGCGGTCGTAGAGCGGGGCGTCGTCGAAGAGCGGGGCCAGCGGCACGTCGGCGACGGTCTCGCCGTGGTGCTTCAGCACCAAGTGGCCGGTGTCGGTGGTGACGCCGATGATGGCGGCGTCCAGGCCCCACTTCTCGAAGATGGCGTGGCCGTCACGCTCGCGGCCCGGCTTCAGGATCGCCAGCATGCGCTCCTGGCTCTCGGACAGCATCATCTCGTAGGCGGTCATGCCCTCTTCGCGCTGGGGCACGTGATCGAGGTCGAGCTCGATGCCAACGCCGCCCTTACCGGCCATCTCGACCGACGAGGAGGTGAGGCCGGCCGCGCCCATGTCCTGGATGGCGGCGACGGCGCCCGAGGCCATCAGTTCCAGCGTGGCCTCGATCAGCAGCTTCTCGGCGAAGGGGTCGCCGACCTGGACCGTGGGGCGCTTCTCCTCGGCGTCTTCCGAGAACTCGGCCGAGGCCATGGTGGCGCCGTGGATGCCGTCGCGGCCGGTCTTCGAGCCGAAGTAGACGACGCTGAGACCCGCCGCGGGCGCGGCCGAGTAGAAGATCTTGTCGGCGTCGGCCAGGCCCACGCACATGGCGTTGACCAGGATGTTGCCGTCATAGCCGCGGTGGAAGTTGGTCTCACCGGCCACCGTGGGCACGCCCACGCAATTGCCGTAGCCGCCGATGCCGGCGACGACGCCCGAGACGAGGCGGCGGGTCTTGGGATGGCTCGGGTCGCCGAAGCGCAGCGCGTTCAAGAGCGCGATCGGGCGGGCGCCCATCGTGAAGACGTCGCGCATGATGCCGCCGACGCCGGTGGCCGCGCCCTGGTACGGCTCGATGTAGGAGGGGTGGTTGTGGCTCTCCATCTTGAAGATGCAGGCCTCGCCGTCGCCGATATCGATGACACCGGCGTTCTCGCCTGGACCGCAGATCACCTTGGGCCCCGACGTGGGGAACTTGCCCAGATGGATCTTGCTGGATTTGTAGCTGCAGTGCTCGGACCACATCACCGAAAAGACGCCCAGCTCGACGTCGTTCGGCTCACGATTCAGCCGCTTGATGATGACGTCGTACTCGTCGGCCTTCAGGCCATACTCGGCGGCCTTCTCGGCCAGGGTCTTTGTGGGCTGGGCGCTCATGGCGCGCCTTCTAGACGGACTCTCTCGCGGGCGCGAGAGGCCCGGCGTCACAGGCATTGAACAGCGCGGTTTACGGGCGCGGTTTGCTGGCGTCGGGGGAAGCTGCTACCGCCGACCTTGCCCAAGGAGCGCCCGCCAAGATGCCCGCCGATCCGATCCCGCCCGAGGTCGACACCGCCTCGCTGATGGAGGCAGCGGCGGCGATGCACCGGCAAGGACAGTTCGGACCGGCGTCGGGGCTCTATTCCGAGGTACTGCGGCGCGATCCCAACCACGCCGAAGCCTACCACCAGCTCGGCCTGATCGCGATGCAGGTGCGCCAGCCGGAGAAGGCGGCCGAGATGTTCGCGCTGGCGCTCGGCGCGGGTCCGCCCACGGCCGCGATGTACGCCAATTTTGGAGAGGCGCTCATGGCGCTGGGGCGGCGGTCCGAGGCGATAGAGCAGTACACCCGCGCGGTGGCCCTGCAGCCCGATCTGGCCGAGGCCTACAGCCGCCGCGGCGACGCGGAACTGGCGCTGGGGCAGATCGCTGCCGCGCGCGCCAGCTTCGAGGCGGCCCTGGCGCGCAAGCCCGGCCTCGCCTCGGCGCATCTGGGCCTGGGCGGCGCGCTGAGCGCTGAGGGCCAGTTCGATGCGGCGCTAGCGGCTTTCGAGGCCGCGGCCGTGCTCAATCCGGGCAGCCTCGCGGCGCACTTCAACCGGGGCAACGTCCTGCGCGCGCTGGGCCGTGTGGACGAGGCGATCGCCAGCTACGACGCGGCCATCGCGCTGAACCCCGACTTCGCCATCGGCCACCACAACCGCGCGTTCTGCCTGCTCCAGGCCGGGCGGCTGGCCGAGGGCTTCGCGGGGTACGAGTGGCGGGCGAAGTGCCCCACCTTCGAGGACCCCCGGTACGGCCTGCCGAACCGCTGGACAGGCGCCCAGGACCTGGCGGGCAAGCGGCTCTTCATCTTTCCCGAGCTGTTCCTTGGCGACGTGATCCAGTTCAGCCGCTACGCCACGATGGCGGCGGCGCGGGGCGCGAAGGTGACGCTGGGCGCGCCGGCAGCCCTCCACGGCCTGCTGCAAGGCCTGGCCGGCGGGGTCGAGCTGGTCGGCGAAAGCGCGACGCCGGAGTTCGACCTGCAGGTCGCGCTGATGAGCCTGCCACACGCCTTCGGGACGACCCTGGAGACGCTGCCGGGCGCGGCGCAATACCTGTCGGCCGATCCGTCGCGGGTGGCGCGCTGGCGCGAGCGGATCGGGGCCCACGGCCTCAAGATCGGCGTCGTGTGGCAGGGCAGCACCCAGCCCTACGCTTTGCCGCTGGCACGGTCGTTTCCGCTGGCGATGCTCGCCGGCATCGCGGCGATCCCCGATGTACGCCTGATCAGCCTGCAGAAGGTCAACGGGCTTGAGCAACTGAACGCGCTGCCGCCCGGCATGGCGGTCGAGACGCTGGGCGACGACTTCGACCCGGGGCCGGACATGTTCGTCGACACTGCAGCGGCGATGATGGCCTGCGACCTGGTCATCACGCCCGACACTTCCACGGCCCATCTCGCTGGCGCGCTGGGCGTGCGGACCTGGGTGGCGCTGCCCTACGTGGCCGACTGGCGCTGGCTGATGGGACGCGCCGACAGCCCCTGGTATCCCAATACCCGGCTGTTCCGGCAGGCCGAGCGCGGGGTCTGGGACGCTGTGTTCGCCGAAATGGCCGCCACCGTGCGCGCGGAACGCGGCTAGGCCCAGCCGCAGCTTGATTTCCCCGCGCCGGCGTGTCCGGCTGCGGCCCTCGCGTGAGGGGGAGTTGGGAATGCTTCGGACGATTCTGGCGGGCGTTACGGCCGCCGCGGTGCTGACGGGTCAGCCGGCGATGGCGGCGCCCGCGCCAGCCAAGCTGAAAGCCGAGGCCGCGGCCAAGGTCGAGGCCCAGGCCAAGCTGGCCCAGCAGATCGTCGACACCGTCTTCAGCTTCGGCGAGCTGGGCTACCAGGAGTTCGAGACTTCCCGCTACCTGTCGGACCTGCTGGAGAAGAACGGCTTCACGGTCACGCGTGGCGTGTCGGGCATGCCGACCGCCTGGACCGCGACCTGGACGTCCGGGACAGGCGGGCCGGTGATCGCCCTCGGCAGCGATATCGACGGCATCCCGAAGGCCTCGCAGATGCCGGGCGTGGCCTATCGCAAGCCCATGGTCGAGGGCGCTCCTGGTCACGGCGAGGGGCACAACTCGGGCCAGGCGGTGAACATCGTGGCTGCGCTGGCGCTCAAGGAGATCATGACCCGGGAGAAGATCCCGGGAACGCTGATGCTTTGGCCGGGCGTGGCCGAGGAGTTGGTGGGGGCCAAGGCCTGGTTCGTGCGCGACGGCGTCTTCAAGAACGTCGACGCTACCATCTTCACCCACGTCGGCGACAACCTGCAGACCGGCTGGGGCCGGCCGCTGGGCACGGGCCTTGTGTCGGTCGAGTACACCTTCAGCGGCGAGTCCGCGCACTCGGCCATGGCGCCGTGGCGGGGCAAGAGCGCGCTGGACGCGGTCGAGCTGATGAACATGGGCTGGAACATGCGCCGCGAGCACCTACGGCCGCTGCAGCGCTCGCACTATGTGATCTCGGATGGCGGCGACCAGCCCAACGTCGTCCCGTCGAAGGCCAGCGTCTGGTACTTCTTCCGCGAGATCGACTTCGAGAATATCTCCAGGAACTACGCGCTCGGGAACAAGATCGCCGACGCGGCCGCGGCGATGACCGACACTACGGTGAGCCGGCGGATCGTGGGGACGGCCGCCCCGCGGCACTTCAGCAAGCCCATGGCGCTCGCGATGCAGGCCAACATCGACAAGGTCGGCCTTCCGACCTGGACGCCCGATGAGCAAGCGTTCGCGAAGGCGGTGCAGAAGCTGGTGGGCGGAGACCAGAACGGCCTCGCACTCAAGCTGAAGCCCCTGGGCGCGCCCACCGATCCGCCGGTCAGCGGCGGCTCGGACGACATCGGCGACATCTCGTGGACCGTGCCGACGGTGGTGCTGACCTATCCGTCGAACATCCCGAACCTGCCGGGCCACAACTGGGCGAACGCCATGTCTATGGCCACGCCGATCGCGCACAAGGGCGTGGTCTCGGGCGGCAAGGTGGTGGCGATGACCGTGCTGGACCTGCTGCTGGATCCCAAGCTGTTGCCGGCGGCCAAGACCTACTTCACGACCGAGCAGGTCAAGGAAGGCCGCTACGAGCCGATCATCGGCGCGAGCGACAAGCCGGTGATCGAGCGCAACGCCGACATCATGGCGACCTACCGGCCGCTGATGAAGCCGCTGTACTACGACGCCGCGAAGTACCCGACCTACCTGGATCAGCTGGGCGTGAAGTTCCCGGAGCTGACGCCGCCGGCGAAGCCCTAACGCGTCTGGCCGCCATCGACGGGCACCACCGCGCCGGTAACGAAGCTGGCGAGCGGGCTCAGCAGGAAGGCGGCCACGGCGCCGATTTCTTCGGGCTTGCCGTAGCGCTTCAGAGGGACCTCGCGGTTGATCCAGCGGGCCCAGTTTTCGGCGCGGGGGCCGGTCGAGTTCGCTTCCCAGGTCCCGCCCGGGAAGATGATGTTGCCGGGCGCGATGGCGTTGACCCGCACGTTCTTGGGACCGGCGATGCGGGCCAGCTCCTTGGTCATGTGGTTCATGGCCGCCTTCGACGTGCCGTAGGTCATGGCTGTGCCCAATGCCCCCAGGCCGGCGATCGAACTGATCAGCAGGACTGAGCCCTCGCCTCGTGGTGTCATGCGGCGCAGGGCGGCGCGTGACAGGCGCCAGGCCGAGTCCAGGTTCTGGGTGAAGCCGGCGTCCCAGGTCTCGTCGTCCACCTCGAAGCCGGGCGGGCAGGGGTAGAGCCCCACGTTGGCGACGGCGCCGAAGATCGGGCCCAGTTCGTCCTCGGTGCGGGCGACCGCGTCCTCGATGACCTGTGTGTCGCGCATGTCGCCGCTGATCGCGAGCAGCCGGTCGGCCCCATAGGCGTCGGCCAGACGCGCCCGCTCGGCCTCGAGCGCCTCGGCGCCGCGGGCGGTGATCGCCAGCTTCGCGCCCTCGGCCAGGCAGGCTTCCACGATGCCCAGCCCGATGCCCCGGCTGGCGCCGGCGATGAAGATGACCTTGCCGTCGAGTCCCAGGTGCATGCGCCTATTCCCGCCCTTCGAGGATGGCCAGCGCCTGTTCGGCCAGGGGCAGGCAGCCGTTGATGGCCTCGCCCTCGCGGGCCGAGTTGCCGCCCAGGATGCGGCGGTAGACGCCCTGGCTGATCGAGGCCAGGCGGAAGATCGAGAACGCCATCAGGAACGGCCAGTCCTCGATCTCGCCGCGGCCGGTGCGCTCGCAGTAGCGCGCGACGTACTCGGCCTCGGTCGGAATGCCCGAGGTGGCGAAGTCGACGCCGTCCAGGCTTCCCCAGCCCGGCGAATGCGAGCGCCAGATGAAGCCGTTGTAGGCGATATCGGCCAGGGGGTGGCCGATGGTGGAAAGCTCCCAGTCCAGCACGGCCACGATGCGGTTCTCGGTCGGGTGGAACATCACGTTCTCGAGCCGGTAGTCGCCGTGCGCAATCGAAACCGACTGGTCCGTGGGAATGCGCGCCGGCAGCTTGTCGATCAGCGCGTCCATGGCCGGGATCTCGTCGGTCTTGGCGCCTTCATACTGGCGGGTCCAGCGGGCGATCTGACGCTCGAAGTAGTTGCCGGGCCGGCCGTAGTCGCCCAGGCCCACCGCCTCGAAGTCCACCTGGTGCAGCTTGGCCAGGGTGGCGTTCAGGTCGTCGTAGATCTCGGCGCGATCCGTGGGCGTCAGGCCGGGCAGGGTGGCGTCGCGGAAGATGCGGCCTTCCAGATAATCCATTACGTAGAACGTGGCGCCGATGACGTCGGGCTCCTCGCACAGCGCGCGCATCTTCGGGACCGGGACCTGCCCTTCGAGGGCGCGCATCGCCCGGAACTCGCGGTCGACCTGGTGAGCCGAGGCGAGGAGCTGGCCTGGCGGCTTCTTGCGCAGGACATAGCGGTGGCCATCGCCGCCCGTCACCAGGAACGTCGGGTTGGAGGCGCCGCCCTGGAACTGCTGGACGCGGAGCGGGCCGCGATAGCCCTCGACATTCGCCGCCATCCAGTCGGCGAGGCGGGCTTCATCGAACCGATGCGCCGGGAGGACGTCGCGGACCGGGGGATCGGGGGCTTCGGAGGTGCTCATGGCCGCCATGCTCCCAATCCCGCCGCCCGGGTCAACGGGGACGCCACGGAACCCCCGTGCAACGCGCCTCAGTTCGCCGGGATCACCGGAAGCTCGATCGAGGACGCCGTCTCGCCGCTGACGTAGATTCTCTGCGTGGCCTTCCGGTAGTCCGACGGCTTGGCGAAGAAGATGTTCGGCACGAACGTCTGCGGGTTGCGGTCGTAGAGCGGGAACCAGCTGGACTGCACCTGCACCATGATCCGGTGGCCCGGCTTGAAGACGTGGTTCGTGGGCGGCAGTTCGTAGCGGTAGGTCTGGACCTTGCCGGCCGGGATGGGCGTCGGCTTCTCCAGGCTCTCACGGTAGCGGCCGCGGAAGATCTCCATGGCCACGCCCAGTTCGTAGCCGCCCATCTGCGGGTCGGACGGGACCGTGTCGGGATAGACGTCGATCAGCTTCACGACCCAGTCGCTGTCGGTCCCGCTGGTGGACGCGAAGAGGTTCACCACCGGCTCGCCCGAGATCTTGAGCGGCGCCTTGAGGGGCTCGGTCACGAAGGTCAGCACGTCGGGGCGCCCGTCCACGTGGCGCTGGTCCGACGTGAGCCAGAAGCGCCATTGGTCGGCGTCATCCCACCGCACCGGGCGGCGCACATAGGGCACAGGCTTGGCGGGGTCGGAGACGTACTCTTCGAACATCTGCCCCTTCGCCATGGCCTTGTCGAAGGACAGCCCCATCCCCGGATTGAGGTACAGCGGCTTGAGCTGGGTGGTTTGCGGATACTTCTGCAGTCGGTCCCAGCGCATCGATCCGCTGTCGAAGATGAACACCGGCGGGATGTTGGCCTTGGCGCCATTCGTCTTCAGGTGTTCGTCGAGGAACGGCTTCATGACCGTCAGCCGGAACTCGGTGGCGGTGTCGCCGGGCAGTTTCAGGTTCGGACCCAGCTGGCGCTGTTCGTAGTTGACGCCCGAGTGCCGCCAAGGCCCCAGCGCCAGGAAGTTCATGTCGTTGTTCGTGTCCTTGGCCTCGGTGGCTTCATAGGCGTGGATGGCGCCGTAGATGTCCTCCTGGTCCCAAAGGGCGCCCACCCACAGCGTCGGCACCTTCAGCGGCTGCTTCGCCAGCAGCTTGTCCACCGCCTGCTCCTGCCAGAACTGATCGTAGGCGGGGTGCTCGGCGATCTTGCGCCAGGCGGGGATCTGGTCGAGGCCGGCGGCCTTGGCGTAGTCGCCGGCCGAGCCGGCGCGCTGGAAATTGTCGTAGTCGTCGAAAGCCTGGCGCGGGATGTCGTCGCCTTCGCCCTTGCCGGTCATCTGGCTGGTGAACCAGTCGAAGTTGGTGGTCCGGAAGGCGCCGTTCTGGAACCAGTCGTCGCCCATCCAGCCGTCCACCATCGGGCTCTGCGGCACGGCCGCCTTCAGCGCCGGGTGGGGGTTGATCAGCGCCATGGCCGCCGTAAAGCCGGGATAGGATGACCCGGTGATCCCGACGCGGCCGTTGCTCTCCTTCACGTTCTTCACCAGCCAGTCGATTGTGTCGTAGGCGTCGGTGGAATGATCGACCTTGGTGTTGTTCAGCGGCCCGATCAGCGGGCGGTTCAGGACGTAGTCGCCCTCGGACCCGTACTTGCCGCGGACGTCCTGGTAGATGCGGATGTAGCCGTCGGCGAGGAAGGGCTCGTCCACCATCTGCCCGGTGGCGGCGGCGTGCGGCGACAGCGCCCGCTGGGCGGCGCGCCTGGCGTTGTAGGGCGTGCGCGTCAGCAGGATCGGCGCGTCCTTGGCCCCCTTCGGGATGATCATCACCGTGTAGAGCTTCACCCCGTCGCGCATGGGGACCATCTCGACGCGCTTCTCGTAGTCGTAAGTCGCCCTGGGCCACTCGAAGTCCTTGGCGATGTCGGGGGTCATGTACGGCGTTGCGGGCTGGGCTACGGCGGACGAGACAGCGAGGGCGACGCAGGCGGCGGCGCCGGCCAGCAGGACTTGGAAACGCATGGAGTTCCTCGGGAGATCTATGCCGCGAGCTTAGGGCCTCGCGGGGCCGGGGCAACGGCCGGAAATGCAAACGCCGTCGACCTTGCGGTCGACGGCGCTGCAATCGTTCAGATCCGGTATCGGATCAGGCCTTGGCGACCGCCAGCCGACGGCGGCGCAGCGAGGCGCCGGCCAGGCCGAAGCCGCCGATCATAAGAGCCCAGGTCGTGGGCTCCGGAACCGCGGCGATCGCGTCGTTGATGAAGTCGGTGTGGATGAAGATCGGCACGTAGCCGGAGAACTCGCCCCAGCCCGAGTTCAGGCCGCCGCCGAAGTCACCGAAGTTCGGACCGAAGGTCAGGCCGTACGAGTTCACCGAGGCGAGCTTGCCGTCGATGAAGGCGCCACCGCCCGAGTCGCCACCGGCGACGCCGACCTCGCGATCGCCGAGACCCAAATCATTGAAGAAGGTATTGCCGAGTGGTCCCAGCCCAAGCGCGTTGGCGATACGCCGCGACTGGTTCTGCGCCTGCAGGCCATTGTCGAAATCCGAGATATAGCTGAATTCGACTTCAGCGGTGCCGAAGAAGTTCTCACCGTTCCCGTCGAGATCCGTGAAGAAGCCCTGGAAGAGCGCATTACCCCAAGCATAGTCGTACTTGTTGTCGCCCTCACGCAGCAAGCCGGTGCTGGGCAGAGCCGAGACGCCCGCCGCGCCGCCGACGTCAGACCGGCCGCCGTAGCCGTTGACGTTGAAGGTTTTGCCGGTGAGATCGCCTTCGTCGTACAGTTCATAGCGCTGAGCGAACGCCGGGGCGTAGTCGGCCAGGCGAAGAACGGCGATGTCGTTCTGGTCGATGACCTCGCCCGTGTAGTCCTGGTGCACCGTGTAGTCGACGACCTCGATCGCCACGGCGTTGGCGTTGAACGGCACGCGTTCGTCAGGCTGGGTGCTGTAGTCCCAGAAGTAGGCGGTGGTTTTCACCAGGTCGGCGTCCTCGACGCCGCCGCCGCCGCTCACGCAGTGGCCGGCCGTCACAATCGACTGACCGCCGCCGACGAGGCTGCCCGAGCAGATGAAGCGGTTGCCGTTGGCGTATTCCATGATCAGCGCCGCGGTGCCGCTGTGCTTGGCCGGGTCGGGCAGATAGGTCGCATTGCCGCCCGGGCCAAGGCGCGTGACGCCGTTGACGTCGACAGTCCCCTGACCCGTCGGGCCCATGCCGATGATCGTGCTTTGCGCGGTCCAGCTCAGGCCGTTGGCCTCGCCGGAAATCACGGCGGCCGACGCGGCCCCCGCCGACATCGCGACCGTCGTCGCACCCATGGCCAGCCGAAGAGCCAGCCGCTTATTTCCCCACAACATAAAGTAGCCCCTTAACCACATTCCCTTAACCAAGATTGCCGTTGTGTGACGGGGGGCTGTCAACGAACATTGTTGCAAATCGCGCGACGAACGGCACGTTTTCCCCTGAGGGTTGAATTATGGGGTCGTGTTTTCCCCCGCCGCGGACCCTCGCGACCAGATGCCTGAAAATTCGGCGCCGATAGCGCCCTCATCTTCCGGTTGAGGATTACGCTGTCGCGGTTGGGCCGTGTGTGAGCAGGCGGCCAGGCGCTGCCCGTGTCAGGCGCTGGCGAGGGCGCTCTGAAACAGAATCGCGCCGTCGGCCGAGCCCAGTTCCGCCTCGAACGCCCGGTCGGGGTGGGGCATCAGGCCCAGGACGTTGCCCCGCGGATTGATGATGCCGGCGATGTCGCGGGCCGAACCGTTCGGATTGTTGAGGTAGCGGAACACCACCTGACCTTCGCCCTCAAGCCGGTCCAGCGTGGCCTCGTCGGCGAAGAAGTTCCCCTCGCCGTTGCCGACGGTCATCGTCGCCTGACGGCGGCCCTGATAGCCGGCGGTGAAGCGGGTCTGGCTGTTGGTGACCTCGAGGTCGACGGCCTTGCAGACGTACTTCAGCTTTTCGTTGCGCAGCAGAGCCCCGGGCAGCAGGCCCATCTCGCACAGCACCTGGAAGCCGTTGCAGATACCCACCGTGGCCACGCCCCGCTCGGCGGCGGCCTTGACCTCGGACATTACCGGCGAGAGCGAGGCCATCGCCCCACAGCGCAGGTAGTCGCCGTAGGAGAACCCGCCCGGCAGGACGATCAGGTCCAGGCTGTCCGGAAGTCGCGTTTCGCCGTGCCAGACCATGTCGACCGTAGCCCCGGTGGACCGTTCGATGGCGACCTTGCAGTCGCGGTCGCAGTTGGAACCCGGGAAGACGATGACGGCGGCTTTCATGCCGCGCGCGGTAGCATGCTTCGGGGGCGGAGTCAGGCGCGCTCGACGACCGGCGCCGGGAAGGCGTCGCGGAAGGTGAAGGCGTCGATGGTCGGACCGAGGCGCGCCAGGATGTCGAGGCGCTCGAAGCCGTCGTCGAACGCGGGGCGGTGGCCGACGGGGATCCACCAGAGGGCCATGTACACGTCCATGTGCTCGAACCACTCGCGACGACGCTTGAGGACCGCCATGTGGTCGGATCGATAGACGAAGGCGCCCAGCGCCTGAGGGGTTTCCCAGACCGAGAGGTTGGGGATCAGCAGCGGGTCGGACTTGATCGGCTGGCTTGTGGAGTCGAAGCCTTCGCCCTTCAGCCGCCAGACGAATCCGGCGTGCGATTCGGCCATGGCGTTGATGCGGTCGAGGTTGGCGACAAAGTCGGCTGTCTCCGGCGCGTCGATGGGAGCCCTGAGCCGCGCGAGGTTGAACTGGGCCAGGTGGAAACCGGTCATTGCGAGCCCTTCCGCGTCCACGTCTTCAGGCCTTCGAGATAGGCCAGCAGCTCATCGTAGGCCTTCTGGCTTCCGTATCGGCAGCCGGTGGTCACGACCGTGCCGCCGCCGGCCTTCTGCATCATGATCGCAGGGTGCGCCGGCGCCGAAGCCTGAGTGATCAGGTAGGACGTGCCGCCATCAACGCTAGAGTAGAAGCGGTAGGGCTCCGCCGTTTCGACGGGGGCGGGGTCGAGCTTAGGCTGGGCCGCCAGCGCGGCGGCCTGCGCCTCGAAAGGCTGGGCGCAGTCGAGACCGAGGTAGGTGGATTTATCCTCCACCCCCGGCGGCGTGCAGGCGGATAGGGCGAGGGCGACCGGCAGGAGCGCCGCCGCAAGCCTCACCTAGGCCAGCTCCACCCGGTAGCTTTCGATGACCGTGTTCGCGAGCAGCTTCTCGCACATGGCCTTCACCTCGGCCTCGGCGGCGGCGGCGTCGCCGGCCTTGAGGTCAAACTCGATGGTCTTGCCGACCCGGACCTGGCTGACGCCGTCCCAGCCCAGGCCGTGCAGCGCCTGCTCGACCGCCTTGCCCTGCACGTCGAGGACGCCGGGCTTCAGGAACACATGGACCTTTGCGCGCACTAGTGGAGACCCCCCTGAATCACGGTGGGCATCTCCTTCATGATCCCGAGCCGCCGCGCAACCTCGGTGTAGCTTTCGATGACGTTGCCCAAGTCGCGGCGGAAGCGGTCTTTGTCCAGCTTCTCGTTGGTGATCGAGTCCCACAAGCGGCAGCTGTCGGGGCTGATCTCGTCGGCCAGGATCACCCGGGCGAAATCGTTCTCGTAGATGCGGCCGAACTCGATCTTGAAGTCCACCAGCGTGATTCCGACGCCGCCGAACAGTCCGGTCAGGAAGTCGTTCACCCGTAGAGTGAGGGCCATCATGTCGTCGATTTCCTGGGTCGAGGCCCAGTTGAAGGCCGTGATGTGCTCCTCCGAGACCATCGGGTCGTGGAGCTTGTCGTCCTTCAGGTAGAATTCGATGATCGAGCGCGGCAGCGGCTGGCCCTCGGGAATGCCGTAGCGCGTCGAGAGCGAGCCGGCGGCCACGTTGCGGCAAACCACCTCCAGCGGGATGATCTCGAGCTCCTTGATCAGCTGCTCGCGCAGGTTCAGCCGCTTGATGAAGTGGTTCTGAACTCCGATCGAGTTCAGCTTCGTCATGATGTACTCGGAGATCCGGTTGTTGATGACGCCCTTGCCCTCGAGGACGGCCTTTTTGGTGGCGTCGAAGGCGGTGGTGTCGTCCTTGAAGTACTGGATCAGCGTGCCGGGCTCGGGGCCCTCGTACAGGATCTTGGCCTTCCCCTCGTAGATCTTCTTACGGCGGGTCATTGTGGGGCCTTCTCCATGGGCGAGGACTTGTCCGGTTCGGGGAAACGAAAAACGCGCGCGATGTTGTCAGTCGCGCGCGGGTCCGACTCGGCCTCTCGCCCCATTCAGGCAAGGCAAAAATAGCGTGTGCGACGCTGCGGCGCAAACCAGCGGCGCGGTTGCCGCTTTCCATTGCGGGCCCGTTCGGCGCACGATATGGGATCGCCCGCTCTACGCAGTTGACCCCTAGGACCCGATGACGACCTTCAACGAACGCGAACAAGGCTTCGAGAAGAAGTTCGCCCTCGACCAGGAGCAGGATTTCAAGGCGCATGCGCGCCGGAACCGCGCCCTGGGACAGTGGGCCGCAGGCCTGATGGGCCTCGAAGGCGCACACGTCGAGGAATACGCCAAGGCCGTGGTGAAGTCGGACTTCGAGCTGCCGGGCGACGAGGACGTGTTCCGCAAAGTCTACGAAGACCTCAAGGGCTCGGGCGTCGCCGTCTCTGAAGGCGAAGTCCGCATGAAGATGGCCGAGCTCCTGGCCCAGGCGCGCGAAAGCGTGCGGGCGGGGAACTAAGGTGCGCTCCCTCCCTGGAAGGGGAGGGAAGGCTTCATTTGAGCTGGGCGGCCAGGAACTTGCGAATCCCTGGCCCATAGGGCGGGCGCAGCGCCTTCAGCGGCCCGATGTCCTTCTTGATCTGGCTGAACACGGCCTTGCGGTGGCTGAACTCGCGGAAGCCGTCGGCGCCGTGGTAGCTGCCCATGCCCGACGGGCCGACGCCGCCGAATGGCAGCTCCTCCTGGGCCACATGCATGATCACGTCGTTGACCGTGACGCCGCCGGCGGTGGTCGACGCCAGCACGGTCTCGCGCTCGGCCGCGTCGTCGCCGAAGTAGTAGAGCCCCAGCGGGCGATCGTGTCCGTTCACGTAGGCGATGGCCTCTTCGACGGTGCGATAGCTCTTCACCGGTAGGACCGGGCCGAAGATTTCCTCCTGCATCACCTTCATGTCGTCGGTGGGCTCCAGGATCAGCGTGGGGGCGATCTTCCGGTGCTCCTGCTGCGAGAGGTCCTCGCCTTCGGGCTTCAGCTCGACGATCCGGGCGCCCTTGGCGCGGGCGTCGTCGATGTAGCCGGTGATCCGCTCGTAGTGGCGCTGGGCGATCACCGAGGTGTAGTCGGGGTTGTCCTTGATCGCCGGGAACATCTGGGCGACCGAGGCGCGCGCGGCGTCCACGAAGCCGTCGATCCGGTCATGCGGGGCAAGGACATAGTCGGGCGCAAGGCAGATCTGGCCGGCGTTCAGGGTCTTGCCGTTCATCACCCGGGCGGCGGCGGTCTGCAGGTCGGCGCTGCGGCCCAGGATGACGGGGCTCTTGCCGCCCAGCTCCAGCGTGACCGGAACCAGGTTCTCGGCCGCGGCCCGCATGACGTGGCGCGCCACCGATGTGGCCCCGGTGAAGATGAGGTGATCGAAGGCCAGCCGCGAAAAGGCCTCGCCCTCCTCCGGGCCGCCGGTGATCACGGCGATCTCCTCCTCTGAAAAGGCGCCGCCGAACATGGTCTTCATCAGCTCGGAGGTGGCCGGCGTGTACTCCGACGGCTTGATCATCGCCCGGTTGCCCGCCGCCAGGATTCCGGCCAGGGGCGCGAAGGTGAGGTTCACCGGGAAGTTCCAGGGGCTGATCACGCCCACCACGCCCTTGGGCTGGTAGCGCACCTCGGCCTTGGCGCCCAGCATGCCCAGGATGGCCGGTGTGGTCTTGCGCCTCTCGGGCTTCATCCAGGCGCGCAGGTGATCGCGGGCGTGCTTCAGCGGGCCGATGGAGCCGGCGATGTCGGTCACCGCCGTGGCCTCGCGCGAGCGCGAGCCGAAGTCGATGTTCACCGCGTCCTCGATAGCCGCGCGGTTCTCGCGCAGCAGGCGGATGCAGCGGTCGATCCGCTCGATCCGCAGCTCGGCCGAGGCCTCCCCGTCGCGCAGGTGCGCCGCCTTCTGG
The DNA here is from genome assembly GCF_965284355.1 of Phenylobacterium sp. Taxonomy (NCBI): domain Bacteria; kingdom Pseudomonadati; phylum Pseudomonadota; class Alphaproteobacteria; order Caulobacterales; family Caulobacteraceae; genus Phenylobacterium; species Phenylobacterium sp. The sequence continues at coordinate 1,075,228 of NZ_OZ260078.1, read as the reverse complement.
GCCTCGAGGATCGCCTGCATGTCCATCTGTATCTCCCGTCGTTGGGGAGAGGTGAGAGGCCTTACGCGGGGCGCGTCAAGGGCGGCCCGACGCCGACAGCACGGGGCGGCTCACCTTCTTGGGCACGATCTGCGCCCACGCCTCCAGAACAAGGTCCGCAAGCTCGGCGTTGTCGAGGTGCGCGATCTCCACATAGCTCCAGTAGACGGTCGCGACGGGGCACTTGCTGAACGTCTCGGGCCGGATCTCGAACAGCAGCTCCTGGTGGCCCTTGTCGAGCTTCAGGATCACGCGGCCGTCGATGGCCAGCGCGAAGCTTTTCTTGCCCACGTTGAACCAAGGGTTGCCCTTGTAGGTGACCTCGTGCGCCCCCGGCAGGGCGAGGGCGAGGCGGCGGAGGTCATCGATCGTGGAGATGACGCCGCCTCCTGTGCGCTACTCGGCCGCCAGAGCCTTGGCGTGGGCGTCCTCGCCGAAGACGCGGGCGAAGATCACGTCGACGTTCTTGAAGTGGTAGCCCAGGTCGAAGAGGTCTTCGAGTTCGGCGTCGGCGAGCGTGATCTCGGGATCGGCCTTCAGGAAGTCGAGGAAGGCGCCTTCGCCGCGCCAGACCTTCATGGCGTTGCGTTGGACCGCGGCATAGCTGGCTTCACGCGAAAGGCCCTTCTGCGTCAGCCCCAGCAGCACGCGTTGCGAATGCACCAGGCCGCCCAGGCGGTCGAGGTTCTTGGCCATGTTCTCGGGGTAGACGACCAGGCGTTCCACCACGCCCGCCAGGCGGCGCAGCGCGAAGTCGAGGTGGACGCAGGCATCGGGGCAGATGCCGCGCTCGACGGACGAGTGGCTGATATCGCGCTCGTGCCAGAGCGCCACGTTCTCCATGGCGGGAACCACGGCCGAGCGCACGAGGCGGGAAAGGCCGGTCAGATTCTCGGTCAGGATCGGGTTGCGCTTGTGCGGCATGGCCGAGGAACCCTTCTGCCCCGGATCGAACGGCTCTTCCGCCTCCAGCACCTCGGTGCGCTGAAGGTGCCGGATCTCGATGGCCAGCCGCTCGATCGAGCTGGCGACCACGGCGAGGGCGGCGAAATAGGCCGCGTGGCGGTCGCGCGGGATCACCTGGGTCGAGACAGGTTCGACGGCCAGGCCCATCTTGTCGGCGACGTAGGCCTCCACCTCGGGCGCCACGTTGGCGAACGTGCCGACGGCGCCCGACACCGCGCAGGTCGCGATCTCGAAGCGGGCCATCGCCAGGCGCTCCTTGGCGCGCTGGAACTCGGCATAGTGGCCCGCCAGCTTGAGCCCGAAGGTGGTGGGTTCGGCGTGGATCGCGTGGCTGCGGCCTACGGTCGGCGTCAGGCGGTGCTCGTAGGCACGGCGCCGGAGGGCGGCCAGCACCATATCGACGTCTTCCATCAGGAGGTCGGTGGCGCGGCAGAGCTGGACGGCGAGGGTGGTGTCATTGACGTCCGACGACGTCATGCCCTGGTGCAGGAAGCGGGCTTCGGGGCCCACGATCTCAGTGACGTGGGTGAGGAAGGCGATCACGTCGTGCTTCACCTCGCGCTCGATCTCGTCGATGCGGTCGGCGTTCCAGATCGCGTCTCGGCCCTTTTCCCAGATGACCCGGGCGGCCTCCTTCGGGATCACGCCCAGGTCCGCCATCGCGTCGGCGGCGTGGGCCTCGATCTCGAACATGATCTTGAATCGGGTCTGGGGCGACCAGACGTCGGCGGCTTCCTTGCGGGTGTAGCGGGGGATCATGCGGCCGGGATATCCGGCCGCATGATCCCTTAGTCAATGGCTACCGGCGCCGCGGCTACTGCTTGTAGCTCAGGCGCAGGTACATGAAGCGGCCCGGCGCGTCATACGCGTTCGGGTCGTAGTTGTTCAGGCCGCAGGTGATGCAGCCGGGCGGGTCCTTGTCGAACAGGTTGTTCACACCGACCGCGAACGAGATGTCCTGGTCCATGAAGTTGGGCCGCCAGCGCAGCTGGGCGTCGATGTAGAGGCGCGACTCCAGCTTGTTGGCCGCACCCGCTTCCTGGACGCTGTGGATGTAGCGGCCCGTCAGCGTGGCGCCGAACATGTCCTTGTCCCAGTCCAGCATCCCCGTGGACTTCCACTTGGGGAAGGCCTGGTCGGGGCTGCCACGCTCGGTGCCTTCACGCTCGATCTTCACCAGGCCCGCGCCGCCCGGCACGAACTCGCTGAACTCAAGCAGACGGGTCGTATACCAGCGGAAGCCGAACTGGCCGACGTCCCACTCGGGCGAGGTCCACACGAAGTTGACGTCGACGGCGCGGGTCTTGATGCCGCCGATGTTGATCAGCGGGTTGGCGATCCCGGCGATCTGGCCCGAGGCCGTCCGCGTGATGGTGGCGCAGGCCAGGGCGTCGTTCGATTGGGCGCAGCGATCGACCAGGCTCTGGCCGTTCTGCGCCTGGATCGCGTCGTCCAGCTCGATGTTCGAGTAGGCGACTTCCAGCGAGACGTTGCGCGACCAGCTGGTGTCACGCAGGGCCGACGGCTCCCAAACGCCACTGAAGTTCCAGCTTTCGCTGGTTTCCGGCTTGAGGGCGCGGTTGCCGCTGGTGACCACCGAGATCTGCTGGTTCAGCTGCACGTAGCTGCCGTTGGCGGGAACGCCGCGGGCGATGCAGTTGGTGCGGACCGCGGCCGGCGTCGCCGCCGTGATGCCCGAGCAGGGGTCGTTGATCTCCTGGTCGAAGCGCGAGGCGGTTCCGAACAGCTCGCCGATCGACGGAGCGCGGAAGCCCTCCCCCCACGACGCGCGGAACAGCACTTCTTCGACCGGACGCCAGGACAGGCCGGCCTTGAAGGTCTCGTCCGAGCCCGAGGTGGAATAGTCGAAGAAGCGCGCCGCCAGCGAGCCTTCCAGGCGGTGGAAGAACGGCATGTCGGCCAGCAGCGGGATTTTCAGTTCCCCGTAGGCCTCCTTGACCGTGATCTTGCCGCTCGCCGGTTGGGCCGGGATGTCGGACGACAGGCCGGCCGCCACGATGGCGTCGGGCTGGAAGTAGCCTTCGGTCCGCCGCCGCTCGACGCCGACGGCGAAGGCGAGGGGGCCGGCCGGCAGGTCGAACAGGTCGCCCGTCAGGTTGGCCGAGAAGTCGGTCAATTCCTGCTGGCTGGTGTCCTGCTGGGTGAAGCCGATGAACTGCAGCATCGCCGGCGTGATCGTGCCCGCGCCGCCGAAGATGTTCAGCGGGACGCACGGGCCGGTGCACTGGGCCAGCGGGCCCAGGGCCTGCTGCACGCGCTGAGCGTTGACGTTGCCGGTGAAGGTCTGTTCGGCGTGGTTGCGAGAGTAGATCGCGTTCACGTCCCAGGCCCAGTCCTTGTCGCCGACCGAGAAGTCGCCCGACAGGGTGGCGGTCACGTTCCAGGTGTCGACTTCCTGCTCGTAGTGGCGCGGGCCGTTTTCGACCAGGCGACGGCCGATGAAGGCGTAAGTGCCGGGCTGCAGGGTGAAGCCGAAGGGGTTGAAGGGGTTGGTGGCGTCGACCCGAATGGTGTCCAGCAGATTGCCGTTGCCGGCGTCGGGCCCCACGAACAGCGGGAGCGGGGCGGCCTGGTTGGCCGACTTGCGCTGCACGTAGCTGGCGCGGGCGCGGAATCGGACGTTCTCGGTGATGTCCTGGCGGACCGAACCGAACAGGCTGACGCGTTCCAGCGGCGTCGAGATGTAGTTGAACGGCTGGAAGTTGAAGCGGTCGGCGGTCGTGAAGCCCTTGAAGCTGGACCCCGCGCCCGTCGGATCGAGGGGCGTGTAGGTGGGGCGGACGCCCGGGGCCAGCGCCGACTTGAGGGTCAGGTTCAGGTCGCGGCCGGTGTTCGGGTCGCTGACGATGAACCGGCCCAGAGGGGTGCCCGACGAGCAACTGGAGTCGCAGGCGGTGGCGAAGGGTTGCGGGAAGCGGCTGATCGCGCGGTCGCCCGAGAACACCGGGTCCTGCTTGAAGTAGCCGCCGCCGACGACGATCGAGAGATTCCCGGCGGTCGCGCCCCAGGTGACGTTGTAGTCCTGGGTGAAGCCGTCGTCGTGGTCGGTCTGGCCGATCTGGGCCGTGGCCTGGAAGCCTTCCTGGCGCTCCTTGGTGATGATGTTCACCACGCCGGCGATGGCGTCCGAGCCGTAGATCGGCGAGGCGCCTTCCTGGAGCACTTCCATGCGGCTGATCATGGCCGTCGGGATGGTGTTCAGGTCGACCGAGCCCGGCACGCCCGAGGCCGCGGCGCCGGGCACCCAACGAAGGCCGTCCACCAGCACCAGGACCCGTCGCGAGCTCAGGTAGCGCAGGTCGATTTCGGCAGAGCCCGCGCCGACGCCGCCGCCGTCCGGCGGATTGCCGAAGTTGCCCGAGTTGTTGAACTTGGCGTTGAGGCCGCCGCCCGCGGATGGGATGCGCTGCAGGACGTCGACCGTCGAGGTCAGGCCCTGCTTGGCGACCAGCGCCTCGTCGATGGCCACGACCGGCTGGTCACGCTCGAGCGGGCTGGTGCGGATCCGCGAACCGGTCACCACCACTTCCTCGACGCTGGCCGTCTGGGCCGACGCCGCGGCGCCAGCGCCCAACGCAAACAGGACCGCCCACGAGGCGGCCTGCGCAAGTTTGGATTTCATGTGTCGTTCTCCCCTGCGGCCGACGTGCAGGCGGCCGCTCGTGCGGGGAGATCACAGATTTGCGACAGATGATGTCAAGCCGGCAACACCCGTTTAGCGGGCGGTTGCAGCGTCAGGGTTGCGCCAATACCACAGCGCGGCGTCGGACGAGGGCGCCGGCGAGGCCGAAGCCGATGATCATCATCGCCCAGGCTGAGGGTTCGGGCACGGCGGCGACGGGTTCGCGGCCGCCGGGCTGGCCGCCATCGCCTTCCTCGCCGATGTCGAAGGGCGCTGATTCGCCGTCGCCATCCTCGCGCAGAGCGAAGCCGCCGAAGCCGCCGGCGCCCGGCTTGGGCGGGGGCGTGATCTGGAGGACGAGGACGAGATCGCCGTCTTCGGGGTTCCAGGTGACCTGCTCGCCGCCGAACCAGAGCTGGTCGCCGCCGATGCCGCCCATGTTGTACTGACCCCAGGTTCCGACCTCTTCGCCGTTCAACTGGAAGCTGAGACGGAAGGTTTTACCATCCAGGGTTCCAAGCACGCCGCGGTCCATCAGGAGCTGGCTGATGCTCACGGGGCCGCTGAAGGCGTCGCGGGAGTAGGTCTGCCGGTACTGGCCGTTCTCGTCGAAGCAGGTGGATTTCCCGCAGTCGGTGGTCCAGCCGGCGTTGAGCACGGTGGCCGCCTGGGCCTGAGAGGCCCCCAGCGATACGGCCGCGACCGCGAACGCGGCGATCAGAAACTTGCGCATACCCCGGCCCCATCCGTGGTGAATGTCGGGGAACCTACGCAACAGGAAGTAGAGCCCACAAGCACTCGCCCCAGGGGCGCGATCAGCTCTCCCGTGTTGGGGGAAAATTAACCATACCTAAGGTGGTAAACCTTGCGGCGGCGCAGCATGGCCCCCGCCGCGCCGAACCCCACGATCATCAGCGCCCAGGCGCCGGGTTCCGGGATGGCCGCGACGGAGGGCTGGTTGATCGAAGGTTTGATCAGCGGCCCGCCCTGAACGACGTCGGTGAAGCCGCCGCCCGCATCGACGTCAGCCGCGCCGCCGCCCGCGGCCCAACCGCCGCCGAACCCGAAGCCGCCACCGCCGCCCGCGCCGGGCTTCTCCGGCACGACCAGGTCGAGGCGCACCGTGAGGTCGCCGGCCGCCGCGTTCCAGGCCACCGGCTGTCCGCCCAGCGTCACGACGTCGCCGCCCAACGCTTCCAGCGAGAACTTGCCCCAGCTGACCTCGGTCCCGTCGGCCAGGATGAAGGTCACCTTCACGGCGTTGTGGGTCATGGCGCCGGCGGTCACCGACTTGTCGACCTGGATCCGCGACACGTCGAACGACCCCGCGCGCTGCGAGGCCGAGAAGGTCTGGGTGTAGCTCTTCTTGTCGCCGGCGAAGCAGCCGCCCGGTCCACAGAGGCTGGAGGCCCCGACGGTCAGGAAGGTCGCGGCGTTCGCGGCCGCCGGCGCGCCCGCAGCGAGCGCCGTAACGGCGAGAAGCCCAATGGCCCCGGATCGAAACATGATGAATCAGCCCCACGAACAGAATGCGGCCCCCGACAGGCCAACAACCCGCCACGTGGCGGATTGGTTGCAGGCGGGTCCGCCGGCGTGGCGGCTTTTTGTTCGGCAGTGCAAACGCCGCCCGCTGCGCTGCAGCGGGCGGACGTGTCGACGGGTCGGCTCAGCCGGCGGCGCGGGCGGCCGCGGCGGCGTCGCCCGCCTCGGCGGCGGCGCGGGCCTTGGCCATGTCCTTGGGCAGGGTGATGGCGGCCAGCAGGTAGTGCACGCCGGCCCAGGCGTAGATCAAAAGGTTGGCCACGATGCCCGAGCGCGTGCCCTCGTTCATCGCCGCCTTGCAGGCTGCGGCCAGGGCGGGGTCCGAACCCTTGGGCGCCGAGCCGCCGGGGCAGGCGGTCAGGAAGTCGCCCGCCATGCCCTTGGCCGTGAAGGCCGCCCGGGCGAACTGGTCGATGCACCAGCCGCAGAAGGGCGGGCCGAAGCCCAGGGCGATGAGGTTCAGCACGAAGAACAGCAGGGCCACGGCGGTGGCGCGCATGCGCACGTCCATGGCGTTCTGCACCACCCCGAACGTGGGGCCGAGGTAGGTGTAGTGCAGCACGCCCGGGATGAGCAGGACCGCCCAGGCCAGCTGATAGCTCTCGCGCGTGTAGGCGTAGATGTAGAGCGGCGTGGCCAGGATCAGGCCGATGGCCGGGACCAGCGCATACCAGCGGGCGCTGCGCTTGGAGGCCCAGTCGGTGAGGAAGCCGCCCAGCAGGGTGCCGGCGCCGTTCGACAGGCCGGCGATCAGGCCGATGGCCAGGCCCACCATGCCCAGGCCCAGGCCGAACTCGCGGATGAAGTAGGCGGGCGCATAGTTGCCGACGCCATAGCCCGCGAAGCTGGCCATGGTGATGCCGGCGGCCATGTGGAACATCCCCCACGAGCCGAACAGGCGCTTGCCCACCGCCAGGATCGAGGGCGGCGGGTCGGCCGCCTGGGCGGTCTTGGCCGCGACAGGCCCTTCGGCCGGGGCGCCGGCCTCCGACGCCTCGCGGCCCAGGGCGGCGGGCGGCTCGGCCTCGATCGCCGCCTGGCGGTCGGACCAGCCGCGCGGCGGCTCCTTGATCACCAGCTTGATCGCCAGCGCCACCAGGATGCCCGGCAGGCCCACGACCATGAACGCCGCCTGCCAGCTCAAGTGTTCGGCGATCCAGCCGCCGGCCATGGCCCCGAACATGGTGCCCAGCGGGATGCCGAAGGCGTAGATCGACAGGGCCGAGGCCCGCGTCTTGGGCTCGAAGTAGTCGCTGATCAGGCTGTGCGCCGGGGGGCTGAGGCCCGCCTCGCCCACGCCCACGCCCACCCGGAACAGCAGCAGCTGGACGTAGGAGGTGGCCGTGCCGCAGAGCACGGTAAACGCCGACCAGACCACGATGGCGATCGAGATGATGTTGACCCGGCTCTTGCGCTCGGCCAGCCGGGCGATCGGGATGCCCAGGGTGGTGTAGAGCAGCGCGAACGACAGCCCGCCCAGCCAGCCCAGCTGCTGGTCGGTCAGCTCGAGGTCGACCTTGATGGCCTGGCCGATGGTCGAGATGATCGTGCGGTCGATGAAGTTGAAGGTGTAGGCCAGCACCAGCAGCCACAGGACCGTGTTGCGGTAGGCCGGCGAAAAGTTGGGCGCCCCGGTGGCGGGTGTTGACGACATGAGACTGGTTTCCCCCCGGAGCGCGCGCCGCGCGGCCTTGTTGTTGCGCCGGACGTTAGGCGGCGCCGGGCGCCTTGGGTAGGGGGACGGTGGGTGAACCGCGTGCGTGGGCGCCGGGGCCGCGCCGCGCTAGGCTGATCCCGGGCCGCGATCGGCGGCCGGGCAGGGGGCGCGGATGCCGCAGACGACGCCAGGCCAGGATCCCTATCGCAGCTTCAGGTTCCGCCTGATGTGGGACGGGCGGTGCGTGGCTGGCGTGTCGCAGGTGAGCGGACTGGCGCGGCGGAGTCAGGTGGTGACCCTCCGGACGGGCGGCGACCCGACGCCGCTGCGGCGGGCGCCGGGCCAGAGCGAGTACGAGGCGATCACCCTGGAGCGCGGGGTCACCCACGACGCGGCGTTCGCGACCTGGGCGGACAAGGTCTGGGATTATCGCAACGCCGGGATCGACGATCAGGCGGGCGGCGCGGCGGGCGCTGCGGACGTGTCGCTGAAGGACTTCCGGAAGGACGTCGTGCTGGAGCTCTACAACGAGGCCGGCGAGAAGGTGATGGCCTACAACGTCTATCGTTGCTGGCCGTCGGAGTTTGTGGCCCTGCCCGAGTTGGAGGGGGGCGGCGGCGCGGTGGCGATCCAGAGCCTCACGCTCCAGAACGAGGGGTGGGAGAGGGACGATGCGAGGGGCGGGGAGGCCGTCGAATAGGCGCCTGGCTCGGTCGCGGGGGCGGGCGGCAAGCGCGCCGAGGCATAGGGAATAGTGTTCCTGTCAGCGTGTTCCGAAGGTGGGGGTTATTGAGGTGCCGTGAGACACGGGCTGCTGGTCGGGAATGCGCCAGGAGGAGACATTGACGTCCGGCCGGACTGGAGACCTCCAGTCGGGCCTCAGGTGGACTTCCGTTTCGACCCGTTGCGGACGCCGCGTCGGGCTGCTGGGCTGGCGGTCGCGAAGGCAGCGAAGCCTGACAATGGCCGTCTGATAACTGGGCGACTATCAACGGCGGGACAGCCACGATGCTGAGTCGTAACCTAAATGCGAGCATATCATTTTGTTAGCGCCGAGCACGGCCTGAGCAACGTCAAGCTGCGCCGGCTCAAGATCGCTCGCCTGGCTGACCTGAACGACCCCTTCGAAGGCTTGGCCATTGCGCTGCCGGACTCGGCTAGTCGCAAAGCATGGCGAGAGTCTCTGCACGAGATGAACGCCAAGTTTGGCCTTCTCTGTTTCAGCCGAAATTGGAGCAACCCCGTCCAGTGGAGCCACTACGCCGACCGCCACAAGGGCATCTGTCTGGGCTTCGATATTCCAGACGACGTCACGATGGAGGTCATCTACCGTCGGCGACCACACGACAGCGCCCTCTTGGATCGGCTCCTGGTCGCGGGGCACATGAATGAAGCCCAAGAGATCCTTCTGAAAATTATGCGCACGAAGTTCGACCATTGGCGCTACGAACAGGAGGTCCGCATTCCCACGAGCGTGGATGTCGCCGACGCCGAAAGCGGTCTGCATTTCGTTGGGTTCTCCCCGCGCCTTGAACTTCGCGAGGTCATTGTTGGGCATCGCTCAACCGTAACCAAGCTTCAACTGGCGGACGTGCTGGGCGACCTAGCCTCGAGCGTCGCCACGATGAAAGCCCGACTTGCCTTCCAGACCTATCGTGTGGTCAGGCAGCGCGACCAGCGATTTTGGGATTAGATGAGAGCCGCCAGGGCTTTCGGCCGAGGCTGGCGCAGTGCGGTCGCCTGCCTCCTCAACCACCGGCTCTCCGGCCTGCGGCCCGCGGGTCGGTCGCCACCGGGCGGCGGCGCTAGGTCGCCTTGACCCCCACGCGGGCCAGGCACGTGGATTTCGAGAGCACGATGAACCGATAGCCGGCCACGAACTGGTCGCCGGGCGGCAGCTTGGACCAGGCGCCCGCCCGGGTTTCCCTGGCGCCCTGGATGCCGGCGTGGATGCCGCAGAGGCGCAGGGCCTCCTTGTCATCGATGCGTCTGGCGTTGAGGGAGTCGAAGAAATCTCCGTCGGCCGTGTGTCCCTTCTTGATCAGCTTGAAGGGGTCGTACCAGGGCCGCGGCGCGCCCAGGATCCCTCGGCCCTCCGGAGTGTTGCGCGCGGCGGCCACGTTGGCGTGGAGCGCGGCGCGCGCCTCGACCCTGGCCTTTGTGGCTTTCGATCATCTGGCCGACCTGCGAGACCCCGAACACCACGGCAATGATCGCCAGGACGATCATCGGGAGGCCGCCGGATCTCCTGTGGGGCTGGCGGACGCCTGTTGTCCGCCCGCCGTCTCCCGTTGTCTGCGTCTGGGGGCGCTTCAGCCACTCAATGTGTTGGGCGGTGCGCTCGGCTTCGCGCCTGCGATCCTCTTCAAGTTGACGGCGATCGTACTCCGCGGCTTCCCGCCGTTCGCGCTCCCGTTCCCGAGCGCCCTGCTGGTAGTCGTAGCTGTGAGGGCTCCCGGGCGCCGCATTCCCCCAGTAGCCCGCATTCCCCCAGTAGCCCGCATTCCGCTCGTCATTCATCGCCCCGCACCCCTCGCCAGCTCCGGCGTGTCTGGAGCGTCGAGGACCCTACGTGAACACAAGCTGAAGCCTCTGTCAGGAAGGGCGCTGAGAGGTTTGGGGGACGCGATGCCTTTCCCCTGCGGACCTCGAGCGTGAGCGTCGTGGCCTTGGGTCCGGGCGCGGAGCTTGCTCCGCCCCTCGGCCGCTTCAAGGACGGCCCTGGCGGGCCGCCGCTGGCGCGGCCGCGCGGAGCGCGGTCCTTGACCCGGCCGCTGGCCGGAGCCGTTGGCTGCCCATGAACTTAAGGCGCTTTGTGCGCGGAGCGCCCGGCGCTTGCCGGCTACGGGTCGCGGTGGGCTGGGGCCTACCGCGGTGAGGCGGCTCGCCCCCTCCACCACCGGCTCTCCGGCCTCCGGCCTCGGCCAGCGGTCCTTGGCTCCCTTCCCGATCCGAGACGTTGGCGCGGGGACAGGTATTGTGTCCCGAAACCTCCTCACCCCATCAACGCCGATCAACTGTCCCTGATTTACGCTGTCTCACCGCAGGGGTGCAGTCCAGTATTGTGCCCCCGAGACCTCGAGGAAAACGGCGAACGGGAGTCGAGATGTCGGGGCGACTGAAGTCGAACTCAGGCGGCGCCGTCGCTGCGGCGACGCCAGAGCGCGGCCTTGGCGGCGACATCCCGCTGTTCGACCCGGCCGCCATCGCCGGGGCTGCCTACGCGGCGGACGGTTCGCTTGTCTGCGAGACACCGGGGTTCAAGGCCCTGGATGGCGCGGCGGGCGCCGACCAGGACTGTGTCGACCGCGTGTTGGCCGGCGCGGCTCCGGTTACGGCGCCGGGCCTGGTGGCGACGGACGGGCGGTCAGAGTCGACCGCATTGTTCGTGTATGCGCCGGCCCACGCCACGGCCGGCTGGCGCCTGCCCCCGGACCTCGCCGAGGCTGCGACATCCCACCCGACAGGGGTCGTCGTGCTGGTTGGCGCGATCCCAACCTCCGGCCCCCTTGCCGCCGCCTGCGCCGCGTTCGGGCTCACCGGCCTGCAGACCCGCGTGGTCGTCGAGACCATTCTGCGCGGCGGCGTGCGCGCCGCGGCCGTGGCGGCCGGGGTCTCCTATCACACGGCGCGCGAGGCGATCGCCGAGGCCGAGCGGCGCTGTCATGCGAGCCGGCTTCCTGCCTTGGTCTCGACGCTGGTCTCCGCCTCGTTCGGCCTGCTGCCCCGTGACGAACCGTCGGAGGTCTTGCAGGACCTGTGGGGCCTGAGCCCGCGCCAGGCCGCCTTGGCCGCGCTGGTTGCGGAAGGCGCATCGCGCGCCGACGCCGCCCGAGCGCTGGGGATTGGAGAGGCGGTGGCGCGCAAGGAGCTCGAACGCGTCCATCTGATCCTCGATGCGCCCACCGGCGTTGTGCTCGGCCGCAAGGTTTCCGAGGCCCGCGCTCTACGCTGGCTCACCGCGGCGACCGGCGGCGACCTGGGCTTCGTCGACCCGGTGATGGAGCCTTTGCGCTTCGTGCTCGGCGCCGACGGCCGGCGCATCGCGGTGAGCGACTACGGGCCGGCCTCGGGACGAGCGGTCCTGGTCGCACATTCGACCACCTCCTGCCGCCACGTGGCCCGGCGACTGCTGCGCGCGTTGCAGGCCGCCGGCTATCGCCCCATCGCCATCGACCGTCCGGGGTTCGGCCTGACCGACGAACTGGCGGGCGCGCGTCCCGGCGACCACGATCCCTTCGCCCTGGCGGCCGACGACGCGCTCCGCGTGTTCGACGCCCTCAGGATCAGCCGTCTCGATGTGGTTGCGCGCGGCGCGGCGCAGTACATCACGGCCATCGAGCGCCGCGCGCCCGGTCGACTGCGTCGGGTTGTTCTCGTGAATCCGGATCCGCCCGTCGGCGAGAGCGGCTCGGGCCTGGGGTCGTCAAGCATCACGAAGGCCATGTTCCATCGGAACCCCGACTTCGTGAGACGGATTGCGCCTCTGTTCACCCGCAACGCCACCATTGAGCAGGTGGCCGCGAAACTGGCGCGCGGCGCCCGCGGCAGCCCGCCCGACGAGGCGGCGGTGGCCGATCCGGAACTGGTCCGCGACTACTTCCGGGCGCTGCGTCCCTTCGCTACCGGACGCCATGCGGGGTGGATCAACGAGACCACCGCCTTCCTGCGGCCTGACGAGGGTCCGCCGCTTTCGGGTCTCACCGACTGGCGCATCCTCGTCGGCGCTCACGACTTCCTGCATGATCCGCCGACCGTCGCGGCGTGGTGGCGACGTCGCCTGCCGGATACGCCCTTGCGACTCGTGCCGGATGCCGGCCGCTATCTGGCGATCAGCCGGCCCGAGCTCGTGGTCGACGCGCTGACCGGGGCCTGACGTCCCGCGCTCGAAGCGCGGCCCCGGCCAGACCGAACCCCAGGATCATCGTCGCCCAGGTCGATGGCTCGGGCACCGCCTGGGCGGGCGTCAGGATGGTCAGGGGGCCGAAGGTCAGGTTGTCGATCGGCTGCATGCCGATGTCCCGGCGCACGATCCGCGTCGTGGTGATCCGATGAATGCCGGCGAAGCTGAAGCTGGTCGTGAACGGCGACCGCGCCTGCCAAGGCCCCACCGGATCGACCGTGGTTTCGCCGAGCGGGTTGCCGTTCACATCGTAGGCGCGCGCATTGAAGCCGCTGTAGAGGCCGCCGCTGGCGATGAGACCGAGGTTGTCGAACGACACGAAATCGGTCGTTGCGTTCACCGCCGAGTTCGTCGGATCGACGAAGCGGATCGTCTGGGGGGCTCCAAGCCGCATGTAACCGAGGTTGGTCCCGTCCGGATCGGTCGGCAGGATGATAACGCCGCCGAAGGTGTCTTTGCTGCCGACGCCGTTTTCGAACAGGATTCCCAGGTGCGCAAACTGGGTGTTGAGCTCCACCACGGAGGTGGGCGTAGCATAGGCAAGGTCGTCGAAGTCGATGACCGTGGCCTCGGCGCTCGCGGCGACGGCCAGCGCCGCAGTGGCGGCGGAGATCGGAAAACAATGGCGACGCGACGGCATTGGCGGACTCCGTTGTGTGGGATCCGCAGGGTGGAGCGCCGCCGGTCCGGCGAATATCGCCGTTTGAGGGGTCCTGTTCGGAATCCCGCGCGCCGCCCGCCCTCCGCTCTAGCGGGCGCCCGGCACGAAATAGGCCGCCAGCAGCAGGCCCCGCACGGCAATCTTCAGGCGGCCAAGCCGCTTGTTGCGGGCGCCGGTCCCCGCGGTCTCTGGGGCTGGAGGAATGATGTTCGTGATTTGTTCTTGAACTTTGCGCGCGTTTTTGGTAGGGTTTGGGCAGAGTTCGGATTTGCGCCTGGGGCCTGGGAAGGCTGACGGGCGCGCGCCTGGGTATGGGCGCCTGGTTATGCGCGCCTGGGGGGCGTTTTCCTCGGGGGCGCTGGCTCTCCTCTCTCACTCAGGAGACTTGGATGGACGATGCGAGCGGCGCCGGCGTGGCCGGTGGCGAGGGCCTTGGCGTGTCTGAGGCGTCGGCTGACGCCGGGGCGGCGTCGCGGCGGCGACCGGTCGGCGGCGGGCCGGGGATCACGGGCTGGCGGGGGCGGGACCCGGCGGTGAAGCGGCGGTGGTACGGGCCCGAGGCGGAGGAAGAGATCCTGCGGCGCGTGGCGGCGGGGGAGACGCTGGCGGGGGTGTGCGCCGGCGGGGCGGAGGATGGGCTGCCCAGCCTGAACACCGTGCTGGCGTGGGCGTCGGGGAAGCGGGCGGGGTTCGCGGAGCGGCTGGACGCGGCGCGGCGGGCGGCGGGGCGGGGGTGGTCGGCGCCGAAGACGCCGTTCTGCACGGCGACGTGCGACGAGATCGTGGACCGGCTGTGCGAGGGCGAGGGGATGGTGGCGATCTGCCGGGACCCGGCGCTGCCCAATGTGCGGACGGTGTACCGGTGGATGCTGGCGCGGTCGGACCTCAGGGACGCGGTGCAGCTGGCGCGCGAGCTCCAGGCCGACCGGGTGGGCGAGCTGGCGTTCGACGAGGCGATGGCGACGACGCCGGCCAATGCGCGGGCGGTGGAGGTGCGGCTGCGGCACCTGCGCTGGTATGCGGCCAAGCTGGCGGCGACGAAGTACGGCAGCCACCGGGCCGAGGCGCCGCCGAAGCCCGAGGTGGAGCAGGCGGTGACGCTGCGCAGCTTCAAGTTGGAGACGCGGGCGGATGGGTGGCGGCGCGTGCGCGGGAGTCACTACTCGCCCACCGAGGGCCGGATCGTGGACGAGCCGCCCGGGCCCTGGCAGCGGCCTGCGGCGAGCTGGACGCCGGAGGGGGAGGCGGCAGGGTCGCCGCCCGATCCCGATGGGGGGCGATGAGACCTCGGCCGCCCGCCCCAGGGACGCGGCGGACAGGGACACGGTGACAGGCGCACCCTCTCTCAGGCTGAGGCTTCGTGCGGTGCGCGCGGACGCCTGACGACGCCGTCGGGGGGCGACTATCGCGGGGGCGGGGGCGTGCTAGGCTCTGCCGTAGGACAGGCGGAGACCGGATGTGCTCAGCGAACGACGTCGCGGCTTGCTTGTGCTGAACGGCGTGGGCCTCTTTGTCACCGCGCTGGCGGTCGGGTGGGCCTATTTCTTCTTCACGTTGGGCGCCATCGACCTGTGGCCGTTCGTCAGGGACGTGCCGGTCAGCATCGGCGGCGATCGCCGGGCGTGGAACATGGCCCACCTGGAGGCGATCACGAACGGCACCCTGCTGATCGCCATCGGCGCGGCGGGGGCTATCTGCGCTTGGGCGAGCGGGCGCAGGCGGTCCTCTTCTGGTCGGCGCTGGCCTTCGCCTGGCTCTTCAAGCTGCCGGCCATCGCCAACGCGATCTTCGGGACGCGGGGGCTGGAGTTCGGCGGCGGCCCCTTTCCGGGCGACGTGACGATCAACAACATCATCTTCCTGTTCGGCTGGCCGGCGATGGTGGGCGTTCACCTGGCCGCCGCGCTGCTGGTATGGGGCGCGTGGAGGCATCTCCGGCATCAAGGGAAGCGCGGGTCGTGAGCGCCTCGAAGATCGTCGTGCGGCGCATTCCCTTCACGTTCGACGAACAGATCGACCCGGTCTGGCATCCGGCGCGAGCCGAGTGGAGCCACATGGTCAACGGCGCCTCGCTGGCCATGCCCTATCTGGAGCCGTTCCTGATCCGGACCGTGACCGAGGCGTTGCGCCAGGTGAAGGACCCGGCGCTGGCCGCCGATGTGCGCGCCTTCATCGGCCAGGAGGGCGTCCACTTCCAGAACCACCGCCGCTACAACGAGATCCTGAAGCGCAGCTATCCGGAACTGGCCGCGGTCGAGGCGGACATGGAGGCGGACTATGCCCGCTTCCAGACGCGCAGCCTGCGCTGGCGGCTGGCCTACACCGCCGGGTTCGAGACCATGACCATGGGCATCACGGAGTGGCTGATCCATCAGCGCGCGTTGCTGTTCGGCGACGCCGACCGCTCGGTTGCCTCGCTCGTGCTCTGGCACATGGTGGAAGAGACCGAGCACAAGACCGTGGCCTTCGATCTCTATCAGCACCTCTTCGGCCGCTATTGGCCAAGGGTCTGGGGCACGCTCTTCGCCGCCTGGCACGTGGCGCGCGCCAGCCGCAAGGGCTATCGCGCGATGCTGAAGCGGGACGGGCGCTGGACGGTCTGGAAGAGCCGGCGCGCCCTGTGGGCCATGGTCGGGCGGTTCGCGCGCCACGCCTCGCCGGCCATCCTGCGCTCGCTGTCGCCGAGCTATCACCCGAGCCGGGTGAGGGATCCGGACTGGGTCGATCGCTGGTTCGAGGCTTATCAGGGACTCCCCGAAGGGCGGATTCCGCTGCTGGACACCGCCGACCCCGAGATTCCCGCACGATTTACGGCCTGACCGGGGGAGCTTTGGGGATAGGGGACCGATCCCCATCGAGAACGTGAGCGTGTCCCCTTGACCGGCTCTGCCGGCGAGGCGACGCCGGCGGTATGGCCCGCCGGCGCCCGACGCGTCACATCTTCATCGAGACTTCCAGGCCGAAGGTGCGCGGTTCGTTGAAGAAGCCGCCGAGGCCGGTCCGGTCGCTCAGGAACTTCGCGAAGACGTGCTCGTCGTTGAGGAGGTTGCGCGACCAGATCGACACGGTGGTGCGTCCCGGGCCGGTCGGCAGGTCGGCGATCGAGACCCGCGCGTTGACGATGAACGAGCTGTCGCCCTTCGGCTGGCGGATCGTGACGGCCCGGGTGACCGGGTCGTACGCGACGTCGGTGTAGTTGGCGTAGTAGCCGTCGCCGTAGTTGCCATCGAGGTGAGCCACGAACCGGGCCTCGCCGAAGACGGGGCGGCTGTAGTCGATGGCGAAGCTGGCGGAGTTCTCTGGCGTGTAGACCTGGTAGATGGGGATCGGCACCGTGATGATCCGGCCGTTCGCCTGCGGGAACGGGTTGAGCGTGTCGGGGATCTTCACCTCGTTGTACGCATAGCTGCCCGAAACGGTGAGGTCGTCGGTCACGGCGAAGGCGACGTCGGCCTCGAACCCGCGCAGCTTGCCCTTGCCCGGCGCGTTGGTGGTCTCGGTGGTGGTGCGCTGCGTCTGCAGCAGCGCGCCGGTGACAGGGTCGGTCTGCAGATACTGGGCGCTGAAGTCGAGCTGGATGTCCTTGTAGCGACCGTCGTAGGCCGACACGTTGACGCGCAGACGCCGGTCCATGAACTCGGCCTTCGCGCCGGCCTCGAACATTGACACCGTCTCGGGGTCGAAGGGCGCGTAGCGCAGCGAGCGGGAGTTCGCGCCGCCCGACTTGTAGCCCGTGCTGTACTTTCCGTAGACGAGGATGTCCTCCGAGACGTCGTAGGCGACGTTCACGATGGGGTCGAACCTCTCCCAGGACTCGTTGAGCGGATTGGGCGAGGTGAGGCCGCCGATGATGCGGCCGGCCGACCCGAGCGGGAAGTTCACGTTGTTGATGGTGCGCATCCGGCCCTTCTTCTCGTCGCGCGTGAAGCGGCCGCCGGCGGTGATGTGCAGGGCGTCGTCCAGAAGCGGCGGGGTATAGGTCGCCTGGCCGAACGCGCCGTAGCTCTTGGTGGTGACCTCGCTGGCTCGGTCGATGCGCTGGGTCAGCGGGTCGATGGCCCGGGGCACGCCGTTGATGCCCACGGCGTCGGTGAAGGTGTTGGTGGCGAAGGCGCGCGCGTTGTCCGAGACCCGCTCGCGGTAGTACAGCGCGCCCAGCACGTACTGGATGCGGGGCAGGTCGCCGATGAGCTGCACCTCCTCGCTCGACTGCTGCTGCTTGAAGTAGGCGAGGCTGTAGCGGCCGTAGTCCTGGTTCAGGAAGGTCGCGCCCGTGCGGAACACGCCGGCCGACTGGGCGACCGAGCCGTTGTCCCACTGCGACTGGGTCAGGTCGCGGTAGGACGCGATCGACTTGATCAGCGCATGGTCCGAGAGCTTCCAGTCCAGGGTCAGGCGGTGGCCCTCGGTCCGGCCGATGCTCTCGCGTTGCGGGGCCCCGAACGTGGCGTTCCGGATCCGCTTGGTGCTCGCCGTGTTGCCCGCGGCGGGAACCAGGGCGGTCGGAAAGGTGCTGGCGGCCAGGAACTGCATATAGAGGGTGGTCGTCGCGTCGTAGGCGGCGTCGTAGGCGTAGTCGGCGGTGAAATTCGCCACCGGCTCCCACAGGAGGCGGACGCGCAAGGCCCGCTTGTCGTAGCCCCCGAAGTCATCCGCGGTGGCCAGCGGGTTCTTGACCCAGCCCTCACGGCCGGTGAGGACGCCGTCCAGCTTGACCGAGATGTTGGCGAACTTCGGCAGGTCCATATGCACCTCGCCGACGTAGCCGGCGAAGTTCGAGACCCCGGCCTTGGTCATCAGGCCGAATTCGCCGGTCGGCTTCTTGGTGGTGATGCTGACGGCGCCGCCCTCGGTGTTGCGCCCGAACAGGGTGCCCTGCGGCCCCTTCAGCACCTCGATGCTCTCCACGTCATAGAGCGCCGTGCCCAGCCCTTGCGGGCGGCCCAGGTAGACGCCGTCGACGTAGATGCCGACGCCCTGGTCCCGGGCCGGCTGGTTCGAGTCCGACAGGACGCCGATGCCGCGGATGTTCATGATCAGCGCGCCCGGGCGCGAGAAGAACGGGGCCACCTTCAGCGACGGGATCGCGCCGTCGCCCAGGTCCACCAGCGAGTAGACGTTGCGGTCTTCCAAACCCTGCGACGTGAGCACCGAGATGGCGATCGGCGTATCCTGCAGGTTCTCGCTGCGCTTCTGCGCGGTGACCAGCAGTTCCTCGAGCGCGGGCCCCGCATCGGCCTCCGCGGCGTCGGCCTCGGCGGCGCGCGCGGGCGCTGCGGCCGTCAGGATCAGGGCCAGAGTGCTGGCAGAGGCCAGGTAGCCGTAAAGTCGCATGGTCGTCCCCCTCAGTTCGAGGGGCAGGCGTAGAGTTCGGCCTTAACCCTTTGGAGATGGTTCCCGGACGGCCGCACGAACTTGTCGCGACATACTCAAGCTTGTTTGACGGCGCTCGTGTGACGTGGGTCGAAGCTGTGCGGTCGCGCGCGAGACGCGTGGGCAGTGCGTTGAGGCGCCGCAGCGGGGTGAGACCGCCCCGGGGCTAACCCACCGGCTCCAGCGGGGGCTGGTTGAGGGCCTCTCGGTAGTTGCGGTGGAAGTGGTGCAGGGCCGGCTCGTTGCGGCCGAGGATGACCTCCTTCAGCTGGCCGCTCTCGGCGGTGCGCTGCTGCAGCGCGCCCATCACGTAGTCTTCCTGGGCGATGGTGCTCTTGAAGACCTCGAAAGAGGCCTGGAGGCTGGGGCCGCGGCGGTCGTTGGAGGGATCGTACACGGCGCGCGGATCGACCCCGGCCGCATCGCGGGCGGCGGCCTCGGCGGCGGTCTCGGGCGAGAAGTAGAAGCTGACCTTGGTGACCGAGCGGCCCGGGTGGGCGGGGTCGGGGTAGATGCGGATCAGGGTGGCGCTTTCGGTGCTGCAGATCAGCTGGATGTTCGGGAACAGGTGGTAGAGCACGAAGGTGGCGCCCACGACGCTCCACTCGGACTCGGGCAGGGGGCGCAGCCGATCGATGCCGCGGCTGGCGGTGACGAAGCGGTGGTGGCGGCCGAACTCCTTGAAGTGGAGGTTGTTGCCGTAGAACACGCGGCCCAGCGTGTCCTTGTGCAGCTTTCCGAAGTGGTAGGTCTCGCCGAAGGTGTCGTTGGCGAACTTCCAGTTGAGGTCGCCCGGGATGGGCGTGGCGCCGGCGAAGCCGTGGCGGGCCAGGCCGAAGGAGGCGATCTCGGCCGCCAGTTCGGAGCCCAGCAGTTCGTCGACATCCAGATGGCCGTCGGCCTGGGGATGCACCCAGAGCAGGCCGTCGCGCTCGACCGCCGGCAGGGCGACGAGGCCGTGGCACGACTTGTCGATGGCGCCGAAGTGATCCTCGTTGGGGACGGCGAGGAGGTCGCCGGTGTTGGCGTAGCTCCAGTTGTGGAAGGGGCAGACGAAGATCGACTGCTTGCCGCGCGGCTCGGCGGCCACCTTCACGGCGCGGTGACGGCAGGCGTTGAGGAAGGCGCGGAAGACGCCGTTCTTGTCGCGCGTGGCCAGCAGCGGCGTGCCGAAGTCGTCGAGGGTGAAGAACGTGCCGGGCTCGGGCAGGTCCTGTGACAGGCCGATCAGCTGGGGGTGGTTGCGGAAGAAGGCGTCCCACTCCTTGGCCGCCTGGTCGGGGCAGACATAGGCGGCGGTGGGCACGCGGTACTGGACACCGGCGTCGACGTTCCGGCCCTCGTCGAGCTGCTGCATGAGCTCCTTGAGGATCTCGACCTGGAGTTCGTGTCTCATAGCGTGATCTCTCTGCTGTCGTGCGGGGCGAGCGGGCTGGCGATGGCGTTGCGCACCAGGCGGAAGATGGCGGCGATGGAGGGCGAGGGCCCGGCCTCGGCCGACTCGCGGCGGCTGGAGACCCGGACGCCCTCGTTGACCAGCATCAGCATGGCCGCGAGGTCTTCCGCCAACGCCGGCGGCGCGCCGGCGGTCTCCAGGCTGGTCTGGAAGACGCGCTGCACCCGGTCGAGGTGGCGGCTGGCGTGGGCGGCCAGGGCGTCGTCGACGCCGGCCATCTCGAGCACGGTGTTGACCAGCAGGCAGCCCCAGTGGCGCTGCTCGCCCCGCCCGCCGAACAGGTCGCCCTCGAAGAAGCCCTGCAGCGCATCGACCGGCGCCTTCTGGGCGCAGGATCGCTCCAGCAGGGCCACCGTGCGCTCGGCGAACAGGTCGAGGCAGGCGATGAACAGGCTGCGCTTGTCGGTGAACGCGGCGTAGAAGCTGCTGCGCCCGATGCCCATGGCGTCCAGCAGGTCGGCCAGCGAACTGGCCTGATAGCCCTTGCTCCAGAAGAGCCTCAGGGCCCTGACCACGGCCTTGGACCGGTCGAACTCTGCGGGGCGCGCCATGTCTTGCATAGTGGACCGATTGGTCCAGAATTCAAGCCCGGGCCGCGGCTGGCCCGCCACGCCCAAGACAGACGAGAGGACACGCCATGAAAGTCTACTTCGCCCCGAACTCGCGCGCCGTGCGGACGGTCTGGCTGCTGGAGGAGATCGGCCAGCCCTACGAGCTGGAGCGTTTCCAGCTGGGGCAGAAGGAGATGCGCGGCCCGGAGTACACCCGGATCAATCCGAACGGTCGGGTGCCGACCCTGATCGACGGCGACACGACGATCTCGGAGAGCACGGCCATCGCCCAGTACCTGGGCGCCAAGTACGCGCCCCACCTGATCCGCGGCCCGGACTCGCCGAACTTCGCGATGTACCTGCAGTGGCTGCACTACGCCGAGGGCATGATCATGCCGCCGATCAACAACTATGTGGTCGAGACGATCCTGCTGCCGCCCGATCGGCGCAACCCGGAGATGGCGGCCCGCGCCCTGAAGCTGCTGAACCGCACCCTCGACGCCGCGGAGGCGCATATGGCGGGGCGCGAGTACATGGCCGATGCGTTCACCGTGGCCGACACGATCACCGGCCACGCGATCATGATGGCGCGGCGGATGGGCGGCGACTTCTCAAACTGCCCCAACCTGTCGGCCTATGCCGACCGCCTGCAGGACCGGCCGGCGTTCAAGGCCGCCGAGGCGGCCTGATGCTCAACCGCCCGCTTGCAAGGCGGTGAAGACCGCGAGCTGGGCGGCGAAGGCGCGCTGGAAGGCGGGGCGGGCCTCGGCGCGGGCGATGTAGGCGGCCAGGGCGGGATGGCGGGCCAGCATCGCCGGGTCGGCGCGGCGCAGGACCGTGACCACCATCAGGTCGCCGGCGCTGAAGTCGCCATCCAGCCACGGCGCGTCGCCGAGGCGGCGGGAGAGTTGGGCGAGGCGGACGTCGATGCGCTCATCCAGCAGCGGCAGGCGCTCGGCGAACCAGGGCGCGTCGCGCTCGACGAGGCCGGCCATCGAGCGCTCGACGATCGGCGGCTCGATCGTGCTGAGCGCAGCGAACATCCAGCTTATGGCGCGCGCCCGGGCGTGCGGGTCGGAAGGCAGGAGGCCCGGACCGCTCTCGGCGATGTGCAGCACGATCGCGCCCGATTCGAAGAGGCTGAGGCCGCCAGCCTCATAGGTGGGGATCTGGCCGAAGGGTTGAAGCGCCAGGTGGGCCGGCGCCTTCATCTCGGCGAAGCTGACGAGGCGCACGTCGTAGGGCTGGCCCACCTCCTCCAGGGCCCAGCGGACGCCCATGTCGCGGGCCAGCCCGCGGCCGCGGTCGGGGGAGGCCTGGAAGGCGGTGAGGGTGGGGCGCATCGTCGCGATCTCCCTGGCGTGGGTTTCGTTGGTAACCCAAGGACGGCCAGGGTGGATCTGTCACGACACGGCGACCCAGTTCTTTTGCCCGGAGGCTGTGAGCGTGGCCAAGGGGCGCCATCTCATGGTTGAAATGTTCCCCTGAGAGGCGAATGACGCACGGGGCGCAACACCGGCGCTAGAGTAGGCGCCTGACAATCAGGCAGTGAACGGGGGCGCGCGGCTTGGCCAACACGGCGACACGGGACGCGTTTGAAGAGATGGCCAGGACGGGACGCGGCGACGCGGGCGCGCTGGCGGTCGGGCTGCGTCACGGCGTGACCCTGGTGGGGCTGCGGGCGCTGGCGGCCAAGGCCGTGCACGTGGCGGCCGCGGCCCCCGAGCGGATGGTCGACATCTTCGACAACGCGGCGGCCGGCTGGCTGGGCGGGGCGGTGTTTCCGCCGCGGGCCCGCGCGCCCGACCCGCTGCCCATCAGCGAGGCGTTCTGGCGCAACCTGTGGAACATCGCCACGCCGGCGAAGGGCGCGGGGCGGCAGGGGTACGCGCAGCAGATGATGGAGATGGCCGGGGAGCTGGATCCGCGGATCAATGCACGGATGGCGGCCGCGGCGCTCGAGATGCCGGGCGTGGCCGAGGCGGCGACGGGGCGGATCCCCGGGCCCTGGGATGTGGAGCGCCTGTCGCAGTTCCCGCCGGCCTCGCTGGGCTATGCGCTGAGCCAGGAGATCCTGAGGCCGGGGAGCACGGCGGCCGACGCCTATTGGACCAGCGTGATTCCCTATCTGCGCCACATGCCCGCGCCGCTGAACCACATCAACGTGCAGGCGATTCAGTTGATGCCGCTGTGGGGACTGATCGCCGGATATACACAGCGGCCGCTGGACCGGGTGGCGATGGGCGGGTTCCTGATGGGCCAGGTGGCTCATCACTATTCGGCGCTGGCCAGTGCGGTGACCCTGACGGCGGCGGCGGCGCGCCGGCCCGACAACATCGAGGTGGTGTTGGACTGCCTGTTCAAGGGCTGGGCGCAGGGGCGTGAGACGCCGCTGCTGCTGGGCGTGGACTGGGAGCCGCTGCTCCACCTTCGGGTCGATCAGGCGCGGGCGGCGCTGAAGATTGTCGCCTTCGACTCGCCCTACGCGCAGGCGCAGCGCGCCGGGTTGATGTAGCTCACGCTTCGCGAACGACGGGGCGGGTCGTTCGCGTAGGACGGACGGCGATTTGCGTATCGGCGGATGCGGGCGGCGAGGGGGCCGGCCAGGGTGGCGTCAACACCCCGACCGGAGCTTTCCCGATGCGACTTCCCCTGCTTCTCGCCCTCACCCTCTGCGCCGCGCCGTTCGCGGCGAGGGCGGCCGACACCGCCAGCCTGACCGTCACCTTCACCGGCCTGGAGCCCAAGGGCGCGATCAACTTCGTGCTGGTGAACAGCGCCGAGGCCTATGCCGACAAGGCCGCCCCGGTGGCGGCCGACCGCATTGCGGTGACCGCGGGCACGGCCAGCAAAACGTTCGAGGGTCTGGCCCCCGGCCGCTATGCCGTGAAAGCGTTCCACGACGTGAACGGCGACGGGAAGATGGGGACCAACCCCTTCGGCATCCCGACCGAGCCCTACGGCTTCTCGAACAACGCCAAGGGAGCGATGGGCCCGCCGAAATGGGACGAGGCCGCCTTCGAGGTCAGCGCCGGCGGCGGCGTCCAGACCATCTCGATGGCCCAGTAGCGACAGGAACATGAGGACCGCCATGGATCGCCGCCAACTGCTGAGCGCCTTCTGCGCCACCGCCGCCGCCAGCCTGATCACCCCCGAGGTCGCCCGGGCTGCGCAACCGACCTGGTCGGCCGCGTTCGCCGACCTGGACGCCGACGTGCCGAGGACGCCGATGACCCTGGTGCGCGGGCGTGCGCCGGAAGGGCTCGCCGGCTCCCTGTACCGCAACGGGCCGGGGAAGTTCCGGCGGCCGGGCGGGTCGGTCGAGCACTGGTTCGACGGCGACGGGCTGATGCGCGCCTATCGGATCGACGGCGGCACGGCCACGGTGGAGGCGCGCTTCATCGACACGCCGAAGCGCCGCACGGACATCGCGGCGAACGCGGTGGTGACGCCGGGCTTCGGCACGCCGGCGCGGCCGGGCGCCAAGGTGGGCGACAACGACGACGTCAACGCGGCCAACATCTCGGTGATGCGGGTGGGCGGCGAGCTGTGGGCGCTGTGGGAGGGCGGATCGCCCATCGCGCTGGACCCGGCCGACCTGTCGACCAAGGGCGTCCGCACCCTGCGGGACGACCTGAAGCACATGCCGTTCCTGGCCCACCCCAGCCGGGGCCCGGACGGCGAGGTGTGGAGCCTGGGCGTCAGCGGCGCGAAGGCGATCGTCTGGCGGCTGGCCGCCGACGGCACGCTGAAGGACGCGCGGATGCTGGACATGCCGCGGGCCAGCTACATCCACGACTTCGTCACCACGCCGCGCCACCTGGTGCTGTACCTGCAGCCGTGGGTGCAGGACCGGTTCACGACGCCCTACGCCGACAGCTTCTCGTGGCGGCCCGAGCTGGGCAGCCAGGTGCTGGTGGTCGACAAGGCCGACTTCTCCAGGCGGCGGGTCTACGAGCTGCCGGCGGCGTTCGCGTTCCACTTCGGCGGGGCGTGGGAGGATGCGGACGGCACGATCCGCTTCGACGGCTGCTTCAGTCCCGACCCCACCTTCGCCCGCGAGAACGGCAAGTCGCTGATGACCGGGACCTACAAGCGCCAGGCGCCGCCGATGCTGGGGCTGGTGACCCTGCGCCCGGACGGCAAGGCCGGCATGGAGGCCGTGGGCGTGGCGGCCGAGTTTCCGCGCAACGGGGCGCGGACGGCGGAGCCCAGGCGCTACACGCTCCACGCGGCGGGCGTCGCGCCGGATGTGCCGATGTTCAACGGGCTGGCCAGCCACGACTGGAAGACCGGCCGGGCCGACACCTTCAACTTCGGCCCGGGCATGCTGATGGAGGAGGCGGTGTTCGTGGCCCGGCCGGGCGGCGCGGGCGAGCTGGACGGCTGGCTGCTGGCGCCGGCGGTGAACACCAAGGCGGGCGCGACCGAGCTGCATGCGTTCGATGCGCGCCGGATCGCGGACGGTCCGGTCTGCACCTGGCGCGCGCCGCTGGTGCTGCCGGTGAGCCTGCACGGGACATTCGTGGGGGCGTAGGGGCATCTCCATTCTACTCGTCATCCCGCGACTTGTTCGCGGGACCCATGGTTCCGCCGCTTCAAGACTCTGCGGCGGGCCGCGCGCCGCGGCCCGCTTGCACCGCATCGCCGCCGAGGGATGGGGTCCCGCGAACAAGTCGCGGGATGACGGTCGGAAAAATGTGGAGTGTGGACCTAGCCCACGTCCTGCGCGAGGGCCGTCAGCAGCAGGTCGCGGAGCTTGCCGCGTTCGACCTTGCCCATGGCGTTGCGGGGGATCTCGTCGATCCAGGCGAAGCGGGGCGGGGGCAGGTTGCCGTACTGGCCGAGGTGGCGCGCCAGGGCCTCGCGATCGAAGTCGTGCGCGGCGGTGACGGCGAGCCAGCACTGGTCGAGACCGTCCGCCCTGCCGGCTTCCGGAGCGGCGAAGGCGGCGCAGTCGATCACGCCCGGACAGGCGAAGGCGGCGGTCTCCAGCACCTGGGGCATGAACTTGCGCCCGCCGGCCAGGTTCAGGCGATCGTCGGCGCGGCCTTCGAGGACGAGCCGGCCGTCGGGCAGCCTGCGGCCGACGTCGCGGGTGTAGAACCAGCCGTCGCGGAACCGGGCGGCCGAGGCCTCCGGGTCGCCGATGTAGCCCTGGGTCATGCGCTCGGAGGTGATGCGGAACTCGCCGGACTGGCCGTCCGGAAGGGGGCGGCCGGCGTCGTCGACCACCTCCAGGATGGCGCCGGCCGGCGTGGAGCCCACGACACCGGGCTCGTCCTCGAGATCGGCGGCATGGCCGTAGGCCAGCAGGCTGCATTCGGTGGAGCCGTAGATGATGCGGATATCGGGGGTGATCCGGGCCATCGCCTCACGGGCCAGCGGCGCGGGCAACAGGGCGCCGGCGACGCCGAAGCGCCACTGCGGCTGCGGCCTGAAGCCGGGCGGCAAGGCGTCAAGCAGGGTGCGCAGCTGGCCGGGGGTCATCCCCACGAAGCCCGGGGCCAGGGCCTCCAGCCAGCGGGGCAGATCGGCAGGCGTAAGCGCGGTGGCCGCGGCGCCGCCGGCGCTCCAGGCGGCCACGAAGGCGCCGAACCCCAGCAGCGACTCGACGCCGGTCAGAGAGACGTAGGTTCCGGTCTTTCCGGCCCCGTAGGTCCGCAATGTCGTGAAGTTGGCGATCTCGATGCGCCGCCAGGAGAGGGCGACGCGCTTGGGGACCCGCGTGGTGCCTGACGACAGCATCACGCGACCAAGGCCTTCCGGGTCGAGTTCGAGCTGCGGCAGCGGGCGCGGTTCGGCCGCCAGGGTCGCGGACAGCCAGTCGGCGGTCACGCGCAGCGGCGGCGGACCGCCCGGGCGGTCGCGGTCGGTGAGGCGCAGGTCGGCGCCCGGGTCGCCGGACGGCGAGGAGGCCACGCCCAGCCGCGCCAGGGCACACATGGCCGCGAGCTGCAGATAGGGGGACTCCAGCGAAATCGAGATCACGCCGCTGGCCGGCGTGACGCCCAGGGCGGCCAGACCGGCGCCCAGCCGGTCGATATCGGCGTCGAACTGGGCATACGAGATGATGCGGTTCGGCGTGATCACGGCAGGCGCGCGCGGCGTCCAGTGGGCGTTGTCGCGGATGAAGCCGTCGAACATCAGGCGCCTCTCGTGGCCGAGAGGACGGCGTCGCGCAGCAGGCCGCGGTCGACCTTGCCCATGGCGTTGCGGGGGATCTCGTCGATCCAGGCGAAGCGCGAGGGCGGCAGGCCGTTGAACGTGGCCAGATGCTGAGCCAGGAGATCGCGGTCGAAGCCCGGCTCGGCGTGAACGGCGAGCCAGCAGTTCTCAAGGCCGTCGTCGTCGGGCACGGCGAAGGCGGCGCAGTCGACGACGCCCTCACAGGCCAGCGCCGCCGACTCCAGGATCCCGGGCATGAACTTGATCCCGCCCAGGTTCATGCGGTCGTCGAGGCGGCCCTCCAGCACGAGGCGGCCGTCGGGGAGGCGGTGGCCGATGTCGCGCGTGCGGAACCAGCCGTCGGTGAAGCGTTCGGCGGCGGCCTCGGGATCGCCGAGGTAGCCCTGGATGACCCGCTGCCCGCGGATCAGCACCTGGCCCGACTGGCCCTCGGGGACCGGGCGGCCATCGTCGTCGACGATGGCGACGATGGCGCCCGACGGCGTGATGCCGACCTGACCCGGCGCATCGTCCAGACCGGCGGCGAAGCCCAGCCCGCCGTTGCCGCCCTCGGTGGAGCCGAAGATCGTACGGACGTCCGGCGTGATGCGCAGCCGCGCCTCGCGGGCCACGCCGGGCGGCAGGACCGACCCGCCGACCACCAGCCGCCACCCGGGCCTGGGCTGAAAGCCCGTCGGCAGCGCGGCGAGCAGGCGCTGGAGCTGGACGGGCGTCATGGCGACGAGGCCGGGGGGCAGCGCCTCGAGCCACGGCGGCAGGTCTTCCGCGGCGAAGGTCTCGGTCACCGATGCGCCGACCGCCCAAGCGCACATGGCCATGGTCAGACCCATCATCGCGTCGGTCCCGACGAGCGGAATGTGGGCGCCGAGCTGGCCGGCGCAGTAGGACCGGAGCGACAGGTGATTGCCGTGCTCGATCCGCCGCCAGGTGTAGCCCACCCGTTTGGGGGGACCGGTCGTTCCGGACGAGAGCATGACCCGTCCTACGGCGAGAGGGTCGAGATGTCGCGGCGCGATGGGTCTGGGTTCGGCGGCGAACATGGCCGACGTCCAGGCCCGGTCGAGGACCAGGGCCGCCGGGCCTGCGGCGGTGTCGGGCTCCCGGTCGGTGAGGCGCACGTCGCAGCCCGGGTCGGATGACGGGGACGAGGCGATCCCCAGCCGCGCCAGCGCGGCGATCAGCAGGAGGCGGAGGTAGGCGTCGGCGACCGCGATCGACACGACGGCGTCCGGGGCCAGGCCCAGATCTGCGAGGGCCGCTGCGCAACGATCGACGTCGGCGTCCAACTCGGCATAGCTGCGCGCCCGCGCCGCCGTGATCACGGCCGGCGCCCGTGGACTCCAACGGGCATGATCGCGGATGTAGCCGTCGAACATGTGGGCAGAGCTAGCGCGAGAACGCCTTGAGTCAATCGAGCTCGGCGCGTTCACCCCTCCTCACCCGTAGGGGGAGGGGGACCATGCGCAGCATGGTGGAGGGGGCGCGACGGGGAGCGCCGAGCTTGGAGTGTTCCCCTTCCACCCCCCTTCGGGCGGTCCCCCTCCCCCTACGGGTGAGGAGGGCTAGCGAGCCCTCGCGGCGGACTGGACCATGCGGAGCGCGGTGTCCATGTCGTCGAGGACCAGGCTCGCGGAGAGACGAAGGACGCGAATGCGCCTTCCCGCTAGCCACTCGTCACGCTCGATATCGTGAAGGCGCGCGCTTCCCATCGCGTGCTGCTGACCATCGACTTCGACCGCCAGCCGAACGGCGTCGCAGTAGAAGTCGAGTACGAAGGGTCCGATGGGATGTTGTCGACGGAAGCGAAGGCCCTGTACCCGCCGGCGCAGCTGTTGCCAGAGGCGTACCTCAGGCGGACTCATTCGTCGCCTCAGCGACCTGGCGCGCGCGACGGTCTTGGCCGGAGCCTCCATGCGTGCAATTTGTGTTCATGATTTGTTCGGGTCAACGTCTAGGGCGTTGCAGAAGCGGCGGGTCAGGGGGTGTTCCTCTCCCCGCCCGGCGAGGAGAGGAACAAGCGTCCTAGCTGACGGTGTCTTCGCGGATGGTCTTGCGGGCCATCCAGAAGCAGATGAAGGCGACCATGCCGAAGCAGGTGGAGATGATCAGCGCCCATCGGACGCCCTCGGCGGCGCCCAGGCCCATGCCCTTGTTGAGAAAGTCGGACAGGATGCCCACGGCGAGCGGGCCCAGGCCCAGGCCGATCAGGTTGATGATGAAGAGCAGGATCGCCGCGGCCGTGGCGCGCATGTGCGGCGGCACGACGGACTGGCCGGTGCCGTAGACCGGGCCGTACCAGAGGGTGCCCAGGAAGCCGTTGATCGCCAGGATGAAGAGGGCGATGGCCGCCGAGTCGATGGTGACGGCGATGATGTAGACCGGGATGGTGATCAAGCTGGCGATGGCCGGAGCGACCATGTAGGCGCGCAGATCGTTCTTGCCGAACTTGTCGGCGATCCAGCCGCCGACATAGCTGCCGATGGCGCCGGCGGTGCCGCTGATGAGACCCAGCGCCAGGCCCAGGAAGCCGACGGGACCCAGTCCGAAATCATCGGCCAGCTTGTTGATCTCGGCGGTGTGGTTGCGCAGGAAGAACGAGGCCGTGAACGGGGCGTGACCGTAGCCGATGAAGGCCTTGATGGCGGCGGCGAAGGCGATGAACCAGAAGGTCGGGCGCTTCGCCAGGTAGGTCATGGTCTGGCCGAAGGTGGCGGACGACGCCATGCGCACCTTCTCGGCATGAGCCGACAGCAGTCGGCGCGGCTCCTTCAGCGTGAAGAAGGCCAGGACCGCGAAGATCAGACCCGGAGCGCCGGCCACCAGGAAGGCGGCCCGCCAACCGTAGGCGTCAGCCACGATGCCGCCCATCACGAGGCCGAGGAGGCCGCCGATCGGCGTGCCCATGGAGTAGAAGGCCAGGGCCGAGGCGCGCTTTTCCTTGGGCGCGTAATCCGCGATCAGAGAGTGGGCGGGCGGCGTGCAACCGGCTTCGCCCACGCCCACGCCGATCCGGTAGGCGATGAGCTGCCAGAAGTTGCCGGCTGTGGCGCAGAGCGCAGTGAATCCGCTCCACACCGCCACGGCGCCCCCGATGATGAAGGCGCGGTTCTTGCGCTCGGCCATGCGGGCGATGGGGATGCCCAGGAACGTGTAGAAGAGCGCGAACGCCAGGCCGCTCATCAGGCCGAGCTGCCAGTCGGCGAGGCCCAGGTCGTTCTTGATGGGCTCGGCCAGGATGTTGATGACCTGCCGGTCCAGGAAATTGACGATATAGATGCCCAGCAGCAGGAACATCGCGTAGCGCGTGTAGCCCGGCGAGAAGGGGGTCGCTGAGGTCTCCGGCAGCGCAGGTTTTGCGGTCGGCGGCGCGTCGGGCGAAACAGCATCGGTCATATTGGGCGGGTCCTCGGCAGCGTCTGTTGTTCTTATGGTTGGTTGGACTAGATGGCGCCCGGCCCCCCGCCGCAATAGTTCAAGTGTTTCAGGTCCGCAGTAAGGAGTCGGCGATGCAATTGGTGATCGGCACGAAGAAGTGGTCGACGTGGTCGCTGCGACCCTGGCTGGCGCTGAGGCGGGCCGGCTTGCCCTTCGAGGAGGTGCTGGTCGAGCTGCGTCAGGAGAACAACATGAGCGAGGCGGCGATCCGGAAGCACTCGCCGTCGGGTCTCGTGCCCTGCCTGAAGGATGGCGACCTCGTGGTCGTCGATTCCCTGGCGATCTGCGAGTACGCGGCCGAGAAGGCGCCGTCGCTGTGGCCCAAGGATCCCGCCGCGCGGGCGCTGGCGCGGTCCGCGGCGGCCGAGATGCATTCGGGATTCGCCTCGCTGCGCGGCGAGTGCCCGATGGCGCTGGACGCCGAGCCCAGGCCCACCGACATCTCGCCGGCCACCCAGGCCAACGTACGCCGGATCGTGACCCTTTGGACGGGGATGCTGGACCGCTTCGGCGGGCCGTTCCTGGCCGGCGACTGGTCGATCGCCGACGCCTTCTACACGCCGGTGGCGTCGCGATTCCGGACCTATGGAATCAGGCTCAGCGACTACGGCGACGACGGCCGCTGCGGCGAGTACGGCGCGCGCCTGCTGGAGCAGCCCGAGTTCCTGGAGTGGGAAGCCGCGGCCAAGTGAGGCGCTATGCGGCGCTGATGCGGGCGGTGAACGTCGGCGGCCAGGGCGCGCTGCCGATGGCGCAGGTGCGCGCGATGCTGGCCGAACTGGGCTTCGACGACCCGCAGACCCTGCTGGCGAGCGGCAACGCGCTGGTCGGCTCGACGCTGACGCCGGCCGAGATCGAGAGGGCCTTCGAGGCGGGGATCGAGAACACCTTCGCCTTCAAGACCGACGTGCTGGTGCGCGACGTGGACCAGTTGAAGGCCGTGATGGCGCAAAACCCGTTTCCCGACTTCGCGCGGGAGCGGCCATCGACCTTCATCGTCTATTTCCTGCGCGGGGAGGCGGACGGCGACCTCGCGGACCTGAGGCCGTTTTGCGTGTTCGGCGAGGCGGTCGCGATGGGGCCGGGCTGTCTGTACCTCTGCTATCCGGAGGGATCGGGGACCTCGAAGCTGTCGGGGGCCGTGATCGAGCGGAAGCTCAAGGTGCGCGGCACGGGCCGCAACTGGAACACGGTCGGCAAGCTGGTGGCGAAGCTGGGCGGGTAGGCCAAGCGGGCGCTGTCAGGTCGCGAACTGGTCGTCGAGGTAGCGCAGGTCGGGGGCGTCGCCGGTGTTGGCGGTGGCGTCCAGGCCCAGCCAGCGGCGCATCTGGGGGCTCAGCGAGGCCTGGGTCTCGGCCGAGAGGGCGGCGTTCCAGTTGACCTGCTGGCGCAGGAACGGGCGCGTGTAGTAGCCGAACAGCAGGGCGCGATCCTGGTCGGCCGTGATGTTGGCGCCCGAGGTGTGCCAGATGCGGCCTTCCATCACGATGATCGAGCCGGCCTTGGCCTCGAAGGGCTGGAGGCGGCGGTTGGCGTCGGCGGGGACGTCGGCGCGGGTCTGCCAGCGGTGGCTGCCGGGGATGAACAGGGTGGCGCCGTTGTCGAACGTGACGTCGGTCAGGCACCAGATGACATTGAGCGCCCAGGGCTGGACCCAGGGCTCGGGCACGACCAGCGACTGGTCGGAATGCAGCGCCATCGACTTCGAGCCGGGGCGGGCGATGTTGGCGGTGAAGTTGGAGATCAGGAACTCGCGGCCGAGCAGCGACCCGACCATCTCGACGGCGGTGGGGTGAGCGATCAACTCGCGGAACGTGGCGTCCAGCTCCATCAGGAAGAAGACGCGGACGTTGCTTTCGTTGGGATCCAGCACCGGCATGTAGGTGTCGACCCCGCGACGGCGGCTCTCGTCGGCGGCGGCCCAGAGGCGGTCGAGGGCCTGGCGGGCGGCGGCGGGGTCAAGGACGTCGGGGATCACGCACCAGCCGTCATCGCGCAGCTGCGCCTTGGCGGCGGCGAGGGGGTCTTGCATGGCGGCGACCTCTCACGACGGACGGAAGGCGCTGAGGCTGCGGCGGCCGTCGCCGCGTCAGTCAAGCGGTGCGCGGCAGGCGGATGGTGGCGCGGGCGCCCTTGCCGCCGGCGCCGGGCGACCAGGTGAGGCTGCCGCCATGGGCCGTGGCCCGGTCGGCGAGGCCGCCGAGGCCGGCGCCCGGGGTGACCTGGGCGGTGTCGAAGCCCTTGCCGTCGTCCTCGACCGTCATCACGAGGTCGCCGCCGTCCTCGGAGAGTGTGACACGAACCTGGGTGGCGGCCGCATGCTTCAGGATGTTGTTGGTGAGTTCGCGCAGCATGGCGCGGAGCGATTGGCCGGTCTTGGAGTCGACGCCTGCGGGCGGGGCCACATCCACGGGCCAGTCCAGGGTGACGCCGCGGGCTGCGAGGCGTTCGGACATCTCCTTGCGGCTGCGGGCGAGGGTGTCGGCGAGGTCGGTCTCGGGGCCGGTGGGCTCGGTGACGATCGAGCGCAGGTCGGCCAGGGTCTCGCGGATGTAGCGGTCCTTGCGCTCGCCGTCGCGGCTGTGCAGCGCGCTGAGCAACGTGGCGCCCAGGTTGTCGTGGATGTCGCCGGCGATCCGCTTGCGCTCGCCCGCCACGCCGCGCTCGTAGGAATCGCGGCTGTCGAAGACGAAGCGGAGCATGCCGCTGAGCGAGCCCGCCTCGGCGAGGTCGGCCGGCGAGAACAGGGCGCGGCCGCCGCGGGCGTACTGGAGGCGGAGCGCCGGGATCGACTGCATCGCGGGCGTGATGAGGGCCAGCCCGTCCTGGTCCAGGCGCGGCCGGTCGGTGGCGTCGGCGACGTCGATGTTCAGCGGGTCGAAACGCTTGCGCAGCACCTCGACCCAGCGGGCGAACTGGTCCTCGGGCGAGGCCGACAGGCCGATCTGGACGACGCCCTCGAAGGTGGCCCGGTCGTCGCGGGGCGGGCGGCGCAGCACTTTCTCGGCCAGCCAGCCGCGGAACGGCAGCCAGACCAGCCCGCAGATCAGCAGCGCCAGCGACAGGCTGGCCCCGGCCGAGACCTGCAGGACCGCCAGGAACAGCATGTCCAGCGCCGCCAGCATCAGCAGGCCCAGGGTCCAGGCGACGATCCGGCCCCACCACTCGCCCAGTTCGAACAGGCGGTAGCGCATGATGCCGACGGCGAGGCCGCCGTAGATCAGCAGGAACAGCAGGAAGCCGTAGGGCTCGATCGGCGAGGTATCGATGCCGAACATCTGGGGCGCGAGGATCAGGAAGCCGAACGCGCCGGCCATCACGACCCACGACAGCAGGAACCAGCTGAGCGCGGCGCGCGCGAGGGGATCGCGGCGGGTGAGCCGCCAGTGGATGGCCCCCAGCACGAAGCATCCGCCCAGCGCCACCATGGTGAGAAACCGCCGCGCGAAGGTGAGATCGGGGAAGAGGCCCAGCGCCTGGGCGAGCCACCAGGCGAGGAAGAAGGCCACCAGCGCCAGCCCGGCCCAGCGGGGCGCGATCTGCTTCGGATAGTAGAGCAGGAGCGCGAAGAAGGCGGCCGAGGCCATGTTGCCGGAGAAGAAGTTCGCGCCGTTGATGAGGTAGAAGTCGAGCTCGGGGATCGCCAGTTCGCGCTCGGCGTACATCACCCCGGCCGGGGCGCAGATCATCATGGACACGCCGCTGAGCAGCACCCAGCGGGCGCTGGCTTCGCGGGGGCGGAACACGAAGATGGCGGCGGGGATCAGGCCTGAGACGCCGCCCACCACGATGCCGATCCAGAAGTCGATGGGCAGCGAGCGCAGCGGCCGGTGCGGCTCGGGGCTCACGGTCCAGGCCCGCCCCCTGGTGTCGGTGAAGGTGAGTTGCGGCAGGCGCATCATCGTCGCGTAGGCGCCCTGGCGGGCCATGAAGCGCTGGTACTCGGCATAGGGCCCGAAGCTGCCGTCCACCTGGCCGGTGAGGTCCTTGGGCTCGAGCCGCAGGGTCTGGCCGCCGCCGGAGACGGTGGTGATCACGGCTCCGACGGGGATCTGTGCGGAGGGGCCCTCGGCCGACTGGACGACCGCGCCGCCGGCCCGGGCGTCGAACTGGAGGCGCAGGCCCAACCAGGGCTGGGACGCCGCATAGACGGTGGCGCCGACCATGACCGCGAGCACGACGACGAGCGCCAGGGCCAGGAGGCGCGTCGGCGCCGCCGGAGCCGCCGGGCGGCTCAGGTGTGCAGCGGCCGGCGCGGTCGCGGCTTCATCCATATCTCAGGCGTTCCCCCTGCACGCGACGCGCGAGACCTCTGCATTCCTTAGGGGATTCATTAGTCTGCCTGTCGTAGAAATATTATCGTTAGTGTCAGAATCCGGGAGTGTGGCGTCCCACCCATGCAAGAGTCCGGCCTTCATGAGGGCGATGCCGCGCGTCTGTGCCTGATCCTGGAGGATCGGCCGGACACGCGCGACTGGCTCGTGGAGCTGGCGGGCGAGACGTTTCCGGACCTGCGGATCGCCACCGCGGGCACGTTGCGCGATGCGCGACGCTGGCTGGCCGAGGATGCGAGCGCCGGCGTGCTGGCCCTGGCCATCATCGATCTTGGCCTACCGGACGGCTCGGGCGTGGAGATCGTGGCCCAGGTGGCGCGGGACTTCCCTGATGCACTGCCGGTGGTGGCGACCATCTATGACGACGACGCGCACCTGTTCGACAGCCTGGCGGCCGGCGCGCAGGGCTATGTGCTGAAGCACGAACGGCCCGAGGACGTCGCCGCCTGCCTGCGCCGGATCGAGGCGGGCGAGCCGCCGCTGTCGCCGTCGATCGCGCGGCGGCTGCTGGAGCGGCTGCGGCCGGGGCCGGCGGCCAAGCCCAAGGACGACGCGGGGCTCTCGCCGCGCGAGACCGAGGTGCTGACCCTGCTGGCGCGGGGAATGTCGGCGCCGGAGGCCGCGCGCGCCATCGGCCTGAAGCCGCAGACGGTGGCGGGCTATGTGAAGGTGATCTACCAGAAGCTCCACGTGAGCAGCCGCGCCGAGGCGGTGCTGGCGGCGGCGGAGCGGAGGCTGATCTGAACCCCACGGCGCGCACCGTTGTGGTCTGGGCGCTGGTCCTGGCGGCCGGCGCGCTCGTCCTGCAGTGGCTGGAGTACCAGTATGTCGCGCGGGCGTTCTCGCGGGACATCTACATCGGCCTGATCGGGACGGCGTTCGCGGCGGGGGGCGTCTGGGCGGGGTGGAAGCTCAGCGCGCGGAAGGCGGCCGGCTCGGCCTTCGTGCGGAACGACGCCGCGCTGAAGTCGCTGGGCCTCACCGGCCAGGAGGTTCGCGTCCTGGAGCGGCTGGCGGCGGGGCAGTCGAACAAGGAGATCGCACGCACGCTGGGACTCTCGCCCAACACCGTGAAGACGCACGTGGGCAACCTGTTCGCCAAGCTGTCGGTGAGCCGGCGACTGCAGGCCGTCCGCAAGGCGCGCGACCTGGAACTGATTCCGTAACAACGGGCGGGACGTCGCAATTCACCCTTTTGGGCGATACCGTTTCCGCCCCGCGTCGCCTGAGCTTGGCGTGTCTTCAACGCAGGAGCCGCACATGGCGCGCATCGTTCTCACCTACGGCCTGATCTCGGGGGCCATCATCATCGCCGGTGTCCTGGCGACCCTCATCCTGAACGGCGACGCGCCGCATTCCAACGTCTGGCTGGGCTACCTGATCATGCTGGTGGCGCTGTCGGCCGTCCTGGTCGGCGTGAAGCAGCATCGCGACCAGGCGCTGGGCGGCGTGATCCGGTTCTGGCCGGCGCTGGGCGTCGGCGTGGCGATCGCGCTGGTGGCGACGGCCATCTACGTCGTGGTCTGGGAAGTCTATCTCGCCGCGACCGACTACGCCTTCATGGAGCAGTACATCGCTCAGACGCTGGCCCAGAAGCGCGCCGACGGCGTCACGGGGGCGGCCTATCAGAAACTGGCGGCCGAGATGGACGTGATGCGGGTCCAGTACGCGAACCCGCTGTTCCGCGTGCCCATGACGTTCGTCGAGATCTTCCCGGTCGGACTGCTGGTGGCGGTCGTGAGCGCGGGCCTGCTGCGGAATCCGCGGTTCCTACCGGCGCGCACTCCGGTGGGATAAGCGCTCTACTCCAGATACATCGCCCGCAGCCTGGCGACGTCGGCGGGGCTGACGCCCAGCTCCTTGTCGAGGTAGGCGTCGACGGAGCCCCAGCGGGTCTCCACTTCGGCCAGGGCAAACTCGAGGAGGGCCTTGTCCTGGCTGTCGAAGAGGGGGCGGGGGGTCTTGTAGTTTGGGTCCTGCTGGTAGCCCGCGAACATGGCGGCCGCCGGATTGGCGCCGGCGGTCGCGGGATCGATACGGGGCATCTCGAACTCGGGCCGGCGGTAGGTCGTCGACAGGTGGTAGTCGGCGATGATCGTCTCGCGCGGAACGCCCAGGGCCGAGAGCACCATCGCGGTGGCGAAGCCGGTCCGGTCCTGGCCCGCCGAGCAGTTGTAGGCGACGGCCCCGTCGCCCGCGAGCAGCTCGGCGAACAGTATCCGGAGCTGAGGGGCCAGCAGGTCGGGCATTCGTCGGTAGACGGCGTGCATCCGCTCATCGCCCGACGGGGCGCCGGCGCCCTGCGGGGTCAGGCTGGTCATGCTGTAGCCGACGGCGGCGTAGCGGACGCCCGCGATGCGGCTGGGGGCCAGCGCACGCTCTTCGCTGGAGCGCAGGTCGACCATGTCGGCGAGGCCCAGGGCCTTGATCATCATGAGGTCGGCGTCGGTCAGCATGGCGGTGGCGCCCGAGCGATAGATGCGCCCCCAGCGCACAGGCTTGCCGCCCGCGCCGGGATAGCCGCCCAGGTCGCGGAAGTTGGAGCCCTGCTGCAGCGGCAGCGCGCGCTCGGCCACGCGCGTGACCCGGCCATCGCCGCCGTCGCGCAGGAGGAAAAAGGGGCGCGCGTCCACGGGCGCGGCGTACTCGACGCGGCCGTCGCGGCTCTTGGCGGCGACGAGCTTCGCCGCGGAGAGCGGCGCGTCGGCCGTCGGGGCGACATAGACATCCACGGGGTCGGAGTCGGTCCAGGTGACCACGACCCGGCCCTCGGCGCGCTCGGCCTTCTGGGCGGTGATCGCGTGGGCCGGACCGGCGGCCAGCACCAGCGTCAGGGCGGTCAGGGCGAGATGTTTCATGGGGGGCCTCTCCGGGTGGTCGAAGAGGCTTAGGCGTGAGCGATGAGAGCGCGGCGACGGTTCTGTGATGGCCGCGTGAAGGCGCTCGAAGTTGGCGCGACGGCGAGCTTAAACGCCGCCCGGCCCGGTGCGCACCTCGACGTCGCGGGCGCCGACCGGGTCGCCGCATTCCGAGCAGATGAGCACCGGGTGGAAATCGCAGCCGCAGGCGCGGTGGCGGTGGAGCAGGGGCGGCCCTTGCTCCCCGGCATAGTGGGTGTCGCCCCAGTGGACGATGGCCATGATCACCGGGTGCAGGCTCAGGCCCTTGTCGGTCAGGCGGTACTCGTGGCGGACCGGGTTCTGCTGGTACTCGTCGCGGCGCAGGACGCCCTCGTCGACCAGATGCTTCAGGCGATCGGCGATGATGCTGCGCGAGATGCGCAGGCGGCGCTCGAAGTCGTCGAAGCGACGGATCCCCAGGAAACAGTCGCGCAGGATCATCAGCGTCCAACGGTCGCCGATCACCGAGACTGAGCGGGCCACCGAGCACTGTTGGTCGGCGAGCTGGCTCCACTTCATTCGAACACTCCGGGGTTTGCGCGAGGGTGCGCTTGACTGGGTTCGGATTCAAGACCAACGTGGGTTTAAATTTCGAACGGAGTGGGTGGAGATGGCCGAACAGAAGGGTGTCTGCCTGGTCGTGGGCGTGGGCGACGGCCTGGGTTCGGCGCTGGCCAGGGCGTTCGCCGCCGAGGGGCACATCGTGTGCATGACCCGCCGCGCCCGGAACCTGGATGACCTGAAGAAGGTGGAGGCGCAGATCCGCGAGGCCGGCGGCGCGGCGCACGCCTATGGGGTCGACGCCCGCTCCGAGGACGAGATGGCAGCGCTGTTCGAGACCATCGAGCGGGACGTGGGCCCACTGGAGGTGGTGGTCTTCAACATCGGCGCGAACGTGCGCTTCGGCATCCGCGAGACGACAGCGCGGGTGTTCACAAAGGTCTGGGAGATGGCCTGTTTCGCGGGCTTCCTGGCCGGGCGCGAAGCCGCCAAGGCCATGGTCCCGCGCGGGCGGGGCACGATCCTGTTCACCGGGGCGACCGCCAGCGTGCGCGGGCGCGACGGGTTTGCGGCCTTCGCCTCGGCCAAGCACGGCCTGCGCGCGGTGGCCCAGAGCATGGCGCGCGAACTGGGGCCGCAGGGCATCCACGTGGCGCATGTGGTGATCGACGGCGCGGTGGACGGGGTGTTCATCCGCAGCAACCGCGACAACGTCGACGACCTGCTGGCCGACGACGCGATCCTGCGCCCCGAAGACATCGCGCAGAATTACGTGGCGTTGAGCAAACAGCCGCGCTCGGCGTGGACGCACGAACTGGACGTGCGGCCCTGGAAAGAAGCGTGGTGAGGGAGAAACCATGAGAAAGACCATCGACTTCATCTTCGATTTCGGCAGCCCGAACGGCTATCTGGCCTGGAAAGTGCTGCCCGGGATCGCCGAGCGCACGGGGGCTGAGCTGAACCTGATCCCCTGCCTATTGGGCGGGATCTTCAAGGCCACGAACAATCGCTCGCCCATGGAGGCGTTCGGCGAGGTGAAGGGCAAGCTGGCTTACGAGGCGCTGGAGACGAAGCGCTTCGTCCAGAAGCACGGCCTCTCGAAGTATCGCCAGAATCCGCATTTCCCGGTCAACACGCTGCTCATCATGCGCGGCCTGGTGGCCGCCAGGCGGATGGGCGTCGGCGACGCCTACCTCGAGGCGGTCCTGAAGGCGATGTGGGAGGACGGCCAGAAGATGGATGACCCGGCGGTGGTCGCCGAGGTGCTCACGGCGGCGGGCCTGGACGCCCAGGCGCTGCTGGCGGCGACGCAGGACCCGGAGGTGAAGGCCGAACTGGTCGCCAACACCGAGGCCGCCGTGGCCCGGGGCGTGTTCGGCATCCCGACCTACTTCGTCGACGGCGAGATGTTCTTCGGCAAGGACCGGCTGGAGCAGGTGGAAGAGGCGGCCTCAGGGGCGGTCTAGGCGCCGCTGCGTCACCCGCGTCACAGTCCACAGACTTACGGCGGAGGGCGGACGATGGACATGGGCTCGGCGCGGGCGTTCGGACCCGACGTGGCCGTGGACCCCGGCGCGTTCGTCCACCCCAGCGCACAGATCTACGGCAAGGTGAGTGTGGCCGCCGGCGCCTCGATCTGGCCCAACGTGGTGGTGCGCGCGGAGTCGCAGGAGGTGGCGATCGGCCGCCGGACCAACATCCAGGACTTCGTGATGATCCACGTCGGGAACGGGACCGGCACGATCATCGGCGAGGACTGCTCCATCACGCACCATGTGACCCTGCACGGGTGCCGGATCGGCGACCGGGTGCTGGTCGGGATCGGGGCCACAATCATGGACGGCTGCGTGATCGGCGAGAACTCGATCGTCGCGGGGCAGGCGTTCCTGAAGGAAGGCACGGTCATCCCGCCCAACTCGATCGTGATGGGCGCGCCCGGCAAGGCCGTGAAGGAGCGCAACAGCGCCGCGGCCAACGCCTTCAATGCCTGGATGTACCGGGAGAATGCCGCCGCCTATGTCCGCGGCGAGCACAGGCTGTGGGCGACGGAGACCTTTGCGGAAGACGCGCGAGTCGAGCGCGGGCGGCTGGCGGCCCTTTACGGCGGCTAGAGGTCAGAAAGCCCCACAACACTGCGTCGAAGCGTCGCGGCGACCTCGCGCCGCGTTCACCGCTCGTAAGGATCGCGCTGTTTACCGTGTTTGCCTGCGCTGAATGCGCGAAGGGGGACCGCGTGACTATCCGCTCTGCCGACGACATGGAGGGCGTGATCGCCTTTGTCGCCGCGCAAACAAGCGACGTCATTCTCCGCGCGAGCGCCGCGGGCGTGATCACCTACATTTCGCCGACCATTCGTCGCTATGGCTACCAGCCGGAGCAGTTCGTCGGCGCGTCCATCAACGGTCTGGTGCATCCTGACGACGCGCCCAGCCTGAATGCCAACAATCGGGCGCTGCTGAGCGGTGAGGTCGATCCGAACCAGAACCGCGAGCACCGCTTCCGCACCGCCGACGGCGATTGGGTCTGGTTGGAGGGCAATCCGCATGTGGTCCTTGATGACCAGGGCCACGTGGTCGAGATCATCAATATCTTCCGCGACATCACCCGTCGCAAGCAGCTGGAGGCCGCCGCCGAGGCCGAAGCCGAGCAGTTTGGAACCGCCTTTCGCGACGCGCCGATCGGCATGTCGCTGGTCGCGCTGGACGGGTCGTTCCTGCGGATCAACGAGGCCTTCTGCCGGATGGTCGGCTACAGCGAGGCCGAGCTGCTGGCGCTCGACTTCCAGAGCATCACTCACGCCGACGACCTCAACGCCGACCTCGTTCAGCTGAAACAACTGATCGCCGGCGAGATCGCCAGCTACCGGCTGGACAAGCGCTACATCCGCAAGGACGGCGTGGAGGTCTGGGGGCAGCTGTCGGTGTCGCTGGTCCGCGGCCCGGACGGGGAGCCTCGCCATCTCGTCTCGCAGGTCCAGGATCTGACCGACCGGCGGGCCGCCGAGGAGGCGCTGCGGATCAGCGAGGCGCGCTACCGGTTGCTGGCCGAGGCGAGCGAAGACATCACCGTACAGCTCGATGTGCAGGAGGGGATCACCTACGTCTCACCGGCCGTGCGGCTGTACGGCTACACGCCTCAGGATATCGTCGGTCGTCGGGTGTCCGACCTCGTTCACCCCGACGACCTGGAGCGGATACGAGGCAGCCTGGCGCTGGCCATCTCGGGCGTTGTGCTGACGCCGGAGCAGCGGTTGGTCCGCCTCCGGACAGCCGCCGGCGAATGGGTGTGGATGGAGGGCAATCCGCGCGGCATCCGCGACGACCGCGGCGACGTCATCGGCATTGTGACGACGCTGCGCGACGTCACCCAGCGCCGGGAGCAGGAGGCGCTGTTCGAGACCGCCTTCCAGCACGCTGCCCTGGGCAAGAGCATCGTGGCGCCGGGAGGACGAACGCTGCGGGCCAACAGGGCCGCCTGTCGCATCCTGGGCTATACGGAAGACCAGCTCCGGGCGCTGGAATCGACGGACCTGATACATCCCGATGACATCGGCGCGAACGGGCGGGAAGCCGAGCGCCTGCTGGCCGGTGAGATCGAGAGCTATTACAGCGACCGTCGCCTGAAGCGGGCTGACGGCGTCTACATCTGGGCGCGGATGACGGTGGCGCTGGTGCGATCCGCCGACGGCACGCCCAAGCACTTCGTGATCGAGCTGGAGGATCTGACCAGGCAGCAGGAGGCGGAAGCGGCGCTGAAAGTCAGCGAGGAGCGCTATCGCCTGATCGCCGAGAACACCTCGGACATGATCATCATGTCGGACCTGTCGGGCAAGGCGACCTATGTCAGCCAGGCCGTGCGCCAGGCCGGCCGCCGCCCCGAGGACATCCAGGGCCGCAGCTTCGTCGAGAGCGTCCACCCCGAGGACCTGCCGCGCGTGGCGGAGGCGTTCCAGAGCCTGGCCGCGGGCGGAAAGCACGAGCGGGTGCGCTGGCGCGGCCGCGACCTGGTCACAGGCGGCTGGGTCTGGCTGGAATCGAATCCCAGCCTGTTACGCGATCCCCTGAGCGGCGAGGTGACCGGCTTCCTGGACGTGATCCGAAACGTCCAGCTGCAGGTCGAGCAGGAAGAGGCGCTCAGCAAGGCCGCCACCGCCCTGCAGCAGAGCGAGGCGCGCTATCGCCTGATCGGCGAGAACACCTCGGACATCATCGTCGTGGCGCAGGCGAACGGGCGGATCGACTACATCAGCCCTTCGGTGAGCAGCATCGGCTACAAGCCCGAGGACCTGATCGGGACGGCGTTCGTCAAGCAGATGCATCCGGAAGACCTGGAGCTGGTGTGGCCGGCGCTGAAGGACCTGCCGCCGGGAACGACGGCGCCCCGGATGCGCTGGCGCGCGCAGCACAAGATCACCAAGGCCTGGGTGTGGCTGGAGTCGCAGCCCACGATGCTGAAGGACCCGGAGACCGGCGGACCGGGCGGCTTCCTGGACGTCGTTCGCGACGTCAGCCGCCAGGTCGAGCAAGAAGAGGCGCTGGCGCGGGCCCGCGCCGAGGCCGAGGCGGCCGCGGCGGCGAAGAGCCAGTTCCTGGCCAACATGAGCCATGAGATCCGCACGCCGCTGACCGCCGTCCTGGGCTTCACCAGCCTGCTGGCCGAGCTGCCGGAGTTGCCGCCGACGGCGGAAGGCTACGTCGATCGCATCGCCGGCGCGGGCAAGGGCCTGCTGGCGATCGTCAACGACATCCTCGACTTCTCGAAGCTGGAGGCCGGCAAGTTCGAGATCCGGCCGCGGCCCACCGACGTGGCGGCGCTGAGCGAAGAGACGCTGCTGATGTTCGCCACCCAGGCCGAGGGCAAGGCCCTCACCCTGGCGTTCGAGCGCGGCGAGGGCCTGCCCAAGGCGGCGATGCTGGACGGCGACAGGCTGCGCCAGACGCTGATCAACCTGATCGGCAACGCCATCAAGTTCACCGAGACGGGCGGCGTCACCCTGGCGATCGCGCCGGCGACCGGCGAGGCGATCCGCATCGAGGTGCGCGATACGGGCCCCGGCCTGGACTCCGAGGCGCAGGCGCGGCTGTTCCAGCGCTTCAGCCAGGTGGACAGCTCGATGACGCGACGGCACGGCGGCACTGGGCTGGGCCTGGCGATCTGCAAGGGCGTGGCCGAGGCGATGGGCGGCGAGATCGGGGTCTCCAGCACGCCCGGCGAGGGCGCGGTGTTCCACATGGTGCTGCCCGCCCCGACAGTGGATGCGCCCCAGGAACGCGAGAGCGACGCGGCCCCGCTGAGCATCGACGGCACGCGGGTGTTCCTGGTCGACGACAACGCCACGAACCGCGAACTGGCCCGGCGGATCCTGGAGGCCGCGGGCGCCGAGGTTCACGAGGCCGGCGACGGCGTCGAGGCGATCGAGCGGCTGGCCATGCTGCCGGTGGATGTGGTGCTGATGGACCTGCGGATGCCGCGGCTGGATGGACGCGGCGCCCTGGTCCGGCTCAGGGCCGAGCCGGGTCCCAACCAGGGCGTGCCCGTCCTGGCCTTCACCGCGGACGCCGATCTGGCCGGCGAGCACGACCTGGACGGCTTTGACGGGCTGGTGCGCAAGCCGCTGCAGCCCCTCGAGATGTACGGAACCATCGCGGCGGTCACCCAGTGGCTGCCGGACGACGAGAACATGACCTATGCAGCGTCTTGAAACGCGGCCGCGCCGCGTCCTTGTGGCCGAGGATGACCCGTTCCTGCTCGAGCTGATCACGACGCGCCTGGCGCTCGCCGGCTTCGATCCGCGGCCGGCGAAGGACGGCAACGTGGCGCTGCAGCGGCTGAACGAGTTCCGGCCCGAGGCCATGGTGCTGGACATCAACATGCCGATGCTGGACGGCTTCGGGGTGCTGGAATACATGCGCGCCCAGAGCCTGACCGAAAAGACGCCGACGCTGGTGCTGACGGCGCGCAACAGTCCGGAGGACGTCACCCGGGCGATCCGGCTGGGCGCGCGGGACTATCTGTCCAAACCGTTCAAGGACGAGCAGCTGATCGCGCGCGTGGGCCGCCTGCTGGCGCGCAGCCGCGCCTAGGTGACAGGAACCTGCAGCCGGCACGTCACGCCGGCCGGATCGTAGTCGACCTGAGCCGGGGCGCCCAGTTCGCCGGCCAGCCCGGCCAGCAGGCGCGCGCCGAAGCCGGATGAGATGGGGGGCGCGACCGTCGGTCCGCCCCGCTCGCGCCACAGCAGCTCCATCGCCCGGCCCGGCGCCGCCGACCAGGACAGCTCGACGTGGCCCTCGGACGACGAGAGCGCGCCGTACTTGACCGCATTCGTGGCCAGCTCATGCAGCGCCATCGAGAGCGCCAGGGCCACGTTGGGGGCGAGGCGGCCGGGCGGGCCGCTGACAGTGATGCGGGAGCCCGGCGGATCGTCGTACGGGCGCAGCGCCTCCAGCGCGATCTCGGCCAGGTCGGCGCTCTTCCAGTTCTCGCGCGTCAGCACGTTGTGAGCGGCCGAGAGGGCC
Organism: Phenylobacterium sp.; assembly: GCF_965284355.1. Lineage (NCBI taxonomy): Bacteria > Pseudomonadati > Pseudomonadota > Alphaproteobacteria > Caulobacterales > Caulobacteraceae > Phenylobacterium > Phenylobacterium sp. Next base: position 1,030,561 of record NZ_OZ260078.1, on the reverse strand, counting down.
ATCAGGCGCTCGGTCAGGCGATCCCGGGCTTCTCGCGTGACAAGGCCTTCGCGCAGCGTCTGGCGGACCAGCGACTGGATGGTCGCCAGCGTGTTCTTCACCCGGTGGTTCAGCTCGTTGATCAGCAGCCGCTGGCGCTCGGCGGCCTGGCGCTCGACCCGGGCGCGCGCCAGCGCTGACCAGGTGCGGGCGGCCACGTCCTCCATCAGCGCGACGTCCTCGCGGGTCCACACGCGGGGCCGGGGTTCGTGGGCGTAGAAGAGGGCGTCCAGCCGGCCGTCGCGGACCAGCGAGACCACGATCAGGCCGCGAACCTGAATGGCCTTGTACGCCGCGTAGTTGTCGCCCGTGCGGGGGTCGAGCTTCACGTCATCGACCGCCAGATCGATGCCGCGACGCAGGTAGCCCATCAAGGTCGCGCCGAAGTCGTCCAGCACGAACCTGGAGCCGGCCAGGCTGGGCACGCCGGGCGCCGTCCAGTCGCCGCGAACATGAACCAGCCCGTCCTCGCCGATCTCGGCGTAGCCCATTCGGCCCACGTTCAGGCGCTCGCCCATCATCCGCGAGGCTGTGGAGAGAATCTCGTCCGGGTCGTCGATCAACCGCAGGGCGTCAGCGATCTCCAGAAGATAGGCGCGGCGGCGCTCCAGTTCGGCGAGGCGCGCGCGATCCGCCCGGATGCGGGCCTCGGCGGCCTTGGTCTCGGTGATGTCGGTGACCACGCCCAGCAGCCCGCTGGGTCGGCCGTCGTCGTCGGACTGCACCGACGATCGCACGCGCACCCAGCGCTCCTGGCCCGTGTCGGGGCGGGTGAGGCGGTACTCGATTTCGTAGGGCTCGCCTGTGTTCAAGGCCTGGGTGACAGCGGCGATGGCCGGATCCCGGTCGTCCGGATGGACGTGGTCCAGCATGGCGCTCCAGGTCGTGACCGTGTCCGGCGGGAAGCCGGAGATCTCGGCGGCGCGCAGCGAAAGCTCGATGACGTCGGTCGTCATGTCCCAACGCCAGTCGCCGAAGCCCGAGGTGGCCAGAGCCAGTTCCAGCCGTTCGGCGTACTCGGCCTCGCGGGCCATGCGATGGCGGCGCTCGGTGATGTCGCGGAAGCTGATTCCCAGGCCGACCTCGAGCGGGAAGGCCTTCAGGCTGAACCATCGGCCGCCCCGGATCTCGGACGGCGCTTCGACCTCGACCTCGTTGCGGCTGAGCATGGCGCGCTCGACGAACTCTCGCATCGCGGCGTCTTCGCCCAGGGCCAGTTTGTCCCAGGCCACGCGTCCGATCGCGGTCTCGCGGTCGAGTCCGTAGTGGGCCTCGGCGGCGGGGTTGATGTAGACGACGCGATGGTCGAAATCCAAGACGACGAAACCGTCGCCGAAGCGGTCAAGAATCTCAGCGATCTGGCGGCTCTCGCCGGCGACGTCACGATTGCGAGGGTCAGAAATGGTGCGCCCCCTGCAGCCCGCTGCAGTCTGGAGCTTATGTTGAGCCCACCTGCGCGCCTGCGACAAGGACGTTCGCGATACGTGGTGACGTGCGCGCAGGCCTGTGCCTTGATCGCGAGGGCTGACGGGGCAGCCGCGGGACGACTTTGACCAACACGCCCAATCCTTTGTCCGACGCACGGCTGGTCGCGGTCCTGGATAGCATCAGTGATGTCTACTACGCCGTCGATCGGGACTGGCGGCTGGTGTTGTTCAACCGCAGGGCCGAGGAGTTCTTCGGCCAGAGCCGCGAGGATATGCTGGGGCGGGGGTTCTGGGAGCTGTTTCCGCAAGGGCGCGGCACGACGTTCGGCGATCTCCTGGAAACCGCGATGCGCGAGCGTAGTCCGCAACGGATAACCGCGCCATCGGCGCTCCGGGCGGGGCGCACCGTGGACATCCGCATCAATCCGCTGAGCGACGACGACGGATTGGGCGTCTCGATCGACGACATCACCGAGCGGGCGGAAGCCGAACGCGCGGTAAAGCGCAGCGAGCAGCGGCTGGATCTGGCGGTGTCGGCCATCCGGATCGGCATCTTCGACTGGCACGTGCCGTCAGGCTGGACGATGTGGAACGGCGAAATGGAGGACATTTTCGGTATCCCGCGCGGGACGTTCGAGGGCCACGCCGACCATTTCCGCCGTCGCGTCCACCCTGAAGACCTGCCCCGGCTGGAAGCCGAGCACGCCGCGGCGATCGCGGCCGGCCGAGACCTGATCACCCACAACTTCCGCATCGTGCGGCCGGATGGCGCGGTGCGGTGGCTGGAGGGCGCGGCGCGGTTCCTGTTCGGCGCGGGCGGCGCGCTGCGTCGGATGGTGGGCGCCACCGTGGACGTGACCGACCGCAAGGTGGCCGAGGCGCACCAGCGGCTGTTGATCAATGAGCTGAACCACCGGGTGAAGAACACCCTGGCCATCGTGCAGGGGATCGCCTGGCAGTCGTTCCGCACGGGCGGCGCGCCGCCGGCGGTGCGCGAAGCCTTCGAGGGCCGTCTGGCGGCGCTCGCCGCGGCGCACGACGTGCTGACCCGCCAGAGCTGGGAAGCCGGCTCGATTCACCACATCGTCGCCGAAGCCGTCGCGCCTCATCATGCGGCCGATGGGCGGCTGACGATCGAAGGCCCGCACGTCGATCTCCCGCCCAAGACCGCGGTGGCGCTGGCGCTGGCGATGCACGAGCTGGCCACCAACGCGGTGAAGTACGGCGCTCTGTCGACGCCGCAGGGACGGGTGGCGGTGTGCTGGCAGATGGATGACGCCAAGCTGCGGCTGACCTGGGAGGAGCACGGCGGGCCGCCCGTCGGAACGGTCGTGCGCCGTGGCTTCGGTGCGCGCCTGCTGGAGCATGGCCTTTCGGCCGAGCTCAAGGGGCCGGTCATCCTGGAGTTCCGGCCCGAGGGCCTGATCTGCCGAATGGAGGCGTCGCTGGCCTAGCCGCGGACGCCGTTTCGCCCCGAAACGCGCCAGCTGAGCCGGATGGGCGCTAGAGCGCATCCCGCCGAGGATGAGGCGCCGCAGGCGATGAGGATGCGCTCCAGCAGGAAGACGACGAGCCCGTTTCTCCCGGTTGGCTTGATTAAAGCCAACCGGGACGGGCGCTAGGCCATCTCGTGCAGGTCGGTGCCCAGGCTCATCTCGAAGTCCTGGAGGGTGTCCATGAGCTGGATCGCGTGCGCGGCCAGCGGCTTGCCGCGCGGGAACTGGTAGCGCCAGTAGGTCGCGATGTGGCTGACGAGGCCGCAGCCGTCGCCGAGCGACAGGAACATTTCCGGAGACTTCAGGAGGAAGTCGCGGAAGGCCAGCGCGTTGCCCTCCATGGTCAGCTGGTTGAACACCTCGTCATAGACATTGAGGTGGTTCATCACGGACTTGACCTGACGCTCCATCTTCTGGCGCAGGCGGTGCTTGAGCTGCTCCAGCTCCTGGGCGGTCTCGGAGTCGATCGGGCCGACCACCCGCACGCGGCCCAGTTCCGCGAAGACGTCGCGCAGGTTGCCCCAGAGCGTGTTCAGGACCCACTTATAGTAGAGGAAGCCTTTCCACGCGAAGATCCCCTCCTTGTAGTTCTCCCGCTCGAGACGGAGCGTCAGACGCAGCGGTTCGAGGCGCGCGTCGGTCTGGGCCGACAGCAGGGCCTCGACCAAGCGGGCGATGTTGGCCTCCTGGCCGTCAGTGTCGCGGTAGGCCAGCTCGATCAGCTTGGCGATCTCGGAGCCCACGAAGCGCTGCATCTTGGCCAGGTCGGGGGCCGAGATCTCGAAGTGGGTCGGGCTGATATCGAAGGCCCTGCGCTTCATGTGCTCGCGCAGCAGGAACGGGTCCAGAGAGGGGAGTTCGTCGATGGCCTCGAGCACCGCCACATCGCGGCCGAAGTCGGGGTAGTCGCCGCGCAGTTCCTCGAAGATGTCGAGCCAGCCCGTCTCGGCCACGAACAGCGAGCGGCCGCCCAGCCCGAGGTCCGAGCGCTCGAACGGGATGATGAGCTTGGTGGCGGTGTAACGGACGCGATCGAACGCCTCGCGCTCAGACTCTCGCAGGCGGTGGCGCACGATGACGGCCCCGTTCAGGCTCTGCGCGATGAAGAACGGGCTCTTTTCGTGCTCGGGATTGCCGGCGTTGCGCGTTGCGAGGGCGGCCAGGTTCAGGACGCGACTGGTCGACGCGGTCTTCTCCAGACCGCGCAAGCTGCGATATGTGCGATCGGTTCCCTTGCCCAAGGCCCTATCCCCAGCGTCGTTGGCGGTCCGGGGAGGGATCACCAGCGACGCGAACGACACTCAACTGTGGCGTCTGTAAACTCCATTAATCAAAGCTCGCGATTCGGGGTCTGCGCGCGCTCTGGTGGCCATTTGGCCAGGTTCGCTTACTCAAATTGGGTCTGTTGGGGCCTTTTGCACGCCCTGGTCGGCCAGTTGACGGAACCGCGTTCGACCCGCCACGCCCTTGCGTTGCACGAGCTTCCCGAACAGGGTTCCGGAGTTTTCGTGCAGGGGATTCTGAGACGATGAAGATGCGGGGGAAAGCCATCGTGGCCGCTGTGGCCGGGTGGCTGGCGGCGGCTGGCGGGGCCATGGCGCAGGACACCCCGGCGTTCCCCCTTTCGCTGGACCGCGAGGCTCTGCTGGCGTGGCTGCAGCGCGAAACCGACATTGCGCCCGAGCGGGTGGTGGCGGTGACGCCGCAGGCGCTGACGTCGGTGGTCTCGACCTTCCCGGCGACCGCGGCGCAGGGGCCCCGGGTGGTGGTGCGGGCCGAGGCGCTGAGCGCGGACACCTATGCGCGGACCGGCGCGCTCTCATGGCACGTGTCCCTGAGCGCCGACTGTGACGGCCATCGCGTGCGTCTGGGCGAGACCACGGGCTATCCGCAGCGCAACCTGCTGGGCGAACGACGGCAGCTGCGCCCGGCCGAGACCGAGTGGCGGGCGCCCGAGCGGGGCACGGCGCTGGACAATGCCTGGCGCGCCGCGTGCGATGCCGACTTCAAGGGCCCGTTCGGCGGCAAGACCCTGAAGGTCGCGACGGAAACGGCTTCGACGCCGTCGACCCCCAAGGCCGACGCGCCGGCTGGGAAGGGCGAAGCGCCGCCCCCCCGCAATCCCGAGCCGAAGATCGCCGCTGCTCCGCGGAAGGCCGGCGGGCTGGTGGCTCAGATTGGGGCCACGCCGTCGGACGCCGACGCCCGCGGCCTTCTGAAGTCGCTCGACGGCAAGCTGGGCGGCCGAGCGGCCTGGGTCGAGAAGGCCGACGTCGGCGGTCGCACCTGGTACCGCGCCGTGGTGGGCGGCTTCTCCGACGCGGCCGACGCCAACGGCTTCTGCGCGGGCCTGAAGGCGGCGGGCAAGGGCTGCTTCGTGCGGATGGCGAGCCGATAGCGTGGCCCAGAGCGCTTTGGGGAGAGTGGACGCCGGTTTCGCCCCGAAACGCGCTCGAAATCAAAGAGATCGAGCCTGTTCATCCGGTTCAGCTGATTGCATCTGAACCGGGCAGGTTCGAGGCCAGGCGCCACTCCAGATGAGAACGGCCTAGGTTTTTCCCCTTTTAGTTGTATCACGGTGCGCGTCGGACGCGTATCTGGCGAAGATGGTCGCCGAGGCGATTGCTGCGGCCGCGAAATGGCCACAGCGGCGCCTTTTACTGCAACCGTGTGGGCGATCGGAGTCGCCCGGAGGGAGCATGCTGGCAGGGCTACGACACTTCCTGATGAACCCCTGGATGGGGCCCATCGGCATGGCGGTCTCGATCGCCCTGGCCGTGGCGCTGGCGGTGTCGGGCAGCCTTTGGCAGGCCGAGCGGGCCGCCTATGAGAACCGCATCGCGGAACTGTCGCGTGCGTCCGATCGCGCGCAGTCGGGCCTGCGCGCCGAACTTGCGGCCTGCCACCGGGCCGACCAGGAGCGCGAGGCCATGGAGGCCGAGTTCGCGAGGCGCGAGGCGACCCCCGACAAGGCGCGCGCCGCCGCCCTACTGGCCTCCCAGCCCGAGGGCATCGACGCCTGCGCCCGCATGGAGAGCGCCGACCGGGCGGTGCTGTCGAACCTGAAGCCATGAGCGCGTCTGCGAGAGCGCCTCTCCTGGTCGTGGCGGCCGCCCTGGCGTTGACCGCCTGCCAGACCACGCCCAAGCCCAAGACCGCCCCGGCGCCGCCGGCGCCCGCTCAGGTCGCGCCGCCGCCTCCGCCGCCGATCCTGGTCATGCCGTCGAGGCCTGCGCCGCCGCCGCCGCAGAGGAGCTGCGTGCCGCGCAACCTGCCGCCGCCGCCGCGGTACCCTGACACGGATGCGGCGCTGCGGTCTTCGCCGGGCGCCGCCGACCGCTACCAGCTGATGGCGGCCGGCCGGATCCTGCGTCAGCAGCGGCTGGAGGATCTGGAGCGCGTCGTCCAGAACTGTCGCTAGGCGACGAGACTAGACCGCCAGTCCCACCGTCACCGAGCCGGTGTAGCCGGCCGTGGGGTCGCCGGTGAGGGCCGGGGTCATGGCGGCGATCTGGGCGGAGGTGTTGTCGCCGAAGACATTGTCGCTGGCGGTGCTGGTCTGGGCGTAACGCTGCGCGCTCTGGCCGTAGCCCCCGGCCGCATAGACCGCCTGGCAGGCCGCCACGGGCATCGCGAACTGCGAAACCAGGCTGCGGTTCGCATAGGCCGTGGCGGTGGCGAGGCTGCGGAACACCTCGAAGTGGATGTGCGGGTAGCGGCCGGCGTAACAGCCGGGGAAGATGGTCGTGAAGGTGGCCTGGCCGTTGGCGTTGGTCGTCTGGACGCCGCGCAGGTAGTTCTGCTGGGGCAGGTCGTAGATCGAGTACTGGCCCAGCGCATCGGCATGCCAGATGTAGATGGCGTAGTCGGCCAGCGCGGCGCATGCGCTGTTCACGTTCACCAGGTTGATGGTCAGGGTCAGAGGCACGCCGGCGGCCGTGCCCGAGAGGCCGGCGAAGCTGGTGCGGATGTCGCTGCGCAGCACGCCCGAGGTGTTCAGGATGTTGGAGAGGACGCCGTTGGCCATGTTCGAGCCGTCGGCCGGATAGGGGCCATTGGTCTCGGTGGGGGTGCTGGCGCAGGCGGTCGACCCGGTCGTGCCCGTGCCGGTCGTGCCCGTGCCTGTGGTGGTGGTGGTCGTCGTCGTGGTCGTACTGGAGGCGGCGGTGGTCGCGCCGCTTTCGCCTGACCCGCCGCAGCCCTGCAACATCAGGGCGCCGCCGCCGGCCGCCATCAGGCCCAGCAGCTGCCGGCGTCGCATCATCTGAAGGTCGAAGATGAGCCCGCGGTCGTGGTCGTCGTGCATGCAGTGATCCCGTCACAGTGTTTCGTAAGAACTGCACTATGTGACCACGGATAGGCGGGCGTATTGCAGCGAGGTGTCGGCGCCGTGCCGGGCGCTGAAACGAAAGCGGCCCGGGATCGCTCCCGGGCCGTTCGCACGATGGAACTCAAGAAGATCGAGCCTGTTCCTCCGGTTCAGATGGTCCCATCTGGACCGGACAGGCTCTCGGCTGCCGATCAGAAGCGGTACTGGACCTCCACGTTGTAGGTCCGGGGCAGGATGTAGGAGACCGTCTGGTTCACCCGATTGAACAGCGGGTGGTTCACGTTGTTGCCCACTGCGTTGTTGCTGATCCGGCCGCCCGAGACCCCGGCCGAACCGCGCTGGTCGAACACGTTCTTGATCGAGCCGATGACCGCGAACTTGTCGTCCTTTTCGCGGAACACCATCCGGAAGTCGGTCGTGCCGTAGGACTTGGCCCGGTTGTAGTAGGTGTTGAAGACCGAATAGTAGGTCGAATCCCGCCACACATAGCTGGTCGACACCGACAGGCTGCCGGGGTCGAACGTCCAGGTGTAGTTCGCGTTGATCGTGAACCGATGCGGCGTCGAGGACGGCAGGCGCGAGCCCGAGATGTCCTGGTTGACGTTCACCAGCAGCGAACAGGCGTTGGCGCCCGTGCCCGTCGGCGAGCGGCCGGGGATGCAGGCGTTGGCGGCCTGAGCCGAGGCCGGCGCGATCTTGGCGCCGGGCTGGAGGGCCAGCGGATCATCCGGGTCCGGCGAGAACACGCCCTCTTTGATCTTGGCGTTCAGGTAGGAGTAGTTGGCCAGGATCTGCAGGCCGTCGATCGGCTGCCAGGTGGTCTCCAGCTCCAGGCCGAAGTTCTCGGCCTTGGGCACGTTCACGAACCGGGTCTGGTTCGCGCCGACGACCTCGTTGAAGAACGACAGCGGGATCTGGATGTCCTGGTAGTCGTAGTAGAACGCCGACGCGTTCAGCTGGAAGCGGCCGCCGAAGGTCTTCTTCAGGCCGACTTCGAAGGCGTCGATGGTTTCCTTCTCGGTGGTGACGAAGGTCTGGAGCGTCGTCGTTCCCGAGTCGAAACCGCCAGCCTTATAGCCCCGCGAGTACTTGCCGTAGACCAGGGTGTCGGCATCGGGCTTCCAGTCGACGCCGAAGGTGCCGGTCACCGCGCTCCAGTCGTAGTTCAGAAGGCGATGGCGCAGGCCCGTCGTGGCGTCGGTGTAGATGCCCGCCACGCCGCCGACGACGGCCGCGTCGGTGACCTGCACCCCGTTGACGGTGGTGAAGCCGGGGGCGGCGGCGGCGGTGATGTCCACCGGTCGGCCGTTGACTCGGCTGACCGGGCACGACGCGGTGTAGAGGCAGAACAGGCGTGCGCCTTCGAACGACGTCTTCTCATCGTGGGTGTAGCGCAGGCCAGCCGTGACCTTGAACGCGTCGTTGACCTGCCAGTCGACCTGGCCGAAGCCGGCGAAGGACTCGTTCTTGTTCTCGGATTCGCCCACCGCGTAGCGGCGGAGCGGGTTCGGCGCGGCGGCCGCGGTGGACAGCGGGTTGGTCGCGCTGAACAGGACCGGCGTCTCGAACCGCGCGTCATCAGGGAAGCGCGCGTCAGACAGGCGATAGTTCGAGCCTTCGCGGAACTGATAGACGCCGAACAGCCACTGGACCGGCCCCTCGTGGGTCGAGGAGATGTTCAGCTCGTTCGAGAACCACCAGACCTCTTCCTGGTACTGGTTGTGTTGCCTCGGGAAGTAGAGAGCGTTGACCGTCGTCGTCGGGGCCAGCGGGTTCTGCAGCGGCAGGAAGAACGGCGCCTGGCGCGACGTGCCGTCCAGGTCGGTCTGCAGGCGATAGTCGTAGTAGGTCTGGCCGGTGATGTACTTCACGTCGAAGTTGTCGGCGTGGAAGACGACCTCGAGCGTCGTGGTGGTGCTCTCGAGATTGATGAAGTTGCCGTCGTCGGTGTTGTAGCAGAACTGGCAGGTGTTGCCGGGCAGCAGGTTCGAGCCGATCCCGAAGTTGGCCGCGTTCGGCGTCAGCGGCGCCTGAAGCGCCACGTCGGTGACGCGGTTGCCGTAGGCGGCGGTGGTGCGGCCGCCGGGGCCGCGGCCCAGGGTGTGCCACTCGGTGGTGGAGTGCTTCAGCCACCATTCGACCTTGCCGTCGGCGAAGTCGCCGTCGAGCTGGCCTTCGACGGTCCAGACGGCGCCGCGGTTGCCCTCATCGGGCGTGTTGGGGTTGAGGTTCTCGAAGACCCCCTTGCCGTTATGGCCCCACGAGCCGGCGAGGCGGCCGCGGACGCCGCCGAACAGCGGGCCCGAGATGGCGCCTTCCAGCGTCTTGGAGTCGTAGTTGCCGTAGCTGGCGCGGGTCTCGGCGTAGAAGTCGTCGGTGGGCCGCTTGGACACGATGTTGAGCGCGCCGCCGATGGCGTTCTTGCCGTAGAGCGTGCCCTGCGGACCGCGCAGAACTTCCGTACGCTCCAGGAACAGGGTCGACTGGGCGAAGGCCGTCACCGAGGAGGTGTAGAAGCCGTCGTTGTACATGGCCACGCCGCCCTCGGTGGAGCGGTTGTTCGAGAAGCGGCCGATGCCGCGCAGGGACGCGCGGTCGTTGTTGGTGGAGTAGGCCAGGCCCGGCGTGAAGTTCGTCAGGTCCTGGACCGAGTTGATGCCGACCAGTTCGCGGCGCTCGTCGGTGAAGGCCGAGATGGCGACGGGCACGTCCTGGAGGGACTGCTCGCGCTTTTCGGCGGTGACCACCAGCTCTTCGATTTCCGTGGCCTGAGCCAAGGCCTCGCTGGAGAACGCTGTTAGCGCAAAGACGCAAGACAGCAGAATGCTCTTTCTGGATACCATCTGGACGTATTCCCCCAAGCCCGTTTGAACAGCGCTCATAGACGGCGCTTGATTTCGAATGTCCGGCATGGCGGACCCCACGTCAATAAGCGGGGGAGCCTTCGGAAACCGAATTCGGCCCGACGCGGAATTGAAGCCACGGTCCGTCGAATGCGCCGGATAAGTGGTTTACGGCGTACAGGGGCGGACGACTTCTTCAGGAGGCGGTATGGCGTCCGTCGCGCCGGCGGGGCAGTCTGGGGCCGGAGGACAGATGGCGAGCTATCGGCGGCGGCTGGAACAGGACCTGGACGGCTGGATCGCCCGCGGGCTGGTTCCCGCCGAGAACCGCGCCGCGATCCTGCAGGGCGTCGGCGAGGGACGCCGGTTGGACGCGGCGACGGCGCTCGCGATCATCGGCGCCCTGATGGCCGGCGTGGCGGTGATCGCCTTCATCGCCGCCAACTGGGGCGTCATCCCCCGGCTGGCGCGGTTCGGGCTGATCCTGGCGGCGTTCGGCGCGGCGGGTGGCGGGGCGGCCTGGGCCAGCGCGCGGGGGCGTCCCATCGCCGCCCAGGCCCTGCTGAGCGTCGCAGCCCTGATCTTCGCCGCCGCCATCGGCCTGACGGGGCAGATCTTCGACATCGCGGGCGATCCGCAGGCGGCGTTGCGAACCGCAGGCGTTGCGGCCGTGATCCTGGCTCTGGCGGGCCGATCGCCCTGGGCCGGCGTCGTGGCGCTGGGGATGTTCACGATCGGCGACTTCCTCGACGACCGGGTCTTCGGCCGTGACGCGGCCTGGAGCGGCTGGCTTGTGGTGGCGGCTCCCGTGGGCGCCGCGGCGGCGCTGGCGTGGCGCTCCCCGGCCCTGGCGCACGCCGCGGGGCTGGCCGCCCTGGTCGCGCCGCTGACCTTCGACCCGTTGATGCGCGACCAATCTGAGATCCTGTTCATGGCCGCCGCGGCGATCCTGGCCGTTGCGGCGCTGGGCGCGCGCCAGCTTCGCGAGCGGTTCGAGGGCGTCGCCGGCGTGCTCTATGGCTGGTTCGCATGGGGGGCGCTGCTTTGGTTCGGCGCGGCCGGCTTCGATGACAGCCTTCGCGGCGTCGCGCACTCGGTGGCCTGGCTGGCCGTCGCCTCGGCCGCCATCGCGATCGGACGGCACGACAGGCACGGCGGGGTGACGTCGGCGGGCGTCGTGGCCGTCTTTGCGGCGGGCGCGAGCCTGCTGTTCAATCTGGGCGTCGGGCTGATGACATCGGCGGCGGTGTTCGCGGGTTCGGCGCTGGTCGCCCTGGGCGTGGCGTTCGTGCTGCGCCGGAGGACGGCGGCGTGAGGTTGCCGTCACCGCCTGTGCGGATCGTGGCGGCGGTGCTGCTGCTGGCGGGCGGCCTCGTCGGCCTGGTGGTCCGCGAGAACGTGGCGCGCGAGCAGGGCCAGGAGGTGCGGCTGGCGTTGGCCGGCTACGATCCGCGTTCGCTGCTCCAGGGGCATTTCGTCCGTTTCAACCTGGCGCAGACGTTCCCCGACGGCGCAAAATGCCCGCCAGGCGCGGACGGCGTCACCCTGCAACCGAAGGGGTGGGTGGCCTTGCGGGCGGAAGGGGATCACCACGTTCCGGCCGGGGCGGCCCAGACGCGGGCAGGCGCCCTGCGCCTGGCGCCGATCGCCGTCCGCGGCACGCTGACCTGCCTGGGGACCAGCACCACGACCGAGACTCCCGGGCGGCCCGCCGAGACCACGCCGATGGTCCAATCGGTGCAGCTCGATCTCGGGGTCGACCGGATCCACCTGGACCAGTCGGACGCCGAGGCGATGGAAGCCGAACTCAGGCGCGTGTCGCCGGGCGGCGCGCCGGGCTACGCGATCCTGTCGATCGGGCGCGACGGCCGCGCCCGGGTCAAAGGCGTGATCGTCGGCCGCAAGCGCGTCGACCTCAGCTGGTTCTGAACGACCTGGGTCCGCGCCTGGGGTTCCAGCGCTACTCCGCCAGGTCCACGGCGTCGGGCTTGCGGCCTTCGGCTTCGGCCTTGCGGGCGCCGGCGAGGATGCCGGGGAGGGAGTAGTTGCCCTCGTGGCAGGCGTATTCGTAGACCGGGCCCTTGGCGGCGTTCAGGGGCATCTCGGCTTTCCAGACCTGCTTGTAGACCGTGGGGTCGTCCACTTCGAAGGCGTAGAGGATCTGGTCGGCGGACACGCGAGTAAAGCGCTCGGTGACCTTGGCGTCGGGCGACAGGAACAGGCTGGCGCCGAAGTAGGGCCGGAGGGATTCGCCCGGATTGAAGCCGGTGGTCTCGACGACCAGGGTGTCGCCTTCCCACCGGCCGATGCTTTCGCCCATCCAGTTGCGGATGTGGCGGGGCGACCGGGTCTTGTCGGCGAGGCGGATGATGCGGGCGTCGTGGTTCATCTCCACCACGATCACGACGTGATCCTTGGCCTGCTGCAGCTGGTAGTGGTTGTTGTAGAGGACGTTCATCATCGGCGGGCCGGCGGTGGAGCCGAAGCCCAGGATGCAGCGCTCGCCCAGGGGGCGGGCCTCGGGGCCGTCGAAGGTGTTGCGGGCCTTGTTCAGGGTGTCCTGGTAGAGCTTGTAGCCCTCGGGCTTATACGGGAGCCGGCCGTCGGCCGGGTCGATCAGCCACGACGTGCGAACCTCGCCCTTGATGCGCCCCATGCGGGTGCCGGGATCGGTCCAGAAGGCGTTGTAGCCCCCGGGATCCTGGCCCGCCTTGGGCGCCGGCGCATTCGGATCGGTGGGGCGGGACTGGGCCTCCATCATGCGAGCGCGGCCGCTCTCCATCGCCTTGGCCTGCTGCTCGGTGATGGTCAGCGTCTTGAACTGCGGCCCACGCTCCAGGCTGGTCAGCGAGGCGTTGGACCAGACGCCCTCGAGATCGGGCTGGCCGAAGGCGTTGCGGGGGGCCTTATAGTCGGCCGCCGTGGCCGTGAACGCGGTGGCCGCGAGGAGACCGGCCAGGAAGAGGGTGCGCATACTCAGGCCTTCTTGTCGGTGAGGGCGGCGTAGACCGCCTTGGGAGAGATGTCGCGGACGGCCGGCGTGCCGCGGCCGGGGATCGAGCCGTCGATGTTCTGGATCATGCCGACGAAGACGATGTCGTTGGTGGGGTCGATCCAGAACCAGGTGCCGAACGCGCCGCCCCACCAGTAGCTGTCCTGGCCGTGGGGCAGGCCGCTCTCGGCCGGGCGCTCGTGGACAGCGAAGTCCATGCCGAAGCCCAGGCCCTTCTGGACGGGGCCGTAGAGGTCGATGCCGACGCCGGGCCGGAGGACAGACTTGCGCATCAGCTTGACGGTCTCGGATCTGAGAACCCGGGCGCCGTCCAGCTCGCCGCCGTTCAGCAGGGCCTGGCAGAAGCGGAAGTAGTCGGGGGCGGTCGAGTAGAGGCCGCCCGAGCCTGCGAGGAAGCGCGGCTTGGCGGTGGCGCGGCGCATCTCTCCAGGCATGCGGGCGATCTTGCCGTCCACATAGTTGTGCACGGCCACGAGGCGGTCGACCTTGGCCGGATCGACCCAGAACTGGGTGTCGGGCATCTTCAGCGGCGTGAAGATGTGCTTCTGGAAGTAGTCGGCGAGGTCCATTCCCGACATTTTTTCAACGATATAGCCCTGGATGTTCACGACGGGGCCATAGGCCCAGTCGGTGCCCGGCTGGCTGACCAGCGGCAGCTTGGCCAGCTTGTCGATCATGCCCTGCAGGTCGGTCTCGGAGAGGTTGGCGCCCTCGTAGACCGAGCTCACGCCGAAGCCGGCGGTGTGGCTCATCAGCTGGGCCATCGTCATCGGGCTGGCCTGATCCACGTCGCCCGCCGGGGTCTTGACCTTGAGGCCGGCGAACTGGGGCACGAACTTCGAGACCGGGTCGTCCAGCTTCCACTTGCCCTGCTCGTAGAGCTGCATCATCGCCACGCCGGTGATCGGCTTGGTCATCGAGGCGATGCGGAAGATCGAGTCGGTGGTCATCGGCGCGGGCCCCGAGGCGTCCTGCTTGCCGTAGGCGTCGAGGTTCACGACCTTGCCCTTGCGGGCCAGCAGGGTAACCACGCCGGCCAGCTTCTGCTGATCGACCAGCGCATGCATCTCGGTGTTCAGCGCGGCGACGCCTGCGGCCGAAAAACCGGCCGAAGCCGGCGGTTGCACGGCGATCTTGGCCCAGGCGGGCGCGGCGGCGAAGCCCGCGGCCCCTGCAACGCCGGCCAATAGGCCCCGACGATCCAACATCGCATTCTCCCCAATACCCGGTCCGTGAAGCGGACTCTACGAACGGACCCTAGCCCGTCGGGGGGACGTTGGCTCTTTCGTATTGCGGGTATGTTGCAGGCCGCCCGCGCGCGGGCGCACGGCGGCCTGCGTCGTGGCCCGCGGTCAGGCTGGCAGGTGCGCGTTTCGACGGCGCAGTATCGCGCCCACGCCGCCCAGGCCCAGGATCATCATCGCCCAGGTGGTGGGCTCAGGAACGCCGGGACCGGCCGTTCCGAAAGCCAGCGTGTTGCCGCCACCGGCCAGCGCTCGGTTGTCGAGCGTTCCGGTGAAGATCGAGGCGCCCGAGGCGTTGAAGATCTCGACGTTGTAGATGTCGCGCTCCCCGAAGATGTCGGCGCGGCCGAAGATCGTCAGGCTGGAGAGATTGTAGGTGGCCGCCAGGCTGATCTCGAGGAACTCCCCGAAGCCCGGACTGTCCGCGTGATAGATGTGCGGATAGCCGACGGGGGCCACGCCATCGATGGCGTTGCTCGGGTTGGCCGGGGTGTCGTAGTTGCCGCTGCCAGTGGCGGTGGCGCCGTTGGTGGCGAGGGCGACATTGATGCCCGTTAGATCCTGCAACGCCTGGACCTCGCCAACCTGCAACCAGTCCCCGTTCGCGTTCGTCACGCGGATTGTCTTCGCCCCCAGCACGGCGGCGGCGTCGGCGGCCCCGGTGATCGCCAGGGCGGCGGCCATCGATGACCAGAAGATTTTTGACATCTGCACCCTCCTGCGCCCCAGCACATCGCGGGCCGCTCAAAGGGCTTAGGCGCCGCGCCACCGGAAGACGGTTCAGCGTGGGCCCGAAAAAAGTTTCGCGGCTGGAGCGACCTCAAGCCGGTTGATACGGTCGGCCTCGAACAATCGCTGGGGGAATCGCGTGGCGGGCGTCAGGACGGTCGAAGCGGCGGTGGGGAAGCGCCCGCTGTGGACGCAGCTCTACGTGCAGGTTCTTGCCGCGATCGCCCTGGGCGCCCTCATCGGCCACGTCTGGCCACAGACCGGGGAGGCGCTCAAGCCGCTGGGCGACGCCTTCATCAAGCTGGTGAAGATGATCATCGCCCCGGTGATCTTCCTGACGGTCGTCACCGGCATCGCCGGCATGCGCGACCTGGGGAAGGCCGGCGGGACGGCCGTGAAGGCGTTCGCCTACTTCATCACGGTGTCGAGCTTCGCCCTGATCGTCGGGCTGATCGTGGCCAACACGGTGCATCCCGGCTGGGCGATGAAGGCGGTCGATCCGGCGTCGCTGGATGTGACCAAGGTCACCGGCTACGCGGACAAGGCCCACGACCTGACTATCGTCGGCTTCCTGATGGATGTGATCCCGACCTCGGTCGTGGGCGCGTTCGCCGACGGCAACATCCTGCAGGTGCTGTTCTTCGCGATCCCGTTCGGCATCGCCCTGGCGATGATCGGCGAGAAGGGCCAGCCGGTGCTGACCGTGCTGGACGCGACGGCCCAGGCCTTCTTCAAGCTGGTGGCGATCTTCATGCGCGCCGCGCCGATCGGGGCGTTCGGGGCCTTCGCCTTCACCATCGGCAAGTACGGCATCGCCTCGGTGGTGAGCCTCGCCGGGCTGGTGGCGACCTTCTACATCACCTCGATCCTGTTCGTGTTGGTGGTGCTGGGCGCTATCGCGGCGCTTAACGGCTTTTCGATCCTGAAGCTGATCCGCTACCTGAAGGAGGAGCTGCTGCTCGTCCTGGGCACATCGTCGTCCGAGGCCGCGCTGCCCTCGCTGCTGGAGAAGATGGAGCGGGCGGGCGCGTCCAAGTCGGTCGTGGGGATGGTGGTGCCCACCGGCTACTCGTTCAACCTGGACGGCACGAACATCTACATGACGCTGGCGGCGCTCTTCATCGCCCAGGCGATGCGGATCGAGCTGTCGCTGGAGGACCAGCTGCTGCTGCTGGGCGTGGCGATGCTGAGCTCGAAGGGGGCGGCCGGCGTCACGGGGGCCGGGTTCATCACCCTGGCCGCGACGCTGCAGGTTGTGCCGACGGTGCCCCTGGCAGGGATGACGCTGATCCTGGGGATCGACCGCTTCATGAGCGAGTGCCGGGCGCTGACCAACTTCATCGGCAACGCCGTGGCCAGCCTGGTGGTGGCGCGCTGGGAAGGGCAGCTGGATCGCGAGAAGCTCGCGGCGGTGCTGAACGCCAAGCCCGGCGAGCTGGCGGCGCGACCGATCGAGGCCGACGCGGACTGATCAGGCGGTCTTGAGCGCCTGGGGCGTGATCGAGGCGTGGCCGACGCACCGCTTGATGGTCGCCATGAGGCCCGACACCAGGATGGGCTTGGAGACGAAGTCGTTGAAACCCAGGGCCACATACTCGGCCGGCCGACGGGAATAGACGTCGGCGGTCAGCGCGATGACCGGGGTGGTGCGTTCGGGTCCGGGAGACTCGCGGAGCCGCTCGATGACCTCGATGCCGGTCATGCCCGGCATGTGGATGTCCAGCAGCATGAGGTCGAACGTCTCGACGGCCAGGCGATCCAGGGCGTCCTTGCCGCTGCACGCCATCACCGCCTGGTGCCCGAAGGCGCCCAGGATCTCCTGCACGACGCGCAGGTTCATCGGATCGTCATCGACGTGCAGGACCTTGAGGCTCCTGCCGCTGTCACCCGGGTGGGACACGGGCTGGCTCCGAGGGGCGGCGCTCAGGGGGAAAGCGCCCGACAACGCCATGAAACTGGGCCCCGGAGTTTAAGGTAAGGCTATCGGATGTGCTGAATCCGGGTTTACCACGGCGATTGGCCGGGAATGCCTTAGCCGCCGGGCCGGCGGCGTCGTGCGCACCCGCCTCAGATCAGGCCCGATGCGGCCATGATGATCGCGACCGCCGAGGCGCACAGCGCCATTGTCTCCGGAAGCCTTGACCATCGGATGGCGTAACGGACGCGCATGCGGACCTCTGCAGGATGCTGGGGCTCGCCACCCGGACCACCGCACTCGGGGGGAGGGATGGGTCGCGGAAAAGGTCGGGGGCTGGGGCGGCCGCCGGCCTTCGGTCCGGGTGACGAGGTCTCGTAAATCCAGTTGTCTGGAGTTTAGTAAATACTGGATTCACGACTGTCAAGCGGCGGTCACTCGCCTGTCGGGGATTTCGCCGCCGCGGGTGCGGCCCTGCGTTCGCGCCCAAGGGTCGCCGTGGCCTGACATCTCGCGCTGCCGACCCGAGCTGTCGCCGGTCTCACCGCGGGGCCGGCGCGCTGGCGAGGCGCATCATCAGTTTCACCAGCTCGGCCTGACGGGAGACGCCCGTCTTGTCGAAAATCCTGGCCAGCTGGAAGCGCACGGTGTTGACGCTGAGCCCGAACTTCTCGGCCGCCTCGGCCAGCGTCAGGCCTTCGAAAATGGCGGCGGCCAGGCGAACCTCGGCGGCGGTGAGCCCGAACAGGTCGCGCAGCTCGCTGTCGGGCGCATCGACCGGCGACTCCAGGTCGGTCACGCTCACCAGGACGGGCGCCGTGGCTCGGAAGACGGCGCCCTCGTCCAGAGGCAGGGGCGCCGTCCGCAGCGCCAGCGCCGCTCCGCCGTCGCTGCGCGGCACGCTCATGGACCCCCCGGTGCGCGCGGCGTCGCGATGGGCGGCCAGCCCCACCAGCCGCTCAAAACGTCGTGCGGCGTCGCCGTCATGGGGCGTCAGACGCCCGTTCAGGACGGTCAGCCCGAGCCGTCCCCGCAGGATATTCTCGGCGGCGCGGTTGGCGAAGATCAGCGTGCATGCGGCGTCCACGAGAAACAGCGGATGCGCTGAGTTGTGGAGCGCGTCTGACAGGCTTCGGACCACGCCGAGCGGGCCGGCCAGCCGCCGGCCGATGGCGTAGGCCCGCACCATGTGCGGCTGCAGCCGTCCAGCCAGAGCCAGATCGTCGGACTCGAAGGCGTCACCGGTCCGGCGACCGATGTTGATGGTGCTGGCCACCGATCCTTCGGCGCCCAGCCGGATGAACAGAGCGCGGTCGACGTCCTGGGGGCGCATGAAATCGTTGTAGTATTCGGACGCGTGGTAGGCGTCGCGGTCGAGGCAGTCCTCGTCGGTCTGGATCCGCTGGCTCAACGTCAGGGCCACGCCCGGATTCGCGTCATCGGACTTGAAGATGTTCAGCGCGCCGAAGTGCTGGGCGTAGGCGTCGACCCACGCGGGATCGGAGCGGTAGAGGATCGCCTCGACCCCGGCGCCGGTGGACATGTCGATGCGCGTCAGGCAGCCGCGGAGACCTCCGACCGACTCCGAGAGACGCTCCATAACGTCAACCCAGAGGTTGGGATCGTAGGCGGACGCGTAGATCCGCTGGATCAGGTCTTCCTCGGACTCCAGGTTCGCGCCCACGCTTTGGACTCCTGTCGGCCGCTCTTCCGCGGTTGATCCGCCCAGCTTAGCCGCACCCGCGAGCGCGGCATCATCCATTTGGATTAAGCCGTCATCCAAACGGACTATGCCGTGGCCTGGTCAGACCTGGTCGGGCCGGGGCGGCGTCTCCAGGGGCGCGGTGATCCGGCAGATCACGCCCTGCGGCTCGAACAGCAGTTCGGCGACACCGTCGAGGTCGACGCGGACGCCCTGGGACAACAGGCGCGAGCCGAAGCCGCGGCGCTTGGGCGCCACGACGGGCGGCCCCCCGGTTTCGCGCCATTCCAGTTCGAACAGCACCCGGTCGTCCTTGCGGCGCGTCCGCCACGTCAAGGCGACCCTGCCGGCGTCGCCCGACAGCGCGCCGTACTTGGTGGCGTTGGTGGCCAGTTCGTGCAGCGCCATCGACAGCGCGATGGCGGCGCGAGCCGTCACGCGCACCTCGGGACCTGAGGCGGTGATGCGGGTCTCGTCGAAGGGCGCCAGCCCCACCTGGACGATCTCGCGCACGCCGGCGCCTTCCCAGTTCTCGCGGGTCAGGATGTCGTGGGCGGCCGAGAGCGAGACGAGGCGGGCGGTGAAGACCTCGCTCATCTCGGCGGGATCGCGCTCGCTACGCAGGGTCTGGCGGGCGATGGACTGCACGGCGGCCAGGGTGTTCTTCACCCGGTGGTTCAGCTCGTTGATCAGCAGGGTTCGGCGCTCTTCGGCCCGCTTGCGCTCGTCGATGTCGATGGCCGCCGACAACGTCTTGATGATGCGGCCCTCGGCGTTGCGCTCGAAGACGACGGCGCGGTCCAGGATCCAGCGGTAGGTCCCATCAGGGCGCAGCACGCGCAGTTCGAACTCCGACACGTCGCCGTCGGGGCGCTTGGCCAGATAGGCGAGACGGCGGGCCACATGGTGGAAGTCGTCCGGGTGGATCAGGCTGCGAACGAGATCGCCGCCGCCCGCGATCAGCTCCTGGACCGTGTGCCCGTAGACCGCCTCCGTGTTGCCGCCTACCCAGATGGAAGATCCGGTCTCGAAGTCGAAAAGGTAGTTGGCGCTGGGCGTGACAGAGTTGACCCGCGCCAGCTGTTCCTCGTTGGCGCGCGCGACGCGGTCCAGCGCCTGGGCGTCCGTCAGGTCATAGAGGCTAACGACGGCGCCGGTGACGCCCATGTTGCCGGCGGCGCGGGGCGCGACCTGGATGCGGACGTGGCGAACCTCTCCGGCCCGGTCGTCCAGTGTGAGTTCGAAGATGATCTGCTCGCCCTGCAGGGCCTTGGCCAGGGGCTCGCGCAGAACGTCCATCAGCGCGGGGTGGACGACGCTCTCGGCCGTCTCGCCCGTGGCGGGCGCGGGCTTCAGCAGCCAGCGCTGGAAAGCGGGATTGGCGTAGTCGAGAGCGCCCTCCGCATTCACCACCAGCGCCCCCCAGGGCGCCGCATCGGTCATCCGATAGAGACTGGCCCGGTCAATCGGCGCACGACCCATCTGCGCCTCGAGCTCTGCGACCCGGGCGGCGAGCCGCGCATTCTCAGCCTTCAGATCCTCTGGCGGTGACAGCCCACAAGCCCCGGAAAGCGATGCCCCAGTTGCGCGGCAGCGTAGCGTGGGTCGCGGGGAGTAGCGAGCGGTGATCCTGCGACCTATTCGCGAGCGCGAGGCTAGCCCGATGATCAAGCTAGTGTTTTGCCGCCGGCCGCCGCCGGAGCGCCCGCCGCCCGGAGGTCGTGGCGGTGGGCTCTACGCGGATCGAGATCAGCGGCCTAGCAGGGGTAGCGGCGCTCGATCGTCACGCGACGGCCGATGTAGGGATCGTAGACGCGCTCTCGTGTGATGCACGTGCGCTCCCGATAGCGGTACGGCCGGTCATTATAGCCGTAGCCGCCCGAGTACCGGTCGTATCGCGGATCGTAGCGGTAGCCGTTGTCATAGTCGTAGCCGCCGCGGTCGCGCCGCCCGCCGCCGCTGGACAGCGCCGCGCCCAGGGCGAGGCCCGCCACGCCGCCCAGGATGGCGGCTGCGACTTCGTCGTCCCCGCCACCGCGGTGGTGGCGATGGTGGCGACGGTCGGCGAAGGCCGGGCCGGCGGTCGCCAGGACTGCGCCCGCCGCGATGACGCCGGCCATGCTCGAGGTGAGGATCTTGCGCATATGTGCCTCCTGATCGGAGGCCAGTTGAAGCGCGGGCGCCATGAACCGTGCCTGAACGCGGATGTCAGCCGGAGCCCTTGGCCTAAGCCTGCGGCGGCGCGAGGGGGAGGTCGAACGTCACGCGGGTGCCGACGCCGACCGTCGAGTCCAGCTGCAGCGCGCCGCCGTGCTGCTGGACCAGCTCGGCGGAGAGCGACAGGCCGAGGCCCGTGCCGCGGCGGCGGCTCTCGGCGTCACCGGCCTGGGCGTAGGCGCGTCCCACCATCGGAAGATCGGCCGGCGAGATGCCGCGACCCTGGTCCGCCACGTGGATGACGAGCCGATCGCCCGCGATCTCGCCCGACACGGTGACGGCGCTGTCGGGGCCCGAGAACTTGATGCCGTTCGAGACCAGGTTGATCAGCACCTGCTTGACCGCGCGGGGGTCGGCCCAGACTTCGGGCCAGGGGCCCGGGGTGGACGCGACGGTGATGCCCGACTCCAAGGCCAGCCCCCGGACCAGGCGCAGGGCCTGCTCGACGACCTCGCCGCTGGGGATGCGCGCCGGGATCAGCTCCATGCGGCCCGCCTCGAGGCGCGCGGTGTCGAGAAGGTCGGTGACCAGATCGGAGAGGTGCGAGCCGGCCAGTTCGATGGACTGAGCATAGTCGACGTACTTCGGGTTCCCCAGCGGGCCATGCGCCTGCTTGGACATCAGGCTGGAGAACCCCACGACCGAGGTCAGCGGCGAGCGCAGCTCATGGGTCATGGTCGCCAGAAGCAGCGAGCGGGCGGCCATCGCATCCTCGGCCGCCTTGCGGGCGTGGGTGGCGTCTTGGAGCAGCGCGTCGCGGGCGGCCATGACGCTGGCCACCATGATCGGACCCAGGGCCACCAGCATCACGCCCAGGCGCAGAGACAGCATCGACATCGGCGTATCGAGGGATAGACCGAACGCCTGCGGATTGCTCCCGATCACCACCAGCGTCCAGACCGCGAAGGTGAGGTTCAGGATCGCCGCGCCGGCGCGACCGTAGGTGAGCGCGCACCAGAGCAGGGTTGGCACGGCGAACGCCAGCGCGCCGGGGCCGCCCATCAGGGGGGTGACCGTCAGGCTCAGCAGATAGGCCAGCAGGGGCGCCGCCTCGGCGGGGCGCACGCGCGCGAGGCGCCTGGGCCAGGCTGACGGCCGCAGCCGCTGGGGCGCGGTCAGGATCAGCGGCAGAATGATCATGTAGTTGGCGAGCTCGGTGGCCCCCCAGAAGAAGAAGACGCCAGGCGAGGCCTTCCCATGGAACAGGAAGGGGTGCGCCGCAGCCCCGGCGAT
The DNA here is from genome assembly GCF_965284355.1 of Phenylobacterium sp. Classification (NCBI taxonomy): domain Bacteria; kingdom Pseudomonadati; phylum Pseudomonadota; class Alphaproteobacteria; order Caulobacterales; family Caulobacteraceae; genus Phenylobacterium; species Phenylobacterium sp. Next base: position 1,008,373 of record NZ_OZ260078.1, on the reverse strand, counting down.
CCCGACCGCGATCGACGCCAGCGCCATGATCACGATGACCGAGATCACCGACGTGGGCCGCCTCAGCGTCACGTCGTCCGGCTGCAGGCGCGACAGCAGCAGGAAGCCCACGATCACGCCGGAAAGGTTGATGCCCGTCAGGGCCAGGGTCCGGACGAGCGCGGTGCCGGTCGCGATGTCGGCCACGACGTAGGCGACCAGCGCGGCGAGCCAACCGGCGGGCGTCGCCAGCCGTGGCCAACGGACCATGAGCCCCAGCAGCACGGCGTTGGCAGGCCAGAAGGCGCTGAGGAGGCCGACCGGACGCAGCGCGATGCCCAGGAGGGCCGCAGCCAGCACCGCCGCCGCCACGATGAGCGGGCCGGCGATCCGGGCCCGCACGGAGCCGGATGCCGGTCGATCGGCGACCGAGACAATCTGGTCGGCGCTCATGACCCCACTACAACCTGGCGGATCCGGGCGGGGAACAAATCAGCCTGTCGAGCGGGGATCAACCCGCCACGGGGCGCCCTGCGACAAACTGTAACGTTGGCGTCCCTAGCGGCGCTGTGCCGCGCTCGCGGCGCGGACAGGCTTGAACTCGGACGAGGCGTTCCAGTCGGGCCAGGCTGTGGAGTTGGCGAGGTCGCGCCCCGCCTCGAACGCCAAGGTCACGTCGTCGGCCGCGCCCTGGTAGTTCTGGTCGGCGGCCCAGACGTCGCAGGTCTGGTGATAGCAGCGCGCGGTGTAGTCCTCGACCCACCTGTCGCCGGCGGCCCTGCCGCCCGAGACGAGGTCGGCGCCGCCGCTCATGCCCATGAAGAGCACCGTCGGCACGCCGCGCTTGGCGACCGAGAAGTGGTCGGCGCGGTAGAAGAGCGCGCGTTCGGGCCGCGGGTCGGGGGTGATCGTGCGGCCATGGCGGGCGGCGACGCCGGCCAGATGGGCCTCCAGTTCGTTCTGGCCCGAGCCCACCAGCACCACGTCCTTCGCCGGACCCGCGGTCTGCAGGACGTCGTAGGTGTAGTTGGCGACCATCTTCGAGAGCGACGCCTCGGCCTGCTGGGCGTAGTACTCGCTGCCCAGAAGGCCGCGCTCCTCCGCGGTCCAGGCCGCGAAGAGAATGGTGCGGTCGGGCGCCGGGCCGGCCTTGAAGGCGCGTGCGGTCTCGATCACGCCGGCGACGCCCACCGCGTCATCGACGGCGCCCGGGCGGATCGTCTTGCCGGTCGGATCAGCGGGATCGACGCCGTAGGCATCCCAGTGGGCCGTGTAGAGGATGGTCTCGTCGGGATGCGTCGTGCGCCGGGCAGGGCGGCCAGGACGTTCTGGCTCTTCAATTCGGTGACGGTGTTGCGGTAGTTGGCCGAGAACGTGGCGCCCTTGAGCGCGACGGGCGTGAACGCTGCGGTCCGGGCGCGGGCCTTCTCGGCTTCGAAGTCGAGGCCGGCGTCCTTGAACAGCTGGACCGTGAGGTCGCGCTGGATCCAGCCCTGCAGCAGCAGCTTGTCCTTGGCGGGATTCTTGCGGACCACGTCGTAGCTCTCGCCGTTGGGCGCCACCACCGTATTCCAGCCGTAGGCCGCGCCGGCCGTCTCGTGGACGATCAGCATGCCCAGCGCGCCTCGACGGGCGGCCTCCTCGTACTTGTAGACCCAGCGGGCGTAGAAGGTGGCGGCCTTGCCCCCAAATTTGCCCGCCACCGGATCGAGCGAGGTCGCCTCGAAGTCGGGGTCGTTGATCAGGACGACGGCGATCTTGCCCTTGAGGTCCACGCCCTTGAAATCGTCCCAGCCGCGCTCGGGCGCGGTGACGCCATAGCCCACGAACACCATCGGGGCGGCGCGGATCGCGACGCGCTCGACCGGCCGCAGGGTCTCGATGCGCAGGTCCTTCTGGGTCGCGAGCGCCGTGGCCTTGCCGTTGACGGTCAGGGTGAACGCGCCGCCGGGCTCAGTCTGGTAGCGGCGTAGCGGCACCTCCTGGGTCCAGCCGCCCTTGTCGCCGGCCGGCTTCAGACCCAGCGCCTGGAACTGACTGACGATGAAGTCGATGGCGCGGGGCTCGCCGGGACCGCCGGGACCCCGCCCGGCATAGGGCTCGGATGCGAGCTCGCGGGTGATGTCGGACAACCGCTGCGCGGAGATCGTCTGGGCCTGCGCGGCGCCGGCGCCAAAGATCAGCAGGGAGAGGACTGGAGCGATAAAGGGACGCGTCATATTTCTCGTATAGTGTGTATCGAGGTTGGCCGCCTCGGGTTTGACGCGGTGGCTGACGTCTAAGGCTTGCAGGGGCTGTCGCCGCGAGGCACATGCACCGGAGAGTTAGGGTGCGACCGATGGGAATCTTCGACGACGCGACGCGCAAACTGACCGGCGACGGTTTCGGCCGGCACGTGAAGCCCGAAGGGTTGGCGGGCCCGTTCGAGATCTACGAAGGCTATGACGAAAACCCGCTGAGCCGGATGCGGCGCCTCAGCCGCTCGGCCCGCCGCGGGCTCCAGGCGGCGATGGACCGCGAAGCCCTGGCGATGGGCGCGATCGGCCTCGCCGTCGGCGTCGCGATCGGCGCGGCCCTGATGCATCGGCGCAGCCGCCGCTAGCGCCGCAATTTCGGGCCGCTATGTCGGGCGGCCGACGTTCCTCCTGAAAAAAGAGACGCTTGCGGCTTGGCCGTAGGCGCCGAAACGCCAGAGCTGCGTTTAGCCCTCCAGGCGCGCGGCCGACGCTGCGACGCCGCGGCGTCCCTGCCTGGCGGAGAGCAACATGAGCGACATCCCGACGAACAGCACAGCGCCTACTGGCCGTAGCGCCCAGGCGAAGGAATTGATCGGCCAGGCCGGCCAGACCCTGAAGGCCGAGGCGAAGAGCTTCGCTAACGTCGCGCAGGATCGCGTCCAGGCCGAGGCCAGGCGCGGAGCCCAGGCGGCGACCAAGACCCTGGGCGACTTCGCGAACGCCGTGCGCCGCGCGGGCGATGAGCTGGACCAGAATGACCAGACTCCGGCCTCGCGGCTGGTGCGCCAGGCGGCGGACGGGCTGGAAAGCCTGTCGCGGAACCTGGCCGACAAGGAGCCCGGCGACCTGATGAACGCCGTGCGCGACTTTGGTCGCAAGAACCCGGCGGCTTTCATTGGCGGCGCGGTTCTCCTAGGGCTGGCGATCGGGCGATTTGCGCGGGCCAGCGAGCCGGCCTCGACAAGCGGCCTCGGCGACGCGGACCTGACCCTGGCCGACGCCGACATGCAGGACGCATCGCCGACCGCGGCGTTCAGCGGCGGTCTCGCCGCTCCGCTTGTCGAGGACGCGGGTGAGTTCAAGGCCTCCGACGCCGATGCCGACCCGGCGCTCGCCGGTGACGATGGGACGTCGGGCCTGGGTGAAACCTATCCCACGACGACGCCTCCCACCGGAGGCCGTTAAGCCATGGACGGCGGCGGACCCTCGCCGAGAGGGGCCGGCTTGGCCGACCTCCTGGGCCAGCTTGGCGGCGATATCGCGGTCCTGGTGCGCAAGGAAGTCGAACTCGTCCGGGCCGAAATTTCGGAGAAGCTGAGCGCTGCCGGCAAGGCGGTCGGCGATATCGCCGCCGGCGCGCTGTTGCTGGTGGCGGCGCTGCTGGTGCTGCTGCAGGCGCTGGTGCTGGCGCTGTCCAAGATCATGGACCCGATCTGGGCCTCGCTGCTCGTCGGCGCCGGTGTGGCGGGCGTCGGCTACGTGCTGGTTCGCGCGGGCATGAAGGCGATCTCGCTCAAGGGGCTGACGCCTGACCGCGCGGCCCGGCAGCTCAAGAAGGACGCAGACCTCATGAAGGGGAACCCCCAATGACCAAGACACCCGCTGAGCTGGAACTCGAGGTCGAGGACGCGCGCGGCCGCGTCGATCGGACGGTCGAGGCGCTGAAAGACAAGATGCAACCCAAAGAACTGTTCGATGAGGCGACGAAGATCATGGGCGGAACGAGCAACAAAGTGCTGACGACAGCGGTGGAGCAGCTGCGCGAGAACCCCATCCCGATCGCGCTGATCGGCCTGGGAGTCGCATGGCTGGCCATCGGCCAGACCCGCCGCGCGACCGGTTCGGCGGGCTATCCCGCCGGCTACTATCCGGTGCACGAGGGCTACGATGAGGACGAGTCCCTCCGGGCCCGTGTGAAGGCCAAGGCCGAGCAGGCCAAGGCGCGGCTGGCCGAAACCGCCGAGCAGGCCAAGCAGCGGCTGGCGAGCGCGCAGCACCAAGCCGGCGACCGCCTGTCGGCGGCGCGGCACAAGGCGTCCGAGTACGCTCACGTCGCCCAGGACAAGGCCGGCGAGTACGGGCGCATGGCGAAGCGGCGCTTCGACGACACGCTGGATCATGAGCCGCTGGTGATCGGCGCCATCGGCCTCGCGGTCGGCGCGGCGATCGGCGCGGCGCTACCGGCGAGCCCTGTCGAGCGGCGCTACTTCGGTCCCGCCCGGACCAAGGCGGCCGACGCGGCGAAGGCCTCGCTCGACCAGGTCAAGGACGTGGCCCAGCGCGCCTATGAGCAGGTGAAGGACGAACTGCATCGCCAGACCGGCCCGGAAGGCGACGGCGCAACCCTGGCTGAAAAGGCCCAGGCGATCGCCGAAGCCGGCGCTCGAACGGTCAAGGAAGACCTGGAAGGGCGCGCGCACTAGCGCGACCAGGGCCTCTGCCTCCCGAGCCTAGGGAGGCGGAGGCCGCGCCCCTGGGCGGCCGCTAGAACCAGGCGCGCAGGCCGACCACGAGGCGGGTGTCGCTGCGGGACTCGCCGGCGAGCCGGGCGAGGTCGGCGGTATCGCCGAGTTTGCGCTCCCAGTTCACGCCGAGATAGGGCGCGAACTCCGGGGTGAAGGCGTAGCGGAGGCGCAGACCCAGCTCCAGGTCGGTGACGCCAGAGCCCACGCCGATGGCCCGGTCGCGACTGGCGGCGAGATTGAGTTCGCCGCGGGGCTCGAGGATCAGCTGCTGGGTGAGGCGCAGGTCGTACGAGCCCTCCAGACGAGCCGAGATGTCGCCCTTGTCGGAGAGAAAGGCCTGGGCGCCGACTTCGAACCAGTAGGGGGCGAGGCCCTCGACGCCGAGGGTCGCGTAGGTGCGGCGGGGACGGGGCTGGAAGTCCTGACGCACGCCGACCTGCAGGTTGAAATAGGGCCCGATGGCGCGCGCATACAGCGCCTGGACCTCGGCGGCCTCAAGGTCATCCCCGGCGCCGTCGCCCTCGGTTTTCAGCATCGCGCGGTGGATATCGCCGCCGTAGGAGGCGCTGGCTTCCCAGCCGTAACCTGTGCCGTCACCGGTGGGGCGGATTTCGGCCGTTTCCACCATCACCGTCGTCCACCTCATGACGCCATGTTCCCGGCGCAGGGTCTCGCGAGCGGCGGCCATCACCTGAGGCGGGAAGATGCGGTCGGCGGCGTGGTCGGCCGGAATCGGCGGCGGCGGTGCGTTGCCCGCGATGCCCGGGGGAGCCGACATGTTGTGGCCGGCGCGCGGGTCGGCGCCCTTCGCCTCGGGCATCCGGTGACCCGCATGCGGGTCCGTCGAGCCCCGTGGGCTCGTCTCCGGCATCCTGTGTCCCGCGTGCGGATCGGCAGGTTGCTCCCCGGCCACGGGCATGTTGTGGCCGGCGTGCGGATCGGCGCCCTTCGCCTTGGGCGTCTTGTGACCCGCATGGGGATCGGATGCGGCGGGCGGCGCGGGCATCATGTGACCGGCGTGCGGGTCCGCCGCGGTCGCCTCAGGCGTCCTGTGGCCCGCGTCGGGATCTGGGGGCTGGGCGAGGGCGGGGGTCGCGAGCGCGGCGGCCAGGATTGCGAGGCGGATCACGCGGCCTCTCCATCCAGGGGGCGTACGGTCACGACCTTGAACATGCCGGCGTGCATGTGCAGCAGCATGTGGCAGTGGAACGCCCAGTCGCCGGGCGCGTCGGCGGTGAGGTCGAAGGTCGCCTTGCCGCCGGGCATCACGTTGATCGTGTGCTTGCGCGGATGTTGGCCGGGATGGCCGTTCACCAGATCCATGAAGTGCCCGTGCAGGTGGATCGGGTGGTTCATCATGGAGTCGTTGACCAGGGTCACGCGGACCCGTTCGTCGCGGCGGAAGGGTATGGGTTTGGTGATCTCGCTGAACTTCTCGCCGTCGAAGGCCCACATGAACCGCTCCATGTTGCCGGTCAGGTGGATATCCATCGAGCGCGACGGCGGGCGCGTGTCGGGGTTCGGCTGCAGCGCTATGAGGCTTGCGTAGGTCAGGATGCGACCGGGCTCGGTCTCGAGGCCGGTCGGGCGGTCGGCGACCCGATCGACGGGCATCGGCGAGATCATCTGAACGCCGGGGCCCTGGCGCACCTGCGGCGCGTTCTTCGGGTCCAGCATCGACATCGTGTGCCCGCCGCCGCCATGGTCCATGCCCGCGTGACCGGCCATGTCCATGCCCATGTCCTTCATCGTGAGAATCGGGCGGGCGCGCAGGGGCGGCGCGTCGGCGACAAGGCCGGGGCGCGGCGACAGCGTGGCCCGGACCAGGCCCGAGCGGTCGGCCGCCTCGGCCACCAGGGCGTAGGGCCGATCCTCCGTGGGCGTAACGATGACGTCGTAGGTCTCGGCATTGGCGATCTGCAGCTCGTCGACCTCGAGCGGCCGCACATCCTGGCCGTCGGCCTGGACGACGGTCATGGCGAGACCCGGGATCCGGACATTAAAGAGGGTCATGGCGGCGGCGTTGACCAGCCGGATGCGAACCCGCTCGCCGGGCGTGAAGAGGCCGGTCCAGTTGTCCTGGAGGCCGTGGCCGTTGGCCAGGTAGTGGTAGGTGGAGGCCGTTACGTCGAGGATGTCGGTGGCGTCCATTCGCATGGCCGCCCATTCGACCCGGTCCTTCAACCACTGGTCCTTGCCCGCCAGCAGCCCCGCCACCGTCTGCTTCTGTCGGTTGAAGTGGCCCCCCTCCTGCTTGAGCTTCTTCATCAGCACGTGGGGGTGGGTAAAGCTGTAGTCCGACAGCACGATCACATGCTCGCGATCGTAGGGCTGCGGCTCGGCGCCCTTGGGGTCGATCACCAGCGGCGCGTAGTGACCCTCCAGCTCCTGGAGGCCCGAGTGGCTGTGGTACCAGTAGGTCCCGGCCTGAACGATGGGGAACTCGTAGACGAAGGTCTGCCCGGGCTTGATGCCGGGGAAGCTGACGCCCGGCACCCCGTCCATCTGGAAGGGCAAGATCAGGCCATGCCAGTGGATCGAGGTGTCCTCGGACAGCCGGTTGGTGACGGCGATGCGGACGTTCTGGCCTTCCTTGAGCCGGATCAGCGGGCCGGGGACCGTGCCGTTGATGGCGATGCCGTGCCCCGCGCGGCCGTTGATGCGCAGGGGCGCATGGTCGATCGTCAGCGCGATCTCTTTACCCGACAGCGTCTGGCGGGGCGTGATCCCGGGCGTCTGGCTCCGCGCCCAGCCGGGCAGGGCACCGGCGGCGCTCAGCGCGGCGGCGCCGGAGAGGACCTGTCGTCGGTCGAGAAAAGCGGGGGCGCGGGGGCGCATGCTGGCGGGACCTAGGCTCTACTGGTGACGGGAATCGGGCGCCGCTGCGCCCGCTCGGGGGATGCGTGATGCTCAGGCTGTCGACCCAGATCCATAAATGGCTGGCGCTGATCGTCGGTCTTCAGGTGCTGGGCTGGGTGCTGGGCGGCGTGGTGATGACCGCCATCCCGATCGAGACGGTGCGCAGCGAGCATCACCTCGCCAAGTTCCAGCCGGACGCGCTGCCGGCCGAGGGGCTCGTGAACTATCACCAGGCCGCCGCCGCCATGGGGGTCACGCCGGTGGAGGCGACGTTGAAGTCCACCCTGCGCGGACCGCTCTGGGTTCTGAAGGACGCCGACGGCGCAAGCCACGTGGTCGACGCGGCGACGGGCCGGCACGTGACGCCGCTTCCGGCCAAGGAGGCGCGGTTCCTGGCGGGCGCGCAGTACGAGGGCAAGGGCCGGCCGGGGGGCCCGCAATGGTTCGCGACCCCGCCTCAGGAGGCGGGCAAGCCCGGGCCGTTGTGGGCCGTCGACTTCGACGATGCCGAGAAGACGCGCTTCTACATCTCGCCCGAGACCGGCGAAGTGGTCAGCCGGCGTTCGAACGTCTGGCGGCTCTATGACGCCTTCTGGCGCATCCATATCCTGGACTTCAGGGACGGCGAGAACTTCAACCATCCGCTGATCATCGCGGCGGCCGTGCTGACGCTGCCGGTCGTGATCACGGGCCTGATCCTGCTGTGGATCCGCCTCGCGCGCGACCTGCGGGGCGCGCTGGCGCGGCGTCGCAACGGTTAGGCGCATCGGGCGGTCCGATCGGGGCGCTGGGATCGGCATACTCTCGCGTTCCACCCCCGCGTTCCCAGCGTCGCAGGCAACGCAGATAGGGCGGCTGAGGCGTGGAGGGAAGACGACTACTCGCCGTCCTCGCGGGCCGGGCCGAGGGCGCCCGCCTGATCGCGGCTCTGCTTCTCGGTCTCGCGGGCGCCGGCCAGGATGCCCTCCATGGCGTAGTTGCCCTCGTGGCAGGCGTATTCGTAGACCGGCCCCTTGGTGGCGTTGAACGCCACTTCGCCCGAGATCGGCGCGGTATAGGCGCCGGGGTCGTCGACGGTGAACTTGTAGCGGATCTTGTCGGGGCCGATCCGGGTGAGCCACTCGGTGACCTTGACCTTGTCGCTGGAGCCGCCGCGCAGGCCCTGTTCCGGACGCAGGTTGATGGTCTCGACGACCAGGGTTTCGCCTTCCCACCGGCCGATGCTGTCGCCCATCCAGGTCTTGAGGTTGGACGGGTGGTGCTGGGCGTTCAGGCGCACGATGCGGGTGTCGTGCACCATCTCGACCTGGAACAGGACCGCGTCCTTGGTCTGCACGATCTCATAGACGTTGTTGTAGTAGCCGTTGGGCAGCATCGGCGGGCCGGCCGAGGAGCCGAACGACAGGATGCAGCGCTCGCCCAGGCCCCGCGCCTCGGGGCCGTCGGCGCCGCCGAACGTGCGACCGCGGCGGCGCTCCATGGCTTCCCGGGTGGGCGGCGGGAACTGGCCGTTGGCGGGCGAGATCAGGATGGACGTGCGCTTCTCGCCGTTGAACTCGACGAGGTTGGCCTCGCTGTCCTTCCAACCCTGGTTGTAGCCACAGTTCAGCCCGGAGATCCCGTCGGGGCCGCAGTCGGCGTTCTTGAGGTCGGTGACCTTAGCGTCGGGCGGGGTGGGCGCGTCGGCGCGGGCGACCATCTCGGCGTTGGCGTTCTCGATCGCCGCGGCCTCGGCCGGCGTCAGCACCAGCCGGTCGCCGAAATTGGCGGGCCGGGTCAGCGGCGTGATGGTGGCGTTGCTCCACACGCCTTGCAGGTCGGGCTGGCCGTGGGCGGTGCGCGGCGCCTTGTAGTCCGCGGTCGCCGCCGGCCCGGACAGGGCGGCGAGCGCCACGGCGAACAGCCCTGGACGCAGCATCGTGAAGCCTCCCAACAAACCGGTTCTTCTAGACCGCTGCGGGGCAGGATAGGCCGACTGCGCGAAAGGGGAAGGCCATCAGCCGGGGTCGCGGCCGGCCCTCAGCGTCTGTGACGCCCGCCAGCCCAGCCAGGCGGCCGGCAGCATCCAGAGCCCCGCTGAGACCAGCGGAGCCCAGGGGCCGATACCGGAGAACAGCGCTCCGCCCACGATCGGGCCCGCGACCCGGGCCAGCGAACCGGAGGCGCTGGCAGCACCAAGCACGGCGCCCTGGCGGTCGGGGTGGGTGGCGCGCGACACGATGGCGGTGGCCGCGGGCTGCCAGAGCGCGTTGCCGACCACGCCCGCGCACAGCAGGACCGAGGCGACCAGGGCGGTCGGCGAGATCGCCATGGCGGCGTAGCAGACCGCGGCCAGCAACGCGCCGATGACGATGGTGGCGCCGGCCCCGAGCTTGCGCACGGAGAAGCCCGCGATCGCGCCCTGGCTGGCCGCGGCCGCGACCCCGGTGAACGCCATCAGCAGGCCCACCTCTCGCGGGCCCCAGCTGAAGCGGGAGTCCAACCACAGGCCCAGGTTCGACCAAAGCGACGAGGAGGCGAAGAACGCGAAGAAGATGACCCCGAACGCCCGCGCCGAGACGGGATTGCGGAGGCCTTCGCCGACGGCCGCAAACGGGTGGCTGCGCGGGGGCGGCGGGCCGTCGAGGCGGCGGCTTTCCTTCACGAACGCCAGGATGCCGACGATCGCCAGCAGGCAGAGGCCCGAGGCCACCAGCAGCGGCGGCCGGAAGCCGGCCGCCCCCAGTTCGGGACGCGCGAGCAGGCCGCCCAGCGCCGGTCCCACCACGAAGCCCACGCCGAACGCAGAGCCGATCAGGCCCAGTCGTCCCGCCAGCTTCTGGGGCGGCGAGACGTCGACGATGTAGCCCTGAATGGCCGACATGTTGCCGGCGAAGAATCCGGCGGCGCCGCGCGCCAGGACGGCGATCCAGATCCCGGGGGCGTAGGCCAGGGCCAGGTAGCCCACGGCGGAGCCGGCGATGGTGATCAGCAGCACCGGACGGCGGCCGATGCGGTCCGACATCCGGCCCCAGAACAACTCGCCCAGGAACTGCCCGGCCGAGTAGGTCGCGAACAGCAGGGACACCTGCCAGGGCGGGGCGTTGAAGGCCGTCGCGAAGAACGGCAGCAGGGGGATCACCACGCCGAAGCCGATCAGGCTCAGGAAGACAAGCAGCAGCAACACCGGGACGGCGCCCGGCGCCGAGCGCGGGTCTGAGGTCTCTGGCTGTGCGATGGTCACCCGGAGGGCTTATCAGGCCGGACGCGATCGTCAAAAAGGAACGGGCCGCGCCCCGTCACAAGGCGCGGCCCAGGTCTGCGGGGAGAAATCTACTTATTGGCAGGGGCGGCCGGTGCGGCCTGCAGCTTCTTCACCTGGTCGAGGTGGCCCTGGATCTTGGGCACGGCCTTGGCGGCGGCGGCCTTCAGCCCGGCGTCTTCGCCGTTGTCCGCGTAGCCCTGCATCAGGGTCAGCGCCTCGGAGTGGGCGGCGTCCTGCTGGCTCAGGTAGACCTGGTCGAATTCGGCGGGGTTGGCCGCATTGAGGTTGTCGATTAGGCCCTTGCGGCGTTCGTCGAGCCCGGTGGGCAGCGTCTTGCCGGCCGCGGCGACCAGGGGCTTCATTTCCGCCGACAGCGCGGCGTGATCGGCAGCCATCATCTTGCCGAACGCCTTCACGCCGGCCGACTGGCCCTTCTTCTGGGCGATCTCGCCGGCCTGGATCTCGTACATGTCGCTGATCGCGGCGTTGGTGACGAAGGCGTCGGTGGAGACCTGGCCCATGGTGGCGGCCGAGGTGGCGCCGACGGCGGCGCTGGTCGCGTCCTGGGCGGTGTTGACGGCGTCGTTGGTCGTGCCGGGGTCAGCCGGGTTGGCGGCTTGGTCGGTCTTCTGGCAGGCGGCCAGGGTCAGCGCTGCGGTCGCAGCCGCGGCAAGGATGAAGGCGCGTTTCATGGATGCTCTCCCGTTGGGATTTGTGGGGAGCCGAACGGGTCGCCGCCGGGGTTGTTCCCGGGCTTAGCGGACGATCATCAACGCGGGCTGGACGAGGTGCAGGCGATCGGCCGCCAGATCGAGCGCCATCCGGTAGCGCGAGAACAGTCCGGTCCCCAGCAGACCCGACGGCGCGGGCGCGTTGGCGGCGGGGCGGTACACCTGAATGTCCACGTCGCGGAGCGTCAGGTTGCCGATCGTGACGGCGCGGGCCGTGACGCGGCGGTCCAGGCTGAGGCCGCCCAGACTGACCGAATGGGCCTGGCTGATGGCGCGGCCGGGCGCGAGCAGCCCCGCCTCACGCGCCGCGTTCTCCGACAGGGCCAGGACGCCGGCCGAGCCGGTGTCGACCAGCACCTCGATCGGCGCGGCGGCCTCGACCTGGACCCGGATCATCGGGCCCCGGCCCCCATCGGCCAGCACGATGGTGCGGGCGTCCGGCGGGGGCGTGTAGGCGCCGGGGGCCAGAAAACGCACCCGGCGCAGCGGGAAGTCCGCCTCGATCACCACGCGCCGCAGCAGGTCGCGACCGATCAGCATCTGGAACTCACGGCCCGTGGCCTGGGCCAACGGCGCCAGATCGAGGGCCGCGGCGCGCAGATCCCCGACGGCCAGGCCGGGCAGCGCCAGGTCGAGCCGGACGGTGTGGGTGAGCATGGGCCCGCCGCTCACGCCGAACGCGATCAGTGGGGCGGCGACGTTGCGTTCCAGCTGCAGTCGCTCGGCCAGCGCCCGGTCGACGGCGCTGAACTGTGCCCCGGAATCGATGACCGCATGGATCGGCGTCCCGTTCACGGCGACCGCGATCTCCATCATCCCGCCGTGCGGAATGGGCTGCCAGGGGGTGTCGCGGCCGTTCTGGAAGCGGGGCGTCAGCGGCGGCCAGGGCAGGCGGTCGCGCACGAGGAACAGCCCGCCCGCCGCGGCGGCCACGCCGATCAACAGCGACCGGCGCCCGATCACTGGGTCTGCAGCTCGTCGGCGCCGATGGCGAAATGGCCGTCCAGCCAGGCCACGATCTCGCGGGCGGCCGCATGGTCGAAGGCGGCGAAGCGGGTGCGCAGGCGCTGGTGCTGTTCCGGCGTGATCCCGCCCAGGCCGGCGTCCTCGAGCAGGAGCAGGGTGCGTTCGACGCCGTCCGCCAGCTCAGGGCCCAGGACGTCGTGCGCGGCGCGCCGGAACGCGGCCAGGTACTGGTAGTCCGCCCCGTCGCGATAGCTCTCGACCAGCGTCAGCGCCGGGATGCGCGAGAGCACCGCCTGGGAGGCGGTGTTGATCCCGTGGGCTGCGATCTCCGCGCCGATGGCGGCGGGCCGGCCGGTGAAGGCGCGCAGGTGCAGATGCGGGCTCATGCGCGGGCCGTCGTTGACCGGATAGTTGTCCCAGAGGAACGGCTTGCGCCGCATCTGCTCGGCCACGCGGGCCAGGTGGCCGGGCGAGAATTCAAGCGCGCAGACCTCCTCGCCGGTCCACATCAACTCGATCTTCGGATCCAGACCGGCGCCGAGGTCTTCCAGGTAGTTCGCCGGGCGCTGGCCGAAGACGCGGTCGAGCACCGGGTCGTCGGTGTAGTAGCTGGGGCAGGCGATGACGCGGGACGCCGCCGTGCGCGCCGCGATCCAGTGGATGATCTCGACCTGTCGCCCGGCCAGTTCGGGCAGGTCGCCTTTCATGTCGTCGAAGAACACGCCCAGATCGGCCAGACCCAGGCTGTCCAGCTGGTCCAGCTTGGCGGCGAGGTCGGCCTTGGCGGCGTTGTCGAAGTTCAGGAACAGTTCGTAGGGGCTCAGGCCCACGCCGAACCGCACGCCTGTGTCCCGGCAGACCTGCGCGAAGGCGGCGAGCTCTCCGAGCGTGGCGTCCGGATAGGGCTCGCGCCAGCGGCGGCGCAGGTGCGCATCGATCTTGGGGGCGTAGAGGTAGAAGCCGTACCCGGCCGGGGCCAGGGCGCGGACCATGTCAGCGCGATCCGCCCAGGTGTAGGGCCGGCCGAAGAAGCCCTCGATGATGCCGAGCTCGGGTGTCATGCTCCCTGAATAGCGGTTTCTATCGGCTTCGCCACCGCATGGCGGCGTCGCAAGCCGGGCCTCGCGGCTATTGAGATGACGGTGTAAATTTGTAAGGTCGCGACCCTCAAGCGGAAGGACCTCTCCCCATGAACCCGAACGCCGAGTTCGACCTGATCGTCTATGGCGCCACCGGCTACACCGGCCGCCTCGTGGCCGAGCACCTGGCGCAGCGCTATGGCGTGGGCGGGGAGGTGAAGTGGGCCATGGCGGGCCGCTCGCAGGCCAAGCTGGAGGCGGTGCGCGACGAGATCGGGGCGCCCAAGGACACGCCGCTGGTGGTGGCCGACGCCGACGATCCGGCGCAGCTGGACGCGATGGTGAAGCGGGCCAAGGCGATCATCACCACGGTTGGACCCTATCAGCTGTACGGCGACGCGCTGGTGGCCGCCTGCGCCAAGGCCGGGACCGACTATCTCGATCTGTCGGGCGAGCCCAACTGGATGCGCAAGATGATCGACGCGCACCATGAGACCGCCAAGGCCTCGGGCGCCCGGATCCTGCATTCCTGCGGCTTCGATTCGATCCCGTTCGAGGCCGGCGTCTGGTTCTGTCAGGAGACGGCGAAGGCGAAGCTGGGCGGCGTGGTCCCGCGCGTGAAGGGCCGGGTGCGGGGCATGCGCGGCGGCCTGTCGGGCGGCACGGCGGCCAGCGGCGCGGCGACCATGGCGGCGATCCAGAAGGACCCTTCGCTGCTGGCGATCATGATGAGCCCGTTCGGCCTGACGCCCGGCTTCGAGGGCCCGGCCCAGCCGGCCGGCCAGACGGCCGAGGAGGACCCGGACGTGGGCCCGGTGGCGCCGTTCATGATGGCGGTGATCAACACCAAGAACGTCCACCGCTCGAACTTCCTGATGGGCCATTCGTACGGCGCCGACTTCGTCTACGACGAGATGGTGATGGGGGCGCCCGGCGCGGGCGGGCCCGGCTTTACCGACCTGGGCAGCATCCCCGGCGGCCCGCCGAAGCCCGGCGAGGGCCCGACCAAGGAAGAGCGCGAGGCGGGCTTCTACGACATCCTGTTCGTCGGCATCGCCAAGGACGGCCGCCAGGTGCGGGTCTCGGTGAAGGGCGACAAGGACCCGGGCTATGGCTCGACGTCCAAGATGCTGGCCGAGACGGCGATCGCGCTGGTGCGCGCGCCTGACGTGCAAGGCGGGGTGCTCACTCCCGCGGCGGCGCTGCAGGGACGCCTGGTCGACCGGCTGCAGGCGCATGCCGGCTTGAGCTTCGAGGTGGAATGAGGCGGAATCCCCGGGGGCGCTGACGGCGCGCCCGGGGCTCCTTCAGCTCAGGAAACCTTGCGGGCCTCGGCGAGCTTGCGGAGGTTTTCCTCGTGGTCCGAACGGCTGAGCTTGTAGGTGCTCATGATGGCGATCATCGCCAGCCAGATCGACAGGATGGTGGGGACATACAGCGCCCCGAACCTCCACAGCGTCTCGTCCGACACCTGATCGGGTGAGGCGCCGGTCGGGAACCCGGACAGGGTCAGCACGAAGCCGGCGGCGATCACGCCGACGCCCTGGACCGTCTTGCGGATGAAGGTGGAGGCCGCAAAGAACAGGCCCTCCGAGCGGCGTCCGGTCCGAAGTTCGGCCTGCTCGACCAGGTCGGCCAACATCGACGACGACAGGATCTGGAAGCAGATGATCAGCCCGGTGTCGATCATGGTGGTCAGGACCACGACCGGGAAGTTGAAGGCCGGGTCGTCGGGCAGGACGCCGAACAGCTTGAGGGTGACCGGCAGGGGCGCGCCGAGGAAGGCGACCAGCCCGATGATGATGGCGCCGCGCTTCTTGCCCAGCGTGCGGGTGATGTAGGGCGCCATCAGCGAGCCGATGATCGCCGAGCCGAAGACGCTGAACGTGATCCAGCCGATCTGCTGCGGATCGAAACGCCAGAAGTAGATGCTGAAGTAGAAGGCCAGCGCCGCCGACAGTCCGGTCGCCACCGCGCCCAGCAGGGCGGCGAAAAAGAGCGAGACGAATGAGCGGTTCACCAGCGTCTCGATGATCTCGCGGAACACGGCGCCCAGGGTGATCCTGCGCTTGGGCGGCGGCGGCTTGAGATGACGGATCCGGGAGTGTGTGCCGCCGGCCGAGACGATGATCGCCAGGAAGATCAGCGCCGACGAGATAATGCCGTAGAGCTCATAGGCCTCGCGGTTGAACCGTCCGTCCGGGATGGTCGCCGTGACGAACATCGGGAACAGCGCCATGAACATGAGCACAGACATGACGTTGCCGCCCGTCCAGCCGAAGTAGAACCGGAAGCTGAGCAGCGAGCTTCGCTGGTCGTAGTCATCGGTCAGTTCCGGCGCGAGCGCCGAACTGGGCGTTTCGTAGAAGGTGATGAAGGTGCGGATCAGCACCGCCATGACCAGCAGGTAGACGAAGAGCGCTTCGTCCGACCAACCCTGCGGCGGGTTCCACATCAGGAAGTAGGTTGCCGCGACCGGGATGGCCGAGGCGTACATGAACGGGTGGCGCCGGCCGAACCGCGAATGGAAATTGTCGGACCAGTAGCCGACGATGGGATCGCTGATCGCGTCGATCACCAGGGCGGTGGTGATGGCGAGGCCCACGAGGCGCGCGTCGACCCCGATCACCTGGCTGTAGAACAGCAGCAGGAAGTAGTTGAAGCCGTTGTCTTTCACACCATAGGCGACGGACCCGAACCCGTACGCCAGCTTGGTCCAGACCGAAGGCGCGCCCGCAGGCGCAGTTCCGCCTTCCATCGCACTCGTCATGCTTCCTGCCCTGTCGTCCTCGGCGCTTGCGACCGTTGGGGCCATAGTTCCGGCGGGGCGTGGCTTTGTAAACCGATCGTTCAAATCATCGGTCTCGCCGCCCTGACGCCGGGCCGACCGAAAGCTCCGCTACATCAGCCCCAGCGCCTTGAAACTGGCGACGCCGTCGCGGCCCACCACCAGGTGGTCGTGGATGGCGATGCGCATCGGGCGGGCGGCGTTCACGATCTCGCGGGTCATGTCGACGTCGGCGCCGGACGGGGTCGGGTCGCCCGAGGGATGGTTGTGGACCAGGATCAGCGCGCTCGCCGAAAGCTCCAGGGCGCGGCGGACCACCTCGCGCGGATAGACCGGGGCGTGATCGACGGTGCCGCGGTTCATGATCTCGTCGGCGATCAACTGGTTCCTCTTGTCGAGGAAGATCACGCGAAACTGCTCGCGCGCCTCATGCGCCAGGGCGGTCTTCACATAGGCCAGCAGCGCGGCCCATGACGAGATCACCGGGCGACGGACCACCTTCTCCCTGGCCGTACGCAGCGAGGCCTCGTGCATCAGCTTGAGGTCCATGGCGACGGCCTCGCCCACGCCCTTGACTGTCCGAAGCTCCTCTGGCGTCGCGCCCAGGACCCCGCCAAGCGAGCCGAAGCGGGCCAGAAGCTGCTTGGCCAGCGGCTTCACGTCGCCGCGCGGGATCGCGCGGAAGAGCAGCATCTCCAGCAGTTCGTAGTTGGGCAGGGCGGCCAGGCCGCCGGCGGCCGCG
This sequence comes from Phenylobacterium sp., assembly GCF_965284355.1. Taxonomy (NCBI): domain Bacteria; kingdom Pseudomonadati; phylum Pseudomonadota; class Alphaproteobacteria; order Caulobacterales; family Caulobacteraceae; genus Phenylobacterium; species Phenylobacterium sp. The sequence continues at coordinate 991,283 of NZ_OZ260078.1, read as the reverse complement.
CGCTCCCGAAGCCGCTCGCGATGGCCCAGGTGATGCGCCGCAGTCGCCGGCGCCGGCGGCGTGCGCCACAGGTCGGGCTGGGGGGCGGCGTCTTCGACGGCGTGGGGACGGGCCATGGTGACGCCAGTTGTTCCGCAATTGTTCCGATCTGGCAAGTCCCTCAACCGACGCCCCCAATCGGGGGATGCCGCGATCGCCGTCACGCCGCACCCTGTGGTCACAAATGGGGGGTGCTAGTGATGAAGACGGGTACGGTTCTTGGAGTTCTGGGGGCCGCCGCCGCGGTGGCGGCCATTGCGATCGCCGCGCCGGCGCGCGCTGCAGAGATCAATCCGCTGGGGTACACGTTCAACGGCGCGGCCACGGACTGCGGCACCTATTGCTACACCGACAGCACCGGCCAGGAGCTGATCGACGGCGTGCTGGGCAACGAAGGCTGGGGCAACCCGCCCGAGCCGTGGGTCGGCTGGACCGACTCTGTGGTGAACATCGATTTCGACTTCGGGTCGCTGATCAGCTTCTCGAGCATCGCGGTGGGCACGACCCAAGACGATCCGACCGACGTCGTTCTGCCTTCGCTGGACCTGTTTTCGTCGAACGACGGCGTGACCTGGACCAGCCGCGGCTCGATCTTCTCGCCGCCCGACACGGCCAACAACCGCAACTACCTGTCGTCGGCGCCGCACGGGTTTCTGACCTTCAGCGGCCTGGGTTTCACGTCGCGGTTCGTCCGCCTGGCCGCCACGAACATGGGGACCGATAGCAGCACCTGGATCTTCATCGACGAAGTGGACTTCGCCGGGGCGCGCGCCTCGGGCATCGTGCCCGAGCCGTCGGCCTGGCTGCTGATGCTGACCGGCTTCTTCGCCCTGGGCGGCATGTTCCGGGCGGCCCGGCCGGCCTTCTCCGACTAGCTGCCGGGCGGGCTCAGCCGCCCGACACCCGGATGGCGTTGTCGTCCGAATTGCGGTCGATCTGCTTGTTGTAGGGATCCACACCCGCGAACTTCGGCGGCTTGTCCACGGTGACCGTCAGCCGCTGCACGCCCGACCGGAGCGGCACGGCGCGGAGGGACAGCACGTTCTTGTGCGCGAAGCCCGGCTTACCGGGTTCCGCGTCGAACACGCCGATGTCGAACACCTCGCCGGCCGGGATCGCCACGGCCGTCTCGGCACCCTTGCCGTCGGCATAGGCCTTCTTGGCTTCGATCTCGAGGACGACGTCATAGCGGCCGTCGGCGCGCGCCTTCACCTGGGCGGTGCGGGTGCGCAGGTCGTAGAGGGTGATCTTCTCGAACAGGTCGGTGATCAGCTGCTGGGCCACGGGATCGGGCCCCGCCTGCGTGCGCAGCGCCGCCACGAGGTCGGTGGAGCGCGGGTAGGGCGCGCCCTTGAAGGCGTACTGCTGAAGCAGCTGGCGCAGGGCCGCGTTGACCTTGGCCTCGCCGATCCGGTCGCGCAGCAGGTACATGACCAGCGAGCCCTTCCGGTAGTGAACGTAGGGCTGATCCTCGACGCGGTAGAGCGGCAGCTCCTCGACCAGCTCGCCGGAGCGCGAGCGCAGGTAGCGGTCCAGCTCGAACTTCAGGAACTTGCGGATGCCGTCGGCGCCGTAGGTCTTCTCCATGACGATCAACGCCGAGTACTGGGCCAGCGTCTCCGAGAGGCTGGTGGCGCCCTGGACGTCGGCGCCGACCACCTGGTGCGCCCACCACTGGTGGGCCAGCTCGTGGGCCGTGACGTAGGTCACGTAGTCGATCTTGTCGGGCTTGGTGTTGTCGGTGACGAACCCGATCGCCTCGGAGTAGGGCATGGTGTTGGCGAACGCCTGGGCGAAGGCCTCGTAGGCGGGGAACTCGATGATCCGGGCCTGGCGGAACTGATAGGGACTGAAATTGGCCTGGTAGTAGTCGAGGCCGGTCTTCAGCGATCCGATCATCCGGTCGACGTTCCAGGGATGCTGGGCGTCGTAGTAGATGGCCAGCTCGACGCCCTTGTAGACCTCGCGCTTGATCGCGTAGCGGGCCGACTGCACCGAGAAGAAGTCCAGCACCGGGGCCTCGGTGCGGAAGCGGATGGTGCGCCGCCCGTCACGCGTGGTGTCCGAGGTGATGTAGCCCGGCGCCACGGGCGTCTGGCTGGCGTCGGTGGTGACCGTGATGTCGGCGTTCACCCAGTTGGCGTCTGCCACGTAGTTGCGGGCGAGGCCGTTCACGTCCTCCAGCTTGGGCGGTCGCAGCTGGGGCGGCAGGCCGTACTTCCGGCGTTTCGCGCGGTCCTGCAGCATCCCCATGCGGCTCATGCCGATGCTGGGGCCGAACTCGAAGTTGTTCACGAACGTGCCGTTGTCGACGATGCGCGTGGTGTTGCCGCGGTTCCTGAAGCCGCGTTGCTGCATGACGGTCTCGAACGACAGGGCGGTGCGCTCGCCGGGCTGGAGGGGCCGGTCGAAGGTGAAGATGCGGTAGTTGAACTTGTCGAACGTCCGCACGCGGCTGGCGCCGTTCACCGCCATCTGCAGGGCCTTGGTGTCGCGCGCCAGGCGCACGTGCAGCTCACGGATCGGCACGCCGGTGTCGTTGACCAGCTGGTAGACGCCCTCGGTCTCGAGCCGGGGTTGATCAGGATAGAGGTCGAGGTCGAGGTGGACGTCGGTGACCGACGGCTGGGGCAGCTTCTCGTACTTCAGGAAGGCCTTTTCGTAGTCGGCCTGCCATTCCTCGTCCTGGATGTTGGTGCGGTATTCGTTCCACACGTTCGTGTTGATGAAGATGTAGATTCCCAGGCCCACGAAGCTGCCCACGGCGACCGCGCCGACGATGCCTGCGAAGCTCAACATCCGGCGCGGCAGACGCTTCAGCCGCGGCAGGAGCCGGACCTCGGTCCCGCGGCGCCACAGGCCGTAGATCAGCACCAGCAGGATCACATGGAAGGCGGTCCAGTAGGCGCGCTGCCAGGCGGCGAACGTCGCGAAGTCGCCCTGGCCGTTCATGTCCGACAGCGGGACCACGAACATGATCGGCTTGTTGTAGAGCCTGTGCTCGAAGCCCAGCTGGGCCAGCGTGATGGTGGCGATGATGTAGAGGACCATCAGGCCCCAGCCGATGAACTTCTGCGGCGAGATCGCCTGGAAGAAGACGGCCAGGATCGCGACCAGCGTCCAGTCCAGGGCCATGGGCAACACGTACCAGAAGACGTACTTCTCGAGCTGGACGTCGAAGAAGCCCTTGGAGACCTGGACGGCGACGCCGGCCACGGCGCTGACCAGCAGCGTCACGATCAGCACCAGGGCCAGCGCCAGGGTCTTGGGGACGATGAAGGTCCAGTCGGGGGCCGGGGTGGCGTCGATGATCTCGTGGGTCTTGCGGTCGCGCTCGCGCCAGACCAGTTCGCCGGCGTAGTAGATGGCGATCACCACCACGACGAGGGTGAAGCTGCCCTGCAGGTTGGTGATCACCCAGCGGGTGACGGGGTAGAGCGCAGCCCCCTGAAGCTCGGCCCCGAGCAGGAGGCCGCCGGCGGCGTTGAAGAGGCCGATGAACACCAGGATCACGAAGGCCGGGCTCTTGAACACCTGGCCCATCTCGAAGTTGGTGCGTTCGAGCAACTGCGGGATGGCGGCGGCGCGCAGGTTGGGCCGCGCCAGCGGCTTGGGCGTCGGCGGCGGATCGGTCGCAGCCTTCTGGGCCTTCCTCGCGTGGCCGCCGCGCGTCTCGAAGCGATAGACGAAATAGGCGATCGCCAGGATGGCCAGCGCGACCGGCGTCCAGATCAACCGGTTCCAGAGCAGCGGCCCGGCGATGGGGGGCATGATCGAGTTGGCCTCGGAGGCCGTGTAGTACCGGGTGGCCAGGTCGAAGGCGGCGAGGCCGAACGGCTCGACGTAGGCGGCGAACTGCAGCTTGTCGGGATCGGCCAGGAGGGCGTTGCCCACGAGGTAGGCCACGAGGAAGGCGGCGACCCCCAGATAGGTGGCCATCATCGATCGGGTGGCGGTGGCCAGCGAGAAGAAGATCGCCGAGGTCAGGAACAGGCCCGGCAGCACCAGCCAGAAATAGGCGTAGGCGTAGTGGCCGACGGTGTTCGGCCCCATCGTCTCGGGATCGACCCAGGGCATGATCGAGCCCACGAGGATACCCAACGGCGCGAACAGGAACGAAAGGGCCACCGCCCCGAAGGCTCCGGTGAAGCGGCCGTACAGGTAGTCGAACTTGCCGATCCGCGTGGAGCGGATGATCGGCCCGAATCCCGTCTCGTCGTCGCGCACCACCACGTTCGCCACGAACGCCGTCGAGGCGAACATGAAGAAGATCGTCATGGTCAGCAGGATCTCGCCCATCGCGCGGGGCGAGTTCTTGTGAACGTTGCCGCCTGAGCCGATCGAGATCACGTCGACGGCCGTGGCCGCGAACACCAGCAGGAAGAAGATCAGGCCGACGATCCAGAAGATCGGCTGGCGGAGCTGGTAGCGCAGCTCGAAGGCGGCGATCTTGCCGAACATGGGCGCCTAAGCCGCGCGGCGGGAGGCGTCGAGCGTCGTCAGGTAGACGTGCTCGAGATTTGGGGTGGCGGCGCGGAAGTCGGAGTCGGGCGCGCTATCGGCGACCACATGGATGACGGTGCGGCCGGCCGAGAGCCGGTTGGAGATGATCCGGTTCCTGGCCCCCTCGGCGGCCAGATCGCCGCGGTCGACGGTCTTGGTCCACACCCTGCCGGAAAGCTCGGAGATCAGGTCGGCGGGCGCGCCTTCCTTCAGGATGCGGCCGGCGGCCAGCACGGCCATGCGAGGGCAGAGCTCGGCCACGTCGTCGACGATGTGGGTCGACAGGATGACGACCACGTTTTCGCCGATCTCGGCCAGCAGGTTGAGGAAGCGGTTGCGCTCCTCGGGGTCGAGGCCGGCGGTGGGCTCGTCGACGATGATCAGGCTGGGCTGGCCGATGAGCGCCTGGGCGATGCCGAAGCGCTGGCGCATGCCGCCGGAATAGCCGGCGACGGCCTTCTTGCGCACATCCCAAAGGTTCACCTGCGCGAGGAGGGTCTCGACGGTGTCCTTGCGCTCGCCCTTGCCGGCGATGCCCTTGAGGACGGCCATGTGGTCCAGCAGGTCCAGGGCCGAGACGCGGGGATAGACCCCGAAATCCTGCGGCAGGTAGCCCAGCGTCCGGCGCAGCTTCTCGGGCTCGGCCACCACGTCGATGTCGCCGAAGCGGATCGATCCCGCGGTCGGCGCCTGCAGCGTCGCGATGAGGCGCATCAGGGTCGACTTGCCGGCGCCGTTGGGGCCCAGCAGGCCGAACATTCCCTTGCCGATCTCGAGATCGACGCCATCCAGCGCGCGCGTCCCGTTCGGGTAGACGTGCGTCAGGCCCTTGATCGACAGCATGCTAATCCGACTTCCACCCCGTCCCAGTCGCAGGCTGCCCCAACGCGGCCCGAAGGGGCAAGTGAGGGATGTGTAACTTACGGCGCGTTACGCTTCGGCGGATGCGACGGAGGGTGATGATGACGCGGCTTCGACGGGCCATGCTGGCGCTGGCGGCAGTCTCGCTGACGGCGGCGGCGCCGGCCGAGGACTGGGGCGACCAGGTGGAGGCGGGCGCCAGACCCAGCGAGAGCCAGCTGATCTGTCGGCGCGTGAAGGGCCGGGCCGTTCCGTCGGCCGACGTCGCCGACGCCCGACGCGCGGCGCCGGGCCTGAAGGGGTGTGACGCCGAGGCGCTCTACTATGGCATCGGCATGAAGGCCGATCCGGTGAAGGCGCGGCAATGCGCCATCCTCAACTCGGCGGCGGGCGGCGGCGAGGCGGACAGCCACTTCGACGGCGAAGAGCTGCTGATGGTGATCTACGCCAACGGCTCGGGCGTGCCGCGCGACATCGACCTCGCGATCCACCTGTCGTGCGGGCTGCAGGCGGCGCCGGCCGAGCACGATGGCCGGGTGGCCAGCCTGACCGCGCTGAAGAGCAAACCGGGCAAGACCCCGTTCCACTACTGCCAGGACATCACCAGCGGCTACGCCATGGGTGTCTGCGCCGCGCACGAGCAGCGGTTCGCCGAGGTGAAGCGCAAGGCCGACCTGGCGCGGATCACCGCCCGCTACACGCCGCCGCAGAAGCAGGCGTTCGCGGCGCTCGAGACGGCTGCGCAGGCCTACGCCGAGGCCCGCGCGGGCAACGAGATCGACCTGTCGGGCACCGGCCGCGGCGCGTTCGCTTTGGAAGAGGAGGCAGCCCGGTGGGCGGCGTTCCAGACGCTGCTGGGGCAGCTCGCGGCCGGGCGGCTGCCCGCGGCGACGGCGGCTCAGAACCAGGCCGAGGATGCGAAGTTGAACGCCGCCTACCGCAAGCTGATGGCGGCGGGGGAGCCCGAGTTCGGGACGGTCACCCTCAAGGGCGTCCGCGACACCGAGCGGGTATGGATCCGCTATCGCGACGCGTGGCTCGCCTTCGCGAAGGCGGCCTATCCGGCGACCATGCCGGCCGCGCTATCGGCCTATCTGACGCGGGAGCGTACGGCGCTGCTGGAAGAGCTGCTGTCCGAGCGGTAGGGCGTCAGGCCTTCAGGGGCCCCGAGCCGTCCACGACGCGGAAGTGGTCGACGCCCGGCGGGCGGTCCAGCAGGAAGCGGTCGTCCTCCGGGTAGTAGACGGCGCGCTCGTAGGCCTCCCCGGCGAACCCGCGGATGACGTTGAGGTCGGTCCACCAGGACAGGGTCGAGGCTTCGCTGGTCCCGTCGCCCAGGTCGCGGAACACCATCTGCCAGCCCAGGTTGCCGGGCGTGCGCTCGTATTCGACGCCGCCCGTGGCCGCGATGTAGTCGCGGTACTTCGCCTCGTCGGCCGTGCGGATGCGGCCGGTTCATCTGCGCAGGATCATGGTCGAGAGGTAGGCGCCGCGCCCGGCGCCGCAAGGCGGCGGGTGTTGCTCAGGTGAGTTCGAGCGGGATCTTCGCCACGTCGCCGACGTAGGCCTTGCGGGCCTGGGCGCGCCATTGGGCGGCCTGGGCCTTGTCGGCCTTCTCCAGGATGCGGAGCGCCAGGCCGTCCTGTGGCCACTCGACCAGGCTGACCTTGGCTTCCCGGATAGCCTCGGCGTTGCGGCCGGCCTTCAGATGGGCGGCGGCCAGGCTGCGGCGGACCGGATACCACCAGGGCGGCGGGTCGAAGTTCTTGGGCACCGGATAGGCCTTCTCCTGGGCCGCGGCGGCCTGGGCGAAGTGGCGCACGGCTTCCTCGGGCTTTCCGGCCACCATCGCGGCGCGACCGCGCAGGACGCCCTCGGCGACGGCGGCCATCTCGGACTCGCCGCCCAAGTCGCCGGTCTGGGCGCCCTGGGCGATGACGCCCCGGATCGCCTCGGCCTCGCGCCGGACGCCGGCGGCGTCGCCCTTCATGGCGAAGGCCTCGCCCCGCGCGTAGTGGCGATAGATGCGCAGGAACCGGCCGTCGTCCGGGCCCTGCGGCACGGCCAGCGCGCGGTCGGGGGCATAGCGGCCCAGCGCCACGAGGCTGCGGGCGCGCGACATGACGCGGTTGCGGGGCAGGCCGGCGGCCTTGAAACCCTTCTCGGCGTGGTCGGCGTAGCGCAGCGCCAGCGCCTCGTCGCCCGCCATCAGCGCGCCCGAGAGACCGAACAGGTAGTTGTGCAGGTAGTAGCGTTGGGCCAGCGAGCCCGAGGTGGGCAGGGTCGACTGGCTCTCGACGTCGACCTTCAGGGCCCGGGCGTTGGAGAGCGCGACGTCCTCGTAGTGGCCGACCCGCATCATGGTGTGGGTGCCCATGTGGACCAGGTGGCCCGAGCCGGGGGCCAGGTCGGCCAGACGTTCGGCATAGGACAGCGCCAGGGGCGCGCGCTGCGCGAACTCGGTGGCGTGGATGTAGTAGTGGATGGCGGCCGCGTCGTCGGGGTTGGCCTTCAGCACCGCCTCGAGGATTTCTACCGAGCGGGCGACGCCCGACAGGTCGTCCTGGCGGGCCGGGATGATCAGGGCATGCGCCGCGAGGTTGGCGACCAGGACGTCGCTGGGGTTGGCCTTGTAGAGTTCGTCCAGGTCGCGGCCGAACGCCTTCTCGCGCCCGCCCGACGGCGGCGGGGTCTCGGCGTAGCGGGCCAGGAGCGCCGTCGCGAGGCCCCTGGCGCGTACGTCGTCGGGCTTGGCCAGGGCCAGCGCGCGCCTGGCGGCGTCACGCGCGATCACCGTCTCGGCGGGGGTGATGCCGGTGTTCAGCGTCGGGCCCAGGGACAGGGCCACGCCCGAGGCGCAGAGGCTGCAGTTGGGGTCGAGCGCCGCGGCGCGGGCGAACGCGGCCTTGGCCTCGTCGTGGGCGAAGGCGTGGTAAAGGCGCAGCGCGTGGTTGAACCAGGCCGCGGCGTCCGAGTTGGCGGTGTCGACCGCGTAGGTCCCGTTGCCCATGCCGGGCAGCATCACGCCGGTAGCGGCCCCCACCGTCGAGGCGGCGGCGTCCTCGGCCCCGCAGATGAAGCCGATGCCGACGAGCGACGAGCTCATGCCGGGCGCGAGCGCCGTGGGCGCGGTGGCGAAGATGGCGGCGGCCAGGCTGAGCGCGAGTTTCATGCGGGCAGTCTCGCGCCTCTACCTACCGCTTGTCATCCCGGTTTCGCGCAGCGAAGACCGGGACACGCGTTCCAGCTCAGCAGGGCAGCTGCGTCGCTGCGCCCGGTCATAGGTCCCGGTCTTCGGCCTGCGGCCAAAACCGGGATGACACGCGTTTGTTGGATCAGGCCGCCTGGATGGCGGGGCGGAACTGGCCGGTGGGGGAGGCGGTGAAGATCTCGACGCCGTCCTCGGTGACGCCGACCGAGTGCTCGCACTGGGCCGACAGCGACTTGTCGCGGGTGACCGCCGTCCAGCCGTCGGCCAGCAGCTTCACCGGATGCTTGCCCAGGTTCACCATCGGCTCGATCGTGAAGAACATGCCGGCCTTCAGGACCTCGCCCGTGCCCTTCTGACCGAAATGCAGGATGTTGGGGGCGTCGTGGAACACGCGGCCCAGGCCGTGGCCGCAGAAGTCGCGCACCACCGAGCAGCGCATGCTCTCGACGTATTGTTGGATGGCCGCGCCAATGTCGCCGGTGCGGGCGCCGGGCTTCACCTGGGCCAGGCCGCGCTCGAGCGCTTCGTAGGTCACGTCGACCAGGCGCTTGGCCCGGGGCGCGACGGCGCCGACGCCGTACATGCGGCTGGTGTCGCCGTGCCAGCCGTCGACGATGACGGTGACGTCAATGTTGGCGATGTCGCCCTCGCGGAGCGTCCGCTCGCCGGGGATGCCGTGGCAGACGACGTGGTTGGGGCTGATGCAGACGGTCTTGGTGTAGCCGCGGTAGCCCAGGCAGGCGGGCAGGGCACCGTGGTCCAGGATGAACTCGCGCGCCAGATCGTCCAGCTTCTCGGTGACCACGCCGGGAACGACGTAGGGCTCCAGCATGTCGAGGCATTCGGCGGCCAGCCGGCCGGCCTTACGCATGCCCTCGAACCCCTCGGGTCCGTGCAGCTTGATCTGGCCGGTGCGGTATTCGCCGTCGAGGGTGTCTGTCATGGGAGGCTCCAGGAGCGCCTATGTCGCGATCCTAGCACGGAAAATCAACCGCTTGGTCACGGGCGCGACAGGGCGCCGCCGCTGAAGGCGCGGTCGATCTAGGCGGACCGGGTGGTCGGGCGCGGCCCCCATGGGGTCATGGCGACGAAGGCGACCGAGGCTGTGCCGGCCGTGACCATGCCGGCCGCCACCAGCGCGAAGAGGGTCCAGTCCGGCGCGTCGTTGGCCAGCAGCGCCCAGCCGCCGACGGCGATCACCACCAGCCGCAGGGTCCCGGCCAGCAGCGGTCCGCCGATGCGCCCGGCCCCCTGGGCGGCGAAGTAGAGCGCGAGGTTGAGACCGAAGAACACGAAAGCCGGTCCCGCGAACCGGAGATAGAGGGACGCGGCGGCGGCGACGCCGGGATCGCGCGTGAAGATGCTGACCCACAGGCCCGGCGCGATCGCCAGGACGATGCCGATCAGCCCGAGGCCCGCGCCGCCCATGACGCCTGCGGTCCAGGCCACACGGCGCGCGCGGGCGACCTGGTTGGCGCCGATGGCGATGCCGACCATGGGCAGGGCCGCGACGCCGACCGAGAAGGCGATGGGCACCAGCAGAAACTCCATCCGCGATCCGATGCCGTAGCCGGCCAGGGTCTCGGTGCCGAACCGGGCGGCGATGGCGGTCAGGATCAGGACCGCGCCCACGGTCTGCAGCGGCGACAGCAGCGCGGGCGCACCCACTCTCAGGATGTCGGCGAAGGCGTCGCGGCGCAGGGGGCCGAGGAACCGGAGCCGGATCTTGGCCCGCGGTGACCTGAGGATGACCAGAAAGGCCGTGGTCGACAGCAAGGCCGTAGTGGCCTGGCCCAGCGCCACGCCCATCAGGCCCAGGGCCGGCGCGGGCCCCCAGCCGAAACAGAGCGAGCCACCGATCACCACCTGGAGCGCCGCGCCGCCCACCATCACCACCGAAGGCCGCGCCATGTCGCCGGTGGCGCGCAGGACCGAGGCCATGACGTTGAGCAGCCAGATCGCCACGGCGACCGAGAACACGACGCCGGCGTAGGTCACCGCCAGCCGCAGGGTCTCGCCGCGTCCGCCCAGGAGGTGGAACAGCGCGCCTCCGAACAAGGTCAGGGTCAGCGTGAAGATGAGCCCGAACCCCAGGGCGATCAGGGCGCCATGCCGCGCCAGAACCTCGGCCCGGGCGATGTCGCCGGCGCCGATGGCGCGGCTGACGGCCGACGAGACGCCGCCGCCCATCGCGCCGCCGCTCATCATTCCCATCAGCATGAACATCGGAAACACCAGCGCCGCCGCCGCCAGCGGCTCGGGGCCCAATGCGCCGATGTAGGCCGTCTCGGCGATGGAGACCGCGGTCGACGCCACCATGCCGATGAGGTTCGGCGCCGCCAGGCGGGCCAGGGTGGGCGCCACGGGCGCGGTGAGCAGGGGGTGTGGCGCAGGCGCGGCGGCGGTCATCGACTCAGCTAACGCCGTTTCCCTAGGGTCCGGCTATCGCGCGCGTGGGTCAGGGCGCCAGGTTGGCGCCCAGCCAGGGTATGCGGTCGGCGAGGGTGACGCCGGATGGGGCGATGGCGCAGCGGTAGGCCAGCACCTCGACGCCGCGGGCGGCCGCCTCGGTGAGGCCACGGGCGTAGGCGGGGTCCAGGTCGGCGCAGGCCTGGAAGGCGTCGCAGTCGGTGCGCTGGATGACGAACAGCATCACCGCCCGCTCCCCGGCTTCGACCATGGCGGTGAGCTCGTGCAGGTGCTTCAGCGAGCGGGCGGCCACGCAGTCGGGGAATTCGGCCAGGCTGCCGGCTCGGCGCAGATGGACATTCTTGACCTCCAGCCAGCAGGGCGGCCGCTCGGGGTGTTCCAGCAGGAAGTCGACGCGGGAGTTCGCGCCATACTTCACTTCGCGGCGATGGGTGGCGTAGCCGGCCACCTCGGGCACGCCGCCCTCGGCCAGGGCCTCGGCGACGATACGGTTGGGGTGCATGGTGTTGATGCCGACCAGTCCGCCGTCCGCCTCCACCAGCTCCAGGGTATGGGCCAGCTTGCGCTTGGGGTCGTCCGACCTCGACACCCAGGCGGGGAGGCCCGGCGTGTTCAGTCCCAGCATCGCCCCGGGATTGGGGCAGTGGGCGGTGATCGGCGTCCCGTCCTCCAGCACCACGTCGGCGAAGAAGCGCTTGTAGCGGCTGACCAGGGTTCCGCGGACGAGGGGGGAGGGGAACTGCATGCGGGAGCCCTTAACGGCGCGTGGCGCGGACGGGAACCTTTGGAGCGCCATCCGCCGTCGGTCCTTGACCGCCCGGAGCGGTCGCGCCAACTGGGAGACATGACTGACACCGCACCCGACCGCGTCACCTGCGCCGTACTGGTTATCGGGGATGAGATCCTCTCCGGACGGACTCAGGACACCAACACGCGCGACATCGCGCGCTATCTGGCGGTGATCGGCGTGGACCTCGCCGAGACGCGGACGGTGCCGGATGAGCTGGTCGAGATCGTCGATGCGCTGAACGCGCTGCGCACGCGCTACGACTACGTGATCACCACAGGTGGGATCGGGCCGACGCACGACGACATCACCGCCGATGCGGTGGCTGCCGCGTTCGAGGTCGAGCTGGAAGAGCATCCCGAGATCATCGAGATGATGACGAAGCGCTGGGGGGCCGAGCTGAACGCGGCGCGGCGGCGGATGGCCCGCGTGCCGGTGGGCGGCGCGCTGGTGAAGAACCCGGTGCAGGGGCCGCCCGGCTTCACCATCGGCAACGTCTTCACCCTGGCGGGCGTGCCGTCGATCATGCGCGGCATGCTGGAGGATGTGGGGCCCAGGATGCGCGGCGGGCGGCCGACCGTGTCGCGCACGGTCCGCGTCGAGGGTTCGGGCGAGGGCGTGATCGCAGCCCCGCTGGAAGCGGTCGCCAAGGCGCACCCCGACATGAGCCTGGGCAGCTATCCGTTCTTCAGCCCGGACGGTTTCGGATCGAACCTGGTGGTGCGTTCGCGCGATCCCGACGCGCTGGCCGGCGCCGTCGCCGAGCTGATCGTGGCGCTGAAGGGCGCGGGAATCGAGAACGTGCGCGAGATCGAGGTTGCCTGAAGGGGGCCGCCTGATATCACCTGACGCAGAGTGACGGGCCCCGGCCCGCCGGGAGACCCTGCCGATGCTGGCAATGTTGATCGTGGTCGCCCACCTGGCCGGCCAGCCCGCCGCCGAGGACGTTGAGGCGCCGGCCCTGCGCACGACGACGGCCCCCAAGGCGCCCGACAGGATCCGCAAGGACGACCTGGTCTGTCGCAAGGAGGCGCTGGTCGGAACGCGCATGCCCGTCCGCATCTGCCTGACTCAGGGCGAGTGGACCGAGCGCGGCATCGAAGACCGCGACAAGGTGGAGAAGGCCCAGAGCCAGAAGCCGGCCTTGTTCTGAACCGTTGGTCGCGGAGCCGTTGCGCGACGACGGGCCGCTGATATCAGATGAGTCATCGCCTGTTGCCTCTCTGGAGCCCCTTCCGATGATCGCCGCTGTCTTCGCCATCGCCCTGATGGCCGCCGCGCCCGCCGCCGGCGAGGCCGCCGCCCCGGCCACGCCCACCAAGGCCGCCAAGCCGGACAAGAAGGACATGGTCTGCAAGAAGGAGCCGGTGCTCGGCAGCCGCATGCCGCAGCGGGTCTGCATGAGCCAGGCTGACTGGGACCAGCGTGCGGTCGACGCCAAGGCCGACACCGAAGCGGCCCAGCGCAACCAGCCGATGCGGACCCAGTAAGGACAGCGGCCTATCCACAGCCGCGCTGGGGACGAACGACCTATATCCCCGTCTTTGCTTGGGAATAGACCCTTCGTCGCATCGCGGGGTCTGGGCTTCCGCCTGTGGATAACTTGTGCATTAGATGAGCTCAAGAGAGAGGGGCGTGGCCGACGCGCTCGCAGTCGCTCGAGGGTTGGTCGTGAAAACGCTCGCCGTCATGTCCCGCAAAGGCGGGGCGGGGAAGACCACCGTCGCGGTCAATCTGACCCTGGCGGCGCGCGCGCTGGGCGTCCGGGCCGTGTTGGCCGACGCCGATCCCATGCGCAGCGCCCATGAGGTGCTGCGCGGCCGCGACGAGGCGGCGAACCTGCTGGTGGAGACCAGCGCTTCGAAGCTTTTCGCCCTTACCGAGGCCAGCCGCCGGGCCGGCGTGGACCTCCTGGTGATCGACACCCCTGCCGCCCCCGAGGCCGACGTGGCCGAGGCGGTGAAGGTGGCCGACCTGTGCCTGGCGGTGGCGCGGCCGACCTACCTGGACCTGGCGGCCGCGGTGCTGTCGGTGGCGGTGGTCCAGCGGCTGGGCCGCGAAGGGCTGATCGTCCTGAACCAGTGCGCGCCGTCGCGGGCCGGCGTCGAGCCGCCCTCGGTGCTGAAGGCCTTCGAGGCCCTGCGGTTCGCGCACCTGCCGGTGGCGCCCACGGCGATGCGGGCGCGGATGGTCTATCAGACCGCCTTCGCCCAGGGCCGTTCGGTGCTGGAGAGCGACCCGCAAGGGGCGGCGGCCCAGGAGGTCCGGGCGCTGTTCGGCCATGTCTGGCGCCGGCTCAACGGCGAGCGGCCCGCGGCCATGCCCAGCGCCAACGACGATCTCGCGCGCGCCCGCCGGGGCCTGATCCTGGCGCCGACCGCCTAGCCTAAGCGGTGGCCAGATTCTCCAGGCGGGTGAGCCAGTAGTCGGCGTCGTAGCCGGCGTCGCCGGTGAGGTAGCGCCAGAACTTCACGCGGTTGACGAACTCCAACCGGCCGGTGTCGTCCTCGAACCAGGGCTCGGGTGTCATCAGGATCTGCTCGACGCTGAGCGGCTGCGGCCCCTTGAGGTAGAAGATCGGCCGCTGGCCCGTCGGCCGCTCCAGGGTGGAAAGGTCGAACTTGGCCACCTGGGAGGAGCCCGGGTTGATCCGCACCTTGAACATGGTCCGCGTGCGGTCCGACAGGTTCACGCCGCCGCCATGCCAGATTCCCGAGTGCAGGAAGAGCAGCGTGCCCGCCTCGCACACCATGTGCTGCTGGCCGCGGACGTTCTGGTAGCGGCCGAGCGCGGCCTCGCTGACCTTGCGCAGGTGGGTGCCGGGGATGAACCGCGTGCCGCCCATGTCGCGCGTGACGTCGTGCGGGTAGTACATGATCTGCAGGTCGAAGGCCTGCCGGGGGTCGATGGTCGAGTCCTGGTGGGTATGCTGGCTGACATTCTCCCCGCCGCCGGCCGCGTGATAGGCGGGCGGGAAGGTCACGTGCAGGAAGTGGTGGTCGAAGACCGGATCGTCGCCCACGAGGCTGCGGATGGCGCCCGCGACGACCGGGAGCGCCAACAATCGCGCCATGGCCGATCCTGCCGGATAGGTCCGGGCCAACGGAACGCCCGCGCCCACCTCGGGGACGCCGGCGTTGGCCAGCATCTCGCCGTAGGTGCGGCGCAGCTTGCGGCCGGGCTCGGGCGGTGCGATGTCGCCCATCTCGCGCAGGAACTGGGCGTTGATGTCGGGCGGAACCACGGCGTCCATCCGCAGGAAGCCGCGGGCGGCGAACCGCGCCATGTCGTGTGCGCCGAGCAGGGGCAGGTCGTTCACGCCTCCACCTCCGAGAGCTGTTCGAACCAGAATTCGTACTTGAGATAGCTGACGTCGAACTCCGCGCCGCGCTGGTGCGGCAGCAGTTGCGAGGCCTGGAAGAGGCGCCAGCCGTCCTTCAGGGCGTCGAGGCCGGTGCGGTACGGCGGCTCGTCGTCGTCGCCCGCCATGTGACGAGTCCCGCCGGTCCCGTCGTAGCGGCTCCAGCCGACCACGGGGGAGTCCAGCGCCGAATTGGCCAAGTAAAGCACCAGTACCGTCTGTCGTCGCATTTCGCCCCCCGGGGAGGGAGGGTGGCACGAAGCGCGCCGCAGCGGGAAGCCTTCACCGACGAAGCCTTGACCGACGGGGGGGCGCCCGTGAGAAGTCCAACCCAAATGCGGGAGGACTATTCGAGATGGCGTTCAATCCCTTCGACCTGACGGGCAAGGTCGCGCTGATCACCGGCGGCAACGGCGGGATCGGCCTGGGCATGGCCGAGGGCCTGGCCGCGGCCGGCGCCAACGTGGCGATCTGGGGCCAGAACCCGGCCAAGAACGCCAAGGCCGAGGCCACGCTGAAGGGCTACGGCGGCGAGGTCCTGGTCCAGACGGTGGACGTGAACGACGAGGCCGCCGTGGTGGCCGCCGTCGCCGAGGTGCTGGCCAAGTTCGGCCGCCTGGATTTCGTGGCCGCCAACGCCGGGATCGGCGGCGGCGCGCCGTTCCATGAGATGACGACCGACAAGTGGCGCCGCGTCACGACGGTGAACCTGGACGCCGTCTTCTGGACGTTCCGCGAGGCGGCCAAGCACATGATCGAGCGTGCGGGCCGGGGTGATCCCGGCGGCTCGCTGGTGGTGACGTCGTCGACCTCGGCGATCCATGGCGCGCCGCGAAACCAGGCCTATGCGTCCACCAAGGGCGGGGTGCTGTCGATGATCCGGGGCCTGGCGGTCGAGTACGCCCGCTACGGCATCCGGGCCAATTCGATCCTGCCTGGCTGGATCGCCACCGACATGACCTCGGGGCTGCAGTCGAACGACAAGTTCAACGAGAAGGCCATCGGCCGGGTGCCCATGCGCCGCTGGGGCGAGGGCGAGGACTTTGCCGGCATCGCGGTCTATCTCGCCTCTGACGCGTCGCGGTTCCATACGGGCGACAGCTTCGTCATCGACGGCGGCTACACGATCTTCTGAGGACGGCAGTTTTGGGGAGGGCCAGATGGCCGACCGCTATGCCCGCTACCAGCGGCTGAAGTTCGAGCGGCCGGCGCCCGGCGTGCTGCGGATCGTGATGAGCAATCCGGGCAAGCTGAACGCCGCCGACGCGGTCATGCACCGCGAACTGGCCGAGGTGTGGCGCGACGTGGACGCTGACCCGGACACCCGCTGCGCGATCCTGACGGGCGAGGGCACGGCGTTCTCGGCCGGCGGCGACTTCGGGATGATCGAGCAGATCGTCGACGACTTCGAAGTGCGCGTGCGGGTGATGCGCGAGGCCCGCGATATCGTCATGAACATCATCGACTGCCAGACGCCGGTGGTCAGTTCGATGCGCGGCGTGGCGGTGGGCGCGGGGCTGGTCTGCGGGCTGCTGGCCGACGTGTCCATCGTGACCCCCGACGTGCGGATTATCGACGGCCACACCCGGCTGGGCGTGGCGGCGGGCGACCACGCGGCGATCATCTGGCCGCTGCTCTGCGGCATGGCGAAGGCCAAGTACTACCTGCTGACCTGCGACCCGCTGAACGGGCAGGAAGCCGAGCGGATCGGGCTGGTCTCGCTGTGCGTCTCCGATGAGGAGCTGGACGCCAAGGCGCTGGAGGTGGCGACCAAGCTGGCCAACGGCGCGACGCGCGCCATCGCCTGGACCAAGCACACGCTGAACCACTGGCTGCGCACCGCCGGGCCGACGTTCGACGCGTCGCTGGCGATGGAGTTCCTGGGCTTCACCGGGCCCGAAGCGGCCGAAGGGCTCGCCTCCCACCGCGAGAAGCGCAAGCCGAAGTTCGTCTAGGTCGGGCGTGCGGCCTTCAGGGTCTCGGCCAGGGCGTAGTGCCGGGCGGCGCGTTCGGGCTGGCCCAGGGTTTCGTAGAAGATGGCGAGGTTGTGCGCGGCCATGTGACTGCCACGGCCGGGAACGGCGCCGTCGAGCACGGGCTGTTCGCCGATCTCGAGGCAGCGCTGCCAGGCCGACTCCACGATGGGCAGGAACTCCGTCGCCGCCTGTTCCGGCGCCTGGTTTGCGCACTCGAGGTAGAGGTCGCCCAGGGCGAAGTAGAAGTCCGGGGAGTTCGGCCAGCGGGGGATCTCGGCGCCGGCGAGTTCGAGGGCCTGGTCCAGCTGCCCCGCGGTCTTGAAGGCGGTGATCGCGCGGACGACCAGGCCGTGGCGCCAAGGCGTGTCGAGGGGCGCCAGCCGCAGGGCTTCGGCGAAACACAGCGCCGCCTGTGGCGGACGGCCGCGGACCTGATGCTCACGGGCCAGCTGGTACCAGAGGTAGGCGTCCTGCGGCGCAGCCTGGAGTTCGGCCATCAGCAGCGCCTCGTTGCGCCCGGCCTTCCGTTCGAGATTGGCCGCGGTATAGCCGTCGTGGCCCAGGACCAGGCTGGTGCGGACGCTGCGCGAGGCGCCGACCGGCTGTTCGTGGACGCGGCCCTGGTAGCGGACGCCGCGGGGCAGGAGGCGGGGCAGCCAGGCGCTGGCCGCTTCCCGTCCGGGTGTGTCCGTCTGATTGTCCAGGCGCACGAGGCCCAGGCTGCCGGCGGCGGGCAGATCCTTCAGCGTCTCGGCGCCGCCCGCGACCCACTCGTCGGCGTCCAGCACCAGGTTCCAGGCGGCGTCGGATTGAGCGAGCGCGGCGTTACGGGCCGCCGAGAAGTCGTCGATCCAGGTGAAGTCGCGCACCTCGGCGCCTTCCCTGGCGGCGATGGCGGCGGTGTCGTCCACGGACCCGGTGTCGAGCACGATCATGCGATCGACGTGGGGGCGGGCGCTGGCGAGCGCGCGCGCAATGGCGTGCGCTTCGTCACGCGCGATCATCACCAGGGCGAGGCGAGTCATCTAGTCGGTGAATACCACGGTCTTGCGGCCGTTCAGCAGGACGCGGTCTTCCAGGAACCAGCGCACGGCCCGGGCCAGGACGCGCCGTTCGATGTCGCGGCCCTTGCGGATCAGGGCGGCGGGCGTGTCGCGGTGGCTGATGCGTTCGACGTCCTGCTCGATGATCGGGCCCTCGTCGAGGTCTGCGGTGACGAAGTGGGCCGTGGCGCCGATCACCTTCACGCCGCGGCTGTGAGCCTGGTGGTAGGGGCGCGCGCCCTTGAAGCCTGGCAGGAACGAGTGGTGGATGTTGATGCAGCGGCCCTCCAGCTGGCCCGCCAGATCCTCGGACAGCACCTGCATGTAGCGGGCGAGGACCACCAGCTCGGTTCCGGTGTCCCGGATCAGCTTCAGGAGCTGGGCCTCCTGGGCCGGTTTGGTCTCGGCGGTCACTGGCAGGTGGTGGAAGGCCACGCCCTGCAGGTCGGTGTGCGGGTAGGTGGACGCCGGATGGTTGGAGACCACGGCGGTCAGGTCCATGGGCAGCTCGTCCTGGCGCCAGCGCCAGATCAGGTCGGCCAGGCAGTGGTCCTGCTGCGAGGCCAATATCATGACGCGGCGGCGTTCCTTGCGGCCGCGCAGGGTCCAGGTCATGGCGTAGTCGTCCGCCACCGGCCGCAGATGCGCGCGCCATTCGTCGGCTCCGGTCGCGCCCGGATCGAACACCACGCGCATGAAGAAGCGACCCGTCTGGTCGTCGTCGTACTGCTGGGCGTCGAGGATGTTGGCGCCGCGCTCG
This sequence comes from Phenylobacterium sp., assembly GCF_965284355.1. NCBI lineage: Bacteria > Pseudomonadati > Pseudomonadota > Alphaproteobacteria > Caulobacterales > Caulobacteraceae > Phenylobacterium > Phenylobacterium sp. The sequence goes on along the minus strand of NZ_OZ260078.1, from coordinate 972,312 downwards.
AACAACAGGGTCGAGACGCGGGCCACGATGCCGGGGCGGTCGTCGCAGGCGAGGGTCAGGATCATGTGCGCGCCTTGCACGCCCGGCGCCGCGGCGGTCAAGCCGCAGCGGAGGCTCGTCGCCGACCCTGGCGCGGCTCACGTCCGGACAATCGGCCGTTGCAGCCACGCCCCCGGGGCGCGCACACTGGGGGGCGTTTCATCTGGCGATCAGAGGTGTGCGATGCGCGTTGCGAGTTTCCTGGCCATGGGCGCGATCCTCGCGCCCACCTTCGCGCCGAGCGTCGTGACGGCGCAGGATCGCGATCCGGCCCGCGCTTGCGGGACGGCGATCCGGTACGAAGTGCAGGACCGATACCCCCAGGCCCGTGGGGTGCGGATTACCGACTCCAACAGCCGCGACGCGGGACGCAACGAGGCGGTGGTGAGTGGTCGCGGGGAGTTCGAGGACCGCAACGGCGGCGAGTCGCGGTTCGGGTTTAACTGCACATACGACTATCGCACCGGGCGGACCTACGACCTGCGGGTCGACGACGTGCACCACAAGGACGGCAAGAACAACGGGGCCGCCGTCGCCGGCCTGGTCCTGGGCGCCATCGTGTTGGGAGCGATCGTCGCCAGCTCGAAGGACAAGGACAAGGATCGCGACCGGGACGATTGGCGCCACGACGATGTCTGGAGCCCGGCCGACGGCGTGCGCTGCAGCGCGCGCGAGCGGGCCTGCCACAAGAACGGCCGCTTCTCGCAGAAGTGGACGGACAGGGTGTTCTACCGGGGCGGGTAGGCGCAGGCCCTCCCTTGACGGGGAGGGACAGATCGCGAAGCGATCAGGGTGGAGGTGTTGATCCTCACCGACGCCTGAGTCCCGGCCCACACTCCCTCACCCTGGCCGCTCTCGCGGCCTGTCCCTCCCCATCAAGGGAGGGGAGGGCGCTCTCCCTCGCCAGCCTCGGGCGCGTCTACTCGCTCGCCGGATAGCGGAAGCCCTCGCCTTCGCCGGTGGACGCGGACAGTTGGGCGGCCGCGAAATCCCAGTTGGCGACATTGTCGAACCAGCGCTCGAGGAACGCCTTCCGGTCGTTCTTGTAGTCCAGGTAATAGGCGTGCTCCCACAGGTCGCAGACCAGCAGCGGGAACAGGCCCTCGCGGACCAGGGTGTCGTCGGCGTCGTGGGTGGAGATCACCTGCAGGCCGTCCGAGGTCATGACGATCCAGACCCACCCTGAGGCGAAGTGGCCGACCCCTTCCTTGACGAAGGCCTCCTTCAGCCCCTCCAGACCGTCGAAGGATTCGGCGATGGCGCGCGTGAGTTCGCCGTTCGGCTGGGGCCCGCCCGGCGCGCGCATGGAGCGCCAGAAGAAGGCGTGGTTCCAGGCCTGGGCGGCGTTGTTGAACAAGGTCTTGTCGCCCGTCCGGCTGGCCTGGCGAACGACATCCTCTAGGGGCCGGTCGGCGAGGCCGGCCTTGGCCGCGAGCTCGTTGGTCTTGTCGACGTACGTCTTGTGGTGCTTCCCGTGATGCGTGCGCAGCGTGTCGGCCGAGACGAAAGGCGCGAGCGCGTCCTCGGAATAGGGAAGATCGGGAAGGACGTACATCAGGGGCCTCGCGAAGCGGGATGGGGGTCGGCTGTCCAACCCTTGGGCGGGCCACCCGTTCCGTAAAGATACCGACGATTCACCATTGCGAAGCTCGCGCAACAGTGTGAACTCTAGAACGTCGGGGGGAGCCGCTTGCGCGGCGAGCCTCGACAGCATGGTCCGTTCGCGGGCCGAAGGCGTCGGCACGGGGCGCCCCAAAGGATTGGGGTATGGGGGCTACCGTAGCGCGTTTGGGCGCTGCGGCGACGCTTGCTGTCGCCGTTGCGCCAACACTTCTGCACGCTCAGGCCGTTGCGCCGAGCCGGCAGGAGCTTAATCCGGCCGCCAGAAGTGAGCGCCTCTCGGCGCCGCAGGCCGACCTGTTTTCAAACCCCGGTGAGGGGCCATGTCCGCTGGCCGAGAACCCGGCCGCGCTGAGCGTGACCTCGGTCACGTTGAACGGGCTGGAGTCGGTGTCCGCCGACGCGCTTCGCCCGGCGTACGCGGCGTTTCTCAACAAGCCGGGCGGGGACGCCTCGGACCTCTGCAGGATCCGCGACGCAGTCGCTGACGCGCTGTTCGCGCGCGGCCTGCTGGCGCGGGTGGAGATCCCGGCCCAGACCATCGACGGCGGGGCGGTGACCCTGGAGGTCATCGAGGCCCGGATCGTCAATGTCAGCCTGCGCGGCGACGCCGGGCCGGCCGCGCCGGCGCTGGAGAAGTACGCCGCCAAGCTGCGGGGCATGAAGCCGTTCGATATCGAGCGGGTGCAGCGCTACATCCTGCTGGCCTCGGACGTGCCCGGCCTGAAGGTGCGCGCCTCGGTGCGGCCCTCGAGCTCGGGCGGCCGCGGCGCCGTCGACCTCGACCTCAACGTCGAGCGCGACGAGGAAGAACTGATCGTCAACGTCCAGAACCTGCAGGGCAAGGCGACGGGCCGCTGGGGCGCTCTCGGGCGCTATGACCTGAATGCGCGGACCCGCTATGGTGAACGCCTGACGCTGGTCGGCTACCGCACCATCTTCCACAACGAACAGTGGGTGGCCCAGGCGCTGTCCGAGGCGCGGCTGGGCGGCGACGGCTGGGTGGTGCGCGGCGGGCTGGCCTACGGCGAAAGCCGTCCCGGTGGGGCGTTGACCGGCCTGGGCCTGAAGAGCGTCAGCGTCGTCGGCAATGTGGAGGCGGCCTATCCGCTGGTCCGCAAGCGGCGTGAGAACGTCTGGGCGGCGGCGGGCTTCGAGTACATCGACCAGGACACGCGCCTGTCGGGCGGCGGCAAGCTGATCAACGACGACCTGCGGGTGTTCTACGCCCGCCTGGACGCCGACCAGACGGCCTACATCGGCTACCGGCCCATCGTGCTGCGCGGCAACGTCGGCGTTCGCCGCGGCATCGAGGGCTTCGGGGCGACGGACGAGGGTGACCGGCTGCTGTCGCGGGCGGGGGCCAAGACCAACGCCTGGACGCTGCTGGCGGAAGGCTCGGCCCAGGCGGTGATCACGCCCAAACTGCAGGCCTACGTCGAGGTGAGCGGCCAGTACGCCAACCAGGCGCTCACGTCGTATGAGGAGTTCTCGGTGGGCTCGCTCACCGTGGGGCGCGGGTACGATCCGGGCTACATCTCGGGCGACAAGGCGATCGCGGCCAGCTTCGAGCTGCGCGCCGGGCCGTTCCAGCCTTCGCCCAGGTGGACGTTCAGCCCCTACGGCTTCTTCGACATCGCCCACACCAGCGACCAGGACCGGGGCGGCTTCAACCAGACCGTCAAATCCGTCGGCGTGGGCTTCCAGATGCCGGTGCGAGAGCGCTGGGTCCTGGACGTCAGCTATGCGCGCCCGCTGGACAAGCGCGCCTTCGACCGCAGCAAGCCGCCGGGCCGACTGCTCGTCAACTTCACCGCCCGCTTCTTCTGAGGACGCGTCATGAGCGGAACATCTCTCGGCACGCTTCGTAAGTCGCTCGCCGCGGGCGCGGCCATGCTGGCGCTCGCCACCGCCGGCGGCGCGCAGGCCCTGCCCACCTTCGGGAGCGCCCAGGTCACCCCCGGCGACTCGCTGCCGGTTATCACCACCGCGTCACCGACGCTGATGACGATCGACGTGAACGCGGCGCGCACGATCATCGACTGGAACAGCTTCAATCTCGCGCCCGGCGAAACCGTCTCGTACGCGTTCCAGTTCAACCGGACGATCGTCCTGAACCGTGTCAACAGCGGCCCGATAAACATCGACGGCCAGATCCTGTCGTCCCAGAGCGTGGGCTTCCCGCTGGATCAGCCCCGCCGCGCCGGCGGCAACGTCTGGTTCTATTCGCCCCAGGGAGTCTTCTTCGGCCCGAACGCCCGCTTCGACGGCGGCGCGCTGCTGGCTACAACGGCGGCTGTCAATTCGACGCAGTTCCTCAACCAGTCCTTCAGCCTCGATTTCACCGGGTCGGGCAACGGCGGACCGGTCACCGTCGCCTCGGGCGCGACGTTCGTCGCCCGCGGCCACCTGGCTTTCATCGCCCCCGTGGTCAAGACCGCCGCAGGATCGACGGTGAATGCGGGCGACTATGGCACGGTGGCCTACGGCGGCGTCGACAGCTTTCGCATCAACTTCGTCACCATCGCGAACGACGACCTGTCGTTCTTCGACTTCATCGTTCCCGGCGTCGCGGGCGGTTCGACGGCCCCCACGCCGCTGACCATCGAAGGGACGACGACTGGGGCCAACGTCTACCTGTCGGCGATCAGCCGGTCGCAACTGGGCAGCCTGCTGATCGATGCCCCGGGGCTGCTCGTGGGCCAGTCGTCGTTCAACAACTATGGGCAGGTGACGATCACCACCGGCCGCAACATCGTCAACGGCCAGGTAAACGAGCTGTCGTCGCCGGTCGTCGGCGCCCTGACCGGAAACGTCCGGCTGGGTGTCATCAACGCCACCGGCAACGTCAACGTCGTGCTTCCCGGCGCCCAGGGCGCGGGCAACCTGACGGTCGACCGCATCCGGGCCGGACAGGCCGGCCTGATCGTGGCCAACAACGTCACCGTCGGCGCGCAGGGCATCACCGCGGGCGACACGGGCGTGAACCTCGGCGGCCTGAACCTCGACGTCAGCGGCGTCATCGATGTGCCGCGGATTCAGACGCGCACCAACTTCAACGTGTTCAGCAACCAGCTGCAGTTCAACGGATCGGTCAACGAGCCGTCGACGCTGCCGACGCTGCGGCTGGGGACGGTCACCTCGGGCAACATCATCAGCCTCGTCGGCGACACGCTGAACGCGACATCGCTGACCGCGACCTCGGTGAGGGCCTCGACGGCGGGCGCCTTCACGCTGGGCGCCGCCAACGGCTCGACCGAGGTGCTGATGGCCTCAAGCACCAACATGACGCTGGGTTCGGTCACCACCGGCGGGCTCACACGGCTGACGTTCGAGGACCTGACGCTGACCGGCAACGTGACCGCCGACAGCGCCACCCTGCGGATCCTCACGCCGGGCCAGGCCACCGTGGGCGGCTCAGGTCAGGCGCGCGGCATCAGCAATGCCGAGATCGGGCGCTTCCGGGTGAACACCTCGATGTCGATCTTCGGCGGCATCGACGGGGCGTTCCCGGTCACCAACAACCTGGTGATCGACGACCTGGACATCGATCCCACGCGCATCCCCGACCTTCGCCTGTTCGCCAAGACCACGCAGGACATCCTGATCCGCGGCCTTCTGCGGCCGACGGCGTCGGGCGGGCTGTTGACGATCGGCGACGGCGCGGCCGACAGCATCTGGCTTCCGCGGCGTATCCTGGTGAGCGGCGGGCTGGGGTCGGCCAGCGGCGACGCCCTGGCGGGGTTCACCGCGGTTCGGGCCTTCAACCGGGTCGAGTTGCGAGCCGGCGATGACATCCTGCTGGGCTCGCAGCGGTTCCTCGATCTCATTGGCGACCTTCCGCCAGCCCAGATCGACATCGGCCGCGGGCTGCCGCTGGGCGTCGCCGCGCAAGGTGACGAGATCGGCAAGCTGTTCCTGGTGGCGGGCAACCTCACGATGGCTGCCAAACAGCGGATCGTGCAGCAGAACACCGGCGTCTTCGGCTTCGAGGGCGGCCTGTATCTCACCGGCGCAGGCGTCGAGGCCACTGCGCCGCTCCTGACCATCGGCCAGGCCCAGGTGGCGGACCTGTTCGGGGCGTTCGACTCGGGCGACGGCGTGCTGGCGATCGGCGCGGCCGGGGCGTTCTCAAGCCGGATCGCACGGCTGGAGGGCGACACCAGCCAGGGGCAGATCCGGATCAACGGCTGCCTCCTGGGGATCGGGTGCGCGATCTCCACCCCGTCCAGCCAGTTCCGCGTCCAGCAGTTCCGGCCGGCCGCGCCTCGGGCGGCCATCGATCCGCCGGTGCTGACCCCGCCGCCGCCGATCGACGACGACGAGCGCGAGGCCGAAACCGTGACCACGGGCGCGGGCAACGAGGAAATCTGGCGGAAAGACCCACAATGAAGGCGATGATCATGCGCGTGTCGCCATGAACTTGCGCCACAGCCTCCTTGCCGGCGCCGCGGCCACGCTGCTGGCGGCCACCGCCGCCTTGGCCCTGCCGGTGCACAATGGCGGCATCCCCCAGATAAGCGCCGGGGGCGCGCAGCCGAACATCGTCTCGAACGGCGACGACCTCGTCACCGTCAACCTGAACGCTCAGCGCACGATCATCGACTGGTCCAGCTTCGACCTGTTCGACCACGAGAGCGTCCGGTTCTACTTCGACCAGCGCAACTGGATCGTGCTCAACCGCGTGACCGGGGGGCCGATCAACATCGACGGGACGGTTCAGGCGATCCACTCGGCCAACGTCGGGCCGGGGCCGACCGGCGGCAATGTCTGGTTCTACTCGCCCCAGGGCGTCGCGTTCGGGCCCAGCACGCGGGCGGATGTCGGCGGCCTGCTGGCCACCAGCGCCGCGGTGAACACGACCGCCTTCCTGACCCCAGGCAACGTCAACATCCCCTTCTCCGGGGCCGGGAACGGCGGGCCTGTCACGATCGAAGGCGGCGCCAGGTTCATCGCCGTGGGCCACCTGGCCTTCGTCGCGCCCCGTGTAACCGCGGGTGCGGGCGCGGTGATCAACGCCGGGGACCTGGGTACGGCTGCCTATGGCGGCGTCGATAGCTACGAGATCCAGTTCGTCCCAATCGGCAACAACGATCTGGCCTTCTTCACATTCCTGGTGCCGAACGCCGCGGCGGGCACGGCGCAGACCCAGGCGCTCAATCTGGCCGGCCAGACGACAGGGGCCAACGTCTACCTCATCGCGATGAGCCGGGCCGCGTTGACCAGCCAGCTGATCAATGCGCCGGGCCTCCTGGTCGGGCAGTCGTCGCAGAACAACTATGGCCAGGTCACGATCTCGACGGGCCGCAACATCGTGCTTGGGCAGGTGAACGCCGAGGCGTCGCAGGTGGCCGGCGTCACCACGGCCTCGGTCAGCCTCGGCGAGATCAATGCCGGCGGCAACGTGAACGTCTACCTGACGGGCTCGGGCAGCCTCGGCAACCTCTCCGCCAGCCGCATCCGCGCCGGCCAGGGCCTGCTGATCGCCGCCCACGATATCAACATCCCCGGCGGCACCAGTTCAGGTGACCGGGGCATCCTGGCGCGCAACACCTTCATCGACACAGCCGGGACCGTGAACATCGGCCCGATGACGTCCAACACCGACATCAACATCCAGCGAGGCGCCGCCCAGACCGGACGGACCGTGTCGCTGAACGTGCTGACCATCGCTTCCGCCAACGTCGGGCGGGACTTCTTCGTGTTCAACGCCCAGCGGGCCAATATCGGGTCGATCACCGCAGGCAACCAGTCGCAGGTGTTCAGCGACGGCAACATCAACATCGGCACGCTGAACACCAACGGATACACGCGTGTCAGTTCCAATCAGTTGATCACGCTGAACAGCGTCAACGGCGTAGACCTCGACCTGCGATCTGCCGGGGGCGTCACCGCGAATTCGCTGATCGGTCGCACCTCCACATCGATCGGGACCGCCGGGCCTGCCGACATCGCAACGATCACCAGCCCGACCCTGTCGCTCAACGCAGTGTCGGCCCGCATCGGCAACGTCGCGATCAGCGGCGACGCGACGCTGCGGGTGGTGTCCATGGATCTGCTCAACAGCTTCACCGCGACCAACCTGACCATCGAAGGGGTGTCCGGCCACTTCCTCCTGGGCGGCTCGGACGTGCTGGGCCTGAACAACGCCGAGTTCCAGCGCATCCGGGTCACGAACTCGCTCAACCTCTACGCGGGGCTGCAGGCCCCCACGGTCAATGTGCCGGTCCCGACATACGGGACCTTCTTCGTGGACGACCTCACGCTCGACCCGACGCGGGTTCCCCGTCTGAACATCTACGCCCGCAACGGGCAGGAGGTCCTTGTCCGCGGCCGGATCGAGGTCGTCGGCCCGAACGGTTCTCTCAGGATCGGCGATCCGACCGCCGACTCCCTCTGGACGCCGCGCAGGATCTCGATCCTTGGCGGGCTCGGGACGGCTCAGGGTGATCCCTTGGCGGGGTTCACGAACGTGAGGGCGTTCGAGAGCGTCGCCCTGCACGCGACCAATGACATCCTGATGGGGTCGCAGCGGTTCCTGGACCTCGTGGACGACCTTCCTCCCGCCCAGATCGACATCGGCCGCGGCCTGCCGGTGGGCGTGGCGGCGCAGGGCGACGAGATCGGCAAGCTGTTTCTCGTGGCGGGCAATGTGACGCTCACCGCCAACGACCGGATCGTGCAGCAGAACACCGGCGTCTTCGGCTTCGAAGGCGGGCTATATCTGACCGGCGCGGGCGTCCAGGCCAATGCTCCGATCCTGACCATCGGCAAGGCCCAGGTGGCCGACCTGTTCGGCGCGTTCGACTCCGGCGACGGCGTGCTGGCGATCGGGGCGGCGGGGGCGTTCTCCAGCCGCATCGCGCGTCTGGAGGGCGACACCAGCCAGGGGCAGATCCGCATCAACGGGTGCCTGCTGGGCATCGGGTGCGCGATCTCGACGCCGTCCAGCCAGTTCCGCGTCCAGCAGTTCCGGCCGGCCGCGCCTCGGGCGGCCATCGACCCGCCGGTGCTGACCCCGCCGCCGCCGATCGACGACGACGAGCGCGAGGCTGAAACCGTGACCACGGGCGCGGGCAACGAAGAGATCTGGCGGAAAGACCCCCAATGAAGGCGATGATCATGCGCGTGGCGCTCCTCTCCGGCCTGACCGGCATGTTGACCGCGGGAGCCGCTGCGGCGGCTCCGCTTCCCGAGTTGTTCCCCCTGGGCCAGAGCGGCGCCAGCGGGGCCGTCTGCGAGGCCGTCCGCGACTATCAGGACGCTCTGGGGCAGGGGGCTGACGCCAAGGCCTGGCGGTTGCGTTGCCGCGGCTACTCGTCGGCGCTGGGTCGCATCTACCAGCTGCCGGCAGGCCAAAAGGCGGCCTGGACGGCGGCGCTGCGGACGCGCGCGGAATGTTCGGCGCCTGAGACCGCGCCCGGCGGCCTGCCGGCGACGCTCGCCACCTGCCGGATGGGCGGTGCGCAGGGCGCGCCGTATGTGGTGTTCGTGGCCGAAAAGGGCGGCAGCGTCACGGTGGCCGAAGGGCTCGCGCCGCTGTCGGACGTGATCGAGACGGGCCTGAAGGTGGCGTTGGGACTGGCCAAGGCGCCGGCCTCGACCGAGGTGCGGACCTCGGCGGCCCAGGCCGAGATCGCGGCCGACTTCCCCAACCTGGGCGGCCTCGCGGCGGCGGACGCTGCGGCGGCGGCGGACCCGGAGCGCCTGCGTGCGCGGGGTTACGTACAGAACAACGAATGGCGGTTCGACGAGGCCGAGACCGTCTTCCGGGCCCTGGTGAACGAGGGCGAGGCGCGCAACGCCCCGCCGGCGCAGCGGGCGGACGCGTTGCTGAACCTGGCCATGAACATCTCGAACAACGGCCGGTTCGACGAGGCCGAGGCGTACTTCGCCGAAGCGGAGGGCCTCATCGCGCCCGACGACGCCCTGACGCGGGCCCGCAGCCTGAACTACCGCGCGCTGCACCTGCGCAATCGCGGCCGGTTCGCCGAGGCGATCACGGCGGCCCGCAGCGCCCTGCAATTGCGGGCCGCCTCGCCGGTCGCGGCCGCCGCCAGCGGGAGCAGCGCGGCTCGGGCGGTCGGGGCGGTGGTCATCGACACCGGCACGGCGCGCAAGCTCAACACGCCCTCGGTGGCGCAGAGCCAGATCGAGCCGCCCCGGGTGACGGTCGCCGAACAGCTGGTCATTCAGGACGCCCAGGCCTGGCAAGTCATCGGCACGTCGCAGGCGGCGTTGGGCGACACCGCCCAGGCGCGAGCCTCGCTGGGCCAGGCGCGCGACATCCTGGCCCGCAGCGTGGCGCTGGGCCGGCTGACCGCCTGGCTGCAATCGCGCGTCGAGGCCGATCTCGCGGGCCTGGACCTGCGGGAAGGCCGGGCCGGGCAGGCCGTGACCGGCTACGGCCGTGCGATCAGCGTCCTGCGCACCCGTCACGCGGGCAGCTCGGGCGAGGGCGCGCTGCTGCTCGACCTGGGCCGCGCCGAGGTGGCGGCGGGGCGTGATGCGGACGCGCTGGCCACTTTCGGCCGCGCCATGCAGATCTTCCGCACCCAGCGCGGGGGCTTGGGCGCCTCGGCCGACGCGGCGCAGCCCTATTTCGACCTGCTGCTGAAGCGTATGGGCGAGGATCCGGCCAAGGCCGCCGAGTACGGGGCCCTCTATTTCGACGCCGCCGAGACGGTGGTCTCCAGCGCGACGGCCGAAACCGTCAACCGCCTGGCCGCGCGGGTGGCGGCGGGAGACGGCCAGATCGCCGGGCTGTCGCGGGCGTTCGAGGACGCGCGCCGCCGCGTGCGGGCTACCGAGAGCCAGATCGCCGCGCTGCAAGCCGAGAACAGCTACACCGACGCCGTGCGCGAGCAGATGGACGCCGCGCTGAAGGCCGCCCAGGCCGAGGCCGACGGGCTGGAAGCGCAGATGCTGGCGGCCAATCCCCGCTACAACCAGCTGGTCGCGCCGGGCGCTTCGGCGGCCGACATTCAGAAGGCGCTGAAGGCGGACGAGGCCTACCTCAGGCTGCTGCCGCTGAACGGCAAGACCTATGGCGTGCTGCTGACGGCCAAGACCGTGAAGCCCTATGCCGTGCCGATGGGACGCAGCGCGGTCCAGGCGGCGGTGACCCGCCTGCGCCAGCCGCTGGAGCCGACGGAGTCGCTGATCCCGTTCGACGTGGCCAGTTCGGCGGCGCTGTTCGACAAGCTGTTCGGTCCGGTGAAGGCCGAGGTTCTGGGCGCCCGCCATCTTATCTACGCGGCGGACGGGCCGCTGGTCTCTCTGCCGGTGGCGCTCTTCGTGACCGACACGACGCCCGTGAAGGCCGACGCCAAGGGCGATCCCGACTATGTGAAGACGGCCTGGCTGGGCAAGAGCGTGCGCTCGTCGCTTGTGGTCTCGGGCGCCAGCTTCCTGCAGTCGCGGGCGTTTGCGCCGTCGGCGGCCAAGCAGCCCTACCTGGGCTTCGGAGACCCGGCCCTGCCGCGCGGCGACGAACGGGCCTTCACCTCGGTGACCCGCTCGATCCTGCGGCGCAGCGCGGTGCTGGAGCGGGTGTGCGGCGAGACGCGCAACGCGCTCCTGCGCATCGAGGCTTTGCCCGAAACGGCGGCCGAGGTGCGGCAAGTGGGTCAGAGCCTGGGCACGCCCGGCTCGGTCGTGACCGGCGCCCAGTTCAGCGACGATGCGGTGCGTTCGCGGGACGACCTGGCGAACTACCAGGTGCTCTACTTCGCGACCCACGGCCTGCTGCCCCAGCCCGACGCCTGCGTGCCCGAACCGGCGCTGGTCACCTCGCTGGGCGTCGGCGACTCCGACGCGCTGCTCGACACCAGCGAGATCCTGAACCTCAAGATCGACGCCGACCTCGTGGTGCTGGCGGCCTGCGACACAGGCGGCCGGGGCGCGGGCGTGGACCGCACGGGCCTGACTGGCGGCGGCGAGGCGCTGGGCGGTCTGACCCGCGCGATGGTCTATGCCGGCTCACGCGCGCTGGTGGTCAGCCACTGGTCGGTGGACTCCGAGGCGTCGGTCAAACTGATGACCGGGCTGTTCGCCTCGGGCGCGCCGACCATGGCCGAGGGGCTGCAGCGGTCGCAGGCGGCCCTGCAGGCCGACCCGAACAACGCGCACCCCTACTTCTGGGCGCCCTTCACCCTGGTCGGCGATGGCGAACGGCCGCTGCCGGCGATGACCCGTCGGGTCGCCGCCGCCGTGGCGGACCGTTAGGCCGCTTCGACGCGCCAGCCGCCGCCTGAGTCCCGGCAGGCGGTGTAGCGTTCAGTGTAGCTGCCCTGGCCACGCTCGGTGATGGTCTGACGCACGGCGCGGCAATCGCCGCCGCCGCCGCCGGCCGGGCGAACGACGCCGCGCGAGACGTAGCCCTGGACCAGGCCGCCCTCGATCACGGCCAGCCAACCGCCCGCGGCCGAGCCGCCGATCTGGATTTCCTCGCCGTCCTGCAGCCGGTCGACGATCGGGGCCGAGGTGTTGGGCGCGGCGCGCATGTTGATCCGTCCGGTGGCCACATAGGTCCCACCGGCGTTGCTGACGCGGGTGGCGGGCGAGACGCCTTGGGCGTAGCGCCAGCGGCTGGTGTAGGTCTGGCCGCCGCCGTAGCTGGACCCGCCCGCGTCGCCGACCACCTCGATGCGCCCGCGGGCGCCGGTCGTCGGGTCGGACCAGGTCTGGGGCCGGCCGGTGTTCAGCGCGGTCTCGAACGCGGTCTGGGCGTCCACGCGGCTCTTGCGGTCCATGCGGCAGCCGATGCTGTTGCCGATCGCCGAGCCGATGCCCGCGCCGATCACGGCGCCCAGGGCCTCGTTCTTCTTGCTGATCTGGCTGCCGGCCAGCGCGCCGACCAGTCCGCCCACGACCGCGCCCGTGGTATTGGCGCTGCCCTCGGCGTCGCACGAATACAGCGAACCCAGCCCGGCCGCCGACGCCGCCTGGGGCGCCGCCACAATCAGGGCGAGGGCCGATAAAGCGATGGTCAGTCTGGGCATGGTCATCCTCCTCTTTCCCTGAAGCGCCGCATGATGGGCCAGTTCGACCGGCAAGGCCACGCTCGGAGATGACGAACGGGTGGACGCCGCCGCGGCAAACGTCGTACCCGAAGCGCACGCGGGCGTGGCGGAACTGGTAGACGCAGCGGACTTAAAATCCGCATCCGTATGGAGTGTCGGTTCGAGTCCGACCGCCCGCACCAGTCCCTGGCTTGGCGCCGTCAGGTCTTGCGCTGCGGCGTGCTGAGGAAGTCCTGGGCGTTGAAGCCCTCAGGCGCGGCCACCTCGACGATCGGCTCGTCGCGGTTGTCGTACTCCATGCGCAGCGCGCGCGTGATCACCGCGTGCATGGCGTAGAGGGTGGTAATGTAGGTGAACTCGAAGATCTGCTCATCGCTCCAGAAGGTCTTCAGCTTGTCGAAGACCTCAATGGGCGTGCGGCCGTCGGCGGCCGTCAGGCAGTCGGCGTAGGCCAGCACGGCGCGTTCCTGGTCGTTGAAGACGTCCGAGACGGTCCAGTGGGCGATCGCGTTGATCTTCTCGTCGGGCACGTTCAGGGCGCGCAGCGACTTGCAGTGCTGGGAGAAGACGAACTGGCTGCCCTTCACCCATCCGGCGCGGGTCTGTCCCAGTTCGCGCAGCACGGGGTCGATCTTGCGGGCCGGGTGGCGATAGACCGCGAACCCGTCGACGGCGTGCTTGAAGATGTCGGGGGCGAGCGCGAACACGGTCCACCAGTCGCCCGGCGTGCCGGTGGCGGTGCCCGGATTGGCGACCGGATCGCGGTCAGGGCCGAACAGACGATCATAGTAGGCGGTCACGACTTCTGAGGTGACCTGGTCGCGGGGGACCTGACGAAGGACGGGCATGGGGTTTTCCTGGGCTGTGCGGATCAGGCGGATTTTCGGAATGCGGCGACCTGGGCGCTGTCGAAGTACTCGTCCAGGCGGGTGACCTTGCCGTCCGCGACCTGGCAGACGATGCAGGCCGGCAGTTCGACCCGGACGCCGTCATGGGCGCGGGTTCCCTTGAGTACGTGCTGCTGCACGAACCCGCCGGGGAACACCTGGAGCCGCCGATCGGCGTATTCCCGGTCGAGGATCCGCGCCACCATGAGGTTCAGCGTGGCCCGGTTCTCGGCCGGGGTCTGCTCCGCGCGGTCGGTGTTGTGCCAGATGTGGGCGTCGGGCGCGTAGCAGGCGACGAGGCCGTCCACGTCGCCGGCCTCGACACAGTCGAAAAAGCGCTTGGCCAGCGCGCGGACGGCCTCGTCGGTCATGGAATGCTCCAGGGCAGGCGCCGGACGGAACGGCTATTCGGCGGGCTCGGCGACCTTGCGGCCGGGCTCGCGCGGAGAGCCGTCCGGGTTCAGGACCAGATTGACACTCCGCGACCCGTCGGCCCGCGCCGCTTCGTGCGCGACGTCCTTCGGGCCCATGGGCTTCGTCCAGGCGGCGAACTCCAGCAGGGCGCCGTCCGGGTCGAAGAAGTAGATTGAGCGCACGAAGACGTCGTCGGTGACGGTGGGCGAGATCTGGCTGGGTGAATTGTCGTGGTTGGACACCGGCGAAACTGCGATGCCCTTGGACCGCAGGCGCTCGCAGTACTCGTCGAACTTCTCGGCGGGCACGTCGAAAGCCAAGTGGTTCATCGAGCCGTGGGCGGAGGCGAGCCCGCCCTGACCGGGCAGGCTGCTGGGCGCCGACACTCCGGGAACCCCGTCGCGGGCGTTGGGGAACCAGAAGAAGGCCAGCGAGTCGCCGTTGCCGATATCGAAGAAGAAGTGCTGTCCCATGTTGTTGGGCAGGTCGATGGTCTTGGTCAGCGGCATGCCCAGGACGTCGCGGTAGAACTCGACCGTGCGCGCCATGTCCTTGCAGACGAGGGCGATGTGGTTCACGCCCCGGATCTCGAATTCCCGATTCCTGTTCATGACGTCCTCCTTCTCGATGCCGGCCGGCCGGGGAGACGGTCCCGACAAAGCTGGTTTGTCATTGGGCCAAAATCTTGTGCGATAGGAGCAGAATGCTTCGCAAGCGAACAGTCCCTCTCGGCAAGACAACGACCGGCGGCAAGCGGGCGAGGCGGCGGGATCATGCTCCGGAGACTCGCGTCGGCGCTTGCCGGGCCAAGGCTAGGCGCCTTTCCCCAGAGGTAGTCCGCACATGAAATCGGTTCTGCACTACCGGGCCAGCGCGGGCTTTCGCGCCATGCTGGCGGACCAGGCCGCCGTTGCCTGTGTCGAGGCCGTGGTGGTCGACGAGACCGACGACGCCGGGTTTGCGCGCGAGATCGCCGACGCCGAGGTGCTGCTGCACGTGCTGAAGCCGGTGACCGCGGCGATGATCGCGGGCGCGCCGCGCCTTCGTCTGGTGCAGAAGCTGGGCGTGGGCGTGAACACCATCGATCTCGAAGCGTGCAAGGCGGCCGGTGTCGCTGTCGCCAACATGCCCGGGACCAACAGTCAGGCCGTGGCCGAGATGACGCTGGCCCTGATGCTGTCGGTGCTGCGCCGGCTCTCGTACCTCGATCCCCTGACCCGGCGCGGCCAGGGCTGGTCGCCGGACACCGACCTGATCGACGGCGCGGGCGAGATTGCGGGCCGCACGGTGGGCTTTGTCGGATATGGCGCGTCGCCGTCGCGGCTGGGTGTGGCGCTGGAGGCCCTGGGCGCGCAGGTCGTCTACACGGCCCGCAGCCCGAAGCCGCATCTGCCCGGTCGGTTCGTGACGCTGGAGGACCTCCTCGCCGCGTCCGACATCGTCTCGCTGCACGTCCCGCTGACCGTGGAGACCGAGGGCCTGATCGGCCGCGCGGCGCTGGCGGCGATGAAGCCCGGAGCGATCCTCGTGAACACGGCGCGCGGCGGCCTCGTGGACGAGGCGGCGCTGGTCGAGGCGCTGCGGTCGGGTCATCTGCGGGGCGCGGGGTTGGACGTGTTCGCCTCAGAGCCGGTGGAGCCGGACAATCCGCTGCTGACCCTGCCCAATGTGGTCGTCGCGCCCCACCAGGCGTGGCTCACGCCCGAGACGCTGGACCGCAGCCTCGTGGTGGCCTTCGACAACTGCCGCCGGCTGATGGCTGGCGAGGCCCTCGTGAACCAGGTGGTGTGATGGCGCGTGCGACGGTCGTCTTCGCGTCCGGACAACTGCTGACGGACGATGTCTGGGCCCCGCAGGTCGAAGCCCTGGCGCAGGACTACGACGTCATCTTCGCCGATCACGGTCGGGACGACACCATCGCCGGGATGGCCGCGCGCCTCCTGGCCGGGGCGCCCGATCAGTTCCATCTGATCGCCCACGCCATGGGCGGCTTCACCGCCTTCGAAGTCATGCGTCAGGCGCCGCAGCGCGTGCTCAGCCTGGTGCTGATCGCCACGCTCGCGCCCAACGACGGTCCGGCCCAGACCGAGCGGCGCCAGGGCTACCTCCGACTGGTCGAGGCGGGGCGGTTCGACCAGGTTGTGGAGGAGCGCGTGCCGATCCTGCTGCCGCCCGATCGCCGGGGGGAGGGGCCGCTGCTCGCGCGGGTCAGACAGATGGCGTCCGACACCGGCGCCGAGCGGTTCCTGGTCCAGCAGCGCGCCATCATGAGCCGGATCGACAGCCGGCCGTCGCTGGCGGCGATCAAGGTCCCGACGCTGGTGATCCGCGGCGCCCAGGACGGCATCACCACGCAGACCCATCAGGACGAGATCCTGGCCGGCATTCCGCACGCGCGATTTGTCGAGATCCCGGCCTGCGGGCACCTGCCGACCCTCGAAGCGCCGGACGAGACCAACCGGCTCTTGCGGGACTGGCTCGCGGAGAATTCCGCCGGCGCCGACCGATCCGGACTGACCGGGGTCGGGAACAGTGGTTAGCTTGCGACGCGTCGGATGCGTCGCCAGCGACAGGGAGAGACCGCGTGATCGATGACACCGATCTGCTGGCGATGCTGGACCGCCAGTTCCTGGGCCTCGTGTCGCCGACCTCGCCGCGGATCATGGCCGGCGGCCATCCCTGCCAGGGCGTCTACACGACGCCGAAAGGGCAGCGGCCAAAGACGGCGTTCATCGCCACGCACTACAACGTCGACTTCTCCGAGCACTACATCGCCCCCTACCTGGCCGCGCGCGGCTACGGCTTCCTGGGCTGGAACACCCGATACCGGGGCGCCGAGGACCTGTTCCTACTGGAGCATGCGGTGATCGACATCGGGGTCGGCGTGCGCTGGCTGAAGGAGCAGGCGGGTGTCGAGACGGTGGTGATCCTGGGCAACTCGGGCGGCGGGTCGCTGATGGGCGCCTACCAGGCCGAGGCCATCGCGCCCACGCTGGGCGACCTGGTGAGGGGCGCGGGCCTCGAGGCGCTGAACACCCTGCCGCAGGCCGACCTCTACGTGTCGCTCAACGCCCACCAGGGCCGGCCCGACGTTCTGACCGACTGGATGGACGCCTCGGTGGTCGACGAGAACGACCCGACGCTGACCGACGAGAGCCTCAACCCGTTCAACCCCGACAACGGCCCCCCGTATTCCCCGGAGTTCATCACCCGCTACCGGGCGGCCCAGCGGGCGCGCAACCAGCGGATCACCGACTGGACCAAGGCCGAGCTCGCCCGGCTGAACGCCGCGGGCGTCCCGGACCGGCTGTTCCCGCTGTTCCGGTGCTGGGGCGACCTGCGGATGATGGACGGGACGATCGACCCGTCAGAGCGGCAGACGCCCATGTGCTACCGCGGCCATCCGGCGGTGGCGAACAAAACCCCCTCCATCGGACGGGCCAACACCCTGAAGACCTGGCTTTCCATGTGGAGCCTCGAGACGTCGAAGTGCAAAGGCGCCGACCAGCTCGCCAAGTTCCGGCTGCCGTCGATGGTGGTGCAGGGGCTGGCCGACACCGGCGTCTTCCCGTCGGACGCGCGGAAGATCTTTGACAGCCTGGGGACGGCCGACAAGGAGCTGCACATGATCACCGGCGCGCACTACTTCGAGGACAGCCGAAAGGTGCGCGACGACATGGCCGACCTCATCTGCGACTGGGTGGCCCGCAAGCGCTGACGCCTGGGCGCTAAGGCGCCTTCGGGCAGACGACGCCGCTCCCGGCCGGCAGGGTCAGGCATCGGCCGTCGATGTCGTTGGGGGGCGTGACGCCGATGGCGGCGGCGAGGGTCGGGGCGATGTCCACCGTCTCGACGGGAATGAAGCGGTCCTCGGCCTTGGCGCCCTTCCACCAGAACAGCATCGGCACGCGGCGGTCGTAGTTCCAGGGTGAGCCGTGACCGGCCCGGGAGTCGCCGTTCACGCCCGTGCCCAGGCTGGTCAGCGGCTGCAGGGCGCCCAGGATGTCGGGCGAGCGGGTCGGATGCGTGCTCATGGCGAACCGCTCCTTCAGGCTCACCTCCTCGGGCGACGCGCCCTTGCGGATGGGGGTGCCCAGCAGTTCATCGCGGGTGAAGACGGCGGCAAGTTCGGGCTGGGCGGCCAGAGTGCGGACGGCCGCAGCCATCAGCTTGTCCCGCTCGACGCCGGCGACCTCGAGCAGCATGGCTTCCTCAGGCGATCCGGCCAGGGGCGGCTTTTGAAGGTTGAACTCAGCCATCAGGGCGGTGTTGACGCGGCCCATCACCGCGGACGCCGAAACGCGACCGGCGGTGGGATAGCCCTGAGTTCGCAGGCGCTCCGGAATGTCGGAGCCACCATGGTCGGCGCTGAGGACGACCAGATACGGGATCTTGAGCGCGTCGAGGTCGACGAACAGCTTGGCAAGCGTCGCATCCAGGCGATGCATCTGCTCGCACATCTCAGGCCCGCGCGTGCCATACCGGTGGCCGACCCAGTCGGTGGCCGAGAAGCTGACGGCCAGCAGGTCGGTCGCGGGACCCTGACCGAGGCGGTAGTGCTTGATGAGGTCGCGGGCCGCCTCGCCGGTGATCTCATCGCCGGCCGGCGAGTTGATCAGGGCCGCCGGGATCGAGGCGGCGTAGCCGTCGGGCGGCAGCTTGGACTCCCAGGTCTTCCCGCCGATCTCCACCGTCGTGGCGGCGGCCCGGCAGGCGGGGGTCTGGTAGGTCCACGTCGGCGCCTGGGTCCAGCGTGGCGCGAGCCGCCGGTTGGTCGCCGCGACCGGGGCCAGCGCCTGGGCCGCGTCGCCGCCCGGTGGGACGTAGGTCGTGAAGCCATAGCCGCTGAACAGCCAGAAGACGCCGTCGGCCTTGTGGCCGGCCATGGTGATGGCGGCGCGGTCCTTGCCGGAAACCGCCACGACGCGACTCTGGGGGGAGACCGCCTTCAGCCAGTCGCCCAGGGTGGACGCCTCAAGGCGCGCCGGGCCCACGGGGCTGGCCTTGGCGTCATGGGCCAGGGCGACGCTGGAGTCCGAAACGCAGTACACGGGCCGCCGGGTCGTCGGGTCGAGATAGGCGTTGGCGACGATCCCGGTCTTGTTCGGATGCTTGCCCGTCAGGAGGGTGGAGTGTCCGGGACACGTCTCGGTGCCCGAATGGGTCTGGTAGCCGCTGCGATAGGCGACGCCGCCGGCCATACGCGCCAGACCGCCCTTGTAGACGCCGCGCCACTCGTCGAAGAGGTTGGCGCTGTACTGGTCGATACTGATGGCGACGATCAGCTTCGGCTTCGCATTCTGCGCCAGGGCCTGGGCCGCAGGCAGGGCGGCGAAGGCGAGCGTCGCGGCGGCGGCCAGGCCGCGAAGGGCGGGAAGCGTCATCGGTCGGTCTTTCGTCGATCAATCGGGACTTGCGGCCCCAGCCCTAGACCATGGATGTGACGCGCCGCTATCGCTCGCTCGAAATCCGCGGCCGTTCCCTGTTGATTGCGACGCGGAAGGCGCCGGCCTCATGTGGCTTGGCGAGATGTCGGCCACGTCGCAGCCTAGGCGTATCCGAGCCTCGGGAGCATCGGCGCACAGATCGTGGTCGCCGCCTGCGCGAACTCCGGCGCCAGGGGTGAGAGGCGCGGTTCCAGGTCAAGGCCCTTGTAGTACTTGGGAGAACCCCACGCGTCGTCGGCCGCTTCGGGCGTCGACGACCGCCAGAGCTTGGACGTGTCGAACCCCTCGACGCCGACGCATGCCGCGATCCGGGCCTGGACCTCGGGTTGGTTCAGATCCTCGTAGCGGAACACCAGGGCGTGGCCCTTGAAGTCGTACGACAGGATCGCGTTGTAATAGCTGACATACTCGCGAGCGACGGCCTGTACGTCCGCCAGGCTGAACGGCCGGCCCGTTGCGGCCTTCTCGTGCACTTCCTGGCGCGAGCGGACGACGTCGTGGGGATGGCGGGCCACCACCACGAACCGGGCCTCTTCGGGATAGAGCATGTGAAGGTCGCGGAAGAGCGGCGTCAGGTGCGGATCCTTGACCGCCAGGATGGGCTTGCGGCCCAGCGCGTTCCAAAGGTGCGCGATCGACAGGTCGCAGGTCTGCCGCATCAGCTGGCGGAATTCCTCCGGGTCCTTGAAGAACCCGCTGGTGTGTCCGGCCCAGGCGGCGCGTCCGTTCCGGTAGGCCATCGGCAGGCCGCGGAAGAAGCTGATCTCGGGGTTGTAGTCGCTGACCCGGTCGGACGTGCAGATCAGCGCGTGGGTCACGGTCGTCCCGGATCGCGGCGGGCCTCCGACGAAGATGATGCGCTCGGGCATTTCGCTGGCAATCACGTTCAGGGCCTCTGGATCAACAGGTCGTCGCGCCGGTTCGCCATGGGCAGGTCCGGGTGCTGGGGTACGACATAGGCGTCGAAGCCGGCCGCTTGAGCGCGCTGCACGAGGCCGGCGAGAACGGCGTCGTCGATGCCGGCTGCGGGGGCGTTGAAGGTCACCACGGGATCTTCGTCCTGGCCCGTGAAGGCGCGGTGGAAAGCCTTTCCCGTCTCGCTGGCGAAGAAACGCCGACGCTTGGACATATTGGGCAATTCGCCCACCAGGGCTCGACCGCGCGGCGCGAGCAGGGCGCAGATCCCGTCCATGAACTCGAAGGGATTGCCGTCGAGATAGACGACGGACAGGACGCCGTACGCGAGCACGGCGTCGGCTCCGTCCGGCGTCAGCGGCGCGACGGTCGCGAAGTTGGCCGGAAAGGCTCCGTCACATTTGAATGTGACGCTCTCCACATCCGGCAACTGGCTCAGCATCTCCGGGCTGTCGACCTGAACCAGCCTGTGGCGGCGCTGGACGCAGAGGTCGATCAGCATGCGGGGAAGGTTGGCGCAGCCTGCGCCGATATCGACGACGGTACGGCCCTCCGACTCGGTCAGCACCGGCAGCTTTGTCAGAATATCTCGGAAGACCGCGTCTTCCCGACCCTGACGGTAGTCGGCCGGGTATCCGATGCGCTCGTTCAGGTCGAGGTTGGGATTGCGCGCAAGCTGACGAAAAGCCTCGAAGTCGAGCCGCGTCGCACTGAAGTCTATGTTGGCGTCACGGCTGAGATCTTGACCCATAGGCTGGCCTCACAGGGCGGCGGCGACGCGCCGACGCGGCCCATCTATCACAGGCGCCCGACAGGTGAACCGGGCGAGCTGCAATTTCCCTCCCACGCGCGCACTCCGACGCGCGCCCTCCGGCGAGCCGCCTCATGAGCCAGCGAGCGAAGCCGCTTTTTGGGCTCGGACCGTGTCGACGAGCGTCTGCCACTGGACCCGGAACGCCTCGTCAAGAACGCCGGTCTCACCCCCCGCGACGCGCCCCCGCAACGCCTTCAGCCCGGGCGTCATCATCCCGATCGAAGGGTGGTCGCGGCCCCAATTGGCGTACGCAGCGTCGAGCTTGTCGATGGCCGCCAGGGCCAGCGGCTGCGGGAGCCGCCCGGCGTCATATTCTCCCCGGATGAACAGCTCCCACTCGCAGATCCCCAGCGCGAACATGGGATTGTAACTGGGTGACGACTGTTGCTGTCCGTGTCGGCGGAACGCGGCGACCGGGCGCTTGATGCCGATGGCGGGGCCGACGCGCGTGGCGTTCAGATAGAACGCCACATCGCCACAGACCTGCATGTCGATCCCCATGTAGCGCACGAAGTCGTCGGCGGTGACGCCGGCGGCGCGGTTGATCAGGATGTTCGAGAACTCGCCGACAGGATTGCGGACGCCGCCGACGAGGGTGGCCGCCATTCGCGCCTGGTCGAGCGCCACGACGTCACTCGCCAGGAACTGGGGCTCGGAGAGGACGCGCCCGCCCGCGTCGATGATGTAGCGGTGGCCGAAGTAGAACGAGGCGTCTGGACGCGCCTGCGCCTGGACCAGCATCTCGGCCAGGCCGTGCGGCATCAGCAGGTCGTCGTCCAGCAGATACGCCAGCAGGTCGTAGCGGGCCTCGTTCCAGAGAAACGCGCAGTTCCCGGTGTCCCCCAGGCGCCCGGGCGTGGCGACGTAGCGGATGCGGGGGTCGCGGAACTGTTCCACGATGGGCCGAATGTCGGGTCCGGCGCTGTCGTCGCTGACGATGATCTCGAAGTCTTCGATGCCCTGGGTCAGGGCGCTTGCGATCGCCTGGCGCAGGTAAGTGGGCCGAAAAGCGGGAATCAGAATGCTGACGCTCGGCAACGCTTTCAGGCCTCAGGCGAACGGGACGGAGGGCATGCTTAGCCGTCCGCCAATTATCCACCAAGCGCCGACGCGCACCGGCGGAGCCGTTGTGGCGCGCGGCGAGCCTGCCTAGAACGCTTGCACGGGCCTTGGCCCCGACTTGAGAGGCAGGGTGTCATGAAGTCCAAGCTCGCGGGCGTGTTCGCCGCTGTGTTCGGCCTGTCGCAGGCCCACGCCCAGACGCCGCCTGAAAAGCCGGCCAAATGGGATGTGAACGCGCCGCCGGGCGCCGTCGTCCGTCAGGTCCCGATCAACGTGGACGAGGGGTCCTGGATGGACCTCGACGTCAGCCCCGACGGCGCGTCGATCGCGTTCAACCTGCTGGGCGACATCTATGTGATGCCCATTGCGGGGGGTACGCCCAGGCGCATCGCCGAAGGCCTGGCCTGGGAGGTGCAGCCGCGTTTCTCGCCTGACGGCAAGCGCATTGCGTTTACCTCGGACCGGGGCGGCGGCGACAACATCTGGATCATGAACGTCGATGGGTCCGACAAGCGCCAGGTGACCAAGGAAGACTTCCGGCTCCTGAACCAGCCCACCTGGAGCCCGGACGGCCGGTTCATCGCCGCGAAGAAGCACTTCACCACCGGCCGCTCGCTGGGGACCGGCGAGGTGTGGCTCTATCACGTGTCGGGCGGGGCGGGCGTCGTCCTGGTGAAGCGGCCGAACGAGCAGCACCAGAAGGAGCTGGGCGAGCCTGTCTATGCGCGGGACGGCAAGTCCATCTTCTACACCCGCAACATCACGCCGGGCCCGATCTTCGAGTACGCCCAGGACTCCAACACCGACCTGTTCAACATCGAGCGCTACGACCTGGAGACGGGTGAGATCTCCACCGCCGTCTCGGGCGCGGGCGGGTCGGTGCGGCCGGCGCCGTCGCCCGACGGCAAGAAGGTCGCCTTCGTCCGGCGCGAGCGGACCAAGTCCAAGCTGTATGTGAAGGACCTGACCTCGGGCGTGGAGCGCAAGGTCTACGACGCCCTGGACCAGGACGTTCAGGAGGTGTGGGCGGTCAGCGGCCTCTATCCCAACATGGCCTGGACGCCCGACGGCAAGTCCATCGTCTTCTGGGCCGGCGGCAAGATCCGGCGCGTGGACGCCGACGGCGCGAACGGCGCGGTGATCCCGTTCCGCGTCAACGACACCCGCGGCGTCATCGATGGCCCGCACCCGCAGATCACCGTCGCGCCCGACCGCATTCAGACGAAGATCCCGCGCTTCGCGGCGGTCTCGCCCGACGGCAAGATCGTGGTCTTCGAGACCCTCGGCCGGCTCTATGTGAAGCCGATGGGTGGGGGAGAGCCCAGGCGCCTCACCAAGGCGACCGAGGGCATGGAGTTGTTCCCGGCCTGGTCGCGCGACAGCAAGCAGATCGCCTTCGTCAGCTGGACCGACAAGGGCCTGGGCCAGGTCCAAGTGATCCCGGCGGGCGGCGGCGCGGCGCGCACGGTGACGACGCAGCCCGGCCACTATGCCCGGCCGGTGTTCTCGCCCGACGGCAAGACGATCGTGTTCGAGAAGGGCGACGGCGGCGGCCTGACGTCGGGCGAATGGTCCGACAATCCCGGGGTCTACCGTGTGTCGGCCGCCGGCGGCGCGGCCGTCCGGATCTCGAAGGACCTCTCGTCGCCGCAGTTCGGCGGCTCGAGCGACCGCGTGTTCATGGTCGGACGCGAGCGCGGCAAGCTGCAGCTGGTCTCCACCGACCTGAACGGCGAAGCCAGGCGGGTCCATGCCGCCGGCGAACTGGTGAGCGACTACTTCGTGTCGCCGGACGGCGCGCTGTTCGCCTTCCGCCAGAACTACGAGGT
Source organism: Phenylobacterium sp. (assembly GCF_965284355.1). Classification (NCBI taxonomy): domain Bacteria; kingdom Pseudomonadati; phylum Pseudomonadota; class Alphaproteobacteria; order Caulobacterales; family Caulobacteraceae; genus Phenylobacterium; species Phenylobacterium sp. Next base: position 948,261 of record NZ_OZ260078.1, on the reverse strand, counting down.
CAGCGTCATGCCGCTGATGCCCGGGACCCAAGAGGTGGCGGTCGATCTGAAGGGCGGGCCCCTGCCGGTGACCCGCGCCTCGGTGGGCGGGGCCGACTACGTCAACTGGTCGGGCGGCGGGGCCCAGCTGCACTGGAGCCTGGGCCCGGTGGTCTACACGGCGGCCGCCAAGGACCTGTTCCCCTCGGCGCCTCCGGGCGAGGGGACCGCGAAGTTCCAGCCGCCGAAGACGGGCGTATCGTTATCGATGGACGCGCCGGCAGACCGGCCAAAGGGGACGGTGGCGCTGACCGGTGCGCGGCTCGTCACGATGGCGGCCGCGGACGGCGGCGTGATCGACAACGGCGTCATCGTGATCCGCGATGATCGGATCGTGGCCGTGGGCAAGGCCGGCGCCGTCTCCATACCCGCGGACGCCAAGGTCGTGGACCTGGCCGGCAAGACCATCATCCCGGGCCTGATCGACGCCCACGCCCACGGCCCGCACGGCGTGGACGAGCTGGTGCCCCAGCAGAACTGGTCGATGATCCTGAACCTGGCCATGGGCAACACGACGGCGCACAACCCGTCGTACCCCTCGACCGAGATCTTCGCGGCGTCCGAGATGCAGCGGGCCGGTCTGATCCTGGGCCCGCGCACGTTCTCGACCGGCACGATCGTCTATGGCGCCAAGCAGGCCGGCAACTACGCTCAGATCGACAGCCTGGACGACGCCCTGGCCCACGTTCGCCGGCTGAAGGCCCAGGGCGCCCACAGCATCAAGAACTACAACCAGCCCCGCCGCGAACAGCGCCAGCAACTGACCGAGGCGGCGCGGCGCGAGGGGATGCAGGTGGTGGCCGAGGGCGGGGCGCTGTTCGGCCTGGACATGACCCACATCGCCGATGGCAACTCCACCGTCGAGCACAACGTCCCGCTGTCGACCTTCTACGAGGACGTCCTCAGCTTCTTCTCGCAGAGCAAGACCTACTACACGCCCACCCTGGTCGTTACGTTCGGCGGGCTAGCGGCCGATCCCTACTGGCGCGCGCACACCGACGTGTTCGAGCAGCCGATCCTCAGGCGCCACATCCCGCCCAGCCGGCTGGCCGCCGAAAACGTGCGCCGCGAGATCGCCCCGGAGAGCGACTACGTCGACGACGACAGCGCGCGCGAGGCGCACAAGCTGGCCAAGCGCGGCGTGCCCGTCTCGATCGGCGCCCACGGCCAGCAGTCGGGCCTCGGGCCCCACTGGGAGCTATGGTCGTTCGTGCGCGGCGGCATGACGCCGATAGAGGCCCTGCAGGCGGGCACGATCGCGCCGGCGCGGTCGCTGGGGATGGCCAAGGACATCGGCTCGCTGGAGGCCGGCAAGCTGGCCGACCTGGTGGTGCTGGACGCCGACCCCACCGCCGACATCCGCAACAGCGAGAAGGTCCACCGCGTGATGCTGGGCGGCCGGCTCTACGACCCGCTGACCATGGACGAGGTCGTCACCGGCGAGCGCAAGCGTGCGCCGTACTGGTGGGAGCAGCGGTAGGCCCGAGAGGCCGCGCCCGCTACTCCCCGGCGCCGATCAGGACAAACGGCGCCCAGGCCGCCGGGTGGGCCCAGTAGGGCTGCCAGCCCAGGATCGGGGCGCCGTCGGGCCGGCGGCCGGTGCGGACAGACGCCATCGCCCGCTGCAGCGCCTGCGCGCCGTTGAGGGTCGGGTCGGCGCGCTGCGCGGCCAAGGTCTCGATCATCAGGGCCTCGGTCGCGTCGTCCAGCACGCTCCAGTGGCTGGCCAGCAGCGCTTTGGCCCCCGCATAGAGGAAAGCCCGGGCGAGGCCCGACAGGCTCTCGGCCTCCGGCTTTCCGTCAGGCGCGGCCGTGTTGCAGGCCGAAAGGATCAGCCAGTCCGCCGAGAGCTTCAGGGCCGCCGCCTCCGAAGCGGAGAGATAGCCGTCGTCGAGCGACGAAGCCGTGGACGGCGGCGTGAAGACGAGCCCGGGCTCGTCCAGCCTGTTGATCGATGTGGGGATCAGGCCGTGCGTCGCGAGCACGACGATCCGCGCCGAGGCCAGGGTGGCGTCCGACTTGATCGCCGCCTCGGTCGCGTCGTCGCCCAGCCGCAGGCTGGAGGCCTGGGCGCCGAGGCTGCGGGCGATCGCCAGCAGTTCGCTGCGGGTGTGGGGCAGGGGGGCGAGGCCTTTTCGCAGCATCTCTGGGTTGGCCAGCGCCTGGCGCCCTGTGTCGCCCCGATGGATGTCCGCCGGGGCGAGAACGAAGCCTTCGCCCGTCAGCACCGGGTCGCCAAAACCGCGAAGAGTCTCGCCGCGCGTCTGGGCGTCGCGGACCACGTTGAACGCGCGCAGGCTCGAAACGGACGGAAGCGTTGTCAACGCATAGCGATCGGCCAGCCACGCCGTCGACGCCAGTCTCGCCGCCGATCCGGTCTGCGCGTCGCCGCTCGGCGCTTCGGTCGCGAGCAGGCCGAACGGAAGCGCGCTGAGCGCACCGCCTGCCGTGATGAAGAGCTCCGTCACGCCCTCCAGCGCCGGCTCCACGGGGGCGATCAGGTCGCGGTAGAGCGTGTGGGCGGCGTTCAGGTCGAACTCGGGGATGGAGTCGTCGGCCGCCGTCGCCATCTGCGCCAGGTCGCCCCGACGCCGACCCGACAGCGCCTTGCCGCATGTGGTCTCGTCGACCTGGCAGCGCAGGCGTGCGACGCGTTCGGCGACGGCGTCCGAGCCGCCCTCAAGTCGGCTCCACGCGATCTTCGTCTTCGACACCGCGAAGACGTGGACGTCGTTCCACAGGTCGACGGTCAGAAGCAGTCCTTCGCCGGGCCGCAGCCGAGCCTGGACCTCGCGCAGCGACAGCGGCTTGGGCGACGCCAGCTCCGCGTACTGCGGGAAACGCTTGCGGAGTTGCTCGTCCGCGGCGGCCAGACGGGCGGCGACGCGTCGCATCTCTTCCTCGAGACGCGCGATCTCGGCGGGGTCATCCCCGGTCAGCGCGTCTGTCAGTTCGGCGCTGACCGTCTGGAGCTCTCGCGACAGCGATTGCTGGAGGCGGGCGGCCTCTCCGAGTTTGCCGGATCCGGCCGCCATCCGGGCCGCCGACTGAGCCAGGGCGCGGGCCGCGGCGGATACATCCACGTCCTGCGCTGCGAGAAAGGTCTCGGCCTCGAGCCCTCGGGTCCGCTCGCGTTCCGCATAGCCCACCGTCAGCAACAGACCGAGGGCCGCCGTCCGTCCGTGGTCGGAGCGGATCAGGTCGCCCGAAAGGGCTTCGCGCGCGCTGGCGCCCGTCGCATCTGCGGCGCCGGCAAGGCCCTGCTTCAACGCCTCGATGTCGGTGAGGATGGCCCGGACTTCGGCCAGCGCCGCAGGCCGCGTGGCGGGATCCTTCGAGGCCGACTCGGCCGCCATGAGGCGGATGGCCTGGCGTTCGGGGCGAGGGACATTCGGATCCCGGCCGAAACGCTTCGCGAGCCCGGCCATGACGTCGCGGCCACGGGCCGGATCTCCGGCCAGCGCCATCACGTCGCCAAGCTCGCGCACGGCGTCCGGCAGATTGTAGACCCAGGCGTGGTCCTGCAGCGCCAATCGCCGCTTGCGCAGCACCTCCAGCGCCTCGGCCTGTCGACCGGAGGCGGCCAGCAGCCTCGCCCGCGACGTGGACAGGACGTCCGACAGCGGCTCGGCGGCGGCCGCCTTGGCCACGGACGGATGCGCCGACGCCGCGATGATCACCTCGAGCGCGCGCCCGGCCTTGCCGGTCTCTTCATAGGTCCTGGAGAGCCACACGGCAGTGTAGCCCAAGGTCGTGGGCTCGGCGCCCCGCGATTCCAGATGATGGTCGAGCGCCGCCTGCAGATAGGGCGAGGCCTCCTCGGGCCGCCTCTGGGACCAGAGGTTGATGCCCAGGGCCCGAGCCGCATCGGCGCGCGCCTCGCCGCCCTCCGCCGCCTCCAGGGCCTTGCGGCGCAGGGGCTCGACCGCGGCGTAGTCGCTGTAGCCCAGCTCCAGCCACTGAACGATCTCGTCGCGCTCGTCAGGCCCGCAGGCAGGGTTGGAGAGCAGGCCGGCATACAGGTCGTGACCAGCGTCATCGTCGCCCTTGTAGCCGAAGTAGATCGACAGATTGCGCAGCAGCCTAGGCTCACAGGCGCCGCCCCGGAGCCGCCGGACGAGCCCGGCGCCGAGACGGTCGAGGGTCTCGACATCGTCCGCCTCCAGGCTGAGGTCGAACAGATGGTCGCTGGCCCGGGCGCACGCGGGCGCCCAGTCGTCCAGGCAGTCACGGGGCAGGGCTACGAGCGCCGCGCGGGCTCCGGCTCCGTCGCCCGCCTTGAGCAGATGCTCGGACAGGTCGAGCGCGACCTCGGGCAGGCGATCGTCATTCGTGCGGGCGAGGTAGTCGACCCGGGCGCGCAGGTGGGGGATCGACGCGGCGAACTGGCCCGAGACGTCGTGGTACAGGACGAGGTCCGCGCGCGTGGCGTCGGCGGCGGCCGCCAGCGCCGGTCCGGCGGCCGTCTGGATCTTCAGGATCCGAAGCAGGAACGGGATCTGTTTCTGACTGCGCTGGGGGTCATCGAGCGCAACCGTCGAAGCGAGATGTCGGATCGTTGGGATGATCTCGGGAGACTCGCTCCCATGCAGCCGGATCTCCAGCTCCAGGAGCTTCTCCAGGGCGCGAACCTGTTCCGGCGAGTCGCTGTCGGCGCGCGCAGCTTCATAGCGCGCCGCCTTGATCTCGGCCTGCAGCGCTTCGGTTCTTTTGTCGCTGGCGACGGCCGGCCCCAACGGGCTTGCCGTCAGGACGAGGCCCAGAACGGCGGCTCTCCAGAAGGAAGCGCAGAGGCGACCCAGCCGGGCGGCGCGCATCCGAGGGGCCGCCGTCGGTGACCTTGTCAGCGCCGCGGGGCGAGCCGGTTCAGGTCGCGTTCCGACGGCGAGAAGCGCCGGTTCAGCGGGGTGTCATAGCGGTCGTCCGCCGAGACCACGCCGTTGAAGCGGCCGAAGGCGTCGTAGCTGTTGTAGTAGAAGCGCGGCGCATCGGTGTTGGAACGTGAGCCCTGGCTGTAGCTGAGGCCGGCCGGGCCGCCCCCGCCGCCGAGGTAGGAGTCGCGGATGTCGACGCCTTGCGCGGCCGGCGAGGGGCGCAGGTGCTGCTGCTGGTTCACGTTGGGCGCCGTGGTGACGGTCAGCGCCAGGGCCGGCGTGGCAAGAACTGCGAGGCCGAGGGCGATCAGAACCGGACGCATGAGGCAAACTCCACGAACGTGATATCCCGAGCGTACGGGGCGCCGGCCCCGACCGCAACCGCTCAGGCGCGCCGGCGGGGTGCGATGCCCGCCCCCATCTGTTCCCACGCGGCCACGACGCCGCGTTCCGCCAGGCCGGCGAACAGGCGTTGGACGGCGGCGGCATGCTCCTCGGCCAGCGCCTGCATGGCGGGGCGGCTCAGGATATCCTGGGCGACGGTGACGCCGTCGCGCGTACGGGTGACGAGGCCGGCGTCCACCAGGCCCAGCACGTGCCGCCGCACGGTCTCGCCGGGCATCCGCAGGCGCCGCGCCACGTCGGATACCGTCATCGCGCCGAAGGGCGTTGGCGTCGGGTCTGCGGCGGTCTGCGGCGGCCAGGGCGCCTCGTCCAGAGCGGCGACCAGGATCGCCAGGAAAATCAGGGCCGAGGCCACGTCGCCGCCCTCGCGCAGCAGGCCGTCGACGCCGCGCAGCAGGTAGTCGGAAATCAACCGCGCCGCGCCGCGCAGGGGGACGCCGTCATCGACGCCGTAGTGGGTTTCGGGCAGGGGATCGAGCAGGTCGCCGTCCAGCAGCCGGCCGTAGAAGCTCACCAACCGCTCGTGGGCCGACATGACGCTCTGAAGATAGGGCTGTGAGGTCAGGAAGGATTCCGGGATCACGACCCCCGACCCGGGCACGATCCGGCAGACGCCTTGGCCTTCAAGCTTCTTCAGTCGTCGCCGCGTGGTCTCGAACGGAACGCCCAGCGAGTTCGCCATGGCGTTGACGCTGGCCGGGCGCCGCGCATCGTCGGGCGCAGCGTGCTCGAGATCGCCATAGGCCTGGCGGGCGGCGGGATCGCGCGTGAGCGGCGCGATGTTGGCCTGGTTGACCGCCAGCACCAGCAGCGCGTCCATCGGGCTGAGGTCCGCAAGCCCGGCGGCCACCTGCTCCAGCGTGAAGCCGAGCGAAAGTCGCGCGAGGGTCCAGACACGCGGTGAAGGCGTCACCATCTTGACGTCATGCCCCCCGGCCGCTCAACCGGCAAGCCTTGTCTCCCCCGATGCGCAATCGCCGCGTGGGTTTCAGCCTTCCGCGGAAATCAGCACGAACGGCGCCCAGTAGGCCGGATGCGCCCACTCCGGCCGCCAGCCGGGCAGCGGGGCGCCGCTGGGAAGCCGCCCCGTGCGCACGGCGCGCATCGCCCTTTGCAGAGCCTGCGACTTGGTGAGGCGCGGATTGGCGCGCTGGATCGCCAGCGTCTGCACGGTCAGCGCGGCGGTCGCGTCGTCGTACACGCGCCAGTGGCTCACCAGCAGGGCGCGGGCGCCCGCATAGAGGAAGGCCCTGGCCAGGCCCGATAGACTGTCGGCCCCCGGCGTGCCGTCGGCGGCGGCGGTGTTGCAGGCCGACAGGATCACCCAGTCGGCGGAGAGGTCCAACGCCGCGGCCTCGGAGGCGGTGAGGACGCCGTCGTCCTGAAACGTGGCGCGCACGGGCGGGGTCAGCACGAGGCCTGGCTCGTCTACGCCACCGATCTCGTGCGAGAGCAGGCCGTGGGTGGCGATGGCGACGACGCGGGCGTGGGCCAGGTCCGGCGAGGCCTTCAGCGCCGCCTCGGTGGCCCGTCCGCCAAGGCGCAGACTGGCCTGCGGCGCGCCCAGCGTCCGGGCCATGGCGCGCAGCTCGTCCGCGGCGCCGGGCAGGGGGCCGAACGCGGCGCCCAGCGCCTTCGGGTCGGCCAGTCGGCGCTCGGGGCTGGACCCCTTCAGCGTCGGGTCGCCATAGCCCACGAAGGACCAGCGCTTGTCGGTGGCCCGCCGGCTGGGCGCAGAGGCGCGCAGGCTGGCCACGGACGGGAGCGTCGTCAGCGCGTAGCGGTCGGCCAGCCAGCTGGCCTTGGCCAGCGCGGCGGGCCCCGCCCCTGGATCGCGGGTCGGCAGCAGCGCCAGCGGCAGGCCGGCCAGCGCGCCGGAACTGGTGACGTAGAGTCGGTCGACGCCCGCCAGCGCCGGCTCCAGCGGCGCGATCAGGTCGCGATAGACGCCGAAGGCGACCTGACCGTCGAAGGCCGCCTGGCTCTCGCCCGAGGCCGTCCGGCGGCCGGTGCAGGCGCCGTCATCCACCTGGCAGCGCAGCGTGCGGATGCGGCGCTCCAGGTCGGCCTGGACCCTGGTGATGCGGTTCCAGGCCGCGCGTTGGCGCGAGACGGCGAAGACATGGACGTCCTCGCCGGTGGAGACGATCAGCAGCAGGCCTTCGCCGGCCCGCAGGCGCGATTGCACCTGGGAGATGGAGAGCGGAGACGGCGAAACGGTCTCGGCATAGCGCGGGTTGTCGCGTGCGAGGCGGGCGTCCAGGCTGGCCAGCTCGCGGCCGACCGCATCCAGCGCCACGCCGATCCGCGCGGCCTCGCCGGGGTCGTTCTGGGGCAGCGCCTCAACCAGTTGGCCTTCCAGGTCCTGAACCTGACCGGCCAGCGCCTGGCGGACGCGGGCGTCGCGGGCGGTGGCGGTCTTGCCCAAGGCGACGCGGGCGGTGGTCTCGGCCAGCGCGCGGGCGGCGGGCGAGACGTTGAGGTCCTGGGCGGCGGTAAACGCGGCGTCCTGCAGGCGCGGCAGTTCGCCGGGCGTCTGCTGCGAGGCGTCCCAGGCCACGGTGAGGTAGCGGCGGAACGTGGGCCGCCCGTCGGCCGCCGAATCCTCGCCGCCGCGCGCCCGCCGAAGCGCCGCGTCGGGGCCCAGCCCGACGGCGAGGCGATCGGCGACGCGGCGCGCGCGAACGATGGCGACGGCGCGCGCCGACATCTGCTCGGCGCCCGCGTTGGCGGCTTGTCGATGTCGGGCCTCGGCCAGGGCGTCGTAGGCGCGGCCGGTGTCCGGGTGGCGCTCGCCCAGGGTGGAACGACGGATCTCCAGGGCCTTCATCAGCAGCGGTTCGGCCTGGTCGTGGCGGCCGCGCGCCATGAGGTCGCCCGCCAGCCCGGCGTAGAGGGTGGCTGTGGCCGGCGCCCGTTCGCCCCGGGCCGCGCGAGTGATGTCCAGCGCCTTGCGGTGCAGCGCCTCGGCCTCGCGTCGCTTGCCGCTCGCCGCCAGCGCAGCGGCCAGGGCGCCATAGCTGGCGCCCGTGTCGGCGTGACGTTCGCCCAGCACCTTGCGGCGGATGGCCAGGGCCTCGCGCAACAGGGCCTGGGCTTCGATGCCCTTGCCCTGGGCGGTCAGGTTCGAGCCCAGCGCGGCGGCGTCGGCAGCCGTCGTGGGGTGGCGCGGTCCGCGGAGTTCGCGGTCGGTGGCCAGAGCCAGCCGGTGGAGCGCCTCGGCCTGAGCGTGGCGGCCCTGAGCATCGAGGTTGGCGGCGGTCCGCGCGTAGGCCTGGGCGGTCGCGGCGTCGCGCTCGCCGAACGCCTGGCGGCGGAGCGCAAGGGCGCGCCGGTGGAGCGGCTCGGCCTCGGCGTGGCGACCCAGATCGTCCAGGGCGGCCGCCAGCGCCCCGAGGTCGGCGGCGACGCGGGGGTCGGCCTCACCGGCCAATCGGGTGTCGATCTCCAGCGCGGCGCGATAGAGCGGCTCGGCTTCGGCCGCCCGGCCCAGGGCCCGTAGCACGTCGCCCAAGGCGACCGCGCCTGCCGCCGCAGCGGCGCTCTGGGCTCCGAACCGGCTCCGGCCCGCGTCGTACAACTCGCGACGCAGTGGCTCGGCCTCGCCGAACCGACCCTGTCGCTCGAGCAGGGCGGCGAGGTTGGAGATGGCGATCAGGGTCTGGGGATGCGCCCCGCCCAGCGCGCGGCGATCGACGGCCAGCGCTCTGCGAAAATAGGGCTCCGCCTCGGCGTCGCGGCCGCGGTGGACCAGGGCCTGGCCGATCCAGGACCAGGACGTCGCGGTGATGGGCGCCTCATGGCCGTAGGTCCGCTCTTCGATCGCGGCGCGCTTGCGTGTGGCCCGCTCCAGCCTGCGCCAGTCGCCCGACATCTGCGCAGCCTCAGCCTCGACGACCAGAGCCGACCACGCCGATGCGTCCTTGCCCGTCGGCGCGCGCGAGCCGGCGCCGGCAGGCGCTGCCGTCGCGAGAATCAAGGCCGCGCAGGCCCCGACGCCCGCACGACGATAGCGGGGCCGCATCTCCCGTCCGTCCCTTTCCGAATCTCGCGTTGGTCGAGTCTACTCGCTTGAAGGGCGAGCGCGCATGGGTCCTATGGTCGCGAAGGCTCCCGTTGGCCGATGTAGCCCAAGGTGGCGGCGCGCTGCACGGCCTGTGAGCGTCCGGCGACACCCAACTTGCGGGCCGCGTTGGTCACATGAAAGCGGACTGTTGGCAAAGAGATGGCGACGATCTCGCTGATCTCGGAGTCCGTCTTCCCGGCAGCCGCCCACTTGAGGCACTGGATCTCGCGGCGGGTGAGCCGGGCAGGGGGCTGGTCGCGGCCGGCCACCGCGTCCTCGTAGGTGGCGACGAACCGCAGGGCCAGGACGTGCAGACCGGCCGCATTCGCGGTGAACGCCTGCACCACGTCGATGGCCGGGTCGGGTGTGGCCCACACCACCGCTCCGATCACCCCGCCGGGCAGGTAGACCGGACTGACGATCGCCGAGGCGACGTTGTAAGTGTCTATGGGGCCTTCGCTGTTGATTATCTCGAGAGACGGGTTGGTCCGCCATGATCCGAACCGACCGCCGTCGAAGTAGTAGGGCTCAGCGCAGGCGCGCGCGGCGTGGATGAAAGCGGCCTTCAGCGCAAAGCTGTGGTCTTCCCAGTAGCGCAGGGTCGGATCGATCCAGCGGAACACGGTTTCGGCCAGCGGCCGGCCATCGACGCCTAACGGCGGCTGGGCCGAGCTGATGTCGGCGGCGGCGGCGACGAAGGGCAGCCCGATGCGCGCGCCGGCCGCCACGATCTCGTGGGCCAAGGCCTCGGATTCCTGGAGGAAAGCGGCGGCGTCGCGCATGCCGTAGGGTTATTCCTATTACTTCCGATAGCTTGTTCTGAGCCGCTCGGAGCCGCAAGCTGGCGAGGTGCGCAAATTCCTCGTGCACGACGCGGCGGCGCCATGGATCTTGAGCTACGTGATGAGGACCTCGCCTTCCGGGCCGAGGTCCGAGCCTTTCTCGACGCGAACCTGACTCCGGAGCTTCGGGCTGCCGGCGCCGGGCTCACCAGCGTGTTCTGCGAACCCCGGTTCAGCCTGCCCTGGCAGCGCATCCTGCACGCACGCGGCTGGGCGGCGCCCGCCTGGCCCAAAGCGTACGGGGGTCCGGGCTGGAACGAGGTGCAGCGCTCGATCTTCTCGGCCGAGTGCGCCCGAGCCGGCGCGCCCAGCCTGTCGCCCATGGGCCTGAAGATGGTCGGGCCCGTGATCATGGGCTACGGCACGCCCGAGCAGAAGGCCTACTACCTGCCGCGCATCCTGTCGGGCGAAGACTACTGGTGCCAGGGCTACTCTGAACCCGGCTCGGGTTCGGATCTCGCATCGCTGCAATTGCGAGCCGTAAGCGACGGAGATCACTACGTTCTCTCCGGCTCGAAGATCTGGACGACGCACGCGCATTTCGCGAACCGTATGTTCTGCCTGGTGCGAACTTCGACCGAGGGAAAGCCGCAGCAGGGCATCACCTTCCTGCTCTTGGAGATGAACACTCCGGGCATCGAGGTGAAGCCGATCATCACGCTGGCCGGCGAGCACGAGGTGAACCAAGTCTTCTTCGACAACGTCCGGGTCCCGAAGGCCAACCGGATCGGCGAGGAGAACCAGGGCTGGACGGTGGCCAAGTACCTGCTGGAGTTCGAGCGGGGCGGCGGCTCGGCGCCGGGACTTCAGGTGGGTCTTGGCCGCGCTCAGAAGATCGCCGAAGCAGCCGACGGGGACGATGCCGGTCATCGGCGCAGGCTGACCGAAGCCGAGATCGCCATCACCGCCATCGACATGGCCGAGCGGATGGTTCTGGCCTCGCTGGCGGGCGGCAAGAACCCCGGGCCGGCGTCGTCCATGCTCAAGATCAATGGCACAGAGGCCATGCAGCGGTTGGATGAGATCTCCATCGCCGCCCTTGGGGCCTATGCCCATGTCGATCAGCCCCAGGCGCGCGAGCCGGGGTCTAACGTCGAAGCCGTGGGGCCCCACGAGGGCCTTGTTGCGATGCCACGCTATCTGAACAACCGGGCCGCCTCGATCTATGGCGGCTCCAACGAGATCCAAAGAGACATCATCGCCCGGCTCGTGCTGGGGCTGTGAGGGAGAGCGCCATGAGCCTGCTGCTGAACCTGAAGCGTCCGCCGTACCGGACCTATTCGATCACCCAGCTGTGCCGCGAGTTCAACGCCACGCCGCGGGCGCTTCGGTTCTATGAGGAGCAGGGCCTGCTCTCGCCGGCCCGCCGGGACACGGCGCGGGTCTATTCCTACAAGGACCGCGCGCGACTGCAGCTGATCCTGCGCGGCCGCCGCGTGGGTCTGTCGATCGCCGAGATCCGGGACATCCTCGACACCTACGACGAGGAAGGGGCCACCGCTCAGGACGCCGAGGCGCTGCGCATCCACAAGAAGCGGATCGAGCAGCTGCAGGCCCAGCGGGCGCACGTGGATGAAGCCATCGAAGAGCTGAAGCAGGGCGCCAAGAACCTGATCTGCATGTATCCCCAGCTGGCCGATACGGCCCAGTAGACGCCGGCGCGTGGGTCACGCCGACCCGATCCACAGACACCTAGCGCCCCGAGGGGCTTGGCGGCGGGACCGGGTCGGCGGCCCGGAGATCAGCCTGCGCGGGTGCGCACGCAGACCAAACTCCTGAACGTCGGCGTGCCGGAACGGCGGAGGTCATGCCCCCGGTCAGGTCCCTGGCCGGCAACGACGAGGCGAGGCGACGACCGGCGAAGGGAAAGCGCCTCGCCGGCTGCGGCTCACAGCGGGGGGCGGGGTCTAGGCCTCGCGAGGTCGTTCGGCGATGGGTTGCAGTGTCGCAGGCGCTCAGGTGCAGGCGCAGCGGCCGAGTCGCGAAGGCCCCCGAGGTCGCCGGCGTCCAGCTAAAGATCAGCCCAGGACTGGAACGAGCGCTCGACCAGGGCACGCCTCGCCGACGGCAGGGGCGTGCGGATCGTGAAGGCGGCGCCGCGGTCGCTCTGGACGGTCAGCACGCCCTTCAGGTCGCGCACGATGGCGGCCACGATCGACATGCCCAGGCCGCCGTTGGCGGATCGGCCGTCGCTCATGCCCTTACCTTCGTCGGCGACGGTCAGGACCAGTTCGTGACCGTCCCGACGGCTCGTGACCGTCAGACGCCCGCCCGGCTTACCTTCGTACGCGTGCTTGGCGGCGTTGATCGCGAACTCGTTGATGGCGATCGCCAGCTGTTGGGCCATATCGCCGGGGACGCTGGTGAGGTCGGACTGGACCCGGCACTTGAGCCCGGTGGAGGCCGACACCGCCTGGCAGAGGCCGGTGAGGAACGGGGTCATCTCGACCGACGGCGCGTCGGCGTGCTCGTACAGATAGCGGTGAAGCTCGCCCACGGCGACCAGCCGCGCGCGGCTGGCCTCGAGCGCCGCCTGGGCGAGCGGGTCGCGCGAGCGCAACTGCTCGAACACCAGCATGTCGGCGGCCAGTTGCAGGCTGTTGGCGACCCGGTGATTCAGTTCCTGGATCTGGCGTTCCTGGTCGGCAAGCCGGGCCCGGGCATCGGAGAGCTCGCGGGCTAGTCCCACATTCGATGTCACGGCGCTGGCGAACATAGTGATCGCACCCAGGTTTATAGTGAGGCTTGTTCCTATTCGGGACGCCGCCTTTTGCGACGCCAACCCTCCAACAAAGGGTTGCAGTACATTGTTCCGCGAGTTGCAGAATAAATGGGGCGGAAGATGGGCGCGTAGTCTTGGTCTAAAGACTTTCGCGGGGCGCGTTAACGTCTTGTTAAGTGTTCGCGCCCCGCGGCGGCCTGTTGTTTAGGCGAGTTTTCGGACGTTGGGCTCCCGATCCCACTGGCGGGTGCGGGCGGGAGCAACGAAGCCGTCGGCCCCGCCTGACAGATCCACGATCCCGGCGTCGGCCTCGACATTCGCCTTGTCGAGCAACGGCTGGGCCTCGGGCGTGAAGCCAATCGCCTTGAGGTGCACGAAGGCGTTGGAGACGAAGTCCACGGCGGCGCTCTCGCCGAGGAGATCGGCGCAGCCTTCCTCGGACAGGACCAGGGCCACGGCGTCGAACAGCACCGAAGGCATGCCGGCCAACTGGCCATCCGCCTTCATGAGCTTGCCGCCCTTGAGCTTCGCCCCGCCCACCTTGGGCGCGATGATCTTCACCGCCGCGCCTTCGGCCAAGGCCGCGGCCTTGACGGCCTCGACCACAGCCCCATCGGCCCCGTCCGTCACCAGGATGCCGACGGCGCGGCCCTGCAGGGTTTCGGGGTACTTGCCCACGATGCGGAGCAGGGGCGAGGCGTCCATGTCGATGGGCTCGACGGCCGCGGCGTTCTTTGGCGGCAGCGGCATGGCGAGACCGTCGGCGACGCGGGCCGCCAGGTCTTCATCGACGTTCTGGAGATTGCCGAGGATGCGGTTGCGGACGTGCTCGAAGCTGCACTTGGACAGTTCGAAGACCAGGGCGCTGGCCAGGTGCGCCTGTTCGATCGGGGTCTGCGAGCGATAGAACAGCCGGGCGTGGCTGAAGTGGTCGGCGAAGGTTTCGGCGCGCAGCCGCACCTTGGTCCCCTCGACGGGCGCCGCGAAGCTGCGGAAACCACCCACAGGATCCTCGCGCGGCCCGCCGTCCTCGCCAGCGTCGGCCAGGCTGTTGGGCTCGTAGTTGCCCCGGCCCTGGAAAACCTGGGTCTGCATGTGGCCGTCGCGCTGGAAGTTCTGGAAGGGGCAGCCCTTGGCCTGGTTGATCGGCAACTGGTGGAAGTTCACCGTGCCCAGGCGGGACAGCTGGGTGTCCTGGTAGGAGAACAGGCGGCCCTGCAGCAGCGGGTCTTCCGAGACGTCGATGCCGGGGGGCATGTTGGTGGGCAGGAAGGCGGCCTGCTCGGTCTCGGCGAAGAAGTTGTCGGGGTTGCGGTCCAGCACCATCCGTCCGACCACCTGGATCGGGAACAGCTCTTCCGGGATCAGCTTGGTGGCGTCCAGGATGTCGAAGGGCAGCGCGTCGGCGTCTTCCTGGCTCAGCAGCTGCACGCCGAACTCCCACTCGGGGAAGTTTCCGGTGTCAATGGCCTCGAAGAGGTCGCGACGGTGATAGTCCGGATCGGCGCCGGCGATCTTCACGGCCTCGTCCCAGCAGGTGGACTGGGTCCCCAGCTTGGGCCGCCAGTGGAACTTCACGAAGGTGGCCTCGTCCTTGTCGTTCAGCAGCCGGAAGGTGTTGACGCCGAAGCCCTCCATCATGCGCAGGCTGCGCGGGATGGTTCGGTCGGACATGGCCCACATGATCATGTGGGTGCTCTCGGGCATCAGGCCGATGAAGTCCCAGAAGGTGTCATGGGCGCTGGCGGCCTGCGGATAGCCGCGGTCGGCCTCCATCTTCACCGCGTGGACCAGGTCGGGGAACTTGATGGCGTCTTGGATGAAGAACACCGGGATGTTGTTGCCCACGAGGTCCCAATTGCCCTCCTTCGTGTAGAGCTTCACGGCGAAACCACGCACGTCGCGCGGGGTGTCGACCGAGCCGGCGCCGCCGGCCACGGTGGAGAAGCGGGCGAACACCTCGGTCTTCTCGCCGACCTCGGTGAGGATCTTGGCGCGCGTGAACTTCGACAGCGACTTGGTCAGCTCGAAGTAGCCGTGGGCGGCCGAGCCGCGGGCGTGGACGATGCGCTCCGGGATCCGCTCGTGGTCGAAGTGCTGGATCTTCTCCCGGAGGATGAAGTCCTCCAGCAGGGTCGGGCCGCGCGCGCCGCCCCTCAGCGAGTTCTGGTTGTCGCTGACCGGGACGCCGTGGTTCGTGGTCAGCCGCGCATCGGTCGCTGAGGCCGTCTGGTGGGTCTCGCCGCCGGCGCCGGCAGTCGTCTCGTTGGCGCGCGGGGGCGCGCCTTTGTCGGTGGGCATGGTGGGTATCCCTGGGCTTTGAAGGCGATGGTTGTGATCGCTAACGCCCGAGGGGTCGGTTCGTGACACGCCGCCGCGACATTTCGCGGACGCCGCTCAACCGGCTCAGCGGATTTCGTGGCCCGCGATCGCGCCCGTCGTCTCGTACTCGGCGAGCTGCGCGATGCGACGGGCGTGGCGCGCCTCGCCGCTGAACGGGGTCGCGATGAAGACGTCGATGAACGCCATCGCCTCCTCCACGCTGTGCTGGCGCGCGCCGATCGCGATCACGTTGGCGTCGTTGTGCTGGCGGGCCAGCTCGGCCGTCGCGCGGCTCCAGACGAGGGCGGCGCGAACGCCCTCCACCTTGTTGGCCGCCATCTGCTCGCCGTTGCCGGATCCGCCGAAGACAACGCCGAGGGCCTCCACGCCGGCCTTCTGGTCGGCGACCACCGCCGCGGCCGCGCCGATGCAGAAACTCGGGTAGTCGTCGAGCGGGTCGTAGGTCTGCGGGCCGTGGTCGATCACCTCATGGCCCGCGTCGGCCAGGCGCCGCTGCAGCGCGCGGCTGAAGTCGAGGCCCGCGTGGTCGGTGGCGATGTGGATTCGCATCCGTTCCGCTCTCAGCCGGCGGTCAGACGCAGACGACGCCCGACTTCGCCTCGGTGTAGGCGCCGCCCGTATAGGCCACTTCGCCATTGACCAGCACCGTGTCGACGCCACGCGCGGCGCGGACGTAGCGCATGCCGTCGCCCGGCATGTCGAAGGCCGGGACTTCTTCGCAGCGGTCGATAGTGTCGGCGTCGAAGACCACGATGTCGGCGGCGAGGCCGGGTTGCAGCCGACCGCGGTCCTTCAGGCCCCAGATGTCAGCCGTCTCGGAGGTGATCTTGGCGACCGCCTTCTCCAGGCTCATGGCGCCCGCCGTGCGGACGAACTCGGAGAACAGGTAGCCGGTGTCGCCGTAGGTGGAGAACGAGGACAGGTGCGCGCCGCCGTCGCTGGCGCCGATGTGGACCAGCGGGTGGGCCAGCATGGGGCCGATGCGGTCGGTGAGCTGGTGGCCCTGACTGGCGGACAGGAAGGCGACGTCCAGGCCGTTCTCGAGGCTGAGGTTGATGAGCGCCAGCGCCGGGACCTCGCCGCGGGCCTTGGCCACCTCGGACAGCGTCTTGCCGACGATCTCGGCCGGCGCGGCGTCGCCGCCGCGGACCACCAGGCGGCCCATCATCGCCTCGCCGCCGTCGGGACCCAGGTCGGCGACCATCTTTCCAACGGTGTCGGGGTCGCGCAGCGCGGCCAGGCGCTGTTCCAGCGGCTGGCGCAGGATCCGCACCCAGCGGGGCAGGCGGGCGAAGAACAGGCTGGGGCGCAGCAGGCTGAAGCTGATGTCGATGGGCCGGGTCTGCATCTGGGGCCACACGCGGGCGCCGCGGGCGAACTGCTCCTCGACCCGCTTGATGGCGCGCGGCGCGTTGTCGGGCACCGCCGAGGTGTCGAACAGCGGTGAGAAGGTGGTCGGGATGTTGTGCTTGAGGCTCAGCTCGGCCAGCTGGTCGATGCGGGCGATCGTGATGTCGGTGGCGTAGAACTCCGGCACGCACTGCAGCATGCGGCCGAACTCGCCCAGGACCGCCGACAGCGCGTCCAGTTCCTCGAACTGGGCGAAGCGGCTGGGCACCGGGCGCCCGTTCTCGTCGACATCGACGAAGCTGGTCGACAGGCCCACGGCGCCCGCCTCGAGGCACTCGCGCAGCAGGTCCTGCATCTTGGCGATCTCGTCGGGCGTGGCGGCGCGCTCCTGCGCGGCGGAGCCCATCACCCAGAGGCGGATGACGCTGTGGCCCACCAGCGGGGCCACGTTGATCGACAGACTCTTCTCGATGGCGGCGCGGTAGCCGGCGAAGTCTTCCCAGGTCCACTCGAAGGCGGTGGTGAAGGCCTCGGGGGGCATCTCCTCGATCTGCTGGAACATGCCGACGACGGCGCGGCGGTCGTGCGCCTTCAGCGGCGCCAGCGACAGCGAGCAGTTGCCGGGGACCACGCAGGTGACGCCGTGCTCCAGCGCCGGACGGGCCGCGCCGTCCCAGAGCAGCTGGACGTCGAAGTGGGTGTGCGGGTCGATGAAGCCGGGGGCCACGACCCGTCCGGTGGCGTCCACGATCTGGCGCGCCTCGCCCGAGACCTGGCCGACGGCGGCGATCTTGCCGTCCTTGATGGCGACGTCGCCCTGGAAGCCGGGAGCCCCCGACCCATCCACCACGGTCCCGCCGCGCACGATCACGTCGAACATCCCAAGTCTCCCTCTTGAGGGTCTCTCCCTCAGGCGTCCGGCACGATCCTGCGCCAGGACTGGCCGTAGAGGTCTTCGAGGCTCGACGCCCCGCAGGCCTCCATCAGTTTCAACCCCGTGTCCTCGTCCAGCACGACCGGCAGTTCGCACCCATCTGGGTAGAGCAGCCGCACGACGATCTCGGCCGACCCGTCGTGGCCGGCGACGATGTCGGCGCCGACGATGATCGCCTCATCCATGCGGCGGCCTTAGGCCTGGGCCACCGGCGGCTCCACGAAGACCACGTCCGACCCCAGCATCAGGCCCGGCGGCCGGCGCATCGCGAAGATGTGCAGGTTCCAGGCCTTGATGCGGTCGACCGCGGACTCCAGCGGCTCGTCCGGCAGGGCGCGAGCCGCCAGCTGTTCGATCGTCTCGTCGGCTTGCGGCGTGACGAAGCGACGCTGGCGGCTCAACACCGCCACTAGACGCGCTCGACGATGATGGCCGGAGCCATGCCGCCGGCGGCGCACATGGTGACCAGGCCGCGCTTGAGGTCGCGGCGCTCCAGCTCGTCGACGATGGTGCCGATCAGGATCGAGCCGGTGGCGCCGATCGGGTGGCCCAGCGCCATGGCGCCGCCGTTCACATTCACCTTTTCGCGGTCGAGCTTCAGGTCGCGGATGAACTTCTCGGCGACCACCGCGAAAGCCTCGTTGATTTCCCACAGGTCGATGTCGTCGACCGTCAGGCCGGCCTTCTTCAACACCTTCTGGGCCGCGGGGACCGGGGCGTTCAGCATCAGCGTCGGGCTGTCGCCGACGTTGGCCATGGCCACGACGCGGGCGCGGGGCTTCAGGCCGTTCTTCTTGGCGTAATCAGCCGAGGCCAGCAGCACGGCGCCCGAGCCGTCCACGACGCCCGAGGAGTTCCCGGCATGGTGGAAGTGCTTGATCTTGAGGTCGGGGTAGACCTGGTTGATCAGGCCCGCGAACGTGGTGCCCTTGCTGTCCAGCGGCATGTTGGCCATCGCTTCGAACGACGGCTTCAGGCTGGCCAGGCCTTCCAGCGTGGTCTGCGGACGGGGGAACTCCTCGTGGTCGAGGGCGACCGAGCCGTCCTCACGCAGCACCGGGATCAGGGCGCGGTCGAAGCGACCCTCAGCGATCGCCTTGGCGGCGCGCTGCTGGCTGACATAGGCCAACTCGTCCAGCGCCTCGCGGCTGATGCCTTCCAGGGTGGCGATGGCGTCGGCGCAGATCCCTTGGTGGCTCTGCGGGTGCTTGGCGCGCAGGCGCAGGTTGCCCGAGTCCATCAGCATGGGGCCGGCTTCCGGATCCGGCTTCGGCGCGCTGGAGGCCGTGTACGACATCATCTCGCAGCCGCCGGCGATCACCAGGTCTTCCATGCCCGACATGATCTGGGCCGCGGCCAGGTTCACCGCGGTGATGCCCGAGCCGCAGTAGCGGTCGAGCGTGACGCCCGAGGCCTTGATGTCATAGCCGGCGTCGAGCGCCGCCATGCGGCCCATGTCGCCGCCCTGCTTGCCGCGCTGGGACGAGGTGCCCCAGATCACGTCATCGACGTCGGCGGTGTTCAGGTTGTTGCGGTCGCGCAGCGCGGCCAGGACGGTGGCGCCCAGGTGTTGCGGGTGATGGTCCGCAAGGGCGCCCTTGCCAACCTTGCCGATACCGCGCGGCGTGCGGCAGGCGTCGATGATGTAGGCTTCGCCCATAGTCTTTCCTCGCGAGCATTAAGATCGTTGCCGCGGAAGTTCCTCGCTCTCCGTAAGGTCAGTCTAGAGCCAATCGAACGGAGGCCGGAGGCTGCGGCATGGCGTCTCCAGCTCGATCAGCCGTAAGGCGACGCCGAGGTCGGGCGATCCGGGCGCCGCGTGGCGTGCGGCGGTGTGCGCCTGGCGCCGGGCGGCGGTCAGCCAGTCGGCCTCGCCGGTGAGCTGATGGACGCGCAGAAGGTCGTAGATGTCGTTGGAGCGTCGGGCCGCGACTGCGGCGCGCTCGGCGAAGGCCGGTTCGGCGTAGGCGTCGTGGGCCAGGGCCCAAAGGTCGGTGTCGCCGGCGCCCAGCGGCAGCGCGGCCAGCGCGCCCAGCATGTCGGGTTGCGGCAGGAGGCCCGCGCGGGCCAGCGCCAGGTGGTGGCCCATCACGGGGCGGCCCGCCACCATCGCCGCGTACAGCCGATCGGCGGCCCATGTCGCGAAGGGAGTGGGGTCGATGTCGCGCGCGCCCGCGCCCTCCATCAGCCGCGCCAGCACGGCCAGCGGCGCGTCCCCGACCGGCGCGCGTTGGGTGAAGGCTTCCAGCGCCCGGGCCTCGCCGGATCGGTCGCAGCGCGCACGGGCCACGTGGGCGCGCGCGGCCTGGGCCGTCCAGCCGTCGCCGGCGCGGGCCGACCAGACGTCGGCGGCGGCCAGCAGGTCGGCGTCGTCCCAGGCCAGCGCCGCGCGCAGCGCCAGCCAGCCCAGGCGCAGCGCCTCCGGCTCGCTGGCGTCGGCCCAGACCTGCCCGGCGCGATCCAGCGCTGCGCCCAGCAAGGCGTCTGCAGCCGGCGGGCGGCGGGTCCGATGGCGGGCCGGAGCGGCCTCGGCGAAGGCCTCGGCGAAGGCGGCCATCGTGAGGAAGCGCTCCGCCGGGTCCTTGGCCAGTGCTCGGGCCAGCACCGCCTCGGCCGCGGGCCAGGCGTCGATGCCGCGGGCGGTGAACGGCAGGGGCGGGCGGCGCGCGATCCGGACCAGGAGCTCGGCATGCTCGGCGGTGGCGTCCACCGTCGGCAGGCCCGTCAGCAGCAGATAGGCTAATGCGGCGACGGCGGCCTGCTCCCCTTTCGGCGTGGCCGCCGGCGGCAGACGATCGGCGGCGAGGGCCGCCGCCATCTCGGGCTCGTAGAAGTGAGTTATGCCAGCGCGCGAGATGTCGGCCCCGCCGGTCACGCCCACGCGGGCGCGGCCGAAGTCCAGCAGGGTGATGCGCCCGTCCTCTGCCATCAGGATGTTGCCCGGATGGATGTCGCCATGGACGACGCCGCGGGCATGGAGTCGCCCGTAGGCCGCCAGCAGTTCGCTGACCATCCGATGGAGGCGACGGCGGTCGCCGCTGGCGCGGGCCTGCTGGGCGGCCGCGGCGATGGGCGCCCCCGACCGCCACTCCATGGCCAGGAAGCGTCGATCGTGCGCCTCCCCCAACTCCAGCAGCCGGGGGCTGTCCCCGCCGCCCAACTGTTCCAGGATGCGGGTCTCACGCGCGAACGACAGCTTGCCGCCGGACCGGGCGATCTTCAGGGCCGCCGGCGTCTCGTCGGGCGCCAGAGCACGATAGACCTCGCTGTCCTCCAGGGCCTGGACCAGGGATACGATCTCGTAGTCGCCGAACGCCTGGCCGGCGGCGAGGCTGGGGGCGATGGCCTGGGCCTCGGGGGAATCGGCCGGCACCAGCACCCGGCCGTCGACCAGGGTGGCCAGGGCGTCGAAGGCGTCCTCCAGCGTCGTGAAGGGGTCCCGCGCCTCGGCCTGGCTGAAGTCGAGGACGGCGTCCACGAAGCTGCGCGGCTCGCGGAAGCGGCCCATCAGGCGGGCGAGTTCGGCGCTGACCAGCCGGGTGGTTACCCGGAATCCCGGCCGGCTCACCACGACGTGCCCGGGCGGCGCGGGGCCGATCTTGGCCTGCAGCCGCAGCGACAGGTCGCCGACCTCTACAAGCTGAGCGTCGGGCGGCAGCATGAACAGGATGTCCGAGAGGCCGGTGTGAGGCTGGCTCATGCCATCACCCAGTCGCGGACGCCCTGCTCGGCCAGGTGGGCCGAGACGGCCGGCGTCGGGTCAACACCCGGCCGGCGGACCGCGACGATCGCCTCGGCCATTCGGTCGGTGATCCACGAGCGCCAGCTCTGGGGTTGGGCGCCGGCGACGGGGCAGGGGTCTCGCCCCCAGGAGAGGAGCCCGTCGCCGGCGATCTCGGCGGTGAACGCTGCGCCCTGGGGCGGCGCGCCGCGAAGGGCGCGCGCCAGGGCCACGGCCACCCTGCCGAGATGATCCGGGTCGTCGAAATAGGCCACGATCTTGTCCGCCCGCAGCAGTCCGGCTGCGCCGCGGCCGACCTTGAACGACCCGACGTCGAGGCGGGCGAAGGTCTCAGCGATGACCGGGAAAGCGTCTGCCAGGGCCTCCGGGCGCGGGCTGACATAGAGCTTGCAGTCGGGCGTCTCGCCCACGTCGCGGCCTACGCGCCGAAAGCTGAGCCAGCCTGGATGGGTCGAAGCCTCGTAGGGCTGCGCCAGCCGCTCACGCACCGCGCCGCCGGGGGCGAGACCCAGGACCGAGAGCGCGTTGTCTCCCGGTCCGAAGGCGAGTTCGGCGTCACGCCCGAACGGCGCCGCGCCATAGGCGTAGAGCCGCCGGGCGATCAGGCTGACGTCAGAGGTGGGAAGCGCCGCCACGGTGCGGATGGCCCGCAGCGAGAGCTCGGCGAGCCGTCCGGCCATGGCGGGCCGATCCCTCAGCGCCCGAGGCTCTGAAGCGCCCCTTCGAGGTGCTTCTTCACCGCCGGGATGTCATCGCCCCGAGGGGCGTAGCTGGCCGAGATCTTGTCGAGCTTCTCGACGGCGATCGCGAGCTGCTTGCGCATCTTGGGCAGATCGGAGACGCGGTGGGCCTCCATGCCCACGTGCACGATCGGCGTGATCGGCGTGGGGATGGTCTCGAGCGACGAGCCGACGCAGTCCGGGTTGGGCAGGCCCACGCCGCCGCCGGCGCCGTTGGTGCGGGCGCCGGCCCGGGCAAGGTCGGCCCACACCGCGCTGGCGACCACCGCCGAGCCGACGTCGTGGATCGCTTCGCGGAGCGCCGGGTTGCCCTCACGGGCGCCCGCCTGGAACGCGAGGCCGATGCTGTCCAGCGCCGCCTGGTCCTTCAGGGCCACGCGGACCGTCTCGCGGGCGATCTCCAGGATGTGCTCCTTGCCCAGAACCCCGGCCACCGGCGAGATCCACCAGGGCAAAGGTTCGCCGTCATCGGCGGGAAGGAAAGAACGTCCTCCGGCGCCGGTGGCGGACGGAATACTGACCACCAGGTCCTTGATGACAAAATCGGTCTTCGCGCGCGGTTGCTTGGCCATCCGCGTCCTCCTCGTTTGCTAGGCTGTTGGCTTCGCAGCACTGGAAAGGGCGGTGCAAGTTACTTGCCCCACCTTGGAGAAAAGCTCCTGAACATTTGTACTAGCCGAGCTGACGCTACGCGCCGCGCCGCGGCCGAGTCAATCGAAATACACCAGAAAGTTGTATAGTGAAGCTTGTTTGGGCCGAGTCTAGGTTGCATCGCGATGCAGCCCGGTGCGAGGCGGTGCAAGCCGGCTCGAAAGGCTTGGGTCAGCGCGCCCAGAGGTCGTGGACGGGAAGTCCCAGCCGGGCCTCGATCGCGGCGGCGGCGTCCAGGCAGACATCCTCGCGGAAGCGCTGCCCGATCAGCTGGACGCCGATCGGCGCGCCGTCGACGTAGCCGATCGGCGTGGTGGCGACCGGCACGCCCAGCGCGCTGACGGCCATGTTGAAGCGCAGGTCGTTGCTGAAGATGCGCCGGACCGCCTCGGTGCTGACGAGGTCGGCGTCGAAGGCCGGCGTCGGCTGGACGGAGACGGGCGCCAGGATGATGGGCCACTCCTCAAGGAACTCGAACCAGCGTCGCATCAGGCGGGCGCGGTAGGCCACGGCCTGCATGTAGCCCGGCCCGTCCAGGATCGTCGCCATCGTCAGGATGCCGTCCAGCGCGCCCTGGAACAGCGGCCCGCCCTGTTCACGGTACTGCTTGAGCTGCATCACCGTGATCTCGGTCGAGATGAGATCGACCCACACCTTGAACGTCTCGTCGATGTCGGGGACGTCGAGCTCCACGACCTCGTAGCCGGCATCCGCCAGCCAACCGGCGGCGCGGTCGATGAGCGCCAGGACCTCGGCGTTGCAGTCCATGCTGGCGGGGATCTTCGCCTTCGCGACCCGCTTGCGGACGGGCGGGCCCTCGAGGGGGGCGGGAACCCACCAGGGGTCGCGAACGTCGCGGCGGCTCATCACGGAGAGCGCGAGCCGCACGTCGGCCACATCGCGGCATAGGGGGCCCTGGACGGACATCAACTGCGCCATCGGCGGGCGCTCGACCGGCGCCGAGGGGTTGAAGGCGGGCACGCGTCCCTGGCTGGGGCGGATGGTGGCGGTGCCGGTGCAGAAGGCCGGCCAACGCAGCGAGCCGCCGATGTCGTTGCCGTGCGCGATCCAGCCGATCCCGGCCGCCACCGCCGCGGCCGCGCCGCCCGAGGACCCGCCGCAGGTGATCGCGCGGTCCCACGGGTTCCACGTCTGGCCGTGCAGCGGGTTGTCGGTGAACGCCCGCATCGAGAACTCGGGCGTGTTGGTGAGCCCCAGGATGATCGCGCCGGCCTGCCTGAGGTTGGCGGTTACGGGCGCGTCGCCCGGGGCGATGTTGTCCTTCAGCGCCACGACGCCGTTGGAGTTGGCCTGGCCCTCGACGTCGATGTTAATCTTGATGGTCACGGGCACGCCGTGAAGCGTCCCAAGCTCGGCGCCGGAGGCCTGGGCCGCGTCGGCGGCGCGGGCGGCGTCCAGGGCCTGGTCGGTCAGGTCGACAACGACGGCGTTCAGCGCCGGGTTGGCGGCCTGGAGGCGGGCGACATGGGCTTCAGTCACCTCCAGCGCGCTGACCTGGCCGGTTCGGATCGCCGCCGCCGTGTCCACGGCCGGCCACTGCCAGATCTCGTTCGACGCCATGATGGTGATACTCCCCCGCGCAGGATCGGCGGCGAGGCCCGGCGGCGTCAACCGCGCCGGATGACCTGAGCGCTTGGGAGACCCTGAAATAAGGCGGCAAAGTGCTGCGGCCACTACGCGGACCAATCAGGGAGCGAGCCACAATGAAGACGTTGCAGATTGCCTTGGGGGCGGCGCTGGGAGTCCTGGCGACAGGCGGACCGGCGCTGGCGCGGGACGTGGGCGGGGTGGCGTGCACGACGCCGCAGCCCGTGAGGTGCGAGGGCACGGCCTGCGTTCCGGGACCGCTGGCCGACCTGGGCAACGCGACCGACGCCAAGACGGGGCGCAAGTTCTGGCTGGACTATCCCTGCGACCTGAAGCCTGGCGAGAAGGTCACCTTCATCCTCAATCTCCACGGGGCCGGGTCGGTCGGGAACTGGCAGCGTCACTACTTCCCCGCCTCGGACTACGTCCAGAAGCACCGGCTGGTTGTGGCCACGCCCACGGCGGCGACGGCCACGCCGGTGCGCCGCTGGGACGGTGCGGCCGACGACGCCCACCTGCAGAACATCACCGACTTCGTCTTCGACAGCTTCGGCAAGGCCAATGTGAAGTCGATGTGGCTGGCCGGGCATAGCCAGGGCGGGTTCACCTCGCGCCGCATCGTCTGCAGCGACTACTTCAAGGGCAAGGTCGACGGCTGGCTCAGCCTGTCCGGCGGCCGCATCGGCCAGGCGCCCTTCGTGAAGCAGTTCGGCCCGCCCAAGGCCGATGGCTCGCCGCCTGACCCGCGTCCCGCCGGTCCGAACCCGATGGCCAACGACACGCCGCCCGCCTGCGATTTCAGCCACATCTTCGCAGTCGGCCAGTGGGAGATCGACAGCCTGCCGGAAACCTCGCCCTGGGCGACGAAGTACGGTTGCGGCGCGCGGATCCGCGAGAAGGACATCGTCGATGACAAGCCCGGGCACGTCTGGGACTTCAGCCGCGCCGGCTACAAGGTCTGGGGCATGAAGGCCGGGCCCGGGAAGAGCGAGGTCTACGTCTATCCCAAGTGCAGGGACGGCCGCGTCGTCGCCGACGTGGTGCGGATGGACAAGGGCCACACCGAAGGTCTCGAGCCCAAGGTCACGGAAGCCTTGGTCAAGATGATCGTCGGCGCCAAGGGCGGGAAGGTCCAGGGCGGCGACTGAGCCCGGACGTGCCCCGCCCCCTCTTAGGGGCGCAAAAGGTTTTCGAAATAATGGTGTAATCTGCTGCGGCGAAGATGACGAGCGGCTCACGCTTTGGCGCGTCCGCCGAACGATAGAGATTGGGGAGCTACCATGACCACGCGTCTCGGCCTGATCGGCCTTCTGGCCACCACGGCGCTCGTGACCGGCTGCGCCAGCGACACCCAGCAGGCGGCCCTGACGGGGTCGCAGGTCAACGCTTCGGCCACGGCGCCGGCCAGCGTCGACAACTTCATGCTGGTGGACGCCAACCTGGAAGCCCACGAGCTGTATCGGATGAACGACGCCAGCGCCGTGGTGCTGGTCACACAGGCCAACGGCGACGCGGTGATCCGTGGCCTCGCGCCGCAATTGAAGACCCTGGCCGACAGCTATGGCGCCAAGGGCGTCGAGTTCCGGCTCCTGAACTCCAGTCTGAAGGACAGTCGCGAGGCGATCCTGGCCGAGGCTTCGAGCGTCGGCTACGTCATGCCGGTCCTGCTCGATCCCAACCAGCTGATCGGCGAGAGCCTGGGCGTCACCCGCTCGGCCGAAGCCTACGTCATCAACCCCAAGACCTGGACCGTCGCCTACCGCGGCCCGGTGAGTGGCGTGGCCGCGGCGCTCGACGCCCTCGCCGCCGGGCGCGCGGCTCCCGCGGCTACGGGCGCGCTGGGCGCCCCGATCGCGTTCCCCTCGCGGGGCGCGGGCGCCAAGCTCACCTACGTCAAAGACGTGGCGCCGATCCTCGAGAAGAACTGCGTCGGCTGCCACCAGGACGGCGGCATCGGCCCGATGAAGCTGACCAGCTATGAGATGGTGAAGGGCTTCTCGCCGATGATCCGCGAGGTGATCCGCACCGACCGGATGCCGCCCTACAACGCCGATCCGCACGTCAGCAAATTCTCCGACACGAAGAACCTGACCCCGGCCGAGATCAAGACGCTGGTCCACTGGGTCGAGGCTGGTGCGCCGCGCGGCGAAGGCGCCGACCCGCTGGCCGGCACGCGGCACACGGCGGCGGAATGGCCGCTGGGCAAGCCCGACCTGATCCTCAACATCCCGGCCTACAAGGTTCCGGCCTCGGGCATCGTCGACTACCAGCGCCCGTTCACCGAGAATCCTCTGACCCAGGGCAAGTGGATCCGCGCCACGACGGTGAAGCCGGGCGACCGCCAGGCCGTGCACCATGTGCTCACCGGCTGGATGAAGGATGTGCCGAAGGCTGGCGAGACGGCGTCGGAAACCCGCTGGCGCGGGTCGGTCGGCGGCTATGCGGTCGGCGCCGAGTCGAACGTGTTCTCGGGCGAGGTGGGCACCTACCTCCCGGCCGGCGGCGCCGTCGGCTACCAGATGCACTACACGCCCTACGGCAAGGAGACGGTCGATAACACCCAGATCGGCGTCTACTTCCGCGAGGACATGCCCAAGTACATCATGCGCGGCGTGGTGGTGATCGACCCGACCATCACGATCGCTCCGAACAGCAAGCGCCACAAGGAAGTGGCCTACGTAGAGTTCCCCAACGACGCGCTGCTCTACTCGGCGTTCCCGCACGCCCACTACCGGGCCTACTCGTCCGACCTGTGGCTGCAGACGCCCGACGGCAAGAAGAAGCTGCTGCTCACCCTGCCGCGCTACGACTTCAACTGGCAGCGCAGCTATACCTTCGCCGAGCCGATCAAGATCCCGGCCGGCTCGCGGCTGATTGCCAACTACGTCTACGACAACTCCAAGACCAACCCGGCCAACCCGGACCCGAACATCAAGGTCACCTGGGGCGAGCAGAGCCACGAGGAGATGCTGTTCACTTCGCTCTCCTTCCGCTGGCTGGATGAGACGGCCGAAAAGCAGGTCGACAGCGACGCCCGCTTCGCCCAGACCCGCCTGATCGGCATGATGGACGACAACATCGACGGCAAGCTCCAGAAGACTGAGCTCAAGGGCCAGATGGGCAACATGATCGCCATGGCGTTCCCCAAGATCGACAAGAACGGGGACGGCGGTCTGGACCGCATGGAACTGGCCGCGGCCCAATCGATGCTGCCCAACCGCCGCCGCCAGCAAAGCGACGGCCCGAACGAGAACACGCCGCTGGGGAACTAGAGTCGGCGCGCGGCGAGGGGCTGAACTGGGCCCTCGGCCGCATCGGGGGCGGGGTCGCCGCTCGCGCCCTCGATCGCCAGCGGCGACTTCGATGCGCGACTCTGCGACCCGGTTGGCTGACCTTTGGGTGAAACGTGGGCTTGGCCCGTTCACGCGCGCTCAACGTTCGGCAGTCTTCGACGTCGATCCTGCTCCGGGCCTTGGCCCCAGGTGTTCAGCCCAGTAACCGGCCTCATGCCTGCATCCAGCTGTCGATTGTTCTGCGAAGTGGTTGCGTAAACCACCACAGATGGCGCGCCCACTCGGCCTATGTTGTTCGCGGCCCCGACGGCCAGCCGATGTGCGGCCCGGTCGCGACCGCCCCGTACTTCAACGCGCAGAACGCCATCGTGAAGGCGCGGCTGATCGCCAACCTGTCGCCGAACTGCGTGCCCTACGACATCTTCGGGACCAACCTGGAGCAGAACCAGGCGGCGCTGAAGTACTTCAACTCCGCCTCCAACGCGGACATGCAGTTCCGCCAGTACGACATCGCGGCCAACATCGCGGGCGCGCCGTTCCGGCTTCCGGCCGGCGAGGTCTCGGTCGCCGCGGGCGTCGAATGGAGGCGTGACACCGCCGATGTGGTGAACTGCCTCGACTGCCAGAAACTGGCGCTGATGAACCAGAACTATTCGCTCTACGACGGGGCGATCGAGGTGAAGGAGGCCTATGCCGAGGTGGGAGTTCCCATCGTACGGGATATGCCGCTCGCCAAATCGCTGGAGCTCAACGGCGCGGTGCGTCGGACCGACTACTCGACGTCTGGGGCCGTCACCACCTGGAAGGTCGGCGGGACCTGGGACGTGACCGACTTCCTCCGCTTCCGGGCCACCCGGTCGCGGGACATCCGCGCCCCCAACATCAACGAACTGTTCAACCCGGGCTCGGAAGGCAATCCCAATGTGGTCAACCGGGTCACAGGGGCCTCGGGGTTCACAAAGTCCAACACCGTCGGCAACCCGGACCTGGTCCCGGAAACCGGCGACACCCTGACGGCCGGTCTGGTCTTTCAGCCAAGCTGGGGCTGGAGCTCGGGCCTGCGCCTTTCGGTCGACTACTGGGACATCGAGATCAAGGACGTGATCGCGACCCAGAACATCCAGGACATCCTGGACGCGGTGCTGCTGCGCAAGGATCCGGAACTCTCGAAGTTCGTGGTGCTGGACTCGAGCAGCCCGATCGGCGTCAGCCGCGTGAACGTCCCGCAGCAGAACCTCAACGCCCTGAAGACGCACGGCGTCGACATCGAGGTGGCCTACGCCGTGCCCCTGGAGGCCTTCGACCTGCCGGGCCAGCTGAGCGTGCGGGCCCTGGGCACCTGGATCGCGGAATATCGCACCATCACGACGACCACCGACATCGATACGTCCGGCGTCACGGGCACGCCCCGGTGGTCCTGGAACGGCCTGGCCACCTATCGGAACGGGCGGCTCACCACCAATCTGATGGTGCGCTACACGAACGAGATCCGCTTCAGCGCCACGGCGAT
This sequence comes from Phenylobacterium sp., assembly GCF_965284355.1. Classification (NCBI taxonomy): domain Bacteria; kingdom Pseudomonadati; phylum Pseudomonadota; class Alphaproteobacteria; order Caulobacterales; family Caulobacteraceae; genus Phenylobacterium; species Phenylobacterium sp. Next base: position 919,142 of record NZ_OZ260078.1, on the reverse strand, counting down.
CGGATTGGACGGGCTGACCGCCGGCTCGCCGGAGTTCCTGGCCACGGCGAAGCTGTCCAACAGCATCAACCAGAACTACTGGCCCGCGGCGACCTACTGGAACGCCAACGTCCAGTACACCTTCATCGATGAACCCGCGAAGCGGGTGCAGGGCTATCTCACCGTCGACAACCTGTTCGACAAACAGCCGCCGATCGTCGCCATCAGCATCAACGGCACGGCCTACGACCTGATCGGCCGCGCCTTCAAGGTCGGCGTCCGCATCGCCTACTGACCCCATTGCCCGGCGTCCCGCCGAGGCGGGACGTCGCCATCATCCTTCGAGAGGAATGTCGATGACCGCGATCTGCCGAGTCCTTCTTGCCACCGCCGCCCTGGCGCTCACCTCCATGGCGCCTGCCGCGGCCCAGCCGAAGCCCGACCACGTCCTCCGCTCGACGGTGGAGAATGTGAAGCGGGGCTTCATCTCGGCCGATACGCCGCCTGTCCTCAAGATCAAGTCGGGGCAGGTCGTGCGCATCGACACGATCTCGCACGGCGGCGTCACCGAGGATCCCGTGGCCTTCTTCGGCCAGGCCGGGATCAGGCCCGAGGAGGTCCTCGACGACGTCAAGGCGATCGCCAAGGCCACCGTGCAGAACGGTTGGGCCGGCCACATCCTGACCGGGCCGATCTTTGTCGAGGGCGCCGAGCCGGGCGACATGCTGGAGGTGCGGATCCTCAAGCTCGAGCACCGTGTGCCCTATGGCGTGAACAGCCCCGGCCCCGGCGGCGTCGCTCCGACCATCCTCAAGGAGCGTTCCGCGCGGATCATCAAGTTCGACATGAAGCGGAACGTCGCCCTGAACGCGCCCGGGGTTGAGACCCCCCTGAAGCCGTTCATGGGGATCATGGCGGTGGCGCCCGGCGAGCCGCGGAAAGTAGGTTCGCGCGCGCCCGGCGAGTTCGGCGGCAATCTCGACTTCGCCAAGCTGGTGGCGGGCTCCACCCTCTACCTGCCGGTGCTGCAGCCCGGCGCCCTGTTCGTCACGGGCGACAGCCATGCCCAACAGGGCGACGGCGAGGTCTCGGGCAACGCGATCGAAGCGTCGCTGACGCCGACGCTGCAGTTCATCGTCCACAAGGGCGTGGGGAAGGGGATGATCCCGTGGGCCGAGGACGCGGAGAACTACTACATCATGGGCATGGATCTGGACCTCGACGTGGCGCTGCGGCGCGCCGTCGAGGAGACGGTGAAGTTCCTGGTCGCGAAGAAGGGCCTCACGCCGCTGGAAGCCTATTCGCTCTGCAGCACGGCTGTTGACTTCGCGGTCGCCGAGGCGGTGGACGAGAACCTGGTGATGTACGGCAAGGTCTCCAAGAGCTGGTTCAAGGCCAAGACGCCGTACTGGACGAAGTAGGTCGGGCGGCTGGCGCTCAAGCGCGGCGGGGGTCGACCGTGACGGCGGCGTTGAGCAGCAGGTCGATGTGGCCCTGGATCAGGGTCTCCCACTCGACCCAGGGGAACTGAGGGCGCGCGAGGAGCAGGGCGACCAGGCCATGCAGCGCCGCCCAAAGCGACTGGGCGAGACGTTCGGGGTCATCCGAACTGGCCAACCCCTTCGCGTGAAGTTCACCGACCCAGGTGCGCATCACGCCGAACGTGGCATGGGCCGCGGGTGGCACGGCGTGATCGTCCGGGCGCGGTGTTCTGCCTAGCGGGTCTTCCAGCATGAAGGCCAATCTGTAGGCGTCCGGATTGTCCAACCCGAAGTCCACATAGATGCGAAGCGCCACGCGGAAGCCGTCGCGCGTGCGCGGCAGGGCCAGGCTGGCGACGAGCCGGGCGTGCAGGTCGGTGAAGGCCCGGTCATGCAGCGCGGCGGCGAGGTCATGCTTCGAAGGGAAATAGGCATAGAGCGTGGGCTGGGAAATGCCGACGGCGCTCGCGATCTGGCGGGTTGAAACCCCGTAGAGGCCATACTGGGCGAACAGCCGCAGCGCCGCGTCGAGGATCTCCTCCCGCCGCTCCGGCCCCAGCCCCTTGCGCTTGGGCGGCGATCTCGTCCCCGCCTTCATGGTGTTGCTCCTGTCACCGTTGCCGCCGCTTGACAACGAAACCGATCGTCGATCACTGATAGACGATCATTGATCGGCTATGAAGGACGAGATGCGCGATCGGGGCTGGATGGGAATGTCGGCAGTCCTGACGCTGATGTTGACCTCGTGCGGAAAGGCCGACGCGCCCGCAAACTCAGCGCCGCCGCCGGCCCCGGTCGAGGCGGTGCAGATCGGGGCGGCGAATGGGTCCGAGACCCTGACCTTCACCGGCCGGATCGAGCGGCGTCGCGAGATGGATCTGTCCTTCCGCGTGCCGGGCGTCATGACCCGGCTGGACGTCGAGGCGGGCGACAGGGTCCGCGCCGGTCAGGTGGTGGCCAGGCTCGACCCCACCGGCGTGGCGGCGGCCGAGCAGCGCGCGAAGGCCGATCTGGAGCGCGCGGAGCGCGACATGGCGCGCGCCCGAACCCTTTTCGACCAGGGCTTTGTCAGCCGGCAGCGGCTGGACGACAGCGCCAGCGCTTTGAAGGCGGCCCAGGCCGGGATGTCGGCGGCCGCGTTCGATCGACGCTGGGCCAGCCTGGTCTCGCCGGTGGAGGGCGTGGTGCTCACCCGCACGGCGCAGGCCGGCGAGGTCGTTCAGCCGGGCCAGACGGTGATCACCGTGGCCGACGAGCGTAGCGGGCTGGTCCTGCGGGCCAACGCGCCGGATCGGCAGGCCGGCCGGGTGAAGGTGGGCGATACAGTCCGCGTCGATCTCGGGGGCGGGGCTGCGACAGTCGTCGGACAGGTGCTGCGTGTGGGGCGGAGCGCGAACGCGCTGACCGCGGGCGTGGAGATCGAGGTGGCCCTGCCGCCAAGCGCCCAGGCGTTGAGCGGCCAGGTGGCGAGCGCGAGCGTCGCCGTGGGATCTGAGGTCGGCGCCCAGGCGACGCGCGTTCCGGCCGAGGCCATTCTCGAGGCCAAGGATCGCGCCGCCAGCGTTCTGGTCGTGGACGCCCAGGGCAAGGCCCGCCGCCGGGCGGTGACGTTCGAGGGCTTCGAGGGCGACTTCGCGCGGGTCTCCGGGTTGCCGCCGGGCGCCAGGGTGATCACAGCCGGGGCGGGGTTCGTCAGTGACGGCCAGGCCGTGCTGGTGGTCGATCCCGCAAAGCTGCCGGCCGTGGCCGCCCGGTGAGGTTCGATATCGCCGACTTCGCGGTTCGTCGCTGGCAGTTCACGCTGGTCGCGTTCGGTCTGCTGACCCTGCTGGGTCTGAACGCGCTGATGACGACGCCGCGCTCGGAGGACCCACACTTCCCGATCCCGGTGGTGTTCGTGCGGGCGGTGATGCCGGGCGCCGAGCCGGCCGAGATCGAGCAACTGGTCGTCGATCCGATCGAGGACGTGCTGGCCGGCCTCGACGACGTGGACGACATCGCCTCGACCAGCCTGGATGGCGCGGGCTCGGTGAACGTCGAATTCGACTGGAGCGTGAATCCGGAGCGGAAGTACGACGAGGTCGTGCGCGAGGTGAACGCGCTGCGGCCCTCGCTGCCCGCGGGGCTGGTCGAGCTGGAGGTGCGCCGGGCGCGGACCACCGAAGTGGCGATCGTGCAGGTGGCGCTGGTCAGCGAGACGCTGCCGACGCGGCGGCTGGAGAAGGCGGCGGATCAGCTCAGGGAGCGGCTGGACCGCGCGCCCGGCGTACGACGGGCCGAGATCTGGGGCGCGCCGCCCTCGGAGGTGCGCGTCGCACTGGACACCGCGCGGCTGGCGGAACTTCGGCTGCCGGCGACAGCCGTGGCGGACGCGTTGCGCGCGGCCGGCGCGGAAGCGCCGATCGGCGCGGTGCATGCCGGCGAGCGGCGGTTCAACGTCAAGACCGGGGGCGCCTTCCGCGACCTGGAGGCGGTGGCCGCCGCGCCCGTTCGCGAGGCGGGCGGCCAGGTGGTGCGCGTGCGCGACGTGGCGACTGTCGGCTGGGCGCAGCAGGAGGCGAACCACCTGACGCGCTTCCAGGGCAAGCGGGCGGTCTTCGTGACCGTGGCGCAGAAGGACGGCGTCGATGTGCGCCGGGTGACCGAGGGCGTCGAGGCCGAGCTGGCGGCGTTCGAGAAGATTCTGCCCGGCGGGGTGAAGCTGGAGCGGGCCTTCATCCAGGCCGACAACGTCAATCATCGGCTGCGGGCGCTCTATCGCGACTTCGGGCTGGCGCTGGGCCTGGTGCTGATCACGCTGCTGCCGCTGGGCCTGCGGGCCAGCGGGGTGGTGATGGTGTCGATCCCGCTATCGCTGCTGATCGGCCTGGCGATGCTGCAGATGCTGGGTTTCACGGTGAATCAGCTCTCGATCGCGGGCTTCGTACTGTCGCTGGGCCTGCTGGTCGACGACAGCATCGTGGTGACCGAGAACATTGCCCGGCACCTTCGCATGGGCATGGACCGCACCGAGGCGGCGATCACCGCGACCCGGCAGATCGCCCTGGCGGTGATCGGCTGCACCGCGACGCTGATGCTGGCCTTCCTGCCGCTGCTGGCGTTGCCGGGCGGCGCGGGGGCCTACATCCGCTCGCTGCCGATGACCGTGCTGTGCACGGTGGGCGCGTCGCTGCTGGTCTCGCTGACCATCATCCCGTTCCTGGCCAGCCGCTTCCTGTCACGTCATGAGGATCCCGAGGGCAACCGGGTCCTGCAGTGGGTGAACGGCGGCATCCATCGGCTCTACACCCCGGTGCTGCACCGTGCGCTGGCGCGGCCCTGGGTGACGCTGGCGGTGCTGGGGGTGATCTGCCTGAGCACGCTGCCGATGCTGCGCGCTATCGGGTCGAGCCTGTTCCCGCCGGCCGAGACCCCGCAGTTCCTGGTGCGGATCGAGACCCCGGACGGGACCTCGCTGAGGCGAACCGACGAAGTCCTGCGGTTCGTCGAGGCGCGGCTGGCGCGCGAGCCCAAGGTGGTCTGGGCGGCGGCCAATCTGGGCCGGGGCAATCCGCAGATCTTCTACAACCAGAACCAGCGCCAGACCCAGACGAGCTACGCCGAGGTGTTCGCCTCGATGAAGGCCTGGGAGCCGGGGGAGAGCCTGAAGCTGCTGGACCGCCTGCGGGCCGACTTCGACCGCTATCCCGGCGCTCGGATCAGCGTGATCACCTTCGAGAACGGCCCGCCCGTGGACAGTCCGATCGCGGTGCGAATCCGAGGCGAGAATCTGGAGGTGCTGAAGGCGTTGGCGGCGCGGGCCGAGGTGATCCTGAAGGCGACGCCGGGCGCGCGGGACGTGAACAATCCCCTGCGGCTCGACCGGACCGACCTGGACCTTGGATTGGACGAGGCCAAGGCGGCGGCCCTAGGCATACCGGCGGGCGCGGCGCGGCGGGCGGCCCGCCTGGCGCTGTCGGGCGAGGAGACGGCGCGGTTCCGCGATCCCGACGGGGACGACTATGCGGTGCGGGTGCGGCTGCCCATGGGCGAGCGCAACGAACTGGACGCGCTCAAGCGCATCTATCTGCCGACCGCCGGGGCGGCGACCCAGCTGGCCTCGGTGGCCGAGCCACGGTTCACCACCAGCCCGGCGCGGATCAACCGGTTCGACCGGATGCGGACCGTGACGGTGAGCAGCGAGGTGGCGACCGGCTTCCTGGCCAGCGGCGTCACCGATGACGTCGCTGCGCGCCTGAAGCGCGACCTGCCGTTGCCGCCCGGCTATGTGCTGGAGTTCGGCGGCCAGGCCGAGGCGCAGGCGGAAAGCTTCTCGGGCCTGGGCGCGGCGATCCTGATCGCGATCTTCGGAATCCTGGCGGTGCTGGTGCTGGAGTTCGGCAAGTTCCGCACCGCCGTGGTGGTCGCCGGGGTGATCCCGCTGGGGCTGTTCGGGGCAGTGGCGGCGCTGTGGCTGACGGGGAATTCGCTCTCGTTCACGGCCACCATCGGCCTGATCGCGCTGATCGGGATCGAGATCAAGAATTCGATCCTGCTGGTCGATTTCACCGAACAACTGCGCCGCCAGGGCGTGGCGACGCGCGAGGCCATCGAAAAGGCGGGCGAGGTGCGCTTCCTGCCGGTGCTGCTGACCTCGGTGACGGCGATCCTGGGCCTGCTGCCGCTGGCGCTGGAGCGTTCGGGACTCTACTCGCCCCTGGCGATCGCCATCATGGGCGGCCTGGTGACCTCGACCCTGCTCAGCCGGGTCGCGACGCCGGTGAATTACTGGCTGCTGTGCCGGGATGAGCGCTGAGGCCCGGCGCCACTGGCGCGGCGTAGTCTAGGGCTCCCAGTAAACCTCGATCAGGTGGCCGTCGGGATCGGCGCATCGGAACCAGACGAAGTCGGGTTCTTCGTCCAGAGGGTGGCGAATGGTGACATCGGCGGCCTGGAGGCGGGCGTAGAGGCTTCGGACAGCATCGGCGTTGTCCAGCCTGAAGCCGAAGTGAGCCCAGGGCGGGAAGTTGTCGGGCGGTCCGGCCGCCAGCGCCAGATCCAGGCCGCCCGCGTCGCGCAGGAACAGGGTGCCGTCGTCCTGGCGGACATGCGGCCGGAATCCGAAGTGACCGGTGTAGAACGCCGCCGCCTCGTCGACCGAGACCACATGCAGGTGCAGGTGATTGAGCTGCATCCGCAAAGGCTAGCGCAGTCTGCCTTACCGACGAAGGGGGGCCGCCTACTGCGTGTAGCCCAGCTGTTCGTTCAGGCGGTCCAGGACGGTGATCGCGGCCTCGGGGATCACCGTGCCTGGCGGGAAGATGGCGGAGACGCCCATGTCTTCCAGGGCCTTGTAGTCCTCGGGCGGGATGACGCCGCCCACGAACACCAGGATGTCGGGCCGGCCCAGCTTGGCGAGTTCGGCCTTCAGTTCGGGCACCAGGGTGAGGTGGCCGGCGGCCAGTGAACTGGCGCCCACCGCGTGCACCCCGGTCTCCACGGCTTCAGCCGCCGCTTCGGCCGGTGTCTGGAACAGGTCGCCGATCTCGACCTCGAAGCCCAGGTCGGCGAAGCCCGAGGCGATCACCTTCTGGCCGCGGTCGTGGCCGTCCTGGCCCATCTTGGCGACCATGATGCGGGGCTTCTTGCCGTCGGCCTGGCGGAACGCCTCGGCCATCGCTTTGGCGCGTTCGCCGGCGGGCGTGGACCCGGCCTCGCGCAGGTAGACGCCCTTCACGGCGTCGGCGTGAGCCTTGTGGCGGCCGAACACCTTTTCGAGCGCGTAGCTGATCTCGCCCACGGTGGCGTGCGCGCGGGCGGCGTTCACCGCCAGCTCCAGCAGGTTGGCCTTGCCGGCCGCGCCGTCGGTCAGGGCGTCGAGCGCGGCGGCCACGGCCTCGGGATCGCGCTCGCGCTTCAGGCGGTTGAGCTTCTCGATCTGGGCGTTGCGGACGGCGGTGTTGTCGACCTTCAGCACCGGGATGTCGTCGGGCACGTCGGGCTTGTAGCGGTTGACGCCGACCACGCTCTGCTGGGCGCTGTCGATGCGGGCCTGGGTGCGGGCGGCGGCTTCCTCGACCCGGCGCTTGGGCAGGCCCTCGGAGATGGCCTTGGCCATGCCGCCCAGGGCTTCCACCTCGGCGATGTGGGTCAGCGCGCGCTCGGCCAGGTCGGCCGTCAGGCGCTCGACGTAGTAGCTGCCGCCCCAGGGGTCGATCACCCGGTTCTGGCCGCTCTCCATCTGCAGGAAGAGCTGGGTGTTGCGGGCGATCCGGGCCGAGAAGTCGGTGGGCAACGCCAGCGCCTCGTCGAGGCTGTTGGTGTGCAGGCTCTGGGTCTGGCCGCCCGTGGCGCCCATGGCCTCGATAGCGGTGCGCGGCACGTTGTTGAAGACGTCCTGGGCCGCCAGGCTCCAGCCGCTGGTCTGGGTGTGGGCGCGAAGGGCCAGCGAGCGCTGATCCTTGGGGTCGAACTCGGCCTTCATCAGCTTGGCCCACAGCAGGCGGCTGGCGCGCTGCTTGGCCACCTCCATGAACATGTTCATGCCGGCGCACCAGAAGAACGACAGGCGCGGCGCGAACTGGTCGACCGTCATGCCCGCCGCCACGCCGGCGCGGACGTATTCGATGCCGTCGGCCAGGGTGTAGGCCAGCTCCAGGTCCAGCGTCGCCCCGGCTTCCTGCATGTGGTAGCCGCTGATCGAGATCGAGTTGAACCGCGGCATCTCCTTCGACGTGTAGGCGAAGATGTCGGCGATGATCCGCATCGAGGGGATCGGCGGGTAGATGTAGGTGTTCCGGGTCAGGAACTCCTTCAGGATGTCGTTCTGGATCGTGCCCGACAGCTTCTCGTGCGGGACGCCCTGTTCCTCGGCCGCCACGATGTAGAGCGCCAGGATCGGCAGAACCGCGCCGTTCATCGTCATCGACACGCTCATCTGGTCGAGCGGGATGCCGTCGAACAGGGTGCGCATGTCGAGGATCGAGTCGATCGCCACGCCCGCCATGCCGACGTCGCCGGTGACGCGGGGGTGATCGCTGTCGTAGCCGCGATGGGTGGCCAGGTCGAAGGCGACCGACAGGCCCTTCTGACCGGCGGCCAGGTTGCGGCGATAGAAGGCGTTGGAGTCCTCGGCGGTGGAGAAGCCGGCGTACTGGCGCACCGTCCAGGGGTTGGTGGCGTACATGGTCGGGTAGGGGCCGCGGACGAACGGCGCGAGGCCCGGGAAGCCGCCCAGTTCGGTCATGCCCTTGATGTCGTCGGGGCCGTAGGCGGCGCGGACGTCGATGCCCTCGGGCGTGGACCAGGGCGCGGCCTGGGGCGGGGCGACCGTCAGGCCGACGCCGTCCAGGGGCAGGGTGGCGAAGTCGGGGAACGCGCTCATGCCGCCACCTCGTGCTTTTCGGACGTCCGCACCGGCGTCAGCGCCGGGCACTTGCCGTCGGGGCCCGGCAGGCGGGCGCCGGCGAGGTCGAGGGCGGCGGGCGGGCCGGGATCGACCTCGACAGCCTGCTTGTCGGTGGGCGGATAGGCGGTGACGCCCAGGATCTTCGGGTCGCCACGGGTCTCGACGGCGGCGGCGACCTCGCGGGCGATGAGGCCTTTTTCCAGGGCGGCGATGATCCCGCCGGCCGCTTCGATGGCCTGGAACTTCGCCCAGGCGGCGCGGGCCAGCTGGTCGGTGAGGCTTTCGAAGTAGCCCGAGCCTGCCGCCGGATCCACGACGCGGCCGATGGCGGCCTCTTCCATCAGGACCAGCTGGGTGTTGCGGCTCTGGCGCCGCGCGAACGCCGTGGGCAGGCCGATGGCGTCGGTGAAGGCGCCCAGCACCACGGCGTCGGCGCCCCCGGCCGCCGCGCCGAAGCCGGCGGCGGTCAGGCGGATCATGTTGGTCCAGGGGTCCTGGGCCGTCAGCATGCGGCGCGAGGTGCGGGCCTCGACGCGGGCCTCGGCCTGGCCGCCGGACGCGGTGGCGATGCGGGCGAAGACGACGCGGGCGGCGCGCAGCTTGGCCAGGGTCAGGAAGTAGTCGGCGTCGGCGCTGAGGCCGAGCGTGATGCGGCCGAACGCGTCGGCGACGGGGACGCCCGCGCGGACCAGGGCCTTGGCGTAGGCCAGGGCGGAGGCGGCGGCCACGGCCACTTCCAGCGCCTCGCCGCCGCCGGCCTCGTGCGCCACGCGGCCCGACGCCAGGAACAGCTGGGCCTGCGGGTAGGTCTGGATATGGCGGGCGGCCACGGTGGCGCAGCTGACGAGGTGGCTTTCGATCGGGCCGGGGCTGACACCCGCCTCGGCGAAGGCGCTGAGGGGATCCATGTGGAAGTTCAGCTTGGCGCCCGGCGACGATTTCGCGACCGCGTGCAGGCCATCGGCCGCCTTGGCGCCGTGGAAGCCGGCGTCGAGGCCCACGGGGGCCAGCTCGACGATGACGTCCTTCAGCGCGCGGGTGAGCGCCTCGGCGGTGGCGTGTCCGCGGACGATGACCGAGGCGGCCCCGCCTTCGAGGTCGGCCAGCAGCTCGGCGTTGACGCGGGCCGGATCGGCCTGGGCCGAGAGCGTGCGCACCTCCCAAGGGCGCTCGCCGTCGAAGGGGCGCGTCGGGAAGGCCGCGGGCTGGTCGGCCGCCGCATAGAGCGGGGCGATCGGCAGGCCTTCGACGGTCGTGTTCGTCAGGCTTTCGAAGGGCTTGTCGCCCAGGGTCTTGGCGACCAGGGCGCGCCAGGCGTCCTCGCCGGCCGGCGTGATTCCAGGGTCGAGACGGGCGATGTCGGCCATGGCGCGAATTGCGCGCGCCCCGCCACGACCGTCAAGATCACGCAGGGGGAGGAATCGGGTCGCGCGGACCAGGGTCGTTGCGCCCCTGCGTTGACGACTCGCGGCGCCTCCCGGAGTCTCCGGCAATGTCGGGATCGCCCACCACGCCGCTGCTGAGCTTGTGCCTGGCGACCTACAACCGCGCCCGCTACCTGGATCGCTACCTGACCCATCACCTGGAGGCGTTCGACGCGGCCGGGATCGACTACGAGGTCGTGGTCTCGGACAACTGTTCCACGGACGAGACGCCGCAGATCCTGGCGCGGTACGCCGCGGCCCATCCGCAGGTGCGGGTGATCCGCCAGCCGAAGAACCTCGGGGCCCATCCCAACATCCTGACGACGCTGCGCGAGGCCCGCGGCGAGGTGGTGGTGAGCATCTCGGACGACGACCTGGCGGTCCCCGACCAGCTGATCGCCTATGCGCGGCGTCTGAAGGACGATCCGGCGCTGGTGATGATCCAGGCGCCGTGGCTGCTGATGGACGAGACCAAGGACAACGCCATCACCGGCAAGTTCTATGACTTCGACGAGGACGAGCAGCGCTTCGCAACTGGCCAGTTCGGCAACTGCCTGGCCTTCGTGATCCAGAACCACGTGTTCCCGGAATGCTGGCTGGTGAAGCGCTCGGCGCTGCCGGCCATCGCCGGGCCCGTGCCGCGGTTTGCCTACAGCTACTTCTTCATGCTGGCGCATGCGCTGTCGAACGGCGACGTGCTGTTTTCGCGCGCCCCGCACATCGTCGCCACCTCGGTCGCCAAGGGCGCCAACGTCCATGTGGGCAACGCCGAGGCGATGGAGTCCTGGGACACCTATCGCGGCGGGCTGGAGCTGATGGCGTCGTATGCGCGGCAGTTCAATCCGGGCGCGCTGCCGGACGCGGCCGGGGTGGGGGCGGCGATCAACCTGTTCGTCTGCGAGCGGATGGCGGTGGCCGCGAAGCTGCAGGCGCACGCGAAGAACTGGTCCAACGCCTACCAGATCCTGCGCCGCCTGCTGGCCTACGAGGATCAGCCCGACGTGGGCGTCGATCACGACGACATCGCCCGGCTGGCCGCCGTCGAGACCGCCCTGATCGAGTGCGCGCAGCGGGGGGCCGAGGAGATCGTCGTCGGCGACGCCATCCCCGACCACGTGCTGGAGCGGATGAACCCGATCCCCGGCGCGGTGTTCGTCCGTAAGGACAAGCTTGGCTCACACCACGTCAAGCGGGCCTACTGCGGCGTCGGCGAGCCTGACCCGTCGCTCGAGGTGGACTTCAGCTGTGACATCGTGCCCGCCATGGACCGCTTCCCGACGTTTCCGTCGGCGGCCTGACCGGGCCGCGCGGCCGGGCCTCTTGCGCCCCGGCAAGTCTGAACTTACAACGTAAATATAACCAAGTCCGAGGATCCGCACGCCATGGCTCTGCCGCCCGTTCTCCGCGACCGTCTCCGTCTGCCGCTGATCGCCAGCCCGCTGTTCATCATCTCGGTGCCCGAGCTGGTGATCGCCCAGTGCAAGGCGGGGATCGTGGGCTCGTTCCCGGCGCTGAACGCGCGGCCGGCCTCGCTGCTGCACGAATGGCTGCACCAGATCACCGAAGAGCTGGCCATCTGGGACCGCGACCACCCGGACACGCCCTCGGCGCCCTTCGCGGTGAACCACATCGTCCACAAGACCAACGACCGGCTGGAGCATGACGTGGAGGCTTCCAGCAAGTGGAAGGCGCCGATCGTCATCACCTCGCTGGGCGCGCGCGAGGACGTGAACCAGGCGGTCCACGCGTCAGGCGGCATCGTGCTGCACGACGTGATCACCGACCGCTTCGCCCGCAAGGCGATCGAGAAGGGCGCCGACGGCCTGATCCCCGTGGCCGCGGGCGCGGGCGGCCATGCCGGGACGCTCTCGCCGTTCGCCCTGGTCCAGAGCCTGCGGGAGTGGTTCGACGGTCCGATCGCGCTGTCGGGCGCCATCGCCACCGGTCACGCCATCCTGGGCGCCCAGGCGATGGGCGCGGACCTGGGCTACGCCGGCTCGGTGTTCATCGCCACGAAGGAGGCGGCCGCCGCCCAAGGGTACAAGGACATGATCGTCGCGAGCACGGGGGAGGACATCGTCTACACCAACCTCTTCACCGGCGTGCACGGCAACTACCTGGCGCCCTCGGTCATCGCGGCGGGGCTGGACCCCAACGACCTGCCCAAGTCGGACCCGTCGGCCATGAACTTCGGCTCGGGCGGGAACCAGAAGTCCAAGGCCTGGCGCGACATCTGGGGCTGCGGCCAGGGCATCGGCGCGGTCAAGGACGTGCCCAGCGTGGCCGATCTGGTGGCCCGCCTCGCGGACGAGTACGAGCAGGCCAAGGCGGAACTGGCGCTCAAGACGTCGTTCACGGCCGGCAAGGCGCTGCTGGCGGCGGAGTAATCGCGGCTCAGGGCGAGCCGGGTGTTCCCCATACGCGCTGTGAGGCCGGCGGCGTCGGGCGCGATGCTGCGCGTGCGGCGGGCTTTGCCGCTGGCGGCCGAACCGCGCCTGTGGCCAGCCAGCGGTCCATCTCGGGGACCTGCTTGGCGATGACGCCGACGCGGTAGCGGACGGCGCCTTCGGCCTTCTTCACCTCGCCGCGGGCCGAGGCCGGGACGGTGGCGGCCAGCGTCTCCAGCTTCTGCAGCATGGCCGGGTCGCGGGAGCCCTGGGCCAAGTCGGCGTAGTAGGACGTGCGGCTGGTGGGTTCGAGCAGCTCGTCGACCTTCGCGCGGTTGGCGATGGCGAAGTCGTAGGCCTTCTCGGGGAACTCGCCGGCCACCGCCGCGATGATGCCGGGCGCCTCGGACGAGGTGACTTCGCCGGACAGGGCGAGCTTGAGGGCGCGATCCGCCAGGGCCGGGTCCCGGCTGGCGCCCAGATAGCTGAACAACCGTCCGCGGTCGGTGATGTCCTTGCTGGCCTTGGCCTGGGCGTAGATCGCCTCCCAGGCTGAAGCGTCAGCGTTGGCCGCGACGATGTCGAGGACGGTGCGACGACCGGCGCCGGTGAGGGCGGCGGGGTCTGCGAAGCGGCGGCGCGCTTCGGCCACGACCGCGGGGTCGCCGAACTGGCCAAGAGCCACCAGCACCGCGCGGCGGGCGCCCGCCACGTTGTCGGCCTCACCGGCCTTGGCGTCCCAGCCCAGGCGCTGGGCGATCGGCGCGAGGCGCGAGCCGGCGAAGGCGCGGAAGGCGGCTTGGTTGGGTCGGCCGCCATACAGCCAGTCCAGGGCGGCCAACTGGTCGGCCAGGGTGGTGACGACGATCGGATCGGCGTCGGCGGGGGCGTTCCTGGCCAGCGCCAGGAAGTCGCTCATCGGCGCGACGCCCGCCTCGCCCAGGGCGCGGCTGTCGTAGAGCAGGCCCAGCTGGTCGGCGGCGGGAAGGGCGGCGAACCGGGGCGCGAGCTTCGCCCACAGCGCCGGCGCGTAGGCCGTGCGGGCGTAGCTGGTCTGGCCGGCGTTCACGACCGCGGGCGCCGGGACCGGAGCCGTCACGGCGGAAGACGCGCTGACCACGCCCTGCCAGCTCTTGCCGTCGTGGCCCGTCACCTTGACCGGCGTGCGCCACGTCTGGGGGCTTTTCTGGCTGTCGTCGGCGGCGAAGCGGCCCTGGGTGAGGGCGATGCCGCCGGCGGCTTCCCGGGCCTGGATCAGCGGGACGCCGGGCTGCAGCAGGAAGTCGTGGGCCATGTCGGCCACGGCCTTGCCCGGCGCGGCCTCGTCCAGCGCTTTCCACAGGTCGTCGCTGGCGGCGTTCTGGTAGGCATGCCTAGCGATGTAGCGGCGCACGCCGGCGCGGAAGGCCTCCTCGCCGACATAGGTTTCCAGCATCCGGACCACCGCCTGGCCCTTGTTGTAGGTGATGCTGTCGAAGGCGTTGGCGGCGGCGAAGACGTCGGGGATTTCGGCGATCACCGGGTGCGTGCCCGCTCGGCTGTCGAGGCGCATGGCGCTCTGCTGCCCGGCCTGGGTGAGCAGCCAGACGTTCCATTCGGGATGGAAGTGGTCGGTGGCCTTGTTCTCCATCCACGAGGCGAAGGACTCGTTCAGCCAGAGATCGTCCCACCAGCCCATGGTGACGAGGTTGCCGAACCACTGGTGGGCCACCTCGTGGGCCACGGTGATGAAGACGTTCTGCCTGTCGGCCTCGGTGGACAGATTGGGATCCAAGAGGAGCGCATAGTCGAAGTAGAAGATGGCGCCCCAGTTCTCCATCGCGGCGAAGAACTGGCTGCGACCGGGGCCGGCCACCAGGTCCAGCTTGGGCAGCGGGTAGGGCGTGCCGAACCACTCGTCGTAGTAGGGCAGCAGCTTCACGGCCGCATCGAGGGCGTACTTCGCCTTCTCGGTGTCGCCGCGGCGGACCACCACGCCCACGTCCACGCCGGCCACCTTCTGCGAGACGCGCTCGAAGTCGCCCAGCGCCATGAACAGCAGATAGCTGCTCATCTTCGGACTGTCGGCGAAGTAGACGGTGGTGAAGCCTCCGGGCGGCGTGACCGCTTCTTCGACCGGCATGTTGGAGACCGGCATCTGACCCTCGGGGGTCTCGATCGCCAGCGAGAAGACGGCCTTCACGCCGGGCTCGTCCCACATGGGCGCGAAGCGGCGGGCGTCGGAGTTCTCGAACTGGGTGAAGAGGGCCCGCTTCTTCGCGCCGGCGGCGTCCTCATAGTCGAGGGCGAACAGGCCCGAGGCCTGCTGATAGATCTTGCCGGCGTAGTCGATCGAGAGCCGGTGCTTGCCGGGCGCCAGGGTCTTGCCGAAGTCGAAGGCGGCGGTCTGTTCCTCGTCGTCGAGGATGATCTTCGGCGCGCCGTCGACGCCCGAAAGGGTGACCGTGCCGAAGGTGAGGTCGGCGGCGTTGAGCACGATCTTGCTGGTTGGCCTGACGACGGTGACGTCGATGTCGACGTGCCCCGTGAACGTCAGCGCGGCGGCGTCCGGCGTGACGCGGATCGCGTAGCGGTCGGGCCGCACGTCGGTCGGCAGCACGACGCGTTGGGTCGCCTCGGGGCGAGCGGGCGCGCTGGATGCCGCGGCCAGGGCCGGGGTGGCTGTCGCGAGAATGGCAGCGGCGACAGCGGCAAGAAATTTCATGGAAGGCGGCTCTGGCAGCAGAAAATCCAGCTGACAGGATAATCGGCGCGCGAGGTGTTTCCTAGGTCGCCTTTCGACCGTTCATCTCATCCCCGGCATCCGCAGGCAGACGCCAGAACCACAGCATGGAGACCATGGTGAAGGCCCCGGCGATCGCGAAGGCGGGCCCGACCACCTCGGCGGTCAGGCGGGTCTCGCCCTGCAGGGTCATCAGCAGGTGCAGCAGGCTGGCCGACAGGCCGATGCCGATGGACTGCACCAGCTGCTGCACCATCGACGACGTGGTGGCCGCGCGGCTCATTTCCTCGGACTCGATCTCGGCGTAGGCCAGGCCGTTCAGGGACGAGAACTGCAGCGAGCGGAAGAAGCCGCTGACGCCCAGCACGACCATGATCACCCAGTGCGGCCACTCGGGCCGGAACAGCGAGATGACGGCGAAGCCCGCGCCCACGATGACGGCGTTCACCAGAAGCACAGTGCGGAAGCCGAACCGGCGCAGGATGGGCGGGGCGGTGGTCTTCATGGCCAGGGCGCCCACCGCCGAGACGAAGGTCATCGTGCCGGCCGCGAACGCGCTCATCCCGAACGCCACCTGCAGCAGCATCGCCAGGAGGAAGGGGTTGGCGCCCATCGCGGTCCGCATGAAGCCGCCGCCGATGGTCGCCGCCGCGAAGGTCTTCTTGCGGAAGATGGAGAGGTCGATGACGGCGTGCGGGGTCCGTTTGGCGTGCCAGCCATAGACGGCGAGGCTCAGCGCGCCCACTGCGAACAGGCCTCCAACCACCCACGGCTGAAGCGTGTCGCGGCCGATGTTCTCGAAGCCGAAGATCAGGGCGGCCAGGCCCAGCCCGGTCAGCAGGATGCCGGGGGTGTCGATGCGCGGGACCGCCTGTTCCTTCACTTCGGGCACGAAAGCGCGGACCAGGAAGAAGCCGGCCACCGCGATGGGCAGGTTGATCAGGAAGATCCAGGGCCAGTCGGCGAAGGTGACGATGGCGCCGCCCAACACGGGGCCGATCACCGGCCCCAAGAGGGCCGGCATGGTGACCACCGACATCGCGCCGACCAACTCGGACTTGGGCGTCGTGCGCAGCAGGACCAGGCGGCCGACGGGCATGAGGGTGGCCCCGGCCGCGCCCTGGATGAACCGCGCGGCGATCATCGTCTCGAGGTTGCCGGCGAAGGCGCAGGCCAGGGAGCCCGACGCATAGAGGACGATCGAGGCCAGGAAGATGCGCTTGGCCCCGAACCGGTCGGCCAGCCAGCCCGACAGCGGCAGGAAAATCGCCGCCGACAGCATGTAGACCGTGATGGCGATGGAGAGCCGCACGGGCTCGACACCGAAGCTCTTGGCCATGGCCGGCAGCGCGTTGGTGATCACCGTGGCGTTCAGGGTCTGCATCAGCAGGGCCGAGCCGATGATGGCGGGCACGACCCAGCCGCGGGTGATCGCGCCGGTGTCCTTGGGGGTGGCGGCCTCGGGCGGCGGCGCGCCCTCGACGGTCTCGTCGGACGGACTCATGCGTCGATCAGCCGGAGGAGGGCGGGGGCGGCAGCCTCCAGGATCTGGCGGTCGGCGGGCGTCAGGCGCGAAAGGCGGGCGGCGAGCCAGTCGTTGCGCTCGCGGCGGATGATATCGAGCTTGCGGGTCCCCGCGGCCGTGATCGCCAGGCCCGAGCGGCGCCCGTCGTCGGCGTGGTCGCTGCGGGCCACGAGGCCGGCGGCCTCAAGACGCTTCACGTGTGCGCTCATGGTGGGGCGCGAGGTGCGCTCGGCTTCCGCCAGGCCGCTGACACCGATGCCGGGGTGCTTGCGGATATGGCCCAGCAGCATGGCGTCCTGCGCCGACAGGCCGGCCTTTTGCGCCTCCTGACGCAGGCGGCGCGAGAGACGCAGCACGGCGGGACGCAGCGCTTCGGCCAGGGCGATGATGTCGGCGGGCGTGTCGCGCATAGGCGCCAAACTAGTTAGGTTGACGAACTATCTATTCGGCCGGCCTCAAGTCCGCAAGGGCGGGCTTGACGGGGGACGGCCGTTTGTATTTAACGAGTACGTTATTTAACGAGAGTGCTAAGTGCGATGTCCGTAGATCCGCTGACCGCCACGTTCTCGGCGCTGGCCGACCCGACGCGGCGCGCCATTCTGGCGCGGCTCTCGACAGGCGAGGCCACCGTCGGCGAGCTGGCCGAACCCTTCGATATCAGCCTGCCGGCGGTCTCGCGGCACCTGAAGGTGCTGGAAGGGGCAGGCCTGATCTCGCGGGGGCGTGAGGCGCAGTGGCGCCCGTGCCGACTCCAGCCGGAGCCGTTGAAGGAGCTGGACGGCTGGCTCGCCCGCTACCGGGCCTTCTGGGAGGGCGGCTTCGACAAGATGGAGGCCTATCTGGCCGATCTGGTGAAGGGGTCGGCCGATGCCCAGTGACGTGGCGCGCCGCCCGACGGCCGACGACGAGCTGTTCATTGAGCGCACCTTCAGGGCGCCCGTCGCCCTGGTCTTTGCGATGTGGTCGCAGCGGGAGCACATGATCGAATGGTACGGGCCTCGCGGCTCGCGCTGCGTCGACGTGCAGCTGGATTTCCGGGTCGGCGGCGAGTGGAGCGCCACGGTCCACATGCCGGCCGACGGAGACCGGACCATGGGCGGACGCTACCTCGAGGTCGAGCCCGGCCGCCGCATCGTGAAGACCTTCCAATGGCGTAACGGCGAGCCCGAACCGGTGACCGTGGTCACAATGACCTTCGAAGACCTGGGTGACGGCCGTACGCGGCAGACCTTCCACCAGACCCCGTTCACCGACATCGCGCTGCGCGACAGCCACATCGGCGGGTGGAGCTCGGTGTTCGAAAGCGCAGAAGCCTATCTCAAGGAGCAGACCCGATGATCGCCGTCTATTCGTACCGCTGGGTTCCTGATTTCGCCCGTGGGCTGGTCCGCGACCTGAGAGTGCGCTGGGCGCTTGAGGAGGCCGGTCTGCCCTATGAGCCGCGTCTGGTGAATGTGGGCCCGGAGCGCGACCTGCCGGAGTTTCGCGCCATGCAGCCCTACGGCCAGATTCCGATCTATGTCGAGGACGACCTCGTCATGTTCGAGTCCGGCGCCATCGCGCTGCATGTCGCCGAAAAGAGCGAGGCGCTGCTGCCGCGAGATCCCAAGCGGCGGGCGGGCGCGACCTGCTGGCTGTTCTCGGCGCTGAACACGATCGAGCCGGTGATCCAGGAGCTGACCAGCATGGACCTGTTCTTCGCCGACCAGCCCTGGATGCCGGGCCGCCGCGCGGCGCTGGAACCCATGGTCAGAAAGCGCCTGGCCGAGCTGTCGGCGGCGCTGAGCGACAAGGACTACCTGGACGGCCGGTTCACCGTCGGCGACCTGATGATGGTCACGGTCTTGCGCATCCCCCGCCACACCGATCTGGTCGCAGAGCATCCGAACCTGGCGGCCTATGTGATGCGCTGCGAAGCGAGGCCGGCGTTCCAGAAGGCGCTTGGCGACCAGATGGCCGCGTTCGAGGACCAGCCGGCGGCTTAGTTTCCCCAAGCGCCTCGCGTCATTCCTGAGCTTGTCCGGGGGCAGAAACGCAGGCGTCGAGATCTGCGCGCCGCAGCGGCGCCGCCGCGGTCCCCAAGGAACCGGCGGCGCTTCTGGGTGGCCGGACAAGCCCGGCCATGACGTTCAGAGGTTGGAGGCTAGAGAACCCCCAGCATCTCGGCGACCAGCGGGTGGCGGACGATGTCGCGGTCGGCCAGGCGGACGACGGCGATGTTGCCGACGTCTTCCAGCTTGGCGGCTACGGGGCCCAGGCCCGAGAACTCGGGCAGCAGGTCCGACTGGTCCGGGTCGCCCGTCACGACCATGGTCGAGTGCCAGCCCAGCCGGGTGAGCAGCATCTTGAGCTGGGTGTAGGTGCAGTTCTGGGCCTCGTCGATCACGACAAAGGCGTTGTTCAGCGTCCGGCCGCGCATGAAGCCGACCGGCGCGATTTCGATGGCGCCTTCCTGCATCAGCGCCCGAACCCGCTTCATCGAGAGGCGGTCCGACAGCGCGTCGTAGAGCGGGCGCAGGTAGGGCGCGAGCTTGTCCTCGGCGTCGCCGGGCAGGAAGCCGATGCTCTCGCCCGCCTCGACGGCGGGGCGTGAGAGGACGATGCGGCCGACGCGGCCCGCTTCCAGCGCCTCCACCGCCTTGGCGATGGCGAGGTAGGTCTTGCCGGTGCCGGCCGGGCCCAGCGCCAGAACCAGGTTCTTGGCGTCGATGGCGTCGATCAGTTGCTGCTGGCCGGGCGACTTGGCCTTGATCGTCTTGAGATAGGCCTGTTCGCGGTCGTCGTTGTGGTGCTGGAGCGGTGACCAGCCCCTGTCGACGGGCAACCGGCGAATCTTATCGTCCCCCGCAAATTGACCGGCGTCGAACGCGCCTTCGCGCACTTGTCGCTTCAGAGCCCGCTTGCTCATAAGGCCTCCTCAGGGGGCAAGAAAAAAGGGCGTCCCGTGTGGGAGCGCCCTTCGAATGCTTGGGTGAGAACGATGCGGCGGCGGCGTGCGAGACGTCCCAAACAGGACTTGGGCGGTCCCTCGCTATCTGCGGATCCGGGTGAAACAACCCGATGGAACAACAGACCCGGCGCCATCCACTCCGTCCAGCGCGAGAACACGGAGGCGAAACCTCCGCGGCGGCCTTCGAGAGGCTTTCGCCTGCTCGAATCGCCCGACTAGAATGAGGGTAACGTCCTTTACGAGTCGTTAAAGGCCCGATCGCCGAAAGAAGAGGGGTGAGGAATTGGCTGTCTACAACTTAGGCAATGTGACACCTGAGCTACCAAATGATGACGAATACTGGATTGCGCCGACAGCTGCGGTTATGGGCCGAGTGATTCTGAAGAAGAACGCGTCGGTCTGGTGGGGCGCGACGCTTCGGGGCGACAACGACCCGATCATCGTGGGCGAAGGTTCGAACATCCAGGACGGCAGCGTCTGTCACACCGACACCGGCTCGCCGCTGACTATCGGCGCGAACGTGACCGTGGGCCATATGGTGATGCTCCACGGCTGCACGATCGGGGACAACACCCTGGTGGGGATCGGCTCGGTGATCCTGAACGGCGCGGTGATCGGGAAGAACTGCCTGATCGGCGCCAACTGCCTGATCACCGAGGGCAAGGAGATCCCGGACAATTCGCTGGTCATGGGCGCGCCGGGGAAGGTGGTGCGCGAGCTCTCGCCCGAGCAGGCGGCGCGGATGGCCATGGGCTCCGCCCACTATGTCGAGAACTGGAAGCGATATCGGCGCGAGCTGACGCAGGTCGCCTAGCTGCGCCGCAGGGGTGAACCGAGCCGGCCGCGCAACTGAAGATTGCTCGGTCAGCTTCGCCGTGGGAACGTCTGCGCCTCAGCGATGGAGGGGCAGATGGGAGTTATCGTCCTCGATCCCGGACACGGCGGCAGCCAGAACATCGGCGGCAGCGACTGGAACCATGCGCAGTCGCCCAGCGGGGTGATGGAGAAGACCCTGACGCTGGATGTGGCGCGTCGGATCCGGTGGTCGCTGACCAACGGTTCGGGTCGCGAGCGGGCGGCGGCGTTGGGAAAGTCGCTGGACGTCTTCATGACCCGCGACGCCGACGTGAACCTCTCGCTCGATGACCGGGCGGGGAAGGCGGCCGCCTATGACGCCGACCTCTATCTCAGCCTTCACTTCAACGGCTGGAACGGGACCGTGCGCGGGACAGAGGCCTACATCGACCGCAAGTACATGCAGGCCAAGACGGTGCTGACCGCCGGCCGCGCTTCGCCTCAGGAGGGCCCCGGCGTGCCGTCCAGCGGGCTGCGCAACCTGAATGTGGCGGCGGATGCGGCGTTCGCGGGGGCCATCGTGGCCGCGGCGCTCTCGTCGATGCAGGCCTACGACCCGAAGTGCAAGCTGCGCTCGGCGCGCTACACCCAGGCCGCGAACGGTGAGGCCTATGCCCCGCCGCCGGGGGTGAAGATGGCGGGGCTGGGCGCCCTGCGCGATGTGAAGCTGGGGACTTCGTCCAACGCCTGCCGGGCCTGTCTGCTGGAGCTGGAGTTCATCGACCATCCCGACGTCGATCGGCTGTTCAATGGCGCGACGGGCGGCGACCTGCGCAACGCGCTGGCCGGGGCGCTGGCCGTGGCTCTGGTCGAGGCGCTTTAGCCGACCCGCGGCTTGACGGACGTGACGGCGCCCCCCGAGGGTCGACGCCAAACGGGAGAACGCCATGACCTACGAATTCATCAAAGTCGACCGGGAAGGGCCGGTCACGGTCATCACGCTGAACCGGCCGGACGTCATGAACGCCATGCACTCGCCGGCGCACTTCGAGATGGACGACGCGCTGAACGCCTTCGCCGCCGATCCTGACCAGTGGGTGGGCATCGTCACCGGGGCGGGCGACCGGGCCTTCTCGGCCGGCAACGATCTCAAGCACCAGGCGACCGGCGGGGTGATGAAGAGCCCGCCGTCGGGCTTCGCGGGCCTGACCTCGCGGTTCGACCTGACCAAGCCGCTGATCGCGGCGGTGAACGGCGTCGCCATGGGCGGCGGGTTCGAGATCGCGCTGGCGTGCGACATCATCCTGGCGTCGGAGAATGCGGTGTTCGCGCTGCCCGAGCCGCGGGTGGGCCTGGCGGCGCTGGCCGGGGGCCTGCACCGACTGCCGCGCGCCATCGGGACCAAGCGGGCGATGGGCATGATCCTGACCGCGCGCCGGGTCTCGGCCGCCGAGGGCAAGGAACTGGGCTTCGTCCACGAGGTGACCGCGCCGCAGGACCTGATGGACGCCGCCCGCGCCCTCGCCAAGTCGATCTGCGAGCTGGGGCCGATGTCGATCCGCGCCTCGAAGGAGGCGGTTTACAAGGGCCTCGACGAGCCCAGCCTGGAGGCCGCGCTGAAGGGGCAGAACAAGTATCCGGCGATCGCCGCGCTCTACACGTCGGAGGACTTCAAGGAGGGCCCGCTGGCGTTCGCCCAGAAGCGCGCGCCGAACTGGCAGGGGCGCTAGAAGCAACGGCGCCTGACCGCCGGATCCGGTTGTTATCGGGCAGCAATATTGCTGCCCGAGGCCAATCCCGTCACATTCCGCCGGCGTTGCGGGGGCAGTGATGGTGGATTTGGAAGCGGTCGGCGGCGCCGCGACGGGCGGGCTGATCGGCTCGACGTTCGAGACGCCGACCGGCAAGGCCGGCGATCCCCACAGCGCCTGCGCCGACTGCGGGACCGAGACGATCGGACGGTTCTGCCACAACTGCGGCAACGCCAGTCACGTCCACCGCACCCTGCTGCACCTGGGCGAAGAACTGCTGCACGGGGTGATGCACTTCGACAGCCGCACATGGCGCACGTTGCCCCGGCTGGTCTTCCGGCCGGGCCAGCTGACCCGCGAATGGTGCCTGGGCAAGCGAACCCGCTACGTCTCGCCGCTGGCGATGTTCCTGTTCACCGTGTTCGTGATGTTCATGGCCCTGAGCTACGCGCCGGCGCCCGAGAGCGGGGAACTGGGCGAGCAGGCGGCCGCCGCGGTCGACCTGGCGCGGCGCAACAGCGAACTGGCCAACGCCAAGGTCGCGCTGGCGAATGCGCCACCCGAGGAAAAGGCGGTGGCCGAAGCCGCTGTCAGGACTGCGGAGAAGAACGTCGCCCTGGCCAAGCAGCGTGTCGGGAAGGACAATGGCGTGCCGGTGGGGCAAATTCGCGAAGAGATCCAGACCGAGATCAAGGCCGACCTGAAGAAGGAGTCGGGCAATCTGGGCATCTCGACCGGCTCGAAGAAGCTGGACGAGAAGATCAAGCATAAGCTCGATAACCCCGAGCTGGCGATCTACAAGCTGCAGCAGACCTTCTACAAGTTCTCGTTCCTGCTGATCCCTATATCGATCCCGTTCGTGGCGCTGCTCTTCCTCTGGAAACGCGGCTTCACGCTATATGATCATGGGGTCTTCGTTCTCTACTCGCTGACGTTCATGTCGCTTCTGATCATGGTGGTGGCGGCGCTTGGCCGGGTCGGCGGCGCGATCGGCGGGTTGGCGCTTGCAGCCTCAACGGTCATCGTCCCCATGCACATGTACTACCAGCTGCAGGGCGCCTACGGGCTGCGGTGGTTCTCGACCCTATGGCGCACCTGGTTCCTGCTGATCTTCTCGTTCATCGCGCTGACGTTCTTCCTGCTCGCGATCCTCTGGCTGGGGATGGCCTAGAGCGCGCTCACCTGAGGGAAGGTGACGCTGGCGTCATTTTTGTTGGGCGGCAGCCTTGTTTCGGTGAGCCGGCTTTGTCAGGTTGCCCGGAACTGAACGACGTTTAGGGAGGCCGCCGTGGCCGATCGCTACGACTACATCATCATCGGCGCGGGTTCCGCGGGCTGCGTGCTGGCGAACCGCCTGACCGAGGACGGGACCACGAAGGTCCTGCTGCTGGAGGCCGGCGGCAAGGACAAGTCGCTGATGGTGACGATGCCCGCGGGCGTGGGCGGCCTGATCAGCAAGCAGGGGCCGTTCAACTGGGGCTTCTGGACCGAGGAAGAGCCGAACCTCGACAACCGCAAACTCTGGTGGCCGCGCGGCAAGGGCTGGGGCGGCTCGTCGTCGATCAACGGCATGATCTACATCCGCGGCCACGCGCGCGACTACGACCAGTGGCGCCAGATGGGCCTGGGCGGCTGGGGCTATGCCGACGTGCTGCCCTACTTCAAGCGCTCGGAAAGCCTGCAGGGCGGGGGTGACGCGTGGCACGGCGGCGACGGCCCGCTGCACGTCTCCAAGGCTGCCTCGCCCAATCCGATCTATCGCGCCGCCATCGAAGCGGGCGCCCAGGCGGGCCACCCGCTGACCAAGGACTTCAACGGCTATCAGCAGGAAGGGTGGGGGCCGTATCAGCTGACCATCCACAAGGGCGAGCGCTGGAGCGCGGCGCGGGCCTATCTCTATCCCGCGCTGAACCGTCCCAATCTCACCTGCCTGACCGGCGCCCGGACGACCCGGATCGTGGTCGAGGGCGGCAAGGCCGTGGGCGTCGAGATCGTCACCGAGGCCGGGCCGCAGACGGTCTACGCCGACGCCGAGGTGATCCTGTCGGCGGGCGCGGTGCAGTCGCCGCATATCCTGCAGCTGTCGGGCATCGGCCGCGGGGAAGACCTGGCGAAGCACGGCATCAAGTCGGTGCACGAGCTGCCGGGCGTGGGCGAGAACCTGCAGGACCACCTGGACGTCTGCATGTCGTGGGAGTGCCCCAAGCCGATCACGATCTATTCGATGCGCAAGGGCATCAAGACGCTGGCGATCGGACTGGAGTACCTGTTCCAGCGCAAGGGTCTGGGCGCGCAGAACATGCTGGAGTCCGGCGCGTTCCTGCGTTCGCGGCCCGACCTCGACCGCCCCGATCTGCAGGTCCACACCGTGCTGGCGATCATGCAGGATCACGGCAAGGTGGCGGTCCAGAAGGACGGCTTCACGTTCCACGTCTGCCAGCTTCGCCCCGAGTCTCGCGGCAAGGTGGGTCTGCGCAGTTCCGACCCGCTGGCCGATCCGGCGATCTTCGCCAACTACCTCTCGGCCGAGGAAGACCGCCGCGCCATGCGCGAGGGCGTGCGGATGATGCGCGAGGTGGCCGCCCAGGCCGCGCTCAAGCCCTACATCAAGGATGAGTACTCGCCGGGGGCCGGCGTACAGTCGGACGCCGACATCGACGCGTGGATCCGGCGCTCGGCCGAGACGATCTATCATCCGGTCGGCACCTGCCGGATGGGCGCGGCGGGCGACGCCATGGCGGTGGTCGACGCCGACTGCCGCGTGCAGGGCCTGAGCGGCCTGAGGGTGGTCGATGCGTCGGTCATGCCGACCCTGGTGGGCGGCAACACCAACGCGCCCACGATCATGATCGCCGAGAAGATCTCGGACGCGATCCGCGGCAAGGCGTTCCTGCCGGCGGACGATGCGCCGGTCTACGAGGATGGCCGGGCGGCGGCGTAGCGTCCCGCCCTTGAGGGCGAGGGACAGATCGCGGGAGTAGCGATACTCCCCTACGCCCGCGTTCTGGCCTTCACGCCCTCACCCTGGCCGCTGGCGCGGCCTGTCCCTCCCCATCAAGGGAGGGAAGGTCAGGGCGCGGCGGCGCCGCCGGCCGCGGGCGTCACCACGACCCGGTAGGCCGCCTCGGGTTTCAGCCACTGCTCGGCGGCGCGCTTCACGTCGGCGGCCGTGACCTTCTCCGTGCCCGGGATGATCTCGCGGATCAGGTCCAGGCGGCGCGGGTCGAACTGGGCGCCGGACAGCTCGCTCACCCAGTAGCCGTTGGTCACCCGGGCGCGTTGCAGCGACTCGATGCGCGGCTTCTTGGCCCGCTCGAGTTCGTCGGCCTCGACCTCCTTGGTCCGGAGATCGGCGGCGATCTTGAGGGCGTCGTCGAAGAAGCCCGGGAGCTTCTCGGGCGGCGCCTCGACGTTGGCGGCGATGTAGCCCCAGCCGGTCCAGACCAGGCTGTGCTGCGAGTTCACGTCGGGCGAGTAGGTGACGCCCTGCGCCTCGCGGAGTTCATCGGTGATCCGCAGCTTCATGATCTCGCGCAGCACCGCGGTCTCGCGCGCCCGCTGCGGGTTGGTCCAGTAGTCGGTGGTAGCCCAGGCGATGTAGCCGATGGCCTGGTCGGCGCGCCCCTTGTGGGTGAGCGTGACCGGCGTGGGCGCGCCCTTCGGGAACGCCACGGCGCGCTGTGCGGCCGGGATGGGCTTGGGCTCGGCCCGGGCGGGCAGGGCGGCGAAGGTGGAGGCGGTGGCCGCGACCGCCTGATCGACGTTGATGTCCCCCACGATCACCACCTCGATGGGACCCTGGCTCAGATCGGGCGCCACCGCCGCCTGGACGTCGGAGATCTTGCCGGCGGCGATCTGCTCGCGCGACGGGAAGGTCCAGCGCCGGTCGCCCGAATGGATCAGGCCGGGCAGGTCACGAGACAGGACGCCGTTGTTGGTGGATTCGTACTGGTCATGGATCGTCTTGCCGGCGGCCTGGATGCGCGCGAAGGCCGCGTCGCGCCATGCCGGTTCTGACAGGTAGGCGGCCAGCACCTGCATCTGCGTGGGCAGGTCGCCGGTGCGGGTGCTTCCCGACAGAACGAAGGCGTCGTCGCTGAAGTTGAAGCGGCCGCCATAGACCTTGGAGGCGAGCACACGCTCCATCTCCTCGACGCCGATCTTCTTCAGACCGCCCTCGATCAGGGCGCTGGAGGCCCAGAACGGGCTCTGGCGGTCGCGGGGCAGGTTGAGCATGCCGGAGCCGACATTCACGCGGACCAGGACCTCGTCGTCGCGGAAGGTGGTGGGCTTGACGGTCAGGCGCGCGCCGTTGGCGAAGCGCACGAAGGTCAGCCCCAGGTCGGCGACTTCACGGCGCTCGACGACCTTGCCGGGCGGCCCGAAGCTTTCGTAGGGCCAGGTCAGCGCCAGCTGCTGAGCGGGCGGCGCGACCGCGACCTTCTGCGAACTCGTCAGCGCCGCCAGGACGGCGGGCTCGCCGCCTTCGATGGGCGTGGGCGAGGCCATGAACACCAGCGGGCCCTGGCCTCGGAAGGTGGACTTGATCACCGCGTTGACGGTCTCGGCCTTCAGGCCGGCGACCGCGCGCTCGAACATGGCCAGGTCTTCGGCCGGGGAGGTGACGACGGTGTGGTCCGACAGCGACTCCAGCACTTCGGCCGCGAGGTCGGCGGGGCGGCGGGTGGCGGCGCCGGCGACGGCGGCCTTCAGGTTGGCGCGGACCTCCTCGATCTCACGGTCAAGCTCGCCCTGCTGGACGCCGTACTGCGTCAGCCGGCGTTGCTCCTGCTCGGCGGCGGCCAGGGCCTCACGCCAGCGGCCGGCCTCGGCGTTGACGCCGACGGAGACCACCTCGACGGCGTCGTCCTGTTCGAACTTGCCGGCGCCGGCGCCCAGGAACGGCGGGTTCGCACCGCGCGACAGGGCCGAGTAGCGGCGGTTCAACACCGACAGGCCCAGGTTCTCGATCAGGTCGCGACGGCGCTTGGCCTCGGTGTCCAGAGACAGGTCGGGCGGGCTCAGCCATGTCACCTGCAGGGTCTGAGTGACGCCGGGGTCGACAACCAGCTTGGCTTCGGGGCCACGCGGGGCCACCGGGCCCTGGTCGGGCTCGGGCCGCGCGGGCGCCTTGGCGGTCCAGGCGCCGAACGCGGCCTTGATCTTGGCCTCCATGGCGTCGACGTCGAAGTCGCCCACCGCCACGAACACGGCCCGCTCTGGCCGGTACCAGGTGTTATAATAGTCGACGATCTGGCTGGCCGGCGCGGTCCGCAGCACCTCGACCTTGCCGATCGGCAGGCGGGTGGGCAGACGCTGGCCCTTCATCTGGAAGTTCATCCGCGCCACCAGCACCCGGTAGCCGGGGGTGTCGCGGGCGCGCTCTTCCGCCAGGACGATGCCGCGCTCGCGATCGACGGCCGCCGGATCGATGGTGAGGTTGAACGCGGCTTCCCGCAGCAGCTTCAGCGACGTGTCGACCGTCTCGGCGTCGGTGCGGGGGAGGTCCAGCTTGTAGGTGGTCTCGGAGAAGCCGGTCGAGGCGTTGGTGTCGGCGCCGAACGCCAGTCCCAGGCGCTCGAGGATCTTCACCATCTCGCCTTCCTTCACCTCCTTGCTGCCATTGAAGGCCATGTGCTCGAGGAAGTGGGCCAGCCCCTGCTGCGCGTCGGTCTCCATCAGCGAGCCGGTGGCGAACCACAGCCGGAAGGCGGCCTGGCCGGCCGGAACGGTCTGGCGACGGATCGCATAACGCATGCCGTTGGGCAGCGCGCCGAACCGATAGGCCGCGTCGGCCTTCAGGTCGGACCGGGCCTGGGGCCATTCTCCGGGCGCAAGCCGGGCGACAGCCTGCGCCGGCGCGGCGACGGGCGCCTGAGCCAGGGTGGGTTGCGCGAGGGAGAGGGCGATCGCTGCGGCGAGAACGGGGCGCAGGCCCCAGAGACGGGTCATCAAGAGAACGCGGTTCCTAGAAATCGAGCCGCGCAACATCGCGAAGCACTGCGGCGTCGGCAAGGCGCGAAAGCGCCGCGCTCGCGTATGCCCGCGAGACATCTTACATAAGGTGCCGATGAACGCTGTTTACTTCGAAGCCCCTGCGCCGGGCGGATCGCGATCGCCGAAGCCTGACGAGCCCCGATACCGGCCGTCGCCGGAGCCGATCGTCAACGCGCCCTGGCCCGTGGTGACGCTCACGGTGTCGATCGTCGTCCTCTACATGCTGCAGAGGGCCTTTCCCTTCGCGACCGATGTGTTGGCGTTCTCGCCGGCGCGCCTGCTGGAGGGCCACTACGTCGGCCTGCTCAGCTCGCAGTTTCTGCACGGCAGCTGGAGCCACGCGCTGATGAACGCCGCCTTCGTGCTGGCGTTCGGCGCGCCGGTCGGGCGCTACCTGGGCCAGAGGGCCAGCGGCGTGGCCTCCTTCTTCCTCTTCTACCTGACGTGCGGCGTGCTGGCCTGTCTGGGCTTCGCCGCGTTCCATTGGGGACAGGACGCCGCGATGGTGGGCGCGTCGGGTGCGGCCTCCGGCCTGATGGGCGCGGCGGCGCGTCTGATCGGCGGGCAGGGGCGTCCGGGCAGGATGTTGTCGCAGGCCGTGACGGGCATGGGCGGCGCGTGGATCCTCATCAATGTGATCATGGCTTTCACGGGCGGGGCGCTGATCCCTGGAGCCGGAGACGCAGGCGTGGCCTGGGAGGCCCACCTGGCCGGATTCCTCGCGGGTGTGCTGCTGATCGGACC